>NZ_KE137322.1:0-1647 GCF_000408845.1 Escherichia sp. KTE172 | reverse complement strand
TCGCTCACTAACGTTCGGTCGCTGGGGCTGCGGCGAGCGGTGCCACCTCTCGCATGTTGTCGGTGATTCCGCTGTTGTTCTTTCGGGGATGAGTCGTCAGATAGCCCTTCAAACGCGCTCAGAAGCTCTCAGACGCACGAGGCGGGGTTTAAATGCCCGTCAGGGCATGGAAGGCGCGAAAAACGCTTACAGAGCGTTTCAGGAGGTCAGGCGCGCCGATACCCCTAGCCAGGGGCTTTCAGGTCGCCAGGAACCGCGCCAGCCCCCTGCAAAGCCCATTTGCACGGTACAGGCAGTCACTCGGTTGGTAGGTGGTCGTAGACCGTCGGTGTTACAGCGATGGGGGTCTGGGGTTCTCCCCAGACGGTTTCCGGTTGCGCTCAAGGCGCTGCCGGAACCGTGGCGGCTCGGTCGTTCTGGAGATCGGGGAGCAAAAACACGCAAGGGATTTTGAGGCGGCAAAAGAGCAATGCAGGATAGACAATCATGGTCAGAACGTTAACACGTAGCCCCTGATTGTCCGCCTGCCGCTGGCTCAATTTGAAAACATGGCCATGATTCGGCGCTGAATATCACCGTCTTTGTTGACCAGTGTTTTAGTGACAAATGCTGCATGGTTTTTCGTAGTGTTGTATCCCTTCCAGACTTCATGTGGATCGAGGGCATACGCACAAACCTTACCAGCAACGGGGATTCTAACTAATGCATTTTTTGATTCTAAGTAATTGAGCCAACGAATAATTGTGCTTCTGCTAACTCCAAGTTTTTCAGCTAGGAATTGCTGATCCGCAACGACAGCGCCACACGTAGGATCGATATGCTCCGCTAAAAATGAGTACAGCTTCAGTGCTGATATGCCTTGGCTATCCTTCAGCAGCTCTCGAACGCGTTCCCAACCTTTTGGGGATACCTGTGTAAACCTTGAATTCTTCTTTGCTTCTTCGAGATCCTCGGTGTTTTTCTTTGCCTCATCTGAAAGTTGTTTCAGTCGTTTTTCTGAATCAATAAACATGATTTTTTCCCTCTAAAAATCCCATGCACTAACGTTGGTTCAAATCTAAGCCATCATGACACATCTGTGCAACACCTTGTTGCGTGTTGTCGCATCCAGGATGCGACAACGTTGTGTCACCCTGGATGCGACAGGTAAACAAAAAACACACTAAAAAAACAACAACTTACAAATCAGCGTAAAAGATCTATTCTAGGCAAGGGTGTTGCGCGCAACGCAACGCCCTTTGGGGGTGTCGGGGCGAAGCCCTGACCCAGTCACGTAGCGATAGCGGAGTGTATACTGGCTTACTCCTCTGCAAGCCTCGCCAGCCGTGATTTTTGCCAGATTTCGTGGTTTTCACGTTCAACAGCTCCTGCACGTTTTTTGCCGTCCGTTCACCGTTAACCCCCGCAGAAATCGGGACAGGATGTGCAAATGTAATACCGTCACCCGCGACGATATTCCGTTTGCCATCTGGTCAGGGCTTCGCCCCGACACCCCGTATCAGTGCGTACGTGCTCAATGTGGTTTCCAGTTCTCTTCCGCTTCCTCGCCCACTCGCTCACTAACGTTCGGTCGCTGGGGCTGCGGCGAGCGGTGCCACCTCTCGCATGTTGTCGGTGATTCCGCTGTTGTTCTTTCGGGGATGAGTC
>NZ_KE137321.1:0-4810 GCF_000408845.1 Escherichia sp. KTE172 | reverse complement strand
TCGGTGTAGGTCGTTCGCTCCAAGCTGGGCTGTGTGCACGAACCCCCCGTTCAGCCCGACTGCTGCGCCTTATCCGGTAACTATCGTCTTGAGTCCAACCCGGTAAGACACGCCTTAACGCCACTGGCAGCAGCCACTGGTAACTGATTTAGAGGAGTTAGTCTTGAAGTCATGCGCCAGTTAAGGCTAAACTGAAAGAACAGGTTTTGGTGACTGCGCTCCTCCAAGCCAGTTACCTTGGTTCTTCGAGCCGCAAACTCTTTGAACCTAAGAGAAAACCGCCCCGCAAAGGCGGTTTTTTTCTTTTACAGAAAAGAGATTATCTATATGACACGAAGATCTCAATAGCTTCTTCAAAAAACACGAAATCAAGAAGGGAATCTAACGTAGCAAACCGTATGATTCTCTGCGTTACCCGGGATATTTTTAGTAAATTTAGCCAAGTTAGATTCTGGGTTATCTTTCATGAGGTCAATAACAGTACCATCATTAAAATGCTCCCAAAACCCATCAGTACATAAAATAACCTCTTTGTTTTCATCATTTAAATCAAAAACTGAATGATTGAAAATTATCTCATCAGAGCAGAAATCAACAAATGATGTTAGATAATTTCTGTCTGGGCAATAACAAACGAGGTGAGGTATATTTTTATTATCGATTCCATTTTCCTTTAATCTTTTCCAGGCAACCGAGTTATCCTCTGTTAGAAGGACTCCACTTTTGTTATATACACGGCAATCTCCTGCATTATATATATGGAGGTGCGTATTATTTTTAAAAAGGAAACATACTGCAGCCTTAACAGGAACTGACTTGCATGGTTCAATAATATCTTTATTCAGATCACCAGAAAACACGCACTTATCTAACCTACCAGAGAGAATTTTCATATTCCACTCAGAGCAGGAATACCCATCCATAATAACCATTCCAAACACATCATTTTGACAATTTATCGTAGATAATAAGTCTAAGTTTTCACATCTGTTACCAATATCACTAAAACTGAACGCTATCATTTGAATATATCCCACGGAAGACTTTCATAGAAACAGGCAACTTTTTCATAAGCATCTTCAAAAAGAGGTAATGATTTAACGGTGGATGATAAATCCTGATATCGCTGACTGGAACGCTCGATAATTTCTACATCCCTTATACCTTTAACGTTTAAGAGATTATCCAATTGTTTACCTTCACTCTTTTTTAAAAGAGACTCCAGTATTTTATACTTATCTTGCCGAGAAAACTCATATTTACCTAAAAGATAATTGATATCATATATATCTTGCTCTCGATTTCTCTCTCTAACTTTTTGTTGCAAAACGGATCGATATTTTTCAGCCATCAAATCAGTTAAGCTGTAGGTCTTTACGCTATCATTGTCATCATCACCATCTAATGATAAAAAGTCAAAATCATACGTTTTTTCGTTAAAGCTAAAATCGATATTTATCACTGAAGGTGATTGATTAGATTCAAGCCTTTTCATTGCAGACGCATTAGAACGATCGCAAAAGGCTATATTTATCTGTACAGTTGGAAATGTTCCTTGTGCATTAGGTTGAATTTTATGAGATTGAACTTTACATTTAATACCATATCCCAATTCAGCCTCAGCAACATCCATTGAGTCATTAAACCTATTGAAAAAATCCCCCAAGTCAATTTCAGAAAGTTTTTTTTCGGTAGAAAAATCAATATCCTTTGTGTATCTATCACTACCATGCTTAACACCAAGAAGAGTCCCTCCCTTCATAACCATCATTTCATTCAAACTCTCCTCTATAGAAATAGATTTAAGTATTATATGTACAGCCTGGCGCATCAACCTGTACTTCCCACCAGACTCTTCGATCCAATTATTAATTTCTTTTTCCATAAGACTTAACCATATCAACATTAATAGAAATAAACCATTCTTCATCAAAGTAAGGTGAGAATGGACTCTTTGGAGATAGCACTTTCGAACTACCTCTGTATTTACCCGCCTCTTGTTTCCATTCGCTTATTTTTTTATTATTAACCCCAATAATTCTATCCAAAATGAATCCAACCCTTACCTTGTCAATATGACGGCCAAGCTTATCGACTTCCTTTATAATCAGAGGTGCATATTTTTTACCGTGCTCAATAAATGATTCCAATACATGCTCCTCACCACCACAGTAATCAGGCCGCCTGGTCATATCCATAAAGGTCTTACCGATAGATGATACCCTGACAGGGGAATTACGAGCCTTCATTGGCTCAACATAATTTGTTTCTTGTGTAACGATAATTTTTATTCCATTGACCTCAGAATTTCTTGGAAATCTAGGCATGAATTGTTTGGCTTCGTCTATATCAGGATTATCCTTTTGAAAATCATGATAGAACTTATTCTTCCACTGTTCGGAACGACATGTCGTAAAGTGGATTATCTTGGGTATTTTATCTGTGATGTTATGCCAATCCATAGCGGATAAATAGGATAAGTATCCATATGGATACGTAGAGCACACTATATCATTTTCCGGAGAACCATCGTTACCTTTAACAAAAAAGACCTCATAGAAACCGCCAATTAAATGGGGGTAAGCATGATGCTTATCGTTACTTTCAACTCTTGATAAAACCCCTGACTTTAATAATTTTAATATATTTTTTTCAAATTCATTAGGTCCTGCTTTGTTCTTTCTAATTTGATATATCCTCTCACCATTATATTCTTTTTTTAAATAAAAAAGGTAAATCTGCAAAGAGATTTCTTCTTTGGTTATGACTGGTTTTTTATATTCATTCAACAACCAAGACGTTAGCGCTTCTTCGATAAGATACATATTCAACCTTTTCGGTTTAGTCTCTAATAGAATATACGTCCTAAGGACGTATATTCTATTAGAGATTGATTGTCAAGAAAAAAATAATAACAAACAAGCATTTGCCATTTTTATATTTTTGATATCCTATAAAATAAATCCTAAGGATTTATTTTATAGGATAATAAGTAGGAAGTCAAGAAAAAGTTTACTTATATCACCGTTTTCATAACACCTCATGCGATCAATTCAGCGGCGGTTATAGTTCAAATCCATGATTAGGACATCTGTTGCTCATAAACGATGAGCGTAAAAGATCATTTTTCAGCGTCATTTACCATAACGTCGCATTGCGCGCACCGCTAAAACGCGCTGAAAGCGATTCTGCCGCGAACACCGCAAAAAGAGATGTTCTCCCCGGGGTAAACCGGAAAAATGCGTCAGGATCGCTTTCAGCTCACTGCATAGCTATGCATGAAAGTGAATGACGATCGGTTTGGGCGCATACAGTGCCCATGAGACACATTTTCGGACATTTTCAGTTCGTGAATCCCTGACTCATTGCTACATATCTGAACAGACACCCCTAGCAGCGCCCCCAGGGGTGTCCTGTAAAAAAACACACCGCGCCGCTAGCAGCACCCCTAATATAAGATGATGTTTTTTATGAAAATAGTCAGTACCACCCCTAAAAAGCGGTGTTGGCGCAGCTACAACACCGCGCCGACACCGCTTTTTTAAATATCACAAAGAGAGCAAGAAGAACTAATTTGTCATAACTCTCTATTTATAAAGAAAAATCAGCAAAAACTTGTTTTTGCGTGGGGTGTGGGCATTTCAGGCATGAGAACAGACTCGCGTTTTTCCGGAGTATCAGCGGAATTATTGATTAAGAAACACTCGACGCAGAGCGAAATTTTATGCAACAGCGGCTGCACTGCACAGGGATTATTTATCAGTTGATATGCTGTGCCATGATACGTCCTAAAAAAACAGGACAGGATGTGCAATTGTAATACCGTCGCCCGCAACGTCTTACAATTACCACCTGGTCAGGGTCCACCCGACACCCGGTACTGACGGAGAACAACGGAAGGTGAACAAACAGCAACAAACTGCGCTGAATATGGCGCGATTTATCAAAAGCCAGAGCCTGACACTGCTTGAAAAACTGGATGCTCTGGATGCCGACGAACAGGCGGCCATGTGCGAACGACTGCACGAACTCGCGGAAGAACTCCAGAACAGCATCCAGGTTCGCTTTGAGACCGAAAGTGAAACAGGAACATAACGAAGCTGACGGAGGCGCTCACGGCTTGTCCGCGAGCGTTTTCGGCAGCAGACAAGCCCGCCAGGGCGCGTCAGCGGGTGTCGGGGCGAAGCCCTGACCCAGTCACGTAGCGATAGCGGAGTGTATACTGGCTTAACTATGCGGCATCAGTGCGAATTGTATGAAAAGTGCCCCATGCCGGGTGTGAAATTCCGCACAGATGCGTAAGGAGAAAATGCGCGTCCAGGCGCTTTTCCGCTTCCTCGCTCACTGACTCGCTACGCTCGGTCGTTCGGCTGCGGCGAGCGGTACTGACTTACACAAAAACGGCAGCACGGTTATCCACAGAATCAGGGGATAAGGCCGGAAAGAACATGTGAGCAAAAGACCAAGAACAGGAAGAAGGCCGCGCCGCAGGCGTTTTTCCATAGGCTCCGCCCCCCTGACGAGCATCACAGAAATCGACGCTCAAGTCAGAGGTGGCGAAACCCGACAGGACTTAAAGATACCAGACGTTTCCCCCTGGTGGCTCCCTCGTGCGCTCTCCTGTTCCGACCCTGCCGCTTACCGGATACCTGTCCGCCTTTCTCCCTTCGGGAAGCGTGGCGCTTTCTCATAGCTCACGCTGTTGGTATCTCAGTTCGGTGTAGGTCGTTCGCTCCAAGCTGGGCTGTGTGCACGAACCCCCCGTTCAGCCCGACTGCTGCGCCTTATCCGGTAACTATCGTCTTGAGTC
>NZ_KE137320.1:0-7956 GCF_000408845.1 Escherichia sp. KTE172 | reverse complement strand
TGAGCTATGAGAAAGCGCCACGCTTCCCGAAGGGAGAAAGGCGGACAGGTATCCGGTAAGCGGCAGGGTCGGAACAGGAGAGCGCACGAGGGAGCTTCCAGGGGGAAACGCCTGGTATCTTTATAGTCCTGTCGGGTTTCGCCACCTCTGACTTGAGCGTCGATTTTTATGATGCTCGTCAGGGGGGCGGAGCCTATGGAAAAACGCCAACGGCGCAGCCTTTTCCTGGTTCTCGTTTTTTGCTCACATGTTTCTTTTGGCGTTATCCCCTGATTCTGTGGATAACCGCATCTCCGCTTTTGAGTGAGCAGACACCGCTCGCCGCAGCCGAACGACCGAGTGTAGCGAGTCAGTGAGCGAGGAAGCGGAAGAGCGCCGGAACGTGCATTTTCTCCTTACGCATCTGTGCGGCATTTCACATCGGACATGGTGCGCTTTCCATACAATTCGTACTGATGCCGCATAGTTAAGCCAGTATACACTCCGCTATCGCTACGTGACTGGTTCAGGGCTTCGCCCCGAAACCCCCTGACGCGCCCTGAGGGGCTTGTCTGCTCCCGGCATCCGCTCACAGACAAGCTGTTACCGTCTCCGGGAGCTGTATGTGTCAGAGGTTTTCACCGTCATCCCCGAAGCGTGCGAGGCAGCTGCGGTAAAGCTCGTCGGCGTGGTCGTGAAGTGATTCACAAATATCGGCCTGTTCATCTGCGTCCAGTTCGTTGAGTTTCTCCAGCAGCGTTAATGTCTGGCTTCTGATAAAACGGGCCATGTTAAGGGCGGTTTTTTCCTGTTTAGTCACTGATGCCTCCGTGTAAGGGGGATTTCTGTTTTATGGGGTAATGATACCGATGAAACGCGAGAGGATGCTCACCATACGGGTTACTGATGATGAACATGCCCGGTTACTGGAACGCTGTGAGGGTAAACAGCTGGCGGTATGGATGCGGCGGGTCTGCCTGGGTGAGCCGGTTGCACGCTCCGGGAAGCTGCCGACACTGGCACCGCCGTTACTGCGTCAGCTGGCCGCCATCGGGAATAACCTGAATCAGACAGCGAGGAAGGTGAACAGCGGGCAGTGGTCTTCCGGTGATCGGGTTCAGGTGTTGGCTGCGCTGATGGCCATCGGGGAGGAGCTGCGTCGGCTGCGTCTGGCCGTCAGGGAACAGGGCGCGCGGGATGATTGTTAAATTTCATGCCAGGGGAAAAGGCGGTGGCAGTGGTCCGGTTGATTACCTGCTGGGAAGGGAGCGAAACCGGGAAGGGGCAACGGTGCTTCAGGGTAATCCGGAAGAAGTCCGGGAACTCATCGATGCCACGCCATTTGCGAAGAAATACACGTCAGGTGTTCTGTCGTTCGCGGAGAAGGAGCTGCCGCCGGGAGGACGTGAAAAGGTGATGGCGAGCTTTGAGCGTGTACTGATGCCCGGTCTCGAAAAGAATCAGTACAGCATCCTGTGGGTGGAGCACCAGGACAAGGGACGGCTTGAGCTGAATTTTGTCATTCCGAACATGGAGCTACAGACCGGAAAACGCCTCCAGCCGTACTACGACCGGGCAGACAGGCCGAGAATTGATGCCTGGCAGACGCTGGTGAATCACCATTACGGGCTGCATGACCCCAACGCCCCGGAGAACCGCCGGATACTGACTCTCCCTGATAACCTGCCGGAAACGAAACAGGCGCTTGCAGAGAGCGTCACACGCGGGATAGACGCTCTTTATCATGTCGGGGAGATAAAAGGCCGTCAGGATGTGATTCAGGCGCTCACAGAGGCAGGGCTTGAAGTGGTCAGGGTGATGCGAAGCAGTATCAGCATTGCAGACCCGAACGGTGGGAAGAATATCAGGCTGAAAGGAGCATTTTATGAGCAATCTTTTACAGACGGGCGCGGAGTTCGAGAAAAAGCTGAAAGAGAGAGCCGAATCTACAGAGACAATGCTGAACGACGAGTTCAGCAAGCTCGAAAAATCTGTAAGCAAGGCTGTGACATCAAACGAGACGAAAATCAAAGACGCTATAGCCCTGTTCACAGCTTCGACAGAGGAATCACTGAAAAAACACCGGGAAGGGGTGAAAGAGGCGATGATGCAGCACAGGAAGGACGTGTTAAAGCTGGCAGGGAATACGGGCATGATGTTACTGGGGATGGTCCTTTTCCTGTTTACCGTGAGTGGCGGGACGCTCTGGTATCTTGGCGGGATGATACAGGCGAACCTGGAAGAAATCAGGATACAGGAAGAAACATTGCAGAAACTGAACGCGAAGACATGGGGCGTGGAGTTTGTGCAGGACGGGAGAAGGAAATTTCTGGTTATCCCTCAGGGGAAATCGGCAACGGTGATTCCCTATCAGGGGAAGGACTGGGTACAACTGACGGAGTGACACAGAGTGACGGAGCTGGAAAGACATTTGCTGAACGCCTTAGAGCAACTGCAACAGGACTATATGCAGCGGCTGAACGAATGGGAGAGCGCCTTCGTGGAATTGCAGAAAATGTTTTCGCTTACGCAACGGGACAACGCGATGCTGAACGAGCGGGTCATGCAGTTGAGTCAGCAGGTGCAGCACTTGAGCGAGCAGACAGAACGCTTGAGCCAGTTATACAGCGAGAACAGGAGATAAGGGATGAACGGCTGATACAGGAACGCGAACATGAGTTATCCCTGGAGCGTGAGCGCCAGCTGGAAATACAGGAACGGACACAGGATGGCCCTTCGCTGGGATGGTAATCAGAGACAGGCTAAAATGTTGTCAGCGCGTTTCCGGTGCATTTTTTGGGATAATGGTTGGTTCGGGGGCACCGGGAACGCGCTTCAGTCAGACCTTGCTGAAAACACAGGAACGCGTTAAAACGCATACGGGCGCGATTCTGGTGTGTCTTTTGTTGCTGTGTTTTGCCTCTATTGCCAGATCGCGCTCATTCCCCTGAACTTCTGTTTTCCCGCTCCGGTCCCCGTCTTCTTCGCTTCCGAAAGCATGAAAAAAATCCGTTTCAGCTGTCTCTGGCTGGCAATTCCTGCGTGATTCACATGGCTGCATAGCTATGCATGTGGTTAAAATTTACCGGGTGCGATCGCGGCAGTTTTTCGGGTGGTTTGTTGCCATTTTTACCTGTCTGCTGCCGTGATCGCGCCGAACGCGTTTCAGCGGTGCGTACAATAAGGGATTATGGTAAATTATCTTGTTCCTTAGAGAATGATTTGAGGTGGTATCCTGCACTTATTTAAATATGCTTGCTTGGGAAATTCCAGGTTGCAGTATGGTTGAGTTGTAATTTTCCTATGATAGGAAAAATGTTATATTATTAATTTATTTGTGAGGCTTCATAAAGAATGAAAATTTCTGATATTGAAAAAAACATATATAAAGGACTAGCTGAATTTATTTCACAAAAAATCAGAGATGAACATGATATATGCCTTGGACAGTTTGAATCAGAGGAATTACTTGATGAGATTCTTAAAAGAGTAATCCCAGTCATATATAATGTGGCTATTGATGATGCTATAAAATCAGTAAGGAATGTTGGGGATAGATTAGAGGAGGAATTAGATATGAGGAAGGTAGTGTGACTAATTTTAAATCAGACTTAAATCTAATAAGAAAAGAATGGTATAATGCATTTTATTCAGGTAATACTGAAATGCTAGATTACTTGGAAGCTGATTGGTTTATTTCAACAAATGGTCAAAAAGTTATCTATAAAAAACATCAGTTACGAAAGATTGATATGCGTCCAGCGAGGATTTTACCTAGCATAGAAAGATATGAATATGATGTCGTAATGCGTGAGTTTAAAGGCATTGCTTGTGTTTCAGGGAAAGCTGAAATAAAGCAAAATGATGGAAATATATTAATGGCTTTTATTGAGAATTGGATAAAGGTTAATGGTGGATGGAAAATGCAGTTTATATCGTATGAAAAAATCTAAGGGGAAGCCCCCTTAGATTAATGGTTATATATGTTCAAGTTTTATTTTTTTATAGCGATAAGTTCTGCTTTGAGCTTTAAGCATGTTTTCTGCAAACTGAATATCAAAACTATTTATAGCATTAGTTATTATAGTTTTTATTTTTTCTTTATCAGATAATGAATCACCATGCTCTATAGGTTCCCGCATATATGGATTGTTTTTTAATTCATCAAATAATGTTTTAAATAGTTCTAATCGACGAGGTCTTATAACTGTAAAAGATATATGAAGAGAGTGTTTGCTCTGAGTCGTAACATTGTGCCAGTATCCAGCAGGAAGATATATGGCCTGACCTGGGGTTATATCAAACTCATAATCTGGGGAGGTATTAGGTGGTAGATAATCGAAGCTTCTTTCATCTTCGAGAGGGTATGAATAGGTAGGGTTGTAAACTTTCCATTTTTTTATTCCCTCAATTTGAACAGCTATTACATCATGATTGTCAAAATGAAGCCCAAAGCTTGGTGTTGCTGTAAATGCAGCATATAGATTAGCACTACATGTACATTCTAACTCTTTAGATAACCATAGTCTGCTTTCATCTACAGATTCAAAGAATGACTGGCATCGATCTACTATAAGGGTTGCGCCATCACGTAAGCATTTATATAGCTGATGGCGATTTATATGTGGTGTTCTATCGCCTGTTTGGCTATATGTGTATCTTATAAATCCTTTATACCCCCTAATTTCGGGAAAGTTGTCATTTGCCATTCTAACTCTAGGATAGTGCAATATATCTTTTTCAAGCAATTTATTAAGATCATTCCAGTTGATTAAGTTTTTATAATTAACATCCGTGAATACAAACGGATATTTCTGGAAATTATATTTCTTAAATTTTTCTATGATTTCCTTTTTTATAAGATTATTCATTTTTAAACCTCATGTTTTGTGATATCTATAATCTGTGCTTTAGGTATATTATTTATAAGTTGTTCATCATGAGATATAACAATGATATGCTTTTCCTTGTTTTCCTCTTTTATATAATCACTGATTATTTTTATACCAAGTGAATCAAACCCTTTTGTCGGTTCATCGAAAATAATCAAGTCTACGTTTTTTCCAGATGTAAGAGATACTCCTAATTTTTGTTTTTGTCCACCAGATAAATTATGTCCGTAACCTTTGATCTCATAATCTAGTGGTTTGTCGAACTTAAATCTGTGTAGCAGCTTTTTAATTGTATTTAAATTATTAATGCCGGAATAATGTAATATATTTTCCTCTATAGTTCCAGGCATGAGATCTAGATCTTGAGGAACGTATAAGACATTAACAAAAGGAGAATTTGCTTTTTCTTGTTGTATCCCATTGATTTTTATTGTGTTTTCTTCTGTTGTTATATTGCCAGAGAGAATTTTTGCAATAGTTGTTTTTCCCGAACCATTCTCACCGGTTATAAAGGTAACAACGCCTTTTGTTAATATTAATTTATGGTTGAATGATTTGTTGTATATTTCAATATTGCAAATATTGTCTTTTACATGAAGATATTGCTTGTCTGTGTAATTTGTTTTTTTTATGTCGTTTATTTCGGCACAGTATAAATCAATTTCTGTTCTTGCCATTTTTATTTGTCTAAATAGATAACCAATGCGATTTAATGGGAGAAAAACTTGGAATAAAAAAGTGGCAAGCATAATAATACTACCACGGCTTGCTCTACCATGAAGAAACATCCAGTATGCTGATAGGATAATCAGACTACTAAAAATGACTGAAAGAAAAGCGGAGCTGATACCAAACAGGAAAAATTCATTATTTACTTTTCTTTGTTTTTCTGAATGTGTATTTACAGCTTGAATTACTCGTTTACGACTTTTATCCGTGGTATGGAAAGCTTTATCCATAGGATACATGTGCATCATATCAAACATTCTTCCAGATGCGAATTTGGAGCTAAGTGCAACTGATTTCATCATTGGAAATCTACGTTGTGTCATTTTTATGACAAATATTATATAGATTGCCATTATTATTATAAACTCAATGGCTATTAATGTATTAACACTTATACAAATTGTTATGATTATTCCAATCATTTGTATTAATAATGGTACTACATCAGAACATATTGTATAAAATAATGATGATGCAGAAGAAAGCATGCTTTCTATAACCTTATTTAGTTCTCCTTTATTTTTCTTTAAAAAATGCTCTTGGTGAGAATTTTGTATATTATCAATAACTTGCTCTCTAAGCTTTACAGATAATTCTATATTTGTTTTTTGAGTCAAGTATTCCGATATGCTATATCCAGCAGGCATAAGGAATCTAATTGATAAGAAACATGCTATAAATATTAATAATGAGTTTATTTCTCCTATTGAATCTTTATTGTCAATAACTGTTTTTATTAAATATCCGAATAGAACGAAAAGAAAACTACTTATAGTTGATAATAATATAATAAAAAACAAATTACATTTATTAAATGTGATGATGTACTTTTCAATAAAATTCAATTTATAATCCTTAAAGCCCGTATATTACGGGCTTTATGTTATCTAGAATTACATGAGCACCCAGCGCCACATCCTTTACCGCTGCAACCACAAACAGAACCATTATCATTCCAAACATCTTTTCGCATTATTATTTTTACAAATTCTGCGGCTGGAAGGTGAGTGATACTCTTTACTTTTTCGATGTAAGAATCACTGGATATGGATTCTTTTGGAATTCTTATAGTATTAATGTTCTTTATGCTGTATCTTACAGCATAATCACCATACCACTTTGCGACAGTTTCATGACCTAGGTAAAAAGCGATTTTTTCAATTTGATTTTTATATTCGTTAAAACGATATTCTTGGAATGTTATACCATGCTCATTAACATGCCTTATCTCATTTTTTAGCATGTCATTTGTATTTGGATAATGGTGGAGGTAAGCACCAAGATATTTTTCACAAAAGCTGGTATAAGCATCTGTAAATTGAATAAACGTATGCCACATTTCATCTATAATTTGTAATTGCTCGTGAACTTTTATATTGTAGCATTCCGTTAGGCATGTTGAGGCTAGCCAGATGAATTTCTTTGTTTCATTAAAGATATCATCAGCTTCTTCTGGTGTTACATTCCATTCTTTACGAAATTTTAGAAGAACATCATCATTGTGATAACTCATGATATCTTCTAATGAGCTAACATTATGAACTTTTGCATAAGAACTGCTGTTCATCTTATGTTGTAGCATAACACCCCCAATTATATATTTGAATGTAGATGAGAATAGTTATCATTTGTTATGGTATTGTTAAATTTGTGCTTGTGTCAATATGCCTAATTCTATAAATGAGATAGTAATCAAGTTTTTTAATGGTTATAGGATCCATTAGTAATACAAGGTTTTTGCAGCCAGTTTTTACGGGTAGGGGCTGCAAGGAAAACAAAATTTTCCCACTCTAAGAGAAGAGAATTGAGTTGGTTGAATGAGTGGATGCATCTAGGGCCGCTAATTCACCGAGTGTAAAGGCTGTACGAAATGTGTTGCAGTCCGATAATAGCCCCCTCCATTGACGTTTTACACATGTGTTGTAGGTTCCAGGAGTGGGCGGATCTCAAAAAGATCAAAGGATCTTCTTGAGATCCTTTTTTTCTGCGCGTAATCTGCTGCCAGTAAACGAAAAAACCGCCTGGGGAGGCGGTTTAGTCGAAGGTTAAGTCAGTTGGGGACTGCTTAACCGGGTAACTGGCTTGGTGGAGCACAGATACCAAATACTGTCCTTCTAGTGTAGCCGCAGTTAGGCCACCACTTCAAGAACTCTTAATATCTCAATCCACCTTGTCCAGTTACCAGTGGCTGCTGCCAGTGGCGCTTTGTCGTGTCTTACCGGGTTGGACTCAAGACGATAGTTACCGGATAAGGCGCAGCGGTCGGGCTGAACGGGGGGTTCGTGCACACAGCCCAGCTTGGAGCGAACGACCTACACCGAGCCGAGATACCTACAGCGTGAGCTATGAGAAAGCG
>NZ_KE137319.1:0-1321 GCF_000408845.1 Escherichia sp. KTE172 | reverse complement strand
GTGCAGTTGCGTGCCTGGTTACTCCAGTTCCTGAAGGCAGAGGTGACACGACAGGCTGATGTGACGCGCATACTGCCGCTGATTAACGAGCTGGAAGCGCTGCCAGGACAGTGATTGTATCGTCCGCTCGCCGCAGTCCCAGCGACCGAGCGTTAGCGAGCGAGTGGGCGAGGAAGCGGAAGTGAATCCGTCGCCTGATTGAGCACATACGCACGGTTTTTCGGGAGGTGATATGCGCTGAACCCGCATGAATACTGGATTTCCACAGGGTTGGAGGGGGTGTATTCGGAACTTGCAATTCTGCTTTTTTGCAACGCATTGTTTTTATTGGTTTTTTGTTTTCAGCACTCCAAGTTATCCACAGGCTCGTCGTTAAGTTTTTAGATCTTGTTTTTAAGATCTTGTTTTTAATACTTGTTTTAGCGCCAAAATTCCTTATAGAAAACAAAATGTTACAATGCTATAGGTAATGTGATTTAAGGTAAAGGTAATATGATTTAAGGTGTTTAGGTGGGGGAATTTAAGGTAAAGGCAATATGATTTAAGGTAATATTCACAGAAAAAGGGATATTAAAATAAAAAGGCATTGCCTTTCGTTGAGGGTATGTTTATCTTTTATTCATTACCTTTTGGGGAGGGATGCTCTATGTCGGATCTAATTGCCTATAAATCCAATGCGCTGGTTGAAGCCAGTTATAAATTGACCCTACAGGAACAGCGATTTTTGTTACTTTGCATCGGTCGATTGAAGTCTGGGGCTGATGCAGAATCTCCAAAATTGCAAAAGACAATGACCATTACAGCTGCGGAATATTTCGATTCATTCCCTGACATGGGGCGGAAAAATGCCGAGGTTCAGTTACAGGAAGCAATTGATCGTTTGTGGGACAGGTCAATCATTCTCAAGGATGACGAGAAACGTGAGGAGTTCCGCTGGATCCAGTATCGGGCACAGTACGCTAAAGGCGAGGCCAGAGCACAAATAACATTTTCTGACGCAGTAATGCCTTATTTGACACAACTACAAGGGCAATTTACTAGAGTTGTAATCAAGAATATATCTAGATTATCAAGAAGTTACAGTATAAGGATATACGAACTCCTCCAGCAGTTCCGCAGTACTGGCGAACGTATTATCGCTCTCGATGATTTCCGCTCAATGCTTGATATAGAGCATAAATATCAAACATATAAATCACTTAACCAGCAATTATTAAGACCCTGCATTGACGAACTGAACAAAAAAAGCGACCTGGCTGTAACGGTTGAGACGATCAAAAAGGGGCGCACGGTTGTAGCCCTGCATTTTCGCTTCAAGGAA
>NZ_KE137318.1:10078-10879 GCF_000408845.1 Escherichia sp. KTE172 | reverse complement strand
TTCCTTGAAGCGAAAATGCAGGGCTACAACCGTGCGCCCCTTTTTGATCGTCTCAACCGTTACAGCCAGGTCGCTTTTTTTGTTCAGTTCGTCAACACAGGGTTTTATTAGTATTTTATTTAAGTCTCTGAATTGTTTGTATTTATTTTCAATCCCTAACATTGAACGAAAGTCATTAAGAGCAATAATTCTCTCTCCCGTACTGCGGAATTGCTGGAGGAACTCGTATATTCTTATACTGTAACTACTTGATAAACCTGATATGTTTTTTATAACAACGCGCGTGAATTGCCCCTTCAGTTGCGTCAGATAAGGCATTACCGCGTCAGAAAAGGTTATTCGAGCCTTGGCCTCACCTTTAGCGTACTGTGCCCGATACTGGATCCAGCGGAACTCCTCACGCTTCTCGTCATTCTTGAGAATGATCGACCTGTCCCATAAACGATCGATCGCTTCCTGTAACTGAACCTCGGCATTTTTCCGCCCCATGTCAGGGAATGAATCAAAATATTCCGCAGCGGTAATGGTCATTGTCTTTTGCAATTCAGCATCAGCACCAGATTTCAATCGACTGATACACAGCAACAGAAAACGTTGTTCCTGTAGGGTCAACTTGTAGCTGGCCTCAACCAAAGCATTCGACTTGTAGGCAATCAAGTCCGACATACAAAGATCCCGTTCAAATGTGGTGATGCTTTAATGTGCCCCACAAATAAGAAATGTGGAATATTTTTTTTTATATCCTCACATTTCTGTGAATAACACCTTAAATTCCTCCACCTTTACCTTAAATTCCTCCAC
>NZ_KE137318.1:3602-4133 GCF_000408845.1 Escherichia sp. KTE172 | reverse complement strand
TCGTGTCACCTCTGCCTTCAGGAACTGGAGTAACCAGGCACGCAACTGCACCTCCTCCGGCTTTCTGACCTTTGCCAGCAATGCTGCACCCACAACAACCTTCTGCGCTGTGTCCAGGCTCCGGCTCTTCGCCTTCAGGCGCTGTAATCTCGCCTCAGCATCAGCAATCTTCTGTTCGAGTGTTCTGCTCATGATGTAACTCCGTGCGCGATGAAAAATCGCATTTTAGCGCGTCACTGGTAGTTTAAAAACTGAGCTGGCATAATGCACGGAAAATCACGAAGTGCGCACTTATACAATCTCCACTCCGTTTCGATTGTGTGCGCCCTGCGGGGCTGAAAGAAAACCACAAAAAGGCATTACGGCAGAAATGGCGATTTATCATCTCAGCATGAAAATCATCTCCAGAAACAGCGGCTACAGCGCCGTTGCTTCTGCTGCCTATCGTTCCGGTTCACTGATGCTTGATGAGCGTACCGGACTGACTCACGACTACACCCGCAAAAGCGGTGTGGCTGAAGCTGTGATTCT
>NZ_KE137318.1:0-507 GCF_000408845.1 Escherichia sp. KTE172 | reverse complement strand
AACACCTTAAATTCCTCCACCTTTACCTTAAATTCCTCCACATATACCTCTATAACATATTGATTTTATTAATGAATTTTGACCCTAAAACAAGTATTAAAAACAAGATCTTAAAAACAAGATCTAAAAACTTAACGGCGAGCCTGTGGATAACTTGGGGCGCTGAAAACAAAAAACCAATAAAAACAATGTGTTGCAAGAAAGCAGAATTGCAAGTTCCGAATACTCCCCTTCCAACCCTGTGGAAATCCAGTATTCATGCGGGTTCAGCGCATATCACCTACCGAAAAACCGTGCGTATGTGCTCAACCTGGCGACGGATTCACTTCCGCTTCCTCGCCCACTCGCTCGCTAACGCTCGGTCGCTGGGGCTGCGGCGAGCGGACGATACAATCACTGTCCTGGCAGCGCCTCCAGCTCGTTAATCAGCGGCAGTATGCGCGTCACATCAGCCTGTCGTGTCACCTCTGCCTTCAGGAACTGGAGTAACCAGGCACGCAACTGCAC
>NZ_KE137317.1:0-4619 GCF_000408845.1 Escherichia sp. KTE172 | reverse complement strand
TAGCTGAACAGGAGGGACAGCTGATAGAAACAGAAGCCACTGGAGCACCTCAAAAACACCATCATACACTAAATCAGTAAGTTGGCAGCATCACCTTCATGGTATTGGTAATATGACAATATTTTAGAGAGTATATTTTATTCATTATAAAATGCCCCGTAATATTTATCTCACAATGATTATGATTAGTGGATACGCCCCTACATTTCCAGACAGCTGTTATCACTTAATCTATTACTGGCCCGCAGCCGTAGATATTCTAGCCACGGTGGTAACGAGTATCCGGAAGAGATTCCACTTACACTCTTTCAATCCTATTGCAAAAGCTGATTTACTCAACAGGATTAAAAGAGGGAGTTTGATACAATTTATTTCACTTTTTGTTAGAATACTAATTCTTTTCTTGTATTTTTTTGAGGAAATGAGCACGGAACACGACATAATCTGTAGTCAGTAAAGAGTCTATCCTCCCTGACTACAGATTATGTCGTGTATTATATGATATCAACTTGGCTGTCAGCGGCCATGTTGATATCAGCGTACCTTTGTTGTAAAGGAATACCGGTCAGAACAGCACAGAGTAGTTCAGACCAAAGGTTCGGCCCCTGCCTTTGTAGTCGTACAGTGACGCTGGGCCGTAACCCGGGCTGTAGTACAGTGGTGCACGCTGCCCCCAGACAGTGGTGTAGTCACGGTCGAAGAGGTTTTCAATGCTGAAGCTGAGTGTACCCACCGGAAGCTGATAACTGCCGAGCAGATCCACGGTGGTATAGCCATCGACCTTGTAGCCCTGCGCGTCGCTCACGTCAAAGGAGGTGGTGCTCTGCACGCGCAGACTCCACGGGTCCGGTGCCCAGCCAATGTAGGCTGTCGCTTTTGATGGGCTTGCTGTCTTCACATCGTATTTCTGCCAGGTACCGTTCACTTTCGACTCAGTTTTCAGCACGTTGAAGTTCACTCCGGTACTCCAGTCAGTATCAGGAATCAGGTAGTCCACCGCACCTTCCACGCCGTAAATACGGCGTTTGTCGTCCACCACGCTGATGGTCAGATCTTTATTCGCCACCACGCTCTTATCAGAAATCGAATAGTAGGCCGCGATTTGGGTACGCAGATTATTGCCAGTAAAGCGCCAGCCCAGCTCATAAGAATCGACTTTCACGCCTTCCAGCTTGCTGTCGCTGACGTTCACACTCTTTGTTAGAGGAAGATGGCCGTTCACTGCAGCACCATAGATGCCGCGACCATAGTATTTACCCGGGTCCGGCAGCTCCACGCCCTGGGAGAAGTTGAGCCATGCCTGCTGGCGTTCGGTGATGTGCATCAGCAGACCGGCGTTGAACAGGAAGTTGTCGTAATCGACTGAGCCGCCAGGAATGGCGTCGGCGGATGTAGCCTTCCCGGCGGCAATCTGCCGTTGCTGCGCGTAGCCGATGAAATCATCAATCTTGTTTTCAGTGTACTGATAGCGTACGCCACCGTTGAGGGTAAAGAGATTATTGATGTCATAGCCTGATTGCAGGAAGGCCGCCAGGTTGGTGATGTCATACGACGGATAGCGCCCGGTGGTGTAAATCTTCTTGTTGTTCAGCCCTCCGGAAGCGCTTGCCTGAGCCAGGTCGAAGAACATCTGGTTGGAGGTAAAGCGCTCATGATCAGCATCCAGCCCCCAGGTGATTTGCCAGCCGTCCATCGGTTTGCTGTTCAGAGTCAGTTTCATGCCGTACTGGTCGGTGTCCTGCTGTGACGAAGAGAAAGCCGTCACCTGTTTGTTCGCATTTACCGTCGGGAACGGGTAGAATCGCAACGACTCATCGCGGTAGTAAACCTGACCGACCAGCTCCTGTCCCAGAAAAGCGCTGTCAGAGTACTGCAGGCTGATCAAATGCCGCTCAGTGCCGGGAATACGGTCGGAATTCAGCCCGTTACTGACGAATGGCGTGCTGGTCCCTCTGATGGCAGAGAAGCCTTTCCCGAGATTAAGCCCGTAATCGTCGTCGCCCTGGCTTTTATAGTACTGTGTGATCAACTGAAGCTGCCGGGATTCATCGATGTTCAGCGTACCAGTTCCCATGATGTCCAGCCGATCGGAGTACTGCAGGCCGGTCTGGGTGTTATCAAGCAAGGTGGCATCGCCGTTACCGTCAAACCAGCCGCCAAATTTCTGATATGCCACGGAAAGACGTCCGGAGATATGCTCATTTCCGCCGGAGACAGCTCCGGCAATGCGTTCATCGTGATCTTTACTGCTGCTAAAGCCACTTTTGGTGCCAGCCTCAAACTCCATCATGGTTTCCGGCTGGCCTTTTTTGGTCACGATGTTGATCAGGCCACCGGTACTGCCGCCGCCGTACAGGGACGTCGCACCGGAGATCACTTCAATATGGTCGATATTAAAAGGATCTATAGAGTCCAGTTGTCGGCTGTCGGTACGTGAAGAGTTGAGACGCACGCCGTCAACCAGCACGACCAGCGGGCGGCCACGCACATTCATACCGTAGTTGGTGCGGCTCCGGCTGCTGACGTCAAGGCCAGGGATCAGCTGAGCCAGTGCGTCTTTAAGCTCTTTGCCGCCCTGAATCTGCTGTTCCAGTTCGGCGTTTTCGATAACCCAGGTGGTTTGCGCCATCTCCGCTACGGTGCGATTGCTGCGGTTGGCAGACACCACGAACGTTTCATCATCGGTTTGTTGAGCGACTGCTGGCGCCATCATGGTAAGAAGCAGTGGGTTGAGAGCCCAAAGCGTATACTTTTTGCTTATCATCATTATTCCTCCATACGGGCGGAAAAAATCAGCCCAAAGATGCTGTGTAGCGAGTTAAAGAAGCAGCCTCCGGCTGCGTTTTCCCTAGGTGCCGCTGCGCCACTGAATCAGGGCGGGCGGCATACTGAGATCGAATAAATCACGTCCCATTACGCGATTAAGAATACGTGCAGATCTCCATGCCATCAGGCTGAGCTGGGGTTCGGCGATGCCATGGGTTTGCATACTGGCGTTGACCACGAAGATGTTGTTCTCTTTCGGGCCACTCCATTCCAGAGTGAAGTCATCACGCACTTTAAAGGTGTTCTTATCGTGCATGGTGATCAGGGGCATCAGTGAGGGAAGTATTTGTGGCAACGCAGAACGGTAACCTGTGGCGAAAATCACCACATCACTTTCCAGGCTCTCCCTGCCCTGATCCAGATGATGCTCCATCAGCAACTTCCAGCCAGGACCACTACTTTCCAGAGTTGTTACCGAGCGGCTGGGTAGCAGACGGATATTTCTTGGTTTTCTCAGAACTTCAAAACGGTGGTACAACTCACGATAAATGGTCAGTAAAGAATCGGCAGTGATGCCATCCGATGTCATTTTCTGCTCATCCAGTAACTGATGGCGAATATCTTCCTCCAGTCCGGAGAAGCCTGAAATATATTCAGGTGTAAAATACTCATCAGCAAAAGCAGCCTCATCCAGTGCGTTAAAATTATTACGCCGGGAGACCCAGTTTATTTCCGCCGCTTCTCCCCATTCCCCGCGTAATGCATTAAGGAACAGGTCTGCACCACTCTGTCCTCCACCAACCACGGTTATCCGTTTTCCACTAAGGTCCGGCCGACGAAGATTCATTTCACTGGCATGGAAACAGGATTGTGTCATATGCTTCACACAGGGTGGTAAATAAGGTTGTTTTCCTGTACCAAGGCAGATATTGCGGGCAAAATATTCTCCCTGGCTGGTTTGCACCAGAAACAATCGACGTTTTTTATCGAAATCAATGTTTTCAACGGTATGACTGAAATACAGGTTATTCATATCTTCAGCAGCCCAGCGGAGGTAGTCAGAAAACTCTTCACGGGATACTGTACGTAGTCTGCTTGTAAGGAAGCGATAGAACTTTTTGTGCTTCACCAGATAGTTAACAAAACTGTAGGGATTTGTAGGTGCAACAGCACTGACCAGATCTTTCAGAAAGACGGTCTGCATATGACAATCCGGTACCAGCATACCCGGATGCCAGGAAAAATGAGGATGTTCATCAAAGAAGAGACAGTCCAGTTCTTCGATCTGATGTGACAACGCAGCAATGCTGAGATTAAATGGCCCTGTCCCTACACCAATAAAATCGACACTTTTTTTCATGATTCATATTCCTGAGTTACCAGCCACAGCGGATTTTGCAGATCCTCAAGGTAATTCGGCAGCATGCGGCTGCCGCCATCCAGATCAGGCCAGGTCAGTTTTACCGGGTTCAGCACCACGCGAATGATTTGTGGCCTGAAAAGTGAGAAAAGCGCAAAACGCTCTGACATTTGTGGATGTTTTTTCATGTAATCACTCAACACTGCTGCCAGCAGTTGATAAAATCGCCTTTCAGGTACGCCAAGACGAACCATCAGTGGCGAAATAAAACGCAGTACTGTCACGAAGTGACCCGTCTGCAAATCATGGATTAAGTAGTCCGCACTCAGGCGGGATGTAACATCACGAACCTCCTGAGGCAAAGAGTCCATTTCGGGGAACTCTTCTTTCACCAGTCGGGTGATGCTGCCAACTTACTGATTTAGTGTATGATGGTGTTTTTGAGGTGCTCCAGTGGCTTCTGTTTCTATCAGCTGTCCCTCCTGTTCAGCTA
>NZ_KE137316.1:5119781-5135999 GCF_000408845.1 Escherichia sp. KTE172 | reverse complement strand
TGGAGCCACGGATGGACTTTGGCCAGACCGAGCCTTCAATACGCTTGTCACCCAGGAACGTCGGAGAGCCTTCCTGTTCAATATCATCATCAAAAGCAGCAAGTTCATCATAACCCGCCACATCCACCGACTTTTCACGGTAGTTTTTTGCCGCTTTACCGCCCAGGCACCAGAAGCCACGCCCATTAGTGAAACGCTTCATGGTGAGCGTGTTATCCCGGTGCTTTTTGCCATACCACGGGGCCAGCGCCAGCAGCGACGGAATATCACGAATAGTCGGCTCAACGTGGGTTTTCATAAAGTTCTCGGCATCACCATCCGTCGGCAACCAGATAAGGGTGTTGCGCTGCTTATGCTCTATAAAGTAGGCATAAACACCCAGCAGCATTTTGGAATAACCGACACGGGCAGACTTCACCACATTCACCTCACGGATGTAGTCGCTGCCCATCGCATTCATGATGGCCCGCTGAAAGGGCAGTGTTTCCCAGCGCCCTTCCTGGTATGCGGATTCTTTCGGGAGATAGTAATTAGCATCCGCCCATTCAACGGCGGTCTGTGGCTCCGGCCTGAACAGTGAGCGAAGCCCGGCGCGGACAAAATGCCGCAGCCTGTTAACCTGACTGTTCGATATATTCACTCAGCAACCCCGGTATCAGTTCATCCAGCGCGGCTGCTTTGTTCATGGCTTTGATGATATCCCGTTTCAGGAAATCAACATGTCGGTTTTCCAGTTCCGGAAAACGCCGCTGCACCGACAGGGGGAGCCCGTCGAGAATACTGGCAATTTCACCTGCGATCCGCGACAACACGAAAGTACAGAATGCGGTTTCCACCACTTCAGCGGAGTCTCTGGCATTCTTCAGTTCCTGTGCGTCGGCCTGCGCACGCGTAAGTCGATGGCGTTCGTACTCAATAGTTCCTGGCTGGAGATCTGCCTCGCTGGCCTGCCGCAGTTCTTCAACCTCCCGGCGCAGCTTTTCGTTCTCAATTTCAGAATCCCTTTCGGCATACCATTTTATGACGGCGGCAGAGTCATAAAGCACCTCATTACCCTTGCCACCGCCTCGCAGAACGGGCATTCCCTGTTCCTGCCAGTTCTGAATGGTACGGATACTCGCACCGAAAATGTCAGCCAGCTGCTTTTTGTTGACTTCCATTGCTCATTCCACGGACAAAAACAGAGAAAGGAAACGACAGAGGCCAAAAAGCTCGCTTTCAGCACCTGTCGTTTCCTTTCTTTTCAGGGGGTATTTTAAATAAATACATTAAGTTACGACGAAGAAGAACGGAAACACCTTAAACCGGAAAATTTTCATAAATAGCGAAAACCCGCGAGGTCGCCGCCCCGTAACCTGTCGGATCGCCGGAAAGGACCCACAAAATGATAATAATTATCATCTACATGTCACAACGTGCATCTACGCCATCAAACCACGTCAAATAATCAATTATGACGCAGGTATCGTATTAATTGATCTGCATCAACTTAACGTAAAAACAACTTCAGACAATACAAATCAGCGACACTGAATACGGGGCAACCTCATGTCAACGAAGAACAGAACCCGCAGAACAACAACCCGCAACATCCGCTTTCCTAACCAAATGATTGAACAAATTAACATCGCTCTTGAGCAAAAAGGGTCTGGGAATTTCTCAGCCTGGGTCATTGAAGCCTGCCGTCGGAGACTAACGTCAGAAAAGAGAGCATGTACATCAATCCAAAGTGATGATGAATAAACATCCCGGTTTCTTCCACCATCGCACCGGAAAAGCGACTATGAGGGTAACCCTGCGTCTGTCAGCACAGTAAAACCCGGTGTGCATCGTTTTTGATTATTCCCGCACACTCACGCAGAAGGAATTCCCCGTCGGGCTACGGTCATGGTTAATGCGGGAATACGGCGACGATACAGCGCAGCTAAAAGGGTAATGGACAGAAAGAGCGGTTTATTTCATTCCACAGGATTCTGAGTGCCCCCCTCCTCCAATAGGCTGAGCATCCACCTATATAGTTTTAATTTTCATCAATCCATTTAACTATCGTTTAATTGTTGTCACATAGGATTCTGCCGTTTTTAACAATGCAGGATAATAAGATGAAAAAAATGTTGTTTTCTGCCGCTCTGGCAATGCTTATTACAGGATGTGCTCAACAGACGTTTACTGTTGGAAACAAACCGACAGCAGTAACACCAAAGGAAACCATCACCCATCACTTCTTCGTTTCGGGAATTGGACAGGAGAAAACTGTTGATGCAGCCAAAATTTGTGGCGGCGCAGAAAATGTTGTTAAAACAGAAACCCAGCAAACATTCGTAAATGGATTGCTCGGTTTTATTACTTTAGGCATTTATACTCCGCTGGAAGCGCGTGTCTATTGCTCACAATAATTGCATGAGTTGCCCATCGATATGGGCAGCTCTATCTGCACTGCTCATTAATATACTTCTGGGTTCCTTCCAGTTGTTTTTGCATCGTGATCAGCCTCTCTCTGAGGGTGAAATAATCCCGTTCAGCGGTGTCTGCCAGTCGGGGGGAGGCTGCATTATCCACGCCGGAGGCGGTGGTGGCTTCACGCACTGACTGACAGACTGCTTTGATGTGCAACCGACGACGACCAGCGGCAACATCATCACGCAGAGCATCATTTTCAGCTTTCGCATCAGCTAACTCCTTCGTGTATTTTGCATCGAGCGCAGCAACATCACGCTGACGCATCTGCATGTCAGTAATTGCCGCGTTCGCCAGCTTCAGTTCTCTGGCATTTTTGTCGCGCTGGGCTTTGTAGGTAATGGCGTTATCACGGTAATGATTAACAGCCCATGACAGGCAGACGATGATGCAGATAACCAGAGCGGAGATAATCGCGGTTACTCTGTTCATTGCTGACCCCACAAACAGATTTCACGCTCAATCTCACGACGAGTCATGAGACCTTTCCATTGCTTACCGCCAGCATATGTCCAGCGACGTAACTGATCACATGCGCCTTTGATATCGCCCTGGTTTATTTTGCGAAGAAGCGTCGATGTTCTGAAATTGCCAGCACCCACGTTGTAAACGAATGAGTAAAGAGCGCCGCGCGTTGTTTCCGGTATATCGACTTTGATGTACGGGTTAATTTGTCTGGCGACAGTGGCAAGGTCTTTATTCAAGAGTGCTTTGCATTCTGCTTTGGTATACGTTTTACCGAGCATGATGTCTTTTCCTGTATGCCCGTGACATACAGTCCATACACCAACAATATCTTTATATGGTATGTAGCTGACACCTTCCAGACCATCGTCACCACTCGGACCAGTGATGAGCACAGACGCTATGGCAACAGCCCCACCACCAATAGCAGCTGCTACAGCCTTGCGTAATGATGGCGACATTATTCACCTCTCGCAGCCTTACGCTTATCTTCTTTAATCTTGAAATAAAGGTTTGTCAGATAAGTGAGAAAACCCAACACAAGGCTTCCAAGCACTCCAATCGCCGCCCACTGTGACGGACTGACCTGATCAAGCCACTGTAAAAACCAGTAGCCAGCACTGCCTGCAGAGGTGCCGTAGGCAATGCCCGTTGTTAACTTGTCCATGGATTTCATAGCCTCACCTCCGCGAATAACGGATGGTGTACACGGTTTGGAATGAAAGAGGGAAAGATACAGAAGTTACATTAGAAAAGAAAAACGCCAGCGATTATTCTGGCGTAGCTGAAAGCATCATATAATCATCAAATATGAAAATTACAAAATCATCAAAACGCATCACGTTACATCTTGCCTTTTTCTAAAAAAAATCTTGATGAATATTCATGGGGGGGAACACCAAAATATCTTCTGAAAACACTTATAAAATATGACGCGCTTTCATAACCACATATTTTAGCAACTTTCCCAACAGGATAGAAATTGTAGCTTAATAACCTTTCAGCCATCACCATTCGTTCTTCAAGAATTAATTTGCTAAATGATAAGCCTTCGTGTTTTAGTTTTCTTTTTAACAAACTTTCACTCAGACATAGTCTTGAAGAAATATCACAAAGTCTCCATGCTGCAGATATGTCCGAGTGAATAATAGCCTTAACTTTGCTTCCTAAACTATTAAGACACCCAAACAAAAAACTCTGAAACATTTTTTCCGAGGATAAAATAGCAAGACATGCAAATAATATTGAATTTTTAACTACAGCCGTAGTTTCACCATCACAATTCAAGCAACCTATCAAGTTCTTTAACAATGAATAGTCTGTACAGTTTACTATCAAGTATGCTGAATAAAATCTTCTTACAGAAAAAGGTGAGAGTGTATTGTTTTTAAAGAAGTCATTAACTGTTTTCTCTTCAATATCCACGATCATTATATTATCTTTATTTGAAGAAAAGAAAACTTTTAAATTGTATTCTATAGCAACAACACTTCCTTTTTTTAGAGAGATTTTTTCTTTACCAAGCCGGATATCAAACGAGTTCAAAACCAAAATGATAGAACATATGCATGGCATACCATCCACCTGACATAATTAGATTTGAGTTAAGTAAGTATAGGTGGAAATATTAAAATTGCCATATTTTCAATGAGAAAAATCTCATTATATCATCATGAACTTTGATATTTTCTTTAAAATATTTATGTAATACTAGATTAAACAGAACTATTTTTGGCTTGCTTGATTATTAATCATTAATTAACATATTAACATTACCTTAAGCATGAACCGAATTTTTTTACAAACTGTACAACTATAGATATCATAGTGAAGTTTTTACGATTGTAAACATTCTCTAAGGAGAAAATCATCTTGTTGGTGCATTCCAAACGCCTAGTTCACCAAGAGTCTTAGAGCCAGTTCATCAGGATAGGGGTGGAAGTAATTCTGTATAAGCAAATAATCATCAGGATACTCTGCCAAGTAATGCTTCAGCAAAGTTAATGGCGCAAGAAGAGGTAGCGTGCCAGCTCGATAGTTAAGTATAACATCGCTCAACTCTTTACGCTGACGTGTATTTAAGCAGTTACTAAAATATCCCTGTATATGCATCAGCACATTCGTGTGATTTTTACGTGATGCAGGTTTTCTGAGAATCGCCATCAGCTTCTCACGATACACCTCAAAGTATGATTCAAGGTCTGCCCACTCATGTATTGCAGCCACAAATGGCCCCATCTCTTTATAACCGGCCTGGCTATGCGCCAACAACTGAAGCTTATAACGGCTATGAAAAGCTAATAATTCCCTTCTTGATAATTTCGCTTTATAAAGATGATTGAGCTCATGTAAAGCAAATACTCTTTCAACAAAGTTTTCACGAAGCACTGGATCATGTAGTCGCCCATCCTCTTCAACCGGTAGCCAGGAAAACCTTTCCATCAACGTGCTCGTAAATAGTCCCACTCCATCTTTACGACCACGATTACCATTTTCATCATATACACGCACGCGTTCCATACCACAGCTAGGAGATTTTGCACAAACCACAAATCCCGATACATCCTTTAATTTGTCAAGATAAGAACGACTAAACTCTGTCATTTTCTCTGTAACATCCTCATTCTGGTCGTGGCTGAAACACATCCGTATATTTCCTTGCGCCGAGCGAACAAGACGTAGAGCAGGACGCGGAACTGGAAGCCCTATAGCCATTTCCGGACATACTGGTTTGAATGTTACCCATTCCAGTAATTTGTCCATTAAAAAGCTAGCTCTTTTGTGACCACCATCAAAACGGACAGAAGAACCGGCCAAACAACCACTGATCCCAACGACAGGTTTTTTTATCATTGCCTACCCCTTGACTAATTCATTAACAGGTTAACAGTGTAGTACACGACCTAAACTGCCTTTCTGCCGTCATCACTGACAATTTTTTTGTTATGGACTATTCCTAATATAGTAGGAAAGTTCTTTAGGTGATCGGTAGTAATCATCTATCTTTAATACTTACTCTCAACTATCAAAAGTACAGGATATATTATGAAGTTATGGCCTGTGTTGACTGGCATTGCACTCTCTTTCACTCTGATAGCATGTAAGGCCCCGACACCACCTAAAGGTGTGCAGCCGATTACAAATTTTGACACCAACCGCTACCTCGGAAAATGGTATGAAATAGCTCGGCTTGAGAACCGATTTGAACGTGGTCTGGAACAGGTCAGCGCCACTTATGGGAAACGGAACGACGGAGGGATTAGTGTACTTAATCGTGGATATGACCCAACGAAAAACAAATGGAGCGAGAGCGAAGGTAAAGCATACTTTACAGGAGATAATACAACTGCAGCGTTGAAGGTTTCGTTTTTTGGCCCCTTCTATGGTGGCTATAATGTAATCAAACTGGATGATGAGTATAAGTATGCTCTTGTCAGTGGTCCGAACAGAGAATACCTATGGATTCTGGCACGGACTCCAACTATTCCAGATAATGTAAAAGCAGACTATGTGCGTACTGCTCAAAAATTGGGATTCAATGTCAATGAACTATTATGGGTCAAACAATAAAATACCTAACCGGATTGATACTTATTAGAAAAAAAACCAGCCTTTGGGGAGGCTGGCTAAATCAGGGAACAAGCTGTTATATGATCATAACTACGTTGCGATTCTAACATTTGAAACATTAGTCTAATGATAACCAGACAGCAACTTTTCCTTTAATTATCTCAAACAATCAGCATCCATCTCCAATCTGAGATCCAACACCATCAGCATGCCCTCCACTACGCCCTCAGCTTTTTGGAGCATCCTGCCAATCCAACAATCAGATCTACCATGCTTACGCGCAAGCGCCATAAAAGTCATGCCGCCGACATAATAGTCCACTAACAAATCATGCAAATCGCTGTTGTTATTTTTCAGACGGGCCATGCACCCGCAAATGATCATCGCGTCATCGTCACAACATTGCGGGCGAGATTTTACTTTTGAAGGAATTAATCCCTTAAAACCGGCGGCAATGGACGACCAGGTCACATCTTCATGATTATTAGCCGCCCACGCTCCCCAACGCTCAAGAACCATCTGAATATCACGCATCAACTTACTCCACAAAAATCAGACCAGAACGCCAATTACAAGCAAAAATCAGCAAAACAGTATTAGTTGATTGTTATCTCTGACTTCATACTCCTGCTCCTGTCAGTGTTTTGGCGTAATTCTTCAGTATTCGGTAATCGGTCAAAACAGAACCGGGGAAACGATATAAGCGCAGACGCACCCAGCGGTGGCGAAGACGTTCTGCCATATAAAACTCAAACATCATTCATTCCCCATTTCGGTGATGGTCAATTCCAGCCTCCCACCTTTGGTAACAGGCATCTTCACAACGCGGTAATCAACGACCTGAGCATCATCCAGCCAGAAACCTGCTTTGGTGAGTGCGTCAAAAGCGGCTTTTTGCAGATTATCCAGGTCACGGCGACGGCGATCCGGCATGTGGCACTCAATGCGGATTTTCACAGGCATCGCCAGGCCGATATCCAGCATTGCGTTTTTAATGATTCGGGCGACGTTATCGCGGTATGCCTGCCCCTCTGCGCTGACGTGCGTGCGCCCGCGATTATGGCGATAATAGCGATTATTGCTCGGAGGCCAGGGTAGTGTGATGTGGTAAGTATTCACGCCTTAATTACCCCCTCTTTCAGCCAGATAACCTGCGTTCTCGCCATACCTTCCCGCGCGCATTCTTTTGCATATGCAGCATCGACTTGCTTGGCATGCCCTTTACCGGCAATCTTCTGTATGCGCTAAACCTAGATAGAATCCACTCTGTGCACATTGAAGCCCGCTCTATGCTTCCTTTCAGGTATTGAAGGGATTGAGATGGGCTAAGCATTATTGGCCTCCTGCATCAGGAGAAAGACAATAATGGCGGCGCGGAGAGGTCTGGTATCAAATATTGGGCTTACGCCTTTTGCATCCACACACCATTCAGTTAACTGGTCTAAGATAGAAATCCTGTATTTCTCAATAATCGGCCATGAAGCGCTCGGATCATTGCAGTAGTCAGGCAAATGATTTAATGGCTCAAAAGTTGTATCAGCATTTCCGTAATACCATTTGTTGGTGTTATTCCCTGATGTTTCCGGTTTACTTGCCCAAAGGCCTTTAAAAATTATGTCTCCTACCATTCTGTTAATTTCAAAATCACTTAACTGTGAATAATCCATTGTCATTTCCTCGCACGATATCTTAGCCACCGGATATCCCACAGGTGAGCTGTGTAATTGAAGGTTTTTACGTCAGATTCTTTTGGGATTGGCTTGCGTTTATTTCTGGAGCGTTTCGTTGGAAGGTATTTGCAGTTTTCGCAGATGATGTCGGTGAAACTTCGTCGCTGTCGCCTCATGCCGCCCTCCTGACGCCCTGCCCGATCGCCATCAATGCCGCTTTGGATACGGTAGTAAACATCCGTCGAGGACTGATGAACGGTCGCCAAATCAGCAGCATGGAGCCTTTGCTGTTTCCCTTCTTCTCCAGCCCTGTCGATGGTTCGATAAAATTAATCCGTCCATCAGTGATAATGCGAACTTCGTCGACACTCTCCAGAGCCTTGCTGAACCATCCGACTGACATATCCTCTGGCACAAGCATAACTACCGTCTGTCGCTGTTGTATGCACTGCTCAGCGGCTTTTTCCACCCACGGCCTGATATTGCTGTACGGTGGGTTATTCCAGATTGCACCGTGGCTTACCCACTCAGAATTGAGCGCGTCGTCGGCCTCAGTTAGCCAGTGAGCACACAGAGCATTTTTGTCGCTCGCTGCCGAATCCAGCCAGAATCCAAACTCAATATCCAGTGCATCAAAAAGCCAAAGCGGCGTTTGCCAGCAGTCCTTGTCGTGTGCTGGCGTATTTGATTTGATAGTCATGCAGCCCGATCTCCCCATCTCGCTTTCCACTCCAGAGCCAGTCTCGCTTCGTCTGACCACTTAACGCCACGCTCTGTACCGAATGCCTGTATAAGCTCTAATAGCTCCGCAAATTCGCCTACACGCATCCTGCTGGTTGACTGGCCTATTACCACAAAGCCATTCCCGGCAAGGTTAGGAACAACATCCTGCTGCTTTAATGCTGCGGTAAACACACACTTCCAGCTTTCTGCATCCAGCCAGCGACCATGCCATTCAACCTGACGAGAGACGTCACCTAAGCAGGCCCATAGCTTCCTGTTTTGGTCTAAGCTGCGGTTGCGTTCCTGAATGGTTACTACGATTGGTTTGGTTGGGTCTGGAAGGATTTGCTGTACTGCGTGAATAGCGTTTTGCTGATGTGCTGGAGATCGAATTTCAAAGGTTAGTTTTTTCATGACTTCCCTCTCCCCCAAATAAAAAGGCCTGCGATTACCAGCAGGCCTGTTATTAGCTCAGTAATGTAGATGGTCATCTTTTAACTCCATATACCGCCAATACCCGTTTCATCGCGGCACTCTGGCGACACTCCTTGAAAATCAGGTTCGTGCTCATCTTTCCTTCCCGTTCTTCCCTGGTAGCAAACCGGTAATACACCGTTCGCCAGACCTTACCTTCGATAACCAGAAGACCTGCCCGTGCCATTTTAGCCGCGGCCTGATTTATGCTGGTTACTGTTGCGCCTGTTAGCGCGGCAACGTCCGGCGCACAGAAGCTATTATGCGTCCCCAGGTAATGAATAATTGCCTCTTTGCCCGTCATACACTTGCTCCTTTCAGTCCGAACTTAGCTTTGATTTCTGCGATCTTCGCCAGAGCCTGTGCACGATTTAGAGGTCTACCGCCCATGACAGGAAGTTGTTTTACTGGTTCAGGGATCGCCTCACCACGGTTAATTCTCGCAGTCATATGGACAAGCTCATCTGCGGCCTTACGGCGTAATTCCGCATCAGTAAGCGCATTGGCCCGCATGTTCTGATACAGGTTGGTAACCAGCCAGTAGTGCGCATTTGATTTCCACGGATAAGACTCCGCATCCGGATACAGGCCTCGCTTCCGGCAATACTCGTAAACCATATCAACCAGCTCGCTGACGTTTGGCAGTCCGGCGATAACGGATGCTTCTTCCCGGCACCATGCAACAAACTGCCCGGGTGATGGCAGAAATGGTCGATTCTGCCGACGGGCTACGCGCATTCCTGCGTTAACCTGTTCCATTGTGGTGATCCCGTTTTCCCGGAAAGCCAGAACCCACTGGCGGCGGATTTCGTTCAGTTCGTTCTGGTCACGGTTAGCCAGGCTCGCCGGGAAAGTTGCCAGTAACTGGCTGAACACACCGTTGATGATCTGCGCTACCTGCTGTACCTGTGGCTTTTCGTCGTACTGTTCCGGCATGTTGTTGGCGATCCGACGCATCTGCTCACGGTCAAAGTTAACCATCTGTGCGGCGATGTTTTTCATAGATCCACCCCGTAAATCCAGTCAGTGTTTGTCAGGTCGAGTTTTGGTTTTCCGGCTGTCACGCCAGCCTGTTGCTTGTTACGGTTGATTTCGAGCTGGGTCCACTTGTCGCGGAGTTTGGCCGGACTCAGCACGTTACCGGACCAGAAGTTGTCCTGGCAGGCCCAGCGGAAAAGCACACACATATCGCGGTGGTTACGTCCGTCACGTTCACGCATCAGGCGGATATCGTTAGCCCACCCAGCAAAATTCGGTTTTCTGGCTGATGGCGCGATGGTCTTCACCATGTCAAACATCCACTCTGCGGCGGTCAGGTCTTCTGCTGTTCCCCACTTACTGCCGCTCTGAATTGCAGCATCCGGTTTAACCACAGAAAGATCGTTTTCTGGCTGGTCAGAGGATTCGCCAGAATTCTCGGACGAATAATCTTTTCTTTTTTCTTTTGTAATAGTGTCTTTTGTGTCCCCCTGTTTTGAGGGATAGCAATCCCCCAATTTGAGGGATGTTTTATCCCTCGTTTTAGGGGATTTTCCCTCGTTTTGAGGGATGCACCATTCTGAGATGTTTTTGTTTGGTCCAAACATGCCGCCTTGCTGCTTGATAATATTCATTCTGACGAGTTCTAACTTGGCTTCATTGCACCGTTTGACAGGTAACTTTGTAATCTCGCTAAGTTGAGAATCGGTGATTCTGTCCATTGGTTTATTCCACCCATAGGTTTTACGCAGAATGGCAAGCAGCACTTTAAACTGTCGCTTGGTCAGATCTGCGCCCGAATAAGCCTCAAGCAGCATATTTGATAGTCTGGCGTAACCATCATCGAGATCTGCCACATTACGCTCCTGTCCGGCAAAGTTACCTCTGCCGAAGTTGAGTATTTTTGCTGTATTTGTCATAATGACTCCTGTTGATAGATCCAGTAATGACCTCAGAACTCCATCTGGATTTGTTCAGAACGCTCGGTCTTGCACACCGGGCGTTTTTTATTGGTGATTTCATCAAGCGCATACTTAAAAGCTCTGCTAATCGGACTGATGTCTGATGCCATGCCAAAAGCACACAAGACCGAAGCTATAAACCTCCAGTCTGTTCTGCTTATCTTCGATTCATGACAGCCAATCATCTTTGCCAGACCGCGCTGAGTAAGCGTTGACAGGTTGATAAGTAAATCTGTTTCTGCGCGATCAACGTCGCGCTGTGATAGTTTGCTGTAATTTGTTTGTTCCATTTCTTACTATTTCCATAGGTAAATAATCACTAATACGCATCTTTCGATGAGTTCTTAATTAGTTACCGCGTTGTCGGCGGTGCAGATTGATAAAGAGCGGTGTTACTTATGCTGCCAGAAGGTTCTTTTTGCTTATTTCAAGCATTTCGCTTGCTTGATATTTGCCACCAGAAATCTCTTCGATTTTTGATGCGTATTTCGTTTTCCCAAAAAACTCAGTCTTAGGGAGGAAGCCGTTTTTGAGCCACTTATAGACAGCCCTTTCGCTAACTCCACAAGCCTTCGCAACTTCAGGGATGCCGACACCTTTAATCGGCTCATCAAGATTTTGCATAGGAATGTCCTTTTTCGTACTTTCAGTACGCATTATGGTTGAACTGAAAGTTTTTGCAAGTGCTTTAGTATCGTACTCATGGTTCAGAATGAAAAAGTGCGCAAAGAATTCGCCCAGCGGCTAGCGCAAGCCTGTAAAGAAGCTGGTCTTGATGAACATGGTAGGGGAATGGCCATAGCCCGTGCCCTTTCTCTTTCGTCCAAAGGCGTTAGCAAATGGTTTAATGCTGAGTCTTTACCACGCCAGGAAAAAATGAATGCGCTTGCGAAATTTCTAAACGTTGATGTTGTTTGGCTTCAGCACGGCACTTCGTTAAATGGAGCGAATGATGAAGATACTTTTTCAATTGTTGGCAAATTAAAAAAAGGGTTAGTGCGCGTGGTTGGTGAGGCAATTCTTGGTGTTGATGGTGCCATCGAGATGACCGAAGAGCGCGATGGGTGGCTCAAGATTTATAGCGATGATCCAGATGCCTTTGGTCTTCGTGTAAAAGGAGACAGCATGTGGCCCAGAATAAAATCAGGAGAATATGTACTCATTGAGCCTAACACCAAAGTATTCCCAGGTGATGAGGTGTTTGTCAGAACCATTGAAGGGCACAACATGATCAAGGTTCTTGGCTATGACAGAGACGGAGAATACCAATTTACAAGCATCAACCAAGACCACAGGCCAATAACGTTGCCTTATCATCAAGTAGCAAAGGTGGAGTATGTAGCTGGTATTCTGAAGCAATCTCGCCACCTAGATGACATCGAGGCCAGGGAATGGCTGAAAAGTTCATGACTTCATCATCACATAGCTAGTAACCAGTACGTTTGGATGGTGGTGAGAAACACACTGCAAGCAAACAGAAACATGGATATTAAAATATTAGCTTAACACAGCAAATCGAAAGAAACAGCGAGGGCTCGGATGTCCCAAGAATTATCTTTAACCTTTACCGAAAACATATATTATTCAACTAAAGAACCTGTAAGCATCAAAGATGTGATTACCTCCCTTCAAGGGTGGGAGGCCATCGCAAAACAATCAGAAGGTGTTTTGCAGGAACTGACAGGGGCTAATATCCTTGATATATCGGTGCATGTTGCGCGATTAGAAGCAGGAAGCCTTTATGAAGATATTGTTATTAAACTCCTCTTTGGTAGCCAAGAAGAAATGGACAAGTTTCTTGCTGGCGCTCATGCAAAGATCGGAAATGGGAAAATGAGAAACGCTCTCGTTGGTGCTGTTGTTATTGGTCTGGTTGGATATGGCTTAGTTCTAGCAACTAAGGCTATGGCTCCAAGCAACACCTCCCACTTTGAAGCAAATAACAATACAATCATCAATATTGGTGCCGGTGAGGCTAATATTTCACCTGACCGTCTTCAAGCAATCATAGAAAGCACGGTAACCAATAAGAAGACTCTTGCCAAAAGTTCCATTAAGACGCTTGCCCCAGCTAGGGCAGACGAAGGATCTACGATGGTCATAGGTACAGGGGGTGGTACAGTGACCATTCCCGCTGAAACCATTAAAAAAGCCCCAACTGAAGTTGTCTTCACACCAGAGTCATATACTCAGGATCATTTTGATGTTGATGTTGAAATCCGTGCATTAGACCTCGACAATCCAGAGAAAGGTTGGGCTGCTGTTATCCCTGGATTAATAGATCGAAGAGTAAATATGGTTCTTGGCCCCAACGTAAACCCATCAGATTTTGCAGGTAAATTTTCTGTACGTGCTGATATAACAATAACGTACCAGCTCAAATCATCAGATAAAAAATACCAACCGAAAGAAGTCTTTATAAAAGAAATAATCAAATAATTATACCCGGCCTCAGCGCCGGTTTTTCTTTTCCTCACGATCGTCTACCTTATTTAACATCCGCACATGTGCTAACCCACGAACTAACACGCCAGCAAACAATTCTTTCTCTCCTACTGACCAATCTTCAATCTTTACAAAAATAAATTCCTTTACATATCAAAAACATATCTCATTAAGTTAATGAACCACAAACAATTCGTACTTATAGTTCTTGATAATATCGAACTATTGGTTCATTATAATCGCCATCAGCAGGACGCTGGCAGCCAAACGGAACAGATTGGCAGGCTCTTTAACTTCGATGATGCGCTGACAAAGCGCGAACAGATACCAAACGAGATGGGTTTGGGGTGATGTGAATTGCAGCAGTAACGACAGCAACCAGAAGATCAGCATCTGGCGCATCACCACCAAAGCCATTTCACATGAGGAAAACATCATGACGGTAATCGTGTACGGAAAATCAACATTTGCAGGAAATGCCAAAACTCGCCGTCATGAGCGGCGCAGAAAGCTGGCCATCGAGCGTGATTCCATCTGCAACATCATCGATTCGATCTTCGGCACAGACAGTGAGGAACCTGTTCAGGAAGACCCGAGAAAGCGGTTAAGCCTTTCTGAAAAAGCAATATCACTCGGAAGCCTTCGCTGCAAGAAAGTAGATGAATGCAGTGGAAGTGTTTGCCTGCCAAACGTAGCTATTTACGCGGCAGGCTACCGGAAATCAAAACAACTGACGGCGAGATGATAAATTCATTTGCTAATTACTTGTTTTTGCCATGCTTATCCTGAGCGATAAGTTCATCCATAAGACTGTCTTTCTTCCCAGCAAACCTAATGTAGCACTCATTTCTATAGCGTTCCGGGATAACAAAACGGTCGATTTCAGGATATCCAGTAGCAGAAGGTACCCGAATAAGAAGCCCTTTTTCGAGCAATGAGATTGCTTCAGGGCTTCCCTTTTCTGTCTTTAGCTGGTTATTAGCGGCTACAGCGAATGCCAAATACGCTCTTTCTCCAAGAGTTAACGAATCAAACAAATCTTGCACGTATTTCTCTTCTTTAGATTTGCGCTTCTGAGCAGCGAATATCTCAATTCTTACAGTCACAGCGTGATAAGCGGAATTAACAACGCCGTTAAGCACATAGCTAACGCAAAACAACAGGATGTAATACATCCAGTAATGAGGAAGGATTTCTGGATTATGCAGGTTTATCCATTCTTTTACGCTTACAGGCATAACAATAATCAATATGATCAGGATGATTAGCATATGAATCAACTGTTTAAGTGTCATTCCTTGCAGGAAAAAATGCATTAGTTCCTGCCACCATGAGTTGTTCATCGGCGTTTCTCTTTTGCTCTCTGTAGGGGTGAATAGAGTTTATCCGATTTCTCGCTGTAGGGGTACACGAGAACCACCGAGCCTGATGTGGTTAAAAGACAGGCATACTAATAAACACTGCACTGTGTATTCATTCCAACGAGTGAATACACTGAGCAATGTCGCTCGTAACTAAACAGGAGCCGACTTGTTCTGATTATTGGAAATCTTCTTTGCCCTCCAATGTGAGGGCGATTTTTTATCTGTGAGGATATGAATAGATGTCAAACATCAAAAAATACATCATTGATTACGACTGGAAAGCATCAATAGAAATTGAAATCGACCATGACGTAATGACAGAGGAAAAACTTCACCAGATTAATAATTTCTGGTCAGACTCTGAATACCGACTCAATAAACACGGCTCTGTATTAAATGCTGTATTAATCATGCTGGCGCAACATGCTCTGCTTATAGCAATTTCAAGCGACTTAAATGCATATGGTGTTGTGTGTGAGTTCGACTGGAATGATGGAAATGGTCAGGAAGGATGGCCTCCAATGGATGGTAGCGAAGGAATAAGAATTACCGATATCGATACATCAGGAATATTTGATTCAGATGATATGACTATCAAAGCCGCCTGAGCGCGGCGTTACCGCATACCAATAACGCTTCACTCGAGGCGTTTTTCGTTATGTATAAATAAGGAGCACACCATGCAATATGCCATTGCAGGGTGGCCTGTTGCTGGCTGCCCTTCCGAATCTTTACTTGAACGAATCACCCGTAAATTACGTGACGGATGGAAACGCCTTATCGACATACTTAATCAGCCAGGAGTCCCAAAAAATGGATCAAACACTTATGGCTATCCAGACTAAATTCACTATCGCCACTTTTATTGGCGATGAAAAGATGTTTCGTGAGGCCGTCGACGCTTATAAAAAATGGATATTAATACTGAAACTGAGATCAAGCAAAAGCATTCACTAACCCCCTTTCCTGTTTTCCTAATCAGCCCGGCATTTCGCGGGCGATATTTTCACAGCTATTTCAGGAGTTCAGCCATGAACGCTTATTACATTCAGGATCGTCTTGAGGCTCAGAGCTGGGCGCGTCACTACCAGCAGATCGCCCGTGAAGAGA
>NZ_KE137316.1:5021811-5118226 GCF_000408845.1 Escherichia sp. KTE172 | reverse complement strand
CCGCTTTAATCATGACTTTGAACCTGTGAATAAAGCTGATGCAGATCGGATAGCAGAAGAGATCGAAACGGCAGAACACATTAAGAAGTTACGTGCCATACGCAGGAAATAGAAAAATTGATAAATTCAATACTGCATTTCTCAGCATTAAATTTATCTCTATGACCAGTCAAGAGATGTACCTGCCATGAGCTTAATATCATGTCAGATATATCGGTCACAAACTCCCTCAGCAGCTAAGAGGAGGACAAATGTCTCGACTAATCACTTTACAGGACTGGGCTAAAGAAGAATTTGGGGACTTAGCACCAAGTGAGCGAGTTCTGAAAAAATACGCGCAAGGGAAAATGATGGCCCCACCCGCTATAAAAGTTGGTCGCTACTGGATGATTGACCGAAATTCCCGTTTTGTAGGAACGCTTGCAGAACCGCAACTCCCAATAAACGCAAACCCAAAACTCCAACGGATAATCGCTGATGGCTGCTAGACCCCGATCTCACAAAATCTCTATACCCAATTTATATTGCAAATTAGATAAGCGAACCGGAAAGGTATATTGGCAATACAAACATCCACTATCCGGTCGTTTTCATAGCTTAGGAACTGATGAGAATGAAGCAAAACAAGTTGCTACTGAAGCAAATACCATTATTGCTGAACAACGTACCCGACAAATATTAAGCGTCAATGAGCGTCTGGAAAGAATGAAAGGCAGGCGCTCAGAAATTACGGTGACAGAATGGCTTGATAAATATATTTCTATCCAGGAGGACAGGCTGCAACATAATGAACTAAGACCCAACTCCTATCGGCAAAAAGGCAAACCCATTCGTCTTTTCCGTGAGCATTGTGGAATGCAACACCTCAAGGATATTACCGCACTTGATATTGCCGAAATAATTGATGCTGTAAAGGCTGAAGGTCATAACAGGATGGCGCAAGTCGTGAGAATGGTGTTGATCGACGTCTTCAAAGAAGCACAACACGCAGGACATGTTCCGCCAGGATTTAACCCAGCGCAGGCAACAAAACAACCGCGAAATCGAGTAAACCGCCAAAGATTGTCACTGCCCGAATGGCAGGCAATATTTGAAAGCGTAAGCAGACGGCAGCCCTATTTAAAATGCGGCATGCTACTTGCTCTTGTTACTGGACAACGTTTAGGTGATATCTGCAATTTGAAATTCTCTGATATCTGGGACGACATGTTGCACATTACTCAGGAAAAAACCGGTTCAAAACTTGCTATTCCGCTTAACCTGAAATGCGATGCTCTGAATATTACCCTTCGTGAAGTTATATCTCAGTGCAGGGATGCTGTTGTTAGTAAATATCTGGTCCATTACCGTCACACTACCTCTCAAGCAAACAGAGGAGACCAGGTTTCTGCAAATACTCTGACAACGGCTTTTAAAAAGGCCAGGGAAAAATGTGGCATAAAATGGGAGCAAGGAACTGCGCCCACATTTCATGAGCAGCGATCTCTGTCAGAACGGTTATATCGGGAACAGGGTCTGGATACGCAAAAGTTGTTAGGCCATAAATCCAGAAAAATGACCGACCGATACAATGATGATCGTGGTAAAGACTGGGTTATCGTAGATATCAAAACAGCATAGAAAATAGCCAGTTTTGGGGAAGGGTTTTGGGGAAAGTTTTGGGGAAGATTTTACATCATCATAAAACAACGGGCGTATAACACGCCCGTTTAAATATTTAACACATGTAGTGATTACATGTTCTTGATGATCGCGTCGCCAAACTCGCTACATTTCAGCAATTTAGCGCCCTCCATCAGACGTTCGAAGTCATAGGTTACAGTCTTGGCGTTGATTGCGCCTTCCATACCTTTAACAATCAGGTCTGCGGCTTCAGTCCAGCCCATATGGCGTAACATCATCTCAGCGGAGAGAATAATAGAGCCTGGGTTTACTTTGTCCTGACCGGCATATTTCGGCGCAGTACCGTGGGTGGCTTCAAACAGGGCGCATTCGTCACCGATGTTTGCGCCTGGGGCGATACCGATACCGCCGACCTGTGCAGCCAGAGCGTCAGAAATGTAGTCACCGTTCAGGTTCATACAGGCGATAACATCATATTCAGCCGGACGCAGCAGGATCTGTTGCAGGAATGCATCAGCAATCACATCTTTAATGACGATCTCTTTGCCGGTATTCGGGTTTTTAACTTTCAGCCACGGGCCGCCGTCGATCAGTTCACCGCCAAACTCTTCACGCGCCAGCTGGTAGCCCCAGTCTTTAAACGCGCCTTCGGTGAACTTCATGATGTTGCCTTTGTGCACCAGGGTCACAGAGTCACGATCGTTAGCAATTGCGTATTCGATCGCTGCACGAACCAGACGTTTGGTACCTTCTTCAGAACACGGCTTAATACCGATGCCGCAATGTTCCGGGAAGCGAATTTTCTTCACGCCCATCTCTTCACGCAGGAATTTAATCACTTTCTCAGCGTCGGCAGAGTCTGCTTTCCATTCGATACCCGCATAAATGTCTTCCGAGTTTTCACGGAAGATAACCATATCGGTCAGTTCAGGGTGTTTAACCGGGCTTGGGGTGCCCTGATAGTAACGTACCGGACGCAGGCAGATGTAGAGATCCAGTTCCTGGCGCAGGGCAACGTTCAGAGAACGAATACCGCCACCAACCGGAGTGGTCAGAGGGCCTTTAATGGCAACGCGATATTCACGAATCAGATCAAGGGTTTCAGCAGGCAGCCAGACATCCTGACCGTAAACCTGTGTGGATTTTTCACCGGTGTAAATTTCCATCCAGGAGATTTTACGCTCGCCTTTATAGGCTTTCTCGACTGCAGCGTCGACCACTTTCAGCATGGCTGGGGTTACATCTACACCGATTCCATCACCTTCAATGTAAGGGATAATCGGATTTTCAGGAACGTTGAGTTTGCCGTTTTGCAGGGTGATCTTCTTGCCTTGTGCCGGAACAACTACTTTACTTTCCATTCACCTCTCCTTCGAGCGCTACTGGTTTGCTCGTCTGCCACCACGTTGCATATGCGTTTGCGTCCTGCGATACGGATGCATTAGAGCAATTTTTTGTTAATGATTTGTAATTGGCTTGTCAATACTACCCTATTGTTTGCCGTCATGAAAGATGCGCGTTATTAGGCTATAATGCGGCAATTCATAATCTCTGAAAATACCATGCAAAAAACTTCTTTTAGAAATCACCAGGTTAAGCGATTCAGCTCGCAACGTTCTACCAGGCGTAAACTTGAAAACCAGCCCACGCGCGTGATCCTGTTCAATAAACCCTACGATGTTCTTCCGCAGTTCACCGATGAAGCCGGACGCAAAACATTAAAAGAATTCATCCCGGTTCAGGGCGTTTATGCAGCAGGTCGTCTTGACCGCGATAGCGAAGGGTTACTGGTGCTGACCAATAACGGCGCGTTGCAGGCGCGTTTAACCCAGCCGGGTAAACGCACCGGAAAAATCTATTATGTGCAGGTGGAAGGTATTCCCACACAAGACGCACTTGAAGCCTTGCGCAATGGCGTAACCTTAAATGATGGCCCTACCCTGCCCGCAGGCGTAGAGCTGGTTGACGAACCCGCGTGGTTATGGCCGCGGAATCCACCAATTCGTGAACGCAAAAGTATTCCCACCAGCTGGCTGAAGATCACCTTATATGAAGGACGTAATCGCCAGGTGCGCCGCATGACCGCCCATGTTGGTTTCCCCACGCTGCGACTGATTCGCTATGCGATGGGTGATTACTCTTTGGATAATCTTGCCAACGGCGAATGGCGAGAAGCGACAGATTAAGGACGCAAAATGTTTAAACCGCACGTTACCGTTGCTTGCGTGGTGCACGCAGAAGGCAAATTTTTAGTCGTTGAAGAGACGATTAATGGTAAAGCGTTATGGAACCAACCTGCCGGGCATCTGGAAGCCAATGAAACCTTAGTGGAAGCCGCCGCCCGTGAGCTGTGGGAAGAAACCGGCATCAGCGCGCAGCCGCAACACTTTATTCGTATGCATCAGTGGATTGCGCCAGATAAAACGCCGTTTTTGCGTTTCCTGTTTGCTATTGAGCTTGAGCAAATATGCCCGACCCAGCCTCATGACAGCGATATCGACTGCTGCCGTTGGGTTAGCGCCGAAGAAATTTTACAGGCGTCAAATCTGCGTTCGCCGCTGGTGGCGGAAAGTATTCGTTGTTATCAAAGCAGGCAACGCTATCCGCTAGAGATGATTGGCGATTTTAACTGGCCTTTTACAAAGGGTGTCATCTAAAAGGCTGCGTGATAGAATACGCCGCCTTGAAGTTCAATGTCGTGAGTGATCCAATGTCTGAAACCGCAAAAAAAGTAATCGTCGGCATGTCCGGCGGTGTCGATTCCTCCGTTTCTGCCTGGCTGTTGCAACAACAGGGATATCAGGTCGAAGGCCTGTTTATGAAGAACTGGGAAGAAGACGACGGTGAGGAATATTGCACAGCGGCAGCGGATCTGGCTGATGCCCAGGCTGTCTGCGACAAGCTCGGCATTGAACTGCACACCGTTAACTTTGCTGCCGAGTACTGGGACAACGTCTTCGAACTGTTCCTTGCCGAATATAAAGCCGGTCGCACGCCGAATCCGGATATTCTGTGCAACAAAGAGATCAAATTTAAAGCCTTCCTCGAATTTGCCGCTGAAGATTTAGGTGCCGATTATATCGCTACCGGTCATTACGTACGTCGGGCAGATGTCGATGGCAAGAGCCGCCTGCTGCGTGGTCTGGACAGCAATAAAGACCAGAGCTACTTCCTTTATACGCTCAGCCATGAGCAGATTGCGCAAAGCCTGTTCCCGGTCGGCGAACTGGAAAAACCGCAAGTGCGTAAGATTGCTGAAGATCTCGGTCTGGTCACCGCGAAGAAAAAAGACTCTACCGGCATTTGCTTCATTGGCGAGCGTAAATTCCGCGAGTTCCTGGGCCGTTATCTCCCGGCGCAACCGGGCAAAATCATTACCGTCGATGGCGATGAAATTGGTGAGCACCAGGGGCTGATGTATCACACCCTCGGTCAGCGTAAAGGTCTGGGTATCGGTGGCACCAAAGACGGCACCGAAGAACCGTGGTATGTGGTCGATAAAGACGTCGAAAACAACATTCTGATTGTTGCGCAGGGCCATGAACACCCGCGTCTGATGTCTGTCGGTCTGATTGCCCAGCAGCTGCACTGGGTCGATCGCGAGCCGTTCACCGGTACTATGCGTTGCACAGTAAAAACCCGCTATCGCCAGACCGACATCCCGTGCACCGTCAAGGCGCTGGACGATGATCGCATTGAAGTGATTTTCGATGAGCCGGTTGCCGCCGTGACGCCGGGCCAGTCTGCCGTTTTCTATAACGGTGAAGTGTGCCTCGGTGGCGGTATTATTGAGCAGCGTCTGCCGCTGCCGGTCTGATTATTATCTTTACTTAAAACAAGGAAGCAGTGAACGTGGCAAAGAATTACTATGACATCACCCTCGCCCTGGCCGGTATTTGTCAGTCGGCACGCCTGGTGCAACAACTCGCTCACCAGGGGCATTGTGATGCCGATGCGCTACACGTCTCACTCAACAGTATTATTGATATGAACCCCAGCTCGACGCTGGCGGTTTTTGGCGGTAGCGAAGCCAACCTGCGCGTCGGGCTGGAAACCTTGCTCGGCGTGCTCAATGCCAGCAGTCGCCAGGGCTTAAACGCTGAGTTAACCCGCTACACACTCAGCCTGATGGTGCTTGAGCGCAAACTCTCCTCAGCGAAAGGTGCGCTCGACACTCTGGGCAACCGGATCAACGGCCTGCAACGCCAGCTCGAACACTTCGATTTACAGTCCGAAACGCTGATGAGCGCGATGGCTGCTATCTATGTTGATGTGATTAGCCCGCTTGGCCCGCGCATTCAGGTAACCGGTTCCCCTGCTGTACTGCAAAGCCCACAAGTGCAGGCGAAAGTTCGCGCAACCCTGCTGGCAGGCATTCGCGCCGCCGTGCTCTGGCACCAGGTTGGCGGCGGACGTCTGCAACTGATGTTTTCTCGTAATCGCCTGACCACTCAGGCAAAACAAATTCTTGCTCATTTAACCCCGGAGTTGTGATCTATGGAATTATCCTCACTGACCGCCGTTTCCCCTGTCGATGGACGCTACGGCGATAAAGTCAGCGCGCTGCGCGGGATTTTCAGCGAATATGGTTTGCTGAAATTCCGTGTACAAGTTGAAGTACGTTGGCTGCAAAAACTGGCCGCGCACGCAGCGATCAAGGAAGTTCCTGCTTTTGCTGCCGACGCAATCGGTTACCTTGATGCAATTGTCGCCAGTTTCAGCGAAGAAGATGCAGCACGCATCAAAACCATCGAGCGTACCACTAACCACGACGTTAAAGCGGTTGAGTATTTCCTGAAAGAAAAAGTGGCGGAGATCCCGGAACTGCACGCGGTTTCTGAATTCATCCACTTTGCCTGTACTTCGGAAGATATCAATAACCTCTCCCACGCGTTGATGCTGAAAACCGCGCGTGATGAAGTGATCCTGCCGTACTGGCGTCAACTGATTGATGGCATTAAAGATCTCGCCGTTCAGTACCGCGATATCCCGCTGCTGTCTCGTACCCACGGTCAGCCCGCCACGCCGTCAACCATCGGTAAAGAGATGGCAAACGTCGCCTACCGTATGGAGCGCCAGTACCGCCAGCTTAATCAGGTGGAGATCCTCGGCAAAATCAACGGCGCGGTCGGTAACTATAACGCCCACATCGCCGCTTACCCGGAAGTTGACTGGCATCAGTTCAGCGAAGAGTTCGTCACCTCGCTGGGTATTCAGTGGAACCCGTACACTACCCAGATCGAACCGCACGACTACATTGCCGAACTGTTTGATTGCGTTGCGCGCTTCAACACCATTCTGATCGACTTTGACCGTGACGTCTGGGGTTATATCGCCCTTAACCACTTCAAACAGAAAACCATTGCTGGTGAGATTGGTTCTTCCACCATGCCGCATAAAGTTAACCCGATCGACTTCGAAAACTCCGAAGGGAATCTGGGCCTTTCCAACGCGGTATTGCAGCATCTGGCAAGCAAACTGCCGGTTTCCCGCTGGCAGCGTGACCTGACCGACTCCACCGTGCTGCGTAACCTCGGCGTGGGTATCGGTTATGCGCTGATTGCGTATCAATCCACCCTGAAAGGCGTGAGCAAACTGGAAGTGAACCGTGACCATCTGCTGGATGAGCTGGATCACAACTGGGAAGTGCTGGCTGAGCCAATCCAGACAGTTATGCGTCGCTATGGCATCGAAAAACCGTACGAGAAGTTGAAAGAGCTTACTCGCGGCAAGCGCGTTGACGCCGAAGGCATGAAGCAGTTTATCGACGGTCTGGCGTTGCCAGAAGAAGAGAAAGCCCGCCTGAAAGCGATGACGCCGGCTAACTACATTGGTCGCGCCATCACCATGGTTGATGAACTGAAATAAACTCGTATCAGTGCCGGATAGCGATGCTGTCCGGCCTGCTTATTAAGATTATCCGCTTTTTATTTTTTCACTTTACCTCCCCTCCCCCGCTGGTTTATTTAATGTTTACCCCCATAACCACATAATCGCGTTACACTATTTTAATAATTAAGACAGGGAGAAATAAAAATGCGCGTACTGGTTGTTGAAGACAATGCGTTGTTACGTCACCACCTTAAAGTTCAGATTCAGGATGCTGGTCATCAGGTCGATGACGCAGAAGATGCCAAAGAAGCCGATTATTATCTCAATGAACATTTACCGGATATTGCGATTGTCGATCTGGGATTGCCAGACGAGGACGGTCTGTCACTGATTCGCCGCTGGCGTAGCAATGATGTTTCACTGCCGATTCTGGTATTAACCGCCCGTGAAAGCTGGCAGGACAAAGTCGAAGTATTAAGTGCTGGCGCTGATGATTACGTGACTAAACCATTTCATATTGAAGAGGTGATGGCGCGAATGCAGGCATTAATGCGGCGTAATAGCGGTCTGGCTTCACAGGTCATTTCGCTACCCCCGTTTCAGGTTGATCTCTCTCGCCGTGAATTATCTATTAATGACGAAGTGATCAAACTGACCGCGTTCGAATACACCATTATGGAAACGTTGATACGCAATAATGGCAAAGTGGTGAGCAAAGATTCGTTAATGCTCCAACTCTATCCGGATGCGGAGCTGCGGGAAAGCCATACCATTGATGTACTGATGGGACGTCTGCGCAAAAAAATTCAGGCACAATATCCGCAAGAAGTGATTACCACCGTTCGCGGCCAGGGCTATCTGTTCGAATTGCGCTGATGAAAAAATTACTACGTCTTTTTTTCCCGCTCTCGCTGCGGGTACGTTTTCTGTTGGCAACGGCAGCGGTAGTACTGGTGCTTTCGCTTGCCTACGGAATGGTCGCGCTGATCGGTTATAGCGTCAGTTTCGATAAAACTACGTTTCGGCTGTTACGTGGCGAGAGCAATCTGTTCTATACCCTTGCGAAGTGGGAAAACAATAAGTTGCATGTCGAGTTACCCGAAAATATCGACAAGCAAAGCCCCACCATGACGCTAATTTATGATGAGAACGGGCAGCTTTTATGGGCGCAACGTGACGTGCCCTGGCTGATGAAGATGATCCAGCCTGACTGGCTGAAATCGAATGGTTTTCATGAAATTGAAGCGGATGTTAACGATACCAGCCTCTTGCTGAGTGGAGATCATACGATACAGCAACAGTTGCAGGAAGTGCGGGAAGATGATGACGACGCGGAGATGACCCACTCGGTGGCGGTAAACGTCTACCCGGCAACATCGCGGATGCCAAAGTTAACCATTGTGGTGGTGGATACCATTCCGGTGGAGCTAAAAAGTTCCTATATGGTCTGGAGCTGGTTTATCTATGTGCTCTCAGCCAATCTGCTGTTAGTGATCCCGCTGCTGTGGGTCGCCGCCTGGTGGAGTTTACGCCCCATCGAAGCCCTGGCAAAAGAAGTCCGCGAACTGGAAGAACATAACCGCGAATTGCTCAATCCAGCCACAACGCGAGAACTGACCAGTCTGGTACGAAACCTGAACCGATTGTTAAAAAGTGAACGCGAACGTTACGACAAATATCGTACAACGCTCACCGACCTGACCCATAGTCTGAAAACGCCACTGGCGGTGCTGCAAAGTACGCTGCGTTCTCTGCGTAGTGAGAAGATGAGCGTCAGTGATGCTGAACCGGTAATGCTGGAGCAAATCAGCCGCATTTCACAGCAAATTGGCTACTACCTGCATCGTGCCAGTATGCGCGGCGGGACATTGCTCAGCCGCGAGCTGCATCCGGTCGCCCCACTGCTGGACAATCTCACCTCGGCGCTGAACAAAGTGTATCAACGCAAAGGGGTCAATATCTCTCTCGATATTTCGCCAGAGATCAGCTTTGTCGGTGAGCAGAACGATTTTGTCGAGGTGATGGGCAACGTGCTGGATAATGCCTGTAAATATTGCCTCGAGTTTGTCGAAATATCTGCAAGGCAAACAGACGAGCATCTCTATATTGTGGTCGAGGATGATGGCCCCGGTATTCCATTAAGCAAGCGAGAGGTCATTTTCGACCGTGGTCAACGGGTTGATACTTTACGCCCTGGGCAAGGTGTAGGGCTGGCGGTAGCCCGCGAAATCACCGAGCAATATGAGGGTAAAATCGTCGCCGGAGAGAGCATGCTTGGCGGTGCGCGGATGGAGGTGATTTTTGGTCGCCAGCATTCTACGCCGAAAGATGAATAAATATGTCCATACTTCACGCATTACGTTAAGCATCCGTTATAATCGGTTGCAGATACCAGCCTGTGGATGCTTAACATGGAATACCAACTCACTCTTAACTGGCCCGATTTTCTTGAACGTCACTGGCAGAAACGCCCGGTGGTGTTAAAACGCGGCTTTAATAATTTTATTGACCCGATCTCTCCAGACGAGTTGGCGGGTCTGGCGATGGAAAGCGAAGTCGACAGTCGACTGGTCAGTCACCAGGATGGCAAATGGCAGGTCAGCCACGGTCCGTTCGAAAGCTACGATCATCTCGGTGAAACTAACTGGTCATTGTTAGTGCAAGCAGTGAATCACTGGCATGAGCCGACCGCCGCGCTGATGCGACCGTTCCGTGAACTACCGGACTGGCGTATTGATGATCTGATGATCTCTTTTTCTGTACCTGGCGGCGGCGTCGGCCCGCATCTCGATCAGTACGACGTGTTTATCATTCAGGGTACCGGACGTCGTCGCTGGCGAGTGGGCGAAAAGCTGCAAATGAAACAGCACTGCCCACATCCGGATCTGTTACAGGTCGATCCGTTCGAAGCCATCATTGATGAAGAACTGGAGCCAGGCGATATTCTTTATATTCCGCCAGGATTCCCCCATGAAGGCTACGCGCTGGAAAATGCGATGAACTATTCCGTCGGTTTTCGCGCACCAAATACGCGGGAACTGATTAGCGGATTTGCCGATTATGTGCTGCAACGTGAACTGGGCGGCAACTACTACAGCGATCCTGATGTTTCACCTCGCGCTCATCCTGCGGATGTTCTGCCGCAAGAGATGGATAAACTGCGTGAGATGATGCTCGAATTGATCAACCAGCCGGAACACTTTAAGCAATGGTTTGGCGAGTTTATATCCCAGTCACGCCATGAACTGGATATCGCGCCGCCAGAGCCGCCTTATCAGCCGGATGAAATCTACGATGCGCTGAAACAAGGTGAAGTGCTGGTGCGTCTGGGTGGTCTGCGCGTATTGCGCATTGGCGACGACGTGTATACCAATGGTGAGAAGATCGATTCCCCGCACCGTCCGGCACTGGATGCACTCGCCAGCAACATTGCGCTGACTGCGGAGAATTTTGGCGATGCGCTGGAAGATCCGTCATTCCTCGCGATGCTCGCGGCGCTGGTCAATAGCGGGTATTGGTTCTTCGAAGGGTAAGTTTGGATTTAAGCCGGATGCGGCATCACATGCCGCATCCCTTTTCGCTTACTTCCGTTGCGCCGTTAACTCGGCAATACGGACGATCACCTGCACCGCTTTTTCCATACCTTCCAGAGTCACAAACTCATGCTTACCATGATAGTTGTAACCGCCAGTGAACAGGTTCGGGCACGGTAATCCCATAAACGACAACTGCGCGCCGTCGGTACCGCCGCGGATCGGTTTCAGTTCCGGTTCAATATCGCAGTCACGCATCGCCTGCTGGGCGATATCGAGAATATGCGGATGCTCAACCACTTTCTCGCGCATATTGTAGTAACTGTCTTCAATCACCAATTCAATGTAGCAATCAGGATGTAACCCTTTGCCCACTTTTTTGGCGATCTCCATCATTTTACGTTTACGCGCTTCAAACTGTTTACGGTCGAAATCACGGATGATGTAGTGCATATCGGCCCGTTCAACGGTGCCTTTCATGCTCGCCAGGTGATAGAAACCTTCATAGCCTTCTGTCATTTCCGGGCTTTCATCCGCCGGAACTTCCGCATGAATACGTGCCGCCAGCGACAGCGCATTCACCATTACACCTTTCGCTGTGCCTGGGTGAACGTTATTGCCTACAATTTTGATATTGACCGACGCAGCGTTGAAGTTTTCAAACTCCAGTTCGCCTACGCCACCACCATCAACGGTGTAAGCCCAGCGGGCATCGAAGGCGTCAACATCAAAATGTTTCGCCCCTTTACCCACTTCTTCATCCGGGGTAAAGGCGACGCGAATATCACCATGCGGAATGTTTTTTTGTTGTAATACCGCCAGCGCGGTCATGATTTCTGCAATACCTGCTTTGTCATCGGCACCTAACAAGGTTTTACCATCGGTGGTAATCAGCGTCTGACCCAGTAGCTGATGCAGCACCGGGAACATAACCGGTGATAAAACTTCATCGCCGATACCCAGCGCAATATCGCCACCGCGATAGTTTTCAACAATTTGCGGATTCACATTTTTGCCGCTGCAATCCGGTGAGGTATCCACATGAGAAATAAAGCCAATCGCCGGGATATCGCCAGGGACGTTAGCCGGTAACGTCGCCATCAAAGTGCCCTTCTCACTTAAGGTCACATTGATAAGCCCCATCTCTTCGAGCTGCTCTTTCAGCAGATGCAATAACTTCCATTGGCCTTCCGTGCTGGGAACCTGTCTCACCCCTGCCTTTGATTGGGTATCCAGAGACACGTAGTTCAAAAATCGCTCAAGTAGTTTATCCATGTAGTCACCCTCACTTTTTGTGACAACATTATTAAGAAGCAAGAAAAGACAAATATTGCGTCAGGTCACTTTTACCCCTGCAAGCGGGAATATTTATCAGCATTACCTTAATGAATATAAAGCTAAGCCAGTAATTCACAACAAAGATTGGCGATTCAAGCGGTTTGCCGTAGAATTACCGCCCTCATTAAGAGTCACCAAGGTGGTTAACCACAAACCCCGCATCGGTAAGCCATCCGTTGCGTTTACATGGGACAGAGTAAAAAATTGAATAAACAACCGAGTTCGCTTTCACCGCTGGTGCAATTGGCGGGAATTCGCAAATGCTTTGATGGTAAAGAGGTCATTCCCCAGCTGGATCTGACTATCAACAATGGCGAGTTCCTCACGCTGCTTGGCCCTTCTGGCTGCGGTAAAACAACCGTTCTTCGCCTGATTGCAGGTCTGGAAACTGTTGATTCCGGACGCATCATGCTGGATAACGAGGACATCACCCACGTTCCGGCGGAAAACCGCTATGTGAACACTGTTTTCCAAAGCTACGCACTTTTCCCCCACATGACCGTGTTCGAAAATGTGGCCTTTGGGTTACGCATGCAAAAAACCCCCGCTGCTGAAATTACGCCCCGCGTGATGGAAGCCCTGCGGATGGTGCAGCTGGAAACCTTCGCTCAACGCAAACCGCATCAGCTCTCTGGTGGTCAACAGCAACGCGTCGCCATTGCCCGCGCGGTGGTTAACAAGCCTCGTCTGTTGTTGCTGGATGAGTCGCTCTCAGCGCTGGATTACAAACTGCGCAAGCAAATGCAGAACGAGCTGAAAGCGTTACAGCGTAAGCTTGGCATTACATTCGTCTTCGTGACTCACGACCAGGAAGAAGCACTCACCATGTCGGACAGGATTGTGGTGATGCGCGATGGTCGCATTGAGCAAGACGGCACGCCGCGTGAAATCTATGAAGAGCCGAAAAACCTGTTTGTTGCTGGGTTTATTGGCGAAATCAATATGTTTAACGCCACTGTCATCGAACGTCTCGACGAGCAGCGCGTACGCGCCAACGTTGAAGGCCGCGAATGTAATATCTACGTTAACTTCGCCGTTGAACCGGGGCAAAAACTGCATGTTCTGCTGCGCCCGGAAGACTTACGTGTTGAAGAGATTAACGACGACAACCACGCTGAAGGGCTGATTGGTTACGTTCGCGAGCGTAACTACAAAGGCATGACGCTGGAGTCGGTTGTTGAACTGGAAAATGGCAAGATGGTGATGGTCAGCGAATTCTTCAATGAAGACGATCCTGACTTTGACCACTCTCTCGACCAAAAAATGGCCATTAATTGGGTAGAAAGCTGGGAGGTCGTACTGGCTGATGAAGAACACAAGTAAGTTCCAGAATGTAGTGATTGTCACTATTGTCGGTTGGCTTGTGTTGTTTGTCTTTCTGCCCAACCTGATGATCATTGGCACCAGCTTTTTGACCCGCGACGACGCCAGTTTCGTCAAAATGGTCTTTACGCTGGATAACTACACGCGTCTGCTCGATCCGCTCTATTTTGAAGTGCTATTGCACTCGCTGAATATGGCGCTGATCGCCACCCTCGCCTGCCTGGTGCTGGGCTATCCTTTTGCCTGGTTTCTGGCGAAGCTGCCACACAAGGTGCGTCCGCTGCTGCTGTTTCTGCTGATTGTTCCGTTCTGGACCAACTCATTGATTCGTATCTACGGGCTGAAAATTTTCCTCAGCACCAAAGGCTATCTCAACGAGTTTTTGCTCTGGCTGGGCGTTATCGATACACCAATTCGCATCATGTTCACACCCAGTGCGGTGATTATCGGTCTGGTTTACATTCTGCTGCCGTTTATGGTGATGCCGCTGTACTCGAGTATCGAAAAACTGGATAAGCCGTTGCTGGAGGCGGCGCGCGATCTCGGTGCCAGCAAGTTGCAGACCTTTATCCGTATCATTATCCCACTGACGATGCCGGGGATTATTGCCGGATGCCTGTTGGTGATGCTGCCAGCGATGGGCCTGTTCTATGTGTCCGACCTGATGGGCGGTGCGAAAAACCTGCTGATCGGTAACGTCATCAAAGTACAGTTCCTCAATATTCGTGACTGGCCGTTTGGTGCAGCCACCAGCATTACGCTGACTATCGTAATGGGCCTGATGTTGCTGGTTTACTGGCGCGCTTCTCGTTTGCTGAATAAGAAGGTGGAACTCGAATGATCGGTCGACTGCTTCGCGGCGGTTTTATGACCGCTATCTACGCGTACCTGTATATCCCAATCATTATTTTGATTGTGAACTCCTTTAACAGCTCGCGCTTTGGCATCAACTGGCAGGGTTTTACCACTAAATGGTATAGCCTGCTGATGAACAACGACAGTCTGTTGCAGGCAGCTCAGCATTCATTGACGATGGCGGTGTTTTCAGCGACGTTTGCTACGCTTATCGGTTCACTGACTGCAGTTGCGCTGTACCGTTATCGCTTTCGCGGTAAGCCATTCGTTAGCGGAATGCTGTTTGTGGTGATGATGTCGCCAGATATTGTGATGGCGATTTCTCTGCTGGTGCTGTTTATGCTGCTGGGTATTCAGCTTGGCTTCTGGTCGCTGCTGTTCTCGCATATCACCTTCTGCCTGCCATTTGTGGTGGTGACAGTGTATTCGCGCCTGAAAGGTTTTGACGTGCGAATGCTGGAAGCGGCGAAAGATCTCGGTGCCAGCGAATTTACCATTCTGCGAAAAATCATTCTGCCACTGGCAATGCCAGCGGTAGCGGCGGGCTGGGTGTTAAGCTTTACCCTGTCGATGGACGATGTAGTAGTTTCTTCGTTCGTCACCGGACCAAGCTATGAAATTCTGCCGTTAAAAATTTATTCGATGGTCAAAGTCGGCGTATCGCCGGAAGTTAACGCGCTGGCAACCATATTACTGGTGCTGTCGCTGGTGATGGTAATTGCCAGCCAGCTTATTGCTCGTGATAAAACGAAAGGTAACACAGGGGACGTTAAATGAAAAAATGGTCACGCCACCTGCTCGCGGCGGGTGCTCTGGCACTGGGCATGAGCGCCGCTCACGCCGATGACAACAACACGCTGTATTTTTACAACTGGACCGAGTACGTGCCACCAGGACTGCTTGAACAGTTCACCAAAGAAACCGGTATTAAGGTTATCTATTCGACTTACGAGTCGAACGAAACCATGTATGCCAAGCTGAAAACGTACAAAGACGGTGCCTATGACCTGGTGGTTCCTTCAACCTATTACGTCGATAAAATGCGTAAACAAGGGATGATCCAGAAGATCGACAAGTCGAAGTTAAGCAATTTCAGCAACCTCGATCCAGACATGCTCAATAAGCCGTTTGACCCGAATAACGACTACTCCATTCCGTATATCTGGGGTGCGACGGCGATTGGTGTTAATGGTGATGCGGTGGATCCCAAATCCGTTACCAGCTGGGCCGATCTGTGGAAGCCTGAGTACAAAGGCAGCCTGCTGCTGACCGACGATGCCCGTGAAGTGTTCCAGATGGCGCTGCGTAAGCTGGGCTACTCCGGTAACACCACCGATCCGAAAGAGATTGAAGCTGCATACAACGAGCTGAAAAAACTGATGCCAAACGTCGCGGCGTTTAACTCCGATAACCCGGCGAACCCGTATATGGAAGGCGAAGTTAACCTCGGCATGATCTGGAACGGTTCTGCTTTCGTTGCACGCCAGGCGGGTACGCCAATTGATGTGGTGTGGCCGAAAGAAGGCGGCATTTTCTGGATGGACAGCCTGGCGATCCCAGCAAATGCCAAAAACAAAGAAGGCGCGCTGAAATTGATCAACTTCCTGCTGCGCCCGGATGTGGCAAAACAGGTTGCTGAAACTATCGGTTATCCAACGCCAAACCTTGCGGCGCGTAAGCTGTTAAGTCCGGAAGTGGCGAACGATAAAACGCTCTACCCGGATGCTGAAACCATTAAAAATGGTGAATGGCAGAATGACGTTGGCGCAGCCAGCAGCATTTATGAAGAGTATTATCAGAAGCTGAAAGCAGGACGTTAATTCAGCAAGCGGGCGGTGGTATTACCGCCCGTTTTTTATTTAGCAAGGATGTGGCTAATGAGTCAGGACAGTAAAGTTTTCTTTCGTATATTCCTCGGTATCGGTCTGGTACTGATCCTCATTTCTGTTGTTATCTTTTATAACCAGTTCACCTATAGCAAAGACGCGATTCATACTGAAGGCGTCATTGTTGATACCGTCTGGCACTCCAGTCATTCTCATCGCACGGGTAAAAATGGTTCGTGGTATCCCGTCGTTGCCTTTCGACCGACGCCTGATTACACGCTAATTTTCAATTCGAGTATCGGCAGCGATTTTTATGAAGACAGCGAAGGCGATAAAGTTAATGTTTATTATTCTCCAGGGCATCCTGAAAAGGCTGAGATAAATAACCCGTGGGTTAATTTTTTTAAATGGGGGTTTATCGGCATTATGGGCGTTATTTTTATCGCCGTCGGTTTATTAATCAGTATGCCCTCCTCTAAAAAGTCACGCAGGAAACGGAAGTCCCGTCCATGAAAAAAATCATAATACTGCTCAGTTTACTGATACTGCTGCCTCTGACAGCAACCAGTAAGCCCTTAATCCCAATAATGAAGACACTTTTTACGGATGTTACAGGTACTGTACCGGATGCTGAGGAGATTGCGCGGAAAGCGGAGCTTTTTCGTCAACAAACCGGGATTGCGCCGTTTATCGTGGTTGTACCTGACGTTAATGAAGCAAGCTTCAGGCAAAATGGCAAAGCGATGCTGGCGCATGCGTCATCTTCATTGAGTGATGTAAAAGGCAGCGTCCTGTTACTTTTTACCACCCGCGAGCCACGGTTAATTATGATAACCAACGACCAGGTTGAAAGCGGTCTGGACGATAAACATCTCGGCCTTCTGGTAGAAAATCACACTCATGCTTATTTACATGCGGACCTCTGGTATCAGGGAATCAATAATGCATTGGCTGTTTTACAAGCACAGATATTAAAACAACCGACGCCGCCACTGACATATTATCCGCATCCCGGACAACAGCAGGAGAATGATCCTCCCGGCAGTACCACGATATTAGGTCTTTTTGCCTGGGCAGTTGCATTCATCGTCTTGACTACATTTTTTAACTACACAACGCGCCTTAATTATGCATTAAAGTTTGCAGTGGCGATGACTGTTGCCAATATGGGTTATCAGGCTTTATGTTTGTACATCGATAATAGCTTTGCGATTACCAGAATATCGCCGCTCTGGGCAGGGCTGATTGGTGTCTGTACGTTTATTGCCGCGTTGTTATTGACGAGTAAACGGTAAAAGAGGCAGTAAAGTGTGCGTTTATTATGCCGGATGCGGCGCGAACGCCTTATCTGGCCCACAAAACCCGCAAATTCAATTAATTGCGTCCCCTTGTAGGCCTGATAAGCGTAGCACATCAGGCAATGCTTCCTGCTTTATAAGCCCTTCAGCAACTTTTCAACAAACTCTGGCACCACCTGGCTTGCCGGGCCGTAATATTTCTCGGCAAATTCATTACCGACCTGGCTTGGTTCAAGATTCAGCTCCACGGTGTGCGCGCCATGCAGTTTCGCTTCGTGAACAAACCCAGCTGCCGGATAAACATGCCCGGAAGTACCAATGGCAATGAAAATATCGGCCATCGACAACGCCATATAAATTTCATCCATGCCGAGTGGCATTTCGCCAAACCAAACGACGTGCGGGCGCAAGGGTGCCGGGAACTGGCAACAATGGCATTTATCTTCTGGCGTAACGTCTCCGGTCCAGTCGAGAACCTGACCACTTTGCGAACAGCGAACTTTCAGCAGTTCCCCATGCATATGAATGACATTGGTATTACCTGCGCGTTCATGCAGGTTGTCGATATTCTGCGTCACCAGCAAAAAGCGATCGCCGAGGGCGTCTTGCAGTTTAGCCAGCGCAAGATGCGCGGCGTTAGGCTGAATTTCTGGCTGCTGTAGCTGTCGACGACGGGCGTTATAAAACGCTTGCACCAGTTCAGGATCGCGATCGAAACCTTCCGGCGTTGCCACATCTTCAACCCGATGTTCTTCCCACAGGCCATCTGCGGCGCGAAAGGTACGAATACCTGATTCCGCAGAAATACCTGCCCCTGTCAGTACGAGTACTCTTGGTTTTTCCATTGCTTCCGGCACCACTTTATCTCTGAAAAAAACACGCTGACGCAAACGCTCGCGCAGACGGCGTTTATTTTTACGAAAACGACTTAACCGATGACCCCGACGCGACAGCATAGCAACCTCTGTTGTTTAATCGGTTAGATGTAGGAAGGCCGCACCACGCATTCCTCCCGCATCACCGTGGCGCGCGCGTTCAATGCGCGGAACACGAGCTACAGGTAAGAGATGACGAGGCAGCCTGTCCGCCAGTTGCGTTGTGATTGCCGGGAAATTCGATAAGCCACCACCAATGACGACCAGGTCAGGGTCAACAATGGTCAGGATATTTCCCAGACAAACCGCTAATAAATCCAGATAACGCTCAACGTGCGCCCTTGCCTGCTCATCGCCTTGATCATAAAGCGCAATAATTTCGGGAGCCTGCAACGGTTGATGATAATAGTGTTGATACAGCCACGCAAAACCGCGACCAGACAGATAATTTTCAATGCAGCCATGCTGACCACAGCCGCAGCGGCGTAACGGGAAATCCAGCCCCATCATGGTTAACGCATCAACCGGCAGACGCATATGGCCAAACTCGCCGGTAATATAGCTTTTACCGGTAATTGGTTTACCGTTGAAAATCAGCCCGCCGCCAACGCCGGTGCCGAGAATCAACCCCATCACCAGTGGATATTGAGTAAATTCATCATCCCAGGCTTCTGAAAGGGCAAAACAGTTGGCATCGTTATCAAGGCGTACATCGCGATCAAGACGTGCGCTCAGGTCGGCACGCAGCGGTTTACCGCTGGCAGCGGGGACATTGGCGGCATACAGCGTACCATCTTCTGTTTCCGGCATTCCCGGAATACCGATGCCGACAGAGCCTTTACAGCCAAAACGTTGGTCAGCTTCAGCTACCAGCTCACACACTGCATCTAAAAATGCGTCATAGCTGTCACGCGGTGTCGGCACCCGCTTTTCCCACTGCAACTGCCGACCGCTATCAAACACGCCAAGCGCAATTTTTGTTCCACCAATATCAAACCCGTAATACATTGCCGCTCCTTGTTTTAATGTACTGCCTTTACTGGCCGCTAAGGACTCGCGCAGGGTCAATATTACTGGCGCGTCGCGCCGGATACCAACTTGCCAAAAGACTCAGCAACAATGCTGTGACCAGTACGTAGAAGACGTCCAGCCAGTGCAATTCCGATGGCAGGAAGTCAATAAAATAGATATCGCTGGAGAGGAACTGATGACCGATCAACTTTTCAATCCACTCAATAATCGGGGTAAGTTGCAGTGAAACAACTACGCCGATAATCACACCACACAGGCTACCGAATAGCCCTGCCAGCAATCCATACCAGACAAAGATGGCGCGAATTAAACCATCTTTCGCCCCCAGCGTTCGTAATACTGCGATATCGCCACTCTTGTCTTTCACCGCCATCACTAAGGTGGAGACGATGTTGAAACAGGCCACGCCAATCACCAGTACCATCGCCAGATACATAATGGCGCGGATCATCTGGATATCGCGATACATATAGCCGTAAGTACCAATCCAGCTTTTAATATAAACATAGCTGTTGGTCACTTCACCCGCATCGCGTACCAGCTTATTGGCGTTGAAAACATCCGTCATTTTAAGGGCAATACCTGACACGCTGGAACCCATATCAAGATATTGCTGGGCATCCGCCAGCGGGATCATGGCAAAACTGTGATCGAGTTGACCACTCAACTGCAAAATACCGGCAATGTGCAAACGCACACGTTTTGGCTGCATCAGTTTATGCTCGGGATTCGAGTTGGGGATCATAATCGACACCCAATCGCCCTGCTTCACTTTCAGCGCATCCGCCACGCCTTTGCCGATGATAATTTGCTGTTCGCCCGCTTTAAAATTGCGCCAGGCATCCCCCTGAACAAACGAGGGCAATGCGCTCAGACGCTGTTCCTGTTGCGGGTTAACGCCCTTCACCTGGATTGCGCGCAGATTCGCGCCGCTCTCCACCAGCCCGGTGAAATTGATATACGGCGCAGCGGCGGCAATGCCCGGCACTTTCTGCACGTTATCCAGGGCTTCCTGCCAGTTAGTCCACGGCTGATCTACCGCCTCAATTTCACCATGCGGCACCACCGCCAGAATACGGTTGTTCAGTTCGCGTTCAAAGCCGTTCATCGCGCTTAAGCCGACGATCAATACCGCCACGCCGAGGGCAATGCCAATGGTAGAAATGACTGAGATCAGCGACACCATGCCGCCGCGTCGCCGTCCGCGGCTAAAACGCAGGCCAATCAATAACGATAAAGGCATCGCCATTACTCCGCCCCCATCAGGCTCAGTTCCGCCGTCAGACGTCCATCACGCATTTCCAGTTGGCGGCTCATACGTTTCGCCAGTTGCAGGTCGTGAGTGACCACCAAGAAGGCGGTGCCCTGCAAGCGATTCAACTCCCCAAGCAACTGGAAGATGCTGTCGGCGTTACGCGCATCAAGGTTACCGGTAGGTTCATCCGCCAGTACCAGACGAGGGTTATTGACCAGCGCACGGGCAATCGCCACTCGCTGGCGTTCGCCACCAGAAAGTTCAGATGGGCGGTGATTCGCACGATGCTCCAGCCCCACCGCTTTTAACATTTCCAACGCTCGACTGTTGATTTCAGCGGGCTTTTTCTTGCCAATCAGCAGCGGCATAGCCACGTTTTCCAGGGCAGTAAAATCCGGCAGCAGGTGGTGAAACTGATAAATAAAGCCCAGCTTCTGGTTGCGCAGTTCTGCTTTCGCCGCCGAAGACAGTTTGCTCATCGGCTGACCGTTAAAGATCACATCGCCGGAGGTTGGCGTATCCAGCCCGCCCAGCAGGTGCAGCAAGGTGCTTTTACCGGAACCAGAGCTACCGACGATCGCCATCATTTCACCTTCGCCGACGCTGAAACTGACATTGTGCAGTACATCGGTTTGCACACTGCCTTCCTGATAGCGTTTGCACAGGTTGTCGCATTGCAACAGGATCTTATTCATAACGTAAAGCCTCAGCGGGTTGTGTGGCGGCAGCGCGCCATGAAGGGTAAAGCGTAGACAGCAGCGCGATAGCCATCGCCACCAGCGCAATAACAATGACCTGTAAAGGTTCGATAGCGACCGGCAGCGCCGCGCCATCAAGCAGGACGCCGATTATCGGCATCAGATTATTTAACTGGCTGGCAAGCAGTGCGCCAAGCGCCGCTCCAAGGATCGCACCGATAATACCGGCGCTGGCCCCTTGCACCATAAAGACCATCATGATTTGTCGCGGAGTTAAGCCTTGCGTTTGCAGGATCGCTACTTCGCCCTGCTTCTCCATCACCATCAGCCCTAGCGAGGTAATAATGTTAAACGCCGCTACGGCGACAATCAGGCTCAGCAGCAAGCCCATCATATTTTTTTCCATGCGTACGGCCTGGAACAGCTCGCCTTTACGGTCACGCCAGTCCTGCCATTTGCTGCCTTCAGGCAGTTTTTGTTGACTTAATGAGTCGACTTTCAGCGGCTCATCCAGCCACAATCGCCAGCCGGTAATATTGCCTGCCGGATAACGCATCAGACGCGAGGCATCCTCAATATTCACCAGCATTTCATAGCCATCGACTTCACTGTTGGCAGCGAAAGTGCCAATCACATTGAACAGACGCTGGCTTGGAATACGCCCCATCGGCGTGAACTGGCTGGCAGATGGCACCATCACGCGGATTTGATCACCGCGATTGACGCCCAACTGTGAGGCAAGCTGTTCACCGAGGATGACATTATATTTCCCCGGCTCGAGGTCAGTTTGTTTCACATTGACCAGATACGGCGTTAGTGGATCTTTTTGCGCCGGGTCGATACCCAGCATCACCCCGACCGCCACGCTGCGCGCGCTTTGCAGTACCACATCACCGGTAGTAATAGGTGCGACGCGATTAACGCCGTCCAGTTTGACTGCCGTTTCCGGGAGTTGCTGCGGGTTAAGAGAGCCATGCTCAGAAGAGAGAATTGCCTGTGGCATCAGGCCAAGGATGTTGTTTTGCAGCTCGCGCTCAAAGCCGTTCATCACTGACAATACTGTGACCAGCGCCATCACCCCGAGGGTAATGCCGATGGTAGAAAGCCAGGAGACGAAACGACCGAAGCGATCCGCTGCACGCCCACGCATGTAACGCAGGCCAATAAATAGAGCGACAGGTTGGTACATGAAATCCGTCTGGTTGCTGTAGCAAAGACACGAGTATATAAGCGAAAGCGGGATGGGTAAACGTCTGAACTGTAAGTGATCGTCAGGGCTAATCTGAAAAGTAGCAGCAAATCAATCGACTAAAGGGCCTCATTTTCTCATTGGCCTTGTGGCCTGATCTTTATCTGAAAAATAACCAAATACAGACAGATACGCATTACACCACGCGACTGGCCCCTCAGGATCAACAGCATGTTAAATAAAAAGAGCGTGTTGTCCTGATGAAACAAAAAGAGCTATGGATTAACCAGATCAAAGGGTTATGTATTTGTCTGGTAGTGATTTATCACTCGGTGATTACCTTTTATCCGCATCTGAGCACTTTTCAGCATCCGTTATCGGAAGTCCTGAGCAAATGCTGGATCTATTTCAATCTTTACCTTGCACCCTTTCGTATGCCGGTTTTTTTCTTTATATCCGGCTATTTGATTCGCCGCTATATCGACAGCGTACCGTGGGGAAATTGTCTCGATAAACGCATCTGGAACATCTTCTGGGTGCTGGCGCTTTGGGGCGTGGTGCAGTGGCTGGCGTTAAGTGCGCTGAACCAGTGGCTGGCACCTGAGCGCGATTTAAGCAATGCCTCCAATGCCGCGTATGCCGATTCCACCGGTGAGTTCCTGCGCGGGATGATCACCGCCAGCACCAGCTTGTGGTATCTGTATGCGTTAATTGTCTATTTCGTGGTATGTAAAATTTTTAGCCGTCTGGCGCTGCCACTATTCGCCTTGTTTGTACTGCTGAGTGTGGCGGTTAATTTCGTTCCCACGCCGTGGTGGGGCATGAACAGTGTGATCCGCAATTTGCCTTATTACAGCCTTGGCGCATGGTTTGGCGCAACATTAATGACCTACGTTAAAGAGGTGCCGTTGCGCCGCCATCTGCTGATGGCTTCTTTGCTGACCGTTCTGGCGGTCGGTGCCTGGTTGTTTACTATCTCGCTGCTGTTGTCGCTGGTATCGATTGTGGTGATCATGAAGCTGTTTTATCAATACGAGCAACGTTTCGGTATGCGCTCCACCAGCCTGCTGAATGTGATTGGCACCAACACCATTGCTATCTACACCACCCATCGCATTCTGGTAGAGATATTCAGCTTAACTCTGCTTGCGCCAATGAACGCGGCACGCTGGTCGCCGCAAGTCGAACTGACACTCCTGATGGTTTACCCCTTTGTCAGTTTGTTCATCTGTACTGTTGCGGGCTTGCTGGTAAGAAAACTTTCACAGCGTGCATTCAGCGATCTGTTGTTCTCCCCGCCTTCACTGCCCGCTGCCGTCAGTTACTCCCGCTAAGCCATCGCCCCAGCCGGGGCGATTCAATTTGCTAAACCATGTCGATTACGGATAATGAACAGCATTGCTTATCAGAGATATGCCCCCATATGTTGAGGCATATCCTAACGAGAATCTGACAACCGTTATGCCTGAACAATATCGTTATACGCTGCCCGTCAAAGCGGGTGAGCAGCGTCTGCTGGGCGAGTTAACCGGCGCTGCCTGCGCGACGCTGGTAGCGGAAATTGCCGAACGTCACGCCGGTCCGGTGGTACTCATTGCACCAGATATGCAAAATGCTCTGCGTTTGCATGATGAAATCAGCCAGTTTACCGATCAAATGGTGATGAATCTGGCGGACTGGGAAACTCTTCCCTACGACAGTTTTTCGCCTCATCAGGACATTATCTCCTCGCGCCTTTCCACCCTTTACCAGCTACCGACGATGCAGCGTGGCGTACTGATTGTTCCGGTGAATACGCTTATGCAGCGCGTTTGCCCGCACAGTTTTCTCCACGGTCATGCGCTGGTGATGAAAAAAGGTCAGCGCCTGTCACGAGATGCATTACGAACCCAACTGGACAGCGCCGGTTATCGCCATGTTGACCAGGTGATGGAGCACGGCGAATACGCCACGCGCGGCGCGTTGCTGGATCTCTTCCCGATGGGGAGTGAGCTGCCTTATCGTCTTGATTTCTTTGATGATGAAATCGACAGCCTGCGGGTGTTTGACGTCGATAGCCAGCGCACGCTGGAGGAAGTAGAAGAGATCAATCTGCTGCCCGCGCACGAATTTCCGACCGATAAAGCGGCAATTGAACTGTTCCGCAGCCAGTGGCGTGATACCTTCGAAGTGAAGCGCGACCCGGAACATATTTATCAGCAAGTGAGTAAAGGCACATTACCTGCCGGGATCGAGTACTGGCAGCCATTGTTCTTCAGCGAACCACTGCCGCCGCTGTTCAGTTATTTCCCTGCCAATACCTTGCTGGTGAATACTGGCGATCTGGAAAACAGTGCCGAACGTTTCCAGGCTGACACGCTGGCGCGTTTTGAGAATCGCGGCGTCGATCCGATGCGTCCACTGTTGCCACCACAATCGCTCTGGCTGCGGGTAGACGAGCTCTTTTCAGAGCTGAAAAACTGGCCGCGTGTGCAGCTAAAAACTGAACATTTACCGACAAAAGCCGCGAATGCCAATTTAGGTTTCCAGAAACTGCCAGACCTGGCCGTTCAGGCACAACAAAAAGCGCCGCTGGATGCGCTACGTAAGTTCCTCGAGACTTTCGACGGTCCGGTGGTGTTCTCGGTAGAAAGTGAAGGTCGCCGTGAAGCGCTGGGTGAACTGCTCGCACGAATTAAAATTGCTCCGCAACGCATTATGCGTCTTGATGAAGCCAGCGACCGTGGGCGTTATCTGATGATTGGCGCTGCCGAACATGGTTTTGTCGATAAGGTGCGTAACCTGGCGCTGATTTGCGAAAGCGATCTGCTCGGTGAACGTGTTGCCCGCCGTCGTCAGGATTCTCGCCGCACCATCAACCCCGATACACTGATCCGCAACCTCGCGGAGCTGCATATTGGCCAGCCGGTGGTCCATCTGGAGCACGGCGTCGGTCGCTATGCCGGAATGACCACGCTGGAAGCGGGCGGCATTACTGGCGAGTATTTGATGCTCACCTATGCCAACGACGCCAAACTGTATGTTCCGGTGTCGTCACTGCATCTGATTAGCCGTTACGCCGGTGGCGCGGAAGAAAACGCCCCGCTGCATAAACTTGGCGGCGATGCGTGGTCACGCGCGCGGCAGAAAGCGGCGGAAAAAGTGCGTGATGTGGCGGCAGAATTGCTGGATATCTACGCGCAACGCGCCGCCAAAGAGGGCTACGCGTTTAAACACGATCGTGAGCAGTATCAGTTGTTCTGCGACAGCTTCCCGTTTGAAACCACGCCGGATCAGGCACAGGCCATTAATGCGGTACTTAGCGACATGTGTCAGCCGCTGGCAATGGATCGTCTGGTGTGCGGCGATGTTGGCTTTGGTAAAACAGAAGTGGCGATGCGCGCCGCTTTCCTGGCAGTAGATAACCACAAGCAGGTGGCGGTGCTGGTGCCTACCACCCTTCTCGCGCAGCAGCATTACGACAACTTCCGCGACCGTTTCGCCAACTGGCCGGTACGTATCGAAATGATCTCCCGTTTCCGCAGCGCCAAAGAGCAGACGCAAATCCTTGCGGAAGTGGCGGAAGGGAAAATCGATATTCTGATCGGTACGCACAAACTGCTGCAAAGTGACGTCAAGTTTAAAGATTTAGGCCTGCTGATTGTCGATGAAGAACACCGCTTCGGGGTGCGTCATAAAGAGCGCATTAAAGCGATGCGCGCGAACGTGGATATTCTGACGCTTACCGCTACGCCGATCCCACGTACGCTGAATATGGCGATGAGCGGAATGCGCGATCTGTCGATTATTGCCACGCCGCCCGCCCGTCGTCTGGCGGTCAAAACGTTTGTCCGCGAGTATGACAGTCTGGTGGTCAGGGAGGCGATCCTGCGTGAAATTTTGCGCGGGGGGCAGGCTTATTATCTTTACAATGATGTGGAAAACATCCAGAAAGCCGCCGAACGGCTGGCGGAACTGGTGCCAGAAGCGCGGATTGCCATCGGTCACGGGCAGATGCGTGAGCGCGAACTGGAACGGGTGATGAATGATTTCCATCATCAACGTTTCAACGTGCTGGTTTGTACCACCATTATCGAAACCGGGATCGACATCCCGACAGCCAACACCATTATCATTGAACGCGCGGATCACTTCGGTCTGGCGCAGCTGCACCAGTTGCGCGGTCGCGTCGGACGTTCGCATCATCAGGCATATGCATGGCTGCTGACGCCGCATCCAAAAGCGATGACTACCGATGCGCAAAAACGTCTTGAAGCGATTGCCTCGCTGGAAGATCTCGGGGCAGGTTTTGCGCTGGCAACGCACGATCTGGAGATTCGCGGCGCGGGTGAACTGCTTGGCGAAGAACAAAGTGGCTCAATGGAAACTATCGGTTTCTCGCTGTATATGGAGTTGCTGGAAAACGCCGTCGATGCGCTGAAAGCCGGACGCGAGCCGTCGCTGGAAGATCTCACCAGTCAGCAAACTGAAGTCGAGCTGCGGATGCCGTCGCTGTTGCCGGATGATTTCATTCCTGACGTGAATACGCGTTTGTCGTTCTATAAACGTATTGCCAGCGCCAAAACGGAAAACGAACTGGAAGAGATCAAAGTTGAGCTTATCGATCGCTTCGGCCTGCTGCCGGATCCGGCGCGTACCCTGCTGGATATTGCCCGTCTGCGCCAGCAAGCGCAGAAACTGGGGATCAGGAAGCTGGAAGGTAATGAGAAAGGCGGCGTGATCGAATTTGCCGAGAAGAATCACGTTAATCCGGCATGGCTGATTGGTTTGCTGCAAAAACAGCCGCAGCATTACCGCCTTGATGGTCCGACGCGCCTGAAGTTTATTCAGGATTTGAGTGAGCGGAAAACGCGTATCGAATGGGTACGCCAGTTTATGCGTGAACTGGAAGAGAACGCCATCGCTTGATGGTTAGATTGGGGGCGTTTCTGCGCCCCCATCTGCAACATTTACAAATTCTTTGCACTTCCCTGCACTATCCGACACTGTCACCATCCATAATTCAGGCTTATCTGTTTATTACAATAACCTTATATTTATTATGGATTTTTGGTGATGATCAAAACGCGTTTTTCTCGCTGGCTAACGTTTTTTACGTTCGCCGCTGCCGTGGCGCTGGCGCTACCGGCAAAAGCCAACACCTGGCCGCTGCCGCCAGCGGGCAGTCGTCTGGTTGGCGAAAACAAATTTCATGTGGTGGAAAATGACGGTGGTTCTCTGGAAGCCATCGCCAAAAAATATAACGTCGGCTTTCTCGCTCTGTTACAGGCTAACCCCGGCGTTGATCCTTACGTACCGCGCGCGGGCAGCGTGTTAACGATCCCGTTGCAAACCCTACTTCCAGATGCGCCGCGCGAAGGCATTGTGATCAATATTGCGGAGCTGCGTCTCTATTACTACCCGCCGGGTAAAAATTCGGTAACCGTGTATCCAATAGGTATTGGTCAGTTGGGTGGTGACACGCTGACACCGACAATGGTGACCACCGTTTCAGACAAACGAGCAAACCCAACCTGGACGCCAACGGCAAACATCCGCGCCCGTTATAAAGCACAGGGAATTGAGTTGCCTGCGGTAGTGCCGGCTGGACCGGATAATCCAATGGGCCATCATGCGATTCGTCTGGCGGCCTATGGCGGCGTTTATTTGCTTCATGGTACGAACGCCGATTTCGGCATTGGCATGCGGGTAAGTTCTGGCTGTATTCGTCTGCGTGATGACGATATCAAAACACTCTTTAGCCAGGTCACCCCAGGCACCAAAGTGAATATCATCAACACTCCGATAAAAGTCTCTGCCGAACCAAACGGTGCGCGTCTGGTTGAAGTACATCAGCCGCTGTCAGAGAAGATTGATGACGATCCGCAGCTGCTGCCAATTACGCTGAATAGCGCAATGCAATCATTTAAAGATGCAGCACAAACTGACGCTGAAGTGATGCAACATGTGATGGATGTCCGTTCCGGGATGCCGGTGGATGTCCGCCGTCATCAAGTGAGCCCACAAACTCTGTAAATCCTGGATAAAAAAAATCCCCGCGACACGGCATGTCGCGGGGAAAAAATCAGCAGTAGCAGGCATTAATGAGGGTTAATGCTTATTTATAAATTACTGCTGTTCCATGGAGGGTATTTGGACCGGTTACAGAAGTAATACGGAATGATTTTGCGCCCATCTCATCCGCTTTTTGCGCCAGCTGCTCTTCCAGCGATCCCAGATTTGTCCCCGCGTTAGCACTGATAGTACCGACTTTTTGTTGGCCTTCTGGCGTTGACTGAACTTCGACAGCAGCAAAGCTGGCAAATGACATGGAGCTTAAAATCGCCGCAGCGATGAGGGTTTTTACGTTTTTCATAATAGTGGCCTTATGCAGATGAATGACGTCGCAAGCAATTACTTAACGATCGATAACTAAATGATAGATGTGATCTGGATCACATACAAGATATTTTTTATAACAATCATTAATTAATTTAAAAATCTTTAAATTTCAGTTAAATAGAAAGCAATTATTTTTATGGGATCTGGACTGGTGAACGGAGGTGATTATTTTTATAATAACCTTTCATTCACAGTCACCAGGTACAACGGCATCATGGCAACTGACTCAACACAATGTGTAAAAAAAAGCCGTGGCCGCCCAAAAGTGTTCGACAGGGATGCAGCGCTTGATAAGGCCATGAAATTGTTCTGGCAACACGGTTATGAAGCGACTTCTCTTGCGGACCTCGTCGAAGCGACCGGAGCCAAAGCGCCCACGCTATACGCGGAATTTACCAACAAAGAGGGGTTATTTCGCGCCGTTCTCGACCGCTATATCGATCGTTTTGCCGCTAAGCATGAAGCACAGCTGTTTTGTGAAGAGAAAAGCGTGGAGTCTGCGCTGGCTGACTATTTTGCTGCCATCGCCAACTGCTTTACCAGCAAAGACACCCCGGCAGGCTGCTTCATGATCAACAACTGCACCACCCTCTCCCCAGATTCCGGAGATATCGGCAATACGCTGAAATCACGCCATGCGATGCAAGAGCGCACTTTGCAGCAGTTTTTATGTCAACGACAAGCGCGCGGTGAAATCCCGACCCACTGTGACGTGACGCATCTGGCTGAATTCCTTAATTGTATTATTCAGGGGATGTCGATCAGCGCACGCGAAGGTGCATCGCTGGAAAAACTGATGCAGATTGTCCGAACGACTTTGCGTTTATGGCCCGAACTGGTGAAATAAGGCGCAAAAAAAGCCCCTCAGCCTGAGCGAATGAGGGGCTAAATTGCAGAGTACAGCCTTGTTATACTTTGTTATTCAAAATCAGTTGCCCGTTGCTATCTAGCGGGATCTGCGTACCCGGATCGCGGTCCATGCGGATTTTGCCCTGCTGATCGCCAATCTTATAGGTCACATCATAACCGAGCATTTTTTCTGACTTGTCATACACCGTTTTACAACGCTGTTGCGTAGTCGTGTAAGTATCGCTTTCCTGGAGAGAGCCCTGGATCTGGTTACCGGCATAGCCACCTCCCAGCGCCCCCACAACAGTGGCGACATCTTTACCGCGACCACCGCCAAACTGATGCCCTATCACGCCGCCAGCAACAGCGCCGAGCACCGACCCGGTAATGCGATTTTCATCCTGCACCGGTCGACGATGGGTCACTGTGACGTTGCGACACTCCTGACGCGGTGTTTTAACCGTTTCCTTGATTGGGGTTGCAGAAACAACCTGAGCGTATTGCGGGCCCCGTTCAAACACGTTCAGACTGGCCACTGCCGCTACGCCCAGCGCAGCTGCGACACCAATCCCGATACCCGCCAACATTGATTTATTCACGGGAACACCTCCTTCTTTGCAGTTATGCCAATCATGCAATCGAAGGAGAAAAGCAGCTATCAGACAGAAGATGAAAAGCGCGGGAATGGCTGGAAATACTTAAGGATTCGGAGGAGTCTGAAGGAATGCCTGATGCGACGCTTAACGCGTCTTATCAGGCCTACCGCTCGTACCATTTGTCCAGGGCGGATAAGGCGTTTACGCCGCATCCGCCAGTACAAGCCGATTAATGCAACTTCAAACGTGGACGGATAACGCGGTTAATACTCCCCACCAGCATCATTAATCCGGTTTTAAAGTAACCATGCAGCGCAATCTGATGCATTCGGTATAGCGAGATGTATACAAAGCGCGCAATTCGTCCTTCAATCATCATTGAGCCGCGCGTCAGGTTACCCATCAGGCTACCGACGGTGGAGAAGTTCGACAGCGATACCAGAGAACCGTGATCTTTATACTGATAATTTTTCAGCGGCTTACCATTCATCTGCGCCAGAATGTTGTTCATTGCGCAAGTTGCCATCTGGTGTGCAGCCTGAGCGCGCGGCGGAACAAAGCCCCCTTCCGGACGCGGGCATGACGCGCAATCGCCAATAGCGTAAATGTCTGGATCGCGAGTGGTTTGCAGCGTCGGTTCCACCACCAGCTGGTTGATACGGTTGGTTTCAAGACCACCGATATCTTTCAGGAAGTCTGGCGCTTTGATCCCGGCTGCCCACACCATCAGATCAGCCTCAATATATTCGCCATCTTTAGTATGCAGGCCGCCTTCATCAGCACTGGTGACCATGGTTTGCGTCAGCACGCGAACGCCAAGTTTCGTTAACTCATTATGGGCCGCAGCAGAGATACGTGGCGGTAATGCAGGCAAAATACGTTCGCCCGCTTCTACCAGCGTTACGTTCAGGGCTTCGTTGGTCAGACCTTTATAGCCGTAGCTGTGCAGTTGCTTGACCGCGTTGTGCAATTCAGCGGAGAGTTCTACACCCGTCGCGCCGCCACCGACAATCGCAATGTTCACTTTGCCATTCGCGCCCAGGTTGGCGGAGTATTTCAGGAACAGATTCAGCATCTCCTGGTGGAAGCGACGCGCCTGGTGCGGGTTATCGAGGAAAATGCAGTTCTCTTTGACACCTGGCGTATTGAAATCGTTAGAGGTGCTACCCAGCGCCATTACCAGGGTGTCATAGGCGATTTTACGTTCCGGAACCAGCAGTTCACCTTTCTCATCGCGCAGTTCTGCAATAGTGATTGTTTTCGCTTCACGATCAATATCAATGACGGAACCCAGCTGGAACTGGAAACCATGATTGCGCGCATGGGCCAGATAGCTCAACGCATCGACGCCTTCATCAAGCGAGCCAGTCGCCACTTCGTGCAGCAGCGGTTTCCACAGGTGGCTGTGGTTACGATCGACCAGCGTAATTTTGGCTTTTTTCTTGCGTCCCAGCTTATGCCCCAGCTGTGTTGCCATTTCCAGCCCACCAGCACCGCCGCCGACAATCACAATTTTTTTCAATGGCGTAGTCAACGTGACCCCCTTAAATTTATTAACCAATTGTTAATTAATAGTTATTAATATAGCTCTTAATTAACAACAGGTTACAGCAATGAAAATGTTCTTCGCTATTGAGAATAACATGAATGGTGCATTGGTCATACCAAAATTGATGTTAATCAAGTTTTGTTGCTGAAAAGATAGGCGACTTTACCGGGTGAGATCAAAAAACAGAGTTTGTTGTTTATTATTTGAGCGAATTTGTGAGAGTGATATAGAGTGAGGTGTGTATGGATGGCGTTCGGTAGGCCTGATAAAAGGCGCATCAGGCATTGATGCTCGACTGTCGGATGCGGCGTGAACGCCTTATCCGACCCACAGAATCCGGAGCGCATCAGGTACCGGCAAGGTTACCTGATGCGACGAGGGCATTTACCCGAGGGTTTTGAACGCTTTAATGCGCTGCAAATGCGGGGAGATATTCTTGAATTTGTGCGTCTGCTCTTCGTCCCAGACAATCTCGTAATAATGATGCAACTCTTCAGATGTCCGTTGGCTGTTAAGCGCTTCATCATTACGCGACAAAATCACCAGGCAACGATCGCGATTCTTTTCGCGGAAGTTGGTCACACACTTAGTGGCAATATCGGCATACTCTTCCGGGCGATCAATCTTGCCTTCCATGTTCTCATAAGGGAACAAATTAGGGTTGAAGATCACCTGGCGGATATCGCAAAGAAAACCAATCCGTTCCGCCCAGTATCCGCCCAGACCAACGCCGCAAATTAGCGGACGCTCGTCAACGTTCAGTTGCAACATTTTGTCCACTTCTTTGAGCAGATGCTGCATATCATGTTTCGGATGCCGCGTACTGTAGCTTATCAAGCGTACATCCGGGTCAATAAACTGCAATTGTAAGACTTTCTCGTGGTTACCCGGACTGTTAGAGTCAAAACCGTGTAAATAGATAATCATCGCTTCCTCACATAAGCCAGGGTTAGTGACCTGCTTTCTCTTCCTGCCAGCGTTCATGTAACTGATTCAGACGGGCGCTGATCGCTTTCCAGCGAGCCGAGTCCATCAGTTCCTGTCGCGAAAATGAACCTTTATGATACAAACGTGTAACACGTTCTGCCTTGATCGGTGACAGATTATCTAACACGCTGACGGCCCCTTTACGATTATTGCAGACCAGGATCATATCGCAACCCGCGTCCAGTGATGCCTGCCCGCGTTCGGCATAACTGCCCATAATCGCGGCTCCTTCCATCGATAAATCGTCAGAGAAAATCACGCCATCAAAACCCAGTTCCTGACGCAAAACGGTTTTCAGCCAATAGGGAGAACCGCTCGCCGGACGCGGGTCGACATCACTGTAGATCACATGCGCAGGCATAATGGCGTCGAGTTTATTTTCGCGGATTAAGGAACTGAAGACCGACATATCTTTAGCGCGAATCTCCGCTTGCGGACGTGGGTCACACGGTGTTTCTTTGTGTGAGTCTGCCGTTACTGCACCGTGTCCTGGGAAGTGTTTCCCGGTAGTTTTCATTCCGGCTTCATGCATACCATCAATAAACCGGCTGGCAATTGCCAGGGCTTTTTCGGGATCGGCATGATAAGAACGCTCGCCAATCGCCGCGCTGATATGCCCGACGTCCAGCACTGGCGCAAAGCTGATATCAATATCCATAGCAATCATTTCGCTGGCCATCAACCAACCTGCCTCTTGCGCCAGTTTTCCGCCTTCTTCCATTCCCAACAGCGCAGCAAATGATTGTGCCGCTGGCAAGCGGGTAAAACCTTCACGAAAACGCTGCACGCGTCCACCTTCCTGATCAACCGCCACCACCAGATGATTGCGCGAAGCTGCGCGGATCTGGCGCACCAGTTCACGTAACTGGGCAGGATCATGATAGTTACGCGTAAAGAGAATCAGCCCTCCCACCAGCGGATGCGCCAGTATTTCACGCTCTTCCGCGTCCAGTTCGTAACCTTCGACATCCAACATTACTGGACCCACACTGCTCTCCTTATTGTTTTATTAATAGCTGCCGCCAGGTGTCATCGGCCAGCCTGATAAATTGTTGATCGCCGGTTTGTCGCCAGCGGTACTCAAACCACCCTGCTTTGAGCATCAGCAGCCAGGGAAACCATCGCCTGACCTGACGCCATAATTGCGCCGGATAAATCTTCGCGCGAGTGGCATAGTCATTGACCAATTGCCGGTGCTGGTCAGTATTTTCCACCCACACCGCCGCCAGTTCCAGCGCGATATCACCATCTCCGGCATACTCCCAGTCGATGAGTTTTAACCCTGACGCGCTATGCACTAAATTTCCGGCGTGGACATCCATATGCAATGGACTTAAGCGTAAAGGCCGTGGTTCCCGCGCTTTGCGCAGACGTTTTAACCTTCGCAGCCAACCCACTGTCCGCCGCGCCGGATCGCTTTGCTGCCAGTACAGTTCCAGTAACGGCAACAGCGTTATTCGCCAGCCAAAACGCGGTTGTTGATGTAGATAATACAGCAAGCCTGCCAGTTCGTTGGTATCCGGCAAATACGTTTTTACCTCGCCGGGCAGATAGTCGACCACCATCCAGTCACGGAGATATAAATGCGGCTTCGGTGCAATGCATGCGGGTAGTTGTGATAAAGCCCGATACTGGCGCAAGAACGCGAACCGCGGCGCATCAGGATCGTGCGGCTGACGCACAACAAAACGCTGGCCCTGATGTTCAATGAGAAAACTCCCGCCACTAAGCCCACTATTAAACGTCGTGACGGGATGAAATTGCGGGAAAAAGCGCGACAGCAATTCGTCGCGCGTGATGGGATTATTGCTGCGAAACGGCACCTTTACCTGACCAGATAATTTCACCCGTCTGCACCAGCATCAGCTGCATTTGTAGGGTCGGAGCGTTAACGTTGCCAGAGGCGCTGGAGTACAGCACGTAATGAGCGCCGACATTGCGGGCAATACCTATGGCTTTACTACGGGTGCCTAAACTGTCCTGCGGCGACAAACCTAACTGTTGCTTTGCCATCGACAGCTGCTGGGCGGAAACCAGGGTAAATTTACCGTTATTAGCCAGCGCATTTCGCAGCGTTTCGGTCGCTTCTGCGGCATTCAGCGAACCGTTAGTACGGTTGTTAACGCTATCAACCAGAAGGACGCTACCCGCAGTCACCCCGTCAGCCCCAAGCATCTTACTGACCATCGGCTGCATTGCGCCATTCCAGTCATAATGGCGAATATGCGGCGCAGGCGGTGCAGTTTGATCTTCGTGCTCAATTGGGCCTGGCTGCTGCGGGATTGTCGGCACCGAGGGCACTGTGGGGACAGGCTGTTGCGGCTCGGCTGGTTGTTCCGGCGCTGGTTTCACTTCTTCTACCGGTGCAGGTTCACGTTGCCCCACACACCCGGCGAGAAACATCGCCAGCGCGGTAATCAAGGCGTAGCGACTCATTTTTGTCATCAAGATTCACCCCTTACAAATATAGATAAAGTCTGACTTTGTGCGCCCCCAGAAAATTGGCGCTGCCGTACAGCGTTACCGCCGAATGTGCGGGAATGGTAACGCTGCGTGGCCTTTCCAGAGGATGCATCTCCAGCCCTCTGGCGTCATACCAGTAAAAACGATAATGAACGGTAACGGGTTCTTGCCTTTCGTTATAAAGCGTTGAGGATGCTGAAGGTTGAATATCAGACGTCGAAAGGACGGGCTTTTCTGCACTGATGCCCGCAGCCAATAAAGATGACTCCATCACCAGCGATTGCTCATCATTCACCGGAATTTCCGGATGTGAACGACAGCCCACCAGCAGTAACAACGCCAGAGACACCAGCCCATAGCATCCTTTTCTCATCGTTACAGACCTTTATGCGCCAGCATTGGTCCCAGCGGACGGCCACCCAACAAGTGCATATGGATGTGGTAAACCTCTTGTCCGCCGTGGCGGTTGGTGTTCATGATCAGACGATAGCCATCTTCGGCAATACCTTCTTGCTCAGCAATTTTTGCCGCTACGGTGATCATGCGTCCCAGCGCCTGCTCATGCTCAGCAGACACGTCGTTCACAGTTGGAATGAGGATATTTGGAATGATCAGAATATGCGTTGGCGCTTGCGGCGAAATATCGCGAAACGCCGTTACCAGATCATCCTGGTAAACGATATCGGAGGGGATCTCACGACGAATAATTTTGCTGAATATAGTTTCTTCTGCCACGACATTTTCCTTTTTCAAATAGCCATGCGTTGCGCCATGCTACGCCGCGCCACACTGCGAGTATAGAGTATGGTCGAGTTAAACCTGCTCTTTCAACCTTAACTCACGATTTCTTAAGCAAAAAATCGTTTTGCTGCCGTATATATCGCCATTATTCCCATTTCTGCCTGCGAATGCGCTGAAAAGACATTCTCTGTTTGGTTTACACGTCAAATATGAATACTTATATTTCTCATTTGCATTTACATGCAAAATTATTCGCACACTAAATATAACCGCTCATCACCCTGCTCCGGCATGAGCCTGACGACAACATAAACCAAGAGATTTCAGATGCTTTCAACACAATTTAACAGGGATAATCAACATCAAACCACCTCCAAACCGTCACTGCTTGCCGCCTGCATAGCACTGGCACTCTTACCTTCCGCCGCTTTTGCTGCACCAGCCACTGAAGAAACGGTTATTGTTGAGGGTTCAGCCACAGCTCCAGATGATGGCGAAAATGATTACAGCGTAACGTCTACCTCTGCGGGTACCAAAATGCAGATGACTCAACGTGATATTCCTCAGTCGGTCACTATTGTTAGCCAGCAGCGGATGGAAGATCAGCAGTTACAAACGCTGGGCGAAGTGATGGAAAACACGCTGGGGATCAGCAAAAGTCAGGCGGATTCCGATCGTGCTCTTTATTATTCCCGCGGATTCCAGATTGATAACTATATGGTTGATGGTATCCCCACCTATTTTGAATCGCGCTGGAATCTGGGCGACGCACTTTCTGATATGGCACTGTTTGAACGCGTAGAAGTAGTGCGTGGCGCGACAGGACTCATGACCGGGACGGGTAATCCATCTGCGGCAATTAATATGGTTCGAAAACACGCGACCAGTCGTGAATTTAAAGGCGATGTCTCGGCGGAATACGGTAGCTGGAACAAAGAACGGTATGTGGCGGATTTACAAAGTCCACTCACCGAAGATGGTAAAATCCGCGCGCGAATTGTCGGCGGCTACCAGAATAACGACTCATGGCTGGACCGCTACAACAGTGAAAAGACCTTCTTCTCCGGCATTGTTGATGCTGATTTAGGCGATCTTACGACGCTTTCAGCCGGTTACGAATATCAGCGCATTGATGTTAATAGCCCAACGTGGGGCGGTTTACCGCGCTGGAATACTGATGGCAGCAGCAACAGTTACGATCGCGCACGCAGTACCGCACCTGACTGGGCGTACAACGATAAAGAGATCAACAAGGTCTTTATGACCCTGAAGCAGCGGTTTGCTGATACCTGGCAAGCGACACTGAATGCCACCCACTCCGAAGTCGAATTTGACAGCAAAATGATGTATGTCGATGCCTATGTAAACAAAGCGGATGGTATGCTGGTTGGGCCATACAGTAATTATGGACCTGGCTTTGATTATGTCGGCGGTACCGGTTGGAACAGCGGCAAACGTAAAGTTGATGCGCTGGATTTGTTTGCTGACGGTAGTTATGAATTGTTTGGTCGTCAGCACAATCTAATGTTTGGTGGCAGTTACAGCAAACAAAACAATCGTTACTTCAGTTCATGGGCCAACATCTTCCCGGATGAAATTGGCAGTTTCTACAACTTTAATGGCAATTTCCCACAAACCGACTGGTCACCACAGAGCCTGGCGCAGGACGATACCACACATATGAAATCGTTATATGCTGCCACTCGTGTCACCCTTGCCGATCCGCTGCATCTGATCCTCGGCGCACGTTATACCAACTGGCGGGTTGATACGCTGACTTACAGCATGGAGAAAAACCACACCACGCCTTACGCTGGTCTGGTGTTTGACATCAATGACAACTGGTCGACCTACGCCAGCTATACCTCTATTTTCCAGCCGCAAAATGATCGTGACAGTTCAGGCAAATATCTGGCTCCAATCACCGGTAACAACTACGAGCTGGGTCTGAAATCGGACTGGATGAATAGCCGTCTGACCACCACGTTAGCCATCTTCCGTATTGAGCAGGATAATGTCGCTCAGTCCACCGGTACACCTATCCCCGGCAGCAACGGCGAAACCGCCTATAAAGCGGTGGATGGGACAGTCAGTAAAGGTGTGGAATTTGAACTCAACGGCGCAATTACCGACAACTGGCAGCTGACGTTTGGCGCAACGCGCTATATTGCAGAGGATAACGAAGGAAACGCCGTTAATCCTAATCTGCCACGCACCACGGTTAAAATGTTCACCAGCTACCGGTTGCCTGTCATGCCAGAGTTGACGGTCGGCGGTGGTGTTAACTGGCAAAATCGCGTGTATACCGACACCGTGACACCGTATGGCACCTTCCGCGCCGAGCAAGGTAGCTACGCGCTGGTGGATCTCTTCACCCGCTACCAGGTGACGAAAAACTTCTCGTTACAGGGGAACGTCAATAACCTGTTCGACAAAACCTACGATACCAACGTGGAAGGTTCTATCGTCTACGGCGCACCGCGTAATTTCAGCATTACCGGCACGTATCAATTCTGAATAACACCTGTAAAAAAGGCAGCCATCCGGCTGCCTTAGTCTCCCCAACGTCTTACGGATTAGTGGTTACGGATGTACTCATCCATCTCGGTTTTCAGGTTATCGGATTTAGTACCGAAAATCGCCTGAACACCAGAACCAGCAACCACTACGCCCGCTGCGCCCAGTTTCTTCAGGCCAGCCTGATCCACTTTAGACACATCAGCAACGCTGACGCGCAGACGGGTAATACATGCGTCGAGGTTAGTAATGTTTTCTTTACCACCAAATGCAGCAACCAGAGCCGGTGCCATTTCGCTGGTACCTGTCGCTTTTGCATCTTCAGTCGCATCTTCACGACCCGGCGTTTTCAGATCCAGTGCTTTAATCAGCACGCGGAAGATGGTGTAGTAAACAATCGCATAACCGATACCGACGATCGGGAACAGCCACAGTTTGCTGCTGTTACCAGACAGAACGATGAAGTCGATCAGACCGTGCGAGAACGACGTACCGTCACGCATCCCCAAAAGAATACAGATTGGGAATGCCAGGCCTGCCAGAATCGCGTGGATGATGTACAGGATCGGCGCAACGAACATGAAGGAGAACTCGATCGGCTCGGTGATACCGGTCAGGAACGAGGTCAGCGCCGCGGAGATCATAATACCGCCCACTTTCGCGCGGTTTTCTGGTTTAGCAGAGTGCCAGATAGCAATTGCGGCAGCTGGCAGACCGTACATTTTGAACAGGAAGCCACCAGACAGTTTACCCGCAGTCGGGTCACCCGCCATATAACGCGGAATGTCGCCGTGGAAAACCTGACCTGCTGCGTTGGTGTATTCACCAATTTGCATCTGGAAAGGTACGTTCCAGATGTGGTGCAGACCAAACGGTACCAGGCAACGTTCGATGAAACCGTAAATGCCAAACGCAACTACCGGGTTCTGGTAAGCAGCCCATTGAGAGAAGGTCTGGATTGCAGAACCAATCGGCGGCCAAATGAAGGACAGCACAACGCCAGTAAAGATGGCAGCCAGGCCAGAAATGATCGGCACAAAGCGTTTACCGGCAAAGAAGCCAAGATACTCAGGCAGCTTAATACGGTAGAAACGGTTAAACATATACGCTGCAATCGCACCGGAGATAATCCCTCCGAGTACGCCAGTATCCGCCAGGTGTTTAGAGGCGATTTCTTCAGCAGGTAAATGCAGTACCAGTGGCGCAACCACGGCCATGGTTTTAACCATGATGCCATAGGCAACAACTGCGGCCAGCGCGGATACGCCATCGTTATTGGTAAAGCCGAGGGCGACACCGATCGCAAAAATCAGTGGCATGTTTGCAAAGACGGAACCGCCTGCTTCTGCCATAACATGCGATACAACGGCGGGCAGCCAGCTGAAATTCGCGGAACCGACGCCCAGCAGAATACCTGCGATAGGCAGTACGGATACCGGCAGCATCAGCGATTTACCGACCTTTTGCAGGTTAGCAAATGCATTCTTAAACATAATTGAGAGTGCTCCTGAGTATGGGTGCTTTTTTTACGTTCTCACGCGTGGCAAGGGGGGAGAGCCTCGCCGTGTACAGGGCATCTAAGCGCCCTTTATTTATTACACAGAGTAAAATAATTCAGTGCCAATTTGTTTGACGGCTATCACGTTTCAACTTCAGATCATTGGAGAAGTTGCACATTTTGACAAACATATGTCACAATATTTCAAACGTGGTTATTCACCGCCCAATTTTCGGCGGTGAACTTTACTCGTTTTAGCCATTAATTACGAGCTTTAAAAAAACTCATTCAACGGATGGATTGAAGGCGGGAAGCGTCGATGTGAAACAGACGGGCGAAGTTATCGGTGGTTACCTGCGCCAGTTCTTCAACGGCAACACCTTTCAACACAGCCATGTATTCTGCAACGTCACGAACCATCGCAGGTTGATTCTCTTTTCCTCGATGCGGAACCGGTGCAAGGTAAGGTGAGTCAGTTTCTACCAGTAACCGATCCAGGGGGACATAACGCGCAGCATCGCGCAGTTGCTCCGCATTACGGAAGGTCACAATGCCGGAAAAGGAGATGTAAAATCCGAGATCCAGTAATTTACCCGCCGTTTCTCTGTCCTCTGTAAAACAGTGTAGTACGCCACCGCAATCCGTCACTTTTTCTTCGCGCAGAATTGCCAGCGTATCGGCGCGGGCGTCACGGGTATGGACGATAACCGGCTTGTTCAGTTCACGACCAATCTGGATATGATGGATGAAGGACTCTTGCTGCCGTACTTTAGTTTCCGGCGTGTAATAATAATCCAGCCCGGTTTCACCCAGCGCAACAACGCCCTCTTCTGCCGCCAGACGGCGTAAATCTTCTACATCGTAGGGATCATTCTGGTTGAGTGGATGCACGCCACAAGAAAATACGACGTTGTCACGTTCGCCTACCAGATCCCGCATGTGTAAATAACCCGGTAATGTTGTGGCGACTGCCAGACAAAATTTCACATCGCGTGCGGCGGCTTTCGCCAGAACGTCATCCACATCCTTATGCAAAGATTCATAATCCAGACCATCGAGATGGCAGTGTGAGTCGACTAAAAACATGATGTCTCTCTTAAAGATGAGGAACCGGTAGCACAACGCCCGGTTGCAGGTAATGCTCAATACGCAGTAAAAGATCGGTGATGAGAAGCTCGCGGTTAATACCTGTGACAGACATTAACTGTTCACGAATGTGGCAAACATCCCCCAGTATAGCCTGCAGGCGCGAGGGAGAAAGATGGTTTGCCAGTTCGACGACCAGGCCCGGCACATCAACATTGGTCACCTGCGCAGCGCCATGATGGCGTTTTAGCGCATCCATCAGCAACGTTGCCAGCCAGTGTAAACGCGCCGGAGCTTGTTCATGATTAAGGGCCGCTAGCAGCGAATACCAGTCGCCCGATTGCACGCTATATGCCAGCGCCTGACACAATGTTTCACGAGCCTGCCAGTTATCTCCCTGAAACAACGCCAGTGCCGCCCCAGGCGAACCGGCGCTTAAGCGCAATGCGGCAAGTAGTGCATCCTGTGACATTGTCACTTCGCGTGAAAGCCAGGTCACGGCGTACTGTTCCGGCGGCGGCGCAAGGTAATGTAACCGACAACGACTACGTAATGTTGCCAGTAAACGTTCAGGCTCGCGGGTAGCCAGGAAAAACCAGGTTTCTGCTGGTGGCTCTTCAAGCGTTTTCAGCAATGCGTTAGCCGCGGCGTCGGTCAGTAAGGCAGCATCGGTTACCCAGACAACTTTCGCACCACCTAAGCGTGCGTGCTCATTTAACTTTTCGGTGACTTCACGTACCGCATCAATGCCCAGCGCATTTTTCCCTTTTTCGGGAGCCAGGGTGTAATAATCGGGATGCGTGCCAGCCTGCATCAACTGACATCCACGACAGTGACCGCAACTTTTGTGGCCCTGCGGTTGTTGGCAGAGTAAATAACGGCTCAGGGCGTAGATTAAAGCATCATCGCCCATGCCCGGTAACGCCTGAATGAGTAGCGCATGGTGACCTCTTCCGGCCTGATAGCTGGCTACCAGTTTTTCGAAATCAGGTCGTAACCATGGATACCATCTCATGCGTCCAACTCCTTCACCCAGTTGGTCACGGTAGTGCGGATTGCATCCATCACGGCCTCCAGCGGCTGGGTGGCATCAATGGTATGAATGCTTTTATCTTGTGCTGCCAGTTCCAGATAGCGGGCGCGGGTGCGATTAAAGAAATCGAAAGACTCTTGCTCAATACGATCCAGCTCGCCGCGCGCACGCGCGCGTTTTAAGCCAACCTCCGGGGTAACATCGAGATAGAGCGTTAAGTCGGGGCGAAAATCCCCGAGAACAGCATCACGCAGTGTTGCCAGCATATGTTGGTCAATACCACGTCCTCCACCCTGATAGGCTTGAGTGGAGAGATCGTGGCGATCGCCAATCACCCAGGTGCCGTTAGCCAGCGCAGGTTTGATGACCGTTTCTACCAGTTGAACGCGCGCGGCATAAAACATCAGAACTTCGGCTTTATCGGTAATGACTTCATCGCCTACCGATTTGATATCCAGCACCAGGCTTCTTAACTTTTCGGCAAGTTGCGTACCGCCAGGTTCCCGAGTGAAAACCATGTCGCGGATACCCAGTTGCTCGAGCGTCTCAACCACCACGTTACGCGCGGTAGTTTTGCCTGCGCCTTCCAGCCCCTCAATGACGATATACTTACTGCGCATTTTTTTCCTTAAGCACTTTCAGATAATCCTGCACAGACTTGTTATGACTGGCAAGATTGGTATTAAACGTGTGACCACCTTTACCATCGGCCACAAAATAGAGATACGGCGTTTTTGCCGGATGCGCAGCAGCCTTCAGCGAATCCGCCCCCGGCGTCGCTATCGCACCTGGCGGCAGACCGGTAATGGTATAGGTGTTATACGCTGTCGGCGTTTCCAGGTCTGCACGAGAAAGTTTGCCATTATAACGCTCTCCCATCCCGTAAATCACGGTCGGGTCGGTCTGCAGGCGCATACCAATGCGTAAACGGTTGATAAATACTGAGGCAACCTGATCGCGTTCACTGGCAACGGCGGTTTCTTTTTCGATAATTGATGCCATCGTCACCAACTGGTTTTTATCTTTATAAGGCAGACCGTCCGCACGCCCTTCCCAGGCGCTATCGACCGCTTTCACCATTTTCTTGTGCGCTCGCTTGAGTAACGCGACATCGGTGGTATTGGCGGTATACATCCAGGTGTCTGGCCAGAACCAACCTTCAATCCACTCCGGGTTTTCCAGTTCAAGTGCCTGCGCTACGGTGGCGTACTTATCGTCGCTCAGCGTGTGCTTGATATACGGAGCCTCACGCAATTGCTTGAGGTAGTCGCTCAGACGCATCCCTTCTACCAGTCGCAGCGGGAACTGTGCTTCTTTACCGCTTTCCAACAATTTCAGCATCTCGCGCACGGTCATCTGCGGTGTAAAGCGGTAAGTCCCGGCTTTAAAGTGAGAAAGATCCGGTTCGATACGCAGCAACCATTGAAAAACCCGTGGGCGATTGATGATCTTATCGGCATAAAGCTGTTCACCGAGCGCCAGACGTCCGGTCCCTGGCTTCAGAGTAAATATCGTCTCTTCTTTGATAAGCAATTTGCTGTCGGCAAGATGGCGAACCTTCCAGACGCCCACACCAGCGGCGATACCCAGTACCACCAGCAATAACAAGATTATCAATAACACTTTTTTCATGACTAATTCGGGCGCTCACAAAGTGGGGCTAAATATTCATATAACGTTGCTGACGAAAAGGAGACATCGCCACAGGCACGTACGGGCATCACTGGCATTAACGCATTACAAATAACCATCTCATCTGCCTGCAACGCCTCTTCCAGAGAGGCTTGCACTTCGACAAGCTGATAAGAGGATTGTGCCAGCAAACGGATACAGAATTGTCGCATAATGCCGTTAACACCTGCCTGATCCAGTCGCGGCGTATAAACTACGTTGCCCTTCCGCCAGAACAAATTAGCCGCACAGCATTCCGTAACCCACCCTTCGCTGTCAAGGACCAGCGCCTCATCAGCGTTTGTCTGCTCAAGATGAGAGCGGATCAATACTTGCTCAAGCCGATTAAGATGTTTAATACCTGCAAGATGAGGATTGCGCCCCAGCCGCACCGGGCTTAGCGCCAACGTCATCCCTTCGTTACGCAAACGGTCGTAATGTGCAGGATAAGCCGTAACGGAGAGAATCCGCGTTGCCGGTCCACTGTTCAATGTGCTGTACCCTCGCCCGCCACTACCGCGACTGATCACGACTTTCAGTACACCATTTTGCTGTTCTGCTGCCAGCGTTTTCATCTCTTGTTCAAGCTGAGGCCAGAAGTCACAGGAAATCATCAACCGCTGACAAGCATCCTGTAGTCGCTGGATATGCGCCGATAACAAACTGACTTTACCGTCGATAACTCTGGCGGTGGTAAAACAACCATCACCAAACTGCGTTGCCCGATCGCTTACTGCCAGCGATTCCTGCTTATGACCGTTAATTAAGAACATACCGGCTCCTTATCAGAGAATTGTTAGTGTGGCAGCATGTTCACTACGGAACAAGTCGGAATAAAAACTAAATAAATATCCTCCGGCATAGCCGGAGGTTTTTCAAATGCGCCTATAAGGCTCTCTTACCAGCCGCGCCCTAACAGGCGCACACGATCTGACATTTGCATCCAACTTCGTTACTTACGGCCCGTAAACGGGCTGCCCGGATAGGGAATCGATAACTGCTCTCCCATTTTATCCTCTTCAAGCTGGTGCTTTATGTAATCCTGTATCTTCGCCGTGTTCTTACCCACTGTATCGACGTAGTACCCTCTGCACCAGAACTCCCTGTTCCTGTATTTGAATTTCAAATCACCAAACTGCTCGTAAAGCATCAGACTGCTTTTCCCTTTCAGATATCCCATAAACCCGGATACGCTCATTTTAGGCGGGATCTCCACAAGCATATGGATATGATCTGCACAGCATTCAGCTTCCAGAATCCGTACGCTTTTCCACTCACACAGCTTTCTCAAAATACTGCCTATTGCTCTACGCTTCTCTCTGTAGAACACCTGTCTTCGGTATTTTGGCGCAAAAACTATGTGATATTTACAGTTCCATCGGGTGTGCGCTAAGCTCTTTTCGTTCCCCATTGGGACCCCCTTTTGATTTCTTGTTTGACACTTGCAGTTGCCAGACCGCAAGGTGTTTTAACAAATCAAAAGGGGTTTTAATAACTGGCTCAAAGCTGAAAGCTTTCCGGAACCCCCAGCCTAGCTGGGGGTTTTCTGTGCACAAGAAAAAAGGCCCGCAAGCGGACCTTTTATAAGGGTGGAAAATGACAATTTAGATCTTTTTAAAGATCAAAGAACCATTAGTGCCACCGAAGCCGAAGGAGTTACACAGAGTGTATTCCATTCCGCTAACCTGACGCGCTTCGTGCGGTACGAAATCCAGATCGCAACCTTCATCCGGGTTATCCAGGTTGATGGTTGGCGGAACAGCCTGATCGCGCAGCGCCAGGATGGAGTAGATAGATTCTACTGCACCCGCCGCACCTAACAGGTGACCGGTCATAGATTTCGTGGAGCTTACCAACACACGGCTTGCAGCTTCACCGAAGATGGTTTTCACCGCCTGCGCTTCAGCTTTATCGCCAGCCGGCGTAGAAGTACCGTGCGCGTTAACGTAGCCAATCTGACTCGCTTCAATGCCTGCATCACGCAAAGCATTTGCCATTGCCAGAGCTGCGCCTGCGCCATTTTCTGGCGGTGACGTCATATGATAAGCATCGCTGCTCATACCAAAGCCGACGAGTTCAGCGTAAATTTTCGCACCGCGTTTTTTCGCGTGTTCGTACTCTTCAAGTACCAGCATACCGGCACCATCGCCCAGTACGAAACCATCACGCTCTTTATCCCACGGGCGGCTCGCCGCTTGCGGGTTATCATTGCGGGTAGATAATGCACGTGCCGCGCCAAAACCACCAACGCCCAGCGGCGTACTGGCTTTCTCTGCGCCACCTGCAACCATCACGTCAGCATCGCCATACGCGATAATACGCGCAGCATGGCCAATGTTGTGCACGCCGGAAGTACAGGCGGTCGCGATAGAGATGCTCGGGCCACGCAGGCCATACATGATAGTCAGATGACCTGCCACCATGTTCACAATCGTTGACGGAACGAAGAATGGGCTGATCTTACGTGGACCACCGTTCATCAGAGATGTGTGGTTTTCTTCGATCAGTCCGAGGCCGCCAATCCCGGAGCCAATTGCGGCACCAATGCGGGTTGCGTTCTCTTCCGTTATTTCAAGGCCAGAATCCTGCATGGCCTGAACGCCAGCGACAATTCCATATTGAATGAAGGCATCCATCTTGCGCTGTTCTTTGCGCGAGATAATGTCCTCACAGTTAAAATCCTTTACTAAGCCAGCAAATTTCGTTGCATAGGCGCTAGTATCGAAATGGTCGATTAGGCTGATGCCACTCTGACCGGCAAGCAGAGCTTTCCAGGTAGACTCTACGGTATTGCCGACAGGAGACAACATGCCCAGTCCGGTCACAACTACACGACGCTTAGACACGTTTGTCCTCCAGGGAGGGAAAAAATGATTCTAGTGGGACAAAAAGATAAAACTCAGGCGGTCGAACGACCGCCTGGAGATGTTCACTTACGCCTGGTGGCCGTTGATGTAATCAATGGCAGCCTGAACGGTGGTGATTTTCTCAGCTTCTTCGTCCGGAATCTCAGTATCAAACTCTTCTTCCAGAGCCATTACCAGCTCAACGGTGTCAAGAGAATCCGCGCCCAGGTCTTCAACGAAAGAAGCATTGTTGGTAACTTCTTCCTGCTTAACGCCCAGCTGTTCGCCGATAATTTTCTTAACGCGTTCTTCGATAGTGCTCATACTCTTAAATTTCCTATCAAAACTCGCTTTCGCGATGGTTTTCGTAGTGTATAAAATGTTGAAAAATTTGCAACTAAATCCCGGCAGGTCTTACCACGATTTTACGTTATTTTGAGGCCTTACCCCCCAATAACGCAAATCATTTTGCACTAATTATTACTCATAACCACGCAGACTGCGCGCAACATGAGCATTTTGTGCAAATCGCGGTCAGACCATGTACATCCCGCCGTTCACATGCAAAGTTTCACCCGTGATGTAAGCTGCTTCGTCGGATGCCAGGAATGCAACCGCGTTGGCGATTTCCTGTGCGCCGCCGAGGCGACCCGCAGGAACCTGCGCCAGGATACCCGCACGCTGGTCATCGCTCAGCGCACGTGTCATGTCCGTTTCAATAAAGCCCGGAGCAACAACGTTTACAGTAATACCGCGTGACGCAACTTCGCGCGCCAGTGATTTACTGAAGCCGATCAAGCCCGCTTTCGCCGCAGCGTAGTTGGCCTGACCGCCATTTCCCATGGTACCAACCACAGAACCGATAGTGATAATACGACCATGACGCTTTTTCATCATAGCGCGCATTACCGCTTTTGACAGACGGAAAACAGATGAAAGGTTGGTTTCGATAATATCGTTCCACTCTTCATCTTTCATTCGCATTAACAGGTTATCACGAGTGATACCGGCATTATTGACCAGGATATCCACTTCACCAAATTCTGCGCGAATTTTTTCCAGAACAGATTCGATAGATGCCGGGTCGGTCACATTCAACATCAGACCTTTGCCGTTGGCACCTAAATAATCACTGATCGCCTGAGCGCCATTTTCACTGGTCGCAGTGCCGATAACTTTCGCGCCACGGGCTGCGAGCGTTTCAGCAATTGCGCGGCCAATTCCGCGGCTTGCACCGGTTACCAGTGCGATTTTTCCTTCAAAATTCATGATTTTCCTCTTTTAAAGCTCGAGCGCCGCTGCCATCGCTGAAGGTTCGTTCAGCGCCGAGGCGGTCAGGGTGTCGACAATGCGTTTCGTCAGGCCAGTAAGCACTTTGCCCGGGCCGACTTCATAGAGATGTTCTACGCCTTGCGCTGCCATGTATTCAACAGACTTCGTCCACTGAACCGGGTTATACAACTGACGTACCAGTGCGTCACGGATGGCATCACCATTGGTTTCGCATTTCACATCAACGTTATTCACAACAGGAACTGTTGGTGCGTTAAAGGTGATTTTCGCTAATTCTACTGCCAGTTTGTCGGCTGCTGGTTTCATCAGCGCACAGTGAGACGGTACGCTCACTGGTAACGGCAGAGCGCGTTTTGCGCCCGCAGCTTTACAGGCAGCGCCAGCACGCTCAACTGCTTCTTTATGACCGGCAATAACCACCTGTCCCGGAGAGTTAAAGTTTACCGGAGAAACGACCTGACCTTCTGCAGCTTCTTCACACGCTTTCGCAATAGACGCATCATCCAGACCGATGATTGCCGCCATAGCGCCCGTTCCTTCCGGTACGGCTTCTTGCATAAACTTACCGCGCATCTCAACCAGACGCACCGCATCAGCGAAATCAATCACACCAGCGCAAACCAGCGCGGAGTATTCCCCCAGGCTGTGACCAGCCATCATTGCCGGTGCTTTACCGCCCTGCTGCTGCCATACGCGATACAGCGCAACAGATGCAGTCAACAGCGCTGGCTGGGTTTGCCAGGTTTTATTCAGTTCTTCAGCTGGCCCCTGCTGGGTCAGCGCCCACAGGTCGTAGCCCAGCGCCGCAGAAGCTTCAGCAAACGTTTCTTCGACAATTGGATAGCTCGCCGCCATATCAGCCAGCATTCCAACGGTTTGAGAACCCTGTCCAGGGAACACAAATGCAAATTGCGTCATGTTTTAATCCTTATCCTAGAAACGAACCAGCGCGGAGCCCCAGGTGAATCCACCGCCAAAGGCTTCAAGCAGAACCAACTGCCCCGGCTTAATGCGCCCGTCGCGTACAGCTTCATCCAGAGCGCACGGGACAGAGGCCGCAGAGGTATTACCGTGGCGATCCAGCGTCACCACGACATTGTCCATCGACATGCCGAGTTTTTTCGCCGTTGCACTGATAATACGCAGGTTAGCCTGATGCGGAACCAGCCAGTCCAGTTGAGAACGGTCAAGATTATTCGCCGTCAGCGTCTCATCAACGATGTGCGCCAGTTCTGTTACCGCAACCTTGAAGACTTCGTTGCCCGCCATCGTCAGATGAATTGAATTCTCTGGATTCACACGGTCAGCATTAGGCAGCGTCAGCAACTCACCATAGCTACCGTCGGCATGCAGATGGGTGGAGATGATTCCCGGCTCTTCAGAGGCAGCCAGCACCGCAGCGCCCGCGCCATCGCCAAAAATAATAATAGTCCCACGATCTGTTGGATCGCAGGTGCGCGCCAGTACATCGGAACCGACGACCAGAGCATACTTCACCGCCCCAGATTTCACGTATTGATCGGCTACGCTTAATGCATAGGTGAAACCTGCGCAGGCTGCTGCAACGTCAAATGCCGGGCAACCTTTAATGCCCAGCATGCTTTGAATCTGACAAGCTGCGCTCGGGAAAGCGTGCGTAGCAGAAGTCGTTGCCACAACGATCAGGCCAATCTGGTCTTTCTCAATGCCCGCCATCTCAATTGCGCGTGTCGCCGCTTCAAAGCCCATGGTTGAAACGGTTTCGTTTGGCGCGGCAATGTGGCGTTCGCGGATACCGGTACGAGTGACAATCCACTCGTCAGAGGTGTCCACCATTTTTTCCAAATCGGCGTTTGTCCGCACTTGTTCGGGCAGATAGCTGCCAGTACCAATAATCTTCGTATACATGTACGCTCAGTCACTTTTCGGTTATATACCGTCACTTGCAAACTGCGAGTTCGCTGGCAGCGTCCTGCTACCGCAGAGTTCCGCTTTTGCCACCGTCCAGCAGCTCAAAACCAGCTGGGTATACAGATTCCAGGCGAGCGGCAATTCGCTGAGGAACTTGTCGCTGCACCGCCTGCACTGCCTGTTCAATCGCGACCGCAAAAGCTCGCTGATTGGCTGCACCATGACTTTTTATCACCGTGCCGCGCAATCCTAACAGACAGGCGCCGTTATACTGGTCGGGGTTGAGGTGACTGAATCGCCTCGTCAGGCTCTTTTGTAGCCAACGCTTTAATAACAGTAGCCACCACGACCGTTTTTTCCCTTCACCCTGAGATTTCAGCAGAGAAAGGAACATCCTGACAACACCTTCCATCGTCTTTAATGTGACATTTCCTGTAAAGCCGTCACAAACCAGCACATCTGTCTTGCCAGTTAACAACTCATTGGCTTCAAGATAGCCGATATAATTGATAGAAGGGATTGTTTTAAGCACCGCTGAGGCATCCCGAATACTGTCGAGACCCTTTACTTCTTCTTCACCAATATTGAGCAACGCCACGCGAGGATTGGGAATTTCCACCACCTCTTCAGCCAGGACTGAGCCCATAATGGCAAATTGCACCAACATTGTGCTGTCACAATCGACGTTGGCCCCTAAATCGAGGACCACCGTTTTGCCCTTTTGCTGATGCGGTAATACCGTCACCAGCGCCGGACGCTCAATCCCCTCCAGGGGCTTGAGTAATAATTTTGCCAGCCCCATCAGCGCCCCGGTATTACCGGCACTGACACAGGCTTGCGCTCGACCTTCTTTCACCAGCTCCAGGGCCACGCGCATTGAACTCCCACGACTGGCGCGGATAGCTTGCGAAGGCCGGGCATCACTGGCGATAACTGACTGCGCAGGAATAATCTGCAGACGCGAACGTTGTTCAAAGTCAGCTTTAGCAAGTAATGGCGTGATGGCGTCGGGATTGCCGACTAAAAGAAGAGTGAGTTGCGAATTAGAATTCAGTGCCTGCAATGCTGCAGGCACTGTCACGGAAGGGCCAAAATCCCCTCCCATGACATCTAACGCCAGGGTTAGACGTGTCAAGGTATCGTCGCCGCCCGGTTTGGTCTTTCCCCAGTTGCCTGGGGAAAATCCTCACTAAGCTTCATCACGCAGACGCGTGATTACTTAGCGATGACCTTGCGGCCGCGGTAGTAACCGTCGGCAGTGATGTGGTGACGCAGGTGTTTTTCACCAGAAGTTTTGTCTACAGACAGGCTGGTGACTGCGGTCAGCGCGTCATGGGAACGACGCATGCCACGTTTGGAACGGGTTGGTTTATTCTGTTGTACGGCCATGGACCTTACTCCTCAATTACGGTTTATCCCCGATCCAACGGGGAGCACCAATTACTTACGCTTTAAGCTGGCTAATACGGCAAATGGGTTTGGCTTTTGCGCTTCTTCAGGCAGTTCACCAAAGACCATGTCCGCTTCGGACACTTCACAGTGTTCAGAATCATGCACCGGAACTACCGGCAAGGCGAGGATGATTTCATCTTCAACCATTGCAAGCAGATCGATTTCACCGAATTCGTTAACCTCAATCGGTTCATACGCTTCCGGCAGTGCTTCAGCCTGTTCGTCTGAACGCACAGGACTAAAACAATACGTTGTGTAGACCTGATGAGTAAACGGCTTCCCGCAACGCTGACACTCGAGCGTTACCGTCACCTTCGCATCGCCGTTTAACACTGCGAGACGTTGGTTATCGATAGCGAACGACATGGAGCATTCCACATCACTGTCCACACTGACTACGGATTCGGCGACGCGCTCAACCTGATCAGGGGTATAGATACCCTGGTAATCAAGGCGTTTTTGAGCCGTACGAACCGGATCGAGAGTCAGGGGTAATTTTACCTTTTGCATAGGGCGCGCATATTAACTTTGTAACGTCATAGAGTCAAAGAAAAAGGCAGCATGTGGTTGCCTTTTGCCAATAATTCGCACACATTGCGGGTTACTGCTTTATTTTCGTTCAGTGCTGATAACGAACATCAACCTGCAAAACGAAGCGCATAGTTTAAAATGGCTATCATCAATACGCTATATCTGATGGAAAAAAATATGCCTAAACTTATTTTAGCCTCCACCTCGCCATGGCGTCGCGCTCTTCTGGAAAAACTGCAAATCTCTTTTGAATGTGCAGCACCAGAGGTCGACGAAACCCCACGCAGCGACGAATCACCGCGACAGTTGGTGCTTCGACTGGCACAAGAAAAAGCGCAATCTCTGGCGTCACGTTATCCGGATCATTTAATTATTGGTTCAGACCAGGTATGTGTTCTTGATGGCGAAATCACCGGTAAACCGTTAACGGAAGAAAATGCCCGTCTGCAATTACGTAAAGCCAGCGGCAATATCGTCACCTTCTATACTGGACTGGCGTTGTTTAATTCGGCGAATGGGCATCTGCAAACAGAAGTGGAGCCTTTTGACGTCCATTTCCGTCACCTGAGCGAGGCGGAGATTGATAATTACGTGCGTAAGGAGCATCCCCTGCACTGCGCGGGTAGCTTTAAGAGTGAAGGATTTGGCATTACGCTGTTTGAGCGTTTAGAGGGGCGTGATCCTAACACGCTGGTTGGTTTACCGCTAATCGCGCTGTGTCAGATGTTACGTCGTGAAGGGAAAAACCCGCTGATGGGATAGTTGTTTGCGCCGGATGCGTTTACGTCGCATCCGGCAATCGGTGCTGGCAGCCTGATGCGGCGTAAACGCCTTATCAGGCCAACCGCCCATTATCATGCTTATATGCTCGTATTAGCGCGCGTTACGCAGTTTTTGCAAACAACGCTTCAAACCATCATCCATCGGCGCTTCGATACGCATCACCTCACCGGTCCCCGGATGGGTAAACTTCAACGCTGCGGCGTGCAGGAACAGACGATTTAATCCCGTGCCGGCTTCAGTGAGCTGTCTGTCAAATTCACGGTCACCGTAGCGATCGTCAAAGGCAATCGGATGACCCGCATACTGTGTATGAACACGGATCTGATGAGTACGCCCTGTTACCGGGCTACAACGCACCAGGGTGGCAAAAGCATAGCGTTCTTCCACTTTAAAGCGTGTTTCCGACGGTTTGCCTTCCTGACTCACACGCACGATACGTTCGCCGCTTTGCAGAATATTTTTCAGCAACGGCGCTTGAACGCTCTTCACATGCGACTGCCACTGACCGCGCACCAGCGCCAGGTAATCTTTTTGCATCCCTTTTTCACGTAATTGCTCATGCAGAGAACGCAACGCCGAGCGTTTTTTCGCTACCAGCAACACACCTGAAGTGTCCCGGTCGAGACGATGAACCAGTTCAAGGAACCGCGCTTCCGGGCGCAACGCCCGCAAACCTTCGATAACACCGAAGCTTAAACCACTGCCGCCATGTACCGCCGTACCGGAAGGTTTATTCAGCACCAGGATATGGTCATCTTCATATAAGATGACGTCCGCCAGCGCTGCCACCTTTTGCAGATGTGGCGAAACCGCCTCTTCTTCCCGCTCAGCAACGCGAACCGGTGGGATACGTACTTCATCACCCGCTTCGAGTTTATATTCAGGCTTAATACGTTTTTTGTTCACCCGCACTTCGCCTTTACGCAAAATACGGTAAATCATACTTTTTGGTACGCCTTTCAATTGGGTACGCAAAAAGTTATCGATACGTTGCCCCGCTTCGTCAGCGGTGATAGCAACAATTTTTACGGATGGAGTCTCTGTTTTCATGGTGGGCGATTCTAATTAGCCAACAGGATTCGCGCCACTCATTTTTCTATGCTTATATTTAGTTTTGCACCTTATTACTTCACTACGTGATCACTTTATTGATGGTTATTAAACCAATCACCAGCAAGAAGTGAAAAAACTGTGAGTAAGCGGGTGATAAATGGTAAAAGTCATCTTGCTATAACAAGGCTTGCAGTGGAATAATGAGGCCGTTTCCGTGTCCATCCTTGTTAAAACAAGAAATTTTACGGAATAACCCATTTTGCCCGACCGATCATCCACGCAGCAATGGCGTAAGACGTATTGATCTTTCAGGCAGTTAGCGGGCTGCGGGTTGCAGTCCTTACCGGTAGATGGAAATATTTCTGGAGAGTAATACCCAGTCTGTTTCTTTGATAATTGCGCTGTTTTTCCGCATGAAAAACGGGCAACCGACACTCTGCGCCTCTTTGAGCTGACGATAACCGTGAGGTTGGCGACGCGACTAGACACGAGGCCATCGGTTCACACCCGGAAAGGCGTTACTTTGCCCGCAGCTTAGTCGTCAATGTAAGAATAATGAGTAAGTTACGATGAAAAGAATGTTAATCAACGCAACTCAGCAGGAAGAGTTGCGCGTTGCCCTTGTAGATGGGCAGCGTCTGTATGACCTGGATATCGAAAGTCCAGGGCACGAGCAGAAAAAGGCAAACATCTACAAAGGTAAAATCACCCGCATTGAACCGAGTCTGGAAGCTGCTTTTGTTGATTACGGCGCTGAACGTCACGGTTTCCTCCCACTAAAAGAAATTGCCCGCGAATATTTCCCTGCTAACTACAGTGCTCATGGTCGTCCCAACATTAAAGATGTGTTGCGTGAAGGTCAGGAAGTCATTGTTCAGATCGATAAAGAAGAGCGCGGCAACAAAGGCGCGGCATTAACCACCTTTATCAGTCTGGCGGGTAGCTATCTGGTTCTGATGCCGAACAACCCGCGCGCGGGTGGCATTTCTCGTCGTATCGAAGGCGACGACCGTACCGAATTAAAAGAAGCACTGGCAAGCCTTGAACTGCCGGAAGGCATGGGGCTTATCGTGCGCACCGCTGGCGTCGGCAAATCTGCTGAGGCGCTGCAATGGGATTTAAGCTTCCGTCTGAAACACTGGGAAGCCATCAAAAAAGCCGCTGAAAGCCGCCCGGCTCCGTTCCTGATTCATCAGGAGAGCAACGTAATCGTTCGCGCATTCCGCGATTACTTACGTCAGGACATCGGCGAAATCCTTATCGATAACCCGAAAGTGCTCGAACTGGCACGCCAGCATATCGCTGCATTAGGTCGCCCGGATTTCAGCAGCAAAATCAAACTGTACACCGGCGAGATCCCGCTGTTCAGCCACTACCAGATCGAGTCACAGATTGAGTCCGCCTTCCAGCGTGAAGTTCGTCTGCCATCCGGTGGTTCCATTGTTATCGACAGCACCGAAGCGTTAACCGCCATCGACATCAACTCCGCACGCGCGACCCGCGGCGGCGATATCGAAGAAACCGCGTTTAACACCAACCTCGAAGCTGCCGATGAGATTGCTCGTCAGCTGCGCCTGCGTGACCTCGGCGGCCTGATTGTTATCGACTTCATCGACATGACGCCAGTACGCCACCAGCGTGCGGTAGAAAACCGTCTGCGTGAAGCGGTGCGTCAGGACCGTGCGCGTATTCAAATCAGCCATATTTCTCGCTTTGGCCTGCTGGAAATGTCCCGTCAGCGCCTGAGCCCATCATTGGGTGAATCCAGCCATCACGTCTGCCCGCGCTGCTCCGGTACCGGTACCGTGCGTGACAACGAATCGCTGTCGCTCTCTATTCTGCGTCTGATCGAAGAAGAAGCGCTGAAAGAGAACACTCAGGAAGTTCACGCCATTGTTCCTGTGCCAATCGCGTCTTACCTGCTGAATGAAAAACGTTCTGCAGTGAATGCGATTGAAACTCGTCAGGACGGCGTGCGCTGTGTGATTGTGCCAAACGATCAGATGGAAACCCCGCACTACCATGTGCTGCGCGTGCGTAAAGGGGAAGAAACTCCAACCTTAAGCTACATGCTGCCGAAGCTGCATGAAGAAGCGATGGCGCTGCCGTCTGAAGAAGAGTTCGCTGAACGTAAGCGTCCTGAACAACCTGCGCTGGCAACCTTTGCCATGCCGGATGTGCCGCCAGCGCCAACCCCAGCTGAACCTACCGCGCCTGTTGTAGCCCCAGCACCTAAAGCTGCAACGGCAACACCAGCATCTCCTGCACAGCCAGGGTTGTTGAGCCGCTTCTTCGGCGCACTGAAAGCGCTGTTCAGCGGTGGTGAAGAAACCAAACCGGCCGAGCAACCAGCACCGAAAGCAGAAGCGAAACCGGAACGTCAACAGGATCGTCGCAAGCCTCGTCAGAACAACCGCCGTGACCGTAATGAGCGCCGCGACACCCGTAGTGAACGTACTGAAGGCAGCGATAATCGCGAAGAAAACCGTCGTAATCGTCGCCAGGCACAGCAGCAGACTGCCGAGACGCGTGAGAGCCGTCAGCAGGCTGAGGTAACGGAAAAAGCACGTACCACCGACGAGCAGCAAGCGCCGCGTCGTGAACGTAGCCGCCGCCGTAACGATGATAAACGTCAGGCGCAACAAGAAGCGAAGGCGCTGAATGTTGAAGAGCAATCTGTTCAGGAAACCGAACAGGAAGAGCGTGTACGTCCGGTTCAGCCGCGTCGTAAACAGCGTCAGCTCAATCAGAAAGTGCGTTACGAGCAAAGCGTAGCCGAAGAAGCGGTAGTCGCACCGGTGGTTGAAGAAACTGTCGCTGCCGAACCAATTGTTCAGGAAGCGCCAGCTCCACGCACAGAACTGGTGAAAGTCCCGCTGCCAGTCGTAGCGCAAGCTGCACCAGAACAGCAAGAAGAGAACAATGCCGATAACCGTGACAACGGTGGCATGCCGCGTCGTTCTCGCCGCTCGCCTCGTCACCTGCGCGTGAGTGGTCAGCGTCGTCGTCGCTATCGTGACGAGCGTTATCCAACCCAATCGCCAATGCCGTTGACCGTAGCGTGCGCATCTCCGGAACTGGCCTCTGGCAAAGTCTGGATCCGCTATCCAATTGTACGTCCGCAAGATGTACAGGTCGAAGAGCAGCGCGAACAGGAAGAAGTACAAGTGCAGCCGATGGTGACTGAGGTCCCTGTCGCCGCCGCTGTCGAACCTGTTGTTAGCGCACCGGTTGTTGAAGAAGTGGCTGAAGTTGTAGAAGCCCCCGTTCAGGTTGCCGAACCGCAACCGGAAGTGGTTGAAACGACCCATCCTGAAGTAATTGCCGCCGCGGTAACTGAACAGCCGCAGGTGATTACCGAGTCTGATGTTGCCGTAGCCCAGGAAGTTGCAGAACACGCAGAACCGGTGGTTGAACCGCAGGAAGAGACGGCAGATATTGAAGAAGTTGCCGAAACTGCTGAGGTTGTGGTTGCTGAACCTGAAGTTGTTGCTCAACCTGCCGCGCCAGTCGTCGCCGAAGTCGCAGCAGAAGTTGAAACGGTAGCCGCGGTTAAACCTGAGGTCACCGTTGAGCATAACCACGCTACCGCGCCAATGACGCGCGCTCCGGCACCGGAATATGTTCCGGAGGCACCGCGTCACAGTGACTGGCAGCGCCCTACTTTTGCCTTCGAAGGTAAAGGTGCTGCAGGTGGTCATACGGCAACGCATCATGCCTCTGCCGCTCCTGCGCGTCCGCAACCTGTTGAGTAATAATTAGCTCAAGTAATCAAGCCCTGGTAACTGCCAGGGCTTTTTTATTTCAGGGTAGCATCTTTGTTGTAATGACATTAGCGTTACATGCGCTGTATAATTATCATCCATGCAAAGCCGAAGGATATATTTATGCCAGCAGCCAATAACATTCCAACCAGGCGCGAATCTTTAAATTTGCGCATAAAACCCGCAGAACGCGATCTTATTGACCGGGCCGCTAAAGCCCGAGGAAAAAATCGCACCGAATTTGTCCTTGAGGCCGCCAGAGCCGCAGCTGAAGAGGCGCTCATTGAGCAGAGAATTTTCAGGATCGATTCTGATGATTACCAGCTATTTTTGAATCGTCTGGATCAGCCCCCCGCGCCCAATGCTGCATTACGCAAAACCATGCAAACACCCGCGCCGTGGGAGCAAAAAAAATGATTCAGGCCCCCGAGCCACTCATGGCAAGGCATCAATTCACCTCTTTTTGCTCGGGAGTAGAAACGATGGATAACTGGCTAAAGCAGAGAGCCCTAAAAAATCAGCTTGCCGGCGCATCACGTACATTTGTTAGCTGTGATACGTATAGCAACGTTTTGGCATATTATTCGCTTGCTTCCAGCGCCGTTGAAACGTATGTCGCGACAGGACGATTTCGCCGAAATATGCCAGAACCGATCCCTGTTGTAGTACTTGGTCGTCTGGCAATAGATAAATCATTACAGGGTCAGGGCATCGGTCGTGCGATGGTCAGAGATGCCGGTCTACGAGTACTACAGGCGGCTGAAGTCATTGGTATTCGCGGAATGTTGGTCCATGCGTTATCAGACCAGGCCCGTGAGTTTTATCTGCGAGTGGGGTTTGAACCATCGCCTGTCGATTCTATGATACTGATGGCAACATTGGCTGATTTGCAGGAATGTCTTAAATAGTTCGTTATGTCTCATGCAAAAAAATGCCCGCCCCGGCGATCCCAGAGCAGGCAGAGAAAACATACCCAGTTTCATGATATGTTTTAAAGCGAGCTTATTTGTTGAGCTGGAACAGCGACAATCCCTGCATATCGGTAAATGCTTTATACGATGCCTGCAATGCCGTTTGCTGCATGATGTAAGATGAAATAGTTGCATTCCAGTCCACATCAACCAGATCGCTCATCTGCTGCGTTTGCCCTAAAGCGCGATCGCTACCTAATGAATCCAGCGACTCCAGTTCGTTCAGCTGCGTGCCTAATTCCGCGCGAACAGTCAGCACATTGTTCAGCGAGTTTTTCAGTCCGCGGTTGGTTTTATCCAGTGCCGCAGCGGCGGTTTCTTTATCCGCTTCGCTATCCGCGACCGGCGTTTTTAGGGCTGCGATGGCGCTATCCAGCATGGCAAAAAGATTGGTTTCAGAAGCGCTACCGTCTGGTTCCGCTACCGCGTTGCTGGTAATACTGTCGAAAATTTTGTCACCCGTGTGCCCTATCACCATCGAACGCGAAGCATCGACCTGTTGTTTAATACTTTCTGCTCCGCCTTCGTATTTGCCATCCGCCTCACTAAACGGCGCAGTTTCTGTTTTATAACCGGCAAAAATGTAGCGCCCGTTACCGTCAGTGGTGTTCGCCAGATTCAGCAACTGGTCACGAAGCCCCTGAATATCCGTAGCCAGCGAGGCACGGTCATCGTCACTCAAGGTGCCATTGCTGGCGTAGACAATTTTTTCCTGAGCATTCTGGATAGCGGTGGTGACCTGGCTAAGTACACTCTCTTCCAGTGACACTTTTTGAGTGGCGAAAGTACGCGCCAGCGTGTACTGGCTGTTTTGCGCCTGTGCCTGGGAGAGAACAACAGCTTGTGATGCAGCAATGGGATCATCTGAAGGGTTAACGACTCGCTTACCCGTCGACATCTGTTCGCCGTACTTCATCCATTCTGCCTGAGAATTGGTGATGCCGCGCATGTTTTGCTGGTACATCATCTGGGTACTGAAACGCATTTTATCTCCCCTTAGCGAATGTTAATCAGCGCATCAAAAATCGCGTTTGCCGTCTGCAGAACCTGCGCATTCGCGAGGTAATACTGCTGAAAACGTTGCAGATTTCCGTACTCCTCATCGAGATTGACACCGGAAATCGACTGCTGCTGATTGGAAAGCTGCGTCACCACATTACCTTGAGTGGTGCTACTGGTTTTCAACGTCGCGGTTTTATTACCGATATCACTCACTAACGAGGCATAAGCGTCGTTAAAGGATTTCGCACCGCCCACCGTTTTACTGTTGCTTTGCAGATCGAGCAGGGCCTGACCGTTGCGGTTGTCGCTATCACCCGCATCTTCTGCGCTCGCCATGGCGATTTTCGCTTCGTCGGTGATTAATACATCCATGTTGACGATGGCGTCACTTACCGGTTTCAGTGTGAAGCTGTCGTTAACGGCAGGCGTTCCTGTTAACGTCAACTCCAGACCATCAAATGCCACTTTACCGTTGGCATCCGGCGTCACCGTAAAAGTGGTATTACTGGCAAGGCGGGTGACCTGCCACTGATTATTATCGAACGAGATTTTGTAATCTGTCGCCAGTACCGCGGAGGCATCAGTTACCGTTGCACCGATCGCAACGTCACCTTTGTTTTTCGTGTTTTGCAGAACCGCGGGCTTACCGATAGCAAAGAAATCTTCACCGGCATCGCCGTTAGCATCAAATCCGGCTTTGTGTTGGGTGTTGAAAGCCTCGGCAAATGCCAGCGCCAGTTGTCCAAGCGTATTACGCGTCTGGTCAAGATCCTGAGAACGGAATGTCAGAATGCCGCCCAGCGACCCGGTATTCAGTAATTTTTCAGGGATCTCAATATTGCCTGCCGTCCCATCAACATAAGCGACAGTCGTACGAGAAGGGTCGGCGCTGGAAGGAACTGCCGCAAGTTGCCGCGCCGTACTTCCCTGAACCAGTGAGTAGCCATTGGCCATCGTGATGTTATAAGTGCCACCATCCTGAACGCTGACTTCTACGCCAACAATCTGGTTTAATTCGCTCACCAGTTGATCGCGTTGATCCAGCAGATTGTTAGGTGACGCCCCTGCCCCCACGCCTGTCAGGCGGGAGATTTGATCGTTCAGGCTGGCGATTTGTTTAGCGTAATTGTTGATCTGATCAACGCTGGCACCTATCGCGATATTGACCTGTTTGTCCTGGTCGCGCAGATATTGATCGGTGGTTTTAAACTGATTCACCAACCCTTCTGATTTCCCAATCAGCGCCTGGCGCGCTGCCGGGTCTTCCGCGTTACTCACCAGCGTTTGCAGGCTGGTGAAGAAATCCTGCATCTGTGTTGCCAGCGAAGAGGTACTGGTGGAGAGCATATTGTCGATTTTCGACATCTGCTCATAGCGGGCAGTCAGGCCGCTACTTTGCGTCTGCGCCGCACGTAACTGGTTGGTAATAAACGCATCATACTCACGCTGCACACCAGAAACGTAGACGCCATTGCCAACCCAGCCGCCAGCGCCCAACGTGCTATTGGCCTGCGTCATAATAGTGGTTTGGCGGGTATATCCGGCAACGTTATAGCTGGAGATATTATTACTTGCCGTATTTAACGCCGCCTGGGCCGCGTTCAGTCCGCTCATGGCGTTATTGATCAAGCTGGACATGGAGGTTCCTTATAAGCCTTCAATTACAGAGTATTATCGGCAGCGACCCGCCGGACTTGAGTTATTCAGAACAGATTATCAATGTTCATGCTGTAGGTTTTGCTCACCTTGTCGCTTATCGATTTCATCTGCTGAATCATGTTGGTGAGTTTGCGGGCATAGTGAGGATCGGTGGCATAGCCCGCGTCCTGTAGGGCCTGCGCCCCCTGCTCCGCACTCGCGGCGGTCGTCACGGCGGCGTAGCGCGGGTTACGCGTTAACAGCCCAACGTAATCCGACAATGCTTCCAGATACGAGCTGTAGACCCGAAACTTCGCTTTTACTTTCTTCGCTTCGCCATTTTCATATTCAGTCGTGGTGATTTCAGTGACTGGCCCTTTCCAGTTGTCAGAGGCTTTGACGCCAAACAGGTTATAGCTCGGCTCGCCGTTTTCACGGCGGATTTGCCGTTGTCCCCAGCCAGACTCCAGCGCCGCCTGAGCGAGGATCAAATGATGTGGCACACCGCTTTGCTGGCTTGCCAGTTGGGCGGGCAACGAGAGTTGCGCGAGGAATGCTTTACTGTCACCCGGCAGCGAATCATCGTAGTTACGTGGTACGGCCTTTTGCACCAGCTGCGAAAGCGTCTGATTTTGATAACGCACCACGGTTTCGAGCGGGAATTTCATCGGTGCTGCTGGCGTGGACTCCTCTGGCAATGGTTGTTCTGGCGTCATCTGTTTAACCATCATCTCTGCCAGCCCCAGACCTTTGCCCGCCGTCATCTGTTGGGCAATCTGCTGGTCATACATACTGGTATACAGGCGAGTGTGCTCGCTGCTGAACAGGCCATCTTTTGGTAAAGCGTCGCGCATGCTTTTCAACATCATCTGCACGAACATCCCTTCCACCTGGCGGGCCACCGGACGGATATTTGCCGCCGGATCTTCGCCCGCTTTCGCCTTAAGTTCGTTGAGCGATTGTGCATCCCAGGCCGCACTTGCCAGTAGTTTGCTGTCGCTGATCATCAGATGATTTCCAGTTTTGCCCGCAGACATCCCGCACTTTGCATTGATTGCAGTATGGACATCAGATCCATCGGCGTAGCGCCCAGCGCATTGAGCGCACGCACCACGTTATTGAGGCTGGCGCTGGAACGTACGCTTTGCAGCGAACCGCCGCTCTGGCGTAAATCGATCTGCATTTGTGGAGTAACCACAGTCTGCCCACCACCAAACGGTGTATCTGGCTGGCTGACATTGGCCTGGCGATTAACTGTTACTGAGAGATTCCCCTGCGCTACCGCGCAGCTGTCGAGGGTCACTTCGCGATTCATCACCACCGAACCAGTGCGCGAGTTAATCACTACTTTAGCGTCCTGCGGGGTAACATTAACCTGCATATTCTGGATATCGGCAAGGAAACGGACCTGGGAACTGTTGCCACTCGGTACGCGCACCTGAATAGTCCGCGCATCTAACGCGGTGGCGCTGCCATATCCACGCACACGGTTGATGGTGTCAGCGATTTGCTGCGCCATACTGAAATCTTCGTCGTTAAGTTGCAAATTAAGGGTATTCCCGACGCCAAACTGGCTGGGCAATTCACGTTCAATAACCGCACCATTGGTGATCCGTCCACCGTTCAGTTGGTTCACCTGAACACTGCTACCGCCAGCGGAGGCCCCTGCGCCGCCAACCAGAATATTGCCCTGCGCCAGCGCATACACCTGACTGTCAACGCCCTTAAGCGGTGTCATCAATAACGTACCGCCACGCAGACTTTTGGCATTTCCCATGGAAGAAACTACCACGTCAATGGTTTGCCCCTGACGTCCAAACGGTGGAAGTGACGCTGTCACCATAACCGCAGCGACGTTTTTTAGCTGCATATTAGTGCCCGTCGGAACGGTAATTCCCAGCTGTGAGAGCATGTTATTAAGCGTTTGTGTGGTAAACGGCGTCTGAGTTGTCTGGTCACCTGTACCATCAAGCCCCACCACCAGGCCATAGCCAATCAGTGAGTTTTGCCTTACCCCCTGAACACTGGTGAGATCGCGAATACGCTCAGCCTGAGCCGCCGTGGTAACCAGTAAAAGAATTAATGCAGAGAGAAATTTAATCACCACAGCCTCACTTACATTGGTGACAGGTTGAGGAAGAAACGCTGCAACCAGCCCATATTTTGCGCTTCGTTAATGTAGCCATTGCCTACGTATTCAATACGTGCATCCGCCACCTGAGTAGACGGTACGGTATTGCTGCCGCTGATAGTGCGTGGATTAACTACACCAGAGAAGCGAATAAATTCGGTACCCTGATTAATGGCGATCTGTTTTTCACCCACCACATGCAGATTGCCGTTGACCAGTACCTGGTCAACCGTCACCGTCAACGTGCCGCTAAAGGTATTACTGGCATTGGCCCCGCCTTTTCCGTTGAACGTGTTACCACCGGAGGCTTCGACATCGGCACGAGCGTTACCAAACAGCCCCTGCAAATAGCGCGGCACAGTATCAAAGCCAAAATTAGTTTTACCGTCACGGCTGGCATTCGCAGAGGAGCTTTTGCTGGCGCTGACGTTCTCCTGCAACACGATGGTCAGCGTATCGCCAATATTGCGTGGTCGACGATCTTCAAACAGCGGTTGATAGCCATAGTTAATCGGCTGAGCAGACTGGAAAATAGAACCGTTGGCGACGGGCGTCGGACCGGGAACCGGTTGTGCACTGGTCGCCCCCTGTACCAGCGGCGTGGAGGGTATCCAGGCGCAGCCGGTTAGTGAAAGCACCAACAAGCTGGAAATGGCATAAGTATGCGCAGCGTTTTTTTGCATGGCTATCATCTTCAAAAATCAGTAAACCGGTGAATCTGCCACCGGTTATGCCTTAGAGTTGCGTCAGTTTTTGCAGCATCTGATCGGTGGTGGATACCGCTTTACTGTTGATTTCGTAAGCGCGTTGCACCTGAATCATATTGACCAGTTCTTCCGCCACGTTGACGTTAGACGTTTCAACATACCCTTGATACAGCAGTCCCGCGCCGTTCAGGCCCGGCGTGCTTTCGTTCGGTGCACCGGAGGATTGCGTTTCGGTGTAGAGGTTTTCGCCAATACTCTCCAGTCCGGTATCATTCATAAAGGTGGTGAGATTGAGCTGCCCAACCTGAACCGGAGCTGCCTGGCCTTGTTGGGTTACGCTGACCACGCCATCACGACCGATGGTGATACTTAACGCATTCGCCGGAATGGTGATCGCTGGCTGCACCTGAAAACCACCAGCCGTCACCAGCTGCCCGTTCTGATCCACCTGGAAAGAGCCGTCACGGGTATAGGCTGATGAGCCATCTGGCAACATCACCTGGAAAAAGCCCTGCCCTTTAATCGCGACATCTTTGCTGTTATTGGTTTGCGACAGGTTGCCCTGGCTGTGTAAGCGTTCAGTGGCGACCGGGCGTACCCCCGTACCGATTTGTAATCCGGATGGTAAGGTGGTTTGTTCGGAAGACTGTGCCCCCGGCTGGCGAATGGTTTGATAAAGCAGATCTTCAAACACCGCGCGCTGACGCTTAAAACCGTTGGTACTAACGTTTGCCAGGTTGTTGGCAATGACGTCCATATTGGTTTGCTGGGCATCCAGGCCCGTTTTGGCGATCCATAATGAACTGATCATAAAATGTCCTGTAGTGGATTAGTGACAAGCAGAGCAGAAGCACGCGACGGTGCGAATTTCCCCTCACCCTAACCTCTCCCAAAATGGGCGAGAGAATAGTCCGCGCGCTTTTATTGCAATGTCATCAATCGTTTAATTAACTCATCGACAACAGTTGGTTGGCACGGCCTGCGTTATCATCGACGCTGCTGATCACCTTCATCTGCATTTCAAAACGCCGCGCGCTGGCAATCATGTCGCTCATTGCCGCAACGGCATTGACGTTACTGCCTTCCAGAACTCCCGACATCACACGCAAGGTTGGATCTGCCTGCAGTACCGGCCCACGCGTGGCCTGGCTTTCCGCGCTTAAACGAAAAATGCCGTCGTCACCGCGCTGCACTTCGCTGCCCGTGGCTTTCACCAGTTTCAGACGCCCCACTGGCGCAACCGTATTTGCCGGATCGCCCGGATTCAGCGCCGAGATTGTGCCATCGGCAGCAATAGTGATTTCCGCCCCTTCCGGCACAGCAATTGGCCCCGCCTCGCCTATCACCGGATGCCCCTGAATTGTCAGTTGCCCGGTGGGATCAACCTGAATGCTGCCATTACGCGTATACCCTTCGCTGCCGTCAGCGGTCTGCACGGCCAGCCAGCCATCCTGCTGCAACGCAACGTCCAGCGGGCGCGAGGTGTAATCCATCTTGCCGGGCGTCATGTCTGCACCCGGCGTTGACGCCGTTACCAGCGTGCGCGTGGGCAGTGAAAGCCCTTCCACCGGCACTGCGCGCAAGGCGTTTAACTGCGCGCGAAAACCGGGCGTAGAGGCATTGGCCAGATTACTGGCGGTTACCGCCTGTTGATTCAACGTCTGGCTGGCTGCTCCCATCGCGGTATAAATTGCGTGATCCATTGAGCTATCCCGTCAGCGATTAGCGTAAGTTAACCAGCGTGTTGAGGATCTGGTCCTGGGTTTTGATGGTCTGGGCGTTAGACTGATAGTTACGCTGGGCAACGATCATATTGACCAGTTCTTTACTGAGATCGACGTTGGACGCTTCCAGCGCACCGTTGGTCAGGGTGCCAAAGTTGCCCGTCCCGGCCGTCCCCAACAGCGCCACGCCAGAAGATTGCGTCGCAGACCAGACGTTGTCGCCTTCGGATGCCAGACCTTCGTTGTTGGCAAAGTTCGCCAGTACAATCTGCCCCAGCAGTTGGGTTTGTTCGTTGGAATAGTTGCCGACAACCGTACCGTCATCATTGATTTGATAACTCACCAGATCGCCCGGTTTGTAGCCGTTCTGGGTGGTTACCACAATGTTGTTAGCACCGGTATTTTGCTGCATGGAGTTGAGGAAGCTCAGGCTAAACGTGGCGGGATCTGCGCCGTTAATTGCGCCAGTGGTAATATTCGCTGTTGGATTTGAGGTCAGAACACCATTGGCATTAAACACCAGCGTCATTGCATGGTCAGCTGTGCCTGTTGGATCACTACTATCCTGGGTGTAGACCTGCCAGTTATTATCCCCGGTCTTCACAAAGTAGACGCTCATGTCATGAGCATTACCCTGACTATCGAAAACAGTCACCGAACCTTTTTTGTTATAGCTATCCGCATTGCTGGCATCAAATGCGTTAACAGAGGGAAGCGGATCACTGGAATTCAGGTTGATCTGCATCGACGCCGTGGTGGTAGTTTTCGCTGCCATCAGGGTATTCGGAATCGAAATATTGGTCGGATTCGCCCCTTGCTGAATAGTCGGCGGCGTACCGGTTGCCGGGTAACCCGTCAGCTGTAAACCTTGCATATTCACCAGGTTACGGTTTTCATCCAGCTTAAATTGTCCGTTACGGCTGTAGAACACCGAACCGTTGCTGTCTACCAGACGGAAAAAACCGTTCTGGCTGATAGCAACGTCCAGACCTCGCCCGGTGTTGGTAGTCGTGCCATCGGTAAAGTCCTGGGTGATACCGGCAACTTTTACCCCCAGTCCCACTTTCGAACCGGCAAACATATCGGCAAAAGAGGCCGTGCCTGATTTAAAGCCGTAGGTGGCGGAGTTGGCGATATTGTTGCCAATAACATCGAGGTTGGTGGCGGCAGCGTTTAATCCGCTAACCGCTTGAGAAAAGGCCATGACTGACTCCTGAAATGTGAAGGCTTAAATTATCTGCCGTACTTCGTCGAGGGTGGTGGTGCCGTAAGTGCCGAGATCCAGCGTATTACCGTTGTTGCCGCGGATCACACCCTGCACCAGAGCAAACTGCAGCGGCTGGGCAACCAGTTGTGTACCACCGTTACTGGCGCTAATCGCTACGTTGTAAGAACCGTTCGGCGCAGTGGTGCCGTCAGTCAACGTACCGTCCCAGGTGAAACTGTGGACTCCGGCGGTCAGTTCACCAATATCAATGGTACGGACAACCGCGCCATTTTTATCGGTGATGGTGGCCGTAACTTTGTCTGCCGCCTGTTGCAGCTCAACACCAAACGGCGTGGTCGTGGTCACAGCCCCTTCTTCACTGCCGGTTCCCGCAAGAACAGTGGTGCCGGGGATCATCACGCCGTGACCGATCAGGTTACTGGCCTGTAACGACTGGCTGTTATCAATCTGTCCGGAAATAGATCCGAGCGTGGTATTGAGTTTTTCAATCCCGCTGACCGTGCTGATTTGAGCCAATTGCGACGTCAGCTCGTTGTTTTCCATTGGATTGGTCGGGTCCTGGTTTTTCAGCTGCGCCACCAGCAAAGTCAGAAAACTGCTTTGTAAATCTGCGGCGTTGCTGCCCGTGAGCGAACTACTACTGGTGGTGCTGACGCCGGTATTTGTCGGATCGGTGGTGGTTACCGCAATGGACATAGTTTTCTCCTTTATTGACCGAGCGTAAGGGTTTTCAGCATCATGCTTTTCACCGTGTTGAGCACTTCAACATTGGCCTGATAGCTGCGTGACGCCGACATGGTGTTAACCATCTCTCCGACGACATCAACGTTTGGCATTTTCACGTAGCCCTTTGCATCCGCCAGCGGATTACCCGGTTCATAAACCAGTTTGTCCGGGGCCTGACTTTCTATAACATCGGCAACCTTTACGCCGCCTGTCGCAGCACCTGGTGCAGCGTTAACCTGGAATACCACCTGTTTTGCCCGATATGGCTGTCCATCGGGACCGGTCACGCTATCAGCATTCGCCAGATTACTGGCCGCCACGTTCAGGCGCTGGGACTGGGCAGTTAACGCCGACCCGGCGATATCAAAAATATTCAGCAGTGCCATCCGTTAATTTCCGCTCTGTAAAACGTTCATCATGCCTTTGATTTGCCCGCTCAACGCGCTAAGGCTCATCTGGTATTGCAGGCTGTTATCGGCAAACTGGGTGCGTTCGCGATCCATATCGACGGTATTACCGTCAAGCGAAGGCTGGTCCGGAATACGGTATTGCAGTTCTGCGGTAGGAGGCGTCAGCGCCTGCGCCGGAATGTGTTGCGTTGAGGTCATCGTCAGTGCAACCACACTGGTTGCATCCCGTCCACGTTGCATGACTTTTTTAAGTTCACTGGCAAAATCGATATCGCGCGCCTGATAACCAGGGGTATCGGCATTGGCGATGTTTGCTGCCAGCACTTCCTGACGCTGGGCGCGCAGATTGAGCGCCTCTTGTTGAAAACGTAAGGCGGCGTCGAGCTTATCGAGCATATCTCCTCCGCAGGTATCAAAATTCTGCCATCAGCTTAAATGCCTTTACGCGCGCGTTATCGGCGGAATAAACGCAAAATGGGTCGCTATTTATGCCGTTGATGGTCATTGCGGACAGGTACAATTCACGTTGTAGAAATGGCAGGAGGCGAAAATGCTGGCAATAAAACGTAGCGTGGCGATCATCGCGATACTGTTCAGTCCGTTAAGTGCGGCGAGCAATCTCGCATCGCAATTGCACACCTTTTTTAGCGCCCAGCTCGCGGGGGTAAGTGATGAGGTTCGTGTTTCTATTCGTACAGCGCCCAATCTACTACCGCCGTGCGAGCAGCCATTGCTTTCGATGAGCAATAATTCCCGCCTGTGGGGCAATGTGAATGTGTTGGCACGCTGCGGTAACGACAAACGATATTTACAGGTTAATGTGCAGGCCACAGGAAATTATGTGGTTGCCGCAATGCCCATTGTGCGGGGAGGAAAGCTGGAAGCTGGCAATGTCAAACTGAAACGCGGACGGCTGGACACCTTGCCACCGCGTACGGTGCTGGATATCAATCAACTTGTTGATGCCGTTAGCCTGCGCGATCTATCACCCGATCAACCTATCCAGTTAACCCAGTTTCGCCAGGCATGGCGGGTAAAAGCGGGACAACGCGTCAACGTGATCGCCAGTGGTGATGGGTTTAGCGCCAACGCAGAAGGTCAGGCGCTGAACAATGCTGCCGTCGCACAGAATGCGCGGGTGCGCATGGTATCGGGACAGGTGGTCAGCGGCGTTGTTGATGCAGATGGGAATATTCTTATAAACCTGTAAGCTGTTAAAGATTACCCGTCCCTTGCCGATAAATAAGCAACACATGATAAAAGCGCCCTCAATGAGGAATAAACAATGAGTATTGATCGCACTTCGCCTCTGAAGCCCGTAAGCACCGTTCAACCGCGCGAAACCACTGACGCGCCGGTAACGAACACCCGGGCGGCAAAAACAACCGCCTCCACCAGCACCAGTGTGACGTTAAGCGACGCGCAAGCAAAACTGATGCAACCCGGCAGCAGTGATATCAATCTTGAACGTGTCGAAGCGTTAAAACTGGCGATTCGTAACGGTGAACTAAAAATGGACACCGGCAAAATTGCCGATGCGCTGATCAACGAAGCGCAGCAAGACTTGCAGAGTAACTGATCGTATGACGCGTCTTGCAGAGATCCTCGACCAGATGTCCGCTGTGCTTAACGATCTCAAAACGGTAATGGATCAAGAGCAGCAACATCTCTCTATGGGGCAGATCAACGGCAGTCAGTTGCAATGGATTACAGAACAAAAAAGCTCTCTGCTGGCGACGCTGGATTACCTCGAACAGTTACGCAGGAAAGAACCCAATTCAGCAAATAGCGTTGATATTAGTCAACGCTGGCAGGCAATTACTGTGAAAACGCAGCAACTACGCCAAATGAATCAACATAACGGCTGGTTACTGGAAGGACAGATTGAGCGCAACCAACAAGCACTGGAAATGTTGAAACCGCATCAGGAACCGACGCTATATGGGGCAAACGGTCAGACCTCAACAACCCATCGCGGCAGTAAAAAGATTTCGATCTGAAGATTATCTCCGGCCTGCACTGCAGGCCGGAATGCATTGTTACACCGTCCGGCGGGCAAACTCTTTAACTTTGAAGCCCAGTACCGCCAGTGCAGCAAAGTACGCGGCAATCCCCGCCAGCACGACCGCCATTAAACGCAGTAAGCGCCAGGGCATGGTACCCAATGACCACTCCGGCATGATATGTAACATACCTAAAAGCACGCCCGACATCACCAGTACCGCCACTACCAGACGCAACAGAAACGCCATCCAGCCAGGTTGCGGGGTAAAGATTTTCTGCTTACGCAACTGCCAGTAAAGCAGCGAAGCATTCAGACACGCCGCCAGACCAATAGAAAGTGACAGCCCGGCATGTTTCAACGGACCGATAAACGCCAGGTTCATCAATTGCGTTAAAATCAGCGTAACGATGGCAATTTTCACTGGCGTTTTAATGTCCTGGCGGGAATAAAAGCCAGGAGCCAACACTTTCACTACAATCAGGCCAATCAAACCCACCGAGTAGGCAATTAACGCCCGCTGGGTCATCAGCGCATCAAAGGCGGTAAATTTACCGTACTGGAACAGCGAAACGGTTAACGGACCTGAAAGAATGCCCAACGCAACCGCACTCGGCAGCGCCAACAGGAAACAAAGACGCAGCCCCCAGTCCATCAAACGGTTGTATTCATCATGATTGCCACTGGCAAAACTTTTCGACAGCGACGGCAGCAAAATGGTGCCAAGCGCCACGCCCAGTACACCGGACGGAAACTCCATTAAGCGGTCGGCGTAATACATCCAAGACACCGAACCGGAAGCAAGAAACGAGGCAAAAATGGTGTTGATGATTAAGGAGATCTGACTCACAGAGACGCCAAGGATCGCCGGTCCCATCTGTTTCACCACGCGCATTGCTCCGGCATCGTGGAAGTTAATGCGCGGCAGGACCAGCATGCCGATCTTCTTCAGATGCGGTAGCTGATACACCAGCTGCAGGATGCCGCCCACCGTAACAGCCCACGCCAGCGCCAGCACCGGTGGATTAAAGTACGGTGCGGCAAACAGCGCAAAGCCAATCATGCTGATATTGAGCAATGTCGGGGCAAACGCCGGAATCGAGAAGCGGTTCCACGTATTCAGAATCGCTCCCACCAGCGACGCCAGGGAGATCAGCAAGATATAGGGAAAGGTAATCTTTAGTAGCTGGCTGGTCAGGGCAAATTTGTCAGCTGTGTCAGCGAAGCCTGGCGCGGTCACCATGATCACCCACGGTGCGGCGAGCATGCCAGCGACCGTCACAACCGCCAGCGCAAGTGTCAGCAGGCCAGAAACATAAGAGACAAAGACCCGCGTGGCGTCTTCACCCTGCTTACTTTTATATTCCGCCAGAATCGGTACAAATGCCTGGGAAAATGCCCCTTCGGCAAAGATACGGCGTAACAAGTTAGGAAGTTTAAAAGCGACGAAAAAGGCGTCGGTTGCCATCCCTGCGCCAAAGATTCTGGCGACAATTGCGTCACGTGCGAAGCCAAGCACACGCGAAAACATGGTCATCGAGCTGACGGCGGCCAGCGATTTTAATAAATTCATCGGTGTTCTAATCCAGACCCACGGGCAAAACGCCTGCAAGGCAGGCGCTGAAAGAGGCGAATAGTCTACCTGGATTATGGTGAATTGCTACCGCCAGATGTTACAGGGTTTATTCACTCATCGCATCGCGCCAGATCTTGTCAACGATACGTTGCGCCAGCACTGCCTGTTCGCCGGCGGTTTGCGGAACTGTCTGATTTTGCACACATTCAATGAAGTGCCGCGCACAGCCGACAAATCCACGTTGCTCAAGCGTACTCTGCCAACCAGGAATCGGTTTATGCACTACGCCCTGCCCGCGCTCCTCACGCCATTCGCGCATATCCGTAATGTCGATGAGCGCACCGTCAGTCACGGCCTGCACGGTTTCACGCTGGCTTCCGGCACGGCGATGCATACAGGTGGTGATCTGCAAAGGACCGGCCGAAAAATGGTGCTCGGCAAACAGCATTTCGCCAGCGTCATTAGTCAGTAGCGTACCGCCATCCAGAGAGGCTTTACCGCCCGACAACCACAGCGCGGTATCCACCACATGCAGATAATCATCCAGCAACGTGAAATAAAGATCGTGTGGCCCGACGCTATTGCTACGATGTTTATCCATTCTTAGCGAGGCTGCGGTGGCGAGTTGCGTTTTTAACTCACCGTAGAGTGGTGCGAAACGACGGTTAAAACCGACCATCAACGTCAGTTTTTTCCGTGCCGCAAGTTCCACCAGCCGTTCAGCATCGCGCAGATTTTCTGCCAGCGGTTTATCGACACAGACATGTACCCCCGCATTGAGTAACGTACTGACCACGTCAAAGTGGCTGGCGGTGCTGGAATGCACAAAAACCGCATCGCAACTGGCGGCAAGGCTGGATAACGAATCGGCATAAGGAATGCGCCAGCTGTCACAAATTGGCAAGGCTTTCGCGCGCGTAGGCGACCACGCACCTTGTAACGTCCAGTCAGACGCTGCCGCCAGCACCGGTAACCACGCCTTTTGCGCGATGCCGCCTAACCCCACTACGCCGATACGTAATTTTTTCACTTTAATCTCCCAGATGGGCCAGCAACGAATCAAGACGCTGTTTCAGTTCTGCCACTTCGATTTCCAGGGCTTCAACGCGTGCCTGTAAATCACCGTCAACCGCGTTCGACATATCCATCACCGCCGGCTGATCTTCAACCTCACCACTGAAAAGATGCATGTAGCGGCTTTCACGTTTACCCGGTTCGCGGGCCAGACGCACCACAAAAGGACCATCTTCGCGATTTGCCAGTTGTTCCAGCGTCGACTCCACTTCCGCCATATCGCTGAATTCATACATTCGCGCGGCGCGGCTGCGCAGTTCACCCGGCGTCTGGGCACCACGCAATAACAACGTGGTGATTAACGCCACTTCTGCGGCGCTCAGTTTCAGATCGCCAAATTCTGAATTACAAAAACGTTGCTCATATTTGGTGACCCGATTACCAAAACCGCTCACTGTGCGTAGATAATGACGTTTGACCAGATTATCCAGCTGTTCCTGCACTTCGGATTCACTCAGATTCATGACCGGTTCACGGTTCGTTTTCTGATTACAGGCCGTGACTACACCATTGACTGAGAGCGGGTATTGCTCCGGCGTGGTCACCTGCTTTTCCAGCAAGCAACCAATCACGCGAGCTTCAAGGGCAGTAAGTTGATATTTCATGAGATTCTCCTTAGCGGCCGGGCGTCCAGTCTGGGGTAGTTAATGCCGTCAGTACGTGATCGCGCCATTGTCCATCAATCAACAGATAGTCTTTCGCATAGCCTTCTTTTTCAAAACCCAGTCGCGCCAGTAAATCACCGCTGCGTTTATTGTGCGGCATATAATTAGCCATAATGCGATGAATATGTTGGGTGCGCTGCATATAACGAATGGCTGCGCTCAGGGCTTCAAACATGAGTCCTTTGCCCTGCCATTTTTGCCCAATCGAATAACCGAGATAGCAGGCATGAAAAGAGCCACGAACAACATTGGAAAAATTGGCAACGCCAATAATCTCTTTTTCGTCCGGGTCGAATAAGCCAAAGTAGAAAGCTGAACCTTGTTTATGAAATTCGTTAATCATCCCTAGCCTGGCCTGCCAGCCTGATGGATAACAGTGGCTTTCGTCGCGCACTGGCTCCCAGGGCTTGAGGAAATGGCGATTCTCTGCGTAATAATCCGCCAGACGCCAGGCATCACGATCATGCACCAGACGCACGACCAGTCGGTCTGTGGTTAAGCGCACTTTTGGCACGTTACTGCGATAGCCAAACATTCTATACCTACTCCTTCCCGTAACGTCTTTAATACGCTGTAAGTATTACTATACCTGCGCAACCAGACCCTGTGAAAAGTCCAGAATGCCATTTTCTGCATTATTCACATATTTGATAAAAACTCTCTATCAAAGCGACGTTTTGATAAAAAAATATTGTCCCCGAAATGATGGGAAAAGTCTTAGCGGCAATGCAGAATAGAAAGTGCTCATCTTTTATTTCCCGGGAGGGGAAATGTCCCGCGTGTCGCAGGCCAGGAACCTGGGTAAATATTTCCTGCTCATCGATAATATGCTGGTCGTGCTGGGGTTCTTTGTTGTCTTCCCGCTGATCTCTATCCGCTTCGTTGATCAAATGGGCTGGGCCGCCGTCATGGTCGGTATTGCCCTCGGTCTACGCCAGTTTATTCAGCAAGGTCTGGGTATTTTCGGCGGCGCAATTGCCGACCGCTTTGGTGCCAAACCGATGATTGTTACCGGTATGCTGATGCGTGCCGCCGGATTCGCCACAATGGGTATCGCCCACGAACCGTGGCTACTGTGGTTTTCATGCCTGCTCTCGGGACTCGGCGGCACGTTGTTTGATCCGCCGCGTTCGGCGCTGGTGGTGAAACTAATCCGTCCACAACAGCGTGGTCGTTTTTTCTCGCTGTTGATGATGCAGGACAGTGCCGGTGCGGTCATTGGCGCATTGTTGGGGAGCTGGCTGTTGCAATACGACTTTCGCCTGGTCTGCGCCACAGGGGCAGTTTTGTTTGTGCTGTGTGCAGCGTTCAATGCGTGGTTGTTACCGGCATGGAAACTCTCCACTGTACGCACGCCCGTTCGCGAAGGCATGACCCGCGTGATGCGTGACAAGCGTTTTGTCACCTATGTCCTGACGCTGGCGGGTTACTACATGCTGGCTGTACAAGTGATGCTGATGCTGCCAATTATGGTCAACGACGTGGCGGGCGCGCCCTCTGCCGTTAAATGGATGTATGCCATTGAAGCGTGTCTGTCGTTAACGTTGCTCTATCCTATCGCCCGCTGGAGTGAAAAGCATTTTCGTCTGGAACATCGGTTGATGGCTGGGCTGTTGATAATGTCATTAAGCATGATGCCAGTGGGCATGGTCAGCGGCCTGCAACAACTTTTCACCCTGATTTGTCTGTTTTATATCGGGTCGATCATTGCCGAGCCTGCGCGTGAAACCTTAAGTGCTTCGCTGGCAGACGCAAGAGCTCGCGGCAGCTATATGGGGTTTAGCCGTCTGGGTCTGGCGATTGGCGGCGCTATTGGTTATATCGGTGGCGGCTGGCTGTTTGACCTGGGCAAATCGGCGCACCAGCCAGAGCTTCCGTGGATGATGCTGGGCATTATTGGCATCTTCACTTTCCTTGCGCTGGGTTGGCAGTTTAGCCAGAAACGCGCCGCGCGTCGTTTGCTGGAACGCGACGCCTGATTTGATACTCCCCCCTGACTCCTCCATACTGAAAGTGAACTGACAGCCAAATGGAGGAGTCACGTGAAGCTATACATTTACGATCACTGCCCTTACTGCCTCAAAGCCCGCATGATTTTCGGCCTGAAAAATATCCCCGTCGAATTACATGTTCTGCTCAACGACGACGCAGAAACACCCACCCGGATGGTCGGTCAAAAACAGGTTCCCATTCTGCAAAAAGATGACAGCCGCTATATGCCAGAAAGCATGGACATCGTTCACTATGTCGATAAACTCGACGGCAAACCGTTACTGACCGGCAAACGTTCCCCTGCCATTGAAGAGTGGCTGCGCAAGGTCAATGGCTACGCCAACAAACTGCTGTTGCCGCGTTTTGCCAAATCGGCATTTGATGAGTTTTCTACTCCTGCCGCGCGCAAATATTTCGTCGACAAGAAAGAGGCCAGCGCGGGTAATTTTGCCGACCTGCTGGCCCACTCTGACGGTCTGATTAAGAATATCAGCGATGATTTACGTGCGCTGGACAAACTGATCGTCAAACCGAACGCCGTGAATGGCGAACTTTCGGAAGATGATATTCAGCTATTTCCGCTCCTGCGTAATCTGACGCTGGTAGCCGGAATCAACTGGCCAAGCCGCGTTGCTGATTACCGCGATAATATGGCGAAACAGACACAAATCAATTTGTTATCATCAATGGCGATTTAATCCTGACCCGCCGCGGCAGCCTGTATTCGCGGGTTGCCGCCGTTTTCAGTTTTTTCTGCTGGCGCGTTTATCGCTGGTGACACATGCTGCGTTGTGTCAGGATATTGACGCAGATTTCATGTCGAGGACTACCATGAACAAGTTTTTATTTGCCGCTGCATTGATCGTCAGTGGCCTGCTCGTTGGCTGTAATCAACTCACCCAATACACCATCACCGAACAAGAAATTAACCAGTCGCTTGCGAAACATAATAATTTCTCAAAAGATATCGGTTTACCCGGCGTGGCTGACGCCCATATTGTTCTGACAAACCTGACCAGCCAAATTGGTCGCGAAGAGCCGAATAAGGTTACCTTAACCGGAGACGCCAATCTGGACATGAACTCCCTGTTCGGTAGCCAGAAAGCGACCATGAAACTGAAGCTGAAAGCGCTGCCCGTGTTTGATAAAGAAAAAGGTGCGATCTTCCTGAAAGAGATGGAAGTGGTCGATGCGACGGTACAACCGGAAAAAATGCAAACGGTGATGCAAACGTTGCTCCCCTATTTGAACCAGGCATTACGCAATTACTTTAACCAGCAACCAGCTTACGTCCTGCACGAAGATGGCAGCCAGGGCGAAGCAATGGCGAAGAAACTGGCGAAAGGCATTGAAGTGAAGCCAGGCGAAATTGTCATTCCGTTTACGGATTAATCACGAGGGCGCATTCGCGCCCTTTATTTTTCGTGCAAAGGAAAACGTTTCCGCTTATCCTTTGTGTCCGGCAAAAACATCCCTTCAGCCGGAGCATAGAGATTAATGACTGCACCATCCCAGGTATTAAAGATCCGCCGCCCAGACGACTGGCACCTTCACCTCCGCGATGGCGACATGTTAAAAACTGTCGTGCCGTATACCAGCGAAATTTATGGACGGGCTATCGTAATGCCCAATCTGGCTCCGCCCGTGACCACCGTTGAGGCTGCCGTGGCTTATCGCCAGCGTATTCTTGACGCCGTACCTGCCGGGCACGATTTCAGCCCGCTGATGACCTGTTATTTGACAGATTCACTAGACCCTAATGAGCTTGAGCGTGGATTTAACGAAGGCGTGTTCACCGCTGCCAAACTTTACCCGGCAAACGCAACCACTAACTCCAGTCACGGCGTGACGTCAGTTGACGCAATCATGCCGGTACTTGAGCGCATGGAAAAAATCGGTATGCCGTTACTGGTGCATGGTGAAGTGACACATGCAGATATCGACATTTTTGATCGTGAAGCGCGCTTTATTGAAAGCGTGATGGAACCGCTGCGCCAGCGCCTGACTGCGCTGAAAGTCGTTTTTGAGCACATCACCACCAAAGACGCTGCCGACTATGTCCGTAACGGAAATGAACGGCTGGCTGCCACCATCACTCCGCAGCATCTGATGTTTAACCGCAACCATATGCTGGTTGGTGGCGTGCGTCCACACCTGTATTGTCTCCCCATCCTCAAACGCAATATTCACCAACAGGCACTGCGTGAACTGGTCGCCAGCGGTTTTAATCGCGTATTCCTCGGTACGGATTCTGCGCCGCATGCACGTCATCGCAAAGAGAGCAGCTGCGGCTGCGCGGGCTGCTTCAACGCCCCAACCGCGCTGGGCAGTTACGCTACCGTCTTTGAAGAGATGAATGCTCTGCAGCACTTTGAAGCATTCTGTTCTGTAAACGGCCCACAGTTCTATGGCTTGCCGGTCAACGACACATTCATCGAACTGGTCCGCGAAGAGCAACAGGTTGCTGAAAGCATCGCATTGACTGATGACACACTGGTGCCATTCCTCGCCGGGGAAACGGTACGCTGGTCCGTTAAACAATAAAAATCCTAGCTTCCTGTTGTCATTAGGTTATTTTACCTGTATAAATAACCAGTATATTCAACAGGGGGCTATTATGCGAATTGAAGTCACCATAGCGAAAACTTCTCCATTGCCAGCTGGGGCTATTGACGCCCTGGCTGGCGAACTTTCCCGCCGTATTCAGTATGCGTTTCCTGATAATGAAGGCCACGTATCGGTACGTTATGCCGCAGCGAATAATTTATCGGTTATTGGCGCAACAAAAGAAGATAAACAGCGCATTAGCGAAATTCTCCAGGAAACGTGGGAAAGCGCCGATGACTGGTTTGTCAGCGAATAATATGCAGTGATTTTTGTTTTTGCCGGGTCGCCCCGGCTTTTTTATTTTACTTACAAATTTTGAGTACAAAATTTCTACACTCCCTCAAAATAATTGCACAATATGCTAAAAAAATATGAATGACATGCTGTTTTATTGTTCATATAAATCTTAAAAGCAAAAATTTATCTGTTCCCCCCTTTAAAAATTCGGTGAATACCCTTACTTATTGGTATACTGAAGTTGCTTCAGATAAAAACGCATTGAACCTCGAATAACGTTGTCTAGTAACACGAATTAGGGGGCCATGATGGAAAAAAATAATGAAGTCATTCAGACTCATCCGCTCGTAGGGTGGGACATCAGCACCGTTGATAGCTATGATGCGCTGATGTTGCGTTTGCACTACCAGACCCCAAATAAGTCCGAGCAGGAAGGGACTGAAGTTGGTCAGACGCTCTGGTTAACCACTGATGTTGCCAGACAATTTATTTCGATATTAGAAGCAGGAATCGCCAAAATTGAATCCGGTGATTTCCCGGTAAACGAGTATCAGCGTCATTAACATGACATGACCATCCACCCAAAAGGCACCTCACCGGTGCCTTTACCATTTCTGGGTTGTATATCTGCATTCAGTTAATTACTCTGCTTAAACCATGAGAGCAGAGAGAAAAAAATGAAATACGATCTCATCATTATTGGCAGCGGTTCCGTAGGCGCTGCCGCCGGGTATTATGCAACCCGTGCCGGTTTAAACGTGCTAATGACCGACGCCCATATGCCACCGCATCAACACGGCAGCCACCACGGCGATACGCGATTAATTCGCCATGCTTATGGTGAAGGCGAAAAGTATGTCCCGCTGGTTCTCCGCGCGCAAACGCTGTGGGATGAACTCTCCCGCCACAACGAAGAAGATCCCATTTTTGTACGCTCTGGCGTCATTAACCTTGGCCCGGCTGATTCCACATTTCTCGCCAACGTCGCCCACAGTGCCGAACAATGGCAACTCAACGTTGAAAAGCTCGATGCGCAAGGGATTATGGCCCGCTGGCCAGAAATACGCGTCCCGGACAACTATATCGGCTTATTTGAGACTGATTCCGGTTTTTTGCGCAGCGAACTGGCGATTAAAACCTGGATCCAACTGGCGAAGGAAGCGGGCTGTGCGCAGCTGTTCAACTGCCCGGTCACCGCAATTCGTCATGACGATGATGGCGTAACTATTGAAACGGCTGACGGTGATTATCAGGCGAAAAAAGCGATTGTCTGCGCGGGAACATGGGTAAAAGACCTGCTCCCGGAGCTGCCTGTCCAGCCCGTACGCAAAGTATTTGCCTGGTATCAGGCCGATGGTCGCTATAGCGTGAAGAATAAATTCCCGGCGTTTACCGGTGAACTGCCCAATGGCGATCAATATTATGGTTTTCCGGCAGAAAACGACGCGTTGAAGATTGGCAAACATAACGGAGGCCAGGTTATCCATTCAGCGGATGAACGTGTTCCGTTTGCGGAAGTGGCCAGTGATGGGTCAGAAGCCTTCCCGTTCTTGCGCAATGTATTGCCGGGTATCGGTTGCTGCCTGTACGGCGCTGCCTGCACCTATGATAATTCGCCTGACGAAGATTTTATTATCGATACTCTACCCGGCCACGATAATACACTGCTCATTACCGGCCTGAGCGGGCACGGTTTTAAATTTGCGTCAGTTTTAGGGGAAATAGCTGCCGATTTTGCGCAAGACAAAAAAAGCGATTTTGATTTGACGCCATTCAGGCTTTCCCGCTTCCAATAATCATCATTACGGCCTCCAGAATGAGGCCGTTTTTACAGGAGTATTTAATGCGTCGGCTGTTGCACTATCTCATCAATAATATTCGCGAGCATCTGATGCTTTATCTTTTTCTCTGGGGATTGTTGGCAATTATGGATCTGATCTATGTGTTTTATTTTTAGTTTTCCGCACTGACATAAACTGACAAATATTTAATCTCCCTTTCATTTAGCGTGAAAAATTGAATGAGATTATTCCTGCTTCTACAGCACTCACCAGACATCTCTGATGCTGAACCCACTAAACTTATGAAGATTCTTTCATTATTAATTCAAAATTATTGAAATAAAAATAAATATCATTCAATTTGTTATTTTTGTGTTGCAATTCATTCTCCGACACGCCATTTTCTTTCTCTCGCAAATTCGTTTTGGATGCACTTATGTCATTCACAAATACCCCTGAACGCTATGGTGTTATATCTGCGGCCTTCCATTGGCTAAGCGCAATTATTGTCTACGGCATGTTTGCTTTAGGTCTGTGGATGGTCACGCTCAGTTATTACGATGGCTGGTATCACAAAGCACCCGAACTGCATAAAAGCATCGGTATTTTGTTAATGATGGGGCTGGTTATTCGCGTTCTGTGGCGCGTCATATCTCCACCGCCGGGTCCGCTGCAGAGTTATTCGCCCATGACTCGTCTTGGCGCAAAGGCTGGACATCTCGCATTGTACTTATTGCTGTTCGCCATCGGCATCAGCGGCTATCTGATCTCAACTGCCGATGGTAAACCGATCAGCGTTTTTGGCTGGTTTGACGTCCCCGCGACCCTCGCCGACGCTGGCGCACAGGCTGACTTTGCCGGTGCCCTGCATTTTTGGCTCGCGTGGAGCGTCGTAGTACTGTCCGTTATGCACGGATTTATGGCCCTGAAGCATCATTTCATCGATAAAGACGACACTCTGAAGCGCATGCTGGGAAAGTCGTCATCTGACTATGGAGTATAAAAAATGAAAAAAAGCCTGCTTGGTTTAACCTTCGCTTCCCTGATGTTCTCTGCCGGTTCAGCGGTTGCCGCCGATTACAAAATTGACAAAGAAGGTCAGCACGCCTTTGTTAACTTCCGCATCCAGCATCTTGGCTATAGCTGGTTATATGGCACCTTTAAAGATTTCGACGGTACTTTTACCTTTGATGAAAAAAATCCGGCTGCCGATAAAGTGAATGTGACAATTAACACCACCAGCGTCGATACTAATCACGCCGAACGCGATAAACATCTTCGCAGTGCAGATTTCCTCAATACCGCAAAATATCCACAGGCAACATTCACCTCCACCAGCGTGAAGAAAGACGGTGACGACCTGGATATTACCGGCGATCTGACGCTGAATGGCGTAACCAAACCCGTCACGCTGGAAGCGAAATTAATTGGTCAGGGCGACGACCCGTGGGGCGGTAAACGTGCAGGCTTTGAGGCCGAAGGCAAAATTAAGCTCAAAGACTTCAATATCAAGACAGATTTAGGTCCAGCTTCTCAGGAAGTGGATCTGATTATTTCAGTGGAAGGCGTACAGCAGAAGTAAGAGTGAAATGTTGCCGGATGGCACGCATCCGGCAATGATATTTATTCCGTTGGATCAGGAATGCCCAGTGTTGTATTCAAACGCCCACGAGACTTATTAAAGATCTTATTGCCATTTTCACGTCCTGCCCGACGGCGTCGCTGTTCTTCAGGCGGTAACGCGCTTTCTTCGCAGCAAATCTCACTACAACAACCTTTGTATTTTTCCGCACATACTGGACACTGAATAAAAAGCAGGTGGCAGCCATCATTTTTACAGTTGGTATGGCTGTCGCACGGCGCACCGCACTGGTGGCAATGCGCGATAATCTCATCAGATATACGTTCGCCCATCCGCTCGTCAAAAACAAAATTTTTGCCAATAAAACGTACCGGTAAACCCTGCTCGCGCGCCTTGCGGGCGTATTCAATAATTCCGCCCTCGATATGCCAGACTTTATTGAATCCGTTATGTTTCATCCAGGCACTGGCCTTTTCACAACGAATGCCGCCGGTGCAGTACATAACGATTTTTTTATCTTTATGTGCCTGCATCATCTCGACTGCTTTTGGCAGCTGCTCACGGAAGGTATCTGCCGGAATTTCCAGCGCGTTTTCAAAGTGCCCCACTTCATACTCATAGTGGTTACGCATGTCGATAAACAATGCATCGGGATCGTCAAGCATAGCGTTCACTTCCGCCGCTTGCAGATACTCACCCACATTGCTGGCATCAAAGTGAGGATCGTCAATACCGTCGGCAACGATACGATCGCGGACCTTCATGCGCAGTACCCAGAAGGATTTCCCGTCATCATCCAACGCGATATTCAGGCGTAAGCCCTCTAAAGCCGGGTCGAAGGCATAAAGCTGCGCGCGAAATGTTTCAACATTGCTCGCAGGTACGCTGATTTGCGCGTTAATGCCCTCATGCGCCAGATACACTCGCCCAAAAACATCCAGCGCGGTAAACAGCTGATATAAAGCGTCACGGGTCGCCTTAGGATCGGCGATGTGGAAATACTTGTAAAACGAAATGGTGGTTCGCGGTTCGCTCTCAGCCAACATTTTGGCTTTTAACGCGTCGTTGGAAATGCGGTTGTGTAACACTGGCATGGTGTACGGTTCCTGCGAGATGGGAAAGTAAAAATCCGCGGCATGATATAGCAATTATCGATAATTAACATCCACACATTTTACGCTACATTTGCGCATTAAAAATTATTTGTTATTTACAAGCGCGGCAATTTCGCCCAGTCTTCAGCCACAAATTTTGGTTGCGGGCGAAAAAATGCGACAATACATACAATTGCCCGTATAGGTTGAAAAACAGGATTGATATGACGAATCTACCCAAGTTCTCCACCGCACTGCTTCATCCGCGTTATTGGTTAACCTGGTTGGGTATTGGCGTACTTTGGTTAGTCGTGCAATTGCCCTACCCGGTTATCTACCGCCTCGGTTGTGGATTAGGAAAACTGGCGTTACGTTTTATGAAACGACGCGCAAAAATTGTGCATCGCAACCTGGAACTGTGCTTCCCGGAAATGAGCGAACAAGAACGCCGTAAAATGGTGGTGAAGAATTTCGAATCCGTTGGCATGGGACTGATGGAAACTGGCATGGCGTGGTTCTGGCCGGACCGCAGAATCGCCCGCTGGACGGAAGTGATCGGCATGGAACACATTCGTGACGTGCAGGCGCAAAAACGCGGCATCCTGTTAGTTGGCATCCATTTTCTGACACTGGAGCTGGGTGCGCGGCAGTTTGGTATGCAGGAACCGGGGATTGGCGTTTACCGCCCGAACGATAATCCACTGATTGACTGGCTACAAACCTGGGGCCGTTTGCGCTCAAATAAATCGATGCTCGACCGCAAAGATTTAAAAGGCATGATTAAAGCCCTGAAAAAAGGCGAAGTGGTCTGGTACGCACCGGATCATGATTACGGCCCGCGCTCAAGCGTTTTCGTCCCGTTGTTTGCCGTTGAGCAGGCTGCGACCACGACCGGAACCTGGATGCTGGCACGGATGTCCGGCGCATGTCTGGTGCCCTTCGTTCCACGCCGTAAGCCAGATGGCAAAGGGTATCAGTTGATTATGCTGCCGCCAGAGTGTTCTCCGCCGCTGGATGATGCCGAAACCACCGCCGCGTGGATGAACAAAGTGGTCGAAAAATGCATCATGATGGCACCAGAGCAGTATATGTGGTTACACCGTCGCTTTAAAACACGCCCGGAAGGCGTTCCTTCACGCTATTAAATCTCCCATGCCGGATGCTTCAGAAGGGTATCCGGCATTACCACAGCAAATCCCCCTGATTTAGCGATAAAAGCTCTCTGGATTGCGCCCCCTGGAAGTCGGGCGCATAATTAGTGTGCTTATCTTTTCTTCTTATGTTCACCGCGCCTGGCGCACCAACAGCGGATTGCTATGTCACCCTGTGAAAATGACACCCCTATAAACTGGAAACGAAACCTGATCGTCGCCTGGCTAGGCTGTTTTCTTACGGGTGCCGCCTTCAGCCTGGTAATGCCCTTCTTACCCCTCTACGTTGAGCAGCTTGGCGTTACGGGCCACTCCGCCTTGAATATGTGGTCCGGTATTGTCTTCAGCATTACATTTTTATTTTCGGCCATCGCCTCACCGTTTTGGGGTGGACTCGCCGACCGTAAAGGCCGAAAACTCATGCTATTACGCTCTGCCCTCGGCATGGGCATCGTGATGGTGTTGATGGGGCTGGCACAAAATATCTGGCAGTTTTTGATCCTACGGGCGCTTCTTGGGTTACTTGGCGGATTTGTCCCCAACGCTAATGCTCTTATCGCCACACAAGTACCACGTAATAAAAGCGGCTGGGCGCTGGGGACGCTTTCCACAGGCGGCGTTAGCGGTGCGTTGCTCGGCCCAATGGCTGGCGGTTTGCTTGCCGATAGCTACGGCTTACGTCCGGTATTCTTTATTACCGCCAGTGTGCTCATACTCTGCTTTTTCGTCACCCTGTTTTGCATCAGAGAAAAATTCCAGCCGGTCAGCAAAAAAGAGATGCTGCACATGCGGGAAGTGGTGACATCACTTAAAAAACCGAAACTGGTACTCAGCCTGTTTGTCACTACGTTAATCATCCAGGTGGCGACGGGCTCAATTGCCCCCATTCTGACGCTGTATGTCCGCGAACTGGCGGGTAACGTCAGTAACGTCGCCTTTATCAGTGGCATGATCGCCTCGGTGCCAGGCGTGGCGGCTCTGCTGAGTGCACCACGACTCGGCAAACTTGGCGATCGAATCGGACCCGAAAAGATCCTGATTACGGCGCTGATCTTTTCTGTACTGCTATTGATCCCAATGTCTTACGTTCAGACGCCATTACAACTTGGGATTTTACGTTTTTTGCTCGGTGCCGCCGATGGTGCACTACTCCCCGCCGTACAGACACTGTTGGTTTACAACTCGAGCAACCAAATCGCCGGGCGTATCTTCAGCTATAACCAGTCGTTTCGTGATATTGGAAACGTTACCGGACCATTGATGGGAGCCGCGATTTCAGCGAACTACGGTTTCAGAGCGGTATTTCTCGTCACCGCTGGCGTAGTGTTATTCAACGCAGTCTATTCATGGAACAGTCTACGTCGTCGTCGAATACCCCAGGTATCGAACTGATTTTTCGCCTTTCATACTTGCAAAAGCGGAGAATCAGCTATCCTTTTCCCTGAAACCTCATCAACTCAAAGGGAGAATCGTGATGACCATGTACGCAACGCTTGAAGAAGCCATTGACGCTGCACGCGAAGAATTTCTTGCAGACAACCCCAGCATCGACGCCGAAAATGCGAATGTGCAACAGTTCAATGCCCAAAAATACGTTTTGCAGGACGGCGACATCATGTGGCAAGTTGAGTTTTTTGCCGACGAAGGGGAAGAAGGTGAATGTTTACCTATGCTTAGCGGTGAAGCCGCGCAAAGTGTTTTTGATGGCGACTATGATGAGATAGAGATCCGCCAGGAGTGGCAGGAAGAGAATACATTACATGAATGGGACGAGGGGGAATTTCAGCTTGAGCCACCGCTGGATACCGAGGAAGGACGCGCAGCAGCTGATGAGTGGGATGAACGTTAATCACTCATACGGGCCATGATGAATGTCGATCGGCAGCAGTAAAGTATCAAAAACCAGGGAGAATGGCAGATCAAGGATCGTGACATAACGCCAAGCGGAGTCACGCACATCCCATTGCACACCGGGATAAGATTGGTTGCCATGCCCCTGCCCCGGTATAGTGCGACTAATAATGCTGCCACAGCCACTCAGCAAGGTCACCATGATGCTCACCACAATTAAACGCATTTGATACCTCTTCCGTAAAAAAATACCGGCATAACGCCGGTATTTTTATTGGCTCGTTGTTTTTGCCAGATGTGGCGTGAACGCCTTATCCGACCTACAAAATCTTGCAAAATCAACACATTGCAGGAGCGATGTAGGCCCGATAAGCGTAGTGCATCAGGCAACTACGTTTTTATTGCGAAGCCGCATCCGGTTTACGCAATGCCAGTGGATTGAGCTTTATCCCTTCGTAATAACTCACCCATGAAGAATATCTCTCAGGGGAATTCCAGACGCGGAAATGCAGACGGGCCATCGTCACCGGATCGCTTAGCAGCACCAGGCGACGATCGCGATTCAGCTTCTCTGGCGTCTCGTTCAGCGCCTGTTCAACGTGGCGGTCACGGGCGATTTCCAGCACCTTACTGGCCCGGTGACGCGCGGTCGCCATTGCGGTTGCGAGAGCGTTAAATGACGGGTTAAACACTGCGTGCATAAAGCCATCGTCAAGGGAGCGTTGGCGATTCATCTCAAGGAACCGATCGGTATCAACCAGCACCTGCGGCGGTGAATACTCTTCCGGGATCAGGAACAGTTTCCAGCGTTTGGTGCGCAGACCAACGGTGGCACGGCTGGAAATCACCGAAACAAACGGTGACAGGATCAACGAGAAGACAATCGGAGCCAGCCAGAACAGGAAACGCAGATCCAGCCACGCCATCCCAACAGCCCACACTAACCCTAACAGCAGCTGTGAGCCGTGGCGTTTGAACGCTTCCCCCCAGGAAGTGGAGTCATCATCACGCTGCGGTGAATTCCACACCACTTCCCAGCCAAGGAACGCGCTGACGACGAAGACCGTATGGAACAGCATGCGTACCGGAGCCAGCAGCACGGAAAACAGCACTTCCAGCAGCAACGATAATGTAACGCGCCAGAAGCCGCCATATTCTTTCGTTCCTTTGCACCAAATAAGCAAAATGCTCAATAGCTTTGGCAGGAACAACAGCACCATGGTCGAAGCAAAAAGTGCAATCGCCAGCTCAGGACGCCACTGCGGCCACACCGGGAACAACTGCCGTGGTTGCAGGAAGTATTGCGGTTCGGTCAACGCATGCACTACCTGCAATGCAGTAGAGAGCGCGAGGAACATAAACCACAGCGGAGCGGAGAGATAAGACATCACGCCCGTCAGAAATACCGCACGGTGAACCGGGTGCATACCCTTCACCAGGAACAGACGGAAGTTCATCAGGTTACCGTGGCACCAGCGGCGGTCACGTTTTAGCTCATCAAGCAAGTTAGGCGGTAATTCTTCATAAGAACCCGGGAGATCGTAAGCAATCCAGACTCCCCAACCTGCACGGCGCATCAACGCTGCTTCCACGAAGTCATGTGACAGGATTGAACCGGCAAAGGAACCTTCGCCCGGCAGCGGAGCCAGTGCGCAGTGCTCGATAAACGGTTTCACGCGGATAATCGCGTTATGTCCCCAGTAGTGCGACTCGCCAAGTTGCCAGAAGTGCAAACCGGCTGTAAACAGTGGCCCATACACGCGGGTCGCGAACTGCTGACAGCGCGCATATAGCGTATCCATACCGGACGCTTTCGGCGACGACTGAATGATCCCGGCGTTCGGGTTGGCTTCCATCAGGCGCACCAGGCCGCACAAACAATCACCGGTCATTACCGAGTCAGCATCCAGCACCACCATGTAGCTGTACTGGCTGCCCCATCGACGGCAGAAGTCATCGATATTACCGCTTTTACGCTTCACGCGGCGACGGCGGCGGCGATAGAAAATCTGACCTTCGCCACCGACTTCGGCGATAAGCTCCATCCAGGCTTTTTGCTCTGCGACGCAGATATCCGGGTTATAACTGTCACTCAGAATGTAGACATCAAAGTGTTTGGCATTCCCGGTGGCTTTTACTGATTCCCACGTTGCACGCAAGCCAGCAAAAACACGGTTCACGTCTTCGTTACAGATAGGCATGATCAACGCCGTGCGATGCTCCGGGTTTAATGGTTCATCGCCAACTGTTGACGCAGATATACTGTATTTATCGCGACCAATAAGCAGTTGCAGGAACCCCATCAACGCCGTCCAGAATCCGGCGGACACCCAACAGAACAGTACCGCAAAGAGGATCAGGATACCGGTTTGCAGCATATAAGGCAGAAGCTGCATAAAGGAAACCCACACATCCTGACCAACCATATCCATAGGATTAATCAGCGCCCACCCCTGATAAGGAAGAATGGTCTTCATATACCAGGTCGCGACAACAGTTTGCGCGAGCGTAAGGATTAACAAAATGTAACGGCGGATGGTACCGACGGTACGCCACTTTTGCTCGCTTTCCTGCTCTTCTTTGGTCAAACGAGCCAGATAGCGCGGCGTGACATCGCGTCCACGCAGACGATCCCAGAAACGGCCTACCGGGTTGGTACGCCACGGGTCGGGAAACATCGAGGAGCGTTTTGCTTCTGGCATCGCTTTAAGCTGATCGCGCCCTTCGTCGTCTTTAATTAACTGTCCATCAGCAAGTGAATCTGGCCAGGCTTGTTCCAGACGCGCCTTTACCGAGCCTTGCGGGGAGTCATCCTCCCGCGCCCAGGTACGGTGGTCGGCATCCAGCGCCTGATGAACGGCGCGGATATCAGTCTTCGGCAATGCCGCTTTCTCGCTTGCGGCGATGGGCATTGCGTCAATGTACTCAGTTGTCTTATTCATTGGCAGGTAACTGGTAGCTCCAGGTTTCACTCAACGTCTGATCGGCATTCACCAGCGCAGCACGCATTTCAGTGGTTTTCTTGGCATCTTTCACTTTCACACGCATCACCAGACGCCAGCCTTTGGTAACCGGGTTATAGCGCACCGTGCTTTCAACTATCTCACCATTATCACCAATGCTGGTTTGCGCTGTGACCGGGGTATCCTCTGGCAGTTTTTTCATCTCTGCGCCGGTAAAATCGACCACAAAGGCGATAGTACCGTCAGGCTGGCGAATCAGGTTCGACTGCTTCACATCCCCCGTTGAACGACGCGTTTGTTGTACCCATGCGTTATCTGGCGCATGCAGTTTGTCTTCATCACGGCTGAAGGTGATGGTGTATTTAAAGTTCATCTCTTTACCCGGCTCCGGCAGCTGATCCGGCGTCCAGTAAGCGACGATGTTATCGTTGGTTTCATCGTTGGTTGGAATTTCCACCAGCTCAACGCTGCCTTTGCCCCACTCCCCTTTCGGAGTCACCCATGCGCTTGGACGAAGATCGTAACGATCATCGAGATCTTCAAAGCGGGAGAAATCACGACCGCGCTGCAACAGACCAAAGCCTTGCGGGTTTTCCATGGAGAAGCTGCTGACCGCTAAATGTTTCGGGTTATTCAACGGACGCCAGATCCATTCGCCATTACCAGCATGGATAGAGAGACCGTTAGAGTCGTGCAACTCCGGACGATAGTTATTTGCAGGCGACGGTTGGTTCGGCCCAAACAGGAACATACTGGTTAACGGTGCAACCCCCAGTTTGCCGACTTTATCGCGCAGATAGATTTTCGACTGCACATCCACAACCGTGTCACGCCCTGGCATAACTACGAATTTGTAAGCACCTGTCGCGCGCGGCGAGTCAAGCAATGCATAAATGGTTAAACGTTTATCAGTCGGTTTTGGACGCTCGATCCAGAACTCTTTGAAGCGTGGAAATTCTTCACCCGATGGCAAGGCGGTATCAATTGCCAGGCCGCGTGCAGAAAGGCCATAAACCTGACCTGCACCAATCACGCGGAAATAGCTGGCCCCGAGCATGCTGACGATTTCATCGTTTTTATCTTTGCTGTTGATCGGGTAAAGCACTTTAAAACCGGCAAAACCAAGATCTTTTACCGTGTCTTTGTCATGCTGAACATCGCCGAAAGTGAAATAATCCGGGCTGTATTTGATTCGTTTGACTGCGGTGGCAGTCACTTCATTTATTTTGACCGGGGTATCGAAGTACATACCCTGATGGTAGAACTCGAGTTTGAATGGGGTCTTCAGATTGTTCCAGTACGCTTTGTCATGATTAAACTGGATCTGCTGATAGTCCGCGTATTTCATGTCGCGGAAAACGGAGGGCAAGTTGCTTTTAGGCGCCTCATAGCCTTTCCCGGCTAAGGATTGAGCTTGCTTTGCGACATCATCAATACTGAAAGCCCAGCTTGAAGATGTATACAGGGTTAACATTACTGCAGCACTCAACCAACGCATTTTCATCATTTGTAGTTTATGTTTCATAATTAGTAAGCACTTCCCCCTTTGTGTGCTTATATCGATCCGATCTATTTTAATGGATAACCAGCCATTCCGACAACAGAATCCCGGTATCGTTCAGCACGCTGGCTCATGGATTAAGCACCTGATTGCAACCGTTTTCACTTTCCGTGCTTCTCCTAAAGACAGAAGCATCGACTTCGTGTAGGGTTTGCCAGCAAATTTATTTATCAACCGTCTTACAGACGCTTCCATTCTGGTTAGTGGTAGCGATGATGCTATGCATAAAAACCTTGAAGCCTGCGCCTGGCGCGGTCAGGTCGGTGTCGCTATGGCAACAAGCCTAAAGGCATAACCCGACAGGGATAAGACGAAAAATCCGAGATTAGTTAACCATATATGAATCCAGTACCCGCGCAACGTGAATATTTCCTCGACTCCATCCGCGCCTGGCTGATGTTGTTAGGGATCCCTTTTCATATTTCTTTAATCTATTCGAGCCATACATGGCATGTGAATAGCGCCGAACCGTCATTGTGGCTGACCCTTTTTAATGACTTCATCCACTCGTTCCGCATGCAGGTATTTTTCGTTATATCCGGGTACTTTTCCTACATGCTTTTTTTACGCTATCCCTTGAAAAAATGGTGGAAAGTACGTGTCGAACGTGTAGGTATCCCGATGTTAACAGCCATCCCCCTACTGACATTACCGCAATTTATTATGCTGCAATACGTCAAAGGGAAAGCGGAAAGTTGGCCTGGCCTGTCATTGTATGACAAATATAATACGTTGGCCTGGGAATTAATATCACACCTGTGGTTTTTACTGGTGTTAGTAGTCATGACGACGCTGTGCGTATGGATATTTAAACGCATCAGAAATAATTTAGAAAATTCTGATAAAACGAATAAAAAATTCTCGATGGTAAAACTATCGGTGATTTTTTTGTGCCTCGGCATCGGCTATGCGGTAATAAGAAGAACGATTTTTATTGTGTATCCGCCCATTCTGAGTAACGGCATGTTCAATTTTATTGTCATGCAAACGCTATTTTATTTGCCGTTCTTTATCCTCGGCGCACTGGCTTTCATTTTCCCTCATCTTAAAACCTTGTTTACCACGCCGTCTCGTGGCTGTACCCTTGCAGCAGCATTGGCATTTGTCGCTTACTTACTCAACCAGCGCTATGGCAGTGGCGATGCCTGGATGTACGAAACCGAGTCGGTGATCACCATGGTCCTCGGTCTGTGGATGGTGAATGTGGTCTTCTCCTTCGGCCACCGTTTGCTTAACTTCCAGTCAGCGCGGGTGACTTACTTTGTTAATGCATCGCTGTTTATCTATCTGGTTCACCACCCGTTAACTCTGTTTTTCGGCGCGTACATTACACCGCACATCACATCCAACTGGCTTGGTTTTCTCTGTGGCCTGATATTCGTAGTAGGGATTGCGATAATTCTGTATGAAATTCATTTACGCATCCCGTTACTGAAGTTTTTGTTCTCTGGTAAACCGGTTGTTAAGCGTGAGAACGATAAAGCACCAGCCCGTTAAGCCGCGTTTATAATAACCATTCCACGGGCAATATCGATGCCAGTCTGACCATAACCCGCTTCCAGAAACTGGTGGCGGGTTCTTTTTTGAGAACAATTTCTTTCTTTGCATGACGATCAACCCAGTTGATCCGTCCCCACCTGTCCAGACGGAGCTGCCAGGCCGCATCATACTGGCTCTGAATAAAGCGTTTATCAATTAACTGTGCCAGCGTTTCGCTCTCTATCACGAACCCCATTTCAGTATTGAGCAATGTCGAACGCGGATCGAAATTGAAAGAGCCGATAAACACCGTTTTACCATCGATGCTAAAGGTTTTAGCATGCAGGCTGGCACCGGAATTACCGGTTATGCCGCGATCGTGTAACGTACTACTTTGTTCACGCGTCGGCTTGAGTTCATATAATTCCACGCCGTAGCGGAGCAATTTTTTGCGCCAGCGTGCGTATCCGGCATGGACGACAGCAACATCGTTAGCGGCAAGAGAATTGGTTAGGATCGCAATCTTTACCCCTTTTCTCACCATCCGTAAGAGTTGCGCCACACCTGCGCGTGTCGGTACAAAATAGGAAGAGATAATATCGATGCGTTCACTGGGTGAGCCCATGATATCGAACAGGCGCTGCGGTAACAGTGAATGCCGTTTTGCCTTGCCTTCCCCTTTCGCCGGATCATCACTTAATAAACGTGTTTTCGCCCAGATAAGCGGCAACGTTCCATCAACCAGATGATTTATAAACGGGCTGGATTCCATTTTGCGTAAATAACGATGCGTCATGGCATCGTTGTGCCAGGATGCTGGTAACTCGATGCGATCCGCCATTTCACCTTCCGGGACATCCAGCACCTGCTGTAAGGGTGAAACCGATTTGCAATACCAGTAGCGGGCGAAATCATCGGCAACGTCCTCTACAACTGGTCCTATTGCCATGACATCTAAATCCGAAAAAAGTGGCTCTTCCCCTGCCCCAAAATAGGCATCACCAATATTTCGCCCCCCTACCAGCGTCACCACGCCATCGACAGTGAAACTTTTATTGTGCATACGGCGATTGAGACGGGAAAAGTCGGTGATATAACCAAGCGGACGTAGCAAGCGAAACGAGAAAGGATTAAAAAGCCGGACTTCAATGCGGGGATGACTGTCAAGCAAGCGTAAAATGTCGTCAAGTCCGGGCGTATTGTTGTCGTCCAGCAACAAACGGACGCGAACGCCACGCTTTGCTGCGGCTAACAGGGCGGAAAAGAGTAACCGACCCGACATATCGTCCTGCCAGATGTAATACTGAACATCCAGCGTATGCTCTGCCATTTCGGCCAGACGATACCGGGCGGCAAACGCATCCAGACTTTTCTCCAGAGGAAAAAGGCCACACTGACCGGGATGTTGCGAACACAGTGGCAGCACCGCGCTCGCCAGCCGGGGCAAATCATTCATCTCCTTGTTGGGTAAGGAGTCTTTCGTAGAGGTGGGTGTTTTCTTCATCATAACAGACAAAGTATACCTGTTCGGGTAAAGCGTGACGGGTAATAAATTCTGAAACGGTTTTTACTGCGATTTCAGCCGCTGCCGCACGAGGGTAACCATAAACCCCAGTACTGATTGCAGGAAATGCCACTGACGTATAGCTGTTTGCCGCCACCAGTCGCAGACTATTGAGATAGGCATCCTGCAAAAGCTGGTCTTCGTTTTGTTCACCACCACGCCAGACTGGCCCGACGGTGTGCACTACGGCTTTAGCGGAAAGATCGCCTGCAAGCGTAATAACGGCATGCCCCGTAGGGCAATCGCCCTGCTGTTGCCTGACTTTTAAACAGGCATCCAGCAGAGCCGGACCCGCTGCGCGATGAATGGCCCCATCGACGCCGCCGCCTCCCATTAATGACGGATTAGCCGCATTCACAATCACATCAACGGCCAGTTTGGTAATATCACCCTGCACAACATGAATACGCGTTTTCATAACGCCTCCTTACACCTTCTTGTTTCTTAAGTGTACAGCAGGCTTTTTGGTTAAATCGCATTTTTCTGCTCAGCAAGGTGAGTTGTTCAGAAACTTAGTTATATTCGATGTTCATTACAGCCAGCTTTTTCTGTTTATCAAGATACTGCACTTTTACTGAGGCTATTTGCGCGTTTTTGACATTGCCGCTCATTAACGCTTTGCTGGAATAGGTTCTGCCCGGAACAGAGCCATTCTGTGGGCAGTTCATTTCTACGGGTGATGACTGGGTGCTGACGTCACATGCCGGTTCCACAATTTGGCCATAAAAGTGGATCACGCCCCCTTGCGCGCTGCTTCCTGCGATGGCAATAAAAGGAAAAAACATACTGCCGAGCATTAGAGAGTCTAAAAAAGGTCTGAACATTTATTCTATTTCCTCAATGATTAGTCATCCTTGAGGGTTGTGTTATCCATACTTTCAGGTTGGCTGATCCGCAGCAGACCATTCTCTCCAGATTCATCTTATGCTCGATATTTCAACAAATTAAGACTTTTCTGAAGAGGGCGGCCATTGTTGTGATAAATGAAGTGACTGTCCATCAGAAACAGTAACAACTATTTTCACCCGATCGTCCGGGGAAATATTTAAACTCAACTTAGTCAAAGCAATGGGTTGATTAGCAGGCAATGAGAGGGTCTTTTCTTGCTTCGTCTGACTTTGCCCTGAACTGCCTTCGCGCAGGGACAATATTTGTACTCTGCACAGACAAGATTGAGTAAGAGTGACTTCAGGAATAATGGTGTACATATCCCCTTGCTGGGTCGTATTAAAGGTTATCTGACTGGAAAGTGCCGCAAGGAGTAATAACGCATTCATATTCTTCTCCCGAAAAAAAACAGGGCTTGCGCCCTGTTTCTTTAATACAGAGGATGTATTAGTACTGATGAGCGGTCGCGTTGTTACCAAAGCCAACCTGAGTGACGTTAACGCTGGAGTTAGATGCAGTCTGGTCAACAGCAGCACCGTTACCGCCACCGAACTGTTTAACAGTCATAGTAGAATCTTTACCATTCCACTGATCAAGAGTAGCGCTGTTACCGAAGCCACGCTGAGTCAGATCGATTGAGCTGTCATCAGAACCTTGGCCAACATCTGCGCCGTTACCGCCGCCGTGCTGGGTAATGGTCAGATCAGAGTTACGGGCGTCAGCTTGCAGAGCAAGTGCAGAGTTACCGCCACCGTACTGGTAAATGTTCAGCTCTGAATTTGGGCCGCTATTATTACCGCCACCACCGTGGTTACCGCCGCCGCCGTACTGAGGAACAACACCTGCCAGAGCGCTACCGGAGAATACGATTGCTGCAATTGCTGCTACTTTTAAAAGTTTCATGTAAAACCCCCATCGGATTGATTTAAAAGTCGAATAGTAATTAACGTTGTGTCACGCGAATTGCCATTTGCGACTGTCTCTGCACTACAATTGCCGTTTTTTGAGTACCATACTGTGTAATATTTGCTTTATTACCAGAACCTTTCTGGATAATCATCGCAGTATTACCATAAGCACCTTGCGAAATACTGGCATCGTTGGCACTGCCCGCCTGATCAATATATGCAAGGTTATAATCTCCTGTCTGGTCAATCTTTGCCCGATTGCTACTACCTTCTTGCGCAACAACCGCCAAAAGTTTTGAGCCTCCCTGCCGTAACTGAGCACTATTATTAGTCCCAGCTTGACCAATTATGGCTGCCTGATTAAATGAAGACTTACTCAATTCATTTACCGCGAAGTTATATTCTGAATTAGCTAAATCATAACCTGCTGCGGCTGCAATCCCAGGCGCACCCAGTATTGTTAACATCATAAATAACAATTTGTTTTTCATGTTGTCACCCTGGACCTGGTCGTACACTTAAGAAATTAAATCATTTCAACTTGGTTGTTAACGCAACCTGTATTTTGTTAACGCTGCGTTACGATGGAAAGTATGTCTGCGGAAATATTTTTAATAACTCACCCGCGCGTTGTATTTTTCTTTTTTTGTTCATACCAAAGTATTAAAACCCACGTAAATACGCTGTTATCTACGCAAAAAAATATTTTGTTTTCTTTTAAATCTCCGTTTTCCGCAATCAAAAATCACCAGACAGCCATTCTTCTTGCCCGTCGCTGATTGCTGCGATATGTCTTGCGCACAAGCCGTGACAAACCTCGTCTTTTTGCAGTAAAAAATTGTCCACGGAGGTGTGAAGAAAAAACAAGAACGTTTTACATGACGAAAGGACTACACCGAAATATTTTTTATATGCATTATTAGTAAGTTAGCACCATTTGTATGATTTTTTAAAATTGTGCAATAAAAACCAAATGTACAACTTTTCTATCATTTCTAAACTTAATAAAACCTTAAGTTTAACATTTTAATATAACGAGTTACATTTAGTTACATGTTTAACACTTGATTTAAGATTTGTAATGGCTAGATTGAAATCAGATGTAATCCATTAGTTTTATATTTTACCCATTTAGGGCTGATTTATTACTACACACAGCAGTGCAACATCTGGGTAATGACTCCAACTTATTGATAGTGTTTTATGTTCAGATAATGCCCGATGACTTTGTCATGCAGCTCCA
>NZ_KE137316.1:4878104-5021664 GCF_000408845.1 Escherichia sp. KTE172 | reverse complement strand
TGAGAGCAGAGATAGCGCTGATGTCCGGCGGTGCTTTTGCCGTTACGCACCACCCCGTCAGTAGCTGAACAGGAGGGACAGCTGATAGAAACAGAAGCCACTGGAGCACCTCAAAAACACCATCATACACTAAATCAGTAAGTTGGCAGCATCACCCAACATCTGTCAGTACTTCTGGTGCTTCTATTTTAGAGGCAGCTGTCAGGTGTGCGATCAATAAAAAAAGCGGGGTTTCATCATGTTTAATGAAGTCCATAGTATTCATGGTCATACATTATTGTTGATCACCAAACCTTCTTTGCAGGCGACAGCTCTCTTGCAGCACCTTAAACAATCGCTGGCAATTACAGGAAAATTACATAATATTCAACGTTCTCTGGACGATATATCTTCAGGCTCTATTATTCTTCTGGATATGATGGAAGCGGATAAAAAGCTTATCCATTATTGGCAGGATACTTTGAGCAGGAAAAACAACAATATCAAAATATTGTTGCTAAATACGCCTGAAGATTACCCGTACCGCGACATTGAAAACTGGCCTCATATCAACGGCGTTTTTTATGCCATGGAGGATCAAGAACGTGTTGTCAATGGGTTGCAAGGCGTCCTGCGCGGCGAATGCTACTTTACGCAAAAGCTTGCCAGTTACCTGATTACGCATTCAGGTAACTATCGTTATAACAGCACGGAATCAGCCCTCCTTACTCATCGGGAAAAAGAGATCCTGAATAAGCTGCGTATCGGCGCGTCTAATAACGAGATCGCTCGTTCGTTGTTCATCAGCGAAAATACGGTTAAAACGCATCTTTATAATCTTTTCAAGAAGATAGCCGTAAAAAACCGGACACAAGCGGTTTCCTGGGCAAACGATAACCTCAGGCGATAAAGCCATGAAACGTTATTTACGCTGGATTGTGGCGGCAGAATTTCTGTTCGCCGCAGGGAATCTTCACGCCGTTGAGGTAGAAGTCCCGGGATTGTTAACTGACCATACTGTTTCATCTATTGGCCATGATTTTTACCGAGCCTTTAGTGATAAATGGGAAAGTGACTATACGGGTAACTTAACGATTAATGAAAGGCCCAGTGCACGATGGGGAAGCTGGATCACTATAACGGTCAATCAGGACGTTATTTTCCAGACTTTTTTATTCCCGTTGAAAAGAGACTTCGAAAAAACTGTCGTCTTTGCACTGATTCAAACTGAAGAAGCACTAAATCGTCGCCAGATAAATCAGGCGTTATTAAGTACGGGCGATTTGGCGCATGATGAATTCTAAATAAAAAATTGTTCGGAGGCTGCAATGCGTGTCAAACATGCAGTAGTTCTACTCATGCTTATTTCGCCATTAAGTTGGGCTGGAACCATGACTTTTCAGTTCCGTAATCCAAACTTTGGTGGTAACCCAAATAATGGCGCTTTTTTATTAAATAGCGCCCAGGCACAAAACTCGTATAAAGATCCGAGCTATAACGATGACTATGGTATTGAAACACCCTCAGCGTTAGATAACTTTACTCAGGCCATCCAGTCACAAATTTTAGGTGGGCTACTGTCGAATATTAATACCGGTAAACCGGGCCGCATGGTGACCAACGATTATATTGTTGATATTGCTAACCGCGATGGTCAATTGCAGTTGAACGTGACAGATCGTAAAACCGGACAAACCTCGACCATCCAGGTTTCGGGTTTACAAAATAACTCAACCGATTTTTAAGCCCCAGCTTCATAAGGAAAATAATCATGCAGCGCTTATTTCTTTTGGTTGCCGTCATGTTACTGAGCGGATGCTTAACCGCCCCGCCTAAAGAAGCCGCCAGACCGACATTAATGCCTCGTGCTCAGAGCTACAAAGATTTGACCCATCTGCCAGCGCCGACGGGTAAGATCTTTGTTTCGGTATACAACATTCAGGACGAAACCGGGCAATTTAAACCTTACCCGGCAAGTAACTTCTCCACTGCTGTTCCGCAAAGCGCCACGGCAATGCTGGTCACGGCATTGAAAGATTCTCGCTGGTTTATACCGCTGGAGCGCCAGGGCTTACAAAACCTGCTTAACGAGCGCAAGATTATTCGTGCGGCACAAGAAAACGGCACGGTTGCCATTAATAACCGAATCCCGCTGCAATCTTTAACGGCGGCAAATATCATGGTTGAAGGTTCGATTATCGGTTATGAAAGCAACGTTAAATCGGGCGGTGTTGGGGCAAGATATTTTGGGATCGGTGCCGACACGCAATACCAGCTCGATCAGATTGCCGTGAACCTGCGCGTCGTCAATGTGAGTACCGGTGAGATCCTCTCCTCGGTGAACACCAGTAAGACGATACTTTCCTATGAAGTTCAGGCCGGGGTTTTCCGCTTTATTGACTATCAGCGCTTGCTGGAAGGGGAAGTGGGTTACACCTCGAACGAACCCGTGATGCTGTGCCTGATGTCGGCTATCGAAACAGGGGTCATTTTCCTGATTAATGATGGTATCGACCGTGGTCTGTGGGATTTGCAAAATAAAGCAGAACGGCAGAATGACATTCTGGTGAAATACCGCCATATGTCGGTTCCACCGGAATCCTGATAGATAAAAATGCCGGAATTATCATCCGGCATTTTACTGTTTAAGCGAAAGCGTGAGTGCCCGTCACGCTTTATTTTTGATTTGCTGCTCACGGTGAGCGGTCTTCGTACTACGCGCCGCCAGCCACAGGCCGCTGTTTTTCATTGCGTAACCAAATACCAGTCCAAGCGCCAGCGAAGGTAACACCAGTTTCCAGTCACCCTGCCCGGCAAACGTCGCGCATGCGCCTATAAACGTCCCCGGAACAAATGAAAGCAGCAGCTGTTTCGCCTGAATACACATCAGAAACGCGACAATACCGGTTATGACATAACCGAGAATTTCCAGATGTGGTGCCAGTGCACTACCGTAAATAATGACCATCGCCCACACCACGCCACTAAGCAGGGTTGCAGCGGAGATCGCCAGCCCTTTCAGCCCACCTTGCGGGCAGGCAAAGTAGGCCGTACAGCCCAGGAAGCCCGCCCAGCTTAGTAAGCCCAGGGAAACAGCCACCCATCCCCAGATACCGGAGAGAATGCCTGTTGTGATTGCAATAGAGAGAAGTATGTTCATGCCGCGCATGATAGCAGAAAACGCGGCCATGAATGAGATCGAGCACACATTTTATGCAACAACAAATTATCTGTTGCAGTTATGAGTGATGCAGATCACATTTACTCTTCAGAATCTTCTTCCAGCTCGTCCCACATTGCACTAATAGCATCGCGGGTTAGCGGTGCCATGGTGCGCCAGAAAGGCGTAGTTGCATGGGCCTCCACTTTGCCAAGGAACGCACCACACCAGGGTAACAGATACTCACTGAACAGTGTTTCCAGTGCTTCGCTCTCATCTTCCGTTGACTGATCTTCCAGCCAGGAAGCCGCGAGCAGCAATGTGCCGATGTGATCGGCTGGCGTATCCGCTAATGGCATCCCCCGTTCGGAAAGAAAAGCGCGCACTTCCGCTTCCGTCGCGCCCTCAACCCATGCGCTACGATATGGCGGCACAGCACATTCATCGCCGATAAACAACGCATTGTAATCGGCAGAGACTTGCGCCATATCACAGCTTTTCTGTAAACGCGTCAGTAACTCATCCTGCTCCAGTGGCCAGTTCGCAGCCAGTTTCCCCTCACGAATCAGGGTAAACAGCGGCACCAGTAAAGGATCTTGCGGTTGGCGGTAATAGAGCGAACCCAGCACACGACAGAGGATAGAAAACTCGTTCATTAATATATTTCCATTACTAGTAATTAAAGGTCTGCAAATTCCGCAATCGGTGCCATACCGCGAGATTCAAGGAAGTTCAGTAAGCGGCGCGGAGAAACATTCAAAATGCGCTCTGGCGGAAAATCTACCGCGTCGAGGATTTTAAGACACTCTTCAAATTCACCCATGGTAAACGCGGTGTGAGAATCCGAACCTAATGCCACCCAACCTCCAGCGTCACGTACCGCTGCGGCTACCGCACGACAGTTGTCTTCACTGCCCTTACGTGAGTGTAAAAATGAGGAATTATTGATTTCCAGCGCCACCTGATGTTTCGCAGCTGCTTCAGCAACGGCTTTAACATCTATTTCATATTTCGGATTTCCGGGATGGCTTATTATATGCACATTGCCGCTGGCGATAGTGGCGATCATCGCTTGCGTATTAGTCGCTTTGTCATGCGGCGCAAACACCGGCTCATGAAAACCGGCAATAATCAGATCCAGCGAATCAAACATTTTGCCACTGCAGTCAATTTCACCGTCAACATTTTTAATGTTAGCTTCGATGCCGCGCAGGATCCCAACCCCATCAACCACTCGCGGCCAGATACGCATGTTAATGAAGTGCCAGTGATGCGGCGCATCTTCCATATCCGGGCCATGATCGGTGATCGCAAAAAGTTTAATGCCCTTTTGTTTGGCCTGGGCAATGTAATCACTCAATGTGCTATATGCATGCGTGCTGGCAACGGTATGCATATGAAGGTCGACGGGATACATAACTCTCTCCTGTATTCAATTCCCGCCAAGGATAGCAGGAAACCTGATGCTTTATTAGTAGCCGCGTGCGCGGTCGACTTGCCCGCAGACCCTCTCCCCTTTTTCGAGCTGGGCAATGGTGCGAGAAATGTACTCCACAGCTTCAGCGGGACGGGTAATTGCGGCGACATGTGGTGTTATCGCCACGCGAGGATGTAGCCAGAGCGGACTTTCCGGCGGTAAGGGTTCGCGATTAAAAACATCCAGCATTGCACCTTTAACTTTGCCGCTATCCAGCGCCGCGAGCAGGTCATCTTCCACGACATGAACACCACGCGCCAGGTTGAGGAGATACGCGCCATCCGGTAATTTTTCGATTAATTGTTGATTAATAATGCCGACGGTTTCAGGGGTATTCGGTAACAAATTAATCAATACCCGGCATTGGCTCAGAAATGCAGAAAGTTCTTCCCGTCCGGCAAAGCTTTGCACGCCAGACCACGATTTACGGGTTCGACTCCAGCAACGCAGCGGAAAGCGCCAGGTTTGCAGACTCTGTGCAACTTTACTGCCCAGTACGCCTGCGCCCAAAATGCCGATGGTAAAATCTTCCCGATGATATTCAGGCAACGGTTGCCAATGCGAACTATTTTGCTGGATGCGATAATCGTCAAAACGTCGAAACCAATGCAGCACCTGACTGACAGCATATTCCTGCATTTGCTCGCCCATACCGGTATCTTCCAGCCGAAAAAGTGGAACAGAAGGCTTCAGCATTTCAGGGTGTGCCTTTAGCTTGCTCAAAATAGAATCAACACCGGCCCCGAGTGCGAACACCGCTTTAAGATCGCGCCCTGCCAGCATTTCAACTGGAGGATGCCAGACTAAAGCATAATCAGCAGGGTCATTATCTCCGCTTTTCCATGCTCTGACTCTTGCCTGAGGAATAGCTTTGCGCAGTGCCTCAATCCACCATTGGGTATCGAACGTTGGGTGATAAAAGATGATATCCATACAGACTCCCGAAAAGCGTTGCGCGAAATTTATTCGCACTTATCGTTATGATCTACAAAGACCACCAGCATAACAAATCCGTGGTCGGTGGCAAAAAAAGCAGATTTCGCTTATTAAAACTGCATATTGATTGAAGTTTGAATAAACGCGCGATTTTTTAAAAAAGTTTGTTGACCTCAGGTCATGATTTCCCTAAATTAGCGCCCGTTCCAGCAAGACAGGAACGACAATTTGGTGAGGTGTCCGAGTGGCTGAAGGAGCACGCCTGGAAAGTGTGTATACGGCAACGTATCGGGGGTTCGAATCCCCCCCTCACCGCCATCTTTAAAGAAGAGCTCGTACGGAGGTACGGGCTTTTTTTTTCGTATATTGCACACACCGGGGGGATGAGAAGCCCCGACCGGGGTACATTAGTTAATGCAACGGTTCACCCTTTGTCGCCACGGCTAATGGGCGAATTTTGTCACGGGTATCCCAGACCGGAGGGATTTCATCCAATTTAGTGACAGAAGCTCGTACAAAAGGCACCCGTGCAATAGTCATAATCGTATTCAACCAACGGTCACGAATAATGCGATCTGCCCTTTCATGACTCGGATCATCCAGCTCAATAACACAGACTATTTTGTTGTTCTTCTTTGAAACCAGAACATAATCCATTGCCATTCCATTATAAATTGCAAAGAAACGCTTTCTTTCTTCTTCGCTAAACTCGGGTTGTTCTGGAAAGTTGATCAAGCGCCCCAGAGAGACCTGGCAATGGATATGACAATAATGTCCAAACCATTTCTCCAGATTATCAAAATAGATTTTTTCACAACGCGTAATTAACCACTCTTTTCCTTCCAATAAAATACCTTCGGCAACCATTCCCTGAAATAACTCATCTCGTTCTTGCCAACGAGAGTCACGATAGGTTTTCTGCGGTGTATAGCTCCTTGTCGACGCCTTAGCAGCAGGGGAAGTTGCAGAGGAAGGGACTGGTTGCGATTTAGTGATGATTACCGATGAGGCAACTTTTCGGAGTGTCAATTTTCTGGCAACAGCAAAACCGGCGACAAATGCAATTGTCAAACAAGTTACAAAAACCATAAAGCTCATAATTAATCTTCACCTATCCATGTTGATTATATTTCATTACTAACGCTACTCGCTGTAGCGAGTTACATGCCAACAATTCAACGATCTATATATAGTTAGTATCATGTTTTGATTATTACAACCATCCCTATTTTGCCATTGCGGCTTGCCGTCCACAAAAAATAACAACACACAATATTAGCCAAAAAATTAATTAAGATTAACCTTATATTTTTAATATTATCCCTAAAAAAAATCAGGAGAATATATTCGGTGTTAATCAGTCAGTCAAATTTTGGCCCATTGTTGATTAAACCTCATACGCAAAATTGGCACCAGACCTCCTGTACAGGTTGAATGGCTGGAAAAAGATAGGCAGATACTCGCTTTTTGGGCTTCTGGAAGAAAAACTCTCCGCGCTGGCGGCATTACACTGGTCGGGTGCTATGACGAAAAATGCCTGGTAAGAGTATCTAAACCAGAATTCATTTCAGCTTATCAACACGCTCAAAGTCGCCCCCCTGAACGTTAACCTGAAGTGAAAGTCTTTGCTGTTAATGAAATAAAACAAAGCCCGGTTCGCCCGGGCTCTGCGCCGATAATACACTTAACTGTATGCATGTAGCGTACGTTGGCAAAGTGCCGAACGTACGCAATCCTCTTTACCGAATCGGACGATGCCGACCATTTCATCTTCTTCGAAACGTTCCAGCGCGTCACTTAATCCGGAGCACACGCCGCGAGGCAAATCGCATTGCGTGATATCACCGTTGACGATAACCGTCACGTTCTCCCCGAGGCGGGTTAAAAACATTTTCATTTGCGCGGCAGTCACATTCTGCGCCTCGTCAAGAATGACGACTGCATTTTCAAAGGTACGTCCACGCATATAGGCGAACGGCGCAATTTCCACCTTCCCTATTTCCGGTCGCAGGCAGTACTGCATAAAAGAAGCCCCTAAGCGCCGGACCAGCACGTCGTAGACCGGACGAAAATAGGGAGCAAACTTTTCTGCGATATCTCCAGGTAAGAAGCCAAGATCTTCATCGGCTTGCAGAACTGGACGGGTGACGATAATCCTGTCGACATCCTTATGTATCAGGGCCTCTGCCGCTTTTGCTGCGCTGATCCAGGTTTTTCCGCACCCGGCTTCGCCCGTGGCGAATATCAGCTGCTTACTCTCAATAGCCTTCAGATAGTGCAATTGCGCTTCATTTCGCGCGAGGATGGGCGAGGTATCGCGACTGTCGCGGGCCATACCAATGGCTTCTACGCCGCTCATCTGCACAAGCGAGGTGACCGATTCTTCTTCACGCTGCTTATGGCTGCGCGAATCCCGTCTCAGCACACGTTTTGCCTCGCGACGAGCTTTGATCACTGCTTTTTGTCTTCCCATGGAGAGCACCTTGAGTTGTTTGTATTCATCACACGCGCCGTTGGCAGCGCGATTATGCGCACGAACATCAGAGGGTTGGCTTCCTTGTAAGCCATAGTTTGCTTTTGGATAAAATGCCGAAAAACGGCTACGCGCACCGTTTACGGCGTCGGTAACACAAGAAAAGAAAGGATGAGGTTGAAAATGCAAAGTGACGAGATGACTACCGGAGGAGAAATCTCCGCGAGTGGTGGCGCGTTGATTATCTAAAACATGTCCACTACAGGACGTTACCATCCGCGATCTCCATAGTGACTGACTATCACTGCCGGGAACTTCCGCTGCTACTTAATAATTACAACAGATCTCGCATTCATTGCAACATTATATTCACTTATATTTAACTATAAAACATCATTTCAGTGACATTAGTTTCTACTGGAAAGATGACAGAGTGATGACAGTGATAAAAAAACTGTGTGCTTTCAGCAGGATTCGCAGGGCTGGTAAAAGCTTGCCGGATGCGGCGTGAACGCCTTATCCGGCCTACCGACCCGCACCGATTGTAGGCATGATAAGACGCGCATGCGTCGCATCAGCGCACGAACGCCTGGTGCGGCACGAACGCCTTATCCGCCTGAAAACATTAAACCCGCAATAACGCGCTTCCGAGATAATCGTTCGTGTCCTTCACCCCCGGCAGCGCAAAAAAATAACCGCCGCCGATAGGTTTAACGTATTCCTCCAGCGCTTCGCCATTGAGCCTTTTTTGTACTGTCAGGAAGCCTTTTTCCAGATCGTGTTGATAGCAGACAAACAGTAGCCCCATATCCAGTTGTCCGGAGTTGGTGACGCCCAGTGAATAACTGTAGCCACGACGCAGCATCAGGCTGGACTCACTCTCCGCCGTGCGGGGATTCGCCAGCCGGATATGGCTGTCCAGCGCGATCACCTTCCCCTCCGGATCGCTGGCGTAATCAGGCACATCATGCTCATGCTGCATTCCCAGCGGCGCGCCGGTTTGCTTATCACGCCCAAATATCGTCTGCTGTTCTTTCAGCGGCGTTCTGTCCCAAAATTCCACCCGAAACTGAATCAACCGCACCGCCTGGTAGCTGCCGCCGATAGCCCACGCAGGCTCCTGCTGATCTGCCGTCACCCACACCACTTGTTGCATCAACTTATCATTCTGGCTATCGGGATTGGCAGTGCCGTCTTTGAAACCCAGCAAATTTATCGGCGTCTCTTTGCCTTTACTACGCGCCGCGTGATCGGAAATAAACCCTTCCCGCTTCCAGCGCACACTGAGCAAATCCGGCGTGTGTTTGATGATATCGCGCAGCGCATGGATCACCGTATCCTGGGTGTTGGCGCAAATTTGTAGCAACACATCACCATGACATAACGCTGCATCTAGCGAGTCGTTGGGGAAACGCGTCATCTTCTGCAACTTTTTCGGCATCTGTGGCGCAAGGCCAAAGCGCTCATCAAACAATGAGTGGCCCACCGATAACGTTATGGTGAGATTATCGGGCGCAATGTAGCCGCCAAGAATGCCGGAATCGAGTGGTGGCAGGCGCGGATTTGGCGTTTCTGGTGCCGCTCCGCCCTGAGTCAGAAAAGCAAAACGCTGAGTCAATAAGCGAAACAACCGTTCAAGATCGGCTTTATCGCTGGCAAGCACATCAAACGCCACCAGCATCATTGCAGCCTGTTGTGGCGTCAGTATCCCTGCCTGATGCTCACCATAAAAAGGCTGCTTCTCATTGCGTGCATCCGGTGAAAGCGTCCCCGGTGCACTTTGCGTTTTTTGTGCATGAGCGACCGGACAACTTCCTGCCAGCGCCAGCGCGCCAATTCCTTTCAGTAAACGTCGGCGTGACGGTTCATTCACGCCGTTTTCATCTTCATACTGCATAACACTTAATCCAGTCCCAGCACACCGCGAAGTTGCGCCAGATCTTCCGCCAGCGCAGTAATCGGCCCTTTCAGTGCGTTACGGTCGGCATCGGTCAATTTGTCGTAGGTTTCAAAACCGCCTTTAGTACGGTATTTCGCCAGAATGGTATCGACCTTTTTGAAGTTGGCATCGACTTTTGCCAACAGTTCCGGGTTGGCTTTTTGCAGTTGTGGACGCAGCAGATCGACAATTTTCTGCGAGCCTTCAACGTTAGCCTGAAAATCCCACAGATCGGTGTGGCTGTAGCGATCTTCTTCACCGCTGATTTTGCTGGCTGCCACTTCCTCAATCAGTCCGGCTGCGCCGCCGACCACTTTTGACGGAGGGAAAGCCAGTTCACTGATGCGTTTTTGCAAATCGACCACATCGCTATAAAGCTGGTCAGCGTACTGATCCATTCCTTTGGTGGTGTTGTCGCCAAACAATGCTTTTTCCAGACGGTGGAAACCAGTGAATTTCGGATCGGCGGCTTTTTGCTCGTAATCATCTTCACGGGCGTCAATGCTGCCATCCAGATCGGAGAACAGTTCAGCAATCGGTTCAATGCGCTCATAGTGCTGGCGCGTCGGCGCATACAGTGCTTTTGCTTTTTCGATATCGCCTGCTTTAATAGCGTCGGTAAAGGCTTTGGTGTCGGTCACCAGCTGCGTGGTTTCCGCCATGACATACGCTTTATATGCAGTAATTGCATCACCAAGACTTAACAGCGCATCACTTTGCGCCGCATCCGCCGTTGCTTCACCTTTGACGATCAACTTCCCTTTCGGGTTAGTCAGCAGACCGCAGGTCATATCGTATTCACCAGGCTGTAAATTCGCCGTCATTTTCTGGCTAAAACCAGGGGCGATATTTTCCCGCTCTTCCACCACCATCACGCCTTTGAGGATCTCCCACTCCAGCGCCTTCTGGCTGTGGTTCTGAATAATGAACTGTGTTTTCCCGGCGTTAACCGTAATGGTCATCGGTTCGCACTGCTTATCCGTCACGGTCACTTTGACCTGCGGCACATCAGCGGCGTTAGCCATAAAAGCAGAAGAAAACAGCGCAGCCACGCTCAACTGCAATGCGTTACGGCGGAAGTTAATGGTCATGACGAGACTATCCCTTTAAAGTATGTTGTAACTAAGCAAGAGTTTGCGTCGTATTTGCTACGCGGAGCGAGACGCTGTCGCCCCTGCGCGTGGTGGCAGGGCAAATGCCACCAGCGCCGGGATGAGATAAATAAACCAGACGGCGACTTCGCTGACACTTGGCGCTTCCTGATAGCCAAAAATCCCTTCCATCAGCGTGCCAAACAGCGAGTGAGTTGACAGCACCGCACTCATATCGAAGGCGATTTCCTGAAAGTGGTTCCACAATCCGGCTTCATGAAATGCGCGAATAGCACCAGCTGCCAGCCCTGCGGCGACGAAGAGAATAAACAGGCTGGTCCATTTAAAAAATGCACCAAGATTGAGGCGAATACCGCCCCAGTAGAGCAGGAAGCCGAGCACCACGGCTGTAGCAAGACCGAGCATTGCACCCAGCGGCGGCCAGATCCCGACATCTTGTTGAAATGCCGCCAGCAGGAAAAAGACCGACTCCAGCCCTTCCCTTGCAACGGCAAAAAAGACCATCATCACCAGCGCCCAGCCATGATGATTTCCACGCTGCAATGCGCTATCGACTGCCTGTTCCAGTTGCACTTTGACGTTGCGCGACACTTTGCGCATCCAGAAAACCATCCAGGTAAGGATCACCACGGCGATCACCGCCACGATACCTTCAAACAGTTCCTGTTCTTTTTGCGGAAATTCGCCGGTGGTTTCGTTAATGAAGATACCCAAGCCCAGGCACAACGCAGCGGCAAACAGCACGCCAATCCACATCACACCAATCCATCGGCCTCGCTGGGTACGCTTAAGATAGCTGGCAATCAAACTGACAATCAGCGCGGCTTCAAGTCCTTCGCGCAACATAATGAGAAACGGAACAAACATGCCACCCACCCTTAAACGTTTTTCTGAGTCAATCTATGCAAAGAAAAGTAAATCGCAGTGATAGCGATTATCATTACGGTAAAGAAAAATACAAGCGGAATGTTTATAAAATGATGTTGGAATGTAAAAACGAGGAGTTCAAATCAGGAGATAAAAGCGATTATTTTAAGGTATTTAGCTGACTTTTCGCCCGGCAGATGAAGCTTGCACGAATGTTGGTGGCGACAAACTCGCTGCAGCGTGACCCGAAGGGTTGAATTTTCATTTTGTCGTTTCACAAAAGAACGTTGTTTTTTGCTTATTAATAGATAGTGATAAGGTTGTGAATAAAATTATACCTAATCTCCTCATCGAATTTTTCGCCCCAACCTAAACAGGAGAAAACGTGTATTTAAGCCTGGAATGAGCGATTTTTGATAGTGCGTAATTAACCCCAAAAATTATAATCCTCCTTATTATATTTCCAGTGATATCATTTTATGGCTAATGCTATATACAATTCTACATCACGATAAAACGAAGCAGGATGCGAATTAAAAAAGTCACATATAATAAAAATAGAAATCTTAACCAAAAGTAAGAGATTCTCGTGAAAATCAATCATCAAACACACTAACACATAAAAATCAATAAGCTGATAATTAATCAAAGCTTTTTACTCACGACTTTTTACTATATTATTACAACCCCACTAGTATTGAATACAGAAAGAGAAGGAATAAGATGAGACGCCACTGTTTTCAGATGACCCCTGTAATTAGGGTCGAGCATATAATCCATCTATTTCTCGGTCGATGAATTTGAAAATCTTACGCGTTAATTTTCCCTCTGACCAAGGGCTAACATCGAATTAACAACAAGGCTCACGAATAATTGTAACTACGTACTTTATGAAACACAGGAAGAAATTATTATTTACCGCGATGATTCAAGGCGTAAAAAAAATAACAATCTTCATGAAACTCACCCCGATGGCAGCATTGTAAATTCGCCAATAACTGGCATTCCTCCTGCTTTTTACGGGTGCTTTCGTAGTTACACCATTAACACCAGAATGATCGGATTGATTACTACATCAAGAACGCATCCGAAGTGTACATCCTGGTGCGCAGACTGAATCGCCCGGAGCCATGCGGATGGCTACGACTTAATACGAATCATTAACCCTGTAAGGATACGGAGAGCATGACATGAGACCAATATCCAACCTTAATACGAGCGCAGCAACCTATATTCCACCGCAGCAACTCCCGAGTAGTTGTCTGGAAACTTTGACGCTTCTGGTGCAGATGAATAATTATATCAAAAGGGATGCGGACTACAGCACGGGCATGGCTGTTACTCCACTGGTTCCTGAAGAGGTTCACTTGCTGGCTGTTGCGATGACAACCGAACTACATCGACATCAGTTTCAACCGGTGGTAAATGCAAATGATCTGCAACTTCCTGAACCGTTCACCTTCGATGTTGCCGGTTTCACCATCACCTTCACGAAGACGCAAGAGCATGACAACACGGGCACTCTCGTGAAAATTGCAGTCAGTAAGAACGGTGTATGCACCAGCACAAATATTGCTCTTGAGCTGTTTCACTCCATCGTCACAACACTGATGTCACGCAGTCAGTATGGAACATTTGATCTCTGGTCCGTACGGCCAATACTCACGGATGAAAGTCAAAACAGGGTGCATGAAGCAGCTCGCTACTCCCCGGCCCAACAATACGGAGGAGAAGAAACACACATTACCAACAACGGAATGCGAGAATTTGGAAATATGTCCCCGCTGGCGTGGCGTAACGATGGGGAATTACAGCAATCGTGTAATACAAGCAACATCCCACCAAATACTGCGAATGACGACATAAACAACACCAGGCAGACCACCGAGGACCAGCCAGAGGCGGACGAGCCACAGCAATATGTTAAATTGACTGTCGACGACATGCGAAAATGGGCGGCTATGGACCAGCAGGCGCGAAACGATCTAGGGGGAGTTCAAGGATGGTGTACGCGCAATCATTTTAATATCAAAAATGCCAGGAATTACCTGACCGATCACGGCCTGAACTACGCGGGAGAGGTAAAGGTAAACGGGCCGCATGAATATGCCAAATTCACCCTTGAACATATCCGCCAGTGGGCAGCCTTAGACAAGAAGGTGCGAAAACCGGTTGGTTATTTAGAAAAGTGGTGCAAGAAAAGAAACCTCTCGCGGACTACTGCCAGGAACTACCTGAAGAACGACGGGCTTACCGCCCTGGGTGAGTTGAAGCTGAAAGGGCCGCAGAAATGTGTCTCTTTCACCTTCGGGGACATCGTGCAATGGGCGAATATGAGCCAGGAGGATCGTGACCGCGCAGGGGGAGCCCACAAGTGGAGTAAAGGACGCGGCTTCCAGTGGTCTACTTCCAGATCCTACCTGAAATTGAGCGGATTGACGGTACAAGGCGCGAAAAAACTGGCGTGGCTGAACAAGAGCGGGAATATGTCGAATCCACACTATCTCGCCCAACCTACCAGCCGCAGGACATAAGCTGAAGGTACCGATAGCGGCAATTTTGTTCATCTGAGCCAGGTGGCAAATAGCAATTGCCCCCGAACGCTCCCTGCCAGGCAATTTATACGGCATGGCAGGGAACATTCGGATTAAAAAGCAAAAGATAAATTATTGCTCTTCAGCTTACCCTTCCTGCAACCGTGACGGCGGAGCCGAATGATAGTGCGCATCGGCCTCGGCAAAGCGTTTTTGCATCGCCGCTGACGGCGCTTTACCCAGCAAACTAAACACTACAATCCCGATACTACCAAAGATAAAGCCCGGAATAATTTCGTACAGTCCCAACCAGCCGAACTGCTTCCAGACGATAACCGTCAGCGCACCGATGATCATCCCCGCCAGCGCACCGTTGCGCGTCATGCGTGACCACATCACCGAGAACAGCACCACCGGACCAAACGCCGCGCCAAAGCCTGCCCACGCGTAGCTCACTAAGCCAAGCACGCGGTTTTCCGGGTTCGCCGCCAGCGCAATCGCCACCAGCGCCACCACCAGCACCATCACACGCCCTACCCACACCAGCTCTTTCTGGCTGGCATGTTTACGCAGAAACGCTTTGTATAAATCTTCGGTAATCGCACTGGAACATACCAGCAGCTGGCAACTTAACGTTGACATTACCGCCGCCAGAATCGCCGACAGCAGAATCCCGGCAATCCACGGGTTAAACAGAATTTGCGCCAGTTCGATAAACACGCGTTCAGCGTTCTGGTTTACCGCACCTGCTACCGCCGGGTGCTCATTAAAGTAAGCAATACCAAAGAAGCCGACAGCCACCGCCCCTGCCAGGCAGAGGATCATCCAGGTCATACTGATACGACGCGCATGGACAATGCTGTGGTGAGAATCCGCCGCCATAAAACGCGCCAGGATGTGCGGCTGCCCGAAGTAACCCAGTCCCCAGCCCATCAGCGAGATAATGGCAACAAAGTTCAGCCCTTTGAGCATATCCACGTTTTCGATGCTCTTTTGTTTGATTACTTCCAGCGAGTCACCAAAGCCACCGACACTGATAATGACGATAACCGGCGTCAGGATCAGGGCAAAAATCATCAGGCTGGCCTGTACAGTGTCAGTCCAGCTCACCGCGAGGAAACCGCCAATAAAGGTGTAAAGGATCGTCGCCGCAGCGCCCGCCCACAGAGCCGTTTCGTAGCTCATGCCAAAGGTACTTTCAAACAGACGCGCGCCTGCCACGATGCCCGAAGCGCAATAAATGGTGAAGAACAGCAAAATCACCAGCGCGGAGATAATGCGCAAAATACGGCTTTTATCTTCAAAGCGCCCGGTGAAATAATCCGGCAATGTTAAGGCGTTATTGTTGTATTCGGTATGCACACGCAACCGCCCGGCCACCAGCTTCCAGTTAATCCACGCGCCTAATGTCAGGCCAATGGCGATCCAGCTTTCGGAAATCCCGGAAAGAAAAACCGCGCCCGGCAACCCCATTAACAGCCAGCCGCTCATATCCGATGCACCCGCCGATAATGCCGTCACGAATGGCCCAAGGCTACGACCGCCCAGAATATAGTCGTCGAAGTTTTTCGTTGATCGCCAGGCGATAAACCCAATCAATATCATGCCAAAGATATAGACACAAAATGTCACCAACATCGGTGTGCTAATAGCCATCTAAAGTCTCCAAAAAATTATTATCGGCAATGTCGAAACTTGCCGTTATATCTGCCACCGGAACGGGGTAACAGAGTTTATGTTTTACCAGGGCGACCGTATCCTGCCGGAAGCGCTGGTTATTCACAATCGATTTAACACACCATTTACATTAAATTTTAGTGCTCAGCGACACTATTTTTCATCAGGTTGCACTCTCTCACATTTTTTGCGGTTGCACCTTTCAAAAATGTTAACTGCCGCAGAGAAAAAGTCTGAGTTATTTTTTTAATCCCTGTCATATCGATTTCTTTTATTAACATTTCATTCATTTTTAAGCTTGCTACGCAGGTCACATTTAACATGGTTGCACAAAGTTGCAACATCATGGATATTTCACGATAACGTTAAGTTGCACCTTTCAGAACAACAGGAGTAATGGCATGGGAACCACCACCATGGGGGTTAAGCTGGACGACGCGACGCGTGAGCGTATTAAGTCTGCCGCGACACGTATCGATCGCACACCACACTGGTTAATTAAGCAGGCGATTTTTTCTTATCTCGAACAACTGGAAAACAGCGATACTCTGCCGGAGCTGCCTGCGCTGCTTTCTGGCGCTGCCAATGAGAGCGATGAAGCACCGACTCCGGCAGAGGAACCACACCAGCCTTTCCTCGACTTTGCCGAGCAAATTTTGCCCCAGTCGGTTTCCCGCGCCGCGATCACCGCTGCCTATCGCCGCCCGGAAACCGAAGCGGTTTCGATGCTGCTGGAACAAGCCCGCCTGCCGCAGCCAGTTGCTGAACAGGCGCATAAACTGGCATATCAACTGGCCGATAAACTGCGTAATCAAAAAAATGCCAGTGGTCGCGCAGGTATGGTCCAGGGGTTATTGCAGGAGTTTTCGCTGTCATCGCAGGAAGGCGTGGCGCTGATGTGTCTGGCAGAAGCGTTGTTGCGTATTCCCGACAAAGCCACCCGTGATGCGTTAATTCGCGACAAAATCAGCAACGGTAACTGGCAGTCACACATTGGTCGTAGCCCGTCGTTGTTTGTTAATGCCGCCACCTGGGGGCTGCTGTTTACTGGCAAACTGGTTTCCACCCATAACGAAGCCAGCCTCTCCCGCTCGCTGAACCGCATTATCGGTAAGAGCGGTGAACCGCTGATCCGCAAAGGTGTGGATATGGCGATGCGCCTGATGGGCGAGCAGTTCGTCACTGGCGAAACCATCGCGGAAGCGTTAGCCAATGCCCGCAAGCTGGAAGAGAAAGGTTTCCGTTACTCTTACGACATGCTGGGCGAAGCCGCGCTGACTGCCGCAGATGCACAGGCGTATATGGTTTCCTATCAGCAGGCGATTCACGCCATTGGTAAAGCGTCCAATGGTCGTGGCATCTATGAAGGTCCGGGCATTTCAATCAAGCTGTCGGCGCTGCATCCGCGTTACAGCCGCGCCCAGTATGATCGGGTAATGGAAGAGCTTTACCCGCGTCTGAAATCACTCACCCTGCTGGCGCGTCAGTACGATATTGGTATTAACATCGATGCCGAAGAGGCCGATCGTCTGGAGATCTCCCTCGATCTGCTGGAAAAACTCTGTTTCGAGCCGGAACTGGCAGGCTGGAACGGCATCGGTTTTGTTATTCAGGCTTATCAAAAACGCTGTCCGTTGGTGATTGATTATCTGATTGATCTCGCCACCCGCAGCCGTCGCCGTCTGATGATTCGCCTGGTGAAAGGCGCGTACTGGGATAGTGAAATCAAGCGTGCACAGATGGACGGCCTTGAAGGTTATCCGGTTTATACCCGCAAGGTGTATACCGACGTTTCATATCTCGCCTGTGCGAAAAAGCTGCTGGCGGTGCCGAATCTAATCTACCCGCAGTTCGCAACGCATAACGCCCATACGCTGGCGGCAATTTATCAACTGGCGGGTCAGAACTACTACCCGGGTCAGTACGAGTTCCAGTGCCTGCACGGTATGGGCGAGCCACTGTATGAGCAGGTCACCGGGAAAGTTGCCGACGGCAAACTTAACCGTCCGTGTCGTATTTATGCTCCTGTCGGTACCCATGAAACGCTGCTGGCGTATCTGGTGCGTCGCCTGCTGGAAAACGGTGCTAACACCTCGTTTGTTAACCGTATTGCCGACACCTCTTTGCCACTGGATGAACTGGTCGCCGATCCGGTCACTGCTGTAGAAAAACTGGCGCAACAGGAAGGGCAAACTGGATTACCGCATCCGAAAATTCCCCTGCCGCGCGATCTTTACGGTCACGGGCGCGACAACTCGGCAGGGCTGGATCTCGCTAACGAACACCGTCTGGCCTCGCTCTCTTCTGCCCTGCTCAATAGTGCACTGCAAAAATGGCAGGCCTTGCCAATGCTGGAACAACCGGTAGCGGCTGGTGAGATGTCGCCCGTTATTAACCCTGCGGAACCGAAAGATATTGTGGGCTATGTGCGTGAAGCCACGCCGCGTGAAGTAGAACTGGCGCTGGAAAGTGCGGTTAATAACGCGCCAATCTGGTTTGCCACGCCTCCGGCTGAACGCGCGGCGATTTTGCATCGCGCTGCCGTGCTGATGGAAAGCCAGATACAGCAACTGATTGGTATTCTAGTGCGTGAGGCCGGAAAAACCTTCAGTAACGCCATTGCCGAAGTGCGCGAAGCGGTCGATTTTCTCCACTACTACGCCGGACAGGTGCGGGATGATTTCGCTAACGAAACCCACCGTCCATTAGGGCCTGTGGTGTGTATCAGTCCGTGGAACTTCCCGCTGGCTATTTTCACCGGGCAGATCGCCGCCGCACTGGCGGCAGGTAACAGCGTGCTGGCAAAACCGGCAGAACAAACGCCGCTGATTGCCGCGCAAGGGATCGCAATTTTGCTGGAAGCGGGTGTACCGCCAGGCGTGGTGCAGTTGCTGCCAGGTCAGGGGGAAACCGTGGGCGCGCAACTGACGGGTGATGATCGCGTGCGCGGGGTGATGTTTACCGGTTCAACCGAAGTCGCTACGTTACTGCAACGCAATATCGCCAGCCGCCTGGACGCTCAGGGTCGCCCTATTCCGCTCATCGCGGAAACCGGCGGCATGAACGCGATGATTGTCGACTCCTCCGCCCTGACCGAACAAGTAGTAATAGATGTGCTGGCCTCAGCGTTCGACAGTGCGGGCCAGCGTTGTTCGGCACTGCGTGTGCTGTGCCTGCAAGATGAGATTGCCGACCACACGTTGAAAATGCTGCGCGGCGCAATGGCCGAATGCCGGATGGGTAATCCTGGTCGCCTGACCACCGATATCGGTCCGGTGATTGATAGCGAAGCGAAAGCCAATATTGAGCGTCATATTCAGACTATGCGTAGTAAAGGCCGTCCGGTGTTCCAGGCAGTGCGGGAAAACAGTGAAGATGCCCGTGAATGGCAAAGCGGCACCTTTGTCGCCCCGACGCTGATTGAACTGGATGACTTTGCCGAATTGCAAAAAGAGGTCTTTGGTCCGGTGCTGCATGTGGTGCGTTATAACCGTAACCAGCTGCCGGAGCTGATCGAGCAAATTAACGCTTCCGGTTATGGTCTGACGCTTGGCGTCCATACGCGCATTGATGAAACCATCGCCCAGGTCACTGGCTCGGCCCATGTCGGTAACCTGTACGTTAACCGTAATATGGTGGGCGCAGTGGTCGGGGTGCAGCCATTCGGCGGCGAAGGGTTGTCCGGCACCGGGCCGAAAGCAGGCGGTCCACTCTATCTCTACCGTCTGCTGGCGAATCGCCCGGAAAGTGCGCTGGCAGTGACGCTCGCGCGTCAGGATGCAGAGTATCCGGTCGATGCGCAGTTGAAAGCCGCATTGACTCAGCCGCTAAATGCACTGCGGGAATGGGCGGCAAACCGTCCAGAATTGCAGGCGTTATGTACGCAATATGGCGAGCTGGCGCAGGCAGGAACACAACGATTGCTGCCAGGGCCGACGGGTGAACGCAACACCTGGACGCTGCTGCCGCGTGAGCGCGTATTGTGTATCGCGGATGATGAACGGGATGCGCTGACTCAGCTCGCCGCCGTGCTGGCGGTGGGCAGCCAGGTACTGTGGCCGGATGACGCGCTGCATCGTCAGTTAGTGAAGGCATTGCCATCGGCAGTCAGCGAACGTATTCAACTGGCGAAAGCGGAAAATATAACCGCTCAACCGTTTGATGCGGTGATCTTCCACGGTGATTCGGATCAGCTTCGCGCATTGTGTGAAGCCGTTGCCGCGCGGGATGGCGCAATTGTTTCGGTGCAGGGTTTTGCCCGTGGCGAAAGCAATATCCTGCTGGAACGGCTGTATATCGAGCGTTCGCTGAGTGTGAATACCGCTGCCGCTGGCGGTAACGCCAGTTTAATGACGATCGGTTAAGCAGGAAGCCGGAGGATGTTACAACCTCCTCCGGCATCTTTAACGTGGTCGAATCCCCTCAATAATAATCCGCTGCACGTTTTCAACCGTTTGATTGAAAAATACCTCATCGCGCAACGTCGCGCCTGTCACCGCCTCCACCTGAGGGGCGAAATCGGCGTAATGTTGAGTGGAAGCCCAAATCATAAAAATCAAATGCTGCGGGTCAATCGGCGCGAGTTTGCCGCTTTTGACCCAACCGGCAATCAGCGCCGATTTCTCATCAATTAATGCTTTCAAATCACCCGTCAGTTCATCCATTAACAGCGGTGCGCCTGCCAGCATCTCCATACAAAACAGACGTGAAGCCTGCGGATAATCGCGTGAGACTTCCAGCTTCAGACGGATGTACTCTTTGATCGCCGCCAGCGGGGCGAAATCTTCACGAAACGCTTTTAACGGTGCCAGCCAGATATCGAGAATCTGCCGCAGTACGGCTATATACAGCGCCTCTTTTGACGGGAAGTAATACAGCAGATTGGTTTTTGAAACGCCTGCCAACTCTGCGATCTGCTCCAGCCTTGTGCCGTGAAAACCGAATTGTGAAAAAGTGTCCAGTGCTGCGCTAAGAATCGCTTTTTTCTTCGCGCTCACTGCGCGCGAACGTTTACCCGTTGTTTTCACTGCGCCTTGCGTCATGCGCTCTCCCCTCTTGTAGATTGGCAACAGGATAGCAAAACCCCTGCCCGGCCTCGACCTTCTGCACTTTCATCGCGCACGGATGCATGTTTTATGTGCAACTGTTTTGACCGTTTAGTCCACTTTTTTCCAGATATTTTAGACAACTTAACATTAACACATTAATAACATTCACTTTTTAAAAACTGGCATCCGCTTTGCAAACAAACCATTACGCGGCTGAAAAGGATATGCAGGATGCAGCGCCCCGTCTGACTTTCACTTTACGAGACGAAGAGAGGTTGATGATGAAAATTGGCGTATTCGTACCTATTGGCAACAACGGCTGGCTCATTTCGACCCACGCGCCGCAGTACATGCCGACCTTTGAACTGAATAAAGCCATTGTGCAAAAAGCGGAGCACTACCATTTCGATTTCGCCCTGTCGATGATCAAACTGCGTGGCTTTGGCGGCAAAACTGAGTTCTGGGATCACAACCTTGAGTCGTTCACCTTGATGGCGGGGCTGGCAGCCGTGACCTCGCGCATTCAGATATACGCGACAGCTGCCACCTTAACGTTACCTCCGGCAATCGTCGCCCGTATGGCCGCAACCATTGACTCCATCTCTGGCGGGCGTTTTGGCGTCAACCTCGTGACTGGCTGGCAAAAGCCTGAGTATGAGCAGATGGGTATCTGGCCTGGCGATGACTATTTCTCCCGTCGTTACGACTATCTCACCGAATATGTTCAGGTGCTGCGCGACCTGTGGGGCACGGGCAAAAGCGATTTTAAAGGCGATTTTTTCACCATGAATGATTGTCGCGTCAGTCCGCAACCGAGCGTACCCATGAAAGTGATCTGCGCCGGGCAAAGCGACGCTGGCATGGCGTTCTCCGCTCAGTATGCCGATTTCAACTTCTGTTTCGGCAAAGGCGTAAATACACCCACGGCTTTCGCCCCGACCGCTGCGCGGATGAAACAGGCCGCAGAGCAAACCGGGCGCGACGTTGGCTCTTATGTGTTGTTTATGGTGATTGCCGATGAAACCGACGATGCCGCTCGCGCCAAATGGGAACACTACAAAGCGGGCGCGGATGAAGAGGCGTTAAGCTGGCTAACCGAACAAAGTCAGAAAGATACCCGCTCCGGTACTGACACCAACGTCCGTCAGATGGCCGATCCCACTTCGGCGGTAAACATCAACATGGGGACGTTAGTCGGTTCTTACGCCAGTGTCGCGCGCATGTTAGATGAAGTCGCAAGCGTGCCTGGTGCCGAAGGCGTGCTGTTGACCTTCGATGATTTTCTGTCGGGAATCGAAACCTTCGGCGAGCGCATTCAACCACTGATGCAGTGCCGCGCCCATCTCCCTGCGCTGACTCAGGAGGTGGCATGATGACAATCTTAACCGCTCGACCGGAAGCCATTACCTTCGATCCGCAGCAAAGTGCGCTGATCGTGGTGGATATGCAAAACGCTTATGCCACGCCAGGCGGCTACTTAGATCTCGCCGGGTTTGATGTCTCAACCACTCGCCCGGTCATTGCCAACATTCAAACCGCCGTGACCGCGGCACGAGCAGCAGGGATGCTGATCATCTGGTTTCAAAATGGCTGGGATGAACAGTATGTCGAGGCTGGCGGCCCCGGCTCACCGAATTTTCATAAATCGAACGCCCTGAAAACCATGCGTAAGCAGCCGCAGCTGCAGGGGAAATTGCTGGCGAAAGGCTCCTGGGATTATCAACTGGTGGATGAACTGGTGCCGCAGCCTGGCGATATTGTGCTGCCGAAGCCGCGCTACAGCGGTTTCTTCAATACGCCGCTGGACAGCATTTTGCGCAGCCGTGGAATACGCCATCTGGTTTTCACCGGTATCGCTACCAACGTCTGCGTCGAATCGACGCTACGCGATGGCTTTTTTCTGGAGTATTTCGGCGTGGTGCTGGAAGACGCAACACACCAGGCGGGGCCGGAATTTGCACAGAAAGCCGCGTTATTCAATATCGAAACCTTTTTTGGCTGGGTCAGCGACGTCGAAACGTTCTGCGACGCGCTTTCTCCCACGTCCTTTGCTCGTATCGCTTAAGGAGTTTAACGATGCCAAAATCCGTAATTATTCCCGCTGGCAGCAGCGCACCGCTGGCTCCCTTCGTTCCCGGCACGCTGGCTGATGGCGTGGTGTATGTCTCCGGTACGCTGGCTTTTGATCAACATAATAACGTGCTGTTTGCCGATGACCCAAAGGCGCAAACCCGCCACGTTCTGGAAACCATCCGCAAGGTGATCGAGACGGCGGGTGGCACGATGGCGGACGTGACCTTCAACAGCATCTTTATTACCGACTGGAAAAATTACGCCGCGATTAACGAAATCTACTCCGAGTTTTTCCCGGGTGACAAACCGGCGCGATTCTGCATTCAGTGCGGACTGGTAAAACCTGACGCGCTGGTGGAAATCGCCACAATTGCGCATATCGCCAAGTGAGGCCGCGATGAAACTTTCACTCTCACCTCCCCCTTATGCTGATGCGCCCGTAGTGGTGTTGATTTCGGGTCTTGGCGGTAGCGGCAGTTACTGGTTACCGCAACTGGCGGTACTGGAGCAGGAGTATCAGGTAGTCTGTTACGACCAGCGCGGCACCGGCAATAATCCCGACACGCTGGCAGAAGATTACAGTATCGCCCAGATGGCAGCGGAACTGCATCAGGCGCTGGTAGCCGCAGGGATTAAGCGTTACGCGGTGGTCGGCCATGCGCTCGGTGCGCTGGTGGGAATGCAGCTGGCGCTGGACTATCCCGCGTCGGTAACTATGCTGGTCAGCGTTAACGGCTGGCTACGAATAAACGCCCATACGCGCCGCTGTTTTCAGGTTCGCGAACAGTTACTACATAGCGGCGGCGCGCAGGCATGGGTGGAAGCTCAGCCATTGTTCCTCTATCCCGCCGACTGGATGGCGGCCCGCGCACCTCGCCTGGAAGCTGAAGACGCGCTGGCACTGGCGCATTTTCAGGGCAAAAATAATTTACTGCGTCGACTTAACGCCCTCAAACGCGCTGACTTTAGTCACCATGCGGATCGCATCCGCTGCCCGGTGCAAATCATCTGCGCCAGTGATGATCTGCTGGTGCCATCAGCATGTTCCAGTGAACTTCATGCCGCCCTGCCCGATAGCCAGAAAATGGTGATGCGCTATGGCGGACACGCCTGCAACGTGACCCATCCCGAAACGTTTAATGCTCTGTTACTCAACGGGCTTGCCAGCCTGTTACATCACCGTGAAGCCGCCTGTAAGGAATTGCTATGAACGAAGCCGTTAGCCCTGGTGCGCTTAGCACCCTATTCACCGATGCCCGCACTCACAACGGCTGGCGGGAGACACCCGTCAGCGATGAGACGTTACGGGAGATTTATGCCCTGATGAAATGGGGGCCGACATCAGCTAACTGTTCTCCGGCACGGATCGTGTTTATCCGCACTGCAGAAGGAAAAGAACGTCTGCGCCCGGCGCTTTCCAGCGGCAATCTGCAAAAAACCCTGACCGCGCCCGTCACCGCGATCGTCGCCTGGGACAGTGAATTTTATGAACGGTTACCACAGCTGTTTCCTCACGGCGATGCCCGCAGTTGGTTTACCTCCAGCCCACAACTTGCCGAAGAAACAGCGTTTCGCAACAGTTCCATGCAGGCGGCCTATCTGATCGTCGCCTGCCGGGCGCTGGGGCTGGATACCGGCCCGATGTCCGGCTTTGACCGTCAACACGTGGACGACGCCTTTTTTACGGGCAGCACGCTGAAGAGCAATCTGCTGATTAATATCGGCTATGGCGATAGCAGCAAGCTTTATGCGCGCCTGCCACGTCTGTCCTTTGAAGAAGCCTGCGGGCTGTTGTAAGGAGCAAACTATGAACATTGTCGATCAACAAACTTTTCGCGATGCGATGTCCTGCATGGGCGCGGCGGTCAATATTATCACCACGGACGGTCCAGCCGGGCGCGCCGGGTTCACCGCCAGCGCCGTCTGCAGCGTGACCGATACGCCGCCCACATTACTGGTATGCCTGAATCGTGGGGCGTCCGTCTGGCCGGTATTCAATGAAAATCGAACGCTGTGTGTAAATACACTTAGCGCCGGACAGGAGCCGCTTTCAAACCTTTTTGGCGGCAAAACGCCCATGGAACACCGCTTTGCCGCCGCCCGCTGGCAGACTGGTGTGACCGGATGCCCGCAACTGGAAGAGGCACTGGTTTCGTTTGACTGCCGTATCAGCCAGGTGGTGAGCGTCGGCACCCACGACATTCTGTTTTGCGCCATCGAAGCGATTCATCGTCACGCCACACCCTACGGGCTGGTGTGGTTCGATCGCAGTTATCACGCGCTGATGCGCCCTGCTTGTTAACCTCCTTAAGGAGACAGCTGATGGCAATGTTCGGTCTTCCTCACTGGCAGTTAAAATCGACCTCTACAGAGAGCGGCGTGGTCGCGCCGGATGAACGATTGCCGTTTGCTCAGACGGCAATAATGGGCGTTCAACACGCGGTGGCGATGTTTGGCGCGACGGTGTTAATGCCGATTCTGATGGGGCTGGATCCCAATCTTTCCATTTTAATGTCAGGGATCGGCACGTTACTGTTTTTCTTTATTACCGGCGGGCGCGTGCCCAGTTATCTCGGCTCCAGCGCGGCTTTTGTCGGCGTGGTGATCGCCGCAACGGGCTTTAACGGTCAGGGCATTAACCCGAATATCAGCATTGCGCTGGGCGGGATTATCGCCTGTGGGCTGGTTTATACCGTCATTGGCCTGGTGGTGATGAAAATCGGTACGCGCTGGATTGAACGGCTAATGCCGCCGGTGGTGACGGGTGCGGTGGTGATGGCGATTGGCCTGAACTTAGCGCCTATCGCAGTGAAAAGTGTATCGGCTTCGGCCTTTGATAGCTGGATGGCGGTAATGACGGTGCTGTGTATTGGGCTGGTGGCGGTGTTTACCCGTGGCATGATCCAGCGATTATTGATTCTCGTAGGATTAATTGTCGCCTGTCTGCTGTATGGCGTGATGACCAACGTTTTAGGGCTGGGAAAAGCCGTCGATTTTACTCTCGTCAGCCATGCTGCCTGGTTCGGTCTGCCGCATTTTTCCACTCCTGCTTTTAATGGTCAGGCAATGATGCTGATTGCGCCCGTGGCGGTGATTCTGGTGGCGGAAAACTTAGGTCATCTCAAGGCGGTCGCCGGGATGACCGGACGCAATATGGACCCGTATATGGGGCGAGCATTCGTAGGCGATGGTCTGGCAACGATGCTTTCCGGCTCTGTCGGCGGTAGCGGCGTGACCACCTATGCTGAAAATATCGGTGTGATGGCCGTGACCAAAGTCTACTCGACGCTGGTGTTTGTTGCTGCTGCCGTCATCGCCATGCTGTTGGGCTTTTCGCCGAAATTTGGCGCGCTGATCCATACCATTCCTGCACCGGTGATTGGTGGTGCATCAATTGTTGTGTTCGGGCTGATTGCCGTCGCAGGCGCAAGGATCTGGGTACAAAACCGTGTCGATTTAAGCCAGAACGGTAATTTGATTATGGTCGCAGTAACCTTAGTGCTGGGCGCGGGTGATTTTGCTCTCACGCTGGGCGGTTTTACGTTGGGAGGGATCGGTACAGCAACCTTTGGCGCGATTTTACTCAATGCGTTGTTAAGCAGAAGGTTGGTTGACGTTCCACCGCCAGAAGTTGTTCATCAGTAGCCATAAATAGAAAACCGCCGGGGTAACCGGCGGTGATGACTTTTTGACGAGCTTCAGACAAAAATGCATGCGTCATTGATTAGCCCGGCTAGTTGTCGCTTTTGCCGTGACTGCTCTTGCCACCTTTTTTACCTGCTTCAGATGCGCGCTGCGGGTCATTTTTGAAATTACCCCCGCTGTGCTGTCCACCTTTTTTACCTGCTTCTGATGCTCTTTCGCGGTCTTCTGCAAAATTGCCGGAACCGCCTCGATGGTTTGCCATTACTGACCTCCGTCTGGGTATAGACATCATATTGCATAGAATTAACGCGGCGTATGGCGGCTGCCATATTTTCGCTACGTGGGACTAAGCTTAGTGAACTGACGCGGGCAGACCCGCGTTTAGTAATATCCTGCAACAGCTTCTTAGCGAGAATAGATATCATCTCCAATAATTATCCATAAGCCGCTCTTATGATTAAAAAAACGCGATGAGATAAAAATGTGTCATTTTGCGACAAAATTACGTGCTTGTGAAAGTTGTTATAAATCAAATAAGTGGTTGTGAAATTTGCACTCTGAAAAGGACGTCTTATCTTTAAATAAGTGGTAGCGAATCGCTACGGAATAGAGATAACACGAGGAGTGGTTAGAAATGGCTAAAGTTCTGGTGCTTTATTATTCCATGTACGGACATATCGAAACGATGGCACGCGCAGTCGCTGAGGGTGCAAGCAAAGTGGATGGCGCAGAAGTTGTCGTTAAGCGTGTACCGGAAACCATGCCGCCGCAATTATTTGAAAAAGCAGGTGGTAAAACGCAAACTGCACCGGTTGCAACCCCGCAAGAACTGGCCGATTACGACGCCATTATTTTTGGTACACCTACCCGCTTTGGCAACATGTCCGGTCAAATGCGTACCTTCCTCGACCAGACGGGCGGCCTGTGGGCTTCCGGCGCACTATACGGAAAACTGGCGAGCGTCTTTAGTTCCACCGGTACTGGCGGCGGTCAGGAACAAACCATCACATCCACCTGGACGACCCTTGCGCATCACGGCATGGTAATTGTCCCCATTGGCTACGCAGCGCAGGAATTATTTGACGTTTCACAGGTTCGCGGCGGTACGCCGTACGGCGCAACCACCATCGCAGGCGGTGACGGTTCACGCCAGCCAAGCCAGGAAGAACTGTCTATTGCTCGTTATCAAGGGGAATATGTCGCAGGTCTGGCAGTTAAACTTAACGGCTAATCTTCAACAGGAGGATACGCATGCCAACTCAAGAAGCGAAAGCTCATCACGTCGGTGAATGGGCATCTCTGCGCAATACGTCGCCGGAAATAGCCGAGGCCATTTTCGAAGTCGCCGGGTACGACGAAAAAATGGCGGAAAAGATTTGGGAAGAAGGTAGCGATGAAGTGTTAGTCAAAGCCTTTGCTAAGACCGATAAAGATTCGCTTTTTTGGGGCGAACAGACCATCGAACGTAAAAACGTTTAATACGCGACTCCCCCGCTTCACGCGGGGGAGTTTTCTGTTATTTCACCGCTTCATTCAATACGCTATCAAACTTATCCATTGGGCAGAAACCGTTGGCATCTATCGGACAACCGCTTAATTCCAGCGTCACGCGCTGCGCAGGTGCCTGAAGGGTTAACGCGTCAGCATTACGTAACTGTTCTGCACTCTGGTACACATACTCGATTTTCATCAGGTCGCGATTGGCTTTGCTGTCATGCCAACGCTGGAAAACGATTTTGCCGCCAATCGGCGTGCGTTCGTTCTGGTCATGCAACTGATACGGTTTGAAATCCAGCGCCGTTAACAGAGAGGCAATGTTGGAGTCGTGCCCAACTAACACCGTGATTTTCGGTGCACTGGTGCGATCGGTGACCAGGGCTTTGTCGATATAACTGACCAGCGGTTTCGCAACATTGCGCGCCACTTCCGGTGAGGTAAACAGGCTGTCCTGGTAACCGTTTTTAAGCTTCGACAACACCTTCCACTGCTGGTCAGATTTGATTTCTCCCCAGGCCACCTGATCCATCGGAAAACCTTCGTAGTATTGCAAAGTAAACGCATCTACCAGCGAGTTGCCGACTTTCAGCGGCCCGGAAACACCTGGTTCTTGTTGATACTTCGCGCTAAAGGTATTTTTGCCATCCACCAGCGAACATTGTTGTTTCTCTTTACAGGCAGGGGAATCTTTATAGTTAACGATTTTTTCCAGTAGCTGGTAGCTGTCGGTAAGCTGGAGTTTGCTGAGCTCTTTCTCCATTGCCGCCACCGCCTGTTCACTGAATGCGGCGGAATCATCGGTGATCACTGGGTTAAAGGTTGGGTCCATAGTGCCCATTTTTTCCTGGTGATGCACAGGAATATCACACCCGGGGAATGCGCCGGTAATAAAGAACTGTGCAGTGGCGACGGTGCGTTGCAGACTATTGGCATAGGCATAAACGGTGTCCGGCGGCGGGCATTCCCCCGATTTCACCATCCCCTGTTCTGCCAGCCATTCACGCATGTAATGGCCCATATACACTTCGAGCACGCCACCTTTGGTGGTGAGTTGCCCACCGGGGACGTCCCATTCTGGCCATTTATTCGGCGTCGACTGCTCCAGCACACTGCCATTGTTCGCCAGCGGCGCACGTAAGTTATGGCGGCTCATCATGAGCACTTGCTGTAGCTGATAGCCTTCCGGTACGGTTTGTGCCTGAGCATTTGAAGCGAGTAAAACTATCCCTGCCACAGTTGCGGCGATTAGCGTTTTGTTCATTCCTGGCACCTCTTTTGTTATCAATCACTAAAGAGTGTGACAGAAATATGACTTTTTTCCGGGAACAGGTTCGCAAAATGGCTTGTTGAAAACCTGTTTTTCTATATACATCTTCAAAAACAGGCAAGGTTTGACGCAAACTATGCCTGATTAGCCCCTGCCTCGCGTACGCCGCTGATAATTGCACCCGTGGCTAAACAGAATATCTGCGGCGTTACCAATACAGAGACAATATTTAACAATAAAAAAGTGTGAGACTAATAACAATGGTTTTTAGCATATGCCTTTGCCATTAAATTGCATAACGATTTAAATAGTCAAGTTGCGCATTCATTTCCTTATTGTTTAACTTGTAAGCCTGAGCAAAAAGTTCAGGAGGGAGGTAAACGTCATAATGATTGCCGGTATTTATTAAATAACCATACTCAAGATCTTCATCTGTTGAAAAGGATTCATTTCCCAAGGAGATTGATGCCACATTACTATTAACAATAAATAATGAGCAAATGCTATCTGAAAGAACAGCAAGAAAATTCTTCACCGCTTTAATCCTATCCGACGTGTCGGTATCTAAAGCAAGCAAATTCTTGTTATCATTAAATATAAACTCGGGTAAATGCAGGATACATTTTTCGTTATTCAAGCAACTATCAATGAATTCTTTTTTAAAAAACAGAAAGCTCCATGACATAAGACTACCCACACCCTGAATTTTGTTGTCAGATTGCAGATCAACGCCAAATAATGTCTTAACATCTTCCCTGAGATCACAAAATGCAGCATCAACAAGAGCCTCGATTGTTGGTTTATCAACAATTTTAATAAACTCTTCGTATACTTCCTTTTGCGTCTTATGACTGCCCAGCGCCCATGAATAATCATGTTGTTTTAAAACCAGTATGGCTCTTAACAGACAATATCCATCGCCATCTACTGGAGCGTATTTTAATTCATAAGTTTTATTAATTTCACTCTGAATAAAAGATATACCAGACAAATCAATACCAGTATCTAAATCAGATATTCCCGGCGTATTTATCTGTTCTGGCTGGACACTTATATTTTCATCTTCTAAACAATACTCAGAAAAAACATCATCACACGCATTAATGTTTTCAATATATTCCATAAAGCCATACCAATAATAACCTTTAAAATCTGTGATAGACTCTGACCCTCTGCCCGGTAAGGACACTCTAACAATATCAACATCTTCAACATATTGTATAGTATATGTAATACCTCCTGAAACCCCTGAATAAATTTGTTTATCATTAGTACGCAATGTTTTCATAAATAATGATAAATCATTATCATTCTGTATTTCCTCAAATTCTTTTTCTAGTGAATCGCATTCCAGGCATGGAATGTAGTCTTCAGCTTGTTGACGTCTGATTTCTTTATACAACTGAATAAAACACACAAGTGTGTTTTCAAAAAGCGTGATTGAATATTTTTGATTTTTTTCGTGCTCATTTTTTATATTGCTCCATGCTTCTTTCAAATAATTATTTGCAGTGCAACTAATTCCATGTATATTACTACTCATATATAGCGCCTATAAAATTTAATAAATAATGACGCCCCAGTTAAACTTAAAGTGCCTGTTTCAACTATCAAAAATCGCTCACCCTTTTTCACCTGTTTAAAATATGTTCAACACCCCACCTTGAGGCGACCTCCTCTCCGCGATGATTTCAATAACATATTCTGTGTTGGCATATGAAATTTTGAGGATTACCCTACACTTATAGGAGTTACCTTACAGGGGTTCCTTCAATTTGAGTTGATTTACGCGAGATAACGCTATGGAATTAAAGGATTATTACGCCATCATGGGCGTGAAACCGACGGACGATCTCAAGACAATCAAGACCGCCTATCGTCGACTGGCCCGTAAATACCATCCTGATGTCAGCAAAGAACCGGATGCCGAAGCCCGCTTCAAAGAGGTCGCTGAAGCCTGGGAAGTGTTAAGTGATGAACAACGTCGCGCTGAGTATGATCAGATGTGGCAACATCGCAACGATCCGCAATTTAGCCGTCAGTTCCAGCATGGCGACGGTCAGAGTTTTAACGCCGAAGATTTTGACGATATCTTCTCGTCAATTTTCGGTCAGCATGCCCGCCAGAGCCGTCAACGCCCCGCCACACGCGGCCACGATATTGAAATCGAAGTGGCGGTATTCCTCGAAGAAACGCTTACTGAGCATAAGCGTACCATCAGCTATAACCTGCCGGTTTATAACGCCTTTGGCATGATCGAACAGGAAATCCCGAAAACGCTGAATGTGAAGATCCCGGCGGGCGTCGGCAATGGTCAACGCATCCGCCTGAAAGGCCAGGGGACGCCGGGCGAAAACGGCGGTCCAAATGGCGATTTGTGGCTGGTGATTCATATTGCGCCACATCCGCTGTTCGATATTGTCGGCCAGGATCTGGAAATTGTGGTGCCGGTTAGCCCGTGGGAAGCGGCGCTGGGTGCTAAAGTCACCGTTCCAACACTGAAAGAAAGCATTTTGCTGACTATCCCACCTGGCAGTCAGGCCGGGCAACGATTGCGCGTTAAAGGCAAAGGTCTGGTGAGCAAAAAACAGACCGGCGATCTGTATGCGGTACTGAAAATCGTGATGCCGCCGAAACCGGATGAAAACACTGCCGCGCTATGGCAGCAACTGGCAGACGCCCAGTCGTCTTTTGATCCACGTAAAGATTGGGGGAAAGCATAATGGCTAATGTTACGGTGACTTTTACTATTACCGAATTTTGCCTGCATACCGGCATCTCTGAAGAGGAGTTGAATGAAATTGTCGGTTTGGGGGTGGTTGAACCGCGTGAGATCCAGGAAACAACCTGGGTATTTGACGACCATGCCGCCATTGTGGTGCAACGTGCGGTACGCCTGCGTCATGAACTCGCTCTGGACTGGCCGGGGATCGCGGTGGCGCTGACGTTAATGGATGATATTGCGCACCTGAAGCAGGAAAACCGCCTGCTGCGCCAGCGGCTTTCCCGGTTTGTAGCTCATCCGTGATGTGTGTTTGCCGGATGTGATGACGCATCCGGCAACTGCGCCCTAATGCCTGATGCGACGCTAAACGCGTCTTATCAGGCCAACAAACGACGTTATCTGTTTTGGTGGTCGCACTCCACTAACACCAGCAATAACTGGCTTAATGCCGCGTAAAAACCAAAGCTGTCATACTGATGGCAACGCGCAGCAAACTCTGGTAACCATTGCCACAGCGCCGTCAGCGTTTTTTGCCGCAAACTGTCGATTCTTCGCGCAGGAACGGTCCCCTCTCCCAGCGAAAAATGCAGATGGCTGAGCAACTCGAGATAGATCGCCAGATGATCTGCCGGTTCGTTGAAATTGCCGCTGGTTTCCATCCCTGCCTCAACTAACAAGCGTTTAATCTCTTGCTCGTCCTGTTTGTAGGCCGATGCATACGGCAGCGCAGCTTGTTTGTCGGTCATCAGAAACAGGCCGCAAAAGTCAGCGGCCAGTTCCAGACGGGCATCGTCACGTACGGTCAGGGCTGCAATACGGTTTTCCAGCTCATTCACCGCCGCAGTGAGCGGCGGTTCACTTTTCAGCAACGAAAACCATTCAGCCATCTGCGCACTGGCGATTTGCGTCAGTTGTTCATCGTCCAGTTCACGGGAGAACAACTGCGCCAGCCAGGCGTAAACACAGGCAATCTGTTGTGCTGTCAGCGTGGTCATGATTTCACCTGCGACGCGGGAACATATTCGCACTGCGCCACCATCTCCACGGGGCCGTTAAACGCCGTTACCTGCTCCACTGTTCCGTTGTACTTCTCAATTTCCACCAGCGTAGTGTGCGCACTGGTCGCCTGCGCCAGCTGAGAAGTACCGATGTCGATGGTCAACACGTTGGGGTTACCGTATTTGCACAGCGCACCAGGCTCGCCGCCTTTATCTGGATCGTACCATGCCCCTTCATGAATTCGCGCCACGCCGGGTGCATAACGGTCAGAAACCACTGCCCCTGCCAACACCTGACCGCGAGCGTTAAAGACGCGTACCACATCACCGTTACGAATACCGCGTGCGCTGGCATCCTGCGGGTTAATGAACACTGGCTCTTTGCCCGCTACCGTATATTGCTGACGCAGCGTTTCCGACTCACATAACTGCGAGTGAAGTCGGAAATCAGGATGCACAGATTGCAGATGCAACGGATACTTCTGCGAGCCAGGCCCACCGTGGGAGCGTTCGATTTTCTCAAACCACATCGGATGCCCCTGACAATCGTCGTAGTTCATATCGGCGATAGTTTTCGAGTAGATCTCAATCAGGCCACTCGGCGTGCCCAGCGGTTCGAGATCCGGATCTTCGCGGAATGCCTGGTGACGAACAAACATCTGCGGATGGTCAAACTCGACGTACTCCTTGTTATTCCAGAAGTCATCAAACGCTGGCAGATGAACGCCGCGTCCTTTGCCTTGTTGTACACCTTCCTGCCAGATGCGTTTCAGCCAGCCCATTTCGTCCAGCCCTTCGGTAAAGGCTTCTTCGCGATTAAAGCGACGGCACAGCTCGCGGAAAATATCAAAGTCGTTGCGCGCCTCGAACTGCGGCGGCACGACCTGTTTCATGGCGATAATGCCACGGTTGGAGTGGTTGCCATACTGGTCGAGATCGTTACGCTCAAACTGCGTGGTCGCAGGCAGCACGATATCGGCAAAGCGGCAGGTTGAGGTCCATTGGTTATCTATGGCGATAACCGTTTCCAGCTTGCGCCAGCCTTCAATAATGCGGTTGATCTGCTGATGGCGATGGAACGGGTTAGTTCCGGCAAAAATACACATTTTCAGCGGCGGTAGTTTTACCGATTTACCGTTCCAGTTGATCACTTTCCCCGGTTCGAGGATCGCATCGATAAAACGGGCAATCGGAATGGTGCTGCTGTAACCTTTGTAGTCACTGTTGTCGTGAACAGGCGGAATCGACGTAGAGCCGGAGAAACCACTCAGAATAACGCCTTTACGCCCCGGCGTGCCTGCGCCGTTATAGTGCCAGCCAAAACCAAAGCCACCACCTGGCAGGCCAATTTGCCCCAGCATCGCCGCCAGAACGACAATCATCCACGCCCACTGTTCACCGTGCTGCATACGCTGAACGCACCAGCCAGCAATAATTTGCGTTCTGTTCGCCGCCATCTGCCGCGCCAGCCCACGAATGGTTTCGGCATCAATGCCGGTCAGTTTTTCAGCCCATGCGGCATCTTTCGGCTGACCGTCTTTCTCACCCAGCAGATACGGCAGGAACTGCTCAAAACCTACACAGTAGTTAGCGAGGAAGTTTTTGTCGTACAGGTTTTCACTGTACAGCGTATGCGCCAGCGCCAGTTGCAGCGGCACGTCAGTTTGCGGGTTAACCGCAATGTGCTTCACATGCTCGCGCCCCAGATACTCATGGGTGGATGTGACAACCGGATCGATGCTGATGACCTCAATTTCACCGGCGGCGACTTTCGCTTTTAGCTGCTCGTAATATTCATAAACATCGTGATCCGGGCACCACCAGTTCGCTTGCTGGTTTTTCAGCAAATCGGAGCCCCACAGCACAATGGTTTTGCTGTTCTGCAATACCAGCGGCCAGGAGGTTTGCTGTTCATACACTTCCATCGAACCGACTACGCGCGGCAGGATCACCTGCGCAGCACCGGTAGAGTAATCTCCGCCCGTACCAACGCTATTACCATGCAAGGCAATCGCTTTCGCCAGCATCCCCGAAGCGTTATGGAACATCCCCGTCGATTGCCAACCACTGGCGGTCAGCAAGGCACTCGGCCCGTGCGTTTTCTGCACACGTTCCAGTTCTTCATAGAACATGTCGAGGGCTTCATCCCAACTCACGCGCACAAAACGGTTATCACCGCGCTGGGAGGTGTCGCTCAGATGGCGCTTACGCAGCCAGTCCACACGTACCATCGGGTAACGAATACGCGCCGCGTTGTGTACGTGATCCGGCAATCCGGCGATCATTTTCGACGGATATTTATCCAGTTCGAACGGTTTTGCCGCCACAAAGCGACCCTCCTTCACCGTCGCGCGGATAGCCCCCCAGTGCGACCCGGTAAGAATGCCCTCTTTCGAGGTGACAGCCTCAGTCGCCGCTTGCGCCGCAGTCGCACTGCGCGGCGTTAACAATGACGGCCCCAGCATCCCGGCGACGGTTAAGCCGCCGAGTTGTGCCAGAAAACGCCGACGTGATGCCTGAAAGAGATCGTTATTGTTCATTATTTTTCTTCCTTCTTATCGCCGTGAGCCTTACCTGCGGTGTCAGACGCATTCATTTGGAGATATTTCAACAAGGTGCGTTCTTCACGTTTATCGAGGCTGGTAAAGCCAATCATGCCGTTGAGCGTGCCGATCCAACCGTTAGCGTCAAAGTGAGAGATTTCCGGTGCGCCGTGGCACTGGTTACAGGTGCCGTTGTACAACGAATCCGCATAAGCCCAGATCGGTTTGATATCGTTCACCATGTCACCTTTCTTCATCCACGCAGTGGCCTGCAATTTGCTCCACTCAGTATTGGTGTCGGCAACGGTAGTTTTCTCCAGCGTTTTCACCTGCTGCTGCACATCACCACGAATCGAGGCAACAAAGATGCGTTTACCTGGGAACTGGGTGAGAACACGCTGACGTCCGGCGCTTTCCGTCCAGCCGGTAATTTCAATTTGCAGCCAGTCGCCGTCACGTTTAAGGACTTTCACTTCCGAGGCAGGCAGCAGAGAACCAGAGGCTTCTTTATCGCCTTTCGCCGCATAAATCGGCTTAATATCAATGGAGTACAGTGTGTCGCCACTGTCATTAGCACTGGCGCGCAGCTCATCGAACTGCTTACGGAAGCCGCTACTCATATCCGGCAACTGGTGGGCAATACCTTTATGACAGTCGATGCAGGATTGATTATCTTTCGCTGCCACCTTCATCTGACGCGCCGCTTCAGGATGCTGCTTCGCATGATCCATCGCGTCGTAGTTATGGCAGGAGCGGCAGGTTGCCGAGTTGTTTTCTTTCATTCGCGCCCATTCACGCTCGGCAAGTTCCGCGCGTTTGGCTTCGAATTTTTCAGGTGTATCAATAGAGTGGGCAATAAAGGTCTGGTAGATATCGTTGCTCGCTTCCAGTTTGCGCTTCACCATGCCTGGAATATCCGGCGGGATATGACAGTCATGGCATTCAGCTCGCACGCCAGAGGCGTTCTGGAAATGCACCGACTGTTTATATTCTTCATACACCGGTTGCATACTGTGGCAACTGACACAAAATTCGGTTGTGCTGGTGACTTTGATCCCAACGTGTGGCAATACAATCAGCGCAATGCCAATCACAATCCCAATAGCGACCAGCGCCAGTACCGACCAACGAGCACTGGGTCGGCGTAGCGCGTTCCAGAATTTCCGCATAATAGCCCCTGTAAAATTATGGTTTAGTGAAGCGATCTTAATGAGTAAATATGAACAGCGGCACTGGTCAGGATGAACGGCTTACGGCAGAATATGAACAGATATGAACAGAATGAGTAAAACTCTCTGATGCCACATCACATTGTTATTGTTGAAGATGAACCGGTTACCCAGGCGCGATTACAATCCTACTTCACTCAGGAGGGGTATACCGTTTCCGTTACGGCGAGCGGTGCCGGGCTGCGGGAAATTATGCAGAATCAGCCGGTGGATTTAATTCTGCTGGATATCAATTTGCCCGATGAAAATGGCCTGATGTTAACTCGCGCCCTGCGAGAACGCTCAACGGTAGGGATTATTCTGGTTACCGGACGCAGCGATCGGATTGACCGTATTGTTGGGCTGGAAATGGGTGCAGACGATTATGTCACCAAACCGCTGGAACTGCGCGAACTGGTGGTACGAGTGAAAAATCTGCTCTGGCGAATCGACCTCGCGCGACAGGCGCAACCACTCACTCAGGACAACTGCTATCGCTTTGCGGGTTATTGCCTGAATGTGTCGCGCCATACGCTGGAGCGAGATGGCGAGCCAATTAAACTGACCCGCGCAGAGTATGAAATGTTGGTGGCATTTGTGACGAATCCGGGCGAAATTCTCAGCCGTGAACGTCTGCTGCGTATGCTTTCTGCGCGTCGGGTGGAAAACCCTGACCTGCGCACCGTCGATGTGTTAATTCGTCGTTTACGCCATAAACTCAGCGCGGATTTACTGGTGACGCAACATGGTGAAGGTTATTTCTTAGCCGCTGATGTGTGCTGATAATAATAGACCGGACGAAATCCCCCCGGTGACAGCGAGCGGTGGATATGTTCGCGGTCGGCATTTTTCGGCGTCAGAACTAAAATCGGTGGGCTGACATTATCAGACACCGATTGCCCCTGTAATTGCCTGATGGCCTGCTCAACCGCCAGTTCCCCCTGCCAGACCATTTGATCGCTGGCAGCCATAATCACTCTTCCCCGCTTCAGCCCGCGATACACCTGATGTGAAAGATAAAACGATACCACGGTAAGCGGCGTTTTCAGGTTACGCCCTTCCCCCATTGCCGCCTCTGCCGCAATGGCCGTTCCGGCAACGACGTCGATTTCTGGATGGCGCTCCAGCATCTCCTGCAACAGGTTACGCTGGATTTCAATATCGTTATCACCAAGCGCAATATCAACAATACGCACCGGGCTTCCGGCAATGGCTGCGCGAAAACCCTCGACCATCTCCTTACTGCCCCCGGCGTTATCGGGTCCGGGCATCAACAGCACGTTCAGTGGTTTACCGTGCGCCCATTGCACCAGATATCGCCCAGGTTGATAGCCCATCTGAAACCAGGGTACACCAACGCGGCTTTTCACCTGGGGAGCATCAATAGCATTTACCAGTTCGATCACCGGCAGACTTGCTACCTGCTTTTGCAGGTCGGGAAATGACGTCGTGCTACTACCGAGCAAAATGGCCTCTGCGCCCCACTGTTTACACTGGTCGATTTGTGCTTGCTGGGTAGCCAACTGGCTGTAGCCGCCTGCCTCCAGCACTTTTAAATCCACACCGTAGCGGCGAGCAGCCTCCTGCATACCATAGTTCAACGATAACCAGTATGAATCTTTCAGGCTGGGATAAAGCGCGCACAGTTTCCATGCGCGTTTGGCTTTAAGCGGCGTAGAGGCTTGTACCGTGTAATGCTGCGCATCATGCCAGCGCAACAGGTTATCAGCCGAAAATGCCGACAACATGAAAAGGGAAAGAAGTAAAAATAGCAGTACGCGCATGATAGCCTCATCAATAATAAGGCTTTATGCTAGATGCATTCCACTTTGCGACTCAACCTTTTTCACCTTAAGTGCACCGACCGTGAATTTAACCCTGACCCGAAGACTCTGGATGGGCTTTGCCCTGATGGCGCTGTTAACCCTGACCAGTACCCTGGTGGGATGGTACAACCTGCGCTTTATCAGCCAGGTGGAAAAAGACAACACTCAGGCATTGATTCCTACCATGAATATGGCGCGCCAGTTGAGCGAAGCCAGCGCCTGGGAACTTTTCGCCGCGCAGAACCTGACCAGTGCCGATAACGAAAAGATGTGGCAGGCGCAGGGGCGAATGCTCACCGCACAAAGCCTGAAGATTAATGCGTTGCTGCAAGCGTTACGGGAACAAGGTTTTGATACCACCGCTATTGAACAACAGGAGCAGGAGATCTCCCGTTCGTTACGTCAGCAAGGGGAACTGGTGGGGCAGCGTTTGCAACTGCGCCAGCAACAACAGCGACTCAGTCAGCAGATAGTCGCCGCCGCCGATGAGATCGCACGCCTGGCGCAAGGTCAGGCGAATAATGCGGCAACCTCCGCCGGAGCGACCCAGGCCGGGATTTACGATTTGATCGAACAACATCAGCGTCAGGCCGCAGAAAGTGCACTCGATCGGCTGATTGATATCGATCTTGAGTATGTTAACCAGATGAATGAACTGCGCCTTAGCGCCCTGCGGGTGCAGCAAATGGTGATGAATCTGGGGCTGGAACAGATCCAGAAAAATGCGCCAACGCTGGAAAAGCAGCTCAATAATGCGGTGAAAATTCTGCAACGTCGGCAAATACGCATTGAAGATCCGGGAGTTCGTGCTCAGGTTGCAACAACGTTAACTTCCGTTAGCCAATATAGCGATTTGCTGGCGCTGTATCAGCAGGACAGTGAAATCAGTCATCGCCTGCAAACTCTCACGCAAAATAACATCGCCCAGTTCGCGCAGTTTAGTAGCGAAGTCAGTCAACTGGTCGACACCATTGAGCTGCGTAATCAGCACGGTCTGGCGCATCTGGAAAAAGCCAGTGCACGCGGGCAGTACAGCCTGTTATTGCTGGGGATGGTTTCACTTTGCGCACTGATTCTGATCCTCTGGCGCGTGGTTTATCGCTCAGTCACGCGTCCACTTGCCGAACAAACGCAGGCGCTGCAACGCTTACTGGACGGTGATATCGACTCCCCTTTTCCGGAAACCGCTGGCGTGCGGGAGCTGGACACCATCGGGCGGCTGATGGATGCGTTTCGCAGCAGTGTTCATGCACTGAATCGCCACCGCGAACAGCTGGCGGCACAGGTCAAAGCGCGTACAGCTGAATTGCAGGAACTGGTGATAGAACACCGACAGGCACGGGCGGAAGCAGAAAAAGCCAGCCAGGCAAAATCGGCGTTTCTGGCGGCGATGAGCCATGAGATCCGCACACCGCTGTACGGTATTCTCGGCACCGCACAGCTGCTGGCAGATAACCCCGCACTTAACGCCCAGCGCGATGATTTGCGCGCAATTACTGACTCTGGTGAATCGTTGCTGACCATCCTCAACGATATTCTCGATTATTCGGCTATCGAAGCAGGCGGCAAGAATGTTTCGGTCAGCGATGAACCCTTTGAACCGCGCCCGCTGCTGGAAAGTACCCTGCAATTAATGAGCGGACGGGTGAAAGGTCGCCCGATTCACCTGGCAACAGAAATTGCCGACGATGTACCGACTGCGTTAATGGGCGATCCGCGGCGTATTCGTCAGGTCATTACCAACCTGTTGAGCAACGCTCTGCGTTTCACCGACGAAGGGCACATTATCCTGCGTAGTCGCACTGATGGCGAACAATGGCTGGTCGAAGTGGAAGACAGCGGCTGCGGTATTGATCCCACGAAACTGGCTGAAATCTTCCAGCCATTTGTTCAGGTTAGCGGCAAACGCGGCGGCACCGGGCTGGGGCTGACTATCAGTAGCCGTCTGGCCCAGGCGATGGGCGGCGAACTGAGCGCCACCAGCACACCGGAGGTTGGAAGCTGTTTTTGTTTACGCTTGCCGTTACGTGTTGCCACTGCCCCCGTGCCAAAAACAGTCAATCAGGCGGTGTGTCTGCACGGTTTACGTTTGCTGTTAATTGAAGATAACCCGCTAACCCAGCGAATTACCGTTGAGATGCTGAACAACAGTGGTGCGCAGGTCGTTGCTGTTGGCAATGCCGCGCAGGCTTTAGAGGCACTGCAAAATAGCGAACCGTTTGCTGCCGCACTGGTGGATTTTGATCTACCGGATATCGACGGCATTACGCTTGCCCGACAACTGGCACAGCAATATCCGTCGCTGGTTTTGATTGGCTTTAGCGCCCATGTCATCGACGAAACGTTGCGCCAGCGTACCAGTTCGCTATTTCGCGGGATTATCCCTAAACCGGTGCCGCGTGAAGTGCTCGGTCAGTTACTGGCGCACTATCTCCAACTGCCAGCTAATAACGAACAACCGCTGGATGTATCGCAACTCAATGAAGATGCTCAGTTAATGGGGACGGAGAAGATCCACGAATGGCTGGTATTATTTACACAACATGCCCTGCCGCTTCTCGATGACATCGACATTGCCCGCGCCAGTGAGGATAGCGAGAAAATAAAGCGTGCCGCGCATCAGCTAAAAAGCAGTTGCTCGAGTCTGGGAATGCGTAGCGCCAGCCAGCTATGCGCACAACTGGAGCAGCAGCCATTATCTGCCCCCCTTCCACACGAAGAAATTACACGCAGTGTTGCCGCTCTGGAAGCATGGTTAATAAGAAAGACCTGAACACGATTTGAATCAATATCAGCCAGTTAAGAACAACTAGAATAGTGGCATTTGGTATGCAACTTAACGGACTGGCAAAATCATGGCAGAGAAAAAAAGAACCCGCTGGCAGCGGCGGCCAGGCACGACGGGCGGCAAATTACCGTGGAATGACTGGCGCAATGCCACGACCTGGCGTAAAGCGACGCAATTATTACTGTTGGCAATTAATATTTATATTGCCATCACGTTCTGGTATTGGGTGCGCTATTACGAAACGGCAGGTAGTACGACATTTGTCGCCAGGCCAGGAGGCATCGAAGGCTGGCTACCGATTGCCGGTCTGATGAATCTGAAATATAGCCTTGCAACAGGCCAGTTACCGTCCGTCCACGCCGCCGCGATGCTGTTATTGGTCGCTTTTATCGTCATCAGTCTATTACTAAAAAAGGCCTTTTGTTCATGGTTATGCCCGGTTGGTACGCTTTCTGAATTAATCGGCGATCTCGGTAACAAACTGTTTGGTCGGCAATTTGTCCTTCCCCGCTGGCTGGATATTCCTCTGCGCGGCGTGAAGTATTTGCTGTTGAGTTTTTTTCTCTATATCGCGTTATTGATGCCCGCTCAGGCGATTCACTATTTTATGTTGTCGCCCTACAGCGTGGTGATGGACGTTAAAATGCTCGATTTCTTTCGTCATATGGGGACCGCGACATTAATCAGCGTGACCGTTTTGCTGATTGTCAGTCTGTTTATTCGCCATGCCTGGTGTCGTTATCTTTGCCCATATGGCGCGCTGATGGGCGTGGTTTCGCTATTGTCGCCGTTTAAGATTCGTCGCAATGCCGAAAGTTGTATCGATTGTGGCAAATGCGCAAAAAATTGCCCATCGCGGATCCCGGTCGATAAATTAATTCAGGTACGAACCGTGGAATGTACCGGTTGTATGACTTGCGTAGAGTCATGTCCGGTAGCCTCAACATTGACCTTTTCACTGCAAAAACCTGCGGCAAATAAAAAAGCCTTTGCGTTGTCTGGCTGGTTAATGACGCTACTGGTTCTGGGGATTATGTTTGCGGTGATTGGTTACGCAATGTATGCGGGAGTATGGCAAAGCCCGGTGCCGGAGGAATTGTACCGACGCTTAATTCCCCAAGCGCCAATGATTGGGCACTAAATTAGCAACAAGCGGAACATCACCTCGCACGGGGTGATGTTCACAAAATCACATTATTTTGATTTTGACATCATAACTTTCAAGCCCGGTCATTTTTTCTCGTGCGGTGAAGCGAATTTCAGAGACTTCTTTCCCTGTATTCTTGTTCAGCTCGGCGATTTTTTGCGCGATAAAGTCAGCGATTTCCGTTTCGGCTTGTTTTTTTAACTCTTCAATATTCACTGTTAACCTCTTCTGGTCTTAAAAGACAGCAACACGCCAGTAAGGTGTTGGTTCCCGGTACCCTGGTCAGGTAAGAAATGTTATAAGCCATCTCCCCGAAAGATTCAATAATCAACAGGTTATCGCTTACTATACATACAGCGTTGAAGAAAAATAAGGCTGATATAAAAAAGGCTCCACGAGGGAGCCTGATATTATTTTGTGAAATCCAGCGGCGCATGGTCAGTGCGTATTTGCAGCGCGACGTTATCAAAGGTGATCATCGTCGATTTACAAAAAATACACTTTGCCCCTAAAGGATTTCGCTCCGTCACATCGAATGCTGATGTGCGGTACTGTGAACCATGACAACATGGACAGCGGAAATGGAGATGTTGAGTAATAACGGCAACCTTAGAGCGTAACAACGTTCGCTGCCGCGGGACCACGTTGCCCCTGCTCAATAGAAAATTCAACTTTCTGATTTTCGTTCAGCGTGCGGAATTCATTGCTCTGGATGGCGGTGAAATGGACGAAAACGTCTTTGCTGCCATCATCAGGAGTGATAAAGCCAAAACCTTTATCTGCGTTAAACCATTTTACTAAACCAGTCATTTTATTAGACATATTTTACTTCCTTCATTTTGGGCCTTTTGGCAAACAGGGCTTTAATACAGAAACTACTTAGTGTTCAGGAGAGAGACTCAAAAGAAGGGGATAATGCCTGATAATGAGAACTGCTTTAGTAAACTACTTTGTATGCTGTCTGTCTTTCAAACCGACGCAGCTATTAACGCATGATAATTGAGATTAATCAAATTTTATTTTAGCCGTCCGGCGGTCTTAAATATCGCTGGCTTTATTTTATTAACCCCGTATAGTGCAGCGCAGTATTTTCAGTAAGGAATTTGTTTGTCCCGTAAAATGACAGGAATTGTCAAAACCTTTGATCGCAAAAGCGGCAAAGGATTCATTATCCCCTCCGACGGTCGTAAAGAAGTCCAGGTCCATATTTCCGCATTCACTCCCCGCGACGCAGAAGTGCTTATACCAGGATTACGTGTGGAATTTTGCCGCGTAAATGGCCTGCGAGGACCAACAGCGGCAAATGTTTATTTGTCTTGATGGAGAGCGCACGCCGGTATGCGTGCTTCATTCACGATTTGCGTAAAACCTGCCAACGAACACATGCCCTGCGCATTTCGCTCTTCACATCCTGCCAGGGTCAGTTTCACCTCTCCGGGCGGCGTATTTAATGACAGCGGCGTTTTATCACGCATCTGCTGTAAAGTCTGGAAGACCAGCGAAACCTGAATCCACTGGCTGTTATCGCTTAGCCGACGCCAGCGTTCAAACAGCAGTTCCCCCCCTGGCGGCGTGTTATCCGGCTGACCTGGAAGCGTCCAGTTGAGCTCCAGTGCGCCGCCGAGATTTGCCAGATTAGTATCGTGTCCGGCGATAAACAGCACTGAAGTGGGTAATGTTACACCATACGCCTGTTTTTGCGGTGGATGGGGCGTCAACGCTGTCATGATCAAATCCAACAACGGGGTGGCGCGGCTGCGGGCAACCTCTGGCGTGCGTTGTAGCAAATAAAACTGCGCGTTATGCAAACTTAGCAACGTGTTCCACTGGTGTGAATCGGTGATCCTTCCCCACCCCGGCTCCGGCATTCCCTGTGCTTGTTGCAGGAGAAATATTTCCGTCAGCATTGATGCGAGGCTTACCGCACCGGTTAATGAGACATTGTCGGCGCTCACCTTGAGTTCCGATGGTAATGCCTGCGTTAATGAACAGCTTTTGTCCTGTTTCTCACGGTTAAGGCACAAGTTTGATTGCGGGAAATTAAGCACCCGTTCCAGTTCGCGAAACGCCGTTTGCCGATGCCCGGTAAAGTCAGCAATTGACCCTCCTGCCCTGCTGAGGATCGCGTCAGTCACGTTCGCGTTATCCAGTTGGCAAACGCCAGTTTTTAGAGGATTAAATAACGGATCGGGACTGGACGTATCTGCCTGGGTATGTACGGTTATTGCACAGTCAGGTGCCAGCCCGGCGGCGAAGGCTTCGCCTGTTTTACGGGTACGCTCGTCGACATCAGCAATAATCGCGACCTGACCAGACTGCGGGCAGCCCTTTTTCGCCAGCAATCCATCGGCTACCAGACGCTGGCGTTGGTAATGTCCGAGATAGGCGATTAGCTCACCACCGCGCGGTGTCAGCCATCCCAGTTTTACCGGCCATGTTGGCCATGCGTCTGGGGTGACATCCTGCATCAGTTGCGTGGCCTTGGTTGGGGCACGCACACCATGACGACTGACAATCACCACACTTTCCAGCTTCAGCTCCGGCTCACTCTGAGCGAATGCAGATTGCGGGGTGAACGGAATCAGAAGAGATAAGAATGGGATCAAGATCGCTTTCATCGATATGTTTCCGCTTTTCATATCTGACATTATTGATTGCCTGATGCGACGCTAATGCGCCTCATCAGGCTTACGTTCGTTAACTTTTCAGACGCGGGTCCAGCCATACCAACACAAGGGTGGAGAGCGAACACATCAACAAAATGCCGACGAACCAAAGTAAATACCACATTGTTCCTGCTCCTTAGTACAGCTCGTTTTCGTTACGGCGGAGAGTTTCTGTCGTCATGCGCCCCCACATTTTGTAGTAGCTCCAGAGAGTGTAGAGCAACACAATGGGCAAAAATATCAGCACGATTACCAACATAATGCTCAGCGTCAGCTGACTGGAAGTACTGTCCCACAACGTCAGGCTGGAGATCGGACTCACGCTTGACGGCATGACAAAGGGGAACAGCGTGATGCCTGCCGTGAAAATCACGCCAAATTGCATCAATGACGCCATCAAAAATCCCCAACCCGGGCGACCACGATAAATCGCCATCACCGTCAGCAATGGGCAGAAGAACCCCAGCAGCGGGAAGATCCACAGAACGGGCGATTCGACGAAATTATTCATCCAGGCACCAGGTAGCACTGCCACCAGTTTCATTAACGGATTGGAAGGACCGTTAGCATCCTGGGCGAGCAGTACAAAGCCATCAATACCGACCCACAGCCAGTAACCCGCCAGCAAAAAGCAGAGCATCACCAGCAGTGCGGCGCGTTTGGTCGCCAGCTGTGAACGCAGATGAATCGCACCAACAGTTTTTAGTTGTAACCAGACGCCACCTTGCAAAATCACCATCCCAAGGCTGAGCAATCCGCACAATAAAGGGAATGGCGTCAGCAGTTGCCAAAAGCTGCCGAGATATTCCACGCGTAATTGCGGTGTGAAGGCAAACGGCACGCCGAGCAGCAAGTTGCCGAAGGCAATACCGAAGACTACCGGCGGTACCAGACTGCCGATGACCAGTCCGGCATCCCACATTTTACGCCAGCGTGCATCGGCGATTTTTCCGCGATAATCGAAGGCCAGCGGGCGGAAGAACAGCGAGCACAGCACCAGAATCATCGCCACATAAAAGCCGGAAAACGCCGCTGCATACACTCTGGGCCAGGCGGCAAATAATGCCCCACCTGCGAGGATTAACCAGACCTGATTGCCTTCCCAGTGCGCGCCAACGCTGTTTATCACTATCCGGCGTTCATCATCATTACGCGCCACCAGCGGCAGCAGACAGCCGATCCCCATGTCAAATCCATCGGAGATCATAAAGACCACCAGGATCACGCCAATCAGCAGCCACCAGATGAAGCGCAATGTTTCATAATCAAACATGATTTTCTCCTTTACCCCTGTTGCTGCGTCGGTTGTTCACTCTGCATCGCGCTCGGCCCCAGACGGGCATATTTCTGCATCAGGTAGACTTCGGCGATTAAGAACAGGGTGTAAAGCCCTACGATCATGATCAGTGAGAAAGCCAGTTGTCCTGTGGTTAAAGCGGAGTGCGCGGAGTATGTCGGTAAGATGTCCTGTATCGCCCACGGCTGACGACCAAACTCGGTCATAAACCACCCGGCTTCAATCGCAATCCACGGCAGCGGCAAACTCGAGAGCGCCATTTTCAGCACCCAGCGATGCTGGTCAATTTTGCCACGCAGCGTCTGGACAAGCGCAATCAGCATCACCAGTAGCAGCAGAGAACCACAGCCCACCATGATGCGGAAACTCCAGAATACCGGCGCAACCTGAGGTATCGCGCCACGCATCGCCGCCTGGTACTGTGCAGCTGTGACATGATTCATATCCGGCGCATAGCGGGAGAGTAACATGCCGTAACCAAGGTCGCCTTCCAGCTCCCGGAATGCCTGCAACACATGCGGCTCACGATTGCCTTGCGATATTTCCTGCATTAACAGCCAGGCCATACGTCCGCGTTGCAAGCGTGGGTAGGTTTCAGCCATCAAATTCTTCAGACCCGGCACGGGTTTATCTAATGAGTGAGTGGCGAGGATCCCTAGCAGCGCAGGAATTTTGATGGCAAAGGCGTTACGCTCTTGATCCTGTTCCGGCCAGGCAACCACATGGAACGGTGCAGGTGCAGGTTCCGTTTGCCACTCCCCTTCCATTGCCGCCAGTTTTACCGGTTGTACTTGCGCGACTTCATACGCCGAACTATCTCCGAGTTGCAGCGTACCGATAATCGCCAGAGTACCGAAGACGGAACCGATGGCAAACGAGCGTAATGCAACATCGCGCTCCCGTCCGCGCAGTAAATACCAGGCGCTGATCGCCATAATAAACATGGCCCCGGTCACGTAGCCCGCCATTACGGTGTGCACAAATTTCACCTGGCTGACCGGGTTAAAGACCAGCTCGCTGAAGCTGGTCATTTCCATACGAAGGGTGTCGATATCAAAATGCGCACCGGTCGGGTATTGCATCCAACCGTTGGCATTCAATATCCACAACGCAGAGAGATTTGAACCGAACGCCACCAGCCACGTCACCAGCAGGTGCTGGTATTTATTCAGCCGTTGCCAGCCGAAGAAGAACAGCCCGACAAAGGTGGATTCGAGGAAGAAGGCCATTAATGCTTCCATCGCCAGCGGTGCGCCAAAAATATCGCCCACATAGTTGGAATAGAATGACCAGTTAGTACCAAACTGAAACTCCATGGTCAGGCCGGTAGCCACGCCAAGAGCAAAGTTGATACCGAAGAGCTTACCCCAGAAGCGCGTCATATCGCGGTAGATCGTTTTGCCGGTGACCACATAAATGGTTTCCATGATAGCCAGCAAAAAAATCAGCCCCAGGGTAAGGGGTACAAATAAAAAGTGATACAGCGCGGTCAGAGCAAACTGCCAGCGCGATAAATCAATGACATCCCACATGCGCACTCCTGTAGGCGAAGAGAGAAAAATAACCCGATAATGGTAGATCTCCCTCTTTATCCTGAAACTCTACGACCAGAGGTATTCGCCGATTGCGATATTCATAAGACTGAAAGCGATACTTACCGTCTTTTTACGTCGGTGCAGCTTCCGCCAGCCACTGACATACCTCGCTAAGCCGCTGCGCAGAGTCGACCAAATCTTCTGGCGCTGCCAGCACCACTTCCGGTATTGGGCAGATTTCATAACTTTCCAGTAAAGGGCCTTTTAAGGTGTCCGTACAGCGTAAATGCCAGACATGGCGTAACCCCGTGGCGTTGATATAGCTCTCGCCATAGCCAATGGTACGAATCTGAATATTTCCCGGCCCACAGAGACGTGAGAGAAAAAACCGATCAGCCTCGCTGATAGGTAATTGCGTCAGATTAATGCTGTGCGGCTGCGCGTCAGGATTACGTACATGTGCCAGTAATTCATGAGCCAACGGTAGGCCATTCATCAGGCCATCAATGGGCGGCGGTAACAGCGAATCTGTCGGCAAGACGTTTTGCGTTGCCGCCTGCCACAATGCCAGCGGCGCGCAGCCAGCCTCCAGTTTGTCCTCCAGCAACTGTTCGCCGCAACGTCTGCGCACCCGCCATAATCCGCAGAAGATCGCCTCCTGTATTTCACTTTCACTGTCGTCAGCCTGCTGAATGCGCACTGACACTTCCCCTTCCCCGAGAAGCGTATTGATAAAGTGACGATCGTCGGCGTTGAGATTTAACAGATCGACTGCCAGTACCTCACCCAGCGGCGGCTGGCGTTCGCTTAGTTGATGTTGTAACTCGTTTAACAGCGCAATCACCTGCGGGCTGTGAGCACATTGCTCCAGGGCCGCCATACTCGGTTCACCATTCACCTGACAGGTGATCGGCAGTGGATTCATGCTGAAACTGTCATCGTTCGGTTGCGTTCCTGGCCCCAGCAGATGGAAAAAAGTTTCGCTCATGAGGCACGCTCCTGCTGCGGTTCGACAAGCCCGCGCATCAGGTTTATCAGTTCCGCCCACGGGTGAATACCATTCAGCACGCCGCGATAGTTTCCGCCGGTAAACACTAATGTGGCGGGAAAGCGAAAGACGCCAAAGCGATCGCCGATGGCTTCGCTCTGCTCAAGATCAGCAATCGCTACCTGCCATGTATAGTCGGGAAACTCGCGCAGTAATTCGCCAATCATGACCGGGTTATCGCTGACTTCTGGCGTGCGTTTCGGGTCACTGCTTAATAACACCACGCCGTCTGGCGCTTGCGTAAGCCAGTCGTCAAGACGGGATTCACTGACCGGCGTCCAGCCGCGCGCCAGCATTCGTTGCCACAACGCATCAAATGGCGTGTCGTTGCTCATCTCTGCTCCTCCAGCGTCATCCGGTACTGGCGCAAGCGAATGCCTTCATAATTTTCCATCGACAGACAGTCATAATTGAGACAGCGCGATTCATTAGCCGGTTGCGGCACAATTCCCCATGCAGCCAGCTGCGCCAGCGCCGCCTGTTCCGCTGCGGGCAGTCGCTCCCGTGCCAGTTCGCTCAGGCTACCGCCGTAGTCGTCGAGCATTGCGGGTTGCAGACCGACGAGGGCAATATGTGCTGGCAAATGACCACGTATATCCGCCAGCGCCAGCACTTCGGAGAAGCTGTTCTGGTGCAGGCTCATTTTCTTCGCGCTGAGATAAGCCGGAATGCGTTCTCCGGCATATGTTCGCAGCGTTCCGGGTTCCAACCCGTAATCAATGGCGTCGAGAATCAGCAAGTGGCTGGCGCTTTCGACATACCCCAGCAAGTTCAGTCCCTGAGTGCCGCCATCAACAATCTCGACTTCATCGGGCCAGTGGTAATGGGCATACAACCGTTCCGCCACCCGCACGCCGAAGCCTTCATCGGCCCACAGCAGATTGCCCAGCCCCATTACCACCACGCGTTGCTCGCTCATGAACGCTCCTTGTTACTTATTTTGCCAAATTTGTGGCTACGGTAGCCGTTGACCATGGTGGAGATCACTGTGTCGTCGGACATGATGTCTTCACGCAGCGCCATGTAGACATGACCGATCACAAACGCGCCAATCAGCCACATCCCCAGCCGATGCCAGCTGTGAATGTCCATTGAGTTGCCGCCCGTCCAGTAGAAAAATTCCACCACATAACGGAACGGCGCAAAAATAGCGTACTGGCTGTGTTCGCTGTACAGCGCAAAGCCGGTGATGATCATAAAAACTGACATCAGGAAATAGCCGAACATCGCCGCCTGGGCGATGGGGTTATGGCCTATATCGGCACTCGGACGTTTTGCCAGAAACAGATACCAGCGGATTTCATACCACACGCCCTGCCACCAGCTTTTACGCCATACCGGCACGATAAACAGCTCGCGGGAGTAACGATTGCCAACAAAAGCCCAGTAGATCCGCATCAGCAAGACCACGGTAAAAATCATCCCGGCGCTGAAGTGAATTAACCTGATGTAGCCCATATAGAACAGATACGTCGCCTCGCCGCTGACGGAAGGTAGCGGCTTGCCGATAAAGTAACCGGTGACCATCAACACCGCCATGCATAACACCGTCAGCCAGTGCCATATCCGCACGGGTGCTTCAAAGACATAGTGACTGACAACGTTGTCGCTTTTCTGTTGCATGATGATTCTCCTTCGCTGTTAACGCACCTGCACGGAGATCAGCTCGCTACCGTCGTCGCCCAGCACGTGTGTTGAACAGGCGAGGCACGGATCAAAGCTGTGCAGAGTACGCAGGATCTCCAGCGGTTGCTCGGGGATCGCCATTTTGGTGTTCATCAGCGCCGCTTCATAAGCGCCAATTTGCCCTTTAGGATCGCGCGGGCTGGCGTTCCAGGTGGTCGGCACCACGCACTGATAGAGATCAATCTTGCCATCGCGAATGGCAGCCCAGTGGCCTAACGCCCCGCGCGGCGCTTCGGTAAAGCCGACGCCACGGCACTCTGTCGGCCAGGTTGTAGGTTCCCATTTTTCAGTGGAAGCAGTGGCGAGATTGCCGTTTTTCAGATTGGTCATCAGCTTATCGAAGAAATACTGCAACTTACCTGCGGCCCACTGCGCTTCGTGCGCGCGACACAAAATGCGGCCCAACGTTGACTGGATGCCGGAAAGCGGCAGGTTCAACGCTGACATCATGCGATCGACCGACTCAACGGTCGCCGCATCGCCTTTGTGATAAGCGATTAACGTGCGTGCCAGCGGCCCCACTTCCATCGCGTTACCGCGCCAGCGTGGCGCTTTGATCCACGAGTAGCGTTCCTGTTCATTCAGCTGCTGAATGTTGGTATCGCTGCCTTTGACATCGCCGGGGTTGTACCACGGGTCGGTGATGCCATCGAACGGATGACGCCCAACCTGATCGTTGGGATAACGATACCAGGCGTGATCGACAAACTCCTGCACCTGCTGCGGATCAACCAAATCCACTGGCAGCACATTGTTGAAGTCGCCGTTAATCACCGCGCCGCCAGGCATCAGCAGACTTTTCTCACCAAAGTCGTTGGCAATATCCGGGAATGCGCCATAGCTGAGGACGCATTTATCAGAAAGACCCGTGCCGATTTCGCTCCACGGTTTGTTGAACTGACCAATGGCTAAGGCGTCGGGGATCATCACGTTGTTAATGAAATCCGCCGTGCGGGTGATAATCGACTGCACCAGGTTCAGGCGTTCCATATTGACCGCCCCGACCGCGCCGCTTTCGTCAATGTTAATGGCGCAAGGCATCCCGCCGACAATCCAGTTTGGATGCGGGTTTTTACCGCCAAAGACAGCGTGGATTTTGACAATTTCACGCTGGAAATCGAGAGCTTCGAGATAGTGGGCAAAGCCCATCAGGTTGGCTTCTGGCGGCAGTTTGTACTGCGGGTGCCCCCAGTAGCCATTGCGGAAGATCCCCAACTGGCCGCCTTCAACGAATTTCTTCAGGCGATTTTGTACGTCGAAGAAATAGCCAGGGGATGATTTCGGCCAAGAGGAGAGACTTTGCGCCAGTTCGGAGGTTTTCCGCGGGTCGGCTTTCAGCGCATCTAACACATCGATCCAGTCCATCCCGGCAAGCTGATAGAAGTGCACCAGATGATCGTGGCACCAGAGCGTTGCCAGCATAATGTTGCGGATGATATTGGCGTTGTCCGGCACTTTAATACCGATGGCATCTTCGATGGCGTAAACCGAAGCCAGGGCGTGTACGCCAGTACAGACGCCGCAGATACGTTCAACGAACGCCCACGCATCGCGCGGGTCACGCCCTTGCAGGATGATCTCCAGCCCGCGAAACATGGTGCCGCAGGAGACGGCATTGGTGATCACATTCTGATCGTTAATATTCACTTCGCAGCGCATGTGGCCTTCAATGCGCGTAATCGGGTCGACCACCAGGCGGCGTCCGGCATTATTGATGGTGTATCCCTGAGTTTCGTACTGAGTGCTCATGCCTGTTTATCCTCATTGCCTGGCTGATGTTCGGTTTCTGTAGGTTGCTGGTTATGACGTCTGCGCTGGTCAACGGCGCTGGCGACTGCGTGCACACCAACAGCCGCTGCCACCACGCCAAGCGCGGTTAAACCGACGGTGTCGGCGGTGGAATGAGTACCCATTTGTGGAATATCTACCACGCGGCTGTAGAACGAACCGCGATCCCAGAAACCATTTTCCGCACAACCCAGGCAGCCGTGACCTGACTGGATCGGGAAGGAAACGCCATCGTTCCAGCGTGTGGAGGAACAGGCGTTATAGGTGGTAGGCCCTTTGCAGCCCATTTTGTACAGGCAGTAACCTTTGCGGGCAGCGTCATCATCCCAACTCTGGACGAACTCTCCGGCGTCGAAGTGAGCGCGGCGATAGCATTTATCGTGGATTCGCTGACCATAGAACATCAACGGACGGCCCATTCTGTCGACATCTGGCAAGCGATCAAAGGTCACCATGTAAGTAATGATGGCGCTCATCACATCCGGGATCGGCGGGCAGCCAGGTACTTTGATAATAGGTTTGTCGGTGATGACTTTGTCGATAGGCGTTGCCTGCGTCGGATTGGGTCGCGCGGCCTGCACGCAGCCCCAGGACGCGCAGGTTCCCCAGGCGATAATCGCGCTGGCTCCGGCAGCGGCACGTTTGAGTTTCTCAATAAACGGTCGACCGCTGCTGATACAGAACATCCCCTGCTCGCCCAGCGGCGGATTACCTTCTACTGCGAGGATATATTTGCCATTGTATTGCGTGATGATGTCTTCAAAGACTTCTTCCGCCTGGGTTCCGGCGGCAGCCATCAAAGTATCGTCGTAATCGAGGGAAATCAGGGAAAGGATGACGTCCTTTGCCAGCGGGTGAGCGGAGCGGATAAAAGATTCGGTACAGCAGGTGCATTCCAGACCGTGGATCCATACCACCGGAATGCGCGGTTTGTTCTCCAGCGCCCAGGCAATCTTTGGTGCCATTCCCGCGCCTAATCCCAGCGACGTGGCAGCCAGACTACAATATTTGAGAAAGCTGCGCCGGGTAACGCCCTGACGCCGCATGGCCTGGTAAAATGTTTCCTCGTTATTCATATCGCACGTCTCTTCTCCTTGCGACACCGGCAGGACACCGGGCGCTTATGGTCGGCAAGCGACGTCCCTGTAGCAAGGCAAACCATCGCTTCACGTGAGATGCTGAAAACGAAAGCTCATCCTTCTGCACTGGCGCACGTCGCCAGAAAGTAATGTTAATAAAGCGTAGTGAAACTTTTGCACAAAACAATACAAACTGTGTGGATTTATCTTTTAGCGATAAAAATGGACCTATTTTTCTTTTTGCCGGGCAGTGGGGATGTTTAGCCGGTTGCTAAACGAGTAAAAGAGAAGGAATTCATGGTGATGAAATGATCAATCTGCTGTTATTTCACGCTATCAATGCACTTTTGGCTGTTTTTCAGGCAAACAAACAAATTAGGGGTTTACACGCCGCATCGGGATGTTTATAGTGCGCGTCATTCCGGAAGTGTGGCCGAGCGGTTGAAGGCACCGGTCTTGAAAACCGGCGACCCGAAAGGGTTCCAGAGTTCGAATCTCTGCGCTTCCGCCAAATAAGATAAGGGGTTAGCTAACTGCTAACCCCTTTTTCTTTTGCCTGTCGAAATTCTCAGGGCGTTATATTTGCTTAATGACCTGATAATCCGCTGTTAAACCTGTTCCAGATCAAATGCGTAAAGATGGGTAAAACTTCTGGGTGCCCTTACGCATTATCATTATGCTGCTTAATTAATTACATCTGTCATAGAGAGTGACTCAATGGATCGTATTGTTAGTTCTTCACATGACCGTACATCGCTGCTTAGCACCCATAAGGTGCTGCGTAATACCTATTTTCTGCTGAGCCTGACGCTGGCCTTTTCGGCGATTACCGCAACTGCCAGTACGGTGCTGATGCTGCCATCTCCGGGTCTGATTCTGACGCTGGTGGGTATGTATGGTTTGATGTTCCTGACCTATAAAACGGCGAATAAGCCGACCGGGATTATCTCCGCATTCGCCTTTACCGGTTTTCTGGGATATATCCTCGGACCAATTCTGAACACCTACCTGTCCGCCGGAATGGGTGACGTAATCGCTATGGCACTGGGCGGAACGGCGTTGGTGTTCTTCTGCTGCTCTGCGTATGTGCTGACCACCCGCAAAGATATGTCGTTCCTCGGCGGTATGCTGATGGCGGGTATTGTGGTGGTGCTGATTGGTATGGTTGCTAATATCTTCCTGCAACTGCCTGCTCTGCATCTGGCGATCAGCGCGGTCTTCATTCTGATCTCCTCTGGCGCTATTTTGTTTGAAACCAGCAACATCATTCATGGCGGTGAAACGAACTATATTCGTGCCACAGTTAGCCTGTATGTTTCGCTGTACAACATCTTCGTCAGCCTGCTGAGCATTCTGGGCTTCGCCAGCCGCGATTAATCTCGCCCAGGGTTACTTACCGAGCCTCGCTTTATGCGGGGCTTTGTTTTTTGTTACACTGCCGCCAGTCTGATTAAGGTAGTAATAATTATGCTGATCTTCGAAGGTAAAGAGATAGAAACGGATACCGAAGGCTATCTCAAAGAAAGCAGCCAGTGGAGTGAGCCGCTGGCAGTGGTGATTGCAGAGAACGAAGGGATTTCGCTGTCGCCAGAACACTGGGAAGTGGTGCGTTTTGTGCGTGATTTCTATCTGGAATTCAATACTTCTCCGGCGATTCGTATGCTGGTAAAAGCGATGGCGAATAAATTTGGTGAAGAAAAAGGTAACAGCCGCTATTTATACCGACTGTTTCCGAAAGGTCCGGCTAAGCAAGCCACCAAAATTGCTGGCCTGCCAAAACCGGTAAAATGTATTTAATGGATACGAAAATCGGTTAATTCCCCCGAGGGATGATGCGGCTCGCTGAGCACCCGTTCTACACGCGCAGAACGCGGGCCGCCACTCTTTAACCACTGCATTAATTTTTCTACCTGCCCTTCTTCACCGCAGGCAACCACTTCCACGCTGCCATCGTCAAGATTTTTGGCGTACCCGGCTAATCCTAGTTTTTTCGCTTCGTACTGCGTGGTATAGCGAAATCCAACGCCCTGAACTCGCCCGTAAACCCAGGCAATTATGCAGACTTTCGACATTGCTGCTCTCCTTATCCTTAATGGACGCGTTGCAAATCCATGGAAAACTCCGGACAATGACGCCCATTTCTTTGCATCGACAGAAAAGTAAATTATGAGTGTACGTTTAGTGTTAGCCAAAGGGCGCGAAAAATCATTACTTCGTCGCCATCCGTGGATCTTTTCCGGGGCCGTTGCCCGCATGGAAGGTAAAGCCAGCCTCGGGGAAACCATCGATATTGTTGATCATCAGGGAAAATGGTTAGCACGCGGCGCTTATTCGCCAGCTTCGCAAATCCGGGCGCGCGTCTGGACGTTTGACCCGAATGAATCTATCGACATTGCTTTTTTTACCCGCCGTTTGCAACAAGCGCAAAAATGGCGTGACTGGCTGGCGCAAAAAGATGGCCTCGACAGCTATCGTTTAATCGCCGGAGAATCTGATGGCCTGCCGGGTATTACTATCGATCGTTTCGGTAATTTTCTGGTGCTGCAACTACTGAGTGCTGGCGCAGAATATCAGCGCGCGGCATTAATTAGCGCCCTGCAAACGCTGTACCCGGAATGTGCGATTTACGATCGCAGCGATGTTGCGGTACGTAAAAAAGAAGGGATGGAGCTGACCCAGGGCCCCGTCACCGGCGAGTTGCCGCCTGCCCTGCTGCCGATTGAAGAACACGGCATGAAGCTGCTGGTGGATATTCAGCACGGACACAAAACGGGCTACTACCTGGATCAGCGTGATAGCCGCCTGGCTACCCGCCGCTACGTTGAAAATAAACGCGTACTGAACTGTTTCTCCTATACCGGTGGTTTCGCCGTATCGGCACTGATGGGCGGTTGCAGCCAGGTTGTCAGCGTTGATACCTCCCAGGAAGCCCTGGATATTGCACGGCAGAACGTTGAGCTGAACAAACTGGATCTGAGCAAGGCTGAGTTTGTCCGTGATGATGTCTTTAAATTGATGCGTACTTATCGCGATCGCGGTGAAAAATTTGACGTTATCGTGATGGACCCGCCGAAGTTTGTTGAGAATAAAAGCCAGTTGATGGGCGCATGTCGTGGCTATAAAGACATCAACATGCTGGCGATTCAGTTGCTGAATGAAGGTGGAGTTCTCCTGACTTTCTCCTGTTCCGGTCTGATGACCAGCGATTTATTTCAGAAAATCATCGCGGATGCCGCAATTGATGCCGGTCGTGATGTACAATTTATAGAGCAGTTCCGTCAGGCAGCCGATCATCCGGTGATCGCTACCTATCCGGAAGGGCTATATCTGAAAGGGTTTGCCTGTCGCGTCATGTAACTTGAAATGTGGAATTTTACCCTTATATCAAAGGTAAAGATTTCCCGGGAGGTGACTATGATTGCCAGCAAATTCGGTATCGGCCAGCAGGTCCGCCATTCCCTGTTAGGTTATCTCGGAGTGGTCGTGGATATCGACCCGGTTTATTCGCTCTCTGAACCGTCGCCTGATGAGCTGGCGGTGAATGACGAGCTTCGCGCCGCTCCGTGGTATCACGTGGTGATGGAGGACGATAACGGCCTACCGGTTCATACCTACCTGGCTGAAGCCCAGCTAAGTAGCGAATTGCAGGATGAACATCCTGAACAGCCATCCATGGATGAGCTGGCGCAGACCATCCGCAAACAACTTCAGGCCCCGCGTCTGCGTAACTAATCCCTGAACAAATCCCCGGAAGGTTTTGGCCTTCCGGGGATTTTTTATTTGGCCAGGCCCAGGCGAGGGATCTCAATAGCCGGGCAGCGATCCATCACCACATTTAACCCGGCATCCCGTGCCAGTACTGCCGCCTGCTCATTAATCACCCCCAGTTGCATCCAGAGGGTTTTCGCGCCAATGGCGATCGCTTCCTGCGCCACGCCCCACGCCGCTTCTGAATTCCGGAAAACATCGACCATATCGACTTTTTCCGGAACTTCTGCCAGCGTGCCATACCCCTGCTGGCCCAGCAGCGTTTTGCCGGCAACTTTTGGTGAAACCGGAATGACGTGATACCCCTGGTCGAGTAGATATTTCATCACGCGATAGCTGGGACGATCGGGTTTGTCGCTTGCCCCCACCAGCGCAATGGTGTGAGTGGACGTTAAAATGCCTGCAATATCGGTTTCTTTCATTATTTCCTCCAGACTGTTTAACAAAGTGTACGACAAAGCCGACATGCCAACCATGCAGCTAATACGAATGAATGAGAGCAAAAGCGGGAAATATGTCTATATGTTAGTAAGTATGATTAAAGAAAAATTTTGACACATTATTATTCGGGCGGTCTTTTGACAGGAGCTACCTATGAAAACCGGCATCGTGACCACCTTGATTGCATTATGTTTGCCGGTATCCGTTTTTGCCACCACGCTGCGGCTTTCAACCGATGTCGATCTTCTGGTACTCGACGGTAAAAAGGTTTCCAGCTCTCTGCTGCGCGGTGCGGACAGCATTGAACTGGATAATGGACCGCATCAGTTAGTGTTTCGCGTTGAGAAGACGATTCATCTTTCCAATAGTGAAGAACGGCTGTATATCTCCCCACCGCTGGTGGTCAGTTTTAATACCCAGCTCATCAACCAGGTCAATTTTCGCCTGCCTCGTCTGGAGAATGAGCGGGAAGCTAACCATTTTGATGCCGCGCCGCGCCTTGAATTGTTGGATGGCGATGCGACGCCGATTCCGGTAAAGCTGGATATTCTCGCCATTACCTCAACGGCAAAAACGATTGATTATGAGGTCGAGGTTGAACGCTATAACAAATCCGCGAAACGCGCTTCACTACCGCAATTTGCCACGATGATGGCAGATGACAGTACGCTGCTTTCGGGTGTTTCCGAGCTGGATGCTATTCCACCGCAGTCTCAGGTGCTCACAGAACAACGGCTGAAGTATTGGTTTAAACTGGCTGACCCACAAACGCGAAATACTTTCCTGCAATGGGCGGAAAAACAACCATCTTCCTGAGATTTTTGTGCCTGTGCGCAGGCTTTTTCGGTCTTTCTCTTGCAGCGATAAGTGCTTACAGTAATCTGTAGGAAAGTTAACTACGGATGTACATTATGGAACTGACGACACGCACTTTACCTGCGCGGAAACATATTGCGCTGGTGGCACACGATCACTGCAAACAAATGCTGATGAGCTGGGTGGAACGACATCAACCGTTACTGGAACAACACGTACTGTATGCAACAGGCACTACCGGTAACTTGATTTCCCGTGCAACCAGCATGAACGTCAACGCGATGTTGAGTGGCCCAATGGGGGGTGACCAGCAGGTTGGCGCATTGATCTCAGAAGGGAAAATTGATGTATTGATTTTCTTCTGGGACCCACTAAATGCCGTTCCGCACGATCCTGACGTGAAAGCCTTGCTGCGTCTGGCGACGGTATGGAACATTCCGGTCGCCACCAACGTGGCAACGGCAGACTTCATTATCCAGTCGCCGCATTTCAACGACGCGGTCGATATTCTGATCCCCGATTATCAGCGTTATCTCGCGGACCGTCTGAAGTAATATTGCACAGGTGGCAAACGCCACCTGTTTCTTACGGTTTTCTCGCCACCGGCACATCCAGATTTTTCAGTATTTCCACAAAGGGAGAGGGATTCTCTTTGTTAAACAGTGCCCATACCCGATGGCGTGCCCGGGTCAGCGCCACGTACATTAACCGCCGTTCTTCAGCGTCCGGGAAATCCTCAACCGGTGGCAGTAGCGCCTCTTCCATAATCGACTCCCGCGCCGCAGCCGGAAAACCATCACTTCCCTCCTGCAAGCCAACGATGATGACGTAATCCGCCTGTTGCCCTTTGCTGGCATGAATGGTCATAAAGTCGATTTGCAACTTCGGCCAGCGTGTTGCCGCTTTTTCCAGGCTGGCAGGCCTCATGTGATGGTAACGCGCCAGGATCAGAATGCGCTCTTCCGGTTTGGCATAACCAGAGAGCTTATCCAGCAAAGCGTCAAGATGGCTCTCATCCAATAACGTGACGGCTTTTTTGTCTCCATTGGTTAAGCTGTTTAGCGGCTTTTTCAGCTGGCCTGGGTTCTGCTGAATAAACCGGTTTGCCACCTCACCGATACGACTGTTAAAACGGTAAGTCGTGTCTAAATCGCAGCGATCGCCTTCACCAAAGTTTTCATGGAAAGCGGTGGTGAGCGACATTTGCGCACCGCTGAAGCGATAAATCGCCTGCCAGTCATCACCAACGGCGAACAACGTCGTCTGACTGTTTTGCTTGCGTAATGCCGCTAACAACGCTGCGCGCTGCGGCGAGATATCCTGAAATTCATCAACCAGAATATGCTTCCACGGGCTGATAAAGCGACCTTTCTCCAGAATCACAATCGCCTGGTGAATAAGGCCCGAAAAATCGACAGCGTTTTCTGCCTTCAGCGCACCTTTCCAGGCTTTTAATAACGGGGCCATCAACTTGATACGTTTACTGAACAGATCGCGAATCTCTTCGGGTGCACTGGCAATCATTTCTGCCTGTGCGCCACCGTGCATCCGCATCAGACTTACCCAACGATCGAGGCGTGAGGCAAGACGACGCTGTAATTTTTCATCATCCCAGAAGTTACCTTCTGGCACTGACCACTGCATTTCTTCCGTCAGCCATTGCCGCCAGCCCTTCGCCTGCGCTTTCTTTTCGCTGCATTGCTTGCGCCACTCAGCAATAAAGAGTTCATGACGGGCAGCGGTATCATTTTCCAGTTTGCTGACTATCGGAACTTTTTTGCTGCCCTGCTGAATAATATGCAGCGCCAGCGCATGAAACGTGCGTGCGGTAATGTCTTCGGTATGTAGCCGTTCGCGAATACGCTCGTCCATCTCTTCAGCGGCTTTGCGACCAAACGCCAGCAATAAAATTTGCTCAGGGGACGCTTCACCACGCGCCAGCAACCAGCCTGCACGGGCCACCAGCACCGACGTTTTTCCGCTTCCTGCACCAGCCAGCACTAACAGAGAATGCTCGCCATTAACGACTGCCCGGGCCTGCGCCGGATTCAGCGGTGAAGACTCGACCTGGCGGAAAAAATCTGCATACTCGGTAAGCATGGCTTCTGTATACGCCTGGTTATGCTGCAACCGAGCGCTTTCAATATCTTTCAACCAGGCCTGACATTTACGCCACGCCTCACGGCAGTTATCGAATTCTTCCAGTCGGTTAACCGGCAACGGCAACGCCGACAAAGCCTGGCGGATTTGTTGCTGAATGCCAGAGGTTTGCTCACGCGTCAGCCATTTATTTTCTCCAGTGCGCGTGGCAATCAAATCCAGTTGCTGGAGTAAAACACCAGACGCAATTTCGCTCATCTCGCCACTCCACCGCCGCCAGTGAGCATCAAGATGATGGTAAAAACGCTGCGTCTCGCCCCATTCGGTGCCGTGCAGACGCACCACTTTTTCGTCCGGCAGTACAAATTCCAGCTCGCCCCATACCAGACCGCGCTTACAGTGAATCGCCAGTAATTGATTGAAAGGAATAAGGTATTCGTGGCGATCACCGGAGACTTTAATCCCGGCATTGAGGATCACCGCCCGATCGTAAGGGTGCTGTGCCAGACGTTTTCCAAGCGTTGTCGCTTTCAGTTCCATGACTCTGTAGATCCACACGAAATGATTTCTTATCAGTGTAACCGTCAGAGAAAACGTGCTCCAGCCCAAAAAAACGTTACAATTGCCGCCCATTACTGAAAACCACAGTAAAGCGAGGTTTTATGCGTACCGTTTTGAACATTCTGAACTTTGTGCTTGGCGGATTTGCCACCACTCTGGGCTGGCTGTTGGCGACTCTGGTCAGTATTGTGCTGATTTTTACCTTACCGCTGACACGATCCTGCTGGGAGATCACTAAACTGTCTCTGGTGCCTTATGGCAATGAAGCTATTCATGTCGATGAACTGAACCCGGCTGGCAAAAATGTGCTGCTGAATACTGGCGGTACGGTATTGAATATTTTCTGGCTGATTTTCTTTGGCTGGTGGTTATGCCTGATGCACATTGCAACGGGCATCGCACAATGTATTTCCATCATTGGCATTCCTGTCGGCATTGCGAACTTTAAAATTGCCGCTATCGCACTATGGCCGGTCGGTCGTCGCGTGGTATCGGTAGAAACAGCGCAAGCTGCGCGTGAAGCCAATGCACGTCGTCGTTTTGAATAATCCACTAATATGGCCTTTATGCTAAGTCCTTTGCTCAAACGCTATACCTGGAACAGCGCCTGGCTGTATTACGCGCGTATTTTTATTGCGCTTTGTGGAACCACAGCGTTTCCGTGGTGGCTGGGTGATGTAAAACTGACGATTCCGCTGACGCTGGGGATGGTGGCAGCGGCGCTGACCGATCTCGATGACCGGCTGGCGGGACGTTTGCGTAACCTCATCATTACGCTGTTCTGCTTTTTTATCGCCTCGGCCTCAGTAGAATTGCTGTTTCCCTGGCCCTGGCTATTTGCAATTGGCTTAACGCTCTCTACCAGCGGCTTCATTTTGCTCGGCGGTCTGGGTCAACGCTATGCAACAATTGCCTTCGGTGCGTTACTGATCGCCATTTACACTATGTTGGGGACGTCACTGTATGAGCACTGGTATCAGCAGCCGATGTATCTGCTGGCCGGTGCCGTCTGGTACAACGTCCTGACACTTATTGGTCATCTACTGTTCCCGGTCCGCCCGCTGCAGGACAACCTGGCGCGTTGCTATGAACAACTGGCGCGTTACCTTGAGCTCAAGTCACGCATGTTTGATCCTGATATTGAAGATGAAAGCCAGGCACCGCTGTACGATTTGGCTCTCGCCAACGGTCAGCTGATGGCGACATTGAATCAGACGAAACTCTCGCTGCTGACCCGCTTACGTGGCGATCGTGGTCAACGGGGAACGCGTCGCACGCTGCATTATTACTTTGTCGCGCAGGATATTCACGAGCGTGCCAGCTCTTCTCATATTCAGTATCAAACATTGCGTGAACATTTTCGCCACAGCGACGTGCTGTTCCGTTTTCAGCGGCTGATGTCGATGCAGGGCCAGGCGTGCCAGCAACTGTCACGCTGTATTTTGCTGCGTCAGCCTTATCAACATGATCCGCATTTCGAGCGCGCTTTTACGCATATTGATGCTGCGCTGGAGCGGATGCGCGATAACGGCGCACCTGCCGATTTACTCAAAACACTGGGATTTTTGCTGAACAATTTACGCGCCATTGATGCCCAACTGGCAACAATTGAATCAGAACAGGCCCAGGCACTGCCCCATAATAATGACGAAAATGAGCTCGCTGATGACAGCCCGCACGGATTGAGTGATATCTGGCTGCGTCTTAGCCGTCACTTCACGCCGGAATCCGCCCTCTTCCGTCATGCGGTAAGAATGTCGCTGGTGTTGTGCTTCGGCTACGCCATCATTCAGATAACCGGAATGCATCACGGGTATTGGATCTTGCTGACAAGTTTGTTTGTCTGCCAGCCAAACTATAACGCCACGCGCCACCGCCTGAAGTTAAGGATTATTGGTACGCTGGTAGGTATCGCCATTGGCATTCCTGTGCTGTGGTTTGTACCGTCACTGGAAGGGCAACTGGTGCTACTGGTTATTACCGGCGTGCTCTTTTTTGCCTTCCGTAACGTGCAATACGCCCATGCAACGATGTTCATCACACTTTTGGTGCTACTTTGTTTTAACTTGTTGGGTGAAGGTTTTGAAGTGGCGTTACCTCGCGTAATCGATACGCTGATTGGTTGTGCCATTGCGTGGGCGGCGGTGAGCTACATCTGGCCTGACTGGAAGTTTCGCAATCTGCCGCGCATGCTCGAACGCGCCACAGAGGCCAACTGTCGGTATCTCGATGCCATACTGGAGCAATACCATCAGGGGCGTGATAACCGTCTGGCGTATCGTATTGCCCGCCGCGATGCACACAACCGTGATGCTGAACTGGCGTCGGTGGTATCAAATATGTCCAGCGAACCGAACGTTACCCCGCAAATTCGCGAAGCCGCGTTTCGGTTGCTGTGCCTTAACCATACGTTTACCAGCTATATCTCAGCCCTCGGTGCTCACCGGGAGCAGTTAACTAATCCTGAAATTCTGGCGTTTCTTGATGACGCCGTTTGCTATGTTGATGACGCGCTACATCATCAACCTGCTGATGAAGAACGCGTCAATCAGGCATTAGCTGGCCTGAAACAGCGGATGCAGCAACTTGAACCTCGGGCAGACAGCAAAGAACCTCTGGTCGTACAACAAGTTGGGTTATTGATTGCATTACTGCCAGAGATTGGTCGTCTGCAACGCCAGATTACTCAAGTTCCGCAGGAAACTCCTGTTTCGGCGTAAGAGAGTCAGCCCATTCTGCAAGCTCCTGGCGGCGTGCCACCGGGAGCGCAGCTTCATGAATGCCGATAATGGCCCCTTCAAGCATAAACAGAATCTTTTCTGTCACCAGACTGTTTTGCTGCCGCAGTCGCAACCAACACATTTTTGCCCCAAGTATACGTAACGCCCGTACATCCTTAATCCCCACCTCCCCGAGAATCGCTTCCAGATGAAAAGACATATTGGGCAAATCTTTCAGTCTTTCCCGGGTATTGCGCGTGCTTTTCTCTTTCAGCGCTGCATCGAGAGAATATTTCGACAGACGCACCAGCTTCAGTTGATTTCGCCATAGACTTTCATCAACCCGATAGTAATTGAGGGTAACGGATCGGCCACACTTTTTATATGTCAGCCAAACAGGCGGATGTTTTACACAGTACTGTGCACTTTGCTCACAAGCCCGAAGATACAACTCACCATCAGAAACCATCGCAAACACCGTGTCGTCAACGGTCAGGCTGTAACTACCAAACAATGATCGGTATTCAATTGTGCCCAACGTTGCCAGGTATTCTTGTGATTTATAGATCCGCTTATAGGAGAGGCTTTTCATAAAATTCCTTTTAAAATCATAACATAAAAGAATGATTCACATTAACGGATCCGTTAACTACGAAAATAGGCAACTTATTCTTAAGGGGCAAGATTAATTTATGTTTTCCCGTCACCAACGACAAAATTTGCGAGGCTCTTTCCGAAAATAGGGTTGATCTTTGTTGTCACTGGATGTACTGTACATCCATACAGTAACTCACAGGGGCTGGATTGATTATGTACACTTCAGGCTATGCACATCGTTCTTCGTCGTTCTCATCCGCAGCAAGTAAAATTGCGCGTGTCTCTACGGAAAACACTACAGCCGGGCTTATCAGTGAAGTTGTCTATCGCGAAGATCAGCCCATGATGACGCAACTTCTACTGTTGCCATTGTTACAGCAACTCGGTCAGCAATCGCGCTGGCAACTCTGGTTAACACCGCAACAAAAACTGAGTCGCGAATGGGTTCAGGCATCTGGGCTACCCTTAACGAAAGTAATGCAGATTAGCCAGCTCTCCCCTTGCCACACCGTGGAGTCAATGGTTCGCGCTTTACGCACGGGCAATTACAGCGTGGTGATCGGTTGGTTGGCAGATGATTTGACTGAAGAAGAGCATGCTGAACTTGTTGATGCGGCAAATGAAGGTAACGCTATGGGGTTTATTATGCGTCCGGTAAGTGCATCCTCTCACGCCACGAGACAACTTTCCGGGCTAAAAATTCACTCTAATTTGTATCATTAAGTAAATTTAGGATTAATCCTGGAACTTTTTTTGTCGCCCAGCCAATGCTTTCAGTCGTGACTAATTTTCCTTGCGGAGGCTTGTCTGAAGCGGTTTCCGCGATTTTCTTCTGTAAATTGTCGCTGACAAAAAAGATTAAACGTACCTTATACAAGACTTTTTTTTCATATGCCTGACGGAGTTCACACTTGTAAGTTTTCAACTACGTTGTAGACTTTACATCGCCAGGGGTGCTCGGCATAAGCCGAAGATATCGGTAGAGTTAATATTGAGCAGATCCCCGGTGAAGGATTTAACCGTGTTATCTCGTTGGAGATATTCATGGCGTATTTTGGATGATAACGAGGCGCAAAAAATGAAAAAGACAGCTATCGCGATTGCAGTGGCACTGGCTGGTTTCGCTACCGTAGCGCAGGCCGCTCCGAAAGATAACACCTGGTACACTGGTGCTAAACTGGGCTGGTCCCAGTACCATGACACTGGTTTCATCAACAACAATGGTCCGACCCATGAAAACCAACTGGGCGCTGGTGCTTTTGGTGGTTACCAGGTTAACCCGTATGTTGGCTTTGAAATGGGTTATGACTGGTTAGGTCGTATGCCATACAAAGGCAGCGTTGAAAACGGTGCATATAAAGCTCAGGGCGTTCAGCTGACCGCTAAACTGGGTTACCCAATCACTGACGATCTGGACGTATACACTCGTCTGGGTGGTATGGTATGGCGTGCAGACACTAAATCCAACGTTTATGGTAAAAACCATGACACCGGCGTTTCTCCGGTCTTCGCTGGCGGTGTTGAGTATGCGATCACTCCTGAAATCGCTACCCGTCTGGAATACCAGTGGACCAACAACATCGGTGACGCACACACCATCGGTACTCGTCCGGACAACGGCATGCTGAGCCTGGGTGTTTCCTACCGTTTCGGTCAGGGCGAAGCAGCTCCAGTAGTTGCTCCGGCTCCAGCTCCGGCACCGGAAGTACAGACCAAGCACTTCACTCTGAAGTCTGACGTTCTGTTCACCTTCAACAAAGCAACCCTGAAACCGGAAGGTCAGGCTGCTCTGGATCAGCTGTACAGCCAGCTGAGCAACCTGGATCCGAAAGACGGTTCCGTAGTTGTTCTGGGTTACACTGACCGCATCGGTTCTGACGCTTACAACCAGGGTCTGTCCGAGCGCCGTGCTCAGTCTGTTGTTGATTACCTGATCTCCAAAGGTATCCCGGCAGACAAGATCTCCGCACGTGGTATGGGCGAATCCAACCCGGTTACTGGCAACACCTGTGACAACGTGAAACAGCGTGCTGCACTGATCGACTGCCTGGCTCCGGATCGTCGCGTAGAGATCGAAGTTAAAGGCATCAAAGACGTTGTAACTCAGCCGCAGGCTTAAGTTCTCGTCTGGTAAAAAACCCCGCTGCTGCGGGGTTTTTTTTCGTCTTTAGAAAATTGAACTGACTTTCGTCAGTTATTCCTTACCCAGCAATGCCTGCAGATCCTGCTTCAAAGAAGACATTTTATTCGCGTATTTCTCTTTGTTTTCCGCATCTTCAATCAGCTGAACAATCGTTTCAGAAAGCGTTTTACCGCGACGCTGCGCAAGACCAGCCAGACGTTGCCAGACAATAAATTCCAGATCGATCGATTTTTTGCGCGTATGCTGGTGTTCCGCATTAAAATGGCGCTTTCGTCTGGCCCGAATGGTCTGCTTCATGCGATTGACCAGTTCCGGATTCATATGCTTGTCAATCCAGCCATTTACCAGCACGGGTTCATTTTCCAGCGAGAGCAACACATCGACGGCTTCCTGGGCGGCACTGGCTTCTATGTAACGGGTGATTAACTCCCCTTCGCGATGCTTCTTCACCAGATACTTCCATTTCCAACCGCTTTCAAGATTTTCAAGTTGTTGATATTTCATAGCGATCTCAATGTTACCGTGTAACTCTTTACAGAATATCAGCTTTTTAGGCCAGTGAAGAAAAGAATCTCCATCCTGTGAGCTTTAACGCCCATGCCAGGAGTATTGTCGGTGCTTTCTACGTGTGCTGCAGTGCCGGTTACGGTATAATCGCGGCTTTGACAACAGACTAAAAAACATCAACTTTGACCATTACGAAACTTGCATGGCGTGACCTGGTTCCTGATACCGATAGCTATCAGGAAATATTTGCTCAGCCACATTTGATTGACGAAAACGATCCTTTATTCAGTGATACTCAACCGCGACTGCAATTTGCGCTGGAGCAGTTGCTGCATACGCGAGCATCCTCCTCTTTTATGCTGGCGAAGGCCCCGGAAGAGTCTGAGTATCTGAATCTTATTGCCGATGCCGCGCGTGCGCTACAAAGCGATGCAGGCCAACTGGTGGGCGGTCACTATGAGGTTTCCGGGCACACCATCCGCTTACGTAACACAGTGAGTGCAGATGATAATTTTGCGACTTTAACGCAAGTTGTCGCTGCCGACTGGGTAGAAGCGGAGCAACTCTTTGGCTGCCTGCGCCAGTTTAATGGCGACATTACCCTGCAGCCAGGTCTGGTGCATCAGGCAAATGGCGGTATTCTCATCATCTCTTTGCGTACACTGCTGGCGCAACCTCTGCTGTGGATGCGGCTGAAAAATATCGTTAACCGCGGGCGTTTTGACTGGGTTGCGTTTGATGAGTCGCGCCCTCTCCCCGTCTCTGTGCCTTCGATGCCATTGAAGCTGAAAGTCATTCTGGTAGGCGAACGCGAATCATTGGCTGATTTCCAGGAGATGGAGCCAGAGCTTTCAGAGCAGGCTATTTATAGCGAATTTGAAGATACTCTGCAGATTGTCGATGCGGAGTCAGTAAGCCAGTGGTGTCGCTGGGTGACATTTACCGCCAGACATAATCACTTACCTGCACCGGGAGCGGATGCCTGGCCGGTGCTTATCCGCGAAGCAGCACGCTACACCGGTGAACAAGAAACACTTCCGCTTAGCCCGCAGTGGATCCTCCGCCAGTGTAAAGAGGTCGCCTCCCTGTGTGATGGCGACACCTTCTCCGGCGAGCAGCTAAACTTAATGCTACAGCAGCGTGAATGGCGCGAAGGTTTCCTCGCTGAACGCATGCAGGATGAGATTCTTCAGGAGCAAATCCTGATTGAAACCGAAGGCGAACGCATCGGGCAAATTAACGCCCTTTCGGTCATTGAATTTCCGGGTCATCCACGCGCTTTTGGCGAACCTTCTCGCATTAGCTGCGTTGTGCATATTGGCGATGGTGAATTCACCGACATCGAACGCAAAGCGGAGCTTGGCGGCAATATCCATGCGAAAGGGATGATGATCATGCAGGCGTTCCTGATGTCGGAACTACAGCTTGAGCAACAGATCCCCTTCTCAGCATCGCTGACATTTGAGCAGTCATACAGTGAAGTGGATGGCGATAGTGCCTCGATGGCTGAACTCTGCGCCCTGATAAGCGCCCTCGCCGATGTGCCGGTGAATCAGAGTATCGCTATCACAGGTTCAGTCGATCAGTTCGGTCGTGCCCAGCCGGTCGGTGGTTTAAATGAGAAAATCGAAGGCTTCTTTGCTATTTGCCAGCAACGTGAGTTAACTGGGAAACAAGGTGTCATTATCCCCACTGCTAACATTCGCCATTTAAGTCTTCACAGTGAACTGGTGAAAGCGGTAGAAGAAGGCAAATTCACCATCTGGGCAGTAGACGATGTGACTGACGCACTGCCGTTATTATTAAATCTGGTGTGGGATGGCGAAGGCCAAACGACGCTGATGCAAACCATCCAGGAACGTATCGCGCAAGCATCGCAACAGGAAGGACGTCACCGTTTTCCATGGCCATTACGTTGGCTGAACTGGTTTATTCCGAACTGATCGGACTTGTTCAGCGTACACGTGTTAGCTATCCTGCGTGCTTCAATAAAATAAGGCTTACAGAGAACATGGTAGATAAACGCGAATCCTATACAAAAGAAGACCTTCTTGCCTCTGGTCGCGGTGAACTGTTTGGCGCTAAAGGTCCGCAATTGCCAGCACCGAACATGCTGATGATGGACCGTGTGGTCAAAATGACCGAAACGGGTGGTAACTTCGACAAAGGGTATGTTGAAGCAGAACTGGATATCAATCCGGATCTGTGGTTCTTCGGATGCCACTTCATTGGTGATCCGGTTATGCCAGGATGTCTGGGCCTGGACGCAATGTGGCAGCTGGTAGGGTTCTACCTCGGCTGGCTGGGCGGCGAAGGTAAAGGCCGCGCGCTGGGCGTTGGCGAAGTGAAATTCACTGGTCAGGTACTGCCGACAGCGAAAAAAGTGACCTACCGTATTCACTTTAAACGCATTGTTAACCGTCGTCTGATTATGGGCCTGGCGGATGGCGAAGTGCTGGTTGATGGTCGTCTGATCTATACCGCCAGCGACCTGAAAGTCGGTCTGTTCCAGGATACGTCTGCCTTCTGATTATAATCAGACAGAGTATCAAAAGGCGAAACCTCCGCAATGCGGAGGTTTCTTTTTAAAGAGACAGAATCAGGCCATTACTACCCTGTCCGCCATGGCTTCTCGCCAGCCTCCCAGCCATTGTGACCTTTGATTCAGCGTCTGATAGGGACACATTTCTTTTGAGCGTCCGGCGATGCCGGCCTGATAACCACGTTGATGTGCCCGTTCCAGGCGATCTCGTTTTTGTCTCTTCATGCCTCGTTTCCCTCATACTGGTTTCTGGTGGAAAAGAAAACAGTGATTACTAAATGTGCAATCACAGTTAAGCAATACCGCGAATCATAACTGCCGTCAATGCGCAAAATTCACGCCACTGTCATATTTGTGAGCTACACGGGCATGTCAGTTGTACAAAAAATGTGAAGAGGAACAACTTTTTCCGCACCTTAGAAACAAAAAAACCGCCTCAGGCAACATACCGGAGACGGTTATATTTACAAATCTTTATGATTACGGTAGACGCTTTATCTCTTGCGCAATAGAAGCGGCTTCCTGACTCCAGACACTGGCCAGCACTTTAACCATTTCATCGTAACCATCCTGAGTTTGCACCCCTTCCAGACGGAACGGACGTTTGATCAGTTGTCCCTGGTGGTTCAACAGCCACTCACCACTGACAATGACCTTGCCATCATATCGCCCGTTAAACTCCGTTACGGTAACATTGAGCGTATCCTGGGCGCTTCCCAGAGGCTGGGAGGCAACCACCCAGCCGGGCAGTTGCGTGCTCAGGTTGGCAACCAGAGTGTTGCGCAACTGTTGATCCAACGGGCTGGCCCACAAGTTGTTGTTGGCAATCACATACTTCACATCACTGGTTTGATAAACCACACCATTCCCCGCCAGATAGTCAGGAACAGCGACCTGCTCTACCCATAACAGGCGATTACCCTGGCTGGCGGTACTTTGTGTACCGCTCTGCACCACAGGTAACTGGTAATAGTTTTTATTAATTTCGCCGGAGCTGCATCCGGCCAGCCACAGTGCTGCAATCGTCACTAGCCACTTTTTCATTGTTTCGCCCTCTTCGGCTCTGGATCTTTTTTGTCCTTCGCTTCAAATACCAGCGCGTTACTCTTCTCGTTGAGCGTTTTCAGCACCGGTTGCAGTTCTCGCAACACCTGATCAAGTCGCTGCATATCCGCCACCATCTTGTTGTAGGCTGCGGAGCCAGGCTGGAAGCCCTGCATACTGCGATTCAATTCACGCAACGTTGACTGCATATCCGTCGGTAACTGCTGCATCGACTGGCTGGCGAGGATCTTGTTCATGCTATCCAGCGTCGTTTGCAGGTTTTTCATTGTGCGCTGACTTTCAGAAAGCGTACTGGTTGCCTGTTCAATCATCGGATTCAATGGCAGTTTGTTGATCTTATCCAACGCTTCCATCAGTCGTTGCTGGATTTGCGCCAGACCGCCGCTAACGGTCGGGATAATCTGATAACCATTAAATTCACGAATACCGGTTATTGCAGGCGTATTTGGATAGAAATCGAGATCAACATACAGTGCGCCAGTGACCAGGTTTCCGGTTTTCAGCGATCCGCGTAAACCACGTTTCAACAATTCGCCAAGGTGCTCAACAACATCCGCATTTTCGCCAAGCTGCATTTTCAGCCGCTCTGGCTCGATACGAATCAGTACCGGAATACGGTAATCATCGTTAAATGTCTGACGCATATTCGGCGCAAAGAATGGCACTTTGCTTACGGTACCCAGGCGAATACCCCGGAATTCTACCGGAGCTCCCGGTTGCAGACCGCGTACCGAATCTTTAAAGAACATCAGATAATCAATGTGATCGGTGTACAACGAATCCTGAATGCTCTTCTGATCATCATACAAAACGAAAGCTGTTTTCGGTGCCACTGGCTGCCCTAAATCCAGACCTTCCGGCACATCAAAGCTGACACCGCCACTCAGCAGCGTTGTCAATGAGCCCATCTCCACACGCATTCCCGCTGACGTCAAATCAACCGCAATGCCACTATCTTTCCAGAAACGAACATTGCTGGTCACCAGTCGGTCATAAGGTGCATTGATGAACAGTTGATAGCTGATATTGCGTTTTTGCGTATCGAAGGTGCTGGTTTCAACCGAACCTACCCGATAGCCACGGAACAGCACGGGATCTCCTGGCGAGAGCTGCCCGGCTTTTTTGCTATCGAGAATCACACGGATACCTTTCGCATCAGGCGGAGCCAACGGTGGCGAGTCCAGCAAATCGTATTTATCCATTTTGCTGCCTTTCGCGCCTGGCTGCAGTTCGATATAAACCCCAGACAGCAGCGTTCCCAGGCCGCTAATCCCTTCTCGACCAATCTGCGGTTTCACCACCCAAAAGACGGTATCTTTATGCAGCAATTTTTCCATACCGGAATTCAGCCGCGCTTTGATTTCAACGTGCGTCAAATCATCAGCCAGTGTGGCGCTTTCAACCACGCCGACGTCAACGCTACGGCTTTTAATGGTGGTTTTGCCACCTTCAATTCCTTCCGCATTCGCGGTGATCAGGGTCACTTCCGGTCCCTGATGGCTGTAATGATAAAAAAGAACCCAGGCCCCAATGAGCGCCGTGACGATAGGAAATATCCACACGGGAGACCAGTTCTTCACTTTCTGGATTTTGGCTTCCCCATTATTAGATTCCATACTGTCAGGACTCCTCATGCTCTGATTCAGGTTGACGATCCCACGACAAACGCGGGTCAAACGTCATAGCAGAAAACATTGTCATTATGACGACTAAAGCAAACATTAATGCACCCATTGCCGGATAAATACTCATTAAACCTCCCATACGCACCAGCGCCGAGAGCACCGCGATAACGAAAACGTCAATCATCGACCAGCGGCCTACAAACTCAACAACTTCATAAATCAAATGCATTCTTTCACTGTCGCGCTTGCCATGCCCTTTGGCATCCCAGCACAGCCACGCTATGGCGATCATCTTTAACGTTGGCACCATAATACTGGCCAGAAAGATAACCGCAGCGACGGGATAAGATCCTTCGCTCCATAACAGGATGACCCCAGCGAGAATCGTCGATGGCATCTTCGAACCTAATAAATCCGTCACCATGATGGGCAAAATATTAGCCGGAAGATACAGCATGATGGACGTTACAAGCAGCGCGAGTGTCCATTGCAGGCTGTTTCTACGCCGAACGTACCCTTTAGTACCACAGCGCGGGCATACGGGTTCATCAGCAGGAAGGATTGCCGTACAACAGGAGCACGAACGTAACCCCTGACGTATCCCCGTGACGCCAGGTTTTAGCGGCTGGCGCAGTGCTGGCATCGGGGCGATATCGTCCCACAACCAGCGACGATCAACGCACTGAAAGGCGCGCAGTTGCAGGACACAAAATAAACACCAGGGGAGAAAGCTACTGCCGACACCAATGCTGCCGTAGGCCATCAGTTTAACGAAACTGACCAGCACACCCGCGAGGAAAATCTCCGCCATTCCCCAGGTTTTGAGTTGAAAAAGCACTCGTGCCAGTTGCTCTTTTAAACGGACCGGTAATTCCGCGCGATTCACCAGTAACAGAATGGTTATCAGACAAAACGCGGGAACCAGTTGCACAAACAACAGGAAAAAGGTGCCGAGGCTGGCGTAGTCCTCAGAAAAAAGCACGCCGGGAATTTCCAGTAATGTAATTTCACTGGTGACTCCCGCAACGTTCATATTCACAAAAGGAAACAAGTTGGACAGCAACAGCATGAACAGTGCAGCCAACGCATAGGCGGTGGGACGCTGCCGAGGGGCATCCCACGCCACGGTTAACGTTGTGCCACACCGGGGACATGCCGCTTTCTGACCATGCTCAAGGCGCGGTAACGCCACCAGCATGTCACACTGCGAGCACAGGATGTGCTTCGCGGCATGATGATGTTCGCACATTGGTACTCCTTAATGATGCGCTATTTTACAGATGACTAACAAAGTGTTGGTTTTCATGCCTGATTAACCCAGTTCATCAGGCAATTTTACCGTTGTCAGCTGTCTCTGTTTAAATCGACTATTTTGCGATCAGCCACCATTTTTTAACGCTTCAAGATACTCCCAGCGTTCAAAGGCTTGCTCCAGCTCCTGCTCTGCAGCAGCCATATCAGCGAGCACTTTTTGCGTCTGCTCATGCGGCTGACTGAAGAAGGAAGCATCCGCCACCTGCGTCTGTAGGGCTTCCAGCTTCGCCTCCAGATCTTCGAGCAATTGCGGTAGCTGCTCCAGTTCACGCTGCAATTTATAGCTTAGTTTGCTACTGCTGCGTTTTACAGTTTCTGCTTTTGGCGCGGCGGCTTCTTCGGTTTTTTTCACCGCAGGCTGTTTGAGCGCCACATACTGTTCTTGCTGACCACGGGCATCATGATAACCGCCAACATAACGACCAATTTTACCGCCGCCTTCGAAGATCCAGCATTCTGTAACGGTGTTATCGACAAACTGACGATCGTGGCTCACCAGCAATACCGTGCCCTGGTAGCTGTCGATCAGTTCTTCCAGCAGTTCCAGCGTTTCAACATCAAGATCGTTGGTCGGTTCGTCAAGAATCAATAAGTTGCTTGGTTTGAGGAACAAACGCGCCAACAACAAGCGGTTACGCTCACCGCCAGAAAGCGCACGTACCGGCGTCATCGCCCGTTTCGGATGGAACAGGAAGTCCTGCAAATAGCCCAAAACATGGCGTGGCTTGCCGTTAACCATCACCTCTTGCTTACCTTCAGCAAGGTTATCCATCACCGTTTTATCGGGATCCAGTTCCGCACGGTGCTGATCGAAATAAGCCACTTCCAGTTTGGTGCCAACGTGAATACGCCCGCTGTCCGCCTGAAGCTGACCGAGCATCAGTTTCAGCAGCGTGGTTTTGCCGCATCCATTCGGACCAATCAGGGCAATTTTGTCGCCACGTAGAACCTGGGCAGAAAAATCTTTCACCAGTTGCTTACCGTCGACCTGGTAGCAAACGTCTTCCATTTCGAAAACGATCTTACCGGAGCGGCTGGCCTCTTCCACCTGCATCTTTGCGGTACCCATCACTTCGCGACGTTCGCCACGCTCGCGACGCATTGCTTTCAGGGCGCGTACGCGGCCTTCATTACGGGTACGGCGTGCTTTGATCCCCTGGCGGATCCACACCTCTTCCTGCGCCAGTTTGCGATCGAACTCGGCATTTTGTAGTTCTTCCACACGCAGAGCTTCTTCTTTTTCCAGCAGGTACTGGTCGTAATTCCCTGGATAGGTCACAAGTTTGCCGCGATCGAGATCAACAATGCGCGTCGCCATATTGCGGATAAACGAACGGTCGTGGGAGATGAAAATTATCGTCCCATTGAAGGTTTTAAGGAATCCTTCCAGCCAGTCGATGGTTTCGATATCCAGGTGGTTAGTCGGTTCGTCGAGCAGCAATACGCGCGGATTGCTCACCAGCGCGCGTCCTAATGCCGCTTTACGCAACCAGCCGCCGGAAAGCGACGACAGCGCAACGTTAGGATCTAACCCCAGTTGCGCCAGCACTTCGTTGATGCGGTTTTCCAGCTGCCACAGGTTGTGGTGATCCAACTGTTCCTGAACTTTTGCCAGTTCGTTGAGATTTTTCTCGCTCGGGTCGTTCATCACCAGGCGCGAAATATCGTGATACCGCTTCAGGTATTCCGCTTGTTCTTCAATGCCTTCGGCAACGAAATCATAAACGCTACCCTCAACGTTACGCGGCGGATCCTGTTGCAGACGAGCGACAATCAAATCTTGCTCGTAAATAATGCGACCGTCATCCAGCCCCTGTTCACGGTTGAGGATTTTCATTAACGTCGATTTGCCTGCGCCGTTACGGCCTACCAGACAAACACGTTCGTTATCTTCGATATGCAGTTCTGCGTTATCGAGAAGCGGCGCGTCGCTGAACGACAGCCATGCGCCATGCATACTGATTAATGACATTACTATTCCTTTCAGGCTGCGGTAATCAGCCAGCAGTTGTGGATCTGGCGGTTACGGGCGAAATCCTGGGAGAGCGTTTTTTGCGTAATTTCTTGTGCTTTCAGTCCCAGTTTTGCCAGTCCGTCAAGATCCATACGGAAGCCACGTTTGTTGTTTGAGAACATGATCGTCCCACCAGCACGCAGCAGACGTTTCAAATCTTTCATCAGCGCCAGATGATCGCGCTGAACATCAAACGCATCTTCCATTCGTTTTGAGTTAGAGAAGGTTGGCGGATCGATAAAGATCAGATCGAACTGTTCATTTGCCTCACGCAGCCACGCCAGGCAATCGGCCTGAATCAGGCGATGCGCACGCCCGGTTAGGCCATTCAGACGCAGGTTGCGTTCTGCCCACTCCAGATAAGTACGCGACATATCCACGGTGGTAGTGCTGCGTGCACCGCCTAATCCCGCGTGCACGGTGGCGCTGCCGGTATAAGAGAACAGGTTGAGGAAATCTTTGCCTTTGCTCATCTGACCGAGCATACGACGGGCGATACGGTGATCGAGGAACAGACCGGTATCGAGGTAATCCGTCAGGTTCACCCACAAGTGAGCGTTATATTCGGTGACTTCGAGAAACTCGCCCTTCTCGCCCAGTTTCTGGTACTGATTTTTGCCCTTCTGGCGTTCACGGGTTTTCAGCACCAGTTTGTTTGGCGCAATCCCCAGTACCGAAATGGTTGCAGCGATAATATCGAACAGACGCTGACGCGCTTTGTGCGCATCAATAGTTTTTGGCGGCGCATACTCCTGCACCACCACCCAGTCGGCATAACGATCAACGGCAACGTTATATTCCGGCAGATCGGCGTCATACAGGCGGTAACATTCAATCCCTTCCTGGTGAGCCCACTTCTCGAATTTTTTGAGGTTCTTACGCAGGCGGTTAGCGTAGTCTTCCGCTACCATCGCCGGTTTGCTGTCTGGAGTGCTTTCGGCAACGTGGTAATTTTTCTGTACGCAGTCCAGCGGGCCGTTTTTCGCCTTGTACTGTTTGTCTGCACGCAGCTGCAGGCAGCTGAGCAGATCCGGCGAGGCACTAAACAAAGAGAGATTCCAGCCACCGAACTGGTTTTTCATGATTCGGCCCAGCAGACTATGTAGCGCAATCAGCGCCGGTTCGCTGTCCAGACGTTCACCGTATGGCGGGTTGCTCAACACTGTACCGTACGGCCCTTTCGGCAGCGGATTGGTCAGTTGCGCGACATCTTTCACCTCAAAGGTGATCAGTTCACCAATCCCCGCAAGACGGGCGTTAGTGCGCGCACGTTGAATCACCCGTGCGTCGCTGTCCGAACCGTAAAAATGAGAGCTATACTCAGCCAGGCCTTTACGGGCGCGAGTTTGCGCTTCCGCTTTCACTTCCTGCCAGATAGCTTCATCATGCTGTGCCCAGCCGCTAAAGCCCCAACGCCCACGGTGCAAGCCAGGTGCGCGATCGGTCGCCAGCATCGCTGCTTCAATCAGCAACGTACCGGAACCACACATTGGATCGAGCAGCGGTGTTCCTGGCTGCCAGCCGGATCGCATCACAATCGCGGCTGCCAGGGTTTCTTTGATCGGCGCAATACCAGCACGATCGCGATAGCCACGCAGATGTAAACCATCACCACTGAGATCAAGGGCGATACTGGCAGTTTCTTTATGCAGCCAGACGTTAACGCGGATATCCGGCGCATCGCGATCAACATTTGGACGCGGCAGATTTTTCCGCGTGAAAGCATCGACGATCGCGTCTTTCACTTTCATCGCACCGTACTGACTGTTGCGGATGGTGTCATTCAAACCACTGAAGTGGACAGCGAAGGTCGCACCAGGATTAAACATCTCTGTCCAGTTGATCGCCTGAACACCGAGATAGAGGTCTAAATCGCTGTAAACCTTACACTCGCCCAGCGGCAACATAATACGCGAGGCCAGGCGGCTCCACATCAGGCTCTGGTAAACAAGCCGTGTGTCGCCCTTGAAATGGACCCCACCCTGAACCACCTGGCATTCAACGGCCCCCAGGTTTTCCAGTTCAGTTTTTAACAGCTCTTCCAGCCCACGGGCCGTACTGGCAAACAGAGAATTCATATCGTCACTTTTACTCTAAGAGCCTACCGCAGTAGGCGTAATTGTTGCAGTCAGTCTGGACATGGACAGCGCGGAGAAACCGGAGCGTACACAAGTACGTGAGGATTTCGAGCACAACCCAGGGCCAAACTGACAAATAAAATAGCCTAATGGGACAGGCGCTAAGAAAATTGTTGCGCATTATAGCTAATAAGCGCGTCATGTCATAAAGTTGAGGGCTTATTTTCATTTGAGGACCGCACCGTGGCGACATTAACCCGGCTTTTTATTCATCCTGTTAAATCGATGCGCGGCATTGGTCTTACACATGCCCTGGCAGATGTCAGTGGTCTGGCCTTCGATCGCATCTTTATGATCACGGAACCTGACGGTACGTTTATTACCGCTCGCCAGTTTCCGCAAATGGTACGGTTTACTCCTTCACCCGTGCATGATGGCTTGCATCTCACCGCACCAGATGGCAGTAGCGCATATGTTCGTTTTGCTGATTTCGCCACACAAGACGCACCAACCGAAGTTTGGGGCACACATTTTACCGCGCGAATTGCGCCAGACGCGATCAACAAATGGCTAAGTGGATTTTTCTCCCGCGAAGTGCAGTTGCGCTGGGTGGGGCCACAAATGACGCGGCGCGTGAAACGCCACAACACTGTACCCCTGTCATTTGCTGATGGCTATCCTTACCTTCTTGCTAACGAAGCCTCGTTACGTGATCTCCAACAACGTTGTCCGGCCAGTGTAAAAATGGAGCAATTCCGCCCCAATCTGGTGGTTTCCGGCGCGTCAGCCTGGGAAGAAGATAGTTGGAAAGTGATTCGTATTGGTGATGTGGTGTTTGATGTGGTTAAACCTTGTAGCCGCTGTATTTTCACCACCGTCAGCCCAGAAAAAGGGCAAAAACATCCGGCAGGCGAACCATTAAAAACATTGCAATCTTTCCGCACTGCCCAGGATAACGGCGATGTCGATTTTGGCCAGAATTTAATTGCCCGTAATAGCGGCGTAATTCGCGTTGGCGATGAGGTGGAAATTCTGGCAACGGCTCCGGCTAAAATTTACGGCGCAGCCGCCGCTGATGATACCGTCAACATCACGCAACAACCGGACGCAAATGTAGATATTGACTGGCAGGGACAGGCATTTCGTGGAAATAACCAGCAGGTGTTGCTGGAGCAATTAGAAAATCAGGGAATTCGTATCCCTTATTCTTGCCGCGCGGGCATTTGTGGAAGTTGCCGTGTTCAGCTTTTAGAAGGCGAAGTCACGCCGCTGAAAAAATCAGCAATGGGCGATGATGGCACCATTCTTTGCTGTAGCTGTGTACCGAAGACTGCGCTTAAGCTGACGCGTTAGACTGCCTGTTCGAGGCTGAAGCTGTCAACATTAACCTGCGGTTTCAGCCTGTCGTTCATGATTTTGATGGCGTCGCCCAGCTGCATCGCGCGACCCGCAATAACAACGCAGGGTTGTGCCAGCAGGCATAGTGCGGCATTTTCGCCAGATTCAACGACCAGCAAATTGACTTGCTCGTGAGTGTCGCTCAACCAAACGCAGGCCGCATCGCCCGGCATGGGCACCCACATTTCACCATGGGAAACAAAATGCCAGCTTTTCGGCATTTGCGGTTTGAGATAACGAATTGCTACCAGCGCATTAAGCACCAGTTCGGCTTTTTGTTCTTTAGATAAATTAAAATCGCGGCATTTTTCTTCAAATGAGAAATAGAGCGCGGCGTCGTCAACGCAAAAGCCTGCGGGAGAAAAGGCATCTGGAGTCAACATTTTGCGCGCAAAACGTGAGCGAAATAGCATACCATTGGCTAAATCGAGCATCATTCGATCGTGCTCTTCATCGTAATACCAACGCCAGTTATCATCTGGTTTAATTCGCATTTGCCTCTCCCCTACCCTATAAAACCGCAGCAACACAATCCATTGTCGCTTCGCTTAATAACCTCAACAATAAAAGTACAACATGTCTAAATAAGCAACAGCGATGAATATAAAACAACCAGGGCTTAAAATAAAGCCCTGATTATCTTATAAAGAGGAATTCGAAGAAATAATTAGATATGGGTAACGATTTCTTTAATCAGCGGCGGACCTTTAAAAATAAAACCAGAATAAATTTGCACCAGTGAGGCCCCCGCAGCAATCTTTTCACGCGCAGCGATAACCGAGTCGATGCCGCCAACACCGATGATCGGTAAGCGACCATTTAATTCCTGTGATAAACGGCGAATAATTTCGGTGCTTTTTAACTGAAGCGGACGACCACTTAAGCCACCGGTTTGATCACAATTTTTCATTCCCTGAACCAGAGAACGATCGAGCGTGGTATTGGTTGCAATAACGCCATCAATATTATGGCGAACTAAACTATCGGCAACCTGGATCAATTCTTCTTCAGAAAGATCCGGCGCGATCTTCACTGCGATCGGCACATATTTATGGTGCATCGCTTGCAAATCATTTTGCTTATTTTTAATCGCGGTTAAGAGATCATCCAGCGCTTCGCCATATTGCAGAGTACGTAATCCCGGTGTATTCGGCGATGAAATATTGATGGCGATATATCCCGCATAAGCATAGATTTTTTCCATACAAATCAGATAGTCATCTTTACCCTGCTCCACCGGCGTATCTTTATTTTTGCCGATGTTAATACCCAGGACGCCATCATAATGGGCTTTTTTTACGTTCTCTACGAGGTTATCAACGCCAAGATTATTAAAGCCCATACGGTTGATCAAACCTTCGGCATCTACCAGACGAAAGAGACGCGGCTTGTCATTACCTGGCTGTGGACGTGGCGTGACGGTACCGATCTCGATCGATCCAAATCCCATCGCGCCTAACGCGTCAATGCACTCCCCGTCTTTATCAAGACCGGCTGCCAGACCAAGCGGATTTTTAAACGTCAGGCCCATGCAGTTAACAGGTTTCGCAGGCACTTTCTGCCGCACCAGTGCTTCAAACGGCGTTCCTGTAATACGGCGTAATTGCTGAAAAGTAAACTCATGAGCGCGCTCTGGATCGAGCTGGAAAAGGGCTTTACGAACGAAGGGGTAGTACATGAACTCTCCTGGATTCCCGGTGTGCAAACCGGGGGCGTATTATGTGCGAGTTCGGACCAAAAGGGAATTGACCTGTGGCAATAAATAGCAAACGTTTTCTTATTGCGCTTTTTTTATGCTTTTTTTGGCTTTTCTTCCTCAGATAAATCATTTCGACTCGCGGACGCCCTCTGTCAGACTGACCGAATTGTTATCAATGTTAACAAAACAAGAACAATTGGTTATAAGGAGAGAGTATGCGTGTCATCACCCTGGCGGGTAGTCCTCGCTTTCCTTCTCGTTCCAGCTCCTTGCTGGAATATGCGCGGGAAAAACTAAATGGCCTGGATGTAGAGGTTTATCACTGGAATCTGCAAAACTTCGCCCCGGAAGATCTACTTTATGCTCGTTTCGATAGTCCGGCACTCAAAACCTTCACCGAACAGCTGCAACAGGCCGATGGGCTGATTGTCGCCACGCCTGTGTATAAAGCCGCCTATTCCGGTGCGCTGAAAACCCTGCTCGACCTACTGCCAGAACGTGCGTTGCAAGGCAAAGTGGTGCTACCGCTGGCGACGGGCGGTACGGTGGCCCATCTGCTGGCGGTCGATTATGCCCTTAAGCCAGTTTTAAGTGCGCTGAAAGCCCAGGAGATCCTGCACGGCGTGTTTGCCGATGACTCACAGGTGATTGATTACCACCACAAGCCGCAGTTCACGCCAAATCTGCAAACCCGTCTTGATACCGCGCTGGAAACTTTCTGGCAGGCGCTGCACCGCCGCGATATTCAGGTTCCCGATCTTCTGTCTCTGCGAGGTAATGCCCATGCGTAACATCATTCAACTGGCGCTGGCGGGATTACTTAGCGTCTCTACGATTGCGGTTGCTGCAGAATCCTCTCCTGAAGCGTTACGTATAGGCTATCAGAAAGGCAGTATTGGTATGGTGCTGGCAAAAAGCCACCAGTTACTGGAAAAACGCTATCCGCAAACCAAAATCTCCTGGGTGGAGTTCCCCGCTGGCCCACAGATGCTGGAGGCGTTAAACGTTGGCAGTATTGATCTCGGCAGTACCGGAGATATTCCGCCAATCTTTGCCCAGGCTGCCGGGGCTGATTTGGTGTACGTGGGCGTCGAGCCGCCGAAGCCCAAAGCCGAAGTGATTCTGGTGCCAGAAAACAGCCCGATCAAAACCGTAGCCGATCTTAAAGGTCACAAAGTTGCCTTTCAGAAAGGTTCCAGCTCGCACAATCTTTTACTACGCGCACTACGCCAGGCCGGGCTTAAATTCACGGATATCCAGCCCACTTACCTGACGCCTGCCGATGCCCGCGCCGCGTTCCAGCAAGGTAACGTCGACGCATGGGCTATCTGGGATCCCTACTACTCCGCTGCATTATTACAGGGCGGCGTGCGGGTGCTAAAAGACGGTACCGATCTCAATCAAACCGGATCGTTTTATCTGGCTGCCCGTCCGTATGCAGAAAAAAACGGCGCTTTTATTCAGGGCGTACTGGCAACCTTTAGTGAGGCCGATGCGTTAACCCGCAGCCAGCGCGAGCAAAGCATCGCTTTACTGGCAAAAACGATGGGCTTACCAACGCCGGTGATTGCCTCTTATTTAGATCATCGCCCCCCTACCACCATCAAACCGGTTAACGCCGAGGTTGCCGCCTTACAGCAGCAAACGGCAGATCTGTTTTATGAAAACCGTCTGATGCCGAAAAAAGTCGATATTCGCCAGCGTATCTGGCAGCCCACTCAACTGGAAGGAAAACAATTATGAGTCTGAATATGTTCTGGTTTTTACCAACCCACGGTGACGGGCATTATCTGGGAACGGAAGAAGGTTCACGCCCGGTTGATCACGGTTATCTGCAACAAATTGCGCAAGCAGCGGATCGTCTGGGCTATACCGGCGTGCTGATCCCAACGGGGCGCTCCTGCGAAGATGCGTGGCTGGTTGCCGCGTCGATGATCCCGGTGACGCAACGGCTGAAGTTTCTTGTCGCCCTGCGTCCCAGCGTAACCTCTCCTACCGTTGCCGCCCGCCAGGCCGCCACGCTTGACCGTCTCTCGAATGGTCGTGCGTTGTTTAATCTGGTCACAGGCAGCGATCCACAAGAGCTGGCAGGCGACGGCGTGTTCCTTGATCATCGCGAGCGCTACGAAGCCTCGGCGGAATTTACCCAGGTCTGGCGGCGCTTATTGCTGGGGGAAACCGTCAATTTCAACGGTAAACATATTCATGTGCGCGGAGCCAAACTACTCTTCCCGCCGATTCAACAGCCGTATCCTCCGCTTTACTTTGGCGGATCGTCAGATGTCGCGCAGGAGCTGGCGGCAGAACAAGTAGATTTCTACCTTACCTGGGGCGAACCGCCGGAACTGGTTAAAGAGAAAATCGAACAAGTGCGGGCGAAAGCTGCCGCGCATGGACGCAAAATTCGTTTCGGTATTCGTCTGCATGTGATTGTTCGTGAAACCAGCGACGAAGCGTGGCAGGCCGCCGAGCGGTTAATCTCGCATCTTGATGATGAGACTATCGCCAAAGCACAGGCCGCATTCGCCCGGACGGATTCCGTAGGACAACAGCGGATGGCGGCGTTACATAACGGCAAGCGCGACAATCTGGAGATCAGCCCCAATTTATGGGCGGGCGTTGGCTTAGTCCGCGGCGGTGCCGGGACGGCGCTGGTGGGCGATGGTCCGACGGTCGCCGCGCGAATCAACGAATACGCTGCACTTGGCATCGACAGTTTTGTGCTTTCGGGCTACCCGCATCTGGAAGAAGCGTATCGGGTTGGCGAGTTGCTGTTCCCGCATCTGGATGTCGCCATCCCGGAAATTCCCCAGCCGCAGCCGCTGAATCCGCAAGGCGAAGCGGTGGCAAATGAATTTATCCCCCGTAAAGTCGCGCAAAGCTAAGGAACAAAATGATGGCAACGCCAGTGAAAAAGTGGTTATTGCGCGTTGCCCCCTGGTTTTTACCGGTGGGCATCGTGGCGGTGTGGCAACTGGCCTCCTCAGTTGGCTGGCTGTCGACGCGTATTTTGCCCTCACCGGAAGGGGTAGTGATGGCGTTCTGGACGCTCTCCGCCAGCGGCGAATTGTGGCAGCATCTGGCGATCAGCTCCTGGCGGGCGCTCATTGGCTTTTCAATTGGCGGATCGCTGGGCTTGATTCTGGGACTGATTAGCGGGCTGTCGCGCTGGGGAGAACGGCTGCTGGATACCTCAATTCAGATGTTGCGCAACGTGCCGCATCTGGCGCTGATCCCGCTGGTGATTTTGTGGTTTGGCATTGATGAATCCGCAAAAATCTTTCTGGTGGCGCTTGGCACGCTATTCCCCATTTATATCAACACCTGGCATGGCATCCGTAATATCGATCGCGGGCTGGTGGAGATGGCGCGTAGCTATGGATTATCCGGCATACCGCTGTTTATCCATGTGATCCTGCCTGGCGCCCTGCCCTCAATTATGGTCGGCGTGCGTTTTGCGTTGGGCCTGATGTGGCTGACACTGATCGTTGCCGAAACTATTTCTGCCAATTCCGGCATTGGTTATCTGGCGATGAATGCGCGGGAGTTTCTGCAAACGGACGTGGTGGTTGTCGCTATTATTCTTTACGCCCTGCTCGGCAAACTTGCTGACGTCAGCGCGCAGCTGTTAGAGCGCCTCTGGTTGCGCTGGAACCCGGCTTATCATTTGAAGGAGGCCACGGTATGAATACTGCTCGTCTGAACCAGGGCACACCATTGTTGCTCAATGCAGTAAGCAAACATTACGCAGAAAATATCGTCCTGAACCAACTGGATTTACATATTCCGGCAGGTCAGTTTGTGGCGGTGGTGGGCCGCAGCGGTGGTGGCAAAAGTACCTTGCTGCGCCTGCTGGCAGGTCTGGAAACGCCAACCGCTGGCGATGTGTTAGCGGGTTCCACACCGCTGGCTCAGATTCAGGAAGACACGCGAATGATGTTTCAGGATGCGCGTCTGCTGCCGTGGAAATCGGTGATTGATAACGTTGGGCTAGGCCTTCAAGGTCAGTGGCGCGATGCCGCGCGTCGGGCGCTGGCTGCGGTAGGGCTGGAGAATCGCGCGCGGGAATGGCCTGCCGCACTTTCTGGCGGGCAGAAACAGCGTGTGGCGCTGGCAAGAGCGTTGATTCATCGACCAGGTTTATTATTGCTTGATGAACCGCTCGGGGCGCTGGACGCCCTGACTCGGCTCGAGATGCAGGATTTGATTGTGTCACTTTGGCAGGAGCACGGCTTTACCGTACTGTTGGTGACGCATGATGTGAGCGAAGCGGTAGCAATGGCGGACCGGGTGTTATTAATTGAAGAGGGAAAAATTGGTCTGGATTTGACGGTGGATATCCCCCGTCCGCGCCGGTTAGGGTCGGTGCGATTAGCGGAGCTGGAAGCGGAAGTGTTGCAACGGGTGATGCAGCGTGGGCACTCTGAACAACCGATTCGGCGTCATGGTTAATATGCCGGATGTGGCGCACAAAACCAGCAGTTTCAACGGATTGTAGGCCTGATAAGACGCGTCAAGCGGCGCATCAGGCATTTGGGCACGGCTGCCGGATGCGGCGTGAACGCCTTATCCAGCCTACAAAACCAGCATTTTCAACGGACTTGTAGGCCTGATAAGACGCGTCATGAACTGAACCCCAAAACCTGGACAGTTTCAGTTAACCGGCTTTTTGATACTCAGTCCGGTATTCTACCGGGCTGAGTCCCCCAAGACTGAGTTTTATTCTTTTTTGATTCCAGTAAGTTATGTATTCGTTAACGGCATTTTCCAGCTCTTCTACACTTCTGTAGTCCCGGCGATAGTACATTTCTTCTTTCAGGTGACCAAAGAAATTCTCCATTACCGCATTATCAAGGCAGTTGCCCTTGCGCGACATGCTCTGCACTAACCCTTTGTCTGCCAGGGCAGACTGATAACTTTTTATCCGGTAATGCCACCCTTGATCACTGTGGAGCAGCGGTTTTTCTCCTTCTGCAAGGCTTTCCAGCCCCTTATTTAACATGCGCTTCACCAGCTCCTCTGTAGGCCTGCAGGCAGTTTCCCACGCCACGATTTCCCCGTTAAACAAATCAAGTATCGGGGACAGGTACAGTTTTTGTCCGCCAGCCCTGAATTCGGTGATATCTGTCACCCATTTCTCACAGGGAGCTTCCGCTTTGAACTGCCGCTGAAGGATATTTTCTGCAGCGAGTCCCATATTTCCCCGGTAAGACCGGTATTTCTTCAGGCGCACAGGAGACTTCAGGCCGAGCTGTTGCATCAGTTTTCGCACTGTTTTGCCACTGAACTTAAGACCTCTTTTCTGAAGCTCACAATGGATCCGCCGGTACCCATAACATCCCCGGTGTTCATGGAAGATGGAGGCTATGAGCTGTTTCACATCAGCATACTTGTCCTTAGCCTTCTGCAGTGACAGCTGGTAGTACAGCGTGCTTCTGGCCAGCCCTGCAGCCTTTAACAGGTCAGACTGGCAGTGTCCGCACCTCAGGCTCCGGATGACTTTCGTTTTTTCTCCAGCTCCTGGCGCTTTTTTTCCAGGAGATGCTCCTGCATGGCTTTCAGATATGCATTTTCTGCGCGAAGATAACGCAGCTCATTCTTCATCTCTTCCGGCGTCATGTTTGCCTCGTTTTCATGGGTATCATCAGAACGGGTCATGCTTTTCTCCTTCCTGCGCATGATAAAGGCCTCATTACCAGATTTGCGGTAGCCTTTTATCCAGTTTTTAACCGTGTTGTGGCTGGGAATGTTAAACCGGGCAGCTACCCGGGGTAGAGACTCAGAATGCCCGAGAGCATAAAGAACCACGCAAAGTTTATCTTCAGGAGAATAGCTACGCTTGTGTCTGCAATCCAGTGCCCGAGGACCGTGAAGAAGAAAAAGATTAATCCAGTGTGAGAGGCTGGTGTGAGAAAGTTGAAAGAGTTTTGCCGTAGAAATGATGCCTGCATGACCAGCCAGGTAATGATTTACAGCGGCAAGTTTTACTTCAAATGAATGTTTCATAAACTGCACCTTCAGATGTCAGATTATGTCCAACATTTGGGGTGCAGTTCAGTCAAGCGTCGCATCAGGCATTTTGGCTCAAAAGTATCAAGCCAGTGCTTTAGTTATCTTCTCGTACAGATCGCCAGAGAGATTTTCCAGCCCTTTCAACTGCTCCAGCGCCGCGCGCATTTTCTCCTGACGTTTAGCATCGTAACGTTTCAGGCGAATCAGCGGCTCAATCAGGCGTGAAGCCACCTGCGGGTTACGGCTGTTGAGGTCGGTAAGCATTTCCACCAGGAACTGGTAACCGCTGCCATCTTCGGCATGGAACGCTGCCGGGTTGCTGCCCGCAAACGCACCAATCAACGAACGAATACGGTTCGGGTTGCTCATGGTAAATGAGCGATGCTGCAACAGGCCACGCACCGTCTCCAGCACATTCGCCGCCGGGCTGGTGGCTTGCAGGATAAACCATTTATCCATCACCAGACCATCCTGATGCCACTTGTCGTCGTACTCCTGCATCAGCGCGTCACGGCAAGGCAGCTGTGCAGCAACCGCTGCAGAAAGCGCTGCCAGCGCATCGGTCATATTGTTTGCTTCATGGTATTGCTTGCTCACCAGCACGTCAGCCAGATGCGTTTCACCAAAAGCAAGGAAGCGCAGGCAGGCATTACGCAGAGTGCGTTTTGCAATATCTTCATGCTCAACACGGTACTCGCTCTGGTAATTCGCGTTGTAAATAGCCAGTAGCTCATCCGCCAGTTCAGTCGCCAGAGTACGAGTGAGTGCTTCGCGTACTTCAGCAATAGCAATCGGGTCGATGATATCGAACAGTTCTGCCATTTCATTGACGGAAGGCAGCGTCAGGATTTCTGCCGCCAGTGCCGGATCAATCTTCTCATCAAGCAGTACCGCGCGGAAAGCATCAGCCACATGCACCGGCAGAGACAGCGGCTGACCTTGCTGATGACGCGCGACGTTCAGCTTGATGTAGGTTGCCAGCAGGCTTTGCGCCGCATCCCAGCGGGAGAAATCATTACGCGCATGACGCATCAGGAAGGTCAGTTGCTGATCGCTCCACTTATATTCCAGTTTCACTGGCGCAGAGAATTCGCACAGCAGCGCAGGCACCGGCTGAAAGTAGACATTATCAAAGACAAAGGTCTGTTCCGCCTGGGTGACGTTCAGCACCGAATTCACCGGATGACCGCCTTTTTGCAACGGGATCACTTTGCCTTCGTTGTCATACAGTTCGATGGCAAACGGAATATGCAGCGGCTGTTTTTCTGCCTGATCCGGCGTAGCAGGCGTACGCTGGCTGATGGTCAGGGTGTACTGCTCAGTTTCCGGATTATAGTCGTCTTTGACGGTCACAACCGGCGTACCGGACTGGCTGTACCAACGGCGGAAATGAGAGAGATCGACATTCGACGCATCTTCCATCGCCTGCACAAAGTCGTCGCAGGTTGCCGCGCTGCCATCATGGCGCTCGAAATAGAGCTGCATCCCTTTCTGGAAGTTTTCTTCGCCCAGCAGGGTGTGGATCATGCGAATCACTTCCGCGCCCTTCTCGTAAACGGTCAGGGTGTAGAAGTTGTTCATCTCAATGACCATATCCGGGCGGATCGGGTGCGCCATCGGGCTGGCGTCTTCCGCAAACTGCAATCCGCGCATGGTGCGCACGTTGTTGATACGGTTTACCGCGCGGGAACCAAGGTCAGAGCTGAATTCCTGATCGCGGAACACGGTTAAACCTTCTTTCAGGCTGAGCTGGAACCAGTCGCGGCAGGTCACTCGGTTACCGGTCCAGTTATGGAAATATTCATGGCCGATAACACGCTCAATATCGAGGTAATCTTTATCGGTGGCGGTGTCGGTACGGGCCAGCACATATTTGGAGTTAAAGATATTCAGACCTTTATTCTCCATTGCGCCCATATTGAAGAAATCCACCGCGACGATCATATAGATGTCGAGGTCATACTCCAGGCCGAAGCGTTCTTCATCCCATTTCATGGAGTTTTTCAGCGAGGTCATCGCCCACGGCGCGCGGTCGAGGTTGCCGCGATCGACGTACAGCTCCAGCGCCACTTCGCGACCAGAACGCGTGGTGAAGGTGTCGCGCAGCACGTCGAAGTCGCCTGCAACCAGCGCAAACAGGTAGCACGGTTTCGGGAACGGGTCCTGCCACTGTACCCAGTGACGTCCGTTTTCCAGTTCGCCTTGCGCAACGCGGTTACCGTTGGAAAGCAGGAAGGGATATTTGGTTTTATCGGCAATAATTTTGGTGGTAAAACGCGCCAGTACGTCCGGGCGGTCAAGATAATACGTAATATGGCGGAAACCTTCGGCTTCACACTGAGTGCAAAGCGCATCGCCTGACTGATAAAGCCCTTCCAGCGCGGTATTCGTCGCCGGGCTAATTTCATTAACGATCTTAAGCGTAAAACGCTCCGGCAAATTACTGATGACCAGTGCGCCCTCTTCTTCTTTCCAGGCGGTCCACGGCTCATCATTAATATGAACAGAAACCAGTTTAAGATCTTCGCCATCAAGACGAAGCGGAGCATCTGATGCACCATGACGGACAGCCTGGCTGACCGCGGTAACGACCGTCTTTTGCGCGTCCAGGTCAAAGGTCAAGTCAATATCAGTAATCTGGTAATCCGGCGCACGATAATCGTGACGGTATTTGGCTTGTGGCTGTTGAGTCATAAATAACCTTTAGCATCTTTGATAGAGTCTGGTGTTCAGTCTATTCCTGTTGCGTAAATCGCGCTATGCAGAATCTTCATCTTTTCAGGTACAAACGCCTTTATTGCTACATTTTTATAACATACACCGCGTAATGCCATCGACCAGAAAGGTGGCATATGGTGTGATCGGGGTTCAATAAATTGCGAAACAAGGTATACTCCAGCAGTTCCTGAAGATGTTTATTGTACTAAACGCTCCTGTACGAGGACGCTACTGCGCACCTATGACACAATTCGCTTCTCCTGTTCTGCACTCGTTGCTGGATACAGATGCTTATAAGTTGCATATGCAGCAAGCCGTGTTTCATCACTATTACGATGTGCATGTCGCGGCGGAGTTTCGTTGCCGAGGTGACGATCTGCTGGGTATTTATGCCGATGCTATTCGTGAACAGGTTCAGGCGATGCAGCACCTGCGCCTGCAGGATGATGAATATCAATGGCTCTCAGCCCTGCCTTTCTTTAAGGCCGACTATCTTAACTGGCTACGCGAGTTCCGCTTTAACCCGGAACAAGTCACCGTGTCCAACGATAATGGCAAGCTGGATATTCGTTTAAGCGGCCCGTGGCGTGAAGTCATCCTCTGGGAAGTTCCTTTGCTGGCGGTTATCAGTGAAATGGTACATCGCTATCGCTCACCGCAGGCCGACGTTGCGCAAGCCCTCGACACGCTGGAAAGCAAATTAGCCGATTTCTCGGCATTAACCGCCGGTCTTGATATGTCGCGCTTCCATCTGATGGATTTTGGCACCCGCCGACGTTTTTCTCGTGAAGTACAAGAAACCATCGTGAAACGTCTGCAACAGGAATCCTGGTTCGTGGGCACCAGCAACTACGATCTGGCGCGTCGGCTTTCCCTCACGCCAATGGGAACACAAGCACACGAATGGTTCCAGGCGCATCAGCAAATCAGTCCGGATCTTGCCAACAGCCAGCGAGCTGCACTTGCTGCCTGGCTGGAAGAATATCCCGACCAACTTGGCATTGCATTAACCGACTGCATCACTATGGATGCTTTCCTGCGTGATTTCGGTGTCGAGTTCGCCAGTCGCTATCAGGGCCTGCGTCATGACTCCGGCGACCCGGTTGAATGGGGTGAAAAAGCCATTGCACATTATGAGAAGCTGGGAATTGATCCACAGAGTAAAACGCTGGTTTTCTCTGACAATCTGGATTTACGCAAAGCGGTTGAGCTATACCGCCACTTCTCTTCCCGCGTGCAATTAAGTTTTGGTATTGGGACTCGCCTGACCTGCGATATCCCCCAGGTAAAACCCCTGAATATTGTCATTAAGTTGGTAGAGTGTAACGGTAAACCGGTGGCGAAACTTTCTGACAGCCCTGGCAAAACTATCTGCCACGATAAAGCGTTTGTTCGGGCGCTGCGCAAAGCGTTCGACCTTCCGCATATTAAAAAAGCCAGTTAATATCATCAGGGAGCTAATCGGCTCCCTTTTTTTACCTTTAATTCCGAAATCTTTCGCTGCATTTGCGAATTCTGCTTGTCTGATTGCAGATGCCAGGTAACATAGGTATCCCCCCATTTACGGGTGGACAAGTGTTTATTTTTTCCGACTATTAACAGAGAGAATATTATGAGCGTTGTGCCTGTAGCCGACGTACTCCAGGGCCGCGTAGCCGTTGACAGCGAAGTCACCGTGCGCGGATGGGTACGTACCCGCCGAGATTCAAAAGCTGGCATCTCCTTCCTCGCCGTTTATGACGGTTCCTGCTTTGATCCTGTACAGGCTGTCATCAATAATTCTCTGCCCAATTACAATGAAGACGTCCTGCGTCTGACCACCGGTTGCTCGGTCATTGTGACGGGTAAAGTCGTGGCATCGCCGGGCCAGGGGCAACAATTTGAAATTCAGGCCAGCAAGGTTGAAGTTGCTGGTTGGGTTGAAGATCCAGACACTTACCCGATGGCGGCAAAACGCCACAGCATTGAGTATCTGCGTGAAGTCGCTCACCTGCGTCCGCGCACAAACCTGATTGGTGCCGTCGCGCGCGTTCGCCATACGCTGGCGCAGGCGCTGCATCGCTTCTTTAACGAGCAGGGATTCTTCTGGGTTTCAACGCCACTGATTACTGCGTCTGATACCGAAGGGGCTGGCGAAATGTTCCGCGTTTCTACGCTGGATCTGGAAAACCTGCCGCGTAACGATCAGGGCAAAGTGGATTTCGACAAAGACTTCTTTGGTAAAGAGTCTTTCCTGACCGTATCTGGCCAGTTGAACGGCGAAACCTACGCTTGCGCATTGTCCAAAATTTATACCTTCGGCCCGACTTTCCGTGCTGAAAACTCCAACACCAGCCGTCACCTGGCGGAATTCTGGATGCTGGAGCCGGAAGTGGCGTTTGCTAACCTGAACGATATCGCGGGTCTGGCTGAAGCCATGCTGAAATATGTCTTCAAAGCGGTTCTCGAAGAACGCGCTGACGACATGAAATTCTTCGCTGAACGCGTAGATAAAGATGCCGTTTCACGTCTGGAACGCTTCATTGAAGCCGATTTTGCGCAGGTGGATTACACCGACGCAGTGACTATTCTCGAAAACTGCGGCAGGAAGTTTGAAAACCCAGTTTACTGGGGCGTTGATCTCTCTTCTGAGCATGAGCGTTATCTGGCGGAAGAACACTTTAAAGCACCGGTAGTGGTTAAAAACTATCCGAAAGATATTAAAGCGTTCTATATGCGCCTTAACGAAGACGGTAAAACCGTTGCGGCTATGGACGTTCTGGCTCCGGGCATCGGTGAGATCATTGGTGGCTCCCAGCGTGAAGAACGTCTGGACGTGCTGGACGAGCGTATGCTGGAAATGGGCCTGAATAAAGAAGATTACTGGTGGTATCGCGATCTGCGTCGCTACGGTACTGTTCCGCATTCCGGTTTCGGTCTTGGTTTTGAACGCCTGATTGCTTACGTAACTGGTGTGCAAAACGTGCGTGATGTGATTCCGTTCCCACGTACTCCGCGTAACGCCAGCTTCTAATTTAGCGTCTTCAAGAGCCAGCACCCGCTGGCTCTTTTTTTATCCTTTCTGTCAAGTTATCTGTTTGTTAAGTCAAGCAATCTATTTGCAACCCCGCCATAACGATCATCCTGTTACGGAATATTACATTGCAACATTTACGCACAAAAAATAACCCGCATTCTTATTGCGGATTAGTTTTTTCTTAGCTGATAGCACAATTTTCATACTATTTTTTGGCATTCTGGATGTCTGAAAGAGGATTTTGTGCCAGGTCGATAAAGTTTCCATCAGAAACAAAATTTCCGTTTAGTTAATTTAAATATAAGGAAATCATATAAATAGATAAAAATTGCTGTAAATATCATCACGCCTCTATGGAAATATGACGGTGTTCACAAAGTTCCTTAATTTTTACTTTTAGTTACATATTTTTTCTTTTTGAAACCAAATCTTTATCTTTGTAGCACTTTCACGGTAGCGAAACGTTAGTTTGAATGGAAAGATGCCTGCAGACACATAAAGACACCAAACTCTCATCAATAGTTCCGTAAATTTTTATTGACAGAACTTATTGACGGCAGTGGCAGGTGTCATAAAAAAAACCATGAGGGTAATAAATAATGATGAAGCGCAATATTCTGGCAGTGATCGTCCCTGCTCTGTTAGTAGCAGGTACTGCAAACGCTGCAGAAATCTATAACAAAGATGGCAACAAAGTAGATCTGTACGGTAAAGCTGTCGGTCTGCATTATTTCTCCAAGGGTAACGGTGAAAACAGTTACGGTGGCAATGGCGACATGACCTATGCCCGTCTTGGTTTTAAAGGGGAAACTCAAATCAATTCCGATCTGACCGGTTATGGTCAGTGGGAATATAACTTCCAGGGTAACAACTCTGAAGGCGCTGACGCTCAAACTGGTAACAAAACGCGTCTGGCATTCGCGGGTCTTAAATACGCTGACGTTGGTTCTTTCGATTACGGCCGTAACTACGGTGTGGTTTATGACGCACTGGGTTACACCGATATGCTGCCAGAATTTGGTGGTGATACTGCATACAGCGATGACTTCTTCGTTGGTCGTGTTGGCGGCGTTGCTACCTATCGTAACTCCAACTTCTTTGGTCTGGTTGATGGCCTGAACTTCGCTGTTCAGTACCTGGGTAAAAACGAGCGTGACACTGCACGCCGCTCTAACGGCGACGGTGTTGGCGGTTCTATCAGCTACGAATACGAAGGCTTTGGTATCGTTGGTGCTTATGGCGCCGCTGACCGTACCAACCTGCAAGAAGCTCAACCTCTTGGCAACGGTAAAAAAGCTGAACAGTGGGCTACTGGTCTGAAGTATGACGCGAACAACATCTACCTGGCAGCGAACTACGGTGAAACCCGTAACGCTACGCCGATCACTAATAAATTTACAAACATCAGCGGCTTCGCCAACAAAACGCAAGACGTTCTGTTAGTTGCGCAATACCAGTTCGATTTCGGTCTGCGTCCGTCCATCGCTTACACCAAATCTAAAGCGAAAGACGTAGAAGGTATCGGTGATGTTGATCTGGTGAACTACTTTGAAGTGGGCGCAACCTACTACTTCAACAAAAACATGTCCACCTATGTTGACTACATCATCAACCAGATCGATTCTGACAACAAACTGGGCGTAGGTTCTGACGACACCGTAGCTGTGGGTATCGTTTACCAGTTCTAATAGCACACCTCTTTGTTAAATGCCGAAAAAACAGGACTTTGGTCCTGTTTTTTTTATGCCTTCCAGAGCAATCTCACGTCTTGCAAAAACAGCCTGCGTTTTCATCAGTAATAGTTGGAATTTTGTAAATCTCCCGTTACCCTGATAGCGGACTTCCCTTCTGTAACCATAATGGAACCTCGTCATGTTTGAGAACATTACCGCCGCTCCTGCCGACCCGATTCTGGGCCTGGCCGATCTGTTTCGTGCCGATGAACGTCCCGGCAAAATTAACCTCGGGATTGGTGTCTATAAAGATGAGACGGGCAAAACCCCGGTACTGACCAGCGTGAAAAAAGCTGAACAGTATCTGCTCGAAAATGAAACCACCAAAAATTACCTCGGCATTGACGGCATCCCTGAATTTGGTCGCTGCACTCAGGAACTGCTGTTTGGTAAAGGTAGCGCCCTGATCAATGACAAACGTGCTCGCACGGCACAGACTCCGGGTGGCACTGGCGCACTACGCGTGGCTGCCGATTTCCTGGCAAAAAATACCAGCGTTAAGCGTGTGTGGGTGAGCAACCCAAGCTGGCCGAACCATAAGAGCGTCTTTAACTCTGCAGGTCTGGAAGTTCGTGAATACGCTTATTATGATGCGGAAAATCACACCCTTGACTTCGATGCACTGATTAACAGCCTGAACGAAGCTCAGGCTGGCGACGTAGTGCTGTTCCATGGCTGCTGCCATAACCCAACCGGTATCGACCCTACGCTGGAACAATGGCAGACACTGGCACAACTTTCCGTTGAGAAAGGCTGGTTACCGCTGTTTGACTTCGCTTACCAGGGGTTTGCCCGTGGTCTGGAAGAAGATGCTGAAGGACTGCGCGCTTTCGCGGCTATGCATAAAGAGCTGATTGTTGCCAGTTCCTACTCTAAAAACTTTGGCCTGTACAACGAGCGTGTTGGCGCTTGTACTCTGGTTGCTGCTGACAGTGAAACCGTTGATCGCGCATTCAGCCAAATGAAAGCGGCGATTCGCGCTAACTACTCTAACCCACCAGCACACGGCGCTTCTGTTGTTGCCACCATCCTGAGCAACGATGCGTTACGTGCGATTTGGGAACAAGAGCTGACTGATATGCGCCAGCGTATTCAGCGTATGCGTCAGTTGTTCGTCAATACGCTGCAGGAAAAAGGCGCAAACCGCGACTTCAGCTTTATCATCAAACAGAACGGCATGTTCTCCTTCAGTGGTCTGACAAAAGAACAAGTGCTGCGTCTGCGCGAAGAGTTTGGCGTGTATGCTGTTGCTTCTGGTCGTGTGAACGTAGCCGGGATGACACCAGATAACATGGCTCCGCTGTGCGAAGCGATTGTGGCAGTGCTGTAAGCGTTAAAAACAATGAAGCCCGCTTAAAAAGCGGGCTTTTTTATGCGCCTTTACCAGACGGGCATTTCGTCTTGCAGGAAGGGATTATGCAGACGCTCATAACCAAGTGTGGATAATGGTCCGTGACCCGGAATAAATGTCACGTCATCCCCCAGTGGCAGCAACTTATCTTTGATTGAAGAAATCAGTTGATTATGATCGCCACGCGGGAAGTCACTGCGCCCTACTCCGCCTTTGAAAATAACGTCGCCAGAAATCAGCAGCTTTGCCCGATCATCAAAAAACACGACATGACCCGGCGTATGCCCAGGGCAATGTAACACCTGTAAAGCCACATTCCCTATGCTGATGGTATCGCCTTCGTTCAGCCAACGATCCGGCGTCAGCGGCTGGCACTCTTCCAGACCAAACATACGACTTTGCGCAGGCAAGCCTTGCAGCCAGAACTCATCTTCTTTTTCCGGGCCAAAAACCGGCACGCCGTAATGTTGCGCCAGTTCCGCCGCTGCACCAACGTGGTCCAGATGACCATGCGTCAGCAGGATCTGCATCAGTGTCAGGCCGCTGGCGTCAACTTCCTGTTTGATTTTTTCCGCATCGCCGCCAGGATCGACCAGTGCGGCCAAGCGGGTTTGTTCACACCAGATCAATGAACAGTTCTGGGAGAATGCGGTGACCGGAATAATACGATAGTTCATACTGCCCCTGTTTCGTTAAGCAATTGCTACCAGTGCCGTGCTGGCCCGGTATCAATATGCACAAAGTTACTACGTGGGTAATATCCTACACCACCTGCGCGCATAGATAACGCGGCTTTGCGAATATTGCTTAACGCGATACCTTCAATATGGAAATCCATCGCCTGCCCTTTCGTGTGATAGCTTTTCTTCGCTACTCCACGGCTGCGGGCGCGTAGTTCATTGTTGGTATCAATGGAACGATAACCGGAAATGAGTTGCACCGGTTTGCGGGTACCTAATAACCCTTGCAGGCGATACAACTGATCGAATAATCCTGGGTCGATGGACTTTATTTTGTTCGCGCGGTAATCGCGGAAAAAATGGTTAAGTTTTGCCAATTCTTCCTGAATATAGCCTCTGCCATCGAAAAACTCCGCTTTGATTGACTCTCCGGTATGAAGATTATTGAGTGTCAAAATGCGCGGGCGTGGGGTAGAGAGTGTTGCAAACGCAGGAGTCGGCAGGATGGCGGCACCGAGTGCAACGCCACCAAGCGCCAGCAGTTTGCGGCGATTAGCGTCGAATTTGTCCATGATAATCAAGTCTACAGGTCAATGTTATCGTTTATATGCACTTCTGGCGCACAAGAGGCACCTTAACCGCCCGTAAAGCAGACGTCAAGATGACTCAACCCCAGCAGTGACGGGGGCTGCAGAGAATCGCCCCCGATCATGCTAATTATTACGACAACTGATTTCCCCGAACTGCTTCATTTACCTGATTAATTGTTCCGCTTTCGATACGATTTGCGAGCTGGATCGCGCAGGTAGATCATAATTGTAAATATCTGTACGATACTGGGTACGACCATCTGCACCAACAAAGGCCGTCAGGTAGTAGAGATTCACCGGAATCGACTGCCGAATATTGACGTAACGCGTATCGCCTTGCTTCAGCGCATCAGAAATACGTTTGTCATTCCATCCTGCATCCTGCAACAGCATATTCGCCAGATCGGAAGCTTTATTCACTCGTACACAGCCTGAGCTCAATGCGCGTGTATCACGCTTGAACAGATTGTGGTTCGGCGTGTCATGCAAATAAATGGCCTCTGAACTCGGCATATTGAATTTATAGCGCCCCAGCGAGTTCCGTGGGCCTGGAGCCTGCTGGAAGCGGAACGGTAAATTCGAGGCCGTGATTGTAGACCAGTCAACCTGCCATGGGTCAATCGCTTCTCTGCTGTTCCAGCCGCGCATCACCGTATAGCCATGGCTTTCGAGGTATCCCGGATCGTTGCGCACTTTCGGCAGAATATCTTTGCGTGCCAGAGTTGGTGGTACGTTCCACGGCGGGTTTACCACTACGTTGTTAAGTGCACTGCTCATCATCGGCGTTTTGCGATCGGGGCGACCGACAATGACTCGCGAATCCAGTACCTGATTGCCGTTCTGATAGTAGACCAGCGAATAGGCTGGAATGTTAACCATGATCCCGGTAGAAAGCTCTGTTGGCAGCAAGCGCAATCGCTGGATGTTGAGTGCCAACACGCCAGCACGCTGGGCGGGCGTTACGTTTAACCAGTCACGCGTTGCCGGGCCAATAGCGCCATCTGCTCCCAATCCTTGCCATGCCTGAAAACGTTTAACGGCTTCCACCAGTTCATTATCGTAGGCGGCACGAACGGCAGGCGCAGGTTTACTACGAGACGTCGTTTGCTTGTCCATCGGCTTAGTTTCTGCTGTTTCAACAGTAACAGCGGATGGGCTGACTACCGTGTCAGTTGGCGTGTCATCGCCAGGTAGAGTAATTTTCGGCCCCCCGTCCAACATGCCTGTGCGTTGCAATATTTCGCGCAACGCCGCTACGTCGTTACTCCACTGCCCTGGGCGCAACGTTGCTTTACCGGTCAGTTGAGGCCACGGTTTGGTGTCACTGAGTAAGGCCAGTAACGATTCATGCATCGCCGCATATTGCGGATGCTGCGGTGCCAGTCCTGCAACAAACGTCGGCAATTGACCTTTATCCAGCGCCAGCTGCCATTGGTTAATCACCGAAAGCGGCGGCGTTGCAAGCGCATAAGGTTTACTGCTATATAGCCAGCGAGTGCCTTTGACCGGAATATTTGCAATGAAATGGAGATAGCCCATCATCGCATCAGAGAGCACGACGTCGCGTGCCATCCCGTTAACACCAGGATCGGTCAGTAACTCTACCCATTTATTAAACTGCGGCTGGAAACCGGCAATCGCCACCTCTGCCAGCTGTTGCTGGAAGGCTTTAACAGCATCACGGTTTTCCCACATGGGTTGCATATCGCGTGCGGCATACAACAGTTGAAGCTGGTTAAGATAAACCGGCTTGTAACCTGCGGGTAATTGAGATTCGATTTGCGTGCGGGCTTTTTCTGCCGCACCTTCAGGCAATGGCTGGATCCCCGCCATTATTGCCGTGGCTTGCGCCTGCGGCAGTGCCTCGCCCTGTTCACTGACAGCCACCGGGCTGTCGCCAGGGATTACTTCAGGCTCATCGGCCTGCGCATTGAACAGTGGAGCGAATGTTACGGCCAGGCACAAACTGATTGCCGACAGCCGACGACCACACATCATATTAAGCAACATCCCTTGCCCCCTGTTTTTATCATACTCTGAATAGCCAGGCTGTTATTTTACGACTTGCCTGTACAACGCCAATACTCACGAAAGTATGACGAGCAAGCCTGTTACTCATCAGGCTTATCTTCAGTATATAAACGCCGATACGTTTTTACATAACCTAATGTAAAGAAGTTTAAAGAAAAGCGCGCCGTAATGTGCCACTTTTTTAGTGCAGAAACGGAGTTTTCGGAAAAAGAAAAGGCGGCATTGCTGCCGCCTTCATTTTAACTCGCCTGGGAAGGCGCTTCGTCACTTCCTGGAAGCGTTTCAGGGAGTTGCGGCGCAAATCCTCGCAGGCCGACGACGTGAACGTGTTCGGTATTCTGGAAGACTTTACGTACCAGTTTATAGGTGGTGCCTTTTTCCGGACTGATATTTTCCGGCGCTGCGATGATGAGCTGCATTTGCAAACGTTCACACAATTCAAACAGCGTGGCGATAGAACGGGCGTCCAGTCGCGCGGCTTCATCGAGGAACAGCAGGCGGCAAGGAGAGATATCTTTACCGCGCAGGCGGCGAGATTCATCTTCCCAGCTTTGTACCACCATCACCAGAATCGACATACCGGTACCAATCGCCTCACCGGTCGACAATGCACCAGACTCTGCGCGCAGCCAACCATCAGAACCACGGTTAACCTCAACTTCCATTTCCAGATAGTTGCGGTAATCCAGCAGTTCTTCGCCAATGGTCTGCGGCGTGCGCTGCCCCATATCAATCTGCGGATTAAGACGTTGATACAATTTCGCCAGCGCTTCCGAGAAGGTCAGACGGTTGCTGTTAAACAGATCCTGATGCTGCTCGTGCTGTTCAGAGAGCACATCCAGCAGCATGGCGTGCGTTTCACGCACGTTCACGTTCAGACGTACGCTGTTCACCTGACCAAACGATACGTTCTGCAAACCCTGGTTGAGCATACGGATACGGTTCTGTTCGCGCTGAATGGTTTTGCGAATAATGTTCGCCACGCTGCGGGAACTGATCGCCAGTTTCTGTTCACGGGAGGTTAACTCTTCGGTCAGACGGCTAAGTTCGATCTCCATCTGTTCGATAGCTTCCACCGGATCATCGGTACGAATAATATCCTGACGAATACGTTCACGCAGATGCTGATAAACCGCCACGAAGAACTGAATTTTACGTTCCGGACGTTTTGGATCTTCCGACATGCGCAGCACATCGCGCAGATGTTCGTTATCTGCCACTGCCAGACGCAGCGCACCTAACGCCTTATCCGACATGGAACGCAAATCATCAGCGGAGAGATAAGCCAGCTCACGACGGTGTAAGCGGCGCTCAACGCCGTTATCTTTCACCATGCGCATGACTGCACACCAGCCCGCTTTCGCGGTCACTACCTGCTCGCGCATCTCAAAGTAATCCCGCTCCAGCTTGCGCAGTTTGCGGGTCAGGTTGTCCATCTCTGCTTCGCAGAAGGTAAGCGCTTTTTCCAGTTGATTGCGGCGTGAACGGTTATTGCTCAGTTGCGCGTGCAGCTCGTCACGGCGAATACGCGCCCGCTCTTCTGCCCCGCTATCAGCTCGCACGCCGATATCCTGCAATTCACGTTGCAGATCATTGAGTAGCTCTTTTTTGGTGTCGTAAGAACTTTTCAGCGAAGCCAGCACCTGGTTGTACTGACTCAACTGCGCTGCGTGTCCGCGCAACGCTTCACGCGCGCGGGTACGCTCCGCTTCCGCCTGTTCCAGACGTTCACGCAGTTTTTCGTTGAGATCGCTGTTACCGCTAAGCATTTCTGCAGAGTCAGAGTAGCTAAAGTGCGCACGACGCTGCACCACTTCCGTCAGGGCAAACGCCTGCTGACGGGCATCGCGCTGCATCTGCTGAGAGTACGCGTAATCTTCTTTTAACTGTTCGAACTGTTCCGGGTCACTCTGCAATACCGAAACGATCGGTTCCAGTTTCGCCAGTTGATTACCGAACTGCTGAACAAAACGCGCGGCTTCCTGGGCTTCATCCAGACGTTCGCGGATTTCATCGACGCGATCTGCCAGGCTGTCATCAGCCAACAGGTTGAGACGCGGCAGAATGCGGTTCAGCGCCGTAACGCCCTCTTTCGCCTGCTCAAATTGAATACGCTGCTGCTGGTTATCATTTTCATGATTACTCAGCGCCCGCTCCAGTTCGACGCGACGGCTGTTCAGTTGACGGATTTCTGCTTCCGGGTCAGACTCAAACGCCACCGCCAGATGACTACCGATAAAGCGGCTGAACGCCTGATGCAGACGCTGGGTTTTCTGTACATCAAAGGAGAGCGTGGCGAAGCGTTCGGAAAGCACTTCACGCTCGGCATGGAGGCTTTCGATGCGGCTTTCGCGCGCCGCGCGTCCAAACAGCGGCACTTCCGGGAAACGTGAATAACGCCACTGACGATCGGCGATTTTCACCACTACCGCTTTTTCCAGCTCATCAACGCTGAACACGCTGTCATCGAATGACTGCGGATCCCCTTCGATCAGATAGAGATCTTCCGGGCAATCGGTCAAGCCTTCCAGGTGTTCGGTTACCTGTGACAGATCTGGCACCACAATGGCGTGGCGTGACGGGCCATACAGCGCCGAGAAGTACGGCGCATCTTCCAGGCTAACGTCGTCATAAATTTCTGACAGCAGCACGCCGCCAAAACGCTCCGCCAGCGCATTCAAACGCTGGTCTTCAGAACCACCTGGCTGGCTTAAACGTTCGATCTCTTCATCGACGGCGTTTTTGCGCGCGCCTACTTCATCGCGTTCAACAATCGCCTCGCGCTCACGCTCCAGCAACTGTTGCAGATATTCGGTGACGTCCTGGCTGGAGGAGAACTCTTCGCCGCACTGTTCGCTCAACTGGTTGAGACTGTTTTGCGCAGCCAGCCAAACCGGCGCACGCTGCATCAAACTCTGAATGCGAGACTGCAGCTGTTCCTGCTCCTGACGCAGTGCCATACGCTCTTCGCGGGCGTTAGACACGCTATCGGAAAGAGAGGCAATGCGCGCTTCCAGCTCCTGATGCAGAGCTTCCAGTTCATCAATATCAAAATTCTTGCCCTGACGTTTGCAGAAATCTGCCAGCAGGCGTTCGGCTTCTTGCTGCTCGCGCAGACGCTGTTCCAGTTCGCTTAAGCGCATCCGCAACGGTTGAACCTGCTCTGCCAGGTGACGCTGATCGACCCCTTCGCGCAGCAGTTCGCGAGCGACATCCCACGCCTCGTTACGCGCCAGCGGGCCGTTGATTGCCACCACCAGCTGATAAGCCTGCTCAAACTGGCTGTGCGCGGTTTGCGCCATGCTCATTTTCTGCTCAAGAGAGAGCATTTTTTCAGTCGCTTCCAGCTCTTTCGCCTGGAAGGTTTCCAGCCATTCGGCGGCGCTGTCGGCGGTTAAGTCCGGCAGATGGCACAGTTCTTTGGCACGATTAAGCGCAGCAACCGCCTGGTTATACTGGATCGCGCGCGTTTGCTGGACGTCCAGCGCCTGCTGATAGTCAGCAAGCTGGCTTTTCAGCTCGTCCACTTCCAGTTCGGCAGCTTCCGCACGAGCCTCGTTCTCTTCCTGGCGTTCGATGGCTTCTGCCACCACTTCGTTTTGCTCTTCCAGACGGATCTGCAGCTCATCGAGATCCGCTTCGTAACGTTCGATCTTCTCCTGCTGACGCAGTGCGGTTTGCACCAGGTTCAGGTGATCGCTGGCCGCCTGATAATCTGCTTCCAGATCGCCTTCGGCACCGTTGTGCTCTGCCAGCTCACGCGCCATATCGACGTGTTTGTACTGCTCAGCCGCCAGTTGCTGACGCGAAGTGTGTAGCTCGCGACGAAATTCCAGGGCTTTGTCGAGATGGACACGGCGCTCGTTGGCGTGACGCATGTAGTCCGCCGCCACGTAGTTGGTGGCTTCGCTGATCAGATGCTTAAACAGGTCACGGTCCGACTGGGTGACACGAATCGCTTCCAGCGTCATGCGGTTTTCGCGCAGCGCCGCTTCCATGTCCTGGAACGCTTTCCGCACGCCGCTGTTTTCCGGCAACAGGTAGTCGCGCAGAGAGCGCGTAATGGCGCTGGAGATCCCGCCGTACAGCGAAGCTTCGATCAGACGATAGAATTTGCTACGGTCAGACGCTGAGCGCAGACGACGCGCGATGATGCCCAGATCGAACATCAGCGAGTGGTAATCGGTAATGGAGTTGAACTGCTTAAACTGCACGCCTTCCATCGCCTCGAGCTTGTCTTTCAGCTCGTTCAGCGGCAGTACACGCGCCTGGCGTTCGTTGAGGGTTTCGGTCACCAGCTGCGTCGGCAGCACCGACATCGGCAGGCCCTGAATGGCAAACGGTTTGATATCGACTTTACGATCGCGTCCGGCAACCTGTTGCAGACGCACACCGACCACCACACGCTGGTGGCGCGAGTTAATGGTGTCGAGCATCGAATAACAGACACCCGCTTTCAGCTTACCGTGCAGACCTTTATCGCGCGAACCGCTGGTGGCCCCGGCTTCCGTGGTGTTACGGAAATGCAGCAGGGTCAGGTCGGGGATCAGCGCCGTAACGAACGCCGCCATTGTGGTGGATTTACCCGCCCCGTTACCGCCGGAGAGCGTCGTAACCAGCTCATCGAGGTCAAAAGTTCGGGCAAAAAAGCCGTTCCAGTTAATCAGCGTCAGTGAGCGAAATTTACCGCGTTCAATCATTATTCTTCCTCTCCGCTATCTGGCTGACTCTCTTCGGTTTCATCGTTGAGTTGCAGATGATTTTCAATCGGCATTGCTTCGCCATCACGAATCAGGCGACGCTGTGCTTCACGGGGATCGTCGCCAGCACGCACATCGGCTCCGAAGCGGAACACCGATTCGGTAATGCGGAACTTGCTGCTGTCGTGGCCCATAAACCACACCATACCCAAACGACGCAGACGGTTGAGCGAAGAACGTACTTTTTCCTGCAACTTCTGGCGGTCAACGTCTGAACCGGTTGAACGGTTGTTCACCAGTTTCAGCAGTTTCGCTTCATCGGCCAGGGTGAGCAGTTCGTCGTACAGTTCCTGCTGGGTGAAAATCCCCTCGTTCGCCAGCCGTTCCGGGCTGAGATAGAGATAACAGAGGATTTTCCCGACCATCATATCCAGTTCCGACAAGACGGAACGCGGGATAAGAGTGGTGGAACGTGGGCGTAAATAGAAGAACCCTTCCGGTGCACGAATAAGCTCAACGTTATAACGCGCGTAAAACTCTTCCAGATATTCCTGAAAATCCATCAGGAATGCATGATTATCCAGTTCGTCGAGGCCAATATGGCGGCCTGAACGTAAGGCGCTGTCCAGCGCCGGAAATAACGGATTCGCCAGCGCCTGCGCCAGCTTAACCGGCATCACTTGTTCAATATTTGTCGATGACATGCGCCTGTACCTTGGCTCCGTAATCATTAATCGGCTGCCATTTCGCTGGCAGTCCGGTGAAATCTGCTTGCGCTACGCCAAGACGTACCGCCTGATCAATAACAATGCGCGCAACGTCAAAGTGACGTGCACGCGGATACTGTGACAGATATTCGCGTACCACCAGACCAAGATCCAGCGGCACTTGTCTGGTTTTGTACACGGCAAGTTGTTCTTCAATGATCGCCGCCAGCTGTTCGCGGATCTCGTTAAACTCTTCGTACTCCAGATCCTCAGGAAGTTCTCCTGTCACTTCTTCATCGCGCAGAGCCATCTCTTCGTCACGCATATCCAGCAGACGATCGGCATTGGCATAAGTTAGCGCCCACGGCTCATCAAAATAGGTTTGTACCGACTGACGTAACCGCTGAGCAAAGACGCGGTTTTTATCCATATCGATCGCAGTACGAATAAATTTGTGTACGTGGCGGTCGTAGCCAATCCACAAATCGATGGATTGCTGGCCCCAGCTGATAATACGGTCAAGTTTGCTCTGCAGATCGAATACCAGACGATCGACAAAATGCAGATCGTCATGGGTCATCGTCGCATCCTGAATGCGTAACAGGTTGGCCTGCAATTTATCGCCTGCCGCTTCCAGCGTATCCTGCAATTCACGCAGCGTGCCGGAAGTTTCTGAAAGCAACAATTCACAGCTGGAAATCGCCGCCCGCCAGTCTTTGTTCAACAACTGGGCGATATCATCCTTCACCTGCTGCTGCTGTTCATCCATCAGACGTTGCGTCAGGTCGATACTGTCGAAAATTTCTGCTACCGAATATTTCAGTGGCGCATAAACATTACGGTGCCAGTGAAATTCATCACCGCCCTCTTCGGCGGCATCTGCTGCGCGTTTGAGCTCACCCGCCACAATCGACAATTGCATAGAAAGGCGCAGCGTAGAAAACTCGCGCTGACGAATGTAATAGTCAGTGATGCCAATGCCGAGCGGCGTCAGACGGTAAATTGCGTTCCCTTCCGCCTGCTCGCTGGTAAAGCGGTTCAGCAGACGTTGACGCACCATGTCGTTGATCGCGTTGTTGGCGCGCACGCCGATGGTTTCGCTGGTTTGCTCAAACGCATCACTCACATGGCGGAATGCATCCACCAGCTCGCCTTCACTCATCTCACCATCCAGACGCTCGCCGTTCAGCGTGGCAACCGCCAGCAGAAAAGAGAGTCGGTCTACCGGCAGCGAGATGGAGAAGTCATTTTTTCTGGCCCAGGCAACCAGTTCGGGGACTGTCTGGGAAAATTCACTCATACTTTATCCTTGCTCTGCGGTTTGCGCGCGGTGACATGAATATAACGCCCCAGGGTAATATACGGTTCCTGACGGCAATAACGCGTTTCTAATTCAAGTAATGCTTCATAGCAGTCGCGCTGCTGGTGCTTCTCGCGCAGATAATCATGAAACACGCGAACGCCTGTCTTACCCATAATTTGCCAACCAGCTTCTTCCAGCCACAGATAAACCTGCGCCGGGTCGCGTGGATAATCTGGCGAAAGCGTCCGTTTTTTCTTTTTCGGCATTCCCGCCTGCACGTAATCAAAATTCCCGGCGACCATGTTATGCATCAGCAAGCCGTGCGCATTGTAGAACATTAACGACAACACACCGCCTGGACGCAACACTGACCACAGGGTCTGTAATACGCTGCGGGGATCGGCCACCCACTCGAGCACCGCATGGAACAATATCAGATCAACGGGCGTTTCCAAATGCGAAGCAACATCCTGAGCGGCGCAATGTATAAATTGCATGTTGTCGCTCACACCTTTTGCTTCTGCCGCCTGTTTTGCGCGGTCGATCATCTGCGCAGAAAGATCGCATAAAATGACCTGATGCCCGCGCTCAGCCATTTTGATTGCGGTCTGCCCTTCTCCACCGCCAGCATCCAGCACACGCAGTTTTTGCGGGCCCATTTCCGCCAGCACGCGATCGAGATCCTGCCACAGAATAGCCTGTCGAAGCTGCCCTTTGGTGGTGCCGTAAATGTTACGGGAAAACTTTTCCGCAATATCATCAAAATTGCGATCCTGCATTGCTTTCTCCACCGGTTGGCTAAGACGTTTTCTGATAAAGACGCTATTTTGTCACAGCCACGGCGAGAATGAACCCGTCTGGTGTAATATCGCTGGCGATCCCTTGCTATATGGTTAAAAAAGGAACCAGAAAGGATGCTTTTTACACTGAAAAAAGTGATTGGCAATATGTTGCTGCCACTTCCGCTGATGTTGTTGATTATTGGCGCTGGCCTGGCGCTGCTGTGGTTTAGCCGTTTTCAAAAAACCGGGAAGATTTTTATTAGCATTGGGTGGCTGGCGCTCTTGTTATTGAGTTTGCAACCGGTAGCCGACCGCCTGCTGCGTCCCATCGAAAGCACCTATCCGACATGGAATAATTCGCAAAAAGTGGACTATATCGTGGTGCTCGGAGGTGGTTATACCTGGAACCCGCAGTGGGCACCAAGCTCGAATTTAATCAATAACAGTCTGCCCCGCCTGAATGAAGGTATTCGCTTATGGCGCGAAAATCCGGGATCAAAACTGATCTTCACGGGAGGCGTAGCAAAAACCAATACGGTGAGTACAGCGGAAGTAGGTGCCCGAGTTGCGCAATCGCTGGGCGTGCCGCGCGAGCAAATTATCACCCTGGATTTGCCAAAAGATACCGAAGAAGAAGCTGCGGCAGTGAAACAGGCGATTGGTGACGCCCCTTTCCTGCTGGTGACCTCCGCATCACATCTGCCGCGGGCGATGATCTTTTTTCAGCAGGAAGGGCTAAATCCGCTGCCAGCCCCGGCGAATCAGTTGGCCATCGACTCGCCGCTTAATCCGTGGGAACGGGCAATCCCTTCTCCGGTTTGGTTGATGCATAGCGATCGTGTTGGCTATGAAACGCTTGGCCGCATCTGGCAGTGGCTAAAAGGTTCGTCAGGCGAGCCACGGCAAGAGTGATTTTGATGCCAGATCGAAGTTGCGCCGACTAAATCGTCCGGTATTAACCAGTTGCGCAACTTCATCCCATAACACATACAACCAACGCCGCCAGATGAACGACTCCGCCACTGGCGCGCGTTGCAGGTAACTCCAGAGCAAATCTTCCGCCAGAGAATTATCCATTAGTCGGAACAGTTCATATTCTCGCGGTGCCCAAAGCATTAGTCCCGGCCCGACCATCGCCAGTAACTGATCGCTGCGCGAATCTTTCAGCATGCTGCGTAAACAGAAGTTACCGTGAATCAGCACACAATTGTCGTTAAAGCCTTCAAATAATGCCGGGAGACATTCGCGAGTACGAAACAGGATCCGCTTATCCTGCATCGTTAGACCGGTGTTATTGAACTGATTGAGCGTGGTCCATAGCACTTCAACATGTTGCCGGTACCATGAGGGCCAGAAATTTTCCTGAGTATTGTCGACCGCGCCGACGCAACCGCGACTGTCCTGACGGTGCCAGGCCAGTAAGGCTTCAACGATTTGATCTTTAAGCTGTTCCCAGCGTTCTGGTGTTCGGGCTGGTGCCTCCACCGAAACACCACGCATCCGCTCCAGTAGCAGGACATCGGGGCCAGGGTGTTCTTCATGCGTCATCACACCATAAATAATCGGCATACGGACAGTCCCACTTCTTGCCAGCATGGTGGTTTTCCATGCCAGTTGTCGGGCTTTTCCGGGCGTACTAAAGCTTCTTGCCATTAACGGCATTGGGTTTCCCTGGCTGTCATACAAAGCCCACAACGCCGTATCCGCTTTTTCATTGACGCACTCAATACGACTGAGTTTTTCGCCCAGTAAATGGCTTAATTCGGCACGCAGCTGTTCCATTCAGATTACCCTCATAAAAGCTACTGCTTTCATAATGAGCGCCAATATAAAAGATGTCACCTGAATGAGATCAATTGTTGAAAAGAAAAATTGAGGAAAATCGTAACGGTACGACACTCCTCCCAAAATTGGCTGGAGTGTCGTGAAGTGAAATTAGCGCATTTCAGCGCGAACGCGCTCGAGATCTTCAGGGGTATCCACACCTGTGCCAGGAACTTCCTGGGCGACAGCAACATGGATTTTTTCGCCGTACCACAGAACACGAAGCTGCTCTAACATTTCGATGTGTTCTAACGGACTTGGCTGCCAGTTGACGTAACGACGGATAAAGCCTGCACGGTAGCCATAAATACCAAGATGACGCAGGAAGTTATCGCCAACGGTTTCAAGGCCTTTTGCAAAACGATCACGATCCCAAGGAATGGTGGCGCGAGAGAAGTACAGTGCATACCCTTCAGCGTCGAGGACCACTTTCACCGCATTCGGGTTAAACGCTTCCTCCGCATTGTGGATTGGCACCGCCAGAGTCGCCATACCCACCTGACGCTGGGCGAGATTATCAGCAACCTGACGAATGATTGTCGCAGGGATCATCGGTTCATCCCCCTGCACATTAACGATCACCGTGTCGTCGCTGAATGCGCATTTTTCGACAACTTCCGCCAGACGTTCTGTTCCTGACTGATGATCGGCGCGCGTCATACATACTTCACCGCCAGCGGCTTCAACAGCGCGAGCAACATCCTCATGATCGGTTGCCACGATGATGCGCTCGGCACCTGATTCGCGCGCGCGTTCAAGAACATGAACAATCATGGGTTTGCCGTTAATATCAACCAATGGTTTACCGGGCAGACGCGTGGACGCGTAGCGCGCGGGAATAATGACCACAAAACTCATGATTTACTCTCATCAGCAGTCAGCACGCGGGCTTCCGTTTCCAGCAACACTGGAATGCCATCGCGCAGCGGGAAAGCCAGGTTGTCCAGTTTGCAAATAAGTTCTTGTTTTTCCTGGTTATACCAAAGTTTTCCGTTGCAAACCGGGCAGGCAATGATTTCAAGCAGACGATGATCCATAGTTCCTCCAGATGGATCGGGTTATGAATGCATAAATCTTATCATAATCATTTATGCGACGGGGTCTATTTCCCAGCCGGTGCGGCAATCAGTAAAGAGGCCTTGCGGGCAGCGTCCTAATGTCACCCGCGTTGCCTGCTGCCAGTTAGCGAAATCAGTAATCGCCTGACGTAACCCTTTTTGCAGCGTTGTCGTTGGTTTAATGCCTTCCTGTAACCACAGAGAGATAACTTCAAGGATGCCTGTCTGGCGATGCATTTTGGCATCCATTCGCCCAACTAATTGCCCACGATGTAATAACGGCAGAACAAAATAGCCATACTGGCGTTTCGGCGCTGGGGTATAGCACTCCAGCCGGTAGCTAAAATCAAAAAGCTGCTCTGCGCGTTTGCGATCCCAGACAACAGGATCAAAAGGCGAAAGTACCGCGCTGTGCGTTGCAGTGAGCTTTCCGGCCAGCGCACGCTCGAGTAGCGGCAGCAAATCAGCATGCAGCCAAAGATTGCCCAATTTTTCAACATGCACAGCAATGATTTGCTGCTGTTCAGCCCTCGCTTCGCGCCACGCCGCCAGTGCCGGACGTTTCAGCCGATAGTAATCTGCCAGCCACTGTTCGCGGAATATTCCCAGGCTACGCGCACTGTTATCCAGCATGATGATTTCTGCTTCTGTTTGCGAAACGAGATCGCGCTCATCATCCCAGTCAGGCATGACTCGGTGGGTTAAATCATAAACGCGCTGGAAGTTGCGCCGTTCAATCACCATCACCTTTCCGGCAGTAAATAAACCTTCCAGATGCCGTTTATGCGGCTTCCATTCCCACCAGCCGCTTGCACCTTTACGAGGATGCTCAAAATCGGCTGAACGTACCGGCCCCTTATCATGAATATGCTGAATTAACTGTGCAATTTCCGCCTCATGTTCCTGCATCCAGGCGTCTTTGTATTTCCAGCCCATTTTTTCAGGTGCCAGCATGCGGTGGCGAATAAGACGAAAGTCGCTACGCGGCATAAAGCAGGCTTCATGCGCCCAGTATTCCATTAATTCGCCACGCGCCAGAGACTCATCCAGCCACTGGGCAGGATAATTTCCCAGACGACTGAAAAGCACCAGATATGGACTACGGGCAACAATATTAATGGTATCGATTTGCAGCAAGGACATTCGGGAGATCGTTGCCGGAATATCCTCCAACGACGCTCGACGGCGGGGTTTGTTTAACAGGCCTTGCGCGGCGAGGTGAAGATTACGCGCATCAGCAAGAGAGAGGTGCGGCAGCGACATTCATGACTCCATCAATCGAACGCTGCCGCGGCGTAACTAGTTGCCAGAAGCCAGCGAGGTTAGTTGCGCAAGCAGTTTCGCTGGTTCATCACCTGAAAGCTGTGCGTCTACAGGCAAATACCACCAATTTTCTTCTGCAAAGGCCCGGCATTTCACCGCATCTTTTTCAGTCATTACCAGCGTTTGCCCGGCGCTTACCAACGCGCTGACATCCGCATGATTCAAAGACTGATGATCGGCCAGCGGTACACATTTTTCCGGTTGTACGCCGCACATCTTCAGCGTGGCAAAAAAGCGCGGCGGATGTCCAATCCCCGCCATCGCCACTACATGTTCAAGCTGAGCAACGTCACAACGCATACCGGTACGTAAATTCACCGCCTGACCCGGCAGCAGATGCATGGGGATTTCACCGCTGCGTGGGACACCGCCGTTGACGATTACCGCATCAACCGACTTTAAGCGCCCCGCTCGCTCACGCATTGGCCCCGCCGGCAACCACCAGCCATTGCCAAAGCGACGCACACCATCAACAACGACAATTTCCACATCACGCGCCAGACGGTAATGCTGTAAACCGTCGTCGGTTACGATGATCTGCACATCAGGGTGTTGCGCCAGAATGGCTTTTACCGCATCAGAACGCACGGGAGAAACCGCAACGGGCGCGCCAGTGCGTTGATAAATCAACACAGGTTCATCACCCGCCTGTGCTGTGGTGGTATCTGCCGACAATAACAGCGGATAAGATTCAGCCTTACCACCATATCCCCGCGATACTACCCCCACGCGAATACCGCGCTGTTGCAGCTGTTCCACCAGCCAGACAACGACCGGGGTTTTTCCATTGCCGCCTGCGGTGAGATTACCAACCACGACAACCGGTACGGGGGCACGCCAGGCGCGCTTCAGTTTTAGTTTATAGCAAAGACGGATCGCGCCACTCACCAGGCCATACAACCAGGAGAGTGGCAGCAATAGCCGCCACAAAGGGGATTCACCAGACCAGATTTTTTCGATCATTGGCCAAACTGCATTTTGTGAAGTTGCGCGTAAACGCCACGGTGCTCAAGCAAATCGTTATGCGTACCGCGTTCCACAATGACACCATCCTCGACGACCACGATTTCGTCTGCCTTTTCAATGGTAGACAAGCGGTGGGCAATCACCAGAGAGGTACGGTTTTTCTGCAACTCATCCAATGCCGCCTGAATCGCACGTTCAGATTCGGTATCCAGCGCCGAGGTAGCTTCGTCCAGAATCAGAATCGGGCTATCACGCAACAAGGCTCGAGCGATGGCAATACGCTGACGCTGACCGCCAGAGAGCAGCACGCCGTTTTCACCAATCACTGTATCGAGACCGTTATCCATCTTATTGATGAAGTCCATGGCGTAGGCCATACGCGCCGCTTCTTCAATTTGCTCACGGCTGTACTGTTCAGTCCGTGCGTAAGCAATGTTGTTAGCAACAGTATCGTTAAACAAATGGACATTCTGCGACACCAGAGCAACCTGGTTACGTAACGACGCCAGGGTATACTCGCGCAGATCGTGACCATCCATCAGGATTTCGCCTTCATCAATATCGTAAAAACGCGTGATCAGGCTGGCGATGGTTGATTTACCCGAACCAGAGCGTCCAACCAGAGCAACCGTCTTCCCTGCCGGAATTTTCAGGTTGATGTTACGCAATGCGGGTACGTCACGTCCCGGATAAGTAAAGGTGACATTGCGGAATTCCACGTCGCCAGTCGCACGCTCGATCACGCGCTTACCTTCGTCTTTCTCCTGCTCACTGTCCAGAATGGTAAACAGCGTCTGACAAGCCGCCATACCGCGCTGGAACTGGGCGTTAACGTTGGTCAGCGATTTCAGTGGACGCATCAGTGCAATCATTGAAGAGAAAACAACGGTAATCGTACCGGCAGTCAGGTTATCCATAACACTTGGGAAGCTCGCCGCATACAGAACAAACGCCAGCGCCAAAGAGGCGATCAGCTGAATGATCGGATCAGAGATGGAAGAGGCTGAAACCATTTTCATCCCCTGAAGACGCATTCGGTTACTGACTTTATCGAAGCGTTTCGTTTCCACTTCCTGACCACCGAAAATCAATACTTCTTTGTGGCCCTTCAGCATTTGTTCTGCGCTGGTGGTCACCTGCCCCATGGTGTTCTGCATGTTTTTACTGATGTTACGAAAACGCTTCGATACAACGCGAATCGCAATCGAAACAATCGGTGCCAGCACAATCAAAATGATCGACAGTTGCCAGCTGTAATAGAACATCATGATGAACAGGCCGATGATCGACGCACCTTCACGCACAACAGTAATCAGTGCGCCGGAAGAAGAAGAAGCAACCTGTTCGGAATCGTAGGTGATACGTGACAACAGCGTACCCGTTGACTGTTTGTCAAAAAATGAAACAGGCATTCCCATCATGTGACCAAACAGGCGGCGACGCATAGTCATTACCACCTTTCCTGATACCCAGGAGATACAGTAGCTGGAGACATAGCTGGTGATACCACGTAAAATCATCAGCCCGATCACCACCAGCGGCATCCACACCAGCACGGAGCGATCTGTTTTACCAAAGCCATCATCAAGAAGTGGCTTAAGGAGCGATAACATGAAGGTATCGCTGGCTGCGTTGAGGATTAACGCTACGCCCGCCACGATCAGACCCGCTTTAAAAGGCGCAATGGTTGGCCACAGTCGGCGGAATGTCTGCCACGTAGAGAGATCTTTGTCGTTATGCATTCAAAAAACCAGCATTTGTTGAAATAGCCGCATATTCTACCCGTTATCCACTGGCACGCCAAACCACTGATGATACCAACGAGGTAAAATTTGCTCTCTGAGGCTGCTAATCCGCCAGCCTTGCGCTGAAAAATTGACCGTCACTTGACCCTGATGTGGAGTATCAAGCCACTTATAACCTTGTTGTTGATAGCGATGCTTAACTTTGTTGGAGGGCAATCGCCATGCGTTATAGCGCGATGCCGATGCGAGTGCCACTTTTCCATTCACTCGCTGAATTAATGGCAACGATGATGAGGTATTACTGCCATGGTGAGGTACCTGAAGCAATGTTGCCTGCACTTGCTGCCAGTAACGGCTTAGCATCTTTTGTTCAGCGGGGGCTTCAATATCACCGGTTAGAAGAATGCTATTCGTCCCGTCATCAACCTTAACCACACAGGAATGGTTATTTCCTTTATCGTTGCTAGCTTGTAAAGGCCAGTGCGCGCTGAAACGCAATCCTTGCCATTGCCACGCTTCGCCACGCACACAGGGCTGATGATGTTCCCAGTTTAACGGACTTCTGATCCATAACATCGGCCATGTGTGCAATATTGAGTCCAGCCCTCCCCGGTGATCCAGATGTTCATGACTCAGAATAACGCCTTCCGGTTCAAGATTATGCCAGTGGAGCCAGGGGATAATCAGTTGTTGCCCACTATCCCCTTCGGGCCAGGCCAGTCCCGTGTCATAGAGAATCGCTTTGCCGTTTCTGGCTATCACCATTGCCAGCCCTTGCCCGACATCAAGCATGTACACTTGCCACTCGTCAGGTCGAGGTTTTTGCCACAGCGGCCAGCACATCAGCAAGCCTCCAGCCACACACATTGCTGGCAACGTTCGCCAGGCGTTTAATCGCCATACCACCAGTAAGAACCATGGGGAAAATGTTAGCCATTGCCAACGTTCAGCAATGTTGATCCACCCTTCCGGCAAACTCTTTAACCCCCAGAAAAGTAAAGCCAAAGACCGGTCGGCAAGAAACCATAACCCCTGTTCCAGGATTAACGGCCCGCTTAAATGCACAACCATCGCGGCGAGGATCAATGGAACCGTGATAAATGTCACCAGGGGAATTGCAAATAGATTTGCAATAAACGAGGTCAGACTAATGCCATGAAATATGACGATTTGCACGGGCATAAGCAGGAGGGTGATTCCCAGCTGCAGATGGATGAGGGAAACAACCGCGCGCAATACCGGCGGCAGTTGCCACTCCGGACAGGGAAACCACTGATACCAAAAAATCAGTGCCGCGACCGCAGCGGCAGAGAGCCATAAACTTTGCGAGAGAATGGCAACAGGATCCATCAACAAAATTGCCGCCAGACAACATATCCATACATCCCAGCCACTCCATTGTCGCCCACTTAACTTAAGCATTCCCCACATGGCAAGCGCCACCACGGTACGCAATGCAGGAGGTTGCATCCCAGTCAGCCAGGCATAAAAAGCAGCACAGCAGATTCCGCCAATTAATGGCATTTGCCATTGGATCCAGCGCCCGGGCAGAAAAACTTGCCCACCGCGAATGAGTCCGGCAGCCAGCAACGCCGCAAAAGCGATATGCAATCCCGATATCGCCATTAAATGCGCCGTTCCAGTATCGCGCATGATATTTTTGATTTCTTTGGGAACGGATAACCGTTCCCCCATACCTAAACCAAGAATAACCGCATTCCACATATAGGGTTGCAGCGTTGTTTGTAATGACGCCAGATACTGTGCACGCAGGCTACAATTCGGTTCAATGACACTTGCCTGCAGAAATCGGCCGGTGAGCGGCTGATGCTGGGCAATGGCATAACGCTGGCTATCAAAGCCGCCATCATTAAGTTGACCATGAACTGCACGAACTTTGAGTTTCATTGACCACAGTTGTCCAGCACAAACCGCTTGCGGAAGATATTCGCCATACAGCACGAGGCCTGGCGCAGGGAATATACGTCGACCTTGTAGATGAGTAATTTGACCGTAATGAGTGGTCATACCGTCAGTAGCAGTGATCTCAACAATTGCATCCTGCGTCGCGCCAGTTAAGGTTTCTCCTGCCCACAAAATTTGCTTTGCTGCTAATATGCCCCAAACGAAAAACAGCAACGTCAGCGCGATATAACGGACAGTTTTAAAAGGGATAAATACCAGTACGCAGGCGAAGACGGTCAGAGACGCAAGGGTTAATGTCCCAGGCAATTGGGGCAAAATCAGCAACGGAAAAATTCCGCAAATTATGCATACGCCGACTGTCGTTATTTTCATGCACCCCTCCCTGTTTATGGAAAGTGTGCAACTTTGTTGAGCGGTTGTCTGGTGGGAATTTTGCGTTCCCCGAGGCACGTTCAGAAGAATTTAACGAGAGGGTGAAAACTGCTCAAAACTCTGCGAGGCAGCTTCCAGTTCCAGATTAGAGAAATGAAAAAAGCACCCGACAGGTGCTTTTCTCGCGTTCAAGTTTGAGTAAAAACTTAACCGTAAATATTGGCGCGATCGCGCAGTTCTTTACCTGGTTTAAAGTGAGGAACGTATTTTCCTTCCAGTTCTACTTTATCGCCAGTCTTCGGATTACGTCCGGTACGTGGTGCGCGGTAGTGCAAAGAGAAACTGCCGAAACCGCGGATTTCAATACGCTCGCCCTGCGCAAGAGTCGAGGCCATATGCTCCAGCATCTCTTTTACTGCATCTTCAACCGTCTTGGCGGGAATGTGCGATTGCTGGGTGGCAAGTCTTTCTATCAATTCTGACTTGGTCATGATTCCTCCGGTTCCTTAAAGGCAAATTAAGCGGCTGCTGTTGCTGCATTGATTAAGGGCGGCCGTAGCCGCCCTTAGTGCTTGATTACAGGACGAAACCTGCAATCTGTCAAGTAAACTCAACAAACTTCGGAATAAAAATCCCGAAGAGTCAGAGAATTACTCGCCTTTAGCTGCTTTGAAAGCTTCAGCCATTGCGTTGTTGGAGAAGTTTGCATCTTCCTGTTTGTTAACAGTTGCGATTGCATCTTTCTCGTCAGCTTCGTCTTTCGCACGAACAGACAGGCTGATTGCGCGGTTTTTACGATCAACGCCGGTGAATTTAGCTTCAACTTCGTCGCCAACGCTCAGAACCAGGGTAGCGTCTTCAACGCGGTCACGGGATGCTTCAGAAGCACGCAGGTAACCTTCAACGCCGTCAGCCAGTTCTACGGTTGCGCCTTTAGCGTCAACTGCAGTTACTTTACCGGTTACGATAGCGCCTTTCTTGTTCAGAGCAACCCAGTTGTTGAACGGATCTTCTGCGAGCTGTTTAACGCCCAGGGAGATACGTTCACGTTCTGCGTCAACCTGCAGAACAACTGCAGCGATTTCGTCGCCTTTTTTGTATTCACGAACTGCTTCTTCGCCTGCAACGTTCCAGGAGATGTCAGACAGGTGAACCAGGCCGTCGATGCCGCCGTCCAGGCCGATGAAGATACCGAAGTCAGTGATAGACTTGATTTTACCTTCAACACGGTCACCCTTGTTGTGGGTTTCCGCGAACTGCTGCCACGGGTTAGCTTTGCACTGTTTCAGACCCAGGGAGATACGACGACGTTCTTCGTCGATATCCAGAACCATAACTTCCACTACATCGCCAACGTTAACAACTTTGGACGGGTGGATGTTTTTGTTGGTCCAATCCATTTCGGAAACGTGTACCAGGCCTTCAACGCCTTCTTCGATTTCAACGAAGCAGCCGTAGTCGGTCAGGTTGGTCACGCGACCAGTCAGTTTGGTACCTTCCGGATAACGTTTAGCGATAGCTACCCACGGATCTTCGCCCAGCTGTTTCAGGCCCAGGGATACACGGGTACGTTCGCGGTCGAACTTCAGCACTTTAACAGTGATTTCATCGCCAACGTTGACGATTTCGCTCGGATGCTTAACGCGTTTCCAGGCCATGTCAGTGATGTGCAGCAGGCCGTCAACGCCGCCCAGATCAACGAATGCACCGTAGTCAGTGAGGTTCTTAACGATACCTTTAACTTCCATGCCTTCCTGCAGGTTTTCCAGCAGCTGATCGCGCTCTGCGCTGTTTTCGGATTCGATAACGGCACGACGAGAAACAACAACGTTGTTGCGCTTCTGATCCAGCTTGATTACTTTGAATTCAAGCTCTTTGCCTTCCAGGTGCAGAGTGTCACGCACCGGACGAACGTCTACCAGAGAACCTGGCAGGAACGCACGAATACCGTTCAGCTCAACAGTGAAGCCGCCCTTAACTTTGCCGTTGATAACACCGGTAACAGTTTCAGCATCTTCGTAAGCTTTTTCCAGCGTGATCCAGGCTTCGTGACGTTTAGCTTTTTCACGGGACAGCAGAGTTTCACCGAAGCCGTCTTCTACTGCGTCCAGAGCAACGTCAACTTCGTCACCTACCTGGATTTCCAGCTCGCCCTGGGCGTTTTTGAACTGCTCAGCCGGGATGGCGGACTCAGATTTCAGACCAGCGTCAACCAGTACTACGTCTTTGTCGATAGCAACAACAACGCCACGAACGATAGAACCCGGGCGGGTTTCGATTTCTTTTAAGGACTCTTCAAAGAGTTGAGCAAAAGATTCAGTCATGTTTAATCTTCAGGTTTATATTTAACGTCCACCTGGCTCCATGCCGGATGGGGTTGTTTAACATACCCGCTGTCATTCCATTGCAACGGGGGTACTGCAAATTCGGTCGCTTATGCGAGAGCCAATTTCTGGCGCGCGTATTGTAGCGCTTTTTCAATCACTTGCTCAATGCTTAAGGTGGTGGAATCCAACACTAAAGCATCGGCTGCCGGAACCAGTGGCGCTACCGCTCGGTTACGATCGCGGTCGTCGCGTTCTTTGATCTCGGCCAAAAGGCGCTCAAAGTTAACACTAAAGCCCTTCTCCTGCAACTGTAGCATGCGGCGATGCGCACGTTCTTCCGAGGAGGCGTCAAGGAAAATTTTCACTGGCGCATCAGGGAATACCACCGTTCCCATATCGCGGCCATCGGCAATCAAGCCTGGTAATTCGCGAAACGCGCGTTGGCGACGCAATAATGCTTCACGAACGCGTGGGAATGCCGCGACTTGTGAAGCAGCATTCGCCACTTCCTGAGTACGAATTTCGCCGCTGACATCTTCCCCTTCGAGGATCACTTCCAGATTGCCATTGGTCGACACAAAACGTACATCCAGATGGGATGCCAGCGGCACCAGCGCATCTTCCGATGCAACATCAACATGGTGATGTAATGCCGCCAGTGCCAGTACGCGATAAATTGCACCCGAGTCCAGCAGATGCCATTGCAACGCTTCCGCCATAGCCTTACACAAGGTGCCTTTCCCTGCACCGCTTGGGCCATCAATGGTAATAACCGGGGCAATTGCCGTCATCTTTATCTCCTTAAAACAGGCGTACCGTTAACATAACCGCGCGCATTATACGCGCCGACGCCACAAATCGTTAACGTTGTGTGCAAAAACCAGTTTTGTCTGTATTCAGATGGGGATTTATTGCGCAATTATAGCGGGCTGGCAGAAGACCAGCCCGAAAGATGACAATGATTTACTTACCAGAGGCGATACGATCACGGATGTGTTGCGCACGCTCTGTTGATGGTGGGTGAGAGTCAAACATGGACTGGGTACGACCGCCATCCAGGCTGGCCAATTTTTCAAAGCTGCCAACCAGCCCCTGGGTGCTGATGCCACGTTTCTTCAACAGATCAAAGGAGAAATCATCTGCTTCGGACTCTTTATCGCGGGAGTATTTAGCATTGATCGCGCCTTCTGCGATATCACCTAATTGTGAGCGAGAAAGCTGGGAAGCCACACCGCTGGTAGCGGAAATCGCATCACGTGCGGCAACGATCGCATAAGAAGCTTTCATTTCAGCCAGCGAGTGACCCAACGCGACGTGGCCCAGTTCATGACCCAGAACGCCTTCAATTTCGTTGTCGTTCATCATGTCCATCAGGCCACTGTAGACACGAACACAGCCGTTCGCCATCGCCCATGCGTTGACGTCGCTGGTCATATAAACCTTATAGTTGACCGGCGTGCCATTAATATTGTTACCCAATGCTTTGGCGATTTTTGCCAGACGTTTACCGTACTTGCTGGATTTACTTGCGACTTGATTGCCGCTGTCCATTTCGGCACAGCCCTGATTGGCGATTGCTTTAGCATCAGCATCGCTTAATGTTGCGGCTTTATAAGCATTCAGACCTGAGCTGATAGCCAAATCGGTATTAATACCGTGCGTATTCTGACATCCTGTCAGTAAGGCTGCAGAGGTCGCAATCGCCAGCAATAATTTAGTATTCTTCATGTGAATCATCCGTTGATTAATTATATATAAACATTATGTATCAACAAGTTACATTGATAATTAACGCTACCATTAATAAAAATACCCCACAAGGTCCGAAAAAAAACGCCGGCAATGTGCCGACGTCTTTGAAAAGAAAGGATTGTCTATGTTATCGCCCGTTATTCATTCAGCCGGGTTGACTTATCCGCGCCAATTGCTCGAAATAGTCTGGAAAAGTTTTAGCGGTACATTTTGGATCAAGAATCGTCACAGCCGTATCTGATAATGCGACCAGCGAGAAACACATCGCCATCCGGTGATCATTGTATGTTGCGATCTCGGCAAAGTTCAGTTTTTCCGGTGGAGTGATACGAATGTAATCGTGCCCCTCTTCTACTTCCGCACCAACTTTACGCAGTTCTGTTGCCATCGCAAACAGGCGATCGGTCTCTTTAACACGCCAGTTATAGATATTGCGCAGCGTGGTGGTGCCTTTTGCAAATAACGCCGCCGTGGCAATGGTCATCGCCGCATCAGGAATATGGTTCATATCCATATCAATAGCGTTCAGTTCACCCCGCGTGCAGGAAATATAATCATCGCCCCAGCAAATGGTCGCGCCCATTTTTTCCAGCACATCAGCAAAGCGAATATCACCCTGCATACTGTTGCGTCCAATGCCGGTCACTTTTACAGTACCGCCTTTGATTGCTGCTGCTGCCAGGAAGTAAGAAGCGGAAGATGCATCGCCTTCGACCAAATAAGTACCCGGAGACTGATAAGACTGCCCGCCTTTAACGACAAATTGTTGATAGTGCTGATTTTCAATTTCAACACCAAACGTCTTCATCAGATTGAGTGTGATGTCGATGTAAGGTTTAGAAACCAGATCGCCTTTAATACGAATCACCGTATCTTCCGGCGCAAGAGGCGCAGTCATTAACAGTGCGGTGAGGAACTGGCTGGAAACGGAGCCATCAACTTCAACGTTGCCGCCAGTAAAGCCGCCCTGTAAACGCAATGGTGGATAATTTTCTTGTTCCAGGTAAGTGATCTTCGCCCCGCCCAGGCGCAGCGCATCCACCAGATGACCAATGGGGCGTTCTTTCATACGCGGTTCACCGGTCAGCACAATATCATTGCTACCCAGACAAAGAGCTGCCGCCAGCGGACGCATTGCCGTTCCGGCGTTACCGAGGAACAACTCCAGGGCACCTTCTGCGTGTAATGGACCGCCGTTACCGATGATTTCGCAACGCGTACGATCAGCTGAAAGCGTATAGCTTACCCCTAACGCTGCTAATGCATTCAGCATATGGCGCACGTCATCGCTATCCAGCAGATTGGTTAATACTGTTTTGCCGTGTGCTAATGCCGCCAGCAATAAAGCGCGGTTAGAAACGCTCTTGGAACCGGGCAGATTAATAGTGCCATCGACACGAGCGATGGGTTGTAACGTCAGGGATTCCATGAACTCAACTCTCTACAACAGAAATAAAAACCCCACAGGCTGGCTGTGGGGATTAAGCAAAATTTCGGCATTAGCCGTGACGGCGTTCGAACTCAATCATGAAGTCTGTCAGCGCTTTAACGCCTTCCAGCGGCATGGCGTTATAAATAGACGCGCGCATTCCGCCGACCACACGGTGACCTTTCAGCGCATGAAGGCCAGCAGCAAAAGACTCTTCAAGGAACAATTTGTCAAGCGCACTGTCCGCCAACTGGAACGGCACGTTCATCCGCGAACGGTTAGCTTTCGCCACGTCATTGCGGTAGAAATCGCTGTTATCAATCACCCCATACAGCAGTTCTGCTTTTTGCTGATTGATTTTATCCATTTCAGCTACACCGCCGTTCGCTTTCAGCCATTTAAAGACCAGACCAGACAGATACCAGGCAAATGTCGGCGGCGTGTTAAACATGGAGCCGTTATCGTTGAGGATGGAATAATCCAGAATCGACGGACACGCGATATTCGCTTTGCCCAGCAAATCTTCACGAACGATGACGATTGTCAGGCCTGCCGGGCCGATATTTTTCTGCGCGCCAGCGTAAATCACGCCATAACGGCTGACGTCAATCGGACGGGAAAGAATGGTTGAAGAGAAGTCGGCGGCGACCACCACATCTTTGCCGAAGTCTGGCGTTTCGTCGATAGCGATACCGTCGATGGTTTCATTCGGGCAGTAATGCATATAAGCAGCATTATCAGAGAGTTGCCATTCGCGCATTGGCTTAACCGCGCGCAGACCATCAACAGTCACTTTGGCGTCGAAGACATTAGGCGTGCAATATTTTTTCGCTTCTTTAATGGCACTTGCCGCCCAGTAACCGGCATCAACATAATCTGCGGTGGTTTTATCACCGAGAATATTCAGCGGAACAGCAGCAAACTGACCGCGACCGCCGCCATGGCAGAACAATACCTTGTAGTTGGAGGGGACATTAAGAAGATCGCGAAAATCCTTCTCGGCTTCCTCTGCAACCTGAATGAACTCTTTGCCACGGTGACTCACTTCCATCACCGACGTACCAAGACCGTTCCAGTCGCGCAGTTCCTGTTGAGCCTGTTTAAGCACCTCTGCCGGTAGCATTGCCGGACCAGAACTAAAATTGAAGATTTGAGCCATTTCCCCTCACCACGTTGCGTTGCTATTAACCTGCGGTCAATCGATTGCGACCACAGGTAATACATTATTCCTGTGGCTATCGGTTTTATCATTCAGTGACACACATCGCAATGAGTAAAACCGTTGAGGGCAAAAATGTGGCTTGCATCACACAAAAGAATCTCTCGGATTATTAGCAAAAAGCCGATGTTTTTACTGTCACGTCACCCGTTTTGCCCGACTTGCCTTCGTCCATTCTGGATTTGCACAGCGCGGACATAATTGTTTTTCCCCCGCGTTCATATGAATGATTTCACTGCAACGAATGCAGGCATAGTCCGCCGACTCGGGTACCACTTTGTAACGCTGAGTACAGTCACTGGGTAAAATAAGTAAGCCCGGTTTCACCTTGTCATCTTCAAAGAAATAGACACTGATTTGCCCGTTGGTTTCGAGAATCGCCAGACGTACTTGCCCCAACTGCTCTACACCGCGCAATCGTAGCTCCATAAAGAACTCAAATTCCGTCATGTTGGAGTTATTGAGTTTCGACCAGGCCAGCTCGCCATCTTCAATAATGACAACCGGCTTACCTTCCAGAAGATCTTCCAGTTTTTCACTGTGTGCCATCAACCACATTACCAGGCGGTATAACAACGCCAGAGTAATAAAGACGATAAGTACCGGGACCATCGGCACATCATCATAAAACGCCACATCTCCCGCCGCTGATCCCAGCGTCAGAATGATTAACACTTCAAAAAGCGACATCTGCCGCACACCGCGTCTTCCGGTCATTTTGAGGAACAAAAAAACCAGTACAAAGGTATAAAGACTACGTAGTGCCACTTCGCCAAGGAAATCAAAAGGCACTTTATCAAATGCCATACGGTGGAGATCAAACGCCTTCATTTTTATGCTCTTATCGTGGTTTATCCACTAAAAGCATAGTCAACAGTTCATCGGCATGGCGGCGGTGATAGCGCCTTTGAGATAAAACCCGTATTATTGCGCGCTTTCCGTACGACTAAAGTGATTTTCATGACGCAAACATTTATCCCCGGCAAAGATGCCGCACTGGAAGATTCCATCGCTCGCTTCCAGCAAAAACTTTCAGACCTCGGCTTTCAGATTGAAGAGGCCTCCTGGCTGAATCCGGTGCCTAACGTCTGGTCTGTACATATTCGCGACAAAGAGTGCGCACTGTGTTTTACCAACGGTAAAGGCGCAACCAAAAAAGCGGCGCTGGCTTCTGCACTCGGTGAATATTTCGAGCGTCTCTCAACCAACTACTTTTTTGCTGATTTCTGGCTGGGCGAAACCATCGCCAACGGTCCGTTCGTGCATTATCCCAACGAAAAATGGTTCCCACTGAGCGAAAATGACGATGTGCCAGAAGGGCTGCTCGATGACCGTCTGCGCGCATTTTACGATCCGGAGAATGAACTGGCCGGCAGTATGCTGATTGACCTGCAATCCGGTAACGAAGATCGTGGTATTTGCGGTCTGCCGTTTACGCGCCAGTCCGACAATCAGACCGTTTATATTCCGATGAATATCATTGGTAACCTGTACGTTTCTAACGGTATGTCCGCTGGCAATACCCGCAACGAAGCACGCGTTCAGGGGTTGTCCGAAGTTTTCGAACGCTACGTGAAAAACCGCATTATTGCTGAAAGCATCAGCTTGCCGGAAATCCCGGCAGACGTGCTGGCGCGTTACCCAGCGGTGGTTGAAGCCATCGAAACGCTGGAAGCAGAAGGTTTCCCAATCTTTGCTTATGATGGTTCGCTTGGCGGCCAGTATCCGGTGATTTGCGTGGTACTGTTCAATCCTGCTAACGGCACCTGCTTTGCCTCTTTCGGTGCACATCCTGATTTTGGCGTAGCACTGGAACGTACCGTGACCGAGCTGCTGCAAGGTCGTGGCCTGAAAGATTTGGATGTGTTTACTCCGCCAACCTTCGATGATGAAGAAGTTGCTGAACATACCAACCTCGAAACGCACTTTATCGATTCCAGCGGTTTAATCTCCTGGGATCTGTTCAAGCAGGATGCCGATTATCCGTTTGTGGACTGGAATTTCTCCGGCACTACGGAAGAAGAGTTTGCTACGCTGATGGCTATCTTCAACAAAGAAGATAAAGAAGTTTATATTGCCGATTACGAGCATCTGGGCGTTTATGCATGCAGAATTATCGTACCTGGCATGTCCGATATTTATCCGGCTGAAGATCTGTGGCTGGCGAATAACAGTATGGGCAGCCATTTACGTGAAACGATTCTTTCGTTACCAGGCAGCGAGTGGGAAAAAGAAGATTACCTGAACCTCATCGAGCAACTGGATGAAGAAGGTTTTGATGACTTTACCCGCGTGCGTGAGCTGTTGGGTCTGGCGACCGGGTCGGATAACGGTTGGTACACCCTGCGTATCGGTGAATTAAAAGCCATGCTGGCGCTGGCTGGTGGCGATCTGGAACAGGCTCTGGTCTGGACCGAATGGACGATGGAGTTTAACTCATCGGTATTCAGCCCGGAACGCGCCAACTATTATCGCTGCCTGCAAACGTTGTTATTACTGGCGCAGGAAGAAGATCGCCAGCCGCTGCAATATCTGAATGCGTTTGTTCGCATGTACGGCGCAGATGCCGTGGAAGCCGCCAGTGCGGCAATGAGCGGCGAAGCGGCGTTTTATGGTTTGCAACCAGTAGATAGCGATCTGCACGCGTTTGCTGCACATCAGTCGTTGTTGAAGGCCTACGAAAAGCTGCAGCGCGCCAAAGCAGCATTCTGGGCAAAATAAAATCAAATAGCCTACGCAATGTAGGCTTAATGATTCGTCTGAGTTATATTACGGGGCGTTTTTTTAATGCCCCGCTTTACATATATTTGCATTAATAAAATAATTGTAATTATAAAGTTAAATATCGGTAATTTGTATTTAATAAATACGATCGATATTGTTACTTTATTCGCCTGATGCTCCCTTTTAATTAACTGTTTTAGCGGAGGATGCGGAAAAAATTCAACTCATTTGTTAATTTTTAAAATTTATTTTTATTTGGATAATCAAATATTTACTCCGTATTTGCATAAAAACCATGCGAGTTACGGGCCTATAAGCCAGGCGAGATATGATCTATATCAATTTCTCATCTATAATGCTTTGTTAGTATCTCGTCGCCGACTTAATAAAGAGAGAGTTAGTGTGAAAGCTGACAACCCTTTTGATCTTTTACTTCCTGCAGCAATGGCCAAAGTGGCCGAAGAGGCAGGTGTCTATAAAGCAACGAAACATCCGCTTAAGACTTTCTATCTGGCGATTACCGCCGGTGTTTTCATCTCAATCGCATTCGTCTTCTATATCACAGCAACCACTGGCACAGGAACAATGCCCTTCGGCATGGCAAAACTGGTTGGCGGTATTTGCTTCTCTCTGGGGCTGATTCTTTGTGTTGTCTGCGGAGCCGATCTCTTTACTTCCACAGTGTTGATTGTTGTTGCTAAGGCGAGTGGGCGCATCACCTGGGGTCAGTTGGCGAAAAACTGGCTAAATGTCTATTTTGGCAACCTGGTCGGCGCACTGCTGTTTGTACTTTTAATGTGGCTTTCCGGCGAGTATATGACCGCGAATGGTCAATGGGGACTCAACGTCCTACAAACCGCCGACCACAAAGTGCACCATACTTTTATTGAGGCCGTCTGTCTTGGTATCCTGGCAAACCTGATGGTATGTCTGGCAGTATGGATGAGTTATTCTGGCCGCAGCCTGATGGACAAAGCGTTCATTATGGTGCTGCCGGTCGCGATGTTTGTTGCCAGCGGTTTTGAGCACAGTATCGCAAACATGTTTATGATCCCGATGGGTATTGTAATCCGCGACTTCGCATCTCCGGAATTCTGGACCGCTGTCGGTTCTGCACCGGAAAATTTTTCTCACCTGACCGTAATGAACTTCATCACTGATAACCTGATTCCGGTTACGATCGGTAATATTATCGGCGGTGGTTTGTTGGTTGGGTTGACATACTGGGTCATTTACCTGCGTGAAAACGATCACCATTAATGGTTGTCGAAGTACGCAGTAAATAAAAAATCCACTTAAGAAGGTAGGTGTTACATGTCCGAGCTTAATGAAAAGTTAGCCACAGCCTGGGAAGGTTTTACCAAAGGTGACTGGCAGAATGAAGTAAACGTCCGTGACTTCATTCAGAAAAACTACACTCCGTACGAGGGTGACGAGTCCTTCCTGGCTGGCGCTACTGAAGCGACCACCACCCTGTGGGACAAAGTAATGGAAGGCGTTAAACTGGAAAACCGCACTCACGCGCCAGTTGACTTTGACACCGCTGTTGCTTCCACCATCACCTCTCACGACGCTGGCTACATCAACAAAGCGTTGGAAAAAGTTGTTGGTCTGCAGACTGAAGCTCCGCTGAAACGTGCTCTTATCCCGTTCGGTGGTATCAAAATGATCGAAGGTTCCTGCAAAGCGTACAACCGCGAACTGGACCCGATGATCAAAAAAATCTTCACTGAATACCGTAAAACTCACAACCAGGGCGTGTTCGACGTTTACACTCCGGACATCCTGCGTTGCCGTAAATCCGGTGTTCTGACCGGTCTGCCAGATGCTTATGGCCGTGGTCGTATCATCGGTGACTACCGTCGCGTTGCGCTGTACGGTATCGACTACCTGATGAAAGACAAACTTGCACAGTTCACCTCTCTGCAGGCTGATCTGGAAAACGGCGTAAACCTGGAACAGACTATCCGTCTGCGCGAAGAAATCGCTGAACAGCACCGCGCTCTGGGTCAGATGAAAGAAATGGCTGCGAAATACGGCTACGACATCTCTGGTCCGGCTACCAACGCTCAGGAAGCTATCCAGTGGACTTACTTCGGCTACCTGGCTGCTGTTAAGTCTCAGAACGGTGCTGCAATGTCCTTCGGTCGTACCTCCACCTTCCTGGATGTGTACATCGAACGTGACCTGAAAGCTGGCAAGATCACCGAACAAGAAGCGCAGGAAATGGTTGACCACCTGGTCATGAAACTGCGTATGGTTCGCTTCCTGCGTACTCCGGAATACGATGAACTGTTCTCTGGCGACCCGATCTGGGCAACCGAATCTATCGGTGGTATGGGCCTCGACGGTCGTACCCTGGTTACCAAAAACAGCTTCCGTTTCCTGAACACCCTGTACACCATGGGTCCGTCTCCGGAACCGAACATGACCATTCTGTGGTCCGAAAAACTGCCGCTGAACTTCAAGAAATTCGCTGCTAAAGTGTCCATCGACACCTCTTCTCTGCAGTATGAGAACGATGACCTGATGCGTCCGGACTTCAACAACGATGACTACGCTATCGCTTGCTGCGTAAGCCCGATGATCGTTGGTAAACAAATGCAGTTCTTCGGTGCGCGTGCAAACCTGGCGAAAACCATGCTGTACGCAATCAACGGCGGCGTTGACGAAAAACTGAAAATGCAGGTTGGTCCGAAGTCTGAACCGATCAAAGGCGATCTCCTGAACTACGATGAAGTGATGGAGCGCATGGATCACTTCATGGACTGGCTGGCTAAACAGTACATCACTGCACTGAACATCATCCACTACATGCACGACAAGTACAGCTACGAAGCCTCTCTGATGGCGCTGCACGACCGTGACGTTATCCGCACCATGGCGTGTGGTATCGCTGGTCTGTCCGTTGCTGCTGACTCCCTGTCTGCAATCAAATATGCGAAAGTTAAACCGATTCGTGACGAAGACGGTCTGGCTATCGACTTCGAAATCGAAGGCGAATACCCGCAGTTTGGTAACAACGATCCGCGTGTAGATGACCTGGCTGTTGACCTGGTAGAACGTTTCATGAAGAAAATTCAGAAACTGCACACCTACCGTGACGCTATCCCGACTCAGTCTGTTCTGACCATCACTTCTAACGTTGTGTATGGTAAGAAAACTGGTAACACCCCAGACGGTCGTCGTGCTGGCGCGCCGTTCGGACCGGGTGCTAACCCGATGCACGGTCGTGACCAGAAAGGTGCAGTAGCCTCTCTGACTTCCGTTGCTAAACTGCCGTTTGCTTACGCTAAAGATGGTATCTCCTACACCTTCTCTATCGTTCCGAACGCACTGGGTAAAGACGACGAAGTTCGTAAGACCAACCTGGCTGGTCTGATGGATGGTTACTTCCACCACGAAGCATCCATCGAAGGTGGTCAGCACCTGAACGTTAACGTGATGAACCGTGAAATGCTGCTCGACGCGATGGAAAACCCGGAAAAATATCCGCAGCTGACCATCCGTGTATCTGGCTACGCAGTACGTTTCAACTCGCTGACTAAAGAACAGCAGCAGGACGTTATTACTCGTACCTTCACTCAATCTATGTAATTAGATTTGACTGAAATCGTACAGTAAAAAGCGTACAATAAAGGCTCCACGAAAGTGGGGCCTTTTTTAGCACGAGAGCCTTTTTTGTCAGCTATCTATACTTTAAGGTGACTGCCAAAACAGACTCGACGTAGCCTTCGAGCTGCGCACCAACACGGCCTCAGATGGGCCACATCTGGAGAAACACCGCAATGTCAGTTATTGGTCGCATTCACTCCTTTGAATCCTGTGGAACCGTAGACGGCCCGGGTATTCGCTTTATCACCTTTTTCCAGGGCTGCCTGATGCGCTGCCTGTATTGTCATAACCGCGACACCTGGGACACGCATGGCGGTAAAGAAGTTACCGTTGAAGATTTGATGAAGGAAGTGGTGACCTATCGCCACTTTATGAACGCTTCCGGCGGCGGCGTTACCGCATCCGGCGGTGAAGCAATCCTGCAAGCTGAGTTTGTTCGTGACTGGTTCCGCGCCTGCAAAAAAGAAGGCATTCATACCTGTCTGGATACCAACGGTTTTGTTCGTCGTTACGATCCGGTGATTGATGAACTGCTGGAAGTAACCGACCTGGTAATGCTCGATCTCAAACAGATGAACGACGAGATCCACCAAAATCTGGTTGGAGTTTCCAACCACCGCACGCTGGAGTTCGCCAAATATCTGGCGAACAAAAATGTGAAGGTGTGGATCCGCTACGTTGTTGTCCCAGGCTGGTCTGACGATGACGATTCAGCGCATCGCCTCGGTGAATTTACCCGTGATATGGGCAACGTTGAGAAAATCGAGCTTCTCCCCTACCACGAACTTGGCAAACACAAATGGGTGGCGATGGGTGAAGAATACAAACTTGATGGTGTTAAACCACCGAAGAAAGAGACCATGGAACGCGTGAAAGGCATTCTTGAGCAGTACGGTCATAAGGTAATGTTCTAATTTCCCCGTAAAGCGGCAACTTTTTTGAGTTGCCGCTTTTTTATTCCGCTCTGCATAAATAATTCAGAGCTCTATTTCTAACGCCCTTACAGCACAGCTTCCAAATGTATTACCCAAACCGCCAGTATATGTCCTGCGGCTTACGCGCATTTCTCGATTATGTAAAAACGGGTCAGATCTGCCAGAGTCAGCGTCACCGACCACAATAATTATTTATCATTCGCTTTACGCGCCAGCAGCGGGAATATCAGTCCTAATCCTACCAACACAAACGGCGTTGCAACATTCAGCGCCAACTGGAAGGTCCACTCTGCAGTGAAGGCTTCCATTTTCGGGAAGATCCCCGTCAAACAGGCAAAGGCGGTAAAGGCAAAACACCAAATCCCGACGGTCATTGCCAGAGGCTTATTACGAATAAAGACATATTCTGGTTTATATTTCTGCGCCAGGCGAACGACTGCAATAAATGCAACAAATACCCATAAATAACGCAGCGGCATCACTACCGAGTTAAGATTCAACAGCCATTTATAGAGATTGTTCATATCACCAATGCCGAGAGTCGGTAGCATTATCAGGATCGCCACCAGCACCAGGGTCAGAAAATAGCCATTAACGGGCGTACCAGAAGCGTTGGTACGACATAAACTGGCTGGAATATATTTGCTGTCAGCATCGCCTAATAACACTTTAAGCGGCGCATCAATCGAGAATACCAGCGCAGCTACTTGTCCCAGGGTATTCGCAATGGCATAAATCACCATTAAAGTATTACCCATGTTGTAATACTCGCCCAGCTTCTGAAAGGCGTAATACTGACCGTTAGTCATTAAGTCATCCGGGATATTACGCGAGTCAAACATCATCCCCATCGCCAGTGAGCCCAGAATGGCACAAACCGCAACCATCACCGCCAGGCATAACATCCCTTTTGGAAATTCTTTTCCTGGGTTGCGCGTTTGATTAACGTAAGGAGAAATCTTCTCTGCTCCGCCAACCGCGAAAACCAGCATTGAAATAGTGGTAATGTAGGTAAAGTCGATATGAGGAATGAACGTTTCCCAGGTAATGTTTGTGGTCGCAATATGCACTTCAGTAATTGCAGGCGCGGTTACCGCCATCGCCACATACAGGAGCGACATAACAAACATCGCAATCCCTGCCACAGAACCGACGATTTTCAGCGATTTCATACCGCGTGAAGCAACCCACATAAAGAAGATAAACAGCACCAGCGTTAACCCCTGTAACGCTACGACTGAATATTCTTTGATTAACGAACCGTCGCCTTTCATCGCCCAACCGAGCGCAATCAGTATTGCCTGGGGTTTTTGTGCCAGATAGGGAATATGCACTACCCAGTAGGTCCACGCGGCGAGGTAAGCCAGTCCGGGTCCCATCGTGTGTTTAATCCAGGTACTGACCCCGCCCTTCCCATCTTTGAAGGTCGAGCCTAACTGACCAACAATTAGCGCATAAGGTGTGAAATAGAGCGCAAAGATAAACACCCATGAAAAAACAACCACCAGCCCCTGGTTGGCGTAGTTATTAACAACGTTGCCAAAACCCCAGACAGTGATAAAAGACATCAGCGCAATGTTGTACCATCGCAGCTGTTTTTCCTGAACATTCCCAGCCATAGACAAATCCTTCGCCAAAATTAAAGGGGCATCTGTAAAACGAGGGATTATGCGCGGCAAATAAGAAGTGCGGAAATAGCGAAATGCAAAATTATAACCTGCTGCACATTTTATTTTTAAACGAATAAAATTTGGAATAAAGCAAGTCAGATAGAAGAAACAAAAAAGCAGAGTGTGAAACAGTAAGTTCACACTCTGCTTGAATTCATTTACACGTGAGCAACGGGTTTCGGCGTATGACCGGCGTTGCGAAGCAGCATCAGCAAATAGATAAACGATACGCTGGCGATCATGATAAACAATAAATTATCGGAGAAATTCTGCATTAGCATAGCGGTAAATGACGGGCCAAGCAGACTTCCCACGGTATAGCTCAACAGTAAGGCCTGGTTCATCGCCACCAGTTGATGATGTTCAACTTTCTCGCAAGCCCAGGCCATCGCCACCGGATATAGCGTAAAGCCAGCGGCACCGAGGATGAATAACGCTGGGGCCATCGCCGCCTGGCTAAGCATCGCGATACTGCCGAGAATGACGACAAAGACCTGAACACGCAACACCAGCAGTCGACCAAACTTATCCGCCAGACGTCCAATCGGCCATTGTCCAAGGATACCCGCACTGACCAGTACCGCCATCCAGAAACCAATGCTGGCATTGCTCACCCCTTTGTGATTGAGGAACAGCGGCATCAGGCCATATAGAGATCCCAGAACGATTCCTGAGATAATGCAGCCATTCACGCCAAGCCGCGCCTGACGGAGTTTTAGCATTGACGTAATTGACGTCGAATCATGGTTTTCAGCCTGCTGATTCAGCACACGCGTAAACAACAGCGGTAAGATCCCTGCCAACGTCAAACCTGTAACCCACGGCAATACGGACATCAGCTCGGTTGAAACTTTGCTGACCAGTAACTGGCCTAAAAACGTTCCCACGTAATAAACCATCATATACGCAGCAAGCAAACGCCCACGGTTACGTGACGTCCCACTGCACATCAGCGCGCTCTCAACAACCACCCAAATCATGGCACAGCCGACGCCGGCGACAAAACGCCAAGTCAACCAGCTCCAGAATCCAATCATCAGGCCAAGGCCGGCACAGCCAGCGGCAAAAATGAAGGAGGCCAGATAATAGCTGCGGTTAAAGCCAATGCGCTTAATGACATACCCTGTCAGCAATGTACCGACCAGGTTGCCGGTAAAATAGGATGAGCTGACAACGCCTACCTGCCATGTGGACATATGTTCCTGGGCGAGCCAAAGCGGCACGAGTGTATTTAACACTGCGATCGCCAGAGTCAACAAAAGCAGGCCAGACAGCAAAAGCATGACAGGCCGGGTATACGTGGACATGAATTAAAACCGTGAGGAAGTTCAAATTTCATGCGCATCATGCCACCGCCAAAAACATTGTCAATGGGTGAAAATACGCGCATATCGCAGCTGAGGTATTATCGATTTATATTACTCATTCATAACGCTAATGCTGGAGAGACGATTAATCTCATCTGATTGTTTTTATTGATCTAACACAAATTTCATACGCTTCGTTCAGTCGAAAAATTTCATGGTCACAGCAAACTCATATTTCCCGTCTATGCTTTCAGAGCAATGCATCGCGTCTGACCGATTTCAGACGTACCACTGACTCTCGAAAGGAGAAGAGGATGACCAAACCGTATGTTCGTCTTGATAAAAATGATGCTGCCGTTTTGCTTGTTGATCACCAGGCTGGTTTACTTTCCCTTGTACGGGATATCGAACCCGATAAGTTTAAAAATAACGTGCTGGCGCTGGGCGACCTGGCTAAGTATTTCAACTTACCTACTATTCTTACCACCAGTTTTGAAACCGGTCCTAACGGCCCATTAGTTCCAGAACTGAAAGCACAGTTCCCCGATGCACCTTACATTGCTCGCCCGGGCAATATTAACGCCTGGGATAACGAAGATTTTGTAAAAGCTGTCAAAGCGACAGGTAAAAAACAGTTAATTATTGCCGGTGTGGTAACCGAAGTTTGCGTGGCATTCCCGGCGCTTTCAGCCATTGAAGAGGGGTTTGATGTATTTGTCGTGACTGATGCATCAGGGACCTTTAATGAAATTACCCGGCATTCGGCGTGGGATCGCATGTCGCAAGCTGGTGCGCAATTGATGACATGGTTCGGCGTGGCTTGCGAGCTGCACCGTGACTGGCGTAATGATATTGAAGGACTGGCGACGTTGTTCTCTAACCACATTCCTGATTATCGTAATTTGATGACCAGTTATGACACATTAACGAAGCAGAAATAAAAGAGAACCGGGGTCGAAACCCCGGTTGTTACTGATTAGCTTGCGACGGCCATCCCCACGGTCATATGCAAACCATAGAATACGCCGCGGCCGATTAATTCTCCTGCCAGAAGCAGAATGAATGAGACGGATAGTAGCGGAACCGCAGGCTGATAACCTTTTAGCTGTGGTGCAATCCACAAACACAGGGCAACAGCCAAAAGCACGATCCGCCAGGACATCAGCGCACCATAGTCCGGCACCAGCGCTGCGGCCTGCTGCACAGAACTATGAATAGTCGCCAGCTCTGCGCCCTGCATCACTGACATCACACCACTCACTACCAGTGCCAGTACAGAAATGGCTGGCAGCAGACGCATCGCCCAGCCATCGACGCCAGCCAGACTCAGCAACAGGTAACCCAGTAACGGGCCGCCCATAAACATCGTCAGGAAGAAGCCCATCGGCGTCCAGATGCTGTACCAGGTCGGAACGGTATGAATGCTGTTATACACACGCACCATCATCCAGACAAAGATGACGCCAAGAACCATCGTCACTATCAGCCACAGCGTACGCAATGCCGGTGACAGCTTTTTCAGCATTGCCAGCAACCAGCCGATGCCACCAACAGCAAAAAAGATCGAACCGCTGGCGATTTCGTTACTGAGTGCTGAAGCCCCTACCCGGTTGAGCGAGTTAAAGGCGCGCATCGGTGAACCAAGATGAAGCATAGAGGCGATAAAGCCAATGCCCATCAGCACCCATAAACCAAACATGCAGGCAATAACACGCTGCTGGGCTTCTGCTCGCAGGTCGCCTTTGAGCAGCGCCAAAGCCAGAACGATAAAACCACCCGCTACACATTGCCCGAAGACCGTGAAGATCATCAGCGGCCATTCATGCCATCCACTTCCCATCTCACACCTCCTTCGGGTTTGCCAGATAGCCAGTGGTATCCCCGGTCGGGCGGCTGTTGGCATTGGGTTTGATCACAATATTCGGTTTGGTAAAGTGAGCTCGCGGCAACGGCGCAACGGCCGCCAGATCGCCATGTTTTTTACGCAGCTCGTCGATAGGGCCGAAATCCAGCGCCCGCAGCGGGCAAGATTCAACACAGATCGGCTTTTTCCCCTCCGCAACACGGTCATAACAACCATCGCATTTGGTCATATGGCCTTTCGTTTCGTTATATTGCGGTGCGCCATACGGGCAAGCCATATGGCAGTAGCGGCAGCCAATGCACACATCTTCATCGACTACAACAAAACCATCTTCACGTTTATGCATCGCACCACTCGGGCAGACTTTAGTACAAGCCGGATCTTCGCAGTGGTTACATGAAATCGACAGATAGTAGGCAAACACGTTCTGATGCCAGACACCGTTATCTTCCTGCCAGTCACCGCCAGCATATTCATAAATGCGGCGGAAGCTGACTTCCGGCGTCAGATCTTTATAGTCTTTACAGGCCAGCTCGCAGGTTTTGCAACCGGTGCAACGGCTGGAATCAATAAAAAATCCATACTGGGTTGTCATCGGTTACTCCTTACACCTTTTCAACCTGAACAAGGTTTGTATGTGACGGATTCCCCTTAGCGAGAGGAGACGGACGTTGAGTGGTCAGTACGTTGATACAACCGCCCTTATCGACACGTTTTGCATCCGGGTCATACCAGGCACCTTCACCCAGTGCGACCACACCCGGCATCATTCGTGGCGTCACTTTCGCCTCAATATGAACCTCACCACGATCGTTAAAGATCCTGACTTTATCGCCGTTGTTGATACCGCGTTTTTGGGCATCAAGCGGGTTGATCCACATTTCCTGACGGCAAGCCGCTTTCAGCACATCAACGTTGCCGTAAGTTGAGTGAACGCGAGATTTATAGTGGAAACCCGTAAGCTGCAGCGGATACTGTTTGTTCAGCGGATCCTGATAACTTTCAAAGCCCGGCGTGTAGATCGGCAGTGGATCGATCACATCGCCTTCTGGCAATTCCCAGGTAGCGGCAATGTCAGCCAGCGCCTGCGAATAAATCTCAATTTTACCCGATGGCGTGGTCAGTGGATTTGCCTGCGGATCTTCACGGAAGGCTTTATAAGCAACGTGATGCCCTTGTGGGTCGCGCTTTTTAAAGATCCCCTGCTTGCGGAACTCTTCAAACGTTGGCAGTTCAGGAATCGCTTCCCGCGACTGGGCATACAGATGCTGCATCCACTCTTCCTGGGTACGGCCTTCAGTAAACTGTTGCTCAACGCCAAGACGTTTTGCCAGTTCGCTGGTCATTTCATAGATGGTCTTACATTCAAAGCGCGGTTTAATCACCTGATCGTTGAAAATCACGTAAGACATATTCCCGCAGGATGCATCCAGTGCAAAGTCCATCTGTTCGGAAGCGGTGCAGTCAGGCAGCAGGATGTCAGCATATTTCGCCGATGAGGTCATGTGGCAGTCGATAACCACAATCAGCTCGCACTTCTTATCATCCTGAAGGATTTCATGGGTACGGTTGATTTCAGAATGCTGGTTAATCAGGCAGTTACCAGCATAGTTCCAGATCATTTTGATCGGCACATCCAGCTTATCTTTCCCGCGCACACCATCACGCAGCGCCGTCATTTCCGGGCCACGTTCAATGGCATCGGTCCACATAAACATCGAAATGCTGGTCTGGATCGGGTTTTCGAGGGTCGGCATACGGACAAACGGTAAGCTGTATGAACCTTCACGCGCGCCGCTGTTCCCCCCGTTAATACCAACGTTACCGGTCAGAATCGCCAGCATCGAGATAGCACGGGTTGCGATTTCACCGTTAGCGTGACGCTGCGGGCCCCATCCCTGGCTGATAAACGCCGGTTTGGTACTACCGATTTCACGAGCCAGTTTGATGATTTTGTCTGCCGGAACACCGGTGATTTGCGAGGCCCATTCCGGCGTTTTAGCCACGCCATCTGGCCCTTCACCCAGAATATAAGCTTTATAGTGACCATTTTTCGGCGCACTGGCTGGCAGTGTTTTCTCGTCGTAGCCAACGCAATATTTATCGAGGAATGCCTGATCCACCAGGTTTTCGGTGATCATGACATACGCCAGACCGTTAACCAGTGCGGCATCTGTTCCCGGACGAATAGGGATCCACTCATCTTCGCGCCCGGCTCCGGTGTCGGTATAGCGCGGATCGATGATGATCATGCGAGCATTAGATTTCTGACGCGCCTGTTCAAGATAGTAAGTCACCCCACCGCCACTCATTCGCGTTTCGCCAGGGTTATTACCAAACAGCACTACCAGTTTACTGTTTTCGATATCCGACGGGCTGTTACCATCTGCCCAGCCGCCGTAGGTATAGTTCAAACCTTCCGCAATTTGCGCGGAAGAGTAGTCACCGTAATGGTTCAGATAACCGCCGCAGCAGTTCATCAGGCGAGCGACCAGGGTATTTCCCGGCGGCCAGGAGCGGGTCATGGTGCCACCCAGCGTACCGGTGCCATAGTTCAGATAGATGGATTCGTTGCCGTACTCTTTGATCAGGCGCTGCATATTGGTCGCGATGATGTCGTAGGCTTCTTCCCAGCTAATGCGCTCGAATTTGCCTTCACCGCGCGCCCCGACTCGTTTCATCGGATATTTCAGGCGGTCCGGATTGTAGACACGGCGACGCATGGAACGACCACGCAGACAGGCGCGCACCTGGTGCAGGCCGTCATAGTTGTCATCGCCAGTATTATCCGTTTCAACATATTTGATTTCACCGTCCACGACGTGCATACGTAGCGGGCAGCGACTACCACAGTTAACTGTACAGGCGCTCCAGATAACCTTTTCGTCTGATTTTGTTGGAATGGCGCTATCGACAGCGTGCGCAATCCGACTAAAAGGTAATGTTAATGCGCTGCTGGCCATTGCCAGGCCGCCGATCGCTGTCGTTTTTACCAAACCACGGCGACTCACCTCAGCAGCCAATACCGCATCAGGGATTTTCGTTTTCATAATGGCTCACTCAAGCTTGCTCACGATTGATTCCAGTAACAAACCGTATTGTGTAATTATTTCTATAGCAGGTCGCTATATAGGCTTGTATACATCGAATAATTTGAAAATCAAAGAGATAGGTAGATTTTCACTCGAAAGTAGTATTACGTGTAAGTGAGGAGTAATTATTGTTCGGTATCAAAGGGAGACAAAAAAAGCGCCCGCAGGCGCTTTTTAGATTCAGAAAAATTGGGTATTAGCCAATATATTCCAGTCCGTTCATATACGGACGCAGAACTTCTGGTACTTCAATACGACCATCAGCCTGCTGATAGTTTTCCATAACCGCAACCAGCGTACGACCAACAGCCAGACCAGAACCGTTCAGGGTATGAACCAGACGGGTTTTCTTGTCCGACTTGCTACGGCAACGTGCCTGCATACGACGCGCCTGGAAATCCCAGACGTTGGAGCAGGAAGAGATCTCGCGGTAGGTGTTCTGTGCCGGGATCCATACTTCCAGGTCGTAAGTTTTGCAAGCACCAAAACCCATGTCGCCAGTGCAAAGGATGATTTTACGGTACGGCAGGCCCAGCAACTGCAGGACTTTTTCTGCATGACCAGTCATCTCTTCCAGCGCCGCCATTGAGTCTTCCGGTCGCACGATCTGCACCATTTCAACTTTGTCGAACTGGTGCATACGGATCAGACCACGGGTGTCACGACCATATGAACCGGCTTCAGAACGGAAGCATGGGGTGTGGGCGGTCATCTTAATTGGCAGATCATCTTCATCGATGATTTCACCGCGCACCAGGTTGGTCAGCGGAACTTCTGCCGTTGGGATCAGCGCATAGTTACTGGTGTCTGCTTCTTCTTCCAGCGGACGAGTATGGAACAGATCGCCAGCAAATTTCGGCAGCTGACCCGTACCGTACAGCGTGTCCTGGTTAACCAGGTACGGAACATAGTTCTCACTGTAGCCATGCTGTTCGGTATGCAGATCCAGCATAAACTGCGACAGTGCGCGGTGCATGCGAGCAATCTGCCCTTTCATTACCACAAAGCGGGAACCGGTCAACTTAACTGCGGCTGCAAAGTCGAGGCCAGAGTGCATTTCACCCAGCGTCACATGGTCACGAACTTCAAAGTCAAACTCACGCGGGGTGCCCCAGCGGCTGACTTCAACGTTGTCATTTTCGTCTTTACCTACTGGCACTTCATCTGCAGGCAGGTTAGGGATGGTTAGCGCGATATCGCGAATTTCAGCCTGTAAAGCATCCAGCTCGGCTTTTGCTGCATCCAGCTCTTCGCCCAGTTTGTTCACTTCCAGACGTAAAGGCTCGATATCTTCCCCGCGCGCTTTCGCCTGGCCAATGGATTTCGATCGGGAGTTACGCTCCGCTTGCAGGTTTTCCGTTTTGACCTGCAATACTTTACGACGCTCTTCAAGAGCGCCCAGCTTATCTACATCCAGCTTAAAGCCCCGGCGTGCCAGTTTTTCAGCGACTGCGTCTGGCTCATTACGCAGCAGATTGGGATCGAGCATGCTTATCCTGTGCTTATCGAATTAAATGGGAGATGTGGCCACAGCCTGCGACCACAGGGATACAGTAACAACATTACCGCAACGATAACATTAACGGTAGCGTTTTATGGGGCTATTTTGATCCTGTTCAGCCAGCCAGGCGAGCTTTTCGCCAATCTTGCCTTCAAGGCCCCTGTTTGTCGGGAAATAATAGCGTGTTTGTGCTATTTCCGGCGGGAAATAAACCTCACCGGCAGCATAAGCGTTTGCTTCATCATGAGCGTAACGATATTCCTGCCCGTAGCCCATTTCCTTCATTAATTTCGTCGGCGCATTACGCAAATGAACCGGCACGTCATAATCCGGACGTTCGCGAGCATCCGCCAGCGCGGCTTTAAACGCAGTGTAGACAGCGTTGCTTTTTGGCGCGCAGGCCAGGTAAACAATCGCCTGAGCAATGGCGCGTTCACCTTCCGCCGGGCCAACTCGGGTAAAGCAATCCCAGGCCGCAATTGCCACCTGCATCGCTCGTGGATCAGCATTACCCACATCTTCCGACGCTATCGCCAGACAGCGACGCGCGACATATAACGGATCGCCACCGGCAGTAATAATTCGTGCATACCAGTACAGCGCCGCATCGGGTGCGCTACCACGTACCGACTTATGCAGTGCGGAAATGAGATCGTAAAAGCGATCGCCTTTGTTATCAAAGCGGGCGCTACGTTCACCGGCGATTTCGGTCAGTAATTCAGGCTTCAGGACCCGCTTACCGCTATCATCGACTTCGGCCATATCCGCCATCATTTCCAGCGTATTTAACGCCCGGCGCGCGTCGCCATTCACCAGTTCAGCAATGGCGCGTCGTGTTTCATCTGGCAGAACAATATCCTGACCACCATAGCCACGGGTTTTGTCTTCCATCGCCTGAGTCAGTACTTGCTCAATATCCTCTGTACTCAGGGATTTCAGCAGATAGACACGGGCACGGGAAAGCAGTGCCGAATTAAGCTCAAATGACGGGTTTTCAGTGGTTGCACCAATAAAAGTGATGGTGCCGTCTTCAATATGTGGCAGAAACGCATCCTGCTGGCTTTTGTTGAAACGGTGAACTTCGTCAACAAAAAGAATAGTGCGGCGACCAGCATTGCGGTTTTGCCGAGCGCGCTCGATCGCCTCGCGAATCTCTTTCACGCCAGAAGTAACGGCAGAAATACGTTCCACATCAGCGTTCGCATAGCGGGCAATCACTTCAGCGAGGGTTGTTTTGCCGGTACCCGGTGGCCCCCAGAGGATCATCGAATGCAAATGCCCGGCTTCGATTGCACGCGGCAACGGCTTCCCCGCAGCCAGCAAATGTTGCTGACCGATATACTGTGCTAAATTTTCTGGCCGCATACGCGCGGCCAGAGGTTGAAAAGTGTTATCCGAAAAATCGAGCGACAGATTGCTCACTCAGGTGCCTCTACTTACGTTGATCATCTACCGTGACGCCTTGCGGCGGGGTGAAGGTAAATTTCGCTGCATCCACAGCCCCATTTTGCTGGGATTTCAGCTGATAACTGCTGCGCTGATCGTCCTGCTCCACCGCGCTAAACTGATGGATCGTGCCATCACGTCCCACGTTAATGGTGAACTGCTTCAGATTGCCATTGCTGGCTTTCGGCGTCAGGACAAAGTCATCGCCATTCTGTTTGATATTGTACTGCTGCCAGTCGCTGGACTGGTTGCGGGCAATCAGCATAAACGGCGTATTACCGGTGGCATCTTTCAGCCAGGTTGCCGTAGCTTGCTCAACGAACGGGTTATAGAACCACAGTGTTTTACCGTCAGAAACCAGAATGCTTTCATCAGGTTGAGTCATATGCCAGTTGAATAAGTTTGGACGTTTCACCCACAGATCGCCCTGGCCTTCCTGCACCGCCGCGCCGCTACCGTCAGTCACTTTTTGTGTGAAGCTGGCGTGGAAGCTGCTGACTTTATCCAGGCGGCTTTTCAGATCGCTTGCGGCATCAGCCCAAACGCTGCTTGCTACTAAGCTTGAGAGTAATGCACAGGTGATGGCAATTTTTTTCATCATTATTCCTCAAATTACGTCACTCCCGACCGGGAGTTCCCTCTACTCTCTATTCCAGGCTAATAATCAGCTTGAGGAAAGAAGAAAATACTGAATTTTCAGTTGATAGAGTGCCGGATGCAACGCTACCGCGCCTTATCCGGCCTACGATGCATTAATTAGTCAAACGGCGGTGGGGCCAGCACTTCACGATTACCGTTGTGCCCCTGTTCGCTGACAATCCCCTGCGCTTCCATCTGTTCGATAATACGCGCTGCACGGTTATAACCAATGCGGAACTGACGCTGTACGCCAGAAATTGATGCTTTGCGTTTTTCAGTGACAAACTGCACCGCCTGATCGAACAACGGATCCAGTTCTTCAGCGCCATCGAAACCGCCCGCGCCACCTTCGCTTTCACTGTCGGAGGTGATGCCATCAACATACTGTGGGCGACCACGCGCTTTCCAGTCCTGCACCACGGCATGAACTTCCTGATCGCGAACAAAAGCACCATGAACACGTACCGGCAACGTGGAGTTCGGCCCAGAGTAAAGCATATCCCCCATACCCAGCAGTGATTCCGCGCCAGCCTGATCAAGAATGGTACGTGAGTCAATCTTACTGGATACGGTAAAGGCGATACGGGTCGGAATATTCGCTTTAATCAGACCAGTAATAACATCAACCGATGGACGCTGCGTTGCCAGTACGAGGTGGATACCCGCGGCACGGGCTTTTTGCGCCAGACGTGCTATAAGCTCTTCCACTTTTTTACCTACCGTCATCATCAGGTCGGCAAATTCGTCCACCAACACCACAATGTACGGTTCTTTTTTCAGCACCGGATGCTGGGCATCCATACTGTCACCCGGCTTCCAGTACGGGTCTGGAATCGGACGCATCATGCGATCGGCTTCAGCAATTTTTTCGTTATAACCCGCCAGATTACGCACACCTAGGGCGGACATCAGCTTATAACGACGTTCCATTTCATTTACGCACCAGCGCAAAGCGTTGGCAGCATCTTTCATGTCGGTAACGACTTCCGTTAACAGATGCGGAATGCCTTCATAAACCGAAAGCTCCAGCATTTTCGGGTCGATCATGATGAAACGCACATCTTCTGGCTGTGCTTTATAAAGCATGCTCAGGATCATCGCGTTCACCCCGACAGACTTACCGGAACCGGTAGTCCCCGCAACCAACAAGTGCGGCATTTTCGCCAGATCGGCAACCACCGGCTCACCGGCGATATCTTTACCCAGCACCACGGTTAATGGCGACGGATTATCGCGGAATTTGGCGTTATCCAATACTTCGCGCAGATAAACGGTTTGTCGTTTTTTATTCGGTAACTCCAGACCTACATAGGGTTTGCCAGGAATAACTTCAACGACACGCACCGCCACCGTCGAAAGTGAACGGGCAAGGTCCCGTGACAAGTTAGAAATGCGCGCCGCTTTTACGCCCGGTGCCAGGTTAAGTTCAAAGCGAGTGATAACCGGCCCCGGAGAGTAATTGACGACATCGGCTTTAATACGGAAATCAGCCAGACGCGCTTCCACCAGGCGCGCCATTTGTTCAAGCGCAAAGGTATCTACCGGCTCCACTTCGCTCGGCGGCGGCGTCAGCAAATCCAGAGAAGGCAGCGGCGTCGTCGGTTTATGCAACGGACGGCTGTCACCATTGCGCATCAACAGCGGATGAAGCAGGGTATCCTGCGGCTGTGGCGCAACTGGCTGTTGTGGCTGCTGATACTGCGGCTGCGGTGCAACCGGTTGTTGCAGCTGTTGATACTGCTGCTGCGGCGCAACCGGCTGTTGCGGCTGCTGATATTGCTGCTGTGGCGCAACCGG
>NZ_KE137316.1:4712602-4878094 GCF_000408845.1 Escherichia sp. KTE172 | reverse complement strand
GGCGCAACCGGCTGTTGTGGCTGCTGATACTGCTGCTGCGGTGCAACCGGTTGTTGCGGCTGCTGTACAGGTTCAACAATTGGCGTAAACAACGGTTCGTGTGGACCATCATCCAGCAACGCTTTCATTGGCGAAAATTCAAAATCATCCAGCGAGAACGGATTCGCCCCAGCCGGTTGTTCGCCGGAATAACGTTGTTGTTGAGTTTGCGCAAACTGACGAGCCAGTTCAGCCTCTGCCGCAGCATCTGCATCTTCTGCGTTTACGGGCACATCATGTTGATACTGTTCGCCATAGCGTTGCTGCTGTGTCTGGGCGAACTGACGTGCCAGTTCATCCTGCTGCATCGCATCGATTTCATCATCGTTGTACTGATCGCCAGAATCGTACTGATTGCGCTGGGCTTCACGGGCTTTTTCTTCCGCCGCACGCTGTGAGGGTAGCTTAATACCGTAAGACGCCAATTCACGACGAGTTGGCACGCGGATACGTTTCGGTCGTGGCAACTGCGGGCCAATCCCCTCTTTGACCTGCGGACGCGGTCCACCGCTATTTGCCAGACTGAAGACTGGCGCGGCAACGGTTGCGGCAGCCCCCGTCGCCAGTGTCGCTTTTTTCACGCCAGATGCCAGCGGAGAAACAGCGGCAGCGGCTTCTACTGGAGGTACTGCTGCAACAGAAGGTGCTTTCAGCGAAGATTTGATCGGTTCTGGTTCTTTAACCGGTTCTGGAATCGGTTGATACCAGGCCGCAAGTTGTTCACGTTCACGGGCTCGCTTCTCTTCCACTTCTTCAAAGTAGTAAAGCGGCGGACGCGCGGGTTTTGTCTCTTCTACAACGGGTTCAGGCTCCACAACAGGCTGCTGTTCAACAGGTTGCGGCTGTTGGTACAACGGCTCCTGAGCGACTGGCTGCTGATAAGTTTGCTCAGTCTGGTATGTAGACTGTGGAGCAAAAGTGGATTGCTGCTCTTCGGCTTGCCAGGCGTTACCTGCCACCGATTGTTCTGGCGCAGGGGCGTAATACGACTGTTGCGCAGACTGTTCCGGCGCAGTTGCGTAATACGGTTGCTGAACAGGTTGTTCCGCCGCAGGCGCATAATACGGCTGCTGTGGCTGTACAGGTTGTTGCAGCGGCTCATTATATTGCACTGCAGGCTGCGCATATTGTGGCTGCTGTGGGTAACCTTCCGGTGCAGGAGCAATCACCGGCTCTCCCGTTTGTGGCCCCGGTACAGGCTGCCAGGCTACTGTAGGTTGTGCAGGTGCAACATCAACAGAGGCAACAGATGGCGTCTGAGTCACAGGTTCAACCGGTGCAGCCCAGCTTTGCGTCGCCGTGGTAGCAGCAGCTGCTACAGCAACAGGTTCGGTAATTGGCGCACCGTTTAATAATGGATCGTACTCGTCATATTCTGGCTGCGTTGCACGATTGCCCGAAAAGAGGACGTCGTCAGGGTCGGCAGCCACACCGCGTGCAGTGTAGGTAATCTCTTCGTCATCATCCATCCGCTTACCGGAGAACAACGCAGCGTCTGTTTGCCGCCCCATCGGATTAATGAATTTTTCCGCCAACCGTTTACGACGCGCTAGCGCGCCGCGAAGAATACGAGCACGGCGTGATTCATGCTGTTTGCCGTGATTTTCATCTTCATACTCTTCGTCATCTTCATACTCATCTTCATCGACCCAGGTATCATCGCGACGGGTACGATTACTGGCGAAGGTAAGAATATTTAAAATCCAGCCGCCGAGTTTTTCAGCAATGGTCACCCATGACCAACCGGTGAACAGCGTCAGGCCCGCTGCCCAAACGCAGAGCAGCGCAATAGTTCCCCCGCTACTGTGTAGCAGTGGTTGTAGCGTAGTGCTTAGTAAGCTGCCAATGACGCCACCGGAGGCAAAATACCAGATATCGTCAGCGTTGATTGCCGCCAGACCACAGGAGGTAAGGATGAGCGCCAAAACGCCAATGATGCGTAGCGAAACGGCAAAATAATCAATGTATTCGTCGCTGGACTGATGACGCCAGGCAAACCAACAACCGCCGACAATAATGACGGGAATGGTGTAAGCCATCACGCCAAAAATAAAGAACAGCGTATCTGCCAGCCACGCACCGGGCATCCCACCTAAATTATGGATAGGTTCATGCCAGGCCGTTTGCGACCAGCTGGGGTCCGAAGGGTTAAAGCTTAGTAAGGCAGCCATCAACCAGACGGCAAACAGGACAATAAGGATCAGCAACGCCTCCAGAAGGCGGCGGCCGCTACTTAACTTTGTCAATGTGACTTCTTTGTCTTCAGTGTATTCCTGGCTCAAGAAAGGCTCTCCAGGTTACAGGCTTTTCCTGCCCGATGCTAAAACGGACAACAGTACCAGGTTACCCCAGTACTGTTGCTGTATGGATTAACAGGAGTGTAATCAAAATACGCCGATTTTGCACCTGTTCCGTGTTAGCGCGTCTTAATAACCAGACGATTACTCTGCTTGACTTCTTCCATAACAACGTATGTCCGTGTGTCATTGACGCCAGGCAGACGCAGCAGGGTTTCCCCCAGCAACTTACGGTAAGCTGACATATCCGGCACGCGTGTTTTCAACAGGTAGTCGAAATCACCGGATACTAAATGACACTCCTGAATTTCTTCAAGTTTTTGTACAGCGGTATTGAATTGTTCAAACACATCCGGTGCGCCACGATTCAGAGTAATCTCAACGAATACCAGAAGTGATGCATCCAGATAATGGGGGTTCAGCAGCGCCGTATAGCCCTGAATAAACCCTTGTCTTTCCAGCCGACGCACACGCTCAAGGCACGGCGTTGGGGAAAGTCCCACACGTTTAGAAAGCTCGACGTTAGAAATACGCCCATCCTTTTGCAACTCATTAAGAATGTTACGATCGATACGGTCGAGATCTTTGCCAGGGCGCTTCTTGCTATCTACCATTATTATTGTCTCTCTGTATTCCTTCCCTACTCCTGTCTGACCCTGAAACATCACTGTTCAGAGTCGCTACCCGTCACGATAGACCGAAATCATGAAGATTCACGGCGCGCAATGCCTGGGTCTACGGTGAGAAGACCGTTGCCTTGTGGCAGCTATCGACATCACGAATGGCGTCTGTCCACGCCATACGTAGATTTCACTAGCACGGTAAACATGGTATTTACATGCATGGTTATGCGCATATAAGAATACTGTTTTTTTTTCTTCCTCGAATGTTTTCGCAAAACACCAGGGGATTGTCAAAGCAAAACATCGATTTTTAGTACAACATGCCAGATATTCATTACCAGAGGCGTTTATTCATCATTTAATTGGCTTATAAAGCGGGAAATTTAAGTAGCAGAGGTGATAATGACGGGAGAATTTGACCGTCTTATCGATGCTGCCGATTGCACAAATTGTTAACAAAATCGTCATACTCTTTTTTTACGTCTGTAAATTCCCTACAATTCTGCCCATTGTCTGCCAACAACTATGGGGATCTCATGGGCACGACCAAACACAGTAAACTGCTTATCCTGGGTTCAGGCCCGGCGGGATACACCGCTGCTGTCTACGCGGCGCGCGCCAACCTGCAACCTGTGCTGATTACCGGCATGGAAAAAGGCGGCCAACTGACCACCACCACGGAAGTGGAAAACTGGCCTGGCGATCCAAACGATCTGACCGGTCCGTTATTAATGGAGCGCATGCACGAACATGCCACCAAATTTGAAACTGAAATCATCTTTGATCACATCAACAAAGTTGATTTGCAGAATCGTCCGTTCCGTCTGACTGGCGATAGCGGCGAATATACTTGCGACGCGCTGATTATTGCCACCGGAGCTTCTGCACGCTATCTCGGCCTGCCATCTGAAGAAGCCTTTAAAGGCCGTGGAGTTTCTGCTTGTGCAACCTGCGACGGTTTCTTCTATCGCAACCAGAAAGTTGCGGTCATCGGCGGCGGCAATACCGCGGTTGAAGAGGCGCTGTATCTGTCTAACATCGCTTCGGAAGTGCATCTGATTCACCGCCGTGACGGTTTCCGCGCGGAAAAAATACTTATTAAGCGTCTGATGGATAAAGTGGAGAACGGCAACATCATTCTACACACCAACCGTACGCTGGAAGAGGTGACCGGCGATCAGATGGGCGTCACTGGCGTTCGTCTGCGCGATACGCAAAACAGCGATAACATCGAGTCACTCGACGTTGCCGGTCTGTTTGTTGCTATCGGTCACAGCCCGAATACTGCCATTTTCGAAGGGCAGCTGGAACTGGAAAACGGCTACATCAAAGTACAGTCGGGTATTCATGGTAATGCCACCCAGACCAGCATCCCTGGCGTCTTTGCCGCAGGCGACGTGATGGATCACATTTATCGCCAGGCTATTACATCTGCTGGTACAGGCTGCATGGCAGCACTTGATGCGGAACGCTACCTCGATGGTTTAGCTGACGCAAAATAATTTTACAAATCAGTAACAAAAGTAAAGAAGGCGACACCATGCGACTATGGGTCGCCTTTATTTTTTCCTCGTTGTAACATTGCTCTGCAAATAATTCTGATAACTCACCTGCTAAGCGTGCAATGAATAAATCCCGTCAAAAAGAGTTAACCCGCTGGTTAAAACAGCAAAGCGTCATCTCCCAACGTTGGCTGAATATTTCTCGTCTGCTGGGCTTTGTGAGCGGCATATTGATCATTGCCCAGGCCTGGTTCATGGCGCGAATTCTGCAACATATGATTATGGAGAATATTCCCCGTGAAGCCCTGCTGCTTCCCTTTACGTTACTGGTTCTGACCTTTGTACTGCGCGCATGGGTGGTCTGGTTACGCGAACGGGTGGGTTATCACGCCGGGCAGCATATCCGCTTTGCCATCCGCCGTCAGGTTCTCGACCGTCTGCAACAAGCAGGGCCAGCGTGGATTCAGGGTAAACCGGCGGGGAGCTGGGCGACGCTGGTACTCGAGCAAATTGACGATATGCATGATTACTATGCACGCTACCTGCCGCAAATGGCGCTGGCAGTGTCGGTGCCGTTGCTGATTGTGGTGGCTATCTTCCCCTCTAACTGGGCTGCGGCGCTCATTCTGCTGGGCACTGCTCCGTTAATTCCGTTGTTTATGGCGCTGGTTGGAATGGGGGCTGCCGATGCTAACCGACGTAACTTTCTCGCTCTTGCTCGCTTAAGTGGGCATTTTCTCGATCGCCTGCGCGGCATGGAAACATTGCGTATTTTTGGTCGTGGTGAAGCTGAAATTGAAAGTATTCGTTCTGCTTCGGAAGATTTCCGCCAACGGACAATGGAAGTGCTACGGCTGGCGTTTTTATCCTCCGGCATTCTCGAATTTTTTACCTCGCTGTCAATTGCTCTGGTGGCGGTCTACTTTGGTTTTTCCTATCTCGGCGAGCTGGATTTTGGTCACTATGATACTGGCGTGACGCTGGCTGCGGGTTTTCTGGCCCTGATCCTTGCGCCGGAGTTTTTCCAGCCATTACGCGATCTCGGTACGTTTTATCATGCTAAAGCCCAGGCTGTTGGCGCAGCTGACAGTCTGAAAACGTTTATGGAAACCCCGCTCGCCCATCCGCAACGTGGTGAGGCGGAATTAGCATCAACCGATCCGGTGACCATTGAAGCCGAGGATCTGTTTATTACATCACCAGAAGGTAAAACGCTGGCTGGACCGCTGAACTTTACTTTGCCAGCAGGCCAACGTGCAGTGTTGGTTGGTCGCAGCGGTTCAGGTAAAAGCTCACTGCTGAACGCGCTTTCTGGTTTTCTCTCATATCAGGGATCGCTACGAATCAACGGGATAGAATTACGCGATTTATCACCGGAATCATGGCGTAAACATCTCTCCTGGGTTGGGCAAAACCCACAATTACCGGCAGCAACACTACGGGATAACGTACTACTGGCACGACCTGATGCCAGCGAACACGAGTTACAAACAGCGCTGGATAACGCCTGGGTCAGTGAGTTTCTACCGCTCCTGCCACAAGGCGTTGATACGCCTGTTGGCGACCAGGCTGCCCGCCTTTCCGTGGGGCAGGCACAGCGCGTGGCGGTGGCCCGAGCATTACTAAATCCCTGTTCGCTATTACTGTTGGATGAACCCGCTGCCAGCCTTGATGCTCACAGTGAACAGCGCGTAATGGAGGCGCTTAATGCCGCCTCTCTGCGCCAGACAACGTTAATGGTCACCCACCAGTTAGAAGATCTTGCTGACTGGGATGTCATTTGGGTAATGCAGGATGGTCAGATTATTGAGCAAGGACGTTACGCGGAATTAAGTGTGGCTGGTGGCCCATTCGCCACATTACTGGCCCATCGTCAGGAGGAGATTTAAATGCGCGCTTTGCTACCCTATCTGGCACTGTATAAACGTCATAAATGGATGTTAAGTCTTGGTATTGTGCTGGCAATTGTCACGCTGCTCGCCAGTATCGGTCTGTTGACACTTTCCGGCTGGTTCCTCTCGGCCTCAGCGGTAGCGGGGGTTGCCGGACTGTACAGCTTCAACTATATGCTACCCGCTGCGGGCGTGCGTGGTGCAGCAATCACCCGTACTGCCGGGCGCTATTTTGAACGTCTGGTAAGTCACGACGCGACTTTCCGCGTGTTGCAGCATCTGCGCATTTATACCTTCAGCAAATTGCTGCCCCTCTCCCCTGCAGGACTGGCGCGCTATCGTCAGGGCGAATTGCTCAACCGCGTGGTGGCGGATGTTGATACGCTCGATCATCTTTACCTGCGCGTTATCTCGCCGCTGGTGGGCGCTTTTGTGGTGATTATGGTGGTGACAATCGGGTTAAGTTTCCTTGATTTCACCCTCGCCTTTACGCTGGGCGGCATTATGTTACTGACGCTTTTCCTTATGCCACCACTGTTTTATCGTGCGGGAAAAAGCACCGGGCAAAATCTGACTCATCTTCGCGGGCAGTATCGCCAACAACTGACGGCCTGGCTGCAAGGGCAAGCTGAGCTGACCATTTTTGGTGCCAGCGATCGTTATCGCACGCAGTTAGAGAATACCGAAATTCAGTGGCTGGAAGCGCAACGTCGTCAATCTGAACTCACCGCATTGTCGCAAGCGATAATGCTGCTCATTGGCGCGTTAGCGGTGATCCTGATGCTGTGGATGGCGTCTGGCGGCGTTGGCGGCAATGCTCAACCCGGCGCGTTAATTGCCCTGTTTGTCTTCTGCGCGTTAGCCGCGTTTGAAGCACTGGCACCAGTAACGGGTGCATTTCAGCATCTGGGGCAAGTCATTGCCTCTGCCGTTCGGATCACTGACTTAACGGATCAAAAACCGGAAGTCACCTTCCCTGATACCCAAACTCGTGTTGCCGATCGCGTTTCGCTGACGTTACGGGATGTTCAATTCACTTATCCGGAGCAATCCCAACAGGCACTTAAAGGGATTTCTCTTCAGGTAAACGCCGGGGAACATATAGCGATTCTCGGGCGAACCGGATGCGGCAAATCAACACTGTTACAACTGCTGACCCGCGCATGGGACCCGCAACAAGGCAAGATTTTGCTTAACGATAGCCCCATAGCCAGCCTGAATGAAGCGGCTCTACGACAGACCATCAGCGTTGTTCCTCAGCGAGTGCATCTGTTTAGCGCCACGCTGCGTGATAATCTGTTACTCGCCTCACCTGGCAGTAGTGATGAGGCTCTGGCGGAGATCTTGCGTCGCGTTGGTCTGGAGAAGCTGCTCGAGGATGCAGGTCTCAACAGTTGGTTGGGTGAAGGCGGACGCCAGCTCTCCGGTGGTGAACTGCGCCGTCTGGCTATCGCCCGTGCGCTGTTACATGATGCGCCGCTGGTATTGCTGGATGAACCTACAGAAGGCTTAGATGCCACAACCGAAAGTCAGATCCTTGAATTGCTTGCAGAAATGATGCATGAGAAAACGGTGTTAATGGTCACCCATCGACTTCGCGGACTCTCTCGTTTCCAACAAATAATAGTGATGGACAACGGGCAAATTATTGAGCAAGGTACTCACGCAGAACTGCTTGCCAGACAGGGGCGTTATTACCAGTTCAAGCAGGGTTTGTAAGCTATTATTGAACGATCCGACTTGCGTGGAGTTTTGCGGTCATGCGCCTGGTTCAGCTTTCTCGCCATTCAATAGCCTTCCCTTCCCCGGAAGGCGCATTACGTGAGCCTAACGGCCTGCTGGCACTGGGGGGCGATCTTAGCCCTGCGCGCCTGTTAATGGCTTACCAGCGTGGTATTTTTCCGTGGTTTTCTCCAGGCGACCCCATCCTCTGGTGGTCGCCCGATCCTCGCGCGGTGCTTTGGCCTGAATCACTGCATATCAGCCGTAGTATGAAGCGATTTCATAAACGCTCGCCCTATCGAGTCACGATGAATTACGCTTTTGGTCAGGTCATTGAAGGCTGTGCCAGCGATCGCGAAGAAGGAACCTGGATCACGCGTGGCGTGGTCGAAGCCTACCATCGCCTTCACGAACTCGGTCATGCCCACTCTATTGAAGTCTGGCGTGAAGATGAGCTTGTCGGCGGTATGTACGGCGTGGCCCAGGGAACGCTATTTTGTGGCGAGTCCATGTTCAGCCGGATGGAAAATGCGTCTAAAACGGCGCTTCTGGTATTCTGTGAGGAATTTATTGGTCATGGCGGTAAACTTATCGACTGCCAGGTCCTTAACGATCACACAGCGTCGCTTGGTGCCTGCGAAATTCCCCGCCGGGATTACCTCAATTATCTCAATCAAATGCGCCTCGGACGATTGCCGAATAATTTCTGGGTACCACGGTGCTTGTTTTCACCACAAGAATGAATGTTTTCGGCACATTTCTCCCCAGAGTGTTATAATTGCGGTCGCAGAGTTGGTTACGCTCATTACCCCGCTGCCGATAAGGAATTTTTCGCGTCAGGTAACGCCCATCGTTTATCTCACCGCTCCCTTATACGTTGCGCTTTTGGTGCGGCTTAGCCGTGTGTTTTCGGAGTAATGTGCCGAACCTGTTTGTTGCGATTTAGCGCGCAAATCTTTACTTATTTACAGAACTTCGGCATTATCTTGCCGGTTCAAATTACGGTAGTGATACCCCAGAGGATTAGATGGCCAAAGAAGACAATATTGAAATGCAAGGTACCGTTCTTGAAACGTTGCCTAATACCATGTTCCGCGTAGAGTTAGAAAACGGTCACGTGGTTACTGCACACATCTCCGGTAAAATGCGCAAAAACTACATCCGCATCCTGACGGGCGACAAAGTGACTGTTGAACTGACCCCGTACGACCTGAGCAAAGGCCGCATTGTCTTCCGTAGTCGCTGATTGTTTTACCGCCTGATGGGCGAAGAGAAAGAACGAGTAAAAGGTCGGTTTAACCGGCCTTTTTATTTTGTGATATGTATGAAGTACTTTGGAAGTATAAATCCATAACTTGTCTCGATGTAGATATACTGCACAACTTGTTTACAGTATGAGCAAACAATAATTATCATTAAAATTCTTCTTGACCGTTTTACTCCAACTCCCTATAGTAGCGCCCCGTTGCCACCCATGAGGTTTGGCAGCAAAACAATTTGGTGAGGTGTCCGAGTGGCTGAAGGAGCACGCCTGGAAAGTGTGTATACGGCAACGTATCGGGGGTTCGAATCCCCCCCTCACCGCCATATTCAAAGAAGAGCTCGTACGAAAGTGCGAGCTTTTTTTTCGCATATTGCACTCCAAGGGGGATGAGAAGCCCCGACCGGGGTTCGACAACTGGCGCAGCCAGTTGGACAGACCACGAACACAGTGAGTGGGCTGCCCGCAGGGCGAGCGAAGCGAGTCAATCCCCCCCTCACCGCCATATTCAAAGAAGAGCTCGTACGAAAGTGCGAGCTTTTTTTTCGCATATTGCACTCCAGGGGGGATGAGAAGCCCCGACCGGGGTTCGACAACTGGCGCAGCCAGTTGGACAGACCACGAACACAGTGAGTGGGCTGCCCGCAGGGCGAGCGAAGCGAGTCAATCCCCCCCTCACCGTCATATTTAAAGAAAAGCGCGTACGAAAGTACGAGCTTTTTTCGCATTTTATCTGCCTGTTCGACAGTGAACCAGCAGAGGAGCAACAGTTCGTTAAGTACGAATTTCTAAGCAGCCTGTACGGCAGTGAACCATCAACATCCACTTCATTTGCCGAATACAGCTTTCTAAGCTGCCTGTACGGCAGTGAACGCGTTCGCAAAGGTTTTACCGCACCCCGTCGATTTCTAAGCTGCCTGTACGGCAGTGAACTCAAATACTACACGTTTAGCTCGTTGTTAATAAAGCAAAATCATCTCATTTTCCTGCTGGCACCCTTTTTTATTCTTACCTTCCAGCACCATTAATTATCAACAACTTACCTTCACCTCCAAAAATAGGGTTTTCACCGCCCCAGCCTACAAACAAAAAGTCCGTAACCTCTTTCGAGATTACGGACTTCACCAACCTACCTGACAATCAGATTAATGCGCTGCTTCCGCCTTGTGCTTTTGTGCACTCTGGAATCCATAAGTCAGCTCATTTTTCTCTTTATCCAGCGCAACCGTCACCTGACCGCCGTCCACCAGCGAACCAAACAACAGTTCGTTGGCGAGCGGTTTTTTCAGGTTGTCCTGGATGACACGCGCCATCGGACGTGCGCCCATTGCCCGGTCGTAACCTTTCTCGGCCAGCCAGTTACGCGCTTCCTGGCTCACTTCCAGAGAAACACCTTTCTGATCCAACTGAACCTGCAACTCGACGATGAATTTATCCACTACCTGATGGATCACGTCGGTGGAGAGATGATCGAACCAGATAATGTTGTCGAGACGGTTACGAAACTCCGGCGTAAAGATCTTCTTGATCTCTTCCATCGCATCGGTACTGTTGTCCTGGTGGATAAGACCAATCGATTTACGCTCAGTTTCTCGTACCCCAGCGTTGGTGGTCATCACCAATACCACGTTACGGAAGTCCGCTTTGCGTCCGTTGTTATCGGTCAGCGTACCGTTGTCCATCACCTGCAACAGAATATTGAACACGTCCGGGTGCGCTTTCTCGATTTCGTCCAGCAGCAGCACCGCATGTGGATGCTTGATGACCGCATCAGTCAGCAAACCGCCCTGATCAAAACCAACGTATCCCGGAGGCGCACCAATCAGACGGCTGACGGTATGGCGTTCCATATACTCGGACATATCAAAGCGCAGAAGCTCAATGCCCAAAGCTTTCGAAAGCTGTACCGTCACCTCTGTTTTCCCGACCCCGGTAGGGCCTGCAAACAGGAACGAACCGACCGGTTTATGTTCGTGACCTAAACCTGCACGCGCCATCTTAATGGCTTCAGTCAGCGCCTCAATGGCTTTATCCTGACCGAAGACCAGCATTTTCAGGCGATCGCCGAGGTTTTTCAGGGTATCGCGGTCACTCTGCGAAACACTCTTCTCTGGAATGCGCGCAATACGGGCCACCACGGACTCAATATCCGCCACATTAACGGTTTTCTTGCGTTTGCTTACCGGCATCAGGCGTGCGCGAGCGCCCGCTTCGTCGATAACGTCAATGGCTTTATCCGGCAGATGACGATCGTTAATGTATTTCACCGCCAGCTCTACCGCTGCACGCACCGCTTTTGCGGTATAACGCACGTCGTGGTGCGCTTCATACTTCGGTTTCAGGCCATTGATGATTTGAACAGTTTCTTCGATCGACGGTTCAGTAATATCAATTTTCTGGAAGCGACGCGCCAGAGCACGGTCTTTCTCGAAAATGTTGCTGAACTCCTGATAGGTTGTCGAACCAATTACGCGAATTTTACCGCTGGAGAGCAGCGGTTTGATCAGGTTAGCCGCATCGACCTGGCCACCAGAGGCTGCACCCGCACCGATAATGGTGTGGATCTCATCAATAAACAGGATGCTGTTAGTATCCTGCTCCAGCTGCTTGAGCAACGCTTTAAAACGTTTTTCAAAGTCGCCGCGATATTTTGTGCCCGCTAACAGAGAACCGATATCGAGAGAGTAAATCGTACAGTCAGCCATCACTTCCGGCACATCGCCCTGAACAATTCGCCAGGCAAGACCTTCCGCAATCGCGGTTTTACCGACACCAGATTCCCCCACCAGCAGCGGGTTGTTTTTACGGCGACGGCAGAGAACCTGAATAGCACGCTCCAGCTCCTTCTCACGACCAATCAGTGGGTCGATTCCTCCCACGCGCGCAAGCTGATTCAGGTTCGTCGTGAAATTCTCCATACGTTCCTCCCCACCAGCTTGTTCTTCGCTGTTTGGCTGGCTGCCAGGATCAGAAGACTGTGTCGGCTCGTCTTTACGCGTGCCATGAGAGATAAAGTTCACCACATCGAGACGGCTGACTTCATGTTTACGCAACAGATATGCCGCCTGCGACTCCTGTTCGCTAAAAATAGCGACCAGAACGTTTGCACCGGTAACCTCATTGCGACCGGAGGACTGGACATGGAAGACCGCACGTTGCAGTACACGCTGAAAACTCAGCGTCGGCTGTGTGTCGCGCTCCTCTTCACTGGCAGGCAGAACGGGTGTGGTTTGTTCAATAAAGGCTTCCAGTTCCTGACGGAGCGCAACCAAATCCACAGAACACGCTTCCAGCGCCTCCCGGGCAGATGGGTTACTGAGCAGCGCCAGTAACAAGTGCTCGACGGTCATAAACTCATGACGGTGCTCGCGCGCTCTGGCGAAAGCCATATTTAAACTGAGTTCCAGTTCTTGATTGAGCATAGGCACCTCCCCCAATTTTTATGCCTGCATTCAGGCTTTTTCTAGCGTACACAGCAATGGATGCTCATTCTCCCTCGCGTACTTGTTCACCATCGCCACTTTGGTTTCTGCAACCTCGGCGGTAAAGACTCCGCAAATGGCCTTCCCCTGGTAGTGAACAGCGAGCATCAATTGCGTTGCACGTTCTACATCATAAGAAAAGAATTTTTGTAACACGTCAATAACAAACTCCATCGGAGTGTAATCATCATTGACTAATATCACTTTATACATAGATGGCGGTTTTAGCGCGTCGCGAACTTTTTCTTCCGCCAGTTGATCAAAGTCCAGCCAGTCGTTCGTTTTACCCATTGTCAGTTATCATCTTCGGTTACGGTTATCGGCAGAACGCCCTGCCGCTGACAAGAGCTTATTTGCCTGACCAATCTACTCCACATGATAGATAACTATCATCTATCGTTGGCATCAGCGACATCTGTCACATTCCTGTCAATAGCGTTAACTGCTTCAAATTTTTGATTCATACCTGCCCCCTGGCCCCTGTCAAATGCTTGACGGCTCGCCCTAATTCTCTAAATTGTATTTCTAGAGTTGGCGAGGTTTTGAACAGCCCCCTCTCTGACCCCGGTTTATTCCATCTTACTTGTATAAGATTTGCGAAGGATGTCGAAGCATGGAAAAGGGTACTGTTAAGTGGTTCAACAATGCCAAAGGGTTTGGTTTCATCTGCCCTGAAGGCGGCGGCGAAGATATTTTCGCTCATTATTCCACCATTCAGATGGATGGTTACAGAACGCTAAAAGCTGGACAATCCGTTCAGTTTGATGTCCACCAGGGGCCAAAAGGCAATCACGCCAGTGTTATTGTGCCCGTCGAAGTAGAAGCGGCAGTCGCATAGCTCTTCTGTCTCATTGTGTACATCCTAAAGGCAAAATGCCAGCCCGATCGGCTGGCATTTTTATCTCAAAATTACTCTCGTGCCAGAGCATCTACTGGATCCAGTCGTGCCGCATTTCGTGCGGGTAACCAGCCAAATAAAATCCCGGTGACCGTCGAGCAGAGAAACGCCAGCAGCAGCGCCAAAGGTGAAAAACCAATCTCCCAGCCGGGTAAGAAAAGCTGCAAGGTGAAAGCAATTAACAGTGACAGTGTTATTCCCAACGCGCCACCGACCAGGCAAACCAGCACGGCTTCGATCAGGAACTGTTGCAAAACATCGCTTGCTCGCGCACCTACAGCCATGCGAATGCCAATTTCCCGCGTCCGCTCGGTCACTGACACCAGCATAATATTCATTACACCAATACCGCCCACCACCAGCGAAATCACCGCCACCAGCGTAAGAAACAGTTGTAAAGTACGTGTGGTCTTTTCAACGGTTTTCAAGACGCCGTCCATGTTCCAGGTAAAGAAATCCTTCTTACCGTGGCGCAGTGAAAGTAAACGCGTGAGTTGCTGTTCCGCCTCGGCGCTGTCAAATCCTTCTTTCACCCTGACAGTAATGGAGTTCAGCCACGACTGGCCCATAACTCGCCCGGACATCGTGCTGTAAGGTAGCCAGACACGCAGCACTTTACTGCTACCAAACATCGACTGTTTTTCTTCCGCCACACCAATGACTCTGGCGGGCATATTGCCGACCAGAATCACCTCGCCAACCACATCTGCTTTATGGGGGAAAAGCTGGCGGCGAGTATTACTGTCGAGCACCACCACCTGCGCACGACCGTTCAGCTGCTCCTGATTAAAGGTGTTCCCTTCACTGAAGGTCATGCCATAGACATTAAAATAATCGCCGCTCACGCCATTGGCACTGGCAGCAACATCAACATTGTTATAACGCAGGCGCAGGTTTTGCGAGACGGCAGGTGTGGCTGAGGCGACCCACGGTTGTTTTTGGATGGCGATTAAGTCATCGTACTTCAGCGCCTGCTGATATTGCGGATCGTCATCGCCAAAATCTTTCCCGGGATAGACATCAATAGTATTCGTACCAATAGAACGAATATCCGCCAGCACCATTTGTTTGGCGGCGTCGCCCACCACGACAATTGAAACCACCGACGCAATACCGATAATAATCCCCAGCATGGTCAGTAAAGTACGCATTTTATTCGCTGCCAGCGCCCTCCATGCCATCGTCAGCGCCTCGTTAAAACCACTGACAAACTGCCGCCAGCCAGAGGCCGTGTTGACAACAGGTTCCGTCCCGCCAGCAACATTCACTTTTTCAACGGCGGGAGGATTGCGCACAATTTCGCCGTCGCGAATTTCGATCACCCGCTCGGCCTGAGCAGCGACCTGCGGATCGTGGGTAACGATAATCACCGTATGCCCGCGATCACGCAGCTGATGCAGGATCGCCATCACCTCTTCGCCAGAATGGCTGTCCAGTGCGCCGGTTGGTTCATCGGCAAGAATTACCTGACCGCCGTTCATCAATGCCCGCGCGATGCTGACGCGCTGTTGCTGACCACCCGAAAGCTGTGCCGGATAATACTCTGTACGGTCTTCCAGCCCCAGTCGTTGCAGCAACTCCTGGGCGCGAAGCAGCCGCTGTTTCCGCTCAAGACCGGCATAGACGGCGGGTACTTCAACGTTCTGCTCGGCGGTTAAATGCGAAAGCAAATGGTAACGCTGGAAAATAAAGCCGAAGTGTTCGCGACGCAGTTGCGCCAGCGCATCGGCGTCCAGCGTGGCAACATCCTGACCGGCTACGCGATAGGTGCCGCTGGTGGCCTTATCCAGGCAGCCGAGAATATTCATCAGGGTCGATTTACCGGAACCCGAAGCGCCGACAATCGCCACCATCTCACCAGCATAAATATCGAGGGTGATGCCCTTCAGCACCTCAACCTGCTCATCACCGGCAGGATAGCTGCGACGAATATCCTTTAATTCGAGCAAAGGCGTCATTGTGCAGCTCCTGGTTTGGCCTCACCAATCACCACTTCATCGCCCGCGTCCAGCCCTTTGACAATCTCAACATCGGTATCGTTACGTGCGCCAATCGTCACTTCACGTTCGCGTGTTTCACCATTACGCAACAATTTGACTTTATAACGATTATCGCCAACCGGATCGCCTAACGCCGACAGAGGGATCGTCAGCACATTTTTCACATCGGTGAGCTGAATATGCACTTGCGCGGTCATATCCAGCCGCAGCAAACCATTGGGGTTGGGGACTTCAAAACGGGCGTAATAGAAAATAGCGTCGTTAACCTTTTCCGGCGTCGGTAGTACATCCTTGATTTGCCCCTCGTAGCGCGTCAGTGGATCGCCAAGTACCGTAAACCAGGCTTTTTGCCCCGGCTTCAGGTGGATTACATCCGCTTCAGAAACCTGCGCTTTTACCAGCATGGTGCTCATATCTGCCAGCGTCAGAATGTTCGGTGCTTGTTGTGCGGCAATCACCGTCTGGCCTTGCAGAGTGGTGATTTGCGTGACTTCCCCGGCCATCGGAGCAACGATGCGGGTGTAATCGAGATTGGTTTTAGCCGTAGCGAGTGAGGCCTGATTGCGCTTGATTTGCGCGTCAATGGTGCCAATTTGCGCCTGTTTCACAGCCATCTCCGTCGCGGCGGTATCGAGATCCTGCTGTGAAACCGCTTGCGTTTGTGCAAGACGTTGCTGACGGGAATACGTCACCCGCGCCAGTTTCAGCTCCGCTTCCGCCTGCTGCCGCTGCGCGCGTAGCTCCATCAGCGTTGCTTCCACCTCCTTAATCTGGTTTTCAGCCTGTTCAGGATCAATAACCCCTAAAAGCTGGTCTTTTTTTACTTTATCGCCAATCGCCACCGACAGCGTTTTCAACTGACCGCTGACCTGCGCGCCCACATCAACCTTACGCAGCGCGTCCAGCTTTCCGGTCGCCAGCACGCTTTGCTGTAAATCACCGGGGCGCACAATCAGCGTCTGATAAGTCGGCACGGGTGCGTTAAGAATTCTCCATAACGTAATCAGCCCGGCAATGACTATCACCAGCGCAATAACGTAACGCTTCTTCACGGTTTTCCGCTTTTTCATAAATATTCTGAATACTCCATATGCCAATCCGGGTCATTAACTTCAACGAAATATCAACAAAACCCTAAAATTTACGTTAGTAATCACACTATTGATGTTTGGTTAAGATACGCAATGGTGAAATCGACGTCATGTATAACCATTGATTTCATGAATATGTCGCAGCTAACTGAACGGACCTTTACGCCATCTGAATCTCTCAGCAGCCTGTCACTTTTTCTTAGTCTGGCACGTGGACAGTGTCGGCCGGGTAAATTCTGGCATCGCCGTAGTTTTCGCCAGAAATTTTTGCTGCGCTCGTTGATTATGCCGCGTTTAAGCGTTGAGTGGATGAACGAACTTTCCCACTGGCCTAATCTCAATGTGTTGTTAACGCGCCAGCCGCGACTGCCTGTGCGTCTGCATCGCCCTTACCTTGCGGCGAATCTTAGCCGTAAGCAATTGCTGGAGGCGTTACGTTACCATTATGCGTTACTCCGCGGGTGTATGTCGGCGGAAGAATTCAGCTTATATTTGAATACCCCCGGGCTGCAACTGGCGAAGCTGGAAGGCAAAAACGGCGAGCAGTTCACACTTGAGCTGACCATGATGATCTCAATGGATAAAGAAGGTGACAGTACAATCCTGTTCCGCAACAGCGAAGGTATTCCTCTGGCAGAGATCACGTTTACCCTGTGTGAATATCAGGGGAAAAGAACAATGTTTATTGGCGGACTGCAAGGCGCAAAATGGGAAATTCCACATCAGGAAATCCAGAATGCGACGAAAGCCTGCCACGGGCTATTTCCCAAACGCCTTGTGATGGAAGCGGCCTGTCTGTTTGCCCAACGTTTGCAGGTAGAGCAGATCATTGCCGTCAGCAATGAAACACATATTTACCGCAGCCTGCGTTATCGCGATAAAGAAGGCAAGATCCATGCTGATTACAACGCGTTCTGGGAGTCGGTTGGCGGCGTATGTGATGCTGAACGCCATTACCGCCTTCCAGCACAGATAGCACGAAAAGAGATTGCCGAAATCGCCAGTAAAAAACGGGCTGAATACCGTCGGCGCTATGAGATGCTCGACGCTATTCAGCCACAAATGGCCACGATGTTTCGCGGTTAATCCGCGCGACCGCGCGCCAGCCACAGCACGCGTGAGAACATTTTTTTCAGCAGCGTCGGTACGGAATCCACACCACGACGTCCTGCCTCCATTGCCACTTCAATGGCAAGATCGGGTTTGGAAGAGCGATGGATCGCTTTCGAGATAATTTTGCGCAGATTCATCGGTACATTTTCCGGGATTTGCGCCACGCGGTGGAACACATCGGAAAATCCCTGGCGATACATAAAATGTTCCATATCCAGCGCCGGTAACGCCGTTAAATGTTCTCGTTCGGCTTCCCGATCGTTATTCAACAGGCTGCGTACCGTAGCGGCATATTTCTTCCCTGCTTCATCGCCATCGACCAGTACATGCCATTCAATCCCCATTCGCCGGGCAAATTTAACCAGTGGCTTTAGCCCGGACTGGGCAAACTCAATGACCTTGATCCCTTCAGCATCAAAATGATGTCCGCACTGACGCGCCAGTTCATTGATAACCCAGGTTTCCGTTTCCCCTTCCACCAGCAGCCAGCAGCGTGCAAACAGCGATGATGGACGATTAAAACGAATGTGGAAAGAGATGCGTCGGCTATCTTCGGTACTCAAACCACTCGGCCCCAGACGCCAGGCGGCAACGCGCGAGGACTCACGTACCAGTCGGCAAACATGCTCTACCGGCGTTAACGAAAGCAACTCACCCGAGTTGGTGGTGGCAATGCGCTGCAATGGCAGAAGATTCAACAGATGCCAGGCAACTGAAAGCATAATGGGGTGTAAACGGGTTTCTGGATCTTCGATCAGCAACAATGGACGGGCGTCTTTATCCAGTCGCAATGTGCCTTTTGCCTGCAACAAAGTAGCAAACAGGCCGAGCAAAATAACCCGATACGAGCGCCCTCCAGGTCGGTCAATCATCCGGTTGATGATATCCAGATAGCGCCAGCTTCGTTGCTCATTGCTGGCTCGCCGCCGCATTAAACGATATCGCGCCTGTCCGGCCCCCTGCTCAGAGAAATAATGCTCAAGCAGCTGTACCATTGCGGAAAGTCCCTGACGAATCTGCCCATCAGAGAGATTTTGCGGATGTGAGGATAACTCACGGGCGAGGAAATCGAGCTGGCGCGCGGTGACTTCCACATTAGGGACATTTGGCACCGTGCCGTTACGAATACGGCGCATAAAACGGGCATCACGCAAGCGCAGCACCGGCATTAAACGCACCAGATGGCGTGCCTGGTCGTTAATATCCTCGACATCAATCGGATGTCCGTCTTTATCGAGAAAACTGCGCAGTGTCATCACGCTGCCGTCTTCCGCACTCTCCCCTTCCAGACGATAAAAAATACGGTGATAGCCATCAGTGCATGGCGTCCAGCACGCTTCCAGCGGCCGATAGCGGCGAACCCGATGTCGGCCTGGCAGCGATTCGCGGAAGGTCAAAATAATATGCAGATGATGTTCTCGCCCGTTGATATCTCCCGGCGGGAACCAGAAATCGTCGCGCTCAAAATGGTAGAGATCTGATTCTGGCGATAGCAGCAGGGTTAAGGCGTCCAGCAAGCTGGATTTACCCCACGCGTTCTCCCCAATCAGGACGTTGTTTTGTTCCAGCATCAACGACAAACGGTTGATACCGCGAAAACCCACAATTTCAACGCGCTCAAGAATCATATCCCCTCCAGAAATATGTGACTTATCCTTTACGCTGGCAGTATAACGGGAAAGGCCATGCTAATACGTGATGACATCACATTTAAGCATGGCAAATGTCTGAAAAATGAGCGAATAATCGCGTTATACTCCCTCTTGCTGATAAGCCTGCAAAAACAACAAAATCAAATAATTAGCATGATAAATTATTTTTTATTACGCCTAAAGGATTAAATCTTTTGCTTGCACTACACTGTCAATCAGACAAATGACTATATGGGGCAACCCGCTGTTGCCCTAAATCAAATTTACTGGATTTATTTATCTGGTGAATGACTCGCCTTCGTTTTTAAAATAGCCGCGCATTATTTCCGTCGTCACTTTTTTACGACGACCCTATAAAACGACCATATTTTTCACAGGGTCAATTTTTAATTGAGGTGGATATGTTCAGAAAATTAGCAGCTGAATGTTTTGGTACTTTCTGGCTTGTTTTTGGTGGCTGTGGTAGTGCCGTACTGGCCGCAGGCTTCCCGGAATTAGGCATTGGTTTTGCCGGCGTGGCGCTGGCATTCGGTCTGACCGTTCTGACGATGGCCTTTGCAGTTGGTCATATTTCTGGTGGTCATTTTAACCCGGCGGTCACTATTGGTTTATGGGCTGGCGGACGTTTCCCGGCAAAAGAAGTCGTTGGCTACGTAATTGCCCAGGTTGTCGGCGGTATTGTTGCGGCGGCGCTGCTGTATTTAATTGCCAGTGGTAAAACGGGTTTTGACGCGGCAGCCAGCGGTTTTGCTTCTAACGGTTATGGCGAGCATTCGCCAGGCGGTTATTCCATGCTTTCCGCACTGGTAGTTGAACTGGTATTGAGTGCAGGTTTCCTGCTGGTGATCCACGGCGCAACCGACAAATTCGCTCCTGCTGGTTTTGCGCCGATCGCTATTGGTCTGGCCTTAACCCTGATTCACTTAATCAGTATTCCGGTGACTAACACTTCTGTTAACCCGGCGCGCAGCACCGCGGTTGCTATCTTCCAGGGCGGCTGGGCATTAGAACAACTGTGGTTCTTCTGGGTGGTGCCAATTGTCGGCGGCATTATCGGTGGTCTGATTTACCGGACCCTGCTGGAAAAACGTAATTAATTAACGCAGAAGGCCTGGCGCAATGTCAGGCCTTTTTTAAATATATTGATTCATCTTCCTGTTGCGCTCCTTGATGTGTTAAGCCACATATAGTCACTGGCGCAGGGAGCGCGCAGGGGGCGGCCAATCGCCGCCGCCCCCTGCACCCCCGGGCTCTGGCGAACAAAATCGCCGCTGCGCGGTGCCCTCGACTTATCCCTTGCGGCTACCGGGTCGGGCGCGAGGTAACATCCCTGTAAAACGCGCCCTCAGCCCACATCCATGTGGGCTGCCCCGGCCTTCAGGGAACGCCTCGGCGATTTTGACGCCACCAACACCGGTGCGGTTTGTAATTAAAGCGCAAGAATATCTTTAAATGAAAATGAATACCCTACCGATCCTTATGCATAACATTTCCTTTTAATTGCAACTTTACTCGTCCTTCCGCTTTCAGTAGTGTGTCATCGCGCATTTCGACTTCATCTTTGCAAGGACTGGGTTTTCATGTTTTCTGGGCTGTTAATCATTCTGGTTCCCCTGATTGTGGGTTACCTCATTCCTCTTCGCCAAAAAGCTGCATTAAGAGTTATTAATCAGCTATTAAGCTGGATGGTTTACCTTATTCTCTTTTTTATGGGTATCAGTCTGGCGTTTCTCGATAACCTCGCCAGTAACCTGTTGGCGATTCTGCATTATTCCGCCGTCAGTATTACCGTTATTTTACTGTGTAATATTGCCGCCCTTATGTGGCTGGAGCGAGGCCTGCCATGGCGCAATCACCATCAGCAAGAAAAACTCCCGTCGCGTATTGCGATGGCGCTGGAGTCGCTAAAACTGTGCGGCGTAGTAGTGATTGGTTTTGCCATTGGCCTGAGTGGACTGGCTTTCTTACAACATGCGACCGAAGCCAGTGAATACACCTTAATTCTGCTACTTTTCCTCGTCGGTATTCAGTTGCGCAATAATGGCATGACCTTAAAGCAGATTGTCCTTAATCGCCGGGGAATGATTGTCGCCGTGGTGGTGGTTGCCAGTTCATTAACTGGTGGTTTAATTAACGCCTTTATTCTTGATCTTCCCATCAATACCGCGCTGGCAATGGCCTCTGGTTTCGGCTGGTATTCTCTTTCCGGTATTTTATTGACTGAATCTTTTGGTCCGGTAATCGGGAGCGCGGCGTTTTTTAATGATCTGGCCCGTGAGCTGATTGCAATTATGTTGATCCCTGGGCTGATTCGCCGCAGCCGCTCTACCGCACTGGGCTTATGCGGTGCCACATCAATGGATTTCACCCTGCCCGTTCTTCAACGTACTGGCGGGCTGGATATGGTCCCGGCGGCGATTGTTCACGGTTTTATTCTTAGTCTGTTAGTGCCGATCCTCATCGCCTTTTTTTCCGCGTAATACCTCTCTGGCGGTAGATCCCTGCCGCCAAAATTGCGCTAAATCAATCTCCCTTAAAGTTGCATGAAAAATCCCTTTTATCCCCGCGTTAAGCGTCTTAACCTTAAACATGTATATTAAATATAACTTTAAAAGGTGTGATCATGTTTTGTGTGCAATGTGAACAAACTATCCGTACTCCGGCAGGAAACGGCTGCTCATACGCGCAGGGGATGTGTGGTAAAACGGCGGAAACCTCTGACCTTCAGGATTTACTCATCGCGGCGCTGCAAGGGCTTTCGGCCTGGGCGGTAAAAGCGCGTGAATACGGCATCATCAACCACGATGTAGACAGCTTTGCGCCACGCGCATTTTTCTCAACCCTGACCAACGTTAACTTCGATTCTCCGCGTATAGTCGGCTACGCTCGTGAAGCGATTGCCCTGCGCGAGGCGCTGAAAGCACAATGCCTGGCTGTAGATGCCAACGCCCGCGTCGATAACCCGATGGCTGACCTGCAACTGGTGAGCGATGATCTTGGCGAGCTGCAACGTCAGGCAGCAGAATTTACCCCTAACAAAGATAAAGCGGCGATTGGCGAAAACATTCTCGGCCTGCGCCTGCTGTGCCTATATGGCCTGAAAGGTGCGGCGGCCTATATGGAACACGCGCATGTTCTCGGTCAATACGACAACGATATTTATGCCCAGTACCATAAAATCATGGCGTGGCTGGGAACCTGGCCTGCCGATATGAACGCGCTTCTTGAGTGTTCAATGGAAATCGGCCAGATGAACTTCAAAGTGATGAGCATTCTGGACGCAGGCGAAACCGGTAAATACGGTCACCCGACCCCAACCCAGGTCAACGTCAAAGCGACGGCGGGTAAATGCATTCTGATTTCCGGTCACGATCTCAAAGATCTCTACAACCTGCTGGAACAGACCGAAGGCACGGGCGTTAATGTCTACACCCACGGCGAAATGCTGCCTGCGCATGGCTACCCGGAGCTGCGTAAATTCAAGCATCTGGTCGGTAACTACGGCAGCGGCTGGCAGAATCAGCAAGTGGAGTTCGCTCGTTTCCCTGGCCCCATCGTGATGACCTCGAACTGCATCATCGACCCAACCGTAGGCGCTTATGACGATCGTATCTGGACCCGCAGCATCGTTGGCTGGCCGGGTGTGCGTCATCTGGATGGCGAAGATTTCTCTGCGGTCATTGCCCAGGCGCAACAAATGGCAGGCTTCCCGTACAGCGAAATTCCGCACCTGATCACCGTGGGCTTTGGTCGTCAAACGCTGCTTGGCGCAGCGGATACGCTGATTGATCTGGTAAGCCGTGAAAAACTGCGTCATATCTTCCTGCTTGGCGGCTGTGACGGCGCACGCGGCGAGCGTCACTACTTCACCGATTTCGCCACCAGCGTGCCGGATGACTGCCTGATCCTCACTCTCGCCTGTGGTAAATATCGCTTTAACAAACTCGAGTTTGGCGATATCGAAGGTCTGCCGCGTCTGGTGGATGCTGGTCAGTGTAACGATGCTTACTCAGCAATTATTCTGGCGGTAACGCTGGCAGAAAAACTGGGCTGCGGTGTCAACGATCTGCCGCTGTCACTGGTGCTCTCCTGGTTTGAACAGAAAGCGATTGTCATTCTGCTGACACTGCTTTCTCTGGGTGTGAAAAATATCGTCACCGGCCCGACTGCACCTGGTTTCCTGACACCAGACCTGCTGGCGGTGCTGAACGAGAAATTCGGCCTGCGTTCTATCACCACTGTTGAAGAAGACATGAAGCAACTGTTGAGCGCGTAAGGAGTTTGTCGATGACGATGCCAACGAATCAATGCCCGTGGCGGATGCAGGTTCATCACATTACGCAAGAAACGCCGGATGTGTGGACGATTTCCCTGATTTGCCACGATTACTACCCATATCGCGCCGGGCAATATGCACTGGTCAGCGTGCGTAACTCAGCGGAAACGCTGCGTGCTTACACCATTTCCTCCACGCCAGGCGTGAGTGAATACATCACCCTGACTGTGCGGCGGATTGATGACGGAGTCGGCTCCCAGTGGCTGACGCGCGATGTAAAACGCGGTGATTATCTCTGGCTTTCAGACGCAATGGGGGAATTTACCTGCGACGATAAAGCAGAAGATAAATTCCTGTTGCTGGCGGCAGGCTGCGGCGTCACGCCGATTATGTCGATGCGTCGCTGGCTGGCGAAGAACCGTCCGCAGGCCGATGTGCAGGTGATCTACAACATGCGTTCGCCGCAGGATGTTATTTTCGCCGATGAGTGGCGCAACTATCCGGTGACGCTGGTGGCAGAAAATAACGTTACCGAAGGCTTTATCGCTGGTCGTCTCACTCGCGAACTGCTGGCAGGTGTCCCTGACTTAGCTTCACGTACCGTGATGACCTGCGGCCCGGCTCCGTATATGGATTGGGTAGAGCAGGAAGTGAAAGCGCTCGGCGTGACGCGTTTCTTTAAAGAGAAATTCTTCACCCCAGTAGCGGAAGCGGCGACCAGCGGTCTGAAATTCACCAAACTGCAACCGGCACGAGAATTTTACGCCCCGGTTGGCACCACGCTACTGGAGGCGCTGGAAAGCAATAAAGTTCCGGTTGTCGCTGCCTGCCGTGCGGGTGTTTGCGGCTGCTGTAAGACGAAAGTGGTTTCCGGTGAATATACGGTGAGCAGCACAATGACGCTGACCGACGCCGAAATCGCTGAAGGTTACGTACTGGCCTGCTCCTGCCATCCGCAGGGGGATTTGGTTCTCGCATAATCGCCTTATGCCCGATGATATTCCTTTCATCGGGCTATTTAACCGTTAGTGCCTCCTTTTTCCCCCATCCCTTCCCCCTCCGTCAGATGAACTAAACTTGTTACCGTTATCACATTCAGGAGATGGAGAACCATGAAACAAACGGTTGCAGCTTATATCGCCAAAACACTCGAATCGGCAGGCGTGAAACGCATCTGGGGAGTCACGGGCGACTCTCTGAACGGTCTTAGTGACAGTCTTAATCGCATGGGCACCATCGAGTGGATGTCCACCCGCCATGAAGAAGTGGCGGCCTTTGCCGCTGGCGCTGAAGCACAACTTTCAGGAGAACTGGCGGTCTGTGCCGGATCGTGCGGCCCCGGAAACCTGCACTTAATCAACGGCCTGTTTGATTGCCACCGCAATCACGTTCCGGTACTGGCGATTGCCGCTCATATTCCCTCCAGCGAAATTGGCAGCGGCTATTTCCAGGAAACCCACCCACAAGAGCTATTCCGCGAATGTAGTCACTATTGCGAGCTGGTTTCCAGCCCGGAGCAGATCCCACAAGTGCTGGCGATTGCCATGCGCAAAGCGGTGCTTAACCGTGGCGTTTCCGTTGTTGTATTACCGGGCGACGTGGCGTTAAAACCTGCGCCAGAAGGGGCAACCACGCACTGGTATCATGCGCCACAACCAGTCGTGACGCCGGAAGAAGAAGAGTTACGCAAACTGGCGCAACTGCTGCGTTATTCCAGCAATATCGCCCTGATGTGTGGCAGCGGCTGCGCGGGGGCGCATAAAGAGTTAGTTGAGTTTGCCGGGAAAATTAAAGCGCCTATTGTTCATGCCCTGCGCGGTAAAGAACATGTCGAATACGATAATCCGTATGATGTCGGAATGACGGGATTAATTGGCTTCTCGTCAGGTTTCCATACCATGATGAACGCCGACACGTTAGTGCTACTCGGTACTCAGTTCCCCTACCGCGCCTTCTACCCGACCGATGCCAAAATCATTCAGATTGATATCAACCCAGCCAGCATCGGCGCTCACAGCAAGGTGGATATGGCACTGGTCGGCGATATCAAGTCGACTCTGCGTGCATTGCTTCCACTGGTGGAAGAAAAAGCCGATCGCAAGTTTCTGGATAAAGCGCTGGAAGATTACCGCGACGCCCGCAAAGGGCTGGACGATTTAGCTAAACCGAGCGAGAAAGCCATTCACCCGCAATATCTGGCGCAGCAAATTAGTCATTTTGCCGCCGATGACGCCATCTTTACCTGTGACGTTGGTACGCCAACGGTGTGGGCGGCACGTTATCTGAAAATGAACGGCAAGCGTCGTCTGTTAGGTTCGTTTAACCACGGTTCGATGGCTAACGCCATGCCGCAGGCGCTGGGTGCTCAGGCAACCGAGCCGGAACGTCAGGTGGTCGCCATGTGCGGCGATGGCGGTTTTAGCATGTTGATGGGCGATTTCCTCTCAGTAGTGCAGATGAAACTGCCGGTGAAAATTATCGTCTTTAATAACAGCGTGCTGGGCTTTGTGGCGATGGAGATGAAAGCTGGTGGCTATTTGACTGACGGCACCGAACTACATGACACCAACTTTGCCCGCATTGCCGAAGCGTGCGGAATTACGGGTATTCGCGTGGAAAAAGCCTCTGAAGTCGATGAAGCCCTGCAACGCGCCTTTTCCATCGACGGTCCGGTGCTGGTGGATGTGGTGGTCGCCAAAGAAGAATTAGCCATTCCACCGCAGATCAAACTCGAACAGGCCAAAGGTTTTAGCCTGTATATGTTGCGCGCAATCATCAGCGGACGCGGTGATGAAGTGATCGAACTGGCGAAAACAAACTGGCTAAGGTAAAAAGGGTGGCATTTCCCGTCATAATAAGGACATGCCATGATTGATTTACGCAGTGATACCGTTACCCGACCGAGCCGCGCCATGCTCGAAGCGATGATGGCCGCCCCGGTTGGGGACGACGTTTACGGAGACGACCCTACCGTTAATGCTCTGCAGGACTATGCAGCAGAGCTTTCCGGTAAAGAAGCCGCCATTTTTCTGCCTACCGGCACTCAGGCCAACCTGGTCGCTCTGCTCAGTCACTGTGAACGCGGCGAAGAGTATATTGTCGGTCAGGCCGCGCATAACTATCTGTTTGAAGCCGGTGGCGCGGCGGTGCTGGGCAGTATTCAACCGCAACCCATCGACGCGGCTGCCGACGGCACGCTACCGCTGGATAAAGTGGCGATGAAAATCAAACCCGACGATATCCATTTCGCCCGCACCAAATTACTCAGTCTGGAAAACACTCACAACGGCAAAGTGTTGCCGCGAGAATACCTGAAAGAAGCATGGGAATTTACTCGCGAGCGCAATCTGGCGCTGCATGTTGACGGTGCGCGCATCTTTAATGCCGTGGTGGCTTACGGCTGCGAACTGAAAGAGATCACGCAATATTGTGATTCGTTCACCATTTGCCTGTCGAAAGGACTTGGGACGCCAGTCGGCTCGTTACTGGTCGGTAATCGTGATTACATTAAACGTGCCATCCGCTGGCGGAAAATGACCGGTGGCGGAATGCGCCAGTCCGGCATTCTGGCTGCCGCCGGGATGTATGCCCTGAAAAATAACGTCGCGCGCTTACAGGAAGACCACGACAACGCCGCCTGGATGGCGGAGCAGTTGCGTGAAGCAGGCGCGGATGTGATGCGTCAGGACACCAATATGCTGTTTGTTCGCGTCGGGGAAGAAAATGCTGCCGCGTTAGGCGAATACATGAAAGCGAGAAACGTGCTGATTAACGCCTCGCCGATTGTCCGCCTGGTGACCCATCTTGACGTCTCGCGCACTCAGCTGGCGGAAGTCGCCGCCCACTGGCGCGCATTCCTGGCGCGTTAAGGAGGGAGACGTGCCGCAACGCATTTTAGTTCTCGGTGCCAGTGGCTACATTGGTCAGCATCTGGTGCGAACACTCAGCCAGCAGGGGCATCAGATCCTGGCGGCGGCACGTCATGTCGACAGGCTTGCAAAGCTGCAACTGGCAAATGTCAGTTGCCATAAAGTCGATCTCAGCTGGCCGGATAACCTTCCGGCCCTGTTGCAGGATATCGATACGGTCTATTTTCTGGTGCACAGCATGGGCGAAGGCGGCGATTTTATCGCTCAGGAGCGCCAGGTGGCTCTCAACGTCCGCGATGCGCTACGTGAAGTCCCAGTTAAGCAATTAATCTTTCTCAGTTCGTTGCAGGCCCCGCCACATGAGCAGTCGGACCATCTGCGTGCCCGTCAGGCTACGGCGGATATTCTTCGTGAAGCGGGTGTCCCGGTGACCGAATTGCGTGCCGGAATAATCGTTGGTGCAGGTTCAGCGGCGTTCGAAGTCATGCGCGATATGGTCTACAACCTGCCAGTGTTAACGCCGCCACGCTGGGTTCGTTCACGCACCACGCCCATCGCGCTGGAAAACTTGCTGCACTATCTGGTGGCGCTGTTAGATCATCCGGCCAGCGAACATCGCATCTTCGAAGCCGCCGGACCAGAAGTGCTCAGTTATCAGCAACAGTTTGAACATTTTATGGCGGTGAGCGGTAAGCGCCGCTGGTTGATCCCCATCCCCCTCCCGACCCGCTGGATTTCGGTGTGGTTTCTCAATGTGATTACTTCCGTACCGCCCACCACCGCCAGGGCGTTGATTCAGGGGCTGAAACACGATCTGCTGGCGGATGACACCGCGCTACGTGCACTCATCCCACAACGGCTGATCGCTTTCGATGACGCGGTACGTCGCACCCTGAAAGAGGAAGAAAAGCTGGTCAACTCCAGCGACTGGGGATACGACGCTCAGGCCTTTGCCCGCTGGCGACCGGAGTACGGTTATTTCGCCAAACAGGCGGGGTTTACCGTTAAAACGTCCGCCAGCCTTGCGGCTTTATGGCAGGTGGTGAATCAAATCGGCGGTAAAGAGCGTTATTTCTTTGGCAATATTTTGTGGCAAACCCGGGCGTTGATGGACCGCGCGATCGGTCATAAGCTGGCGAAAGGCCGCCCGGAGCGTGAATATTTGCAGACCGGCGATGCGGTGGATAGCTGGAAAGTGATTGTCGTTGAACCGGAAAAACAACTTACGCTGTTATTTGGCATGAAAGCGCCGGGGCTGGGACGACTGTGTTTTACCCTGGAAGATAAAGGCGACTATCGTACTATCGATGTTCGCGCATTCTGGCATCCGCACGGTATGCCGGGGCTGTTTTACTGGTTATTGATGATCCCCGCGCATCTGTTTATTTTTCGCGGAATGGCAAAACAAATCGCCAGACTGGCAGAACAAAGCACAGATTAATCGACAAAACCTGCGTTATTCTTTCATGTTTCCCATTGCATCATGGGGGAAATCACGGAAGAATGCGCACGTCATTTTCTCAACAACAGTGGATTGATATGAAGGTACTGGTTACCGGCGCCACCAGCGGCTTAGGTCGAAACGCGGTAGAGTTTTTATGCCAGAAAGGCATCAGCGTGCGAGCGACCGGTCGCAACGAGGCAATGGGTAAATTGCTGGAAAAAATGGGCGCAGAGTTTGTTCCGGCGGATCTGACCGAGCTGGTCTCATCACAAGCTAAAGTGATGCTCGCGGGCATTGATACGCTGTGGCACTGCTCCAGCTTTACCTCGCCCTGGGGGACACAACAGGCTTTCGATCTGGCTAACGTTCGCGCCACTCGCCGCCTGGGTGAATGGGCTGTCGCCTGGGGTGTGCGTAACTTTATTCATATCTCTTCCCCCTCCCTGTACTTCGATTATCACCACCATCGCGATATTAAAGAAGATTTTCGCCCTCACCGCTTCGCCAACGAGTTTGCCCGCAGCAAAGCAGCCAGCGAAGAGGTGATCAATATGCTTTCGCAGGCGAATCCACAAACGCGCTTTACTATTCTGCGCCCACAAAGTCTGTTCGGACCGCACGATAAAGTCTTTATTCCCCGTCTGGCGCATATGATGCACCACTATGGCAGCATTCTGTTACCGCACGGCGGCAGTGCGCTGGTGGATATGACCTACTATGAAAATGCCGTGCACGCCATGTGGCTGGCAAGCCAGGAAGCCTGCGATAAGCTACCTTCCGGGCGTGTGTACAACATCACCAATGGCGAGCATCGCACACTGCGCAGCATCGTGCAGAAGCTGATCGACGAGTTGAATATTGACTGTCGTATTCGTTCCGTCCCCTACCCGATGCTGGATATGATCGCCCGCAGCATGGAGCGTTTAGGCCGCAAGTCAGCAAAAGAGCCGCCGCTGACCCACTACGGCGTCTCCAAGTTGAATTTTGACTTTACGCTGGATATTACGCGTGCGCAGGAAGAGTTAGGTTATCAACCAGTCCTCACCCTGGATGAAGGTATCGAGAAAACTGCCGCCTGGCTACGCGACCACGGAAAACTGCCGCGCTAATCCTGCCCGTATTTCTCCAGCAACGCTTCGGCAATCGCCTGAGTTTCTGCATCCGCTTCGCCGTTGTATAACGTCGGGCGGAAATGCATCTGGAACGCCATAATCACGCGCCGCTGCTCGCGCGGTGTCATATCAGGTTTAACGTCATAACCGTAGCGCGCCAAAAGCTCCAGCAATGACGCGGTATCTACCGGTGTGTGCGGCGCGCGCCCGGCAAGGTAAAAGTTCACCCGCTGCGCATCCGGCCAGGCACCAATCCCCTGCTGCGCCAGTTGTTGCCAGGGGAATAACGGCCCCGGATCGTCTTTGCGCTGCGGCGCAATATCCGCATGTGCCACTACGTTTTCCGGCTTGATGTGATAACGGGCAATAATATCTTTCGCCAGCGGAATAAGCGCCTGAATCTGTGCCTGTTCAAACGGGGCAAAATATTTCACTCCGGCTGATTTCTGCCAGCCACGGTTTTCCAGCTCAATGCCAATAGAGGTGTCGTTAAGGCGCGTTGCCCCGCGCCAGGCGCTAATCCCCGCATGCCAGGCCAGTTCTTCTTCCGGCACCAGTTGCCAGATGCGCGGTTTACCGTTGTATCGCGGTGGTACCGCAGGGACCAGATAATGCGAGCTGACCTGCTTATCGGTCAGTGTCGCCAGCGAGCTATCAAAATCATCTGCGGTGTAGTGGATCACCAGCACTTTAATGCGAGGATACGCCGCCTGCGCCTGGCGTCGGGTATCAAGCTGATATCCCTCTTTCTCGACAATGCCTTTTTCGCCTGCACACCCTGCCAGTAACAGAGCGGCGGCGACCAGCCAAAAGACTCTTCTCATCGACGCGTTTTCACCGCCGTACCGCTGACGCTAACCATCAGCATACTGCCGTTTTGCCCGACCGTTTCGTAGTCGATATCAATACCAACCACGGCATCGGCCCCCAGTGCCCGCGCCTGGGAGCCTAGTTCCTCAAAGGCGATCTCCCGCGCTTTACGTAGCTCTTTTTCGTAGGCACCGGAGCGTCCACCAACGATATCGCGGATACCGGCAAAGAAATCACGGAAAATATTGGCACCTAAAATCGCTTCGCCGGTCACCACACCGCAATATTCGACGATGGTCTGGCCTTCCAGAGTTGGGGTTGTAGAAAATTGCATGATCGATCTCCTTGTTTGTTAAGCCTTCGATCTCTAAAGCATTATCGGACTGATATGCCATGTTGGGAAGAAGGTTTTGATCAGTTTAGGAAATCATCTCATTGTGTCAAAAACAGGTACATAAGCCTGTACAATTATCCGTTGCATAACCCGATATTAGTTTTATTATGGAGCACCGCTTACCTGTCGTATTATGTAGTACCAGCAACATTAATGAGTGGGAAGAGTCAACTTATATTGTAAATGATTCCTAAAGTCTTCCCCATCTTGCGCCTGAGGTATATATCTCTGGATTGCTTTTTGGTCAGCCGCCGCAAAACAAGAAAGTAATAAGATCTCAATGCTTTTGTCATTAATATAAGCGAAGATCATTCTTGCAAATTCGTATATAAACGCCCGGTCCTGAGCGCTTAATAGTTTAATACAATATTTATTTTTAAGAGAATAAAGTATTTCAAGGAAAGCATCCGCAGCAACCTTCACGTTATTACCGGCGATCATATTATATATATCTCTTGCACAGATAGAGTACAGAGATAGTAAACAGCCATACAAATAATCATTTATTAATTCTTTTGTCCATTTTACTGGCAACCATGGTTTTATCTTGACACCATGCATACTACAGTCATGAAAAAGACATTTGCTGAAATTAACTCTTATCATATCAACATTAAAAAAATGGCAATTAATAAATTTTAAAGAATGAGTATTCACATTGTTAATTTTAACAGTTCTAAACGAAACGTTTTTGAATACATTGTTTACTATATTGCTATTTGTTATTTTAACATCACCTAAACTGCCGTTTTCAAAACAACATTTTTTCAATATGCTTTCATTCACAACAGTGTGTGATAAATAGAGATTACTTATGTTTTGCTTTATTAATGCCACGTCATTAAAATGACTATATTTAATAAAGCAACCATCATTGAGTAGTGTTTTAAGATTGACTAAATTAGTTGCATCTTCACGTACCATCGTGGCAACTGGAACAGGCAACGACATGAAAACTTCTTCATTCACCATCAAGTGGATCATGCATTGCGTTCCCTTTGTCATATCCACACTTACGCTACAAATATCGTTGTAATGCGAAGAGTGCATTTCAGGAAACAAATTAAACACGGTATCTTGAAAGGCACTAAATCGTGTTAATAAATCCTGATAATGAACAGGTTTTGTTTCAAAATTATCATCAGCAAATCCAAGCACTATTGCATGCTCTACATCTAACGCAGTTTCAAATGACTCTTCTTCTGTAAAATCATTATTTAAAACCTCACCTGACGTATTATCACTGTCATAAAAAGTGCTCATCAATGCGATATTGTTTGTTACAGCGTCTTTTGCGATATTCTCACTAATTGCATATCGCCTGCTATAATCATAAAAATGAATAAACGCATCCTTTATAAAGGATATATATTGCTCTTTGTTAAAGTCAATACGACTGTATAATTTTTCAAAAATCACATTCGCAATCTTACTACCCATAGTATGCCTGTATAATAATGGGTGCGATTCAATCGTAAAATACTTGTCTAATTGATGTTGTAATTTATTCTCATAGTCCAGTGGGAAAAGAAATTTTTGTCTTTCAAGTTTCCCATTCGATATATTACGTATTCCAATGGTAATTCTTTCATTACCCACTTTTATTTCAACTTCGTTATCTTCTGATTTGCCAAGATATTTTTTAACATCAATCTCGAAAGCATTACTAAAAAATATATTAAATTGATAATTCGCTGATGGAATATTTTCCGCTAGCAACTCATCATTTTTTATGAGATCACTATCAGCATTTATTGCTAATATCAGATGCAAGTAGATGGTGTCCCATGTAGACAACTCACCCTTACGACTGGAATTTAATATCGCGAAAAATTCCCTCAGTGAATCGAGGAAATTATCACTTTGATTCAGTTGTGTGCCTGGAAATGATGATGCTTGATCAGATATATTGTTTATCATATTAAAAATCACCCAAGGGAAAAGATATTCCACTGAACTCCTCGTGCTTTATTATTATAAAAGCACAACGCATTTATACTCATATTAATTAACGAAATACTGATACAGTTTGATTTATTCTTCACTCAAACTCATTAGCTTAAATTCTTTACCCACAACTGTAGCATATATAATATTATCAAAAGTCAAAGTTGGGACTATCAAATTTCGCTCATTTTCAAAAATACAATGTAATTTTAGCAATCATCTTAATCGCAGGATCTCTTATTGCATGTGAAAAATTCTGTAATGATTAGACAATAACCGCGTTCATTTATCACGCGTTATAAATGTGAAACTGGCTTCTTGCAGATGCTCTTAACCTCTACAGGAGGATTTATCCCGCCATTTCAGAACTATCATATTTACCTTAAATGATCATTTCAGCCATATAACACGCTCAACCTCACAAATGGTTTACACTGTCTATTGTTTGGGTAATTTAAGTAAGTCAGCTACGAGCAACCTTGAGTGGGTAGCCAGCAATGGACTCAAACCCAATCAGGTGTTCAGATTGTTTCAGAATTGTATTAAAAACAATGTATTAAATAATCTGATAACGTTTGGTCGTAGTGTGACGCAGACAGCAAGCTAATAAGGAAATGATTATGCGCTACCGTTCACTATCTCTACTTATTCCATGTGCACTGCTGCTGAGTGCCTGTACCACCGTCACGCCAGCTTATAAAGATAACGGCCCCCGCACCGGTTCCTGTGTCCAGGGTGGCCCTGACAGCGTGGCTCAACAATTCTATGACTACCGCATTCAACATCGCAGCAATGACATTACCGCCCTGCGCCCCTATTTGAGTGACAAACTGGCAACCCTACTTAGCGATGCCAGCCGCGATAATAGTCATCGTGAATTGTTAAGCAGCGATCCGTTCTCCAGTCGAACCACCTTGCCAGACAGCGCCCACGTTGCCAGTGCATCGACTATCCCTAATCGTGATGCCCGTAACATTCCATTGCGCGTGGATCTCAAACAGGGTGACCAAGGATGGCAGGATGAAGTGTTAATGATTCAGGAAGGCCAGTGTTGGGTCATCGACGATGTGCGCTACTTAGGCGGTAGCGTTCACGCCACAGCGGGTACGCTCCGTCAGTCCATCGAGAATCGCTAAAGCCTTGATCAACCAATAAACCCCGTAAATTGTCCGGCATTTCGTGAGGAATGCCGACATTTATGCTCGCCGACCACCGCCCCCGTTATTTTGTGCTATGTTTATTGAATAATGCGCTTTGCTTTTAACTTTTAAAGCAGAAATATTGCATAATTATTCTGTCAAAGGTACTATCTTCGACCTCAATAGCTATCAGACTGCCAGTATACGAGTGTCAATGAGTATTCAATTAAACGGCATTAATTGCTTCTACGGCGCGCATCAGGCGCTGTTCGATATCACGCTGGATTGCCCACAGGGCGAAACGCTGGTGTTACTTGGCCCCAGCGGCGCGGGTAAAAGCTCGCTGCTGCGTGTACTCAATCTGCTTGAGATGCCGCGCTCCGGTACGCTCAACATTGCAGGCAACCATTTCGATTTCACCAAAACACCCTCTGACAAAGCGATTCGCGATTTGCGTCGTAACGTTGGCATGGTGTTTCAGCAATACAACCTGTGGCCGCATCTGACCGTGCAGCAAAACCTGATTGAAGCGCCCTGCCGTGTACTGGGGTTGAGCAAAGATCAGGCGCTGGCCCGTGCAGAAAAACTGCTGGAACGTCTGCGTCTCAAACCTTATAGCGATCGTTACCCGCTGCATCTTTCTGGTGGTCAGCAGCAGCGTGTTGCTATTGCCCGTGCGTTGATGATGGAACCGCAGGTACTGCTGTTCGATGAACCGACCGCCGCACTGGACCCGGAAATTACGGCACAAATCGTCAGCATCATTCGTGAGTTGGCAGAAACGAATATTACCCAGGTGATCGTCACCCACGAAGTTGAAGTGGCGCGTAAAACCGCCAGCCGAGTGGTGTATATGGAAAACGGTCATATCGTAGAACAAGGCGACGCGAGCTGCTTTACCGAGCCGCAAACCGAAGCATTTAAAAACTATCTCTCTCACTAATATTCGGGATAACAACAATGAAAAAAGTTCTGATTGCCGCGTTAATTGCAGGTTTTAGTCTTTCCGCCACAGCTGCCGAAACCATTCGTTTTGCTACCGAAGCCTCCTATCCTCCGTTTGAATCGATTGATGCAAACAACCAGATCGTTGGTTTTGACGTCGACCTGGCACAGGCGCTGTGTAAAGAGATTGATGCAACCTGTACTTTCTCTAACCAGGCGTTTGACAGCCTGATCCCAAGCCTGAAATTCCGTCGCGTAGAAGCAGTGATGGCGGGCATGGATATCACTCCGGAGCGTGAAAAGCAGGTGCTGTTTACCACGCCGTACTATGACAACTCTGCCCTGTTTGTGGGTCAGCAAGGCAAATACACCAGTGTTGATCAGCTGAAAGGCAAAAAAGTCGGCGTTCAGAACGGGACGACACACCAGAAGTTCATTATGGATAAGCACCCGGAAATCACCACCGTTCCGTATGACAGCTACCAGAACGCAAAACTGGATCTGCAAAACGGTCGTATCGACAGCGTATTCGGTGACACTGCAGTGGTCACCGAGTGGCTGAAAGACAACCCGAAACTGGCGGCAGTGGGCGATAAAGTGACCGATAAAGATTATTTCGGTACTGGCCTCGGCATCGCGGTACGTCAGGGCAACACTGAACTGCAGCAGAAACTCAACACTGCGCTGGAAAAAGTGAAGAAAGATGGCACTTACGAAACCATCTACAACAAATGGTTCCAGAAGTAATTCCTGATGAATGAATTTTTTCCTTTAGCAAGCGCCGCCGGGATGACCGTCGGCCTTGCCGTTTGTGCATTGATTGTCGGGCTGGCGCTGGCGATGTTCTTTGCGGTATGGGAGTCGGCAAAATGGCGTCCTGTCGCGTGGGCAGGTTCAGCGCTGGTAACCATTCTGCGTGGCCTGCCAGAAATTCTGGTGGTGCTGTTTATCTATTTTGGCTCCTCGCAGCTGCTGCTGACGCTTTCGGATGGCTTCACTATCAATCTTGGGTTCGTGCAGATCCCGGTGCAGATGGACATTGAGAACTTCGACGTTAGCCCGTTCCTTTGTGGTGTCATCGCTCTGTCGCTGCTGTATGCCGCCTATGCCTCGCAAACGCTGCGCGGCGCGTTGAAAGCGGTGCCGATGGGTCAGTGGGAATCCGGCCAGGCGCTGGGGCTGTCGAAATCGGCTATCTTTTTCCGTCTGGTGATGCCGCAGATGTGGCGTCATGCGCTGCCTGGCCTCGGTAACCAGTGGCTGGTGCTGCTGAAAGATACCGCGCTGGTCAGTTTGATTAGTGTGAATGATTTAATGCTACAAACCAAAAGCATTGCTACTCGTACCCAGGAACCGTTTACCTGGTACATTGTGGCGGCGGCGATTTACCTGGTGATCACCCTGCTCAGTCAGTACATTCTCAAACGCATTGACCTGCGCGCGACACGTTTTGAGCGGAGGCCTGGCTAATGTTTGAGTATTTACCCGAACTGATGAAAGGGCTGCACACCAGCCTGACGCTAACCGTTGCCTCGCTGATTGTGGCACTGATTCTGGCGTTGATTTTTACCATCATCCTGACGCTGAAAACGCCGGTACTGGTGTGGCTGGTGCGGGGTTATATCACGCTGTTTACCGGTACGCCGCTGCTGGTGCAGATCTTCCTGATTTATTACGGGCCGGGCCAGTTCCCGACGTTGCAGGAGTATCCGGCACTGTGGCATTTGCTGTCAGAACCGTGGCTGTGTGCGCTGATTGCGTTGTCGCTGAACAGTGCAGCGTATACCACGCAGCTGTTTTACGGTGCCATTCGTGCGATCCCGGAAGGTCAGTGGCAGTCCTGTAGCGCCCTGGGAATGAGCAAAAAAGATACGCTAGCGATCCTGCTGCCGTATGCCTTTAAACGCTCGCTCTCTTCTTATTCCAACGAAGTGGTGCTGGTGTTCAAAAGTACCTCTCTGGCTTACACCATTACGCTGATGGAAGTGATGGGATACAGCCAGTTGTTGTACGGACGCACCTACGATGTCATGGTGTTCGGTGCGGCAGGGATTATTTATCTGATTGTTAACGGTCTGTTGACGCTGATGATGCGTCTGATCGAGCGCAAAGCACTGGCATTCGAACGGCGGAATTAATGTAGCTGCGTGCTGATGCCGGATGCGTCGTGGACGTCTTATCCGACCTGCATAGTGCATAAATTCTTATAATGAAGACGGACAACTCACTAAGTTGTCCGTCTTTTTTTATTTCATTTAAATTATTTAATCATATTTATTGCATATAAATTCACTTAATGGCATTGTTATCCCATGCCGCAGACACGGCCAAAAATCATAAGATTGACAGACGGGAGTTCCATCATGAAAAAGTTAGTTCTTGCCGCTTTACTTGCTTCCTTTACTTTCGGTGCTTCTGCCGCAGAGAAAATCAATTTTGGCGTTTCAGCCACCTATCCCCCCTTTGAATCTATAGGTGCTAATAATGAGATTGTCGGCTTTGATATCGACCTGGCAAAAGCCTTGTGCAAACAAATGCAGGCAGAATGTACTTTTACTAATCACGCGTTCGACAGCCTGATCCCGTCACTGAAATTCAGAAAATATGACGCCGTAATCTCCGGTATGGATATCACGCCGGAGCGTAGCAAACAGGTATCGTTTACCACGCCCTACTATGAAAACTCAGCCGTCGTGATTGCCAAAAAAGATACCTACAAAACGTTTGCCGATCTGAAAGGCAAACGTATTGGGATGGAAAACGGCACCACGCACCAGAAATATATTCAGGATCAGCACCCGGAAGTGAAAACTGTCTCCTATGACAGTTATCAGAATGCCTTTATCGACCTGAAAAATGGTCGTATTGATGGGGTATTTGGTGACACAGCGGTGGTAAACGAATGGCTGAAAACCAATCCACAACTGGGCGTTGCGACTGAGAAAGTGACCGATCCGCAGTACTTCGGCACCGGCCTGGGTATCGCTGTACGTCCGGATAACAAAGCTCTGCTGGAAAAACTGAATAATGCGCTGGCAGCAATTAAAGCTGACGGTACATATCAGAAAATCAATGACCAGTGGTTCCCGCAGTAAGTATTCATTTGCCGGAGTGGGTGTTCGCCCACTCCGGCAACATCACCTCTCTACGCTAACCCCAGGCGCTGAAACTGCTCTGGCGGCGCATCATTATCTTTCATTAACTGGATCAGCAACGCGATCATCCGGGCCTCGATCGCATCATCATCAATAGGATGCAACTGCTGCGGATCGTTTTGCAGATCGAACAGCAAATGCCCAAACTGATTCAGCCCCTTATATTTCTCCTGCGCCGGGATGCGTAACACCTGTAACCCTTTGGTAAAACGAAACGGAGGGGCCAGCGATAAAGTCCGCATCTCATCCACCGGATAGCGGCTGTTCATTTTAATCGGCATTAATGTGTAGTTAACAATATCATCCTCACGACCCGGCAGCGCGGCACGCATATACACATAACGCCCATCGGTTACGTTGACATGACCACTAAAGACACCAAACATCGCCGCGCTGCGTACCGGTTCATCGTGGCTGACCGTTTTCGCAAGTGGTTGCCCCTGCACATCGGGCGGCACCGGCTGCTGAAAAAAGTCATACAGCGTAGGTGCCCAGTCGATCATCTGCACCAACGCCTGACGACGTTCGCCTTTTACGCCGCTGCGCGGATCCCAGATAAACAGCGGGTTATTCGCTACCTCGTTGTAATAAGGCATCTGGTTTTTCGCCCACCAGCCATGCTCACCGAGTAAAAAACCGTGATCGGTGCCGACAATCAGCATGGTGTCTCGCCACAGATCGTGCTCATCCATCAGGTCCAGAATGCGCCCCAGGTTGCGATCGCACATCGACACCAGCGAGCGATAGCGGCAGCGGATATGCTCCACGGCCTCGTCGCTTTCCAGCACCCGACCACGCGGCCAGTCATAATGCGGCCCGCTCCAGTCATCCTCATACAACGAAAGGTACTCTTGCGTTGTGTGAAACGGCTCGTGCGGATCAAACGTTTCGACCTGCAATAACCAGTTATCTTCCGCGTGATTTTTGTGGATAAAAGCACAACCCGCATCAAAGACTTTGGTTTGTGGAAAATCCGCTTCCTGCTGAATATATTCCCGGTTGGCCCAGTCATGACGCCACAGGCCAGAAACACCGCCGCCGGTCTGCTTTTGTGGCACCCTTAGCACCTCGGGAATAGGCGGTTGCGCAACGCTCGCCTGCCAGTGATCGCCTTCCTGGCCGCGCACAATCTCCCATGAACTGTAGCGATTATGATAATTCCCGCCGCCATCTTCCCAGTAATGCAAATGATCGCTTATCAGGTGGGTATAGATCCCCGCCTTTTTAAGCAGCTCCGGCATGGAGTCGTCAAACGGTTCTAACGGCCCCCACTCCCGGTGCAGGAAGTTGCATCGCCCGGTATGCAGCTCTCGCCGGGCGGGCATGCAGGGCATACTCCCGACGTAGCTGTTTTCAAAGGTGGCGGCATGTGCCGCCAGGCGTTGGAAGTTCTCTGCTTTTGTCAATAAATCGCCATACGGGGGTAAATATCTTTTGTTCAGGCTATCGAACAGGAGAATAATGGCTTTCATTGCTCATCCCTTTTATTTATTTAGCAGATGAGGGAAATGCTGCTGGACGACTTCATAAATCTGCGCGCCAATCGTTTCACCATCCATAATATTTTCAATCGGAATCAGATATTGCCCGTGTTTTGGGTCCAGGCTGACCACGTCGAGTAATTTTTTGGAAATAGCAAAAATATCCGCCCAATCGGTAAAGCCTCCCACCTCGCCTGCGGCGGTATGTTCCATTTCAACTTTGAACTCATATTTCGTCAGCGCTTTTTTAACAACCGTTTGTAACATCACGCTACTACCGACACCATAACCACAGACAAACAAAATATTAATTGTATCTTTCATTTTTAAACCCTTAATAGTGAATTATCCCGCGTAAGGACCAAGATGGAATGTTGCAGCGATAAATTTCAGAACTTCACAAATAGCAGGCCATACGGTTGCCCAGTCAAATATTCCTGTCCAGCCGACGCCATTTTCAGCAAGCCCGGTTAAAGGAATAGCCCACACCGTACCGAAGGTCTGAATAATACCCAGCAAGAAGGTACAGATAATTACGGAGCGGTATCCGCCCATTCGGTTTGCTAATACACCAATCGGGCCGCCTGAGAAAAATAAAGGTACAAAGCCTGGCAATACCATAATGGGGCTGTGGATCAGCAATAAGATACCCATCGAGAAAATGGTGCCAAAAGTACAGAAGACAAAACCTAACGTTGCGGCATTGGGTGAAAAAGGCAACAGTGCGGCGACATCGACGGCGGGAATGGCGTTAGGAATAAAGCGATCCTGCCAGCCTTTAAAAGAACCGTTAATTTCACCGACCATCATGCGCACGCCCTGCAACAGAATGACCATGTACATGGAGAACTGTAAGCCCAGATTGATGATATAGATGTACCAGGGTTTACCTTTCGCCATCATCTGGACGTTATCAATGCCCGTGGAGAGCAGGAAACCGCCCACAAACAGCGTCATCACAATGGCGATAGCCGTCACGTTGTGGTTAAAAATCGCCAGCCAGCCGGGAAGTTTCAGGTTTTCAGCATCGTGCTTTTCCGGGTCGCCAAATTTATGGGCGAATTTGGAGAAAAACCACAATCCCAACATCTGGTTATGGGCAATAGTAAAACCAGCATCTTTAGTCACTTTGGCGATAGGTTTAACAATGAGCGTGGTGGAAAAAGCCCAGAATATACCCGTTAATACCCCGGCGATAATAATCGACGTGGTCCAACTAAATCCTAACCAAAAAACAATTAACCATAATACGGCCTGCGAATGTGACACCCCAGTATTACCGGTCAGGAATATCCCTTTGGCACCGGTATAGCGACCAAACAGTACCAGTAACAGGTTGGTAAAAAATGCCAGAACAAAAACATAACCTACGTAACCAAAATTATCCCCCAACGCAATTTGCGTTGCGGCTTTCATGGCGTAGGAATCCATTAAATAACCATGAACGCCATAGGCTTTACTTACAGCCTCTGCTACCGGTTTAAATGTTGCGGAGAATTGAAACCCACCAAATAACACCATCATTAATCCCACCATGGCGCTGACCATACCGGTAATAATTTTTATTGGCGATTTCTTATCAAGGGCATAACCAATGCCCACCAGCAAACCAATTAATATTGCGGGTTCGGTTAAAAACGTTTGAATAACATCTATGAATTTGGCAAACATCGTCGGAACGCCCTCCATAAGCGTACATTTCCGTTGTCAATGCATGAACCTTCTGCTGACGTTAATAATGCTTCAGATATTTTTTATTTTTCGCTAAGCGATGCCTCTGCAGGTATTCGGTAAACGCACTTTAGTAATCAAAACAGTTCATTTAAAGATCTTATTTGATTATTTGTGATTTGATTTGCAAAAATAGCGCAATATATAACCATGATCGATCGGTTAATATTAATCGATCGATCACGGTTATTATTTAGAATGGATGTATGCCGGAGTGATATTGATTTGAGTGATGTATTTACATTTTTACCAGCAGTGTCAGCACTTCGTAATGCGCGGTGTGGGGGAACATGTCGAAAAGCTGTACCCGTTCGATGCGATAACCCGGCAGCTCGCGGATATCTTTCGCCATGGTTTGGGCGTTACAGCTGGAGTAGATGATAAAACGCGGTGCCATCGTTGAGAGATAATCACATAGCGGTTTACCAATGCCGCGGCGCGGCGGGTTAACCAGCACCAGCTCCGGCACTTCCCCCTGGGCGGTAGCAAACTGAGTGGAGTCCAGCGCCTGAAATTGCAAACGCGTTAAGCCCAGTTCAGCGGCTGACTGCTTCGCACAGGCAATGGCCTCTGGTGCAATTTCGATCCCGGTTAACTGCATGTCAGGCGTCGCGCAGTGTAAACCAAAGCCCCCCACGCCGCAGAACAGATCCCACATATGGTTTACCGGTAGTTGCCGCACCCAGTCGCGCGCGGTAGCGTAAAGCTGGCTGGCGACCGCCGGATTAGTCTGGAAGAAACTTTGCGGACGGATCCACAGCGGCACATCGTTAAAACGATCCGCCAGCGCCTGTTGTTCGGTCAGGTAGATCTCCGTCTCCCCTTCCATAATCGCCATATGTACCGGCTGAATATTGACGGTAATAACTTTTAGCTGCGGCAGTTGTTCCTGTAACCACGGCAGCGCCTTACGCAGTTGCGCCAGTTTGGTTTCAGAACGCAGTACAAAGCGCAGCATCATGCCGCCATCGCTCTGGCTTTCGGTCAGCAGAATGTATTTCAGTTCGCCACGTTTGCGCGCCACGTTGTAAGGCGTAAGCCCGGCGCGAGCAATAAATGGTTTCAGTGCCGCAAAAACGGGCGCAAATGAGGCAGGATAAAGCGGGCAGTCACAAAGGTCTTCCGGTGTGCCGTCTCGATGCAGCATACCGAGCAGTGGTTTTTCAACGCTACCACTCACCACCATTTTGGCTTTATTACGAAACCCTTGTTCCGGGCCTGACACCGGCGCGCACCATTCCTCAACCGGAAAGTCGGCGAGCAGATTTTTAAGATCGGCGGTTTTAGCGGAGAGTTGCTCTGGAATCGGCTGCGTTATCCACTGACAGGAACGACAGCGACCCGCGTCGTAAAGTGCGCACTGCATACATTGACCTTCACATCATCAGGGGCGACGATTATACACATTATTGCAACTGGAAGAACCGCCGACTGGTCGAGGGAACGAACAGCAGCATCAGGATGAGCATATCCGGCAGCTTCTGCAGCATCAGGCTATGGAAGATTTCACGTTTTGATTCACCGGGAATGCTGAACAGCTCCGGATAACCATACCCCAGCGAAGCCGCCCACAAGTAACTTGCGGCCGTGATTTGTGTCAACAGATACAGCCAGCGCGCCCAGCGACGCCCTTTCACCAGTGAAAACGCACACCAGATCTCAATAAAAACCAACACCAGACTGCTTAAAAAGACCAGCGTTAAACTCCAGGTTTGTACGCTGCGATGAATGAACTCGCCAATACCGCGCACGCCCAGCGTATTGAAAATCATCAGCACGTCGAGGCCACGGATCATAATAATGGCGAGCGCCGCCACCTGCACCAGCGCAGGCACATTCAGGCGAGCATGAGATGAAGATGTTTTCTTAAAAAATCCCAACGTTTCGTCTTCCATGAAAACAATGCCGCGACATGCGCGGCATTATGTAGCCAGGTTGGCAAATTTTAGTGTCTTCAGCCACGTCTTGCACGCTGGATGTCGCGTATCCGCTGTTTTTCTGCGCGAGCCATCAGATACCAGGCGATAAATCCGACAATTCCGACCGCACCGAGGATCAATGTTGCCAGGGCGTTGATTTCCGGATTCACCCCCATCCGCACGCTAGAAAAGACCAGCATCGGTAACGTGGTGGCTCCCGGCCCGGAAACAAAGCTGGCGATAACCAGATCATCAAGCGACAAAGTAAAAGCTAGTAACCAGCCAGAAATGATCGCGGGCATGATCATCGGTAGCGTAATGACGAAAAACACTTTCAGTGGCGTCGCACCAAGATCCATCGCTGCTTCTTCTATCGAGCTATCCAGTTCCCGCAGACGCGACGAAATAACGACTGCCACATAAGCCGTACAGAAAGTGACATGCGCCAGCCAGATGGTGAGCATACCGCGGTCCGCAGGCCAGCCAATGGCATGAGCAAGCGCGACGAATAACAACAATAGCGACAAGCCCGTGATGACATCTGGCATCACCAGCGGCGCGGTGATCATAAAGGCAAAACCATTTGATCCGCGAAACTTGCCAAAGCGCACCAGCACCACCGCCGCAATCGTCCCGAGGATCGCCGCCGCCGTCGCCGCACATGCCGCAATTGTCAGGCTTAAACCAACCGCACTCATCATCGCGTCATCGCGCAATAATTCACCATACCAGCGCGTTGACCAGCCGGCCCACACCGTCACCAGCTTCGAGCTGTTAAACGAATAGATAACCAGCATCAGCATTGGCGCGTAGAGAAAGGTGAAGCCCAGCAGCAAAATCACAATCCGCCAGGGCGAACGAACTACCGGTAAATTATTCATCCGTGTTCTCCCACGCTTTTTTGCTGGTGTTTGTGGAACCACATTATCGGCACAATTAGCAGCAGCAACATGATGATCGCTACCGCCGAGGCCACCGGCCAGTCGCGGTTGTTAAAGAACTCCTGCCACAGCACGCGCCCGATCATGATGCTGTCCGGGCCACCGAGCAGTTCCGGGATCACAAACTCGCCCACAGCCGGGATAAACACCAGCATCGATCCGGCAATAATCCCGCCTTTGGTCAGCGGCACGATCACAGTAAAGAACGTTTTCAGCGGTCTTGCGCCGAGATCCAGTGCCGCTTCCACCAGCGAATAATCAATACGAATCAAGGCGGTGTAGATCGGCAGAACCATAAACGGCACGTAGGCATAAACAATGCCGATATAAACGGCCAGATTGGTATGCAGAATGGTCAGCGGCTGGTCGATAACCCCCAGCCACAGCAGAAAATTATTCAGTACGCCGTTATTTTTTAATATTCCCATCCAGGCATAAACGCGAATCAGAAACGAGGTCCACGACGGCAGGATCACCAGTAGCAATAAGATATTACGGGTCGAAGGCTTACTGTGCGCCACCGCCCACGCCAGCGGATAGCCGATCAGTAAACAGCAAATAGTCGAAATCGCCGCCACCTGTAGCGACTGGAGATAAGCATCGAAATAGAGCGGATCGTCGGTCAGTTGCAGGAAATTACCGAGATTAAGAGTGATGGAAAGTTGCCCGTCAGCCCACTCCATCAGTTCGGTATAAGGTGGAATGGCGCGCGCCATCTCCGCCAGGCTTATTTTAAAGACAATCAGAAATGGCAGCAGAAACAGCAGGATTAGCCAGATATAGGGCAGCGCAATCACCAGTTTGCGCCCATGCTTCATTTGCAACTGCGACAGCCACAGCTTAAAGGGTTTTGGCTGGGCAGCAGGTTCAAGTGTACTCATCTTTGCTCCTTAAACCGTCAGCACCACACAGCTGTCCACTTCCCAGCACAAACGCACTTCGTCGCCCCAGGTCGGTAACCCTTTACGATGACGATGGGCGTTTTGTAGCTGGGCGCTGATCATCTGCCCACTTTTCAGACGAACGTGATACACCGAAAGATCGCCGAGATAGGCTATGTGTATCACCTCCCCCACCGCGAAGTTACAACCATTGGCGGGCGGCTCTTCGCAAAGCATGATTTTTTCCGGACGCAGCGCTACGTGTACCGGCACGTTATCAACCACTGAAGCATCTGCATCGACTTTCAGTGGGTGCACCAGTCCCGGCGAATAAAGCACCAGACCATCTTCCTGACGCTCTTTGAGTACACCTTCAAAGACATTAACCGAGCCAATAAATTCGGCGCTGTAGCGGGTGGTCGGATGCTCATAGATCTCTTCCGGTTCGCCAATCTGGACAAATTTCCCACGATTCATAATGGCGATACGCCCCGCCATGGTCATCGCCTCTTCCTGATCGTGGGTGACCATCACACAAGTCACACCGACACGCTCCAGAATATCCACCACTTCAAGCTGCATCCGGTCACGCAGCTTTTTATCCAGCGCGCCCATCGGCTCATCGAGCAGTAATAGTTTCGGGCGCTTGGCAAGGCTTCGGGCCAGGGCCACACGCTGTCGCTGACCACCGGAAAGCTGATGCGGTTTGCGTTTGGCGAACTCCTGCATATGCACCAGCCCGAGCATCTCATTGACCCGGCTGGCAATTTCCGCTTTCGGTAGTTTGTCCTGTTTCAGGCCAAAAGCGATGTTCTGTTCCACGGTCATATGCGGAAACAGCGCGTAAGACTGAAACATCATATTGATGGGGCGCAGGTAAGGCGGAACCTGTGACAAATCGACGCCATCAAGCATTATCTGTCCGGCAGAAGGTTGTTCGAAACCTGCCAGCATACGCAGCAGCGTGGACTTGCCACAGCCGGATGCGCCCAGCAGCGCGAAGATTTCACCTTTGTAGATGGTCAGGCTGACATCATCCACCGCATGTTGACCATCGTAGGATTTGGTGAGGTTGCGGATTTCTAATAGCGGCGTCAGCGCCTTACGGGTTTTCGCCTGCGGGCGAGGGATAGCGTCATTCACGGCTGCTCTCCGGCATTGAATGTGTGCAAGCGCACCATAATGGTGCGAATTGCCGGCGGGTGTGGTGCGCCCGTCCGGCATCTACGACTGCGGATTATTTTCCGCTCTTCACTTTGGTCCACGCGCGGGTGCGCACACGGTCTATTTTTGGATCCTGCACTTTCAGAGTGAACAACTTCGCACGAACGTCCGCCGGAGGATAAATCCCTGGATTATCACGCACTTCCGCGCTTACCAGCGGCGTAGCTTCTTTGTTCGCGTTGGCATAGAACACATGGTCGGAAATATGCGCCACCACATCCGGGCGCAGCAGGTAATTCAGGAACTGATAGGCTTCGTCTTTATTTTTGGCATCCGCAGGCATGGCGAAGACATCAAAGAACGCCATCGCCCCTTCTTTCGGAATCGAGAACGAGACATTAACGCCATTTTTCGCTTCCTTCGCGCGGTTTGACGCCTGCCAGACATCGCCCGCCCAGCCAATAGCGACGCAGATATCGCCGTTTGCCAGGTCGTTAATGTATTGAGATGAATGGAAATAACGAATGTTCGGGCGCAGCTTTAACAGCAGATCGGTTGCCGGTCCGGTGTAATCATCTGCTTTAGTGCTGTTGGGATCTTTACCGAGATAATTCAGCACGGTAGCAAACACTTCTTCCGGTGCATCAAGGAAAGAGACGCCGCAGCTTTTCAGTTTTTCCAGATTTTCAGGCTTGAGGATCAAGTCCCAGCTATCGACGGGCGCGTTTTCGCCCAGCACCGCTTTAACTTTATCAACGTTATAGCCAATCCCGGTCGTCGCCCACATATAGGGCATAGCAAATTTATTGTCGGGATCGTGTTTGGCAACCAACTTCAGCAGCTCCGGATCGAGATTCTTCCACTCCGGCAATTTGCTTTTGTCCAGCGGCTGGAAAACTCCCGCAGTCAACTGGCGTTCAAGAAAGCTTGCTGACGGCACCACCAGGTCAAAGCCGGTGCTACCCGCCATTAATTTGCCTTCCAGTACTTCGTTAGAGTCGAAAACATCGTAGACGACTTTAATACCGGTTTCTTTTTCAAAATTGGCCACCGTGTCCGGGGCGATATAATCAGACCAGTTATAAATGTGGAGTGTTTTTTGTTCAGCCGCGAGCGTGCCGACAGAGACGGCCATCAGAGCACCCGCAACCAGACCCGATAGCCATTTTTTATTTAAGGCGGTCATATCTCTTTCCTTCTGAAAGTTCGTTAACAAACGAACAAAAGTTGTCACACTGAAAGATATGCAATAAACGTGCATATTTTTTATCGGCGCGGTGTAAGAAAAGAGAACTCTCTCCCGGCCAGCACTGCTCGCTATATAAAAGCATCGCAAGAATAACTTTAGCCAGGGTTTGAGACTATAGCTCGGATTAAAAAACGGTATTTAACAAATTTTTATGCGTATTTGCTCTATGTGATAAAGCCAAATCGGCACATGAGAAGTGAAATAATCTTTAAGAAAAGGTTAAAAACAGCAGATAATTTTGCAGCACGCAGTCACTGCGGCAGCGACTGCGTACTCGAAAGGAGTTATCAGTGGAGGAAATAGTTTTCGGTAACGTTGTTTTGCCCTTCATCGTCAGTCGGTAACAGCAGTTGATGGGCATTAGCTTCAAGAATGACCATCGAAATCTGCTCTTCGCTCTGACGCACGAACCATGCAAACTGCTCATAGGTTACGCCCTGCATAACGGATAAAGACTGGCAAACCACCAGCTTTGGCAGATTATCATCCTGCATATCAAGAAATGCTTTCACGGTCAGCGAACTGGCATTGATGGCAGATAAATCTGCCGCCAGGGGCAATACGGCTGAAGGTCGGACTTCCGCCATGGCAGAAAACAGGATCGTGTTATCGATCAGATCGATTTTGGCATCAAAGACACCGTCGAAATTCTGCATATGGGGCAGATGCAGAGCCTGACAGTTATCACATTCAAAAAAACTCATCCCCAGGTCATCGAGCCATTGACGCAGCGTATCCAGACCAGGAACGACCAGCGATGTCATAATTTTGTACAACCTCTTTCGATAAAAAGACCGGCACAGCTTACGCAAAAAGCGCAGGCAAAACCATGATCAGTAATGTGATTGCGACTAACCACCCGTTTTCAGGCAATATTCTGTCGTAGCGTGGCGTTCGATCCAGCGGATCATTTTACCCGCGATGTCGATACCGGTGGTTTTTTCTATTCCTTCCAGCCCCGGCGACGCATTCACTTCCATCACCAACGGCCCGCGATTAGCACGCAAAATATCTACACCAGCAACATCCAGCGCCATCGTTCGCGCGGCTTTTATCGCGATTTCACGCTCCTGTGGTGTGATACTGGCGACGCTTGCCGCGCCGCCACGATGCAAATTGGAACGAAAATCGCCCTCTTTCGCCCGCCGTTCAATCGCAGCGACCACTTCATCGCCAACAACCAGACAGCGGATATCGCACCCTTGCGCCTCTTTGATATATTCCTGCACCAGAATATGCGCGTTCAGACCGCGGAAAGCGTCAATCACGCTTTCGGCCGCCTGACGCGTCTCCGCCAGCACGACGCCAATTCCCTGCGTGCCTTCAACCAACTTGACCACCAGCGGCGCACCACCGACCATGTCGATTAAATCGCTGGTATCATCCGGCGAATGCGCAATGCCCGTGACAGGCAGGTCGATGCCCTGACGCGCCAGCAGTTGCATGGAACGCAATTTGTCACGCGCCCGGGCAATGGCGACCGACTCATTGAGCGGATAGCTCCCCAGCATTTCGAACTGGCGCAGTGCCGCCGTCCCATAAAAGGTAATGGCGGTACCAATACGCGGGATCACTGCGTCAAAATGGGGTAACTTGCGGCCTTTGTAGTGAATAGAAGACGCCGCAGGATTTATGTTCATGTAGCAAGAAAGCGGATCAAGAATTTCAACCAGGTGACCACGCTGTATAGCGGCTTCACGCAGCCGCTTACACGAATAGAGCGTTCCATCCCGGGACAATATGGCAATTTTCACCCTGCACCTCTCTGTCAGACCTGGTCAAAAGCCCGCGTATCATACATCGGCGTGGCGGTTTTAGCGCGTCGCCCAACCCTGTTTGTGCAAATAATCCAGTATAAATGGGCGGCTTTCTTTAATGATTGTTCGGCGGATATGATCGCTCCAGGTATCCCGGCGATTATTGCTGCCACGTGTGAGGTAATATTCCGCCAGTTGTTCGTCATACTGCGCCAGTGCGTCTTTATCCAGCGGTTGATAGCTGTTTTCATGCACCAAAATGGAGGACGGTAAACGCGGCTTAAGATCCGGATTATCCGCAGGCCAGCCAAGGCACAGCCCAAACAGCGGCAGAACATGCTGCGGTAATTTCAGCAGCTCCGTCACCGCTTCAATATTATTGCGCAGGCCGCCGATATATACCCCGCCCAATCCCAGCGATTCCGCTGCGGTTAATGCATTCTGCGCCATCATTGCCGTATCAACGACACCGAGCAACAGTTGTTCCGCCAGGCCAAGTTGTGCATCCGGACAGATCTGTAAATGGCGGTTAAAGTCGGCACAGAACACCCAGAACTCCGCCGCTTGCGCTACGTGTTTTTGCCCGCCGGTCAGCGTCACCAGTTCATCACGTAACGCTTTGTCGGTAATGCGAATAATGCTACTGCACTGCAAAAAACTGGAACTGGACGTCGCACGGGCGCTGTTAATAATCGCCTCACGCTGCGCTTCGGAAATGGGTTCATCAGTGAAATGGCGAATGGAGCGATGGCCACAAATAAGTTCAATGGTTGGCGTCATTATCTTTTTCTCTTTCTGAACGTGAATATTGCGGTGGACGGTTCATCAGCTGTGGGGCAAGACGTTTTGCCACCTGAAGAATAACCACCACCGCAGCGGGAAGCATGAGCAAAACACCGAGAAAAATCATCAGAATCTGCACTTCTGGCCGAGAAAATGGCTCAGGCAGCGACAGGGAGCCGCTTACCGACAGCAGCGCCACCGCCAGCAACATCATTCCGATAAATTCCAGTATCAACACGCTTTTAGGCAATTTACCGATCGCGCGCATACGCTTCCCTCTGCAAAGTGAGCCTTCAGTCTAAAACTTTTCACTGTATTGTGTTTAACAGTTATAGCTTTTAGCAATTAATGCAACAGGTTAAACCTACTTTCAGCGAATTCATTTTAGCGTGATCATTACAGGCATAAATCTATGAGGAGAGAAATAATGCAAACCGTTATTTTTGGTCGTCCGGGTTGCCCTTACTGTGTGCGTGCAAAAGATCTGGCTGAGAAATTGAGCAATGAACGCGATGATTTTCAGTATCAGTATGTAGATATTCGTGCGGAAGGGATCACTAAAGAAGATCTACAACAAAAGGCAGGTAAACCCGTAGAAACCGTGCCGCAGATTTTTGTCGATCAGCAACATATCGGCGGCTATACCGATTTTGCTGCATGGGTGAAAGAGAATCTGGACGCCTGATCGTCTGACAAGCCCTCGCGTTGAGGGCTTTATTGATTTTTTCTGTGCTGTGGTTTAAACAAACTACTGATAAATAAGAAACACAGTGCCCCCAGCGCACACCAGAACACCGCACTTAATAACCATGCCAGCTCTTGCCAGAATGAGCGCGTCGGTGAAAAAAACAGCCGCATAATAAGCATTGAACAGGGTGCCGCCAGCATTGCGCCAAACAGAGGTTTCAAGACTTCTCTACGCTGTGAAAAGAAGCTGGCAACTGCTCCAGGAAGAATGAAAAACAGCAAGCCGATTTCAGGATGCCCGGCAGCCCGAAAAGCGCCTTTCATGTGCGTCGCCAGAAAAAGGCACACCACAATGAAGAGGACAAAACAGCAGATTGCCCCCGCCCAACGTTGTTTATGTTTCACTCGTTCCTCCTGACACTGCGTCTATCGAACACATTTTTCGCCAGTGTGGCGTTCAGTAAGATAAAGCCGCTTCGCATTCCATGCTAATATAGGCCAACGCAATTCATATAGCCGTTGATACCTAATGTGATTACACTAGTAAAATATATTGTTACTTTACTATCGTTTAGGTGCGCTGAATGAATCTGCGCCCTGAATTCTGGTAAAAAACATTATCGTAAATTACCATTTCTTTCAACAGCTTACTAGTAAACAAGAAGTTAGCCTCCGTGAATATAAACGTCGCCGAATTGTTAAATGGGAATTACATTCTGTTATTATTTGTGGTCCTCGCGCTTGGGCTATGTCTCGGGAAATTACGACTTGGTTCGATCCAACTGGGTAATTCCATTGGCGTTTTAGTCGTATCGCTGTTATTAGGCCAACAACATTTCAGCATTAACACCGACGCGCTTAATCTTGGCTTTATGCTGTTTATTTTCTGCGTCGGGGTCGAAGCCGGACCGAACTTTTTTTCCATTTTTTTTCGCGATGGGAAAAATTACCTAATGTTAGCACTGGTGATGGTTGGCAGTGCGCTGGTGATCGCCTTAGGGTTAGGTAAGCTGTTTGGCTGGGATATTGGCCTGACGGCCGGTATGTTAGCAGGCTCTATGACGTCAACACCGGTTTTGGTCGGTGCTGGCGATACACTGCGTCATTCCGGCATGGAAAGCAGGCAGCTCTCACTGGCACTGGATAATCTGAGCCTCGGGTATGCCTTAACCTATTTAATCGGTCTGGTGAGTTTGATTGTTGGTGCGCGTTACTTGCCGAAATTGCAGCATCAGGACTTACAGACCAGCGCCCAGCAAATCGCCCGCGAACGTGGCCTGGACACAGATGCCAACCGTAAGGTTTATTTGCCGGTGATCCGCGCCTACCGCGTCGGCCCGGAGCTGGTAGCCTGGACCGACGGCAAAAATCTGCGTGAACTGGGTATTTATCGACAAACCGGCTGCTACATTGAACGTATTCGGCGTAACGGGATTCTGGCAAATCCAGACGGTGATGCCGTGCTACAAATGGGCGATGAAATAGCGTTGGTAGGCTACCCCGACGCCCACGCCCGACTCGATCCCAGCTTCCGTAACGGCAAAGAAGTTTTCGATCGTGACCTTCTCGACATGCGTATCGTCACTGAAGAAGTGGTCGTTAAAAACCATAACGCTGTTGGCAAACGCCTGGCACAACTGAAGTTGACCGATCACGGTTGCTTCCTTAACCGCGTCATTCGTAGCCAGATTGAGATGCCGATTGATGACAACGTCGTGCTTAACAAAGGTGACGTTTTACAAGTCAGCGGCGATGCCCGCCGGGTAAAAACCATCGCCGATCGCATCGGCTTTATCTCGATTCACAGCCAGGTCACTGACTTGCTGGCATTCTGCGCCTTCTTTGTTATTGGGCTGATGATCGGGATGATCACCTTCCAGTTCAGCACATTCAGTTTCGGCATGGGAAACGCTGCCGGGTTGTTATTCGCCGGAATTATGCTGGGCTTTATGCGTGCTAACCACCCGACCTTCGGTTACATTCCGCAGGGCGCATTAAGCATGGTGAAGGAGTTCGGCTTGATGGTGTTTATGGCAGGCGTTGGTCTGAGCGCTGGTAGCGGTATTAATAACGGCCTGGGCGCGATTGGCGGTCAGATGTTGATTGCCGGATTGATTGTCAGTCTGGTGCCAGTGGTTATCTGCTTCTTGTTCGGTGCTTATGTATTGCGAATGAACCGCGCACTGTTGTTCGGCGCAATGATGGGCGCACGCACCTGCGCGCCGGCAATGGAGATCATCAGTGATACAGCTCGCAGTAATATCCCGGCGCTGGGCTATGCGGGCACTTACGCAATCGCCAACGTCCTGCTGACGCTGGCAGGGACAATCATCGTCATGGTATGGCCAGGATTAGGATAAAACTGAAGTTGCCCTGAAAATGAAATTTTTTTGCACAACCGCAGAACTTTTCCGCAGGGCATCAGTCTTAATTAGTGCCACTGCTTTTCTTTGATGTCCCCATTTTGTGGAGCCCATCAACCCCGCCATTTCGGTTCAAGGTTGGTGGGTTTTTTGTTGCCTATAATTTATCTACTACCCTGCAACCCTCTCAACCATCCTCAAAATCTCCTCGCGCGATAGCGGCTTACGGTCGGTGACAAAATGCAGCGTCATCCCCTCAATAAACGCATCAAGCGCGCGGGCGGTTCCGGGTTCAAACCATTGTTCGAGCGTTTGCTGACTGCGCTGCATCCAGTTTTGCATTACCGTTTTTAATAGCGGTTTTCGGCTAGCCAGCGCGTAGAGCTGGTACATCAGCTCCATGTTATCCGGCGTTGCAACCTGTGAGCTGTAGATCATATCGGTGATAGCCTGGCATGCGCCTTGAGCATCACTAACATCGCTAAAAAATGCCTGATATTGCCGGGACATGATCTCAGTAAAACTGCTGAACGCCTCCAGCAACAACTCATCAATTCCTGAAAAATAGTAGGTCATCGACCCCAACGGTACCCCGGCAAGGGTAGCAATTTTGCGGTGCGTAACAGCATGTATTCCGTAAAGTTTCACCGCCTCCAGCGTGGCCTGGATAATTTTTTCTCGCCGTTGCGGATCGTTAGCGCGACGCATGTCATTTCCTCTCTCTGCAATTGTGTACAAATGTACACAACCTTGCTAATGTTGTCTTCCCTCTTCTTATTTTGACGTGATCTATGACCGTAAATTCTTCACGTAATGCATTGAAACGCCGAACCTGGGCGCTGTTTATGTTCTTCTTTTTGCCGGGCCTGTTAATGGCGTCCTGGGCAACCCGTACGCCTGCTATCCGCGATATTCTTTCTGTTTCGATCGCTGAAATGGGCGGAGTCCTCTTTGGTCTGTCGATCGGTTCAATGAGCGGTATTCTCTGCTCGGCGTGGTTAGTGAAACGCTTTGGGACGCGTAATGTCATCCTGGTCACGATGTCCTGCGCATTGATCGGGATGATGATACTAAGTCTGGCACTCTGGCTGACATCGCCCCTGCTCTTCGCGGTTGGCCTCGGCGTCTTTGGGGCAAGTTTTGGTTCTGCGGAAGTGGCGATAAACGTTGAAGGTGCTGCCGTTGAGCGAGAAATGAATAAGACGGTTTTGCCGATGATGCACGGTTTTTATAGCCTGGGCACGCTGGCAGGCGCTGGTGTCGGGATGGCACTGACGGCCTTTGGCGTTCCGGCAACGGTGCACATTTTATTGGCGGCGCTGGTAGGCATCGCGCCTATTTATATCGCCATTCAGGCAATCCCTGACGGTACGGGCAAAAATGCTGCCGATGGCACCCAGCATGGTGAAAAAGGCGTACCTTTTTATCGCGATATCCAGTTGCTGCTGATTGGTGTTGTGGTGCTGGCGATGGCCTTTGCCGAAGGTTCTGCCAACGACTGGTTACCCTTATTAATGGTTGACGGTCACGGTTTTAGCCCTACTTCCGGCTCGCTGATTTATGCCGGTTTTACCCTGGGGATGACTGTTGGACGCTTTACCGGCGGTTGGTTCATCGACCGTTACAGTCGCGTTGCCGTGGTTCGGGCCAGTGCACTAATGGGAGCGTTGGGTATTGGGCTGATTATTTTTGTCGATAGCGCCTGGGTCGCTGGGGTGTCTGTTGTACTTTGGGGACTGGGTGCCTCGCTGGGCTTCCCGCTGACCATTTCTGCCGCCAGCGATACCGGCCCCGATGCACCAACCCGCGTCAGTGTGGTAGCAACGACCGGTTATCTGGCTTTCCTCGTCGGGCCGCCACTGCTGGGCTATCTCGGCGAACATTATGGATTACGTAGTGCAATGCTGGTTGTACTGGCGCTGGTTATTCTCGCGGCTATTGTCGCGAAAGCCGTCGCCAAACCCGATACCAAAACGCAGACGGCGATGGAGAATAGTTGATGAGCATTAAATTAATTGCGGTAGACATGGATGGTACTTTCTTAAGCGATCAAAAAACCTATAACCGTGAGCGGTTTATGGCTCAGTATCAGCAAATGAAAGCACAAGGCATTCGCTTTGTGGTCGCCAGCGGGAATCAATATTATCAGTTGATCTCTTTCTTTCCGGAAATTGCTAATGAAATAGCCTTTGTGGCTGAAAACGGCGGCTGGGTAGTGAGCGAAGGCAAAGATGTTTTTAATGGCGAGCTGTCGAAGGATGCGTTTGCTACTGTCGTGGAACATTTGCTGACGCGCCCGGAAGTGGAAATTATTGCCTGCGGAAAAAATAGCGCCTATACCCTCAAAAAATATGACGATGCCATGAAAACGGTGGCGGAAATGTATTATCACCGTCTGGAATACGTCGATAACTTTGACAACTTAGAAGATATCTTCTTTAAGTTTGGTCTGAATCTTTCCGATGAACTGATTCCACAAGTACAAAAAGCATTACATGAGGCCATCGGCGATATTATGGTGCCGGTCCACACCGGCAACGGCAGTATCGATCTGATTATCCCCGGCGTACATAAAGCCAATGGCCTTCGCCAACTGCAGAAATTATGGGGAATAGACGACAGCGAAGTGGTGGTCTTTGGCGATGGCGGTAACGATATTGAGATGCTGCGTCAGGCAGGCTTTAGTTTTGCAATGGAAAATGCCGGCAGCGCGGTCGTCGCAGCGGCAAAATACCGGGCAGGCTCCAATAACCGTGAAGGCGTACTGGATGTGATCGATAAAGTGCTTAAACACGAAGCGCCATTTAACCAATAAAACGGCAGCACGCCCGGCAACACAATACCTGAATGAAGGCTGCATAATTCGCGCAAATTAACCCGCTGCATTATTTCAGGCGAAATGATTATGAAAAATTGTCTACTGTTGGGCGCGCTTTTAATGGGCTTTACTGGTGTGGCGATGGCGCAAAGTGTCACCGTCGATGTGCCGAGTGGATACAAAGTGGTTGTGGTTCCTGATTCAGTCAGCGTTCCACAAGCGGTCAGCGTCGCGACTGTGCCGCAAACCGTCTATGTGGCTCCCGCGCCAGCTCCGGCTTACCGCCCGCATCCTTATGTTCGCCATCTTGCCAGCGTAGGTGAAGGGATGGTTATCGAACACCAGATTGACGACCATCACCATTAATTTGAGAATGCCTGATCGCACAAAGCAATCAGGCATTTTTTTATCCTTCGTGCGAATTTCCCATCTGTTTATCTTTTAAAAAGATAACCATCAGCAACAGCCACAAAATTCCGTTGACAAGGTTGAAGAGATTAAACAGTCCGTTGCCCCCGTTCAGCCAGGCATGTTTGCTGATTTCAATACCGACGGTAAAGATCAGCATTTGCAGCATCCCCATCGCCGCAGAAACCGTACCTTTACTCATATCGCTGGCAAACAGAGTTAATCGCACCAGTCCCGCATTCGCCAGACCAATACCGAAAGCATAAAGACTTAACCCGGCGGCCATCCATAAATACGCATGCGATGAGATAACCGTTGCCGCAGCAGCGACCAACAGACCAATCATAATCGGCCAGCCGCCCATAATAATCAGCGAACGTACGGTGCGGCGCGAGGTCAGACGCGCTAACAGCAAGTTACCCGCAATTAACGCCCCGAAAATAGGCACTTGCAGCAAACCATATTCATAGCTGCTTAACTGCTCGCCGGTAATGATGATAATCGGCGACTGGGCGATCCACGCCAGCAACGGCAAACTAACGAATCCCAGCGCCAGCGCCCCCGCAACAAAGCGACCGTTCTTCAGCACCAGCTTATAGTCACGACCGAGTTCTTTCAGCGACAGTTTCTCGCCTATACGCGTGGCGGTTTCAGGCATGGCTCGTTGCAGACCGAAAAAGGAGATCGCTGCCAATGCGGCAAACAAGACAAACATCCCTTCCCAGGGCAGCACATGGATCCACGCCGCGCCCACCAGCGGGCCAAGTAGTGGAGCAATCAGCGCCACGTTCGCCATCAGCGCGGTGATCTTGATACAAACCGCCTCTTCGAAGGATTCCTGAATTGCGGCGTATCCCACAGCGCCAATGAAACAGAGGCTTATGCCCTGCAAGAAGCGCAACAGAGTGAATTGTTCAATGTTTTGCGCCAGTAATATTGCCAGACAGGTGATGATAAACCACACCACCCCCGCCAGCATCACCGGACGGCGACCAATACGATCCGACAGCGGCCCCAGGAGCCATTGTAAAAACATCCCGCCCGCCAGATATGCGGTCATCGAAGTAGGAACCCAATCAATGCCCGCCTGATATTGTTCCACCACGGCCAACATACCGGGTTGAATCATATCGTTGCCGATATAGGTTGAAAATTCGTACAGCACCAGACAGAGAGGGAAAAGTAACGCCTGACGTCCAAGCCTGGCACCGGAAGCTAATTTATTTTGCATGCAATTTCTTCGCCAATAATAATCGCGCAAAGTTTAATAAAAGCGCAGCTAACGAGAAAGCGAATTTTGTAGCTGAAACCACGGTTAAGCACATTCTTACATTATTGCGAGTATAGCTACGCTTTCTTTAAGTTTTATTTAACCTATGCCCGTTACAATCACCCACCGTAAACAGGCCGCTTGAGGGAAATAAGACGATGCCGCTTTACCCAGTTTAACCTGCACTTTATTCTCAACGACTTGCCTGTATTGGCTCCCTTTTAATCACTTTGCGTCGGGAAGTTATGCTGGAAAATTTGAATCTCTCTCTATTCTCTCTTATTAACGCGACGCCAGACTCGGCTCCGTGGATGATCTCGTTGGCGATTTTTATTGCTAAAGATTTGATTACCGTGGTGCCGTTGCTGGCCGCGATACTTTGGTTGTGGGGGCTTACAGCACAACGGCAACTGGTGATAAAAATCGCTATTGCGCTGGCGGTCAGCCTGTTTGTGTCCTGGACGATGGGACATCTTTTTCCGCACGACCGCCCCTTTGTCGAAAATATCGGCTATAACTTCCTGCATCATGCGGCGGATGACTCATTCCCGAGCGATCACGGTACGGTGATTTTCACCTTTGCACTGGCATTTTTATGCTGGCATCGCCTGTGGTCCGGCTCACTTTTAATGGTGCTGGCCGTCGTCATTGCCTGGTCGCGCGTTTATCTTGGCGTCCACTGGCCGCTGGATATGCTCGGTGGATTGCTGGCAGGTATGATTGGCTGCCTTAGCGCCCAGATTATCTGGCAAGCGATGGGGCATAAACTCTATCAACGTCTGCAATCGTGGTATCGCTTCTGTTTTGCATTACCGATCCGCAAAGGCTGGGTGCGTGACTGATCTCTGCTAAAAAGTGTAGTATTGAGCGGCTCGCTTCAATAACTATTCAGAGGGATTATGGAAACACGTCGCGAAGAGCGTATCGGGCAGCTGCTGCAAGAATTAAAACGCAGCGATAAGTTACATCTTAAAGACGCCGCCGCCCTGCTTGGGGTTTCGGAGATGACGATTCGTCGCGATCTGAACAACCACAGTGCGCCCGTCGTTTTGCTCGGCGGCTATATTGTTCTGGAACCGCGCAGTGCCAGCCATTATCTGTTAAGCGATCAAAAATCCCGCCTGGTGGAAGAAAAACGCCGGGCGGCAAAACTGGCTGCGACGCTGGTAGAACCCGATCAGACCCTCTTTTTTGACTGTGGCACCACCACACCGTGGATTATTGAAGCGATTGATAATGAAATCCCTTTCACCGCCGTTTGTTATTCGCTAAATACCTTTCTGGCACTGAAAGAGAAACCTCATTGCCGCGCGTTTCTTTGCGGTGGTGAATTTCACGCCAGCAACGCCATTTTCAAACCCATCGATTTTCAGCAAACGCTGAATAATTTTTGCCCGGATATCGCTTTTTATTCCGCGGCGGGGGTGCATGTCAGTAAGGGCGCTACCTGTTTTAATCTTGAAGAGTTGCCGGTAAAACACTGGGCCATGTCGATGGCGCAAAAGCATGTGCTGGTTGTCGACCACAGTAAATTTGGCAAGGTGCGTCCGGCGCGCATGGGTGACCTGAAACGCTTTGATATTATGGTAAGCGATTGTTGCCCGGAAGATGAATATGTGAAGTACGCGCAGACGCAGCGTATTAAGTTGATGTATTAATGACGTATAACCGGATGACGTTTCGCGCCATCCGGTTATCAGAAGATTAAGAGAACCAGCTGCCGAACCACTGATGGAATTTCATCATCACGAAATCCCACATCCGACCAAAGAATCCCCCCTCTTCCACATTTTCCATCACGATCAGCGGACGCTGCTCAATGGATTTACCGTTAAGCTGGAAATCAATGGTGCCGACAACCTGACCTTTTTTCAGCGGTGCGGTAAGCTGCGGTTCCGTTAACGTGTAGCTCGCTTTCAGGTTTTTCAGCTGCCCACGCGGTATGGTCACTGAGCCCGCTTCGCCTGCCCCGAGATTCACTTCGCTCTTATCACCAAACCAGACGCGCTGAGTCACAAAGGTGGCATCAGGTTTAATTGGCGTCACGGTTTCAAAGAAGCGGAAACCCCAGGTCAATAATTTCTCAGACTCATTAAAACGGATACGGTCAGTTTTCGCACCCAGTACTACGGAGATCAAACGCATATCGCCCTGGGTAGCCGAAGCAACCAGATTATATCCCGCGCCTGCCGTGGTTCCTGTCTTCATGCCATCAACATTCAGATTGCTGCTCCATAGCAGACGGTTACGGTTAGGCTGTCGAATTTTGTTGAAGGTGAACTCTTTCTCTTTATGAATGGCATACTCTTCCGGCACATCGTGGATCAATGCTTTACCCAGCAATGCCATATCGCGCGCGGTACTGAACTGCCCCGGCGCATCCAGACCGTGCACCGTCTGGAAGGTAGTGTTGGTCAGACCCAGTTTTTTGGCATAACCATTCATCAGACCAATAAATGACTCCTGGCTCCCGGCAACGTAATCGGCCAGCGCAATACAGGCGTCATTACCGGACTGGATAATCACACCTTTGTTCAGGTCTGCCACCGAAACCTGATCGCCCGGTTTAAGGAACATTACCGATGAACCACGCAGTGCCGGATTTCCCGTCGCCCAGGCATCTTTACCGACCGTCACCATATCGGTGAGTTTAATCTTATCGGCCTTAAGCGCCTGCCCAACCACATAGCTGGTCATGATTTTAGTCAGGCTCGCGGGGTCCAGTTTTTCATCCGCATTGCCTTCTGCCAGCACTTTACCGCTGGCGTAATCCATTAAAATCCATGCACGCGCATCCACGCTCGGCGCTTCAACGGTTTGTTCCGCCGCGAATGCCGTTGGGGCAAAAAGGAATAAAAATGCAGAACCCGCTGCAAGACCACGAAGGAGAGAGGAGTATTGCGTCATAAATGCCACCCGAGTATCCATTCAAAAAAAATACGTTATATCGCCGTATGATAAGTTCGGTGATTAATAACGCACACACAAACTTAAAGAAACCGTAAGTTGGTAAAGTTTTTAAAGTTTATGCAATATCCTGCCGCTTCGCTGCTTCTGGTGTCATTTTTTTGCCAGCTGTTGCTTAAAAGTTAACTTTACTTCACCATCGGAGTCCTGTTCAGCCTGTGGCTGCCTGTCGGAAAAGGGGTGAGTATGATTACGCTGTGGGGTCGGAATAATTCAACCAACGTAAAAAAAGTATTGCTGACGCTCGAAGAACTGGAACTACCTTATGAGCAAATTCTCGCGGGCCGTGAGTTTGGGATAAATCACGATGCTGATTTTCTGGCGATGAACCCTAACGGGCTGGTGCCGTTGTTGCGTGACGACGAAAGTGATCTCATTCTTTGGGAATCAAACGCCATTGTCCGCTATCTGGCGGCACAGTACGGGCAAAAACGCCTGTGGATCGACTCACCGGCACGTCGTGCGGAAGCAGAAAAATGGATGGACTGGGCAAACCAGACGCTCAGTAATGCCCATCGCGGGATCCTGATGGGATTAGTCAGAACACCACCGGAAGAGCGCGATCAGGCCGCCATTGATGCCAGTTGTAAAGAGTGCGACGCCCTGTTTGCCCTGCTCGATGCGGAACTGGCAAAAGTAAAATGGTTCTCCGGCGACGAGTTTGGTGTGGGCGATATCGCTATCGCACCGTTCATCTACAATTTGTTTAACGTTGGCCTGACCTGGACACCGCGTCCAAATCTGCAACGCTGGTATCAGCAACTCACTGAACGCCCAGCAGTGCGCAAAGTGGTGATGATTCCCGTTAGCTAATTGCGTGGGCTAACTTTAAGTAATTCCCCACTGGACTCGTCGGTGAGAACGTATAAATAACCGTCGGGTCCAGTGCGAACATCACGAATTCGCTGCCCTCTGTCCGTTAAAATACGGCCATCTTCTGTCACTTTGTCGCCGTTGACGCTCATCACAATGACATCTTTATCTTTCAGCGCGCCAATAAATAATTTTTGCTGCCACTGGGGGAATTTATCGCTGTTATAGAAGGCCATGCCGCTCACGGCGGGCGAATCTTTCCAGTAAAAAACAGGTTGCTCGGTCCCGGCGACGATCTCCCCTTTCGCTTCCGGTATCTTAAAGCCCGAATAGTTGATTCCCCAGGTTGCCAGCGGCCAGCCGTAGTTTTTGCCTTTTTGCGGGATATTAATTTCATCACCACCGCGCGGGCCATGTTCATTCAGCCACAGTGCATTACTCCACGGATTCATCGCCATTCCTTGCGGATTACGAATGCCATAAGACCAGATCTCGGCGCGCACACCGGATTCCTTTATAAAAGGATTATCATCCGGGATTTCGCCCAGGTCGGTCAGACGCACCAGTTTGCCCTGTAATTTATCCAGATCCTGCGCCGTCGAGCGCTGATTGTTTTCGCCCAGAGCAACAAAAAGATAACCTTTACCGTCGAATACCAGCCGCCCGCCAAAATGGTTGCCGGTAGACAGTTTTGGCATCTGGCGAAAGACGGTGCGGAAGTCGGTCACTTTTGAGAGATCATCACTTAAGCGGCCATAACCCACAGCAGTTCCGGCTTTGCCATCATCGCCAACTTCGGAATAACTTAACCAGATGCGGCGAGACTGAGCAAAATCAGGCGCTAAAACCACGTCCAGCAGGCCGCCCTGCCCGTGCGCCCAAACGTCCGGCACTCCGGAAAGCGGCGCAGATAATCCTTTTCCTGCTTGCCAGTGACGCAACTCGCCGCCGCGCAGAGTGATTAACATACCGTGATTATCGGGTAAAAAGGCCAGCGCCCAGGGATGGTCGAGTTTGTCTTGCAGTACTTCGACATTTACCGTTGCAGGAGCCGCCCAGAGAGCGGAAGAAAGACAAATAAGGGGCACAAGGAAAAAGGATTGTCGATGCATAACGCCTCCGGATTGACTCTGGCTTAAAGCGTAGTCAGTGGAGGAGATAACAAATTCATTTTTACAAAAACTTAAACATGAAGGGGGAGACGCTTTCTCCCCCTTAGTTTTTAGGCCTTCTCAAGCATGGCGTGCTTCTGCAGGCTCTGGATACTCAGCGTTAAGCTCATCAGACAATTTTCAAGCTTATCGGCGTTGACGGTAATAACAGTCGGGCAATCATGGTGCCCACTCATCAAACATACTGCGGCTGTCGCTAATGCTTCTTCAGCATGATGAAGAGCACTCCACTCTTCCTGATCCAGATGAAGATTCAACCGCAGCGATTTATCGTGCAGTTCGCGATTCAGTTTAAAAAAGTTATCTCGTAGATGATTGCTTTCGCTGACGGACATGTATCCTTTTGCCTTCCTCAGTTGCACGTATGCGGCGAGGTCAACGCGTGCGTCGATCAACCGGTTCAGCAGATCGATTCGCTGTCTGTCAACGAACATACTTCGATCCTCCTCTTTCCAGCCTTGTTGCAATTAAATAGTATGGCTATTTTTTGAGCAAAATGCTGTCCAGGATCAATTCTTCACGCCGAATTAACAAAATTTACATTTCCTTCGCCTCCGCCAGCGAATGAGATTGCGATACAAATTTTATCCAGAACTCTGTAGAATCCCTGCCCTGACCTTTCCTGTAACTGAATATTTTTTAAGCTATGAGCAAAGTAACTCCCCAGCCGAAAATCGGCTTTGTTTCCCTTGGCTGTCCGAAAAACCTTGTCGATTCAGAGCGTATTCTCACCGAACTACGCACTGAAGGTTATGACGTGGTACCGAGCTATGACGATGCGGACATGGTGATCGTCAACACCTGCGGCTTTATTGACAGCGCGGTACAAGAATCACTGGAAGCCATTGGTGAAGCGTTGAATGAAAACGGCAAGGTAATTGTGACCGGTTGTCTGGGGGCAAAAGAAGATCAGATCCGCGAAGTCCACCCGAAAGTGCTGGAAATCACCGGGCCTCATAGCTATGAGCAGGTTCTGGAGCACGTTCATCACTACGTGCCAAAACCGAAACACAACCCATTCCTGAGCCTGGTGCCAGAACAAGGCGTGAAACTGACGCCGCGTCATTATGCCTATCTGAAAATTTCTGAAGGCTGTAATCACCGCTGCACCTTCTGCATTATTCCGTCTATGCGCGGCGACCTGGTGAGCCGTCCGATTGGCGAAGTGTTAAGTGAAGCGAAACGTCTGGTTGATGCGGGCGTTAAAGAGATTCTGGTGATCTCGCAGGATACTTCCGCCTATGGCGTCGATGTTAAACATCGTACTGGCTTCCACAACGGCGAGCCGGTAAAAACCAGCATGGTCAGCCTGTGCGAACAGTTATCGAAACTGGGGATCTGGACACGTCTGCACTACGTTTACCCTTATCCGCATGTGGACGACGTCATCCCACTGATGGCAGAAGGCAAAATCCTGCCGTATCTGGACATTCCGTTGCAGCACGCCAGCCCGCGCATTCTCAAACTGATGAAGCGTCCGGGTTCTGTAGATCGCCAACTCGCGCGCATCAAACAGTGGCGCGAAATCTGCCCGGAACTGACCCTACGCTCAACCTTTATTGTCGGCTTCCCTGGCGAGACAGAAGAAGATTTCCAGATGCTACTCGACTTCCTGAAAGAAGCGCGTCTGGATCGCGTTGGCTGCTTTAAATACAGCCCGGTTGAAGGTGCAGACGCCAATGCCCTGCCTGACCAGGTTCCGGAAGAAGTGAAAGAAGAACGCTGGAACCGTTTCATGCAGTTGCAGCAGCAGATTTCCGCCGAGCGCCTGCAAGAGAAAGTGGGCCGTGAAATTCTGGTGATTATCGACGAAGTGGACGAAGAAGGTGCGATTGGTCGCAGCATGGCAGATGCACCGGAAATCGACGGCGCGGTTTATCTCAATGGTGAAACCAACGTTAAGCCGGGTGATATCCTGCGTGTGAAAGTCGAGCACGCCGATGAGTACGATTTGTGGGGTAGCCGGGTTTAATTAATCTTAAGGCAGATCTAACAAGAATATTGTTCTTCGATCTGCCTCTGCTACCCTTCCCTATGTCCTACCCTTACGCACAAAATCCCCTGACGCATAAATCGAGAAAAATGAATCGTACTCGAGGCAACTCTCACTTTTTCACACCAAATTAAAGTTTTGATCGCAATTACTTGAAATAAGCGTAATGGTTACTATAGTAAACATTACCACAAGGATGGATGTATGGGTGTGTATAAGGCAAGACGATTCAGCCAAAGCACGAAAAAACTTGGTATTCACGATAAAGTTCTCATGGCTGCCGCTGAAGAAGTGATGCAGGGCATATGGGAGGCTGATTTAGGTAGCGGTGTCATCAAAAAACGTTTACCCCTCCAACAAGGAAAGAGTGGTGGAGCCAGAACAATTATCTTTTTTAAATCAGCAAATCATGTGTTTTTTTATGATGGTTGGTCCAAGAGTGGTCTAAGCAGTAAAGGAACCAAAGAAATCGAAGATGATGAACTGGCGGCCTACAAAAAAATGGCAAATGCATTTCTGGCCTTTAGCAATAAGCAAATAGAGGATTTGATCGAAACTGGCTTTTTGATTGAGGTGAAAAATGAGCGATAAATTACAAATGATGCTGGAAGATGCAAAGGAACTGAATGCACTGGGCCTGATGTCTGATAGTGAAGTTGATGCCATTGCCGTCATGGTCAAAGCTCGTGAAGTCAGCGCCCGTATAGCCAAAGTCAAATCAATGACGGGTGAAGAGATCAAAGCCATCCGCACCCGATACGGCATGTCACAATCCGTGCTGGCACATACAATGGGAATGTCAAAAGAAAGTGTCTCGAAATGGGAACGAAATGAAATAAAACCGAGCGGCCCGGCACTACGTATTTTGAATACATTGGCAATAAAAGGACCGGAAGTTTTTGCAAAGTAAAATGTTTGCAAATGATTTACCACATTCATTAGTACCCCTTGATTAAGGGGTACTAACACTATTCTAATTCTACTGCCAGCTAATCTGCGCCCTGCCGTTTTTCTTACTCTTATACAGCCGCTCATCCGCCAGCATTTTCAAGCGTTCGACGGTAGTACATTCATTTGAATGCGCTACACCGATACTGGTGCTTAAATTAATGCTTCCCACCTGGAAATGAACGATTTCTTTTAGAATCGATAGCAACTCTTCCAGCGTTCCACCCGTATAAATCACCGCAAATTCGTCACCGCCGAAGCGGTAGACTTTACCTTTATCTACCGGGATCTGTGATTTAAGGATTTTCACCACTTTCATCAACACTTCATCGCCCAGCAAATGACCGAAGGTGTCGTTGATGTTTTTGAATTTATCGACGTCAAACAGGCACAAATAACCACCTTTTTCCGGTAGCGCTTTTAAATCTTCGTCAAAGGATTTTCTGCCCATCGCTTTAGTCAGGTCGTCCAGGAACGCCGAGTTATACATACTGTAGAGTTTTTTGACATCGGCAGCCGAAAAGAAAAGCCCGCCATCTAGTACGCGTTCAAAATGGTTATTAATAATGGCTTCTTTCTCCACAATACCACGATTAATCACTCTGCGTACCAGATAGAGGCAACTGGCACCCGATATCACTGCCACCAATGCGGCAAAGAAAATAATCAACGTACAAACCCGCAAATAAACATCTTTTTTATACGCAAATACGTACAATCCGGTCGGCAAATAGGAGAAGTGCTCCATCGCTTCCGAAACGGTGAAGATGGCGTTTTTAGCATTATATTCATCACCGGTCACCGGTTTACCGTTCTTAAACAGAGAGAACATCAGGTTCTCGCTATCCATCGCCAGCGATTTTGACAGTAAAGAAAAACGCTCCAGACCAAGCAAAAATATCAGACTGCGATTGTGAGTTACCGGATAGAGGTAATAGACGAAAGTTTTACCGTCAAAAGAGATAAACCCTGTATTTTTGACATGTCGATACTTCACAACCTGCATAATATCTGCACAATAATTTTTCTCGAACTCCTTTACCTGAATACATTCGTCACTGGAAATCAGATAAGGACCGACATCGTACAAATAAGAGGGTGAAACCGAGTCGGCGTAAGCTGTGCGCAAGCCAACCAACAGCTGTTCCTCCGTGGGGTTTAGCGTGTTGATGAGATCAATTGCCACGCTACGCCGATATTCAGCAATATTTGCCACCGCAAAAGCAGTATCAATAACGGACTGTTTCAGGCCATACACCCGTTCCTTTACCATTTGAGTGTAGATCCCGCAGGCAACTGCTGAAATCATGATAAAAATCAGCAGACTGACTGTAAGTACGAACTTATTGATTCTGGACATACGTAAACTACTCTTTTACTAATTTTCCACTTTTATCCCAGGCGGAGAATGGCATGGGTTTCTGGTACAGATACCCCTGAGCCTGAACACATCCTAATTTGATTAATTCGCGCGCAACATCTTCGCTCTCTACGCCTTCCGCAATCACCGGAATCCGGTTATAGCGTGCCAGATCGAAAATAATGCGCACAATTTTTCCCGCAGTACCGAAAATATCGCCGGTAAATTGCGAGTCCACTTTTATGCTATCTGGATTAATTTCATAAAAACGTTTCAGGTTTGACAAACCGGTGCCAAAGTCATCAATCGATATCCGTACCCCTTGTTTACGCAGTTGTTCAATATTGAGATAAAAATGTTCATTAATTCGCTCGATCACGGTTTCAGTGATCTCAACACAGAGGCTGTTCGCCTTCAGACCGTTTTCTTTCATGATGGTGGTAAAACGCTCATGAAAGTGTGGTTCGTTTAACTGCCAGGGCGAAACATTAATATGCAGTAAGAAACCGTCCTTCAGAACCGCACGCTCGCTAAAATGCCTGAATTCACCCATTGCCATTTTAATAATCTGATAACCCAGCTCATTGATAAACCCGATATCTTCAGCAATGGTAATGAACTTTAGCGGTGAAATGATCCCCCGCTCCGCAGACACCCAACGGCACAACGCCTCCGCGCCCAGAATGGTGCGGGTGTTAATATCAACGATCGGCTGATAGACCAGGAATAGTTCGCCAATTTCCATTGCATGGCGAATATTACGCGCAATCCAGATATTCTCTTCTATTTCGTTGAGTTTCGCGTCATCACAGAAAATAAACTCTGAGAACATATGGTCACGAATGCTGGAAATCGCCAGTTTCAGTTTTTCTGCGTAACTCCAGGCGTTTTCCCCCTGCAAAGGTTCACAAATGGCAGACTTATGGATGCGCAGATTGCGGTAGCCAAAGCTGCTGTCAAAATCGTTTACCATCGCTATTTTACGGGTAAATGTCTGTACATTTTCCCGGCACAGAAGTAAATAGAGATCGGCATTAAATGTCACGATATCGCAGCATTGCGCATATTTCTCGGCAATTCGCTGACACAATTTCCTGACGATTTTATTGCGTTCATCAACACCAAACACCGCTTCCACGGCTTCCAGACCACACAGTTTGATGATCCCCACAGCCAGATACTGATTATTGTTGGACTCAATAATCGCCATATTTTTAATAAAACCGCTTTCCTGATCGTAAGAGATCAGTGAGAGCAATTTATTTGACCGTTCAATTTCGGCATCTTTCATTTCCGCGATCGATTTTTTGATGCTGATAATCTCTTTCGCATCGCCTTCGCGAATTTTCAGAGCCTCGATTTGATCCGTTGAGTCAGGCAAAAACGCCAGCGTATTAACCAGCTCTGTCATTTCAGAAAATTGCCGACGGAACACACGAGTGGTCATTAAATAAACCACCAGCAATACGATAATAATGAAAGCAAACGGCAGATAAAAAAGTTTATCTGATGCGTTCAATAAATTACCGCCAGGATAATAAAAATAGATTTCGAATAATGCGTTGTTTGGCACCGCTGATGTTTTTTCGATATATTCAGTATCGACAGAATCAATAATATTATAATTACCTTCGCTATTATAAATAATCAGTTTTTCACGCGCGAGTTGATTCTTGGCAATGATCTCATGGCCTTGTTTCAAAAATAGAACTTCATCATTAGCGCTGATTTGATCAAGATACTCGTTCAGATATCGCCAGTTTAAATCGACATGAATTTTATCCACCGCTAACAAATCGTGATCTTTGCCGTTGATGTGTAGCGTAAAAGAGATACATTTTTTACCCGGACGATCAAAGCAATTGTATGCCGGATTCCAGCTGTTGTTAGAGTCATCTGAAGCCACCGACCACGGTCGTTTCGATGGGTTAAAATCGGCAAAAATAACCCGCCCTGACTCGTCGACAAGCGGTCCATTTACTTGTTCCTGATGATAAACTACGATTTTATCATTCGCCCTCCGCGAAAAGAGATAATATTTATTATCATCAAGTACCAGTCCCACCGAGTCTAAAAATGGCATCATTTCCATTTTAAGAATCACGGCGCGTTGAATCTCCTCTGTATTTTTTAATAAATACAGTGAGTCCTTTAATGTCAGGGCCGAACGTTCAATATCTTTAAAGAAATAGCCAACGTTTTTCTGAATAAGTTCAAAGCGGCTATCGGCACGTTTTACCGCGCGCTCCGATACCAGTTGATAGTTAATGATGAAAAAAAGACCAATAAATGACAGTGCTGCCAATAAAAATAAAATTATCAGCCTTATCTTTATCTTTTCGTATAAACTCAGCATGTTAATACATTTAACAAAATAACTATCTGAACGCTGTGCCGCTGCAAAAATTGTCCCTTGCTGCGGCTTTTTAACCAAATTACCCGATTCTACAAAATCAGCAGAAAGTTACAACACTTGCTTAGGGCAATAATTTCCTGTGAGGTGATTACCCTTTCAAGCAATATTCAAACGTAACTATCCTTTAATTTTCGGATCCAGCGCATCGCGTAAACCATCACCCAACAAATTGAACGCCAGTACAGTCAGAAAAATAGCCAGGGCCGGAAAAATAGCGACATGCGGCGCGATAACCATATCCGCTCGTGCCTCATTGAGCATTGCTCCCCACTCTGGTGTCGGCGGCTGCGCACCGAGGCCGAGAAATGACAGGCTGGCGGCAGAGATAATCGAGGTACCGATGCGCATGGTGAAAAACACCACGATAGACGAGACAGTCCCGGGCAAGATATGGCGCAATAAGATGGTCATGTCGCTGGCACCAATACTGCGCGCCGATTCAATAAAAGTTTGCTGTTTCAACACCAGCGTGTTGCCGCGCACCAGTCGGGCAAACGCGGGGATGGAAAAAATGGCGACTGCAATAATCACGTTAGCAATGCCGCTTCCCAACACCGCAACAACAGCGATCGCCAGTAAAATACCAGGGAAGGCAAACAGCACATCGCAAATGCGCATGATCAGCCGATCCCACCAGCCTTCATAATATCCAGCCAACAAGCCCAGCAACGTCCCGATCGCCGCACCGATAAACACGGCAAACACGCCCGCCGCCAGCGAGATTTGTGCACCAACCAGGACACGGCTGAAAATGTCACGCCCCAGTGAATCAACGCCAAACCAGTGCTGCAAAGAAGGTCCGTTATTCAGATTGTCATAATCAAAATAATTTTCGGCGTCATAGGGAGCGATCCAGCGTGCAAAAATAGCCACCACAATCAATAAAATAACGAACAATGCGGCGGTCATCGCCATATGCTGACGGCGAAATCGTCGCCAGAATTCATGCCACGGTGTACGTACCTGGTCAGGTTTGACCAGTGGCATGGCGTTTAACACCGCCTGACGTCGCCAGTTAAATAGTCGCATCCTTACTTGTACCTGATAGCCGGGTTAATGGCGGCGTAAAGCACATCCACCACTAAGTTGATAAGAATAAATTCCAGCGAGAAAAGCAGAATTTCCGCCTGAATCACCGGGTAATCGCGCATTTCTACGGAGTCAACGAGTAAGCGTCCAAGTCCGGGCCAGTTGAAAACCTTCTCCACCACGATGGAACCACCGAGCAAAAAGCCAAACTGTAAGCCCATCATGGTCACAACCGGGATCATCGCGTTACGTAGCCCGTGTTTGAGGACAACCCAGGTTTCGCTCACCCCTTTCGCCCTCGCGGTACGCATATAATCTTCGCTTAAAACATCGACAAACGACGCGCGGGTAAAGCGCGCCATCACGGCTGCCACTGCCGCGCCGAGCGTCAGGGAGGGTAAAATGTAGTGCTGCCAACTGTCTGCTCCCACGGTAGGCAGCCAGCCCAGTTCAACGGAGAATACCTGAATTAAAAGCATCCCCAGAGCAAATGCCGGAAACGAGATCCCCGACACCGCAATGGTCATACTCAATCGATCCGGCCAACGATTACGCCAGACGGCGGCGATAATTCCCGCCGCCATACCAAATATCACCGCCCAGACCATACTGGTTATGGTCAGCCACAGCGTTGGCATAAAGCGGCTGGCAATCTCATCGGCAACCGGACGACGCGACACCATCGACAGGCCAAAATCCCCCTGCACAGCATTGCTGATATAGTGCCAGAACTGGTGATACAGCGGCTGATCCAACCCCAGCTGCTGACGCACCAGTTCTATAACCTGCGCATCAGCTTCGGGCCCGGCAATCAATCGCGCCGGATCGCCGGGCAGCATATGCACAAATAAAAACACCAGCACCGAGACGATAAACAGCGTTGGAATCAACCCCAGTAAGCGTTTGATAACGTAATTAAGCATTCCACTCCCTGCGTTGCTTATTGCAAATCCGCGTCTTCAAAGCTGAAACCGGTGTCTGGCATGATCCAAAAACCGGTCAGGTTTTTACTGTGTGCCGACACCAGTTTTTCTACCACCAGCGGGATCCACGGCGACTCTTGCCAGATGATATCCTGCGCCGCCTTATATAAACGGGTCTTTTCTGCCGGATCATTAGTTTTCAGTGCCTGAGCCAGGAAGTCATCCACCTGTTTATTGCTGTAAAACGCGGTATTAAACAGCGTCGGTGGCCAGTTCTGCGAGGCAAACAGCGGCGATAGTGCCCAGTCCGCTTCGCCGGTTGAAGCCGACCAGCCAGTGTAGAACATCCGCACGCCGCTCTCTTTTTGCCCTTTACCTTCAACTTCTGCCGCCCGCTGTCCGGCATCCATCGCAGTCACCTGGGCTTTAATCCCGACCTGCGCTAACTGCTGCTGGGTAAATTGCAGCACTTTCTGCGCGGTGCTGTGGTTATGTGACGACCACAGCGTGGTATTGAAACCGTTGGGATATCCCGCCTCTTTCAGTAATTCGCGCGCTTTCACTGGATCGTAAGGCCACGGTTTATAGCTTTGCGCGTAGGCGATACTCGGCGGTACCACACCAGTAGCTGGCGTTGCATAGCCCGCGAAGGCCACTTTCACCAGCGCCGGGCGGTTAATGGCGTAATTCAGCGCCTCACGGACCTTCGGGTTATCGAACGGCTTTTGCGTCACGTTCATACTGATATAACGCTGCATAATTGACGGACTGGCCATCAACTCGATATTTTTGTTTTTCTCCAGCAGTGCGGCCTGCTCGTAAGGAATGGGGAAAGCAAACTGCGCTTCACCGGTTTGCAGCATTGCCGCGCGGGTGTTGTTATCCGCCACCGGACGCCAGGTTATGCTGTCCAGTTTGGGCAATCCTGGCTGCCAGTAACCCGCGAATTTTTTCACCTTCACAAAATCGGTCTGATTCCAGGTATCCAGTTCATACGGCCCGGTTCCCACCGGATGAAAACCAATCTCCTTGCCATATTTTTCCAGCGCTGCCGGCGAAATCATCGCGGTCGCCGGATGGGCAAGAATATTAATAAACGCTGAGAACGGCTGTTTGAGGGTAATCTTTACCGTTGTTGGATCGATCGCTTCCGTTTTGGCAATATTCTTATACAGGTTGTAGCGTTTAAGATGATTCGCCGGATCGCTGGCCCGGTCCAGATTCGCTTTTACCGCCGCTGCGTTGAAGTCGGTGCCATCCTGGAATTTAATTCCTTCCCGCAATTTCACGGTGTAAGTAAGGCCGTCATCGGAAACGGTATAACTCTCCGCCAGCACGTTTTTCAGTTTCATCTCTTTATCGAGACCGAACAGCCCCTGGTAAAACGATTTCGCTACGGCCTGAGATAACGTGTCATTTGCGTCATACGGATCGAGCGTGGTGAAGTTCGATCCTACCGCCACCACCACATCTTTGGCAGCGAATGCACAAGATGCCATCAACGCTGTCGCAATGCCCAGCGCCACTAACCCACTACGGTGTACAGCTCTTGCCATTTTATTCTCCGCCTGAATGTTATCTACGCATGAATGCGTATTCTGATTGTGGTTGTGCGACGTAATGCCCCGGCCCGACGCATTGCAACGAGACGGCTGCCACCTCTTCGCCACGCAGATGAATATTGCTGGGAAGATCGTCCGACAGCAGTACACGCTGCGGTCGTTGTCGGGACGGTTCAGCGACCGGAACTGCCGCCAGTAATTTACGCGTATAAGGATGCTTCGGGTTTTCAAAGACCGCGCGCCGTGGACCAATTTCAACAATTTGTCCGAGATACATCACCGCCACACGATGACTAATCCGCTCTACCACGGCCATATCGTGGGAGATAAACAGATACGCAATGCCGAAATCACGCTGGAGATCGAGCAACAAGTTGATAATCTGCCCGCGAATAGAAACATCCAGCGCCGAGACGGCTTCGTCGGCAATGATCACTTTTGGATTCAATGCCAACGCGCGAGCAATGCAGATGCGCTGGCGCTGACCGCCGGAAAACTCATGCGGGTAACGCCAGGCATGTTCAGGTAACAGGCCCACGCGCTCCAGCAACCACGCAACGCGTGCAGCCGCTTCTTTACCTGGCAATAAACCGTGTACGCGCAGCGGTTCGATAATCGAATCACCGATGGTCTGACGAGGGTCCAGCGAAGCGTAAGGGTCCTGAAAAATAAACTGAATATCCCGGCGCAATGCCTGAAGTTTACCGGATGACAAGGTATCGATTCGCTGACCGTTAAAGATAATTTCGCCGCCCTGCGATTCGACCAGGCGCAGCAACGCCCGCCCGGTAGTGGATTTACCGCTGCCAGACTCGCCCACCAGCGATAGCGTTTCGCCAGGCCAGAGATCAAAACTGACTTTCTCAACGGCATGCACTTCCCGCGTTACGCGATTCAACAAACCGCTGCGCAAAGGGAAACGGGTGACCAGATTACGCACCCGTAAAACAGGTTCGCCATCCACCACCGTTTTCTGCTCGATGGGGGGTTCCTGTTTCGCTGGATGTTCAAGCGATATCAATGGGAAACGTCGGGGATAATCTAACCCTTTCATCGCACCAAGTTGCGGAACAGCAGCTAACAGCGCACGGGTGTACGGATGTTGCGGTGCATGAAAAATATGTTCGACGCTACCCGTTTCCACCGCCTCGCCCTGATACATCACCAGTACCCGATCGGCAATCTCTGCCACCACGCCCATATCGTGAGTGATAAAGATAACGCCCATCGACATCTCTTTTTGCAATACTTTGATTAATTGCAGGATCTGCGCCTGAATAGTGACATCCAGCGCGGTGGTTGGCTCATCGGCAATCAGCACCGCCGGGCGGCATGACAGCGCCATCGCAATCATCACTCGCTGGCGCATCCCGCCAGAGAGTTGATGCGGATAACGTGAAAGAATGGTTTGTGCCTCCGGAATGCGTACCTGATCCAGCATCCGCTTCGCCTCGACCATTGCTTCTTCACGACTGGCGTTTTGATGCAGACGAATAGATTCAGCAATCTGTTCACCCACAGTAAATACCGGGTTCAGCGATGTCATCGGCTCCTGAAATATCATTGCCATATCCGCACCGCGCACATGGCGCATTTGTGCAGCGCTCTGCTCGCTAAGTTCAATCACTTCGCGACTGCGCCGCCGCAACAGCATTTGATCGCACTGCACTAAACCGCCCGCCTGTTCCAACAAGCGCATTAATGCCAGCGCAGTCACTGACTTACCAGAGCCGGATTCGCCAACAATTGCCAGCGTCTCACCGCATTGCAGGCTAAAAGAGAGATTGCGGACCGCAGCTATTTTCTGCTGGTCCTGCATAAAGGCAATATTCAGATTTTCAACCGCCAGCACATCACCGGCATCAAGTTCATCACTGTGTGGCAACGGTGTCCCCTTTTTCACGGTAGATACCGGTGGTTGGCGTATCGCCTGCGTAGCCCCAGGCGCGATACATTCCTTCGGTGTTAAACGGTAGCGCGATATTACCTTCATGGTCGATAGCGATTAAGCCACCGCTACCGCCAAGCGCAGGGAGTTTTTCCATTACTACCCGCTCGCAGGCTTCCGCGAGACTTAATCCGCCGTAATCCATTAACGCGGCGATGTCATATGCCGCCAGCGCGCGGATGAAGACTTCGCCCGTGCCGGTACATGAAACCGCCACACTGGCGTTATTGGCGTAGCATCCGGCCCCCACTAAGGGACTATCGCCAACTCGTCCGGGTAATTTATTGGTCATTCCGCCTGTGGACGTGGCTGCCGCCAGATTGCCGTCTAAATCCAACGCCACGGCCCCCACAGTGCCCATTTTCTGTTTTTCATCCAGTGGCGCACCGCTATGGTCGAGGACCATTTCCCCTTCCTCGCGCGCTGCCAGTAGTTGTTCATAACGCAAAGGCGTGGAGAAAATCTCCGGCGAGACGCGCTCCATGCCATGAGCAAACGCAAAATTTTCTGCCCCTTCGCCAATCATCATCACATGCGGGCTTTGCTCCATCACCAGCCGGGCGGCAAGAACCGGATTACGCAGATGACTAACGCCCGCCACCGCACCGGCTTTCAGGGTGTTACCATCCATCACACAGGCGTCCAGTTCATGGGTTTCATCACGCGTAAAGACAGCGCCAATTCCGGCGTTAAACAGTGGACACTCTTCCAGCAGACGCACCGCTTCCGTCACCACATCCAGCGCACTTTCGCCCGCTTCCAGCATTTTCTGCCCGGTTTCAACAATGGCAGACAGCGCCTCGATGTAGCGTAATTCCTGTTGCAGACTCATCTGCGCGCGGCTAATTGCACCTGCGCCACCATGAATTGCAATGACTGCTTTGCCCATAGTATTCGTCCATTAAGGGTGGCTCGCCACTTTTGCTATAAATATCAGAATTTTTATGAATTACTCATTCAATTTTTGAATATAGAAAGATGGATATGGCATGTAAAGGCAGGAGCCAGCGCTACGCCCGAGGTGGCATACAGTCTGTGGCGTTTTTCTGACATAATAGGCAAATTCGATTTTGCCTCCGCAGGAGTGTTTTCATGGAATTTACCACCGGATTGATGTCGCTCGACATCGCGCTTAATGAGATGCTTTCTCGCGTTACCCCACTGACCGCCCAGGAAACGCTGCCACTGGTACAGTGTTTTGGTCGTATTCTGGCGAGCGATGTCGTTTCGCCACTGGATGTCCCGGGGTTTGATAACTCCGCTATGGACGGCTACGCGGCGCGTTTAGCCGATATTGCCTCCGGGCAACCGCTGCCCGTTGCCGGTAAATCCTTTGCCGGTCAGCCGTACCATGGTGAATGGCCTGCGGGTACCTGCATTCGTATTATGACCGGTGCGCCGGTGCCGGAAGGCTGCGAAGCGGTGGTGATGCAGGAACAGACCGAACAGACTGACGCTGGCGTGCGTTTTACTGCTGAAGTGCGTAGCGGGCAAAATATTCGCCGTCGCGGTGAAGATATCTCTGCAGGTGCGGTTGTTTTCCCGGCGGGAACACGCCTGACTACCGCAGAGCTGCCAGTAATTGCTTCACTGGGGATTGCCGAAGTTCCGGTGATTCGTAAAGTGCGTGTAGCGCTGTTTTCTACCGGTGATGAACTCCAGTTGCCAGGCCAGCCGCTGGGCGACGGCCAAATCTACGATACCAACCGTCTCGCCGTACACCTGATGTTAGAACAGTTGGGATGCGAGGTAATCAACTTAGGGATTATCCGCGACGATCCCCATGCCCTGCGCGCCGCATTTATTGAAGCCGACAGCCAGGCGGATGTGGTGATCAGTTCCGGCGGTGTTTCAGTGGGTGAAGCGGATTACACCAAAACGATTCTTGAAGAGCTGGGGGAGATCGCCTTCTGGAAGCTGGCGATTAAACCAGGTAAACCGTTCGCGTTCGGTAAACTCAGCAATAGCTGGTTCTGCGGCCTGCCGGGCAACCCGGTTTCAGCAACGCTGACCTTCTATCAACTGGTACAGCCTTTGCTGGCAAAACTAAGCGGCAATACCGCCAGCGGCCTGCCCGCGCGCCAGCGTGTACGCACGGCATCGCGTCTGAAAAAAACGCCAGGACGCCTTGATTTCCAGCGCGGCGTGCTGCAACGCAACGCCGATGGCGAACTGGAAGTGACGACCACCGGACATCAGGGTTCACATATATTTAGCTCCTTTAGCCTCGGCAACTGCTTTATCGTGCTGGAGCGCGAACGCGGCAATGTGGAAGCGGGCGAATGGGTGGAAGTAGAACCGTTTAACGCGTTGTTCGGAGGCCTGTAATGGCGGAACTCAGCGATCAGGAGATGCTGCGCTATAACCGGCAAATCATTCTGCGCGGCTTTGATTTTGATGGTCAGGAGGCGCTAAAAGATTCTCGTGTGCTGATCGTCGGCCTCGGTGGACTCGGCTGCGCAGCCTCACAGTATCTGGCAAGCGCCGGTGTCGGCAACCTGACGCTGCTCGACTTCGACACGGTTTCGCTCTCAAATTTACAGCGCCAAACGCTGCACAGCGATGCCACAGTCGGGCAACCGAAGGTGGATTCTGCCCGTGACGCCCTGACGCGGATCAACCCACATATCGCGATTACGCCAGTCAATGCACTGCTGGATGACGCAGAACTTGCTGCGATGATTGCAAAACACGATCTGGTGCTCGACTGTACGGATAACGTTGCGGTACGTAATCAACTGAACGCAGGCTGTTTTGCCGCGAAGGTGCCGCTGGTTTCCGGCGCGGCAATTCGCATGGAAGGTCAAATCACGGTCTTCACTTATCAGGACGGCGAGCCTTGCTACCGCTGCCTCAGCCGTTTGTTTGGCGAAAATGCATTAACCTGCGTAGAAGCAGGCGTGATGGCACCGTTGATCGGCGTAATTGGTTCGTTGCAGGCAATGGAAGCGATCAAACTGCTGGCAGGTTATGGCAAACCTGCCAGTGGCAAAATCGTCATGTACGATGCGATGACCTGTCAGTTTCGCGAAATGAAACTGATGCGTAATCCGGGATGTGAGGTGTGCGGGCAGTAATTGCCACCTCCAGGCCTGATAAGACGCGGCACTGCGCCACGTCATCAGCAATTTATGAGGATGCAGAACGTCCGGTTAAATCGACGTTCTGCCAAACGCTCCCTGCCAGTCCTGCTCAAACTTCGCCACAGCGGCATCAACCGCCGGATAGCTAATCATCTGTTGTGCCACATCCAGTGGCAGAGTAATTGATTCACATCCTGCCAGTAAGCAGTCCAGCGCCTGACGCGGGGTTTTGAAACTTGCGGCTAACACTTTTGCCTGCGGCGCATGCATTTTCAATAACTGGTGTAAGTCGGTCACAGTCTGAATGCCGCTACCGCCCTGAGCATCAATACGATTAACGTAAGGCGCAACATATTCCGCACCTGCCAGCGCCGACAGTAGCCCTTGTGCTGCGCCATATACCGCGGTTCCCAGCGTCGGAATCCCTTCCGCTTTTAACATCTTAATTGCTGCCAGCCCCTCAGCGGTCACCGGAACTTTCACCACGATATCCGCAATAATAGAGCGCAGCTTACGCGCGTCATTCACCATCCCTTCAGCAGTGGTAGCCATTACCTGGGCAAACAGACGCCCCTGACCGCCCATCGCTTCATGAAGTTCCGGAAGCACAACCTCCAGCGGTTTTTTACCCGCTGCGATAATGCTTGGGTTAGTGGTTACACCCGCCAGCGGAAAAATACGTGACAGCGCCTTCACCGCAACAACGTCTGAAGTATCCAGATACAGTTCCATAACCATCCTCAAAATGTACTTTTTGTCTGAATGTAGACTATCACGGGAAAACTCTCTGAACAGTTGACGCACATCAATCTAACTTTCATTCGAAAGTATTTTAATGTTTGAACGAAACAGAGAGGCAACTATGATTTTCAATATTCAGCGCTACTCGACCCATGATGGCCCCGGTATCCGCACGGTCGTATTTCTTAAAGGCTGTTCGCTGGGCTGCCGCTGGTGTCAGAACCCGGAAAGCCGCGCCCGCACGCAAGATCTGCTGTATGACCCACGACTCTGTCTGGAAGGCTGTGAGCTGTGCGCTAAGGCCGCGCCGGAAGTGATTGAGCGCGCGTTGAATGGTTTGCTTATTCATCGAGAAAAGTTAACCCCGGAGCATTTTACGGCGCTAACCGACTGCTGCCCGACACAGGCATTAACCGTGTGTGGTGAAGTGAAAAGCGTTGAGGAGATCATGGCGACCGTTTTGCGGGATAAACCGTTTTACGATCGCAGCGGCGGCGGCTTAACGCTTTCGGGCGGTGAACCGTTTATGCAGCCGGAAATGGCGACGGCGCTACTGCAAGCCAGCCACGAGGCCGGCATTCATACTGCGGTAGAAACCTGTCTGCATGTGCCGTGGAAATATATCGCCCCTTCTCTGCCCTATATCGATCTGTTTCTTGCCGATTTAAAACACGTTGCCGACGCGCCGTTTAAACAGTGGACCGACGGTAACGCCGCCAGAGTGCTGGATAACCTGAAAAAACTCGCCGCAGCGGGCAAAAAAATCATTATCCGCGTGCCGCTGATTCAGGGCTTTAATGCCGACGAAACCTCTGTAAAAGCCATTACCGATTTTGCCGCCGACGAGCTGCACGTTAGCGAAATTCATTTCCTGCCCTACCACACGCTGGGCATCAACAAATATCACTTACTTAATCTGCCCTATGACGCCCCGGAAAAACCGCTTGATGCGCCAGAACTGCTCGACTTTGCCCAGCAGTATGCCTGCCAGAAAGGGTTAACCGCGACCTTACGAGGATAACAACCATGACCACACTGAAACTGGACACGCTCAGCGATCGCATTAAAGCGCACAAAAATGCGCTGGTGCATATTGTGAAACCGCCGGTCTGTACCGAGCGCGCGCAGCACTATACCGAGATGTATCAACAACATCTCGATAAGCCGATCCCGGTACGTCGCGCGCTGGCACTGGCGCATCACCTGGCGAATCGCACCATCTGGATCAAGCACGATGAGTTGATCATTGGCAACCAGGCAAGCGAAGTTCGCGCCGCGCCGATCTTCCCGGAATATACTGTCTCATGGATCGAAAAAGAGATCGATGATCTGGCAGATCGTCCCGGTGCTGGCTTTGCGGTGAGCGAAGAGAACAAACGCGTTCTGCATGAAGTGTGCCCGTGGTGGCGCGGTCAGACCGTACAGGATCGCTGCTACGGCATGTTTACCGATGAGCAAAAAGGTCTGCTGGCGACCGGCATCATTAAAGCGGAAGGCAATATGACCTCCGGCGATGCGCACCTGGCGGTCAATTTCCCGCTGCTGCTGGAAAAAGGGCTTGATGGTCTGCGCGAGAAAGTAGCGGAACGTCGCTCGCGCATCAACCTGACGGTGCTGGAAGATTTACATGGCGAGCAATTCCTGAAAGCGATTGATATCGTGCTGGTAGCGGTCAGTGAACACATTGAACGTTTCGCTGCCCTGGCGCGTGAAATGGCCGCGACCGAAACTCGCGAAAGCCGTCGCGATGAACTGCTGGCGATGGCAGAAAACTGCGATCTTATCGCCCACCAACCGCCGCAGACTTTCTGGCAGGCGCTGCAACTGTGTTACTTCATCCAGTTGATTTTGCAGATCGAATCTAACGGTCACTCAGTATCTTTTGGTCGTATGGACCAGTATCTGTACCCGTATTATCGTCGCGACGTTGAACTCAACCAGACGCTGGATCGTGAACACGCCATCGAGATGCTGCATAGCTGCTGGCTGAAATTGCTGGAAGTGAACAAGATCCGCTCCGGCTCGCACTCAAAAGCCTCTGCGGGAAGTCCGCTGTATCAGAACGTCACTATTGGCGGGCAAAATCTGGTTGATGGTCAACCAATGGACGCGGTGAATCCACTCTCTTACGCGATCCTTGAATCCTGCGGTCGCCTGCGTTCCACTCAGCCTAACCTCAGCGTGCGTTACCACGCGGGAATGAGCAACGATTTCCTCGACGCCTGCGTACAGGTGATCCGTTGCGGCTTCGGGATGCCGGCGTTCAACAACGACGAAATCGTGATCCCGGAATTTATTAAACTCGGTATTGAACCGCAGGACGCTTACGACTATGCAGCGATTGGTTGTATCGAAACCGCCGTCGGTGGCAAATGGGGCTATCGCTGTACCGGCATGAGCTTTATCAACTTCGCCCGCGTGATGCTGGCGGCGCTGGAAGGCGGTCGTGATGCCACCAGCGGCAAAGTGTTCCTGCCACAAGAAAAAGCGTTGTCGGCGGGTAACTTCAACAACTTCGATGAAGTAATGGACGCATGGGATACGCAAATCCGTTACTACACGCGTAAATCAATCGAAATCGAATATGTCGTTGACACCATGCTGGAGGAGAACGTGCACGATATTCTCTGCTCGGCGCTGGTGGATGACTGTATTGAGCGAGCAAAAAGTATCAAGCAAGGCGGCGCGAAATATGACTGGGTTTCTGGCCTGCAGGTCGGCATTGCCAACCTCGGCAACAGCCTGGCGGCAGTGAAGAAACTGGTGTTTGAACAGGGCGCGATTGGTCAGCAACAACTGGCTGCCGCACTGGCGGATGACTTCGACGGCCTGACTCACGAGCAACTGCGTCAGCGGCTGATTAACGGCGCGCCGAAGTACGGCAACGACGACGATACTGTCGATACGCTGCTGGCTCGCGCTTATCAGACCTATATCGACGAACTGAAACAGTACCATAACCCGCGCTACGGTCGTGGTCCGGTTGGCGGCAATTATTACGCGGGTACGTCGTCTATCTCCGCTAACGTACCGTTTGGCGCGCAAACTATGGCAACGCCGGACGGACGTAAAGCGCATACCCCGCTGGCAGAAGGCGCAAGCCCGGCCTCCGGTACTGACCATCTTGGCCCTACCGCGGTCATTGGCTCGGTGGGTAAACTGCCTACGGCCGCGATTCTCGGCGGCGTGCTGCTCAACCAGAAACTGAATCCAGCAACGCTGGAGAACGAATCTGACAAGCAGAAACTGATGATCCTGCTGCGCACCTTCTTCGAGGTGCATAAAGGCTGGCATATTCAGTACAACATCGTTTCCCGCGAAACGCTGCTGGAAGCGAAAAAACATCCGGATCAGTACCGCGATCTGGTAGTGCGTGTCGCGGGCTATTCCGCCTTCTTCACCGCGCTCTCTCCAGACGCTCAGGACGATATCATCGCCCGTACTGAACATATGCTGTAATCTCCTCAGCCCGGCGGCGGCGTCGCCGGGCTAAATCATTCACATCATCAATTTCAGCCTCGCTTTCATTCGAAATATAATTTGTGCTCTGCGTCACATTGTTATTACACTGTTACGGTTTCATTTTCGAGCCAGGAGCACACCTATGAGCGTAAAAGTTATCGTCACAGACATGGACGGTACTTTTCTTAACGACGCCAAAACGTACAACCAACCACGTTTTATGGCGCAATATCAGGAACTGAAAAAGCGCGGCATTGAGTTCGTTGTCGCTAGCGGTAATCAGTATTACCAGCTTATTTCGTTCTTTCCTGAGCTAAAGGATGAGATCTCTTTTGTCGCGGAAAACGGCGCACTGGTTTACGAACATGGCAAGCAACTGTTCCACGGCGAACTGACCCGACATGAATCGCGGATTGTTATTGGCGAGTTGCTAAAAGATAAGCAACTCAATTTTGTCGCCTGCGGTCTGCAAAGTGCATATGTCAGCGAAAACGCCCCCGAAGCATTCGTCGCACTGATGGCAAAACACTACCATCGCCTGAAACCTGTAAAAGATTATCAGGAGATTGACGACGTACTGTTCAAGTTTTCGCTCAACCTGCCGGATGAACAAATCCCGTTAGTGATCGACAAACTGCACATAGCGCTGGATGGCATTATGAAACCCGTTACCAGTGGTTTTGGCTTTATCGACCTGATTATTCCCGGTCTACATAAAGCAAACGGTATTTCGCGGTTACTGAAACGCTGGGATCTGTCGCCGCAAAATGTGGTAGCGATTGGCGACAGCGGTAACGATGCGGAGATGCTGAAAATGGCGCGTTATTCCTTTGCAATGGGGAATGCTGCGGAAAACATTAAACAAATCGCCCGTTACGCTACCGATGATAATAATCATGAAGGCGCGCTGAACGTGATTCAGGCGGTGCTGGATAACACATCCCCTTTTAACAGCTGACCTCTCTACCGGAGCCATGCGCTCCGGTTTTCCCTTCTTTTTACATCCTGTACATCACATCAAATCATTAAACTTGCATTAACTTATTTATAACTTATATTGTCACATGCAAATCATAATAGTTTCGAATGAAAGTTAATGCGAGGTGGTTATGGCTTCTACTTTTACCAGCGACACATTGCCTGCCGATCACAAAGCAGCTATCCGTCAGATGAAGCACGCGCTGCGGGCACAGCTTGGCGACGTCCAGCAGATCTTTAATCAGCTAAGCGATGACATTGCTACGCGAGTGGCTGAAATCAACGCACTCAAAGCACAGGGCGATGCCGTCTGGCCGGTGCTGTCTTATGCCGATATCAAAGCAGGTCATGTTACTGCAGAGCAGCGCGAACAGATTAAACGTCGCGGTTGTGCGGTGATAAAAGGCCATTTCCCCCGCGAACAAGCGCTAGGCTGGGATCAGTCGATGCTGGACTATCTGGACCGCAACCGCTTTGACGAGGTCTACAAAGGCCCCGGCGATAATTTCTTCGGGACGCTCAGCGCTTCACGTCCCGAGATTTACCCCATCTACTGGTCGCAGGCGCAAATGCAGGCCCGCCAGAGTGAAGAAATGGCGAATGTGCAGTCGTTTCTCAATCGTCTGTGGACATTTGAAAGTGATGGAAAGCAATGGTTTAACCCGGATGTGAGCGTCATCTACCCTGACCGTATCCGCCGCCGTCCGCCCGGAACGACCTCCAAAGGTCTTGGAGCGCATACCGACTCCGGGGCGCTGGAACGCTGGCTGCTTCCAGCGTATCAGCACGTTTTCGCCAACGTCTTTAATGGCAATCTGGCGAAATACGATCCCTGGCATGCGGCACATCGTACGGAAGTTGAAGAGTACACGGTGGACAACACCACCAAATGTTCCGTGTTTCGGACATTCCAGGGCTGGACAGCGCTCTCTGATATGCTGCCTGGTCAGGGGTTGCTGCACGTCGTGCCCATTCCTGAAGCCATGGCGTACGTACTGTTACGTCCGCTGCTTGATGATGTGCCGGAGGATGAACTGTGCGGCGTAGCGCCCGGAAGAGTGTTGCCGGTATCAGAGCAATGGCATCCACTGTTAATTGAGGCGTTAACCAGCATTCCAAAACTCGAGGCCGGAGACTCCGTCTGGTGGCACTGCGACGTCATCCATTCCGTTGCCCCCGTTGAAAATCAACAGGGTTGGGGCAACGTGATGTACATTCCTGCGGCACCGATGTGCGAGAAAAATCTTGCCTACGCGCACAAGGTGAAGGCCGCACTGGAAAAAGGCGCATCGCCGGGCGACTTCCCGCGCGAGGACTATGAAACAAACTGGGAAGGACGCTTTACGCTTGCCGACCTCAACATTCACGGTAAGCGAGCGTTGGGAATCGACAGCTGAGTGTCGTACAGCCCTTCCCGTTCCACGGCGGTGTTCCCTTTTCCTGGGCGAACCCGCCGCACTGACTCCCGCACCGCCAATCGTCCGTGCAGCAGCAGCGAGCCCACCGGAGCATCCGGGCGAATCAGCCGCTGTTGCAACATTTGCACCGCTTCATTGCCTAGCTCATCGCGTGGCACATGCACAGCCGTCAGGGGAACATCCTCGATTGCCGCAAGGTTAAAGCCGTCGATACTCATCACCGAGACATCCTGTGGTACGCGCAGACCACGACGATGTAGCGCATTTACCGTTCCCGCCGCCATAAAATCCCCGCCGACCAGAAACGCCGTCGGCAACGTCTTGCCATTGGCGGCATCCAGCCACGCTCCGACCTTTTCTTCCGCTTCTTTAGCGCTAAAACTGCTGATATTCAGCAAATGACGGTCATGGTGAAAGGCCAGATTATGCTGACGCCATGATTCTTTAATCCCTGCAAACCGCTGCTCCATAGTGTAGCGGCGCAGGCACATCACATTCATCACCTCCCGGTGACCCATTTCAAACAGATAGCGGGCGGCGAACGCGCCAATTAACCGATGGTCCGGCGCAATCGCCGGGAGGCGCATTCGTTCATCACGGCAGTTGATCAGCACACAAGGCTTAGCGAGATCGGCGGCCAGATCATGGATGTGCGGATCGTCAATCCCCAGCAGGATCGCCGCCTGCGTATCTGCTTCATTCATCCGCGAGAGAAATAGCGCGGGATCGCTGTCAAACTCCTCCAGCGCGCAGTAACGCAGCCGCACTTCATGCGGCGATAACGCTTTGCTGATGCTCTGGATCACACGGTAATAAAAGATATCAGATCGTTGGTCAAAAGCGCGTTGCTGCGCGAAAATAATCAGGTTGTTCAGCAACATACGACCTGCTGCCATGCCATCCATCACGCCCAACTCACGCGCGCAGGCCAGCACCTGTTCGCGAGCGCGTGCACTGGTATTCGCTTTGCCAGCCAGCACCCGCGAAACCGTACTCGGCGATAGCCCGGTACGTGCGGCGATATCGGCGATTTTCAGCTTCTTGTCCATTTTGTGATCTGCCTCTAATTCGGAAATGACAGAATTTTCATGAGCAAAAAAGCCCATTCTGTCTGGCATTAAATCCATTTCAGTAATGTATATCAGTCACTCATGGAAAAACGTGCACAAAACCCGCTTTCTTTCGCTTTTAGGGTCTCTTACTGTGAATTGGTAGAACAACTTCCATACAAAAATAATGGAAAAACGAACAATAAAGACTTTATTTATCAAAAAGTTAAAAGTGGTGTGACAACTCCATTCTGACGTTGCCACACAAACCCTATACCATTCTGTGGAGTGCATATGAGTCAGGGTATCAATAACGATATGACTGCCAGTAAACCGCGCCATATCGTCAAAAATCTGCGTTGGTGGATACTGGTCCTTTTTTTGCTCGGTGTTACTGTCAACTACATCACGCGTAACTCGCTGGGTATTCTCGCCCCCGAACTGAAAAGCAACCTGGGGATTACCACCGAACAATATTCCTGGATTGTAGGTGCTTTCCAGCTCGCCTATACCCTATTCCAACCGTTGTGTGGATGGCTGATTGACGTCATTGGCCTCAAACTGGGCTTTATGATCTGCGCGGGACTGTGGGCGCTGGCCTGTCTGATGCATGCGGGGGCGGGAAACTGGGTACATCTGGCGCTGTTGCGCTTCTTTATGGGCGGTGCGGAAGCCGCGGCAACCCCAGCAAACGCCAAAACCATCGGTGAATGGTTTCCAAAATCAGAACGCCCGATCGCCGCAGGCTGGGCAGGCGTCGGTTTTTCCATCGGTGCCATGCTGGCCCCACCGATTATCTATTTTGCCCACGCTTCATTCGGCTGGCAGGGTGCATTTATGTTCACTGGCATCCTGGCGATGCTGTGGGTGGTGCTGTGGTGGGCGTTCTATCACAACCCGGATAAGCATCCTAACCTCAGCAAAGCCGAGCTGGACTTTATCCGCCAGGATAACGAAGCGCCCCCTGTCAAGTTACCCTTTCTGACCGCACTGAAAACCGTAGGCAAAAATAAACGCTTTTACGGTATCGCTATCCCGGCCTTTATGGCAGAACCGGCGTGGGCGGTGATGAGTTTCTGGGTTCCGCTATACCTGTCCAAAACCTATGGCATGGACCTTAAGCAGATCGCATTATTCGCCTGGTTGCCGTTCCTCGCCGCTGATCTTGGCAGTATTGCCAGCGGCTATCTGACCAAACTTTACACCCGCCTGTTTGGGCTGAGTCGTGTGAACTCCGTTGTCGCATCATCGGTCAGTGGCGCATTCCTGATGGTTTCGCTGGCGGTGATGGCCTTTACCAATAACCCGTATATCGCCATCGTCCTTATTTCCATCGGCGGCTTCGGTCACCAGATCATCTCCTGCATGCTGAGCGCACTGGTGGTGGAATCCTTCGACAAAGGTCAGATGGCCACTGTTAACGGCATGCGCGGTTCTGCCGCGTGGATCGCAAGTTTCCTGTTCTCCCTGATTATCGGGGTTACCGCTGACAAAATCGGCTTTAACCCCCTGTTTATCGCCATGGGCTTCTTTGACCTGATTGGTGCTTTCTTCCTGGTCACCTTTATTGCTGAACGTCGCGCAAAACGCGCCTGAGAATGGATGTAAACATGAAAACGCTGAAAAACTGGACCCTGCACAAACAGTCTGCCCACCACGTTGAACTGCTGGTCGATGGCCAGCATATCCTGTGCCTGTACGTGCTGGAAGAAAATCTGTTCCGCGTGCTGTTAAAACGCAAAGGCGAGCTGGCGCTGGATCGCACCTGGAGCATTGCTCCGGCGCAGGATGTGCCATGGGAAGGGCGCAGCCGCGAAGATCTCAGCGGCTTTAGCCTGCCCGCGTGGACATTGATCCAGCACGACGACACCGTGGTTATCGCCACCGAGTCACTGCGTGCCACCGTTCACCAGCCGCTGTGGCTGGAGTGGCACTATCGTAACAACGAAGGCGAATGGCTGCCGTTGGTGAATGACCGCCCGACCAGCGCTTATCTGCTGAATGCCCACGGCGACGGCGTGGCGCACTATCAGAGCCGTCGTAAAGATGAACGCTTTTATGGCCTCGGAGATAAAGCCGGCGACCTGCAACGCAACGGTAAACGTTACGAGATGCGTAACCTCGACGCGATGGGCTACAACGCCGTGAGTACTGACCCGTTGTACAAACACATTCCATTCACCATCACCCGCCGCGATGACATTAGCTTCGGCCTGTTTTATGACAACCTCAGCAGCTGCTGGCTGGATCTGGGCAACGAGATCGACAACTACCACACCGCCTATCGCCGCTGGCAGGCGGAAGCGGGTGATATCGACTACTACCTGTTTACCGGCGAACGCGTACTTGATATCACCAAAGCCTTCGTACGCCTGACCGGCAAAACCCTGTTCGGACCGAAATGGAGCCTGGGCTACAGCGGTTCAACTATGCACTACACCGATGCGCCGGACGCACAAAATCAGTTGATGAACTTTATCCGCCTGTGTGAAGAACATGCAATTCCCTGCGATTCGTTCCAGCTCTCATCCGGTTATACCTCAATTAACGGCAAACGCTATGTGTTCAACTGGAACTACGAAAAAGTGCCGCAGCCGAAAGTGATGAGCCAGGCATTTCACAATGCTGGTTTGCACCTGGCCGCCAATATCAAGCCGTGCCTGTTGCAGGATCACCCACGCTATAACGAAGTGGCAGAAAGAGGACTATTCATCCGTGATTCAGAAACAGATGAACCAGAACGTTCCAGCTTCTGGGATGACGAAGGTTCTAACCTCGACTTTACTAATCCGCAGACCATCCAGTGGTGGCAGGAAGGCGTGACCACACAGCTTCTGGAGATGGGTATCGACTCCACCTGGAACGACAACAACGAATTCGAAGTATGGGACGGTGAAGCACGCTGTCACGGCTTTGGTCAGACGATCGCGATCAAACATATTCGCCCAGTGATGCCACTGCTGATGATGCGAGCCTCGATGGAAGCCCAGCAGCGTTTCGCTCCGGAAAAACGTCCGTACTTGATCTCCCGCTCCGGCTGCGCGGGAATGCAGCGCTACGTGCAGACCTGGAGTGGCGATAACCGCACTAGCTGGGACACTCTGCGCTACAACACCCGCATGGGTCTGGGGATGAGCCTCTCCGGGCTGTATAACCTCGGTCACGACGTCGGCGGTTTCTCCGGTGATAAGCCGGACCCGGAACTGTTTGTACGCTGGGTACAAAACGGCGTGATGCATCCGCGCTTTACGATTCACTCATGGAACGATGACCATACCGTAAACGAACCGTGGATGTATCCGGGCGTCACTCCGGCGATCCGCAGCGCTATTGAGTTGCGCTATCGCCTGCTGCCCTACTTTTATACCCTGATGTGGCAGGCATACGCCGATGATGAACCAATGCTACGTCCGACTTTCCTTGACCACGAGCACGACGTTCAGACTTTTGAAGAGTGTGATGACTTCCTGCTTGGTCGCGATATTTTGGTTGCCAGCGTCGTAGAGCAAGGCGAGCGCCAGCGCCGTGTATGGCTGCCAGATAACGAAACTGGCTGGTACGATTTCTACAACGGCGAATGGTTCAGTGGCGGTCAGTGGATCACCCTCGACGCACCGCTGGAGAAACTGCCGCTGATGGTGCGTGCCGGGGCTGGTCTACCGCTCAGCAAACGCATCACCTATGTGAGCGCAGAACAAGACGATACCCGCGAACTGAAACTGTTCCCGCTGAAAGGTGTGGGCACAACGTCCGGCCTGCTGTTTGAAGACGATGGCGAAAGCTGGGGCTACCAAACTGGTAATGCGCTTTGGGTGGAATGGGAAATGGTTTGCGATGGGGCGACCATCAACCTGAAAGTCAACGCGCGCGGGGATTATCGACCTGCATGGAGTGCACTGAAAGTGTCATTACCAGTGGAAGAAAAACGCACGCTGCTGGTCAATGGTGTTGAAGGGAGTGAATGGATGCGTTAAATCATTACCGGGGCCGGGAGGCGACTGCGCCTTACCCGGTCCAGCCATCGAATCCTTTACCTCAGTATTTCACGCTGCAGGAAGGCAGCAAACCTGTAAACCCCGGGAGCTTAAATAAGTAAGTGACCGGGGTGAACAGGTGAAGCCAATGCATCTGCCGCATGAAAGACGGCGGGAAATTAACCGTCGATCCCTTTACTACGCAGATAATCTTCGTAATTACCGCTAAAGTCGATCACGCGTTCCGGGGTGATTTCCAGAATACGGGTCGCCAGGGAGCTTACGAACTCACGGTCGTGTGAAACAAAGATCAGCGTGCCCTGATACAGTTCCAGCGCCATGTTCAGCGACTCAATAGATTCCATATCCAGGTGGTTGGTCGGTTCGTCCATGATCAGAATGTTCGGCTTCTGCATCATTAATTTACCAAACAGCATCCGCCCTTTTTCTCCACCGGAAAGCACTTTCGCTGGCTTTTTGATGTCGTCCTGGCTAAACAGCAAACGACCGAGAATGCTGCGTACCGCCTGCTCGTCATCGCCTTCCTGCTTCCACTGGCTCATCCATTCGAACACGGTCAGATCATTTTCGAACTCATATTCATGGTCCTGGGCGTAGTAACCAATGCGTGCGTTTTCAGACCATTTTACGGTGCCGCTGTCCGGTTGCAGATCGCCCACCAGCGTTTTCAGCAGCGTTGATTTACCGACGCCGTTGGTACCCAGTACCGCCAGTTTTTCACCGACCTCCAGCAGCAGGTTGAGATTTTTAAACAGCGGACCGTTATCAAACCCTTTGGTCAGACCTTCCACTTCCAGCGCGTTACGGAACAGTTTCTTATCCTGTTCAAAACGGATGAACGGGTTCTGACGGCTGGAGGCTTTCACCTCTTCCAGTTTGATTTTATCAATCTGGCGCGCGCGCGAAGTTGCCTGGCGAGATTTCGAGGCGTTGGCACTAAAGCGGCTAACGAAAGATTGCAGCTCAGCAATCTGCGCTTTCTTCTTGGCGTTATCAGCCAGCAGACGCTCACGCGCCTGGGTCGCCGCCGTCATGTACTCATCGTAGTTACCTGGATAAACGCGCAGCTCGCCGTAATCCAGATCAGCCATGTGGGTACAAACCATGTTAAGGAAGTGACGGTCGTGCGAGATGATGATCATGGTGCTGTCACGCTCGTTCAGCACCTGTTCCAGCCAACGAATGGTGTCGATGTCGAGGTTGTTGGTCGGTTCGTCGAGCAGGAGAATGTCCGGATCAGCAAACAGCGCCTGCGCCAGCAGCACACGCAGCTTCCAGCCAGGAGCAACTTCACTCATCGGGCCGTAGTGCTGTTCCACTGGAATTCCCACGCCAAGCAACAGTTCACCGGCGCGAGCTTCCGCAGAGTAACCGTCCATTTCGCCGTATTTCACTTCCAGATCGGCCACTTTATAGCCGTCTTCTTCACTCATTTCCGGCAAAGCATAGATGCGGTCACGCTCCTGCTTCACTTCCCACAACTCTTTATGCCCCATGATCACCGTATCCAGCACAGTGAACTCTTCAAAGGCAAACTGATCCTGACGCAGCTTACCAATGCGCTCGTTGGGATCGAGGGAAACGTTACCCAACGTCGGCTCTAAGTCGCCGCCGAGGATCTTCATAAAGGTGGATTTACCACTACCGTTCGCGCCAATCAGGCCGTAACGGTTGCCGCCGCCAAATTTGACGGAAATGTTTTCAAACAACGGCTTACTGCCGAACTGCATGGTGACGTTACTGGAAACTAACACAGGCGTATCCTGAAAAGAGATATGACAAACCGCGCATTATGCCATAAGTCTGAAAGAAGATCCTGCTCCTCGCTTAAGGTCTACACTCAAGCCAAAGGCAAAAAATGTGATTTCGTACACATCTGATTTCACTGTGAGCAGGAATGAACTTATAATGCGCTTCCAATACTCTAATATTCTCAACCCAATGGCCTGCCAGGCACAAAATCTCGCTTAACATGAATATGAAATTGAAAACATTATTCGCAGCGGCCTTCGCTGTTGTCGGCTTTTGCAGTACCGCCTCTGCGGTAACTTATCCTCTGCCAACCGACGGGAGTCGCCTGGTTGGTCAGAATCAGGTGATCACCATTCCTGAAGGTAACACTCAGCCTCTGGAGTATTTTGCCGCCGAGTACCAGATGGGTCTTTCCAATATGATGGAAGCGAACCCCGGTGTGGATACCTTCCTGCCGAAAGGCGGTACTGTACTGAACATTCCGCAGCAGCTGATCCTGCCGGATACCGTTCATGAAGGCATCGTCATTAACAGTGCAGAGATGCGTCTGTATTACTATCCGAAAGGGACCAACACCGTTATCGTGCTGCCGATCGGCATTGGTCAGTTAGGCAAAGACACGCCTATCAACTGGACCACCAAAGTTGAGCGTAAGAAAGCAGGCCCGACCTGGACGCCAACCGCTAAAATGCACGCAGAGTACCGCGCTGCGGGCGAACCGCTTCCGGCTGTCGTTCCGGCAGGTCCGGATAACCCGATGGGTCTGTATGCACTCTACATCGGTCGCCTGTACGCAATCCATGGCACCAACGCCAACTTCGGTATCGGCCTGCGCGTAAGTCATGGTTGTGTGCGTCTGCGTAACGAAGACATCAAATTCCTGTTCGAGAAAGTGCCGGTCGGTACTCGCGTACAGTTTATTGATGAGCCGGTAAAAGCGACCACCGAGCCAGACGGCAGCCGTTATATTGAAGTCCATAACCCGCTGTCTACCACCGAAGCCCAGTTTGAAGGTCAGGAAATTGTGCCAATTACCCTGACGAAGAGCGTGCAGACAGTGACCGGTCAGCCAGATGTTGACCAGGTTGTTCTGGATGAAGCGATCAAAAATCGTTCCGGGATGCCGGTTCGTCTGAATTAATCGTCAAAACGTAAAACAGAGGCGGACTCATCATCCGCCTTTTTTATTTGCCAGACCCTACCAGGCCGGGAGCATAACGAATAAAACGTATCCCACCAGCGCCGCCCACAACAGCATCGGTATTGAATAGAGATGGAAACGCCACCAGATACGGCGATCGTTCGCCATCCGTAACGCAATCAAATTTGCCAGCGATCCGGGTAATAAACCAAAGCCCCCCACGTTTACCGCCCATGCCAGCAGCAACGACGGCGGCACATAGTTCAGCAACAATATGGTACTCGGCACGTTACTGATCACCTGCGATAAACCGATTGCCGTTAACCATAATCCGGGTTCGGATAAATGACTCACGTTACTTAACACCCCCTGCAAAGCTGGCAGTTGGGTTAGTAAATGGACGTCGATAAACATCGCCATAAACACCAGCAGCAGCGTCCAGTCCACACTCAACACCACGCGACGTGCCAGCAGCGCAAAGCCCGCCGCCACAATCACCAGTCCCCACAGCTCTTGTTTTAACTCCAGCGCCGTCAGAAAGACGATATACAGCCCCAGACAACTCCACACCAGCCGCGGTTTCCACTCCGGAGTTTGCACCCCCGTATGGTATTGCAGTGCCTTTCCAGGGAAACAACACCAGCACAGGAGCAGGAGCGTCAGCATCATTGCGCCAGCCAGTGGTGCCATTTGGGCAATAAATCCGGCAAACGAAAGACCAGAACGTCCCCAGATAAGAATATTTTGCGGGTTGCCAATTGGCGTCAGTAGCGAACCAGCGTTGACTGCCAGCGCTTCAAAAATAATCAGCCGATTAACCGGGATCTCACACAGTCTTTTTAGCGTGATAGTCAGCGGAACAACAATAAACAGCGCGACATCGTTGGTCAGAAAGGTAGAAAGCAGCGCCGCCGCCAGCACCATAAACATCGCCAGCCGACGCTCCGTAGCAAAGCGGCGCACCATTTTGCGCCCCAGCACATCAAAATAACCGCTTAGCTCCACACCTTTAGTCAGCAGCATCAGGCCGCTTAAGGTGATGATGGTGTGCCAGTCGATAGCAGCAGGCCAGGATTTCGGTGCAAAGGGAACAAAAAAACTTAATCCGACGCCAACAAGAATTAATAACTGAAAAAAACGATCGCCTTGCAGCGTGCGTAAAAAAGGCAGGCTCATTTGGCACCGTGTTTCTGGGTAAACAAACGAAAAGCGTCGAGCGTCTCTTCACTAACATGGTGCTCCATGCCTTCCGCGTCGCGACGGGCAATTTCCGGACTGACGCCCAACACCAACAAGAAATTTTCGACTATCTGATGTCGCTCGCGGCTTTCCTGCGCCAGCTTCTCTCCTTCTGCCGTTAAAAACACGCCACGCCAGGGGATCATTTCAATCAGCCCCATGGTTGCCAGTCGCTTAAGCATTTTAGCCACCGTCGGTTGCGAAACTCCCAAACGAGCAGCCATGTCTACCTGACGAGCTTCCCCCACTTCCCTGATCAAGTCAGAAATCAGCTCAACGTAATCATCAATAAGCTCGCGCCGATGCGCCTCTCTGACCTGGCGGAACCCTTCAACGTGCTCTTCCACGTTCACTAACTGCGTCACTTTTTTTGCTGTTGGCGTACCTGCGCGACGACTCATTGTGCTTCCTCATTATGGTGACGCATACCTAGCGTTCTCATTTCGTGCGCACATTGTAAACCAGAGTTGCGAAGGTACAAAAAATTAACGTTTTAGCAATAGCTATATAATATAGCCTGTGCTATATCTGTATGTAATGCAATCATCCCTCAAGGATCGACGGGATTAGCAAGTCAGGAGGTCTTATGAATGAGTTCAAGAGGTGTATGCGCGTGTTTAGTCATTCTCCCTTTAAAGTACGGTTAATGCTGCTCTCTATGTTGTGCGATATGGTCAACAACAAACCGCAGCAAGATAAACCTTCCGATAAATAGCGGCGTCGCGGTACGCCGCTTCACTCCTGCTTTTATGCAGGCACAACGCGTTTTGCCCTGAAAAACCCCACTTTTTGTCGGATTTGCAATCCCCTTCGCAAAAGATTTGTTCGTCAGTAGTTGACCTGAACGGCAGCTCGCTCTATCTTCTTGCAGCCCTGCGTATATTGCGGCTCGCGGATGCGGACCCCTTTCCCCTCTTCACGCACTCTTGCAGGTATTGACCCTTGACGCCAGGGTAAGCACATGGCGTTTGTTACGATAGTGGCATATGAATTTAACCCTCAAAGAATCGCTTGTTACCCGTAGCCGGGTATTTAGCCCGTGGACTGCGTTCTACTTTTTACAGTCGCTATTAATTAACCTCGGCTTAGGTTACCCCTTCAGTTTGCTCTACACCGCCGCATTTACGGCTATTTTGCTTTTGCTATGGCGAACATTGCCTGGCGTACAAAAAGTTCTGGTCGGTGTCAGTTCGCTGGTGGCGGCTTGTTATTTCCCTTTTGCTCAGGCCTACGGCGCGCCTAATTTCAATACATTGCTGGCATTGCACTCCACCAATATGGAAGAGTCGACCGAAATCCTGACGATTTTTCCGTGGTACAGCTACCTGGTCGGCTTATTTATTTTTGCGCTCGGCGTAATAGCAATCAGGCGAAAAAAAGAGAGTGAAAAAGCGCGCTGGAATACCTTCGACAGCTTGTGTCTGGTATTCAGTGTGGCGACATTTTTTGTTGCTCCCATGCAAAACCTGGCCTGGGGCGGCGTATTTAAACTGAAAGATACTGGCTATCCGGTATTTCGTTTTGCTAAGGATGTCATCGTCAATAATAACGAGGTGATTGAAGAGCAAGAACGGATGGCAAAACTTTCCGGAATGAAAGATACCTGGACGGTCACTGCCGTTAAGCCGAAATATCAGACCTATGTGGTGGTGATCGGTGAAAGCGCGCGTCGCGATGCCCTCGGTGCCTTTGGCGGTCACTGGAACAATACCCCGTTTGCCAGCAGTGTTAACGGTTTGATATTTGCTGACTACATTGCCGCCAGTGGCTCCACGCAGAAATCGCTTGGCTTAACGCTCAATCGCGTAGTCGATGGCAAACCACAGTTTCAGGATAACTTTGTCACCCTGGCAAATCGCGCGGGCTTCCAGACCTGGTGGTTTTCCAACCAGGGCCAAATCGGCGAATACGATACCGCCATCGCCAGCATCGCCAAACGTGCAGATGAAGTGTACTTCCTGAAAGAAGGTAATTTTGAAGCAGATAAAAACACGAAAGACGAAGCGTTACTGGATATGACCGCTCAAGTGCTGGCGCAAGAGCACTCGCAACCGCAGCTGATTGTTTTACATCTGATGGGCTCACATCCGCAGGCCTGCGACCGGACACAAGGCAAATACGAAACCTTTGTGCAATCGAAAGAAACGTCGTGCTATCTCTATACCATGACGCAAACAGACGATTTACTGCGCAAGCTGTACGATCAGTTACGCAACAGCGGCAGCAGCTTCTCGCTGGTTTACTTTTCTGACCACGGTCTGGCTTTTAAAGAGCGCGGCAAAGACGTGCAATACCTTGCCCATGATGATAAGTATCAGCAAAATTTCCAGGTGCCTTTTATGGTCATTTCCAGCGACGATAAAGCGCATCGGGTGATTAAAGCCCGCCGCTCAGCCAATGACTTCTTAGGCTTTTTCTCGCAGTGGACGGGAATTAAAGCGAAGGAAATTAACATCAAATACCCGTTTATATCTGAGAAGAAAGCCGGGCCGATATACATCACCAACTTCCAGTTACAGAAGGTGGATTACAACCATCTCGGAACCGATATTTTCGACCCGAAACCTTAAAAACAAAAATCCGCCCCGAGAGGCGGATTTTTTATATCACCGAAGTGATTAGAAGCGGTAACCAACACCGGCAATCCAGGTGCCTACGTCAACGCTACGAATACGGCTCTGCTCGTAAGAGAAGTCCAGAGCAACGTTTTCCATCGGGTTGAACTGCAGACCAGCACCGTAGGAGAAACCGTAGTCGCTGGTGTCGTGTTTGTAAGTCGGGTATTCAGTGGTCTGGAATTTACCATAACCCACACCCACTACACCGTAGATGCTTGCCCAGTCGTTAATGCGGTAAGCCGGACCAGCAGTGATGCCGTAGTACTGGTTTTTGTTGTAGTCACCAGAGCTTGCAGTACGGCTTTTCTCGGTGTAAGTGAAAGAACCGATCACACCCAGCGGGCTGTTGTCTTCTTCATAGCGGTATTTCAGGTTGAAACCGCCCATTTTGTTCATTTGGCCCTGAGCGTCGCTCTGTGCGTAACCGCCAGTTACGGTAGAAGTTGCAGCTACGGAAGTACCTGCGGTGAAAGCCAGAACTGCGGCCAGTGCTGAAAGACATGCAATTTTTTTCATAACCACCTCAAATGTGATTCAAATAAGTCCTAAGTTTTAAATATATCAAAAATTAATGGGAAACTCTTCGCGATTTGTGATGTCTAACGGGCCATTTCATGTAACAGAACGTTTCCATACACCGCTATCCATCTAAATTTAAATCACTTTTTCAGAGAACTGCGTAAGTATTACGCATGTTTTCCCTGTCATTCATCCAGATTATTCCTAATCACCAGACTAATGATTCCATCAATCCTGGCGCATTTTAGTCAAAACGGGGGAAAATTTTTTCAACAAATGCTCAACCAGCATTGGGTATATCCAGTACACTCCACGCTTTACTTAAGTCTAGATATTTGTGGGAGAAAGGATGCCTGGTTCATTACGTAAAATGCCGGTCTGGTTACCAATAGTCATATTGCTCGTTGCCATGGCGTCTATTCAGGGTGGAGCCTCGTTAGCTAAGTCACTTTTTCCTCTGGTGGGCGCACCGGGTGTCACTGCGCTGCGTCTGGCATTAGGAACGCTGCTCCTCATCGCGTTCTTTAAGCCATGGCGACTGCGCTTTGCCAAAGAGCAGCGGTTACCGCTGTTGTTTTACGGCGTTTCGCTGGGGGGGATGAATTATCTTTTTTATCTTTCTATTCAGACGGTACCGCTGGGTATTGCGGTGGCGCTGGAGTTCACCGGACCACTGGCGGTGGCGCTGTTCTCTTCTCGTCGCCCGGTAGATTTCGTCTGGGTTGTTCTGGCGGTTCTTGGTCTGTGGTTCCTGCTACCGCTGGGGCAAGACGTTTCCCATGTCGATTTAACCGGCTGTGCGCTGGCTCTGGGGGCCGGGGCTTGTTGGGCTATTTACATTTTAAGTGGGCAACGCGCAGGAGCGGAACATGGCCCTGCGACGGTGGCAATTGGTTCGTTGATTGCAGCGTTAATTTTCGTGCCAATTGGAGCGCTTCAGGCTGGTGAAGCACTCTGGCACTGGTCGGTTATTCCATTGGGTCTGGCTGTCGCTATTCTCTCGACCGCTCTGCCTTATTCGCTGGAAATGATTGCCCTCACCCGTTTGCCAACACGGACATTTGGTACGCTGATGAGCATGGAACCGGCGCTGGCTGCCGTTTCCGGGATGATTTTCCTCGGAGAAACACTGACACCCATACAGCTGCTGGCGCTCGGCGCTATCATCGCCGCTTCAATGGGGTCTACGCTGACAGTACGCAAAGAGAGCAAAATAAAAGAATTAGACATTAATTAAATTTACATTTCTGCATGGTTATGCATAACCATGCAGAATTTCTCGCTACTTTTCCTCTACACCGTCTTTATATATCGAATTATGCAAAAGCATATTTATTCCGAAAATTCCTGGCGAGCCAATAAATAAGAATTGTTCTTATCAATATAACTAACCCATTGAATTTTTATTAGTTTTGTTTTTCACGCTTGTTACCACTATTAGTGTGATAGGAACAGCCAGAATAGCGGAACACATAGCCGGTGCTATACTTAGTCTCGTTAATTACTGGGACATAACATCAAGAGGATATGAAATTATGAGTACCGCTAAATTAGTTAAATCAAAAGCGACCAATCTGCTTTATACCCGCAACGATGTCTCCGACAGCGAGAAAAAAGCAACAGTAGAGTTGCTGAATCGCCAGGTTATCCAGTTTATTGATCTTTCTTTGATTACCAAACAAGCGCACTGGAACATGCGCGGCGCTAACTTCATTGCCGTACATGAAATGCTGGATGGCTTCCGCACCGCACTGATCGATCATCTGGATACCATGGCAGAACGTGCAGTGCAGCTGGGCGGTGTAGCTCTGGGGACCACTCAAGTTATCAACAGCAAAACTCCGCTGAAAAGTTACCCGCTGGACATCCACAACGTTCAGGATCACCTGAAAGAGCTGGCTGACCGTTACGCAATCGTCGCTAATGACGTACGCAAAGCGATTGGCGAAGCGAAAGATGACGACACCGCAGATATCCTGACCGCCGCGTCTCGCGACCTGGATAAATTCCTGTGGTTTATCGAGTCTAACATCGAATAAATCCATCGCTGATGGTGCAGAACTTTAGTACCCGATAAAAGCGGCTTCCTGACAGGAGGCCGTTTTGTTTTGCAGCCCGCCTCAACGCACTTATTTAGTGCATCCATCTGCTATCTCCAGCTGATTAAGTAAATTTTTTGTATCCACATCATCACACAATCGTTACATAAAGATTGTTTTTTCATCAGGTTTTACGCTAAATAATCACTGTGTTGAGTGCACAATTTTAGCGCACCAGTTTGGCGCCCCAGAATGGTGCATCTTCAGGGTATTGCCCTATAAATCGTGCATCACGTTTTTACCGCATCTCGATAAATCAATGAGTTGCAAAACTGGCACGATTTTTTCATATATGTGAATGTCACGCAGGGGATCGTCCCGTGGATAGAAAAAAGGAAATGCTATGAAGTCTGTATTAAAAGTTTCACTGGCTGCACTGACCCTGGCTTTTGCGGTTTCTTCTCATGCCGCGGATAAAAAATTAGTTGTCGCGACGGATACCGCCTTCGTTCCGTTTGAATTTAAACAGGGCGATAAATATGTGGGCTTTGACGTTGATCTGTGGGCTGCCATCGCTAAAGAGCTGAAGCTGGATTACGAACTGAAGCCGATGGATTTCAGTGGGATCATTCCGGCACTGCAAACCAAAAACGTCGATCTGGCGCTGGCGGGCATCACCATTACCGACGAGCGTAAAAAAGCGATCGATTTCTCTGACGGCTACTACAAAAGCGGCCTGTTAGTGATGGTGAAAGCTAACAATAACGATGTGAAAAGCGTGAAAGATCTCGACGGGAAAGTGGTTGCGGTGAAGAGCGGCACTGGCTCCGTTGATTACGCGAAAGCAAACATCAAAACTAAAGATCTGCGTCAGTTCCCGAACATTGATAACGCCTATATGGAACTGGGCACCAACCGCGCAGATGCCGTTCTGCACGATACGCCAAACATTCTGTACTTCATCAAAACCGCCGGTAACGGTCAGTTCAAAGCGGTAGGTGACTCTCTGGAAGCACAGCAATACGGTATTGCGTTCCCGAAAGGTAGCGACGAGCTGCGTGACAAAGTCAACGGCGCGTTGAAAACCCTGCGCGAGAACGGAACTTACAACGAAATCTACAAAAAATGGTTCGGTACTGAACCGAAATAATAACGCTACGCCTGTAAGGCGCACTGGCAGTTCCCTCTCCCCTCTGGGGAGAGGATTAGGGTGAGGGGCGCAAACCCGCTCCGGGGCCATTAATTACCCTGAATTTGATTATTTACACCACGGTAACAGGAACAACATATGCAGTTTGACTGGAGTGCCATCTGGCCTGCCATTCCGCTTCTGATTGAAGGTGCCAAAATGACCCTGTGGATCTCGGTCCTCGGTCTGGCTGGCGGCCTGGTGATCGGATTGCTGGCAGGTTTTGCACGCACCTTCGGTGGTTGGATAGCCAACCACGTCGCGCTGGTCTTTATTGAAGTGATCCGCGGCACACCTATCGTCGTCCAGGTGATGTTTATCTATTTCGCCCTGCCGATGGCGTTTAACGACTTACGCATCGACCCGTTTACTGCGGCGGTGGTCACCATCATGATCAACTCCGGCGCGTACATTGCGGAAATCACGCGTGGTGCGGTGCTGTCTATTCACAAAGGTTTTCGTGAAGCAGGACTGGCGCTCGGTCTTTCACGTTGGGAAACCATTCGCTACGTCATTTTACCGCTGGCACTGCGTCGTATGCTGCCGCCGCTGGGTAACCAGTGGATCATCAGCATTAAAGACACCTCGCTGTTTATTGTGATCGGCGTGGCGGAACTGACCCGTCAGGGGCAAGAAATTATTGCCGGTAACTTCCGCGCCCTTGAGATCTGGAGCGCCGTGGCGGTGTTCTATCTGATTATTACCCTGGTGCTGAGCTTTATTCTGCGTCGTCTGGAAAGAAGGATGAAAATCCTGTGATTGAATTTAAAAACGTCTCCAAGCATTTTGGTCCAACCCAGGTGCTGCACAATATCGATTTGAACATTGCTCAGGGCGAAGTCGTGGTGATTATCGGGCCGTCCGGTTCCGGTAAATCGACCCTGCTGCGCTGCATCAACAAACTGGAAGAAATCACCTCCGGCGATCTGATTGTCGATGGCCTGAAGGTTAACGATCCGAAAGTTGACGAGCGCCTGATTCGCCAGGAAGCGGGTATGGTGTTCCAGCAGTTTTACCTCTTCCCGCATCTGACGGCGCTGGAAAACGTGATGTTTGGTCCGCTACGCGTGCGTGGCGCGAACAAAGAAGAGGCGGAAAAACTGGCGCGTGAGCTGCTGGCGAAAGTCGGTCTGGCAGAACGTGCACATCACTACCCTTCCGAACTTTCTGGTGGTCAACAGCAGCGTGTGGCCATCGCCCGCGCGCTGGCGGTGAAGCCGAAAATGATGCTGTTTGATGAACCGACTTCCGCTCTTGACCCGGAACTGCGCCATGAAGTGCTGAAGGTTATGCAGGATCTGGCTGAAGAAGGGATGACGATGGTGATCGTGACCCACGAAATCGGTTTTGCCGAGAAAGTAGCTTCGCGCCTTATCTTTATCGACAAAGGCCGGATTGCGGAAGATGGCGATCCGCAGGTGTTGATCAAGAACCCGCCGAGCCAGCGCTTGCAGGAATTTTTGCAGCACGTCTCTTAATAAGACACATTGCCTGATGCGCTACGCTTATCAGGCCTACAGGATATCTGGCAACTTATTAAAATTGCATGAACTTGTAGGACGGATAAGGCGTTCACGCCGCATCCGGCAAAAAAGCCCGCACGTTGTCAGCAACCTGCTTAATATCCCTTCCTCCCTTTCCCCCGAAAGGGAGGCACACCAGATTCCTCTCATTTAAAATCGCCCCTCCCCCAGCATCTATACTTATCTTTTTGCTCTGTTTTCTCACTGGAGGAGTCATGCGGTGGATCCTGTTCATCCTCTTCTGCCTGCTGGGCGCACCTGCCCACGCGGTATCCATACCCGGCGTTACAACCACAACGACAACGGACTCAACGACTGAACCGGCCCCGGAACCGGATATCGAACAAAAAAAAGCGGCCTATGGCGCACTGGCGGATGTGCTGGATAATGACACCTCGCGTAAAGAATTGATCGACCAGTTGCGCACCGTCGCCGCTACGCCCCCTGCGGAACCGGTACCAAAGATCGTGCCGCCGACGCTGGTTGAAGAGCAAACCGTGCTGCAAAAGGTCACCGAAGTCAGCCGCCATTATGGTGAAGCCCTTTCCGCCCGCTTCGGGCAACTTTATCGCAATATCACCGGCTCCCCGCATAAGCCGTTTAATCCACAAACCTTCAGCAATGCGCTGACCCATTTTTCAATGTTAGCGGTATTAGTGTTTGGTTTTTACTGGCTGATTCGCCTGTGCGCACTTCCGCTGTATCGCAAAATGGGCCAGTGGGCGCGGCAAAAAAATCGTGAGCGCAGTAACTGGTTGCAGCTTCCGGCGATGATTATCGGGGCGTTTATTATCGACCTGCTGTTACTGGCACTGACATTATTTGTCGGTCAGGTTTTAAGCGACAACCTGAATGCGGGCAGTCGCACCATCGCTTTCCAACAAAGTTTGTTTCTCAACGCCTTTGCCCTGATTGAATTTTTCAAAGCTGTACTACGCCTGATTTTTTGCCCAAACGTGGCGGAGCTGCGCCCGTTCACGATTCAGGACGAGAGCGCCCGTTACTGGAGTCGTCGCCTGAGCTGGTTAAGCAGCCTGATTGGCTATGGCCTGATTGTGGCCGTGCCGATTATCTCTAATCAGGTGAATGTACAGATAGGTGCGCTGGCGAACGTCATCATTATGCTGTGCATGACGGTCTGGGCGTTGTACCTGATCTTTCGTAATAAAAAAGAGATTACCCAGCATTTGCTCAACTTCGCGGAGCATTCGCTGGCCTTTTTCAGCCTGTTTATCCGCGCCTTTGCGCTGGTGTGGCACTGGCTGGCAAGCGCCTATTTTATCGTGCTGTTTTTCTTTTCGTTGTTCGATCCGGGCAACAGCCTGAAATTTATGATGGGTGCAACGGTGCGCAGCCTGGCGATTATTGGTATCGCAGCATTTGTTTCCGGTATGTTTTCCCGCTGGCTGGCGAAAACCATCACTCTCTCGCCACATACTCAGCGTAACTATCCGGAGCTGCAAAAACGGTTGAATGGCTGGCTGTCGGCGGCGCTGAAAACGGCGCGTATTCTGACCGTCTGCGTGGCGGTAATGTTGCTGTTGAGCGCATGGGGATTGTTCGATTTCTGGAACTGGCTGCAAAACGGTGCGGGGCAGAAAACCGTAGATATCCTGATCCGTATCGCACTCATTCTTTTCTTCTCGGCGGTTGGCTGGACGGTGCTCGCCAGTTTGATCGAAAACCGGCTGGCTTCGGATATTCATGGCCGCCCGCTACCCAGCGCCCGTACGCGTACCCTGCTGACGCTGTTCCGTAACGCGCTGGCGGTGATTATCAGTACCATCACCATCATGATTGTGTTGTCGGAAATCGGCGTCAATATCGCACCATTGCTGGCAGGTGCCGGTGCATTGGGGCTGGCTATCTCTTTTGGTTCGCAAACGCTGGTGAAAGATATTATCACCGGCGTATTTATTCAGTTTGAAAACGGCATGAACACTGGAGATTTGGTGACTATCGGGCCGTTGACCGGCACAGTGGAACGGATGTCGATTCGCTCCGTGGGCGTGCGTCAGGATACCGGGGCGTATCACATCATTCCGTGGTCTTCGATAACCACCTTTGCTAACTTCGTCCGCGGCATTGGTTCGGTGGTGGCAAATTACGATGTTGATCGCCATGAAGATGCTGATAAAGCCAATCAGGCACTGAAAGATGCGGTAGCTGAATTGATGGAAAACGAAGAAATTCGCGGGTTGATTATCGGTGAACCGAACTTTGCCGGGATTGTCGGCTTAAGCAATACCGCATTTACACTGCGTGTTTCGTTCACCACGCTGCCACTCAAACAGTGGACGGTCCGCTTTGCCCTCGACAGCCAGGTGAAAAAACATTTCGACCTGGCGGGTGTTCGCGCGCCGGTACAGACTTATCAGGTGCTGCCTGCTCCGGGCGCGTCCCCGGCTGAACCGCTGCCGCCGGGGGAGCCAACGCTTTAACGTTGGCGATTGACAAAACGGCGGCGCTGCTCGTCGTTCATAAAGGTCCAGGCAATAAAGCGACTCTGCTTTTGCCCCTGGGCCATCTCTTTTTTAACCACCTTCACCGCGCCAACGTCCGTCAGGGCACGATACAATGGCGGTAAGTTTTCACCACGAGATACCAGTGAGGTAAACCACATCACCTGCTTCGCGAAGCCTTTGCTCTCTTCAATCATCTTTTTGATAAAAGCGACTTCACCGCCTTCACACCACAACTCCTGTTGCTGACCACCAAAGTTCAGTACATCGTCTTTGTTCAGCCCCAAGTTACGGCGTTTACGTTCACTACCTGCCCGTGCCGCAGCGGCGGAATCGTGGAATGGCGGGTTACACAAGGTCGCGTCGTATTGCTCGTTTTTATGGATGATGCCGTTAAAAATCGCCCCACTCTCTTTTTGCCGACGCAGACGAATGGCGCGGTTAAGCCCCGGATTAGCACTGATGATCGCCTGCGCACTGCTTAACGCCTGGCTGCTGGTTTCACTACCGGTAAAACGCCAGCCATATTCATGTACGCCAATCAGCGGGTAAATACAGTTCGCACCAACACCGATATCCAGAATGCTGGCATTCGCTGGAATTGATCCTGTTGCTTCTGCCAGTAAATCGGCAAGGTGATGAATATAATCCGCCCGGCCCGGTACTGGTGGGCAGAGAAAACCGTCGGGGATATCCCAGTTCGCTACGGCGTAAAAATGGGCCAGCAACGCCTTATTGAGCGCCTTCACCGCCAGCGGATTGGCAAAGTCTACGCTTTGCTCCCCGGCGGGTGTAAGCGTGAGGAATTGCCTGAGTTCAGGATTGACCTGACAAAGCGTGGCGAGATCGTAGCGGCTGTGATGACGGTTGCGCGGATGCAACCCCGGTTTCTGGGCGGACATAGCATTCTCCTTTAAGCAGCGGCGTAAGATACCCGCATAACGCGACAGGGTAAATATCTGGCTGCGTTTATCATTTCTATAAACCTTCACATGGCTATGGTTTATGGCAATTCATCATAAAAATCATCATTATGCATGTCATTGATTTGTCTTGTTTTGTAAAAATATATCGTTCAAAAAACAAGCGCATCTCTGTCAATTTTTTGCGTCATTTTCATCGCCCAGGCGACCTACACTTATCAGGCACTACCCGTTGTATTTATGAGGATGTCATTATGAAAAAGTGCCTCACACTACTGATTGCCACCGTCCTGAGCGGAATCTCTCTCACGGCTTATGCCGCGCAACCGATGAGTAACCTGGACAGCGGTCAGCTACGGCCCGCCGGTACCGTTTCGGCAACTGGCGCATCAAACCTAAGCGATCTGGAGGATAAACTGGCAGAAAAAGCGCGCGAGCAAGGCGCGAAAGGTTATGTCATTAATTCCGCGGGCGGAAATGACCAGATGTTCGGTACTGCAACCATCTACAAATAACCCCACCAACGTAACTGCATTCGCCTCTGGATGCAGTTTTCGCCTGTTTTGTAATCAAAAAACATCAAATATGAACGCAATGTAAATAAATGTATTTCTTTTTCGCGCAATGGGTGATAGAAAATCGCGCCAAGTGATAATGCTTATCAAAATTATTATCACTTGCACGAACGCTATCACGAGATTAACAGTGGCATCGCATCCGCAGAGAGGCTTTCTCGTGGCAGTGAAAATTTCAACATATAAGAAAAAGTCACCTGCAAAATGGAAAACAATCGCAATTTCCCTGCCAGACAATTTCATTCGCTCACGTTCTTTGCCGGTCTTTGTATTGGCATCACGCCTGTGGCTCAGGCACTCGCCGCCGAAGGGCAAGCAAACGCGGATGACACGCTGGTTGTCGAAGCATCAACGCCTTCGCTTTATGCGCCACAACAATCTGCCGATCCGAAATTCTCGCGTCCGGTAGCGGATACTACCCGCACGATGACGGTGATTTCTGAACAAGTGATTAAAGATCAGGGCGCAACCAACCTTACCGACGCGCTCAAAAACGTCCCCGGCGTGGGTGCGTTTTTTGCGGGTGAGAACGGTAACTCCACCACTGGCGACGCCATTTATATGCGCGGTGCCGATACCTCTAACAGTATTTATATCGATGGCATTCGCGATATCGGCAGCGTCTCGCGCGACACCTTCAATACCGAGCAGGTCGAAGTGATTAAAGGGCCGTCCGGCACCGACTACGGGCGCAGCGCACCGACGGGCTCGATCAATATGATCAGCAAGCAGCCGCGCAATGATTCGGGCATTGACGCCTCCGCGAGTATTGGCAGCGCCTGGTTCCGCCGCGGCACGCTGGACGTCAATCAGGTCATTGGTGATACCACTGCGGTGCGCCTGAACGTGATGGGCGAAAAAACGCACGATGCCGGACGCGACAAAATCAAAAATGAGCGTTACGGCGTCGCCCCTTCTGTCGCTTTTGGCCTTGGTACAGCGAATCGTTTGTATCTTAATTATCTGCATGTCACCCAGCACAACACGCCAGACGGCGGCATTCCGACCATCGGTTTACCGGGTTATTCTGCCCCATCTGCGGGAACAGCGGCTCTGAATCATTCCGGAAAAGTTGATACTCATAACTTTTACGGCACGGATTCCGATTACGACGATTCGACCACCGACACCGCTACTATGCGTTTTGAGCACGACATCAACGATAACACCACCATTCGCAATACTACCCGTTGGTCGCGCGTGAAGCAGGATTACCTGATGACGGCGATTATGGGCGGGGCGTCGAATATTACCCAGCCCACCAGCGATGTGAATAGCTGGACCTGGTCACGCACGGCGAATACTAAAGATGTGAGTAATAAAATTCTCACCAACCAGACCAACCTGACCTCGACGTTCTATACCGGTTCTATCGGTCATGATGTCAGTACCGGCGTGGAATTTACCCGTGAAACGCAGACTAACTACGGCGTTAATCCGGTGACGTTACCTGCGGTAAATATTTATCATCCTGACAGCAGCATTCATCCCGGCGGCCTGACGCGCAACGGCGCAAACGCCAATGGTCAGACGGATACCTTCGCAATTTACGCCTTCGATACGCTGCAAATCACCCGTGATTTTGAGCTGAACGGCGGGATCCGTCTGGATAATTATCATACTGAATATGACAGTGCCACCGCCTGCGGCGGCAGCGGACGCGGTGCCATCACCTGCCCTGCTGGCATGGCAAAAGGTTCTCCGGTCACCACCGTCGATACCGCTAAGTCGGGCAATCTGGTGAACTGGAAAGCCGGGGCGCTGTATCACCTGACGGAAAACGGCAATGTCTATATTAACTATGCCGTTTCCCAGCAGCCTCCGGGCGGCAACAACTTCGCCCTTGCGCAGTCTGGCAGCGGTAACAGTGCCAACCGCACCGATTTTAAACCACAAAAAGCCAACACCAGCGAGATTGGCACCAAATGGCAGGTTCTGGATAAACGCCTGTTGCTCACCGCCGCGCTGTTCCGTACTGATATCGAAAATGAAGTTGAGCAAAATGATGACGGAACTTACTCGCAATACGGTAAGAAACGCGTCGAAGGCTATGAGATATCCGTGGCCGGGAATATCACTCCCGCGTGGCAGGTGATTGGCGGCTATACCCAGCAAAAAGCAACCATCAAAAACGGCAAAGATGTTGCCCAGGATGGTTCCTCATCGCTGCCGTATACCCCGGAGCACGCCTTTACCTTATGGAGCCAGTATCAGGCAACCGATGATATCTCTGTTGGTGCGGGCGCACGCTATATCGGCAGTATGCATAAAGGTTCTGACGGCGCGGTGGGAACGCCAGCGTTTACCGAAGGTTATTGGGTCGCCGACGCTAAACTGGGGTATCGGGTTAATCGCAATCTCGACTTCCAGCTAAACGTCTACAACCTGTTTGATACCGATTACGTCGCCTCAATCAACAAGAGCGGCTACCGTTATCACCCGGGCGAGCCAAGAACCTTCTTGCTCACGGCCAATATGCATTTCTGATTCAGATGTGGGGCGCAGGCCCCACTTTTTGGAGAACTTGTATGATGTACCACATTCCCGGCGTGCTATCGCCAAAGGACGTCGCCCGTTTTCGCGAACAACTGGAACAAGCCGAATGGGTGGATGGACGCGTCACCACCGGCGCACAAGGTGCGCAAGTTAAGAACAATCAACAGGTAGACACCCGCAGCGCGTTATACGCCGCACTGCAAAATGAGGTGCTGAACGCGGTTAACCAACATGCATTGTTCTTTGCCGCTGCCTTGCCGCATACCCTTTCCACGCCGCTGTTTAATCGCTATCAGAACAATGAAACTTATGGTTTTCATGTGGATGGCGCAGTACGCAGTCACCCACAAAACGGCTGGATGCGCACTGACCTTTCTGCCACGCTGTTTTTAAGCGATCCACAAAGCTACGACGGCGGCGAACTGGTCGTTAATGACACCTTCGGGCAACATCGGGTAAAACTTCCGGCAGGCGATCTGGTGTTGTATCCCTCCAGCAGCCTGCATTGCGTGACGCCCGTAACCCGCGGCGTACGAGTGGCATCATTTATGTGGATCCAGTCGATGATCCGCGATGATAAAAAGCGCGCCATGCTGTTCGATCTGGACAACAATATTCAGTCGCTGAAAAGCCGCTACGGCGAAAGTGAAGAGATCCTGTCGCTGCTCAATCTTTATCATAATCTGCTGCGGGAATGGTCGGAGATCTGACGCTTGAACTGCCCGAGTTCGTCCCTATATTAGCTACACTTAACTGTACAAGTATTGATATGGGGAGGACGATATGGCATCCGGTTGGGCTAACGATGACGCCGTCAACGAACAGATCAACAGTACAATTGAAGATGCGATTGCCCGCGCTCGGGGTGAAATTCCGCGTGGTGAAAGCCTGTATGAATGTGAAGAGTGCGGAGCCCCCATCCCGCAAGCCCGTCGGGAAGCCATTCCTGGTGTGCGCTTATGCATTCATTGTCAGCAGGAGAAAGATTTACAAAAACCAGCTTATACAGGATATAATCGCAGAGGTTCGAAAGACAGCCAGTTACGTTAACTACAACTGGCGGGATGTATAGCGAGTATAATTTGTATTTTGCGTGGCATTCCGTGCCTTTAACGCTGTCGTGACTGCCACGCTGCATAAAACAAGTCCATAAGTTCAACAAATAAATGGGTTATCAGTATGTTAGATATCAATCAATTTATTTGAACAAGGCGGTCAATTCTCTTCGATTTTATCTCTCGTAAAAAAACGTGATACTCATCACATCGACGAAACAACGTCACTTATACAAAAATCACCTGCGAGAGATTAATTATGAAAACTATCAATACTGTTGTTGCTGCTATGGCTCTGTCAACTTTGTCATTTGGCGTGTTTGCCGCGGAACCGGTAACGGCATCCCAGGCACAGAACATGAATAAAATCGGCGTGGTTTCTGCCGATGGCGCATCCACCCTCGATGCCCTGGAAGCGAAACTGGCTGAGAAAGCGGCGGCAGCCGGTGCTAGTGGATACAGCATCACTTCTGCCACCAACACCAATAAATTAAGTGGTACTGCGGTAATTTATAAGTAATTCGTAGGACGGATAAGGCGTTTACGCCGCATCCGGCAACAGATGCCTGATGCGACGCTACCGCGTCTTATCAGACCTACAAAATCCGAACCGTTGGCTGGATCAGGCGTTTACGCTACGTCCAGCACAAGTATTTCCCTGTCTGTTTGCCGACAGACGCATATGCTCTAACCCTCATTGATCCTATGTTACCCTTGTTTGCCCGTCCGCCACTGGACGGGCTTTTTTTTAGCTGGCTAACTGCTGACAGAAAGCCTGCAACGTCTCTTCCGGCATACCAATCTGCCGCGCCGCATCACAAATGGCCTGCCAGCTTCCCGCATCCAATGGAATCCCCTGCTCCTGCCGTTCGAGACGCGTGTTAACTTCCCACTCGCCCGGTAGCAAAATCGGCTTATCGTCATCATGCGGCGAGGCTTTCACCCACTCGGCAAAGGCTTCGGTCTGCGCGCTACAATCCGGCGCGCCGAACAGCTCCGGATTGATGATGATGGTGGTCATGCAGTTAAGAATGGCATCGGGGCTGGTTTGCAACGTTTCCTGATGCGTCGTTTTACCGCCAGAAAGCGCCCCACCAAGAATTTCACACATTGCTGCAAGGGCGTAGCCTTTATGTTCGGCAAAGGTCAACAGCGAACCCAACGGCGACTCCTGCATTACCGCCGGATTGGTCGTCGGCACGCCGTTAACGTCAATCAGGCAACCTGGCGGCACGGGGATGCCTTTATGCCAGGCGACGCGGGTTTTGCCAAATGCGATGGCGCTGGTGGCGTAATCAAGCAACAGCGGGAAATTATCTTTACGAGGGAAAACCACACAGAACGGATTGGTGCCAAAGCGGCTGTCGCGACCGTGGAACGGCGCGACCATTGGAATACCGACCACGCTAACAAAGTGGATAGAGACAAACCCCGCTGCTGCACACTGCTCCGCCCAGTAACCGATACGGCCGATATGATGCGAGTTATGTAGCGCCACGGCAGCAATACCGTGCTGATGCGCTTTCTCAATCCCCAGCGCCATCGCTTCGTGTGCTGCGACCTGACCAAATGCGCGATCGCCATCGAGCGTGACCGCCGCCCCCGCCTCTTTAACGATTTTGGCATGGTGGTTAATTCGCAGATGCCCCTGACTCCAGGAACGCACATAGCTTGGGATCATGCCAATACCATGTGAATCATGCCCTGCCAGGTTTGCCGCTATTAAATGATCGGCAACTAATTTCGCTTCTTGTTCCTCGCTACCCATCTGACGAAATACAGCCTGAATAAAACTGTGCAACGTCTGAGCATCAAAGCGATGACCACTTTCCATGGTTAACTCCTGTTTATGTTATGTGTTTGTTGTTTTTTTATGCTGCACGCCGGGCGCGGGAAGGTCAATAAAGATGCAGGAATTTCATATTACGGTGGGGTAAAAGCCGGATGACGTGGCTCATCCGGCTGAGATAAAAATTAAAATGCCTGATTAACGCGCGCCAGGCCATCGCTGATAGTTGCCGCTTCCCCCGTAGCCACCAGGCAGCAAGCCATCTGGATTTTCAGCGATTCGGGAATCGGTTCGCTGCCAGCCAGGCAACGCTCAATCCACTGCGCCGTGGTTTCCGGATCTTTTGCTTGCGGCAGTAACTCGCTACCAGCAGGGTCCTGTTTTTCATACAGCACCCGCATCCCTTCATGGTCGATCAAATTGATCTGCGGGCAGCGTTGCGGATTAGCATACACTTCACCTTCAGTACCATGCATTAGTAACGCCCGCCCGCCGATATCGCTAAAGAACTTCGCGACGCGTCCAATGTATTCCGGATGCGAAACGCTGGAAAGACGCAGTGCCTCACCTTCGGCAAATGGCGTCGCCAGTTTCGCCAGGGTATGTGCACTGTTACGCACGCCCATCCGCCAGCGCATCGCCAGTTGTTTTTCCAGCGGCGGGCAAAACGCGCCGACAGGCATAAACACCGGTTGATGTTCGTCGAGCTTCGCCTGCGCCTGCCCGCCGTGCAACGTTGGCGTAATACCCATCAGTTCGAAAATGGTTTCTGTCAGCACGCGGGTTGGATCTTCGCTAACCCCGTGAACCACCACAGGAAAACCGAGTTTGTGCAGGAGAATCGCCAACAACGGCGTCAGGTTGGCCTGTTTACGCGCGCCGTTGTAACTGGGGATGACAATCGGCATCGGCTTGTCTGCAGGCGGCGTCAGCTTGATGGTGTGATTTTGCATGGCTTCGTAAAAGCCGAGCATCTCTGCTTCCCCTTCCCCTTTGATACGCAGCGCAATCAATACGCCGCCCAACTCAAGGTCAGGGACTTCACCATTGAGCATATGGGCATACAGGCCGCGCGCAGTATCCCGGTCTAAATCGCGCGCGTGGTTTTTCCCGCGCCCGATCTCTTTAATGATTTTGCGATAGTCCATTTACGACTCCTTACCTGACTCACATCATTAACGCCGCCGACGGCGTGGGGATTTCGTTTTTTCTTTCTTTTTAACTATACCTTCAGGGACTTCCGGTTGCTCTATCGGAAATACCGGTAATGCATCCAGTAGCCGCTTGCCGTAGTTTTTGGTGAGCAAGCGTTTATCGTAAATCACCACTTCGCCCCAGCAACCGTGGCTTCGAATCAGTCGCCCAACCTGCTGAATCAGGTTAAACGAGGCACTCGGCAGGCTTTGCACCTCAAACGGATAGCGGTTGAGGCTTTTCAGCCATTCCCCTTCGGTGATCACCACCGGGCTGTCGATGGGCGGAAAAGCGATTTTGTGGATATGCACCTGGCTGAGCAGATCACCTTTCAAATCAAGTCCTTCGGCAAAGGACTGTAAGCCCACCAGCACACTACGCTCACCGTTGGCAACGCGTTTGCGGTGCAGTTCAACTAAGCGATAACGCGGCTGATCGCCCTGCACCAGCAACATCAGGCGTAAATCCGTCACATAGTCGAGAAACCGCTGCATCGCCCGTCCGCTGGCAAACAGTACCAACATACCGAGATGTTTTTTGCTCTCCACCTGCTCACGGAAAAAGGCTGCCATTTCAGCAATGTGCTGCTCTTCGTTGTCGATGGAAGGCTCAACGCGCATCCGGGGAATAACAATTTTGCCCTGTTCGCAGTGGTTAAAGGGGGAATCCAGCGCCACAAAACGGTCGCCCGCTTTCTCTTTCAGCCCGCTCATCTCCTGCAAACGCGAAAAACTGTTCAGCGAACGTAAGGTCGCGGAAGTGATAATAATGTGCGGAATACTGCGCCACAGCAGCCTTTCCAGCTGATCGCTGACACGAATACCCACACAGTGAAACCAGAGATGTAGCTGCCCTTCGCGCTCTTCCCGCGTCGCCCATTTGGTCACCGGCGCACCGGAAGATTGCGCCAGAGACGCCAGCCGCCAGAGTTTGCTTTGCGCCTCGAACATCCCCAGCGCGCGGTTCATCTGCAAAATCAACCGATGCAGACGTACAATGTCATGGCTGCCGGTTTTCTCACTTAAATCGTTAAGAAATAACTCCGCCAGACCACGCAGCATCTCGGTGAGTTTTGCCAGCCGCTGGCAGATCTCCAGCACTTCATCAGGTAGTACGCCCATCGCAAAACGGTGTTCTGCCTCCTGCCCGGCAGGCATGTAGAGATTGAGAATGTTGTTTAACGAGGCGATAAGCTCATACAACTCTTCACAATGCGCATTCAAACGCTCGGGGATCGCCAGCGGTGGGATGGTCTTCGGGCGAAACTGCTCCATACAGGTAGCGACCAGTTTCGTGAACAAGTCCAGTTGCAGCCGATACCAGGGCGCGGTGATTTCGGCGCTCATCTCCAGCGCATCCCGCGCCACATCCGGCAGGTGATGACCTTCGTCCAGCACCAGCAGTAAATTTTTCGGGTCAGGCAATACGGCTTCGCTTTCCATCGCCGCCATCACCAGCGCATGGTTTGCCACCACCACTTCCGCTTCCTGAATCTCCCGACGAGCGACAAAAAACGGGCATTCGCGATAGTAATAACAGTTGCGGTTGAGGCAGCTGGCTTTGTCGGTACTTAAACGACGCCAGAGATCGTCATCTATAGCAATATCCGTATGATCGCGCAGACCATCCCATTTATAAGTATCGAGATCGCCCTTAAGTTTCGCACAACGTTTTTGCTCTTCCTGATTATTTGGCGTCAGTTCGTCGTCAAGAAACGCCAGCAGATCCTGTTGCGTGGGTTCAGTACTGGCAAGCGCCGTCAGATTACGCGGGCAAACGTAGCGCCCACGCCCAAAAGCGGCAGTGAATTTAAGATCGGGAATGATCTTTTTCAGCAGCGGTAAATCTTTGCTGTAAATCTGATCCTGCAACGCCACGTTGGCGGTACTCACCACCAGCGTTTTTTGCTCTTCGCGGGCAATGGCGATGCCGGGGATCAAATAGGAGAGCGTTTTCCCAACGCCGGTGGGAGCTTCAATCGCCAGATGCCGCCCTTCTTCTCCGGCCAGCGTTTTGGCGACGTCCGCAATCATCTGCCGCTGCGGCGCACGGGGAATAAAGTCGGGGATCTGTTCCTGAAGCGCCTTATACCAGGCGGCAATTTGCGCTTTAAGCGCGGCGGTTAATGCCATGAGAAAACCTGAAATACTGTATAAACAGCCAATATTGTGGCATTTTTCGGTTTTCAGGGGTAATGGTTTTTCTGTTTCTGGAAAGCGACTCGCAATAACCACCAACATAATGCGGTTTAATGCCCGTTCGAGCACAAAGGATCCAACACGTCATGCAAGACACCACCATAAATTTCTACAGCACCGGCGATGACTACGGTGATTTTTCTAACTTTGCCGCCTGGCCCATTAAGGTTGACGGGAAAACCTGGCCCACCTCAGAACACTATTTCCAGGCACAAAAATTCCTTGATGAAAAATACCGCGAAGAGATCCGTCGGGTTTCTTCCCCTATGGTCGCCGCTCGCATGGGGCGTGATCGTTCCAAGCCACTTCGTAAAAACTGGGAGTCGGTCAAAGAACAGGTGATGCGAAAAGCGCTTCGCGCTAAATTCGAACAACATGCAGAACTGCGTGCGCTCTTGCTGGCAACCGCGTCCGCAAAACTGGTTGAGCATACGGAAAATGATGCTTACTGGGGAGACGGTGGTAATGGTAAGGGCAAGAATCGACTGGGCTACCTTTTAATGGAGTTGCGTGAACAATTGGCTATAGAGAAGTAACATCTCGGGTGACTTATGGGCGATAAAACAGAGAAATCTTTTTGCCGCGTTCTCAAATTGCTGACAAGTGCTTGTTGTGAAATGCCGGATGCGGCGCAAACGCCTTATCCGGCCTACAAAAGCATGCAAATTCAATATATTGCAGAGTTCATGTAGGCCTGATAAGCGTAGCGCATCAGGCAGTTTTGCGTTTGCCATCAGGCTCAGTTGCCGGGCATAGCCCGGCATCAAAAGATTACTGCGCAGCGGCAGGTTTACGCGGACGGCGGCGACGTTGTTGTTCGCCTGCCGGTTTGGCATCGCCGAGGCGACGAGACGGTTTTTCTCCAGGTTTAGCGCTTGCAGATTTTGCGCCACCTTCTCCACGGCGTGGTTGCTGTTGACCGCGACCACCACCTTGCCCACGACCGCCGCCGCCACGTTGCTGGCGACCGTTCTGGATTGGTTCGGCTTTGATTGACGGGTCCGGCTCATAGCCCGGAATCGCAATGCGCGGGATCTCTTTTTTCAGCAGTTTTTCGATATCACGCAGCAGTTTGTGTTCATCAACACACACCAGCGACAACGCTTCACCGGTAGCAGCCGCACGACCGGTACGCCCGATACGGTGGACATAATCTTCCGGTACGTTTGGCAGTTCATAGTTGACCACGTGCGGCAGCTCTTCAATATCCAGGCCGCGCGCAGCGATGTCAGTTGCCACCAGTACACGAATATCGCCCGATTTAAAATCAGCCAGCGCACGGGTACGCGCACCTTGCGATTTATTGCCGTGGATCGCCGCACTGCGGATGCCATCTTTATTGAGCTGTTCAGCCAGATGGTTAGCGCCATGTTTGGTACGGGTAAACACCAGCACCTGCTGCCAGTTCCCTTTCCCAATCATGTGCGACAACAATTCGCGTTTGCGTTTCTTATCAACAAAGTGAACATGCTGGGTCACCTGATCAGACGCGGTATTGCGGCGTGCCACTTCGATTTCCAGCGGGTTGTGCAACAGTTTTTCCGCCAGAGCTTTAATATCGTCAGAGAAGGTCGCGGAGAACAACAGGTTCTGGCGCTTCGCAGGTAGTTTTGTTAACACGCGACGGATATCGTGGATAAAGCCCATGTCGAGCATGCGGTCAGCTTCATCGAGGACGAGGATTTCAACCTGATCCAGCTTCACCGCATTCTGATGTTCCAGGTCCAGCAGACGTCCCGGCGTTGCCACCAGCACATCAACGCCGCCGCGCAACTTCATCATCTGCGGGTTAATGCTGACACCGCCAAACACCACCAGCGAACGAATGTTCAGGTATTTGCTGTAATCACGGACGTTTTCGCCAATCTGCGCCGCCAGTTCACGGGTCGGGGTAAGAATGAGCGCACGTACCGGACGACGCCCTTTGGCGTGCGGCTGGCGAGTAATCAGGTGTTGCAACAGCGGCAGCGTAAAGCCCGCTGTTTTGCCGGTGCCGGTCTGGGCACTGGCCATCAGGTCGCGGCCTTCCATCACCGCAGGGATCGCCTGCTGCTGAATAGGGGTGGGTTCACGGTAACCCTGCTCGGCAACGGCGCGCAGGATATCAGGGCTTAAACCCAAAGAATCGAAAGACATAACTACTCCGAACCGCCCCGACCGTTACCGGTGTAGTTTTCAGGGAGATACTGAAAAGGAAAATGACAAAAACCACAATGTCATGAGGGAGCGGAGTGTAGCAGTTTTTGTGACGCAGCGCATAAATTATCCCTGTGACTGGCGTTGCTAAAATTCTTAGCCATACTGGACAACTCTCATATGGAGTCATAATCTTAATCAATCATTTGATTAAGAATGGACTGTGCGATGAATAATCCTGCCATGACAATCAAGGGTGAACAGGCGAAAAAACAGCTGATTGCTGCCGCACTGGCGCAGTTTGGTGAATATGGAATGAACGCCACCACCCGCGAGATAGCCGCCCAGGCCGGGCAGAATATCGCTGCCATCACCTACTACTTCGGTTCGAAAGAGGATTTGTACCTCGCCTGCGCCCAGTGGATTGCCGATTTTATTGGCGAGCAGTTCCGTCCGCACGCCGAAGAGGCCGAACGCTTGTTCGCACAACCACAGCCAGATCGGGCTGCCATCCGTGAACTGATCCTTCGCGCCTGCAGGAACATGATTAAGCTGCTCACCCAGGATGACACTGTCAACCTCAGCAAGTTTATCTCCCGTGAGCAGCTCTCTCCCACGGCAGCCTACCACCTGGTGCACGAACAGGTGATTAGTCCGCTACACAGCCACCTGACACGCCTGATTGCCGCCTGGACCGGCTGCGACGCCAATGACACCCGCATGATCCTTCATACCCATGCGTTGATTGGTGAGATTCTGGCGTTTCGTCTTGGCAAAGAAACAATTCTGTTACGTACCGGCTGGACCGCGTTCGATGAAGAAAAGACCGAACTGATCAACCAGACGGTGACCTGTCATATCGACCTGATTTTGCAAGGATTATCGCAAAGGAGTTTGTAGTGATGAAAAAACCTGTCGTGATCGGACTGGCGGTAGTAGTACTTGCCGCCGTGGTTGCCGGAGGCTACTGGTGGTATCAAAGCCGCCAGGATAACGGCCTGACGCTGTATGGCAACGTGGATATTCGTACGGTGAATCTTAGTTTCCGTGTTGGGGGGCGCGTTGAATCGCTGGCGGTGGACGAAGGTGATGCTATCAAAGCGGGCCAGGTGCTGGGCGAACTGGATCACAAGCCGTATGAGATTGCCCTGATGCAGGCGAAAGCGGGCGTTTCGGTGGCGCAGGCGCAGTATGACCTGATGCTTGCCGGGTATCGCGATGAAGAAATCGCTCAGGCCGCCGCAGCGGTGAAACAGGCGCAAGCTGCCTATGACTATGCGCAGAACTTCTACAACCGCCAGCAAGGACTGTGGAAAAGCCGCACCATTTCGGCAAATGACCTGGAAAATGCCCGCTCCTCGCGCGACCAGGCGCAGGCAACGCTGAAATCGGCACAGGATAAATTGCGTCAGTACCGTTCCGGTAACCGCGAACAGGATATCGCCCAGGCAAAAGCCAGCCTCGAACAGGCGCAGGCGCAACTGGCGCAGGCGGAGCTGAATTTACAGGACTCAACGTTGATAGCCCCGTCTGATGGCACGCTGTTAACGCGCGCGGTGGAGCCAGGCACGGTTCTCAATGAAGGTGGCACGGTGTTTACCGTCTCGCTGACGCGTCCGGTGTGGGTACGCGCCTATGTTGATGAACGTAATCTTGACCAGGCCCAGCCGGGGCGCAAAGTGTTGCTTTATACCGATGGTCGCCCGGACAAGCCGTATCACGGGCAGATTGGTTTCGTTTCACCGACTGCTGAATTTACCCCGAAAACCGTCGAAACGCCGGATCTGCGTACCGACCTCGTCTATCGCCTGCGTATTGTGGTGACCGACGCCGATGATGCGTTACGCCAGGGCATGCCAGTGACGGTACAATTCGGTGACGAGGCAGGACATGAATGATGCCGTTATCACGCTGAACGGCCTGGAAAAACGCTTTCCGGGCATGGACAAGCCCGCCGTCGCGCCGCTCGATTGCACCATTCATGCCGGTTATGTGACGGGACTGGTAGGGCCAGACGGTGCGGGCAAAACCACGCTGATGCGGATGCTGGCGGGATTACTGAAACCCGACAGCGGCAGTGCCACAGTGATTGGCTTTGATCCAATCAAAAACGACGGCGCGCTGCACGCCGTGCTCGGCTATATGCCGCAGAAATTCGGTCTGTATGAAGATCTGACGGTGATGGAGAACCTCAATCTGTACGCGGATTTGCGCAGCGTCACCGGCGAGGCACGGAAGCAAACTTTTGCTCGCCTGCTGGAGTTTACATCTCTTGGCCCGTTTACCGGACGCCTGGCGGGCAAGCTCTCCGGTGGGATGAAACAAAAACTTGGCCTGGCCTGTACCCTGGTGGGCGAACCGAAAGTGTTGCTGCTCGATGAACCCGGCGTCGGCGTTGACCCTATCTCACGGCGCGAACTGTGGCAGATGGTGCATGAGCTGGCAGGCGAAGGGATGTTAATCCTCTGGAGTACCTCGTATCTCGACGAAGCCGAGCAGTGCCGTGACGTGTTACTGATGAACGAAGGTGAATTGTTGTACCAGGGAGAACCGACGGCCCTGACACAAACCATGGCCGGACGCAGCTTTCTGATGACCAGCCCGCACGAGGGCAACCGCAAACTGTTGCAACGCGCCTTGAAACTGCCGCAGGTCAGCGACGGCATGATTCAGGGGAAATCGGTACGACTGATCCTCAAAAAAGAGACCACACCAGACGATATTCGCCATGCCGACGGGATGCCGGAAATCAACATCAACGAAACTACGCCACGTTTTGAAGATGCGTTTATTGATTTGCTGGGCGGTGCCGGAACCTCGGAATCGCCGCTGGGCGCAATATTACATACGGTAGAAGGCACACCCGGCGAGACGGTGATCGAAGCGAAGGAACTAACCAAGAAATTTGGTGATTTTGCCGCCACCGATCACGTCAACTTTGCCGTTAAACGCGGGGAGATTTTTGGTTTGCTGGGACCAAACGGCGCGGGTAAATCGACCACCTTTAAGATGATGTGCGGTTTGCTGGTACCGACCTCTGGCCAGGCGCTGGTGCTGGGCATGGATCTGAAAGAGAGTTCCGGTAAAGCGCGCCAGCATCTCGGCTATATGGCGCAAAAATTTTCGCTCTACGGCAACCTGACGGTCGAACAGAATTTACGCTTTTTCTCTGGTGTGTATGGCTTACGCGGTCGGGCGCAGAACGAAAAAATCTCCCGTATGAGCGAGGCGTTCGGCCTGAAAAGTATCGCCTCCCACGCGACCGATGAACTGCCATTAGGTTTTAAACAGCGGCTGGCACTGGCCTGCTCGCTGATGCATGAACCGGACATTCTGTTTCTCGACGAACCGACGTCCGGCGTTGATCCCATCACCCGCCGTGAATTTTGGCTACATATCAACAGTATGGTAGAGAAAGGCGTCACGGTGATGGTCACCACCCACTTTATGGATGAAGCGGAATATTGCGACCGCATCGGCCTGGTGTACCGCGGGAAATTAATCGCCAGCGGCACACCGGACGATTTGAAAGCGCAGTCGGCCAACGATGAGCAACCCGATCCCACTATGGAGCAAGCCTTTATTCAGTTGATCCACGACTGGGATAAGGAGCATAGCAATGAGTAATCCGATCCTGTCCTGGCGTCGCGTGCGGGCGCTGTGCGTCAAAGAGACACGGCAGATCGTTCGCGATCCGAGTAGCTGGCTGATTGCGGTAGTGATCCCTCTGCTGCTGCTGTTTATTTTTGGCTACGGCATTAACCTCGACTCCAGCAAGCTGCGGGTCGGGATATTGCTGGAACAGCGTAGCGAAGCGGCGCTGGATTTCACCCACACCATGACAGGTTCGCCCTACATCGACGCCACCATCAGCGATAACCGTCAGGAACTGATCGCCAAAATGCAGGCGGGGAAAATTCGCGGTCTGGTGGTTATTCCGGTGGATTTCGCCGAACAGATGGAGCGCGCCAACGCCACCGCACCGATTCAGGTGATCACCGACGGCAGTGAGCCGAATACCGCTAACTTTGTGCAGGGGTATGTCGAAGGGATCTGGCAGATCTGGCAAATGCAGCGAGCGGAGGACAACGGGCAGACTTTTGAACCGCTTATTGATGTACAAACCCGCTACTGGTTTAACCCGGCGGCGATTAGCCAGCACTTCATTATCCCCGGTGCGGTGACCATCATCATGACGGTCATCGGCGCGATTCTCACCTCGCTGGTGGTGGCGCGAGAATGGGAACGCGGCACCATGGAGGCTCTGCTCTCTACGGAGATTACCCGCACGGAACTGCTGCTGTGTAAGCTCATACCCTACTATTTCCTCGGGATGCTGGCGATGTTGCTGTGTATGCTGGTGTCGGTGTTTATTCTCGGCGTGCCGTATCGCGGGTCGCTGCTGATTCTGTTTTTTATCTCCAGCCTGTTTTTACTCAGTACCCTGGGGATGGGGCTGCTTATTTCCACGATTACCCGCAACCAGTTCAATGCCGCTCAGGTCGCCCTGAACGCGGCTTTTCTGCCGTCGATTATGCTTTCCGGCTTTATTTTTCAGATCGACAGTATGCCCGCGGTGATCCGCGCGGTGACGTACATTATTCCCGCACGTTATTTCGTCAGCACCCTGCAAAGCCTGTTTCTCGCCGGGAATATTCCGGTGGTGCTGGTGGTGAACGTACTGTTTTTGATCGCTTCGGCGGTGATGTTTATCGGCCTGACGTGGCTGAAAACCAAACGTCGGCTGGATTAGGGAGAAGAGCATGTTTCATCGCTTATGGACGTTAATCCGCAAAGAGTTGCAGTCGCTGCTGCGCGAACCGCAAACCCGTGCGATTCTTATTTTACCCGTGCTGATTCAGGTGATCCTGTTCCCGTTCGCCGCCACGCTGGAAGTGACTAACGCCACCATCGCCATCTACGATGAAGATAACGGCGAGCATTCGGTGGAGCTGACCCAACGTTTTGCCCGCGCCAGCGCCTTTACTCATGTGCTGCTGCTGAAAAGCCCACAGGAGATCCGCCCAACCATCGACACACAAAAGGCGTTACTACTGGTGCGTTTCCCGGCTGACTTCTCGCGCAAACTGGATACCTTCCAGACCGCGCCGTTGCAGTTGATCCTCGACGGGCGTAACTCCAACAGTGCGCAAATTGCCGCCAACTACCTGCAACAGATCGTCAAAAATTATCAGCAGGAGCTGCTGGAAGGAAAACCGAAACCTAACAACAGCGAGCTGGTGGTACGCAACTGGTATAACCCGAATCTCGACTACAAATGGTTTGTGGTGCCGTCGCTGATCGCCATGATCACCACTATCGGCGTAATGATCGTCACTTCACTTTCTGTTGCCCGCGAACGTGAACAAGGTACGCTCGATCAGCTACTGGTTTCGCCGCTCACCACCTGGCAGATCTTCATCGGCAAGGCCGTACCGGCATTAATTGTCGCCACCTTCCAGGCCACCATTGTGCTGGCGATTGGTATCTGGGCGTATCAAATCCCCTTCGCCGGATCGCTGGCGCTGTTCTACTTTACGATGGTGATTTACGGTTTATCGCTGGTGGGATTCGGTCTGTTGATTTCATCACTCTGCTCGACACAACAGCAGGCGTTTATCGGCGTGTTTGTTTTTATGATGCCCGCCATTCTCCTTTCCGGTTACGTTTCTCCGGTGGAAAACATGCCAGTATGGCTGCAAAACCTGACGTGGATTAACCCTATTCGCCACTTTACGGACATTACCAAGCAGATTTATTTGAAGGATGCGAGTCTGGATATTGTGTGGAATAGTTTGTGGCCGCTACTGGTGATAACGGCCACGACAGGGTCAGCGGCGTACGCGATGTTTAGACGTAAGGTGATGTAACTTCTTATCTTTCGCCAGCAAAGACACCACCGCCGGGCCGGCAAGGATTGCCAGCCCTGCAATCGCCAGCAAAAAGTTGTTTTCCAGTACGCGGGACAACAGCCACAGCACAATCAGCGCTGCGCCAAAATACCAGGTCGTGGTCAGCTCTTCCAGCACGTCTGCCACCTCACGCCAGCGTTGCTCGGGGTGGCGCTGAAACACCAGCATCATCACTACCGTGACACAATACAGTGCGCATAATCCCACGCCGACGTGAACCAGAGTCTTACTCATCCAGCCCACCACCAGCAGCGCCACTACCAGTAAATGCAACATAATCTGCCAGCAACTTAGACCCGTTGCGACACGAACACGTTGTTGCCACTTCATGGCTTCTCTCCTGAAGAATTTATCTCTACTTACTCAGAGTACCGAACTTTACGGAAAATTCCGTAAGACCGCACCTTTTTGTGACGCCGACTACACTATTTCAATGAGATAAGAGGCAAAGACAGGAAAATTATGCCCGATCAAACACAACAATTTTCGTTCAAGGTGCTCACCATCAATATTCACAAAGGCTTTACCGCGTTTAACCGACGCTTCATTTTGCCGGAACTTCGCGACGCCGTGCGTACCGTCAGCGCCGATATTGTTTGCCTGCAGGAAGTGATGGGCGCGCACGAAGTTCATCCGCTGCATGTGGAAAACTGGCCCGATACCTCGCACTACGAGTTTCTCGCCGACACTATGTGGAGCGATTTTGCCTACGGTCGCAATGCCGTATACCCGGAAGGACATCACGGTAACGCCGTTCTTTCACGTTATCCCATTGAACATTATGAGAATCGTGATGTTTCGGTCGATGGTGCGGAAAAGCGCGGCGTGCTCTACTGCCGCATTGTGCCGCCGATGACCGGGAAAGCGATTCATGTGATGTGCGTACATCTGGGCCTGCGTGAGGCGCACCGTCAGGCGCAGCTTGCGATGCTCGCCGAATGGGTGAATGAGCTGCCGGACGGCGAACCGGTATTGGTGGCGGGTGATTTCAACGACTGGCGGCAAAAAGCTAATCATCCGTTAAAAGTGCAGGCCGGGCTGGATGAGATATTTACCCGCGCCCACGGACGCCCGGCGCGCACGTTTCCGGTGCAATTTCCTCTACTACGTCTGGACAGGATCTATGTCAAAAATGCCAGCGCCAGCGCGCCAACCGCGTTGCCGCTGCGGACATGGCGACACCTTTCTGATCATGCCCCTTTAAGTGCGGAGATTCATTTATGAAATGTAGCTGGCGCGAAGGCAATAAGATCCAGTTGCTGGAAAACGGCGAGCAATATTATCCCGCGGTGTTTAAGGCGATTGGCGAGGCGCAAGAACGCATCATTCTTGAAACGTTTATCTGGTTTGAAGATGACGTCGGCAAACAGCTGCATGCGGCGCTACTGGCAGCAGCGCAACGCGGGGTGAAAGCGGAAGTCTTGCTGGATGGCTACGGTTCGCCGGATCTCAGCGATGAGTTTGTCAATGAATTGACGGCAGCTGGCGTGGTATTTCGCTACTACGATCCCCGCCCTCGCCTTTTTGGTATGCGCACCAATGTGTTTCGCCGGATGCATCGCAAAATTGTGGTGATCGACGCGCGTATTGCCTTTATTGGCGGGCTGAACTACTCCGCCGAGCATATGTCCAGCTACGGTCCGGAGGCTAAACAGGATTACGCGGTGCGCCTTGAAGGGCCGATTGTCGAAGATATTCTGCAATTTGAACTGGAAAACCTGCCAGGACAGAGCGCGGCACGACGCTGGTGGCGACGTCATCACAAAGCGGAAGAGAACCGCCAGCCGGGAGAAGCGCAGGTATTGCTGGTCTGGCGCGATAACGAAGAACATCGCGATGATATTGAACGTCACTATCTGAAAATGCTCACTCAGGCGCGGCGAGAAGTCATTATCGCCAACGCCTACTTCTTCCCCGGCTATCGATTTTTACACGCCTTGCGTAAAGCGGCACGGCGCGGGGTGCGGATCAAACTGATCATTCAGGGCGAACCGGATATGCCGATTGTCAGAGTCGGTGCACGCTTGCTGTATAACTATCTGGTTAAAGGCGGCGTTCAGGTGTTTGAGTACCGCCGCCGTCCGCTACATGGCAAAGTGGCATTGATGGACGATCACTGGGCGACGGTAGGGTCCAGTAATCTCGATCCGCTCAGTTTGTCACTGAATCTCGAAGCAAATGTCATCATCCACGATCGTCATTTTAACCAGACGCTGCGCGATAATCTGAACGGCATTATCGCCGCAGACTGCCAGCAGGTGGATGAAACCATGCTGCCGAAACGCACCTGGTGGAATCTGACCAAAAGCGTGCTGGCCTTCCACTTTTTACGCCACTTCCCGGCGCTGGTCGGCTGGCTTCCGGCACACACACCACGTCTGGCGCAGGTTGACCCGCCCGCTCAGCCGACAATGGAAACGCAGGATCGGGTAGAAACTGAAAACACGGGGGTAAAACCCTGATGAGTAAATCACACCCGCGCTGGCGCTTAGCAAAGAAGATCCTCACCTGGCTGTTTTTTATCGCGGTGATTGTGTTGCTGGTGGTCTACGCCAAAAAGGTGGACTGGGAAGAGGTCTGGAAGGTCATCCGCGACTACAATCGCGTTGCGTTGCTCAGTGCGGTCGGGCTGGTGGTCGTCAGTTATCTGATTTACGGCTGCTATGATCTGCTCGCCCGCTTTTACTGCGGTCACAAACTGGCGAAGCGCCAGGTGATGCTGGTGTCGTTTATCTGCTACGCCTTCAACCTGACGCTCAGTACCTGGGTCGGCGGCATTGGTATGCGCTATCGTTTGTACTCCCGGCTAGGGTTACCGGGCAGCACTATTACGCGGATTTTCTCGCTCAGTATTACCACCAACTGGCTGGGCTATATTTTGCTGGCAGGGATTATCTTTACCGCGGGCGTGGTGGAGCTGCCGGATCACTGGTATGTCGATCAAACTACGCTGCGTATTCTCGGCATTGGCTTACTGATGATTATCGCGGTTTATTTGTGGTTTTGCGCTTTCGCGAAGCACCGCCATATGACCATCAAAGGGCAAAAGCTGGTGCTGCCTTCATGGAAATTCGCCCTCGCTCAGATGCTGATTTCCAGCGTTAACTGGATGGTAATGGGGGCGATTATCTGGCTGTTACTTGGTCAAAGCGTGAACTATTTCTTTGTACTGGGCGTGTTACTGGTTAGTAGTATTGCTGGCGTCATCGTGCATATTCCGGCGGGAATTGGTGTGCTGGAAGCGGTATTTATCGCGCTACTGGCTGGGGAGCATACCTCCAAAGGTACAATTATCGCCGCCCTACTCGCTTACCGTGTGCTGTATTACTTTATCCCACTGCTGCTGGCGCTGATCTGTTACCTGCTACTGGAAAGCCAGGCGAAGAAGCTGCGGGCGAAAAATGAAGCGGCGATGTGAAGTTTAGTTAAGTTCTTTAGTATGTGCATTTACGACTAATGAAAAAAACGCGTATGCCTTTGCCAGACAAGCGTTATCGCTATTGCTGCAAGTATCCCAAAGAAGCCGATAAAATAGTAATAGAGAGTTAATGCACCTGTAAAAGCGCAACGAACCGGACTCCACAACTCTTCACTATGGCATTTCCCCGCCAGTTCAAGGAGCTTATTTCGTCCATGCGAGATAATGCCTGACCATAACACAATCATTAAGCAACTTATTACCCAAACGGGTCGTTCACTCATTAATGCGGCATTCATGATGATCACCAGGGCCAGCCCTGCGGTTGCCACCATACCCAAAGCGGTAATGAGCCATATGCCGTTTAATATCCTGGCTTCGTGCTGAAAATCTAATTTATTGCTGTTTTGCGAGTATGATTCCATTCTTTTAGTTATCCTTAGATAAAATATTAATATTCACCATCAATAAATTTAAAACCACGCATACAAAATACTTTTGTATTTATGGATACGGAAAACACTTCCGCTCGGCCATAAGGCATATTTTATACCTGGTACTTGTTAAGTGTCGTTTTTAGTAAGAAAAAAATCCCGACACATGGCCGGGATATTGATGGTGAAAAAGAATTAACGGCGGTTGCCGAAGATCCGCAACAACATCAGGAACAAGTTGATGAAGTCCAGATACAAGGTTAACGCGCCAAGAATGGAATATTTGCGCAGGTTCGACGTGTCGCGGGTATCAATCTGCTCACCCATATTTTTCAATTTCTGAGTGTCATACGCCGTCAATCCGACAAAGACAATCACGCCGATGTAGGTAACTGCCCACATCAATGCTTCGCTTTTCAGCCAGAAGTTGACCAGCGATGCCAGCACAATGCCGATTAACGCCATAAACAGCATATTGCCAAAGCCGCTTAGATCGCGCTTCGTGGTGTAACCGTACAGGCTCATTGCGCCAAACATCCCGGCAGTAACGACGAAAGTACTGGCGATAGAAGCAGCGGTATAGACAATGAAAATACTGGAAAGCGTAAGACCCGTCAGCGCCGAATAAAGCATAAAGAGCATCGTCGTTACACCTGCGCTCAGCTTTTGAATCATCGCTGATAACACAATAACCAATGCTAATTGCGCGATGATCAGACCGATTAAAAAGACACGGTTAGTGAACAACAGCTCCATCACGGCCGCGGAATTAGCCGCATACCAGGCAACAAATGCGGTCAGCAACAAGCCAACGGTCATCCAGCCATAGACTTGCGCCATATAAGTTTGCAAGCCAGCCCGGGGTTGTACAATTGAATCAGAACGTGGGAATCTGTCCATGACGATCTCCTGAAGATATAAGGAATATCTTAAGGATACTGCAAAATGATGAGGCTGTGCATCGACGCAGCGTAAACGCATGTACTGAGCGGTGAAATTGCCGGACGCAGCGGTGCCTTATCCGGCTAACAAAAAACTACCAGCGTTTTGCCGCCTGCTGATCGCTCTCCCGAGCTTCAACCCAGCGGTCGCCTTCCGGCGTGGCTTCACGCTTCCAGAACGGTGCGCGGGTTTTGAGATAATCCATAATAAACTGCCCGGCTTCAAACGCACTGCTGCGATGCGCACTGGTGACACCGACAAAAACGATTTCATCTCCCGGCCATAATTCCCCGATGCGGTGAATCACCGTGATGCGCCCCAGCGGCCAGCGGTTACGCGCTTCATCGACAATTTCTGCCAGTGCTTTTTCAGTCATCCCCGGATAGTGTTCGAGGGTTAATGCTTTGACGCTGTCGCCAAGGTTATGGTTGCGCACCTTACCGGTAAAGGTGACTACCGCACCGTCTTCATCACGCTCAGCCAGCCACGGGTACTCTTCTCCTACGCTGAATGGCTGCGGGCCGACAACAATTTTGGTTTCTGCCATCTTAACCTCCGGTTACCGGCGGGAAGAAAGCCACTTCGTCGCCGTCAGTCAGCGGATGGTCAAAACTCACCAGCGTCTGGTTGACGGCAGCCAGCAATTTGCCATCTTCCAGCGCCAGCGCCCAGCGATCGCTCTGCGCAGCCAGATGTTGGCGTAACGCTTCAACGGTTGGGAAATCCGCAGCCACTTCGGTTGCATCTGTTCCCACCAACTCGCGCACCTGGGCGAAAAAAAGAACTTTAATCATCCGCTTCCACCTTAAAGTCACCCGACTTGCCGCCACTCTTCGCCAGCAAACGTACCGGACCAATTACCATATCTTTTTGCACCGCTTTGCACATGTCATAAATGGTCAGCGCCGCCACGGAGGCCGCGGTTAACGCTTCCATTTCGACACCGGTTTTCCCGGTCAGGCGGCATAAGGTTTCTATACGCACCCGATTGTGCTCCGGCTCAGCCTGTAAATTGACTTCAACTTTGCTGAGCATCAGCGGATGACACAGCGGGATCAGATCCCAGGTGCGTTTTGCCGCCTGAATACCGGCAATACGCGCAGTGGCAAATACGTCGCCTTTATGGTGGCGACCATCAATAATCATCGCCAGCGTCTCGCTGCGCATGGTGACAAAGGCTTCCGCCCGTGCTTCACGCACGGTTTCCGCTTTGGCGGAGACATCCACCATGTGCGCTTCGCCAGCGGCGTTGATATGGGTCAGTTGCGACATACTTATTTCTTCAAATGTGGATGGAAATTGCATGGACGTGTACGGGCATCGAGCTGCGGCGCGATGATATTTTCCCACGCGGTGCGGCACGCTTTGGTCGAACCCGGCATGGCGAAAATCAGCGTTTTGTTAGCGACGCCCGCTACCGCACGAGATTGCAACGTGGAAGTGCCAATCTCTTCGAACGACAACATCCGGAACACTTCACCAAAACCTTCAACTTCACGGTCGAACAACGGCAGCAGCGCTTCGGGAGCCTGATCTCCTTCCGTCAGGCCAGTCCCCCCCGTAATCAATACCACTTGTACATCGTCGCTGGCGATCCACGCAGATACCTGAGCGCGAATAGCGTAGCGGTTTTCTTTCACAATGGCTTTATCGACAACGTGATGGCCCGCTTCCTGCGCCGAATCGCGCAGATAGTGACCGGAGGTATCGTCTTCTTCACCGCGACGATTAGAAACCGTAAGAATAGCAATACGGGTCGGGATAAATTCAGTGCTTACCTGACTCATCTGATCTCTCCTTTTGACGTTTTAGCCGCCAATGTACGATAAGTTTTGCGTAATACCGGTGTTGTTTTGATGCAGGAAATGGGTCTGTTTCTTCTCCCGCAGCGCCGCTGAAATACGCGCTTCCAGCGCCTGTTGCTGGGTATCGTCTTCCAGCAGATCGCGCAGGTTAACGCCGCCTTCACCAAACAGGCAGAGATGGAGTTTACCAATGGAGGAAACGCGCAGGCGGTTGCAAGTGGCGCAGAAGTCTTTTTCATACGGCATGATAAGGCCAATCTCTCCGGCGTAATCCGGATGACAAAAGACTTGCGCGGGACCGTCACTGCGTTGACGTAATTGGTGGATCCAGCCGCGACGCAGTAGCTCGTCACGCAGAACCTGACCAGAGATGTGATGCTTACGGAAGAGCTCGCTGCCCTCGCCCGTTTCCATCAATTCGATGAAACGCAGCTGGATAGGGCGATGCTGGATCCAGTTCAGAAAGGTGTCGAGCTGATGATGATTAACATCACGCATCAGCACGGTATTGACTTTGACCTTCTCAAAACCGGCCTCAAATGCAGCATCGATCCCTGCCATGACCTGGTTGAATTTATCCTGCCCGGTAATGGCATGAAACTGGCGAGCGTCAAGGCTATCAACGCTGACGTTGATGCCAGTAAGTCCCGCATCGCGCCAGTTCGCCACATCGCGTTCCAGACGGTAACCATTGGTGGTGACCGCAATCTGGCGGATAGCGTCGTTTTCCCGCACAGCGGCGATGATATCGGTAAAGTCGCGGCGTAAAGACGGCTCACCGCCTGTCAGGCGCACTTTTTCGGTGCCCAGACTGGCAAAGGCGCGCGTAACCCGGCGAATTTCATCGACGGTAAGAAAGCCTTTATTGGTGACGCCGCTCGGTTTGTAGCCATCCGGCAGGCAGTAGGTGCAACGAAAGTTACACACATCAGTAATCGACAGGCGCAAGTAGTAGTACTTACGCGCAAATGCATCAGTCAGTTGTGAAGCCATGTACACCTTTCCAGATACGGGAGGCGAAGTCATTTCTTTCTTCGCCCTGGTGGCAATCTTTACGAGCATTGTCACGGCCAAAGCACCGTATCAGTTGACCCAGGTGCAGAGGCTAGAGTGTTTAGTGGTTAAGCCGATACTAGCGTGTAAATGAGATTTTTACCATCCACACTTTCGCTATGTAATCATGTATATAGCGTCATGATCGTGCTATTTCGCTACAGAATAAGGGAAAATGGCGGTTTTACTTTGATATACATCATCAGAGAGGCATAGCGTGCTTCATCCTTTAGAGGTAGAAGAAAATAGTTTGTATCCTCAATATTGGCAGGTTAATTGCTGTTTCCCCGCAATTTGCGCTACTGTAGCGCGGATAATCTGACTCCAGGAAACTATATGCGCAATCGTACGCTGGCTGATCTTGATCGTGTCGTTGCTCTCGGCGGAGGGCATGGACTGGGACGCGTTCTCTCATCACTTTCGTCTTTGGGTTCTCGTTTAACGGGTATCGTCACCACCACGGATAATGGCGGATCGACGGGGCGTATTCGCCGCTCAGAAGGCGGTATTGCCTGGGGCGATATGCGTAACTGCCTCAACCAGCTGATAACTGAACCCAGCGTCGCTTCCGCAATGTTTGAATATCGTTTCGGCGGTAATGGCGAACTTTCCGGACACAACCTTGGAAACCTGATGCTGAAGGCACTGGATCACCTTAGCGTGCGACCTCTTGAAGCGATCAATCTGATTCGCAATCTGCTGAAAGTGGACGCACATTTGATTCCGATGTCGGAGCATCCGGTGGATCTGATGGCGATTGACGATCAGGGGCATGAAGTTTACGGCGAGGTCAATATCGACCAGTTAACTACGCCGATTCAGGAGTTACTGTTAACGCCGAATGTACCCGCAACGCGTGAGGCTGTTCACGCTATCAATGAAGCGGATCTCATCATTATTGGGCCTGGCAGTTTTTATACAAGCCTGATGCCAATTCTGCTGCTGAAGGAAATCGCACAGGCATTACGCCGCACGCCAGCGCCGATGGTCTATATCGGCAATCTGGGGCGTGAGTTGAGTTTACCTGCGGCTAATTTGAAGCTGGAAAGCAAGCTGGCAATTATGGAGCAGTATGTCGGTAAAAAGGTCATTGATGCGGTCATCGTCGGGCCAAAAGTGGATGCCTCGGCGGTGAAAGAGCGGATTGTGATTCAGGAGGTACTGGAGGCCAGCGATATTCCGTATCGTCATGACCGCCAGTTGTTACATAACGCACTGGAAAAGGCGTTACAAGCACTGGGTTAATGTGGCCGAGATTGCTGACCAGGCTTCTGGTGCAATGCGACCTGTTCCCCTCACCCTCTCCCCGGAGGGACGAGGGGACCGTTCGAGCACTTTTTTGACTTGATCGTTAATCTGAACCGGAAGAACATTCCGGCTTTTTCATCTTGTCACGACGCGGCAATGAACAATTCACGCAGCTGATGCAACTGGTCACGAATTTGCGCCGCTTCTTCGAACTCCAGATTCTGCGCGTGTTGCATCATCAACCCTTCCAGTTCATGGATCTTCTGCTGCAACGCTTTAGGCGACATATCCATCGGCACATTATCCGGCTCAACAATCGGTCGCGATTTTCCTCTGCCCTTCGCTTTGGTTTTAGCAATGTTCTGCCCCAGCGCCAGGATATCGACCACTTTCTTGTTCAAGCCCTGCGGCGTAATACCGTGTTCCTCGTTGTACTTCTGCTGTTTCTCGCGACGACGTTCGGTTTCGCCAATCGCTTTCGCCATTGACGGGGTGATCTTATCGCCGTAGAGAATCGCTTTACCGTTAACGTTACGCGCCGCACGACCAATAGTCTGGATTAACGAACGTTCAGAACGCAGGAAGCCTTCTTTGTCGGCGTCGAGGATCGCCACCAGCGAAACCTCCGGCATATCCAGACCTTCGCGCAGTAAGTTGATCCCCACCAGCACGTCGAACTCGCCCAGACGCAAGTCGCGGATAATCTCCATACGCTCGACGGTGTCGATATCGGAGTGAAGATAACGCACGCGCTCGCCGTGTTCTTCGAGATATTCCGTGAGATCTTCCGCCATTCGCTTGGTCAGAGTTGTAACCAGTACGCGTTCGTTAATTGCCGCTCGCTGACGAATCTCCGATAGAAGATCATCGACCTGTGTCGCCACTGGCCGCACTTCGATAATCGGATCCAGCAATCCGGTTGGACGCACCACCTGATCCACCACATCGCCGCCCGATTTTTCCAGCTCGTAATTACCCGGCGTCGCCGAAACATAGATGGTTTGCGGCGCTAATGCTTCGAACTCTTCAAATTTCAGCGGACGGTTATCCAGCGCTGATGGCAGGCGGAAGCCGTACTCCACCAGCGTCTCTTTACGCGCCCGGTCACCGCGATACATGCCGCCAATTTGCGGAATGGTGACGTGTGATTCATCGACCACCAGCAGCCCATCGGCAGGCAGGTAATCAAACAGCGTCGGCGGTGGCTCACCCGGTCCACGACCGGAGAGGAAGCGCGAGTAGTTCTCAATCCCGGAACAGTAGCCCAGCTCGTTCATCATCTCCAGATCAAACTGGGTACGCTGGGTCAGCCGCTGCTCTTCCAGCAGTTTGTTATTCTCCAACAGCACTTTGCGTCTGGCGGCCAGTTCTTCTTTGATCTCTTCCATCGCCTGTACGATGCGCTCGCGCGGCGTGACGTAGTGCGTTTTCGGGTAGATGGTAAAACGTGGAATAGTGGAAACAATCTGCCCGGTGAGCGGGTCAAATAACGACAATCGTTCCACTTCCTCGTCAAACAGCTCCACGCGAAGTGCAATGTCATCCGATTCTGCTGGGAAGATATCAATCACCTCACCACGAACGCGGAAAGTACCACGCTGGAATGCCTGATCATTACGAGCGTATTGCAGCTCCGCCAGTCGGCGCAGGATCGCGCGCTGATCGATAATCATGCCGACCGTGAGATGGAGCATCATCTTGAGATATAAATCAGGATCGCCCAGACCATAAATCGCGGAAACAGACGCCACCACAACCACATCACGCCGCTCCAGCATCGCTTTGGTGGCGGACAAACGCATCTGTTCAATATGTTCGTTAACCGAGGCATCTTTCTCAATGAAGGTGTCGGAACTCGGTACATAGGCTTCCGGCTGATAGTAGTCGTAGTAGGAGACGAAATATTCCACCGCGTTTTCCGGGAAGAACTCTTTCATTTCGCCATACAACTGGGCCGCCAGCGTTTTGTTGGGCGCAAGTACCATGGTAGGGCGCTGAAGATCAGCAATGACATTGGCAATGGTGAAGGTTTTCCCGGAGCCAGTCACGCCAAGTAACGTCTGGTGCGCCAGGCCATCTTCCAGCCCCTCTTCGAGACGTCGAATCGCCTCTGGCTGATCGCCAGAAGGTTTAAAAGCGGAATTCAGTTTGAACGGTTTACTCATGAGTCGCTACCTGAAGGAGTTGGGCGGGCAGGTATGTAATTTTACTCGTCGTACTTAATTATGCCAACAAATTATACTGGATAAAAAAACAGTTTCTCACCATAATATTTCTGTTACAGCGTAAACTCCGCTGTCAAACATGAGCAAAATTTACTCTGTGGCGAGATAAAACTCCGGCCTTACCGGGTTATCCCCAAAGCAACGGCTTTTTTAACATTTGTCAAGATGAGTGATGACAGTTTTATGGCAAGAGATGCCTCTTCAGTGACTGCCATTGCAATTATCTAACCAGTTAAAAAATAAAAGATATTTCTTTGAGCCGTCTTTAACGCCAATTCGCGTGCAAGCCGCGTATTCTCTCGCTTGCCTCGTGTTTTCTAACTCTAATACACATGGTTATCCACAGGAATAGTGGATAACTGTCTGCAGCCCCTATCCCCCGCCGCCTGGGCAATTCCCACATACATCGCATGATGCGGAAGTAAAATTTTTTTCGTGATTATTTTAGAATTTAATTGGTTAAATTGCAGTCAATCGAAGACGCGATCTCGCTCGCAATTTAACCAAATACAGGATGGCTACAACAAGGCAAGGTTTATGTACTTTCCGGTTGCCGCATTTTCTGGATTTTCTGCAAGCCAGGGGATCTCTCCCAGCAGCGGCGCGGGAATCATGCGGGTGAGCGTGGTCATATATTCAGCGTGACGTTTTCCCGGAGGCGTGACATCATTCGCCACCCAACCCGCCAGAGTCAGCCCGGCGTGTTGTATTGCCTGTGCCGTCAACATCGCGTGATTAATACAGCCGAGTTTCACACCAACTACCAGTATCACCGGCAGTTGTTCCTGTGTTACCCAATCCGCAAAAGTGAAAGTGTCAGAAAGCGGCGTAAACCAGCCGCCAGCACCTTCCACTAACACCCAGTCAGCCTGTTGTTCAAGCCCGCGTAATCCGGCGCTCATTACCAATGATTCTATCGGCCTGCCCTCTTGTGCGCTGATGATGTGCGGCGAAGTGGGTTCTGCGAAGGTGTAAGGATTTACCGTTGCGTAATCCAGCTGCAGGCTGCTGTTGTGCTGTAACGCCAGCGCGTCACTATTACGTAAGCCTTCCGGGGTCTTTTCGCTGCCAGAGGCGACCGGTTTATAACCTGCCGTCCGATAACCTGCTGCCTTCGCGGCTTGTAAAAGTGCACAACTGGCGACAGTTTTCCCCACTTCGGTATCTGTTCCGGTGACAAAATAACGTTTACTCACGAGCAATTACTCCCAAAAAAAGATGATACGTCAGAGGATATCGCCCCTGTTGTTGCGGCCAGGCCAGTTGTAATCGCTGCAACTGCGAACGCGTTAATATTCGCGGGTCGCGCCCTTCATGAAGATGCGTGGCACCGATGCCTTTCAGCGAACGCATGGCACTGAGCGCATCATCAAACCACAGCGTGATGGGCTGAATATGATGTTGATAATGCAGGCCGTTCAGCGACTGTTCGATTTTATCTGGCGGTAAAAAGCGATTAGCATGCGGGCGCTCGTCCACCACCTGCCACGCCTGATGTAATTCAGGGAGCGATCCCTGCACCAGCGTGGTAAACGCGACCACGCCTCCGGGGCGCACCACCCTGTATAGCTCGCGGAGTGCCGTGGATAAATTACCGCACCACTGCACCGCGAGATTGCTCCATGCAAGATCGAAGGTTGCAGTCGCTAACGGCAGGGATTCGATATCTCCCGCCAGATAATGGTCTGCGGCATCCTTCTGGCGTGCCTGAACAAGCATTGGCGGCGAGAGATCTAACGCCGTCACCTGCGCGTGACGTTCCCGCCAGTGGCGGCTCATCCAGCCAGGTCCACAACCCGCGTCCAGTACGTGGGTGTATTTACGCTGTGGAAGCATTGCCAGTAAGACGTCAGCACTCTGGCGCTGTAGATCCGCATGTTGCTCATAGTGCGCGGCTGCCCGACCAAATGCCGCTGCAATGGCTTGTTTATTAACCGTTGCCATGCAGCACCTCCAGCAGACGGTCGATATCCTGCATTTCATGCGCGGCGGTTAGTGTTAAGCGCAGTCGCGCAGTACCAGCAGGTACGGTTGGTGGGCGAATCGCCGTGACCCAGCAGCCTTGCTGGCGCAGTTTTTCTGCCAGTTGTAACGCACGGCTGTTATCACCGACGATCAATGGCTGGATGGCGCTGCATGAATCAGCAAGCGTAAACGGCAAATCCTGTACTCCGGCACGAAAACGCGTAATGAGTGCCGCCAGTTTTTCGCGCCGTGCATCACCCTCATCACTGCGAATGACCGCCAGCGACGCACGTAATGCCTGCGCCTGAGCGGGCGGCATACTGGTGCTGTAAATAAGATGGCGGGCAAATTGCAGTAGATAATCCGCCACCGCATCGGAGCAAAGCACCGCTGCCCCGCTGACGCCAAATCCTTTGCCAAAAGTCACCACCAGCAATTCTGGATTTACCTTTTGCAACCAGCAGCTGCCGCGCCCCTGCTCCCCGATAACGCCCGTGCCGTGGGCATCATCGACCATCAACCAGCCATTGTGCTGTTGCGTTACCTGCTGGATTTCCGCCAGTGGCGCACTATCGCCGTCCATGCTGAACACGCCTTCTGTCACCACCAGTTGCTGCCCCGGACAGGGGGAAGCAAGCAGTCGCGCCAGATGAGCGACATCGTTATGGGTAAAACGGCGAAGCTGCGCCGGGCTTAAACTGGCAGCTTCCAGCAATGAGGCGTGACTCAGCCGATCGGCAACAATACGGTCCTCTTTCGCCGTCATCGCGGTAATAACTGCCTGGTTAGCGGCAAAACCAGAGATAAACAGCAGTGCCCGCGAATAGCCCAGCCACTCGGCCAGTTCTTCTTCCAGCGCCTGATGCGCCACGCTATAACCGCTGACGTGACCGGAACCGCCGCTACCGACGCCAAATTGCTCCGCTCCCTGCTTCCATGCACGAATGATGTCCGGATGATGGCTTAAGCCGAGGTAATCATTGCAGGAAAAGTTCAGATACTGGCGATCATCCGCCACCAGCCAGCGTCCGGCCCCTTGCGCCACCGGATAACGGCGACGCAGGGCATCGGCAGCACGCCGCGCATCGAGCGCCGCGTTGATTTTCTCCTGCCAGCTCATAGTGCTGCCGCGTTGTAATATTCGTCAGTGTCCGGGGTCATCAGTGCCTGCTCCAGACGCTGCTGTTGTTCGTTATCCCCTGCCAGCACGGCAGTTTGCTGTGGATTTAGCCCCAGTTTGCGGAACAGTTGCAGGTCTTTATCTTCTTCCGGATTCGGCGTGGTTAGCAGTTTGCAACCGTAGAAAATCGAGTTAGCCCCGGCCATAAAGCACATCGCCTGAGTCTGTTCGTTCATCTGCTCGCGTCCGGCAGAAAGGCGCACGTAAGAGGTCGGCATCATGATCCGCGCTACGGCAATGGTGCGAATAAAATCAAAGGCATCGACATCATCGTTATCTGCCAGTGGAGTACCTTTCACCTTCACGAGCATGTTGATTGGCACGCTTTCCGGCGGCGTCGGCAGGTTTGCCAGTTGCAGTAATAATCCGGCGCGATCTTTTACCGTTTCGCCTAAACCCACAATGCCACCTGAGCAGACTTTGATCCCGGCATCGCGCACTTTTTCCAGCGTATCGAGGCGTTCCTGATAAGTGCGTGTGGTGATGATATTGCCGTAAAACTCCGGCGAGGTGTCGAGGTTGTGGTTGTAGTAATCCAGCCCGGCATTCGCAAGGCGCTGCGCCTGAGATTCACTCAACGTACCCAGCGTCATACACGCCTCCAGCCCCATCGCTTTTACTCCCTGCACCATTTGTTCCAGGTAGGGCATATCGCGTTCGTGGGGATTCTTCCACGCCGCGCCCATGCAGAAGCGCGTCGATCCTGCCGCTTTCGCTTTGCGCGCCGACTCCAGCACCTGTTCAACTTCCATCAACCGCTCGGCTTCCAGCCCGGTTTTGTAGCGCGAGCTTTGCGGGCAGTATTTGCAATCTTCCGGACAAGCTCCGGTCTTAATTGACAGCAAAGTGCTGACCTGCACCTGACGTGGATCGAAATGCTGACGATGCACCTGCTGCGCTTCAAACAGCAGATCCAGCAACGGTTTTTCAAATAATTCTGTGACTTGCGACAATGTCCAGCGTGGGCGGTGAGCCATGGGGCTTCTCCAAAACGTGTTTTTTGTTGTTAATTCGGTGTAGACTCGTAAACCTAAATCTTTTCAATTTGGTTTACAAGTCGATTATGACAACGGACGATCTTGCCTTTGACCAACGCCATATCTGGCACCCATACACATCCATGACCTCCCCGCTACCGGTTTATCCGGTGGCGAGCGCCGAAGGTTGCGAGCTAATTTTGTCTGACGGCAGACGCCTGGTTGACGGTATGTCGTCCTGGTGGGCGGCGATCCACGGTTACAATCACCCGCAGCTTAATGCGGCGATGAAGTCGCAAATTGATGCCATGTCGCATGTGATGTTTGGCGGTATCACCCATGCGCCAGCCATTGAGCTGTGCCGCAAACTGGTGGCAATGACGCCGCAACCGCTGGAATGCGTTTTTCTCGCGGACTCCGGTTCCGTAGCGGTGGAAGTGGCGATGAAAATGGCGTTGCAGTACTGGCAAGCCAAAGGCGAAGCGCGCCAGCGTTTTCTGACCTTCCGCAATGGTTATCATGGCGATACCTTTGGCGCGATGTCGGTGTGCGATCCGGATAACTCAATGCACAGTCTGTGGAAAGGCTATCTGCCAGAAAACTTGTTTGCTCCCGCCCCGCAAAGCCGCATGGATGGTGAATGGGATGAGCGCGATATGGTGGGCTTTGCCCGCCTGATGGCGGCGCATCGTCATGAAATCGCGGCGGTGATCATTGAACCGATTGTCCAGGGCGCAGGCGGGATGCGCATCTACCATCCGGAATGGTTAAAACGAATCCGCAAAATGTGCGATCGCGAAGGTATCTTGCTGATTGCCGACGAGATCGCCACCGGATTTGGTCGTACTGGCAAACTGTTTGCCTGTGAACATGCAGATATCGCGCCGGACATTTTGTGCCTCGGTAAAGCCTTAACCGGCGGTACAATGACCCTTTCCGCCACACTCACCACGCGCGAGGTTGCGGAAACCATCAGTAACGGCGAAGCCGGTTGCTTTATGCATGGGCCAACTTTTATGGGCAATCCGCTAGCCTGCGCGGCAGCAAACGCCAGCCTGGCGATTCTCGAATCTGGCGACTGGCAGCAGCAGGTGGTGGCTATTGAAGTACAACTGCGCGAGCAACTGGCACCAGCCCGTGATGCCAAAATGGTTGCCGATGTGCGCGTGCTAGGGGCCATTGGCGTGGTCGAAACCACTCGTCCGGTGAATATGGCAGCGCTGCAAAAATTCTTTGTCGAACAGGGTGTCTGGATCCGGCCTTTTGGCAAACTGATTTACCTGATGCCGCCCTATATTATTCTCCCGCAACAGTTGCAGCGTCTGACCGCAGCGGTTAATCGTGCGGTGCAGGATGAAACATTTTTTTGCCAATAACGGGAAGTCAGCGTGAGGGTTTCTGGCTACACTTTCTGCAAACTAGAAAGGAGGGTTCATGAAACTCATCAGTAATGATCTGCGCGATGGCGATAAGTTGCCACATCGTCATGTCTTTAACGGCATGGGTTACGATGGCGATAATGTTTCACCGCATCTGGCGTGGGATGATGTTCCTGCGGGAACGAAAAGTTTTGTTGTCACCTGCTACGACCCGGATGCGCCAACCGGCTCCGGCTGGTGGCACTGGGTAGTTGTTAATTTACCCGCTGATACCCGCGTATTACCGCAAGGGTTTGGCTCTGGTCTGGTAGCAATGCCAGACGGCGTTTTGCAGACGCGTACCGACTTTGGTAAAACCGGGTACGATGGTGCAGCGCCGCCGAAAGGCGAAACCCATCGCTACATTTTTACCGTTCACGCGCTGGATGTAGAACGTATTGATGTCGATGAAGGTGCCAGCGGCGCGATGGTCGGGTTTAACGTCCATTTCCATTCTCTGGCAAGCGCCTCGATTACTGCGATGTTTAGTTAATCACTCTGCCAGATGGCGCTATGCCATCTGGTATCACTTAAAGGTATTAAAAACAACTTTTTGTCTTTTTACCTTCCCGTTTCGCTCAAGTTAGTATAAAAAAGCAGGCTTCAACGGATTCATTTTTCTATTTCATAGCCCGGAGCAACCTGTGAACACATTTTCAGTTTCCCGTCTGGCGCTGGCATTGGCTTTTGGCGTGACGCTGACCGCCTGTAGCTCAACACCGCCCGATCAACGTCCTTCTGATCAAACCGCGCCTGGTACCTCTTCTCGCCCGATTCTGTCGGCAAAAGAAGCGCAGAATTTCGATGCTCAACACTATTTTGCATCCCTGACACCAGGTGCGGCAGCGTGGAATCCTTCCCCGATTACCCTGCCTGCGCAACCTGACTTTGTTGTCGGCCCGGCGGGTACTCAAGGTGTAACGCATACCACGATTCAGGCGGCGGTAGATGCGGCAATTATCAAGCGCACCAACAAGCGCCAGTATATTGCCGTGATGCCTGGTGAGTATCAGGGAACGGTGTATGTCCCTGCCGCTCCGGGTGGAATTACTCTGTACGGTACAGGTGAAAAACCGATTGATGTGAAGATTGGGCTTTCCCTTGATGGGGGCATGAGCCCTGCCGACTGGCGTCACGACGTCAACCCGCGCGGCAAATATATGCCAGGTAAACCAGCGTGGTATATGTACGATAGCTGCCAGAGCAAACGCAGCGACAGTATCGGTGTTCTCTGCTCTGCGGTCTTCTGGTCACAAAACAATGGCCTGCAACTGCAAAATCTGACCATCGAAAACACGCTGGGCGATAGCGTAGATGCGGGTAACCATCCGGCGGTGGCACTGCGTACTGATGGTGACAAAGTGCAGATCAATAACGTCAACATTCTCGGTCGTCAGAATACCTTCTTTGTCACCAACAGTGGTGTGCAAAACCGTCTGGAAACCAACCGTCAGCCGCGTACTCTGGTGACCAACAGTTACATTGAAGGGGATGTGGATATCGTTTCTGGTCGCGGCGCAGTGGTGTTCGATAACACCGAATTCCGCGTGGTGAACTCACGTACTCAGCAAGAAGCGTATGTGTTTGCACCGGCTACGCTGTCTAACATCTATTACGGTTTCCTCGCCGTAAACAGCCGTTTCAATGCTTCCGGTGATGGCGTGGCGCAACTGGGTCGCTCGCTGGATGTTGATGCCAATACCAACGGTCAGGTGGTGATCCGTGATAGCGCCATCAACGAAGGTTTTAACACAGCCAAACCCTGGGCTGATGCGGTGATCTCTAATCGTCCGTTTGCGGGTAACACCGGCAGCGTTGATGATAACGACGAAATACAACGCAATCTGAATGACACTAACTACAACCGCATGTGGGAATACAATAACCGCGGCGTGGGTAGCAAAGTGGTTGCAGAGGCGAAGAAGTAAGAGCTATTAACTATTTGCCGGATGCGGCGTAAACGCCTTATCCGGCCTACGGTTCGATGCGATTTGTAGGTCGGATAAGATGCGCCAGCATCGCATCCGACAATAAGTGCCGAATGCGACCTACATTCACATGGCGCTTTTTACATCTGACGGTTTTTATTGAAGTTAATCAAACTACCCGCCTTGATAATCTCGCGCTCTTCGGCCGTCAGGCTTTCCATGTAAAGCGTAATTTCCGTTACCGGCGCATCTTCATGGATCACATAACCTTTAAACGTCGTACCCGGATTATCCAGCGCTGCTTTAATGCCAGGGATGTAAATGTAATCCCCCACTTCAAACGTTGGTGCTTCCGCCATCTGCAGCGGTAACATCCCCCAGTTGATGACGTTAGAACGGTAGCGTTTAGTCGCGTACTCCTCGGCAATATTCGCCAGACCGCCAATCACACGCTGGCAGCTCGCCGCCTGCTCACGCGCAGAACCATCGCCTGGTTTCACCGCATAGACCATGCTGCCAATTTCAGTTTGCAGCGGATCAATATGCTCCTGACCAGCAATCTGCTTAATGCGCGCAAACACCTCTGTCAGCTCGCTGACATTCCCCGCCAGACGCTGATTTTCCAGCTCAGCAGTCGCTTTACTTCTGCCAACATAACCTGGATCGCGGCGTGACAGGGTAAACTCCGCCAGACCAATCGGATTTGAACGATAAGAAGAGGTTTCACCGGAAGGGATCAGTTCGTCGGTGGTGGTCACTTCGTCGAGGATCTTCGAGCACACTTTGAGGACGATATTGTCAGTTAGCGCCCCCAATTCTGGCCAGTCTTTTATGTTCGGTCCGTAAATCAACGGTTGCTGGGTCGCCCCTTTCACAAAGCCCTGATAAACACGGTTTTTATACGGCGTTACATCGAAGGCGTACTCCGGTACGTTGTCCCAGCAATCAAGTTCGCTGGCAGAGGTTAAATAGCCACCGTTTGCCGCAGTCGCAGCGATAGAACGAGCGTCCATCAACGCCACCGCTGACATCTGCCCATTGGCTGGCTTAGAGCCTTCGCGGTTCGGGAAGTTACGCGTGGTGTGGCGAATACTCAAACCGTTGTTGATTGGCGTATCGCCCGCGCCAAAGCATGGGCCGCAGAACGCGGTTCTGATGATTGCGCCTGCGCCAATCAAATCTGCTACCACACCTTTTTTGGCGAGATCCATAAACACCGGCTGTGATGACGGGTAAACCGCTAACGAGAAGGTGTCATTGCCACAGGATTGACCGCGCAGTGCATTCGCCGCCGCGATGACGTTTTCGTAGTTACCGCCAGAACAGCCCGCGATAATCCCCTGCTGCACTTTCAGGCGACCGTTTTCGACTTTATCCAGCAGCGAGAGTTTGGCTTTACCGTGCGCCACGCGCTCGGACTCAATTTCAATCTCACGCAGAATATCGGTCAGGTTCTGGTTCAGCGTGTCGATTTCATACACGTTGCTCGGGTGAAACGGCAGCGCAATCATTGGTTTGATGGCGCTTAAATCAACGCTGATGCAGCCATCGTAGTACGCCATCGGTTGAGGGTTAAGCTGGCAGTAATCCTGGCCGCGACCGTGCAGCGCCAGCCAGTTATGGACTTCTTCATCGGTTTGCCAGACAGAACTTAAACAGGTCGTTTCCGTGGTCATAACGTCAACGCTGTTACGGAAATCGGTAGAGAGCGCAGCAACACCGGGACCTACGAATTCCATCACTTTGTTTTTGACGTAGCCGTTTTTGAACACGGCACCGATGATAGCCAGCGCCACATCCTGTGGCCCCACATACGGCGCTGGTTTTCCGGTCAGATGCACCGCAACAACTCCCGGATAGTCGATATCCCAGGTGTCATTAAGCAATTGTTTTACCAACTCGCCGCCGCCCTCACCGACTGCCATTGTCCCTAATGCACCGTAACGGGTGTGGCTGTCTGACCCGAGGATCATTTTGCCGCCGCCTGCCATCATCTCACGCATATATTGATGGATGACCGCAATATGCGGAGGCACAAAAATACCGCCATAACGCTGAGCCGCCGATAAACCAAAAACATGGTCATCACCGTTAATGGTGCCACCGACGGCGCAAAGTGAGTTATGGCAGTTGGTCAGCACATACGGCAGCGGGAAACGTTCCATACCGGACGCTTTAGCGGTCTGTACAATACCAACAAAGGTAATATCGTGAGAGGCTAATGAATCAAACTTAATTTTAAGTTTATCCATATTTCCGGACGTATTATGAGAAGAGAGAATAGACCAGGCAATAGTGCCTTTTTTTGCTTCTTCTTTTTTAATTTCGCCGGTGAAATGTTCTTCGGCAATTATTTCGTTATTACTGGCGAGAAACACGCCTTTTTCAGATAACTTGATCATCAAATGCTCCAGATATCTGCGCACCGAGAAGTGCGCAGAAAGATAATAAATGGATATACTCTAAATAATTCGAGTTGCAGGAAGGCGACAAGCGAGTGAATCCCCAGGAGCTTACATAAGTAAGTGACTGGGGTGAGCGAACGCAGACGCAGCACATGCAACTTGAAGTATGACGAGTATATTTACAGCATGTTCCAGCCGATCAGCATATTCCACCACCACACGCCGAGGGTGATATGCACCAGGAAGGTTAATATCGTCAGTACCGCACCGACCAACCACCAGGATTTAATATCGTTATAACCCACGCCAAAGATGACCGGACCTGCCGCGCCGCCATAGTGAGTAACCATGCCGCCATAGGAGTTGGAGAACAACAGTGCCAGCGCGGTTAACATTAACGGTGCGCCGGAGACGTTCGCCAGCATGGCAAATACCGGTAACATAGCAACGATATAGGCACTACCGGAAGCGAAGAAATAACGAACGATGATGCTGAGGAAAATAATAACGAAGAAAGCAACGTTACCGTGACCATCAAATGCCAGGTTATTTTTAAAGACTTCAGCTAACCATTCGAAGAATTTAACTTTCGATAATAAGGAGCTTAAGCCGATAATACCGCCGTACCAGATTAAGGTATTCCAGCCGCCTTTATTTTTAACCACGTCTTCCCAGGTAACGATACCCAGCAGCAGCATGGTCGCCATAACAACGATTGCCACGGTGGATTCATCAACCCCCAGGGACTTACTGAAAATCCAGCCCAGCAGCGCCAGCACAAAGACACCGAGCAGCATTTTTTCGCGGATTTTCATCGGTCCCAGTTCGGCAAGGCCCGCTTTGGCGATGGTTTTATTATCCACCTTCTTAATTTCTGGCGGATACATGGTGTAAATCACCAGCGGGGTGACCAGCAGCATAATGATGCCCGGCAATCCGGCGGCCAGCGCCCATCCACCCCAGCTAATTTGCAGGTGCAGAATGTCGTTGATCATTTTCAGCGCCAGAATGTTCCCCGCCATTGCGGTAAAGAACATATAGCTGGTGGTTTTGGTGACCATGTAAATGGACATCATCAGGTAATGTCCAACACGACGCGGACTTTTTTCCGGTTCTGACCCCAAAGCCACCGCCACGCTGTTGATGATCGGTAACACAATGCCGCCCGCACGCGCGGTGTTAGACGGTGTTGCCGGAGCCAGTACCAGATCGAGGAATACCGTAACGTAACCCAGACCCAGCGTGGTGTTACCGATTTTACCAATCAGCAGATAGGCAATACGTTTACCTAAGCCGGTGGTCACAAATGCGGCGCTTAAGGTAAACGCCGAGAACACCAGCCAGGTGGTACCTGAAGAGTAACCGCTTAATACGGCGGTGGTCTTAAACGCACCGTCGGATAAGTTACCGACCACCACCATTGAGGCAGCAACGGCAATTAACAGTACGACAGGTTCCGGGAAAGGCTTGATAACCAGCCCCACAATGGCCGCCAGGTAAATACCAAAAAGCACCCACGCCAGTTCGCTTAATCCTGCCGGAGCTGGCATAAAGCCAATAATACATGGGATCGCTAATATCAGAATTAGCTTCCATAACGATTTTTTATTCATTTAAAATCCTGTTCTTTCTGTATGACTCATACAGAAGTCCTTTATTGATTGTCCTTATCCTGACAACGAATTTTTTCAGGGAAGAAAAACTTCACCGGAAAATATTTTTCTGGTTGTCCGAATAACAGATGCGCGTAACGTCGTGGCATCCTGACCTTCATTACTTAAATGAACGTCGAGCGCACCACTGGGGTGTTCAATATTGATATTGCCGTATCCTACAGAAGGGACGATTTGTCGGGTGACGGTGCCTTCCAATGCACAACTACTGGAAATGGCAATAGCACCGGTTATCGCCAGCGCGCGATGGCAAGAATGCGGCATAAAATAACGCACATTAATTGCTCCGCCTTTCTGCGCTGGAGAAATAAGCACAGGTTTAGGGATAACCATATTACTGACATCGCCTAAGCCCATTGCTTTACCCGCTTGTAGACGGATAGATTCAATGCGGGCTAATAATGCTTTGTCGGCATCCAGCTCCGCCGGTAATTCATAGCCTGTTTTTCCCAGATATTCAGCAGGAATAATGACAACTGGCATCGCCATATCGATACAGGTCACCGGGACATCGTCAAAATAATCAATCTGATTATCCGTCGGGAAGACTTTTCCGGTTTTGGTTCCGGCGGCATTCAGGAAAGTGAGCGCAACCGGTGCGGCAGTACCCGGTACGCCGTCAATTCTGGCGCTACCCTCGTACTCGACAACACCATTTGGCGTTTGCACATCAGCTTCGATGAACGTACCCGTATTGACGTTGCGGATACGTACGCGGGTAACTGGCGAAGTCGCTGCAATCAAACCATTTTCAATGGCGAATGCCCCAACGCCAGACAGCATATTGCCGCAGTTAGGCGTGGTATCGACACGTTGCTCATGGACGATAACTTGAGCAAACAGATAATCGACATCAGCACGCGGATCGCTGGAACGGCTAATAATGGCGACTTTACTGGTCAGCGGATTACCGCCGCCAATACCGTCAATTTCCAGATCGTTACCGGAACCCATAATTGCCATCAATATTTTATCGCGCTGCGTTTGATCTTCGGGTAAATGTTCCGCTAACAGGAACGCGCCCCTCGAGGTTCCACCTCGCATCATCACGCAGGGTATTTTTTTCATAATAATGCCCTCAATTTAAAAACATAACTTATTGCGATATGGTTACATTAAGGGCAAAGCATCTCTAATGACTTTAGCTCAACGATTAATAACATTTTTTCATTAATTTAAGTTGGCTAAATGCAGTTAAAATTTTTAACGGCCAGCCACCCAAAATCGACGCTTCCATTTTCCGGAGTAATAATGAAGCATGAATTATCAAGTATGAAGGCATTTGTCATACTGGCAGAGTCCAGTTCATTTAACAATGCCGCTAAATTACTCAATATTACGCAACCTGCATTAACGCGAAGAATAAAAAAGATGGAGGAAGATTTACATATCCAACTATTTGAGCGTACAACTCGCAAGGTTACGTTAACAAAAGCAGGAAAAAGGTTGCTCCCGGAGGCGCGGGAATTAATAAAGAAATTCGATGAAACGCTTTTTAATATTCGTGATATGAATGCTTATCATCGTGGTATGGTGACATTAGCGTGTATTCCGACCGCAGTATTTTATTTTTTACCGCTGGCAATCGGTAAATTTAATGAGCTGTATCCCAATATTAAAGTGCGGATTCTGGAACAAGGCACGAATAATTGCATGGAATCGGTGCTGTGTAACGAATCAGACTTTGGCATAAACATGAACAACGTCACAAATTCATCCATTGATTTTACCCCACTGGTCAACGAGCCGTTCGTGCTGGCCTGTCGGCGTGACCATCCATTGGCCAAAAAGCAGCTTGTTGAATGGCAGGAGTTAGTGGGTTACAAAATGATTGGCGTACGCTCCTCCAGCGGCAACCGACTGTTGATAGAACAACAGCTGGCCGACAAGCCCTGGAAGCTGGACTGGTTTTACGAAGTGCGTCATCTTTCGACGTCATTAGGACTGGTGGAGGCGGGACTGGGGATTTCGGCGCTTCCTGGTCTGGCAATGCCCCATGCACCCTATTCTTCGATTATTGGTATCCCGCTGGTGGAACCGGTTATACGTCGGACATTGGGGATTATTCGCCGCAAAGATGCCGTGCTTTCTCCGGCAGCTGAACGCTTTTTTGCCTTGCTGATTAATTTGTGGACTGACGATAAAGACAATTTGTGGACCAATATCGTCGAACGCCAGAGACATGCGTTACAGGAGATAGGTTAATACACCGGCGCAGAAGAGACTGCGCCGGGTAAATCAGCGGTTAGTGTGCGTTAACCACCACCCACATTGGTCCCTGCCCGACCGCATAGCGGCCTTTTTCATGCAGTAGCCCCTGCTCGCCAACAATTTCGTATACCGAGATGTGGTGAGATTTTTGCCCGGCGGCAATCAGATACTTGCCGCTGTGATCAACATTGAAGCCGCGCGGCTGGGTTTCCGTTGGCTGGAAGCCTTCTTTACTCAACACGCTGCCATCTTCCGAAACGCTGAAAACGGTAATCAGGCTGGCGGTACGGTCGCAGGCGTATAAATGACGACCATCCGGGGTGATATGAATATCAGCCGCCCAACGGGTGTCGGAGAAGTTTTCCGGCATCATATCCAGCGTCTGGACACATTCGATATTGCCATGCGGATCTTTCAGTTCCCAGACATCCACTGAGCTGTTTAACTCATTGACGCAATACGCATATTGTTCGTTTGGATGGAATACCATATGACGCGGGCCGGCCCCTTCAACGGTAGTCACTTCCGCAGGGTCCTGTGCCACCAGATGACCATCATCGCTGACCGTAAACAGACAAATGCGATCCTGCTTTAATGCCGGAACCCACAGCGTACGGTTGTCCGGTGAGATATTGGCGGAATGGCAACCGTCCAGCCCCTCGACCACATCGACGACGCCCACTGGCAGGCCATCTTCCAGACGCGTTACGCTCACGTTACCCGCATTGTAAGAACCTACAAAGACAAACTGCCCCTGGTGATCGGTGGAAATATGCGTCGGACTACCCGGCAGCGCAGACTCTGCGGCAAAGGTCAGTGCGCCATCGTCCGGGGCGATACGATACGCCAGGACGCGAAACTCAGGGCGCACACCAACATAGAGATAACGTTTGTCCGGGCTGACCACCATCGGCTGCACCTGCCCCGGCACATCGACAACCTGTGTCAGCGTCAGTGCGCCTTCATGATTCAGGTTCCAGACGTGAATTTGCTGGCTCTCAGGGCTGGCGATATAAACTGTTTGCTTCATGAATGCTCCTTTGCATTTAGCAACTGACTGTAACAGCTAAAATTAGTCGCTTTTGGCGGTGAATGCTGAATTAAAACGCAGAATTTTGTCCGATAGTGGTATCGGTGTACCATTCGCGCAGACGAAAATTCTTAACCTTAATCTGGAATACGCCATGACCACACGCGTGATTGCTCTCGACTTAGACGGCACCTTATTGACCCCGAAAAAGACCTTGCTTCCATCATCGATAGAAGCCCTGGCCCGCGCTTGCGAAGCAGGCTATCAATTAATCATCGTCACAGGTCGCCATCACGTCGCTATTCATCCTTTTTATCAGGCGCTGGCGCTGGATACACCTGCTATTTGCTGTAATGGCACCTATTTGTATGATTATCATGCAAAAACAGTGCTGGAAGCGGACCCAATGCCCGTTAATAAAGCCCTGCAACTCATTGAGATGCTGAATGAACACCACATTCACGGTCTGATGTATGTCGATGATGCAATGGTCTATGAGCACCCGACCGGGCATGTCATTCGCACGTCTAACTGGGCGCAAACCCTGCCACCGGAACAGCGTCCGACTTTCACACAAGTCGCTTCTCTGGCTGAAACGGCGCAACAAGTTAACGCCGTATGGAAGTTCGCCCTGACGCACGATGACCTGCCGCAATTGCAGCATTTTGGTAAGCATGTCGAACATGAACTGGGACTTGAGTGTGAATGGTCCTGGCACGATCAGGTTGATATTGCACGCGGCGGCAACAGCAAAGGTAAACGTTTGACGAAATGGGTTGAGGCACAAGGTTGGTCGATGGAAAACGTCGTGGCATTCGGCGATAACTTTAATGATATCAGTATGCTGGAAGCCGCTGGTACAGGCGTGGCGATGGGCAACGCCGATGACGCGGTAAAAGCGCGCGCCAACATTGTGATTGGTGATAACACCACCGACAGCATTGCCCAGTTCATTTATAGCCACCTGATTTAATCAGGCGGTTATCGACACACTTTTAATTTGCGCGTACAGCCACAGGCCTGGTTTGATCGCCAGTTCATCCCTGGCCCACGGGCTGATACGCGCCCACAGCGTTTTACCGCCGACTTCCAGCTCCACTTCCACCTGGCCGTTGTCGTCATAACTATTAACAACTTTTGCCCGCAATACGTTACGAATGCTGGTTTGCTGCGGCGGTTGTAAAACCAGAGAAACATCTGAAGCCTGAATGCGGATGCGTAGCGCAGCTTGCAGCGGTTCGTCCAGCTTATTGACCCACAAATGCTGATCGCCCAGCGCCAGCGCGGTCATCGCGTAATGCGGATGATGCTCAAGCACCGTCACTTTCAGAATGCTACTTTGTTGCTCTTTCGGCAGCCACGGATTCATCACGCTACTGCCCCACACTTCCTCCAGCACGCCAAAGGCTTTCACCTGACCGTTTTCCAGTACCATCACTCTGTCTGCCAGATGGAGGATCTCATCCAGCGAATGGCTGACATACAACATCGGAATGTTGATTTCCCGTGTCAGCCGTTGCAGATAAGGCAACAGTTCGCGTTTACGCGGAATATCCAGTGACGCCAGCGGTTCATCCAGCAACAGCAATTCCGGTGCTGTCAGCAAAGCCCGACCAATCGCCACGCGCTGTTTTTCGCCTCCGGACAGGCTGCCTGGTAAACGGTCAAGCAACGGTTCAATGCCTAAAAGCGCCACCAGCTTATCGAACTGATCGACCATACTTTTCGACATGCCGTAGCGCAGATTGCCACGCACTTTGTAATGCGGGAACAGCCGCGCATCCTGAAAAACATAGCCAACGCGACGCTTTTCCGGCGTCAGGCAGATACCTTTTTCGGCATCATTTAGTACCCGCCCATTGAGGACAATCCGCCCTTTTTGCGGGCGCGTCAGTCCACTGATGGCGTTAATCAGCGAAGTTTTTCCGGCACCGGAGACGCCAAAGATAGCAGTGATACCATTGGCGGGCAGCGTTTCATTAATGGTCAGGCAATGGTTGCCCAACGTCTGGGAAAAATTCAGTTCCAGCATGATTAGCGCCCCGCCCGTTCACGGCTGATTCTGGCCAGCCATTCTGAAATCAACAGGGAGATCATCGCCAGTGCAATAGAAATAATGCACAGTCTCGCCGCGCCACTTTCCCCGCCGGGGGTCTGGATCAGGGTATACATGGCAGAAGGAATGGTTCGCGTTTCACCAGGAATGTTCGACACAAAGGTGATGGTTGCACCAAACTCACCGAGAGAACGAGCAAAAGCCAGTACCGTACCAACAATAATGCCCGGTAAGGTCAGCGGTAACGTGATAGTAAAGAAAACGCGCCAGCGCCCGGCACCCAGTGTTCTTGCGGCCTGTTCCAGTTTGACATCAACCCCTTCCAGCGCCAGACGAATTGCCCGCACCATCAGCGGAAACGACATGACGGCGGCAGCGAGAACCGCGCCGCGCCAGCTAAAGGCGAAGGTAATGCCAAACCAGTCATACAGACGTTCACCGATAAATCCGCGCCGTCCCATCGAAACTAATAATAAGTAACCGACGACCACGGGCGGTAACACCAGCGGTAGATGCAGTACGCTATCGAGCAGAGCTTTGCCCGGAAACGTGCAACGCACCAGTAACCAGGCAAAAAAGATCCCAAACGGCAGGCTAAACAGCACAGCCAGGGAAGAAACTTTCAGGCTTAGTAAAACCGCCTGCCATTCTGGATCGGTCAGTATCATTACTTGGTTGTAAATCCGTAACGTTTAAAGATTTCCGCAGCCTGCGGCCCCTTCAGATAATCATAAAATGCTTTCACTGTCGCATTGTTATGCCCTTCCACAACAGCAACCGGGTATTCCACTTTTTTATGTGAATCTTCCGGGAAGGTGGCAACCACTTTTACCCCTTTGCTGGCAACTGCGTCAGAACCGTAAACAATACCCAGCGGCGCTTCATTGCGTTCGACCAACGCCAGCGCGCCACGAACATCTTCCGCCGGAGCCAGTTTCGGGGAGAGCGTATCCCATGCGCCCAGTTTTTGCAGTGCTTCTTTTGCATAAATGCCAGCGGGAACATGTTCCGGATCGCCAACCGCCAGGCGACCGCCATTCAGCAGTGAAGTCCAGTTGGTTTTGCTGTCGATGGTGAAATCTTTCTGCTCGCTGGCTTTCGGTGCTACAACGACCAGGCTATTGCCGAGCAGTGTCTGACGCGTAGCTGTATCGATCGCTTTTTTATCAACCGCATAATCCATCCATTTCTGATCGGCAGAAATAAACAGATCCGCAGGGGCTCCCGCTTCAATCTGACGGGCGAGAGTAGATGACGAAGCGAAAGAAGAAACCACATCCACGCCTTTCTCTTTTTTATACTGCGTAGCAATGTCCTGCATTGCGTTAGTCAGTGATGCGGCGGCGAACACCGTGATTTTCCCTTCATCTGCCAGTGCATTGCCAGCAACAGCGAAAGAGAGTGCCGCCCCGGCAAACAAGTTCAACCATTTACGAGCCATTGGTAACCCCTTAATGTAACGTTATGTAGGCGTCAATATAACGGCAAGTTCGGAATTTTCCCAGCAGTTATTGCTAACCTTTGTGAGGTAGATGAGAAAAAATATCGGCAGGAAAAGCAGGAAGTTGAGAAAAAGAAAATGCCCGACTAAGCGGGCATTCAGGGAATCAATGATTTTGTCCGGGCTGGTCTTTTTTACCAACACCAGAAAAGATGTTGAATACTTCACCAAGACCGTAAATCAGACCCAGGATGATGGCCATCACGACAGGTACCATGATTACGGCGAATACCAGACTTTTTAATAACTCTAACATGGTCAACTCCAGATATAGTCATGAGACTATTCTAACCGCTAAGCACAGAAAAGCACTCCCCTTTTGTGCGGTCAGCTTTGCGTGGCGTTCGTTTTCCGTCACAATAAGACTTTTGCCAGGACATTGTTATGCAGGCCGAAATCCTTCTCACCCTTAAGCTCCAACAAAAATTATTCGCCGACCCGCGCCGCATTTCGCTACTAAAACACATTGCGCTTTCCGGTTCCATTAGCCAGGGAGCGAAAGATGCCGGTATCAGCTATAAAAGCGCCTGGGATGCCATTAACGAGATGAATCAGTTAAGTGAGCATATTCTGGTTGAGCGCGCAACAGGCGGTAAAGGTGGAGGCGGCGCAGTACTGACCCGCTATGGTCAGCGACTGATTCAGCTCTATGACTTACTGGCGCAAATCCAGCAAAAAGCCTTTGATGTGTTAAGTGACGATGACGCCCTGCCGCTGAACAGCCTGCTGGCCGCGATCTCACGTTTTTCACTGCAAACCAGCGCCCGTAACCAATGGTTTGGCACCATCACCGCCCGCGATCATGATGACGTTCAACAGCATGTTGATGTCTTACTGGCTGACGGAAAAACACGCCTGAAAGTCGCAATTACCGCACAAAGCGGCGCGCGTCTGGGGCTGGATGAAGGCAAAGAAGTGTTGATATTACTAAAAGCGCCGTGGGTAGGCATTACTCAGGACGAAGCGGTCGCACAAAACGCCGACAACCAATTACCGGGTATTATTAGTCATATTGAGCGCGGCGCAGAGCAGTGCGAAGTATTAATGGCGCTACCCGACGGGCAAACACTGTGCGCCACAGTGCCGGTAAATGAAGCGACTTCTCTTCAGCAAGGACAGAATGTCACGGCCTACTTTAATGCCGACAGCGTGATTATCGCCACGCTGTGCTAAGCGTGTTGACAATTTGTTATGAAACACGTATCCCTGTCAGTAATCGCTGCACAAAATGGGATATAAAATGTCATCGTTGCAAATTTTGCAAGGCACGTTTCGTCTTAGCGACACAAAAACGCTGCAATTGCCTCAGCTAACGTTAAACGCGGGTGATAGTTGGGCGTTTGTCGGTTCGAATGGAAGCGGGAAATCGGCCCTGGCCCGTGCGCTGGCGGGGGAACTTCCGCTTTTGAAAGGTGAACGGCAAAGCCAGTTTTCCCACATCACTCGTCTCTCCTTCGAGCAATTGCAAAAGCTCGTCAGCGACGAATGGCAGCGGAATAACACCGATATGCTTAGTCCTGGCGAAGATGACACCGGGCGTACCACGGCTGAGATCATTCAGGATGAAGTAAAGGATACTCCGCGTTGCATGCAACTGGCGCAGCAGTTCGGTATTACCGCCCTCCTCGACCGACGCTTTAAATACCTTTCCACTGGCGAGACGCGAAAAACCCTGCTGTGCCAGGCGCTGATGTCGGAGCCTGACTTGTTGATCCTTGATGAACCGTTCGATGGCCTGGATGTTGCCTCACGTCAGCAGCTGGCTGAGCTACTCGCCTCGTTACATCAGTCCGGTATTACTCTGGTACTGGTGCTCAATCGCTTCGATGAGATCCCGGAGTTTGTCCAGTTTGCTGGCGTGCTGGCGGATTGCACGTTAGCGGAAACTAGCGCTAAAGAGGAACTGCTCCAACAAGCACTCGTCGCGCAACTGGCGCATAGTGAACAGCTTGAAGGTGTACAACTGCCGGAGCCGGATGAACCTTCAGCACGTCACGCCTTACCCGCCAACGAACCGCGCATTGTGCTGAACAACGGCGTGGTTTCTTATAACGATCGCCCCATTCTTAATAACCTTAGCTGGCAGGTGAATCCAGGCGAGCACTGGCAAATTGTCGGTCCAAATGGCGCGGGAAAATCGACGTTATTAAGCCTGATTACTGGCGATCATCCGCAAGGTTACAGCAACGATTTGACGCTTTTCGGACGACGTCGCGGCAGCGGCGAAACCATCTGGGATATCAAAAAGCATATCGGTTACGTCAGCAGTAGTTTGCATCTGGATTACCGGGTCAGCACTACCGTGCGTAATGTGATCCTTTCTGGCTATTTTGATTCGATTGGCATTTATCAGGCCGTTTCGGATCGCCAGCAAAAACTGGTGCAGCAGTGGCTGGATATTCTCGGCATTGATAAACGCACGGCTGACGCTCCGTTCCATAGTCTTTCCTGGGGGCAACAACGCCTGGCGCTGATCGTCCGTGCACTGGTGAAACATCCGACGTTGCTTATTCTCGATGAACCACTACAGGGGCTTGATCCGCTCAATCGCCAGCTTATCCGCCGGTTTGTTGATGTGCTGATTAGCGAAGGTGAAACGCAATTGTTGTTTGTTTCGCACCACGCTGAAGATGCGCCTGCCTGTATTACCCATCGTCTTGAGTTCGTGCCAGACGGCGGACTCTATCGCTATGTGCTGACAAAAATAAATTGAGTCGGTAGTGCTGACCGTGCCGTAGGCGGCCTAAGCGCCCTCTCCGGCCAACGGTTCGACGCATCCAGGCATGAAACCGCGTCTTTTTTTTCAGATAAAAAGCGCAATCATTCATAAACCCTCTGTTTTATAATCACTTAATCGCGCATAAAAAACGGCTAAATTCTTGTGTAAACGATTCCACTAATTTATTCCATGTCACACTTTTCGCATCTTTGTTATGCTATGGTTATTTCATACCATAAGCCTAATGGAGCGAATTATGAGAGTTCTGGTTACCGGTGGTAGCGGTTACATTGGAAGTCATACCTGTGTGCAATTACTGCAAAACGGTCATGATGTCATCATTCTTGATAACCTCTGTAACAGTAAGCGCAGCGTACTGCCCGTTATCGAGCGTTTAGGCGGCAAACATCCAACGTTTGTTGAAGGCGATATCCGTAACGAAGCGTTGATGACCGAGATCCTGCACGATCACGCTATCGACACCGTGATCCACTTCGCCGGGCTGAAAGCCGTTGGCGAATCGGTACAAAAACCGCTGGAATATTACGACAACAATGTTAACGGCACCCTGCGCCTGATTAGCGCCATGCGCGCCGCGAACGTCAAAAACTTTATCTTTAGCTCCTCCGCCACCGTTTATGGCGATCAGCCCAAAATTCCATACGTTGAAAGCTTCCCGACCGGCACACCGCAAAGCCCTTACGGCAAAAGCAAACTGATGGTTGAACAGATCCTCACCGATCTGCAAAAAGCCCAGCCGGACTGGAGCATTGCCCTGCTGCGCTACTTCAACCCGGTTGGCGCACATCCGTCGGGCGATATGGGCGAAGATCCGCAAGGCATTCCGAATAACCTGATGCCATACATCGCCCAGGTTGCTGTAGGCCGTCGCGACTCGCTGGCGATTTTTGGTAACGATTATCCGACCGAAGACGGTACTGGCGTACGCGATTACATCCACGTAATGGATCTGGCGGACGGTCACGTCGTGGCGATGGAGAAACTGGCGAACAAGCCAGGCGTACACATCTACAACCTCGGCGCTGGCGTAGGCAGCAGCGTGCTGGACGTGGTTAATGCCTTCAGCAAAGCCTGCGGCAAACCAGTTAACTATCATTTTGCACCGCGTCGCGAGGGCGACCTTCCGGCCTACTGGGCGGACGCCAGCAAAGCCGACCGTGAACTGAACTGGCGCGTGACGCGCACACTCGATGAAATGGCGCAGGACACCTGGCACTGGCAGTCACGCCATCCACAGGGATATCCCGATTAAGGAACGACCATGACGCAATTTAATCCCGTTGATCATCCACATCGCCGCTACAACCCGCTCACCGGGCAATGGATTCTGGTTTCACCGCACCGCGCTAAGCGCCCCTGGCAGGGGGCGCAGGAAACGCCAGCCAAACAGGTGTTACCTGCGCACGATCCAGATTGCTTCCTCTGCGCAGGTAATGTGCGGGTGACTGGCGATAAAAACCCCGATTACACCGGGACTTACGTTTTCACTAATGATTTTGCGGCCTTGATGTCTGACACGCCAGATGCGCCAGAAAGCAACGATCCGCTGATGCGTTGCCAGAGCGCGCGCGGTACCAGCCGGGTGATCTGCTTTTCACCGGATCACAGTAAAACGTTGCCAGAACTGAGCGTTGCGGCATTGACGGAAATCGTCAAAACCTGGCAGGAGCAAACCGCAGAGCTGGGAAAAACGTACCCGTGGGTGCAGGTCTTTGAAAACAAAGGTGCGGCGATGGGCTGCTCTAACCCGCATCCGCACGGACAGGTTTGGGCAAATAGCTTCCTGCCTAACGAAGCTGAGCGCGAAGACCGCCTGCAAAAAGAATATTTTGCCGAGCAGAAATCGCCAATGCTGGTGGATTATGTTCAGCGCGAGCTGGCAGACGGTAGCCGTACCGTTGTCGAAACCGAACACTGGTTAGCCGTCGTGCCTTACTGGGCTGCCTGGCCGTTCGAAACGCTACTGCTGCCCAAAGCCCACGTTTTACGGATCACCGATTTGACCGACGCCCAGCGCAGCGATTTGGCACTGGCGTTGAAAAAGCTGACCAGTCGTTATGACAACCTCTTCCAGTGCTCCTTCCCCTACTCTATGGGCTGGCACGGCGCGCCATTTAATGGCGAAGAGAATCAACACTGGCAGCTGCACGCGCACTTTTATCCGCCTCTGTTGCGCTCCGCCACCGTACGTAAATTTATGGTTGGTTATGAAATGCTGGCAGAGACCCAGCGAGACCTGACCGCAGAACAGGCAGCAGAGCGTTTGCGCGCAGTCAGCGATATCCATTTTCGCGAATCCGGAGTGTAAGAAATGAGTCTGAAAGAAAAAACACAATCTCTGTTTGCCAACGCATTTGGCTACCCTGCCACTCACACCATTCAGGCGCCTGGCCGCGTGAATTTGATTGGTGAACACACCGACTACAACGACGGTTTCGTTCTGCCCTGCGCGATTGATTATCAAACCGTGATCAGCTGTGCGCCACGCGATGACCATAAAGTTCGCGTAATGGCAGCCGATTATGAAAATCAGCTCGACGAGTTTTCCCTCGATGCGCCCATTGTCGCGCATGAAAACTATCAATGGGCTAACTACGTTCGTGGCGTGGTGAAACATCTGCAACTGCGTAACAACAGCTTCGGCGGCGTGGACATGGTGATCAGCGGCAATGTGCCGCAGGGTGCCGGGTTAAGTTCTTCCGCTTCACTGGAAGTCGCGGTCGGAACTGTATTGCAGCAGCTTTATCATTTGCCGCTGGATGGCGCACAAATCGCGCTTAACGGTCAAGAAGCAGAAAACCAGTTTGTTGGCTGTAACTGCGGGATCATGGATCAGCTAATTTCCGCACTCGGCAAGAAAGATCATGCCTTGCTGATTGACTGCCGCTCACTGGGGACTAAAGCAGTTTCCATGCCGAAAGGTGTGGCTGTCGTCATCATTAACAGTAACTTCAAACGTACCCTGGTTGGCAGCGAATACAACACCCGTCGTGAACAGTGCGAAACCGGTGCGCGTTTCTTCCAGCAGCCAGCCCTGCGCGATGTCACCATTGAAGAGTTCAACGCTGTTGCGCATGAACTGGACCCGATCGTGGCAAAACGCGTGCGTCATATCCTGACTGAAAACGCCCGCACCGTTGAAGCTGCCAGCGCGCTGGAGCAAGGCGACCTGAAACGTATGGGCGAGTTGATGGCGGAGTCTCATGCCTCTATGCGCGATGATTTCGAAATCACCGTGCCGCAAATTGACACTCTGGTAGAAATCGTCAAAGCTGTGATTGGCGACAAAGGTGGCGTACGCATGACCGGCGGCGGATTTGGCGGCTGTATCGTCGCGCTGATCCCGGAAGAGCTGGTGCCTGCCGTACAGCAAGCTGTCGCTGAACAATATGAAGCAAAAACAGGTATTAAAGAGACTTTTTACGTTTGTAAACCATCACAAGGAGCAGGACAGTGCTGAACGAAACTCCCGCACTGGCACCCGATGGTCAGCCGTACCGACTGTTAACTTTGCGTAACAACGCAGGGATGGTAGTCACGCTGATGGACTGGGGTGCGACTTTACTTTCAGCCCGTATTCCGCTTTCCGATGGCAGCGTCCGCGAGGCGCTGCTCGGCTGTGCCAGCCCGGAATGCTATCAGGATCAGGCCGCGTTTCTGGGGGCCTCTATTGGTCGTTATGCCAACCGTATCGCCAATAGCCGTTATACCTTTGACGGTGAAACCGTGACGCTTTCGCCAAGTCAGGGCGTTAACCAGCTGCACGGCGGCCCGGAAGGGTTCGACAAACGTCGCTGGCAGATTGTGAACCAGAACGATCGTCAGGTACTGTTTGCCCTGAGTTCAGATGATGGCGATCAGGGCTTCCCGGGTAATCTCGGTGCGACGGTGCAATATCGTCTGACCGACGATAACCGTATCTCCATTACTTATCGCGCCACAGTTGATAAACCTTGCCCGGTGAATATGACTAATCACGTCTATTTCAATCTTGACGGCGAGCAGTCTGACGTGCGCAATCACAAGTTGCAGATTCTGGCGGACGAATATCTGCCGGTTGATGAAGGCGGCATTCCGCTCGACGGCCTGAAATCTGTCGCCGGAACGTCTTTTGATTTCCGCAGCGCCAAAATCATCGCCAGTGAGTTTCTTGCCGACGACGATCAGCGCAAAGTGAAAGGTTACGATCACGCATTCTTGTTACAGGCCAAAGGCGATGGCAAGAAAGTGGCGGCGCATGTCTGGTCAGCAGATGAAAAATTGCAGCTGAAGGTCTACACCACCGCTCCGGCTCTGCAATTCTACTCCGGCAACTACCTCGGCGGCACACCGTCGCGGGGAACCGAACCTTACGCCGACTGGCAAGGGCTAGCTCTGGAAAGCGAGTTTCTGCCGGACAGCCCGAACCACCCTGAATGGCCGCAACCGGACTGCTTCCTGCGTCCTGGCGAAGAGTATTCCAGCCTGACGGAATATCAGTTTATTGCTGAGTAATGTTAAGCCCTCGTACTGAGGGCTTTATCCTCATATTGTTCAAATCACCAGCAAACACCGACATATTTGCAACTCAATATTCACAACAACCTTACACTGCGACACTATTTTCGCTATGGTTATGCGTAAGCATTGCTGTTGCTTCGTCACGGCAATATAATGAGAATTATTATCATTAAAAGATGATTTGAGGAGTAAGTATATGGCTGTAACTAAGCTGGTTCTGGTTCGTCATGGCGAAAGTCAGTGGAACAAAGAAAACCGTTTCACCGGTTGGTACGACGTGGATCTGTCTGAGAAAGGCGTAAGCGAAGCAAAAGCAGCAGGTAAGCTGCTGAAAGAGGAAGGTTACAGCTTTGACTTTGCTTACACCTCTGTGCTGAAACGCGCTATTCATACCCTGTGGAATGTGCTGGACGAACTGGATCAGGCATGGCTGCCCGTTGAGAAATCCTGGAAACTGAACGAACGTCACTACGGTGCGTTGCAGGGTCTGAACAAAGCGGAAACTGCTGAAAAGTATGGCGACGAGCAGGTGAAACAGTGGCGTCGTGGTTTTGCAGTGACTCCGCCGGAACTGACTAAAGATGATGAGCGTTATCCGGGTCACGATCCGCGTTACGCGAAACTGAGCGAGAAAGAACTGCCGCTGACGGAAAGCCTGGCGCTGACCATTGACCGCGTGATCCCTTACTGGAATGAAACCATTCTGCCGCGTATGAAGAGCGGTGAGCGCGTAATCATCGCCGCACACGGTAACTCGTTACGTGCGCTGGTGAAATATCTCGATAACATGAGCGAAGAAGAGATTCTTGAGCTGAATATCCCGACTGGTGTGCCACTGGTGTATGAGTTCGACGAGAATTTCAAACCGTTGAAACGCTATTATCTGGGTAATGCTGACGAGATCGCGGCGAAAGCAGCGGCCGTTGCGAACCAGGGTAAAGCGAAGTAAACGTCATTCGCTTAAAAATGAGAAAGCCGACTGCAAGTGAGTCGGCTTTTTTGTTTGTCGTTGCTAACAATGGAGCACATTGCCTGATGCGACGCTACGCGTCTTGTCAGGGCTACGGTGATTCATCGGATACGCCACTCTGACGGCGCATCCGACAATTAAACCTTACCCGCGACGCGCTTTTACTGCATTCGCCAGTTGACGTAATAGAGCATCGGTATCTTCCCAGCCGATGCAGGCATCAGTGATGCTCTTTCCGTAGGCCAGCGGCTCCCCGCTCTCGAGGCTCTGATTGCCTTCCACCAGATGGCTTTCCACCATCACGCCAATAATGGCCTTTTCGCCACCGGCAATCTGCTGGCAAACGTCAGCACAAACATCCATCTGCTTTTTGAATTGTTTGGACGAATTAGCATGGCTGAAATCGATCATCACCTGTGCTGGCAGGCCTGCTTTGTTCAGCCCTTCTTTCACTTCAGCAACGTGCTTCGCACTGTAGTTAGGCTCTTTACCGCCGCGCAGAATGATATGGCAATCGCCGTTACCGCTGGTATTCACAATCGCCGAATGCCCCCATTTCGTTACGGACAGGAAGCAGTGCGGCGCACCGGCGGCATTAATGGCATCGATAGCCACTTTAATCGTACCATCAGTGCCATTTTTGAAGCCTACCGGGCAAGAAAGCCCTGATGCCAGTTCGCGGTGCACCTGCGATTCCGTAGTACGTGCGCCAATTGCGCCCCAGCTCATCAGGTCAGCGAGATATTGTGGGGTGATCATATCCAGGAATTCACCCGCCGCTGGCAGACCGCTGTCGTTAATATCGAGCAGCAATTTGCGGGCAATACGCAGACCGTCGTTGATCTGGAAGCTGTTATCCATATGCGGATCGTTAATCAGCCCTTTCCAGCCCACTGTAGTACGCGGCTTTTCAAAATAGACGCGCATCACGATTTCCAGCTCATCTTGCAGCTCTTCACGCAGCGTCAGCAAGCGAGCGGCATACTCTTTAGCCGCGACAGGATCATGAATTGAGCACGGACCAATCACCACCAACAGGCGATCATCATTACCTTTCAGGATTTTATGGATCGCTTTTCGGGCATGGGCGACCGTATTCGCGGCATTTTCAGTAGCGGGGAATTTTTCCAGCAATGCGACAGGAGGAAGTAACTCTTTGATTTCTTTGATGCGTAAATCGTCGTTCTGATAATTCATGTCTGTTCCAGTGTTGCCATACTTATCTTAGTGAATGCAATACTTCCAATCTATATCTTCCGTCAGAATGTGTAAACGGGGTTTTACACTATGAACGGATTAATCCTGGAATTAGCAAGAAAAACGCCAGATTGTCGCGAAAAACGAGATCTCTCCTACAATTTCTAACTGTAACTCCTTTGTTTGTTAATTATTTCAAGATTCTCTGCTGGGTATCTTAGCCTGGCTGAAATCTTAAACCATTGCCTTATATTCACCTGCAAATGCACTGTTGGAAGAGGTTATCCGACATAACGACCATAACAGGAGCATCCTATGAAAATGACAAAACTGGCCACACTATTTTTGACTGCCACTCTAAGCCTTGCCAGCGGTGCCGCACTGGCTGCCGATAGCGGAGCGCAAAGCAATAACGGCCAGGCAAACGCCGCAGCTGATGCGGGCCAGGTAGCCCCTGATGCCCGTGAAAATGTCGCGCCAAATAACGTCGACAATAACGGGGTAAATACCGGTTCTGGCGGCACAATGCTGCATCCGGATGGTTCTTCAATGAACAATGACGGCATGACCAAAGATGAAGAGCACAAGAACACCATGTGCAAAGATGGTCGCTGTCCGGATATCAATAAAAAGGTACAAACTGGTGATGGCATCAACAATGATGTCGATACCAAAACCGACGGTACCACGCAGTAACCCTGCGAAATAGCCAATAATGGGAGAGCGGAGTCTCTCCCTTTTAATTTTTCCCTTCTAAAAGCAGTATGATGTCATAAAGTTAAGTGAGAATAATTAAGGGATGACTCGTCATGGCGCACTCACACTCACACACTTCCTCACACCTGCCAGAAGATAATAATGCTCGTCGCTTGTTGTATGCTTTCGGCGTGACTGCCGGGTTTATGCTCGTAGAAGTCATTGGTGGTTTTCTTTCCGGTTCTCTGGCATTGCTGGCCGATGCGGGTCATATGTTGACCGATACTGCCGCCCTGCTTTTCGCCCTACTCGCAGTGCAATTTTCCCGTCGTCCTCCCACCATTCGCCACACTTTCGGTTGGCTAAGATTGACCACGCTCGCGGCGTTTGTGAATGCCATCGCCCTGGTGGTGATTACTATTTTGATTGTCTGGGAGGCGATAGAACGCTTCCGCACTCCGCGTCCGGTCGAGGGCGGCATGATGATGGCAATTGCCGTGGCTGGGCTGCTGGCAAATATACTTTCTTTCTGGTTACTTCATCACGGCAGCGAAGAGAAAAACCTCAACGTGCGAGCAGCGGCACTGCATGTGCTCGGGGACCTGCTGGGTTCGGTTGGGGCTATTATTGCCGCGTTGATTATTATCTGGACCGGCTGGACACCTGCTGACCCCATTCTCTCAATACTGGTGTCGCTTCTGGTTCTGCGTAGCGCGTGGCGACTGTTGAAAGATAGCGTGAATGAATTACTTGAAGGTGCACCGGTATCGCTGGATATCGCCGAACTGAAGCGTCGTATGTGCCGGGAAATCCCGGAAGTCCGCAATGTGCACCATGTACATGTATGGATGGTAGGCGAGAAGCCGGTGATGACGCTGCATGTGCAGGTGATCCCGCCACACGATCACGATGCCTTGTTAGATCAGATCCAACACTACCTGATGGATCACTATCAGATTGAACACGCCACTATTCAGATGGAATATCAACCTTGTCATGGGCCAGACTGCCACCTGAATGAAGGGGTGTCTGGCCATTCACATCATCACCATTAATGGGACAGCGCGCGTGAACCTCTTTCGCGTGCGCTGTTGATCCACATCCGGCTGCCGTTGAGGGTAATAAAGGTCAGGATGATGTACTCCAGAGACATGGCGTAAACGCCCTGAAGTGCAAAAATAACGACGCTAATCACGTTAATAATCACCCACAACAGCCAGTTTTCCACATACTTACGCGTCATCAGAATCATTGCCACGATAGATAACACCATCATGCAGGAATCCCAGAACGGGAAAGCGTCCGGCTGTAGTTCAGGCATCGCAACCTGTAATCCTAATGCTTGCATGATCATGACTGCCACGCGGGTCAAAAATGCAAACACCGGATTGATAAATACCGTCATCAGACCAATCGAAACAACGCAAACCGCCAACCAGCTTAGCGCCTTCGGCAATGGCAACCAGCGAATTTTCAACTCCGCCTCGTTCTGACTGGTTTGTCGCGACCACGCATACCAGCCGTAAATATTCGCGGCAAAGAAAAACACCTGTAATAGCAGGCTGGCATACAGCAGAATCTGAAAGAAAATAATGCCAAACAATGTGACGTTGATCAGGCCAAAGAAGTAGTTGCTGATCTTCTCCAGACTGGCAAGGCCAATACACAGCAACCCGGCGATCGTGCCTACCGCTTCGATCCATGAGAGATCATAACCGCCTGCTCCTATTGGTATATGTACCAGGATATTCTGCACACTAAAAAAATCCATCTTTCCCCCAAAGCGTAACGTTACGCCTTATTATTCGTTATCCACGTAGTGTAGCCGCAAAATCCAGCATACGATTGAGCGGCACCAGCGCCCTCTCTCGCAGCCTTTCCTCAACATGAACCTCGTGATTGCTTCCTTCCTGTTCTAATGCCTCTGCGATGGCCTGAAGGCCATTCATGGCCATCCACGGACAATGCGCGCAGCTGCGGCAGGTTGCGCCCTCACCCGCGGTTGGTGCTTCCAGTAACTCTTTATCTGGTACCGCCTGCTGCATTTTGTAGAAAATACCCCGATCGGTTGCCACGATAAGTCGCTGATGTGGCAATGTTTTCGCAGCAGCGATCAGTTGACTGGTGGAACCGACCGCATCCGCCATCTCTACAATAGCTTGCGGTGATTCTGGATGCACCAGTATGGCAGCATCCGGGTATTCTTCTTGCAAGCGGGTTAACGCCTGAGTCTTAAATTCATCATGCACAATGCAGGCACCCTGCCAGCATAAAATGTCTGCGCCCGTCTGTTTTTGCACGTAACGCCCCAGATGTTTGTCGGGTGCCCAGATGATTTTTTCACCCAAACTATCCAGATGATCAATAAGTTCGACGGCAATGCTTGAAGTTACCACCCAATCTGCCCGCGCTTTTACCGCAGTAGAAGTGTTGGCGTAGACGACGACAGTATGATCGGGATGGGCATCGCAAAACGCGTTAAATTCTTCAACAGGGCAGCCGAGATCCAGTGAACATTCAGCCTGAAGTGTCGGCATCAGAATTGTTTTTTCCGAACTGAGAATTTTGGCGGTTTCTCCCATAAATCTCACCCCAGCGACTAACAACGTAGAAGCGGGATGCTTTGCACCGAAGCGCGCCATTTCCAGAGAATCAGAAATACAGCCACCGGTTTCTTCTGCCAGTTGTTGAATTTCGGGATCGGTATAGTAATGGGCAACCATCACCGCATTACGTTCTTTTAGCAGACGTTTTATCTTCTCGCGGTAATACGCTTTTTCATCAATGCTTAACGGCGTCGGCTTCGGGGGGAAAGGATAAATCGCCGTGTCTGGATCAAACATCACGCTCATCTTACCATCTCGTTTCACAGGCTTAACGTTAAAACCGACTTAAGCGTGATATTCGCTATTATCGGCGTAATTTGTTTTATATGCTAAACAAGATAGTCGAATGGTGGGGAAAAGTCACTCGAATTACGTATGAGATGACGAATGCCACACTTTGCGTCTTATTCCTCCGACGTAGAGTTGTTTACGCAGCAAGCGCGGAGTATGTCATCAGGGTTAAGAATTGAAATTGAGAGATGCCTGAATAGCAAAAAAGCGCCTTTAGGGCGCTTTTTTACATTGGTGGGTCGTGCAGGATGACTCGCTTCGCTCGCCCTTCGGGCCGTCGCCGCGAGCGGC
>NZ_KE137316.1:4530329-4711857 GCF_000408845.1 Escherichia sp. KTE172 | reverse complement strand
TGGGTGATGACGGGATCGAACCGCCGACCCCCTCCTTGTAAGGGAGGTGCTCTCCCAGCTGAGCTAATCACCCGATACTGCGCTGGATACTACAACTAACTATGTTAGTGGTGGGTCGTGCAGGATGACTCGACTTCGTCTCGCCCTTCGGGCCGTTGCTGACGCAACGTTATCCTTCACGTTTTACTACCGCTTCCACCTTAGCGATTGGTGGGTCGTGCAGGATTCGAACCTGCGACCAATTGATTAAAAGTCAACTGCTCTACCAACTGAGCTAACGACCCACTTTTTCGTTGCTTTCGGTTTGTTTGATATCCCGTGGCAACGGCGGCATATATTACTGATTTCAGACTTGAGCGCAACAAAAATTTCGATGCAGATCACTCAACTGCTTATGATTCGCACGACACGACCAGAAATAATGCGACTTCTGGTCGTGTGTTATGCATTACATCGCGTTCAGACGTTTTTGCGCCTGTTTAGCGCCATCAGTACCAGGGTATTTACTGATAACCTGCTGGTATACGGCTTTCGCTTTTGCGGTGTCACCTTTGTCCTGCATGATGACGCCGACTTTAAACATCGCATCTGCAGCCTTCGGTGACTTCGGATAGTTTTTCACTACCGAAGCAAAATAATACGCCGCATCATCTTTTTTACCCTTGTTGTAGTTTAACTGACCCAGCCAATAATTGGCGTTTGGCAGGTAAGTTGAATCAGGGTAATTTTTGATGAAATTCTGAAATGCCACCATTGCGTCATCCTGGCGGGATTTATCCTGCACCAGCGCAATAGCTGCATTGTAATCCGTGTTTGCATCACCGCTTTTCACCGGCGCGCCAGCATTCGCAGTACCAGCATCAGCTGTCGGCGTCGTTGATGCCGCCGCACCGCTTTGATCGCCGCTGGTTGATTGCGCCGCTGCACCACCGCTGCTGAGGCTATCGATCTGCAAAAGGATCTGCTTTTGCCGCTCCACGACCTGATTCAGTTGATACTGATTTTCCTGAATCTGACCACGCAGGGAATCAATATCGGATTGATTATCAGAGAGTTGTTGCTGGAGTTGGGTTAAAAGCTGGCTGTGAGCATTTGAAATACGCTCAAGTTGAGTGACGCGGTCTTCGACCGAGCCTGAGCCGACACTACTGATTGGTGCCTGAGCATAAGCGGCCCAGGGGGCCGCTATACCAACCAGTAACGACAGACTCAATAGTTGATGTCTGAAGTTACTGCTCATGCAATTCTCTTAGTAAACCAGTACCGCACGACGGTTTTTGGAGTATGCCGCTTCGTCATGACCCAGTACTGCAGGTTTTTCTTTACCGTAAGAAACGATGGAGATCTGGTCTGCAGAAACGCCTTTACCCTGCAGGTACATCTTAACGGCGTTCGCACGACGTTCACCCAGGGAGATGTTGTATTCCGGAGTACCACGTTCGTCCGCGTGACCTTCTACGGTGACTTTGTAAGACGGGTTGCTACGCAGGAAGTTTGCGTGTGCATCCAGCATTTGAGCGAAGTCAGAACGGATATCGTACTTGTCCAGATCGAAGTAAACGATGTTGTTCTGCTGCAGCTGTTGCATTTGCAGACGAGCCTGCTCTTCGGAAGACATGTTGCCGTTGCCGCCGTTCGCATCCATACCAGTGCCGGCACCCAGCATGCCTTCGCTGCCGTCATTGCTGGCGTTCTTGTTGGAAGAACATGCCGCAATTGCCATAACAGGCAGAGCAATCATCAGCCCTTTCAGCACTTTGTTCAGTTGCATTTCAATGATTCCTTTACTATTCAATTAATTATTATCACAGATACGGCGACCAGGCAGGGAATTTGACCTGTCCATCAGTTGCCGGAAGACGCGCTTTGAAACGCCCATCTGTAGAAACCAAATTCAGCACGGATCCCATCCCCTGAGAAGAGCTGTAGATTACCATAGTGCCGTTAGGTGCCAGACTTGGCGTTTCATCCAGGAACGTGGACGACAGAACTTGTACGCCTCCCGTTGCCAGATCTTGTTTGGCAATGTGCTGCTGCCCACCATTGGAGCTGACCATTACCATAAATTTACCGTCGCTGCTGACATCCGCATCCTGGTTCTGCGAACCTTCCCAGGTAATACGTTGTGGCGCACCGCCGTTGATATTCACTTTATAAACCTGCGGACGACCGGCCTGGTCAGAAGTAAATGCCAGATTCTGGCTGTCCGGGAACCAGGTCGGTTCGGTATTGTTACTGCGACCATCCGTCACCTGGCGGATCTGACCCGAAGCCAAATCCATTACGTACAGGTTCAGGCTACCGGTTTTCGACAAGGCGAATGCCAGTTTGCTGCCGTCTGGCGAGAATGCAGGTGCACCGTTGTGACGCGGGAATGAAGCCACCTGACGTACAGCGCCATTTGCCAGCGTTTGGATGACAAGCGCGGAACGACCGCTTTCGAAGGTCACATAAGCCAGTTTAGAACCGTCTGGTGACCACGCCGGAGACATCAGCGGCTGCGGTGAACGGTGAACGACAAATTGGTTGTAACCGTCATAGTCAGATACGCGCAGTTCATACGGAAACTGACCGCCGTTGGTCTGAACAACGTAGGCAATACGGGTACGGAAAGCACCTTTAATGCCGGTCAGTTTTTCAAATACTTCGTCACTGGCGGTATGACCAGCATAACGCAGCCACTGCTTGTTCACTTTGTACGAGTTCTGAGCAAGTACAGTACCCGGTGCGCCGCCAGTGTCAACAAGTTGATAAGCAACATTGTAAGAGCCGTCCGGATTCGGAGTGACCTGGCCGACAACCACTGCGTCGATCCCCAGCGCAGACCATGCAGCTGGTTGTACTTCCTGCGCACTACCCGGCTGCTGTGGCAGACGAGCACGATCTAACGGATTAAATTTACCGCTGTTACGCAAGTCGGCAGCAACGATGCCGCCAATATCTTCAGGTGCTGCACCAGGACCCGCCCACTGGAAAGGAACAACGCCAATAGGACGACCGGAATCTACACCGCTGTCGATCACAATGCGGACTTCAGCATGCAGAACTGATGCCCACAGTATGAGAAAACCAAATGCTACTCGTAATGCCTGCTTCATCATATCTCCCTTATCTGGACCGATGGCCCACGATAATTTAGCAGAATGTTAACAAACTAAAATACACAAAACTACCAGAACCCCGTGGCAACCGGTGCCTGATGTTGACCGTCGGAACAGTCAGCATCGCGATTACGGTTTGAAGTCCAATGGCGCGTTTTTGAACACTTCATATACTGCCTGGCTTGGTGGTTTCGGGATCTTCGCAAGTTTAGCTGCTGCCAACGCAGCCTGACAAAGTGCGGGATCGCCACCTTCAGGTTTGATATCCAGTAACATACCATCGGGTGCCAGTTTTATGCGCAGCGTACAGGTTTTGCCTGCATAGGACGATGCGTCATAGAACTTACTTTCGATAGCAGATTTAATCTGCCCGGCATAGTTATTGATATCGGCCCCTGATGCGCCATTGTTTTTAGTATTACCACTCCCGGCTGGCGAAGCATTGTTCCCTTTCGCCCCTCCCCCCGTTTTCGGTGCATTCTTACCAGAGCTTAGCTCACCGAAAATATCATCTGCCTCTGCGGCAGCTTTTGCTGCAGCGGCTTTTTCAGCTGCTGCTTTTGCAGCTGCCGCTTTTTTGTCTGCGGCGGCTTTTTCTGCCGCTGCTTTCTTATCAGCTGCTGCCTTTTCAGCAGCCGCTTTTTCTGCTGCTTTTTTGTCGGCTGCAGCTTTCTCTGCTGCCGCTTTCTTATCAGCTGCAGCCTTTTCAGCAGCCGCTTTCTTCTCAGCTTCTGCTTTGGCTTTTTCAGCAGCTTCAGTTGCCGCTTTCTTTCTTGCTTCAGCTGCAGCTGCTTCTACCGCTTCCGCTTTCTTCTTCAGTGCCGCCGCGGCTGCCTCGGCTTTTTTCTGCGCTTCGGCTGCGGCTTTGGCGGCTTCTGCTTCTGCTTTTTTCTTCGCGTCTGCAGCCGCTTTCTTCGCAGCTTCTTCCGCAGCTTTAGCATCCGCTTCGGCCTTCGCTTTAGCATCTGCCGCCGCTTTCGCTGCCGCTTCTTCCGCTTGCTTCTGCTTTAACTCGGCCTGTTTTGCGGCTTCTTCAGCCTGCTTTTTCTGTTCCTGAGCAGCTAACCGCTCTTTCTCAAGTTGCTTCAGGCGTTCCTGTTCAGCCGCTTGTTTCTCACGCAGTTCTTCAGCAGCCTGCTGTTCCTTCATCTTGCGCTGCTCATCAGAACGCTTCGCGCTTGATTCCTGGCTTTGCATGCGTTTGTACTGCTCAACTACCGCACCTGAATCAACCATGACAGCGTCGATGGATGAACCACCGCCGCCTCCGGCTGAAGCTTCTATATTCTCATCGAACGAACTCCAGATCAGCGCCGCAAATAAGATGACATGCAGCACTGCTGAAATAATTATCGCCCGCTTGAGCTTGTCGTTTTGTTCGGTTGCCTTTGACACTCTCGGTTTCCAAAAACTGTTCGCCTGTTACCCGCTCTCTTTCAAGCAAGGGAAACGCAGATGTTTAGATAGGCTGCGTCATTAAACCAACCGATTTCACACCCGCACTATGTAACAAGTTCAGTGCTTTAATTATTTCATCGTAAGGCACATCTTTTGCGCCACCGATCAGAAAGACCGTTTTCGGGTTGGCCTTGAAACGGCTGGACACTTCCGCCACCACCTGCTCTGGTGGCAAACGCTCCAGGCGATCTTTCTCAACCACCACGGTGTACTGACCAATACCAGACACTTCAACAATCACTGGCGGATTATCGTTACTGCTCACCGCCTGTGATTCAGTAGCGTCTGGCAGATCGACCTCCACGCTCTGGGTGATGATGGGCGCTGTCGCCATAAAGATCAGCAACAGCACCAGCAGTACGTCCAGCAACGGTACAATGTTGATTTCGGACTTGAGATCGCGACGACCTCGTCCACGCGCTCTGGCCATGGCTTACCCCTTGTTGCTCTCGCTAACGGTAAACGCCTGGCGGTGCAGAATCGCGGTAAACTCTTCCATAAAGTTGTCGTAATTCAGTTCCAGTTTGTTTACGCGCTGGTTGAGACGGTTATAAGCCATTACCGCCGGAATTGCGGCGAACAGACCAATTGCCGTCGCAATCAACGCTTCTGCGATACCGGGCGCAACCATTTGCAGTGTTGCTTGTTTTACCGCCCCGAGGGCGATAAAGGCGTGCATGATCCCCCAGACCGTACCAAACAGACCAATATACGGGCTGATGGAGCCAACCGTACCGAGGAACGGAATGTGTGTTTCCAGATTTTCAAGTTCACGGTTCATGGAGATACGCATAGCACGCGACGCCCCTTCCACTACGGCTTCCGGCGCATGGCTATTGGCACGATGCAGGCGCACAAACTCTTTGAACCCGCTGTAAAAGATTTGTTCCGAACCAGTCAGATTATCCCGTTTCCCCTGGCTCTCTTGATAGAGGCGAGAGAGTTCGATTCCAGACCAGAATTTATCTTCAAACGCTTCGGCTTCACGCGCCGCTGCGTTAAGAATACGGGTCCGCTGGATAATAATGGCCCAGGATGCGATTGAAAAACCAATCAAAATCAACATGATAAGTTTAACCAGAAGGCTAGCCTTCAGGAACAAATCAAGGATATTCATGTCAGTCACTGCTTAAACTCCGCGACAATAGACTTGGGAAGCGCACGAGGCTTCATTTTGAGTGGGTCAACGCAAACAACCAGAACCTCTGCTTCATTCAGCAAAGTATTCTCGGCGTTGACAATACGTTGCGTGAAAACCAAAGAGGTGCCACGCATTGATGTTATTTCAGTCTGTATTTCGAGCATATCGTCGAGCCGCGCAGGTGCGTAATATTCCACCGTCATTTTACGTACCACAAAGGCAACGCGTTCAGCCATCAGCGCCTGTTGACTGAAGTGATGATGACGCAGCATCTCTGTGCGTGCTCTTTCATAAAAAGCGACGTAACTGGCGTGGTACACCACACCACCGGCATCGGTATCTTCATAGTAGACGCGAACCGGCCATCGAAACAGCGTTGTATTCACTTTACATCCCGGTAATGCAACAAAAGTTAGAGCTTTTAAACGCTGCTACTATACGCGCGCGATTGAGGTTTGGGAATGAGGGCAAGTTAAGGGAGCGTAAAAATTTATGGGCCTGGAGCGGCCCATAATTTTTTAAAGAGAATTCTGATTTAAAAGAAGAAGAAAATCAGCCCGACAATGAGAACAATATCGGCAAGCAATGGGCAAAAAATCCCTTGCCAAAGAACCTTCTGCGGACGAAAGCCCACGCCGTGAATCACACCAGCACAGACGGCCCACATCAGCAATAAACCATGCCAGATTTCCAGTTCACTGGTCTTCGCGGCGAAACGTGATGGGTCCCAAAACATACATCCTGCTAACAGAAGCGCCATCACGAAGGAAAGCGCCCGCAGGGGGCGCTTGTCCATTACCGCATACAAGGTTGCGATAATCTTACTCATCAGATGTCTTCTTGACCGGCTTTGCCTGATTCGACGTGCTCAAGCGCCAGCGCGGTGATTACCCCAAACGAACAGGCAAGAAGCGTTCCCAGAATCCATGCGAAATACCACATTTTTAGCTCCTTACTTAGTACAGAGAGTGGGTGTTACGTTCAATATCTTCTTTGGTGATACGACCGAACATTTTCCAGTAACACCAGGCGGTGTAGAGCAGAATGATCGGTACCAGAACCACCGCAACCCAGGTCATGACGTTAAGCGTCAGCTGGCTGGATGTTGCATCCCACATTGTCAGACTTGCGTTCATCATGGTGCTGGACGGCATCACAAACGGGAACATTGCGATACCGGCAGTCAGGATGATACAGGCCAGCGTCAGGGAGGAGAACACAAACGCCCACGCGGCTTTATCCATACGTGCAGTCAGGATGGTCAGCAGCGGCAGAACCACACCCAGTGCCGGAATAGCCCACAGAATTGGCGTGTTGTTGAAGTTTACCAGCCATGCGCCAGCTTCACGAACCACTTCTTTATTCAGTGGGTTAGAGGCTGCGTAATGGTCCATTGTCGATTTCACGACATAACCATCGATACCGTACATCACCCATACGCCAGCCAGTGCGAAACAGACCAGTGTCACCAGTGCCGCCACCTGAGCCGTTGCACGGGTACGCAGGTGCAGTTCGCCCACGGTACGCATTTGCAGATAGGTTGCGCCCTGAGTAATGATCATCCCTACGCTCACCACGCCTGCCAGCAGGCCGAACGGGTTAAGCAGCTGGAAGAAGTTACCGGTGTAGTACAGACGCAGATATTCATCAACGTTGAACGGTACGCCCTGCAACAGGTTACCGAACGCCACACCAATCACCAGCGGCGGAACGAAGCTACCAATGAAGATGCCCCAGTCCCACATGTTACGCCAGCGGGTTTCTTCAATCTTGGAGCGGTAGTCAAAACCGACCGGACGGAAGAACAAAGACGCCAGCACGAGGATCATCGCCACATAGAATCCGGAGAACGCAGCGGCATAGACCATCGGCCAGGCAGCAAACAGAGCGCCGCCCGCGGTGATAAGCCAAACCTGGTTACCGTCCCAGTGTGGTGCAATGGAGTTAATCATAATTCGACGCTCGGTGTCGTTACGACCGAGGAAACGGGTGAGCATGCCCACCCCCATGTCGAAACCGTCAGTGACTGCAAAACCAATCAGCAGAACGCCAACCAGCAGCCACCAGATAAAACGCAATACTTCATAATCGATCATTTGACGACTCCTGTCTTAGCGTGCCGGCTGAGTAGTCGTGGAAGACTGCTCAAAGTGATAGCGACCGGTTTTCAGGCTGCTTGGGCCGAGGCGTGCAAACTTGAACATTAAGAACAATTCTGCCACCAGGAACAGGGTATACAGGCCGCAAATCAGCACCATTGAGAAGATGAGATCGCCTGCGGTCAGTGACGAGTTCGCCACAGCTGTCGGCAGCACTTCACCGATAGCCCACGGTTGGCGGCCATATTCAGCCACGAACCAGCCCGCTTCTACAGCAATCCACGGCAGCGGAATACCGTACAGCGCGGCGCGCAGCAGCCATTTTTTCTCGCCAATGCGGTTGCGGATGACACTCCAGAAAGAGAGCGCGATGATTGCCAGCAGCAGGAAGCCACACGCCACCATGATACGGAACGCGAAGTACAGCGGCGCTACACGCGGAATGGAGTCTTTGGTTGCCTGTTGAATCTGCGCTTCAGTCGCATCAGCCACGTTTGGCGTATAGCGTTTCAGCAGCAGACCGTAACCGAGGTCTTTCTTCATGCTATTGAACTGGTCACGAACCGCCTGGTCGGTAGAACCAGAACGCAGTTGCTCGAGCAGAGAGTACGCCTTCATCCCGTTACGAATGCGTTCTTCATGCTGCACCATCAGTTCTTTCAGGCCGATAACTGGAGTATCCACGGAACGCGTTGCAATGATGCCCAGCGCGTAAGGGATCTGGATCGCAAATTTGTTCGTCTCCTCTTCCTGATCAGGAATGCCGAACAGAGTAAAGGCAGCAGGCGCAGGTTGCGTTTCCCACTCGGCTTCAATAGCAGCCAGTTTGGTTTTCTGCACGTCGCCCATTTCGTAACCAGATTCATCACCCAGAACAATAACAGACAGAACGGCAGCCATACCGAAGCTGGCAGCGATAGCAAAGGAGCGTTTAGCGAAGGCGAAGTCACGACCTTTCAGCATATACCATGCGCTGATACCGAGGATGAACATCGCGCCAGTCACATAACCAGACGCTACAGTGTGAACGAATTTCACCTGAGCAACCGGGTTAAGCACCAGCTCGGAGAAGCTCACCATCTCCATACGCATAGTTTCAAAGTTGAAATCGGACGCGATTGGGTTTTGCATCCAGCCGTTCGCAACCAGAATCCACAGTGCGGACAGGTTTGAACCGAGCGCCACCAGCCAGGTGACACACATATGCTGAACTTTACCCAGACGATCCCAACCGAAGAAGAACAGACCTACAAAGGTGGATTCGAGGAAGAAGGCCATTAGACCTTCGATTGCCAGCGGCGCACCGAAGATATCCCCTACATAGTGGGAATAGTAAGACCAGTTAGTCCCGAACTGGAACTCCATGGTCAGACCGGTAGCCACACCCAGAGCGAAGTTGATACCAAACAACTTGCCCCAGAACTTGGTCATATCTTTATAAATCTGTTTGCCGGAAAGGACGTAGACCGTTTCCATAATGGCCAGCAGGAACGCCATACCGAGCGTCAGTGGCACAAAAAGGAAGTGGTACATCGCGGTCAAGGCAAACTGTAAGCGCGACAGTTCGACTATATCTAACATCATGACTCCTTGCTCATCGCATGAAGACTCCGAGAGTGAACCCCGTTAGAAAGGGTCACACGCATGCCCCAATACAAAATTATTTGCTCGCCTCTATCGTTGCCATTTCATCAAAAGAGGAAAAGACAATGATAAAAAAGTTACAAATATGTTAATGAATAAACCAAATTGATCCCGTAATTATATTACGCCGCAAAATCCTTACAATAAACAGGTTTTTATTGAGCAAATTTGCATTTTTCGACAGTGATCAATTTATAGCGAAATTGTCACGATCTCACCAATTTGATCTACGACAATTTATCGTGTTTTGCAGATTTTTTTCAAGAATTAAAAATTGATTTATATCAAAACCAACCAAATATGTTAATTATGTATAAACCATAGATCATTGGTGATTTTATTGTTAATTTATTGTGAAATATTTATGCAACACAATTATTACAATGAAAAGGTATAGATAAAAAACCAGTGTTTTATTTAACAGAACCGCCTTATCCACTTTTTATAATACCAATTGATTAGATTAGCCAATTTGTTGCTATTTTACATAACATATTTTTATCAAAGTTAATTGATTGTTGCGTTTATGAGCACCGGCCGTAAGCCCGTTATGTTATTGTTTCATTAGTAATAATCACTTAAATGTATCGATGAAACAGGTATGACTTAGCGGGAGTGATTGTTTCTGAGTGAACAGAGACCACTTTCGCCTGATAAATGAAAAATGAGCGATTTTTGCAAGTTAGTTTTTCTATAGCCGAGTACGCTCAGCGCCTCGCTTGATTACAATGAGGTTGCTGCTATGAGTCCTGATAATATCAGTTCTGCTGTCAATCGCTTCTCAGGTTGGCCATCTAATGATCCTCTAAAAACAGATAAAGAATCAATGACATCACCCATGACTGTGCAGGTAATAAAGATGATTGCCGCCATCCTTGACCCACATCGGATAGTCGTTGGAATCGATACACTTTATACAACGCAGCGCGAAACATTTACCTCAGAGAGTCAACAGCTCATTGAATCAGCATTGCAAACACTTCATGTGATGAATTTAAATAACCTGGAAACAAATCTCGATGAGGAAGGTCACTATCTGGCTTTTGGATATAACGTTGACACTCCTGACAGAATAACCGTTTCTGCTTATAATGAAAAAAAGCCTGGCTGCTATGGCCAATGTCTTTTAATACAGGATGACGAAACAGACTTATTTAACCTGATAAAAGTTAAAATTTTTGAAGCCAGGCATAATTATGTCGCTCAATTGATGAGCGATCCGGAATTTATGTTCAAATTTAGTTATAGCGCTCAACAAAATAGATTAGAACCTCATCTTCTGGTTCCCACTTATTTCCCTCTAAAAACAAACGAACCGGTTACGCAAGAGGATGTACTGTTACTTTATCGTTTCTTTAAAATGGATGGTGATTTTAATATATTAACATCAGATGAATACATGAGTATCATGACACCTCTAATGAAGTGTGAGCGTAGCATCCACGACCACAACAGGTATGTGACGGGCAAAGATACCCTTCTTCTGGACTATCCTCCTTCTGGTAACCAGATATATTTCCATATTTTTCCTGACGAATCAGCAACACTAGTCCTTTATTTTTCAAACAATGACATTGAATGTTTCGTCTTTGAAAGAGATATTCCGAGCCAGTATCGCTTTTTCAAAATGTTTACCAATCTGGCACTGGTTATTGATCAGTTAACCGATGCCAATCAAATACTTTAATTTTTATATATTCCCTGTGGCAAATATTGCTAAACAATGCCCGGGGATTAATTTTTATTACTCACGGAAAGATTTAAATAATGATCCCATCTCAAATCTCTTTCAACACCCTTCCTGTCAATGCAACATACGCTTCAGAGACAACAGTTGACACACAAAAATTCTCTGACATCCTCTACTCAGCGGGGTGTTCCCTAAAGGATCTGGCTTATTTGAGCAGATGTCTGGCATCAATACATCCGACTATCGCCAAAAACATTTATGAAACAGAAAATCTCAGCGATCAAAAATTACTACATATTGATTGCCGTAGTACAAATGAAATCAAGATAAATATCTTTTTTGGTCAACAACGAGAAGGATTAATTGAAATTAGTTCTGACACAGTCATTTTTTCGATACTGTCTTCATTGATTGACTCCACCATTTCTAAATTTCAACACCAAAACCCCGTTAACGGTTCTGTAAATCCTGACCTATTGTATGAGGATTATACTGATTAAATCCCTCCTGTCGCGAAAAATGGCCTGCGTTATTGCCAGACGTAATAAAACTTTTGATTAACGTTTCTCGTACTGGTAGCACCTTCATGTACTTTTCTTTTTTACGAAAAATCAAAAGAGCTAACAAAGGTCATAATTCGCATGAATCATTAATTATTTGTTATTTTCAACATTATTTTTACATTAAGCAGAGATGAATTGCAGTGAAATTCGACTTAACTTTTATGAAATGCATTTACTCATGGCTAAAGCCACGTCACAAAAATGCAAATTAGAAGTTGATCACAATTATCTCAATACATCAAATCAAGTTAATTTTAAAAATTTAACATTCATGACATTAGTTGACATAACACACTGAATTAAAATGAGAATTTGAAAACACACTTTAAACAATCATTTCCCGAAAGACATTTTGAAAATAGATCAATTGCAACATTACGGTCAGATAAAGACACTCCTGTGATATTAAACCTGTGCCGTTATGAGCGGCCATAAATACGACGTGTGTAACTTATTTTACTCTCTGTCTTACAAAGGATTACCCATGAAGAAAGCAACACTTGTGATTGGCGTTATTGGCGCGGACTGCCATGCAGTAGGCAATAAAGTTCTGGACCGCGTTTTTAGCAACCATGACTTCAGAGTTATTAATCTGGGCGTAATGGTCAGCCAGGACGAATATATTGATGCTGCCATTGAAACTGGTGCTGACGCGATTGTCGTCTCCTCTATCTATGGGCATGGCGATATCGATTGTCTGGGCATGCGCGAACGCTGCATCGAGCGTGGGCTGGGTAACATCCTGCTCTATGTGGGCGGTAACCTGGTGGTCGGAAAACATGACTTCGCTGACGTGGAAACCAAGTTCAAAGAGATGGGATTTGATCGCGTCTTTTCCCCAAGTCATGACTTAGAAGATGTTTGTCAGCTGATGGCCCACGATATCAACCAACGTCATAACGTTGATACTCGCATTCTTGAAGAGGCAATCTGATGCAAATCGTCTCTGTCGATATTGGTTCGACGTGGACCAAAGCAGCCCTCTTCACCCGGGAGGGGGACGCGTTAACGTTGGTTAACCACGTTCTGACCCCAACCACCACCCATCATCTGGCGAAGGGGTTTTTCTCCAGCCTGGACCAGGTGTTAAACGTAGATGATGCCCTCCCCCTGTTAAACAGTGGTGAGGTTGCATTGAAGTATTCCTCCTCTGCCAAAGGTGGGCTGGCGGTTGCCGCAATGGGATTGGTGCCTTCTATCACCCTGGAAACCGCGAAAGTAACCGCTCACTCTGCGGGTGCTAAAATTGCGCAATATTACGCCTACAAGCTGAACCGCCGTGATATCCAGGCACTGGAAGAAACGCAGCCCGATATTCTCTTATTCACCGGCGGCACCGATGGCGGAGAAGAAAGCTACGGACTGAATAACGCCCGTGTGTTGGCAGAATCCAAACTCGACTGCGCCATTATTTATGCCGGAAACCGGGATATTCAGGACGAGGTGCAGGAGATCCTCGGGCATAAAGACCTGACCATCGTCGACAACGTTCTGCCCGATCTTGACCATCCGAACCCTTTAGCTGCACGCCAGGCTATCTGCGACATATTCCTTAAACGCATCGTTAAAGGGAAAGGGCTGGATGTCATTGTTGATAAAACAGGCGAAGAACCAATGCCGACACCATGGACGGTCTTTGAACTGGTTAAGGCAATCAGTAACGTCGATCACAGCTGGAAAGAGTTCATGCTGATCGACATGGGCGGCGCAACCACCGATGTCTATTCCGCCTGTGCCAACACGCTCTCGCCCGACACTGTTTTACATGGCGTACCGGAACCCTTCGTAAAACGGACGGTGGAAGGCGATCTGGGAATGCGCGTCTCGGCAATGGTGGTTGGTGAAAGTGCGAAAGAGTTAGTCAATGTGAATTTTGCTCAGCAACCCGCACAGCTGGACGCTTTTTATCATTACCTCCGCCATCTAGTCGCTCATCCCGACTACTTACCCGCGAATGCAGAAGAAAAATATTTCGATACCGTCCTGGCCGGACTGTGTGTGGGTTATGCCACCGAAAGACATGCGGGCACCAAAAAAGAGGTCTGCACCTGCGTCGGCAATGTCGATTTACAGATGGGACGAGACCTGACAACCGTGCGTAAAGTCGTGGGATCCGGCGGATGGCTCTCGCGTGCCAGTCAGTTCGATATGCATCACTGGTTGAAATACCGCGAGTTAAACGACGACGGTAAACGCATTCTCTTACCGACCGAATTTGAATATTACCGCGATTCCCGGGGGCTATTACCACTGCTGGCAAACGTCGCCAGAGTCGATCCGCTGGCCGCCGCGCGCACCAGTATTCAATGCTTAACCCTATAACAATTAAGGCTGCAATCAATGGAACTTCGAAATAAGAAATTAACCCATAACGAATTCATGACCGAGCGGCAACAGGTATTGAAAACCTGGGAAACCGGCAAGGATGTTGAAAACTTTGAAGATGGCGTTAAATACCAACAAACCATTCCTGAGCATAAACGCTTCTCTCTTGCCCTGCTGAAAGCAGACAAGGAAGGTAAAACTCTTAGCCAACCGCGCGCAGGCGTGGCGCTGATGGACGAACACATCGAACTACTGAAAACACTACAAGAAGAGTGCGATCTGCTGCCGAGCACCATCGATGCATATACCCGTCTGAATCGGTACGAAGAAGCTGCTGTAGGGATTAAAAAATCCATCGAAGCCGGAACCTCTAAACTGAACGGTTTACCGGTCGTTAACCACGGCGTCGCAGCTTGCCGTCGCCTCACCGAAACTCTGCAAAAACCGCTACAGATCCGCCACGGCACGCCAGATGCGCGTCTGCTGGCTGAAATCTCGATGGCCAGCGGCTTTACCAGTTATGAAGGCGGCGGCATTTCCTACAATATTCCGTATGCCAAACGCGTAACGCTGGAAAAATCGATCCGCGACTGGCAGTACTGCGACCGTTTAATGGGGATGTATGAAGAACACGGGATCCGCATCAACCGCGAACCGTTTGGCCCACTAACGGGTACGCTGATCCCGCCGTTTATCTCGCACTCTATCGCGATAATCGAAGGCTTGCTGGCGCTGGAACAGGGTGTGAAATCTATCACCGTTGGTTATGGACAGGTCGGCAGCCTGACGCAGGATGTTGCGGCGATCCAGTCTCTGCGTGAACTTGCACACGAATATTTTCAGAGCTATGGCTATACCGACTATGAATTAAGTACCGTGTTTCACCAGTGGATGGGCGGCTTTCCGGAAGACGAATCGAAAGCGTTCGCTATTATCTCCTGGGGCGCAGCCGTCGCGGGGATGTCTGGTGCCACCAAAGTCATCACCAAAAGCCCGCACGAAGCCTGGGGTATCCCGACTGCCGCTGCCAACATTCAGGGGCTGAAAGCCTCCCGCCAGATGCTCAACATGGTCAACGAGCAGAAATTCCCGCCGTGCCCTGCGGTTGAACTGGAAATTGAACTGATTAAGAGCGAGGTTCGCGCAGTACTGAATAAAGTGTTCGAACTGGGTAATGGTGATATTGCGCGCGGTACGGTGCTGGCATTTGAAGCGGGCGTACTGGATGTGCCGTTTGCACCAGCCGCGTGTAACGCGGGCAAAATTCTTCCGGTCCGTGACAACACCGGCGCGATACGCGTACTGGAAGCTGGAGCCGTTCCATTGCCAAAAGATATTCTCGACCTCCACCACGATTACGTTGCTGAACGCGCACGCTTTGAAGGACGCCAACCGACATTCCAGATGGTTGTAGATGACATCAATGCTGTATCCCACAGTAAATTAATAGGAAGACCATAATGAAAATAAAACAGGCCCTGTTCACCGCTGGCTACTCCTCATTCTATTTCGATGACCAGCAGGCGATAAAAAACGGAGCGGGTCATGACGGCTTTTTTTATACCGGGGAGCCGGTAACACAGGGGTTTAACGCCGTTCGTCAGGCCGGGGAGTGCGTATCGGTACAGTTGATTCTGGAAAACGGCGCGGTCGCCGTAGGTGACTGTGCTGCCGTACAGTATTCCGGGGCAGGTGGTCGCGATCCACTGTTCCTCGCTGAGCACTTTATTCCGTTTCTCAACGACCATATCAAGCCATTACTGGTAGGCCGCGATGTGGATGCTTTCCTGCCGAATGCCCGTTTCTTCGACAAATTGCGTATTGACGGCAACTTGCTGCATACCGCCGTGCGCTACGGATTATCACAGGCGCTGCTTGATGCTACCGCGCTGGCAACCGGCCGTCTGAAAACTGAAGTAGTTTGCGATGAATGGCAGTTGCCACGCGTGGCGGAATCCATTCCATTATTTGGTCAGAGCGGTGACGATCGATATATCGCCGTCGATAAGATGATCCTTAAGGGCATCGACGTGCTGCCCCATGCACTGATTAATAACGTCGAAGAGAAACTAGGCTTTAAAGGTGAAAAACTGCGCGAATATGTCCGCTGGCTGTCGGATCGTATTCTGAGCAAGCGCACCAGCGCACGCTACCACCCTACCCTGCACATCGATGTATACGGCACTATCGGTCTGATCTTCGATATGGATCCGCTTCGCTGTGCGCAATACATCGCCAGCCTGGAAAAAGAAGCGCAAGGCCTGCCGCTCTACATTGAAGGGCCGGTCGATGCCGGTAACAAGCCCGATCAAATTCGCCTGCTGACCGCGATTACCAAAGAGCTGACGCGCCTCGGTTCCGGCGTGAAAATTGTGGCCGATGAATGGTGTAACACCTACCAGGATATTGTTGATTTTACTGATGCCGCCAGTTGTCACATGGTGCAAATCAAAACCCCGGATCTGGGCAGTATTCACAACATCGTCGATGCGGTTCTTTACTGCAATAGCCACAGCATGGAAGCGTACCAGGGCGGCACCTGCAATGAAACTGATGTCAGTGCCCGCACCTGTGTCCACGTCGCCCTTGCCGCTCGCCCTATGCGTATGCTGGTAAAGCCAGGGATGGGCTTTGACGAAGGCCTCGATATCGTCTTCAACGAAATGAATCGTACTATCGCGCTGTTGCAGGCTAAGGATTAACAAATGGCTCGTTCTTTTAAAGTGTTATCGCCAACGGCAATCCTCGGGTATGGATTCCCGGAAGAGAGCTTCCGTAAAGCGATGGCAGAATCGCCCGATCTGATCGCCGTTGATGCAGGCTCTTCCGATCCAGGCCCCCACTACCTCGGGGCAGGCAAACCGTTTACCGATCGCGCAGGGGTCAAGCGCGATCTGCGCTATATGATCACCGCAGGCGTGCAAAATAATATACCGGTGGTGATCGGAACGGCTGGCGGTTCTGGTGCCGCACCACACCTGGAGTGGTGCCGAGAAATAATTCATGAGATTGCCCAGGAAGAGCACCTCTCGTTCTCAATGGCGCTGATCCCGGCAGACGTTGACAAAGCCATCGTCCACCAGGCGCTGGATAACGGCAAAATCACGGCGCTGGAGTTTGTCCCGCCGTTAACCCACGACGCGATTGACGAAAGTACGTATATCGTTGCGCAAATGGGCATCGAACCCTTCCAGCGGGCGCTGAAAGAAGGCGCGCAAGTGGTGCTGGGCGGGCGCGCTTACGACCCGGCCTGCTTTGCTGCGCTTCCGATCATGCAAGGCTTTGATGAAGGTCTGGCGCTGCATTGTGGGAAAATCCTTGAATGCGCGGCAATCGCCGCAACGCCCGGCTCAGGCTCTGACTGTGCGATGGGCATCATTGATGACAACGGCTTTACGCTGAAGACATTTAATCCGAAGCGTAAATTTACCGAAACGTCAGCGGCTGCACACACACTGTATGAGAAATCCGATCCCTACTTCCTGCCTGGACCTGGCGGCGTGTTGAACCTGAAAGGCTGCACATTTAAAGCGGTCAATGACAGCGAAGTGTACGTCAGCGGTTCTAAGCATGAAGAAACGCCGTATTCCCTGAAACTGGAAGGTGCGCGACGGGTGGGCTTCCGCTGTCTGACCATCGCCGGAACGCGCGACCCGATCATGATCGCCGGGATCGATAAAATCATCGATGAAGTCAAAACCAGCGTTTCGCGTAACCTGTCGCTCGACGATGACAGCATTCACATCAATTTCCACCTGTACGGCAAAAACGGGGTGATGGGCGACCATGAACCGATGCAAACTGCCGGGCATGAGCTGGGGATTGTCCTTGATGTAGTTGCACCGACCCAGGAGATTGCCAACAGCGTTTGCTCGCTGGTGCGCTCTACTATGCTGCACTACGGCTATGAAAACCGCATCGCTACCGCAGGCAACCTGGCGTTCCCGTTCTCCCCTTCTGATATCCAGGGCGGGCCAGTATACGAATTTTCCATATATCACCTGATTGAAGCCAACGACGCTCTGCGTTTTGATTTCCATATTGAACAGGTGACGCCAGAAGGAGTTCAGGCATGAAACAGTCAATTGTCTCACTGGCGCAAGTCATTCGTTCGAAAAATGCCGGACCTTACGAACTGGTTTTAGATATTTTATTTAAAACGAAAGAAAACTATGAGCGAGTTAAATCATCAGGGCAATTAACCCCAGAACTGATCGCGCGCTTATATCATGTTGAACCTGACTTTATTCACCGTATTGTCTGGTTTGATCCTTCTAACGCAGTAAAAATCGTCATGCCACGAGATATTATCTCCGGGAATGTAGGTGACAATGATGTCTATGGCGCACAGCAACATGCACCTTTATTAAATATGAGTTTCGATTTGTAAAAATCCGAACACTTTTAGCCAACTGACATCCCGTCACTTATTGCAGTTCAACACTTCAGCTATTTGTAAGGTTGTAATAGCAGGTAGATGCCTGAATCTCTATTCGGGCATCTACTTCTCCTGATTCTGATTTATCGCGGTGCACCTGATGGAGGAAAAAATGAAGAAAATAAGTTTAACCACGATGATTCTTTTGGCGCTGGTACTTGGAATGATTATCGGCGTAGTGCTCAATAACACTGCTTCACCGGAAACCGCAAAACTCTATGCGCAAGAAATATCGATATTCACGACGATTTTCTTACGACTGATAAAAATGATTATCGCTCCGTTAGTGGTCTCTACCCTGGTGGTAGGTATAGCTAAAATGGGAGATGCCAAAGCCCTTGGTCGTATTTTTTCTAAAACACTCTTTTTATTTATTTGCGCCTCATTGCTGTCAATTGCCTTAGGCTTGATAACAGTAAATTTCTTCATGCCAGGCACAGGAATTAATTTTGTTGCACACGGAGCCGAAACCACCGGAGTGGTCGCGTCAGAACCCTTTACGCTAAAAGTATTTATTTCGCATGCTTTCCCCACCAGCATTGTCGATGCCATGGCGCACAATGAAATTTTGCAAATCGTGGTGTTCTCAATTTTCCTCGGCTGTAGCCTGACGGCGATTGGCGAGAAAGGCAGCGCCATCGTTCACGCCTTAGATTCGCTGGCACATGCCATGTTAAAGCTCACTGGCTACGTCATGCTCTTCGCTCCCCTGACCGTATTCGCTGCTATTTCAGCATTGATTGCTGAACGAGGACTGGCAGTTATGGTGAGCGCCGGGATCTTTATGGGTGAATTTTATTTCACCATGTTATTACTTTGGGTGCTGCTTATCGGTCTGGCCATCGTTTATGTTGGCCCCTGCATCAGACGCCTGACCCGCGCCCTTTCGGAACCCGCCCTGCTGGCATTTACCACATCCAGTTCTGAAGCGGCTTTTCCGGGAACGCTTGAAAAACTGGAGCAATTTGGCGTTTCCCCCAAAATTGCCAGCTTTGTCTTACCCATTGGCTACTCATTTAATCTCGTTGGATCAATGGCCTACTGCTCCTTCGCCACAGTTTTCATCGCCCAGGCCTGCAATATCCATTTATCCATCGGTGAGCAAATCACCATGCTGTTGATCCTGATGTTGACCTCGAAAGGAATGGCTGGCGTACCACGCGCCTCAATGGTGGTTATCGCCGCCACGCTCAACCAGTTCAATATTCCGGAAGCGGGGCTGATCTTGCTGATGGGCGTTGATCCGTTCCTTGATATGGGGCGTTCAGCGACAAACGTCATGAGCAACGCAATGGGCGCTGCGATGGTGAGTCGGTGGGAAGGCGAACATTTCGGCGAGGGCTGTCGGGGTAAAGCATTAAAACCCAATGAATCGAACGTTGCTCTGCCCTGAGGGGGATCTTAAGCAATCAGAAGCCAATGACTACGCATTTTTATAAGCCGGATCATGAAGTTAGACGGCAATTAAGTAAAACTAACGTTTAAGGTGAAAAGTGAAATATGTCCAAACCATTTATCTGGCAAGAACCGTTTCTACAAAATAAAGACGGTACAGAATATACATTAATTAGCGATCAACATATTACAGTAACGGAATTAGACGGCGAAGAAGTGATAAAAATCGCTCCTGAAGCATTAACGCTGCTTGCCCGGCAGGCATTTTATGAAGCCTCTTTTTTCTTACGTTCCGCTCATTTGCAACAGGTCGCCAGCATTCTTAACGATCCGCAGGCCAGTAGTAATGATAAATACGTTGCGTTGCAGTTATTACGTAATGCTGAAGTCTCAGCAAAAGGGGTATTACCCAACTGTCAGGATACCGGCACCGCAACTATTGTTGCCAGTAAAGGGCAACAGATATGGACGGGAGGTAACGACGCTGAAGCCTTAAGCAAAGGCATTTACAGTACTTTCCAGGAAAATAATCTGCGCTTTTCACAAAATGCGCCGCTGGATATGTATACCGAAGTCAATACGCAAACCAATCTCCCGGCGCAGATTGATATCAGCGCTGTCGCTGGTAATGAGTACCATTTTCTCTGTGTTAATAAAGGGGGCGGCTCTGCCAATAAAGCCGCGCTTTATCAGGAAACCAAATCCTTATTGCAACCAGAAAAACTGACCGCATTTTTAATCGAAAAAATGAAATCGCTGGGCACCGCTGCCTGCCCGCCTTACCACATCGCCTTTGTCGTCGGAGGGCTTTCAGCCGATCAAACCTTAAAAGTTGCCAAGCTGGCCTCAACGAAATATTACGACAATTTGCCCACCAGCGGAAACGAGCAAGGACAAGCATTCCGTGATATTGAGCTGGAAAAAGTATTGCTCGAGGCCAGTCAGCAATTTGGTATTGGTGCGCAATTTGGAGGTAAATATTTCGCTCATGATATTCGCGTCATTCGTCTGCCGCGTCACGGTGGCTCCTGCCCGATAGCTATGGCGCTCTCCTGTTCTGCCGATCGCAATATCAAAGCAAAAATTAACAAGCACGGTATCTGGCTGGAAAAACTCGAACACAATCCGGGGCAATATATTCCAGCCTCACTGCGGGAAGAAAATCACGCGCAACATGTACAACTGGATCTAAACCGTCCGTTGCGTGACGTGATGCAGGATCTCGCCAGATTACCGGTAGGCACCCGCGTGTCGTTAAGTGGTCCCATCGTAGTGGCACGCGATATCGCCCACGCCAAAATAAAAGCGCGGCTGGATAACGGCGAACCGATGCCGGATTACCTGAAGCATCATATTGTCTATTACGCTGGCCCGGCGAAAACACCGGAGAACATGGCCTGCGGTTCACTGGGTCCAACCACGGGCGGTCGAATGGACGGTTATGTCGATACCTTCCAGGCTGCTGGCGGCAGTCTGGTAATGTTATCGAAAGGTAACCGCAGCCAGCAGGTCACCGATGCCTGTCACAAACATGGCGGCTTCAATCTGGGAAGTATTGGCGGTGCAGCTGCGTTACTGGCGCAAGAATATGTCAAAAGTCTGCGTTGCCTGGAATACCCGGAGCTGGGTATGGAAGCGGTGTGGATGATGGAAGTGGAAAATCTGCCCGCATTCATCCTGGTAGATGATAAAGGCAATAATTTCTTTAGTCAGTTTGAGCAGCAACACCGCTGCGCCAGTTGCCCTGCGGGACATTAAGGAAAATGAATGGAAGCGCGAATTTCAACTGAACGGCATGTGCAGCGCCAGCAGAAATTGAAGGAACAGGTCGATACGCGCGTCGCGGCGGCGATAGAGAAAAAAGGGATTTTGATTGTTTTCACCGGCAATGGCAAAGGGAAATCCACTGCCGCGTTTGGTACTGTGACGCGCGCGGTGGGTCATGGCAAAACGGTGGGGGTTGCGCAGTACATCAAGGGACAATGGGACAACGGCGAATACAACCTTCTCCAGCCGCTCGGGGTTGAGTTTCATATTATGGGAACCGGTTTTACCTGGGAGACACAGAACCGGCAAGCGGATATCGACGCGGCGAAAGAGGTCTGGTCGGAAAGCAAACGGATGCTGGCTGACAAGCGTTACGACTTAGTGGTGCTTGATGAGCTGACCTATATGCTGGCTTACCATTATCTGGATACCGAAGAAGTGATCGCTTCTCTGCAAAACCGCCCGGCACAACAAAGTGTCATTGTCACCGGACGCGGTTGCCACAGTCAGATATTAAAAATGGCAGATACGGTCAGCGAAATCCGCCCCGTCAAACATGCTTTTGATAACGGCATTCAGGCCCAGCCGGGCATCGACTGGTAATAACTGCGCCTGGCATCCCGCCAGGCGCAGGTTTTACATCTCCTGCGGTACAACCGATTTCGCCAGCAACCATTCACGAAATTGCTGCAAGTGCGGTGAGTCAAACTTCTCTTCCTGCCACGTCATAATAAAACGGTTACCGGTACGAATAGGCACATCACAGGGGATCACCATATCGCCACTATCCAAATCATGTTGAATAGCGAAACGTGGTAACAGCGCCACGCCGAGATTCGAGCGCACGGCGGCAATCAGCATTGAAAGCAAATCGAAACGTGGTCCGTTGTTGACTAGCGGACTGCTAACGCCAGATAAGGCAAACCACTCTTCCCAGCCAGTAATACGGGTACTTTGATGCAGAAGTGGTAATTCTGTAAGCAGTTCTGCCACTGACAGTTTTTGATCGGACATTGCAAGCAAACTGCCGCTGCATACCGGCAAAATCTCCTCTTCAAAGAGATATTCTACTTCCGCCCAGGGCGCGCAAAAATTTTCGCGCATAATGACAGCATCGTACTCCCGATTAAGAAAATCGCCGTTATTAGCTAAAGAGTGAATATTAACAATAATATCGGGATGTAACTTTGTGAATTCATGTAAATTTGGGATTAACCAGTGGGTACTAAACGTAGGATTCACGGCAAGTTCAATAACCTGAACCGTAGGCTGCCAGGTCATAATGGTATTGGTATCTCGTTCCAGCTTATTTAATGTTTCTTTTACTATCCCCAGGTAATACTTCCCTGCATCATTAAGAAAAATACGTTTTTTAGAGTGTGAAAATAACGGAGTATGTAAAAATTCCTCCAGCGCACTCACTTGTCTGAATACTGCACTTTGGGTCAACGCTAACTCCTCTGCCGCTCTGGTATAACTTTCATGACGTGCGACGACCTCAAAAGTCACCAGCAGCTCCGTTTTAGGTATTTTTCCTCGCATAATGCCGTCCCTTAAAAATAGTTTAAACCATCAAAAATACATTACTTATTACGAAGTAATGGTAACCAAAGCAGCAATAAATAATTTATAAGAATCATGATTGACATTTATAACCCAGTAAGCCTGGCGTGACAAATATCTTAATCAGATAATAATAATCCGAAAAGCACAGCGCCTTTCGAATTATCCGGAATCACATTAAGTGAAAATTATTAAATTGATATCATTTATCATATCTGTGGATATTATGATAAACAATCAACAAAGATTTTATTTTTGATTTATAGCATATCCCTCTAAGAATTTTTGCGATGCTGCAATATCCGGGGTAAAGACCCGATCCTGGCTGACAAATGGCACGACTTGACGATAAGCGGTGAACATCGCTTTTGTTGATTTACTTAACGCTACGGTCAAACGCTGGGAAGCCAGTGCATCAGGTAACGATTCGAAATTCGCCGTCGTTCTTATTCGTGGCTTGCGGTCGGTTGCGGCAATCCACAGTGGCTGTGGCCATGCAGTCAAGCCAGCGGTCAGATTTCGACCGTGGTTAACATTTAAGGCATAAAAAAGGCCATCATACGATGGCCAACCATGTCGAAACCGACAGCCCTTCGCCATTCCTGTAGAGGGAAGCGGCGAGGGCTATTTCTTATTACAGATATTTATTTCAGAACAGTTTTCAGTGCTTCACCGATATCCGCCAGGCTGCGAACGGTTTTCACGCCTGCGGCTTCCAGAGCAGCGAATTTCTCATCCGCAGTCCCTTTACCACCGGCAATGATGGCACCCGCGTGGCCCATACGTTTGCCTTTCGGCGCAGTCACACCAGCGATGTAACCCACAACAGGCTTGGTAACGTGCTCTTTGATGTACGCAGCCGCTTCTTCTTCAGCGCTACCGCCGATCTCACCGATCATCACGATCGCTTCGGTCTGCGGATCTTTTTCGAACATTTCGAGGATGTCGATAAAGTTAGAGCCAGGGATCGGGTCACCGCCGATACCGACACAGGTCGACTGACCGAAACCGTAATCCGTGGTCTGTTTAACCGCTTCATAGGTCAGTGTACCGGAACGGGAAACGATACCCACTTTACCCGGTTTGTGAATGTGACCCGGCTGGATACCGATTTTGCATTCACCCGGAGTGATAACGCCCGGGCAGTTCGGGCCGATCATACGAACGCCTGCTTCATCCAGTTTCACTTTCACGGTCAGCATATCCAGCGTCGGGATGCCTTCAGTGATGGTGATAATCAGTTTGATGCCTGCATCAATAGCTTCCAGAATGGAGTCTTTGCAGAACGGTGCTGGTACGTAGATAACAGAAGCGGTAGCGCCAGTAGCAGCAACAGCTTCACGCACGGTGTTGAACACTGGCAGGCCGAGGTGGGTGGTGCCGCCTTTACCTGGGGTTACGCCGCCAACCATTTTAGTGCCGTATGCAATGGCCTGTTCTGAGTGGAAAGTCCCCTGGCTACCGGTAAAGCCCTGGCAGATAACCTTGGTGTTTTTATCAATTAAAATGGACATTATTTCCCCTCCACTGCGGCAACAACCTGCTGAGCTGCATCCGTCAGACCTTTTGCTGCAATAATATTCAGGCCGCTGTCAGCCAGTTTCTTCGCGCCGAGTTCGGCGTTGTTACCTTCCAGACGTACCACGACCGGTACGTTAACACCCACTTCCGCTACCGCGCCGATGATACCGTCAGCGATCAGGTCGCAACGAACGATACCGCCGAAGATGTTAACCAGAACGGCTTTCACTTTGTCGTCAGAGAGGATGATTTTGAACGCTTCGGTTACGCGCTCTTTGGTTGCGCCGCCGCCAACGTCCAGGAAGTTAGCTGGTTCGCCGCCGTGCAGTTTAACGATGTCCATCGTACCCATCGCCAGACCTGCGCCGTTAACCATACAACCGATGTTACCGTCCAGCGCAACGTAGTTCAGTTCCCACTGTGCAGCCTGTGCTTCACGTGGATCTTCCTGCGACTGGTCACGCATTTCACGCAGATCAGGCTGGCGGAACAGTGCGTTGCCATCAGCGCCCAGTTTGCCGTCGAGGCAAATCAGATCGCCCTGTTTGGTAATGACCAGCGGGTTGATTTCGATCAGCGCCAGGTCGCGCTCCAGGAAAATGGTCGCCAGGCCCATGAAGATTTTGGTGAACTGCTGAACCAGTTTACCTTCCAGACCCAGTTTGAACGCCAGCTCGCGTCCCTGATACGGCATCGGACCAGTCAGCGGATCAAGCGCAACTTTATGGATCAGGTGCGGAGTTTCTTCCGCCACTTTTTCGATTTCCACGCCGCCTTCGGTGGATGCCATAAAGACCACACGACGGGAACTACGGTCTACAACGGCACCGAGATACAGCTCTTTAGCGATATCGGTCGCTGCTTCAACCAGAATCTGGTTAACCGGTTGGCCATTGGCATCTGTTTGATACGTTACCAGACGCTTGCCCAGCCAGTTTTCTGCAAAAGCACGGATGTCTTCTTTGCTGTTTACAACTTTCACACCGCCCGCTTTACCGCGGCCACCAGCGTGAACCTGACATTTCACTACCCACGGACCGGCACCGATTTTTGAAGCGGCTTCTTCTGCTTCGCGCGGAGTAGTACAGGCATAACCCACCGGGGCTGGTAAGCCATAGCGGGCAAAAAGTTGTTTTGCCTGATATTCATGTAAGTTCATGTGTTCTGTCCATCCTTCAGTAATCGTTATCTTTTAAACCGTAGACCGAATATTTCGTATCGCTTCCGGGTATTGTCGGTCACCCGTAGGCCTGATAAGACGCGCAAGCGTCGCATCAGGCATCGCGTGTCGGATGCGGCGCGAGCGCCTTATCCGACCTACATTGATGGTCCCCGTAGGCCTGATAAGACGCGTCAGCGTCGCATCAGGCTTCAATTGCCGGAGAAGGCGATAATGCCTCATCCGGTCTACAGTGCAGGTGAAGCTTAAACTACTACACGTCCAGCAGCAGACGCGTCGGATCTTCCAGCAACTCTTTGATCGTTACCAGGAAGCCCACGGATTCGCGACCATCGATCAGACGGTGATCGTAGGACAGCGCCAGGTACATCATCGGCAGGATCTCAACCAGACCATTCACCGCCATCGGACGATCTTTGATAGCGTGCATACCCAGAATTGCGCTCTGCGGCGGGTTGATGATCGGCGTAGACATCAGGGAACCGAACACACCACCGTTGGTGATGGTGAAGTTACCACCGGTCAGATCTTCAACCGTCAGCTTGCCATCACGGCCTTTGACTGCCAGCTCTTTGATTTTCTTCTCGATGTCTGCCATGCCGAGGGTATCGACATCACGCAGTACCGGCGTCACCAGGCCGCGCGGCGTAGAAACCGCCATGCTGACGTCGAAATAGTTGTGGTAAACCACGTCATCGCCGTCGATAGAAGCATTCACTTCCGGGTAACGTTTCAGGGCTTCAACCACCGCTTTCACGTAGAAGGACATAAAGCCCAGACGGATGCCGTGGCGTTTTTCAAACGCTTCACCGTACTGCTTACGCAGATCCATAATCGGCTTCATGTTGACTTCGTTGAACGTGGTCAGCATGGCGGTGGAGTTTTTCGCTTCCAGCAGACGCTCTGCCACACGCTTACGCAGGCGAGTCATCGGGACACGTTTTTCGCTACGTGCAACCAGAGCCGGTTGCGCCGCCGGAGCAGCCGCTGCCGGAGCAGACTCTTTCGCCGGGGCTTTCGCCAGATGTTTTTCCACATCTTCACGGGTCAGACGACCACCCACACCGGTGCCTTTAATGGCGCTGGCGTCGAGGTTGTGTTCAGCCAGCAGGCGACGGATCGCCGGGCTTAACGCATCGTTGTTTTGCTCTTCCAGAGACGCCTGCTGGCGTTGCGCCGGAGTGGACGCTTTCTCTTCAGATTTGGCGCTGGTTTCTTTACCGGCGCTGTTGCCTTCACGCAGGCGACCAAGGATCTGACGAGACGTTACCGTTGTACCTTCATCTTCCAGAACCGCATCCAGAATGCCGTCTGCTGATGCCGGTACTTCCAGTACCACTTTGTCAGTTTCGATTTCTACCAGCACTTCATCACGTACGACTGCGTCGCCGGGTTTTTTATGCCAGGTTGCGACGGTGGCATCGGCTACGGATTCAGGCAGGTCAGGGACCAGAATATCTACGCTACTCATTGTGTATCCTTTATTTATTCGACGTTCAGCGCGTCATTAACCAGATCTTGTTGCTGTTTCTGGTGAACGGACATATACCCTACCGCCGGAGAGGCGGAGGCCGGGCGGCCTGCATAACGCAGAGAAGCCCCAAACGGAATCACTTCACGGAAATGATGCTGGCTGCAGTACCATGCGCCCTGGTTGAGCGGTTCTTCCTGGCACCAGACAAAATCCTTGACGTGAGCAAACTGCTGCAACACTTCCTGCATCGCTTTATGCGGGAACGGGTAGAGTTGCTCGATACGCACAATGGCGACATCGTGTTGATTGTTCTTACGACGTTGTTCCAGCAGGTCGTAATAAACCTTACCAGAACACATCACTACACGCTTAACGCCCTTCGGATCAAGCTCGTCGATTTCACCGATGGCTGGCAGGAAGGTGCCGTTCGCCAGTTCTTCGAGGCTGGAAACCGCCAGCGGATGACGCAGCAGGGATTTCGGCGACATCACGACCAGCGGACGACGCATCCCGCGCAGCGCCTGACGACGCAGCATGTGGTAAACCTGTGCCGGGGTAGAAGGTACGCAAACCTGCATGTTTTGCTCAGCACAAAGTTGCAGATAACGTTCCAGACGCGCGGAGGAGTGCTCCGGCCCCTGCCCTTCGTAACCGTGCGGCAGCAACATCACCAGACCACACATCCGGCCCCATTTCTGCTCGCCAGAGGAGATGAACTGGTCGATAACCACCTGAGCACCGTTAGCGAAGTCACCGAACTGTGCTTCCCAGATAGTCAGAGTGCGTGGTTCTGCGGTGGCATAACCGTATTCAAACGCCAGCACGGCTTCTTCAGACAGTACGGAGTCCCAGACACGGAACGCGCCCTGGCCGTTATGGATGTGTTGCAGCGGCGTGTAAGTGGAACCGTTAGACTGGTTGTGGATCACCGCGTGGCGGTGGAAGAAGGTACCGCGACCGGAGTCTTCACCCGACAGGCGAACCGGAATGCCTTCGTCAACCAGCGTGGCGTAAGCGAGGTTTTCCGCGCCGCCCCAGTCGAACAGTTTCTCACCGGCAGCCATCGCCTGGCGATCGCCATAAATCTTGGCAACGCGAGACTGCATTTCAACTGCTTCCGGCACCGTGCTGATGCGTTTAGCCAGTTCCTGCAGGCGCTTCATCTCAACTTTGTTCGGGTACTCTTCGTCCCATTCGTGGTTGAGGTACGGTGACCAGGTGAAAGAGTGCATGTTCATCGGACGCCACTCTGCTACCACGCAATCGCCAGCATCCAGCGCATCGCGGTACAGGTTAACCATCTCGGTGGCATCTTCCAGCGTCGCGACTTTTTCTTGCTCCAGCTTGTCAGCGTAGATTTTGCGCGGCGTCGGATGTTTTTTGATTTTCTGATACATCAGCGGCTGGGTTGCGCTCGGCTCGTCGGCTTCGTTATGGCCATGACGGCGGTAGCACACCAGGTCGATGAAGACATCACGTTTAAAGGTGTTACGGAAATCGAGCGCCAGACGGGTCACAAAGGCAACGGCTTCAGGATCATCCGCGTTAACGTGGAAAATCGGTGCCTGAACCATCTTACCGATATCAGTACAGTACGGCGTCGAACGGGCATCCAGCGGGTTAGAGGTGGTGAAGCCAACCTGGTTGTTGATAACGATACGTACCGTACCGCCAACTTCATAGCCACGCGCTTTCGACATGTTCAGGGTTTCCTGAACCACGCCCTGCCCGGTCACTGCGGCGTCACCGTGGATGGTAATTGGCAGCACTTTGTTGCTGCTCGGCTCATCAAGTCTGTCCAGACGGGCACGAACAGAACCGATAACTACCGGGCTTACAATCTCAAGGTGAGACGGGTTAAACGCCAGCGCCAGGTGCACCAGGCCGCCATCGGTCTGGAAGTCAGACGAGAAGCCCATGTGGTATTTCACGTCGCCCGTGCCGAGGTGTTCTTTATGTTTACCGGCAAACTCGTCGAACAAGTCTTGCGGTTTTTTACCCAGCACGTTCACCAGCACGTTCAGACGACCACGGTGCGCCATCCCGAGAACCACTTCGCGGGTGCCGCTGTTGCCAGCGTGGCGGATCATCTCTTTGAGCATCGGGATTAACGCGTCACCGCCTTCCAGCGAGAAGCGTTTTGCGCCAGGGAATTTTGCGCCGAGGTAACGTTCAAGGCCTTCAGCGGCGGTCAGTTCGCTTAAGAAGCGTTTTTTCTCTTCGCTATTGAAAGTCGCGCGACCAGACTCGATACGCTGTTGGATCCAGCGTTTTTCTTCGGTGCTGGTAATATGCATATACTCGGCACCAATCGGGCCGCAGTAGGTTTGCTTGAGGGCTTCCAGCAGCTCGCCGAGTTTCATGGTTTCTTTGCCGCTGGCAAATGAACCGACGTTGAAGGTCTCCTGGAAGTCTGCTTCGGTCAGATCGTGGAAAGACGGATCCAGATCGGCCACTTTATCTTGCTGCCACAGTCCCAGCGGATCGAGATTCGCATGCTGGTGACCACGGAAGCGGTATGCGTTAATGAGCTGCAGGACTTTAACCTGCTTCACATTGGTGTCAGGGTCGGAGATCGTTGAAGAGTAACGTGAAGCGTCTTTCGCCAGGCGGCGGAAATATTCACGCGTTTGAGAGTGGAATTGATCCGGTTTGACTCCCGTACCAGGTAACTGCTGGAACGTCGAACGCCAGTTAGCGTCAACCGAGTCAGGATCGGTTAAGAAGTCTTCATAGAGCTGTTCTATCCAGCTCTGGTTTGCGCCAGAGAGGTAAGAAGAGTCCAACCAGGCTTTCAAAGCGCTGTTCTGCATCGTGATCCCTTAAGCATCTTTTTTATGCTTACTTCGCCGTGGATACTACCACGCACAGTGATGTGCGTGCCGGGGTTCACTTGCGAGCTCTTGTCTACGTAGTGGCTCGCGAAGGAACCTTTAAAAACTGTCTTAGTGTCAGGGGCAGTTTTTAAAGATTTCCTGCATTTCTTTTGTAGGCCGGATAAGGCATTCACGCCGCATCCGGCGCTGTTTGCCTGATGCGACGCTTGCGCGTCTTATCAGGCCTACGATTTCTGCATTTCTTTTGTAGGCCGGATAAGGCGTTCACGCCGCATCCGGCACTGGTTGCCTGATGCGACGCTTGTGCGTCTTATCAGGCCTGGGTTTACGCATTACGCTGCAACAACATCGACTTGATATGGCCGATGGCGCGCGTCGGGTTCAGCCCCTTCGGACATACACTGACGCAGTTCATGATGCTGTGACAGCGGAATACGCTGAATGCATCGCTCAAACCGTCGAGGCGGCTGTCAGTCTCGGTATCACGGCTATCGATCAGGAAACGATATGCCGCTAACAAGCCTGCCGGGCCGATAAACTTATCGGGATTCCACCAGAAAGACGGACAAGAGGTTGAACAACATGCGCAGAGAATACATTCATACAACCCGTCGAGTTTTTCGCGCTGCTCTGGCATCTGTAAATGCTCGCGAGCTGGCGGATTTTGTCCATTATTCAACAGGTAAGGCTTAATTTTCTCATATTGCGCATAGAATTGTCCCATGTCTACCACCAAATCGCGGATCACCGGTAAACCTGGCAGCGGGCGAATCACAATCTTCTTGCCCGGCTGGTTGAGTGCCGAAATCGGGGTAATACAGGCCAGACCATTCTTGCCGTTCATGTTCAGACCGTCGGAACCGCACACACCTTCACGGCAGGAGCGGCGGAACGACAGGCTGGGATCTTTCTCTTTCAGCTGGATAAGCGCATCCAGCAGCATCATGTCGCGACCTTCATCCGCTTCCAGGGTGTAATCCTGCATACGCGGAGCATCATCAACATCCGGGTTATAGCGATAAATTGAAAACTCGAGTCTCATTTTCCTGTCTCCGCATTAGTAAGTACGAATCTTCGGCGGGAATGCCGGGCGCAGTTTCGGTTCCATGTTGACGCTTCGGCGCGTCATGGATTCCGCCTCTGGCAGATACAGGGAGTGGCACAGCCAGTTTTCATCATCACGATCCGGGAAATCGAAGCGGCTATGCGCGCCACGGCTTTCGGTACGGAAGTTGGCAGAAACAGCTGTTGCATACGCCGTTTCCATCAGGTTATCCAGTTCCAGGCACTCAACGCGCTGGGTGTTGAACTCGCTGGAAGTGTCATCCAGACGGGCATTTTTCAGACGCTCGCGGATCACTTTCAACTGCTCAAGCCCTTTCGCCATCGCATCACCTTCACGGAAGACCGAGAAGTTATGCTGCATACATTCTTGCAGTGCTTTACGGATCGCCACCGGATCTTCACCGTTACGGTTGTTGTTCCAGCGATTCAGACGATCCAGAGACGCTTCTACATCAGACTCGCTGGCATCGCGCAGTGCGCCCTGCTCAGCAATAGACTCTTGCAGATGCAGACCCGCTGCGCGACCAAAGACCACCAGGTCCAGCAGCGAGTTGCCGCCAAGACGGTTAGCGCCGTGTACCGATACACAAGCGATTTCACCAACGGCAAACAGCCCCGGAACAACCACATCTTCGCCTTTCTCGTTCACCGTCAGCGCCTGACCGGTCACTTTGGTCGGAATACCGCCCATCATGTAGTGACAGGTTGGGATAACCGGAATCGGCTCTTTCACCGGATCAACGTGAGCGAAGGTACGGGAGAGTTCCAGGATACCCGGCAGACGGGATTCGAGAACTTCTTTACCCAGGTGATCGAGTTTCAGTTTCGCGTGTGGCCCCCACGGACCATCACAGCCGCGACCTTCACGGATTTCAATCATGATGGAACGCGCCACCACATCACGGCCCGCCAGGTCTTTGGCGTTCGGCGCATAACGCTCCATAAAGCGTTCGCCATGTTTGTTCAGCAGATAACCGCCTTCACCACGGCAACCTTCGGTGACCAGTACGCCCGCACCTGCAATGCCGGTCGGGTGGAACTGCCACATTTCCATATCCTGCACTGGTACGCCTGCACGGATAGCCATGCCGACGCCGTCGCCAGTGTTAATGTGGGCGTTAGTGGTGGACTGATAAATACGCCCTGCCCCGCCAGTCGCCAGCACGGTAGCGCGGGCTTTGAAATAAACCACTTCACCAGTTTCGATGCACAATGCGGTACAACCAACCACTGCGCCATCCTGGTTCTTCACCAGATCCAGCGCATACCACTCGGAGAAAATGGTGGTGTGGTTTTTCAGGTTCTGCTGATAAAGGGTGTGCAACAGTGCGTGACCGGTACGGTCAGCAGCCGCCGCAGTGCGTGCCGCCTGCTCGCCGCCGAAGTTTTTCGACTGACCGCCAAACGGACGTTGATAGATACGACCATCATCAAGACGCGAGAACGGCAGGCCCATGTGTTCGAGTTCCAGAATCGCTTCCGGCCCGGTTTTACACATATATTCAATCGCGTCCTGGTCACCGATATAGTCCGACCCTTTTACGGTATCGTACATATGCCATTCCCAGTTATCTTCATGGGTATTACCCAGCGCAACGGTAATGCCGCCTTGCGCAGAAACGGTATGGGAACGGGTCGGGAAGACTTTAGAGAGCAGCGCACAGGTCTGACCGCTCTGGGAAATTTGCAGCGCCGCGCGCATACCTGCGCCACCGGCACCAATCACAACTGCATCAAATTCTCTGACTGGCAATTTCATCACACACCCCACACCACAACGAATCCATAAATCACGTAAACCACCAGTGCAACGACAATCACCAGTTGCAGCATCAGGCGCAAGGCCAGCGGTTTAACGTAGTCGGTCAACACCTGCCACATGCCGATCCAGGCATGAATCAAGATAGAAAACAGCGCCAGCAGGGTGAACACTTTGGTGAACGCAGAGGCGAAGAAACCGATCCAGACTTCATATGTCAGCTCGCCACTGGTAGCGAAAAAACCGACCATATAAATGATGTAGAGCGTCAGGACGATAGCGGTAGCGCGAACGAGGATGAAATCATGTACGCCATTGCGTCCTAATGCGGAGGCGTTGCTTACCATACGAGGACTCCTGCGAGAAGTGAAAGCACGACAGTAATAACAAAGGAGATTTTGGCGGAGCGTTTACCCGCTTCGAATGTTTCTTCCAGATAGCCAAAATCCATCATCATGTGGCGAATACCTACGACGACGTGATACGCCAGAGCGGTAAGGATGCCCCACATGATAAATTTGACGAAGAAGCTGCCCATAATCGCGGAAGCTTGCTCGAAACCTTCAGGGGAAGAGAGGCTGGTACCCAGAAGCCACAGCAGGATGCCCACTGCAACAAAGGTGATCACACCGGAAACGCGATGGAGAATGGACGCTATCGCCGTGATGGGGAACCGGATGGTCTGTAGGTCCAGATTAACAGGTCTTTGTTTTTTCACATTTCTTATCATGAATAACGCCCACATGCTGTTCTTATTATTCCCTGGGGACTACGGGCACAGAGGTTAACTTTCTGTTACCTGGAGACGTCGGGATTTCCTTCCTCCGGTCTGCTTGCGGGTCAGACAGCGTCCTTTCTATAACTGCGCGTCATGCAAAACACTGCTTCCAGATGCGAAAACGACACGTTACAACGCTGGGTGGCTCGGGATTGCAGGGTGTTCCGGAGACCTGGCGGCAGTATAGGCCGTTCACAAAATCATTACAATTAACCTACATATAGTTTGTCGGGTTTTATCCTGAACAGTGATCTAGGTCACGATAACAACATTTATTTAATTTTTAATCATCTAATTTGACAATCATTCAACAAAGTTGTTACAAACATTACTAGGAAAAGCATATAATGCGTAAAAGTTATGAAGTCGGTATTTCACCTAAGATTAACTTATGTAACAGTGTGGAAGTATTGACCAATTCATTCGGGACAGTTATTAGTGGTAAACAAGTTTAATAATTCGGATTGCTAAGTACTTGATTCGCCATTTATTCGTCATCAATGGATCCTTTACCTGCAAGCGCCCAGAGCTCTGTACCCAGGTTTTCCCCTCTTTCACAGAGCGGCGAGCCAAATAACAAACGGGTAAAGCCAGGTTGATGTGCGAAGGCAAATTTAAGTTCCGGCAGTCTTACGCAATAAGGCGCTAAGGAGACCTTAAATGGCTGATACAAAAGCAAAACTCACCCTCAACGGGGACACAGCTGTTGAACTGGATGTGCTGAAAGGCACGCTGGGTCAAGATGTTATTGATATCCGTACTCTCGGTTCAAAAGGTGTGTTCACCTTTGACCCTGGCTTCACTTCAACCGCATCCTGCGAATCTAAAATTACTTTTATTGATGGTGATGAAGGTATTTTGCTGCACCGCGGTTTCCCGATCGATCAGCTGGCGACCGATTCTAACTACCTGGAAGTTTGTTACATCCTGCTGAATGGTGAAAAACCGACTCAGGAACAGTATGACGAATTTAAAACTACGGTGACCCGTCATACCATGATCCACGAGCAGATTACCCGTCTGTTCCATGCTTTCCGTCGCGACTCGCATCCAATGGCAGTCATGTGTGGTATTACCGGCGCGCTGGCGGCGTTCTATCACGACTCGCTGGATGTTAACAATCCTCGTCATCGTGAAATTGCCGCGTTCCGCCTGCTGTCGAAAATGCCGACTATGGCCGCGATGTGTTACAAGTATTCCATTGGTCAGCCATTTGTTTACCCGCGCAACGATCTCTCCTATGCCGGTAACTTCCTGAATATGATGTTCTCCACGCCGTGCGAACCGTATGAAGTTAATCCGATTCTGGAACGTGCTATGGACCGTATTTTGATCCTGCACGCTGACCATGAACAGAACGCCTCCACCTCCACCGTGCGTACCGCTGGCTCTTCGGGGGCGAACCCGTTTGCCTGTATCGCAGCAGGTATTGCTTCACTGTGGGGACCTGCGCACGGTGGTGCTAACGAAGCGGCGCTGAAAATGCTGGAAGAAATCAGCTCCGTTAAACACATTCCGGAATTTGTTCGTCGTGCGAAAGACAAAAATGACTCTTTCCGCCTGATGGGCTTCGGGCACCGCGTGTACAAAAATTACGACCCGCGCGCCACCGTAATGCGTGAAACCTGCCATGAAGTGCTGAAAGAGCTGGGTACCAAAGATGACCTGCTGGAAGTGGCTATGGAGCTGGAAAACATCGCGCTGAACGACCCGTACTTTATCGAGAAGAAACTCTACCCGAACGTCGATTTCTACTCTGGTATCATCCTGAAAGCGATGGGTATTCCGTCTTCCATGTTTACCGTTATCTTCGCGATGGCACGTACCGTTGGCTGGATCGCCCACTGGAGCGAAATGCACAGTGACGGTATGAAGATTGCCCGTCCGCGTCAACTGTATACAGGATATGAAAAACGCGACTTTAAAAGCGACATCAAGCGTTAATGGTTGATTGCTAAGCCGTTTACTTTCCGGACCCGCCTTTAATAGAGCGGGTTCTTTTTTATATGGCTGAACATAATAAATTGTAAAAATTAAACCAGATGCAAATACCCATTAATAAGGTGAAAAAATGTGACAAGTCACATACTGAGCAGAATGATAAGTTTATTTTTATACTTTCCTGCCGGTAGCATTGTTAACCCAATGAAAATTATGCATATCCATCCCACCCCATCTTTCATCTCATTAAACAATAAATTTATGCACTCAATTATTCCATTCTTTATATAACAAGCTTTTTAATATTGTTAAATAAAACCAAATACATTCAACTGTCAGTTAATATATTCTTGCCTCGCAACACTCTATCTCATTATTTAAAGGACTCAGCTATGTTTAAAGGACAAAAAACATTGGCCGCACTGGCCGTATCTCTGCTGTTCACTGCACCTGTTTATGCGGCTGATGAAGGATCCGGTGAAATTCACTTTAAAGGTGAAGTTATTGAAGCACCGTGTGAAATACATCAGGATGATATTGATAAAGAAGTTGAACTCGGTCAGGTGACCACCAGCCACATTAATCAGTCGCATCACAGCGATGCCGTTGCTGTCGACCTGCGCTTAGTCAACTGCGATCTGGAAAACTCCAACAACGGTTCCGGCGGCAAGATTTCTAAAGTTGCAGTCACCTTTGACAGCTCAGCGAAAACCACCGGCGCAGATCCGATTCTCAACAACACCAGCACGGGTGAAGCGACCGGTGTCGGCGTGCGTTTAATGAATAAAGATCAAAGCAATATCGTTTTAGGCACCGCTACTCCAGATATCGACCTGGCACCAACCTCCAGCGAACAAACGTTAAATTTCTTTGCGTGGATGGAACAAATTGATCAGGCTACGCCCGTAACACCAGGCGCAGTTACGGCGAATGCGACCTACGTACTGGATTATAAATAAGTATCACTTTGGCGGCGTCATCGCCGCCTTTCTTCAAATATTTATCAGGTATGGACACCGTGAATATTTATCGACTCTCTTTTATATCCTGCCTGGTCATGGCGATACCTTCCGCATTGGCGGTCGAATTCAACCTGAATGTCCTCGATAAATCGATGCGAGATCGCATTGATATTTCATTATTAAAGGGAAAAGGGGGCATTGCTCCCGGTGAATATTTTGTTAGCGTTGCAGTAAATAACAACCAAATCAGTAACGGACAAAAAATTGACTGGAAAAAGAACGGTGACCAAACCATTCCGTGTATTAATGATTTACTGGTAGATAAATTTGGTTTAAAACCTGAAGTTCGTCAGTCGTTACCACGGTTAAACCAGTGCGTCGATTTTAGCTCCCGGCCTGAAATTCTCTTCATTTTTGATCAGGCTAGCCAGCAACTGAATATCACTATTCCACAAGCCTGGCTGGCGTGGCACTCAGATAACTGGACTCCCCCCTCAACATGGAAAGAAGGTGTCGCCGGCGTCCTGATGGACTACAACCTGTTTGCCAGCAGCTACCGCCCACAGGATGGTAGCAACAGCACTAACCTGAACGCCTATGGAACAGCCGGAATTAACGCGGGAGCATGGCGTTTACGCAGTGATTACCAATTGAATCAGACCGATAGCGATGATAACCATGAACAGTCAGGCGAAATATCACGCACCTATCTTTTTCGTCCATTACCGCAATTAGGTTCAAAATTAACCCTTGGTGAAACGGATTTCAGTTCCAATATTTTCGACGGCTTTTCTTATACCGGCGCGGCACTGGCAAGTGACGATCGGATGTTACCGTGGGAGCTACGCGGCTACGCCCCACAAATCAGCGGCATTGCACAAACCAACGCCACCGTCACCGTGAGTCACTCAGGGCGAGTTATTTACCAGAAAAAAGTCCCACCAGGTCCGTTTATCATTGATGACCTTAATCAGTCCGTCCAGGGTACGTTGGATGTCAAAGTGACGGAAGAAGATGGTCGGGTGAACAATTTCCAGGTTTCGGCAGCATCGACGCCTTTCCTTACGCGCCAGGGGCAGGTTCGCTATAAACTTGCTGCCGGTCAGCCGCGAACATCTATGTCTCATCAAACTGAAAATGAAACCTTTTTTAGCAATGAAGTTTCCTGGGGGATGCTGTCAAATACCTCACTGTACGGCGGCCTGCTGATTTCGGGTGACAACTACCATTCTGCCGCAATGGGTATCGGGCAAAATATGCTCTGGCTTGGTGCATTGTCGTTTGATGTCACCTGGGCCAGTAGTCAGTTTGATACTCAGCAAGACGAGCGGGGCTTAAGTTACCGCTTTAATTACAGCAAACAAGTGGATGCCACTAACAGCACGATTTCGCTCGCCGCTTATCGCTTCTCAGATCGTCATTTTCACAGCTACGCCAACTATCTGGATCACAAATACAACGACAACGATGCGCAGGACGAAAAACAGACGATCAGCTTATCCGTGGGGCAACCGATTACCCCACTGAACCTCAATCTGTACGCCAACCTGCTGCATCAAACCTGGTGGAATGCAGACGCCTCCACGACCGCCAACATCACGGCGAGTTTTAATGTTGATATTGGTAACTGGAGAGATATCTCGATCTCGACGTCATTCAATACAACCCATTACGAAGATAAAGATCGCGACAATCAGATTTACCTGTCGATTTCGCTCCCCTTCGGTAACGGGGGGCGGGTCGGTTATGACATGCAAAACAGTAATCACAGCACCACGCACCGCATGTCGTGGAATGATACGTTAGATGAACGTAATAGCTGGGGCATGTCTACCGGACTGCAATCCGACCGTCCGGATAATGGAGCCCAGGTGAGCGGTAACTATCAGCACCTGAGTTCAGCGGGTGAGTGGGATATTTCTGGTACCTATGCCGCCAATGATTACAGTTCCGTCAGCAGCAGCTGGAGCGGTTCTTTCACGGCAACTCAATATGGTGCGGCGTTCCATCGTCGCAGCTCCACCAATGAACCACGTCTGATGGTCAGTACCGATGGCGTGGCAGATATTCCGGTTCAGGGCAATCTCGACTACACCAACCATTTTGGCATTGCGGTGGTGCCTTTGATTTCCAGTTACCAGCCTTCCACCGTGGCGGTGAACATGAATGACTTACCCGACGGCGTAACAGTGGCAGATAACGTTATCAAAGAAACGTGGATTGAAGGCGCGATAGGTTACAAATCGCTGGCTTCCCGTTCCGGTAAAGACGTTAACCTCATCATTCGCAACGCCAGCGGTCAGTTCCCTCCCCTCGGTGCGGATATCCGCCAGGAGGATAGCGGCATTAGCGTGGGAATGGTTGGCGAGGAAGGACACGCCTGGTTAAGTGGAGTCGCTGAAAATCAACAATTTACCGTGATCTGGGGTGATAGCCAGCGTTGCTCGATCCATCTTCCTGAACATATGGAAGACACCGCAAATCGCCTGATTTTACCTTGTCATTAATTAAGGAAATGAAAAATGACATTTATGAAAGGACTTCCCCTTTTGTTGTTGATTGCCAGTCTGTGCAGCTACGCTGCGCTACAACCCGATCGCACTCGCATTGTGTTTAACGCTAATGATAAAGCCACCAGCCTACGAGTGGATAATCGTAGCGATAAACTCCCCTACCTCGCTTATTCCTGGCTCGAAAATGAAAAAGGGGAGAAAAGCGACGATCTTCTGGTCGCCCTGCCACCGATACAACGTCTGGAACCGAAAGCAACAACGCAGGTGCGGATAGTCAAGCAAGCCTCGACCGCGAAATTACCGGGCGATCGCGAAACGCTATTTTTCTACAATATGCGTGAAATTCCTCCCTCCCCAGAAAAAAACAGCGGCCATGCCGTTCTGCAGGTCGCCATCCAGAGTCGTATCAAGGTGTTCTGGAGACCGTCCGCGTTACGCAAGAAAGCAGGAGAAAAAGTCGAGCTACAGTTACAAGTCAGCCAGCAGGGCAATCAACTTAACTTAAAAAACCCGACCGGCTATTACCTGACAATCGCCTACCTGGGACGAAATGAGCAAGGTGTTCTCCCGGGCTTCAAAACCGTGATGGTTGCGCCTTTTAGTACAGTAATTACAAACACCGGAAGTTATAGCGGCAGTCAGTTTTATCTCGGTTATATGGATGATTACGGCGCGTTACGCATGACGACGCTCAATTGCAACGGACATTGCCGTTTACAAGCAGTGGAGGCGAAGAAATGAGTACTGGCAAAGGATTGTTGCTCGTCATCTGTCTGTTATTTCTGCCATTGAAGTCTGCGCTAGCGCTGAACTGCTATTTTGGTACTTCCGGCGGAACGGTAGAAAAATCGGAAGCGATTCAACCCTTTGCTGTGCCAGGTAATGCCAAACCCGGCGATAAGATCTGGGAATCTGACGATATTAAAATTCCCGTCTATTGTGACAACAATACCAACGGCAACTTTGAAAGCGAACATGTCTACGCATGGGTAAACCCCTACCCGGGGGTACAGGATCGTTATTATCAACTCGGCGTGACATACAATGGTGTCGATTACGATGCCAGTCTGGGGAAAAGCCGCATCGACACCAACCAGTGTATCGACAGTAAGAACATTGACATTTATACCCCTGAGCAGATCATCGCGATGGGATGGCAGAACAAAATTTGTTCGGGCGATCCCGCTAATATTCACATGTCGCGTACCTTTCTCGCTCGCATGCGGTTATACGTCAAAATACGAGAAATGCCGCCGCATGATTATCAAAGTACGCTTAGCGACTATATCGTCGTGCAATTTGACGGTGCCGGTAGCGTTAACGAAGATCCTACCGCCCAAAACCTGAAATATCATATTACTGGTCTGGAAAACATTCGCGTGCTGGATTGCAGCGTCAATTTTTCTATTTCACCGGAAACACTGGTGATTGATTTTGGTAAATTTAATTTGCTGGATATTCGGCGACATAACATGACGAAAACGTTCAGTATTAAAACGACCAAGAGCCAAAACGATCAATGCACCGACGGATTTAAAGTCAGTTCCTCGTTTTATACTGAAGAAACGTTGGTTGAAGAAGATAAAGCATTGTTGATTAGTAATGGTCTGAAGCTACGTTTACTGGATGAAAACGCCTCGCCTTATACATTCAATAAATATGCTGAATACGCCGATTTCACCAGTGACATGTTGATCTACGAAAAAACCTATACAGCTGAACTTTCGTCCATTGCAGGTACCCCCATCGAGGCTGGGCCCTTCGATACAGTGGTGCTTTTTAAGATTAACTATAACTGATTTGCCATGATACCCTTTGCAGCCGGAAAGGGCATCTCTTTCAGAAAATTGCTGATTTTCCCCTTTTCCTTGATTGCTGTTATTTTTTCCTGGCCCGGCTTTCTTTATGCTGTATCGATACACCAAAGAAAAAATAATGAGGGAACGAAGGATGCCAGTTTTGCAGTGGGGAATGTTATGTGTGCTCTCACTTCTCCTTTCTATTGGTTTCCTCGCGGTTCATCTCCCGGCGGCGCTATTACTTGGGCCGATGATCGCCGGGATCATCTTTAGTATGCGCGGAATTACTCTGCAACTTCCCCGCTCTGCTTTTCTCGCCGCCCAGGCCATTCTTGGCTGCATGATTGCGCAAAACCTCACTGGTTCGATTCTCACCACGCTGGCCGTCAACTGGCCGATCGTGCTTACAATTTTACTGGTGACGCTGCTTTCCAGCGCCATCGTGGGTTGGTTATTGGTGCGCTATAGCTCACTGCCTGGAAATACCGGTGCCTGGGGTTCTTCTCCTGGCGGCGCGGCGGCAATGGTCGCTATGGCGCAAGATTACGGCGCAGATATTCGCCTGGTGGCGTTTATGCAATATCTGCGAGTGCTGTTCGTCGCGGGGGCCGCTGTTCTGGTCACCCGCATGATGCTGGGCGATAACGCTGAAGCGGTTAACCAGCAGATCGTCTGGTTCCCGCCAGTGAGCATTAATCTCCTGCTTACGATTTTGCTCGCGGTCGTTGCCGGTACGGCGGGATGCTTGCTACGTCTTCCTTCCGGCACGATGCTCATCCCGATGCTGGCGGGCGCAGTGCTCCAGTCTGGTCAGCTCATCACGATTGAACTCCCGGAATGGCTGCTGGCGATGGCGTATATGGCAATTGGCTGGCGGATTGGTCTTGGTTTCGATAAGCAAATCTTACTGCGGGCATTGCGCCCGCTGCCACAAATCTTGCTGTCGATTTTTGCTCTGCTGGCTATTTGTGCAGGTATGGCGTGGGGACTGACCCGGTTTATGCATATTGATTTTATGACTGCCTACCTCGCCACCAGTCCCGGCGGGCTTGATACCGTGGCGGTCATCGCCGCAGGGAGCAATGCCGATATGGCGCTTATTATGGCGATGCAAACCCTGCGCCTGTTCAGTATTTTGCTGACGGGGCCAGCCATTGCGCGGTTTATTTCAACCTATGCGCCGAAGCGGTCGGCCTAGTGCTGGCAGCCTGGACACCAGTAAAACGGGCGCGAGGACAACGTGGTTTTCTCAATGATGCTGCCACAGCGTTCACACGGTTCGCCATCACGATGAAAAACCTTAAAGCGAAACAACGCCCCATGATGTTTATTCTCATCCACCTGCCCCCGCGTAGCGTAAGAAAGTCGAGGAATATCCAGTAACGCGTGTGCGAGTGCATCCAGTTGCGCCGCACTGAGATCTTTCGCTTTATGATTGCCGGTTAACCCCACCTGCCAGAGGATCTCCACCCGCAAATAATTGCCAAGTCCTGCCAGAAACGCCTGATCGAGCAGTAATCCAGCAAACTGACGGTTACGAAAGCGCGGCGACAATAATCGTTCCTTTACCACCTCCGGCGTCAGATTCGGATCCAGCACATCGGGGCCAACGCGTTGTAAAAACGGATGCGTGGTCAGTTGTTCCGGGGTCAACATCTCAATATCCGAGGCGCTATAAAGCAGAATGGTTTTGTCAGCCGTTTGCAGTTTTACCCGCAATACTCGCGTGGTCTGCGGCTCTTCGCCGGTATCAACCACGCGCCAGACGCCGTAAAGCTGATTATGGCTGTAGAGCGTTAAACCGTTGGAAAAATGAGTTAACAACGCCTTACCTCGCGTTTCCACATGGGTAACGTGTTGACCGATAAGTTGTGATTGATAAGATTTTAACTGCGGGAAGGCAAACCAGACATCAGTTAGTGGTTTGCCTTTGATCGCCGCCTCCAGGTTATCCGCTGCACGGCGGATCTCCGGGCCTTCAGGCATGGTGATATCCTTTTTTCATTCTTTATTAAGCGGGGTTATGCTGCGACAACAATCCCCTTTTCGGCAAATGTAGAGCGTAGTCGGCGGGCGAACGCCAGTGCGTGCTCGCCATCGCCATGCAGGCAGACCGTTTGCGCCGTGACCGTTGCCCATTCGCCGGTGATGCTTTTGACTCTGCCGTGTTGCACCATCTCCAACGTTTGCTCCAGCGCCTGTTCTTCGTTTTCAATCAACGCGCCTGGCTGGCTTCGCGGCACCAGCGAACCGTCTGCCTGATAACCGCGATCGGCAAACACTTCCTCGCGCGTTGTCAGGCCATATTGCTTGCCTGCACGAATCAGCTCGCTTCCTGCCAGCCCGACGAGAATCAATGCCGGATCGCAAGCGTATACCGCTCTGGCGATGGCGTCTGCCAGTTGTGCCTCTTTCGCCGCCTGGTTGTATAACATGCCGTGCGGTTTGACATGACACATTACGCCGCCTTGCGCACGGGTAATCGCTGCCAGCGCGCCAATTTGATACAGCGTCTGGGCGTAAACGGTTTCTGGCGGCAGCTGCATGGCTCTGCGACCAAAATTTTCCCTGTCGGGAAAACTCGGATGAGCGCCAATCGCAACACCATTTTTTATTGCTTCACGCACGCAAGCCTGCATGGTTTGCGCATCGCCTGCATGAAATCCACAGGCAATATTGGCAGAGGAAACCAGCGTTAATAGCTCTGCATCGCTGGCATAGCCTTCGCCCAGATCGGCGTTCAGGTCAATTTTCATTGTGCAGCCGCCACGCTAATTGTTCGAAATAACGTTGCTGATCTTGCCGTGCTTTCAGTGCTTCTTCCAGTGAACACTGGACAAAATGAATCGGCTGACCGAGCGGAATTTGCGCCAGATGGTACATATCAGCCTCGATGATACAGGCAATACGCGGATAACCACCGGTGGTTTGCGCATCGTTCATCAACACAATCGGCTGGCCGTTATGCGGCACTTGCACCACACCCGGCAACAAACCGTGAGATAACAGTTCGCGATCGGTGGTGCGTTTTAAAATTTGCCCCTGTAAGCGATAGCCCATGCGGTTACTTTGCGGACTAAGCTGCCACGGCGAACGCCAGAATGCATCCTGCGAGGCGCGATCGAACTCATGATATTCCGGCCCCGGCAAGGCGCGAATGCGGTTGCCCCACAGCAGCTGTTTAACGCCCTGCGCTTCCATAAAATCACGCTTCGATTTGCCAATCGGGAGTCGGTCACCATCCTTCAGTAAACGGCCTTCCAACCCACCAATCCCCACTTTGAGATCGGTGCTGCATGACCCCATTACCGGCGGAACATCAATACCACCCGCGACCGCCAGATAACTGCGCATCCCGTGCTGCGGGCGTTTAAGCGTTAAACGCTGGCCTGCTTTCATCGGCAATCGCCAGCCGGTCCAGACGGCATTATCATCCAGCCGCGCTTCGCAACCTGCCCCCGTCAGGGCAAACCACCCATCAGTTTCGAACTCTACCGTTAACTGACCGAGCGTGATCTCCAGCGCGGGGGCATTGGCGTCATTACCCACCAGCAGGTTAGCAATGCGTAACGCAGGCATATCCAGTGCGCCGCAGTGGCTGATACCCGACTGGCGAAAACCGTGACGACCGCCATCCTGCACAGTGGTATACATGCCCGCACGAATAATCTTCAGCATACTCCCTCCTTCTGCGGTACAAAGCGCACGCTGTCTCCCGGACGTAATAAGATGGGTTCGTCACGCGCCGGATCAAACAGGCTGAGTGAGGTATGACCAATCAACTGCCAGCCCCCCGGCGTTGCCAGCGGATAAACACCAGTCTGCGGCCCGCCGATCCCGACAGAACCTGCCGGAACGAGCAAGCGCGGTTCAGCGCGACGTGGCGTGTGTAGTTGTTCCGGCAAACTCCCGAGATACGGGAAGCCCGGTTGAAAACCTAAAAACCAGACCACGTATTCCACGGAGGAGTGCAATTCAACAACCTGTTTTTCGCTCAACCCACAATGCGCCGCGACCACCGCCAAATCCGGTCCGCCTGCGCCACCGTAAACCACCGGAATTTCAATAAAACGAGACTCCGGCTCCAGCGCCTCACTCTCCTCCCACCAGCGTTGCAAACGCTCTATGGCATCCAGTGCCAGCGACTCAGGATTACGTAAAATCACCGTGATATTGTTCATGCCGGGAATGGCTTCAACCACATTCGGCATATCCACCAGACGCTGCGCCAGTCGCCAGATCCGTTTCTGGCTAGCCAGCGTCACCGGCGGTTCCAGCTCCAGCACTACCGCCGTTTCACCTATCAGATAACAACGCGCTCGTTGCACTTTCGATCCCTCTGATTATTCGTTATGCAGGATTAGGAATATCAATAAAGGTCACATCAAGATCGGTATTTTCATTCAGCCACTCGCTCAATGCGCGAATACCACCGCGTTCAGTGGCATGGTGACCCGCAGCATAAAAATGCAATCCCTGCTCGCGGGCTGAATGAATGGTCTGTTCAGAAACTTCGCCAGTAATAAAAGCATCCACGCCAAAACGCGCGGCGCTATCGATAAAACTTTGCCCGCCGCCCGTGCACCAGGCAACGCGCTGGACCACCTCAGGTCCGGTATCGCCACACCATAACGGCTTACGTCCCAGACGCGCTTCAATCCAGGAGGCTAGTTCCAGTCCCGGCACAGGCATGGTCAGTTCGCCCCACGGCACCAACGGCTCAATTTCGCCCATGACCGTGATCCCCAGTAACGCCGCCAGCTGTGCGTTATTGCCCAGCTCAGGATGTGCGTCAAGCGGCAAATGCCAGCCATACAGGTTGATATCATTCGCCAGCAACGTTTTTAAACGGTTACGCTTCATGCCGCGAATGACCGGAGATTCGCCTTTCCAGAAGTAGCCATGATGCACAATGACCGCATCCGCGCCCAGACGCACTGCCTCATCGAGCAAAGCCTGGCTGGCAGTGACACCGGTAACAATTTTTTGCACCGTCTCTTTGCCTTCCACCTGCAAACCATTCGGCGCGTAATCACTAATCGCCGCGCTGTTCAGTTTTTCGTTAATCAGTTGTTCCAGTTCGGTGTTTTTCATCTTCGCGCCTTCCGTATTCTGATAGCTACACCGTTAACATAGCGTTACCTCGCCTGTTCGTCGATAGCCAATCTTTTGACATATTAAGAAACAAACCCGACGCCAAAAGACGCAAATTGTTTATATCATCACGCTTCAGCTAATGTATATTTATGCAATCAGACAGCATATTGCATAAATAATCAGATCTGTATCAAAGTTTTAACTTTAAGGAAACACAAGCACGCCGCGCAACTATTACGTGACGTTGCAGTCAATTGTGGAATTATTATGAATAAACACGCATCACAGCCGCGCGCTATTTACTATGTCGTTGCGCTGCAAATCTGGGAATATTTTAGCTTTTACGGCATGCGTGCCCTGCTGATTCTCTATCTCACCAATCAACTAAAATACAACGATACTCACGCCTACGAGTTATTTAGCGCCTACTGTTCGCTGGTGTATGTCACGCCAATCCTCGGTGGCTTTTTGGCGGATAAAGTTCTCGGCAATCGCATGGCGGTGATGCTGGGGGCGTTGTTGATGGCGATCGGTCATGTGGTGCTGGGTGCTAGTGAGATCCATCCGTCATTCCTCTATCTGTCCCTGGCGATTATCGTCTGCGGCTATGGCCTGTTTAAATCTAACGTAAGCTGTTTGCTCGGCGAGCTGTATGAGCCAACCGATCCGCGTCGTGATGGCGGTTTCTCGCTGATGTATGCGGCGGGTAACGTGGGGTCTATTATCGCACCTATCGCCTGTGGTTACGCCCAGGAAGAGTATAGCTGGGCGATGGGCTTTGGCCTGGCGGCGGTTGGCATGATCGCGGGTCTGGTCATTTTCTTATGTGGCAATCGTCATTTCACTCATACCCGCGGCGTTAACAAAAAAGTACTGCGTGCGACAAACTTTCTCCTGCCGAACTGGGGATGGCTGCTGGTTCTGCTGGTGGCAACGCCTGCGCTGATTACCGTATTGTTCTGGAAAGAGTGGTCGGTATACGCCTTAATTGTCGCGACTATTATTGGCCTGGGTGTACTGGCAAAAATTTATCGCAAAGCAGAAAATCAGAAACAGCGTAAGGAGCTGGGGCTGATTGTGACGCTCACCTTCTTCAGTATGTTGTTCTGGGCCTTCGCACAGCAGGGCGGCAGCTCGATTAGCCTTTATATCGACCGCTTCGTTAATCGCGATATGTTTGGTTATACCGTTCCGACTGCTATGTTCCAGTCGATTAATGCCTTCGCAGTTATGCTGTGCGGTGTGTTCCTGGCGTGGGTGGTTAAAGAGAGCGTCGCAGGTAATCGTACCGTGCGCATCTGGGGAAAATTTGCTCTTGGCCTTGGCCTGATGAGCGCCGGATTCTGCATTCTGACCTTAAGCGCCCGCTGGTCCGCAATGTATGGTCACTCTTCTCTGCCACTAATGGTGTTAGGCCTGGCGGTGATGGGCTTTGCGGAACTGTTTATCGACCCGGTTGCTATGTCGCAGATTACGCGCATTGAAATCCCTGGCGTGACTGGCGTATTAACTGGCATTTATATGCTGCTTTCCGGCGCGATTGCGAACTATCTGGCTGGCGTGATTGCCGATCAGACATCGCAAGCTTCGTTTGATGCTTCCGGGGCGATCAACTACTCCATCAATACATATATTGAAGTATTTGATCAAATTACCTGGGGCGCACTGGCGTGTGTAGGAGTGGTGTTGATGATTTGGCTGTATCAGGCGCTGAAATTCAGAAACCGCGCGCTGGCGCTGGAATCTTAACAGGCCAGCACCATACCTGATAAAACGCTCGCTGCGTTTTATCAGGCTCCTTTCCTCGCTTCTTCGTACGCTGCCAGCGTTCGCAGCCTTGCCTCTTTGTGATCAACTATCGGTTGCGGATAATCCAGCGTCACACCTGCTTTCTGCGCCCACTTCCACGGCTCATGCACCGCTTTCCCTGGTACATCGCGCAGTTCCGGTAGCCACCGGCGGATAAACTCGCCTTCGCGGTCAAATTTCTCGCCCTGGGTTGTCGGGTTAAAAATACGAAAATACGGCGCTGCATCGGTTCCGGTTGAAGCGGCCCACTGCCAGCCACCGTTATTGGCTGCCAAATCACCATCAATCAGCTGCGACATGAAATACCGCTCGCCTTCGCGCCAGTCGATCAATAAATCTTTCACCAAAAAACTGGCTGTAATCATCCGTAGCCGGTTATGCATCCAGCCAGTGCTGTTAAGCTGACGCATGGCAGCATCGACAATCGGGTATCCCGTTTTGCCTTCCTGCCAGGCCTGTAAATGTGCGGGATTGCGCTGCCACTGCACACGATCCGTCCAGACAATAAACGGACGATGTTTACACAACGAGGGATAATACGTCATCAAATGGCGGTAGAACTCGCGCCAGATCAACTCATTAAGCCAGACACTACCGGCCCCACCTTCCAGCGCCTGCGGCTGTTCCGCCAACAGGCGATGCAGACACTGGCGAGGCGATAACCCGCCCGTTGCCAGGCTGGCGGACAAACGGCTGGTGCCTTCTACCGCAGGGAAATCTCGCTGTTGCTCGTACTCCCCTGCTCCGCTCTGGCAAAACTGGCGTAATTGCGCAATCGCCGCTTTCTCTTCCACCGGGAAATGCGCAGTATCGAAAGGCTGACGAGGATAATTCAGCGTAATGGATGGCGCGGGTTCTATCATTCCGCTGCTACGTACTTTTGGCGCAGCGACGCACTCCGGCATCCCTTCTCGCAGCCGTTTCAGCCAGGCGTTTTTAAATGGCGTAAAGACTTTGTACATCTCATGATTGCCAGTCATCACCGCCCCCGGCGGCAGGATCACGCTGTCATCAAATCCTTCACACACCACGTTACGCAGCGCTCTTTCAACTTCCACATCCCGCGCCCGCTCATTCACTTCATACTGATAGTTATAAAAAAGATGAGTAACGCTGTTTTCCGCGCACACCTGTTTAATTATTTCGACGCTGGCGGCAAAGTCATCCACTTCACGGAACAATAAAGGAATACCTTTTTCCGCCAGCGCTATTCGTAGCCCATTCAGTTGAGCATTGATAAGTTTAGCCTGACGCGGCGACATGTTATGCGTCGCCCACTGGCGTGGTGTAGCGATATACAGCGCCAGCACGCGTGCAGACGAATTGCGGCAGGCGGCAGCCAGTGCGAGATTATCGTGCAGACGTAAATCCTGGCGAAACCAGACCAGATGGGTAGTCATAAAACTCCTGCATGGCGCAAGTTAATCACACGCGGCCAAAGTTCGAAATAACGCTGCCCTGAAAGCCAGGCGTCAGGATAAAGCGCCATATAGTGTTTGATACGCATCAGCGGCGCAAGAAGCGGTTGCTCGCCACGGCGATAACTGTCGATAAGCGCCGCCAGCTGCTGGCGTTCTGTGGAATCAATATGCGGGCGAAAATACCCCTGAACGTGCATCAAAACGTTAGTATGATCGCGCCGGTTGGCAGGGTGAGAAAGCAAAACAATTACGCGTTGGCGGTACTGGTTGTAATAGTCATCCAGATTTTGCCACTGGTGAATATCAGCCACAAACGGGCCAAGTTTGCGGTACTCCGGCTGGGAATGGGCCAGAAAGACGAGTTTATAGCGGCTGTGATAATCGAGAAGCGCCCCGCGCGTTAAGCCATGTTCTTTCAGTCGATGTAACTCGTGGAGAGCGAAGATACGGATTAGGGTGCTTTCATCAAATCGTTGCTGATTCATTACTGCTCCTGAACGGTTTACAGGAGTAAGTGTAGACGGCAGTATTGAAAAAACGAAACGAATAAATGAGATCGGTAAAGAAATTCAATAACTCATAATAAATTTCATGGTGGCGATAAATAGTTTCTTTTCTTCATCACTCATGGTAGAAGCGTTTAACATGTTGCCATAAAATTTACTGATGATATTTTTTAATTGCAGCAAATGCAAAGGAGAAAAATAGTCACTCCCGATGAGATTACTCAATACCAGCAATAATTCTCCATTATATAAATAACCTACCATAAGATTAATCTCTATCATCTCAATTGCTTTTTGTACAGCAAGCGCTGGTAAGATATTCTGACGAAGCATTTTGGCAATATCATTTTCATCCAGTTCATCCGGTGTTTTATCCAATAAAGAGTTATACCAGTTTATTAAACCACTTTTGAAAGCGAATGAATCATATTGCAGGTGATAAATCTGTTTTAGGGTTTCTTTATTTTTCATTTTATAATGTCTTTATTTGCTATGATTTTTCTGATTTAATTCTATATCATTTAAAGCATTTTCAAGCCAATCATCCATGTTCTTAATTTTAGCCCGCTCATACAAATCATGCACAACATCTTCATAACGCCGTCCATCATTGACCATACAATTAGCTGTATGAGGCAGAACATGTATAAAATCAGACAATATAAAACAAGCCTTTGCATTTCCAGAGTTAGCTGCAGTTCTGATATCAATCAAGCCTCTGGCAATTAATTTAAGAATAACACTAACATCTTGCATTTTAATTTCCATATCATCCAGTTAAATTTTAGTCGTAAATCGTCTATCTAAAAAAGATGAAATTAACATTTATAAATTTATTACAATATAAAAATCAAAAATATACATCATCAGCTTCTACTGAAAACTCCATGGCTCCTAAGGCACCTAAATCAATACTAAATATGGTATCACTTTCCTTAGCACTCCCAACATAGATAAAATAGCCTAAATCCCCATCCTGACCTATCAAAAAATAGTCAGGCTCCACTCGTTGAATATCATATGTTTCATTTCTTTCAATAAGATCAGAATAGTTATACAGATATAATATTTCATGCTTCTTATTAGTTATTTCATAGGCCTCACTATCTTTAATTTCTTCTATTAAGAAACGTTTATACACTGGAGGAAATTTGATTGACATGTCAAATTCAATTTTATTTATATATTCTATGATTTTATTCATGTTAAGAATACCTGAGCGGTTAATTATCGGTTATTGTGATGAATATATATTCGCTTTTAATTTTCAATAACTCATCACGGAAATACATATTGCTTTGTAGGCAAGCGCTAATAATACTTTATGAACCTGACTTCCGCCAGATATTCAACCTAAATATTCATGACGCAGTAATGTTTTAGAAAGCCACTAACTGCCCAGATAGTGCATCATCTACTACATTGGCGATTATACTCTAAATAATTCAAGTTGCAGGAAGGCGACAAGCGAGTGACAAATTCGTCAGGAACGAATTTGCCCAGTCGCAGGCTGACCTTCGGTGAGAGACATGGATGTCTCTCATTAATCCCCAGGAGCTTACATAAGTAAGTGACTGGGGTGAACGAACGCAGTCGCAGCACATGCAACTTGAAGTATGACGAGTATATAAAAAACCCCTGATTCCAGTTCCTTGTGCTGCGATCCTAACCAAAAAAAAACCGCCAGCGTTTCCGCTGGCGGTTTTCAATGTATTCAGAACTCAGCAATCAGTAAAAATCACCGGTTGCCTTTTCGGCCTGATCCATCCAAACCGGTTTATCGCTGGTTTTCGACCAGACGCGATGCAGATAGCTGTAAAAGCGGGCGCGGTCTTTCCAGAAAAGCATGAAAGGCAGCGCCAGAACGCCCACTGCAACCGCATAAGTACGGCGTAAAAAGATAAGCCATGCAGGATATTCTCTGTAGAGTTCCATACTTTTCTCCCCCTTTTGTATCTACCCGGTGAATGGCACCGGAAAAATGAATTTGTTTATCTGATGAAAATAGTACCGCCTTTTGTGTAATTTTACTACTCATCCGACCACTTATTTTTGCTTATTGATGGTTTATTTGCATTCACCGTGTAATTAAGTTACATGAAAGTTAAATTAATACTAATCATTAGTTAAATCATGGCTTTTGCCATTTTTATACTTTTTTTACACCCCGCCCGCAGATTTTTGCGAAATCTTTGCAGCCAGAATTCTACCCTTCCGGTATCACTTTTAGGCCACTGGAGGTGCACTGTGAGTGCAGGCGTGATAGCCGGCGTGTTGCTGGTGTTTTTATTACTGGGTTATCTGGTTTATGCCCTGATCAATGCGGAGGCGTTCTGATGACTGCGCAAGGGTTCTTACTGATCGCCACGTTTTTACTGGTGTTAATGGTGCTGGCACGTCCTTTAGGCAGCGGGCTGGCGCGGCTGATTAATGACATACCTCTTCCCGGTACAGCGGGTGTTGAACGCGTACTCTTTCGTTTACCTGGCGTCTCTGACAGTGAGATGAACTGGAAGCAATATCTCTGTGCCATTCTCGGCCTGAACATGCTGGGGCTGGCGGTGCTGTTTTTTATGTTGCTCGGTCAGCACTATCTGCCGCTTAACCCACAGCAGTTGCCGGGGCTGTCGTGGGATCTGGCGCTGAATACTGCCGTCAGCTTTGTCACCAATACCAACTGGCAATCTTACAGCGGTGAAACCACGTTGAGCTATTTCAGCCAGATGGCGGGCTTAACGGTGCAAAACTTTCTTTCTGCCGCCAGCGGGATTGCGGTGATTTTTGCCCTCATTCGTGCATTTACCCGCCAGAGCATGAGCACACTCGGGAATGCCTGGGTCGATCTGCTACGCATCACGTTATGGGTGCTAGTCCCTGTGGCGTTGTTGATCGCACTGTTTTTTATTCAACAAGGTGCGCTGCAAAACTTTCTGCCCTATCAGGCAGTGAATACCGTTGAAGGAGCGCAACAGCTGTTACCCATGGGTCCGGTGGCTTCTCAGGAAGCGATAAAGATGCTCGGCACTAACGGCGGTGGCTTCTTTAATGCCAACTCGTCGCATCCGTTTGAAAACCCAACCGCACTGACCAACTTCGTGCAGATGCTGGCGATCTTCTTGATCCCAACGGCACTGTGCTTTGCCTTTGGCGAAGTGGCGGGCGATCGCCGTCAGGGGCGCATGTTGCTGTGGGCGATGTCAGTGATTTTTGTCATCTGCGTAGGCGTGGTGATGTGGGCAGAAGTTCAGGGTAATCCTCATCTGCTGGCGCTGGGTGCGGACAGCAGCATCAATATGGAAGGTAAAGAGAGCCGTTTCGGCGTGCTGGTCAGTAGCCTGTTTGCGGTCGTGACTACGGCGGCTTCCTGTGGCGCGGTGATTGCGATGCATGATTCGTTTACCGCTCTCGGTGGCATGGTGCCGATGTGGCTGATGCAAATTGGTGAAGTGGTATTCGGCGGTGTCGGTTCTGGTCTTTACGGCATGATGCTGTTTGTTCTGCTGGCGGTGTTTATTGCCGGGCTGATGATTGGTCGTACACCGGAATATCTGGGTAAAAAAATCGACGTACGTGAGATGAAACTGACCGCGCTGGCGATTCTGGTCACCCCGACGCTGGTGCTGATGGGCGCGGCGCTGGCAATGATGACCGACGCCGGACGTAGCGCCATGCTCAACCCTGGCCCGCATGGTTTTAGCGAAGTGCTGTACGCCGTGTCATCCGCCGCTAACAACAACGGCAGCGCCTTTGCCGGATTAAGCGCCAACTCTCCGTTCTGGAACTGTTTACTGGCGTTCTGCATGTTTGTTGGTCGCTTCGGGGTGATTATCCCGGTGATGGCAATTGCCGGTTCGCTGGTGAGTAAAAAGAGCCAACCCGCCAGCTCCGGCACGCTGCCAACGCACGGCCCGCTGTTTGTTGGCCTGTTAATCGGCACCGTGTTGCTGGTTGGCGCACTGACCTTTATCCCTGCCCTGGCGCTTGGTCCGGTGGCGGAATATCTCTCCTGATGATATTGAGTGAGCACTGAATATGAGTCGTAAACAACTGGCGCTATTCGAACCAACACTTGTCCTTCAGGCGCTGAAAGAAGCGGTGAAAAAATTAAACCCGCAGGCGCAATGGCGCAATCCGGTGATGTTTATCGTCTGGATCGGCAGTTTGCTGACCACCTGTATTTGCATCGCAATGGCAAGCGGTGCGATGCCTGGCAATGCGCTGTTTAGCGCGGCAATTAGCGGCTGGCTGTGGGTCACCGTACTGTTCGCTAATTTCGCCGAGGCGCTGGCAGAAGGCCGCAGTAAAGCGCAGGCCAACAGTCTGAAAGGGGTGAAAAAAACTGCCTTTGCCCGCAAGCTGCGTGAGCCGAAATATGGCGCTGCGGCGGACAAAGTTCCCGCCGATCAACTGCGTAAAGGCGATATCGTACTGGTAGAAGCTGGCGATATTATCCCCTGCGATGGTGAAGTCATTGAAGGGGGCGCATCGGTCGATGAAAGCGCCATCACCGGGGAATCGGCACCGGTGATCCGTGAATCCGGCGGCGATTTTGCCTCCGTCACTGGCGGCACGCGTATTCTTTCTGACTGGCTGGTGATTGAGTGCAGCGTTAACCCCGGCGAGACATTTCTGGATCGGATGATCGCGATGGTGGAAGGCGCGCAGCGACGTAAAACGCCAAACGAGATTGCCCTGACCATCCTGCTGATTGCCCTGACTATCGTCTTTTTACTGGCAACCGCCACGCTGTGGCCGTTTTCCGCGTGGGGCGGTAATGCAGTCAGCGTAACGGTACTGGTGGCGCTGCTGGTCTGTCTGATCCCAACGACCATTGGCGGTCTGTTGTCAGCGATCGGCGTCGCCGGGATGAGTCGGATGCTGGGCGCGAATGTGATTGCCACCAGCGGACGTGCAGTTGAAGCGGCGGGTGACGTTGACGTCCTGCTGCTGGATAAAACCGGCACCATCACGCTAGGTAACCGTCAGGCATCGGAGTTTATCCCTGCGCAGGGCGTAGAGGAAAAAACGCTGGCCAACGCCGCACAACTGGCTTCGCTGGCTGATGAAACGCCGGAAGGTCGCAGTATTGTGATCCTCGCCAAGCAGCGTTTTAATCTGCGCGAGCGCGATGTGCAGTCGCTCCATGCCACCTTTGTACCGTTTACTGCGCAAAGCCGGATGAGCGGGATCAACATCGACAACCGCATGATCCGTAAAGGTTCTGTCGATGCCATTCGCCGCCATGTTGAGGCTAATGGTGGTCACTTCCCTGCCGATGTCGATCAAAAAGTCGATCAGGTTGCGCGTCAGGGGGCCACGCCGCTGGTGGTGGTGGAAGGTTCCCGTGTGCTGGGCGTTATTGCGCTGAAAGATATCGTCAAAGGCGGTATTAAAGAGCGCTTCGCCCAGCTGCGCAAAATGGGCATTAAAACGGTGATGATTACCGGCGATAACCGTCTGACTGCCGCCGCCATTGCTGCGGAAGCGGGCGTCGATGATTTTCTCGCCGAAGCGACACCGGAGGCCAAGCTGGCATTGATTCGTCAGTATCAGGCGGAAGGCCGTTTGGTGGCGATGACCGGCGACGGCACCAATGATGCTCCGGCGCTGGCGCAGGCAGATGTCGCGGTAGCGATGAACTCCGGTACTCAGGCGGCGAAAGAAGCGGGCAATATGGTGGATCTCGACTCTAACCCGACCAAGTTGATCGAGGTGGTGCACATTGGCAAACAGATGCTGATGACCCGTGGCTCGCTGACCACCTTCAGCATTGCCAACGATGTGGCGAAATACTTCGCCATTATTCCGGCGGCGTTCGCGGCAACATATCCACAGTTAAATGCGCTGAACATCATGCGCCTGCATTCGCCCGACTCCGCAATCCTCAGTGCGGTCATTTTCAACGCCTTGATTATCGTCTTTTTGATTCCCCTGGCGTTAAAAGGCGTGAGTTATAAACCGCTTACCGCTTCTGCCATGTTGCGCCGTAACTTATGGATTTACGGTCTGGGTGGGCTGCTGGTGCCGTTTATTGGTATCAAAGTCATTGATTTACTGCTGACCGTTTGCGGTCTGGTGTGAGGTTTACCATGCGTGGATTACGTCCGGCATTATCGACATTTATCTTTCTGTTATTGATTACTGGCGGCGTTTACCCGCTGCTAACCACCGCGCTGGGGCAATGGTGGTTTCCCTGGCAGGCCAACGGTTCGTTGATCCGTGAAGGTGATACGGTGCGCGGTTCGGCATTAATCGGGCAGAATTTTACCGGCAACGGCTATTTTCATGGTCGCCCGTCGGCAACGGCAGAAATGCCCTATAATCCACAGGCTTCTGGCGGGAGCAATCTGGCGGTCAGTAACCCTGAGCTGGATAAACTAATAGCCGCACGCGTTGCTGCATTACGGGCCGCTAACCCTGATGCCAGCGCGAACGTTCCGGTTGAACTGGTGACGGCATCGGCAAGCGGGCTGGACAATAACATCACCCCGCAAGCGGCAGCCTGGCAGATCCCACGCGTGGCGAAAGCGCGTAATCTCAGCGTTGAACAGCTCACGCAACTGATCGCAAAATACAGCCAACAACCGCTGGTGAAATATATCGGCCAGCCGGTCGTCAACATTGTCGAACTCAATCTGGCGCTGGATAAGCTTGATGAATAACGAACCCTTACGTCCCGACCCCGATCGTCTGCTGGAACAAACTGCCGCGCCGCATCGGGGGAAGCTGAAAGTTTTCTTCGGTGCCTGCGCAGGCGTCGGGAAGACCTGGGCGATGCTGGCAGAAGCCCAGCGACTGCGGGCGCAAGGGCTGGATATTGTGGTTGGCGTGGTAGAAACCCACGGGCGGAAAGATACCGCCGCAATGCTGGAAGGGCTGGCTGTTCTGCCGTTAAAACGCCAGGCGTACCGTGGGCGGCACATCAGCGAGTTTGATCTCGATGCCGCCCTCGCCCGCCGTCCGGCACTGATCTTAATGGACGAACTGGCGCACAGTAATGCGCCAGGTTCTCGTCATCCTAAACGCTGGCAGGACATCGAAGAGCTGCTGGAAGCTGGCATTGATGTTTTCACAACCGTCAACGTTCAGCATCTGGAAAGTCTGAATGATGTGGTCAGCGGCGTCACCGGAATTCAGGTACGGGAAACCGTGCCCGATCCTTTTTTCGATGCCGCCGACGACGTGGTGCTGGTGGACTTGCCCCCGGACGATCTGCGTCAACGGCTGAAAGAAGGTAAAGTCTATATTGCCGGGCAGGCGGAACGCGCCATTGAACATTTTTTTCGCAAAGGCAATCTGATCGCCCTGCGCGAACTGGCACTGCGCCGTACTGCCGATCGCGTAGATGAGCAAATGCGCGCCTGGCGGGGGCATCCTGGCGAAGAGAAAGTCTGGCACACGCGCGACGCGATCCTTTTATGCATCGGGCATAACACCGGCAGCGAAAAACTGGTCCGCGCGGCGGCGCGGCTGGCGTCACGGCTGGGTAGCGTCTGGCACGCGGTGTATGTTGAAACCCCTGCCCTGCATCGCTTACCGGAGAAAAAACGTCGGGCAATTCTCAGCGCCTTACGTCTGGCGCAGGAGCTGGGCGCAGAGACGGCAACACTTTCTGATCCAGCGGAAGAGAAAGCGGTAGTGCGTTATGCCCGTGAACATAATCTTGGCAAGATTATTCTCGGTCGCCCGGCCTCGCGCCGCTGGTGGCGTCGGGAAACGTTTGCTGACCGACTGGCGCGCATCGCCCCCGATCTCGATCAGGTGCTGGTCGCGCTTGATGAACCACCCGCCCGCACGATAAACAACGCGCCGGATAGCCGCTCGTTTAAAGACAAGTGGCGGGTACAGATTCAGGGATGCGTGGTTGCCGCCGCGTTATGCGCCGTTATCACCTTAATTGCCATGCAGTGGCTGATGGCGTTTGATGCCGCCAACCTGGTGATGCTGTATCTACTTGGCGTGGTGGTGGTGGCGCTATTTTATGGGCGCTGGCCTTCGGTGGTTGCTACCGTCATTAATGTGGTGAGTTTCGATCTCTTTTTTATCGCCCCACGCGGCACGCTCGCCGTCTCTGATGTGCAATATCTGCTGACCTTCGCGGTGATGTTAACCGTCGGGCTGGTGATCGGGAACCTTACTGCTGGCGTTCGTTATCAGGCGCGGGTAGCCCGTTACCGCGAGCAACGCACACGGCACTTATATGAAATGTCGAAAGCTCTGGCGGTGGGCCGCAGTCCGCAGGACATCGCCGCCACCAGCGAACAATTTATTGCCTCCACGTTTCATGCCCGCAGTCAGGTGTTGTTGCCCGATGACAACGGTAAATTGCAGCCGTTAACACATCCGCAAGGAATGACGCCGTGGGACGATGCCATCGCGCAGTGGAGTTTTGATAAAGGCCTGCCTGCGGGCGCGGGCACCGACACGTTACCCGGTGTACCGTACCAGATTTTGCCGCTAAAAAGCGGCGAGAAAACCTACGGGCTGGTGGTGGTGGAACCGGGGAATCTGCGCCAGTTGATGATCCCGGAACAGCAACGCCTGCTGGAGACGTTTACGCTGTTAGTCGCCAATGCCCTTGAGCGGCTGACACTGACCGCCAGCGAAGAACAGGCGCGGATGGCAAGCGAACGAGAACAGATCCGCAACGCCCTGCTGGCGGCGCTTTCGCATGATTTACGCACGCCGCTTACGGTGCTGTTCGGTCAGGCAGAAATCTTAACGCTCGATCTGGCGAGCGAAGGATCGCCCCACGCCCGCCAGGCCAGCGAGATTCGTCAGCATGTGCTGAACACGACCCGACTGGTGAATAATCTACTGGATATGGCGCGAATTCAGTCCGGCGGCTTTAATTTGAAGAAAGAGTGGTTAACGCTGGAAGAAGTGGTCGGCAGCGCGCTGCAAATGCTGGAACCGGGTTTATCGTCGCCCATCAATCTTTCTCTGCCAGAACCGCTGACCTTAATCCACGTTGACGGGCCACTCTTTGAACGGGTGCTGATTAATCTGCTGGAGAACGCGGTGAAATACGCGGGTGCGCAGGCCGAAATTGGTATCGATGCCCACGTTGAGGGCGAAAATCTACAACTGGATGTCTGGGATAATGGCCCCGGTCTTCCGCCAGGCCAGGAGCAGACGATATTTGATAAGTTTGCTCGCGGGAATAAAGAGTCGGCGGTGCCGGGTGTAGGGCTTGGGCTGGCAATTTGTCGGGCGATTGTGGATGTACACGGCGGCACCATTACCGCGTTCAACCGACCGGAAGGTGGTGCCTGTTTTCGTGTTACACTTCCCCAGCAAACTGCCCCTGAACTTGAAGAATTTCATGAGGATATGTGACAAACGTTCTGATTGTTGAAGATGAACAGGCTATTCGTCGCTTTCTGCGCACGGCGCTGGAGGGCGATAGGATGCGCGTCTTTGAGGCCGAAACGCTGCAACGCGGCTTGCTGGAAGCGGCTACCCGTAAGCCAGATTTGATTATTCTCGATCTCGGCCTGCCCGATGGTGATGGGATTGAGTTTATCCGCGACCTGCGCCAGTGGAGCGCGGTGCCGGTGATTGTGCTTTCCGCACGTAGCGAAGAGAGCGATAAAATCGCCGCGCTGGATGCCGGAGCGGATGATTACCTGAGTAAGCCATTTGGTATTGGCGAATTGCAGGCCCGTCTGCGCGTCGCATTACGCCGCCACTCTGCCACCACCACGCCCGATCCGCTGGTGAAATTTTCCAATGTTACCGTCGATTTAGCGGCTCGAGTGATCCATCGCGGTGAGGAAGAGGTGCATCTCACCCCGATTGAGTTCCGCCTGCTGGCGGTGTTGCTTAATAATGCGGGAAAAGTGCTCACCCAGCGCCAGCTACTTAACCAGGTGTGGGGGCCAAACGCGGTCGAACACAGTCATTATTTGCGTATTTATATGGGGCATCTGCGACAAAAACTGGAGCAAGATCCCGCCCGCCCCCGCCACTTCATTACTGAAACCGGTATTGGGTATCGGTTTATGCTTTAGGGTCTGAATTGCCGGATGCGGCGTGAACGCCTTATCCGACCTACACATCGTCCCGTAGGCATGATAAGACGCGTCAGCGTCGCATCAGGCATGGCACTCATCGCGATATGTTTAATGCGTATTTATCTGTTTCAACTCTTGCTGGCATTTTTCTGACTGGCAGCGTCGCAACTCGATAATCCCGACATGCATCATCGAGCCAAAAAATCCGCTTTCGCTGACATAATCCTCATTAACAATCGGTCGAGTGCCAGGCTTGCCCTGGCAAACCCGCATAAAAAATGAGGTGTAGCACTGCCAGCCACGATTTAAACTGCTCTTTTCTTGTGGTGACATATCGTGAAGATAAGTAAGTTCTTTTTCGTTCCCGCCTGACAACTGCCAGCGGCGGGTATTATCAGGTAAGTTATCGCCACGGCAATTTGTCTTACACCGGGAAGGCGCAATATTTACCGCAATGCTACCCGTTAATCCTCTGGTTTTATCTTTAGGGGTCAGTAACCAGTCACCAGCTAATGATGATTGTTCAGGTTGGGCGCATGCTGTCAGTAGTAGTGTGGCGGTAATTAATGCCACTCTGACGACCAGACTCCTTTTGGTCTTCATTTTGAATTCCCTTGAGCTATTCAGTTTGTTGGCAAAGTGCTCGTTGTTCATGCCGGATGCAGCGTGAACGCCTTATCCGGCCTACAAAATAGCGCAAATTCAATATATTGCACCATCCTCGCAGGCCTGATAAGCGTAGCGCATCAGGCAGTCATAAGTAAAAAAGGGCGATCTTCCGACCGCCCTTTTTCTTATTTAATGTGTTTACGCGTTTTTCAGAACTTCGCTAACAATCTCAACCGCTTCTTTCTCGATCTGCTTGCGATGCTCTTCACCGAGGAAGCTTTCGCAATAAATCTTGTACGCGTCTTCCGTGCCTGACGGACGCGCGGCGAACCAGCCGTTGTCAGTCATCACTTTCAGACCGCCGATAGAAGCACCGTTGCCCGGTGCCGCCGTCAGGCGCGCGGTGATCGGGTCGCCTGCCAGGGTGCTGGCGCTCACCATTTCCGGAGACAGCTTAGACAGCGCCGCTTTTTGTGCGGAAGTCGCAGCTGCCTGCAAACGGTTGTAGCTCGGCGCACCAAAGCGTTTTGCCAGTTCGTTGTAGTGTTCCTGCGGATTCTTACCGGTGACAGCGGTGATTTCCGCCGCCAGCAGACACATGATGATGCCGTCTTTGTCGGTGGACCACGGCGTGCCGTCGAAACGCAGGAAGGAAGCCCCTGCGCTCTCTTCGCCGCCAAAGCCGAAGCTGCCGTCGAACAGACCATCAACAAACCATTTGAAACCTACCGGGACTTCTACCAGCTTACGGCCCAAATCATTGACCACACGGTCGATCATCGCAGAAGAAACCAGCGTTTTACCGACAGCAACATCTTTGCCCCACTGCGGACGATGCTGGAACAGGTAGTTGATCGCCACCGCCAGGTAGTGGTTCGGATTCATCAAACCTGCCGGAGTGACGATACCGTGACGGTCATAATCCGGGTCGTTAGCAAACGCCAGATCGAACTTATCACGCAGTGCCAGCAGGCCCGCCATCGCACACTCGGAGGAGCAGTCCATACGGATCGCGCCGTCTTTATCGAGGTGCATAAAGCGGAAGGTTTGATCGACCTGATCGTTAACGATGGTCAGGTTGAGATTGTAATACTCGCCAATGCGCTTCCAGTATTCGATACCGGAACCACCCAGCGGATCAACGCCCAGCGTCAGGCCCGCTTTCTGAATCGCCGCCATATCAACGATATCAGCCAGACCTTCCACAAACGGCTGCACCAGATCCTGCTCTTTCACATGACCGGATGCCATCGCTTCGTCGAGGGAGATACGCTTCACGCCTTTCAGGCCATCAGCCATCAGTGCGTTGGCCCTGTCTTCCACCACTTTAGTGACGTTGGTATCAGCCGGGCCACCATTTGGCGGATTGTACTTGATACCACCATCTTCCGGCGGGTTATGAGACGGTGTAATCACGATACCGTCTGCCAGCGGGCCACCTTTTTTATTGTGAACCAGGATGGCATTGGAAACGGCAGGCGTCGGAGTGAAGCCATTGTTTTCCTGCACAATAACATCTACGCCGTTCGCTGCCAGCACTTCCAGTACGGAAATGAACGCAGGCTCGGACAGAGCGTGAGTATCTTTACCCACATAGCAAGGGCCAGTGATGCCGTTTTTCGCACGTTCTTCAGCAATTGCCTGAGCGATCGCCAGAATGTGCGGCTCGTTAAAGCTGTGGCGCGCTGCACTGCCACGGTGACCGGAAGTACCGAATTTCACCGCGTGCTCCGCATTCCCTGCTTCTGGTTTCAGTACATAATATTGCGCCGTCAGTTGGGCGACGTTAATCAAATCACTCTGTTGTGCAGGTTGGCCTGCACGATTGTGGATTGCCATTGCTTTGTCCTTTGTCTGCAACGTTTTAGATAGTTCCGCAAACCTTCTCAATCAATTCCGCCGGGAATTGCATCGACTGCATGATGTGTTCGATCATGCTGCATTTACGGCCGGTGTTGGTGTTGGTGATCACCCAATACGGCGTGCCAGGCACATGTTTCGGCTTGGTCTGATTACCATTTTTCAGCAGCGTTTGTTCATCTGCCGCAAAGTAAACGCGTGTACGACCGTGCAACGATTCCGTTGCCTCGGCAAACGCCTGGGCGTCAAGAGAATATAGTGTAGACAACAGCAGCATGAAGCGATTGACCGCTCGCTTTTGCTCTGCGTATTCATCCGAAAGCAGAAGTTCACGCATTGCGCGAACCTTGTCTTTAATCGTTTTGACCGGCTTCGCTTCGACGATAGCAGGTGACGCAACGCGAACCTCTTTCGTCACCGGAGCAGCAGGCTGTGATGCGGCGGAAAATTTCAACATACGCCGTAAAATGTCGGATGCGCTCTCGCCGATATGCTTAGTGTGGCTGGCAATATAGCTGTAGAGTTCATCATCAACTTCAATCGTTTTCATCTTAATCCAGTGCAGTGTCTTAGCTGAATACAAGTCGCCAGGAGTATATGAATAAATCCCGGCAGCGGATAGCGTCAAGCCTGGCTTGCAGAAAAACTCGGAATAAACCTTATTTGTTGCAGCCCTGTGGCACAATGGTCAACATAATACCCTAACCCGACAACGCGAAAAAAAGAACTTTGCCATGAAATTGAATATCCGCGCGCAAACTGCACAAAACCAGCACAATAATTCTCCCATCGTTCTTGTCCACGGTCTGTTTGGCAGCCTCGACAACCTTGGCGTACTGGCTCGCGATCTGGTAAACGATCACAATATCATCCAGGTTGATATGCGTAACCACGGTCTTTCACCGAGAGATCCGGTGATGAATTACCCGGCGATGGCGCAGGATCTTGTTGATACTCTGGATGCACAGCAGATCGACAAAGCAACATTTATCGGTCACTCCATGGGCGGTAAAGCGGTAATGGCACTTACTGCACTGGCCCCCGATCGCATCGATAAATTGGTGGCGATTGACATCGCGCCGGTCGACTATCACGTACGCCGTCATGATGAGATTTTCGCGGCTATCAACGCCGTAAGTGAATCGGACGCACAAACTCGCCAGCAAGCAGCAGCAATAATGCGCCAGCATCTTAATGAAGAAGGGGTGATTCAGTTTCTGTTGAAATCTTTTGTTGACGGGGAGTGGCGCTTTAACGTGCCGGTATTGTGGGAACAGTATCCACATATTGTGGGTTGGGAGAAAATCCCGGCATGGGATCTCCCTGCCCTGTTTATCCCTGGCGGCAATTCTCCGTATGTTAGCGAGCAGTACCGCGATGATTTACTGGCACAATTTCCACAGGCACGGGCGCATGTGATTGCAGGCGCGGGTCACTGGGTCCATGCTGAAAAACCGGATGCGGTATTACGCGCTATCCGTCGCTATCTCAATGATTAACGCAACTGATTAAAAACCCAGCGCCCGCGTCGCTTTCCGCGCGCGGGCGTTGGCGTGACTCATCGCGCTGATGTATTATGGCGCGCTATCCATCCGGGCAGAGGCCTGGCTGATTGTTTCCCCCGAAGTCACCAAAATCATGGCCAAAGAACAAACGGACCGTACGACATTAGATCTGTTCGCGCACGAGCGTCGACCGGGACGACCGAAAACTAATCCGCTTTCGCGCGATGAACAGCTGCGTATTAATAAACGCAACCAGCTAAAACGCGACAAAGTACGTGGCCTTAAGCGTGTCGAACTGAAGCTGAACGCGGAAGCTGTCGAGGCGCTGAACGAGCTGGCGGAATCGCGCAATATGAGCCGTAGCGAACTGATCGAAGAGATGTTAATGCAGCAACTGGCGGCGCTGCGTAGTCAGGGCATCGTTTAAATTTCCACTTTCATGTAGCACAGTGTGCAGTCCTGCTCGTTTGCTGATTCCGCAAGACTGCCTGTTCTGCTATGATTGCCTTTATCCGTGGGCAATTTTCCACCCCCATTTCAATAAGTTTCAAGAGGTTATTTCACTCATGGCTATCACTGGCATCTTTTTCGGCAGCGACACCGGTAATACCGAAAATATCGCAAAAATGATTCAAAAACAGCTTGGTAAAGACGTTGCCGATGTCCATGACATTGCAAAAAGCAGCAAAGAAGATCTGGAAGCATATGACATTCTGCTGCTGGGCATCCCAACCTGGTATTACGGCGAAGCGCAGTGTGACTGGGATGACTTCTTCCCGACTCTCGAAGAGATTGATTTCAATGGCAAACTGGTTGCGCTGTTTGGCTGTGGTGACCAGGAAGATTACGCTGAATACTTCTGTGACGCATTGGGCACCATCCGCGACATCATTGAACCGCGCGGTGCAACCATTGTTGGTCACTGGCCAACTGCGGGCTACCATTTCGAAGCGTCAAAAGGTCTGGCAGATGACGACCACTTTGTCGGTCTGGCTATCGACGAAGACCGTCAGCCGGAACTGACCGCTGAACGTGTAGAAAAATGGGTTAAACAGATTTCTGAAGAGTTGCATCTCGACGAAATTCTCAATGCCTGATGTGATGCGGCGTAGACTCATGTCTACGCCGTATTAATAGATAATGCCAATCAAAATAATTGCTACAAATTTGTAACTTTTGCTGTTGTACCTGTACAATGTCCCGGTGTTCAAGTGGCCTTGCCGTTGTAAATGTAAGCTGTGCCACGTTTTTATTAACAATATTTGCCAGGGACTTGTGGTTTTCATTTAGGCGTGGCAACTCTATAATGATACGCATTATCTCAAGAGCAAATTCTGTCACTTCTCCTAATGAAGTGAACCGCTTAGTAACAGGACAGATTCCGCATGACTGATAACAATACCGCCCTAAAGAAAGCTGGCCTGAAAGTAACGCTTCCTCGTTTAAAAATCCTGGAAGTTCTTCAGGAGCCGGACAACCATCACGTCAGTGCGGAAGATTTATACAAACGTCTGATCGATATGGGTGAAGAAATTGGTCTGGCTACGGTATATCGCGTACTGAACCAGTTTGACGACGCTGGTATCGTCACCCGCCACAATTTTGAAGGCGGTAAATCCGTATTTGAACTGACACAGCAACATCACCACGATCACCTGATCTGCCTCGACTGCGGCAAGGTAATCGAATTTAGTGATGACTCCATCGAAGCGCGTCAGCGTGAAATTGCCGCAAAACATGGCATTCGCCTGACTAACCACAGTCTCTATCTTTACGGTCACTGTGCCGAAGGCGATTGCCGCGAAGATGAGCACGCGCACGAAGGCAAATAAGCCAGCCTGAATGAGAAAAAGCCAACCTGCAGGTTGGCTTTTTTATGCAAGGGAAATAAGAAAAGCGAGAGTTACAGCTCTCACTTATTTGTTATTACTGCGAATTTCCTGCCAAACTTTATCACAATCGGCTTTCACCGCCTGATCATTTCCGGTTTGCGTTGCACGCAGACACTGCTGATAATCCAGTACGCGTACACTTTCCTGGTCGGCAAACTGCTGATGTTGTTTCTCTTTCTTCAGCACGTTTAACACGCTCTGGCAGGCTTCAATTTTTTCTGGCGAACCTTGTGCGGTGTTGATACAGGCGCTGTATGCCTCTTTCAGACGGCTGTCTTCCTGTGGCGCGGTTGATTGCGCACAAGCCACCAGCCCCGATGCCATCATGGCGATGAGAATCAGTTTTTTCATAGCAAATTCCTCAAACGTGCGGCAGGCACAAAACCTGCCGCGTCGGGCATCAGAAGATGGTGAATGGTGCAATTACCATAAATTTCACGTCACGCTCATCCTGGAAGATGTTACCGTAACCGCCGCCCCAGCTTGGGATGTCGGAGTGGTTGTCGTATTCGGTGAAGTGCAGTTTGAACATCGTGCCTTTGGCGCGGCCATCCTGAATGGTGTACACCGCATCCAGGCTGTAGGCAGACTCTTCAATAGTCCGGTTTTTGTCGTAGTACGCATCCGGATTGCTCTGCCAGGTAGCGGGTTTAGCATCCCATGCGTAAACGTAGGAAGCGCCGATGGCGAAGCCTGGAAGATTCCAGTTTTTCAAGTCATACATCGCACCGAAGAAGACCGCTTTTTCGCCGTTGGCGTTGAAGTCAGAACGGTTATCCCACCAGATATCCAGGCGACCGTTGGAGGAAGCGTAGGTTGGAGTCATACGTTGCAGGAAGTATCCCTGCTGACCGTCGGCTTTAACCCAGGTGCCTTCCAGACGCAAATCCACTACATCAGCCGCCCGGTAACCAAAGGTCAATGCTTGCAGCCAGGCAGTGCCGTCGTAAAGGTCGTTGACGCTGCGATCGTCAACTTTATCGCGCGTACCGTAGAACTGGTAGCTGGTGGTTAACGGGCTACCGGCGATATCAAATTTGTAGCTGGCTTTGGCAAAGTATTGATCGATATACCCTTCCGCCTGACCAAATGCTGCTTCCAGTACGAAGTTATTTTTGAAGTCGTATTTCGCACCGATGGAGTGCAGATAATCAACTTTGGTGGTTTTATCGTTCTGATAAAACTCATCCATTTCCAGATGCCACGGTGCTTTGTATTCGTTGGTCCACATGTAGGAGAAACTCAACGCACCAGCATCGCCGTAATCAAAATTCGCCCCGGCTTCCGCCCCCTGATAAGTACCCGGCATAAAGCTCCAGTGCGGCGCTAACAGCGTTTGACCAGTTGGCTGAATGTAACCTGCCCTCGCCCAAACCGGACCGTATTTAAATTTGGCCGCTGCTTTATACAGGCTTATACCGCTTTTATCGCCGGACCAGTCTTCGTCATAGGCTTTATTACTTTTTGAAAACGCGATTTCGTTCGGGTGAGAGCTGTCACCGTTTTCCGCCATTTCAATCGCCGTAAACGCGGCAATATCAAGGCCGAACATATCAGCAGCATAACCGGACTGAAAATCGAGGTTGGCGTTCCAGGTGGAGTGAGAAAGGTTGGTTTTGTATTTGTCGCCGTCGGTAACATCTTTACGGTCGCGTTCACGCTGCCAGTAATAGATACCGCCGGTTAAGGTTGAATCGTCGATGAATCCTTCGGCGCGAGCCTCCGGCATTGCCATAAAGCCCGACATTGCTGTAACACCGGCGATAGCCAGCGCCAGCGTACTACGTTTGCCACTAAACGTACGCATGGGTTAATCCTCTTTGACGTATAAATTGCTGCACCAAAGGTGAACAGCGAAAAAAATAAAAATTAAAAAAGTAGCGTTGAGAAAAGTCTCGCTGACTACAGGAACAGACTATTTTTCGCGACGCGAATTATCAATCTCTTTCTGTAACCAGAATGTAAGAACATGAGCAACCGCACATATTTTGATGATTTTTGTTACAAGGCTTAAGTTTGCAGTTGAAAGGCTTGCAGAAGAATAAAAACGTGAAATTCCAGCAAGATGAAAGCGGTTACATTTTATTTAATTATGTTTTGTGATTTTAAATTTATTTTATGGATAAATTGCGAAGCGGAATTAATTCGCGAAGAAAAGCAGAAAAAACGCCGCAGAGCGCGGCATTTTGAATTGTTTGCATGTTTCATGCCGGATGCGGCGTAAACGCCTCACCCGGCCTGGTAGAACTTAAAATTACTCGCCTACTTTCGCCCAGGTATCACGCAGCCCAACGGTGCGGTTAAATACCGGTTTTTCCGCCGTAGAATGGCGGCTGTCGAGGCAGAAATAACCTTCACGCTCAAACTGGAATGCTTTACCCGCTACCGCGTCTTTCAGAGACGGTTCAGCAAAGCCCTGTTTGATCACCAGCGATTCCGGGTTAATCACCGACAGGAAATCATCCGCAGCACCTGGGTTCGGCACGCTGAACAGACGATCGTACAAGCGGATTTCAACCGGCAGCGCATGTGCCGCGCTCACCCAGTGGATAACACCTTTCACTTTACGACCATCTGCCGGATCTTTGCTTAAGGTGTCGGCGTCATAAGTACAGAAGATGGTGGTGATATTGCCTTCGGCATCTTTCTCCACGCGTTCTGCCTTAATGACGTAAGCATTACGCAGACGCACTTCTTTACCCAGCACCAGACGCTTGTACTGCTTGTTAGCTTCTTCGCGGAAATCGGCGCGGTCGATCCAAATCTCACCGCTAAACGGCACCTGACGGCTCCCCATTTCCGGTTTGTTCGGATGGTTCGGCATGGTAACCATTTCGCCTTCGCCCTGGTAGTTTTCGATAACCAGTTTCACCGGATCGATAACCGCCATTGCGCGCGGGGCGTTTTCGTTGAGATCTTCACGGATGCAGGATTCCAGCGACGCCATTTCAATGGTGTTGTCCTGCTTGGTCACGCCGATGCGTTTGCAGAACTCACGAATAGAAGCCGCAGTGTAACCACGACGACGCAGACCGGAAATGGTCGGCATACGCGGGTCATCCCAGCCTTCAACGTGCTTGTCGGTCACCAGCAGGTTCAGCTTACGCTTGGACATCACAGTGTATTCCAGATTCAGGCGCGAGAATTCGTACTGGCGCGGGTGAACAGGAATGGTGATGTTGTCCAGCACCCAGTCGTACAGGCGACGGTTGTCCTGGAACTCAAGCGTACACAGAGAGTGCGTAATACCTTCCAGCGCATCGCTGATGCAATGGGTGAAGTCGTACATCGGGTAGATGCACCACTTGTTGCCAGTCTGGTGGTGTTCAGCAAATTTAATGCGGTACAGCACCGGATCGCGCATTACGATAAATGGCGACGCCATGTCGATTTTCGCACGCAGGCAGGCTTTACCTTCTTCAAAACCACCGGTACGCATTTTTTCGAACAGCGCCAGGTTCTCTTCAACGCTGCGGTCGCGGTACGGGCTGTTTTTACCCGGCTGCGTCAGGGTGCCGCGGTATTCGCGGATCTGTTCCGGTGTCAGTTCATCAACGTACGCCAGGCCTTTATTGATCAGTTCGATCGCATAGGCGTGGAGCTGATCAAAATAATCGGAGGAGTAACGGACGTTACCAGACCAGTGAAAACCTAACCACTCTACGTCGTTTTTGATCGACTCAACATACTCGATATCTTCTTTTACCGGGTTAGTGTCGTCGAAACGCAGGTTGCACTGGCCTTTATAGTCCTGGGCGATCCCGAAGTTCAGGCAGATAGATTTCGCATGGCCAATATGCAGATAGCCATTCGGCTCCGGCGGGAAACGGGTGTGTACTGTGGTGTGCTTACCACTGGCCAGATCTTCATCGATGATCTGACGAATAAAGTTAGTCGGGCGGGCTTCTGCCTCACTCATCGTGGATTCCTCAAAGCGTAAACAACGTATAACGGCGTATGATCTTATAAGCGGGACAGGCTGACAACTGTTAGTTAGTGAAAATCGAAAATCTCACTGAGATTATGGGGATGATTGATGAAAAAAAAAGCGGCAGAGAAGATCTCCACCGCTTGTCATTGTTGGATGCGACGCTGCCGTGTCGCATCAGGTATAAAGCAGATTACTTTTTGATTTCATACAGCGGTGTTTGACCCGCCACGACATGGCCCTGAGCTTTAATGATCAAGCCGCTGAAATCGTCGATATTGCTGCAAACCACCGGGCTAATCATCGAGCGGGCGTTTTCGTTCAGATAATCCAGATCCATTTCCAGAATCGGTTGCCCTGCGCTTACTTGCGCGCCCTCTTCCACCAGACGTTTAAAGCCTTTACCTTCCAGCGCTACGGTGTCGATACCCATATGGACGACGATCTCCGCGCCTTTTTCGGTTTCCAGGCAGAACGCGTGGTTGGTGTTGAAGATTTTCACGATTGTCCCTGCGGCTGGTGATACGACGATTTTATCTGTCGGTTTCACCGCCACACCGTCACCCACCGCTTTGCTGGCGAATGCTTCGTCAGGAACCTGATCCAGTGCCACAACATCACCGGTAATCGGCGATACCAGCTCCGCGACAGACACCGCGTTTGGTATAGCCTGCGGTTTTGCTACAGGCGCGGCAGTTGCAGGCGCAGTTTCAGCTGACGCAGCGGCTACCGGACCACGGGCAACAACTTTCTTCATTGCATCGCCAATGGATTCCGCTTTCGCGCCAACAATCACCTGAATAGTCTGTTTGTTCAGTTTCACTACCCCAGAAGCACCCAGCCGTTTACACATCGCATCGTTGACGCGAGCCGAGTCAACCACGGTCAGGCGCAGACGAGTAATACAGGCGTCAATTGCTTTCAGGTTGTCAGTGCCGCCAACCGCAGCAATATAGTTGGTCGCCAGTTGATTGAGGCCTTCTTCAGTGTTGCTGTTGGCTTCTTCAGTAACGATCTCATCTTCTTTATCTTCACGACCCGGCGTTTTCAGGTTGAACATGCGGATAACCAAACTGAACACCACGAAGTAGATAGCGAAGAAGACAACACCCATAACCAGCAGCATCCAGACGTTCTGGCTGGCGGCCGGCAGGTTATACATCAACGCGTAGTCGATAGCCCCCGCAGAGAAGGAGAAGCCCGCGTGGATACCCAGCAGCGTTGCCACAAACAGGCTGATACCGGTCAGCAGTGCGTGCAGGAGGTACAGCAGCGGCGCAAGGAACATGAACAGGAATTCCAGCGGCTCAGTCACACCGGTCAGGAACGCAGTAACAGCAACAGAAAGCAGCATACCGCCAACCATCGGACGACGCTCTTTCGGTGCTGCAAAGTACATCGCCAGCGCCGCACCCGGCAGACCGAACATCATGATCGGGAAGAAGCCGGACATGAACATCCCCGCGGTGCCGTCACCGGCATAGAAGCGGTTGATGTCACCGTGGAAAACCGTACCCGCCGCGTTGGTGAATTCACCAATCTGGAACCAGGCGATGGTGTTCAGTACCTGATGCAGACCGGTTGGGATCAGCAGACGGTTGATGAAACCAAAGATACCGGAACCCAGCGCGCCCGCAGAAACGATCCACTCGCCGCCTGCATGGATAGCGTGCTGTACCGGCGGCCAGACGTAACCAAAAATGGCCGCCAGCACCAGGCAGAAGAAGCCGGTGGCGATCGGCACAAAGCGTTTGCCGCCGAAGAAGCTCAGGAAGTCCGGCAGTTTAATATCGGACCAACGGTTATAGGCTGCACCACCGACCAGACCGGTAATGATACCCGCCAGTACACCCATGTTAATTTCCGGGTTGATGGTCACCATCGCTTTGGTTAACACAAAGTAACCTACCGCACCCGCCAGTGCCGCCGCACCTGCGCTGTCTTTCGACCAGCTGGATGCCACGCCGATGGCGAAGATTAATGCGAGGTTATCAAAAATCGCACCGCCCGCCTGGGCAATAAACGCAACGTTAAGTAAATCTGGCTGACCGAATCGCAGCAACAGCGCCGCCACCGGCAGCACCGCGATAGGGAGCTGTAACGCCCTACCGAGTCGCTGGAAAAAACCTAAAATATTCATCTTATTCCCCCTACGAGAACCCTATTTGGCTCGTTTAAAGCCGTATTTTTATTTTGCTGCAAATTGTACTGCCGATGTTCTGTAATCAGATTGTTAGATCATCTGCTACAGAGTGTGTGAAAATTTAATTCGTATCGCAAATTAAACGCGTGTCTTTTGTGAGTTTTGTCACCAAATATCGTTATCATCACTCCCTTTTACTGGCTAAACCAGAAAACTTATTTTATCATTCAAAAAATCAGGTCGGATTGACGCCTGTCTGCGCAAATCCAGGTTACGCTTAAAGATGCCTAATCCGCCAACGGCTTACATTTTACTTATTGAGGTGAATAATGAGACTGATCCCCCTGACTACCGCTGAACAGGTCGGCAAATGGGCTGCTCGCCATATCGTCAATCGTATCAATGCGTTCAAACCGACTGCCGATCGTCCGTTTGTTCTGGGCCTGCCGACTGGCGGCACGCCGATGACCACCTATAAAGCGTTAGTCGAAATGCATAAAGCAGGCCAGGTCAGCTTTAAGCACGTTGTCACCTTCAACATGGACGAATATGTCGGTCTGCCGAAAGAGCATCCGGAAAGCTACTACAGCTTTATGCACCGTAATTTCTTCGATCACGTTGATATTCCAGCAGAAAACATCAACCTTCTCAACGGCAACGCCCCGGATATCGACGCCGAGTGCCGCCAGTATGAAGAAAAAATCCGTTCTTACGGAAAAATTCATCTGTTTATGGGCGGTGTAGGTAACGACGGCCATATTGCATTTAACGAACCGGCGTCTTCTCTGGCTTCTCGTACTCGTATCAAAACACTGACTCATGACACTCGCGTCGCGAACTCTCGTTTCTTTGATAACGATGTCAATCAGGTGCCAAAATATGCCCTGACTGTCGGTGTTGGTACATTGCTGGATGCCGAAGAAGTGATGATTCTGGTGCTGGGTAGCCAGAAAGCACTGGCACTGCAGGCCGCCGTTGAAGGTTGCGTAAACCACATGTGGACCATCAGCTGTCTGCAACTGCATCCAAAAGCGATCATGGTGTGCGATGAACCTTCCACCATGGAGCTGAAAGTTAAGACTTTAAGATATTTCAATGAATTAGAAGCAGAAAATATCAAAGGTCTGTAATTGTTATCCCTGCCCTGACACCTTGCTCAGGGCAATATTTTTTAAAATCGGGGGTCAGAATGTATGCATTAACCCAGGGCCGGATCTTTACCGGCCACGAATTTCTTGATGACCACGCGGTTGTTATCGCTGATGGCCTGATTAAAAGCGTCTGTCCGGTAGCGGAACTGCCGCCAGAGATCGAACAACGTTCACTGAACGGGGCCATTCTCTCCCCCGGTTTTATCGATGTGCAGTTAAACGGCTGCGGCGGCGTGCAGTTTAACGATACTGCTGAAGCAGTCAGCGTAGAAACGCTGGAAATCATGCAGAAAGCCAATGAGAAATCAGGCTGTACTAACTATTTGCCGACGCTTATCACCACCAGCGACGAGCTGATGAAACAGGGCGTGCGCGTTATGCGCGAGTACCTGGCAAAACATCCGAATCAGGCGTTAGGTCTGCATCTGGAAGGCCCGTGGCTGAATCTGGTAAAAAAAGGCACCCATAATCCGAATTTTGTGCGTAAGCCTGATGCCGCGCTGGTCGATTTCCTGTGCGAAAATGCCGATGTCATTACCAAAGTGACCCTGGCACCGGAAATGGTTCCTGCAGAAGTCATCAGCAAACTGGCAAATGCCGGGATTGTGGTTTCTGCCGGTCACTCCAACGCGACGTTGAAAGAAGCGAAAGCCGGTTTCCGCGCGGGGATTACCTTTGCCACCCATCTGTACAACGCAATGCCGTATATTACCGGTCGTGAGCCGGGCCTGGCGGGCGCGATCCTCGACGAAGCTGACATTTATTGCGGTATTATCGCTGATGGCCTGCATGTTGATTACGCCAACATTCGCAACGCTAAACGTCTGAAAGGCGACAAACTGTGTCTGGTTACTGACGCCACCGCGCCAGCAGGTGCCAACATTGAACAGTTCATTTTTGCGGGTAAAACAATATACTACCGTAATGGACTTTGTGTGGATGAGAACGGTACGTTAAGCGGTTCATCCTTAACCATGATTGAAGGCGTGCGTAATCTGGTCGAACATTGCGGTATCGCACTGGATGAAGTGCTGCGTATGGCGACGCTCTATCCGGCGCGTGCGATTGGCGTTGAGAAACGTCTCGGCACACTCGCCGCAGGTAAAGTAGCCAACCTGACTGCATTCACACCTGATTTTAAAATCACCAGGACCATCGTTAACGGTAACGAGGTCGTAACTCAATAAGAGAAAGTATGACACCAGGCGGACAAGCTCAGATAGGTAATGTTGATCTCGTAAAACAGCTTAACAGCGCGGCGGTTTATCGCCTGATTGACCAGTATGGGCCAATCTCGCGGATTCAGATTGCCGAGCAAAGCCAGCTTGCCCCCGCCAGCGTAACCAAAATTACGCGTCAGCTTATCGAACGCGGGCTGATTAAAGAAGTTGATCAGCAGGCCTCCACCGGGGGCCGCCGCGCTATCTCTATCGTCACCGAAACCCGCAATTTCCACGCAATCGGCGTACGGCTTGGTCGTCACGACGCCACCATCACCCTGTTTGATCTCAGCAGCAAAGTGCTGGCAGAAGAACATTACCCGTTGCCGGAACGTACCCAGCAGACGCTGGAACATGCCCTGCTGAATGCCATTGCTCAGTTTATTGATAGCTACCAGCGCAAGCTGCGCGAGCTGATCGCCATTTCCGTGATCCTGCCGGGGCTTGTTGACCCGGACAGCGGCAAAATTCATTACATGCCGCATATTCAGGTGGAAAACTGGGGGCTTGTAGAAGCACTGGAAGAGCGTTTTAAAGTGACCTGTTTTGTCGGCCACGATATCCGCAGTCTGGCGCTGGCGGAGCACTACTTCGGTGCAAGTCAGGATTGCGAAGACTCCATTTTAGTGCGTGTCCATCGCGGAACCGGGGCCGGGATTATCTCTAACGGGCGCATTTTTATTGGCCGCAACGGCAACGTCGGTGAAATTGGCCATATCCAGGTCGAACCGCTGGGTGAACGCTGCCACTGTGGCAACTTTGGCTGCCTGGAAACTATCGCCGCCAACGCTGCCATTGAACAACGGGTGTTGAATCTGTTAAAGCAGGGCTACCAGAGCCGCGTGCCGCTGGACGACTGCACCATAAAAACTATCTGCAAAGCTGCGAACAAAGGCGATAGCCTGGCGTCGGAAGTGATTGAGTATGTCGGTCGTCATCTGGGCAAAACCATCGCCATTGCCATCAACCTGTTTAACCCGCAAAAAATTGTTATTGCCGGAGAAATCACCGAAGCCGATAAAGTGCTGCTCCCTGCTATTGAAAGCTGCATTAATACCCAGGCGCTGAAGGCGTTTCGCACTAATCTGCCGGTGGTACGTTCTGAGCTGGATCACCGCTCGGCAATCGGCGCTTTTGCGCTGGTAAAACGCGCCATGCTCAACGGTATTTTGCTCCAGCATTTGCTGGAAAATTAATGTGCTTTTATAGTGGCGCTTATTGTTGTCAATATTCTGGGTAGTCCATGACCATTAAAAATGTAATTTGCGATATCGACGGCGTGCTGATGCACGATAACGTCGCCGTACCGGGTGCAGCGGAATTTTTGCACGGGATTATGGATAAAGGCCTGCCGCTGGTGTTGCTGACCAACTATCCTTCGCAGACCGGGCAAGATCTGGCGAACCGCTTTGCCACTGCCGGTGTCGATGTACCTGACAGCGTGTTTTATACCTCTGCGATGGCGACCGCCGATTTCCTGCGTCGCCAGGAAGGCAAGAAAGCGTATGTGGTGGGCGAAGGCGCACTGATTCATGAACTGTACAAAGCCGGTTTCACTATTACCGATGTGAACCCTGATTTTGTGATTGTTGGCGAAACGCGTTCCTACAACTGGGACATGATGCATAAAGCAGCCTATTTCGTCGCTAACGGTGCACGTTTTATCGCCACCAACCCGGACACCCACGGGCGCGGTTTTTATCCGGCGTGTGGTGCGCTGTGTGCGGGGATCGAAAAAATCTCCGGACGTAAACCGTTCTATGTTGGTAAGCCGAGTCCGTGGATCATCCGCGCAGCATTAAACAAAATGCAGGCGCATTCGGAAGAAACGGTGATTGTCGGCGATAACCTGCGTACCGATATTCTGGCGGGCTTCCAGGCCGGTCTGGAGACGATTCTGGTACTCTCCGGCGTTTCGTCGCTCGACGATATCGACAGTATGCCATTCCGCCCCAGCTGGATTTACCCATCGGTCGCCGAAATTGACGTTATCTGAATACCACCCACGTCTGCGGACGTGGTTGGCTCTGATGACAAGCGCCAAACTGCCTTATGCGCTACGCTTATCAGGCCTACGCAGCTCCTGCAATATATTGAATTTTCATGCTTTTGTAGGCCGGATAAGGCGTTCACGCCGCATCCGGCATGAACAAATCGCACTTTGTCAGCAATTTGGCCCCCGTAAAATATAACCATTCAATAAAACCCGCTAAAAATTATCGATTCATCAATAAATACATCCTTACACCAGACCTTTTTTCACCAATCGACAATCACCATTACGTTTTTTATTTTTTCACCGCCAAATCGCTTGCGCACAGTGCTGCTTTGCGGCATTTTTTTAAACAAGCAAACACAACAAGCAACAAATACCAGGTTAACGGAGAAGGTTATGTGTTCAATTTTTGGCGTATTCGATATCAAAACAGACGCAGTTGAGCTGCGTAAGAAAGCACTCGAGCTGTCACGCCTGATGCGTCATCGTGGCCCGGACTGGTCCGGTATTTATGCCAGCGATAACGCCATTCTCGCCCACGAACGTCTGTCCATTGTTGACGTTAACGCGGGGGCGCAACCTCTCTACAACCAACAAAAAACTCATGTGCTGGCAGTAAACGGTGAAATCTACAACCACCAGGCATTGCGCGCTGAATATGGCGATCGTTACCAGTTCCAGACCGGGTCTGACTGTGAAGTGATCCTCGCGCTGTATCAGGAAAAAGGGCCGGAATTTCTCGACGACTTACAGGGCATGTTTGCCTTTGCCCTGTACGACAGCGAAAAAGATGCCTACCTGATTGGTCGCGACCATCTGGGGATCATCCCACTGTATATGGGCTATGACGAACATGGTCAGCTGTATGTGGCCTCAGAAATGAAAGCCCTGGTGCCGGTATGCCGCACGATTAAAGAGTTCCCGGCGGGGAGCTATTTGTGGAGTCAGGACGGCGAAATCCGTTCTTATTATCATCGCGACTGGTTCGACTACGATGCGGTGAAAGATAACGTGACCGACAAAAACGAGCTGCGTCAGGCACTGGAAGATTCCGTTAAAAGCCATCTGATGTCTGATGTGCCTTACGGTGTGCTGCTATCTGGTGGCCTGGATTCCTCAATCATTTCCGCTATCACCAAGAAATACGCAGCCCGTCGCGTGGAAGATCAGGAACGCTCTGAAGCCTGGTGGCCGCAGCTGCACTCCTTTGCTGTAGGTCTGCCGGGTTCACCGGATCTGAAGGCAGCCCAGGAAGTGGCAAACCATCTGGGCACTGTGCATCATGAAATTCACTTCACTGTACAGGAAGGTCTGGACGCCATCCGCGACGTGATTTACCACATCGAAACCTATGATGTGACCACTATTCGCGCTTCAACACCGATGTATTTAATGTCGCGTAAGATCAAGGCGATGGGCATTAAAATGGTGCTGTCCGGTGAAGGATCTGATGAAGTGTTTGGCGGTTATCTTTACTTCCACAAAGCGCCGAATGCCAAAGAACTGCATGAAGAGACGGTGCGTAAACTGCTGGCCCTGCATATGTATGACTGCGCCCGTGCCAACAAAGCGATGTCAGCCTGGGGCGTGGAAGCACGCGTTCCGTTCCTCGACAAAAAATTCCTCGACGTGGCGATGCGCATTAACCCACAGGATAAAATGTGCGGTAACGGCAAAATGGAAAAACACATCCTGCGTGAATGTTTTGAAGCGTATCTGCCTGCAAGCGTGGCCTGGCGGCAGAAAGAGCAGTTCTCCGATGGCGTCGGTTACAGTTGGATCGATACCCTGAAAGAAGTGGCGGCGCAGCAGGTTTCTGATCAACAGCTGGAAACTGCCCGCTTCCGCTTCCCGTACAACACACCGACCTCAAAAGAAGCGTATCTGTACCGGGAGATCTTTGAAGAACTCTTCCCGCTTCCGAGCGCCGCTGAGTGCGTGCCGGGCGGCCCGTCCGTCGCGTGTTCTTCCGCTAAAGCGATTGAGTGGGATGAGGCGTTCAAGAAAATGGACGATCCGTCTGGTCGTGCGGTTGGCGTTCACCAGTCGGCGTATAAGTAAGAAATGCGGTACTGCCCCGGAGAAATCCGGGGCTGTTTTAGTTATTGAGCTGCTTGTTGATTCTGATATGCAGTAAGGAAATGTTCCGGGTTTGCCACATCACTGTTTGACAACTCATCACTGTAGGCCACCGACCAGGTCGCCTGCTCATCCGGAATATGCAGGCTGCCATTCCCCTCTTTCAGGCGTAATAACTCAAAAGATTTGCCCTTAATTACGGCGGTATAGGATTTTCACCTTCCTGTAATGCTTTCACTTTACAGCGAAAAATATGGCCATCGATGTCATTATCAACATGCGATACCTGAATGAGGGCTTCATTAGAGGCTTTCGGCCCTATCCGCATCATCCACACCACAGCGCCTTCCTGCCCACGATAGCCAAAAACATATTTACCGATTTCCGGTTTGACCGTATCGGCAAACGCAGATTGCATAAGTAATAACGCACCCATCAGCGCCGTCATAAAACGCAGCATAGTATTCCCTCAATAAATCGCCTGAAGTGGTAGCAGAGATGCAGGCGTAGCGATCCCTGCCCTGTCCTGTTGCAACGGGCCAGTATTTCATAGATTAATTTCCCACCACTATTGTTGAATTCCGAATTTCATCCTGTATGACAAAAGAATGGCTGTAGGGTGGGGAAAAAACACAAAGTAAACAATAATTGACGAATATAGCGCCACGCTGTTCGCAACCTAACCAAACAGTCACTTTCGAGCAATTTTCCTTGAAAAAGAGGTTGACGCTGCAAGGCTCTATACGCATAATGCGCCCCGCAACGCCGATAAGGTATCGCGAAAAAAAAAGATGGCTACGTAGCTCAGTTGGTTAGAGCACATCACTCATAATGATGGGGTCACAGGTTCGAATCCCGTCGTAGCCACCATCTTTTTTTGCGGGAGTGGCGAAATTGGTAGACGCACCAGATTTAGGTTCTGGCGCCGCAAGGTGTGCGAGTTCAAGTCTCGCCTCCCGCACCATTCACCAGAAAGCGTTGTACGGATGGGGTATCGCCAAGCGGTAAGGCACCGGTTTTTGATACCGGCATTCCCTGGTTCGAATCCAGGTACCCCAGCCATCTTCTTCGAGTAAGCGGTTCACCGCCCGGTTATTGGGGTATCGCCAAGCGGTAAGGCACCGGTTTTTGATACCGGCATTCCCTGGTTCGAATCCAGGTACCCCAGCCATCGAAGAAACAATCTGGCTACGTAGCTCAGTTGGTTAGAGCACATCACTCATAATGATGGGGTCACAGGTTCGAATCCCGTCGTAGCCACCAAGTTCTGAATGTGTCGAATGCGTTCGGCAAATTCACAAACCAATTTGTTGGGGTATCGCCAAGCGGTAAGGCACCGGATTCTGATTCCGGCATTCCGAGGTTCGAATCCTCGTACCCCAGCCAATTTATTCAAGACGCTTACCTTGTAAGTGCACCCAGTTGGGGTATCGCCAAGCGGTAAGGCACCGGATTCTGATTCCGGCATTCCGAGGTTCGAATCCTCGTACCCCAGCCACATTAAAAAAGCTCGCTTCGGCGAGCTTTTTGCTTTTCTGCGTATATTCAATGTCGAATGCGATGTTGACTCGTCTTATCCTTCAAAGTCGGATGCGACGCTGACGCGTCTTATCCGACCTACGGTTGGCATGCATCCGGCAATGTTGTAAGGCTACAACCCTAACGCATATTTCAGCGCCTGACGTTTCAACATGCCAGCACGCTCCGCCGCCATCAAACCAAGATTACGCACAAAACGCAGTGGTGGCAGATTATTGCTGAATCCGGCATAAAACAGATCCATACCGCTCTGCATAATGAAGTTATCCGCCATGCGCCGCATCTGGTAACGCTTGAGGATCGGATAACTGGCCCACGCTTCGCCATGGCTGCGAGCGTTGACCAGAACGTCAATCAGGGCATCGACATCACGATAACCAAGATTCACCCCCTGCCCCGCCAGCGGATGGATGGTATGCGCGGCATCGCCCACCAGTGCCAGTCCCGGCTGCACATACTGCAACGCATGGCGGCGCGTCAGCGGAAAAGCGCCAGCGGCAAGCGGTGTTACATACCCAAGACGTGACGGGAAATGCTTCGCGATTTCCGCCTGTAGCTGCGCCATATTCATATTCTGCAACTGGCGAATGCGTGCCGGAGAGTCATACCACACCAGCGATGCCCAGTTATCAAACAACGGCAGAAACGCACGAGGTCCATCCGGGGTAAATTGCTGCCAGGTGCTGTCGCCGGGATCGTTCTCACACTGTACGCTAATCAACATACACGACTGTGCATACTGCCAGGCATGAACGCCAATTCCCGCCATCTGCCGCACCTGCGAATTTGCGCCGTCGGCACCAATCACCAGCTTCGCGCGGATCGTTTCACCGCCCTTCAGTTCCAGCTCCTGAAGATCATTATGGCGATGCAGCGCAATCAGCGAGCCTGGCACACGTAACGTTACTTTCGGATGCGCTTCCAGCGCCTGCCACAGCGCCTGTTGCAGGACAGTGTTTTCCACCATGTAGCCAAGCAGCGGTAGCTTAAGTTCAGCGGCGTCAAACACCACATGCGCCGTTTCCCACTCCCACGTTTCCAGTCTGCGGTAAGGATGGCAACGCATAGCCTGTACCGCGTCCCAGACGCCTAAACCTTTAAGCAATGATACCGAAGCCGCACTGATCGCCGAGATCCGCACGTCCGGTTGGCTGTCAGCGACAAACGGCGCAGGTTCTGCGTGCTCGATCACCGTTACCGCAAATCCGTGCTGTGCCAGCCCCAGCGCCAGTGCGCCGCCGACCATTCCTCCGCCGACAATGGCAATTTCCGTTGGTTGATTTGTCATGGTCAATCATCCTGTTAGCAATATGCTTTAAGTTTACAGGATTTTTACCCCCAAGGGCTGATAACGCTCATACTGGTCACAACGGCAGCAAAGCATTACACTATGCGCCCTGCATTCCTGGCTACTATTTCGCAAGAGCAAGTCGATGACCAAAAAACTCCATATTAAAACCTGGGGCTGTCAGATGAACGAGTACGATTCATCGAAGATGGCCGATCTGCTGGATGCCACCCACGGCTATCAACTGACCGACGTGGCGGAAGAAGCGGATGTGCTGCTGCTGAACACCTGCTCAATCCGCGAGAAGGCTCAGGAAAAAGTCTTCCATCAGTTGGGTCGCTGGAAACTGTTAAAAGAGAAGAATCCAGACCTGATTATCGGCGTCGGCGGCTGCGTGGCATCGCAAGAAGGCGAGCACATTCGCCAGCGCGCCCACTATGTCGATATTATTTTTGGGCCGCAAACGCTGCACCGCCTGCCGGAGATGATCAACTCCGTGCGCGGCGACCGCAGCCCGGTTGTAGATATCAGCTTCCCGGAAATCGAGAAGTTTGACCGTCTGCCGGAACCGCGTGCCGAAGGGCCGACCGCGTTTGTCTCCATCATGGAAGGCTGCAATAAATATTGCACCTACTGCGTAGTGCCTTACACCCGTGGTGAAGAGGTAAGCCGTCCGTCCGACGATATTCTGTTTGAGATTGCCCAACTTGCTGCTCAGGGCGTGCGTGAAGTTAACCTGCTCGGCCAGAACGTGAACGCCTGGCGCGGTGAGAACTACGACGGCACCACCGGATCGTTTGCCGATCTACTGCGTCTGGTTGCTGCGATCGACGGGATCGATCGTATTCGCTTTACCACCAGCCATCCGATCGAATTCACCGACGATATCATCGAAGTGTACCGCGACACGCCGGAGCTGGTGAGCTTCCTGCATCTGCCGGTACAGAGCGGTTCCGATCGCATTCTGAACCTGATGGGACGTACCCATACAGCGCTGGAGTACAAAGCGATCATCCGTAAACTGCGTGCGGCGCGTCCGGATATTCAGATCAGTTCTGACTTCATCGTTGGCTTCCCTGGTGAAACCACCGAAGACTTCGAGAAAACGATGAAGCTGATTGCCGACGTCAATTTCGACATGAGCTACAGCTTTATCTTCTCTGCACGTCCGGGTACGCCAGCCGCCGATATGGTTGATGATGTTCCGGAAGAAGAGAAGAAGCAGCGTCTGTATATTCTACAAGAACGTATTAATCAGCAAGCGATGGCATGGAGCCGCCGGATGCTCGGCACCACCCAGCGTATTCTGGTAGAAGGTACATCGCGTAAGAGCATCATGGAGCTTTCCGGTCGCACTGAAAATAACCGCGTGGTCAACTTCGAGGGCACACCGGATATGATCGGTAAATTCGTCGATGTAGAAATTACCGACGTCTACCCGAACTCTCTGCGCGGTAAAGTGGTGCGAACTGAAGATGAAATGGGTCTGCGCGTGGCAGAAACACCGGAATCGGTGATTGCCCGTACCCGCAAAGAAAACGACCTTGGCGTGGGTTATTATCAGCCGTAATTCTCAGGCCCGCCGTTCCGGTGGGCCTTGTTTTTTCTCTCTTTATCCCCATCTTTATCGCAATGCTTGCGCCTTTTTCCTGTGGCGTGAATAATTTCCTTATAGGCCGGTGAATGTTCAGCTTCCGGCGGCATACAGATAAGAGGAACGGTTTGAACATAGACACTCGCGAAATCACCCTGGAGCCAGCAGACAACGCGCGTCTGTTGAGCCTGTGCGGCCCGTTTGATGACAACATCAAACAACTCGAACGCCGTCTCGGCATCGAGATCAATCGCCGCGATAACCACTTTAAACTGACCGGCCGTCCGATTTGCGTCACCGCTGCGGCAGACATTCTGCGTAGCCTGTATGTCGATACCGCCCCGATGCGCGGTCAGATTCAGGATATTGAACCGGAACAGATCCACCTTGCGATTAAAGAAGCGCGGGTACTGGAGCAAAGCGCGGAGAGCGTGCCGGAGTACGGCAAAGCGGTCAATATCAAGACCAAACGCGGCGTAATCAAACCGCGCACGCCAAACCAGGCGCAGTACATTGCCAATATTCTCGACCATGACATCACCTTCGGCGTTGGCCCGGCGGGTACGGGTAAAACCTACCTGGCAGTGGCTGCGGCAGTTGATGCCCTGGAGCGTCAGGAAATTCGCCGTATTCTGCTGACTCGTCCGGCGGTAGAAGCCGGTGAGAAACTGGGCTTCCTGCCTGGCGATTTAAGCCAGAAAGTAGACCCGTATTTGCGCCCGCTGTACGACGCGCTGTTTGAAATGCTGGGCTTTGAGAAAGTCGAGAAACTGATTGAGCGCAACGTTATTGAAGTCGCGCCGCTGGCCTATATGCGTGGCCGTACGCTGAACGACGCGTTTATCATTCTCGATGAGAGCCAGAACACTACCACCGAACAGATGAAGATGTTCCTGACCCGTATCGGTTTTAACTCAAAAGCGGTTATCACCGGCGACGTCACGCAGATCGACCTGCCGCGTAATACCAAGTCAGGCTTACGTCATGCCATCGAAGTGCTGGCTGACGTCGAAGAGATCAGCTTTAACTTCTTCCACAGCGAAGACGTGGTTCGTCACCCGGTGGTGGCGCGTATCGTTAACGCTTATGAAGCCTGGGAAGAAGCAGAACAAAAACGTAAAGCGGCGCTGGCAGCAGAACGCAAGCGCGAAGAACAGGAACAAAAATGAGTCAGGTGATCCTCGATTTACAACTGGCATGTGAAGATAATTCCGGGTTACCGGAAGAGAGCCAGTTTCAGACATGGCTGAATGCGGTGATCCCGCAGTTTCAGGAAGAGTCGGAAGTGACTATTCGCGTGGTCGATACCGCCGAAAGCCACAGTCTGAATCTGATCTATCGCGGTAAGGATAAGCCGACCAACGTGCTCTCCTTCCCGTTTGAAGTGCCGCCTGGCATGGAAATGTCGCTACTGGGCGATCTGGTTATCTGCCGTCAGGTGGTTGAGAAGGAAGCTCAGGAGCAAGGCAAACCACTGGAGGCGCACTGGGCGCATATGGTGGTGCACGGCAGTCTGCATTTGTTAGGTTACGATCACATCGAAGATGACGAAGCAGAAGAAATGGAAGCCCTCGAAACAGAGATTATGCTTGCTCTGGGCTATGAGGATCCGTACATTGCCGAGAAAGAATAATTTGCCAGGCATTTGACTGGCAGATGTCCCCGCCGTTGGTGATTAACGACGGCGTTTTGATTAACTAACATGAGAACCCATACGACGCCATGAGCGACGACAATTCACATAGTAGTGACACGATAAGCAACAAGAAGGGATTTTTCTCCCTGTTACTCAGCCAACTTTTCCACGGTGAACCGAAAAACCGTGACGAACTGCTGGCGCTGATCCGTGATTCCGGGCAGAACGACCTTATCGACGAAGATACGCGCGATATGCTCGAAGGGGTGATGGACATCGCAGACCAACGCGTCCGCGACATCATGATCCCCCGCTCCCAGATGATTACCCTGAAACGCAACCAGACGCTGGACGAATGCCTTGATGTCATCATCGAGTCCGCCCACTCACGTTTCCCGGTGATTAGCGAAGACAAAGATCACATTGAAGGGATTCTGATGGCGAAAGACTTGCTGCCGTTTATGCGCAGCGATGCTGAAGCCTTCAGCATGGACAAAGTGTTACGTCAGGCAGTTGTCGTTCCTGAAAGTAAGCGCGTAGACCGGATGCTGAAAGAGTTTCGCTCTCAGCGTTACCACATGGCGATCGTCATTGACGAATTCGGTGGGGTTTCCGGTCTGGTGACCATTGAAGACATCCTGGAACTGATTGTTGGTGAGATTGAAGACGAGTATGACGAAGAAGATGATATCGACTTTCGTCAGCTGAGTCGCCATACCTGGACCGTGCGCGCACTGGCTTCCATTGAAGACTTCAACGAAGCGTTCGGCACCCACTTTAGCGATGAAGAGGTCGACACCATCGGTGGTCTGGTGATGCAGGCATTTGGGCATCTTCCGGCGCGTGGCGAAACCATCGACATCGACGGTTACCAGTTCAAAGTGGCGATGGCCGACAGTCGGCGTATTATTCAGGTTCATGTCAAAATCCCGGATGACTCACCCCAGCCGAAGCTGGATGAATAAAACCGAAACTGGATAGATAACTACATGGCTTTTGCCTCATTAATTGAACGCCAGCGCATTCGCCTGCTGCTGGCGTTATTATTCGGTGCCTGCGGAACGCTGGCCTTCTCTCCTTACGACGTCTGGCCTGCGGCGATTATTTCGCTGATGGGGCTTCAGGCGCTGACCTTTAACCGCCGTCCACTCCAGTCTGCCGCTATTGGCTTTTGCTGGGGATTTGGCCTCTTTGGCAGCGGTATTAACTGGGTCTATGTCAGCATCGCGACTTTTGGCGGAATGCCTGGCCCGGTTAACATCTTCCTGGTGGTGCTGCTGGCGGCGTATTTGTCGCTGTATACCGGACTGTTTGCTGGCGTGCTGTCGCGTCTGTGGCCGAAAACCACCTGGCTGCGCGTGGCGATTGCCGCCCCTGCTCTCTGGCAAGTGACCGAGTTTCTGCGCGGTTGGGTGCTGACCGGCTTCCCGTGGTTACAGTTCGGCTATAGCCAGATTGATGGCCCGTTAAAAGGGCTGGCACCGATAATGGGCGTGGAAGCCATTAACTTCCTGCTGATGATGGTTAGTGGCCTGCTGGCACTGGCGTTGGTCAAACGCAACTGGCGTCCGCTGGTAGTGGCCGTCGTGCTGTTTGCCCTTCCCTTCCCGCTGCGTTACATCCAGTGGTTTACCCCGCAACCGGAGAAAACCATTCAGGTTTCGATGGTTCAGGGCGATATTCCGCAATCACTGAAATGGGACGAAGGCCAGCTTCTTAATACGCTGAAGATTTACTACAACGCAACGGCACCGCTGATGGGCAAATCATCGTTGATTATCTGGCCGGAGTCGGCGATAACCGATCTGGAAATTAATCAGCAACCGTTCCTCAAAGCACTGGACGGTGAGTTGCGCGATAAAGGGAGCTCGCTGGTAACCGGGATTGTTGACGCGCGTCTCAATAAGCAGAACCGCTACGATACTTACAACACCATCATCACGCTGGGGAAAGGTGCGCCGTACAGCTACGAATCAGCCGATCGCTATAACAAAAACCATCTGGTGCCGTTTGGCGAGTTTGTCCCGCTGGAGTCGATTCTGCGTCCGTTAGCGCCGTTCTTTGATCTGCCAATGTCGTCGTTCAGCCGTGGGCCATATATCCAGCCACCGCTGTCGGTAAACGGTATTGAGCTTACTGCGGCTATTTGCTACGAGATCATTCTCGGCGAGCAAGTGCGTGATAACTTCCGCCCGGATACTGACTACCTGCTGACTATCTCCAACGATGCATGGTTTGGTAAGTCTATTGGTCCATGGCAGCACTTCCAGATGGCGCGAATGCGTGCGCTGGAGCTGGCGCGCCCATTGCTGCGTAGCACCAACAACGGCATTACGGCGGTGATTGGCCCGCAGGGTGAGATTCAGGCGATGATCCCGCAGTTCACCCGCGAGGTGTTAACCACTAATGTGACACCGACCACCGGACTCACACCGTATGCACGTACCGGCAACTGGCCGCTGTGGGTGCTGACGGCGCTGTTTGGTTTTGCCGCTGTGCTGATGAGCCTGCGTCAACGACGTAAATAATCCCTTCTTATCGTGCCGGAATACATCCCGTATTTCGGCACGCTCACCGGATGCGGCATCAGTGCGTTATCCGGATAACAAAATTCCCCTATCCAACTTTGGCACATCTATTGCTTTGTTATACAAGGCAAAGCTTGAACCAGCATCAGTACAACCCGGTTGCACCACAGCAATCCACGGGTAGCACCAAAAGAGTGCATTTTAAGAATTTTGCTTCGGAATGGTGCGGCGCATCTCGCAAAAACAAACAATAAAACAGCAATATCTTTACATTTAGCCAAACTAAATGTTACCTAACAGGCACAACACTGCACAATAAAGTTGCAGACGATAACAACACAAACACTCACAACGGGTATCCATGCGTTCTTAACGCAGAAGATAAAGGAGTTGGATATGCAATTACGTAAACCTGCCACAGCAATCCTCGCCCTGGCGCTTTCCGCAGGACTGGCACAGGCAGATGACGCCGCCCCGGCAGCGGGCAGTACGCTGGACAAAATCGCCAAAAACGGCGTGATTGTCGTCGGTCACCGTGAATCTTCAGTACCTTTCTCTTATTACGACAATCAGCAAAAAGTGGTGGGTTACTCGCAGGATTACTCCAACGCCATTGTTGAAGCAGTGAAAAAGAAACTCAACAAACCGGACTTGCAGGTGAAACTGATTCCAATCACCTCACAAAACCGTATTCCACTGCTGCAAAACGGCACTTTCGATTTTGAATGTGGTTCCACCACCAACAACGTCGAACGCCAGAAACAGGCGGCTTTCTCTGACACTATTTTCGTGGTCGGTACGCGCCTGTTGACCAAAAAGGGGGGCGATATCAAAGATTTTGCCGACCTGAAAGACAAAGCCGTAGTCGTCACTTCCGGCACTACTTCTGAAGTTTTGCTCAACAAACTGAATGAAGAGCAAAAAATGAATATGCGAATTATCAGCGCCAAAGATCACGGTGACTCTTTCCGTACCCTGGAAAGCGGTCGTGCCGTTGCCTTCATGATGGATGACGCTCTGCTGGCCGGTGAACGAGCGAAAGCGAAGAAACCAGACAACTGGGAAATCGTCGGCAAGCCGCAGTCTCAGGAAGCCTACGGTTGCATGTTGCGTAAAGATGATCCGCAGTTCAAAAAGCTGATGGATGACACCATCGCTCAGGTGCAGACCTCCGGTGAAGCGGAAAAATGGTTTGATAAATGGTTCAAAAATCCAATTCCGCCGAAAAACCTGAACATGAATTTCGAACTGTCAGACGAAATGAAAGCACTGTTCAAAGAACCGAATGACAAGGCACTGAACTAATTACAAGAACCAGGGGCGGAAATTCCAGCCCTCTCGATTGTTACGTAGCACGGACAGACTATACGCCTGATGGTCGTTCCCCATCGGGCCTGAAAACCGCAATACGCTGGGTAACAATCTTCGAGGGTAGCAGTTAACGCTGCTACCCTCTTTTTTCTGGAGTAGATTTATGTCTATAGACTGGAACTGGGGTATTTTTTTACAACAAGCCCCGTTCGGCAACACCACCTATCTTGGTTGGATCTGGAGTGGTTTTCAGGTGACGATCGCTTTGTCGATCTGCGCCTGGATTATCGCTTTCCTCGTCGGTTCATTTTTCGGCATTTTACGTACCGTTCCAAACCGTTTTCTCTCCGGTCTGGGTACGTTGTATGTCGAGCTGTTCCGCAACGTGCCGTTGATTGTGCAATTCTTTACCTGGTATCTGGTGATCCCGGAGCTGTTGCCGGAGAAAATCGGCATGTGGTTTAAGGCCGAGCTGGATCCCAATATTCAGTTTTTCCTTTCATCCATGCTTTGCCTGGGGCTGTTTACCGCCGCCCGTGTTTGCGAACAGGTACGCGCCGCGATTCAGTCGTTGCCGCGTGGGCAAAAGAATGCCGCGCTGGCAATGGGGCTGACGCTACCGCAGGCTTACCGCTACGTACTGCTGCCTAATGCTTATCGCGTTATCGTCCCGCCGATGACTTCGGAGATGATGAACCTGGTGAAAAACTCCGCCATCGCCTCGACTATCGGTCTGGTAGATATGGCGGCGCAGGCGGGTAAATTACTCGATTACTCCGCTCACGCCTGGGAGTCGTTTACCGCCATTACGCTTGCGTATGTGTTGATTAACGCTTTTATCATGCTGGTGATGACGCTGGTTGAACGTAAAGTTCGCCTGCCCGGCAACATGGGGGGCAAATAATGTACGAGTTTGACTGGAGTTCCATTGTTCCTTCCCTGCCATATCTGCTCGACGGGCTGGTGATCACCCTGAAAATCACCATCACGGCGGTGGTCATTGGGATTTTGTGGGGCACGATGTTGGCGGTAATGCGTTTATCCAGCTTTGCGCCTGTGGCGTGGTTTGCTAAAGCCTACGTTAACGTGTTCCGTTCGATCCCACTGGTGATGGTACTGTTGTGGTTTTACCTGATTGTGCCGGGTTTTCTGCAAAATGTGCTGGGATTATCGCCGAAAACCGATATCCGTTTAATTTCTGCAATGGTGGCGTTTTCGATGTTTGAAGCAGCCTACTATTCAGAGATTATCCGCGCTGGTATTCAAAGTATTTCTCGTGGTCAGTCGAGCGCCGCGCTGGCGTTGGGGATGACTCACTGGCAGTCGATGAAACTGATTATTCTGCCGCAGGCTTTCCGCGCGATGGTGCCGCTGCTGCTCACTCAGGGCATCGTACTGTTCCAGGATACCTCACTGGTGTATGTGTTATCTCTGGCCGATTTCTTCCGTACCGCCTCAACCATTGGTGAGCGTGATGGTACGCAGGTTGAGATGATCCTGTTTGCCGGATTTGTTTATTTCGTTATTAGCCTTAGCGCGTCGTTGTTGGTCAGCTACTTGAAAAGAAGGACAGCATAATGATTACCCTGAAAAATGTTTCAAAATGGTATGGTCACTTTCAGGTGCTGACCGACTGCTCAACCGAAGTGAAAAAAGGCGAAGTGGTGGTGGTTTGCGGCCCGTCTGGTTCCGGCAAATCAACGCTGATTAAAACCGTCAACGGCCTCGAACCGGTGCAGCAAGGTGAAATTACCGTCGATGGCATCGTGGTTAACGATAAGAAAACCGATCTGGCAAAGCTGCGTTCCCGCGTCGGGATGGTGTTCCAGCATTTCGAGTTGTTCCCCCATTTGTCGATTATTGAAAACCTGACCCTGGCGCAGGTGAAAGTGCTTAAACGCGATAAAGCACCCGCTCGTGAAAAAGCATTGAAATTGCTGGAGCGCGTGGGACTTTCCGCACATGCCAATAAATTTCCGGCGCAGCTTTCCGGCGGTCAGCAACAGCGTGTGGCGATCGCTCGCGCATTGTGTATGGATCCTATTGCCATGCTGTTCGACGAACCGACATCGGCGCTGGATCCGGAGATGATCAACGAAGTGCTGGACGTAATGGTCGAACTGGCGAACGAAGGAATGACCATGATGGTGGTGACCCACGAAATGGGCTTTGCCCGTAAAGTGGCGAATCGGGTGATCTTTATGGATGAGGGTAAAATTGTCGAAGACTCGCCGAAAGATGCGTTCTTCGATGATCCGAAATCGGACCGCGCAAAAGACTTCCTCGCGAAAATTCTGCATTAATCACTCTGGCGCGCATACCCAAGTGCGCGCCATCTCACGCTTTATCGTTTCGCTCCTCGTATCTGTTACATCCTGGCGTTACCCTTGTCGCAAAGAAGCACACAACAAGGAGCAACAATGGCACTGCCAATTCTGTTAGATTGCGACCCAGGTCATGATGACGCTATCGCAATAGTTCTCGCCCTCGCCTCACCAGAGCTTGATGTCAAAGCAATTACGTCTTCCGCCGGAAACCAGACACCAGAAAAAACCTTACGCAATGTTCTGCGTATGCTGACCTTGCTTAATCGCACCGATATTCCGGTGGCAGGCGGCGCGGTAAAACCGTTAATGCGTGAGTTGATTATCGCGGACAATGTGCACGGCGAAAGCGGTCTCGACGGCCCGGCATTACCGGAACCGACGTTCGCACCGCAAAACTGTACGGCGGTGGAGCTGATGGCGAAAACGCTGCGTGAAAGTGCGGAACCTGTCACGATTGTGTCTACCGGACCGCAAACTAACGTTGCCTTGCTGCTCAATAGCCATCCGGAACTGCATAGCAAAATTGCCCGTATCGTGATTATGGGCGGCGCAATGGGGCTTGGTAACTGGACGCCAGCCGCCGAGTTTAATATTTATGTTGACCCGGAAGCGGCAGAAATTGTCTTCCAGTCAGGGATCCCGGTGGTGATGGCCGGTCTGGATGTTACTCACAAAGCACAAATTCACGTTGAGGACACCGAGCGTTTCCGCGCGATTGGCAACCCTGTTTCAACCATTGTTGCCGAACTGCTGGATTTCTTCCTCGAATATCATAAAGACGAAAAATGGGGCTTTGTCGGCGCACCGCTGCATGACCCATGCACCATCGCCTGGCTGTTAAAACCGGAGTTGTTTACCACTGTTGAGCGCTGGGTTGGCGTGGAAACACAAGGGAAATATACCCAGGGTATGACGGTTGTTGATTATTATTATCTGACCGGCAATAAACCGAATGCCTCTGTAATGGTCGATGTTGATCGTCAGGGCTTTGTTGATTTACTGGCTGATCGTCTGAAATTTTACGCTTAACACACGTCATTGATTAAGATCACCACGCGTTACCTGGGTGGTCTTAATCTGTTTATCTCTTTTTCTTTCAAGATATAAATGCAATGGATAATGCAGAACTCGCCATTGGTATCGATCTCGGTACTACCAATAGTTTAATTGCCGTCTGGAAAGACGGTGCCGCGCAATTAATTCCAAATAAGTTCGGTGAATATTTAACACCATCCATAATTAGCATGGATGAAAATAATCATATTTTAGTCGGAAAACCGGCTGTATCACGGCGTACTTCGCATCCGGATAAAACGGCAGCGTTATTTAAACGTGCAATGGGCAGTAATACCAACTGGCGGTTAGGCAGCGACACATTTAACGCGCCAGAACTGTCCTCTTTGGTATTACGCTCATTAAAAGAAGATGCCGAAGAATTTCTGCAACGTCCGATTAAAGATGTGGTGATCTCTGTTCCGGCTTATTTCAGCGATGAACAACGCAAGCATACCCGTTTAGCAGCGGAGTTAGCCGGTTTAAATGCGGTACGCTTAATTAATGAACCCACAGCAGCTGCGATGGCGTATGGCCTGCATACCCAACAAAATACCCGTTCGCTGGTGTTTGATCTCGGTGGCGGCACGTTTGACGTTACGGTGCTTGAGTACGCCACGCCGGTGATTGAAGTTCACGCCTCCGCTGGCGACAACTTTCTTGGCGGCGAAGATTTTACTCATATGCTGGTGGATGAAGTTTTAAAACGCGCCGCAGTGGCTAAAAACATGCTCAACGAAAGTGAGCTGGCAGCCCTGTACACCAGCGTGGAAGCGGCAAAATGCGGCAATCAATTACCGCTGCAAATTAGCTGGCAGTATCAGGAAGAAACGCGTGAGTGCGAATTTTACGAGAACGAACTGGAAGATTTGTGGTTGCCGCTGCTCAATCGCTTGCGAGTACCGATTGAACAGGCGTTGCGCGATGCACGTCTGAAGCCAAGTCAAATCGACAGTCTGGTGCTGGTTGGCGGCGCATCACAAATGCCGCTGGTGCAGCGAATCGCCGTGCGTCTGTTTGGCAAATTACCGTATCAAAGTTACGATCCGAGCACCATTGTCGCGCTGGGCGCAGCAATCCAGGCCGCCTGCCGCTTACGCAGTGAAGATATTGAAGAGGTGATCCTCACTGATATTTGCCCTTACTCGTTGGGTGTTGAAGTTAACCGCCAGGGCGTTTCCGGCATTTTCTCGCCGATTATTGAACGAAACACCACTGTACCGGTGTCGCGTGTAGAAACTTACTCGACCATGCACCCGGAACAGGATTCAATTACGGTTAACGTCTATCAGGGAGAAAACCACAAAGTTAAAAATAACATTCTGGTGGAATCCTTCGATGTGCCGTTGAAGAAAACCGGGGCTTATCAGTCGATTGATATTCGCTTTAGTTATGATATCAACGGCTTGCTTGAAGTTGACGTGCTTCTGGAAGACGGCAGCGTTAAGTCCAGAGTCATTAATCACAGTCCTGTAACATTGAGCGCGCAGCAGATTGAAGAGAGTCGGACGCGGTTATCCGCATTGAAAATTTATCCGCGCGATATGCTCATCAACCGTACCTTTAAAGCCAAACTGGAAGAGTTGTGGGCGCGGGCGCTGGGTGACGAGCGAGAAGAGATCGGCCGGGTGATCACCGATTTTGATGCGGCGTTGCAGTCAAACGATATGGCCCGCGTCGATGAAGTTCGGCGACGGGCGAGCGATTATTTGGCTATTGAGATCCCTTAAACACGGCTGCCGGATGCGGCATAAACGCTGCATCCGGCATCGGCGCAAAAAACACATCCTCAGCTAAACAACATCGCGATTTTTCCGAGAGCATAACCTATCACCAGCACCGTTAAGCTGATTTTGATAATACTGGTAATGCTCTGTGGTTTTTCATCCTCATCATTTTTTTCTTCGGGGTTTTCAGGTGTTGGCTCATCGACATCTTCATCCTCCGGCTCGAGTTTCACTTTCGTCAACAGCATCCGGGTGATAATGGCCTCTAATGGATGAGCATCTCCACCTTCCAGCCTTGTATTAAGACGGGCCAGCATCTCTTGTTTCGGGAACGCTTCCAGCACAACCTGTTCCGCTACCCGATACAAATCCAGTAACGGTGAATCTTGTTCTGTCTCGCTACCGACTCTCGATTTCCACCACGCCCATGCTTTGCGCTTGAAGAATAACGACTCAATAAACGATTGACCTAACGGCGATAATTTTCCGCTATGTAAAATTTCCGCCCATAACAGCCGCGTCCGGGCGCTCTCACCAGGAACATATTTCAACGGTTGACCTTGCGCATCAACCATGCTCTGCGCTTCGATAACCATCACTAACAGCGCGAAATAATCCGGGCAATGACGCTTGCTCCACTGCAACAACAAATTATCGGCTTGTGTAGATGGGTAACTCTCCCGGTATGCGCAGAGATCGGCAAGCAGGCTTTCCCCCTCGCCACAGTACAACCGTTGCGCACACTGGTAATAACGGGCATCTTCGCTTTCTGGTTCTTCTGCTTGCCACTGTTGGGCAACAGGAATGAGTTCCGCCATACCTATTTTCACCGAGCTGTACCAGCGCAACAGTTTGCGATGTAACTTGACATCATCAGGAATGAACCACGGACCTTCCATTGCCATAAACGCAGTGACATAGTCGGGATGGTAACGGCAGCAGCGTTCCAGCGCGAAGTAATACTCAACAGTCTGGTTCTGCAACGCGACGGGATATTCCAGAAGGCTAAGGAAATCGAAACAATCACCAGCCTGAATGGCCTCAAGAAAAGCCTCCCTTTCTTCCTCATCCATTCCTTCGCTGTCATTAAACGAATGCCAGTTCAAACGCTCTGCCAGCAAAGAAGCACAATTTAATGAAAGATATCGCGATTCTATAGCGATTGCACACAGCGGCCAGCGTAATTGATCGACATCCTCCATGTTCCAGGTATTTAATTGCTGAATAAATTTCTGCCAGGCGGAGGGCTGAAAACGATCACTTTCTGAATCCAGTAATGTCCTGAATGCACGTAGTATTTCATGTTCAGCGGCGGCATCTTTACCTTCATTATCTGCTTCCTCGACAGGATTTACCGCCAGTCGCAGCGCCTCTTCATAGGCCTGGCGTAATGCTTTAAACCCCTGCGGATCGGTTTCGGGATGACACAACGGTAAGCGAGCAAGATAAGCCTGGCGGATAATGTCTATTTGCGTCGTGCTTTCAATTTCGAGGATTTGCCAACATGTTTTCATAGGTCGCTCACATCCTTAAGCGTTACCGGGCATTCAGGCTGGACAGTTAATGGCTGCCAGGGAAGCGTGGCATAGAAACGATCGCTTCCCGCTGCCAGCTCTTCGAACATCCGACTCCCGGCGCTATCGTATTTGTACAGGGTTAGCGCCTCGCGTAGCGAAGCGTTGTCTTCGCACTGAGAAGATTGCCAGTAGAGACGCCCTAACGAATAGGCGGAAAAATAGTGCATCCAGCTGTGATAGTAATGGTGAGCTCGGACATAGACGCGCGATTGCAGCCATAAACTCTCGTCTTCCGTCAGCCAGTTGTTGAGCACACCGACCCGTGACAGAAACCCCATTCGAACATAATCCCAGGCTTTGATTCCCCCTTCTCCACAGCACATAGCGGTTTGGGCAACGAATTGGGTATAAATCAACCCTCTCTCCGAGCCACCAGCAATTAATGCTTTCCACTCTTCAGGGGAAGAGCGATGCCATGTCAGATATAAGCCAGCTAAATCATTGGCATGACCATCATCAGTCATCTGATAAATAGTCTGAATTAAATCATCACGATTATTTATTCCCCAGGATGATGAGAGATCGAATTCTTTTATCCCGGTATACATTTTTGGCGAGTCATGCGCGGGTTTGCAACCCTGATTAAGTATTTCCATGGGCGCAGAAAGCGCAAAAAGAAGATATTGTTCTTCCTTATTCATTTGTTAATAATCCCTTAAGTGCATTAACTGACTACTTTTTTATTATTGATGAGTATAAACTTGACGCTTTCAAAATAAAAAGAAAATCGAAGCATTCACACATGAATAAAAAATTAATGTATATATTCGCAATTTTTATAGTTGCAGCAATTACCTGTATTAGCCAACCCAAGAAAACGACGTTGCGTGATAAAGCCATGGTGAATTATGTCTTTGATTATTTAAGCTCACCGGGCAGTCTTCCATTCACCACGGCAGCCACGGAGCTTTCCGCGATTCATGGTCACTCAACGTCGCAATATCGCCTTGGAGAATTTTATCTTCATGGTAGCGACGGTAAACCACTGGATTATACACAGGCGAGATACTGGTATGAGCAATCAGCGGAACAGGAAAATCCACGCGCGCAAAGTAAACTGGGGTGGATCTACCTCAAAGGTCTGGGGGTTAAACCCGATACCCGTAAAGCAATTCTCTGGTATAAGGAAGCAGCTGAACAAGGGTATGCTCATGCTCAATATACTTTAGGTTTGATCTACAGAAACGGCTCAGGTATTAATGTTAACCATTATGAATCTCAAAAATGGTTAAAACTGGCCGCCAAACAACATTACAAAAATGCGGAAAGATTACTTGCCAGGCTTCCCGCACATTAACGTCGACTGTCACCCGAACAGATGGAGTATTTTCCCTATCAAACCAGCAAAGATAAAAATATAGAAAATAATTTTAATGATGCCCAGACAGCCTGGTCCACCATCGTCAACGGGCATTGGCTGCGGTTGCGGCTCCGGTTCGACGGTTTGCTTCTCGGTAAAATTTGCCGCCTGAATTAATAACCGTCGAATAATTAATGCTTCCAGAGGACAACGATCTTCTGCATCAAGGCGGCTCACAATCGGGATTAATGATTCTTCTGTAGGTTGGCTGGCCTGCACTAATTGTTTGGCAACTAGATATAATGGCCATAAGGGATGTTCTGTATCACGCGTGAGTGAGATCCGCGGCTTACGTCCTTTGTGCAAAACCATCTCGACCAGAGAACGCCCCAGCGCAGAGAGTTTTTCATCACTGAGTATTTCGTATAAATGAAAACGCGTACGAGCGCTGTCACCAGGGACATAAAGTAGCGGTTTTCCCTGATCGTTAACCAGATCACGCGCTTCAATCATCATCACCACTAATGGGTAATAATCGACCCGATGCTGACGGCACCATTGCAACATTAAAGCATCCGCCTGGGTGGAGGGATACTCGCGCCAGTAGTCACAAAGTTCTGCCAGCAGGCTTTCGCCTTCTCCACAATAGACGCGTTGCGCGTATTCATAATAACGCGCATCTTCATTATCAGGTTCAGCTTCCCGCCACGACCGGGCGTAATCCAGAAGTTCGGGGATATCCAGGCGGCTTGTGCTATACCAGCGGAGTAAATTTCTGTGCAAATTTGCATCATCGGGGATAATCACTGCGCGATGTTGCGCTAAATACAATGTCAGCCATTCTGGATGCGATGACCAAATCCGAGCGAACATTTGGTAAAAATCAATGGTGTCATTTTGTACGGCAACGGGCAGATGCAGAATGGTCTGGAAGTTAAAAACATTCCCCTTCGCAATGGCATATAAAAAGGATTCCAGTTCTTCTTCGTCTATTTCCCCGACGTTTTCCTCCTGCAACCACCGCAATCTTTCTGCTAATAACACCACGCACTCGAAGGATAAATGGGCAGTGTTCATGGCTATTGTGCACAGCGACCAGCGTAATTCATCAATATCTTCCATCGAGCAATAATTTAATTGCTGAATGAATCGCTGCCAGGCAGAGGGCAGAAAACGTTCGCTATCAGAGGCGAGTAACGCACGAAAGGCGAGCAGAATTTCATGTTCTGCAACTTCATGTTCTTCTGATTGCCAAACAGATTTAGCAGGGGACTGCGCAATCCGTAGCGCATCCTCATACGCCTGACGAAGTTGTTTAAAACCTTGCGGATCGGTTTCTGGATGAAAGGACGGTAACAGCGCCAGATAAGCGCGGCGGATAATATCGACGTCAGTCGTTTCCTCTATTTCGAGAATCTTCCAGCAATTTTTCATAGGTCGCTCATATCCTTAAGCGTTTCCGGGCATGTGGGGTAGTCAGCCAGTGGTTGCCAGGGTAAGGTCGCGTAATATGCATCGTCACTGGCAAATAATTGATAAAACATATCATTGCCGGAATCGTCGTATTCTTTACGCGCCAAGAATTCACGTAATAACTGAAGATTATCATCTTCGGGAGACTGCCAATATTGCCGACCAAAGGTATAACCGGCAAAATATTGCCGCCAGTTACTATAATAACGTAGAGCCCGTAGATGAATGCGCGACTGTATCCACAAGCTTTCTTCTTCACTCAACCAGTTATTAAGCACGCCCATTCGGCTTAAAAAACCCATCCGGACATAATCCCAGGCTTTAATTCCTCCCTCACCACAGCATTCGGCGGTGCTGGCGACAAATTGCGCATAAGCCTGACCTTGCTCATTTAATTCAGCAAGATAGTCACGCCATTCACATGGCGAATAACGAAACCAGCAGTGATAAAACCCTGCCAACCGCGCGGCATGACCGTTATCAATCATTCGGTGAATTGTGCGCAGTAGATCATCACGGTCATCAATTCCCCAGGAGGAAGAAAGGTCAAAAAAGCGTGTACCTAAATACATTTTGGGGGATGAATGCGAAGGTAAACAGCATTCATTGCGTATTTCCATCGGAGTGGAAAGTGCAAACAATATTTTTTGCGACTCCATGTCCATATAATTTATCCTTAAATATTCATTCAATGAATATTAACCACGTTGCGAGGCTCATTTATTTATACTTTTCTGACGCAACATAATACGCATAAAATAAGGCTTACGCAAAAATGGAACACATAAAAATATAATATGCTTTATATGCAACCATAAGGAAATGATAATGATTTTTACGTCAAGTTGCTGCGATAATTTATCAATAGATGAGATTATCGAACGTGCTGAAAAAGGCGATTGCGATGCTCAATATATTATTGGGTTTTATTATAATCGCGATAGCGCAATTGACTCTCCGGACGACGAAAAGGCCTTTTACTGGCTGAGGCTGGCCGCTGAGCAAGGTCATTGTGAAGCACAATATTCCTTAGGGCAAAAGTATACCGAGGATAAAAGCCGTCATAAAGATAATGGGCAAGCCATCTTTTGGCTGAAAAAAGCTGCCCTACAAGGCCATACTTTCGCTTCCAACGCCCTTGGCTGGACACTGGATCGTGGAGAAGACCCCAACTATAAAGAAGCGGTTGCCTGGTATCAGATAGCCGCGGAGAGCGGAATGTCTTATGCGCAAAATAATCTTGGGTGGATGTACAGAAATGGCAACGGAGTCGCACAAGACTATACGCTGGCATTTTTCTGGTACAAACAAGCTGCATTACAAGGCCATAGTGACGCGCAAAACAATCTGGCCGATCTTTATGAAGACGGAAAAGGCGTTGCTCAAAACGAGACACTCGCCGCATTCTGGTATTTGAAAAGCGCACAGCAGGGTAATCGGCATGCCCAGTTTCAAATTGCATGGGATTATAACGCTGGCGAAGGGGTGGACCAGGACTATAAGCAAGCCATGTACTGGTATCTGAAGGCTGCCGCTCAGGGGAGCGTCGGCGCTTACGTCAACATCGGTTATATGTATAAACACGGACAAGGCGTTGAGAAAGATTATCAGGCCGCCTTTGAATGGTTTACGAAAGCCGCTGAATGCAATGACGCCACTGCCTGGTATAACCTGGCCATTATGTATCACTACGGAGAAGGAAGACCTGTCGATCTCCGACAGGCTCTCGACCTGTATCGTAAAGTTCAGGCATCCGGTACCAGGGATGTCAGTCAAGAAATCCGTGAGATTGAAGATTTACTGTAAGAGATAAAAACAAGGGCCGGGGAATTTTATTCGGCCCATATTCTCTTTATTGCTGTGCGAAATCATACCATTAAGGCTCGAACGGGCGTCTCTGGAACTGGTCATGACCACATTTCGGGCATAGCGTCAGCACTTCCGGTGTGTAGATCGGGAGATGGAAATGACATTTCTCGCAGACCAGATTCCCCAGCCCTACCACTTCTCCGCTGTGATAAACCCCGTGATGATTGAGGTCCTGGAAAACCTCGCGCCATTCAAGCTGCGTTTTATCGGTGATGTCTGCCAGCTCCTGCCACAAGCTTTCTTTAATCACCCGCATAAAGACGCTGTCAGACTCTTCTTTCAGGCTCTCTTCATAGCTCATGGCGAACTCTTCCAGGTCACGTCTGACAGCTCGCGTCAGCTCATCGACCTCGGTTCGCGTTAACTCCCCTGTTTTTATTACGCGCTCGCGCGCCTGTTCCACCAGTGCGTCGATATCACGTTCGCCATTGCGCAGGCGTTCGCTCAGTGACGCGACCAGTTCACGGTAATATTGAGCAACCTTGTTCATCGTTTCATCTCCCGGGTCGTTAACTGACTATAATAATAGACGTTCTTTGTTCCTTGCTTTGCTAATACGCCCACAAACTCTGTAAATTAATGTATGAATAATCCGGGCATCATTTCAACGTCGAGTGCGCGAAAGGCTGTTTTGACGCGGACGTTTGGGCTATGCTATGCGGATCTGAAAAACCACCTCAACGCTACATTTGTAGCCGTATTGAAAACAGGACCACTGGCTGCCATGCAAGAGCAATACCGCCCGGAAGAGATAGAATCCAAAGTACAGCTTCATTGGGATGAGAAGCGCACATTTGAAGTAACCGAAGACGAGAGCAAAGAGAAGTATTACTGCCTGTCTATGCTTCCCTATCCTTCTGGTCGACTACACATGGGCCACGTACGTAACTACACCATCGGTGACGTGATCGCCCGCTACCAGCGTATGCTGGGCAAAAACGTCCTGCAGCCGATCGGCTGGGACGCGTTTGGTCTGCCTGCGGAAGGCGCGGCGGTGAAAAACAACACCGCACCGGCACCGTGGACGTACGACAACATCGCGTACATGAAAAACCAGCTCAAAATGCTGGGCTTTGGTTATGACTGGAGCCGCGAGCTGGCAACCTGTACGCCGGAATACTACCGTTGGGAACAGAAATTCTTCACCGAGCTGTATAAAAAAGACCTGGTATATAAGAAGACTTCTGCGGTCAACTGGTGCCCGAACGACCAGACCGTACTGGCGAACGAACAAGTTATCGACGGCTGCTGCTGGCGCTGCGATACCAAAGTTGAGCGTAAAGAGATCCCGCAATGGTTTATCAAAATCACCGCTTACGCTGACGAGCTGCTCAACGATCTGGATAAACTGGATCACTGGCCAGACACCGTTAAAACCATGCAGCGTAACTGGATTGGTCGTTCCGAAGGCGTAGAAATCACTTTCAACGTTAACGACTATGACAACACGCTGACCGTTTACACTACCCGCCCGGACACCTTTATGGGTTGTACCTACCTGGCGGTAGCGGCAGGTCATCCGCTGGCACAGAAAGCGGCGGAAAATAATCCTGAACTGGCGGCCTTTATTGACGAATGCCGTAACACCAAAGTTGCCGAAGCTGAAATGGCAACGATGGAGAAAAAAGGCGTCGATACTGGCTTTAAAGCGGTTCACCCATTAACGGGCGAAGAAATTCCCGTTTGGGCAGCAAACTTCGTATTGATGGAGTACGGCACGGGCGCAGTTATGGCGGTTCCGGGTCACGACCAGCGCGACTACGAGTTTGCCTCTAAATACGGCCTGAACATCAAACCGGTTATCCTGGCAGCTGACGGCTCTGAGCCAGATCTTTCTCAGCAAGCCCTGACTGAAAAAGGCGTTCTGTTCAACTCTGGCGAGTTCAACGGTCTTGACCATGAAGCGGCCTTCAACGCTATCGCCGATAAACTGACTGCGATGGGCGTTGGCGAGCGTAAAGTGAACTACCGCCTGCGCGACTGGGGTGTTTCCCGTCAACGTTACTGGGGCGCGCCGATTCCGATGGTGACGCTGGAAGACGGTACCGTAATGCCGACCCCGGACGACCAGCTGCCGGTGATCCTGCCGGAAGATGTGGTGATGGACGGCATTACCAGCCCGATTAAAGCAGATCCGGAGTGGGCAAAAACTACCGTTAACGGTATGCCAGCGCTGCGTGAAACCGACACTTTCGACACCTTTATGGAGTCCTCCTGGTACTATGCGCGCTACACTTGCCCGGAGTACAAAGAAGGTATGCTGGATTCCAAAGCGGCTAACTACTGGCTGCCGGTGGATATCTACATTGGTGGTATCGAACACGCCATTATGCACCTGCTCTACTTCCGCTTCTTCCACAAACTGATGCGTGATGCAGGCATGGTGAACTCTGACGAACCAGCGAAACAGTTGCTGTGTCAGGGTATGGTGCTGGCAGATGCCTTCTACTATGTTGGCGAAAACGGCGAACGTAACTGGGTTTCCCCGGTTGATGCTATCGTTGAACGTGACGAGAAAGGCCGTATCGTGAAAGCGAAAGATGCGGCAGGCCATGAACTGGTTTATACCGGCATGAGCAAAATGTCCAAGTCTAAGAACAACGGTATCGACCCGCAGGTGATGGTTGAACGTTACGGCGCGGACACCGTTCGTCTGTTTATGATGTTTGCTTCTCCGGCTGATATGACTCTCGAATGGCAGGAATCCGGCGTGGAAGGGGCTAACCGCTTCCTGAAACGTGTCTGGAAACTGGTTTACGAGCACACAGCGAAAGGTGATGTTGCGGCACTGAACGTTGATGCGCTGACTGAAGATCAGAAAGCGCTGCGTCGCGATGTGCATAAAACGATCGCTAAAGTGACCGATGATATCGGCCGTCGTCAGACCTTCAACACCGCAATTTCGGCGATTATGGAGCTGATGAACAAACTGGCGAAAGCACCGACCGATGGCGAGCAGGACCGCGCCCTGATGCAGGAAGCGCTGCTGGCGGTAGTCCGTATGCTTAACCCGTTCACCCCGCACATCTGCTTCACGCTGTGGCAGGAACTGAAAGGCGAAGGCGATATCGACAACGCACCGTGGCCGGTTGCTGACGAAAAAGCGATGGTGGAAGACTCCACGCTGGTCGTGGTGCAGGTTAACGGTAAAGTCCGTGCAAAAATCACCGTTCCGGTGGACGCAACGGAAGAACAGGTTCGCGAACGTGCTGGCCAGGAACATCTGGTAGCAAAATATCTTGATGGCGTTACCGTGCGTAAAGTGATTTACGTACCCGGTAAACTCCTCAATCTGGTCGTTGGCTAAGCGCGGGAGGAAGCGTGCGATATCTGGCAACATTGTTGTTATCTCTGGCGGTGTTAATCACCGCCGGGTGTGGCTGGCATCTGCGTGATACCACGCAGGTTCCTTCCACTATGAAGGTCATGATCCTGGACTCAGGCGATCCGAACGGGCCATTAAGCCGTGCGGTGCGTAACCAGTTACGTCTGAATGGTGTCGAGTTGCTTGATAAAGAAACCACGCGTAAGGACGTTCCATCCCTGCGTTTGGGTAAAGTGAGCATCGCGAAAGATACCGCATCGGTATTCCGTAACGGTCAAACAGCAGAGTATCAGATGATCATGACGGTCAATGCGACCGTGTTGATCCCCGGCCGTGACATCTACCCGATTAGCGCCAAAGTCTTCCGTTCGTTCTTCGATAACCCGCAAATGGCGTTAGCGAAAGATAACGAACAAGACATGATCGTAAAAGAGATGTACGACCGTGCTGCCGAACAGCTGATTCGTAAGCTGCCAAGCATCCGTGCTGCGGATATTCGTTCCGACGAAGAACAGACGTCGACCACAACGGATACTCCGGCAACGCCTGCACGCGTCTCTACCACGCTGGGTAACTGATGATTCGGTTGTACCCGGAACAACTCCGCGCGCAGCTCAATGAAGGGCTGCGCGCGGCGTATCTTTTACTTGGTAACGATCCTCTGTTATTGCAGGAAAGCCAGGACGCTATTCGTCAGGTCGCTGCGGCGCAAGGGTTCGAAGAACACCACACTTTTTCCATTGATCCCAACACTGACTGGAATGCGATCTTTTCGTTATGCCAGGCCATGAGTCTGTTTGCCAGTCGACAAACGCTATTGCTGTTGTTACCCGAAAACGGACCGAATGCGGCGATCAATGAACAACTTCTCACACTCACCGGACTTCTGCATGACGACCTGCTGTTGATCGTCCGCGGTAATAAATTAAGCAAAGCGCAAGAAAATGCCGCCTGGTTTACTGCTCTTGCGAATCGCAGCGTGCAGGTGACCTGTCAGACACCGGAGCAGGCTCAGCTTCCCCGCTGGGTTGCTGCGCGTGCAAAACAGCTCAACTTAGAACTGGATGACGCTGCAAACCAAGTGCTCTGCTACTGTTATGAAGGTAACCTGCTGGCGCTGGCCCAGGCACTGGAGCGTTTATCGCTGCTCTGGCCAGACGGCAAACTGACATTACCGCGCGTTGAACAGGCGGTGAATGATGCCGCGCATTTCACCCCTTTTCATTGGGTTGATGCTTTGTTGATGGGAAAAAGTAAGCGCGCGTTGCATATTCTTCAGCAACTTCGTCTGGAAGGCAGCGAACCGGTTATTTTGTTGCGCACATTACAACGTGAACTGTTGTTACTGGTTAACCTGAAACGCCAGTCTGCCCATACGCCACTGCGTGCATTGTTTGATAAGCATCGGGTATGGCAGAACCGCCGGGGCATGATGGGCGAGGCGTTAAATCGCTTAAGCCAGCCGCAGTTACGTCAGGCCGTGCAACTCCTGACACGAACGGAACTCACCCTCAAACAAGATTACGGTCAGTCAGTGTGGGCAGAGCTGGAAGGGTTATCTCTTCTGTTGTGCCATAAACCTCTGGCGGACGTATTTATCGACGGTTGATATGAAATCTTTACAGGCTCTGTTTGGCGGCACCTTTGATCCGGTGCACTATGGACATCTTAAACCCGTGGAAACGCTGGCGAATTTGATTGGTCTGACGCGGGTCACAATCATCCCTAATAATGTTCCTCCGCATCGTCCCCAGCCGGAAGCGAACAGCGTGCAGCGTAAACACATGCTTGAACTGGCGATTGCCGACAAGCCATTATTTACTCTTGATGAACGCGAGCTAAAGCGCAATGCCCCCTCTTACACTGCGCAAACACTGAAAGAGTGGCGGCAGGAACAATGGCCAGACGTGCCGCTGGCGTTTATTATTGGTCAGGATTCACTGCTGACCTTTCCGACCTGGTACGAATACGAAACGATACTCGACAATGCACATTTGATCGTCTGTCGGCGTCCAGGTTACCCACTTGAAATGGCGCAACCGCAATACCAGCAATGGCTGGAAGATCATTTGACACATAACCCGGAAGATCTTCACCTTCAGCCTGCCGGTAAAATTTATCTGGCTGAAACGCCGTGGTTTAACATCTCGGCGACCATCATCCGCGAACGTTTGCAAAACGGTGAATCGTGTGAGGATTTATTGCCGGAACCGGTACTGACTTACATTAACCAACAAGGCTTGTATCGCTGATACCTGTCGTTACGGAGGGCATGATGCGACTGTGGTTAATTCGTCATGGCGAAACGCAAGCGAATATCGATGGTCTGTACAGCGGTCATGCTCCCACACCCCTGACTGCGCGCGGTATTGAGCAAGCGCAAAATCTGCATACGCTGCTACATGGTGTTTCCTTTGACCTGGTTTTATGCAGTGAACTGGAACGGGCACAGCATACCGCGCGACGGGTTCTCAGTGATCGCCAGCTTCCCGTGCAAATCATCCCTGAACTCAACGAAATGTTTTTTGGCGACTGGGAGATGCGACATCATCGCGACCTCATGCAAGAAGATGCCGAAAACTATAGCGCGTGGTGCAATGACTGGCAGCATGCTATCCCCACGAACGGTGAAGGATTTCAGGCATTTTCACAACGAGTGGAACGGTTTATCGCAAGGCTTAGTGAATTTCAGCACTATCAGAATATTTTAGTCGTCAGCCATCAGGGTGTACTGAGTCTGTTAATCGCCCGTTTAATTGGTATGCCTGCCGAAGCTATGTGGCATTTTCGCGTTGACCAGGGGTGTTGGAGCGCCATTGATATCAACCAAAAATTCGCGACGCTACGCGTCCTCAATAGCCGTGCCATCGGGGTCGAGAATGCATGACTTTTCTGTTTTTTTACGGGTAAGCCGCAACGACCATTGACAGCCCCGGGCAGGCTGATATTCTCCGCAGCCAGACTTTTTTCGCCAGACACGACTTTGTAGAAATTGTTTTACAAAAATGGCGATGCAATCTGCGGCGCGGGGTGGGATGATAGCCCACTTTCGAAAGCCGATTCGGCGACAATTGTCCCGAAATCGCCTCTGGTTCAGGTATACTGACAGACCATTTTTATCTATTTGATTCACCCAGGGGGAAAACTTGCAGGGTAAAGCACTCCAGGATTTTGTTATCGACAAAATTGATGACCTCAAAGGTCAGGACATCATCGCCTTAGACGTTCAGGGCAAATCCAGCATCACCGACTGCATGATCATCTGTACGGGTACGTCCAGCCGTCATGTTATGTCCATTGCTGACCACGTTGTGCAGGAGTCTCGCGCAGCGGGCCTGTTACCGCTCGGCGTAGAAGGTGAAAACAGCGCCGACTGGATTGTCGTGGATTTGGGCGATGTGATTGTCCATGTCATGCAGGAAGAGAGCCGTCGCCTGTATGAACTGGAAAAACTCTGGAGTTAATGCGTGAAGCTGCAACTTGTCGCCGTGGGAACGAAAATGCCGGACTGGGTACAAACCGGTTTTACCGAGTACCTGCGTCGTTTTCCGAAAGATATGCCCTTCGAGCTGATTGAAATTCCGGCCGGAAAACGCGGCAAGAATGCGGACATCAAGCGCATACTCGACAAAGAGGGTGAGCAGATGTTGGCGGCCGCAGGCAAAAACCGCATTGTCACCCTCGATATTCCAGGCAAGCCCTGGGATACGCCGCAGTTAGCCGCTGAGCTGGAACGCTGGAAGCTGGATGGTCGCGACGTCAGTCTACTGATTGGCGGGCCTGAAGGGTTGTCGCCTGCCTGTAAAGCGGCGGCGGAGCAGAGCTGGTCGCTGTCGGCGCTTACCCTCCCCCATCCGTTGGTTCGCGTGCTGGTCGCAGAGAGTCTGTACCGGGCGTGGAGCATCACCACCAACCATCCTTATCACCGTGAGTGATAAGGGAGCTTTGAGTAGAAAACGCAGCGGATGAAACTACAGAACTCTTTTCGCGACTATACGGCAGAGTCCGCGCTGTTTGTGCGCCGGGCGCTGGTCGCCTTTTTGGGGATTTTGCTGCTGACCGGCGTGCTTATCGCCAACCTGTATAATCTGCAAATTGTTCGCTTTACCGATTACCAGACCCGCTCTAATGAAAACCGCATTAAGCTGGTGCCTATCGCGCCCAGCCGCGGCATTATCTACGACCGTAACGGTATCCCTCTGGCCCTCAACCGCACTATCTACCAGATAGAAATGATGCCGGAGAAAGTCGATAACGTGCAGCAAACGCTGGACGCTTTGCGCAGCGTGGTTGATCTGACCGATGACGATATTGCTGCATTCCGAAAAGAGCGCGCACGTTCACACCGTTTCACCTCCATTCCGGTGAAAACTAACCTGACCGAAGTACAAGTAGCTCGCTTTGCCGTCAATCAGTACCGTTTTCCGGGTGTTGAAGTTAAAGGCTATAAACGTCGTTACTATCCTTACGGTTCGGCGTTGACCCACGTCATCGGCTATGTGTCGAAAATCAACGATAAAGACGTCGAACGCCTGAATAATGACGGCAAACTGGCCAACTATGCGGCAACGCATGATATCGGTAAGCTGGGCATTGAGCGTTACTATGAAGACGTGCTGCACGGTCAGACCGGTTATGAAGAGGTTGAAGTTAACAACCGTGGGCGTGTTATCCGCCAGTTAAAAGAAGTGCCACCGCAAGCCGGACACGATATTTACCTGACGCTGGATCTCAAACTCCAGCAATATATTGAAACGCTGCTGGCGGGTAGCCGCGCAGCGGTGGTAGTCACCGATCCGCGTACAGGTGGGGTGCTGGCGCTGGTTTCCACGCCTAGTTATGACCCAAACCTATTTGTTGACGGTATCTCCAGCAAAGATTATTCCGCCTTGCTGAACGACCCGAATACACCGCTGGTGAACCGCGCCACACAGGGGGTTTATCCTCCCGCGTCTACAGTTAAACCCTATGTGGCGGTTTCGGCATTGAGCGCCGGAGTGATCACGCGCAATACGACGCTGTTTGACCCAGGCTGGTGGCAACTGCCAGGTTCGGAAAAACGTTATCGTGACTGGAAAAAATGGGGCCACGGGCGTCTGAATGTCACAAGATCGCTGGAAGAATCTGCGGATACCTTCTTCTATCAGGTGGCCTACGATATGGGAATCGATCGCCTCTCCGAATGGATGGGTAAATTCGGTTATGGTCATTACACCGGTATCGACCTGGCGGAAGAACGTTCCGGCAACATGCCTACCCGCGAATGGAAACAGAAACGCTTTAAAAAACCGTGGTATCAGGGTGACACCATTCCGGTTGGTATCGGTCAGGGTTACTGGACAGCGACCCCAATCCAGATGAGTAAGGCACTGATGATCCTGATTAATGACGGTATCGTGAAGGTTCCGCATTTGCTGATGAGCACCGCCGAAGACGGCAAACAGGTGCCATGGGTACAACCGCATGAACCGCCCGTCGGCGATATTCATTCCGGTTACTGGGAGCTGGCGAAAGACGGTATGTACGGTGTTGCTAACCGCCCTAACGGTACGGCGCATAAATACTTTGCCAGCGCACCGTACAAAATTGCGGCGAAATCTGGTACCGCTCAGGTCTTCGGTCTGAAAGCGAACGAAACCTATAATGCGCACAAAATTGCCGAGCGTTTACGTGACCACAAACTGATGACCGCCTTTGCGCCATACAATAATCCGCAAGTGGCTGTCGCCATGATTCTGGAGAACGGCGGCGCGGGTCCGGCGGTTGGTACGCTGATGCGCCAGATCCTCGACCACATTATGCTGGGTGATAACAACACCGATCTGCCTGCGGAAAATCCAGCGGTTGCCGCAGCGGAGGACCATTAATCATGACGGATAATCCGAATAAAAAAACATTCTGGGATAAAGTCCATCTCGATCCCACAATGCTGCTGATTTTACTGGCATTGCTGGTTTACAGCGCCCTGGTTATCTGGAGCGCCAGCGGTCAGGATATTGGCATGATGGAGCGTAAAATCGGCCAAATCGCGATGGGTCTGGTCATCATGGTGGTGATGGCGCAAATTCCTCCACGCGTTTATGAAGGCTGGGCCCCCTATCTCTATATCATCTGTATTATTTTGCTGGTGGCGGTAGATGCTTTCGGTGCCATCTCTAAAGGCGCTCAACGCTGGCTGGACCTCGGTATTGTTCGTTTTCAGCCGTCGGAAATTGCCAAAATAGCCGTGCCACTGATGGTTGCGCGCTTTATCAACCGCGACGTTTGCCCGCCATCGTTGAAGAACACAGGCATCGCGCTGGTGCTGATATTTATGCCCACGCTGCTGGTGGCTGCGCAGCCTGACCTGGGGACATCAATCCTCGTTGCGCTTTCCGGTCTGTTTGTACTGTTCCTCTCTGGCCTTAGCTGGCGTCTGATTGGCGTCGCAGTAGTGCTGGTAGCGGCGTTCATTCCGATTCTGTGGTTCTTCCTGATGCATGATTACCAGCGCCAGCGCGTAATGATGCTCCTGGACCCGGAATCAGACCCACTCGGCGCGGGCTATCACATTATTCAGTCTAAAATTGCTATTGGCTCCGGCGGATTACGCGGCAAAGGCTGGCTGCATGGCACTCAGTCACAACTTGAATTTCTCCCCGAACGCCATACCGACTTTATCTTCGCGGTACTGGCGGAAGAGCTGGGATTAGTGGGCATTTTGATTCTGCTCGCTCTTTACATTCTGCTGATCATGCGCGGGCTGTGGATAGCCGCCAGAGCGCAAACCACCTTTGGTCGCGTCATGGCTGGCGGCTTAATGCTGATATTATTCGTTTATGTCTTCGTAAATATTGGTATGGTAAGCGGTATTCTGCCGGTTGTAGGGGTTCCGCTCCCACTGGTCAGTTATGGAGGATCGGCGCTAATTGTGCTGATGGCTGGGTTCGGGATTGTAATGTCAATCCACACCCACAGGAAAATGTTGTCGAAAAGCGTGTAAGAGGTGCGCAATGCGTAAGCAGTGGCTCGGGATCTGCATCGCGGCAGGAATGCTCGCGGCATGTACAAGCGATGATGGTCAGCAACAGACGGTAAGTGTACCGCAGCCTGCGGTATGTAACGGCCCCATAGTTGAAATTAGCGGGGCGGACCCGCGTTTCGAACCACTGAACGCGACGGCAAATCAGGATTACCAGCGCGACGGTAAAAGCTACAAAATCGTGCAGGATCCGTCTCGATTTAGCCAGGCGGGACTGGCGGCAATCTATGATGCCGAACCCGGCAGTAACCTGACGGCCTCTGGCGAAGCTTTCGATCCGACACAGCTGACGGCGGCCCATCCAACGCTTCCGATCCCCAGCTACGCCAGAATCACTAACCTGGCTAACGGGCGAATGATCGTGGTGCGCATTAATGATCGCGGTCCTTACGGCAATGACCGCGTTATTTCGCTTTCTCGCGCAGCAGCTGACCGTCTTAACACGTCAAACAACACCAAAGTTCGTATCGATCCGATTATTGTCGCCCAGGATGGTTCGCTTTCTGGTCCTGGTATGGCTTGTACCACAGTCGCCAAACAGACTTACGCCCTGCCTGCACCTCCCGATTTAAGCGGCGGCGCAGGAACAAGTTCAGTGTCTGGCCCGCAGGGTGACATTCTTCCGGTCAGTAATTCGACGCTAAAAAGCGAAGATCCGACTGGCGCGCCGGTAACCAGCAGCGGTTTCCTCGGCGCACCAACGACCTTAGCGCCTGGTGTTCTGGAAGGCAGCGAACCAACGCCTGCACCACAGCCCGTTGTTACAGCTCCGTCGACAACGCCTGCAACCTCGCCTGCAATGGTTACACCGCAAGCCGCCTCGCAAAGCGCCAGCGGCAACTTTATGGTGCAAGTCGGGGCCGTTAGCGATCAGGCTCGTGCGCAACAGTACCAACAGCAACTGGGACAGAAGTTCGGCGTCCCCGGTCGCGTAACTCAAAATGGCGCGGTCTGGCGGATCCAGCTTGGCCCATTCGCCAGCAAAGCCGAAGCCAGTACCTTGCAGCAACGTTTGCAAACCGAAGCCCAATTACAGTCATTTATTACCACCGCGCAGTAGCGTAAAGCAGGCATCTGATGTGTCAATTTCTGTAAATGACGTTAACAAAGTCACGCGGAAAGTCAGATGCCTGCCGGTAGTGCATTTGCTATAGTAGGGCACTTTTTTTAATTCCATCACGGATGTCGTAGTTCAGACCATGAATACCATTTTTTCCGCTCGTATCATGAAGCGCCTGGCGCTCACCACGGCTCTTTGCACAGCCTTTATCTCTGCTGCACATGCCGATGACCTGAATATCAAAACTATGATCCCGGGTGTACCGCAGATCGATGCGGAGTCCTACATCCTGATTGACTATAACTCCGGCAAAGTGCTCGCCGAACAGAACGCAGATGTCCGCCGCGATCCTGCCAGCCTGACCAAAATGATGACCAGTTACGTTATCGGCCAGGCAATGAAAGCCGGTAAATTTAAAGAAACTGATTTAGTCACCATCGGCAACGACGCATGGGCCACCGGTAACCCGGTATTTAAAGGTTCTTCGCTGATGTTCCTCAAACCGGGCATGCAGGTTCCGGTTTCTCAGCTGATCCGCGGTATTAACCTGCAATCGGGTAACGATGCTTGTGTCGCCATGGCCGATTTTGCCGCTGGTAGCCAGGACGCTTTTGTTGGCTTGATGAACAGCTACGTTAACGCCCTGGGCCTGAAAAATACCCACTTCCAGACGGTACATGGTCTGGATGCTGATGGTCAGTACAGCTCCGCGCGAGATATGGCGCTGATCGGCCAGGCGTTGATCCGTGACGTACCGAATGAATACTCGATCTATAAAGAAAAAGAATTTACGTTTAACGGTATTCGCCAGCTGAACCGTAACGGTCTGTTATGGGATAACAGCCTGAATGTCGACGGCATCAAAACCGGACACACTGACAAAGCAGGTTACAACCTTGTTGCTTCTGCGACTGAAGGCCAGATGCGCTTGATCTCTGCGGTGATGGGCGGACGTACTTTTAAAGGCCGTGAAGCCGAAAGTAAAAAACTGCTGACCTGGGGCTTCCGTTTCTTCGAAACCGTTAACCCACTGAAAGTAGGTAAAGAGTTCGCCTCTGAACCGGTTTGGTTTGGTGATTCTGATCGCGCTTCGTTAGGAGTTGATAAAGACGTGTACCTGACCATTCCGCGTGGCCGCATGAAAGATCTGAAAGCCAGCTATGTGCTGAACAGCAGTGAATTGCATGCGCCGCTGCAAAAGAATCAGGTCGTCGGTACTATCAACTTCCAGCTTGATGGCAAAACGATCGAACAACGCCCGCTGGTTGTGCTGCAAGAAATCCCGGAAGGCAACTTCTTCGGCAAAATCATTGATTACATTAAATTAATGTTCCATCACTGGTTTGGTTAAAAATCGAACACTTGAAAGTGTAATTTCCGTCCCCATATACTAAACATCAGTAAAAAACTCCCGCCTTCTGGCGGGAGTTGCTATTTAATTACGTTACGCCGGAGCTGACATGAAAACCAAACTTAACGAACTGCTTGAATTCCCTACTCCTTTTACTTACAAAGTTATGGGGCAGGCGTTACCTGAGCTGGTTGATCAGGTGGTTGAAGTGGTACAGCGCCATGCGCCAGGTGACTACACCCCAACGGTAAAACCAAGCAGCAAAGGCAACTACCACTCGGTATCTATCACTATCAACGCGACTCATATCGAGCAGGTTGAAACACTGTATGAAGAACTGGGCAAAATCGATATTGTCCGCATGGTTCTGTAACTCGCTTCTCCGTTACCCGGCTCCTGGTCGGGTAACTCCCCTCTCCTCGCTGTGATATACTTTTCCCCCACTTTTACTCATTCTCCACGGAGATGCCGTTTTGTATCAGGATAAAATTCTTGTCCGCCAGCTCGGTCTTCAGCCTTACGAGCCAATCTCCCAGGCTATGCATGAATTCACCGATACCCGCGATGAAAGTACCCTTGATGAAATCTGGCTGGTCGAGCACTATCCGGTATTTACCCAAGGGCAGGCAGGAAAAGCGGAGCACATTTTAATGCCGGGTGATATTCCGGTGATTCAGAGCGATCGCGGTGGGCAGGTGACTTATCACGGGCCGGGGCAACAGGTGATGTATGTGTTGCTTAACCTGAAACGCCGTAAACTCGGTGTGCGTGAACTGGTGACCTTGCTTGAGCAAACAGTGGTGAATACCCTGGCTGAACTGGGTATAGAAGCGCATCCTCGGGCTGACGCGCCTGGTGTCTATGTCGGGGAAAAGAAAATTTGCTCACTGGGTTTACGTATTCGACGCGGTTGTTCATTCCACGGTCTGGCATTAAACGTCAATATGGATCTTTCACCATTTTTACGTATTAATCCTTGTGGGTATGCCGGAATGGAAATGGCTAAAATATCACAATGGAAACCCGAAGCGACGACTAATAATATTGCACCGCGTTTACTGGAAAATATTTTAGCGCTACTAAACAATCCTGACTTCGAATATATTACCGCTTAATTGCATACATCAATGGCCCAATTTACACTGGGTCATTACTCATAACACCTGCTAATGCTTTACATCTCCTTCGCGTTTGTATATTTTCTTTATCACTTGCAGAAATGCGATGCTACGCCTTGCTCCGTAACTCACCCCATTGATTAACTTATTGAAATAGTTGATTATGGTGAGCAAAAGCGTTCCGTTCCAATTAGACATAAGATTATTGTAATTTTTTTTAATATTATTTTTCCATGAATAAAATTGGAGTAAGTGCGTGGATAGTAATAATCAAATTGAAACCTGTTTAAGCAGAAAGTCGTCAGAAGATAAACCACAAATATTTACAACCTTACGAAATATTGATCTTAACCTTCTGACTATTTTTGAAGCTGTATATGTACATAAAGGGATCGTTAATGCAGCGAAAGTGCTTAATCTGACACCCTCGGCAATCAGTCAGTCTATTCAGAAACTGCGCGTTATATTCCCTGACCCATTGTTTATTCGCAAAGGCCAGGGTGTCACTCCTACCGCATTTGCGATGCATCTACATGAGTATATCAGTCAGGGCCTTGAGTCCATTCTTGGCGCGCTGGATATCGAAGGAAGCTATGATAAGCAACGAACGATAACTATTGCGACCACCCCCTCGGTCGGAGCCCTGGTCCTTCCTGTCATCTATCGGGCGATTAAATCTCACTATCCGCAGCTTTTACTGCGCAACCCCCCCATCAGCGACGCGGAAAACCAACTCAGTCAGTTTCAAACCGATCTCATCATCGATAACATGTTTTGCACCAATCGTACGGTGCAACATCATGTTCTGTTCACCGACAATATGGTGTTAATTTGCCGCGAGGGAAATCCACTACTCTCTTTAGAAGATGACAGGGAGACTATCGACAACGCTGCGCATATACTCCTGTTACCGGAAGGGCAAAATTTCAGCGGTCTGCGGCAGAGAGTTCAAGAGATGTTTCCGGACCGGCAAATCAGTTTCACCAGCTACAACATTTTGACAATCGCTGCACTGGTTGCCAACAGTGACATGTTAGCGATTATTCCCAGCCGTTTTTATAACCTGTTTAGCCGTTGCTGGCCGCTGGAAAAACTGCCTTTTCCGTCCTTAAATGAGGAGCAAATAGATTTCTCTATCCACTACAACAAATTCAGCCTGCGTGATCCCATCCTGCACGGGGTAATAGATGTTATCCGTAATGCATTTTGAAAAAGTATTGTTACAGCCAGATCACAGCGAAGAACGAAAAAATGGCACAATCCAACAACAATTTTACATTTTCGCGACCGCTTTGGCTGCTTTCAGGTCCGTTTCAATGATATACTGCCAGTCGTTAATTCAAAAATAGTTGATAATTACAACAATCTATTGAATTGAAACGCTTTCCTTCGTAATTCGCAACTGGAACACGCACGCTATGAGTAAACCCATTGTGATGGAACGCGGTGTTAAATACCGCGATGCCGATAAGATGGCCCTTATCCCGGTTAAAAACGTGGCAACAGAGCGCGAAGCCCTGCTGCGCAAGCCGGAATGGATGAAAATCAAGCTTCCAGCGGACTCTACACGTATCCAGGGCATCAAAGCCGCAATGCGCAAAAATGGCCTGCATTCTGTCTGCGAGGAAGCCTCCTGCCCTAACCTGGCGGAATGCTTCAACCACGGCACAGCAACGTTTATGATCCTCGGCGCTATTTGTACCCGCCGTTGTCCGTTCTGTGACGTTGCCCACGGTCGCCCGGTAGCTCCGGATGCCAATGAACCAGTGAAACTGGCGCAGACCATTGCCGATATGGCGCTGCGTTATGTGGTTATCACCTCCGTTGACCGTGATGACCTGCGCGATGGCGGTGCCCAGCACTTTGCGGATTGCATTACTGCCATTCGGGAAAAAAGCCCGCAAATCAAAATTGAAACTCTGGTGCCGGATTTCCGCGGTCGTATGGATCGTGCTCTGGATATTCTGACCGCCACACCACCAGATGTGTTCAACCATAACCTGGAAAACGTACCGCGTATTTACCGTCAGGTACGGCCTGGTGCAGATTACAACTGGTCGCTGAAGCTGCTGGAACGCTTTAAAGAAGCGCATCCGGAAATCCCGACCAAGTCTGGTCTGATGGTGGGTCTGGGTGAAACCAATGAAGAAATTATTGAGGTAATGCGCGACCTGCGCCGTCATGGTGTGACGATGTTAACGCTGGGGCAATATTTGCAGCCAAGCCGCCATCACCTGCCGGTTCAACGTTACGTTAGCCCGGATGAGTTCGACGAAATGAAAGCCGAAGCGCTGGCGATGGGCTTTACCCATGCTGCATGCGGTCCGTTTGTCCGCTCGTCTTACCACGCCGATTTGCAGGCGAAAGGGATGGAAGTTAAGTAATCCTGTAATAATTACTTACATCTGTCTGATAAAAAACCCGCTTTTTGAAGCGGGTTTTTTGTATCGAACAAGATATTGAGGGAGCGTCCTGCTCGCCACGTCACTCTTTATGAGAGAGCTTTTCAGCCTGAAGATCAACGTCTGCGCCTTTTTTCGCCGCAGCATCGTCATCATTCATCGCCTTCTTGAACCCTTTAATGGCCGCTCCAAGGTCTCCGCCCAGCGTACGTAACTTCTTAGTCCCAAACAGCAGAACGACCAGCGCCGCAACTACCAGCAGTTTGGTAATACTAATCTCACCCATAGATACCTTCTTGACATATAACCGGCAACAGAACGCGCCTTAAAAACCAGAGAATATTAACGGTCATTCGACGCGCGCACACAATAGCAATCTGTAACAAGGTGAATCAAGCGCCGAGTAAAAAAACATCATAATAATTGCGGCGGCGCAAAGCGACGGTTGTTTAAGACGGGCAGTTGCGCGCGCACCTGACGCACACGTTCGGGCGTCACTTCCGCCATAATGAGTGCAGGCATTTCTGACGCTGCCGCAATGGTGACGCCAAAGGGATCTATAATCCGGCTTTGCCCGATATTTTTGTTCCCGCACTCCCCCGCCGCCACCATATAACAGGTGGTATCCAGCGCACGAGCGGCAAGCAACGTTGACCAGTGATGCTCTTTGAGCGGCCCACGAACCCAGGCGGCAGGAAGTACCAGGATTTCAGCTCCCTGTAATGCCTGTGCCAGCGCCAGCTCTGGAAAGCGTAAGTCATAACAGGTCATCAGACCGACCTTCATCCCTTCCACCTCCAGTAACGGAGCTATTTCATTACCAGCATCAACATGGCGTGATTCCTGAATGGCAAATGCATCATAGAGATGCAGTTTGGCATAACGGGCGACGATGTTTCCTGCCTGTAGCGCCACCAGCATATTCCATGCGCGCCCCGGCGTTGAAGGAACATGAATCGTCAGAATTGTCGTCATCATGTTACGTTTACTTTCTCGCCGTAAACGTCCGAGGAATTCGCCTTCCAGCAGCTGTGCTGATTTAACCGATAGATCTGCATCATGATCATCACGCGCCAACAATGCTTCCGGCAGGACAAACAGCGAAACGTCGTTTTCCGCCGCCTGCGCCATCAACGAGGCACAAATCTCAGCGTTCTTTTCCCACACAGATGTAACAGCAAACTGTCCTGCAGCAACCAGCATTGCCACCTCCTGTCAGAGTCGTAAAATTCGCCAACGACGATTATTCGGCGTTACACTTATCACTCATACAAATCAAATAGCAGGATTTTGCAGTGTTACAACTTCTTTTAGCAGTTTTTATTGGCGGTGGTACGGGAAGCGTGGCGAGATGGCTGTTAAGTATGCGATTTAACCCGCTGCATCAGGCGATTCCGTTGGGGACGCTGGCTGCAAACCTGATTGGGGCATTCATCATAGGAATGGGATTCGCCTGGTTTAGCAGGATGACGAACATTGATCCAGTGTGGAAAGTATTAATCACCACCGGATTTTGTGGCGGTCTAACAACCTTCTCAACATTTTCGGCAGAAGTGGTGTTTTTGTTACAAGAGGGCCGCTTAGGCTGGGCGTTACTGAACGTTTTCGTCAACCTTTTGGGGTCTTTTGCCATGACCGCACTGGCTTTCTGGCTGTTTTCCGCCTCAACCGCACACTAAAGACCAAAAAAAACCCGCTGATTAAGCGGGTTTTGAATTCTTGCTGACGTATCTTACAGAGCGATTACGTTTGCAGCAGAAGGGCCTTTGGCACCGTTAGTGATTTCGAACTCTACGCGCTGACCTTCAGCAAGAGTTTTAAAACCATTAGTCTGGATTGCAGAGAAGTGTACAAACACGTCTTTGCTGCCGTCTTCCGGAGTAATGAAACCGAATCCTTTGGACTCATTAAACCACTTAACGTTACCTTTAATCTTAGACATCAAAATTACCTTTACATGAAAAATAGACACAAATGCTGTGTCGGTTACCAGTACACCAATTGTGGTACGCTTTGTCCAGTGCAACTTTACTAAAAAGTGATAAAAGTCGCGTTATTTTTGATGTTAATTATTTTACCCATTGATTTTAAAGAGTTTACTAAAATTTCATTTGTCTCAAAACTGAAAGCGCATCCAGGCAAAGTACACATTGCCATTGTTATAGGTACCCGGAATGTAGGTCATCTGAAAAGTCACTGGACCATAACCCACAGAGGCCAATGGCAGTAGAACCGGGAGAGGGATGTAATTCCAGTTATCGCGTGCCGTTACGCCAGCGGTGAATCCCAGTCCTAAATGAAAATTTTCATCCGCCAGCGGTCGCCAGGTACTTTCCCATCCGTATCCGGCAATCGGTTCCCATTTGTTCCACGAGTCCTTAAATGCCATGGCATACAGGCCATGCCAGTTTCCTTTTTCATCCCAACGCGACTGACCAAAACCGCCACCCCACGGTCGCTCGTTATAGCGATCGGTTTTTTCTTTGTCGTAAGCGAAACGAGCATGCCAGGTGATGGCAGGAATATATAAATCATAATGTTCAGGCTGTTGCCAGGTTTGTGTAATATTTTCTCCAAACGTTGTCATCCACTCATCTGCGTTAGCAAAAACTTTACCAACGCTGATTAACTGAATAAAAACAAAGGAAAAGATAGCGACATATTTACTCACGTTCATTTGTGACCATAAAACATTTATCAAAAATCTACTACTAGCATAGCAAAGCTACAATTAACATAACCTTAATAGCCCCAACATAAAGAACAATCTGAATAGCTGCTCTATTTATTTCCGCTTGTTTAAGTTAAATATTTCCGCGCATCGATTAAAGATGATGTATCGTTTTCTGCGATGGGAATAGTCAAAAAAGAAAAACCAAGTATTTTTTGATGACAAAATGCAACCAAGGAAAAATTTCTTTATTTTTTAATTGGATACAAAAATCACCTTAACGAAGAATATAATATATATCGTCAACCCATGCTCATGGCAGATTATTTTCTGAGCACGCAACCGCAGCTAACACCATTGCTATTAACAAATTTGCATCAATCCGCCATCAATTTACACACATTATTATGTGGTAATTGCCAAACGCTAAATATGCGTTTTGTTATCTATGTATAAAAACAGCAACTTCAATGTCTTAATGGCAGTTTTTCTTGATTTTAATCAGCATTCACCGCCAATTTATTGGGCATATTTTTTCCTTAAGTTTTAGGAATTTTTTATTATTTACTTTGGGGCCTGGAGACAGGAAAAATTATGCTGACATTCATTGAACTCCTTATTGGGGTTGTGGTTATTGTGGGTGTAGCTCGCTACATCATTAAAGGGTATTCCGCCACTGGCGTGTTATTTGTCGGTGGCCTGTTATTGCTGATTATCAGTGCCATTATGGGGCACAAAGTGTTACCGTCCAGCCAGGCTTCAACAGGCTACAGCGCCACGGATATCGTTGAATACGTTAAAATATTGCTAATGAGCCGCGGCGGCGACCTCGGCATGATGATTATGATGCTGTGTGGCTTTGCCGCTTACATGACCCATATCGGCGCGAATGATATGGTGGTCAAGCTGGCGTCAAAACCATTGCAGTATATTAACTCCCCTTACCTGCTGATGATTGCCGCCTATTTTGTCGCCTGTCTGATGTCTCTGGCCGTCTCTTCCGCGACCGGTCTGGGTGTTTTGCTGATGGCAACCCTGTTTCCGGTGATGGTAAACGTTGGTATCAGCCGTGGTGCAGCTGCTGCTATTTGTGCCTCCCCGGCGGCGATTATTCTCGCACCGACTTCAGGGGATGTGGTGCTGGCGGCGCAGGCTTCCGAAATGTCGCTGATTGACTTCGCCTTCAAAACGACGCTGCCTATCTCAATTGCTGCAATTATCGGCATGGCGATCGCCCACTTCTTCTGGCAACGTTATCTGGATAAAAAAGAGCACATCTCTCATGAAATGTTAGATGTCAGTGAAATCACCACCACTGCTCCTGCGTTTTATGCCATTTTGCCGTTCACGCCGATCATCGGAGTGCTGATTTTTGACGGCAAATGGGGTCCGCAATTACACATCATCACTATTCTGGTGATTTGTATGCTGATTGCCTCCATTCTGGAGTTCATCCGCAGCTTTAATACCCAGAAAGTTTTCTCTGGTCTGGAAGTGGCTTATCGCGGGATGGCAGATGCGTTTGCTAACGTGGTGATGCTGCTGGTTGCCGCTGGGGTATTCGCTCAGGGGCTTAGCACCATCGGCTTTATTCAAAGTCTGATTTCTATCGCCACCTCGTTTGGTTCGGCGAGTATCATCCTGATGCTGGTATTAGTGATCCTGACAATGCTGGCGGCAGTCACGACCGGTTCAGGCAATGCGCCGTTTTATGCGTTTGTTGAGATGATCCCGAAACTGGCGCACTCTTCCGGCATTAACCCGGCGTATTTGACTATCCCAATGCTGCAGGCGTCAAACCTCGGTCGTACCCTGTCACCCGTTTCTGGCGTAGTCGTTGCGGTTGCCGGGATGGCGAAAATCTCACCATTTGAAGTCGTAAAACGCACCTCGGTGCCGGTGCTTGTTGGGCTGGTGATTGTTATCGTTGCTACAGAGCTGATGGTGCCAGGAACGGCAGCCGCGGTCACAGGCAAGTAAATAGTCATGCCGGAGGCAAGTTTCCTCCGGCTTTATCATGTCACCCACTGTGGTATATGCGTTGCGGTCTGCCAACTTTGCCGTGAACAATTTCAGCAATAATCAGATGGCGGCTGGCGCAATATTCAAGATAACGTCTGGCAGTGGTGCGGCTGATAGTCAGTGCCTGCGCCACCGTTTCTGCCGTATGTTGCACACCAGGCTCTTTAAACAGTTTTCGCACCGCGTTTAGCGTCAAGGGGTCAATGCCGATCGGCAGTTCGTCTTTGGGTTCACCGCGAGCATAGGCATTAAACATCTCATCAATTTGCTTCTGGCTGGCGCTATCAATACTTTCCAGCATATGTTTACGCTGGCGGAAACGGGTTAGCGTTTGCCCCAGCCGTTCATAGGCAATTGGCTTAATGAGATAATCAAATACACCACAACGTACGGCCTCAGACACCGTTTCCATATCGCTGGCTGCAGTGGTAAACACCACGTCGCCGGGATAATGCGCCTGCACCAGTTCATGCAGTAAATTAATCCCTCTACCGTCAGGAAGATAGTTATCGAGCAAGATTAGCCCCGGCTTAAAACGCTCGATCATCATTCGGGCCTGCGCCAGGTTTCCCGCCAGTAATATCTGACTGAATCCGGGAATGTGACGAATATATTCCGCATGCATCTCTGCCAGCGGCGTTTCGTCCTCAACGATCAATAGGGTTAATGGAGCTGTCATTAGGTTTCACTTTCGGAATATAGATTGAAAATAAGGTACCGCAGGGATCATTATCTTCGAGAGTGATAACACCACCGCAGCGCGTTACGTAACTGGCAATCAAGTACAACCCAATGCCATGTTCGCCGGGCTCGTCAGCACGCGTACTGACACCCTGCTCAAATATTTTGTCTCGTAGAGACTCTGGAACGCCGCAGCCCTGATCGGCGACTTCAATCACCACATCATCGCCTTCATCGCTGAGGAATAATTCAACGATCTTGTTTCCTTCATCGCTACGCAGGCTGGCTTCGAAGGCGTTATCAAGTAAATTGCCAACAATGGCTGCAAACTCGGTGCTGTCCAGTCCTGGCGGCAGTTGCGAAAGCTGACTTCCGGGGACGATGACCATTTTTAGCCCCAGTTCGCGGGCGCGCTGCACTTTACCAAAAAGCAGCCCCGCCACCTGGCGATCGGCAAACGCCTCGCGCAGGCTATCAATAAGCTGTTGCTGGGCCTGAGACTCCCCCTGCACCATCGCCAACACGCGATCATACTCTTTCATCTGCAACAGACCATTGAGCGTCGACATCCAATTGAGATGCTCGTGTCGCAATGTGCGCAGGCTCTCGACGTATTGTTTAATTTGCGTCAGTTGCGCATTGAGGGTGGATATTTCGTCTTTACTACGAAAGCTGATAATGGCCCCCAGCAAATCATCACCTGAACGAATAGCTTCCCGGTTGGCAATAACGCTCAGACCGTTAAAGTTCGCCACCACATCCTGACGTTTTTCATCAATCTGTTCGGTAAAGAAATCGGCGGGCCTGACCACTTCAGCAATGGGTTTACCCAACCATTGCCGTCCGGGGGAACTCAGACCCAGCATCTTTCTTGCGTTACGATTGATGGCGGTAATGTAACCATGCGGATCCACCGCAATGAGCCCTTCATAAACCGAACTAAACAGCGCTTCTTGCTGACGGACCACGCGTGCGATTTGCTTTGGCTCCATGCCCATCATCTGCCGACGGATATGCGCGGCCAGGAACCACGATAGCAACATCAGAATCCCTAACAGCACGACAAACACACCTGCCATCGGTAATAAAAACTCAGCACGCCAGCTATCGATTTTACTCACCAGGTAGCCAATCGACACCACGCCGATGACTTTTCCATCGTCATCAAAGATTGGCGTTTTGGCACGCATCGCCATGCCAATTGACCCTTTCCCGGTGATGAAGTAGCTCTCCCCTTTCTCCAGCGCGCCCGGTTTGGTGAACTGCATAGGATAACCAATTTTCTCCGGATTAGGATGGTAAAGACGAATCGAGTGCCGATCGCCAATCACCACATAATCGAAATCAGTATCTCTTTGTAATTTGTCAGCGATGGTCGCCAGCCTCTTGTAGTCACGCGTTTTCACTGCGCTGATGATACTGTCATTAGAAGCAATAATTTTTGCCTGATTCATTGCCATGTCGCGCACATGAAGCGTTAAATAGTCCTCAAAACTGGCCGTAAAATATTGCGCCAGGGCTGCAATGACAAATATTGAGAACACCAGAATCAGCAAAAAGATACGCAGCGGAAATGCCAGTCTTTGGAAAAATGCAAACTGTTTATTCTCGTTAAGCTGCAACATTGTTTTCCTTGCGGGTTGTCCCGAGCCTCTTTGACGGATGTAATTAAAATGTTGAATCAAAATACATAGATATTAAATATAATCGTGGCAAATTTTATTCATTAAATCAATTAAATCACTTAAACCTGCGGGTCATTTCGTAATTACATTAATTAAAAAACTTAAAACCATTAAATAAATAAAAAACCACTAACTCTATGTGAAATAAATCAAAATTTCACGCTGCAATACTCCTTAGGATGTATAGCGAAAGGAGAAAAAGATATACCTCGATCGCCCCCCTTTCTCCCAAGTGAAAATAAAAGGTTATCAGTTTGCAACATCGAACAACATTCGTTGCAAATCGATAACAACATGCACCTTCAGGATACTATTTATTATGTTCGGCAATGATATTTGCACCCGTGTAAAACGTTCAGAAAATAAAAAAATGGCGGAAATCGCCCAATTCCTGCATGAAAATGATTTGAGCGTTGACACCACAGTCGAAGTATTTATTACCGTAACCCGCGATGAAAAGCTTATCGCGTGCGGTGGAATTGCCGGAAATATTATTAAATGCGTTGCTATCAGTGAATCCGTTCGCGGTGAAGGACTGGCGCTGACATTAGCCACCGAGCTAATTAACCTCGCCTATGAGCGGCACAGCACGCATCTGTTTATTTATACCAAAACCGAATACGAGGCGCTGTTCCGCCAGTGCGGTTTTTCCACGCTGACCAGTGTACCCGGCGTGATGGTGCTGATGGAAAACAGCGCCACGCGACTGAAACGCTATGCCGAATCGCTGAAAAAATTTCGTCATCCAGGGAACAAGATTGGCTGCATTGTGATGAACGCCAATCCCTTTACGAATGGTCACCGTTATCTGATTCAACAGGCTGCAGCACAGTGCGACTGGTTGCATCTGTTTTTAGTTAAAGAAGATTCTTCACGCTTTCCCTATGAAGACCGGCTGGATCTGGTGTTAAAAGGCACCGCCGATATTCCACGCCTGACTGTGCATCGCGGCTCCGAATACATCATCTCCCGCGCTACGTTCCCTTGCTACTTCATTAAAGAACAGAGCGTCATTAACCATTGTTACACCGAAATTGATCTGAAGATTTTCCGTCAGTACCTCGCTCCCGCGCTGGGTGTAACTCACCGCTTTGTCGGTACTGAACCCTTTTGTCGCGTTACCGCCCAGTACAACCAGGATATGCGCTACTGGCTGGAAACGCCGACTATCTCCGCACCGCCCATCGAACTGGTTGAAATTGAGCGGCTGCGTTACCAGGAGATGCCGATATCCGCTTCCCGGGTACGTCAACTGCTGGCGAAAAACGATCTCACGGCTATCGCGCCGCTGGTCCCTGCAGTCACGCTGCATTATTTGCAGAACCTGCTTGAGCACTCCCGCCAGGACGCGGCAGCTCGTCAAAAGACCCCCGCATGAGAAACAGGTGAAAAATGAAAATAAACCAGCCCGCCGTTGCAGGCACCCTTGAGTCTGGGGATGTGATGATACGCATCGCCCCACTCGATACGCAGGATATCGACCTGCAAATCAACAGCAGCGTTGAGAAACAGTTTGGCGATGCAATTCGCACCACCATTCTGGACGTTCTCGCCCGCTACAACGTGCGCGGCGTACAGCTGAATGTCGATGACAAAGGCGCACTGGACTGCATTTTACGTGCACGACTGGAAGCCCTGCTGGCACGCGCCAGCGGTATCCCGGCTCTGCCATGGGAGGATTGCCAATGATTTCCGCTTCGCTGCAACAACGTAAAACTCGCACCCGCCGCAGCATGTTGTTTGTGCCTGGTGCCAATGCCGCGATGGTCAGCAACTCCTTCATCTACCCGGCTGATGCCCTGATGTTTGACCTCGAAGACTCCGTGGCATTACGTGAAAAAGACACCGCCCGCCGCATGGTTTACCACGCGCTGCAACATCCGCTGTATCGCGATATTGAAACCATTGTGCGTGTAAACGCGCTGGATTCCGAATGGGGTGTTAACGACCTGGAAGCCGTCGTTCGCGGTGGTGCGGACGTTGTGCGTCTGCCGAAAACCGATACCGCTCAGGATGTTCTGGATATCGAAAAAGAGATCCTGCGTATCGAAAAAGCCTGTGGTCGTGAACCCGGCAGTACCGGCTTGCTGGCGGCGATTGAATCTCCGCTGGGCATTACCCGCGCAGTGGAAATCGCTCACGCTTCCGAGCGTTTGATCGGTATCGCCCTCGGTGCAGAAGACTATGTGCGCAACCTGCGTACAGAACGCTCCCCGGAAGGAATTGAACTGCTGTTCGCTCGCTGCTCCATTTTGCAGGCCGCGCGCTCTGCGGGTATTCAGGCGTTCGATACCGTCTATTCCGACGCTAACAACGAAGCCGGATTCCTGCAAGAAGCCGCCCACATCAAACAGCTGGGCTTTGACGGCAAATCGCTGATTAACCCGCGTCAGATTGATCTGCTGCACAACCTCTACGCACCGACCCAGAAAGAAGTGGATCACGCCCGCCGCGTCGTAGAAGCCGCTGAAGCCGCCGCTCGCGAAGGCCTCGGCGTGGTTTCCCTGAATGGCAAGATGGTGGACGGTCCGGTTATCGATCGCGCCCGTCTGGTGCTCTCCCGCGCAGAACTTTCCGGCATCCGCGAAGAATAAGGCAATCAAAATGACGCAGAAAATTGAACAATCTCAACGACAAGAACGGGTAGCGGCCTGGAATCGTCGCGCTGAATGCGATCTTGCCGCTTTCCAGAACTCGCCAAAGCAAACCTACCAGGCTGAAAAAGCGCGCGATCGCAAACTGTGCGCCAACCTGGAAGAAGCGATTCGTCGCTCGGGTTTACAGGACGGTATGACGGTTTCCTTCCATCACGCTTTCCGTGGCGGTGACCTGACCGTCAATATGGTGATGGACGTCATCGCGAAGATGGGCTTTAAAAACCTGACTCTGGCCTCCAGCTCCCTGAGTGATTGCCATGCGCCGCTGGTAGAACACATTCGCCAGGGCGTGGTTACCCGCATTTATACCTCTGGCCTGCGCGGTCCACTGGCGGAAGAAATCTCCCGTGGTCTGCTGGCGGAACCGGTGCAAATCCACTCTCACGGCGGACGTGTGCATCTGGTACAGAGCGGCGAACTGAATATAGACGTGGCTTTCCTCGGCGTCCCGTCCTGTGATGAATTCGGTAATGCCAACGGCTACACCGGTAAAGCCTGCTGCGGCTCCCTCGGCTATGCAATGGTTGATGCAGACAACGCGAAACAGGTTGTGATGCTCACTGAAGAACTGCTGCCTTATCCTCATAATCCGGCAAGCATTGAGCAAGATCAGGTTGATCTGATCGTCAAAGTTGATCGCGTTGGCGATGCCGCGAAAATCGGCGCTGGCGCGACCCGTATGACCACTAACCCGCGCGAACTGCTTATTGCCCGTAGCGCTGCGGATGTGATTTTCAACTCAGGCTACTTTAAAGAAGGTTTCTCCATGCAAACCGGCACCGGCGGCGCATCGCTGGCGGTAACCCGTTTCCTGGAAGACAAAATGCGTAGCCGCGATATTCGCGCCGACTTCGCCCTTGGCGGTATTACCGCAACGATGGTTGATCTGCACGAAAAAGGTCTGATCCGCAAACTGCTGGATGTACAGAGCTTTGACAGCCACGCTGCACAATCGCTGGCCCGTAACCCCAATCACATCGAAATCAGCGCCAACCAGTACGCTAACTGGGGTTCAAAAGGTGCATCGGTTGATCGTCTCGACGTGGTGGTACTGAGCGCGCTGGAAATTGACACCCAGTTCAACGTTAACGTGCTGACCGGCTCTGACGGCGTACTGCGTGGCGCTTCCGGTGGTCACTGCGATACCGCGATTGCCTCTGCACTTTCCATCATCGTCGCACCGCTGGTACGCGGTCGTATTCCGACTCTGGTGGATAACGTGCTGACCTGCATCACCCCGGGCTCCAGTGTCGATATTCTGGTCACAGACCACGGTATCGCAGTTAACCCGGCACGTCCGGAACTGGCAGAACGTCTGCAGGAAGCGGGGATCAAAGTGGTTTCTATTGAGTGGCTGCGTGAACGTGCGCGTCTGCTGACCGGTGAACCACAGCCGATTGAATTCACCGACCGCGTCGTTGCCGTTGTGCGTTACCGCGATGGCTCGGTGATCGATGTTGTGCATCAGGTGAAGGAATAAGCCATGCACCTGCTTCCTGAACTCGCCAGCCACCATGCGGTGTCAATTCCCGAGCTGCTCGTCAGCCGGGATGAAAGGCAAGCACGGCAACACGTCTGGCTCAAGCGCCATCCTGTTCCACTGGTCTCCTTTACCGTGGTTGCGCCTGGGCCGATTAAAGACAGCGAGGTCACACGCCGAATTTTTAATCATGGCGTGACAGCCTTGCGTGCCTTAGCCGCAAAACAGGGCTGGCAAATTCAGGAGCAGGCTGCACTGGTTTCCGCCAGCGGGCCGGAGGGCATGTTGAGCATTGCCGCCCCGGCTCGCGACCTCAAGCTCGCCACCATTGAGCTTGAACATAGTCATCCTCTCGGGCGGTTATGGGATATCGATGTCCTGACACCCGAAGGCGAAATTCTCTCCCGCCGCGACTATTCACTGCCGCCTCGCCGCTGCCTGTTGTGCGAGCAAAGCGCAGCTGTTTGCGCGCGTGGAAAAACCCATCAACTGACCGATTTACTCAACCGCATGGAGGCGCTGCTGAACGATGTCGATGCCTGCAACGTCAACTAAAACCACAAAGCTTGCGACGTCATTAATCGATGAGTACGCCCTGCTGGGCTGGCGCGCCATGCTGACTGAAGTCAATCTGTCACCGAAACCAGGCCTCGTGGATCGGATTAACTGCGGTGCGCATAAAGATATGGCGCTGGAAGATTTTCACCGCAGCGCGCTGGCGATTCAGGGCTGGTTACCCCGTTTCATTGAATTTGGTGCCTGTAGTGCTGAAATGGCACCAGAAGCGGTACTCCACGGATTACGCCCAATTGGTATGGCTTGCGAAGGTGATATGTTCCGCGCCACTGCGGGCGTAAACACGCATAAGGGCAGCATTTTTTCTTTAGGGCTACTGTGTGCGGCAATTGGCCGTTTGCTTCAGCTCAACCAGTCGCTAACGCCAACAACCGTTTGTTCTACGGCGGCAAGTTTCTGCCGTGGCCTGACCGATCGCGAACTGCGTACCAATAATTCACAACTGACGGCAGGTCAACGGTTGTACCAGCAGCTTGGCCTTACCGGCGCACGCGGTGAAGCCGAAGCGGGTTATCCACTGGTGATCAACCACGCCCTGCCGCATTACCTCACTCTGCTGGATCAGGGGTTAGATCCTGAACTGGCATTGCTCGATACCTTGCTCCTACTGATGGCGATCAACGGCGATACCAACGTTGCATCGCGCGGTGGCGAGGGGGGCCTGCGCTGGCTACAGCGCGAGGCGCAAACATTATTGCAAAAAGGGGGCATTCGAACCCCCGCCGATCTCGATTATCTCCGGCAGTTCGACAGGGAGTGTATCGAACGAAATCTCAGTCCAGGCGGCAGTGCCGACCTGCTGATCCTTACTTGGTTTTTAGCACAGATTTAATTATTTAAGCACTTGATAAAATTGGAATATTAATTGTCGGAGAACCCGTATGTCTTTAGCAAAAGATAATATATGGAAATTATTGGCGCCCCTGGTGGTGATGGGTGTCATGTTTCTTATCCCTGTACCTGACGGTATGCCGCCGCAGGCGTGGCATTACTTTGCAGTGTTTGTGGCAATGATTGTCGGCATGATCCTCGAGCCAATTCCGGCAACGGCGATCAGTTTTATTGCGGTTACTATTTGCGTTATTGGCAGTAATTACCTGCTCTTTGATGCCAAAGAATTAGCTGACCCAGCGTTTAATGCGCAAAAACAGGCGCTGAAATGGGGTCTGGCTGGTTTTTCCAGCACCACGGTATGGCTGGTATTTGGCGCATTTATTTTTGCATTAGGGTATGAAGTTTCCGGGTTAGGTCGTCGCATTGCCCTTTTCCTGGTGAAATTCATGGGCAAACGCACGCTGACGTTGGGTTATGCGATTGTCATTATCGACATTCTGCTGGCACCGTTTACACCGTCCAACACCGCGCGTACCGGGGGTACGGTTTTTCCGGTCATTAAAAACCTGCCGCCGCTGTTTAAATCATTCCCGAACGATCCGTCCGCGCGTCGTATTGGCGGCTATTTGATGTGGATGATGGTCATTAGTACCAGTCTGAGTTCGTCCATGTTTGTCACCGGTGCGGCACCAAACGTACTGGGTCTGGAGTTCGTCAGCAAAATTGCCGGTATCCAGATTAGCTGGTTGCAGTGGTTCCTCTGCTTCCTGCCGGTTGGGGTTATCTTGCTTATCATTGCGCCGTGGCTTTCCTACGTGCTGTACAAACCGGAAATCACACACAGTGAAGAAGTGGCAACCTGGGCGGGTGATGAACTAAAAACCATGGGTGCGCTGACACGCAGAGAGTGGACGCTGATTGGTCTTGTATTGCTCAGCTTAGGTTTGTGGGTATTTGGCAGTGAAGTCATTAATGCTACTGCGGTAGGTCTGCTGGCAGTTTCGCTAATGCTGGCCCTGCACGTTGTGCCGTGGAAAGACATTACCCGCTATAACAGCGCATGGAACACACTGGTCAACCTGGCAACTCTGGTTGTGATGGCTAATGGCCTGACTCGTTCTGGTTTTATTGACTGGTTCGCCGGTACCATGAGTACGCACCTGGAAGGATTCTCACCAAACGCAACGGTGATTGTACTGGTTCTGGTGTTCTACTTTGCGCACTACCTGTTTGCCAGCCTGTCTGCGCACACCGCAACCATGCTGCCGGTTATTCTGGCCGTCGGTAAAGGTATTCCGGGCGTACCAATGGAACAACTGTGTATCCTGCTGGTGCTGTCTATCGGTATCATGGGCTGTCTGACGCCGTATGCAACCGGTCCTGGGGTGATTATTTACGGCTGTGGCTATGTGAAATCAAAAGATTACTGGCGACTTGGTGCAATCTTCGGGGTGATTTACATCTCTATGCTGCTGTTGGTTGGCTGGCCGATTCTCGCCATGTGGAACTAATACGTTCGCCAAACGCTGAATAAATCATCACGCCCGCCAGGTAAGCCCACCTGGCGGGCTTTTTTATGATTTAATAGATAGTATTCAGTGTATGTATGAGTTCCACACCCATTATGAAAGCATTCTGGCGTAACGCCGCGTTGCTCGCGGTTTCTCTGCTTCCCTTCTCTTCTGCCAACGCCGTGGCGTTGCAGGCAAAACAGTATGGCGATTTTGATCGCTATGTCCTGGCCCTCTCCTGGCAAACCGGATTTTGCCAGAGTCAACACGATCGAAATCGTAACGAACGAGATGAATGTCGCCTGCAAACCGAAACGACCAACAAAGCTGATTTTCTGACCGTACATGGTCTATGGCCAGGATTGCCTAAATCGGTTGCTGCCCGTGGTGTTGATGAACGCCGCTGGATGCGCTTCGGTTGCGCTACTCGCCCAATCCCGAATCTACCAGAAGCGCGCGCCAGCCGAATGTGTTCATCGCCGGAAACCGGGTTATCGCTGGAAACGGCCGCTAAACTAAGTGAAGTCATGCCAGGAGCTGGCGGACGTTCCTGCCTGGAACGCTACGAATATGCCAAACACGGTGCCTGCTTTGGTTTTGATCCAGACGCATACTTCGGCACGATGGTACGCCTGAATCAAGAAATTAAAGAGAGCGAAGCCGGAAAATTCCTTGCGGATAACTACGGTAACACAGTGAGCCGCCGTGACTTTGATGCCGCCTTTGCCAAAAGCTGGGGAAAAGAGAACGTGAAAGCAGTTAAGCTAACGTGCCAGGGTAACCCTGCGTATTTGACTGAAATTCAGATCTCGATCAAAGCTGACGCCATCAACGCTCCGCTTTCTGCCAACTCATTCTTGCCACAACCACACCCAGGCAACTGTGGCAAAACCTTTGTGATTGATAAAGCAGGTTATTAATCCTCTGATTTACAAAACACGCTAATTCGTCTTCCATAAACCATGACGATTAAGATTTATACATAATGCGCTACATTGAGGAATTCCCTGAATGTGACGCAAATCACTTCAAAGAGTGAGCAACAGTCAGTATCATCATGTGAGTTAAACCCTCGCCGCCTGACGGTGAGGGTTTTCTTTTGGGTATGTTTATCTGCGACACTCGCAGTACCGACGACATGGAGTAAAAATGTCCAGACCAACTATCATCATTAACGACCTGGATGCCGAACGCATCGATATTCTGCTGGAGCAACCCGCCTATGCTGGTTTGCCAATCGCCGACGCGTTAAACGCAGAGTTGGATCGCGCCCAAATGTGTTCGCCAGAAGAGATGCCACACGACGTGGTGACAATGAACAGCCGGGTTAAATTCCGCAATCTTAGCGATGGCGAAGTGCGTGTGCGCACGCTGGTGTATCCGGCAAAAATGACCGACAGCAATACTCAGCTTTCCGTTATGGCTCCGGTAGGTGCCGCACTGCTGGGGCTGCGCGTTGGCGATTCCATTCACTGGGAACTTCCGGGCGGCGTTGCAACCCACCTTGAAGTGCTGGAACTCGAATACCAGCCAGAAGCTGCTGGCGACTACCTGCTTTAATCCCATCTGCACAAGCGATAACTCGCTTTGCCCAGAGGATGCACTCGCATCCTCTTTTCGCTCAAATATCAACCAGATTTATCATTTTGCTCTTAAGCGCAGCATTCTAATCTGAACTGGTTATTCATCTGCGGAACCTCATATGAGCGAAGCTCTCGGTATCACTGCATTTTATATATTCATAGCCGCGATTATTGTTGCTGCAGTGCTATACCTTGAACAACGCTGGTAGCGCCTGGTTTTATTTATTTTCCAGCTCAATAGCAAATTCAGATCAAATCAGCCTCGCAAATCATAGATTCATAACCAATAATGTGCTGTTATGTATACATGCAAAAACAAGGAGAGAATGCTTATGTACAAGACAATCATCATGCCAGTGGATGTTTTCGAAATGGAATTGAGCGACAAAGCTGTTCGCCACGCTGAATTCCTCGCCCAGGATGACGGAGTTATTCATCTACTTCACGTACTACCCGGGTCAGCCAGCCTGAGCCTGCACCGTTTTGCCGCTGATGTGCGTCGTTTTGAAGAGCATCTGCAACATGAAGCAGAAGAACGTCTGCAAACGATGGTCAGCCACTTCACCATCGATCCTTCCCGCATTAAGCAACATGTCCGTTTTGGTAGCGTGCGGGATGAAGTCAATGAGTTGGCAGAAGAACTGGGGGCTGATGTTGTAGTTATCGGTTCTCGCAACCCATCGATTTCGACCCATCTGTTAGGTTCTAACGCCTCGAGCGTGATCCGCCACGCCAATCTGCCGGTGCTGGTTGTGCGTTAATTGCCAGAATAAATATCCCGCCCTGCCCGGAGCCATCCCGGCGGGGCTTTTTATTGCCATAAAAAAGCCGCCAGGTTTGACCCCGGCGGCTAAGCAATTGCAGGTGAATCTTACTTCTTCTTATGCTGTTTTGGTGCGAATCAGGTAGTCAAAAGCACTCAGAGAGGCTTTGGCACCTTCGCCAGTGGCGATGATGATCTGCTTGTACGGAACCGTTGTACAGTCACCCGCTGCGAACACGCCTTTCACGTTGGTTTCGCATTTCGCATCAATGATAATCTCGCCCATGCGGTTACGTTCGACTGCGCCTTCGAGCCAGTTGGTGTTCGGCAGCAGACCAATCTGCACGAAAATACCGGCCAGTTCGATGTTGTGAATATCGCCGCTGACACGATCGCGATATTCCAGACCAACGACTTTGCTGCCGTCGCCTTTCACTTCCGTGGTTTGCGCATTCAGAATAATTTCGACGTTTTTCAGGCTGCGCAGTTTGTCCTGCAGAACCTGGTCGGCTTTCATTTCTGGCGCAAATTCCAGCAGCGTTACGTGCTCAACGATACCCGCCAGGTCAATTGCCGCTTCCACGCCGGAGTTACCGCCGCCGATAACCGCTACGCGTTTACCTTTAAACAGCGGGCCGTCGCAGTGCGGGCAGTAGGTCACGCCTTTGGTGCGATACTGATCTTCGCCCGGAACGTTCATGTTGCGCCATTTTGCACCGGTCGCCACGATAATGCTGCGTGCTTTCAGTACCGCGCCAGAAGCTGTTTCAATCTGATGCAGGCCACCTTCAACCGCTGCCGGGATCAGTTTGCTGGCGCTCTGGCTGTCGATCACATCAACGTCGTATTCATCAACGTGAACTTTCAGCGCACCTGCCAGTTTCTGGCCTTCGGTCTTCGGTACAGAAATGTAGTTTTCGATATCAACGGTATCGAGGATCTGACCACCAAAACGTTCGCCCATCAGACCGGTACGGATGCCTTTACGTGCGGAGTAAATTGCTGCCGCTGCACCCGCCGGGCCGGAACCGACGATTAATACGTCATAAGCATCACGCTTGTTCAGCTCTTCTGCCGCACGTTTTTCCGCGCCAGTATCAATTTTGGCGACGATTTCAGTCAACGTCATGCGACCCTGACCAAACTCTTTCCCGTTTACGAACACTGCCGGAACGCCCATCACGTTGCGATCGGTGATTTCGTTCTGGAAGGTGCCGCCGTCAATTGCAGTGTGCTTGATGCGCGGGTTCAGTACGCTCATCAGATTCAGCGCCTGCACCACATCCGGGCAGTTGTGGCAAGAGAGCGAGTAATAGGTTTCGAATTCAAAATCACCGTCAATATGGCGAATCTGCTCCAGCAGAGACTGCGCTTCTTTCGACGGATGACCACCGGTCCACAACAACGCCAGTACCAGCGAGGTAAACTCGTGGCCCAGCGGGGAACCTGCAAAACGTGGCCCCTGGTTGGAACCTGGGTTAGTGATCAGGAAAGACGGCTTACGCACCGGCAAGCTGTTATCTTCTTTAAAGGTGACTTTGTCTGACAGTTCTGCGATTTCAGCCAACAGTTCCTTGATTTCTGCCGATTTAGCGCTGTCATCCAGCGTGGCAATTAACTCAACAGGCTTGGTCAATTTCTCAAGGTAAGCCTTGAGTTGAGTTTTCATATTTGTGTCGAGCATGTTTATCTCCTGGGCTTTAAACATCATCATGCAAGCGGCCTCTGCGGCTACCTGGATGCAGCTTGCATCATGGTGCGGGGAAGAAAATCGGGTGCCGCAGCACCCGAAGAATTAGGTGAATTTCCGAAGTATTTCGCGCCGGAGTTGGTAGCGCGAAAGACGAAGGAAATTTAGATTTTACCAACCAGGTCCAGAGACGGAGCCAGAGTTGCTTCACCTTCTTTCCATTTAGCCGGGCAAACTTCACCTGGGTGAGAAGCTACGTACTGTGCTGCTTTGATTTTACGCAGCAGGTCAGACGCGTCACGGCCAATGCCTTCAGCGGTAACTTCGATTGCCTGGATGATACCCTGCGGGTCAACAACGAAGGTCGCACGGTCAGCCAGACCTTCATCTTCACGCATGTTGTCGAAGTTACGGGTCAGGGCGCCAGTCGGGTCGCCGATCATCGCATATTTGATTTTAGCGATGGTTTCAGAGCTGCTGTGCCATGCTTTGTGGGTGAAGTGAGTATCGGTAGATACTGCGTATACGTCTACGCCCAGTTTCTGCAGTTCTTCGTAGTGGTCAGCAACGTCACCCAGTTCGGTCGGGCATACGAAAGTAAAGTCAGCCGGGTAGAAGAAGAAGACGCTCCAGCGGCCTTCGGTATCTTTTTCGGTGATTTCGATGAATTCGCCGTTTTTGAATGCCTGGTTTTTAAAAGGTTTAATTTTGGTGTTAATCAAGGACATCTATACTTCCTCCGTGTTTTCGATGAGATGTAAGGTAACCAATTTTTGCCGATTCGGCTAATGCGTTTCCATTATCAAATCGATAAGTTTTACCTTACAACCTTCGTAAGACAACTTTGTGAACTTTGCACCGCCAGCGGCGATAAAAAGTAAAATGGCCCCCTTTCCAGGTGACCGTGTAATCTGAACTACCCTTTGGTATCTTCAGCGCCTGCCTGCAGGCTGAGGTGTTGCCCTTACAAATGCAACAACGACATGGATTACAACACCCTCATAAACAAAGGGCAATCACCTGATCTAAGCTCTTACCTATGACAGTGATAGGTTATGCCTTTTACCCGACTTTTGCACTGACTGAAAAGGACAAATTAATGTTAAAAAAGATACTTTTACTGGCTCTGCTTCCTGCAATCGCCTTCGCAGAGGAACTTCCTGATCCAGTAAAAGCGATTGAAAAACAGGGCATTACAATCATCAAAACGTTCGATGCTCCCGGAGGAATGAAAGGTTATCTCGGCAAGTATCAGGATATGGGCGTCACCATCTACCTGACTCCAGATGGTAAGCACGCTATCTCCGGTTACATGTACAACGAGAAAGGTGAAAACCTGAGTAACACACTTATCGAAAAAGAAATTTACGCACCAGCCGGGCGCGAAATGTGGCAACGGATGGAACAATCCCACTGGCTCCTCGACGGTAAAAAAGACGCGCCGGTCATTGTCTACGTCTTCGCCGATCCGTTCTGCCCATATTGTAAACAGTTCTGGCAGCAGGCTCGCCCGTGGGTTGATTCTGGCAAAGTGCAATTAAGAACATTGTTGGTTGGCGTTATCAAGCCAGAAAGCCCGGCGACAGCAGCGGCAATTCTTGCCTCCAAAGATCCCGCAAAAACCTGGCAAGAATATGAAGCCTCTGGTGGCAAGCTTAAGCTAAACGTGCCTGCAAACGTAAGTACAGAGCAAATGAAAGTGTTAAGCGACAACGAGAAACTGATGGACGATCTGGGGGCAAATGTCACACCAGCTATCTACTACATGAGTAAGGAAAATACACTGCAACAGGCCGTGGGGTTGCCCGATCAGAAAACGCTTAATATCATTATGGGGAATAAATAAAAGATAATTCATGGATGGTTGAAATATATCCCTATTTTTCAACCATCCTAAAAAAGCATGAATTGCTCGCTCTGCCCTAAGTGGCTGTGCTATTTTAGAAAAACTTAATTCTGAGTTAAGCAAAAAAACATAATACAAATAAATACAACAGCAACATTATTGAACAAATGAATGATTTATAGAAGAGATAATATAACGGAGTATGTTATGGCGAATCTTTATGACCTAAAAAAATTTGATCTGAATTTACTGGTCATATTTGAGTGTATTTATCAACATCTCAGCATTAGTAAAGCGGCAGAATCATTATATATAACGCCCTCTGCTGTTAGTCAGTCGTTACAACGTTTACGTGCGCAATTTAATGACCCGTTATTCATTCGCTCAGGGAAAGGTATCGCGCCGACTACGACAGGGTTAAATCTGCATCATCATCTTGAGAAAAATCTCAGAGGCATTGAACAAACGATCAATATTGTTAATAAGTCTGAGCTAAAGAAAAATTTTATTATCTACGGTCCTCAGCTTATTTCTTGTACTAATAACAACATGCTAATCCGCTGTCTTAGACAAGATACTTCAATCGATATAGAATGCCATGACATACTGCTTTCAGCTGAAAATGCCGAAGAACTGTTGGTTCAACGCAAAACTGACCTGGCAATTACACTACAACCAGTAATTAGCCGCTCTGTCATCTGCATGCCGTTACATACTATTCGCAATTCTCTTATATGTAGCAACAAACATCCTCGTATTACCGATACCAGTAACTATGAACAAATTATCGCCGAAGAATTCACCTTGTTGATATCTAAATCAGCAGGGATTGACGAAATTCAAATGGACATAGATGAACGTTTTATGAACCGTAAAGTTTCATTTCGCAGTTCTTCTTTGTTGACGATAATTAATAGTATTTCTGTTACTGACTTATTGGGCATTGTGCCCACCGAACTGTACGATTTACATCGTGATTTTTTGAAGTTACAAGAGATAAAACTGGAACGACCACTTCCTGCGGTTAAACTTTATATTTCCTATAACAAGGCTTCGTTGAACAACCTTGTCTTCTCACGATTCATAGATCGTTTAAATGATAGCTTCTGATTTATTACCACGGATAAATGTTATATTACGCATCAATTAATTCATTGTGTGAATATAAAATAATGTGCTCTATCTTGCTTCGTTTACCCTATAATTAACGGATTCATCTCACGAGTCACCCCGTAACGTTCAGAGAGCGTTTTCAGATGTCTATTTATAAAATCCCGCTTCCACTGAATATTCTGGAAGCTGCAAAAGAACGTATTACCTGGACACTTAACACCCTACCCCGCGTCTGCGTTTCTTTTTCGGGTGGTAAAGATTCCGGATTAATGCTGCATCTGACCGCCGAACTTGCCCGACAAATGGGCAAAAAAATTTGTGTTTTATTTATCGACTGGGAAGCTCAGTTCTCTTGCACCATTAACTATGTTCAGTCTCTGCGCGAGTTGTACACCGATGTCATCGAAGAGTTTTACTGGATTGCGCTCCCGCTTACAACGCAAAATTCCCTATCACAATACCAACCCGAATGGCAGTGCTGGGAACCTGATGTCGAATGGGTACGTCAGCCCCCGCAAGATGCGATAACCGATCCTGACTTTTTCTCCTTTTACCAGCCTGGCATGACCTTCGAACAATTTGTGCGTGAGTTTGCCGAATGGTTTTCGCAAAAACGTCCGGCGGCGATGATGATCGGCATCCGTGCGGATGAGTCCTACAACCGTTTTGTCGCCATCGCCAGTTTAAATAAACAACGTTTTGCCGATGATAAGCCCTGGACTACTGCCGCACCAGGCGGTCATAGCTGGTACATTTACCCCATCTACGACTGGAAAGTCGCTGATATCTGGACCTGGTATGCTAGCCATCAACGCCTCTGTAACCCACTGTATAATATAATGTATCAGGCAGGCGTTCCTCTACGTCATATGCGAATTTGCGAACCTTTTGGTCCGGAACAACGGCAAGGATTATGGCTCTATCACGTTATCGAACCGGATCGCTGGGCTGCTATGTGCGCACGAGTCAGCGGGGTAAAAAGTGGCGGCATTTACGCCGGACATGACAACCATTTTTATGGTCATCGGAAAATCCTCAAGCCCGAACATTTAGACTGGCAGGAGTATGCATTATTGCTACTCAACAGCATGCCGGAGAAAACAGCTGAGCATTATCGCAATAAAATCGCCATTTATTTGCACTGGTATCAGAAAAAAGGCATCGAGGTTCCACAAACCCAGCAAGGGGACATTGGCGCGAAAGATATCCCCTCCTGGCGGCGAATATGCAAAGTTTTACTCAATAACGATTACTGGTGTCGGGCATTATCATTTAGCCCGACCAAAGCGAAGAACTATCAGCGTTATAACGAACGAATAAAAGGAAAACGTCAGGAATGGGGGATACTATGCAACAACGATTAACGCAGGATTTAACCCAATTTCTCGCCAGCTTGCCGGAAGACGATCGCATCAAAGCGATTAATGAAATCCGCATGGCGATCCATCAGGTTAGCCCCTTTCGAGAAGAGCCAGTGGATTGCGTTCTGTGGGTTAAAAACAGCCAACTTATGCCTAATGATTACAACCCAAACAACGTGGCACCACCCGAAAAAAAACTGCTGAAAAAATCCATTGAAATAGATGGTTTTACCCAACCCATTGTGGTCACGCATACGGATAAAAATGCCCTGGAAATCGTGGATGGTTTTCACCGCCATGAAATTGGTAAAGGCTCATCATCGTTAAAATTACGCTTAAAAGGTTATTTGCCGGTGACCTGTCTGGAAGGTACGCGTAATCAACGCATCGCCGCGACTATTCGTCATAACCGCGCTCGTGGACGTCACCAAATCACTGCCATGTCAGAAATCGTCCGTGAACTCAGCCAGTTGGGATGGGACGATAATAAAATTGGCAAAGAGCTGGGAATGGACAGCGACGAAGTGCTACGCCTGAAGCAAATTAACGGCCTGCAAGAGTTGTTTGCCGACCGTCAATATTCCCGCGCCTGGACGGTTAAATAGCTAAAGCTGGCGCAGGCGTTCAGCTGCTGCCAGCAACGTCGATTCCTTCTTGGCAAAACAGAGACGAATCAGTTTATGTGGGAAGGGATCGGCGCAAAACACCGATAGCGGAATCGCCGCTACGCCGTGCTCCTGCGTCAGCCACTGGCAAAACTCAACGTCATCCAGGGTAGATACGGCGCTGTAATCCACCAGCAAAAAGTATGTACCTTCGCACGGTAAAATCTCCAGCCGGCTTTCATTTAAGGCATTCACCAGAATATCGCGCTTCTGGCGATAAAAGTCCGGTAACGCAAGATAATGCTCAGGTTCTGCACGTAGCATATCGGCAAGCGCCAGCTGTGCCGGGGTATTCACCGAAAAGGTCAGATACTGATGTACCTTGCGAATTTCGGCACTGATGGGCGCTGGCGCAACGCAATAACCCACTTTCCAGCCGGTCATATGATAGGTCTTGCCAAATGAAGAAACTGCCACCGCCCGCTCACGCAGCTGCGGATGCGCCTGCACGCTGGCATGGCCCTGTTGTGAAAAGTTGATGTGCTCGTAAACTTCATCGCTAATGACAAAAATCTCGTGCCCGGCAATTGCCTGCCACAAAGCGGCGAAATCAGCCTGCTGCCAGACAGTTGCACTGGGGTTATGCGGGGTGTTGAGGATCACCAGTCGGGTGCGCTCGCTTAACAATGCGGCAAATTCCTGCCAGTCCACGCGAAAATGCGGTGGTTGCAGTGCAATACGTTTCACTATTCCCCCCGAAAGCGCGATGGCGGGCGCGTAACTGTCATAGCTGGGATCAAAGCAGATCACTTCATCACCATTGCGCACCAATGCGGTAATCGCTGCATATAACGCTTCCGTCGCCCCTGCCGTTACGGTGATATCACTATCGGCATCCGGTTGATAGCCATACAGACGTTCCGTTTTCTGAGCAATCGCCTCGCGCAAGGCCTGCACGCCAGTCATAGGCGCGTATTGGTTTGCCCCCTGGTCAACATGGTACGCCAGCCGCTCCTGCAAATAGCGCGGACCATCAAAATCAGGAAAGCCTTGCGAAAGGTTAATCGCCTGGTGTTGCTGCGCCAGCGCGCTCATCTGGGTGAAAATAGTGGTGCCAAGTTGTGGAAGTTTGCTTTGTGGAATCAGAGGGTTATTTGTCATTTTTTATTGTGCCTGACGAAGTTGTGTTGAAGGCACTATAACACGATGCTAGTATTTGGCAATCAAGACGTTTAGATGTCTAAATAAAACAATAAGGACAACACAACATGCCTCACAATCCTATCCGCGTGGTCGTCGGCCCGGCTAACTACTTTTCACATCCCGGCAGTCTCAATCACCTGCACGATTTTTTCACTGATGAACAACTTTCTCGCGCGGTGTGGATCTACGGCGAACGCGCCATTGCTGCGGCGCAAACAAAACTTCCGCCAGCGTTTGAACTGCCAGGGGCAAAGCATATTTTGTTTCGCGGCCATTGCAGCGAAAGCGATGTACAACAACTGGCGGCTGAGTCCGGTGACGATCGCAGCGTGGTGATTGGCGTCGGCGGCGGCGCACTGCTCGACACCGCGAAAGCCCTCGCCCGCCGTCTCGGTCTGCCGTTTGTTGCCGTTCCGACGATCGCCGCCACCTGCGCCGCCTGGACACCGCTCTCCGTCTGGTATAACGATGCCGGACAGGCGCTGCATTATGAGATTTTCGACGACGCCAATTTTATGGTGCTGGTGGAGCCAGAGATTATCCTCAATGCGCCGCAAGAATATCTGCTGGCGGGGATCGGTGACACGCTGGCGAAATGGTATGAAGCGGTGGTGCTGGCCCCGCAACCAGAAACGTTGCCGCTAACCGTGCGACTGGGGATCAATAATGCGCAGGCCATTCGCGACGTCTTGTTAAACAGTAGCGAACAGGCGCTTGCCGATCAGCAAAATCACCAGTTAACGCAATCATTTTGCGATGTGGTGGATGCGATTATTGCCGGAGGTGGAATGGTCGGTGGTCTGGGCGATCGTTTTACGCGTGTGGCAGCAGCTCATGCCGTGCATAACGGTCTGACCGTGCTGCCGCAAACCGAGAAGTTTCTCCACGGCACCAAAGTCGCCTACGGAATTCTGGTGCAAAGCGCCTTGCTGGGTCAGGATGATGTGCTGGCGCAATTAACTGGAGCGTATCAGCGTTTTCATCTGCCGACTACGCTGGCGGAGCTGGAAGTGGATATCAATAATCAGGCGGAGATCGACAAAGTGATTGCCCACACCTTGCGTCCGGTGGAATCCATTCATTACCTGCCGGTCACGCTGACACCGGATACGTTGCGTGCAGCGTTCGAAAAAGTGGAATCGTTTAAAGCCTGACGTACATATTTAGCAGCAGCGCGCGCCGCCTTTTCCACCGTAGCGCGCGTCCTGCCGCTCACGGAAAAACTCCTCGTAGGTCATCGGCGTTTGATCGGGATGGTTAACCCGCATATGTTCGACATAGTTGTCGTAATCAGGCATACCAATCATCAGTTTCGCCGCCTGACCTAAATATTTTCCGGCTTTTGCCAGTGAATCAAACATCAATACCTCCGGTAAACAGGTTGCTGATAGAGTGCATTAATAGCTATCAACGCGCTCGGTCAGTCCCCTCGCCCCAACGGGGAGAGGGTTAGGGTGAGGGGGAACACTCGGCACCATGCCAACTTTCGCCAACATTCCCCCCTCACTCTGACTTTAGTGCGCGCCTTTCGCCTGCGCCACGATCTCCTCGACATTTTCCGGCATTGGCTCATACGGCGTTTCTTTCGCCGTTGGCTTCGGCTCTTTCAATGCCGCCAGTGCCGTCTTAATCGAGAACAGTGCCAGAACCACCACGACCACCATAAAGAAGATGGTTAACCCGGCATCAAGACGGTTGTTGAACACCAGTTGCGCCAGTTGTGACTCAGTATACTGCGATGGAATATTGCCGCTGTCGATCATTGCCTGGAACTTGTTAGCAATCGCCAGGAAGCCGACTTTCGCATCCGGGCTAAACGCTTTCTGCCAGCCTGCGGTCAGGGTACAAATCAGCAGCCAGGCCGTTGGTACCAGCGCCACCCAGGCGTAACGTTGACGTTTCATTTTGAACAGCACCACAGCACAGAGCATCAGCGCCATCCCTGCCAGCATCTGGTTGGCAATACCAAACAGCGGCCACAAGGTGTTAATACCGCCCAGCGGATCGACCACACCCTGATGGAGGAAGTAGCCCCACGCCAGTACGCACAGCGCCGTTGCCAGCAGGTTAGCAGGCAGTGAATCGGTCCGTTTCAGGCCCGGAGACACCACGCCCAGCAGATCCTGCAACATAAAGCGCGCGGCACGCGTACCTGCATCCACCGCCGTCAGAATAAACAGTGCTTCAAACAGAATGGCGAAGTGATACCAGAACGCCACATCCATCATGCCGCCCAGCGCACCGTGCAGAATGTAGGCCATCCCCACCGCCAGGGTCGGCGCACCGCCCGCACGGGAAATGATCGACTGTTCACCCACTTCGCTGGCAATCTGGTTTAGCGTATCCGGGGTAATCGCAAAGCCCCAGCTACTCACCACCTGCGCGGCAGAAGCAACCACATCCGCCGTCCCTGCCGGAGCCAGCACCGCCATCGGGCTGTTCATGGCGAAGTACACACCCGGATCGATGATACAGGCGGAAACCAGCGCCATAATCGCTACGAAGGATTCCATTAACATCCCGCCGTAGCCGATAAAACACGCCTGCCCTTCGTTCGCCAGCATCTTCGGCGTGGTACCGGAAGAGATCAGCGCATGGAAGCCAGACACCGCGCCACAAGCGATGGTGATAAACAGGAACGGGAACAGGTTACCGGTCCATACCGGGCCTGTGCCATCGACAAATTTAGTTAGCGCAGGCATGGTCAGCGTCGGGCGCATAATCAAAATGCCTACCGCCAGACCGACGATAGTCCCGATTTTCAGGAAGGTTGAGAGGTAGTCGCGCGGAGCCAGCAGCAACCACACTGGCAGCACCGCCGCCACGAAGCCGTAACCCACCAGCATCCAGGTCAGCTGCACACCCGTAAAATCAAAGTACGGTGCCCAGGTCGGACTTTCTGCCACCCAGCCGCCAGAGATAATGGCGAAAATCAGGAATACCAGGCCAATCACCGACACTTCGCCAATACGCCCCGGACGCAGATAACGCAGGTAGATCCCCATAAACAGCGCCAGCGGAATGGTGAACGCAACGGTATACGTTCCCCACGGACTATGGGTCAGGGCTTTCACCACGATCATCGCCAGTACTGCAAGGATAATGACCATGATCATAAAGCAGGCCACCAGCGCAATCACCCCGGCGGTTGGCCCCATCTCTTCTTTGACCAGCTCACCCAGCGAGCGACCATCGCGGCGCGTAGAAACAAACAGCACCATGAAATCCTGCACCGCACCGGCGAGAACCACCCCAGCGAGCAGCCAGATCATCCCTGGCAGGTAACCCATTTGCGCCGCCAGTACCGGCCCAACCAACGGACCTGCTCCGGCAATGGCCGCAAAATGGTGACCGAACAGCACTTTTTTGTCCGTCGGCACATAGTCCAGCCCGTCGTTATGGCGCACCGCTGGCGTCATACGCGTCGGGTCAACCGCCAGCACATTTTTGGCGATATACAGCCCATAAAAACGGTAAGCGATCAGATAGATACAGACCGACGCCACCACAATCCACAGCGCGTTGATCTGTTCCCCACGATTTAAAGCAATGTATCCCAGAGCAAATGCTCCCATTACAGAGAGCACTGTCCAGACGAGGTATTTCCCTGATTTGTTCATAGTTGTTATCCGTGTGCGTGTCCATAGAGATGTTACATTTTGTTTCTATAACATCTTTGTACAATTTAACAACACGGCAACCATGTAAATCGGAGTTGAAACCAATATTTAACTTAACAATGTTAACTCGATCACTCCGTTAACCGAGTTTTCCTGCAATCTCATTTAATTCTGTCGGGCTCATCCCAAAACTGCCGTACCCAGCCGACAAGTGCAACAACGCCGCCCCTGTTCATCGAAAACGACGATTTCCCAGCTCTGATTTTGCCGCCCAAGATGCAGCGGCTGGCAGACACCGCGCACCTTGCCTTCAGACACCGGGCGATGATGTGTGGCGTTAAGTTCCGTGCCCACCACACACTGTCCGTCGCGGGTCATCATAAATCCGGCCATCGATCCCAGCGTTTCCGCCAGCGCCGCCGACGCGCCGCCATGCAGCAGGCCAAACGGCTGATGAGTACGGTTATCAACCGGCATTTCGGCTTCCAGCACATCATCGCCCAGACGGGTATACACAATTCCCAGATGCGCCACCATTGTGTTATCGCTGGTGGCGTTCAGCTCGTCGAGCGTTAAATGGCGTTTCCAGATCATGCTTATGCCCCCAGCGTCGAGCCGCCATCCACCACAATATCCTGTAGGGTGATATGGCTGGCGAGGTCAGAGGCGAGGAACAAAATCGTATTGGCGATCTCCTGTGGACGGGCGATTTTCCCCAGCGGAATGCCGAGTTTAAACTGCTCGCCAAAGCCGCGAATACGCTGCTCTTCGGCGTCATCGCTCACCCACAGCGTGCGTTGCATATCGGTGTCGGTGGAGCCTGGCGAAACCACATTACAGCGCACGCCGCTACCCGCCAGTTCCAGCCCAACGCTCAACGCCAGGCTTTTCAGCGCCGCTTTCGACGCGCCATAAGCACTCATACCAATGCGCGGCGTGTGTGCGGCGTCGGACGCAACAGTAACAATCGCCCCGCCCCGCTGACGGCGAAACTGGTTCATGGTCTGCTGGAACAGGTTAAACGCACCACCGACATTGACCGCAAAAGTCTGCTGCCAGTCCTCCTTACTGAGCTGATCGGTCGCGCCCATGCGCAAAATTCCCGCCGCATTGACCAGCACGTCCAGTCGCTCCGTTTCAGCTAACAGTCGCTGACATACCTGCGCCACCTGCGCAGCATCGGCAACATCCATCACTTCTGTCGCAAAGGGATATTGCTCCTGAGCGAACGCTTGATCAAAACCAGTGACTTTCGCTCCCGCCTCAACAAACGCCAGCGCCGTGGCGTAGCCGATACCTTTCCCTGCGCCAGTTACCCAGACATTTTTACCGCTGAAATCCATTATTTCACCTCGCGGGAAAGTAGCTTCCACCAGGCGTCGATGGTCGGGTTTTTCGCCAGCATGACAAAGTCGATATCGCCATGCACTTTGCGCCAGCGCGCCGCCAGCGCCATCATCCGCACCGAATCCAGACCGTAGTCGTTCAGGTTGTCGTCATCGAACGGTTCATCGGACTCGTCCAGCAACGGCAGGATCACCTCACGCAGCGCCGCTTTGCTGGCGGGGATAGGTGCTGGCAGTAATTCTTCGGTCATCACCACCCGGCCAGAACGTCCGGCCACATATTTCAGCGACATCAAATGCTCGTCACGGCTGAAATCGGCCAGCGCATCTGCCACCATAAACGGTTTAATATCGCGCATAAATGCGTCGGTTGCGGTGGTCATACAGCCAATGTGGGCATATACCCCGGTAATAATCAGCTGGTTACGTCCACTCTCTTTCAGCATTTGCTCCAGCGGGGAACGATGAAACGCGCTGTAGCGCCACTTCACCAGCACCGTGTCGTCGGCATCTGGCGTCAGGCTATCCACCACCTTTTGCTGTTCCGGCGAACGGGTCAGGCCAGGCCCCCACATATCATTCAACAGCGCCCGATCTTCATCGCTCTGCTCTTTCGGCTGGGCGGTGTAATAAACCGGGATATTGTGCTGTTTGCAGTAGTCGCGTAGTGCCGCAATATTCGCGATCACCTGCTCCATCATCGGGCAGTTCTCGCCCCAGAAGCTGACAAAATAGTCCTGCATATCATGGATTAACAACGCGGCACGTTGCGGTTCAAAGGCCCAGTCGACTTTATTCTGCGGAATATCGTGAGACTCCGGCAGTGCGTAAGCCTGTAATTTTGGAATAGCCATCGTGTTCTCTCCTTCAGGCTGATGCGCGTGACGCCAGCCACTGACGTAATTGTTTTTTATCGACTTTCCCGACCGCCGTCAGCGGAAGTGAATCCACACACTCCACGCGATCCGGTAATTTAAATTCGGCAATACCCTGTTCACGCAGGAAACGACGCACCTGCACCGCGCGTAGAGGCTCTTTTACCACCAGATAAGCACAGCTTTTTTCGCCCATCAGCTCATCTTCCATGCTCACCAGTGCGGCGTAGATCACCGCCGGATGGCGCAGCAGCAGGTTTTCGATCTCTTCGGCAGCGATCTTCTCGCCGCCACGGTTGATCTGATCTTTCTCGCGCCCCTGCACGGTGATGTACCCCTCTGGATCAATAGAGATCAGATCGCCAGAACAGTAAAAACCGTTGGCATCAAAGGCGCTGGCATTGTGCTGCGGGCTTTTGTAATAGCCACGGAAGGTGTACGGACCGCGCGTCATCAGGCGTCCAACTTCTCCTTGCGGTAGTGGATTTCCTTCAGCATCGGCAACCCACACTTCATCGTCCGGACACATTGGATAGCCCTGGGTATGGATAATTTTCTCCGCGCTATCATCAAGACGGGTGTAGTTCACCAGCCCTTCCGCCATGCCGAATACCTGCTGTAACTGGCAGCCAATCTCTGCGGGAATACGCGCCGCAAGCGTGGCAGAAAGACGTGCACCACCGACCTGTAACAGTTTCAGCGAGGCAAGCTGCGCCCGGCTTTCGCCTTCGGTCAGCGCCTGTAACCACAGGCTGACTGCGGGTGGCACCAGCGCGGTGACGTTCACCTGATGTTTTTCAATCAATGGGAAGCAGAGCGTGGCGCTGGGGTCGGCAGCCAGAACGACAGTGCCGCCAGCGAGAAATACGCCCAGCGATCCTGGCGAACTCATGGCGTAGTTATGAGCCGCCGGGATCGCGCACAGGTAGCGTGTCTGTTGTGTGAACTGACAAATCTCGACGCTACGACGCACGCTGTAGTAGTAGTCGTTATGAGTGCGCGGGATCAGCTTCGGTGTGCCGGTGGTGCCGCCGGAAAGCTGGAAATAGGCCACTTCATCAGCAGGTGACGGCGTGGCAGTAAAATCCTCAGCCGGATGGTTAATCGCATCCTGCAAGTTATGCTCACCGCTGTCGTTGTGCAGTTGCACCACGCGAATGGAGGAATGCTCTGCAACAAATGTATTGAGGAAATCATCTCCGCTAAACAGCGCATGCTGGCGATCGGCAATCAGTAACGCCGGTTCAATCTGGCTGGCATAGGCGTTCAGTTCACTACGCTGATGGCTGAACAGCGCCAGCACCGGCGCAACGCCCAGTTTCAGCAGCGCGAAAAAGGTAATGTAAAGTTCAGCGACGTTACCCAGTTGTACCAGCGCGGTTTCACCAGGTTTAATGCCCTGACGGCGCAAACTACACGCGAGGTTATCCGCCGCCTGATTCAGCTCCCGGTAACTCAACTGCCGCTCGCCGTCGATGACCGCGATGCTGTCGCTTGCGGCATGACGGGTCAGAATGTCGGTCAGCGGCAAATCCTGCCAGTAGCCTTTTTCCCGATAGCGACGGGAAAACTCTTCCGGCCAGCGGGTGAATGGAATGCTCATCCTCACTCCTTAATGCAATCCAAAAACGTTCAACATGGTAGAAAGTTTGACGCCCGTTTCGCGCCACTCACCCAACGGTGACGACGCAGGCACAATCCCCGCTCCGGCAAACAGACGCACCTGATTTTCCCGCAGCTTCGCGCAGCGGATGGTCACCACCCACTCGCCGTTACCTTCGCTGTCACACCAACCCACAATGCCGCCAAACAGTTCGCGGTCGAACGGCTCCAGTTCAGCAATAACCTGGGTCGCGGCCTGATGCGGGAAACCGCTCAGCGCGGGGGTCGGATGCAGCAGACAGGCCAGCGTCAGTGCGTTCTCATGCGAATTCGCTTTACCTTCAAAGGGAGTTGCGAGATGCCACAGCGTCGGCGTGGTGATCAGTTGTGGAGAAGAAGGGACGTGTAACTCACTACTGCGTTCGCGCAGTACCTCTTTCATCGCCTGAGTCACCAGTTCATGTTCATGGCGATCTTTTTCTGACGCCAGCAGACGATTACCCGCTTCGCGATCGAGCACTTCATCCGGCTGACGACGCGCGGAACCGGCTAACGGAATGGAGCTAAAACGCTCGCCGTCTTTACGTAGCAGCAGTTCCGGGCTGGCCCCCAGCAGAACGCCACCATCAGCCAGCGGGACATGGAAGTTGTAACTAACCGGGTTTTGCGCAATCAACCGTTCCAGCAATACGCCACTATCAATGGCGGCGTCAGTGGTGATATCAATCAACCGTGACAACACCACTTTGTCGACCTGCGGCGTGGCGGTAAGTGCGGCGGCGCGAGCAACCATCTGTTCAAACGTGGTTTGATCCGGAATTGCCTGGCGTTCCACCACGTTCAGCGACTGGCTGCGGGTAAAACGGCGGGCTGAAGATTGTTTTTCCTGGCGGGAGAACGACTGCCAGGATTCAGGAATATACAGCGATGAAGGCTGACGTGGATCGAAGGGAATCGCCCCGACCATCACCGGATTTTTGATGCCCTGCGCTTTGGCATCGGCAAACAGCTCGGCGAGTTTTTGCTGGAAGGGACTGTCGGGTGAATCCCCGTTCACAGCGGGTTCATCGAAGCGGGCGAAACATCCTGACGTCGTAAAACTGCGGTACGGCGACATAAAGAAAAAGCGATTGGGCGCAAGTGTTGCCATGGTCTGCTGTACTTCCTCAGCCAGTGACGTATCCATATCATCCTCCACAAAATGATAAAGGCTTTAATAATGATTATCATTTATATTTTCGGTCGCTAACCTAAAAGCAAACGCGCACTATGTCAACTCTTGAGGTAACGCAATCTGCAACTCGGGGTTGCATCTGGTTGTGGTTACAATGAAAATGAGAAGCATTAACTTCATTAATAACAGGAAGCTGACTTGTGAGACTCGCCCCGCTCTACCGCAACGCCCTTCTATTAACAGGACTTTTGCTTTCAGGAATAGTCGCAGTTCAGGCCGCCGACTGGCCGCGTCAGATTACTGACAGCCGGGGCACTCATACCCTGGAAAGCCAGCCGCAGCGTATTGTTTCCACCAGCGTCACCCTGACCGGCTCACTGCTGGCGATTGATGCTCCGGTGATTGCCAGCGGCGCGACCACGCCGAATAACCGCGTCGCGGATGACCAGGGCTTTTTACGCCAGTGGAGCAAGGTGGCGAAAGAACGCAAACTGCAACGGCTCTATATCGGCGAACCAAGTGCAGAAGCCGTTGCCGCGCAAATGCCGGATCTGATTTTAATTAGCGCAACCGGCGGCGATTCGGCGCTGGCGCTGTACGATCAGCTTTCCACCATCGCCCCAACATTAATCATCAATTACGACGACAAAAGCTGGCAGTCGCTGTTAACGCAGCTTGGCGAAATTACCGGGCATGAGAAACAAGCGGCAGAGCGGATTGCGCAGTTTGATAAGCAACTGGCGGCGGCGAAAGAGCAAATCAAATTACCTCCGCAGCCGGTCACTGCCATTGTCTATACCGCCGCTGCACACAGTGCTAATCTCTGGACGCCTGAATCAGCACAAGGGCAGATGCTGGAACAACTCGGCTTTACGCTGGCGAAGTTGCCAGCAGGGTTAAACGCCAGCCAAAGCCAGGGCAAACGCCATGACATCATTCAGCTTGGTGGGGAAAATCTGGCTTCAGGGTTAAATGGCGAGTCACTATTCCTGTTCGCCGGTGATCAGAAAGATGCCGATGCGATTTATGCTAATCCGCTGCTCGCGCACCTGCCTGCAGTACAAAACAAGCAGGTTTATGCGCTGGGAACCGAGACGTTCCGTCTGGATTACTACAGCGCCATGCAAGTGCTGGAACGGCTTAAGGCGCTGTTTTAAGCATTAACTGTCGGACGCTGTCACCTGCGGCGGCGTCTGGCGAAAACGCCGCAACTCCACCAGCACCAGCAATAACAACACGCCGATAATCAACAAACCAAAACCGCTCGCGCTTGCGGAAGCAACCGGTGTCATCATCGCGCCCAAACCGCCCAGCAGCGCCGCGCCTATGGCATCGCCCGTCACGTTTTGCGCCGTCCACAAACCGTTAATCCGCCCTAACATCGCTTCCGGGGTTTGCGTTTGCAGCATTGTGTATTGCAGCAACGAACTAACCGCGCTCAGCCAGCCGAACAGCGCCAGACAAACCACGCCTAAAATCCACATCGGCATCAGGCCAAACAGACCAATGGCGAGGAACGATCCCAGCGTGGAAAGCAGCATCAATAACCCTGGTCGCGCGCTATGTGCCAGCTTCCCGCTGGTTAACGCGCCAATAGCCGCACCGAGCGGGATCGCCGCATAGAGAAAACCAATCTGTGCCGCCGACATCTGCCAGTTGTCAGCCAGCGCCGGATACAGTACCCGCACCGCGCTCGCCATCGTCAATAAACCACCCAGCAGCGCAATCCCTCCCACCAGCGGGCTGGCGAGCAGAAAACGAAATCCTGCCAGTAATGATTTCAACGGATGCTCACGCGGCTGCGGTGGCGGTGGCAACGCCGGAAGGCTTAACAACGGTAGCAAGGTAATAAACGTGCCCGCCGCCGCCAGCCCGTAGTTCCAGGCTACGCCGCCGGTCGCCAGCAATAAACCGCCAATCATAGGCGAAATCACCGACCCCAGACGCACGGTCAACATGGTGATCGCCCCGGCCTGCATTAAGTTTTCACGCCCTACCAGTGCAGGTGTCGCCGCCAGTAGCGCCGTAACGCCAAGCGATGCGAAAAAACCATCCCATAAACCGAGTAAATAGATTGCCAATAGAGATGGCTCCGGCAGCAGTGCATTAAGGCACAGTCCAATGAAGCCAATGCCACAGGTGCCGCGCGCCAGCAAAATCACTTTTTTGCGTTCATAGCGATCCGCCAGCACACCGCCGACCATCAGGCCAACAAACATCGCGCCGCCGGTCAGCGTCACCGAAAGCCCCACCTGCCAGGTAGAATGCGTCATCATCTGGATCTGCACCGGTACCGCGACGCCGAGCAAACCCAGAGACACAATTGAGATAAAACGAGCGAGGAATACTGCGCGAAACGCCGGGTGCGTTTTCAACAGGCTGAGGTTAAGCAGCCAGGATTGTTTATTCATTACAATACCTTGCCATCAAATATTTTAAATACCTATTCTTAGGCTGCACATGCTAACATATCCAAATATGATCGATAACGATAATTAATTTCATTATCATGGAAGTTCGTATGTCTGGTTCTGTTGCCGTGACACGCGCCATTGCCGTGCCCGGATTGCTGTTATTACTGATTATCGCGACGGCATTAAGCCTGCTCATTGGGGCAAAATCACTCCCCGCTTCCGTAGTGCTGGAGGCCTTCTCCGGCACCTGCCAGAGCGCCGACTGCACCATCGTGCTCGACGCGCGACTGCCGCGCACCCTTGCCGGTTTACTGGCCGGCGGTGCGCTTGGCCTTGCCGGGGCGTTGATGCAAACCCTCACCCGAAACCCACTTGCCGACCCCGGCTTGCTTGGTGTGAACGCCGGAGCCAGCTTTGCCATTGTGCTGGGTGCGGCGCTGTTTGGTTACTCATCCGCGCAGGAACAACTGGCGATGGCCTTCGCCGGGGCGCTGGTGGCCTCATTGATTGTTGCCTTTACCGGCAGCCAGGGCGGCGGGCAGTTAAGTCCGGTGCGTTTAACCCTGGCGGGCGTGGCACTGGCGGCGGTGCTGGAAGGGCTGACCAGCGGCATCGCCCTGCTTAATCCTGACGTCTACGATCAGTTGCGTTTCTGGCAAGCCGGTTCGCTGGATATTCGCAATCTACATACCTTAAAAGTGGTGCTGATCCCGGTGCTGATCGCCGGAGCAACCGCGCTATTACTGAGCCGCGCGCTGAACAGTTTAAGCCTCGGCAGTGACACCGCGACGGCGCTGGGTAGTCGCGTGGCGCGCACACAGTTGATTGGTCTGCTGGCGATTACCGTGCTTTGTGGTAGTGCGACGGCGGTAGTTGGCCCGATTGCCTTTATTGGCCTGATGATGCCGCATATGGCACGTTGGTTGGTTGGAGCAGATCATCGCTGGTCGCTGCCCGTCACACTACTTGCCACCCCTGCCCTGCTGCTGTTTGCCGATATCATCGGGCGGGTGATTGTGCCCGGCGAACTGCGCGTTTCTGTAGTCAGTGCCTTTATTGGCGCACCGGTGCTGATCTTCCTCGTGCGACGTAAAACGCGAGGTGGCGCATGATTTACGTCTCTCGCCGATTAATCATCACCTGTTTGCTGCTAATTACCGCCTGTGTGGTTGCAGGTATCTGGGGATTACGCAGCGGTACCGTCACGCTGGAAACCTCGCAGATATTCGCCGCGCTGATGGGCGATGCGCCGCGCAGTATGACGATGGTGGTCACCGAATGGCGTTTACCACGCGTGCTGATGGCGCTGTTGATTGGCGCGGCACTGGGCGTCAGCGGCGCGATTTTTCAGTCGCTGATGCGTAACCCGCTCGGCAGCCCTGACGTAATGGGCTTTAACACCGGGGCGTGGAGCGGCGTGCTGGTGGCGATGGTGCTGTTTGGTCAGGACCTGACGGCTATTGCCCTGGCAGCAATGGCGGGGGGCATTATCACTTCGCTGTTGGTCTGGCTGCTTGCCTGGCGTAACGGCATCGACACCTTTCGGTTGATTATTATCGGCATCGGCGTTCGCGCCATGCTGGTGGCCTTTAATACCTGGCTGTTGCTGAAAGCGTCTTTAGAAACGGCGCTAACAGCGGGTTTGTGGAATGCCGGATCGCTCAACGGCCTGACGTGGGCAAAAACCTCGCCTTCCGCACCCATCATTATATTGATGCTCATTGCCGCCGCCTTACTGGTACGCCGGATGCGCTTGCTGGAAATGGGCGATGATACCGCGTGTGCGCTGGGCGTCAGCGTCGAACGTTCGCGTCTGTTAATGATGCTGGTTGCAGTGGTGCTTACCGCTGCGGCAACAGCGCTTGCCGGGCCGATTTCCTTTATTGCTTTAGTCGCGCCGCACATTGCCCGACGCATTAGCGGCACCGCTCGCTGGGGGCTGACCCAGGCGGCGCTGTGCGGGGCGTTGTTACTGCTGGCGGCCGATCTCTGCGCCCAACAACTGTTTATGCCGTATCAACTTCCGGTTGGCGTCGTTACCGTCAGCCTCGGCGGTATTTACCTTATCGTCTTGTTAATTCAGGAGTCTCGCAAAAAATGACCGAATCAGTAGCCCGTTTGCGTGGCGAACAGTTAACCCTCGGATATGGCAAATATACCGTTGCGGAAAATCTGACTGTAGAAATACCTGATGGTCACTTCACGGCAATTATCGGGCCAAATGGCTGCGGTAAATCCACGTTACTGCGTACCTTAAGCCGCCTGATGACGCCTGCTCACGGGCATGTCTGGCTGGATGGTGAGCACATTCAACATTACGCCAGTAAAGAGGTTGCACGCCGGATTGGCCTGTTGGCGCAAAACGCCACCACGCCGGGAGATATCACCGTGCAGGAGCTGGTGGCGCGTGGGCGTTACCCGCATCAACCGCTGTTTACCCGCTGGCGCAAAGAAGATGAAGAGGCCGTCACAAAAGCGATGCAGGCCACGGGAATCACCCATCTGGCGGATCAAAGCGTGGATACCCTCTCCGGTGGGCAACGCCAGAGAGCGTGGATCGCGATGGTGCTGGCCCAGGAAACGGCAATTATGCTGCTCGATGAACCCACGACCTGGCTGGATATCAGTCATCAGATTGATCTCCTGGAACTGTTAAGCGAACTGAACCGCGAGAAAGGCTATACCCTGGCGGCGGTGCTGCACGATCTTAATCAGGCCTGTCGTTACGCCAGCCATTTGATTGCATTGCGGGAAGGGAAAATTGTTGCTCAGGGAGCGCCGAAAGAGATTGTCACTGCTGAATTGATCGAGCGCATTTATGGTCTGCGCTGCATGATTATTGACGACCCGGTTGCCGGAACGCCGCTCGTGGTGCCGCTCGGACGAACGGCACCTTCAACCGCAAATAGTTAAACTAAGTGCTCTTACATCACGGCATCCTGTTTTCTGGATGCCATCGCATGGCGCAACAGCACGCCACCACAAGCCACCATCCCGCCGATCATCGCAGAAAGGATCACAATAATCGCCTTACCCGGACCGTCTTTTTTCACTGGCAATGACGGGCTTAACTGATATTTAAACGGCGTAAAATTCACATCGTTGATATTTGCTTTTGTTAACTGCTCAACAAGATACTGACGATTACGTAATTCACCGTTCAGTTCCGCAACGTCAGTAACCGCTTTTTCAATTTCCAGTTTGCGTTCAATACCGTCTGCGCCGAGAGAAATAGAGAAATCGGGGTCATCTTTAACGGCCTGACCATTACTGTAAACGGGCTTTTTAATTCCTGCCGCGTTAGCAATGTCGAGTGAATAATTGAGGCGCTGAATGTTTGCATCAAGTTGATTTTTCGTTTTAATGCGGTCCTGAGCCAGTTTTTCTTTTTCAAACTGGGTTTTGATCTCCAGTTTATTACGGACGTTTTCTATCGACTCTTTCACCACCAACGCAGAGATATAATCGATATACCCGCTCAAAACGGTCTGCGCCTCTTCACTGGTTGGCGCGGTAAAACTTAGCGTCCAGGAGTTATACAGTGACGGTTCATCTTTTTTCTTACTGGCATTGTCATCAACCGCTTTCATTTTTTCGCTCAATGCGACAATTGCGCGATGCAAATCCAGCTCGTCGATTTTCGCCTCTTTTAATTGGTCCATCACATAAGGTGTTGAGCGCAGGTACTCTTCCAGCAAGCTAACCGACTGAAACTTCTTGATAAACAGGTTAAATGCTTCTGTACGATCAATTTTGATATCCAGATCCAGCACACGAAGCTTAGTGAATGTTTTCTCAAGCGCCTGCCACTGAACAGGTTCTGGAGGCGTGACAACCGCCGCGCTGGTCCATTTTTGCGGCAGGATGAAAGAGATCAGCAATCCTGTGCAGGCAAACGCAAAAACGACCGCCATGACCGTTTTTTTGGCCCGCCATAAAACTTCGATTAGATTAAGTAAATCAATTTCATTATTACTGGGCGACGCCAGAGGATACTCGGGAAAATGAGTGTCACTTCCCTGTTTAATATTCAGTGATGACATGGGGTATAACCTGAAAATGAGTCCAATAAGAGTAAATCTCCACGGCCCCCACTCTACCAGTTGGTGAGATTTATCCGAAGCTGAAGTTTGTAAATTACTCCCACTGAATGCAACATTCACTCTATTTCAGAGAAACACCCACCAAATTTATAAATTAAACAAATGATAAACCCATAATTATTTTCTGTAATTATGGGTTTATAGATAATATAAATTTACTTATTTAGCGTCGCACGAATAATCGGCCCAATTTTTTCAAACGCCACCGGAGAGATAATATCCACATGCGCACAATCCTGACGATAGATATCCAGCTCCGCAATCCACGGCGACCAGGCGCGTTCGGGATTCATACCTTCCTGAAGCGTGCGTTCAGCAACAAACAGCGTCGCTTTACCGTCAAACGGTACACTATGAGCAGTCGTCAGCAGGCGCACAGCATCAGCGTAGTTGCCTTCAATGGTGGTAAACAACTCCGTTGAAGTACTTCCCTGCTGTGCCGCCAGGAAGGCCTCGCGCTCGCGGTTAATCTCCGCCAGTACTTCCGGGTCCAGACCATTAGCCTCTTTTTTCTGCCAGTTTTGCGTTTCTGGCGGCCAGGTATCCAGCAAGCCAAGAAATGCCACCTGTTCACCACGGGTACGCAGTCGCGCCGCTATGCCCTGCGCCAGCGTACCGCCCAGCGAATACCCCAGCAGGTAATAAGGGCCGTGCGGTTGTTGTTCAAGTAACGTTGCCAGATGCGCTTCGCAGACTTCATCCAGGTTTGCCGCGGTCTGCATGGGGCCATGAGGGCGCGGCGACTGAATGCCGATAATCGACCATTGTGGATCGAGATAACGCGAGAGCACGCTGAACTGCCAGGCAAAACCGGACGCAGGATGGAAACAAAACAGCGTCGGGCCATTACCTTCACGCAACGGCAGAATGGTTTCGAATCCCATGCGCCGGGAGCTGTCTTCTTCACCATCAATAATCGTTGCCAGTTTGGCGACAGTTGACGCGACCATCACCTGCCCCGGCGTCACCTGACGGGCAAACTGCCGACTTAACTGCGCAGCCAGTTTCATTGCCAGTAGCGAATGACCGCCAAGCGCAAAGAAATCAGCATCGGCATCCTGCACGTCACAACCCAGCAACGACGAGAATGCCGCGGCGATAATCGTTTCACTGCCCGCTTTCGGCGCACGCCCCGGCGCTTGTGCTTTCAGTTCAGGCAACGGTAAGGCTTTGCGATCCAGCTTGCCGTTGGCGCTAAGAGGTAACTGTGGAAGTTGCAGCAGAACGACGGGTACCATATGCGGCGGCAATGTTTCGCGCAGTTGCGCCTGCAATGCGCTGGTATCCAACGGCAGACCTGATTGCGACACCAGATAGCCCACCAGCTGACGCGCATCCCCCCCGGTGGCTGTCGCCTGATTAATCACACAAGCGTGGGTAACAGCTTGCTCGACATCCGGCAGCGCCTGCATCACGCGATCGATTTCGCCCAGTTCAATTCGCTGACCACGAATTTTTAGCTGATCGTCACTACGCCCGAGATACTCCACCGCGCCGTTTTCCAGCCAGCGGGCAACATCTCCGGTACGGTACATGCGTTCACCTGGGGTAAAAGGATCGGCAATAAAGCGGCTGGCGGTCAGATCGGGTCGTCCCAGATACCCTTGCGCCAGTTGGATGCCGGTGAGATAGAGATCGCCTGCCACACCCGGCGGCACCGGATGCAACATCGCATCAAGAATACGCAGGCCCGTATTCCACACTGGATAACCAATCGGCACGCTGCTACCGCGCACCTGTGCCAGTTCCTCGCCAAAAGCCGGATACCAGCTGACATCTACCGCCGCTTCCGTCGGGCCATATAGATTATGCAACGGCACGCCGGTTAACTGTTGCCATTCGCGGCATAAATCGGCCGGTAAGGCTTCACCGCTACAAAAAACCTGTTTCAAGGTCGCGCAACTCTGGCGAGCAGTTTCCGGCGTCAGCGAAGCAACAAATGCCGCCAGCATAGAGGGCACAAAGTGCGTGGTCGTTACGCCATATTCGGCAAAGAATTGCTGCATAGCGAGCGGGTCGCGGTGCGCTTCCGGTTCAGCCATCACCAGTTTCGCCCCGGCAATAAACGGCCAGAAAAACTCCCACACCGAGACATCAAAACTGCACGGCGTTTTTTGGGCAACGACATCTTCGCCTGTAAGCGGGTAATGGTTTTGCATCCACAACAGGCGGTTGACGATAGCCGTCTGCCCGACCATTACCCCTTTCGGTCTGCCGGTGGAACCGGAGGTAAAGATGATATAAGCCGTGTGGTGCGGTTGTGAAAGTTGCAGCGGCGCACTGCCCTGCGGTTTAAGCGGGGCGTTATAGCAAAGGCTGGTTAAATCTGGAACATCGGCAAAGCGCGGCAGTTGATCGTCGGTGGTGATTAACAGCGACGGGCGCGCATCTTCCAGCATCATCTTCAGACGATCGTCCGGATAGCCGGTATCCAGCGGTAGCCAGGCCGCGCCTGCTTCAACAATTGCATGCAGCGCCAGGGTCAAAAAGACCGAGCGCGGTAGCGCCACCGCCACGCTGTCGCCTGGTTTAACGCCGCGCTCACGCAGCAGATTCGCCAGCGCCACCACCTGTTCGCGCATTTCCCGATAGCTAAACTGGTAACGCGCATCAACCAGCGCCGGAGCATCCGGTGTTTTTGCCGCTTGTTCTGCCACTAGCGCGCTCAGCGTGGTTTCTGGAATCTCAACCTGAGTGGCGTTGATCTGCGCCAGCTGCGCATATTCACCTGGCAGCATAATATCGACATCGCCGCACAACAGCGCCGGATCCGCGGCGAACTGGGCAATCAGCATTTTCAGGCGTTCAGCGTGTTGAATTAACGTTGGCTCATCGTAACGCTGTTTATTGGCGAGGATCTCAATACTCAAATCACCGTGTTCATCTGGGAACAGGGCCAGTTCAAGGTCATTAACCGGACCGGTTGCCAGGGTATGGGTTTGCGTCTGAACACCATGAATATCCAGTTGGTAATCAAATACCTTGATATTGAGTACCGGACCGAACAGCGGTTCCTCTCCTGCCGCTCGCCCGCTGTCACGGACAATTTGTTCGGCATCGTAACGTTGATGACGACGCATTTTTTTCAGTTGTGCTGCCAGTCGGGTTGCCAGTTCCGGCAGCGTTTCTTGTGCCGCAATGTGAATCCCCAACGGCAAAACGTTGAGCACGGGTCCGGTAGCCGTCAGCGCCGCCGAGCCCAGTCGACGCATAAAGATAAATCCGGCGGCGTAGTCCATGCGATTGCACAATCGCCCCAGCCACAAAGCCGCCAGCGCAAGGGCTAAATCGGTACGCTGCACACCTGAAAGTTGCATAGCCAGCTGGCGGAATTCCCCGTCGGTAAATTCCAGTTTCAGGCGCAAAATATCTGCCGAAGCGCTGCGCCCCGGTAAAGGTGCCGGAGAAAGTGACGCGGGCGGTGGCAGTTGACGACGCTGTTCCGCCCAGAATGCCGCATCACGCTGCCAGGCTTCACTTTCGCGGTACTGCTGATACTCTTCCACTACATCAGCGAAAGACGTAAACGGCGAAGCAGGCGTTGGTTCGCCACGCAGCAATGCGCAGTAAATATTGGCGATCTGGCGTGTAATGGCCGGGAAACTGAAGCCATCGACCAGCAAATGGTGATAACGCTGATACCAGTACCAGCGGTTATCCGCCACCTGTATCAACTGATGAAAGACCAGTGGTTTACCGCTATCGACGCGCAGATCTTGTTGCAAATCCGCCTGCATTAATGCCCGCGCAGTACCGTGCGGATCAATGTTGGTTCGCAGGTCGATAATTTCTGGCAGTTCGAACGTCAGCGCATCATCGACCCACTGCCAGACTTCGCCGTTATCTTCCGTAAAACGCATCCGCAGCGTATCTGCTTGCGCTAATCCGGCAACCACCGCGCGGGCCAGTAATGGCGCATCAACCTCTCCGGTTAACTCAACGTAATGCGCCACGCTCCAGGCGGAGGGTAAATCTGACAGTTTTTCTGCCATCCAGATGCCGGGCTGTGCGGCGACCAAAGGTAAATGCTGGCTCATTGCGCCTCCTGCAACTGGGTGAAATTCGACGGTGTCAGAGTACGCCAGTGGGCTTCCAGCCACTGCTGGCAGGACGCCTGTGACTGCGGCTGACACACAACGTCCCAGCCTGCCGGTAAGGCGCATTGTTGCGGCCACAGACTGAATTGCCCCTGCGCATTGCGCAAAATGTAAAACGCTCCCTGCGGATCATCGAAGGGATTACTGAATGCCATATTCAACTCCTGTCATGGAAAAGTGGTTGCCAGAGGTCAATTAGCCCCTGCATCAAGCCACCGCGCCAACAAAGCGCATCATGTCCGCCGTCAACCTGACGCCAGAAAATGGATTCTTTTATAGGGTGTAATTGCGCATACAGCGCCTGATTGGCCCGCATGATCATCGGCTCGCGAATACCCGCTTCCAGCACAATGCGCAGACCTTCGGCGCTAACTTCACCAGCTTTAAGTTGCTCAAGTAAAACACCTTCTTGCTGCCCGCCCCGATGCGGCCACCAGTACGATCCTGACTGGCTTAATACACAGCCAAAACGTTCAGGCCAGTGCAGTCCGGCATACAGCGCGGAAAGCCCACCAAAACTCTGCCCGGCGACCACGGTGCGATCGGCGCGATCGCTAAAAGGGGCAATAGCTTTCACCAGGGGTAATAACTCTTGCTGTACTGCCAGCCAGAAATCCGCATTACACGGCAGTTCGTGAGCGCGGTGCGTGGTGTCGATAGCGTCGATCAACACATACACGGCGGGAGGAAGTTGCCGACGATGGGTCAGCGAAGTCAGCGCAGGCCAGACGGGCATACTCTGCGCCCAAAATTCGCCATCAAGCAAAACTGCCAGCGGGCGTTCTTCTGCTGTTGCATCGCCGGTGGTAAAAATCCATACACGGCGTGAATTTTTCAACTGTTCACTTTTCCAGATAATTTCTTTGACAGGTATTTCTGGCGCTTGCGGACAATCCCATCCCGGTTGCAGAGGCGCTTGCGGCATTTCGAGTGCAGAAACAGCGTGCCCTCGCCCGCCTTTCCAGCTTTGTGGATTCAGCGGATCGGCTATCGCCTGGGGTAATAGTTTTCGCCAGCCTTCACGTAATTCGAGGCGATCGGGGGATGGTGCAGAAAAAATGTCATCGCGTTCGGTGGGAATAAAACAGTAGCTGCCGCGCCAGTTGGCATTGAGTTGTGTCGTCCACTGCCAGACGTTGGTGCCTGCAATTCGCTGCATCGACTGGGGCTGGCTGTTCTGATGGTGATCGGTCACACCAGTGACGTAGACCCATACCCGCTTTATCGTCGAGTATTCTTCAGAACCTTGGGGATCACGCCACCAGAAAGTGACCTCAAACATTTCGTCATTCAGACGCTGCCATTCCGGGCCATGTTTCGACTGCCACCAGCTCTCACTTCCTACTTTTAACGCCGTCACACCATAACCCCATGTTTACTGTGCAATTTTTCATTGATTGCAGAAATATATTGATAATATTATTGATAACTATTTGCATTTGCAATAGCGTAATGGCGCGCCGTGGGAAGCGCGGACATTAATTAACCAACTGCACTGCGTGTCTTTCAGGATCAAAGGTTTTCGCGGTAGCGGGGTGCGTCGTATTGATGACGACCATGCCCGACAGTTGCAATTCGTGGCAAAAATGCAGGAATAAAACAATGAACAAGAAGATTCATTCCCTGGCCTTGTTGGTCAATCTGGGGATTTATGGGGTAGCACAGGCACAAGAGCCAACCGATACTCCTGTTTCACACGACGATACCATTGTCGTTACCGCCGCCGAGCAGAACTTGCAAGCGCCTGGCGTTTCGACCATCACCGCAGATGAAATCCGCAAAAACCCCGTTGCCCGCGATGTGTCGGAGATCATCCGTACCATGCCAGGCGTTAACCTGACCGGTAACTCCACCAGTGGTCAGCGTGGGAATAACCGACAAATTGATATTCGCGGCATGGGTCCGGAAAACACGCTGATTTTGATTGACGGCAAGCCGGTAAGCAGCCGTAACTCGGTGCGTCAGGGCTGGCGTGGCGAGCGCGATACCCGTGGTGATACCTCCTGGGTGCCACCTGAAATGATTGAACGTATTGAAGTTCTGCGTGGTCCGGCAGCTGCGCGTTATGGCAACGGCGCGGCGGGCGGCGTGGTTAACATCATTACCAAAAAAGGCAGTGGTGAGTGGCACGGCTCCTGGGACGCATATTTCAATGCGCCAGAACATAAAGAGGAAGGTGCCACCAAACGCACTAACTTTAGCCTCACCGGTCCGCTGGGCGACGAATTCAGCTTCCGCTTGTATGGCAACCTCGACAAAACCCAGGCTGACGCGTGGGATATCAACCAGGGCCATCAGTCCGCGCGTGCCGGAACCTATGCCACGACGTTACCAGCCGGGCGCGAAGGGGTGATCAACAAAGATATTAATGGCGTGGTGCGCTGGGACTTCGCACCATTGCAATCGCTGGAACTGGAAGCGGGTTACAGCCGCCAGGGTAACCTGTATGCGGGCGATACCCAGAACACCAACTCTGACTCCTATACCCGCTCGAAATATGGCGATGAAACCAACCGTCTGTATCGCCAGAACTACTCGCTGACCTGGAACGGCGGCTGGGATAACGGCGTGACCACCAGCAACTGGGTGCAGTACGAACACACCCGTAACTCGCGCATCCCGGAAGGTCTGGCGGGCGGCACAGAAGGGAAATTTAACGAAAAAGCGACACAGGATTTCGTCGATATCGATCTCGATGACGTGATGCTGCATAGCGAAGTTAACCTGCCGATTGATTTCCTCGTTAACCAGACGCTGACGCTGGGTACGGAGTGGAATCAGCAACGGATGAAGGACTTAAGTTCCAACACCCAGGCGCTCACCGGGACGAATACCGGTGGCGCTATTGATGGCGTGAGTGCCACCGACCGTAGCCCATATTCAAAAGCAGAAATTTTCTCGCTGTTTGCCGAAAACAATATGGAGCTGACTGACAGCACCATCGTAACGCCGGGGCTGCGTTTCGATCATCACAGCATTGTTGGCAATAACTGGAGTCCGGCGCTGAATATCTCGCAAGGTTTAGGCGATGACTTCACGCTGAAAATGGGCATTGCCCGTGCTTATAAAGCGCCGAGTCTGTACCAGACTAACCCAAACTACATTCTCTACAGTAAAGGTCAGGGCTGCTATGCCAGCGCGGGCGGCTGCTATCTGCAAGGTAATGATGACCTGAAAGCGGAAACCAGTATCAACAAGGAGATTGGTCTGGAGTTCAAACGCGACGGCTGGCTGGCGGGCGTCACCTGGTTCCGTAACGATTATCGCAATAAGATTGAAGCGGGCTATGTGGCTGTAGGGCAAAACGCAGTCGGCACCGATCTCTATCAGTGGGATAACGTACCGAAAGCGGTGGTTGAAGGTCTGGAAGGATCGTTAAACGTACCGGTTAGCGAAACGGTGATGTGGACCAATAACATCACTTATATGCTGAAGAGTGAAAACAAAACCACGGGCGACCGTTTGTCGATCATCCCGGAGTATACGTTGAACTCAACGCTGAGCTGGCAGGCACGGGAAGATTTGTCGATGCAAACAACCTTCACCTGGTACGGCAAGCAGCAGCCGAAGAAGTACAACTATAAAGGTCAGCCAGCGGTTGGACCGGAAACCAAAGAAATCAGCCCGTACAGCATTGTTGGCCTGAGCGCGACCTGGGATGTAACGAAGAATGTCAGTCTGACCGGCGGCGTGGACAACCTGTTCGACAAACGTTTGTGGCGTGCGGGTAATGCCCAGACCACGGGCGATCTGGCAGGAGCCAACTATATCGCCGGTGCCGGGGCGTATACCTATAACGAGCCGGGACGTACGTGGTATATGAGCATTAATACTCACTTCTGATGCTAACGTCAGATTGTTGACAAAGTGCGCGTCGTTCATGCCGGATGCGGCGTGAACGCCTTATCCGGCCTACAAAAATCTTGCCAATTCAATATATTGCAGGACCATGTAGGCCTGATAAGCGTAGCGCATCAGGCAGTTTTGCGTTTGTCATCAGTCTCGAATATAGTCGATATGAAAACTACGCATACCGCCCTCCCCTTTGCCGGACATACGCTGCATTTTGTTGAGTTCGATCCGGCGAGTTTTCGCGAGCAGGATTTACTCTGGCTGCCACACTACGCACAACTGCAACACGCTGGACGTAAACGTAAAACAGAGCATTTAGCTGGACGAATCGCTGCTGTTTATGCCTTGCGGGAATATGGCTATAAATATGTGCCCGCTATCGGCGAGCTACGCCAACCTGTGTGGCCTGCGGAGGTATACGGCAGTATTAGCCACTGCGGGACTACGGCATTAGCCGTGGTATCTCGTCAACCGATTGGCATTGATATCGAAGAGATTTTCTCTGTACAAACCGCAAGAGAATTGACAGACAACATTATTACACCAGCAGAACACGAGCGACTCGCAGAATGCGGTTTAACCTTTTCTCTGGCGCTGACACTGGCATTTTCCGCCAAAGAGAGCGCATTTAAGGCAAGCAAGATACAGGCCGCTCAAGGTTTTCTGGATTATCAGATAATTAGCTGGAATAAACAGCGGATCATCATTCGACTAGAGGATGAGCAGTTTGCTGTGCACTGGCAGATAAAAGAAAAGATAGTCATAACGCTGTGCCAACACGATTAATTGACAACTTCTGGTACGATTCGCCCGCAGCCATCACTGACCGCGGGCGAAAGTGTAAAGCAGGTGCCTTACCACCCTGACCTGACAACCGGATATGCGGGGATTACTCCCCGCACAACGGCTACTTCTTCGGTTCGTAAGCGAGAACAGCCTTAAACTCAATATTACGTTCCTTCACCGTAAACTCACACAGCGAGTCTCCGACCAGAAGCGTAAATCCCAGCACCGTTAAACACAGCACTATGACTGCCACAAGGGCATATTTCGTCAGCATGTTTATATTGCCTCCATGCGAAGAAGGGACTACCATCCAAATTGTCTGGTTTGGAGTGGCAGCCCCAGGGTTGATAGAAATATCTCCTGGGGCTTCATCTTTCCAGACCTCAGAGTAAACCTGAAACCGGAAAGCTTCAGGCACCCGCCGTTATCTTACCCTTCCTTATCAAAATAGCTGTTTATTTATACAGCGAGTCCTGTTTCGGACTTCTGTTGGCAACGCTCGTTATTGTTCGTAAAACGAAATCGCCCGCAGCCATTGCTGACCGCGGGCGAAAGTGTAAAGCAGGTGCCTTACCACCCTGACCTGACAACCGGATATGCGGGGATTACTCCCCGCACAACGGCTACTTCTTCGGTTCGTAAGCGAGAACAGCCTTAAACTCAATATTACGTTCCTTCACCGTAAACTCACACAGCGAGTCTCCGACCAGAAGCGTAAATCCCAGCACCGTTAAACACAGCACTATGACAGCCACAAGGGCATATTTCGTCAGCATGTTTATATTGCCTCCATGCGAAGAAGGGACTACCATCCAAATTGTTTGGGTTTGGAGTGGCAGCCCCAGGGTTGATAGAAATATCGTCCTGGGGCTTCATCTTTCCAGACCTCAGAGTAAACCTGAAACCGGAAAGCTTCAGGCACCCGCCGTTATCTTACCCTTCTTCAGCAAAATAGCTGTTTATTTATACAGTGAGTCCTGTTTCGGACTTCTCACTCCTCATTTGATCAACTGAAGCTGAACCCGTATTTTTCTGCATGCCTCAATCGTCAAAATTCTTCGCCACCAGCCAGCTCTGCCATAACTTGTCACATTGCAAAAGTAGCCAAACTTCTTCAGTCACAATCAGTTCACCATCACCAAAAAAAAGAAGCATTCCAGAACTTCCGCATCTCGCCCAGCCGCTCCGACTTCTATACTGAATAGAAAACGCCAACATAAGAGAAACCTATGCCATTACCCGATTTTCATGTTTCTGAACCTTTTACCCTCGGTATTGAACTGGAAATGCAGGTGGTTAATCCGCCGGGCTATGACTTAAGCCAGGACTCTTCAATGCTGATTGACGCGGTTAAAAATAAGATCACGGCCGGAGAGGTAAAGCACGATATCACCGAAAGTATGCTGGAGTTGGCGACGGATGTTTGCCGTGATATCAACCAGGCTGCCGGGCAATTTTCAGCGATGCAGAAAGTCGTATTGCAGGCAGCCGCAGATCATCATCTGGAAATTTGCGGCGGTGGCACGCACCCGTTTCAGAAATGGCAGCGTCAGGAGGTATGCGATAACGAACGCTATCAACGAACGCTGGAAAACTTTGGTTATCTCATTCAACAGGCGACCGTTTTTGGTCAGCATGTCCATGTTGGTTGCGCCAGTGGCGATGACGCCATTTATTTGCTGCACGGCCTGTCACGGTTTGTGCCGCACTTCATCGCCCTTTCCGCCGCGTCACCATATATGCAAGGAACGGATACGCGTTTTGCCTCCTCACGACCGAATATTTTTTCCGCCTTTCCCGATAATGGCCCGATGCCGTGGGTCAGTAACTGGCAACAATTTGAAGCCCTGTTTCGCTGCCTGAGTTACACCACGATGATCGACAGCATTAAAGATCTGCACTGGGATATTCGCCCCAGTCCTCATTTTGGCACGGTGGAGGTTCGGGTAATGGATACCCCGTTAACCCTTAGCCATGCGGTAAATATGGCAGGATTGATTCAGGCTACCGCCCACTGGTTACTGACAGAACGCCCATTTAAACATCAGGAGAAAGATTACCTGCTGTATAAATTCAACCGTTTCCAGGCCTGCCGCTATGGGCTGGAAGGCGTCATTACCGATCCGCATACTGGCGATCGTCGGTCACTAACGGAAGACACCTTGCGTTTACTGGAAAAAATCGCCCCTTCTGCACATAAAATTGGCGCATCGAGCGCAATTGAAGCACTGCACCGCCAGGTCGTCAGTGGTCTGAATGAAGCGCAGCTAATGCGTGATTTCGTCGCCGATGGTGGCTCGCTAATTGGGCTGGTGAAAAAGCATTGTGAGATCTGGACCGGAGAATAAGTCGGGAATTGCCTTACAGAAGAATATCCCTGACAATGGTGTTTTAACTTACATTTAACAATGTTATGAAACACCCTTTAGAAACCTTGACCACCGCAGCAGGCATTTTGCTGATGGCTTTCCTCTCTTGCCTGCTGCTTCCCGCCCCCGCATTGGGGCTGACGCTGGCACAAAAACTGGTGACCACGTTCCATCTGATGGATCTTAGCCAGCTTTACACTTTATTGTTTTGTCTGTGGTTTTTAGTGCTGGGCGCTATTGAGTATTTTGTTCTGCGCTTTATCTGGCGACGCTGGTTCTCGCTGGCGGATTAAACGTCGATTATCGCCGAACTTCGCGGCATACTTTGCTTATTCTCCTTCGCCTAAAGGAACGTTTATGGATAAGCAATCACCGCACGAAACGACGAAACGCCTGGCCCTTGAGTTACCCTTTGTCGAGCTTTGCTGGCCTTTTGGCCCGGAGTTCGATGTTTTTAAAATTGGCGGCAAGATTTTTATGCTGTCGTCGGAGCTGCGCGGCGTCCCCTTTATCAATCTGAAGTCCGATCCACAAAAATCCCTGCTAAATCAGCAAATATACCCAAGCATCAAGCCAGGGTATCACATGAATAAAAAGCACTGGATTTCGGTGTATCCCGGCGAGGAAATCTCCGAAGCGTTACTTCGCGATCTGATCAACGATTCGTGGAATCTGGTGGTTGATGGTCTGGCTAAACGCGATCAAAAACGACTGCGTCCTTACTCAACCGTAAATCAATAGCGCATTTTTCTCGCTTACCATTTCATCTCGATCCTTGTAATCTGCTGGCACGCAAAATTACTTTCACATGGAGTCTTTATGGATATCATTTCTGTCGCCTTAAAGCGTCATTCCACTAAGGCATTTGATGCCAGCAAAAAACTAACCCCGGAACAGGCCGAGCAGATCAAAACTCTCCTGCAATACAGCCCATCCAGCACCAACTCCCAGCCGTGGCATTTTATTGTTGCCAGCACGGAAGAAGGTAAAGCGCGTGTTGCCAAATCCGCTGCCGGTAATTACGTGTTCAACGAGCGTAAAATGCTTGATGCCTCGCACGTTGTGGTGTTCTGTGCAAAAACCGCGATGGACGATGCCTGGCTGAAGCTGGTTGTTGACCAGGAAGATGCCGATGGCCGCTTTGCCACGCCGGAAGCGAAAGCCGCGAACGATAAAGGTCGCAAGTTCTTCGCCGATATGCACCGTAAAGATCTGCATGATGATGCAGAGTGGATGGCAAAACAGGTTTATCTCAACGTCGGCAACTTCCTGCTCGGCGTGGCGGCGCTGGGTCTGGACGCGGTACCCATCGAAGGTTTTGACGCCGCAATCCTCGATGCAGAATTTGGTCTGAAAGAGAAAGGCTACACCAGTCTGGTAGTTGTTCCGGTGGGTCATCACAGCGTTGAAGATTTTAACGCTACGCTGCCGAAATCTCGTCTGCCGCAAAACATCACCTTAACCGAAGTGTAATTCTCTCTTGCCGGGCATCTGCCCGGCTATTTCCCCTCAGATTCTCCTGATTTGCATAACCCTGTTTCAGCCGTCATCATAGGCTGCTGTTGTATAAAGGAGACGTTATGCAGGATTTAATATCCCAGGTTGAAGATTTAGCGGGTATTGAGATCGATCACACCACCTCAATGGTGATGATTTTCGGTATTATTTTTCTGACCGCCGTCGTGGTGCATATTATTTTGCATTGGGTGGTACTGCGGACCTTCGAAAAACGCGCCATTGCCAGTTCACGGCTTTGGTTGCAAATCATTACCCAGAATAAACTCTTCCACCGTTTAGCTTTTACCCTGCAGGGGATTATCGTCAATATTCAGGCGGTATTCTGGCTGCAAAAAGGCACCGAAGCGGCAGATATTCTGACTACCTGCGCGCAGTTGTGGATCATGATGTATGCGCTGCTTTCAGTCTTCTCGTTGCTGGATGTTATTTTGAATCTGGCGCAGAAATTCCCGGCGGCATCTCAGTTACCGCTGAAAGGGATATTTCAGGGGATTAAACTGATCGGCGCGATTCTGGTCGGCATTTTGATGATCTCGCTGCTGATTGGTCAGTCGCCAGCGATTCTGATCAGCGGTCTTGGTGCAATGGCTGCCGTGCTAATGTTGGTATTTAAAGATCCGATTCTTGGTCTGGTGGCAGGTATTCAGCTTTCCGCGAACGATATGCTGAAACTGGGCGACTGGCTGGAGATGCCGAAATACGGCGCGGATGGCGCGGTGATCGATATTGGGTTAACCACCGTCAAAGTACGTAACTGGGACAATACCATTACCACTATTCCCACCTGGTCTCTGGTTTCTGACTCCTTTAAAAACTGGAGCGGGATGTCAGCATCTGGCGGGCGACGTATTAAGCGCAGTATCAGTATTGATGTCACCAGTATTCGTTTTCTTGATGAAGACGAAATGCAACGTCTGAATAAAGCGCATTTGTTAAAGCCTTATTTAACCAGCCGCCATCAGGAAATTAATGAGTGGAATCGCCAGCAAGGTTCTACGGAGTCGGTATTAAACCTGCGCCGAATGACCAATATTGGAACCTTTCGTGCCTATCTGAACGAATATCTGCGGAATCATCCGCGGATTCGCAAAGATATGACCTTAATGGTGCGCCAACTGGCTCCTGGTGATAACGGTTTACCGCTCGAGATCTATGCGTTTACCAACACCGTGGTGTGGCTGGAATATGAAAGCATTCAGGCTGATATATTCGATCACATATTTGCGATTGTCGAAGAGTTTGGTCTGCGACTTCATCAGTCGCCAACCGGCAATGATATTCGCTCTCTGGCGGGTGCATTTAAGCAGTAATTAAATAAATATCCTCCGGCATAGCCGGAGGTTTTTCAAATGCGCCTATAAGGCTCTCTTACCAGCCGCGCCCTAACAGGCGCACACGATCTGACATTTGCATCCAACTTCGTTACTTACGGCCCGTAAACGGGCTGCCCGGATAGGGAATCGATAACTGCTCTCCCATTTTATCCTCTTCAAGCTGGTGCTTTATGTAATCCTGTATCTTCGCCGTGTTCTTACCCACCGTATCGACGTAGTACCCTCTGCACCAGAACTCCCTGTTCCTGTATTTGAATTTCAAATCACCAAACTGCTCGTAAAGCATCAGACTGCTTTTCCCTTTCAGATATCCCATAAAGCCGGATACGCTCATTTTGGGCGGGATCTCCACAAGCATATGGATATGATCTGCACAGCATTCAGCTTCCAGAATCCGTACACTTTTCCACTCACACAGCTTTCTCAAAATACTGCCTATTGCTCTACGCTTCTCTCTGTAGAACACCTGTCTTCGGTATTTTGGCGCAAATACTATGTGATATTTACAGTTCCATCGGGTGTGCGCTAAGCTCTTTTCGTTCCCCATTGGGACCCCCTTTTGATTTCTTGTTTGACACTTGCAGTTGCCAGACCGCAAGGTGTTTTAACAAATCAAAAGGGGTTTTAATAACTGGCTTAAAGCTGAAAGCTTTCCGGAACCCCCAGCCTAGCTGGGGGTTTTCTGTGCACAAAAAACCGCTCTCATCGAATGGATGAGAGCGGACATCGTTTTGTCGGATGTAGCGTGAATGCCTTATTTCCGACGCAGCGTTTTAAATGCCACAAACAGGAATACAATCCACACCGGCAGCAGGATCGCTGACAAGCGCATATCATCCATCGTGCACATCAGCAGCAAAATCATGCCGAGGAAGGCAATACAAAGATAGTTGCCGAACGGATAAAGCAGCGCCTTAAACTGTGTTTCACGTCCCTGACGTCGCATCGCCGCGCGAAAACGCAGATGCGCCAGGCAGATCATAATCCAGTTCAACAGCAGCGTTGCTACCACCAGCGCCATCAGCAGACCAAACGCTTTTTGCGGCAGCAGATAGTTGATTAACACCACCAGCGAAGTGATCGCTCCGGAAAGCATCAGCGAGTTAATCGGCACGCCGCGACGGCTGACGCGAGTCAAAAACTTCGGCGCATTACCCTGCACAGAAAGGCCAAACAGCATGCGGCTGTTAGAGTAAACCCCGCTGTTATACACTGACAGCGATGCTACCAGAATGACGAAGTTCAGCGCAGAAGCTACCACGTTGCTGTCGAGATTATGGAAAATCATCACAAACGGGCTACTGTTGGATTTCACTTCCACCCACGGATAGAGTGCCAGTAAAACTACCAGTGAACCGATATAAAACAGCAGGATGCGATACACTACCTGATTTACCGCTTTCGGAATGCTTTTTTCCGGATCGCGCGCTTCAGCGGCAGTAATCCCAATCAGCTCCAGACCGCCGAAGGAGAACATAATCACCGCCAGCGACAAAATCAGCCCATTCCAGCCGGTGGCAAAGAAACCACCGTAGCGCCAGAGGTTGTCGATACTGGCTTTCTCGCCGCCGTGACCAGAAAACAGCAGCCACAGGCCAAAGCCGATCATACCGATGATTGCCAGCACTTTAATCAGCGCAAACCAGAACTCGGTTTCGCCATATAAGCGCACGTTCACCAGGTTAACGGCGTTGATGATAATAAAGAAGGCGGCAGCCCAAATCCACGTTGGAACATCCGGGAACCAGTACTGCATATAGATGCCCGCAGCGGTCAGCTCTGCCATTCCCACCAGCACGAACATTACCCAGTAGTTCCAGCCAGAGAGGAAGCCCGCAAACGGTCCCCAGTATTTATAGGCAAAGTGGGCAAATGAACCGGATACCGGCTCCTCAACCACCATTTCGCCAAGCTGGCGCATAATCAGGAAAGCGATGATCCCGGCGACGCCGTAGCCCAGCAATACAGCCGGACCCGCCATCTGAATCGCCGGGCCAATGCCTAGAAACAGACCAGTACCAATTGCGCCACCCAGCGCAATCAGTTGAATATGACGGTTATGTAATCCGCGATGAAGCGTCGGCTCTTGATTCGACGCAGTATCTTCCGATACGGTTGACGCGTTTTTCACGCCTTTCCCCTGTGTGTCTTTTTTGTTGAGGGGCACCTTTTAACATTTAGTGCCCATCGTCGCAAGACACAATCCACACGGTTAAACCGGGTATCCTGCTTTTATTTCCGTACCCGATGTCGGTGCAGCCACATCAGCTTATACGCCGCCGGGATAATAAACAGCGATAGCAAAGGCGCGGTGATCATGCCGCCAATCATCGGCGCGGCAATCCGGCTCATCACCTCTGAACCTGCTCCCGTTCCCCACAGAATCGGCAGCAGACCAGCGATAATCACCGCCACCGTCATCGCTTTCGGGCGCACGCGCAGGACAGCGCCGTGATACAACGCCTCATCCAGCTTCTGCTCGCTGAATGTTTGCGGATTATTCAACGACGGCTCGGCCTCTATGGCATGACGTAAATACATCAGCATCACCACGCCAAATTCGGCGGCAACCCCGGCAAGGGCAATAAAACCGGTGCCCGTCGCCACGGAAAGATGAAAGCCCATCCACCACAGCAACCAGATGCCGCCCACCAGCGCAAACGGTACGCTGCTGATAATCAGCAACGCTTCGCCCACCCGACGGAACGCCAGATACAACAGCACGAAGATGATCATCAACGTCATCGGCACCATCAGTTTCAGCTTATGGTTGGCGCGCTCCAGTAGCTCGAACTGCCCGGAGAATGCCACGCTGGTGCCCGGTTTTAACTGCACTTTTTCAGCTATCGCTTTTTGCAGATCGTGAACCACCGACACCATGTCACGATCGCGGGCATCGATATAAATCCAGCTCGTCGGGCGCGCATTCTCGGTTTTCAGCATCGACGGTCCGGTAGAGACTTTAACGTCAGCCACGTCTGCCAGGGTGATTTGCTGCTTCATCGGCGTCAGAATCGGCAACTGGCGCAGCGCCTGCGGACTATCGCGCCAGCTTTGCGGATAACGCAGATTAATTGGATAACGGGCAATCCCTTCCACCGTTTCGCCAACCATCGCCCCGCCCACCGCAGATGTCACAAACAATTGCACATCCGCCACCGTCATACCGTAACGCGCGGCTTTTTCACGGTTAATCTCAACGTTAATATAGCGCCCACCTTCCAGACGCTCGGCAAGCGCAGAAGCTACGCCTGGCACCGTTCGCGCCACTTCTTCAATTTGCTCCGCCATCGCGTCGATATCCGCCAGCACAGTGCCGGAAACTTTAATGCCGATAGGGCTTTTAATGCCGGTTGAGAGCATATCGATACGGTTACGAATTGGCGGCACCCACAGATTCGCCAGCCCCGGCAGACGCACGGTGTTATCCAGTTCTTCAATGATTTTGTCCATCGTCATGCCTGGCCGCCACTGATCTTGTGGCTTAAGCTGGATGGTCGTTTCTACCATCTCCAGCGGAGCAGAATCGGTGGCGGTTTCCGCTTTCCCGGTTTTGCCAAATACCCGCGCCACTTCAGGTACGCTCATAATCAGCTTGTCGGTTTTTTGCAGCATACTCGCCGCCTCTGCTGCGGAAATCCCCGGCAGCGTCGATGGCATATACAACAAGTCGCCTTCATTGATCTGCGGTAAAAATTCCCCGCCAACTTTATTGAGCGGCCAGAGAACCGTCAGCACCGAAAGCGCTGCCACCAGCAGCGTGGTTTTTGGCCAGTGCAGTACTTTCAGCAACAGCGGATGATAAGCACGAATCAAAAAGCGATTGAGCGGGTTACTGCTTTCTGGCGGAATTTTGCCACGGATCCAGTAACCCATCAGGATAGGGATCACTATGATCGCCAGCAGCGCCGCACCCGCCATCGCATACGTTTTGGTGAACGCCAGCGGGCCAAACAGACGCCCTTCCTGCCCTTCCAGGGTGAAGATCGGGATAAACGACAACGTGATAATCAGCAGACTGATAAACAACGCCGGACCCACTTCAACAGACGCATCGGTGATCACCTGCCAGCGCGTTTTATTATCCAGCGTGGCGTCAGGATGCTGGTGCTGCCACTCTTCCAGCCGTTTATGCGCATTCTCGATCATGACGATAGCGGCATCGACCATCGCCCCGACGGCAATCGCAATGCCGCCCAGCGACATAATATTGGCGTTCAGTCCCTGAAAGTGCATGACAATAAAAGCAATACACAACCCCAGCGGCAACGAAATAATCGCCACCAGCGCCGAGCGCACATGCCAGAGAAACAGCGCACAGACTACCGCCACCACAATAAACTCTTCCAGCAACTTGCCGCTGAGGTTGTCGATGGCGCGGTCAATGAGCTGGCTGCGATCGTATGTTGTAACTATCTCCACGCCTTCCGGCAGACTACTTTTCAGCGTTTCCAGTTTGTCTTTCACGGCGGCGATCACTTCTCGGGCGTTTTTGCCGGAGCGCAGGATCACCACCCCGCCCGCCACTTCGCCTTCGCCGCTCAGTTCGGCAATGCCCCGGCGCATCTCCGGGCCAATCTGGACCTTCGCAACATCGCGCAGATAAACGGGCACGCCATTTTCACTGGCTTTTAAAACGATGTGATTAAAGTCGTCGAGCGTTTGCAGATAGCCGCTGGCGCGCACCATATATTCCGCTTCCGCCAGTTCGATCGACGAACCGCCCGCTTCCTGGTTTGAAGCATCCAGCGCGCTTTTTACTTCGGCGAGACTGATGCCATATTGCGCCAGGCGCTGAGGATCGATAACCACCTGATACTCTTTCACCACACCGCCTACCGACGCCACTTCCGCAACGTCAGGAATGGTTTTCAGCTCATATTTGAGAAACCAGTCCTGCAATGAGCGTAAATCGGCAAGATCGTGCTTACCGCTGCGATCCACCAGTGCATATTCATAGATCCAGCCAACACCCGTGGCATCTGGCCCCAGCTCGGCGCTGACTCCCGCAGGCAGCTTACCCTGTACCTGGTTGAGGTACTCCAGCACCCGCGAGCGCGCCCAGTATGGATCGGTGCCATCTTCGAAAATGACATACACATAAGAGTCGCCAAACTGCGAGAAACCGCGCACAGTCTTCGCGCCAGGCACCGACAACATAGTGGTGGTTAGCGGATAAGTCACCTGATTTTCAACGATTTGCGGTGCCTGACCGGGATAGCTGGTTTTAATAATCACCTGTACATCAGAGAGATCCGGCAGTGCATCCACTGGCGTGTTAATGATGGTCCAGGTGCCCCAGATACTCAGACACAACGCGCCCATCAGCACCAGAAAACGGTTCGCCACCGAGCGACGAATAATCCATTCAATCATTGGCTATTCCCTCAATGCGCATGGGTAGCACTTTCAGAGCGCATCCGCTCCAGTGCGCCAGAAATATTGGCTTCGGAATCAATCAGGAACAGGCCGCTGGAAACCACCTTTTCACCTTCCGCCAGACCAGAGCGTAACGCGGTGACGCCTTGCGATGCCTGGAAAACGGCAACGCGTTTCGGTACAAAGCGTCCGTCGGCATCAACGGTAATCACCCGCTGTTCGTTGCCGGTATCAATCAGCGCCTGTGACGGAATGAGCAGCATCGGTTCGCTGGCGGTGTTGAGTTGCAACCAGGCGTTCATTCCCGGTTTTAGCGCCTCGTCGGCGTTGTCGACTTCCAGACGCAGCTGCAGCGTGCGGGTCGCGGCATCCACGCCGGGTAGCAGGGTCCATTTGCGAATGGTGAGTGTTTTATCAGGTCGCGCCGGAACGGTGAGCGTAAACTGCGAGGCATCTTTCACCAGCCAGGCGATGGACTCCGGGATCGCGGCAGTGATCCACACCGGGTCCATACCCTGAATTTTCGCTACCACATTATCTTTGGCGATATTCATTCCCGCGCGCAGATCAAACGCGGTGATCACGCCATCAATGGGCGCTTTGAGCGTAAAGCGAGTCTGGATTTTTTGCGTGGCGATCAGGCGGCGAATATCCGCCTCCGGCATTCCCGCCAGTCGCAGCCGCTCAAGAATGCCTTCAGTCTGGGTCGCCGTACCGCCGGTTTCGCGCAGCAGTAAATACTCACTCTGCGCTTCCACCCAGTCGGGAATGGTCAGGTCGAGAAGCGGTGTGCCCTTTTGCACTTTATCGCCCACGGTAAGCGGATACACCTTGTCGATAAACCCGGCAGCGCGAGCCTGCACAATGGCATACTGATACTCGTTGTAACTGACATTCGCCGGGAAACTCTGGGCAAAAGTCAGCGGCCCGCGCGTGACGGTAGCCGTTTTCACCCCCAGATTCTGCGTCTGAGTCGGGTCAATGCGCACACCAGACGCAGAACTCTCTTCATCGGCATATTTCGGCACCAGATCCATATCCATAAACGGCGATTTACCTGGTTTATCGAACCGCGTATTGGGATACATCGGGTCGTACCAGAATAAAATTTTACGTTCTGCGGTCGACGTTTTTTCTGCGGGCGGTTCCGCCTTTGCAAACCAGGTAAAACCTGCCGCAGAAATAATACCGCCCGCGATCATGCTGCCGATAATAAGCGCGATTTTTTTCATCTCATTAAACCTGGGTTACTGGCTGACTTTAATATCCTGTAATAAAGAAAGGTTGCCCTGCTGGACAAAATTAAACGCCACTTTGTCGCCGGTTTTAATTTCACTCATTTTCGTCTGCGGGGTGATGGTAAAGCGCATGGTCATCTCCGGCCAGTTCACCGCGGTAATTGGATCGTGGTGGATGGTGATTTTTTTGCTTTCCAGATCAATGGTTTTTACCACACCGGTGGCGCTAATGACCTGTGGTTGTGCCTCGCTCATGGTTTCATGATGATGTTCGTTAGCCTGGGCATTAAAGCCAATAACGGTAAACAGACTGAACATTGCGACTTGCAGTGCTTTTTTCATTTATTCTCTCCTGGAGTTAAAAATTATTGCTGCCAACCGCCGCCTAAGGCGGTATATAAAGAAATTTCATTAACCTGACGGGCATAATTCAGGTCAAGTAAAGTTTGTCGGGTTGCAAATAAAGAACGCTCAGCATCCAGCACTTCCAGATAACTTACCGCGCCGTGCTGATATAATGCCCGCGCCCGTTGCAAAGTAATTTGCAGCGACGCCAGATAACGCTGCTGGGCGCTAATTTGATCGTTCAGGCTTTGACGTAATGCCAGCGCATCTGCCACTTCTTTAAAGGCGTTCTGGATTTTCTGTTCATAATTCACCACCGACTGCTGCTGGCGAATTTCGGCGATATCCAGATTGGCCTGGTTGCGTCCGGCATTAAAAATGGGGATCTCAATTTTGGGAATAAAATTCCACATCCCGCTGCTGGCGTTAAATAATGACGACAGATCGCTGCTGGTGGTCGATATTCCGCTGGTCAGGCTGATAGACGGGAAAAATGCTGCACGTGCAGCACCAATATTGGCATTAGCCGCCATTAACGCGTGTTCAGCTTCCATAATATCCGGGCGCTGCAATAAAATTTGCGACGACAAGCCCGCCGGTAATTTAACGCTTTGCAGGCTGTGGCTGTTTACTGTCTGCGCTTGCGGCAGCTTGCCGTAGCTTCCCAATAACAGTTGCAATGCATTATTCGCCTGCGCCAGTTCCCCCTGACGTTTAGCGATGTCGCTGCGGGTACTTTCAATCACCCCGCGAGCCTGTTCCAGCGCCAGAACATTGCTGCTACCGGTCAACAGTTGTTTTTCGACAAACGCATATGACTGCTGATAATTACGCAGCGTTTCTTCGGCGATTTGCAATTGCGCATACGCCAGCTGCTGATTGAAATAGCTTTGCGCGACATTAGAAACCAGCAGAATATGCACCGCGCGCTGGGCTTCCTCAGTGGCTAAATAATTTTGTCGCTCGGCTTCGCTCATGTTCTTTAAGCGACCGAAAAAATCGAGATCAAAGCTGGCGTTAAGGCCAGTCGAGAACTCCCGCGTCGTGGCTGAATCGCCTTTAAGATTGCCGCTCCAGCTGCCGCTGCCCTCGCCATTGAGCTGTGGGTAGCGGTCGGCATCGGTCAGACGATATTGCGCCCGCGCTTCCTGCACTTTCAGCGTCGCCATGCGCAAATCCCGGTTATTCACCAGCGCCTCGCTAATCAGCGTCTTCACCTGATTATCAACAAAAAAGGTGCGCCAGCCCGCGTTCTGGTAGTTATCTGCTGCGTTAACCAGGCCGTTCTGGTTGAGTGAGAACTGCTGCGGCACGGGCATTGCCGGGCGCTGATAATCCGGTGCCAGTGAACAACCGGTTAGCGCAAGGGCCACACAAAATGGCAGAAGTTTACAAGGAGACATAGGCACATAATTTCTGGTGATTTTATGTCGCCAACTTTACCCGCCAGGCTCTGATTTTCCGGTGACAGGAAAATGACAAAATTGTCATTTTGCCAATAAGCGATTGCCATCTGATCCCGCTACTCTAGAATTGCCCGGGCAACATGCGGAGGAAATATGAAACTGTTGATTGTCGAAGATGAAAAGAAAACCGGAGAATACTTGACCAAAGGGTTAACCGAAGCCGGTTTTGTGGTCGATTTGGCCGACAACGGGCTGAATGGCTACCATCTGGCGATGACCGGTGATTATGACCTGATAATCCTCGATATTATGCTGCCAGACGTGAACGGCTGGGATATCGTGCGTATGTTGCGTTCCGCCAATAAAGGGATGCCGATTCTGTTGCTTACCGCGCTTGGCACCATTGAACATCGCGTCAAGGGGCTGGAGTTGGGGGCAGATGACTACCTGGTGAAGCCATTCGCTTTTGCTGAACTGCTGGCGCGGGTGCGCACATTACTGCGGCGCGGGGCGGCGGTGATTATCGAAAGTCAGTTTCAGGTTGCCGATTTGATGGTCGATCTCGTCAGCCGCAAAGTCACCCGCAGCGGTACGCGCATCACTCTGACCAGTAAAGAGTTTACTCTGCTGGAGTTTTTCCTTCGCCATCAGGGCGAAGTGCTGCCCCGCTCGCTTATCGCCTCGCAGGTGTGGGACATGAATTTCGACAGCGACACTAACGCCATTGATGTGGCGGTGAAGCGGCTGCGTGGCAAAATCGACAACGACTTTGAGCCGAAGCTGATTCAAACCGTGCGCGGCGTGGGTTACATGCTTGAGGTGCCGGATGGTCAGTAAGCCATTTCAGCGCCCGTTTTCGCTGGCAACCCGCCTGACCTTTTTTATCAGCCTCGCCACCATCGCGGCGTTTTTCGCCTTTGCATGGATAATGATCCACTCGGTAAAAGTGCATTTTGCCGAGCAGGATATTAATGATTTAAAAGAAATTAGCGCCACACTTGAACGGGTACTTAATCACCCTGACGAAACGCAAGCCCGACGCTTAATGACGCTGGAAGATATTGTCAGTGGTTATTCCAATGTGTTGATCTCCCTGGCAGATAGCCACGGTAAAACGGTATATCACTCCCCCGGTGCGCCCGATATCCGCGAGTTTGCACGTGATGCCATACCCGATAAAGACGCGCGGGGCGGCGAGGTGTATCTCCTTTCCGGCCCGACAATGATGATGCCGGGCCACGGTCACGGGCATATGGAACACAGCAACTGGCGGATGATTAACTTGCCGGTTGGCCCGTTGGTGGACGGCAAACCGATTTATACGCTCTACATCGCGCTTTCGATCGATTTTCATCTTCATTACATAAATGATTTGATGAATAAACTTATTATGACCGCATCGATCATCAGCATCCTGATCGTCTTTATCGTGCTATTGGCGGTACATAAAGGTCACGCGCCGATCCGCAGCGTCAGCCGTCAAATCCAGAATATCACCTCGAAAGATCTCGACGTTCGCCTTGACCCGCAGACCGTGCCGATTGAGCTGGAACAGCTGGTACTGTCGTTCAACCATATGATCGAGCGTATTGAGGATGTCTTTACTCGCCAGTCCAATTTCTCAGCGGATATCGCTCACGAAATTCGTACACCAATTACGAATCTCATAACGCAAACCGAAATCGCCCTCAGCCAGTCACGCAGCCAGAAGGAGCTGGAAGATGTGCTCTACTCTAATCTCGAAGAGCTGACGCGAATGGCGAAAATGGTCAGCGATATGTTGTTTCTCGCCCAGGCCGATAACAACCAGTTAATCCCCGAAAAGAAAATGCTCAACCTGGCGGATGAAGTCGGCAAAGTGTTCGATTTTTTCGAGGCGTTAGCGGAAGATCGCGGCGTGGAGTTGCGGTTTGTTGGTGACGAGTGTCAGGTTGCGGGCGATCCGCTGATGCTGCGTCGGGCGTTAAACAACCTGCTTTCTAATGCCCTGCGTTATACGCCACCCGGAGAGGCTATTGTAGTACGCTGCCAGGCGGTCGATCATCAGGTGCAAGTTACCGTCGAAAACCCCGGTACGCCCATTGCGCCCGAACACTTACCGCGATTGTTTGACCGTTTCTACCGCGTTGATCCTTCCCGCCAGCGAAAAGGCGAAGGTAGCGGCATTGGGCTGGCGATAGTGAAATCGATTGTTGTCGCGCATAAAGGCACAGTTGCGGTAACGTCAGATGCGCGAGGAACAAGGTTTGTGATTGTGCTGCCGGAGAGGGAGTGATAGGTCATATAACGCAATAGATATTATTTGAATTGAGAATTTGATATTTCGCCGGAAGAAAAAGCGTAAAATCCGTTTCGTGCAGATGGTGAGTTTTATCAGGGTATGGCGGTAGCGTAACTGCCTTTTGATAATATATGTGGTGTGAATATACACCCCAGATAGCTTCACCAGCCAAATATATTTTTGAGATTAAAATATCGTATATTAATCGTATGAGTGAAAATCCTGTTGCTAAATCTGAAAACGTATTATTTTAAAAAAAATCTTATAATTCTCATAGAGACTTTAAAGTGTCAAACAGAGATACTCCATAAGGAAGAAAAATTAATATAAAGAATGCCCCGTAGCAAATATCCAACAAGAAAGTGCTGGGGGGGGAATATACCGAAGGCAAAGCGCCTACAATTTGTCTGGAAGGAAAAGACAATCGTACTGGTTCACATGGTGCATTACACTCAGCTACAGGCACTCTAATAGAAGAAAAGCATTTTGGAAAAGAAATGAGTTATAAAGATGCCAGATGTATGGTAATTGATGAGGTTGCATTAATGTACGGTTGTGATAAATCTTGTTTGAAAGCGCAACTGGATAAAGCTTACCAAGACGCTTATACCTGTGGTGATTTAACTCTGCAAAAATCAATGCAGGTGATGGGGGTGTTATAAACGATGAAGATATTTGAGGTGATAAATGATCATAGATATAGAATCGTATCAGAAATATCTCAAAGGCTTTTATATATATGACTGCACCTATGGTTACGAGCATGGAAAAGTAGGTCTTTCATTGATTGAAGTGGTAGATGAGGAGCATGCCGAATATGAAAACCCTTTTTACCCACCTGAAAAGAGATTAATTTCCATTACGTTTACCCTCTCCAAAAAATATCGCATATATGGTCGTCGCGCAACAGGGATATCTCTGATGACTATATCTTCTGGTTGGCCCCCATCTCAGACCGAATATGTTATGGTCAGTCAGGACCGTGATGTTATGAGTTATAAAGAAGATGTATACAAAGGAGTAGAAGAAAGTATAAATATACTCATACCAGGTTCTATCGATATGTTTTCCGTTATAATAAAAGTAGTACGAATTGAAAACAGTGTTTACGCTATCGGTAGTGGTTTCAGAATATACAAACGTGTTGATCACCAAATTTGGCGGGAACATTCTACATACCTGCCTGTCCCCGATGGATTGTTAGATAGGAAGGTAGAAGCAATAACCAGAAGTCGATTCCGAGATTTATCTGGTTTTTCCGAATCGGATATGTATGCAGTGGGCGGAACGGGAACGGTTTATCACTTTAATGGTGAGCAATGGAAACAACTCCCTTTTCCGACAAATAAACTTCTGTACACAGTTTGCTGTGCCGGTGACGGATTTGTTTATATTGCTGATTTTGACGGTGCTATATGGAAGGGTCGCAATGAGCAATGGACACAAATTACGCATGGTGGAATGACCATGCCTTTCCTCGACATGGGATGGTTTGATGGACGTCTCTGGTGTGCCAGTGATTATGGCATCTGGGTACTGGAAGATGACAAACTGGTGCTTGCCATGCATGCAAAACATAAACCCGTCCCTCCTGAAGTGGCCGTTTTAAGTAAAAGAATTGATGTTTCACCCGATGGGACCGTGATGATGGTTTGTGGTTCCAGAGGAGCTGCTATTTATGATGGTAATGCCTGGAATGTCCTCTTTGATTCAATGGCGTTTGAATAGCCTCCCGGGCCAGCAGTTAATTTAAAGGAAAGTGGG
>NZ_KE137316.1:4529414-4530319 GCF_000408845.1 Escherichia sp. KTE172 | reverse complement strand
CTGCTATTTATGATGGTAATGCCTGGAATGTCCTCTTTGATTCAATGGCGTTTGAATAGCCTCCCGGGCCAGCAGTTAATTTAAAGGAAAGTGGGCACACGGATAGCATATTATGGAAACTAACGTTTATAGATAGCTATGATGATAATTGTGATAACTAAGGAAATGAAATGATTATTAGTCAAGAACGTTGGGATAAAACCTTTAAAAATTTTGAAGTATATGATTGTACATATGGCTTTGAACATGGCCGCGTTGGCTTATTATTAATTGAAAAAATTGATGAAAATCATATCGAATATGGCAACGACTATTACATGCCTAAACACAAGCTGGTATCAATAGTTATTGACAACCCTCCTGAAAACAGGGTGTTTGGGATGTCTTTCGGTAATTTGAGCTATCCAACGATATCGGCTGGATGGTCACCTTCCCAAACTGAATTAGTTATAGTTGATATCGACTGTGAAGTCATAAGCTACAAAACCAGAGAATACAAGGGACGAGAAAATAATCTGGATATTCCTATTTCTAAATCCTCAGACATGAGAACAGCTATAATTAAGGTAGTCAGAGTAGGAACAAGTGTCTATGCAATTGGGGGAGGGTTAAGAATATATAAACGAATTAATCATCAGGTTTGGCTGGATGCTTCACAAACTATTCCTGTTCCCGATGGATTCCTGGAACGGAAGGCTGAGTCGATGTCCAGAAGCTTATTTCAGGATTTATCTGGTTTTTCCGAGTCAGATATGTATGCAGTGGGTGGAACGGGAACCGTTTATCACTTTAATGGTGAGCAATGGAAAAAACTCCCTTTTCCGACAAATAAACTTCTGTACACAGTTTGCTGTGCCGGTGACGGATTTGTTTATATTGCTGATTTTGACGGTGCTATATGGAAG
>NZ_KE137316.1:4526661-4528769 GCF_000408845.1 Escherichia sp. KTE172 | reverse complement strand
CTGCTATTTATGATGGTAATGCCTGGAATGTCCTCTTTGATTCAATGGCGTTTGAATAGCCTCCCGGGCCAGCAGTTAATTTAAAGGAAAGTGGGTACACGGATAGCACATTATGGAAACTAACGTTTATATCAACGGGCGGGAAGCCTGCTCCAGAGCGTCTGACGGGAAATCTGCTGGCGCATTTCCCGATCCCTGCTGGTCCCCTCCTCCTCCGCCCACAGGCCCGGTCGTTGTGCCTTATTCCAACACGGCGTATGCCCGGGATTTGCAGAACGGAACAGCTACCGTATTTATCTGTAAGTCGATGGTGGCACAGAAAGATCGCTCGTATTTCTCTACCAGTGAAGGGAATGTTCCGGCGACACCGGGATTCCAGAAAGGGCATGGGTGGAAAACAATCCCGTCCATACTCTTACTCCAGTAAAAACAAATGAAAATAATATGAGATTAAAAACATGATTATTACTCAAGATGAGTACAATGAAATATTCAAAGGGTTTTATATTAATGGTGTTGCAGTAAGAGACACTGGTTATATTTATATAACTACACGAGAAAAGCGAGATGATATAGACCCTGTAATGGAAGAACATCTGGCAAGAAAAAATTTTGTTTCCTTTTTTTTTGATGAACCATTAGGAGAGCAATGGGGATACAGCGGTTATGAAGGAATGGACAAGATATTTTCGGCTACAACCAGTATTCCATTCAGTCAGTACGTGGGCGTTACAATGGAAAATGAGGTTTTTGCTATAGGTAGTGGTTTTGAAGGGCTTGAAGAACCGATCCCATATGAATTTGCCATTAGCAATACCCGGACTATTGGTGGTCGATTGTATGTTGTAGGATCCGCACGTAGTGTTGTTCGCAGGATAGATAGAAATAATTGGGAGAAACTAAATAAAGGTATCCATCTCCCTGCGCAAGATGAAATTAAAACAATCCGTGAACAGATGCTATTCCTGGATGCTGCTGGTTTTAGTTGTGTGGATGGCTTCTCTGAAAATGATATCTATGCCGCAGGCGGTAAAGGAGATGTCTGGAATTTCGATGGTGATGAATGGAGGCAAATTCATTTTCCCAGCAACATGCTCATTGAATCTATCTGTTGTGGTCAGGATGGCTATGTTTATATCGGTGCGCAAAGCGGTACTGTATTTAAAGGTCGAAAAGATCAATGGAAGATGATTCATCGGGGGGAGTTAACCTTACCGTTCAGGCAAATGGTATGGTATGAAAATTGTGTCTGGGCAACGTCTGATTATGGTGTGTGGCAAATAATCGGGGATGATGTTGTTCAGCCAGATTTACCCAGCGAGGTAAAAATGTGCACTGGTTATATCAGTTGTACAGAAAAAACCCTGGTTCTGGCTGGGTATTATGGTGTAGCTCGCTTAGAGAACGGTCACTGGGATATATTGATTAATTGTGTTCAGGCAGAGAAAGGTGATTTCTGTTCTGAATAGTGATTGTTGCACTGCCATTACATTTCAAAGACAGGATTTCAATTTTGATTATTAATCAGAATAAATAATGGATAAAAAACTTTAAAAATGCAATGCGGAATGACCATGCCTTTCAGGGCAAAAGCATGAAAGCCCGCGTCCTGGCTGTCCTGCGTTCTCTGGAACATAAAGTGGCGGATTACCCTCATCTGATGCTCACTTCCTGTACCGGTGAGGTTGGGGCTGCCTCCGGCCCACTGATGCTGGCATATCTGGCGTCTGTGATGTCCCGCACCGATGGTCCGGGAAAAAAAGGACTGCTACATCTGAGTGCCGATAATGGTCAGCGTGCTGCGGCAATTGTCAGGGAAAGAGCATGGTGTGCCGTAGGCACAAAGATGCAAAACGGGACGTTTTGCATGTAATAAGCATAAGCTTGTGAAGAGATGGTGGCAGGCCCACCGGGATCTGCTGTCAAATAGCATTTCCAACCAATATGTTTCTGTATTCAGTTTGCTGTCAGGGAAAGATCACGTAACGCTGCTTTTTTGTACTAAATAATTCGCATTTTATGTTTAAAAATTGAGATATTCCTCATTACCTGAAGCTGTTTTTTATTGCTTATACATGATCAAATACTCCTTACATAATTAAGGAGAA
>NZ_KE137316.1:4524724-4526016 GCF_000408845.1 Escherichia sp. KTE172 | reverse complement strand
TGCAAAATAAGAAGAGGAAACGCCGCAGAATTATTTTCAGGGATACGGCACATCGCTATTAATATTTTAACGAATGATAAGGTATTCAAGGCAGGGTTAAGACGTAAGATGCGAAAAGCAGCCATGGACAGAAACTACCTGGCGGCAGTCCTTGCGGGGTGCGGGCTTTCGTAATCTTGCCTTGGGCTGTTAATAATTGTGCTGAAATAGATGCGGTGAATAAAGCTCTCAAAGATAATTCATCGTTGCATGATTTGGAAATGGCTACAGTTCATACTGGTGATGGAAGTGCTTTTCCGAACTGTAGAAACTGTCAGGAAATTTTCAAATATTTAGGAATTAATGTATTAACGGGGTAATTATGAATCATATAACGAATAAACAAGTGATGAGTGTCCTGTTGCAAAATGGATGGCACTATGGCAGAAAAGAAAACATAGATAAATATATAAAGTGTTTATCCATTAAGAAATATTTTGTTAATGAAATTATTTGTGATTTTTTATCAGAGTTTGGAGGGTTGATAGTACGGCATGAATCTTATTCAGATCCTAATGAGTATGATAAATCCGATTTTGATCCAATAAAAGCTGCTGGTTGGATAGACTCTAAATGGATAACTGAAGTCTATGAACCATTGGTCAATAAGCGTTTATGTCCTGTTGGTGTTGGTTTTTCTGAGCATATGACATATTTTATTTCAGATGATGGTGCTCTTTATGGTGGTTTTGATAACTATTTTTGTATTATAGGCGGTAATATTAATGACGCTATGCTACATTTATTTTTCGAACACGAAAAAATAAAAACCTTGTCAAGTTAATTTGATTCGATGATTGATTGCTGTTGGGCGACGGCGGGTACTACGACTACCACTTTGTATGGAATGATTTCTGCCATGAGCTGGAGATGACTGATTCGCTGGGGCATACCACCATTATCCGCTTCAGTGAAGACCGGCTTCCGGTGTGTGAAATTGACCCGGAGGGCGGCGCGACGTTTTTCCTCTATGACGAATTCGGGCAGACGGTCAGTATCACCTCCCAGGGAAAGATCATCAGAAGTACACTTTTTGTACTAAATAATTCGCATTTTATGTTTACAAATTGAGATATTCCTCATTACCTGAAGCTGTTTTTTATTGCTTATACATGATCAAATACTCCTTACATAATTAAGGAGAACAAAATGGAACTTAAAAAATTGATGGAACATATTTCTATTACCCCCGATTACAGACAAGCCTGGAAAGTGGAACATAAATTATCGGATATTCTACTGTTGACTATTTG
>NZ_KE137316.1:4523091-4523699 GCF_000408845.1 Escherichia sp. KTE172 | reverse complement strand
AAAATTTCACGAGTGCTTTATTAACTGGATGCGAGATTGCCATACTTCAGATGATAAAGACGTCATCGCAATTGATGGAAAAACGCTCCGGCACTATTATGACAAGAGTCGCCGCAGGGGAGCGATTCATGTCATTAGTGCGTTCTCAACAATGCACAGTCTGGTCATCGGACAGATCAAGACGGATGAGAAATCTAATGAGATTACAGCTATCCCATAACTTCTTAACATGCTGGATATTAAAGGAAAAATCATCACAACTGATACGATGGGTTGCCAGAAAGATATTGCAGAGAAGATACAAAAACAGGGCGGTGATTATTTATTCGCTGTAAAAAGAAACCAGGGGCGGCTAAATAAAGCCTTCGAGGAAAAATTCCCACTGAAAGAATTAAATAATCCAGAGCATGACAGTTACGCAATTAGTGAAAAGAGTCACGGCAGAGAAGAAATCCGTCTTCACATTGTTTGCGATGTCCCTGATGAACTTATTGATTTCACGTTTGAATGGAAAGGTCTGAAGAAATTATGCGTGGCAGTCTCCTTTCGGTCAATAATAGCAGAACAAAAGAAAGAGCCAGAAATGACGGTCAGATATTATATCAGTT
>NZ_KE137316.1:4501153-4522936 GCF_000408845.1 Escherichia sp. KTE172 | reverse complement strand
CTGGCACGTGGAGAATAAGCTGCACTGGCGTCTGGACGTGGTAATGAATGAAGACGACTGCAAAATAAGAAGAGGAAACGCCGCAGAATTATTTTCAGGGATACGGCACATCGCTATTAATATTTTGACGAATGATAAGGTATTCAAGGCAGGGTTAAGACGTAAGATGCGAAAAGCAGCCATGGACAGAAACTATCTGGCGTCAGTCCTTGCTGGGAGCGGGCTTTCGTAATCTTTCCCTGATTGCGGTCCCTTATGGTAGCGGAACCTTACGTGAAATGAGATTATATGAAAACCACATCGAATTTAGTTATTTTTCTGATGAAACATGGAGAGTGGAAGTTTCGTCATCGCGTTTATTCAGGCTTCCTTTTCAGAATGGTTTTTTAGTAACACGTCATCCATTTCGCTTTAGCTATTTTATTCATATCAAGTTGTTTCGGTGACATTCACACAATCTTATATAAAAAGGATTACGAATGGCAACTGCCAGGATAAATGTTTTTTGCACGAACGAGGAACTGTCTAATTGGCTCGCGATTGTAGCCTCAAAATACAAATTACATTCAATTTGGTTTACACTACAAGATGAATACTCTAAGCAATTAAATGTCTTAACAGAAAAGATCCCTGCCGTAGCACATCGAATTTATCTTATGCCCAGCATTAAACCTAACAATAGAAGAATAAAGTTTAGTAGCATTGATCGTTATTGTGGTTGAATTGAAATAAAGCCGGGGCATTTAGTTGAGTATAATGGGGAAAAGATTTTACAACTTACTGAAATTAACACAACTGATTCTAAGGATAAATTAATATGCTTATGTAAAGTCATTCACTGGCTTAAACGACAGATTATAGCCAATGAATTCTCCGGTGTAACGGGAAAGAACATCATTTATGGTGGAGAAACTATTTATCCTCATAATCTTTATACGCATCAAGCCAAATCTCTTTTTCATGATAAAGTTATCTGGAAACAAGACTTCCTATTTAATTCTGTCTATGAACCATTTTTACCTTAATTCTTCCAGCAAGCAATATTAACCATTATGAATATGACTAAAAAAGAAGCATTAGCATTCCTTGCTCTAAACCAACCTATGCCAAATGATTATGACATCACTCAGGAACTTATCAATAAATATAACAATGTAAGGCTTTATTTTTCTGCAAATCCTGCTGAAGAAGCCATACCGTTATTTTTACAATCGTTTGGGGAAGGTGATGGCTTCGGTGTATATCAGTTGGTCGAAGATTTTTTGTACAAGTGTGATAAAAACATTATAGCTTCAAATATCGCCAACATACTGGAAAATCCTCTGACAATAAAAAGTGTCCGATGTTGGTGTACATTATTGGCAATGGCTTTTCCCGATAACACCTTAATTAAAGGATTAAATATTTCTCTACAATCTGATGATGAAGATACCCGAGACATGGCTATGTTAAGTTTAAAGATGATTACAGAGGAATATAAAACATTTGAATTCCAATAATTCCCCCTTGCATAAAAGATCACCATCATGACAAAAACACAAGCAAAGTTGCTTATTTATAAAGCAAACAAATTTATGCAAAAGCTTGACGGAATTGACTCGTTTAGTATAACCCTGCTATATGATAACTCTTCATTAATGAGAAAAGAGTTTCATCAAACACATAATATTGATTGCCTCAACGACAGACTTTTTTTACCTCATCCGGTAAATATAAATCTTCTAATCAGTCAGATAGTGACATTATCTGGTACAGCTGAATGTTTTCGTTGCTGGCTTATCTATGAAGGTAAAGTAAAAATAGTTATAAATGGGAATAATTTCACGTCATTTGCGCAGAGTATTTTCAGAGAACAGGGAACCTATGATTTAACGTTATTTTTTGACATAACTCGTAGAGTAATAGTAGTCTGTGATAATGAGTATGACATTGATATTTACACCACCACCTATTAAATGCATTGTTTTAGTTAACCAAGAAACATTCCAATAAAATACACAATTCAAGAGCATAATAACCATGCAATCAACCAATAGCGAATCCCCTTATAAATTTGCGAACAAACTACTGATTGGCCTGTTAGCATGCATGCTATACAGAATAATTACCATCATAATTACAATCAGTTATACCTATTTTACAGTTCCTCATAAAGTACATATATCAACAAATATTTACATATTTTTTTCTTTCTTATTTATATCATTGATATTTTTTGTCGTTACTTTCACCTCTAGTAAAAAAGTGGCAATTATAATTGCAACGCTATCGACAATATTATTAGGAGTCGAAACCTTTAATTCAGGACTGCCATATCGCGCCTTATCAATGATGTTTTCAGCCATGCTTTCATATTTCTTTATATTTTTATGTAATTTTAACTTTAAAGATAAAGAGAATTCTAAACATATAAACGTCCTGAAAGTTGCGTGCCCAATTTTGTACGTTTTTTATCTTTTTTATGAGCACGTATTTTTCAGGAATGTCTCTTTGATTGTTTTTTCCTTTGTTATTTTAACGTTCTTTATTTCCTGGTTGAATATTAAACTTAAATAATCTAAAGAGAAATGAAGTTAGCCTTCCTGTACCCACAGCAACGCCGTCTTTTTGTTCAGCACGGGGAAAATGATCTCCCCTGCTCACCTCCTCCAGACGCTTACACTACATGATGACCTGATCGGTGCCACCACTCCTCTTCACTATGACGTTTACCGCCCCTCCTTGACACCACGCTTTTGTCTACATTCTACGCAAACGGCAACTTTTATAACCAGTGTAAAAATAACGTGCCGCAATAGTCATACCTATTAATGGTAAAAAGCTGTCACAATTCATAAAAAACCTTAATATACGCCACCCTAAACATAACCAGCGTTAATGTAAGGTTTTTGTGTGGACTGGCTTCTTGATGTTTTTGCTACCTGGCTCTACGGCTTAAAAGTAATCGCGATAACGTTAGCGGTCATCATGTTCATCAGCGGGCTGGACGATTTTTTTATTGATGTCGTCTACTGGGTACGCCGCATTAAACGCAAGTTGAGTGTTTATCGCCGCTACCCGCGAATGAGTTACCGCGAACTGTATAAACCAGATGAAAAACCGTTAGCGATTATGGTTCCGGCGTGGAATGAAACGGGCGTCATCGGCAATATGGCCGAGCTGGCGGCGACCACGCTCGACTATGAAAACTATCATATCTTTGTTGGCACCTACCCCAACGACCCCGATACTCAGCGTGATGTTGACGAAGTGTGCGCTCGCTTCCCAAACGTGCATAAGGTAGTCTGCGCGCGTCCTGGCCCCACCAGCAAAGCCGACTGCCTGAACAACGTGCTGGACGCCATCACCCAGTTTGAGCGTAGCGCCAATTTCGCTTTTGCTGGTTTTATTCTGCATGACGCCGAAGACGTAATTTCACCGATGGAATTGCGTCTGTTCAACTATCTGGTCGAGCGTAAAGATCTGATTCAGATCCCGGTATACCCATTCGAACGCGAATGGACGCACTTCACCAGCATGACTTACATTGATGAGTTTTCAGAACTGCATGGCAAAGATGTTCCGGTGCGTGAAGCCCTCGCCGGACAGGTGCCCAGCGCAGGCGTCGGTACTTGTTTCAGCCGCCGCGCCGTGACCGCACTGTTAGCTGACGGTGATGGTATTGCTTTCGACGTGCAGAGTCTTACTGAAGATTACGACATTGGTTTCCGCCTGAAAGAAAAAGGTATGACGGAAATTTTTGTCCGTTTTCCGGTGGTGGACGAAGCCAAAGAACGCGAGCAGCGTAAATTTTTACAGCACGCGCGGACGTCAAACATGATCTGCGTGCGCGAATATTTCCCCGATACCTTTTCGACTGCGGTTCGACAAAAATCTCGCTGGATCATCGGCATTGTTTTCCAGGGCTTTAAAACCCACAAATGGACCTCCAGTCTGACGCTGAACTACTTTCTCTGGCGCGACCGCAAAGGGGCAATCAGTAACTTTGTCAGCTTCCTCGCGATGCTGGTGATGATCCAGCTTTTGCTGTTGCTGGCGTATGAAAGTTTGTGGCCCGATGCCTGGCATTTCCTTTCTATTTTCAGCGGCAGCGCATGGTTAATGACTCTGCTGTGGCTAAACTTTGGCTTGATGATTAACCGCATCGTGCAGCGGGTGATTTTCGTTACTGGCTACTACGGCCTGACGCAGGGGCTGCTATCTGTCCTGCGTCTTTTCTGGGGCAACCTGATTAACTTCATGGCCAACTGGCGCGCGTTAAAACAGGTACTTCAACACGGCGATCCACGTCGTGTCGCGTGGGATAAAACAACGCATGACTTCCCCAGCGTGACTGGCGATACCCGCTCGTTGCGTCCGTTAGGTCAAATCCTGCTGGAAAATCAGGTCATCACTGAAGAACAACTCGATACAGCACTGCGTAATCGCGTCGAAGGTCTACGCCTGGGCGGTTCAATGCTGATGCAGGGGCTGATTAGCGCCGAACAGCTGGCACAGGCGCTGGCAGAGCAAAACGGCGTGGCGTGGGAGTCGATCGACGCCTGGCAGATCCCTTCATCACTGATTGCCGAAATGCCGGCCTCCGTGGCGCTGCATTATGCAGTGCTGCCGCTGCGTCTGGAAAATGATGAGTTAATTGTCGGCAGTGAAGATGGTATTGACCCGGTTTCGCTGGCGGCCCTGACGCGTAAAGTCGGACGCAAAGTGCGTTACGTCATTGTTCTGCGGGGACAAATTGTCACGGGGTTACGCCACTGGTATGCGCGCCGACGCGGTCACGATCCGCGGGCAATGTTGTACAATGCGGTTCAGCATCAGTGGCTCACGGAACAGCAGGCCGGTGAAATCTGGCGGCAATATGTGCCGCATCAGTTCCTGTTCGCCGAAATACTGACCACGCTCGGTCATATTAATCGTTCAGCAATTAACGTGTTGTTATTGCGCCATGAACGCAGTTCTCTGCCGCTCGGCAAGTTTTTGGTCACCGAAGGCGTTATCAGCCAGGAAACGTTGGATCGCGTCCTGACAATTCAACGCGAATTACAAGTTTCGATGCAATCACTATTACTCAAAGCAGGTTTAAACACAGAACAGGTTGCGCAACTGGAGTCCGAAAATGAAGGAGAATAACCTTAATCGCGTCATCGGATGGTCTGGTTTACTGCTGACGTCTTTATTGAGTACCAGCGCACTCGCAGACAATATCGGCACCAGCGCAGAAGAGCTGGGGCTGAGCGATTATCGCCATTTTGTTATTTATCCCCGTCTCGACAAGGCGCTGAAGGCACAGAAAAATAACGACGAAGCAACCGCCATCCGCGAATTTGAATATATACACCAGCAGGTGCCGGATAATATTCCGCTAACTTTATACCTTGCGGAAGCCTATCGCCATTTTGGTCATGATGACCGGGCGCGGCTGTTGCTTGAGGATCAACTGAAACGTCACCCAGGAGATGCCCGACTTGAGCGCAGTCTGGCGGCTATTCCAGTTGAAGTGAAAAGCGTTACGACTGTTGAAGAACTGCTTGCCCAGCAAAAAGCGTGCGATGCTGCGCCGACCCTGCGTTGTCGCAGTGAAGTTGGGCAGAATGCCCTGCGGCTGGCACAATTACCTGTCGCCAGAGCGCAACTGAACGATGCGACGTTTGCTGCATCGCCGGAAGGAAAAACGCTGCGAACCGATCTGCTGCAACGGGCAATCTACCTGAAGCAATGGTCCCAGGCAGATACGCTATACAATGAAGCACGCCAGCAGAACACATTAAGCGCGGCAGAACGCCGCCAGTGGTTTGATGTGCTTCTTGCCGGGCAGCTGGACGATCGGATCCTGGCGCTGCAATCACAGGGGATCTTCACCGATCCGCAGTCATATATTACTTACGCGACCGCGCTGGCTTATCGTGACGAAAAAGCACGCCTCCAGCGTTATCTCATTGAAAATAAGCCGCTGTTTACCACGGATGCACAAGAGAAAAGTTGGCTCTATCTGTTATCTAAATACAGCGCCAACCCCGTTCTGGCGTTGGCGAATTATACGGTACAGTTTGCCGATAACCGCCAGTATGTTGTTGGCGCGACGCTACCGGTGCTGTTAAAAGAAGGTCAGTACGACGCAGCGCAAAAACTGCTCGCCACCCTCCCCGCCAATGAAATGCTTGAGGAGCGTTATACCGTTAGCGTGGCGACCCGTAACAAGGCTGAAGCTCTGCGTCTGGCACGATTGCTGTATCAGCAAGAACCGGCAAATCTTACCCGCCTGGATCAACTGACCTGGCAACTGATGCAGAACGAGCAGTCACGCGAAGCTGCCGATTTATTGCTGCAACGCTATCCTTTCCAGGGCGATGCGCGTGTCAGCCAGACGTTAATGGCGCGACTGGCGTCTCTGCTGGAAAGTCATCCTTACCTGGCAACTCCGGCGAAGGTGGCGATTTTATCGAAACCCTTACCGCTGGCGGAGCAACGTCAGTGGCAAAGTCAGTTGCCGGGTATTGCAGATAATTGCCCGGCAATAGTTCGCTTGCTGGGCGATATGTCGCCTTCCTACGATGCTGCCGCCTGGAACCGTCTGGCAAAGTGTTATCGGGACACGCTACCCGGTGTGGCGTTGTATGCATGGCTTCAGGCCGAACAACGACAACCGAACGCCTGGCAACATCGTGCGGTAGCCTATCAGGCGTATCAGGTTGAGGACTACGCCACCGCACTGGCGGCCTGGCAGAAAATCAGTCTTCACGACATGAGCAATGAGGATCTGCTTGCTGCTGCCAATACCGCCCAGGCGGCAGGAAATGGTGCGGCTCGCGATCGCTGGCTTCAGCAGGCAGAACAACGTGGGCTGGGAAACAATGCCCTCTACTGGTGGCTGCATGCGCAACGTTACATTCCTGGTCAGCCGGAACTCGCACTGAACGATCTCACGCGCTCAATCAATATTGCGCCTTCTGCCAACGCTTACGTTGCGCGGGCGACAATTTATCGCCAACGTCATAATGTCCCGGCGGCGGTGAGTGATTTGCGCGCCGCGCTGGAACTGGAACCGAATAATAGCAACACCCAGGCAGCGCTTGGTTACGCCTTGTGGGATAGCGGTGATATCGCACAGTCGCGGGAAATGCTCGAACAGGCGCATAAAGGGCTACCGGACGATCCGGCACTTATCCGACAACTGGCCTACGTGAACCAGCGTCTGGATGACATGCCTGCGACGCAGCACTACGCCCGGCTGGTGATTGATGACATTGATAATCAGGCGCTGATAACCCCACTGACCCCAGAGCAAAATCAGCAACGCTTCAATTTCCGCCGTCTGCATGAGGAGGTCGGTCGCCGCTGGACGTTCAGTTTCGATTCTTCTATCGGCTTGCGTTCCGGCGCAATGAGTACCGCTAACAATAATGTCGGCGGCGCAGCGCCAGGGAAAAGCTATCGTAGCTATGGGCAACTGGAAGCCGAGTACCGCATCGGACGCAATATGCTGCTGGAAGGCGACCTGCTCTCAGTTTATAGCCGCGTCTTTGCCGATACCGGAGAAAACGGGGTGATGATGCCGGTGAAAAATCCGATGTCCGGCACCGGTCTGCGCTGGAAGCCGCTGCGCGATCAGATCTTTTTCCTCGCCGTCGAACAGCAGTTGCCGCTGAACGGGCAAAATGGCGCATCCGATACCATGCTGCGCGCCAGCGCCTCATTCTTTAATGGCGGCAAATACAGCGACGAATGGCACCCGAACGGTTCAGGCTGGTTTGCCCAAAACCTGTACCTCGATGCGGCGCAATATGTCCGTCAGGATATTCAGGCGTGGACGGCAGATTATCGCGTCAGCTGGCATCAGAAGGTGGCGAACGGGCAGACTATTGAGCCTTACGCTCACGTTCAGGACAACGGTTATCGTGATAAAGGCACTCAGGGCGCGCAGCTTGGCGGTGTCGGGGTCCGCTGGAATATCTGGACCGGCGAGACGCACTACGACGCCTGGCCGCACAAAGTCAGTCTCGGCGTCGAATATCAACATACCTTTAAGGCGATTAATCAACGTAACGGAGAGCGCAACAACGCGTTTCTCACCATTGGAGTGCACTGGTAAATGCGTAAGTTCATTTTCGTATTGCTGACACTGCTTTTGGTCAGCCCTTTTTCCTTTGCGATGAAAGGTATTATCTGGCAACCACAAAACCGTGATAGTCAGGTTACCGATACCCAGTGGCAGGGGCTGATGAGTCAGTTACGTTTGCAAGGCTTCGATACCCTGGTTTTGCAATGGACCCGTTACGGCGATGCATTCACCCAGCCAGAACAGCGCGCGTTATTGTTTAAGCGTGCAGCAGCTGCGCAACAGGCTGGCCTGAAGCTGATTGTCGGGCTGAATGCCGATCCGGAATTTTTTATGCACCAGAAACAGTCATCCGCGGCGCTGGAAAGCTATCTTAATCGCCTGCTGGCTGCCGATCTCCAGCAAGCCAGATTATGGAGCGCCGCGCCTGGCGTAACGCCGGATGGCTGGTATATCAGCGCGGAAATTGACGACCTGAACTGGCGCAGCGAAGCCGCCCGTCAACCTTTGCTGACATGGTTAAACAACGCTCAGCGGTTGATTAGCGATGTTTCAGCAAAACCGGTTTATATCAGTAGTTTTTTCGCCGGAAACATGTCGCCCGATGGCTATCGCCAACTGCTGGAACACGTTAAAGCAACCGGCGTTAATGTCTGGGTACAGGATGGCAGCGGCGTGAATAAACTTACCGCTGAACAGCGTGAACGTTATCTACAGGCCAGCGCCGATTGCCAGAGTTCCGCCCCAGCAAGCGGCATTGTTTATGAACTGTTTGTCGCCGGCAAAGGCAAAACCTTTACAGCGAAACCGAAACCGGACGCAGAAATTGCCTCGCTGTTAGCGAAACGTTCCTCTTGCGGTAAAGACACGCTCTATTTCTCTCTGCGCTATTTGCCCGTCGCGCACGGCATTCTCGAGTATTAAATCTCCTCCAGGTAAGTCGGGTACGACCTGGCTTACCTCTTTCGCTCTCGTCAGAATTCCATCAAGATTAATTGCTAAAAAGCGTGCTAAAGAAAGAAGATCGTTATCGGCGAACGGGCCGATCACTCATGCAGGAAGCATAGATCCTTTGAGCGGAGTTTCTGATATCTGAGGAGTGCGAAATGCAATTGAGCAGCAGTGAACCTTGCGTGGTGATCCTGACCGAAAAAGAGGTAGAGGTAAGCGTTAATAACCATGCTACGTTTACCCTTCCGAAAAACTACCTGGCCGCCTTCGCGTGCAACAATAACGTCATTGAACTCTCAACGTTAAATCACGTATTAATCACCCACATCAACCGTAACATCATCAACGATTATCTGTTGTTTTTAAATAAGAACTTAACCTGCGTAAAGCCCTGGTCGCGGCTGGCTACCCCGGTTATCGCTTGTCATAGCCGTACACCGGAAGTGTTCCGGCTAGCCGCCAACCACAGCAAGCAGCAACCCAGCAAACCCTGCGAAGCGGAGTTGACGCGCGCATTGCTTTTTACCGTATTGTCTAACTTTCTTGAGCAATCGCGGTTTATTGCCCTACTGATGTATATCTTACGCAGTAGCGTCCGCGACAGCGTCTGCCGCATTATTCAAAGCGATATTCAGCATTACTGGAATCTGCGAATTGTCGCCAGTTCGCTATGTTTAAGCCCCAGCCTGCTCAAAAAGAAATTAAAAAACGAAAATACCAGCTATAGCCAGATTGTCACAGAGTGTCGTATGCGTTACGCCGTACAGATGTTATTGATGGATAACAAAAATATCACTCAGGTAGCGCAATTATGTGGCTATAGCAGCACGTCGTACTTTATCTCTGTTTTTAAGGCGTTTTACGGCCTGACACCGTTGAATTATCTCGCCAAACAGCGACAAAAAGTGATGTGGTGAAGGGCAAAGCGGAAACAGATAAGACGGGGATAAATGAAGAAGAAATGGCGCGCCCTGCAGGATTCGAACCTGCGGCCCACGACTTAGAAGTTCCTAGAACGACATTTTAAGTCAACAACTTACCGCGCCATCTCTGCGCTCACACGTCCCACTACCTCAAAACATGTAAAGCCTTGCAAGCCATTGTGAGGCCTTATGTGTCTCAGTTTTGTCCCTCTTTTTTGTACTAAAAAACATAGTAATTGAGGATAAACCTCATGCTATTTTCGCTTATATGCCTCTAAAGGCATGGCACTTAAATAGATAAAAGCACCACAAAAGCATAAAAAAACCACACAGTAAAACCGCAATATGAAACAATAACAGATAATTAAACCAAAAACAGATAGCGCATTGTGATAATCATTCAATACTAAACAAAATATAAACAGTGGAGCAATATGTAATTGACTCATTAAGTTAGATATAAAAAATACATATTCAATCATTAAAACGATTGAATGGAGAACTTTTATGCGGGCGAAACTTCTGGGAATATTCCTGACAACCCCTATTGCGATCAGCTCTTTTGCTTCTACCGAGACTTTATCGTTTACTCCTGACAACATAAATGCGGACATTAGTCTTGGAACTCTGAGCGGAAAAACAAAAGAGCGTGTTTATCTAGCCGAAGAAGGAGGCCGAAAAGTCAGTCAACTCGACTGGAAATTCAATAACGCTGCAATTATTAAAGGTGCAATTAATTGGGATTTGATGCCCCAGATATCTATCGGGGCTGCTGGCTGGACAACTCTCGGCAGCCGAGGTGGCAATATGGTCGATCAGGACTGGATGGATTCCAGTAACCCCGGAACCTGGACGGATGAAAGTAGACACCCTGATACACAACTCAATTATGCCAACGAATTTGATCTGAATATCAAAGGCTGGCTCCTCAACGAACCCAATTACCGCCTGGGACTCATGGCCGGATATCAGGAAAGCCGTTATAGCTTTACAGCCAGAGGTGGTTCCTATATCTACAGTTCTGAGGAGGGATTCAGAGATGATATCGGCTCCTTCCCGAATGGAGAAAGGGCAATCGGCTACAAACAACGTTTTAAAATGCCCTACATTGGCTTGACTGGAAGTTATCGTTATGAAGATTTTGAACTCGGTGGCACATTTAAATACAGCGGCTGGGTGGAATCATCTGATAACGATGAACACTATGACCCGGGAAAAAGAATCACTTATCGCAGTAAGGTCAAAGACCAAAATTACTATTCTGTTGCAGTCAATGCAGGTTATTACGTCACACCTAACGCAAAAGTTTATGTTGAAGGCGCATGGAATCGGGTTACGAATAAAAAAGGTAATACTTCACTTTATGATCACAATAATAACACTTCAGACTACAGCAAAAATGGAGCAGGTATAGAAAACTATAACTTCATCACTACTGCTGGTCTTAAGTACACATTTTAAGAACGCCAACTAAAATTTCCCCGAGGTGAAAATCGCCCCGGGGAATAACTAGCCATTTCAATGTAACAATTAACCCTTAAAATAAACCCAGAAGGTTATTAACTAAATCACATAGAAAACCATCAATTATAGTATGTATAAAATAGGCGACAGCAACCCAATTACAAATTAATGGTTCCAGAATATCACATCAGAAAAAACGCTGTATAATATTATAATTAACATGTAGACAACTTGTAATAAACATTATCAGTCAATTGTTTTGTTTATTCCATCTGTGACGCCGATTATTTTCTCAAAATAATGAGATGGCGTGACACCATAATAATCTTTAAATGCACATATGAAATATGAAGTACTGTTATAGCCACATTTCTGGGCTACGACATTGATAGAATAAGAGTTTGAAGTTATGAGTTTTTTTGCATACCTCATCCTAGTATCTCTCAATATTTCAGTAAATGACGTTCCTTCATCCCTTAATCTTTTTTTTATTAAACTTTCACTCGTATAAATCAATTCCGCAATATCTTTTAAATGCCATTGCCGCTCAATATTAAAACTGATTATTCCAGTAATTTTACAGGTGAATGTATTTATATTTGTTAGTATAAAAGAATTTACACTTTCGCGTTTTTTGAACATGGCAAGTAAGGATATACATAGTCTTTCTTTTAACCAAAGGGAGTGTGAGTCTGCTATTTTAATCCCTTCAAACAGAGAAAAAACAAGCGATAATGGAGGTTCCTCTTCAGCAATATAGCCATTCTTATCAAGAGTAAATTTGCCAGGCAGCTCATTATTCACGTCGATAAAAAAGGATAAACATGTTTTCTTATCTATATCAACAATTCTTAGTTTAGAGGGGCATACTGGTAACTCCCTTCTAATTTTGTCGCTTACAATAAACAATGAATTTTTTTTGAACGAGATAACTCTCCTGTTTATAATTAAATCAAATGATTGACAGATGAAAACTACGGAGCAAACATAATCCATCTTGCACCTATCATAAAATTAAAACAAGTTGATAGCAGTCAAATAACAACCAATTAAATACACAATCATAATCAGGATGATGTGCATTTATATTTTTATACACAAAATTATAGTTTGCAAATTTTAATAAATTTCATTTAAGATTAAATTATTATATGTATATTGTTTTTTATTCTAACGTATTTCAAAGTTACATTTTTCAACGCTTACTATACTTTTTATTAACATAAACTCACTACAACGCACCTGAAACCTCTTGCTATATATATGTCAACCGTTTGAATTTAAAATAAAAAGAGTATCATTTTTACTTGCATTTCTTATCAAGTCACATTCAACAACAGTAAAAAAACATTATTAGAACCATCCAATTAACAAAAAACCAACATCCAGCTTGCTTAATTTTTCTTTATTAAACGATATTGAAAATCAATTGATAAAATACATCTAAACAACCTTTTGGGGCGCAAAAGCATAACATCAAACAAACAAATAACACACCGAAAAAACTCACAATTAATAACCTATGATATACATACTGTTTATTATGGTTGAATAAGCCACTCGATATCTGGTGCTACGGAAGTGTCCACACGGTTTAGCAGCACCCGATACTTTTTTCAGGCTTCCAGCAACGATCTTTCTTCCTCCGTTGCATATACAGCTCACCTTTTTTCACCCACGATTAACCAACAGCCAGACCAGCAGACACGCCACCACCGGCACAGCAAAATCCATCAGGCTTGCCACATCCCATGCGCGCGAATCAAAACCGCCCCACCACGGCATATTCATTCGCTTGCCATGCCCGAACATTTCAATCCAGCGATATTCTGCCTGGGTGTGTTCACGCGCAATGAAGAACGTACAACCGGCTATCGCCCCGTAAACCCAGTTTCCGGTAAAAAGACCAATCAGTACCTGCGCAGCCACAGCACAAAGCGCATGAAGAAAAGGTGTTATATCCATTACTCCTCCTTTATCCGATATCGCTTCGGGAAGTTGATAACAACTTCAATTCTGACTCAAGTTCATCAACTCTTTCGGTCAGTTTCTGGATATGGTGAATCAGTGGAACAACCAGACGTTCGTACATTACACCTTCGGCAACAAGGCCATTGCTGGAAATAGCTTCCCGTGCATCATCTTCGTTAGCTGATCGCCAGTGTACAAACTGAGGGGCAATTTCTCCTACTTCCTCGGCAATCAATCCGTAGAATCCCCAGTCACGCCTGTCATTTTCGCATTGTGACCTGTACCATACAGGGCGCATCCTGAAAATGAGATCGGCGTGCTCTGAATCTATCGTCTCTACTGAATGCTTATAGCGGATAGACGATGTTGACCGCAGTACAGACGAAATTGCAGGGTCAGGATTAAGATAAAGGTTTGCCGCCGCTGTAGTCGTGGCCAAATTCCATAAATAAAACGCTTCACGACCTGTCAGTGGATAAAAATCTCCGCCATAACGACCACTTTCCAGATCGTTCACTTCCACTTTGTTTTTCAGCTTATTATCAACTTCAGTTTTTGTGTATCTGGAGCTGATATCCTGCTTTGCACTGGTCATATCAGTCTGAAGCGTTGATACTTTACTGTTAATTGAGGAAATATCTTCCTTCGCTTTACTGACATCTCCCTTCAGCGTGGTGATGTCTCCCGGAATTACTGTCGATGTAGCCATTTGTCTCCCTCACATCCAGCCACGAAGTTGATGTTCAACAACAACCGCGTATTCATCGAATATTGACGATTTTTTTGCATCATTAATGATGCGCACGTTTACAAAATATCCGTCTTCCTTAACACATACCGGTTCGCCATCTTCAGTCAGTTCTCCGGTTTCTTTGTACACGTTACCTATCACGTCAATAAGAATATCATCCTGCATCAACTCGTCATCATAATAGCCAATGCTCTCCATAAAGGCCGAAAAGTCGGCCCTGTCTGCAAATTTGAGTGTTAAATCTTTCATTTAATACTCTCCCCCATTTGCGCATCAGTTAATTCTTTATGCCATATTCTCAGGTTACGAACGTGACCAAACAAGTGACGTTCTCCTCCAGCAGAAGTTCCCCCAATACGTATTTCATGTGCAGCTCCGGTATTCTTCCATGACGAAGTCTGAACAGGTGACAGGTAACCATTACAACAGCAACGAAATTCAGTCGAGCTATTACAGACAAAACCAGCAATCATTTTGCGCCCGGCCTTCACAGATGGACTAAGATATGCAGATCTCACTCCAAACTGAACATAAGGTAAAGGTTCTACATCCGGACTTGTAGGCGTCCTGAAAGCCAATACCAGTTGTTCATCATTAGTCGCCACGCCAATAGTGGTTAAAATTCGTGGGGCCTGATTTGGCGTAGAGTCCCAATTTTTATGTATTTCAACAAGACAGCTTAAAGGGACAGAACTTATGTTATTTCTGGTTGAAAAAATAACCATATCACTCGCCCTTGTCGCAGGAACACCTGGTGTGACAATAAATGATGATAAGCAAGAACCTAGCTCTATTTGAGGGGTGGTTACATCCATAAAACTAGTCTTATCAAAATTAGCACCCAGTTTGTTTGACATCAGAATGGCGCCGTTAATATATGTAGAGTCGTCTGTTACTTTATAAACAGCCTCTACAGCAACCCACTCACCGTCACGAACAACATTTTTCACAGCAATATTAGACGCATCTGCTCCAGACGTGAATGTATCTAGTGTGGCGCTATCAATAAAAATGGCAGCTACAGCAACTGGCGAATCCCCTTTATCAAATCTAGCCGCAAATCTTACATTATCCCCTTTTGCTCTAAAGGATATTGTAACTGCATCATTTTTGACTACCGCTATCTTATTTGCTGCTGCCCCTGATATAATTCCATATGAGCCAGAACTATCTAAATATTTTTCTGGGGTAAACGTTGCATATTTAAAACCCCTGGAATCGGTTTTTGTCTCGCTTATCTTCAGGCCTGGATTTTTATTCCACAATTCCGGAGCGTTTGAGTTTGTGAAGTAATTTGTTCTCTGCCCTTCAATTAACAGCCCTTCTTTTTCAAAACGTGGCTCATTAATTTCTGCAATGGTAAGAGCGCCGGACTTATTGATATAGGTCGCGGAACTCGCGCGGGAAAACGGGACAATTTTGTCGGATGGTATAGTGACCACATCATCGCGCACTGTTATTTTTTTATATCCCGGGCCAAATCCTGTAATCATATCCATCGAGTCATTAAACGGTATCCACACATCAGGCAACGGCTGCAAAACTTGTTTATACGGCTCAGCTGCCTGGCTTGCGTACTCCCTGGCTGCGTCTTCACTTGCTTTTGCAGCCATCTGGCTTGCAGCGGATGCTTTCGCCGAGTTAGTCGCCGCAGTCTCGCTCGCCTTTGTGTTGGTTTCACTGGTTTTTGCTGCTTTTTGACTGTTGGCTGATGCAGTGGCAGAAGAAGCCGCCGCACTTGCAGAACCAGCTGCGGCACTCTCGCTTTGGGCTGCTGCATCCTGGCTGTTTTTCGCCGCAGTTTCGCTGGCTTTGGCATTCGTTTCGCTGGTCTTCGCTGCCGTCTGGCTGGACTTTGCGTTAGTTTCACTCGTCTTCGCAGCTTTCTGGCTGTTAGCCGCAGCAGTTGCTGATCCAGCTGCTGAAGTCGCAGAACCGGCTGCCGCGCTCTCGCTTTGGGCTGCTGCAACCTGGCTGTTTTTTGCCGCAGTTTCACTGGCTTTGGCATTCGTTTCGCTGGTTTTCGCTGCCGTCTGGCTGGACTTTGCGTTGGTTTCGCTCGTCTTTGCGGCTGTCTCGCTGTTTTTCGCGTTGGTTTCTGATTTTTTGGCTGCTGTCGCGGAGTTTGCCGATGCAGTCTTTGAGGTCGCTGCCGCCTGTGCACTATTAGCTGCATTCGTTTCTGAGGTTTTCGCCGCGTTCTTCGATGATGCCGCTGCAGTTTCGGATTTCTTTGCCGCCGCTGCGCTCTGAGAGGCGGCTTCGGCGTTGCGTGCCGCTTCTTCCACCATTTCCTCAAAACGACGCAATGCTTCCGGCATGACATCATCTTCCGTCATGGCACCGAGAAAATCATTCAGCGTACCTGGTCTGGAACCTTCATAGACGGTAATGGTTCCGGCATGTGAAGGCGGAAAACCTTCAACAAGCAGGATAACGCTGTACTGGCCATACTCAACATCCATGCTGTAACGCCCGGCTTCATCCGGATTTTCAGAGGCCACCGTGTTCACCAGTACCGTGGTGCTGTTACGCTTTGCCTTCAGTTGAATAGTGCAGTTCTGTATTGGTTTTCCCGCACCATCTTTCAGCACACCTGAAATCTGTACTGCCATACTCACTCCACAAATAAAAAAGGCGCCATTTCTGGCGCCCGTATTGGGGTTATAAATATTTCAACGGATACTGATACCGGAAGCAGCTTTTTTGGTCACAATCACCGTACAGTCTGTGATGTTACCTGCGCCCTGATTGCCTTTCTGGAAAATCTTAAACTCCAGAGTGACGCTTCCCCTGCCACTCGGCATATCAATAACCGCACTGTAGCTACCGGGAATGGCCCCTTTAGTTTCTCTGGATGCGATTAATACACCGTTTTTGCGAACTTCAAAACCATAACCCGTGTATCTTGTACCTCCCGGGTTATTACCACTTCCCGGATCGCTATACGCTATTCCGTTAAAGATAATGGGCGGAATAATGATTTGACGGTCAAAGTTATGATCATCGCTGATGGTGACTGTAACCGTCCCGTTTGGTGTTTCCGTATTACCCCACGTACCAGCCTGTTTCGGGAATGATTTGGATACAGCTTTAACGAAGTCACCTCTGACCTGAGTCGCCTCCAGCATGCCCTTAATCGTACAGTTTTCATTTACCGTGACATTGTTGAGCGTCCCGGCGTTCGCATTCACACTGCCACTGATATCCGCATTTTTAGCGGTCAGCTTTCCGTCCGGTGTCAGGGAAAATGCCGGTGGATTTCCACCGCTGGTAATGGTGGGGGCCGTCAGGCGTTTCAGGAACACGTCGTTCATGAATATCTGATCGCCCTGACCAACAAACATCGGTTTTGTGTTGCCATTCGCAGGATTAATCATCGCAATCCTGTCTGCCGCCAGCAGCACCTGACTCTGCATGCCGTCAGGGGTGTTCTCAATACCGGCACCGATACCCGCAATATAAAGGCGTCCGTCCTGCATCTGCTGCAGCTTCACAGCCCACATGCTGTTCAGGTTATTATTTGTATCAACCTGAACTTTCTGTATCTGCTGGATCGCTGCACTCTGGTCTTCCAGTTTCTTATTGACGGTCTGTGTGATTTCATTGCTGACATCCGTAATGGACGTCCTGATTTCAGCCAGGTCAGGCGCAAGCTGACCGTTATCAATCTGCGTCCACAGCTCCTGGGCCAGATGTGTTTTCCCGATTTCTCCTTTGAAAAAATCCAGATAGCCTGATGCATCATCACTCGGCTGACCGACAGCCTCCACGAATGCCGATTTGCCAACGGTGTTCACACTGCGGATATAAAAGTAATAATCATGGCCCGGTTTGATATTGATACTGGCGGCTATCCAGTACAGCGCCGTGCCAAGATAGCGTGCTGTGGTTTCAACCTGCCTGATATCCGCAATCCGCTTTTCCGAGAACCAGAACTCAAACTGTACCGTCGGATCATAAACCGCAAGATGCGGCGTGGCGGTTATCTGAAAATAGCCCGGCGTCAGCTCAATCCGCGACGGCGCTGCCGGTGCGGCAATCCGGAACGATACCGACGCCGGATCGCCCTGCTGCCCCCACGCATTTACTGCCCGGACTGTCAGCCTGTAGTTCCCCAGCGCCAGTTGTGTGAAGCGGTAAGTGGTTTCCATCGTCCGGGCCGTGCTGACCAGCCGCTCACTGCCGTCATCCGCTGTTACGGTCAGGCGAAGCATAAAGCTCACACCCTTCACCACCTTCGGCGTGTCCCAGCGCGCCAGCACCTGATATTCCCCGCTGTCTGCGGTGACTTCGGCAGTCAGGTGCTGCACCGCTGGCGGCGTGACACCATTCACCGTGCCGCTCTGGTCGCCGTCAAAGTGCGCCCCGTTATCCACGATGGCTTCTTTTTCCGGTACATGCTGCACGGCGGTGATGGCATACGTGCCGTCGTCGTTCTCACGGATACTCACGCAGCGGAACAGGCGCTGGCGCAGCGTCGGCAGCTTCAGCCCCCACACGCTGTATTCAGCAACGCCGTCAGGAACACGGCTCACTTTCACCTTCACGCCGTCGGTGACGGACTGAACCTCCACGCTGACCGGATTGCCACTTCCGTCAACCAGGCTTATCAGCGTGGTACCGGAGGATGGCAGCGTGATTTCACGGTCGAGCGTCAGCGTCCGGGTCTGGCTGTTCACCGCCAGCACACGCCCACCGGTGCTGATACCGGCATAGTCATCATCACAGATTTCAATAACATCGCCCGGTACATGGCGAAGCCCTTCTGCGCCCACGCTGAAGTCCACGGTCTGCGTTTCCAGCAGTTCTGTTTTAATCAGCCACAGCCCGGCGCGATGTGCCTGCCCCCGGCTGGTACAGCCAAAGGCATCCATCTTCGTGACGTTACGACCGTAACGGGCAATGGCCTGCGTGTCCTCCACGAGCTCTGTCGCCGTCTCCCAGCCGTTATCCGGGTCAATCCAGTTCACCTCAACGGCATTATGGCGGTCCTTCAGGGCGCTGAAGCTGTAGCGGAACGGCGCGCCATCATCCGGCATCACCACATTACTGCGGTTATAGGTCCACACCTTATCTGATGGTCGGTCCTGCACGAACGTCAGCGTCTGCCCGTTCCATACCGGCATACAGCGCATCGCCGAGCAGAAATCACTGAGCACATCCCACGCCTTGCGCTGTGTGGTCAGGTACGCATTACAGGTGATGCGCGGCTCCGTGCCGCCAAAGCCGTCCGGCACTGACTGGTCGCAGTACTGGCCGATGACATACAGCGCCCATTTATCCACATCCGCCGCACCAAGACGTTTCCCCATGCCGTAGCGCGGATGGGTCAGCATATCCCACAGACACCAGGCCATGTTGTTGCTGTATGCCGGTTTAAACGTTCCGTCCCAGATACCGCTGTATTGCCGCGTCTGCGGGTTATAGTTCGACGGCACCTGCAGAATGCGCCCGCGCAGATGATAATTACGGCTCACCTGCTGGCTGCCGAACTGCTCCGAATCCACCTGCACGCCGACCAGTGCCGTGTTCGGGTAGCCCTGTTTCACATCGATGATTTCGGTGTATGACGACCAGAGCGTTTTGTTCTGCAGCTGGTCTGTGGTGCTGTCCGGCGTCATCCTGCGCATCCGGATATTGAACGGGCGCGGCGGCAGGTTACCCACCACCACCGAGGCCAGATACTGCGAGGTGGTTTTGCCCTTAATGGTGATGTCTTTTTCCGTCACCCAGCCACCATTACGCTGGATCTGAACCAGCAGGCGGACTTCCGACGGATTCCTGTCCCCCTTTGAGGTGGTTTCCACCAGTGCCTGCACGCCGAAGGTAAAACGCAGTCGGTCAATGTTTGCCGACGTGATGGTCCGGGTGATCGGCGTGTCGTATTTCACTTCCGTACCCAGCACCGTCTCGGAGCCGGAGGATTCAAATCCCTCCGGCGGTGTCTGCTCCTGCTCACCGGCCCGGAACACCACCGTGACGCCGGAGATATTGGTATTCCCCTCACTGTCCAGCACTGGCGTACTGTTCAGCAGCACGCTTTTTAATCCATCCACCGGACCTTCAACCGGCCCTTCGCTGATGGCATCGATCACACTCAGCAACTGCGTGGACTTCAGGTTGTCCTTCGCTTCGCGCGGAGTATGCCCCTTACTGCTGCCTTTACCCATTCCTCACGCTCCATAAACGACAAAACCGCCCGGAGGCGGTTTCACATAAACGTTTTTCATCAGCGACCAATCACCACAACCTGACCACCATCCCCTTCGTCTGCCGTGCTGATCTCCTGAGAGACCACCCGCGACCCCACGCGCATTTCACCGTACAGAACCGGCAGAACATTGCCCTGGGCAACCATGTTATCCAGTGAGGAGAAATAGGTGTTCTGCTTACCGTTATCCGTTGTCTGTGTACGGGGAGTTCTGGCTTTCGGTGCCAGCATCTGCGCCACACCACCGAGCACCATACTGGCACCGAGAGAAAACAGGATGCCGGTCATACCACCGGCCCCAATGGCTGCCCCCCATGCTGCAAGGGTGGCTCCGGCGGTAAAGAATGATCCGGCAATGGCGGCAGCCCCCAGGACAATCTGGAATACGCCACCTGACTTGGCCCCGGCGACTCTGGGAACAATATGAATCACAGCGCCATCAGGCAGAGTCTCATGTAACTGCGCCGTTAACCCGGACGTGCTGACGTCCCGCCCGGCAATCCGTACCTGATACCAGCCGTCGCTCAGTTTCTGACGAAACGCCGGGAGCTGTGTGGCCAGTGCCCGGATGGCTTCAGCCCCCGTTTTCACACGAAGGTCGATGCGGCGACCAAATCGTTGTAAATCCCCGTAAAGGCAGATGCGCGCCATGCCCGGTGACGCCAGAGGGAGTGTGTGCGTCGCTGCCATTTGTCGGTGTACCTCTCTCGTTTGCTCAGTTGTTCAGGAATATGGTGCAGCAGCTCGCCGTCGCCGCAGTAAATTGCGGCGTGATTCGGCACTGATGAACCAAAACAGCACAGCAGCACATCGCCCGGCTGTGCCGCTGACAACGGCACCTGATACAGCCCCGTCGCCTCCAGATTATCCAGATAGAGATTCTGGCCGTTACGCCACCAGTCATCCTCACGATAAAAGTCCGGCATCTCAATCCCCGCCAGATGATAAGCATCCCGGAACAGTGTGTAACAGTCCGTCACACCGTGCTCAAAGCGCCGCCCGGTGAGATGCGGCACACAGCGGAACTTATGAATCGTCCCCCGGCAGACCAGCCACCACGGCAAATCACTCTGCACCTGCAGCCGCCGGTCGGCCTCACTCAGCCAGGGCAGACCACCGGGGTGGCTGTGGACCAGCGCCACAATCTCACCCTGCATTTCTGCCTGCAGCCAGTCTTCCGGCGACATACGGAAATACGCCTCCGGCTCACCGGAGATATTCACGCAGGGAAAATATCTTTCCCCCTCCGGCGTGCTTACCACGAAGCCGCACGACTCCGCTGGCGCACATCGCCGGGCGTGCGCCAGAATCGCTGATTCTGTCTGTGTCATGGGATTTACTGCGAAAGTTTGTTAATGGAAAGGAAGCCGCCAAAGTTGCCGACGTTATTGCGAAACTTACAGCCGCTCAGGCATTTGCTGCATTTATCCTTCGTGATATCGGACGTCGGCTG
>NZ_KE137316.1:4491004-4497748 GCF_000408845.1 Escherichia sp. KTE172 | reverse complement strand
TTCGCTCCGGCATGCTTCTCCAGCGTCCGGAGTTCTGCCTGAAGCGTCAGCAGGGCAGCATGAGCACTGTCTTCCTGACGATCGCCCGCAGACACCTTCACGCCTTTCGGCTTTTTCAGCGTCGCTTCATAGTCCTTTTTCGCCGCCGCCATCAGCGTGTTGTAATCTGCCTGCAGAATTTTCCCGTCCTTCAGTGCCTTGTTCAGTTCTTCCTGACGGGCGGTATATTTCTCCAGCGGCGTCTGCAGCCGTTCGTAAGCCTTCTGCGCCTCTTCGGTATATTTCAGCCGTGACGCTTCGGTATCGCTCTGCTGCTGCGCATTTTTGTCCTGTTGACTCTGCTGCTCAGCCTTCTTTCGGGCGGCTTCAAGCGCAAGACGGGCCTTTTCACGATCATCCCAGTAACGCGCCCGCGCTTCATCGTTAACAAAATAATCATCCTTGCGCAGATTCCAGATGTCGTCTGCTTTCTTAAACGCAGCCTCTGCCTTAATCAGCATCTCCTGAGCGGTATCAGGACGACCAATATCCAGCACCGCATCCCACATGGATTTGAATGCCCGTGCTGTCCTGTCTGCCCAGGTTTCCAGCGTGCCCATGTTCTCTTTCAGGCGTCGGGTCTGGTCATCAAACCCTTTCGTTGCGGCCTCGTTCGCCGCCTGCAATGCCCCGGCTTCATCGCCGGAACGCTGCAACTGAGCAACATACGCAATCTGCTCCGCCGTCACGTTATGGAACTGGCGTGCCATCGCCGTCAGCCCCGACGTCGGGTCTGTGGTCAGCTTCCCGAAGGCTTCAGCGACCTTGTCCACCTCCACGCCGGATGCAGAGGAGAAACGCGCCACACTCTGGCTGATGGACGCAATCTGAGCCTCACCGCTTACCCCCGCCTTAACCAGTGCGCTGAGTGACTCGCTGGTCTGGTTAAACGTCAGCCCTGCCGCCTGCCCGGCTCTGGACAGGACCAGCATACGATCTGCCGTCAGTCCCGCCTGATTGCCGGAAAGGACCAGCGTTTTGTTGAAATCGGACAGGGTTGAGTTGCCCTGATACCAGGCATACGCCAGCGCTCCGGTCGCCACCGCCAGCGAGGTGGCCCCCACCATCGGCAGGGTGATCGCACCGGCAAGCCCCCGGAACATGGGGATCATCCCGCCGAAGGAGTCCTTCACCTGCCCCCCCTGTTGCAGCAGGATCAGCCACGGACTTTGCCCGCCTGCAAGCTGCGTGGCCACGTCAGTGAACTGCGCAGGCAGCATACGCATGGCGGCTTTATACTGCCCGACGGAAATTCCCGCTTTCTGTGCAGCCAGCGCCTGCCGGTTCATCGACTGTTCAACGACTGCCGCTGTTTTTTTCGCATCACTTTCCGTACCGGAAAAATGACGCCTGACTCTGGCCATCTGCTCGTCAAATCTGGCCGCATCCAGACTTAAATCAACGACCAGATCGCCTACCGGTTCAGCCATACCGGACTCCTCCTGCGATCCCTTCTGATACTGTCATCAGCATTACGTCATCCTCCGTCATGTCCGCCACATCCGGGGAAGCGGGGATAACTTCATTTCCGTCCGGGCCAAAACGGACGCCTCCGGCAAGCCCTGCCGCTTTCTGCATCAGCACATCATCTTCAGGCTCTTCGTCAGCCTCGCGCCGGTTCAGCAGACTGAAATCCAGCGGATGCATATCCGGATCGCTGAAAAACAGGCTGAGCACGGTGTACGTCAGCCCGGAAAAGTGCATATCCAGCAGAACATCATGAAAATAATGGGTACTGTAAAAGCGGTGCCAGTCGGCATACTCCGTGGATGACATCCCGGCAAGCATGGCGCGCCAGTCAGGTCGCCCCATCTCACGCGCCAGTTTCAGGGCAAAACTCAGCTCACCGTCGAACACTTTCCCGCAGAAACAGGCTCTGCAGGCCCGGCGTCCTCTGCCTGTTCAGGAGCATCATTCACCACAAACTCAGACATACCGGACAGCCGGTACACCACGTTTTCAGCATGAGAAATTGCCTCTGTGGGCCAGGTGGTAAGCACTTCCTGCTCAATCTGTTTAACGGCTTCATTCATGGAAGGCAGCTTTGTCTTCTGCGGATGGTTATGCCACAGGGACATCGCCACCAGAAACGCGCCGGTTCTGATGGCGTCTTCCACAGTAAACTTCCGGTTGCTGTCTGACTCCGCCTGTTCTGCCTGCCGTTTCATCAGGGCGAGATGCTCAATACGCTGCAGGGCTGACAGTTCAGAAAGCGTGACGGTCACACCGTTATGTTCAAATGATTCGGTTTTCAGGAACATCGCTGACTCTCCGGATTAACTGGCGGTGACGGTGATTTCTGCAACCGCAGCAAACTCACCATTACCGGATACAACCGGAATGTTGACCTTGCCTGCAGCAACGCCGTTCACGGTGATGGTCATACCACTGACCGACACGGTGGCTTTTGTTTTATCCGAAGACACCGCACGGAAGCTCTTGTCGGTTGCGCCTTCCGGCTGGAAGGCCACGGTCAGCGTGGTGCTCTGCCCTTTCACTACGGAAGCACTGGCGGGCGTTACCGTCATGCCGGTGGCCGCCGTCACCGTGCTGCGATCTTCTGCCATCGACGGACGTCCCACATTGGTGACCTTCACCGTGCGGGTAATCACTTCCTTCGCCGTCACCGCCTTACCGATACTGCTGACCCAGCCGCGGAACACATCGACCGTGCCGTTCGGGAAGCGGATTTTATAGGCACGGGTATCACCTTCATTAAACCACGCCAGCAGCGCCTGCTGCCCCTGCTCTCCGGGCATCCAAGCCAGCGTGAAGCTGGTATCTCCGGCAGATTTCTGCCCCTGCCCGGTCGCGGTCCAGTCTGCATCTTCATCATCGAGATAGCTGTCGTCATAGGACTCAGCGGTCAGTTCGCCGGGCGTCAGGTCTTTAACTTTTGCCAGACGCGACCAGTCAACGTCTGAAAGCGGGTTCGCATAAGGGTCACCGCTCCCCTTATAAACCCACAGTGTGGTCCCGGCCCCTTTCACCGGCACCACAGGATTTGGTGTTGGCATATCGTCCTCACATTTCATAGGTAATGACATAAGTCAGATCGGCTGAACTCCACAGGCCCGCATCATCGTCGCGCCGGTAGTCATAGCCACTGGCCACCATACTGGTGATCAAATCTGACAGTGCCGGGATATCGCTCATCACCGGATAAATCCGGGACTCCATCCACGAATCCAGCTCTGAATCCGGCACCTGAGCAGGCAGGAAAACTTCAATATGCAGCTCCGCCTGCCAGGTATCACTGTCCAGCTCTTCGCCCGTGTATTCAGCGCCGGTGAGATAAACGGCAATTGCCGGAAAATCCGCCTCATCAAAAACAGCGGGGCGACCATCAAAAAGCGTCGCCCCGGTGTCATGCTTCTCCAGTGCATCCAGTACGGCTGCACGGAGTTCAGTATGTTTCATCGCTTTATTACCATTCTCAGTTGATGCTGCAGCGCATAGCCCAGCTCTTTCGGAAGACGTTCACGCCGTATCCGTTCAATATTCTGTTTAAACGCCGTGGTAAGCGGCACCGCCATCGGGATTTTCACCACATCAATGGGGTAACGATTTTTCCCGGCCACACGCTGCATGACATGCCAGCGGCCATTTTTCAGTTGCTGAATAAACGCGCCGGGAATACGACGGTTTCCCACCACAAGCACGCTGCCGCCACCTTTCAGGGCTGAACGCTGCCCCTTTTTACGACGCCTGCGTCGGGACAGGACAATCCGCGCGTTACCCAGCTTTATTACGGGCAAATCCCCCCGGTTAACCCTGATTCTGGCCTGCGGATTTTTGACCGTGGCCCTTTTCAGCCTGGCCCTTTCCTTTACCAGTTTCCGGCGTACCTTTGTCTCACGGGCAACCTGTGACGCCGACTGCGATATCGCGGATGAAGCAACGCGGTTAATGGCCATTGCGGCGGCACCGGGCACCGCCGTTCTGCTGATACGGCTGAGGTTTTCAACGGCCTGCTCAAGACCTTTTATGGCCATACATCCCCCTTTCAGCGGCGACGGTTAACGGCAGGCGGTACGCCCCGCCCAAGCCAGAGATGACAGCTTCCGCCATCATCCGGCGAAATCCGGTCTATCCAGAAGTTTTCCTCACCGATGGTCAGCGTGTCGCCGCGCCGCAGCTGCCGCACATCATCAGTCCGGACAAACAGGGACGGGCTGGAGCCTTCAACGCGTACGCCCTGTCCGGCATAGCTGATATTTTCAGGGTCATCAAAAACACCACGTATTACTGCGCCGGACTGCTCACCGGATGTCATGGTGGCTGACGTTCCCATGTACCCGCGTATCGTTTCATCGGCGCGGGCAATGGCAGCATCGAACAGGTTATCGAAATCAGCCACAGCGCCTCCCGTTATTGCATTCTGGCCAGGCCACGTTCTGTCATTTCGGCTGCCACACCGGCAGAGACACGAAACGCCGTTCCCGGCAGCACAAATGCCACAGGTTCATCCCGCGTGGCGTGAAGTGCATCAGTATGCAGCGTCACCAGTGCCACAACCGTGACCAGAGCAGCCGTATCAATCATGGTATCCGGCTGCGCTGATACCACCTCATTTTCATGTCCGGTCAGCGCATTTTCCGGTCTGAGAGGGGTATCCTGACCGGCAGCGTCATCCGTGTCATCAAGCTCCTCTTCCAGCTCTGCCACACGGAGCGCCAGTTCTTCTTTCGTCCCCGTCAGGCTGACATCACGGTTCAGTTGCTCACCCAGCGACCGGAGACGGACAATCAGTTCACCTTTCGTCATGGACTCCTCCACATAGAGAAAATGGCCCCGAAGGGCCACGATTACGCCAGTTGTACGGACACGAACTCATCAGGGTCAGCCAGCAGCATCAGCGGTGCTGACTGAATCATGGTGAACTCACGCGCCGGATCGCCGGTGGTCACCCAGTTTTTCGGGTAACGGGCAGAGGCGTTAATGCCTTCGCGCTGTGCGTCCGCATCCTGAATGCAGCCATAGGTGCGCAGACCGCGTGCCTGAGTGTTCCCCAGCACCATCGTGTTGTCCGGCAGGAAGTTCTTTTTGACGCCGTTTTCCACGTACTGTCCGGAATACACGACGATGGCCACATCGCCATACATCCCCTTGTAGGACACCGCTTTGCCCAGGTCTTTCACCGCTGTCTCCAGCTCGGAATGAGAGCCGCGACGAGTATCCAGCTTCTCCCTGACGGCTTTGAAGGAACGGAACAGCGCCCAGCCTTTCGGATCAAACACGATGATATTCACCACTCCGCTGGCGTTCAGCGCGTAGGCTTCGATATCGTCGGTCGGATCATACGTGGACTTGTCACGCTTGCTCCACTCCGTGCCGCCGGACTGCGTGATGTTATTCGCCTCACTGCGGCCCATATCCACCTCAACCGGATCGAAGGCTTCACCGGTCATGGTGTATTTGCCCTTAAGCACGGCAGAAACTGCCTGCATCTCTTCGACCTGGGCAATCGCCAGATTTTCATCCAGCATATTCTGCCGAATAATACGGCGACGACGGTAAGCCGGGTCAGCCAGGTTCTGCGGTTCTTCATCCGGCAGGCGACGCAGGGTCATCTGCGGATTCACCTCATGCTTGGGTTTGACATAACCCGGCGTAAATTCAGAGGTGGAGCCGCCACGGGATCGGATAACCTCACCGGAAACAATCGGCGAAACGTACAGCGCCATGTTTACCAGTCCCGGAATTTGTGAGAGATAGACTTTCTCCGTGGTGAAAGGATAGGTTTCACGGAAAAACAGGCGCAGAAACAGCGGATCGAACTTAAAGTGATGCTGGGTCGATGCCAGTAATTCTGCAGTTGTATATACAGACATAAATTATTTCCATAAAAAAAGCCGCACAGGCGGCCTTTGTTGATGAAGGGGAAGATTAAACGATGCTGATTGCCGTTCCGGCAAACGCGGTCCGTTTTTTCGTCTCGTCGCTGGCAGCCTCCGGCCAGAGCACATCCTCATAACGGAACGAGCCGGACTTGTAGAACGTCAGTGTGGTGCTGGTCTGGTCAGCAGCAACCGCCAGAATGCCAACGGCTGCACCGTCGGTGGTGCCATCCCACACAACCAGCTTACGGGTAGTGCCATCCAGCATCAGTGGGGTCATTGCAGGCGTTTTCGCACTCAATCCGCCAGGCGCAATTGCTGTATGAGCCGGATCACTGTTACCCAGCGGCTGGTAATGGTTAAACTCTTCTTTTGTCGCCATAACTGCCTCTTATACCGGTAAAGCTTCAGGTGTATTAAGTAATTCTTTATTGGTATCAGATGCCAGGTTACCTGCAGCCAGCGGTGCCGGTGCACCCTGCATCAGACGATCCAGCGCAGTGTCACTGCGCGCCTGTGCACTCTGTGGTGCTGCGGCCAGAATGCGGCGGGCCGTTTCCACGGTCATTCCGGGGGTTTCTGCCAGAACGCGCGCCTGTTCTTCGCGTCCGTGAGCCTCCTCACAGTTGAGGATCCCCATAATGCGGCTGTTTTCTGCCGCAACCGCTGCGGTGATCTGTGCGTTCACATCCGGCTGCGCCGCGCTGGCGTTCTCGCCCTCCGTCGCTTGCACCACCTCAGTAACGTCAGCCTGCGAAGCAGTGGCTGAAACAGTTGTTGATTGAGTCTCTTTGGTCATTCGCCCTCCTGAGAGACGGGATTTACGTGCATCCAGTGCATCACGCATGACGGTGATCGCATCGGT
>NZ_KE137316.1:4486681-4489979 GCF_000408845.1 Escherichia sp. KTE172 | reverse complement strand
GCATCCGTCAGGCGGCTGATCCCAAGCTGGCCTGCAAGCGCACAAAAGAAAACCCGCGCATAGGCGGGTTCAAGCATCAGCGGCTCATTAAAGGCCATGCTGGCAATATGCGGGAGATTACGCAGCTCTGCTGTCACTCTTCTCCTCCTCTGTTGATTGTCGCAGCCCGGATTCAAATGTCGCAGCCGCCCAGGCGGGCGGTTTAAGACCGGCTGCGCGGCGCTCCATCGTTTCACGGACCTGCTGGGCAAAAATTTCCTGATAGTCGTCGCCGCGTTTTGCGCACTCTTTCTCGTAGGTGCTCAGTCCGGCTTCTATCAGCATCACCGCTTCCTGTACTTCTTTCAGACCATCGATGGCCATACGACCGGAGCCTATCCAGTCGCAGTTCCCCCAGGCACTGCGGGCTTCCTGAAAACTGAAGCGCGCTTTTGAAGGTAACGTCACCACGCGGCGAACGATGGCCTCTTCCAGCCAGCACAGAAACATCTGGCTCGCCTGACGGGATGCGACGAATTTTCGCCGCCCCATAAAGTGCGCCCACGACTCGTTCGCGCTGGCCCGTGCCGTGGAGTAGCTCATCTGGGCGTAATTCCGGGAAAGCTGCTCATACGAGACACCCAGCCCGGCAGCGATATACCGCAGCAGTGACTGCTCAAAAACGGAGTAGCCGTTATCCGTGTCCTGAGCCGTCTGCAGGTTCAGTGAGTCACCCGGCATCAGGTGCGGCACTTTTGCGCCTCCCAGCCGGACCGGCGCTGCGGCGTAATACGCGGCAATTTCACCAATCCAGCCGGTCAGCCTTTCCCGCTGCTCCTGACTGTTCGCACCCAGAATAAAATCCATCGCTGACTGCGTATCCAGCTCACTCTCAATGGTGGCGGCATACATCGCCTTCACAATGGCGCTCTGCAGCTGCGTGTTCTGCAGCGTGTCGAGCATCTTCATCTGCTCCATCACGCTGTAAAACACATTTGCACCGCGAGTCTGCCCGTCCTCCACGGGTTCAAAAACGTGAATGAACGAGGCGCGCCCGCCGGGTAACTCACGGGGTATCCATGTCCATTTCTGCGGCATCCAGCCAGGATACCCGTCCTCGCTGACGTAATATCCCAGCGCCGCACCGCTGTCATTAATCTGCACACCGGCACGGCAGTTCCGGCTGTCGCCGGTATTGTTCGGGTTGCTGATGCGCTTCGGGCTGACCATCCGGAACTGTGTCCGGAAAAGCCGCGACGAACTGGTATCCCAGGTGGCCTGAACGAACAGTTCACCGTTAAAGGCGTGCATGGCCACACCTTCCCGAATCATCATGGTAAACGTGCGTTTTCGCTCAACGTCAATGCAGCAGCAGTCATCCTCGGCAAACTCTTTCCATGCCGCTTCAACCTCGCGGGAAAAGGCACGGGCTTCTTCCTCCCCGATGCCCAGATAGCGCCAGCTTGGGCGATGACTGAGCCGGAAAAAAGACCCGACGATATGATCCTGATGCAGCTGGATGGCGTTGGCGGCATAGCCGTTATTGCGTACCAGATCGTCTGCGCGGGCATTGCCACGGGTAAAGTTGGGCAGCAGGGCTGCATCCACACTTTCACCCGGTGGGTTCCACGCCCGCAACTGCCCACCAAATCCGCTGCCACCGCCGTGATAACCGGCATATTCACGCAGCGATGTCATGCCGTCCGGCCCCAGAAGGGTGGGAATGGTGGACGTTTTCATACATAAAATCCTGCAGGTCCCCTGCGTCGCTGTGTCATGCCGGTCTGCACTTCCAGCTCCGCAATGTATTTTTTCAGGTCAGACACGGAAGTGGCCGTAAACTCCACTCGCCGTCCGTCTTTCTGTACCGTTGCCACCCGTTTACCTGTCATCAGGTCATGCAGTGCCGCACGGGCAGCGGCAAGTTCTTCCTGTCGCGTCATTCATCCTCTCCGGATAAGGCACGGGCGTAATCTGCCAGTGTTTTCTTGTTGGTTGCTGCACCATCCTCTTCCTGCAGGCTCGCCAGCAGCGCACTGAGATCCAGCTGCCAGCGGGAAATACTGATGCGCAGCGCCGCCAGCGCATAAACGAAGCAGTCGAGCGCCTCATTGCGTCGCTTTTTGCTGTCCCACAGTATTTTTTTCCTGCCATCCACCCATTTTTCGACCTGCTCTTCAGCAGTCAGCTGCTGCGCTTCGGTCAGATCAAAAATATCCGGGTTATTCGGGAAGTGAACGGCACCGGGAAGCGGTTCATCCCCTTCCGGCGTCAGTGTGAAGCGGTTATAAATCTGCTCTTTCGCGGTATCCGTACCGATTTCGGTAAGGTAAACCCCGTTTTTGTTTCGCTTACGTGGCATGCTGGCCACCGGCTTTCCGTAGACGGATGCCCCTTTAATGGGGATTACCCGGAACAGCCCATGTTTTTTCGAGCGTTCATACACAATGGTCGGGTCAATCCCGCCAGTATCCCAGCAGATACGGGATATCGACATTTCTGCACCATTCCGGCGGGTATAGGTTTTATTGATGGCCTCATCCACACGCAGCAGCGTCTGTTCATCGTCGTGGCGGCCCATAATAATCTGCCGGTCAATCAGCCAGCTTTCCTCACCCGGCCCCCATCCCCATACGCGCATTTCGTAGCGGTCCAGCTGGGAGTCGATACCGGCGGTCAGGTAAGCCACACGGTCAGGAACGGGCGCTGAATAATGCTCTTTCCGCTCTGCCATCACTTCAGCATCCGGACGTTCGCCGATTTTCGCTTCCCATGTCTCACCGAGCGTGGTGTTCACGAAGGTTTTACGTTTTCCCGTATCCCCTTTCGTCTTCATCCAGTCTTTGACAATCTGCACCCAGGTGGTGAACGGGCTGTACGCCGTCCAGATGTGAAAGGTCACACTGTCCGGCGGCTCAATCTCTTCACCGGATGACGAAAACCAGAGAATGCCATCACGGGTCCAGATCCCGGTCTTTTCGCAGATATAACGGGCATCAGTAAAGTCCAGCTCCTGCTGGCGGATGACGCAGGCATTATGCTCGCAGAGATAAAACACGCTGGAGGGGTCATCCGGCGTCCATTTGAGGCCAAACGGCGTCTCTTTGTCGCCAAATTTAAGGTACTGCTCCTCCCCGCAGTGCGGGCAGGCAACATGAAAACGCATAAAATGCGGGGATTCACTGGCTGCACGCTCAATCTGACAGGCGCCTCTCACTTTGGGCGTGGAGCCACGGATGGACTTTGGCCAGACCGAGCCTTCAATACGCTTGTCACCCAGGAACGTCGGAGAGCCTTCCTGTTCAATATCATCATCAAA
>NZ_KE137316.1:4485291-4486671 GCF_000408845.1 Escherichia sp. KTE172 | reverse complement strand
GTGGAGCCACGGATGGACTTTGGCCAGACCGAGCCTTCAATACGCTTGTCACCCAGGAACGTCGGAGAGCCTTCCTGTTCAATATCATCATCAAAGGCAGCAAGTTCATCATAACCCGCCACATCCACCGACTTTTCACGGTAGTTTTTTGCCGCTTTACCGCCCAGGCACCAGAAGCCACGACCATTGGAAAAACGCTTCATAGTGAGCGTGTTATCCCGGTGCTTTTTGCCATACCACGGAGCCAGCGCCAGCAGCGACGGAATATCGCGGATGGTCGGCTCAACGTGGGTTTTCATAAAGTTCTCGGCATCACCATCCGTCGGCAACCAGATAAGTGTGTTGCGCTGCTTATGCTCTATAAAGTAGGCATAAACACCCAGCAGCATTTTGGAATAACCGACACGGGCAGACTTCACCACATTCACCTCACGGATGTAGTCGCTGCCCATCGCATTCATGATGGCCCGCTGAAAGGGCAGTGTTTCCCAGCGCCCTTCCTGGTATGCGGATTCTTTCGGGAGATAGTAATTAGCATCCGCCCATTCAACGGCGGTCTGTGGCTCCGGCCTGAACAGTGAGCGAAGCCCGGCGCGGACAAAATGCCGCAGCCTGTTAACCTGACTGTTCGATATATTCACTCAGCAACCCCGGTATCAGTTCATCCAGCGCGGCTGCTTTGTTCATGGCTTTGATGATATCCCGTTTCAGGAAATCAACATGTCGGTTTTCCAGTTCCGGAAAACGCCGCTGCACCGACAGGGGGATCCCGTCGAGAATACTGGCAATTTCACCTGCGATCCGCGACAGCACGAAAGTACAGAATGCGGTTTCCACCACTTCAGCGGAGTCTCTGGCATTTTTCAGCTCCTGTGCGTCGGCCTGCGCACGCGTAAGTCGATGGCGTTCGTACTCAATAGTCCCTGGCTGGAGATCTGTCTCGCTGGCCTGCCGCAGTTCTTCAACTTCCCGGCGCAGCTTTTCGTTCTCAATTTCAGCATCCCTTTCGGCATACCATCTTATAACGGCGGCAGAGTCATAAAGCACCTCATTACCCTTGCCACCGCCTCGCAGAACGGGCATTCCCTGTTCCTGCCAGTTCTGAATGGTACGGATACTCGCACCGAAAATGTCAGCCAGCTGCTTTTTGTTGACTTCCATTGTTCATTCCACGGCCAAAAACAGAGAAAGGAAACGACAGAGGCCCAAAAGTTCGTTTTCAGCACCTGTCGTTTCCTTTCTTTTCAGGGGGTATTTTAAATAAAAACATTAAGTTACGACGAAGAAGAACGGAAACGCCTTAAACCGGAAAATTTTCATAAATAGCGAAAACCCGCGAGGTCGCCGCCCCGTAACCTGTCGGATCGCCGGAAAGGACCC
>NZ_KE137316.1:4479958-4484766 GCF_000408845.1 Escherichia sp. KTE172 | reverse complement strand
CATGTCACAACGTGCATCTACGCCATCAAACCACGTCAAATAATCAATTATGACGCAGGTATCATATTAATTGATCTGCATCAACTTAACGTAAAAACAACTTCAGACAATACAAATCAGCGACACTGAATACGGGACAACCTCATGTCAACGAAGAACAGAACCCGCAGAACAACAACCCGCAACATCCGCTTTCCTAACCAAATGATTGAACAAATTAACATTGCTCTTGATCAAAAAGGGTCCGGGAATTTCTCAGCCTGGGTCATTGAAGCCTGCCGCCGAAGACTGTGCTCAGAAAAAAGAGTTTCGCCTGAAGCAAACAAAGAAAAGAGTGACATTACTGAATTGCTCAGAAAGCAGGTCAGACCAGATTGAAGCAATTTAGATAATCGTGCAGACTAGGGAAGGTGCGAACAAGTCCCTGATATGAGATCATGTTTGTCATCTGGAGCCATGGAACAGGGTTCATCATGAGTCATCAACTTACCTTCGCCGACAGTGAATTCAGCAGTAAGCGCCGTCAGACCAGAAAAGAGATTTTCTTGTCCCGCATGGAGCAGATTCTGCCATGGCAAAACATGGTGGAAGTCATCGAGCCGTTTTACCCCAAGGCTGGTAATGGCCGGCGACCTTATCCGCTGGAAACCATGCTACGCATTCACTGCATGCAGCATTGGTACAACCTGAGCGATGGCGCGATGGAAGATGCTCTGTACGAAATCGCCTCCATGCGTCTGTTTGCCCGGTTATCCCTGGATAGCGCCTTGCCTGACCGCACCACCATCATGAATTTCCGCCACCTGCTGGAGCAGCATCAACTGGCCCGCCAATTGTTCAAGACCATCAATCGCTGGCTGGCCGAAGCAGGCGTCATGATGACTCAAGGCACCTTGGTCGATGCCACCATCATTGAGGCACCCAGCTCGACCAAGAACAAAGAGCAGCAACGCGATCCGGAGATGCATCAGACCAAGAAAGGCAATCAGTGGCACTTTGGCATGAAGGCCCACATTGGTGTCGATGCCAAGAGTGGCCTGACCCACAGCCTGGTCACCACCGCGGCCAACGAGCATGACCTCAATCAGCTGGGTAATCTGCTGCATGGAGAGGAGCAATTTGTCTCAGCCGATGCCGGCTACCAAGGGGCGCCACAGCGCGAGGAGCTGGCCGAGGTGGATGTGGACTGGCTGATCGCCGAGCGCCCCGGCAAGGTAAGAACCTTGAAACAGCATCCACGCAAGAACAAAACGGCCATCAACATCGAATCCATGAAAGCCAGCATCCGGGCCAAGGTGGAGCACCCATTTCGCATCATCAAGCGACAGTTCGGCTTCGTGAAAGCCAGATACAAGGGGTTGCTGAAAAACGATAACCAACTGGCGATGTTATTCACGCTGGCCAACCTGTTTCGGGCGGACCAAATGATACGTCAGTGGGAGAGATCTCACTAAAAACTGGGGATAACGCCTTAAATGGCGAAGAAACGGTCTAAATAGGCTGATTCAAGGCATTTACGGGAGAAAAAATCGGCTCAAACATGAAGAAATGAAATGACTGAGTCAGCCGAGAAGAATTTCCCCGCTTATTCGCACCTTCCCCAGCACCCACGTTGTAGACGAACGAGTAAAGAGCGCCGCGCGTTGTTTCCGGTATATCGACTTTGATGTACCGGTTAATTTGTCTGGCGACAGTGGCAAGGTCTTTATTCAGGAGGGCTTTGCACTCTGCTTCGGTATACGTTTTACCGGGAATGATGTCTTTTCCTGTATGCCCGTAACATACAGTCCATACACCAACTATGTCTTTGTAAGGATTATGTCTCACACCTTCCAGACCATCGTTACCACTTGGGCCAGTGATTAACACAGATGCTATAGCAATAGCCCCGCCACCAATAGCAGCAGCAACAGCTTTTCGTAATGATGGAGGCATTATTCACCTCTCGCAGCCTTGCGCTTATCTTCTTTAATCTTGAAATAAAGGTTTGTCAGGTACGTCAGCAGGCCAAATACCAGGCTACCCAGCACACCTATTGCTGCCCACTGTGAGGGCGTGACTTTATCGAGCAGCTGTAAAAACCAGTACCCGGCACTACCTGCTGAGGTGCCATAGGCGACACCCGTTGTTAACTTATCCATGGATTTCATAACCCCACCTCGCAGACAAAGCGGGTGTAAATTGAGGGAATACTACGAAACGTAACAGACTCGGAGTCAGTGAATAACTCAGGTATTGGGTTATCAGCTAATATCGAGACTCAAAAAATGGAAAAACCCGCTCGACGGCGGGTTTAAGCTGTGTGACGAAGTAACCACTCTTAACAGCATAACCAATTTTTTACGTACGTAAACCACTAAATGATATTTGCGAGAATGCTACCGAGTATTGAAAACACCACTACAAATACATAAGCAAATCTCAACAAATAACCAACAAATAATTTCCAGCGTTATTTTTAGCCAATTTAAATTGAACCTTCAAATTATAGAGCACTTATAAATAACAGCCATTAATATAAATTGGCTAATAGATTTATTTTTATTCAGCCAAGAGCCATGAATAGGATTCGATAGAAAAAAGTTCAGATAAAAATAGAGATCTACTTCACAAATTAAACGAGAAACCAAAACTTACATCTTGAAATAATCACATTGATTAGATGAATATTTATCGCGCAGTGACATCATTTTTTAATAATAGTTCAAAAAAAAGGGCTCACGATGAAAAAATTAACAGTGGCAATTTCTGCTGTAGCTGCATCAGTACTGATGGCGATGTCTGCTCAGGCAGCTGAAATTTATAATAAAGACAGTAACAAGCTGGATCTGTACGGGAAAGTTAATGCTAAGCACTACTTCTCCTCTAATGATGCAGATGATGGTGATACTACTTATGCCCGTCTTGGCTTCAAAGGTGAAACCCAAATCAACGATCAACTGACTGGTTTCGGTCAGTGGGAATATGAATTCAAAGGCAACCGCGCTGAATCTCAAGGTTCTTCCAAAGACAAAACCCGTCTTGCATTTGCAGGCCTGAAATTTGGTGATTACGGCTCAATCGATTACGGCCGTAACTACGGTGTAGCATACGACATCGGTGCGTGGACTGACGTCCTGCCAGAATTCGGTGGTGATACCTGGACCCAAACAGATGTGTTCATGACTGGTCGCACTACTGGTGTTGCAACTTATCGTAACAACGACTTCTTTGGTCTGGTCGATGGCCTGAACTTTGCTGCTCAGTATCAGGGTAAAAATGACCGCACTGACGTAACTGAAGCCAATGGTGATGGTTTCGGTTTCTCCACTACTTATGAGTATGAAGGATTCGGCGTGGGTGCAACCTATGCTAAATCAGATCGCACTGACGGTCAGGTCGCCTATGGTAAGAGCAAATTCAATGCCTCCGGCAAAAATGCGGAAGTATGGGCTGCAGGCCTGAAATATGATGCGAACAATATCTATCTGGCTACCACATATTCTGAAACTCAGAATATGACCGTTTTTGGTAATAACCATATTGCAAACAAAGCACAAAACTTTGAAGCAGTAGCACAATATCAGTTTGACTTCGGTCTGCGCCCATCTGTTGCTTACCTTCAGTCAAAAGGTAAAGACCTTGGTGTTCATGGTGACCGAGACTTAGTCAAGTATGTCGATGTCGGTGCTACTTACTACTTTAATAAAAACATGTCCACTTTTGTTGATTACAAAATCAACTTAATTGACGATAGTAAGTTTACCAAAACAGCTGGTATTGATACTGATGACATCGTTGCTGTAGGTCTGGTTTACCAGTTCTAATCTGATTACGAAAAAGATATGTTGCGGGAGGCGTTGCCTCCCCAACATATAAGTGGCTCCCTCAAGCCACTTCCTTTAGAAGCACAACCTTGCTTCTAACTATATAAACCTTCTGTTATATATTACCCTTTATTTTTGGGGGCGTCTCAACGCCCCATTTTTAATAATTTTTAGTAAACAATTGGCATATTAATTAGAGTTATTAACAACGATATCCATCTCTAACCGGATATCTAATGCCATTAACATCCCTTCAATTATGCCCTCAGCCTTTTGTAACCTTTTCCCGATATAACCATCAGAGCAGCAATGCTTACCTGCCAGTGACATGAATGTCATACCGACTACATAATAATCTACTAATAAATCGTGCAAATCGCTGTTGTTCTTTTTCAGACGGGCCATGCACCCGCAAATGATCATCGCGTCATCGTCACAACATTGCGGGCGAGATTTTACTTTTGAAGGAATTAATCCCTTAAAACCGGCGGCAATGGACGACCAGGTCACATCTTCATGATTATTAGCCGCCCACGCTCCCCAACGCTCAAGAACCATCTGAATATCACGCATCAACTTACTCCACAAAACTCAGACCAGAACGCCAATTACAAGCAAAAATCAACAAAACAGTATTAGTTGATTGTTATCTCTGACTTCATACTCCTGCTCCTGTCAGTGTTTTGGCGTAATTCTTCAGTATTCGGTAATCGGTCAAAACAGAGCCGGGGAAACGATATAAGCGCAGACGCCCCCAGCGGTGGCGAAGAAGTTCTGCCATATTAAACTCAAACATCATTCATTCCCCATTTCGGTGATGGTCAGTTCCAGCCTCCCACCTTTGGTAACAGGCATCTTCACAACGCGGTAATCAACGACCTGAGCATCATCCAGCCAGAAACCTGCTTTAGTGAGTGCGTCAAAAGCGGCTTTTTGCAGATTATCCAGGTCACGGCGACGGCGATCCGGCATGTGGCACTCAATGCGGATTTTCACAGGCAT
>NZ_KE137316.1:4231898-4479073 GCF_000408845.1 Escherichia sp. KTE172 | reverse complement strand
TAATAGCGATTATTGCTCGGAGGCCAGGGTAGTGTGATGTGGTAAGTATTCACGCCTTAATTACCCTCTCTTTCAGCCAGATAACCTGCGTTCTCGCCATACCTTCCAGCGCGCATTCTTTTGCATATCCAGCGTCAACAAAATGCGTGCGGCGGTCGATTTCGTCGTGGCAGGCAGAACATGCAATGGTGGCAATCAGGTCTGGCGGTTTGATACCGGTACCGCACAATCCAGCCAGCCGGATATGTGCCAGTACAGACGTCTCAGAATTGCCATTACATACGCCAGGGATTCTTACCTGGCATTCCCGACCACGCGCTGCTTTTCTCAAATCAGCCATGATTCCTCCTTGCTGCCAGTCGCAACCATTTTTTATCAACCAAGCTGGCGGTATATCCGAGCAGTGTTGGTATTTCGGATGGCTTCAGCTCAGGTTTACGCTTACGACGATTTGGTACTCTGTAGATGTGTCCGTTCATGACACGAATAAGCGGTGTAGCCATTACGCCTCCTGCTTGTCGCGCAGCAGCTGGAACTCGCAGCTCTGCGGAATAGTCAGGTGGCAGCCAATATTCACCGCCCAGGCTTCAACCTTACACAGGAAGATATACATCTCTCCGGTATCAAGATCGGAGGTATGGCGTAACGACTGGATAGTGGTGATCTCACCGGTTACGACATCAACCAGGTCTTTGGTTTCATAACCGAGATATGTGTGTTTGAGAGCATCTTTTACCCAAGCTGGAGTGGCGAACGTTTTACCCCTGCTGATGAGGTATTCACTGATTTCGCTGTACCACATGTGGCTGAGTGCATTCTGGGAAAGACTGCGTTTCTCACGCCACGGTTTAAGCACCATGCGAAAGCATTTGCCTTCCTCCAGATAAGGCTGGATCTGCTGGCCGATAGCGGTGAAGTTACCACGATGCAATTTGATGCCGTCTTGTGGGAGGTTCACGCTTCACCTCCGCAGAGGTCAAACGCTGGATGCAAAAAATCGCAGGTGCATCTCTGCATCTGTGAAGGGAGAAGAGAGTTTGGATTGTATGTGCGCATAAACGTCCCCGTTTAGCGCAGAAGTCACCGGAGTTGTTCAAGCTCCAATGGCATGATTATGGCTGGTTGATTATTGGAAATCAAATGTGCTGAAAATTAGTCTGCCAAGTCTTCCTCAGTCGCAACTGGGTAATTCCAAATATCAAAAAAAGCTATAGCCTCCTGCCATTTGCTCCATAAGTTATCAAGTACTTGTGTAGGTTCCGTACTTTTAAAAACAGAATCAGCCGCATCACCGTTATGAACTTCCTCGTACAGTTCCATTATTAGCAGATTAACAAAGTACTGTTTCAACATTAATGCCTGATTACCTTCTTTCTGCTGGCTATCCTGCTTGATGAGCTCCATCGCCCGTACTAGGCACCTGATGATATCCGCTGCATCATTAACGCTCCATTCAGATCCGCGCTTATCTTTAGCTGATGAATTGGCTCTCTCAGCGCAAGCCTTTAAAGACTCATAAAGGTAAACTCTATTTTGTAGCTGCAGCGCTTTTTTTGACGTGCACCAACTTGCAAGCGCCGACCCCGCTGCGGCTAATGTGCCAAACGCAGAAATGCCTGCTGCTATTGCACTTAAGTCGGCACTGTCAAAGTTCCACATCATCGTTACACCTTATATAAACACCCCTCAGTAATATCCAATAAGGTATGTGAACAATCAATATAATTTATATCCGTATCGGCACATAGCGATTTTAATGCTACTGATAATGGTATCTTTTAGATTATATCGTCCAGTTCCAGTACCCGTATTTTATGAAATGGACTCGCACATTACCAAAAAAAATGCCAGCACTTCCGTCATCGCAGAATGCTGGCAGTATTTCTAACTAGTGACTTTATTGCAACAGATTCTGACGGAAATATGGTAACACACGACTCCACTTATCATCCTGCCACGGTTGGAATTTTACATGCGCCGTTTCTCTGGCAAGGATTTCTCGCGCCCTGTTGAGTATCCGAGGATATTCTTGTTCGATTGAAGTGAATCTACCTGCTTCGCGATGCTCTGCGACCTGAAGAAGGGGCGTAACGTTCTGGCAGGCGGTTAACATCGTATCACTTGCTCGCCATAACCAGGCGAGTGTGCAAAGTTCGTTATCAGTGAATTGTTTTGTGATTGGGGATTGTTGAACTTCTCGATCGAGAATATCCAGAACCCAGCGGCGGAATTCTTTGGCCACAGGAGTACGAGCAAACATGGCGATCAAATGGGCTCCGCGAAGGCTAAATACTCGAGACTCCTGCATTCCACGAGGGGTGGTCACTTTGACCACCCTTGTCATCATATCTGTGAATTCATCTGAGTGCCGAGAGTAAATGCGCTGAACTGCTTTATCGTCCGCATATTCCAGTGCTAAACCAACTTCAGTGGCAGTAAGCCAAATTCTGTTATTGTGGCAAATCGGGGTAAACGTCGTTTTGTGGAATGCTAATTGAGTAGTCATAGTATCACCTCATCAGGTTAACCATCACCACCAACGACGCCAATCGACTGGTGGTGAACTGTGTAAGGTTGGCGTAACCGGCTACTCAAACCCGGCGCTTCCGAAGAAGCCCTCACACAGCCCACCATAATTTGGGCATAGCCGTGCTTAGCGCACAAAAAAACCGCTTAACGCGGTATGCGTTGAGTAGTATCCCGGGACGCCAATCCCGTGTGCCGATTTTGCGGCAACGCACAGAATATAGCGCCGGATAAATCATGTCGTCAACCCCAGTAAATGGACACCATGATGATCACATCCATAGCTGCTACAACAGTTACAACTACCTCAGGCCAAAACATAACGATTTCCATATCACCTTTAGCCGCCAGACGAATAGAGACTCCCAATTCTGGCTGTCGAAGTAAAACACCGAATGTAAAAAATCGTAGGTGCATTTCTGCATCTGTGAATGGAGATGAGAGTTTGGATTGTGTGTGCGCATAAACGTCCCCGTTTAGCGCAACCCCACCACCGGGTGTTCAGGCCGACAGTAACTATATTATTCCCTACTGATTTTTGAAAATCAAAGGTCTTTATACGTCACACGAGAGCAAATATTTCCGAAGAAGAAACCTTTCACCTTGAAAGGATAAAGAGTTCATTTCATAAATTGAAATATTCAATAAGAATATTGCAAAAAATGAAATTATTTACTAGCGAGTCTATCTAACTGATAATTATGAAGATTGTAAGCGGTAGCAATCACCCGCATACACATTGAACAGGATTTAATACAAAACGTCTTAAATTGTCCGTAAGGAATAGCACGAATGACTCAAACTCCTCTATTACTTGCAATCATATTTTTATTGGTTGTTCTTGTTCTTTATATAGCTGCAATCAAACGCATCAAAAAAATACAATTAGAATTAAGTGATAGCAATCAAAAAAATGAAGAATACAAATCTCGCTTTGCAGATTATTTTAATGTAGAAGAAGAATGTAAGAAGCTTATTGAGAAAACAGAGCAAGAATGCTCCATAATAAAAGAAGAATCCCTAAAAGTAAAAGAAAATGCCAATAATGAACTAACAAACACCATTGAAAAAATGGATGGTATCAATAAACAAATCCAAGAGCTAAGAAGAACTTATAAAGAGAAGAAAGAAATATATGATAAACTAGTAAGGCAAATTTCTATTTATTCAGAAGATGTTGAGCTAGCCGAACTAGGATTTTACGAACCTCATTTTAATTTTGAAGATTCAGAGCAATTTAAAAACAAAATAAAATCCATCAGGGATGAACAGAAATTAATGCTGCGGGATAAAACCCACTCTGGCGCAGTATATTGTACAACCCAATGGACTGTTGAAGGCTCTCGAGCAGAGGGTAAAAAAATGACAGACAGAAATATCAGGCTAACTACTAGAGCATTTAATAATGAATGTGATGCTGCAATTAGCAATTGCACGTGGAAAAACATCACTAAAATGGAAGAACGCATCACAAAGGCATTTGAGGCCATAAATAAACTAAACGAGCAAAATCACATATATATAAACACTAAATACCTCAATAAAAAACTTGAGGAATTGTGGCTTACCCATGAATATCGTGAGCAAAAACAGAAAGAAAAAGAAGAACAGGCAGAAATAAGGGCACAAATGAGAGAGGAGGAGCGTGCACAACGAGAAATAGAAAAGGCCATGCAAGACGCAGAGGCAGAAGAGCGCCGTTATAAAAAAGCAATTGAAGCTGCAAGAAAGGAAATGGAAAAAGTTACTGGTGACATGAAGCAGCGCCTCGAAAATCGCATTGCCGAACTAGAACAGAGTTTGTCGCAGGCTGAATCAAAGCATCAAAGAGCATTATCCATGGCACAACAAACCAAACAAGGTCATGTTTATATTATTTCGAACATAGGTTCTTTTGGGGAGAATGTTTATAAAATAGGCATGACACGACGTCTTGATCCGCAAGACCGTGTAAATGAGCTCGGTGATGCATCTGTTCCTTTTATTTTTGATGTACATGCCATGATTTATTCGGAGGACGCTCCATCATTAGAAAAAAAACTACATGATGTCTTCGATAAAAAGAGAGTCAATCTTGTAAATCGTAGAAAAGAGTTTTTCTATGTTACTCTGGATGAGATCAAAGAAGCTGTTAAAAAACACTCTGATTCAGAAATTGAATTTATTGAGACAGCAGTCGCAAAAGACTTTAATGAGTCATTGGCTATTCGTAATCATGAAAATAAAAAAAGTGACAACAGCAACTCATCAATTATACCTGAGCGAAAAACCCCAGAGTTTGCAGATGCAATTTAATTAATTTGTAGTAGCAATAAAGCAGGCATCGTTGAGAATATTTTGTCAGCGATGCTTACTTCTCTAACAAAAACGGTGATTACCAACGAACTAACGGACTTCAGGTAATCATAAGACAAATGGAACGACTCTCCGGTGATTAGATCCCTGCAATAACAGTAATTTTCTACTAACTGAAAAATCTTTAACTGCCGCTCCTATTTCTAAGCTGACTGCTAGATTACATGGTGTGTTACCGATGAAAACCGTCACAGCAAGTTTAAGTTCATATCTCCATACACTGCCAACACTCGTTTCATCGCGGCACTCTGGCGACACTCCTTGAAAATCAGATTCGTGCTCACCTTTCCTTCCCGTTCTTCCCTGGTAGCGAACCGGTAATACACCGTTCGCCAGACCTTACCATCAACGACCAAGATTCCTGCCCGTGCCATTTTAGCCGCAGCCTGATTTATACTGGTTACTGTTGCGCCTGTTACCGCAGCAACGTCCTGCGCACAGAAGCTCTTATGCGTCCCCAGGTAATGAATAATTGCCTCTTTGCCCGTCATACAGTTGCTCCTTTCAGTCCGAACTTCGCTTTGATTTCTGCGATCTTCGCCAGAGCCTGTGCACGATTTAGAGGTCTACCGCCCATGACAGGAAGTTGTTTTACTGGTTCAGGTATCGCCTCACCACGGTTAATTCGCGCGGTCATACAAGTCAGTTCATCGGCAGCCTTGCGCCGTAATTCCGCATCAGTAAGCGCATTGGCCCGCATGTTCTGATACAGGTTGGTAACCAGCCAGTAGTGCGCGTTTGATTTCCACGGATAAGACTCTGCATCCGGATACAGGCCACGCTTCCGGCAATACTCGTAAACCATATCAACCAGCTCGCTGGTGTTTGGTAGTCCGGCAATAACGGATGCTTCTTCCCGGCACCAGGCTACAAACTGTCCGGGGGATGGCAGGAATGGTCGATTCTGCCGACGGGCTACGCGCATTCCTGCGTTAACCTGTTCCATCGTGGTGATCCCGTTTTCCCGGAAAGCCAGAACCCACTGGCGGCGGATTTCGTTCAGTTCGTTCTGCTCACGATTAGCCAGGCTCGCCGGGAAAGTTGCCAGTAACTGGCTGAACACACCGTTGATGATCTGCGCTACCTGCTGTACCTGTGGCTTTTCGTCATACTGTTCCGGCATGTTGTTGGCGATCCGACGCATCTGCTCACGGTCAAAGTTAACCATCTGTGCGGCGATGTTTTTCATAGATCCACCCCGTAAATCCAGTCAGTGTTTGTCAGGTCGAGTTTTGGTTTGCCGACTGTCACGCCAGCCTGTTGCTTGTTCCGGTTGATTTCGAGCTGGGTCCACTTGTCGCGGAGTTTGGCCGGACTCAGCACGTTACCGGACCAGAAGTTGTCCTGGCAGGCCCAGCGGAACAGCACGCACATGTCGCGGTGGTTACGTCCGTCACGTTCACGCATCAGGCGGATATCGTTAGCCCACCCAGCAAAATTCGGTTTTCTGGCTGATGGTGCGATAGTCTTCACCATGTCAAACATCCACTCTGCGGCGGTCAGGTCTTCTGCTGTCCCCCACTTGCTGCCGCTCTGAATTGCAGCATCCGGTTTCACCACAGGAAGATCGTTTTCTGGCTGGTCAGAGGATTCGCCAGAATTCTCGGACGAAAAAGGTTTTATATTGTCTTTTGTTAGTTTGTCTTTTGTGTTTACCTGATTCGGGTAAACGCCTTTACCTGATTTGGGTAAACTTTTCTTACCTGATTCAGGTAAATTTACCTCTTTCAGGTAAACTTTATTTTTCTTACCTGATTCGGGTAATGTTGACCATTCACTGACCACATTATTAATGCCGATATTCCGCCCGCTCTGAATAAGAATCCCACGCTTTACCAGAACGCTTTTTGCAGCAGAACACTTGTGCGGCAATATCCCGGTCAATTCGGAAAGTTGCTCGTTGCTCACCCAATCCAGTTTTTTATTAAAGCCATATGTTTTGCGCATGACAGCCAGGAAGACCAGAAGCTGGTGCTGTGTTAATCCGGCCAGCATCACAGCTTCCAGCAACTCATTTGCAATGCGCGTATAACCATCATCGAGATCTGCCACGCGCGGCTCCTTTTGTGCCGCATCCGGCACTGGAAAATTGAATATCTCAGCAGTGTTTGCCATAATTCCTCCCGCAATGAGTGTGTTACGATTTGCACCTGAAAGTCGGTTCTGTTCCAGCAGACCGGCTTTCGCCATTTCTGAACCTGTCATATCGCCCCCAGCATGGTAGTAACCATCGCCATCAATGGACCAGCCAGATCTGGGTCCACACGAAACATCGATACAATACCTTCACTAATTTCCTTCAGTTTCTGGTGGCGTGGTGCGTTGAGAATGACAGCCTGTTTTGCCTCACTGAGTTCCTTTTCCATTTCAGCCAACCTAGCCATGAAGCTATCCTGCTCAACCAGGTAACCGCGATATTCCAGCGGTAGTACCGCCAGAATTGCCGGGGTCAGTTCACGCACGTTATTTCGGTATTTTTCAGAATCGAATTTGTTATCGAGGAAGCGGAACAGCTTCTGGCGTGCACGGCTGACATCATCAGGGAAATCGATGGTGCCGCCGCCCTGCTCCCGATACTCATTCACAATGAGTGTGGCAACGACATCCTGATTATCTACAGCCGACCAGGCGCGGACGGCATCACGGATTTTTTCGTGGCCTGGCACCTGTTTTGTTTGAGAACGATTTATCACCGCAGTCGGGCTAAATCCGCTAGTCTGTTGGTATGGAAGTGGTTGCATAATTGACTCCTTTAGTTTGAATTGACTGTTAAGTTGATTGCTTATTGTTAAAGAGCGTGAAATGGAAATTTAAGCTGCGTTCTTTTCGGTGTGTGGAAACAACTTCGGAAGATCCGGGCGAATCTGGTATGCCTTCACTACTCCACCAGTAGCCGTAACAATGCTGCCGACATGTTCAGGGGATACCTTTGCTTTGTTGTGAAGCCACTTATAGACGGCCTGCTGTGAAACTTCGCAAGCAGCGCCCAGTTTCTTTTGTGAACCAACGATATTGATCGCTGTTTTGATAGCTGGGTTCATAACAACCTCCGTGGTTAATTTGAATCAAGATTAAAACTATGGTTGTTTTTAGTCAACAACCATTTTCGTTTGATGGAATAAAACCTTGGTTGTACATTTGGACTATGAAAACAACACTCTCAGAAAGACTTAAAGAAGCCAGATTAGCGCGAGGCCTTACACAAAAGGCGCTTGGGGATTTGGTCGGGGTTAGCCAGGCTGCTATTCAGAAAATCGAAACAGGGAAAGCTAATCAAACAACTAAAATCGTGGAGATCGCGAACGCTTTGGGTGTGCGCGCAGAATGGTTATCTTCTGGCGTTGGAAATATGTCAGACAGTACAGTGCAACCAATACAATCAACTGTCAGCCATTCCAAATACTTCAAGATTGACGTTCTTGATATAGAAGTCAGTGCTGGGCCGGGAGTCATCAACCGTGAGTTTGTAGAAGTTCTACGCTCGGTTGAGTACTCGTTTGACGATGCTCGTCACATGTTCGATGGTAGGAAGGCGGAAAATATCCGCATCATTAACGTGCGTGGTGACAGCATGTCAGGAACGATCGAACCAGGTGATCTGCTGTTCGTTGATATCACAGTTAAATCTTTCGACGGTGATGGTATCTATGCGTTTCTGTACGACGACACAGCCCATGTAAAGCGCCTGCAAATGATGAAGGATAAGCTGCTGGTCATCTCTGATAACAAAAGCTACTCACCGTGGGACCCGATCGAGAAAGACGAGATGAACCGGGTGTTCATCTTCGGTAAGGTTATTGGGAGCATGCCGCAGACGTACAGGAAGCATGGTTAATAATTAGCCTGTAGCTTTTTAAGGCACACTCTTTTCAAGAATATTAAATAGAACACTATATGGCATAAACAAGGACTTAGGATGGAAAAGCCTAGCTTCCCACCTCTTCTTACAGCAGGATTTCATGATATGGATAGTGATGGCATCAAGTCTCTTTGTGTCGACACCTTCCCAAAATCCGTTAGAAGAAGTATGCTATACTGTAATTTTATACAGCTTATTGAGCAATTTAAACTTGTTAATCAGCAGTGTCTATGTTTCTCTGAAGTGTGGATCGATGGTTCATTCACTACAGAGAAACCTGAACCTGATGACATAGATATACTCGTGGTCGTCGATTATTTGGCCCTAAACTCTTTGCCAAACACGCTGATGCCATTGGTCAGCTCATTGTTAAATAGAGATTTTATTAAAGAAAACTACAGCATTGACGTTCTTTTGCTGCCTGAAAATCATCCAGAAATCGATTATAGTGAAAGGCGAAGTTACTGGAGAGGGTGGTTTGGTTTTGATCGGAAGGAGAATCCTAAAGGCCTCGTGAGGGTAATGTTATGAGCGAAGAAAAAACATTCAACTCCCTCAAGGAGCGAATTGCGTTCATTCAACGCGATGTGGATCTGCTTGCTCAAAATAAGGGGAGATCATTTGCTGATGACATTATATTTAGATCACTTGACTCCCATCTGAGCGATCTCCGAGAGAGACAACGTGCAATCGATAACCAACATCCTTTACGTGATTTCATGGAGTTGAGATTAAAAGGTGTTTTGGTCGATTTCGGGTCTATTCCGTTAGATATTCTATCTGTAATTTCAGGTAATCTCGCATCCCTTGTACAGAAAGCAGTTTACCGACTTGGATCTGGGAAAGATTCTAGTCGTGTGCCGATTGATGTTAAAAAATCATTAGACATGAGATTGGCAGACTTGCGTCCAGGTTCGACGAAGTTAGGTGTTACTTTTTCTACTGGTTCTTGCGAGCTCATCGAAACAGTATCCAGTCATGCTGTTAAGGAGATTTTTGCACTACTCTCATCCATTGATGAAGAAACATTCACGGCTAAAATTGCCGAAATTGGTTCGCAATCAACAGCTAACCTAAAAAACATCATAAATGAGTGCGAAAAATATAGTCTTAACTTTGATCTTACTTGGATTGGACCTTTAAGTGATGGTACCAGACAAGTGTCAATTTCTTCAGAAGATATAAAAAAACTGAATGCTCGCTTAGCTTTAACGAAGGTCATTCAGCTACCGGATGAGCATATATCAGGCGAACTTGCTATTTTATCCATGTACGGGAAATTGGAGATTGCAAGCGAGCTTGGAAAAATAAAGGCTTCTTATCCGATTGATATGTTAGGAGAAATTCAAAGTAAATATAAAGTTGGTGAACGAATATCGCTCGTAGTAAGCGTTTCTGAGATTCACAATGAAAGATTAGGAACATCACGACGTAACTACATGGTTAAAAAAATCGAATAGTGATGCTACCCGGCCACCGTGCCGGGTTTTCTTTTGCCCTCCCCTCATCACACACACCGTTAAAAAAACCACCATAACCTCGCTTCAGTTATCGCTATGCGATTCAAGTCACAAAATAAATCCATCCTAAATACAACCAGTTATATCTAAAACAACCAATAAAACAACTTTTGTTGTTGACGATAAAACAACTATAGTTTTAAATAAGTTCATCGCAACAACACAACGATACGGCAACTACCTGATTCACCGTTGCGATGACCGCTTAGATCCGCAGCTTGAATTTCAGCAGGCTTCGGGGAGTGCGAGGGATGAAACGGACGCGTGAACGTCGGTGTGACCAGCTGAAATCAACTCAACATTTCATACCTTAGTCGCTTCAACGAGGCGGCTTAGTTATGACAACCGGCGGCCATCCACCGCCTGAATACGCGCAGAAGTCTTTATATGTTCAGCAGCCCAGCTTACGGGCAGGAGTTTTTATGGTTCATCAACATTACGGAACGCAGACCGTTAATCGCGGTGCGGTCATGCCAGGAATGCTGGTCAAACGCAAAGATGGTACCTGGACTGCATCAGCTAATTTACGCGGACGACTTTATCTGCATCGCGGCATTGAGCGCACTTATACCCGTGACTTGCTCGTGGAAGTTTTTCTCGACGGACGCGGCAACGGTCTGAATCACTAATCCCCTTTCCTGTTTTCCGAATCAGCCTGGCATTCCGCGGGCGATTTTTTCACAGCCATTTTCAGGAGTTCAGCCATGAACGCTTATTACATTCAGGATCGTCTTGAGGCTCAGAGCTGGGCGCGTCACTACCAGCAGATCGCCCGTGAAGAGAAAGAGGCAGAACTGGCAGACGACATGGAAAAAGGCCTGCCCCAGCACCTGTTTGAATCGCTATGCATCGATCATTTGCAACGCCACGGGGCCAGCAAAAAAGCCATTACCCGTGCGTTTGATGACGATGTTGAGTTTCAGGAGCGCATGGCAGAACACATCCGGTACATGGTTGAAACCATTGCTCACCACCAGGTTGATATTGATTCAGAGGTATAAAACGGATGAGTACAGCACTCGCAACGCTGGCAGGGAAGCTGGCTGAACGTGTCGGCATGGATTCTGTCGACCCACAGGAACTGATCACCACTCTTCGCCAGACGGCATTTAAAGGTGATGCCAGCGATGCGCAGTTCATCGCATTATTGATCGTCGCCAACCAGTACGGCCTTAATCCGTGGACGAAAGAAATTTACGCCTTTCCTGATAAGCAGAATGGCATCGTTCCGGTGGTGGGCGTTGATGGCTGGTCCCGCATCATCAATGAAAACCAGCAGTTTGATGGCATGGACTTTGAGCAGGACAATGAATCCTGTACATGCCGGATTTACCGCAAGGACCGTAATCATCCGATCTGCGTTACCGAATGGATGGATGAATGCCGCCGCGAACCATTCAAAACTCGCGAAGGCAGAGAAATCACCGGGCCGTGGCAGTCGCATCCCAAACGGATGTTACGTCATAAAGCCATGATTCAGTGTGCCCGTCTGGCCTTCGGATTTGCTGGTATCTATGACAAGGATGAAGCCGAGCGCATTGTCGAAAATACCGCATACACTGCAGAACGTCAGCCGGAACGCGACATCACTCCGGTTAACGATGAAACCATGCAGGAGATTAACACTCTGCTGATCGCCCTGGATAAAACATGGGATGACGACTTATTGCCGCTCTGTTCCCAGATATTTCGCCGCGACATTCGTGCATCGTCAGAACTGACACAGGCCGAAGCAGTGAAAGCTCTTGGATTCCTGAAACAGAAAGCCACTGAGCAGAAGGTGGCAGCATGACACCGGACATTATCCTGCAGCGTACCGGGATCGACGTGAGAGCTGTCGAACAGGGGGATGATGCATGGCACAAATTACGGCTCGGCGTCATCACCGCTTCACAAGTTCACAACGTGATAGCAAAGCCCCGCTCAGGAAAGAAGTGGCCTGACATGAAAATGTCCTACTTCCACACCCTGCTGGCTGAGGTTTGCACCGGTGTGGCTCCGGAAGTTAATGCTAAGGCGCTGGCCTGGGGAAAACAGTACGAGAACGACGCCAGAGCCCTGTTTGAGTTCACTTCCGGCGTGAATGTTACTGAATCCCCGATCATCTATCGCGACGAAAGTATGCGCACCGCCTGCTCTCCCGATGGTTTATGCAGTGACGGCAACGGCCTTGAACTGAAATGCCCGTTTACCTCCCGGGATTTCATGAAGTTCCGGCTCGGTGGTTTCGAGGCCATAAAGTCGGCTTACATGGCCCAGGTGCAGTACAGCATGTGGGTGACACGAAAAGATGCCTGGTACTTTGCCAACTATGACCCGCGTATGAAGCGTGAAGGACTGCATTATGTCGTGGTTGAGCGGGATGAAAATTACATGGCGAGTTTTGACGAGATGGTGCCGGAGTTCATCGAAAAAATGGACGAGGCACTGGCTGAAATTGGTTTTGTATTTGGGGAGCAATGGCGATGACGCATCCTCACGATAATATCCGGGTAGGCGCGATCACTTTCGTCTACTCCATTACAAAGCGAGGCTGGGTATTTCCCGGCCTTTCTGTTATCAGAAATCCCCTGAAAGCACAGCGGCTGGCTGAGAAGATAAATAATAAACGGGAGGCGGTATGCACAAAGCATCTCCTGTTGAGTTAAGAACGAGCATTGAGATGGCACATAGCCTTGCTCAAATTGGAGTCAGGTTTGTGCCAATACCAGCAGAAACAGACGAAGAATTTCATACGTTAGCCGCATCCCTTTCACAAAAGCTGGAAATGATGGTGGCGAAAGCAGAAGCAGATGAGAGAGACCCGGTATGACAGCCACGGAATGCATTTTTCTGGCAGCGGGCTTCATATTCTGTGTGCTTATGCTTGCCGACATGGGACTTGTTCAATGACACCTCAGCAGGAAAACGCCCTTCGCAGCATTGCCCGTCAAGCTAATTCTGAAATCAAAAAAGCCAGACAGCAGTTTCCGGATAAAAACGTCGATGACATTTGCCGTAGCGTACTGAAGAAGCACCGCGAAACGGTAACGCTGATGGGATTCACACCGACTCATTTAAGCCTGGCGATCGGCATGTTAAACGGCGTCTTTAAGGAACGGTTAACATGAAAAGCAAAATCATCAGGGAGCTACAGGCTCCTTTTTTATTGTTCGCATTCATCCTCAAGCGTATTAACCAACAATTCAGGGATTAATGGAAGATGGCAGACATCATTGATTCAGCATCAGAAATCGAAGAATTACAGCGCAATACAGCAATAAAAATGCGTCGTCTGAACTACCAGACTGTATCCGCAACTCATTGTTGTGAGTGTGGCGATCCGATAGATGAGCGAAGACGCCTGGCTGTTCAGGGTTGTCGGACTTGTGCAAGTTGCCAGGAGGAGATCGAACTTAAGAACAAACAATGGGGACTATGATGGCCTCAAAGCAGCAAATTTCAACATCGTCCAACTGAGGTGTAAAAATGTTCAGAATCATTTTTCCTAACACCTGGTACGTCGACCACCACGGCACTCCCTGCAAAATCCTGCGTTCTACCCACAACAAAGTTCACTACATCCGAAAAGGCAGAACATGTATCGCCAGCATGTTCCGCTTTAATCATGACTTTGAACCTGTGAATAAAGCTGATGCAGATCGGATAGCAGAAGAGATCGAAACGGCAGAACACATTAAGAAGTTACGTGACATGCGTTCAAAAAGCAGAGGTAACCATGGAATCATACAGCCTCACACTCGATGAGGCCTGTCAGTTTCTTAAGATATCCAGACCAACCGCCACCAACTGGATACGAACAGGCCGCCTACAGGCAACACGTAAAGATCCAACCAAGCCAAAATCTCCTTACCTCACAACACGGCAAGCCTGCATTGCGGCGCTTCAGTCTCCGCTGCATACTGTCCAGGTGAGCGCGGGTGATGGCATAACAGAGGAAAGAAAATGTCACTCTTCCGCAGAAATGAAATATGGTATGCCTCGTATTCGCTCCCGGGCGGGAAACGAATTAAGGAATCTCTTGGCACAAAGGACAAGCGGCAAGCTCAGGAGTTGCACGACAAGCGAAAAGCAGAACTCTGGCGAGTAGAAAAGCTAGGGGATTTACCTGATGTCACTTTTGAAGAGGCCTGCCTAAGATGGCTTGAGGAAAAAGCTGATAAAAAATCTCTCGATTCAGATAAAAGCCGGATTGAGTTCTGGCTTGAACATTTTGAGGGTATAAGGCTTAAAGATATCTCGGAGGCAAAGATTTACTCTGCTGTAAGCAGAATGCATAACAGAAAGACGAAAGAAATATGGAAACAGAAAGTTCAGGCCGCCATCAGGAAAGGTAAAGAACTGCCTGTTTATGAACCAAAGCCAGTATCAACTCAGACAAAGGCAAAGCATCTTGCCATGATAAAGGCCATTCTCCGTGCTGCAGAACGCGACTGGAAGTGGCTGGAAAAAGCGCCTGTCATCAAGATACCAGCGGTCAGAAACAAGCGAGTCAGATGGCTGGAAAAGGAGGAAGCAAAACGCCTTATTGATGAGTGCCCCGAACCACTGAAATCTGTCGTCAAGTTTGCGCTGGCAACTGGTCTGAGAAAGTCGAACATCATAAATCTGGAATGGCAACAAATCGACATGCAGCGACGAGTTGCCTGGGTGAATCCAGAAGAGAGCAAATCAAACCGCGCCATTGGTGTGGCGCTGAACGATACCGCCTGTAAAGTGTTGCGTGATCAAATAGGCAAGCATCACAAATGGGTGTTTGTACATACCAAGGCGGCTAAGCGAGCAGATGGAACATCAACGCCTGCGGTCAGGAAGATGCGCATCGACAGCAAGACATCATGGCTATCAGCTTGTCGTCGTGCAGGAATTGAAGATTTCCGTTTCCATGACCTCAGACACACCTGGGCAAGCTGGCTGATTCAGTCAGGCGTCCCATTATCAGTGCTTCAGGAAATGGGCGGATGGGAGTCCATAGAAATGGTTCGTAGGTATGCTCACCTTGCGCCTAATCATTTGACAGAGCATGCGAGGAAAATAGACGACATTTTTGGTGATAATGTCCCAAATATGTCCCACTCTGGAATTATGGAGGATATAAAGAAGGCGTAACTGATTGAATTGTAATGGCGCGCCCTGCAGGATTCGAACCTGCGGCCCACGACTTAGAAGGTCGTTGCTCTATCCAACTGAGCTAAGGGCGCGTTGATACCGCAATGCGGTGTAATCGCGTGAATTATACGGTCAACCCTTGCTGAGTCAATGGCTTTTGATCTGGTTGCTGAACAAGTGAACGACCGCGTCTGATTTTCTGATTTATTTCGCTATAGCGGCAAACAAACGTACACCGCTGCGCGTCTGAATCAAGAAAACCCGTATTTTCATGTATCAAAGTACAATTTCCCGCCCTAACGGAAAATTGTCCGATCCTATGAGACTGGTAACTATGAAACCAACGTCGGTGATCATTATGGATACTCATCCTATCATCAGAATGTCTATTGAAGTTCTGTTGCAAAAAAACAGTGAATTGCAAATTGTCCTGAAAACGGATGATTATCGCATAACCATCGATTATCTCCGAACCCGTCCTGTTGATTTAATCATTATGGATATAGACTTGCCCGGAACAGACGGTTTTACCTTCCTGAAAAGGATCAAACAAATCCAGAGCACAGTGAAAGTATTATTTTTATCATCGAAATCAGAATGCTTTTATGCTGGCAGAGCGATACAAGCTGGTGCTAACGGTTTTGTCAGTAAATGCAATGATCAGAATGATATTTTTCATGCCGTTCAGATGATCCTCTCCGGATACACTTTTTTTCCCAGCGAAACGCTCAACTATATAAAAAGCAATAAATGTAGCACGAATAGTTCAACGATCACTGTGCTATCTAATCGTGAAGTGACGATATTACGTTATCTGGTCAGCGGATTATCTAATAAAGAAATTGCCGATAAGTTATTACTTAGCAATAAAACAGTTAGTGCGCATAAATCTAATATTTATGGCAAGCTAGGATTGCATTCAATTGTAGAGCTTATCGACTACGCCAAATTATATGAATTAATATAATATTAATTATAATTGATCATAAATATCGCATCCGCTTTCGCCACACCTGGCTGAACACCGCTGGCTAACGCTCGATAATTGGCAAAAAAGTTTAGTGTGACATTGCCATTTGCATCTACTTCCTCAGTCGGGCTCGCCTCCCCCAGTGCGAGCCGGGAGCGATCGCTATTACGTAATTCGATGGCGACGGTTTGTGCCATTGCGGGATCATCCAGAGCCAGCAGATTGGTATCGGATGCCGGCGTTCCCGTAAATAAAATCGCGACTGAACCCGGAGGACATCCCTCCAGCCGCAGGCTAAAAGGGACGAGTGCCGTGGTATCGCCAGCGGTCAGTAGTTGTGTCGTAGGCCATCTGCCTAAATCTACCGTCTTATCAATATCCGCTGTGTTTACGGTACAGGAGAAATCAACAACGTTACCGTGCAAATTGATATTAATCGTTCCTAAAGGGTCAACTGCCCATCCACTGGAACTCCACAGTAGCCCGCAGAAACAGCTAAAGAGCACTCTTCTCATTCTCCGTACCTCATTGATAATCGACGCGTAAATACCCCAGCGCGCTAAACGGCCCTTCGGTCGGTTTTTGACCGGTAATACTGATAGGCCAGGCGCGAAGTGTGACATTGGCTGCCGCAGCTGCATCCAGACGGAAAGGAATAACGCTATTGAGATCGTTAGGCGTGATCGGCGTATCGTTCTGATCGGCCACAATAAAACCTAAATCCTGATTGTCCGACACCATCGCCTGACCAGAAACGGCACTGGCTTCCAGACGCATTGTTAAATAAGCCTGCGCAGCAACATTCGTACATTTGATCGCAATGCTCTTGGTTTGCGGCATGACACCAGCTGGTCGATTCCCCGGCCCTGCCGCACTAAATAACGATGCGCCGATATCACCAAAATCAAATTCAACAATTTGCCCGGCATTTAATTCGCAGTTTTGCGGTACTTCAACCCGGCCACCAAAACTAATGGTATAAACAGGTGTAACCAACGGATCGTTAGGCGTTGATGTCACATACACGGTAAACATCACCTGTCTGGGGATCTCCACCATGTTAATAAAGGGACGAATAACCTTTAAACGAAATATCAAACGAGAATCCATCACCCCGAACGGAAGGTTTTGCGAAACGTTAGGATCTGTTCCCATACGAATATAATTTTGCGGAGGGAATTGAATATCCATCACGCTATCAACCAGACTCATCGCACCTAATAGATAATCATTTAATTGCATATATTTATAATTATCGATAGTTTCCTGAACAATAAAGTTAGTGACATAACTACGGTATGTATAATTCACCAGCGTGCCGGGTGGACAAATTGCTGACACACCTACCCAGCCGGATTTTTCCGGTAAAACAACAATCTGGCCTGGCTGGTTATTGGTGCTATTAAAGACATTTGAGAGATCATAGTGTTCATCTTCTGCTACGCCAGTACTATTTGCACAAACAGTAGCCCAGGATATGTTTGCCAGACACAAACATGCCATTGCCAATAATAATCTGCAGATTATCTTCATTGATAATTTCCTTTATGAGCCAGGATGTGTGCAAACTGCCGAAATAACAGTGACGGCTTGCTGTAAGCTTTGCTTCGGCAATACATAGTGCGCAATGCAGCGTGAGTTTGCACCGTCTCCCCACTGAACCAGTAATTCACCAGACAATGGCGCACCGCTTAAATAAACTTGCCCGTCATCACCCACCATACTGGTTATTCCGGTACTGTTTTCCCGTACCAGTGATCCAAACGGCACCGGTTTTCCGCCCTGGGTAACGGTAATGAGCGCCCGCACGCCTATGCGGGTATCAAAATTGGCACGAACCAACGCGCCTTGCGTCGGCACAACGCTGCTAATATTTTTTTCAACATCGATGGAATTCCCCATCGTATTGGTATCAAGCGCGATACGGTTATACCGATAAACCGTGGCATACGGCATCACCGCATAGCCGCGCCAGTCGGTTAAAATGCCAGTTTGATTTTCAATGCGTACACCGCCTGCGCCAGGCGCTTTAATCAAAACATTGGTATCCCCTAAAGGCTGGCTCAGCGTTATACCATTTTCATGCCCGACCACACCGCCAGACAGCTGCCAGTTAACGTCATGTTGATCGCGGTCGTAGTTATACCCGACCCCCAGCGTACCGTAAGTGGCCTGCCAGTTTGCCGTAGCGCTACCCGTATACCCATTATTCGAGGTATCGCCCTGGCTTACGTGATAACTCAGGTTGTGGCCTTCCAGTAAGGTCCCACCTACACCTGCCAGCCAGCTATTTTGCCCGTTGCTGTTACGGTTGGCGTTAAAGGAGGCATAAGCGCGGTCGAGCGCATTTTCCCGGGTGTAGCGACGTTTGGTCAAAACATTGAAAGGCACTGAAACATTAAGTCCGACAATACGTTCGTTATCGGGAATCCCTACAGATTCATTCCACGAAAATGAGAGCGAATAACTGATGCCAACCCAGCTGCTGGTATACCCCACCTGATACCACGTATCTGAATCCGAAGTATTCCAGTATTTTTGATGGGTACCAGAAATATAAAGCGAGCCAAAGTCATTAAGTGATTGTGAAATATTTAACTGCAAACGGTCTTTACGGCTAAAGCGTAAATTGTGGTAATTCACGATTATCGGTTCATCGCGATGCTCACCGTCATAATCGTAATCATATTCGTACCCCTCCATTCGACGATACGCAACATCATCAAGGGTATAAAAACCTTGTGTCGAATAGCGGTAACCCATTAACTGAAAATTGGTGCCGAAAGTGTTCATTGATTTCGCATAGAGGAAGCGAATGGAATCCCCCTCATGACGACTGTCGTCGGCTAACTGACTGCGCGCATGCGTTACATCCAGCGACACTGCGCCCCAGTTCCCGAGGTTGCGCCCCAACCCTAACAAAAAGGCGGTGTAATTTGCAGATAATTGCGTCCCGCCGTAGGCAGTAAATTCCTGTGGTAAACCGCCGAGTGCCGTACCCTGAAAAAAGAAAGGCGATGATTGCTGACTATTACCGCTACGAAAATCGCCCGCCGTCAGGTCAAATTTGAAACGCCCTTCGCGTTGTAAAATCGGCACTGTTGAATACGGAATTGTATAATTCTGCTGATTGCCATCGCGCTCGTCGATGGTGACATCCAGATCGCCATTTGAAGATGTCGGGTGCAAATCTGTAATTTCAAAAGCGCCGGGGGAAACATAGCTTTGATAGATAATAAAACCATTTTGCCGAATCGTTAGCTGGGCCGCCGTACGGGCAATCCCACGTACCGTTGGGGCAAACCCTTGCTGGCTATCAGGATACATATTATCGGAAGAATAAAGCCGTACACCACGAAATCCAACGCCATCGAAAATATCACTTCCTGTATTGCCGTCTCCCATTACCAGTTCACTTTTCAGCGGAATAATGGCGCGCTGTACCCAGGTGCCAATATTATTCCACTGTTCTGAATGATATCCATTTCCGCGAAAATAGTTCCAGGAACCATTGTTGCGTAAACGCCACGGGCCAATATTAATCCCGCTGAGCTCACTAAAAAAATAGCTATCGTTACCATTACCTCTGTTACCGGTGAAATTATAATTCAGGAGTAAAGCAGGAATACCTTCATCCCACTCTTCAGGCGGAATGTAACCGTGAGCGCTACTCAACAACGCTATCTGAGGAATAGTGATGTTCAGGCGCATCGCTGCAAAATCAAAGTTAATTGTGGCATCAGGTACAGCTTTCAGTAAATTAATGCATTTATTATTTTGCTGCTGGGCTAACTCGGGGAATGCACTGCTATTAAGGCCAATTCGTTCAAGGAGTGCCTGATTAAAACAAGGCATTAACCCACCTGATTTATCACCTGTATTTACTGTCGTCGATTCAAATACGATATCCTGTGAACCAATGAACTCATCATTACGCCAGAGATCCACCCGATACACGCCCGCAGGTTGATGATTACCTCTCTCAAAGCGCGATAAATCAGCAACGGATGTGCCATTCTCTAATAAAAATGCCGGGTTGAAATAACTTTCCGCATAGCTTAAAAAGGAGGGTAAAATGGCAAGAGATGAATAACAAATTCCGGCCAGACACCAGGTATACCTCTGCGGAATATCCGTAGTAGTGGGTATTTTCATAATTAGCTCTGATATTGTCAGATGATTCGGTTAGTTTAAGTTCACTTCTCTGACCGGGGTTACTGAACCATAATCATTAACGGTCTGAAATTTCAGCTTTCCCTGCACTCCTGAGGGTAAGGGAATTTGTGAATTAACTCTGGGTGCAGCCATAGCATTCCCCAGTTTTTGGCTGCCCACTTGCAAGTTAACCAGGGTGACATAAAAAGGTGATGGATTATGAACATTGATATAGTTACCGGATCGCGAAAACTTGAGTGTGTACGGCGCTTCTGCGGGTAATTCTTGTAATTGAATTGGACGGAGAAATAATTTCATGCGCGATAAAATCGCCAGTTGCAAAACATTCCTGCCGTTCAATGCATTTTTATCTACCGAAGGGATCGTCTTAACATTCATCCAGAACAGAGACTCACGATCTGCCGCCAGCGGTGGACCGGTGTAAATAATACGCAAAGTATTTTCGCTTTTGGGTTCACTAACAAACAGTGGCGGTGTAATGATGAATGACTTTTCTTTTACACCGCTGCTGTTTTCAATCCATGAATTGACCAGAAAGCGCTCATTGGTATGGCTATTTCTAATCCATACCGCAGTCTGTTTAGCATCAGCGGGATAAATAATACGCGTGGCACCTAATGCGATCCCTCCGGCAGCATGAGCGCTGGCCGAAATGATTAAATAAAATATAATGAGCATCAATAACTTTATTTTAGTCATCATAGTTAATACGCCTTGTGTATTCCTGACGGCAAAAATAAGAAATATAAAGAAATGATTGCTTTGGTTTCTTACAACACATCATTCCCTTTTCATTTAATAAAGCGGCATGATACAAAGTGAATATGATTTCGATTTACATTGCCACCATACCGCTTCAGACAACCGGTACATTACTTTGTTATAAGACGTGATATATAATTCAAAACAACGTGGTTTTGATTATTCGTATCTCATAATAAAAGTCGCGTCAGCATTTGCTTGCCCTGCTGATGCACTTGTACCGGTGCCTTTATAACGTGCAGAAAAATGAAGAACGTTGGTCCCGGGGATCAAGTTCTGGTTGGTTGAGAAGCTATTCCCATCAGGTTTGAGAATTGCGGATGTATTATCAAGTATTTCAATACCGACACCCGTTGCTGTTGTTGTATTAGTACTGGATGCAATGGCCAATAAATTATCATTGATTGCATCCGCCTGACCAGAAAATGCAACGGCAGCATTAGCGGCAACGACAGGATCGCAGTCGTTCAACTGTATAGTGAATGGAATTAATGCAGAGGTATTACCAACAGCATTGAAAATATCGGTACGATATTGACCGAGTGTGACAACCTGGTCTGCCGAGTCAGTATTCACTGAACAGGCAGCATTCACCAGTTCGCCTTCAAAGTGAATTGTACCGCCATCTACAACGGCAGCATAACTACCCGTAGCGGCGAATAGTGCGGCGGCCAGCGCAGACGAAATAAATCTTAATTTCATATATATTCCTTCAATCTCATTTATCGACTCCACATCCGTATATAACCGATTACTTTATTTAAGACACTGATAGTAGTAAATTCCTTTTTATCCTCTAAGAATGTCTTAATTGAAAATATGCACTCTATTCTAAAAAATAGAGAGCCCCGTTAGATGAATACTTCCGCGCAAAATATATTCAACACAAATATAGACCTGAAGCGGTAAATTACCAGGCCGAAAATTCTTTTTATATTGTCAGGTATTTCTTAAATTATCTTAATCCTTTGACAAGGAAATAAGTCAGTTCCAGATTTACAACGCCATCATGGACGAAAAATGAAGCTTTCAATCTCAGCGACAGTGCGCCTCACCTTCGCACGAGGTCGCTTCACGCGATAAATCTGAAACGAAACCTGACAGCGCGCCCCGCTTCTGACAAAATAGGCGCATCCCCTTCGACCTACGTAACAGATGGAATCCTCTCTCTGATGGCAGCAAAGATTATTGACGGTAAAACGATTGCGCAGCAGGTGCGCTCTGAAGTTGCTCAAAAAGTTCAGGCGCGTATTGCAGCCGGACTGCGGGCACCAGGACTGGCCGTTGTGCTGGTGGGTAGTAACCCTGCATCGCAAATTTATGTCGCAAGCAAACGCAAGGCTTGTGAAGAAGTCGGGTTCGTCTCCCGCTCTTACGACCTCCCGGAAACCACCAGCGAAGCGGAGCTGCTGGAGCTTATCGATACGCTGAATGCCGACAACACCATCGATGGCATTCTGGTTCAACTGCCGTTACCGGCGGGTATTGATAACGTCAAAGTGCTGGAACGAATTCACCCGGACAAAGACGTAGACGGTTTCCATCCTTATAACGTCGGTCGCCTGTGCCAGCGCGCGCCGCGTCTGCGTCCCTGCACCCCGCGCGGTATTGTCACGCTGCTTGAGCGTTACAACATTGATACCTTCGGCCTCAACGCCGTGGTGATTGGCGCATCGAATATCGTTGGCCGCCCGATGAGCATGGAACTGCTACTGGCAGGTTGCACCACCACCGTGACTCACCGTTTCACTAAAAATCTGCGTCACCACGTAGAAAATGCCGATCTATTGATCGTTGCCGTCGGTAAGCCAGGCTTTATTCCCGGTGACTGGATCAAAGAAGGCGCAATTGTGATTGATGTCGGCATCAACCGTCTGGAAAATGGCAAAGTTGTGGGCGACGTCGTGTTTGAAGACGCGGCTAAACGCGCCTCATACATTACGCCTGTTCCCGGCGGCGTTGGCCCGATGACGGTTGCCACGCTGATTGAAAACACGCTACAGGCGTGCGTTGAATATCATGATCCACAGGGTGAGTAACATGGCGACATTTTCTTTAGGTAAACATCCGCACGTTGAGCTGTGCGACTTGCTGAAACTGGAAGGCTGGAGCGAAAGCGGCGCGCAGGCGAAAATCGCGATTGCCGAAGGCCAGGTAAAAGTCGACGGTGCGGTTGAAACGCGCAAACGCTGCAAAATCGTCGCCGGTCAGACAGTGAGTTTTGCCGGTCACAGCGTACAGGTTGTTGCCTGATCCCTTCCCCGGCCTGTATCAACAGGCCGGTTCTCTTTTCAGACTTTTGCCCTCTACGCCCCGTTCATCCATGCTGATAGCATCGACATTTTGCCGAAGGGACCATCATGCCAACCGTTATTACGCACGCCGCCGTTCCCCTTTGCATTGGTTTAGGGTTGGGTTCGAAAGTCATCCCTCCGCGCCTGTTATTTGCCGGAATCATCCTGGCGATGCTGCCCGATGCCGACGTCTTGTCGTTTAAATTTGGCGTTGCTTACGGCAATGTTTTTGGTCATCGCGGGTTTACCCATTCGCTGGTGTTTGCGTTTGTTGTCCCGCTGTTATGTGTGCTGATTGGACGCCGATGGTTCAGGGCTGGGCTGATTCGCTGCTGGCTGTTTTTAACCGTCTCGTTGCTATCGCACAGCTTGCTGGATTCGGTAACCACTGGCGGTAAAGGGGTTGGCTGGCTGTGGCCGTGGTCAGATGAACGCTTTTTCGCTCCCTGGCAGGTGATTAAAGTCGCGCCGTTTGCATTGTCTCGTTACAGCACACCGTACGGGCATCAGGTGATTATTTCTGAATTGATGTGGGTGTGGTTGCCGGGGATGCTACTGATGGGAATGTTGTGGTGGCGCAGACGATAACCGGATGCGAAAACTCGCATCCGGCAATAGCGCAATTACTTACGACGCCAGGTGGTCCCTTGCGGGCCATCTTCCAGCACGATCCCCATCTCGTTAAGACGGTCACGCGCCGCATCTGCCGCCGCCCAGTCTTTCGCTTTACGGGCATCCAGACGCTGTTGAATTAACGCTTCAATCTCAGCCACTTCGCTGTCGTCTGCCTGCGCGCCGCTTTGCAGGAACGCTTCCGGTTCTTGCTCCAGCAGGCCCAATACGGAGGAAAGTTTACGCAGATGAGACGCCATCGCGTTTGCCGCTGCCATATCTTCTGCTTTCAGACGGTTTACTTCACGCGCCATATCAAACAGCACGGAATAGGCTTCCGGGGTGTTGAAATCGTCGTCCATCGCTTCAATAAAGCGCGCTTCAAACGCTTCGCCACCCGCAGGCGCAACGGTTTTATCGGTGCCGCGCAGCGCAGTGTAGAGACGCTCCAGCGCCGCACGCGCCTGCTTCAGGTTCTCTTCGCTGTAGTTCAGCTGGCTGCGATAGTGGCCCGACATCAGGAAGTAACGCACGGTTTCGGCATCGTAGTATTTCAGCACATCGCGCACGGTGAAGAAGTTACCCAGCGATTTGGACATCTTCTCGCGGTCAACCATTACCATCCCGGAGTGCATCCAGTAGTTCACATACTGACCATCATGCGCACAGGTGGACTGAGCGATTTCGTTTTCGTGGTGTGGGAACATCAGGTCAGAACCGCCGCCGTGGATATCAAAGTGGTTCCCCAGCTGCTTGCAGTTCATTGCCGAACATTCAATGTGCCAGCCTGGACGGCCCGGGCCCCACGGCGACGGCCAGCTCGGTTCGCCCTCTTTCGACATCTTCCACAGAACGAAATCCATCGGGTTGCGTTTGTCGTCGACCACGTCAACGCGCGCGCCTGCCTGCAGCTGGTCGAGATCCTGACGCGACAGCACGCCATATGTCGGATCGGTCGGTACGTCAAACATCACGTCGCCGTTGTCCGCCACATAAGCGTGACCTTTGGCGATCAGTTGTTCAGTGAGTTCAATAATTTCTGCGATATGGTGCGTCGCGCGCGGCTCCATATCCGGGCGCAGAATGTTCAAAGCATCAAAATCTTTGTGCATTTCGGCGATCATGCGATCCACCAGCGCCACAAAGCTTTCGCCATTTTCATTGGCGCGTTTGATGATTTTGTCGTCGATATCAGTAATGTTGCGCACATACTTCAGCTTATAGCCGAGGAAACGCAGATAGCGCGCAACCACGTCAAAGGCAACAAAGGTACGCCCGTGACCGATATGACAGAGATCGTAAACGGTGATTCCACACACGTACATGCCGACTTCCCCGGCGTGAATAGGCTTAAATTCCTCTTTTTGGCGTGTCAGAGTATTGAAGATTTTTAGCATCGAAGATTCCGTTTAGACATGTGTGGGTAATTGAGTTGCGTATAATACCCATATTTCCCGCGCGAATCAGCATACATTGCGTGATGATCCGATCGTGCGGTTATGCTATAACACCACCCTATATATGACCCGAACCGGGTTGAAGCACCAATCAAACGGAACAGGATGCAAAAATGGTTACTTTCCACACCAATCACGGCGATATTGTCATCAAAACTTTTGACGATAAAGCACCTGAAACAGTTAAAAACTTCCTGGACTACTGCCGCGAAGGTTTTTACAACAACACCATTTTCCACCGTGTTATCAACGGCTTTATGATTCAGGGCGGCGGTTTTGAACCGGGTATGAAACAAAAAGCCACCAAAGAACCGATCAAAAACGAAGCCAACAACGGTCTGAAAAATACCCGTGGTACGCTGGCAATGGCCCGTACTCAGGCACCGCACTCTGCAACTGCACAGTTCTTCATCAACGTGGTTGATAACGACTTCCTGAACTTCTCTGGCGAAAGCCTGCAAGGTTGGGGCTACTGCGTGTTTGCTGAAGTGGTTGAAGGCATGGACGTGGTAGACAAAATCAAAGGTGTTGCAACCGGTCGTAGCGGTATGCACCAGGACGTGCCAAAAGAAGACGTTATCATTGAAAGCGTGACCGTTAGCGAGTAATCGTGGCGACACTCTTTATTGCAGATCTTCATCTCTGCGCGGAAGAACCGGCGATCACCGCCGGTTTTCTGCGTTTTTTAGCGGGGGAAGCCCGCAAGGCCGACGCGCTGTATATTCTTGGCGATCTGTTTGAAGCGTGGATTGGCGACGACGATCCCAACCCACTCCATCGCCAGATGGCGGCAGCGATCAAAGCGGTGTCCGATTCCGGTGTTCCCTGTTATTTCATTCATGGCAACCGTGATTTTCTGCTCGGCAAACGCTTTGCCCGTGAAAGCGGCATGACGTTATTGCCGGAAGAAAAGGTGCTCGAACTGTATGGTCGCCGGGTATTGATTATGCATGGCGACACGCTGTGCACCGATGACGCCGGTTATCAGGCTTTTCGCGCCAAAGTCCACAAACCCTGGCTGCAAACGCTATTCCTCGCCCTGCCGTTGTTTGTGCGCAAACGCATTGCCGCGCGAATGCGAGCGAACAGCAAAGAAGCCAACAGCAGTAAATCGCTGGCGATCATGGACGTTAACCAAAACGCGGTAGTCAGTGCGATGGAAAAACATCAGGTGCAATGGCTGATTCACGGGCATACCCATCGCCCGGCAGTACATGAACTTATCGCCAATCAGCAACCTGCTTTCCGCGTCGTGCTGGGAGCCTGGCATACTGAAGGTTCAATGGTGAAAGTCACGGCGGATGACGTTGAGCTGATTCATTTTCCGTTTTAAAAAACCCGCAACTTTGCTGATTTCACAGCCACGCAACCGTTTTCCTTGCTCTCTTTCCGTGCTATTCTCTGTGCCCTCTAAAGCCGAGAGTTGTGCACCACAGGAGTTTTAAGACGCATGTCTTCCCGCAATAATCCGGCGCGTGTCGCCATCGTGATGGGGTCCAAAAGCGACTGGGCTACCATGCAGTTCGCCGCCGAAATCTTCGAAATCCTGAATGTCCCGCACCACGTTGAAGTGGTTTCTGCTCACCGCACCCCCGATAAACTGTTCAGCTTCGCCGAAAGCGCCGAAGAGAACGGTTATCAGGTGATTATTGCGGGCGCAGGCGGCGCAGCGCACCTGCCAGGTATGATTGCCGCCAAAACGCTGGTGCCGGTGCTGGGCGTGCCAGTACAGAGCGCCGCACTGAGCGGTGTCGATAGCCTCTACTCCATCGTACAAATGCCACGCGGCATTCCGGTGGGTACGCTGGCGATTGGTAAAGCTGGCGCGGCAAACGCGGCATTACTGGCAGCACAAATTCTTGCGACTCATGATAAAGAACTGCACCAGCGTCTGAATGACTGGCGCAAAGCACAAACTGATGAAGTGCTGGAAAACCCGGACCCGCGAGGTGCGGCATGAAACAGGTTTGCGTCCTCGGTAACGGGCAGTTAGGCCGTATGCTGCGTCAGGCAGGCGAACCGTTAGGCATTGCTGTCTGGCCGGTCGGACTGGACGCTGAACCGGCGGCGGTGCCTTTTCAACAAAGCGTGATTACCGCTGAGATCGAACGCTGGCCGGAAACCGCATTAACCCGCGAACTGGCGCGCCATCCGGCCTTTGTGAACCGCGATGTGTTCCCGATTATTGCCGACCGTCTGACTCAGAAACAGCTTTTCGATAAGCTCCACCTGCCGACCGCACCGTGGCAGTTACTTGCCGATCGCAGCGAGTGGCCTGCGGTGTTTGATCGTTTAGGTGAGCTGGCGATTGTTAAGCGTCGCACTGGTGGCTATGACGGTCGCGGTCAATGGCGTTTACGTGCCGATGAAACCGAACAGTTACCGGCAGAGTGTTACGGCGAATGTATTGTCGAGCAGGGCATTAACTTCTCTGGCGAAGTGTCGCTGGTTGGCGCGCGCGGCTTTGATGGTAGCACCGTGTTTTATCCGCTGACGCATAACCTGCATCAGGACGGTATTTTGCGTACCAGCGTCGCTTTCCCGCAGGCCAATGCGCAGCAGCAAGCGCAAGCCGAAGAGATGCTGTCGGCGATTATGCAGGAGCTGGGCTATGTGGGCGTGATGGCGATGGAGTGTTTTGTCACCCCGCAAGGTCTGCTGATCAACGAACTGGCTCCGCGTGTGCATAACAGCGGTCACTGGACACAAAACGGTGCCAGCATCAGCCAGTTTGAGCTGCATCTGCGGGCGATTACCGATCTGCCGTTACCGCAACCGGTAGTGAATAGTCCGTCGGTGATGATCAACCTGATTGGTAGCGATGTGAATTATGACTGGCTGAAATTGCCGCTGGTGCATCTGCACTGGTACGACAAAGAAGTCCGTCCGGGCCGTAAAGTGGGGCATCTGAATTTGACCGACAGCGACACATCGCGTCTGACCGCGACGCTGGAAGCCTTAATCCCGCTGCTGCCGCCAGAGTATGCCAGCGGCGTGATTTGGGCGCAGAGTAAGTTCAGTTAACCTGGTGCACATATTCTTACCGGATTCGGCGTGAACGCCTTATCCGGCTTAACGCTCCGGTACCCATTGTAGGCCTGATAAGACGCGTCAAGCGTCGCATCAGGCACAAATGTCTAATGCCTACGACTACAGCGAAATACAGGTCCCCGCTTCGCCCGCCAGCGTCTCTTCAATCCGCGATAACGCCCCAATCCACGCAGGTTTGCCACGGCTTCTGACATAGCCACTCACCGCCGTTACCTTCGGCCCCATCGAACCATCGGCTTTGGCAAATGGCGCTAACTCATCCGGTGTGGCACGGCGAATGGCGCGTTGCTGCGGCGTTCCCCAGTTTTCATAAACCGCGTCAGCATCGGTGAGGATCACCAGCCCATCGGCGTTAATCTGCTCGGCGAGCAACGCAGCGGCGAGATCTTTATCAATCACTGCTTCGCTCCCTGCTCCGTCGTCCGTCACAGGCACACCGCCACCACCACTGCAAATCACCACATGCCCCTCTTTGAGCAACAACTCGATGGCTTCGCTGTCGAGAATTTTACGCGGTTGCGGAGACGCCACCACCCGGCGCAAGTATTTACCATCACGTTTCATCTGCCAGCCGTAAGCCGCTTCCAGTGCCTTTTGTTCTTCTGGCTGATAAACCGGACCGATAAACTTCTCTGGCTGTAAAAATGCCGGATCATCAGGCGAAACTTCAATGCGCGTCAGCACCGTCGTGACAGGCGGCATCTGCGGCTGTGCGCTCAAGCTCTGCGCCAGCATATAGCCAATCATCCCCTGGCTTTCCGCCACCAGCACATCCAGCGGATACGGTTCCACTTCTTTCCACGCCAGATTCTGCAATGCCAGCAGCCCCACCTGCGGCCCGTTGCCGTGAACAATCGCCAGCCGATAAGAACGGGCCAGGCGTGCCAGCGCGGGTACAGCACTGGCGATATTGCGATATTGATTTTCCGCCGTCAGCGCCTCACCGCGCTGGAGTAAGGCGTTGCCCCCAAGAGCCACAACCAGTGTTTTCATGGTTTTCCTTGTAATAATTGTTGACCAAGCCAGAACCCCAGCAGCGTATCTGCCCCTGACGTATGCCCCAGCGCCAGCAGCGAATCAATCGCAACAGCGGTACGTTTCGGGCAACTCAGAGCATGGACAAAGTGCAGGAGTGGCGAGGCGAAATATCCTTGCGCGGCATAACGTAAATAACTGACGCTCACCGCTGTGGTAACGAGTTGAAGATTGTCGGAACAGGCAAAAAACTGGCGACCGGAGCGCGTATCTAAAGCGCCATAATACCAGGCCGCCAGCAGCATTCCGCTCAGCGTGTCATCATGACTCGGCGTTAATCCCGGACCTTTGCCCAGCCAGTGCCGCCAGTCGGTCTTCACGCCATTGAGCGCGGCCTGAAAACAGTGGCGAAACTGGCGTAATTCAGCAGGAAGCGGATCGCCTGCCGCCAACGCCAGTGGCCCGAAAAGCCCGGTTTCCTCCGCGCGTTGCATCCATGCAGCTGCAAGCGGTTGAGGATGCGCAGGCGGCGTAATACGCAGCAAACAATAACGCTGTGGCTGTTTAACCGTGAAACGTCCGAGGCGAATCCCTTGTGCCACAACCTGCGGTTGTTCATTGCCGCATAATCCACCGCATAACGCATCGAATTGCGCGCGGCGAAGCACCCATCCTCCGGGGCCGAAACCACTACCCTGACGATGCAGTGTTAACAATTCACCGCTTTCCGTCATCAGGTTAATCGCCCGCCGCCACACGCCCGCTAACCGCCAGGACTGGCGATAATTCGGTGCACTACGGCTGGCAAGCAGAGGATGGATGATCGTCATTGTGCGTTCCTCAACCAATCCCCATGCTTTCAGCCAGTGCTTCCAGCGCCTGTTCAAAGCACGCCAGCGGTGCCCGCACAGTGCCTGCGCCAATCTGCCCGATCCCCGCCTCTTTATGGGCGATACCGGTATTGATGAGTGGCGTAATGCCGGTTTCTACCACGCGACGAATATCCAGCCCCAGGCACGCGCCCTGAAAATCCCAGCCGGGGATCTGCAACTGCATATTGCGTTCAAGGAAGATTTCCGCCATCTCTTCAGATACCGCTCTGGCCGCTTCCATGCCACCCGCACCGACAAAGCGCGTTACGCCAGGCGCTGCGATCATCGCCGCTCCGCCAATACCAAAGGTTTCGGTAATTGCGCTATCGCCCATATCCGGGTTCGCCTGCTCCTGCGAGAAACCGGTGAAAAACAGACCTTGGGGAGTGTTTACAGGCGCAGTAAACCAGCGTTCGCCCAGCCCGCTGACCCGAATCCCGAACATATTGCCGTTGCGGGTCATAGCCGTGACGATGCTGCCTGAGCGGATCATCGCGCCAGCATCCATCGCCGCCTTGCAGTAGGCCATCGCGAGGTTGAGGAAGAACTGATCGGTCACGCTGAGGAAATCCATCACTTCCGCAATGTGCTGTTTATCATGATCGAGGCGAGCAATTTGTGGGGCCAGCGTACGCATTAACAGTGCTGAGGAAGCAATATTGCGTTGATGGAACTCATCGCCCATGGTAATGCCCTGCGCCATCATCGCGGTGAGATCGATACCGCGCTCCATGCGCCCCAGCGCCGCGCTTAATACTGGCATTAACACATCGCGCATCCAGCGATGGCGAGTCAGGACATCTTCGCCGTAAGCGCCAAAACGCATCACTTTGCCGATACCTTCGTTGAGGTTGCAGTACGCCCGGTTGCCGTCGGTCACGTTCTCGACCACCAGCATCGGCATACTGGCAGAAGTAATGCCGCCCATTGGCCCGACGGCATTCACATGGTGACAAGGAATGAAGTTCACTTCCCCCTGATCCAGCATTGCCAGCGCCTGCGCTTCATCTTTCGCCCAGCCTTCAAACAGACATGCGCCCACACATGCCCCTTTCATGGGTCCGGTCATCTCCTGCCAGCACATTGGCGGCCCGGCGTGAAGCAGTGTTTTGCCCTCGTTTAGTTCGCTGATAAGTGAAGAAGCCGGTTGCACATCCAGCCAGTGTGGACGAGCACGACGAATTTGTTCGATAACCGCAGCATTGGCTTGCGCCACTGATGTAAACATGGGAACCCCTTATTGCAAACGTTCTAATAAACGAGCCAGTTTTTTATTGCCGCCGGCGACTGGCGACCATTGGTAATGCACAACCGGTTTGCTGGCGCTTTGTAGCGCCAGCGCAAAGCTGCGTAATCCGATGTTAATCACGGCGACGTTTTCCAGTAATGACGGTGTGTGTTGCTGTGTGGCAGGCGAGAGCGGATGAATTAACGCTGCCGCCAGCAAGGTGGCTTCCGGCAGCGAACTCACGACCGCGATCCCCGCATCTTCCAGCGTGGCGATTTGTTGCGAGCGGCATTGCGGGTCACGTTCGGTGCCTGTCACCGTGGCAATGGCATACAGTGGTTGATTGTCTGGACGCGCGGCACAGGCTTTTTGCCAGGCGCTCACCAGCGAGGCGGCAGGATCGGCAGTCGCACCGAAGCCAATCACGACATCAAGCAGCAACACGCGCACTTGCGGTTTAGCGCCGAGATCGGCAATTAACAGGTTGCGTAAGGTCGGGTCGATCATCGGATGGGGACGCCCGACGGTGTAAAAATCATCGCCCAGGTCGAGGATCTGATGTCCGTCGGCGTCGAGCATCATGCCATGTTGATGGGTATCGTCGGCTTCCACGCCAAGGTGTCCGGCAAGTAATCCCGCCGCTTCAGCAGCCAGCGTACCGCCGGTATACAAACCGCAAATAAATCCGCTGCTGACAGGTGCTATTGCGTTACGTCGCGCCGTGACGCGTGAAAGCAGGCAAGCCAGGCGTGCGGCCTCATCAAGCGAGGAGGCAAACCAGACATTCTCGTCGCGGGCCACCGCCGGGGTATAACCTAAAAACAGCGCCACCGTCGGTTTGCCGGTTGCTTTCATGGCATTAACAATTTTCAGACGCACAGCTTCGGCAGGTGGTTTTGAAACAAATGCCAGCACTTCGCTTTTCGCGTCGGCGCTTAACATTTCCAGCGCCGTTAGCGCACTGATGCCGCCCACTTCACGGCTGAGGTCGCGCCCGCCAAGACCAATCGCGTGGGTAATTCCCTCACCTGCCAGCGCAATCTGCGAACACAGCTCCTGAATCCCGGTACCGGAAGCGCCAATGACGCCAATATTGCCTTCCGGCATCACGTTAGCAAAAGCCAGCGGCGTGGCGGCAATCATCGACGTACCGCAGTCCGGCCCCATCACCAGCAAGCCTTTATCGCGTGCGCGGGTTTTGAGCTGGATTTCATCTTCCAGCGTGACGTTATCGGAGAACATCATCACGTTGAGGTTGCGATCCAGCGCCTGATTAGCCAGCTCCGCCGCATACTCGCCAGCCACTGAAATCAGCGCCAGACTGGCATCGGGTAATTTCTGACAGGCACTGTCCCAGCGACGCACCTGCGTCAACGCCTGGCTGCTGCCTGAACCCTGCGCCAGTTGTTTTAGCGCCTCTTCAAGCTGTTGCATAATCGCCTGCGCGATCCCCGCATCCGCCGCTTCGCTACGAATTGCCACGCAAATATCGTTCGGCGTGGCGTTATTAAAATCGTCATGCCAGAAACCTGTGGTATCTAATAACGCTTTATTGGCGGGCGTACCCATCATTACGGAAACATCATCAACATTTTCTGATTCGCTGAGTTTTCGTGAAATAATCATTAAACTGACAGAATCCTGAAAACACCCTTTTTTAATAAAGGCGTGGATCATAACAACTCCTTAAAAATTGCACCCATGGCAATTGCACGAGCAGTGTTAATGTGGCGATTACGGTATCGATGAGAACGGGAAAATAAGGTGATGAATATCACACAGGGATTATTAACAAAAGAATTCAAATAACCGCCATGCTATTACGTGTTATTTTTTAATAAGCGTGGTTGTTTTAAAAACCAGGTTAAAAGCGAGCGGATTATCAAATAAATTCTAACTATATTTTTTTGCCTGTCTGGATCACATAATCCAGATATTTTCCCTGTATGTTAATTGCAGTCATGCTTCACACCGTCGTTAAAAAGGAAGACAGATGAAAATCAGTCGGGAAACACTCCGCCAGCTAATCGAGAATAAACTCTGCCAGGCTGGGTTAAAACGTGAGCACGCTGCAACCGTGGCTGAAGTATTGGTTTACGCCGATGCCAGAGGGATCCACTCTCATGGCGCGGTGCGCGTGGAATACTACGCGGAACGCATTTCAAAAGGCGGCACCAACCGTGAACCGGAATTTCGTCTTGAAGAAACCGGGCCGTGTTCGGCAATTTTACATGCCGACAATGCTGCCGGACAGGTCGCGGCGAAAATGGGTATGGAACATGCCATCAAAACCGCCCAGCAAAATGGCGTTGCGGTGGTCGGTATCAGCCGGATGGGTCACAGCGGCGCAATCTCTTATTTTGTGCAGCAGGCAGCCCGCGCAGGATTAATTGGCATTTCGATGTGCCAGTCCGATCCAATGGTGGTGCCGTTTGGCGGCGCGGAAATTTACTACGGTACTAACCCACTGGCCTTTGCCGCGCCGGGAGAAGGCGACGAGATCCTTACCTTTGATATGGCGACTACCGTACAGGCATGGGGAAAAGTGCTCGACGCCCGCTCGCGTAATATGTCTATCCCGGATACCTGGGCGGTCGATAAAAACGGAGCACCAACAACCGATCCATTTGCAGTTAACGCCCTGCTCCCTGCCGCCGGACCGAAAGGGTATGGCCTGATGATGATGATTGACGTCCTCTCAGGCGTCTTACTCGGCTTACCGTTCGGGCGACAGGTTAGTTCGATGTATGACGATTTACACGCCGGGCGTAATTTGGGGCAATTACATATCGTTATTAACCCGAACTTTTTCTCCTCCAGCGAACTATTCCGTCAACATCTTAGCCAGACCATGCGCGAATTAAATGCCATAACCCCCGCGCCCGGTTTTAACCAGGTTTATTATCCCGGACAGGATCAGGATATTAAACAACGCAAAGCCGCCGTCGAAGGCATCGAAATTGTTGATGATATTTACCAGTATTTAATTTCTGACGCGCTTTATAACACGTCATACGAAACGAAAAATCCCTTTGCGCAATAATTATTGAGACAGGACTTTCTTATGATTACACATTTCCGTCAAGCCATAGAAGAAACGCTGCCCTGGCTTTCCTCTTTTGGCGCTGACCCAACGGGTGGGATGACCCGTTTACTTTATTCGCCGGAATGGCTGGAAACTCAGCAGCAATTTAAAAAAAGAATGGCAGCAAGCGGGCTGGAAACACGTTTCGATGAAGTGGGGAATTTATATGGTCGCCTGAGTGGCACCGAATATCCACAAGAAGTGGTTCTGAGCGGTTCGCATATCGATACCGTGGTTAACGGCGGTAACCTCGACGGGCAATTCGGCGCGCTGGCGGCGTGGCTGGCAATTGACTGGCTGAAAACGCAATACGGCGCGCCGTTACGTACGGTCGAAGTGGTGGCGATGGCAGAAGAAGAAGGCAGCCGCTTCCCGTATGTCTTCTGGGGCAGTAAAAATATCTTTGGGCTGGCGAATCCTGACGACGTGCGGAATATCTGTGATGCCAAAGGAAATAGTTTTGTCGATGCGATGAAGGCTTGCGGATTTACTCTGCCGAACGCCCCACTAACTCCGCGTCAGGATATTAAAGCCTTTGTCGAACTGCATATCGAACAGGGCTGTGTGCTGGAAAGTAATGGTCAATCAATTGGCGTGGTGAATGCAATTGTCGGGCAGCGTCGCTATACGGTGACGCTGAACGGCGAATCAAACCATGCAGGCACCACGCCGATGGGTTATCGTCGTGATACGGTTTACGCTTTCAGTCGCATTTGCCATCAGTCTGTCGAAAAAGCGAAAAAGATGGGCGACCCGCTGGTGCTGACCTTTGGTAAGGTGGAGCCGCGCCCGAATACGGTGAATGTGGTGCCGGGTAAAACCACGTTCACCATTGATTGTCGCCATACCGATGCTGCCGTGCTGCGCGATTTCACCCAACAGTTAGAAAACGACATGCGGGCGATTTGCGATGAAATGGACATTGGTATTGATATCGATTTATGGATGGACGAAGAACCCGTGCCGATGAACAAGGAACTGGTCGCCACCCTGACAGAATTGTGTGAAAGTGAAAAACTGAATTACCGGGTGATGCACAGTGGTGCCGGGCACGACGCGCAAATTTTCGCGCCTCGCGTACCAACCTGCATGATTTTTATCCCCAGCATCAACGGGATCAGCCATAACCCGGCGGAACGCACCAATATTACCGACCTTGCCGAAGGGGTCAAAACGTTGGCACTCATGCTTTATCAACTTGCCTGGCAGAAATAAGGAGTCATAAATGGGATATTTAAATAACGTCACCGGTTACCGCGATGATTTACTGGCTAACCGTGCGATTGTTAAACACGGTAATTTCGCACTTTTAACCCCGGATGGTCTGGTAAAAAATATTATTCCGGGCTTTGAAAATTGTGACGCGACAATCCTCTCCACGCCAAAGCTGGGTGCCTCTTTTGTTGATTATCTGGTCACACTGCATCAAAACGGTGGCAACCAACAGGGCTTCGGTGGCGAAGGCATTGAAACGTTCCTGTATGTGATCTCTGGAAATATCACTGCCAAAGCTGAAGGCAAAACATTTGCCTTAAGCGAAGGTGGCTATCTTTATTGCCCACCAGGCTCCTTAATGACGTTTGTTAACGCCCAGGCCGAAGACAGCCAAATCTTTTTATATAAGCGCCGCTATGTTCCGGTAGAAGGCCATGCACCGTGGCTGGTTTCTGGCAATGCCAGCGAACTCGAACGCATTCATTATGAAGGCATGGACGATGTTATTCTGCTAGATTTTCTGCCCAAAGAGTTAGGTTTTGATATGAACATGCATATCCTCTCTTTTGCGCCAGGTGCCAGCCACGGTTATATCGAAACTCACGTCCAGGAACACGGTGCCTATATTCTTTCCGGTCAGGGGGTTTATAACCTCGACAATAACTGGATCCCGGTGAAAAAAGGCGATTACATCTTCATGGGCGCTTATTCCTTACAGGCCGGTTATGGCGTAGGGCGTGGTGAAGCGTTTAGTTATATTTACTCGAAAGATTGCAACCGCGACGTAGAGATTTAAGTCATACCACTCGCCTGATTATTTTTAGCTATGTTGGATTTTGCCACGGTTTATACCGTGGCTTTTTTTGCGGTAAATTCAGGTAAAAAACGGATGCGGGATAAAATGCATCCGCTCTAATGGCAAGAGTCAGTTTTTAATTCCCTGACCTATTTTAATGGCGCAGGCAATATTTCGTGCGCTGTTGAAGAGATTGGTTTCACCGCTGGCGAGCACTTCGGCTAAAGGTGCCAGACGTGGCAAAATGCTGAACACCGCGTCAATGCCGTACTGGTGCACCACTTCCACGCCATCACCCAATACGCCAGCAATCCCAATCACCGGGACATTAAACTGCTTCGCCACCGACGCCACGCCCAGCGGTGCTTTACCGCCTGCCGTTTGCGAGTCGATGCGCCCTTCCCCGGTGATCACCAGCGCTGCGCCCTGCACCGCCTGCTCCAGGTTGACCGCCCGCAGTACAATCTCAATACCCGGTTTAATATCCGCATTGAGGAATACCGCCGCCGCAATGCCCATCCCGCCCGCCGCGCCGCCGCCCGCCATCTGGCAGACGTTGATTTCAGTTTGCTGTTGTAAAACACGGGCGTAATTTTGCAGTCCCTGCTCCAGCTCTTCGACCATTTCCGGCGTTGCCCCTTTTTGCGGACCAAACACCGCCGCCGCACCGCGTGGCCCCACCAGCGGGTTATCAACATCACATGCTACTTCAATATGGCAGTTCGCCAGACGCGGATCGCATTCATCCATCTCAATACTTGCCACGCGTGCTAAATTGCCGCCGTTAGCCGCCAGCACCTGACCGTCGGCATCAAGGAAACGCACACCAAGCGCCTGCGCCATGCCCATACCACCGTCGACCGTCGCACTGCCGCCTATGCCGAGAATAATATGGCGAATGCCGTTATCCAGCGCATGACGAATTAACTCCCCCGTACCAAAACTGGAGGCCAGCAACGGATTACGCTTTTCAGGCGCGACCAGCATCAGACCACTTGCTGCCGCCATCTCAATCACCGCTGTTTTCCCGTCGCCGGTAAGGCCATAAAAAGCATTCACTTTTTCGCCCATCGGCCCGCAGACTTCAAGCGTCACGATGTTGCCGCCCGTCGCGGCGACCATCGCATCCACCGTCCCTTCGCCGCCATCCGCTATCGGCAAACAGATATAGTTCGCATCGGGAAAGAGGGTCGAAAACCCGGCTTTAATTGCCTGACAACATTTTTCTGCACTTAAGCTCTCTTTAAACGAGTCTGGCGCAATGACAATCTTCATTATCAATCCTTTTTCAACAAATTATTCGATGCGTTCCCACGGAATAAGATTATCCATAAGAACAGCCAGTAAAATCCCGACCAGTAAGCCGTTACTGAGCAGAGGACGAAGCGTTAATGGAAGGTCTTGCAGATACACAGGCGGTAATGCCATTAAAAATATGCCGACAAATAACGGCAATGCGAGTCGATAAATATTGCGAGCGGTAAACGTGATTTGCTGGCTAAACACCAGCGCGGAAAAGAGTAAAGGCAGATAAGAAACCAGCATAACCGCGCTACTCACGGGTAAAGGGATACTGCAAAACAGTCGAGTGAGTGCCGGAACCAGTGCAACCAGCAGGCAAATAACGCTGCCATAAATAAACGAACGCCGCGTGTAATCGCCAGTCTGGGTTAATAAACCAATGGATGAAACAAACGGTGAAAATGGAATTACCGCCAGCGGTACGGTTATCAGCGTCATAAATCCGGTCGCCACAAAGCTACGACGATAACGCGTATTCCCCGCGCCCTGCTGCGGATAAAAAACATCCGTGCCCCGAATCGCACCGTAGGTATTGCTGATATTAACCAGACCTGTAATCACCGCCGTCAGAATAATCCCCGGCGACAAAGCACCTCCACTGCCGAGCGGGAACCACTGCCAGTGCAACTCACCGGAGAGCGAATGCGAAGAAGGAAAGCAAAAGTACCACAACAACCAGCCGGTTATCGTGCCGACCAGCAGGCCGTAACGGGCAAAACGTTGCGGCAGGAAAATAATCATCGCCAGTACCAGGCACATCACCGCCACCGAGAGCGCGAACGGCGGTAACTGAATTTTAAAATTCGGGTCGGCTATGCCAAACGGCAGCCCGAGCATACCTTTGAAAAAGATAGTGGTCAGCTGTGCGCCCAGCATCAACATAAACAGGACCATCACCGACGGCGTAAATAATCGCGCCAGGCGATGACCTAATCCGCTAAAACCAATCAACATCGTCAGCACGCCGGAGAGCGCAATCCCCACCGCCAGACTGGTAGCGATATCGTTGATCGGTGTCCCGCGCGATGCTTCGCCAAGGGTGATAGTAAGGATGGTTCCCCACCACAGGCCACCCGGCCCTTCCATAATAGCGCGACGATGACCGCAGAACGCCTGAGCGAAGCAGGCCAGTGCGGTAGCAAGAAAAGCATATTGCGTGAGCGTAAGCAGGCTGCTTTGCGGCAACTGAAAAGCAGAAAGTAGCGTAGGAGGAACCACAACAGTGTTGCAAAAAATAAAGAAAAACCACTGAAATCCTGATAACAGGCTTTCGCGGCTGACTGCAAAATTGAACATAAACACACCTTAACCGGAGAATGCCCGCCGCAAGGACGGGCATTGCAGGGGCCAGATTACTGCTGATGTTTAAGGATAAATTGACCTTTCGGCGCAACAGGGAAGCCCTGTTCAATGTCGTAAATCACATCACCACGTAAGATGGTTTTCGTGATACGCGCGCCAATGGTACGGCCAACATACGGGCTGACTTTGTGGCGATATTCCAGATCGTCATTGGTAAGAACATAGCTGCTATTCGGCTGAATGAAGACGAAGTCGGCATCTTTTCCTGGGGCGATACGGCCTTTTTGCTGCAGACCGAAAATATCTGCTGCGTTAGTCGCCATTAATTTGCCGAACATTGGCAGAGACATTCCGCGTTTCTGTACCGCTTCATCGAACATCACGTCCATACAGTTTTGCAGACCGGCAATACCGCCCCATGCTTCCATGATGTTGCCGGCTTTCATTTCCGGAGGGCATGGTGAGTGGTCGGAAACCAGGCAGTCGATTTCACCGTTAAATAGTTTTTCCCACATGCCTTTCTGGTTTTCCAGATCGCGGATCGGCGGTGAACACTTCGCCAGAGTACCGATTTCTTCGAACTGTTCGGTATCCAGTACAAAGTAATGCGGGCAGGATTCACAGGTAACATCCTGACCTTCCTGACGTGCACGAGTCACTTCCTCAACGCCTTCCGGGCTGCTGATATGGCAAATGTGCAGACGGCAACCGGCAACTTTCGCCAGGTACAGTACGCGGCGAATCGCTTCCACTTCGGTAAATACCGGACGCGAAGCCACATAGTCATGGGCAGTTACGCGACCTTCACTTTTCGCTTCTTCGCCCAGTGCATCACAGATCAGTGCGTTTTCGCAGTGCACCAGCACCGGCTGCCCCAGTTCGCCCAGCTTCTGCGCACCTTTGAAGAACTGCCAGTCATTGACGTCACGGAAGTCGTTGTCGATACCGCGATCGCCACAGGTCGCAACGAAGCATTTGAAGCCGACAACGCCCACTTCATCCAGCTCATGCAGACGGTCGATGTTGTAAGACACCAGGCCACCGAGTTGTGCCGCATCGATAGTCAGCTTGCCTTTAGCGGCATCGAACTTCAGTTCAATTGAAGCGCGGTCAACCGTTGCAGGCAGCTGGTTGAGCGGCATTTCGATCATGGTGGTGATACCACCTTTTGCCGCTGCGCGAGTACCAGTTTCATAACCTTCCCAGTGGCTACGACCCGGTTCAGAAATATGGGTGTGCGCATCAACCATGCCTGGCGAAACCACCAGACCAGACGCATCCATAACTTCTTTTGCATCGCCCAGATCCTGACCGATAGCAGCAATTTTTCCGCCTTTAACGGCGATATCTACAACGCGAGCTTCGTTTTCTAAAATAACGGTGCCGTTTTTAATGATTAAATCAAAAGACATAACAAACTCCTTGTAAAATACAGATTGGTTTTTAACTCAATGTTCAATATCGGGATTAATTAACCTATGGTTTTTTGCTCTCCTGTTTTTTCTGCTGTTGTACGTTTCTTTAATAAGGCGTAGGCCGCAAAGGCGACGATGACGCCGACAAACCATGAAACACGAGATAACGGTTCCATAAAGGGAATAAACTTACCGCCAAGAGATAAAATAACGGCCACCAGAGTTACTGAAAACGCAGTGAGGTTAAAACCGTTATCGTAATATTTATAATCGCCAGGTGCGGTGTACAGTTCATCAAGATTAATTTGCCCACGCATCACCACAAAATAATGCGCCATCATGACACCAATTACCGGACCCAGCATTCCGCCGATAATATCGAGGAACAGATAAATACTGTCCTGATTTTCCATTAATTTCCACGGGCAGATCAGCAGGCTGATAATACTGGCAATCAGTACGCCGTTTTTATAGGTCAGTTTCGTCGGTGCAATAGCGGCAATCTGATAACCAGCAGGAATAATATTACCGGTGGCGTTAGTGGAGATAGTCGTCATCAGAATAACCAGTACCGCAAAGAACGAGGCAAACAGGCTATCCCAACGCTGAACAATATCCAGCACGTTCCAGGTGTCAGCGCCGTAGTGAATACTGGCTCCGGCAATAATACATACCCCGGCGACCGCAAACAGAATATAGGCCACAACTAAACCGAGCGTTTGCCCCAGCGCCTGCTCACGAAACGAGTGGGCGTTTTGCGTAAAGTCGGATGCGCTCACCGCCGGTGCCGCCCAGACCGCAACTACCGCGTTAATCACCACCAGGAACAGGAAGCCACTGTTTTCTGCTTTCTGAATACCGCTCGGAATGTAGTCAAAGATTGGACCGAGCCCGACCAGCGAAATCGCCCAAATCGCCATACCGCCGAAAACGATATAGATGCACGGGTTAAGAATGGCAGTGAATTTATTTAAAACTTTGCCACCACCGAAACCGATTCCGACGTTCACCAGCCAGAAGAGTAAGAAAGTGATTAAGCCCGGTAGAGAAAGCCCTAACAGGGTAAAATCACCACCGAGAGTTAAAAATCCCGGCCAGATTTTGCCAATCAGAATCAAGCAGGCCAGCGATCCAGCGTAACATTGCAGGCCAAACCACATAATGGCAGCAATCCCGCCTCTTAATAATCCGGGAAACAGTGCACCACGTACGCCGTAAGAAGCACGCAGGATCATGGCAAAAGGCACACCGTATTTACTGCCCGCAGCACCGTTTAATACCATTACCGCGGCAATGAAAAAGGCGCTGAGGATAATTGCCAGCATAATACTAAAGGTAGACAAGCCGAGAATAAAAAAGCCGCCGACCATCACATAATTGGGAACGTTATGAACCGAACCCATCCATAAGGTAAAATAGTTAAATGTTTTCCAGGTCCGCTGGCTTTGCGTTTTCGGCAATAGATCTTCGCTATAGCCGCGTTGCTGGAATAGTTTTCTCTGATGTTCCATAAATCCCTCTTAATTTCACGTATCGAATAACGCTGTTTTAATCTAGCTATGAGGAACAAATAAAATAAAAATATTATTTTTAATACTGAAGCAACATCTTTGGCTGCTTTCTTTTTTTAATATTGCTGGCCGATTCATTTTCTGATATCGGCCATTTTTATTGCGGGTATCAGGCCAGTTTATGGTTAGCCATTAATTCCAGCGCCTGCACTAACGCAGAGTGATCCAACTGGCTGCCACCGTTTGCCGCACAGGTATTAAATAACTCCTGGCAGGTCGCAGTGTTTGGCAGGTTCAGCGCAAGTGCTTTCGCACTTTGCAGTGCCAGGTTGAGATCTTTCTGGTGCAGCGCAATTTTAAAACCTGGATTAAAGGTGCGTTTAATCATGCGCTCACCGTGAACTTCCAGAATACGTGAGGAAGCAAAGCCGCCCATCAGCGCCTGGCGCACACGTACCGGATCTGCACCGGCTTTTGAAGCAAACAGCAGGGCTTCAGAAACCGCTTCAATATTGAGCGCCACGATAATCTGATTTGCCACTTTGCAGGTTTGACCGTCGCCGTTACCGCCCACGAGGGTGATATTTTTACCGAGCAGTTCAAACAGCGGTTTAACACGTTCAAATACCGCTTCGTCACCGCCAACCATAATCGACAACGTCCCTTCACGCGCGCCGATTTCACCGCCGGAGACGGGCGCATCGAGATAATCGCCGCCCAGTTCATTCACCTGACGAGCGAAACGCTTAGTTTCAATCGGGGAAATGGAGCTCATATCAACAATGGTTTTGCCCTTCAGCGAGGCTTTGGTACAACCATTTTCACCAAACAGAACTTCTTCAACCTGTGGCGTATCCGGCACCATAATAAAAATGATGTCCGATGCTTCCGTTACCTGGCGCGCAGTTTCAACACTGACGGCACCCAGTGACAGTAATTCATCAGCAACCGGACCAATGGTTGTGACATGCAGTTGATGACCGGCTCGCGCCAGATTAATGGCCATCGGTGTACCCATAATGCCTAAGCCAATAAATCCCAGTTTCATAATTAACCTCTTTTAAATTTCGCTTTTCCTGAATTCAGACAACACGATCCCCTGCCAACTTAGCGGCCTAAAAAAGCATTGTCTGAATAGCGTTACGTTTTAACGGTACGGATCCATCCAGCGTAAACCGGCTTCCGTGGTGGTTTGGGGTTTATATTCACACCCAACCCAACCGTTGTAGTCAGAATTTTCGATTACCTTAAAGAGATAATCATAATTAATTTCTCCGGTCCCCGGTTCGCCGCGATGCGGATTATCAGCAATTTGCAGGTGACCAATTTTATCGGCCCATTGCGTCATAGTGTTGGTTAATTCACCTTCCATCCGCTGCATGTGATAAATGTCATACTGTATTTTCAAATTGCAGCAACCAACATCATCAATCAGTTTCAGTGCCTGCCGAGTTCCGGTGAGATGGAAACCAGGAATATCAAAATGGTTAATAGGTTCAATCAGTAATAAAATATCTTCTTTCATCAGCATATTCGCGGCATAACGCAGGTTTTCTACAAGCGTTGCGTGAATCTGTTCACTGCTGAAACCAGCCGGCGTTTTACCGACCAGACAGTTAATTTTTTTATTACCCAGCGCACGGGCATAACGAATCGCTGCTGCTACGCCATCCCGAAACTCTTCTTCACGGCCAGGAATACAGGCAATACCCCGCTCGCCCGCCGCCCAGTCACCTGCCGGTAAATTGTGCAGCGTATGTTCGAGTTTATTACTCGCCAGCACCTGTTTTAATTCTTCAATGTCGTAGTCATAAGGGAACATAAATTCAACGCCGCGAAAACCACACTGCGCAGCTTTCTCAAAACGGGCGAGAAAATCATATTCACCAAATAACATCGATAAATTAGCAGAGAAACGTAACATTATTTATCTCCCTTATTCATAGTGCATGAAGCAGGTTTCAGTCGGTGCATCCACTGCGTTATCGGCGATATCTTCAAATTCCATGACATTATCCAGTTCGCTGCCCATCGAAATATTGGTCACACGCTCGAGAATAACTTCCACGACTACCGGTACCCGATATTGCGCCATTAAGGCTTTCGCCTGTTCAAAGGCTGGTGCTATATCTTCCGGTTTGAAAACGCGAATCGCTTTACAACCTAAACCTTCCGCTACTTTTACGTGGTCGACGCCGTAACCGTTCACTTCGCTGGAGTTAATATTTTCGAACGCGAGCTGTACGCAGTAATCCATATCAAACGCGCGCTGCGACTGGCGAATCAGACCCAGATAGGCGTTATTGACCAGTACATGGATGTACGGAATGTTGAACTGTGCGCCAACGGCTAATTCTTCAATCAGAAACTGGAAGTCGAAGTCACCGGAAATCGCCACCACATTGCGCTCTGGATCAGCGGCACACACGCCCAGCGCCGCCGGAATGGTCCAGCCCAACGGGCCTGCCTGCCCACAGTTGATCCAGTGGCGGTCTTTAAAGACATGTAGCATTTGTGCCGCAGCGATTTGTGACAAACCAATGGTGGTGACATAACAAACATCGCGACCAAAGGCTTTGTTCATCTCTTCATACACGCGCTGCGGTTTCACCGGCACATTGTCGAAGTGGGTTTTGCGCAGCAAAGTGCGTTTGCGCTGCTGGCAGTCGGCGACCCATTCTTTACGACACGGCAGACGACCCGCTTTTTGCATCTCCTGCGCCACTTCAACCAGCAGCGTCAGCGCCGCTTTAGCATCAGAGACAATGCCCAGATCCGGACACAGCACGCGGCCAATTTGCGTCGGCTCAATATCGATATGAACGATTTTGCGCCCTTCGGTGTATTTCTCTACCGAACCGGTATGACGGTTAGCAAAACGGTTACCGATACCAAACACCATGTCGGACGCCAGTAGCGTTGCGTTACCGTAACGATGCGCAGTTTGCAGACCCACCATCCCGGCCATCAGTTCGTGGTCATCCGGGATACAGCCCCAGCCCATCAGCGTTGGGATCACCGGAACGCTGGTCAGTTCAGCAAACTGTTGTAACAGTGCAGCTGCGTCAGCATTGATTACCCCGCCCCCGGCAACAATCACCGGACGTTCGGCCTGAATTAACATTTCTACCGCTTTTTCGATCTGCATACGGCTGGCTGCAGGTTTGTAGACCGGCAGCGGTTCGTACATGTCAGGATCAAACTCGATTTCCGCAACCTGTACGTCAAACGGTAAATCCACCAGTACCGGCCCCGGACGACCAGAACGCATCAGGTGAAATGCCTGTTGCAGCACACGAGGCACCAGCGCCGCTTCACGAACTGTAACCGCCATTTTGCTGACCGGTTTAGCAATTGCTTCAATATCTACGGCCTGAAAATCTTCTTTATGCAGACGGGCGCGCGGTGCCTGACCGGTAATACACAGAATAGGAATGGAATCAGCAGAAGCGGAATAGAGCGCGGTGATCATGTCAGTGCCTGCTGGTCCCGAGGTTCCCAGACATACGCCGATATTCCCTGCCGTTGCGCGGGTATAACCTTCCGCCATGTGCGAAGCACCTTCCACATGACGCGCCAGAATGTGACGAATACCGCCGTGCTTACGCATCGCTGAGTAGAACGGATTGATTGCAGCTCCCGGAACGCCGAAGGCGGTGGTGATACCTTCTTTCTCCAGCACATACATTGCCGCGTCAACGGCTCTCATTTTTGCCATTTTATTCCTACCTCTATTAATTGGAAAAATTTTCCAACTTTCAAATTTTGTCAAAAAAACCCGCTCCGCAGAGCGGGATGCGACAGACACTATGGATGTGCTTTCAGTCCCAACGCCGTGCTGATATCGCGGGCGGTGTCTCTGACCAGCTCACCCTGACTGACAAAACGATCTTCTGTCAGTCTTGATGAAGGCCCGGAGATGGAGATAGCGGCAACAACGCTACCTACATCATCGTAAATTGCTGAAGCTATACAATTCAGGCCGACAACATGCTCTTCTTTATCTACGGTATAGCTCAGTTCACGCGCTTGTTCCAGGTCCTTCAGCAAGGTGGGCATATCCACAAGCGTAGTTGGCGTAAACTGCTGCAAACCGGTTTGCAGAATGATGCTCATCAACTCCTCTTCCGCCAGCGGATAAAGCAGCGCTTTGCCCGCACCGGAAGCATGCAGCGGCAGACGACTGCCCAGTGGCGCGCACATCCTGACCATCGATTTACACTCTAACTGACCAATTAATACCGCTTCATTACCGTTACGGATCGCGACATTGACCGTTTCGCCGGAAAGTAACATCAGGCGGCGCATAAACGGCCCGGCGACGGAGAGGACATCGCGGTTATGGATGTACGCCGCACCGACGTTAAAGACACCTAATCCTATATGCCACCAGCCTAACTGACTGTCCTGATAGACAAAATCCGCTGCCTGTAAAACCTTCAGCAAGCGAAAGGTCGTGGAGAGCGGCAAATCCAGATTGAGAGAGATATCGCTAACCGACGAACTTCCCCCACTTTTTTCCAGATATTGCAGAATCGCAATTCCCCGCTCTAACGCCTGTGCGCCCTTCTGTGCCACAGGCTCCGCCTGTCCTGGCCTGCCGCGCCGTCTAACTTCCGTCATACCTACGTTAACTCCGACCTACAAGTGAGCATAAACAATGAACAATTAGTTTATCTTATGCAAGTCGGTTGCAGGCGTCACGCAAAACAGAGTTCCTGTTCAGGAATACTTTCAACATCACAGTTGTCACTGCCGCCGCGATCGATGGTCAGAAAATCGGTGACGCGCTGCCAGGCGAAAAGTGGATGATGCCAGACGTTACGATGGTAATTCACCCCCTGTTCGCCGTTGGTAATAAACGCCCGCAGCGTTGACAGGTCTGGTTTGTCGTCACCTAACGCCACGACCACCACAAACACTTCACCTTTCATCGGGATAAAGGCCTGAGTACCCAGCGGATGACGTTCGAGTTCGTGAATGGTCAGCGGCAGATTCGCCGGTTGCGCGCGGTTAATGCTGATAAGCGTACGGTCTTGCTCAAGAATCTCAACCAGCGCCAAATCGTGGTAACGCTCCACCAGTCCATTGTTAATATGGAAAAAATCCCGTTTCTGCGTTTCGATTACGTCGCCATAAGCACTAAAGGCTTCCTGACTTAACGGTAATACCTGAAGTTTCATCTTTTTGTCCTTATAACATAATTCCGTTCAACCACCGCCGACCGGTCAGCTTGGTTTCAATAACAGGCAATCTAAAACCTTAAGAGAACAACATCAACACAAAAGTTGGAATATTTTTCCAAAACTAGATTTAGTCCACAAATTGAACAGGGTTATCATGTAAAAATACTGATAAATCAGAGGATAAGAAAATCACGCAACTTGCGGATTTAAAAGGGGATACCTGAAGATGTTCGATCCAGAAACCTTGCGGACTTTCATTGCGGTTGCTGAAACAGGAAGTTTTTCAAAAGCGGCAGAACGATTGTGTAAAACCACGGCGACGATCAGTTATCGCATTAAACTTCTGGAAGAGAATACCGGAGTGGCGCTGTTTTTCCGCACGACTCGCAGCGTGACGTTGACAGCGGCTGGCGAGCATCTACTTTCCCAGGCCAGAGACTGGCTGAGCTGGCTGGAAAGTATGCCCAGCGAGCTGCAACAGGTGAATGATGGCGTGGAACGCCAGGTGAATATTGTCATCAACAACCTGCTCTACACCCCCCAGGCCGTCGCCCAGCTGCTGGCGTGGCTGAATGAACGTTACCCGTTTACCCAGTTTCACATCTCCCGACAAATCTATATGGGCGTCTGGGACTCGCTATTGTACGAAGGTTTTTCACTGGCTATCGGCGTCACGGGAACCGAGGCGCTGGCAAATACCTTTAGTCTTGATCCCTTAGGATCGGTGCAATGGCGCTTTGTCATGGCGGCGGATCATCCGCTGGCGAACGTTGAAGAGCCGCTAACAGAAGCACAGTTGCGGCGCTTTCCGGCGGTCAATATTGAAGACAGCGCCCGAACACTAACCAAACGCGTCGCCTGGCGATTGCCGGGGCAAAAAGAGATTATTGTTCCCGATATGGAAACGAAAATCGCCGCCCATCTGGCGGGCGTTGGCATTGGTTTTTTGCCAAAATCACTTTGCCAGTCAATGATCGATAATCAACAACTGGTCAGCCGGGTAATCCCAACGATGCGCCCTCCTTCGCCATTGAGTCTGGCATGGCGCAAATTTGGCAGCGGCAAAGCGGTAGAAGATATTGTGACCTTGTTTACCCAGCGCAGGCCGGAAATCAGCGGATTTTTAGAAATTTTCGGCAACCCACGCAGTTAAAAATCAAGTTTCCTTGCGCGTTGGCGCGTAAAATAGCGCGCAAGCTGATTTGAGGTTCACTTTTAACTATGCAAGAGAGACACACGGAACAGGACTATCGTGCCCTGCTGATTGCTGATACGCCCATTATTGATGTTCGCGCCCCTATCGAGTTTGAGCAAGGCGCAATGCCCGCCGCTATCAACCTGCCGTTAATGAATAACGATGAACGTGCCGCCGTTGGCACCTGCTATAAACAGCAAGGCTCAGACGCGGCGCTGGCGCTGGGGCATAAACTGGTGGCGGGTGAAATTCGTCAGCAGCGCATGGACGCCTGGCGGGCAGCGTGCCTGCAAAATCCGCAAGGTATTCTCTGCTGCGCCCGCGGCGGTCAACGTTCACATATTGTGCAACGCTGGTTGCATGAAGCGGGGATTGATTATCCGCTGGTAGACGGCGGTTATAAGGCACTGCGCCAGACCGCGATTCAGGCGACCATTGAACTGTCACAAAAACCGATAGTGCTGATTGGCGGTTGTACTGGCAGCGGTAAAACGCTGTTAGTGCAGCAACAGCCGAACGGTGTTGATCTGGAAGGGCTGGCGCGCCATCGCGGTTCGGCGTTTGGTCGCACGTTGCAACCGCAACTTAGCCAGGCGAGTTTTGAAAATCTGCTGGCTGCCGAAATGCTAAAAACCGACGCCCGTCAGGAGCTGCGCCTGTGGGTGCTGGAAGATGAAAGCCGGATGATCGGTTCAAATCACCTGCCGGAATGTCTGCGCGAGCGAATGACTCAGGCGGCGATTGCGGTGGTAGAAGATCCGTTTGAGATCCGTCTTGAACGCCTGAACGAAGAGTATTTCTTGCGTATGCATCATGATTTTACCCACGCGTACGGCGACGAACAGGGCTGGCAGGAGTATTGCGAATACCTGCATCACGGACTTTCGGCGATTAAGCGTCGGCTGGGGTTACAGCGCTATAACGAACTCGCTGCCCAGCTGGATACGGCGCTGACAACGCAACTCACCACCGGCAGCACCGACGGTCATCTGGCCTGGCTGGTGCCGTTACTTGAAGAATATTACGACCCGATGTATCGCTATCAGCTTGAGAAAAAAGCTGAAAAAGTTGTCTTTCGCGGTGAGTGGGCGGAAGTGGCGGAATGGGTTAAGGCGCAGTGATGGGCGGTATTCTGAAACGGCGATTGTCGTGAGAACAGAATGGTTGCACCAGAATACAGATATAAAAAAACCGACATGACAGTCGGTTTTTTTATTTTTTCCGCCCAAGACTTGGTGGTTCCGGGCAGAAATGAAACAGTCCTCATCTAGCAAATGAATTATAAGTCAGGATGCCTACATATTCAAACAGCTATGTTGGCGATACAATCCCGACGCTAGTAGTGATACTGCCTCAAGGGATTACCGCAGTGCGGAAAAGTACTTTTAAGTCCTGGTCAGGATACAGGTGGTGCTGATTCTGGTGCTCTAATTTGGAGAGAGGCAGTTCTCATCGTTCTTAAGGCGCTAATCGCGCTGCTGGAACTGATCCGTCAGTTTATTGAATAACTGAGGAAACGTAGCTAAGGCCGAAGGTTTACCACCTTCGGCCTTTAAAAAAACCGACATGACAGTTGGTTTCATATTTATTGCCAAAATGCACACTGTTCATGCCAGATGCGGCGTAAACGCCTTATCCGGCCTACACAATCTTGCAAAATCAATATATTGCACGATCCTCGTAGGCCTGATAAGCGTAGCGCATCAGGCAATCTAACGCCTGTCATCATCCCACAAACTGCCTGAATAGCGCCTTACCCTTAACCAGTCGCGCACCCAGCCAGCCGCCGCAAAGCGACAGCAGCAGCGCACCGCTGCACGGCAGAACAATCCACAATCGCCAGTCTGGCTCCCACGGGAAATCAAACACTTTCGATTGCAGTACCGCCAGTGCCGTTTCCGCACCAATTGCGGCCACCAGGCCGGATACAAACCCGAGCATGGCGAACTCACACCACAATGTCGTGCGCAGCAGTTTTTTGCCCGCACCGAGTGTGCGCCACACCACCAGCTCCTGATGACGCTGACGCATTCCCACCTGCACCTGTGCCAGCAACAGCAACATACCGCAGGCGGTGACCAGCACCACCATCACTTCCAGCGCCCGACTTACCTGCTCCAGCACCTGACCGACCTGTTTTAAAATCGCGCCAATGTCTAACAGGCTAATGGTAGGGAACTGGCGGTTGAGTTGCGTCAACATGCCGTTGCCATTCTCCCAGCGGAAACTGGTAAGCCAACTCTGCGGTTGTCCGTCTAATGCCCCTTCAGGGAAAATAAAATAGAAATTAGGCCGCAGACTTTCCCAGTCCACTTTGCGCAGGCTGGTCACTTTAGCGCGGAACTCCTGGGTATCGCCCATAAAAGTCACGGTATCGCCGAGGGCAACGTTTAAGCGTTTCGCCAGCCCCTCTTCCATTGACACTTCATCGGCTTTTGGCGGCCAGTTACCGGCGACAATCGGATTATGATCGGGCCGCGTATTTTGCCAGGTAAGATTGAGTTCGCGGTTAAGCGCCTCATCTTCATTGCCTTCTGTCGGCTTGTCGTTAATCGCCGTCAGTCGCGCCCGCACCACCGGATAAAATGATTCCGGGACTATCTGATGTTCCGCGAGGAACGCTTTTAGCGGTTCTACCTGTTCTGTGGCGATGTTGATTAAAAAGTAGTTCGGGCTTTCTGGCGGTAGCTGCTGTTGCCAGCGGTCGAGCAGATCGCCACGCAATACCAGCAACAGCGCCAGCAGCATAAAGGAGAGCGAAAATGCCGAAAGCTGGCTTAACGTTGACCACGGCTGACGTAACAGGCGGCTAACCGCCAGGCGCAGAGGTAGCGATTTCAGCGTCATGCGGCGAAGTACATTCAGCAGCATCCAGCCCAGCACACCGCACAGCAAAGCCAGTACTACCGCGCCCGCCAGCACCGCCCAGAGCAGCATACTGCCGCCCATTAATCCGGCGAGCAGCAGCACAACCACCACACTGACAATCGGCAGATAAAACTTGAGCGGCCAGACGTTCGCGACCACATCATTACGCAATACGCGTAAAGGCTGGGTTGCCAGCAACAAGCGGTACGGTCGTAGCCCCACCAGCAGCGAGATGACCGTCATGGTGCCCAGCGCCCACAACCACGGCCAGAGGCTGGCTGGCGGTAGTGCAGCAGGCAAAACGGGCTTGAGCAGCACCATCAACACGTTTTCGAACAACAGGCCTATCGCCCCGCCGGTAACGGCTGAAAGCGTCAGCACCATCAACCACTGACCGACGATTAGCTTACGCAGTTGCGCTCGCCCTGCCCCCAGCGTTTTGAGGATCGCCACAAGATCGTAGCGACTGCGACAGTAATGATTCATCGCCACCGCCACCGCTGCCACTGCCAGCAGCAAGGTCAGAAGCGCCGAAAGCAGCAGGAACTGTTGCGAGCGTTCCATCGAGCGCCCCAGCGCGCCTTCGTCCTGTTCCAGACCGTACCAGCGTTGTTCGGGTTTAAGCTGAGGTAACAACCATTTCTCATAGCTGTCGAGCTGGTTCTCGTTGCCGCCGAATTTATAGCGCCAGGTGACCCGACTCCCCGGCTGCACGGCTCCGGTTTTATCGACATCCGCCAGATTCATCATCAGACGCGGAGCCATCTGGAAGGGGTTAAAACCGGAATCCGGTTCCTGAATCACTTCTCCGGCAATCCGCAAGGTGGCATCGCCCACGTCAATGGTGTCGCCCGTTTTTAGGTTAAGCAGTGCCATCAGGCGTGGGGCCAGCAATACGCTGCCCGCCTGCGGTTTCAGGCCAGGGGGATTGGTTTGCAGATCGCCATACATCGGGTAGATATCATCCACCGCTTTAACGTTCGCCAGCTGCGGTGTGTCGCCTGCAAATGTCATGGTGGCGAAAGTCAGCTGCTTGCCGACTTTCAGGCCGCGCTTTTGCGCTTCCTCCAGCCATGCTTGCGGCACTTCGCGCGAACTGCGCAACGCCCGATCGCCCGCCATAAACTCCCGGCTTTGTTGGCTTAAGCCCTTCTCCATGCGATCGCTGATATTGCCCAGCGCCAGCACGCAGGCCACCGCCAGGCTTAGCGCCAGCCAGACAATTAATAGCGACGGCGAACGCCATTCGCGCCAGAACCAACGTGCAATCATGCTTCCTCCTGCAACTGCCCGTTCACCAGCCGTAAGCAGCGGTCGCAGCGTGCCGCCAGTTGCAGGTCGTGGGTCACCATAATCAACGTGGTGCCATGTTCACGGTTGAGGGAAAACAGCAGGTCGGCAATTTTATCGCCGGTCTGGCGGTCAAGGTTGCCGGTGGGTTCGTCGGCAAACAGCACATCAGGTCGACCGTTAAAGGCTCGTGCCAGCGCCACTCGTTGCTGTTCACCGCCGGAAAGCTGTGCCGGAAGATGATCCAGACGTTTACCCAGCCCTAACTGTTCGAGCAACGCTTTCGCTCCGTTACGACTTTCCGCGCTACTCTCACCGCGCAGCAGCGCCGGAAGCTCGACGTTTTCCAGCGCGTTAAGGGTAGGAATTAACATAAATGACTGAAAAACAAAGCCGACGTGCTTCGCGCGCAACTTTGCCCGCGCTTCTTCGTCCATATTATGTAGCGGTTGTCCCACCAGACTCACTTCGCCACTGCTGCCGTCATCCAGCCCGGCGAGGATCGCCAGCAAGGTTGACTTACCCGATCCCGACTCGCCCACCAGTGCGATGGTCTCGCCACGTTTGACAACCAGCTCAACTCCGGTGAGGATGGAGAGTTCATGCTCCCCCTGACCGACGGACTTCTTAAGATGATGAACTTCAACAATGTTTTCCGCTGGCATTTGCCCTTCCTGTTCCTGGTCCTGTTAACCTTCCGTGCCGCCGCAGCGGACACGTTATTGATTCTGGGTGATAGCCTGAGCGCCGGGTATCGAATGTCTGCCAGCGCGGCCTGGCCTGCCTTGTTGAATGATAAGTGGCAGAATAAAACGTCGGTAGTCAATGCCAGCATCAGCGGCGACACCTCGCAACAAGGGCTGGCGCGCCTTCCGGCTCTGCTGAAACAGCATCAGCCGCGCTGGGTGCTGGTAGAACTGGGCGGCAATGACGGTTTGCGTGGTTTTCAGCCACAACAAACCGAGCAGACGCTGCGCCAGATTTTGCAGGATGTCAAAGCCGCCAACGCTGAACCATTGTTAATGCAAATACGTCTGCCTGCAAACTATGGTCGCCGTTATAATGAAGCCTTTAGCGCCATTTACCCCAAACTCGCCAAAGAGTTTGATGTTCCGCTGCTGCCCTTTTTTATGGAAGAGGTCTACCTCAAGCCACAATGGATGCAGGATGACGGTATTCATCCCAACCGCGACGCCCAGCCGTTTATTGCCGACTGGATGGCGAAGCAGTTGCAGCCTTTAGTAAATCATGACTCATAAAGCAACGGAGATCCTGACAGGTAAAGTTATGCAAAAATCGGTCTTAATTACCGGATGTTCCAGTGGAATTGGCCTGGAAAGCGCGCTCGAATTAAAACGCCAGGGTTTTCATGTGCTGGCAGGTTGCCGGAAACCGGATGATGTTGAGCGCATGAACAGCATGGGATTTACCGGCGTGTTGATCGATCTGGATTCACCAGAAAGTGTTGATCGCGCAGCCGACGAAGTGATCGCCCTGACCGATAATTGTCTGTATGGGATCTTTAACAATGCCGGATTCGGCATGTATGGCCCCCTTTCCACCATCAGCCGTGCGCAGATGGAACAGCAGTTTTCTGCCAACTTTTTCGGCGCTCACCAGCTCACCATGCGCCTGTTACCCGCGATGTTACCGCACGGTGAAGGGCGTATTGTGATGACCTCATCGGTGATGGGATTAATCTCCACGCCGGGTCGCGGCGCTTACGCAGCCAGTAAATATGCGCTGGAGGCGTGGTCGGATGCGCTGCGCATGGAGCTGCGCCACAGCGGAGTTAAAGTTAGCCTGATCGAACCCGGTCCCATTCGTACTCGCTTCACCGACAACGTCAACCAGACGCAAAGTGATAAACCAGTCGAAAATCCTGGCATCGCCGCCCGCTTTACGTTGGGACCGGAAGCGGTGGTCGACAAAGTACGCCATGCTTTTATTAGCGAGAAACCGAAGATGCGCTATCCGGTAACGCTGGTGACCTGGGCAGTAATGGTGCTTAAGCGCCTGCTGCCGGGGCGCGTGATGGACAAAATATTGCAGGGGTGAGTTGAAGCGCGCGCTTAAGCCCCCATGTCAAAGAAAATATCGACAACAGAGAGCGACTCCATGTCCGTAGAAAATATTGTCAACATTAACGAATCTAACCTGCAACAGGTTCTTGAACAGTCGATGACCACTCCGGTGCTGTTCTATTTTTGGTCTGAACGTAGCCAGCACTGTTTGCAGTTAACCCCAATTCTGGAAAGCCTCGCGGCGCAGTACAACGGGCAATTTATTCTGGCGAAGCTGGACTGCGACGCGGAGCAGATGATTGCCGCCCAGTTTGGTCTGCGCGCGATTCCGACCGTGTATCTGTTCCAGAACGGGCAACCGGTAGACGGCTTCCAGGGGCCGCAACCGGAAGAGGCGATCCGCGCCCTGCTGGATAAAGTGCTGCCGCGCGAAGAAGAACTGAAAGCACAGCAGGCGATGCAACTGATGCAAGAAGGCAATTACACCGACGCCCTGCCATTGCTGAAAGACGCCTGGCAGTTGTCGAATCAGAACGGGGAGATCGGCCTGCTGCTGGCAGAAACGCTGATTGCGCTGAACCGTTCTGAAGATGCTGAAGCCGTGCTGAAAACCATTCCGTTACAGGATCAGGACACCCGCTACCAGGGGCTGGTGGCGCAAATCGAACTGCTGAAGCAGGCGGCTGATACGCCGGAAATTCAACAGTTGCAACAGCAGGTGGCGGAAAATCCAGAAGATGCCGCACTGGCGACGCAACTGGCGCTGCAACTGCATCAGGTTGGGCGCAATGAAGAGGCGCTGGAGTTGCTGTTCGGGCATCTGCGTAAAGATCTCACCGCCGCAGACGGTCAGACGCGTAAAACGTTCCAGGAGATCCTCGCTGCGCTGGGTACGGGTGATGCGCTGGCGTCGAAGTATCGCCGCCAGTTATATGCGTTGTTGTATTGAGTTTCCGTTGATCGGCACATGAACCACAACGCCGGATGCGATGCTGCGCATCCGGCATTGCATCATTTCTTCTTCAATTGCGTCACCACCAACTGGTGGCGCGAATTGTAAAACTTACGATAGGTTAAATAGCAGGCAATAATGGTCGACAGGCTGGCGGTTGAGAGCAGCATAAAGGTCACCATAATCTGATATTTAATCGCCTTCACCGGATCAATCCCGGCAAATATCAGCCCGGACATCATTCCTGGTAAACTCACTAAGCCTACCGTTTTTGCTGAATCGACCGTCGGAATTAAAGCAGCGCGAATACTGTCGCGAATCAATATCGCTGAAGCCTGTTTCGGCGTCGCGCCAAGACTCAGTTTCTCCTGAATCTGTTGCTGTTCGCTAATCACCCGTTGCCCTAAATTGTTGTAACACAACCCCACCGCTACCATGGCGTTACCGGCTATCATCCCGGCGATAGGGATCACCTGCATCGGGATAAATTCAATCGACCCTGAGAGAATCAGCACCGCCAGGGTAATTCCCGCCCCGACCGTAATGGCAATAAACGATGAGATAAAAGCTTTAGCAATATATTTACTGCGTTTTTGCGCGTTCCACGCCGCATTAAAGCAGATAAATAACACCATCAATAATGTCAGGCTGGCATCATCCACGCTGAAAATATACTTCAGCACATAGCCGACAATAATCAGCTGAATTATCGCGCGCCCGACGCTCCAGAGAATATCTTTCTCCAGCGCCAGTTTTTCTTTATGGCTAATTAAGATTGCCACCACCACCAGCATTAATGCCAGTGCCAATGATTCGTTAGTAATATTATGCGAGTTCATAGCGTGCTTCCTGCATTTCTCCGGCATGCGGTTGCAGTGTAATCACTTTATCCGCATGATTAATTTCGTCTTTATCGTGTGTCACCCACAGCACGGCAATATTTTGCTCGCGCACATAGCGATGGATCATCTCATTAACGTTATGTTTATTACTTTCATCCAGCGCACTGGTGATTTCATCCAGCAATAAAACCTTCGGCATAAATTGCAGGTTACGAATCAATGAGATGCGTTGTTTTTCACCACCAGATAGCTCGGCGATATTCTTCGTCAAAATGCTGTCCGGCAAAGCGAAACGTTCAAGAAAATCGAGAAAAATGGCCGGGTCAGGCTGCTGGTTACGGATCTGCCAGGGAAAGATCAGATTATCGTATACCGTATCGCCAAACAGCGTCGGCGTCTGGGCGCAGTAAGACACTTGCTGGCGGTAGATTTCTGGCTTTAGTGTGCTGACATCCTCACCTTCAAACAGTAACGTTCCGCTGGTTGGGCTGATCAATGAAGCAACTATTTTTAGCAGCGTACTTTTGCCACAACCAGAAGGACCGGTAATTAACTTAAATTCGCCAGCACGCAGCGAAAAATTGATGTTATTAAGAATCTTCGCATCACCCGCCAGATATCCTACGTTTTGTAGCTGAAGCAAAGGACTATTTTCCTGCATCGCTGTTCCCTTTTTCTGATTTTTACTAAAAACAGTTTATCCTTCGCAGGAATAAGGGGGAACTCTCTTTCAGTAATCAGGTATAATTTGTTTAATCAAGCAGCAATTTTGCTGATTATGGACGGTACAACAGGAGGTTTTTCCGATGCTTATCTTTATCCCGATTCTCATTTTTGTCGCGCTGGTCATTGTCGGCGCGGGCGTCAAAATCGTGCCGCAGGGCTATCAGTGGACAGTAGAACGTTTTGGTCGCTATACCAAAACGTTACAGCCGGGGCTCAGTCTGGTGGTGCCGTTTATGGATCGCATTGGTCGCAAGATCAATATGATGGAGCAAGTGCTCGATATCCCTTCCCAGGAAGTTATCTCGAAAGATAACGCCAACGTTACCATCGACGCCGTGTGCTTTATTCAGGTGATTGACGCGCCACGCGCTGCCTATGAAGTCAGCAATCTGGAGCTGGCGATCATCAACCTGACCATGACTAACATCCGTACCGTGTTGGGTTCAATGGAACTTGACGAAATGCTCTCTCAGCGCGACAGCATCAACTCACGCCTGCTGCGTATTGTCGATGAAGCCACCAACCCGTGGGGGATTAAAGTCACCCGTATTGAAATTCGCGACGTGCGCCCACCGGCAGAGCTTATCTCTTCAATGAACGCGCAGATGAAAGCGGAACGTACCAAACGCGCTTACATCCTCGAAGCGGAAGGGATCCGTCAGGCGGAAATCCTCAAAGCCGAAGGTGAAAAACAGTCGCAAATCCTGAAAGCGGAAGGCGAACGTCAGTCGGCGTTTTTACAGGCTGAAGCTCGTGAACGTTCCGCTGAAGCAGAAGCCCGCGCCACCAAAATGGTGTCTGAAGCCATCGCCTCCGGTGATATTCAGGCGGTGAACTACTTCGTAGCGCAGAAATACACCGAAGCGTTACAGCAGATCGGTTCCTCCAGTAACAGCAAAGTAGTGATGATGCCATTAGAGGCCAGCAGCCTGATGGGGTCGATTGCCGGGATTGCCGAGCTGGTGAAAGACAGCGCCAACAAACGGACTCAGCCATGATGGAGTTAATGGTCGTTCATCCACATATTTTCTGGCTCAGTCTCGGCGGGTTGCTGCTGGCAGCCGAGATGCTGGGCGGAAATGGTTATTTGTTGTGGAGCGGCGTGGCAGCGGTGATTACCGGTCTGGTGGTCTGGCTGGTGCCGCTGGGTTGGGAGTGGCAAGGGGTGATGTTTGCCGTCCTGACGCTGCTCGCCGCCTGGCTGTGGTGGAAATGGTTGTCGCGGCGGGTGCGCGAACAAAAGCACAGCGACAGTCATTTAAACCAGCGCGGGCAGCAGCTTATTGGCCGACGTTTTGTGCTGGAATCTCCGCTGGTCAACGGGCGAGGTCATATGCGCGTCGGTGACAGTTCATGGCCTGTCAGCGCCAGCGAGGATCTCGGTGCAGGTACGCATGTTGAAGTCATTGCGATAGAAGGGATAACGCTGATCATCCGTGCGGTCATCGCCTGATGCGACGCTGACGCGTCTTTTCATGCCTACAAAATATGCCCGAATTGTAGGCCGGATAAGGCGTTTACGCCGCATCCGGCGGTTATGCGCTGATGCCTGATGCGGCGCGGGCGCGTCTTATCATGCCTGGAAGTCTGCGCCCGAATCGTAGGCCGCCTCCGCTATATTAACTGGCATTGGCAAATTACTCGTCACTACCTTTATTCATGTTTTTTTGGTCTTCATCCGGATAATGTTTTTTTAGATATTCCAGGACGTTTTTATTGACCTTGTGTTGCGTATACACCCACCCTTTCCAGTAATCAGGCTGGTCCAGGTAAACTTCTGGCGGAATGGTGAAATCAGAAAGCGTTAACCATTCGGCTAACAGATCGGGGTTTCGTTTCTGGATTAACTGCAACAGCATAATCAGTGACATAGCTGAGGCAGGAGCCGTACTATCGCCACTTAAATATTTCCACACTGTTGACCGGTTCGAACGAAAAAGGATCGGTAGCAATGCCCGGTCCAGATTCATTTCATTAAAAATCTTCTCAAATTCATTCATTTAAATTTTCCTGCCTGGCGTAAACCTCTTAAAAATTGAGATTTATCAAAGAAACGCATTTTAGCACACATCAGGAACCGCTTCACGTTTAGTCCAGAAACAGAATTTATTTCGCTTATCAAAACAAGTCTTTACTCTTTTTTACATTGAAAGAGCACAAAATGATTTTCGATTTTATTTATATAAGAAACATTTTTTGTTTCTTATTGGTGATGTTTACGCTTACACCAGACAAAAATGCGCTTTACATCACACAAATGGCGGCGTAGATTTCGATCAAATTGCAACGCAGATTAATTCTTATAACAACGTTTTACGTTGCTTATAGAAACAAATATGTGACTTACTTTGAAAGAGAAAAAATGCATGAAAACTGTAAAGCTGTCTTTACTGGCTGTCGTTGTTGCTACCGCGGTAAGTCCATCTGCGTTTGCGGGTGATACTGTTGAGGCGGCAACGACAGAATTAACGGCAATCCAGCCAGGAATGTCGCAATCGGAAATTGATCAGAAAATTGGTCGATTTTTAGAAAGGACAGGGAATAGTGCAGCCGCACAAAATTATCTGATTGCGCATGATTACCGGACAACGACACCTCAGGAAAATACAGCTGCCTCTCCCGTACAGCCCGCCAATACGCTGAACCCGATAACCAATCAAGCGCAGACCGACCGCGACAACGGGCAGGATACCGCCATTCAGGACGCACAACATGCCGCCAACTGGGCTTCACTGAAAGCTGATGACGCGCAGCACGCCATCACGGTGGCGCAGACGGATATTGATGCCAACAAAGCCGCCATCACCGACACCCGTAATGATGTCTCCGCAGTGCAGTCAGACGTCACCAACATAAAAGGCGATGTCGCACATGCCCAGTCAACGGCTGACCATGCCAACGCTAACGCCAACACCGCTCTGATGAACGGCGTCAAACTTTCCGGTGCTGTGACAGAAAACAAAAACAACATCGAACAGAACCGCAGCGATATTGCCGACCAGCAGAAACTGTTGGCATCAAACGAGCAAAAACAGATCGTCCGCGACAACGGGCAGGATACCGCCATTCAGGACGCACAACATGCCGCCAACTGGGCTTCAATGAAAGCTGATGACGCGCAGCACGCCATTATGGTGGCGCAGACGGATATTGATGCCAATAAAGCCGCCATCGCCGACACCCGTAATGATGTCTCCGCAGTGCAGTCAGACGTCACCAACATAAAAGGCGATGTCGCACATGCCCAGTCAACGGCTGACCATGCCAACGCTAACGCCAACACCGCTCTGATGAACGGCGTCAAACTTTCCGGTGCTGTGACAGAAAACAAAAATAATATCGAACAGAACCGCAGCGATATTGCTGACCAGCAGCAACAACTCGACGAAACCCGGAAAACCGTTGCCGCCACCGGGGATGTGCAGACTGCCGCCCGATATCAGAGCATGATTGACGCCAGACAGACAGCCGCTGCCAATGCGCAACAGGCACAAGCTGACACCCAGCAGCAACAAATGGACGATCAGCAGAAACAAATCGACGCGACGCAAAAAACGGTTTCCGCACTTGGCGATGCCCAGACCAACGCACATTATCAAGAGATGGTTAACGCCGGACTGAGAGCACAAAATGATGCGAATGCGCGTACTGCAGCAGAACAAAAACAAAAAATAGATACTCTGGCGACTAACCAGGCAACGCAACAGCATATCGATAGTGTGCAGTACGGGGAACAAATTCAGCGTCTGGCGCAAGACTCAACACAAACGCATGAACAAATTGACAGCCTGACACAAGACGTAACCCAAACGCATCAGCAGTTAAGCAACACGCAAAAACGAGTAGCGGATAATAGCCAGCAGATTACTACGCTCAATAACCATTTCGATTCTCTGAAAAACGAAGTTGAGGACAATCGTAAAGAAGCCAATGCGGGAACTGCATCTGCCATCGCTATCGCCTCACAACCACAGGTGAAAACCGGTGACTTGATGATGGTGTCAGCGGGAGCGGGAACGTACAACGGTGAATCTGCGGTGTCTGTAGGAACATCTTTTAATGCCGGAACGCATACGGTACTTAAAGCAGGTATTTCTGCGGATACACAATCTGATTTCGGTGCGGGTGTCGGCGTGGGATATTCGTTCTAATTTTAACAGCAATTTCTTATTCGCAATTTTCCGTACATTATTTAAGGTTAACAATGATGAATAGCTCCATTAAATCGTTTTCCCTGCTGGCGGTTATATTACTGGCTGGCTGTAGTTCACCCACTTCCCGCATCGCAGATTGCCAGGCGCAGGGCGTCAGCCATGACACCTGTTATCTCGCAGAACAACAGCGTCAGGCGGCTATTTTAAGTGCATCAGAAGCGCAGGCATTTAAAAATGCAGAAGCCGCACAACATGCCCAGGCCGCTAAAAAATCTATTTATAAAGGATTTGGCATGACCTTTAGAATGAGCAGTAAGAACTTTGCTTATCTCAATGATTCATTATGTGCAATTGATGAAGACAATAAAGATGCCACTGTTTATCAGTCAGGTCTTTATAACGTCATTGTTTATCACCACACGGGAAAAGTCGCCTTAATGAAGGAAGGTCAGTTTGTGGGTTATTTAAAATGAAAGAGCAAAGGAAAATCCCCCTGACGCATATTATGATTATCGGTGCGTTTATTTTTGCCTTCTTGCAAGTGGTGTTATTAGCCTCCCTGGTTCACGCTGTGAATGTTAACAACGAAATCCAGGAAGGCTTATTTCAGTCGGGGCGCATTATGGTAGAAAGTTTGCAGCATATTCTTTCGGTGCAAACGGGGATTAACTGATTTTCACCCCGCCCGATGATGACAGCAGCCGGAGAGATTTTCGATAATCGGGCAGTCGGCGCTGTCATCGCCAGGGCAGGCATTCGCCAGCGCCAACAGCTGGTTGCGCATGGATTGCAGTTCTTCGATATGTCGCTCGATCTCCGCCACTTTCTCCAGGGTGCGACGTTTGACGTCGGCACTGTGACGCTGCGGATCGTTAAACAGATTCACCAGTTCGCCGCTCTCTTCCAGGTTAAAGCCCACCTGGCGCGCCTGGCGCAGTAAGGTCAGTTCGTTGAGATGCTGCTGCGTGTAGGTTCGATAACCATTTTCGCTGCGCATCGGCGGCGTCACCAGCCCCTTCTCTTCATAGAAGCGAATGGCTTTGCTGGTCAGGCCGGTAATTTTTGCTACATCGCTAATGTTCATCGTTCGCGCAACGCCTCCTGTGCTTTGTTAAAGGGTTTCAACAGATAATCCAGCACGCTTTTTTTGCCGGTGCGGATATCGACCGTCGCCACCATACCGGGGAATATCGGAAACTGCTGTTTGCTTTTATTTTCCAGATGGTTGCTGAAAGTGCGAATGTACACCCGATAGTAATAAACATCGCGCCGTACTTCATCCTGCACGGTGTCTGGTGATATCACCGCCACTTCTCCCGGCAGGCCGCCGTAGATGGAGTAATCGTAGGCGGTTATTTTCACCAGCGATTTTTGCCCCGGATGGATAAACGCCACATCGCGCGGGGAGATTTTTGCCTCGATCAGCAGTTGCTCATCCAGCGGCACGATGGTCATCAGTTTACCACCGGGGGCAATAACGCCGCCAACCGTGGTGACGTCAATGTCCTGAACAATGCCACGTACCGGCGCGGTAAAGTTGAGCCGGGTGAGGGAGTCTTCCCGTCCACGGATCACCGAACGCTGGGTTTCCACTTCCGCATTGGCTTTTGCTAACTCTTCGCGCGCCTGAACGTAGTATTGCGTGCGCACGTCGCTGAGTTTGTTTTCCAGTTCATTGGCCTGGCGTTGCAGGCGCAGCACTTCAACGCTGCTCGCCGCCCCCTGTTTTACCAGCGGCTGGGTCATCGCCAGTTCGCGGTTGACCAGGCTAATCCCCTGCGTCAGCCCGGTGGTGGCTTTGTTCAGCCCATCGCGGCGAGTGTTGTACAACGCCGTTTCCGACTCGATAAGTTCGGGGAATTTATTCAGTTCGTCAGGGAAGACCAGCGGTTTATTACTCACTTCCGCCCGCAGCCGCGCCGAGGTTGCCAGCGCCGCGTACAGCCGCGACATTGCTTCCTGGACGTCGGATTCCGTTTTGGTGCGGTTAAGCTGCGCCAGTGGCTGGCCCTGTTCAACAATATCGCCAACCTTGACGTCGAGATGATACAGAATTCCGCCTTCCAGCGACTGCACCACCTGTTCGCGCCCGGAGGGTTCTACCGTGCCGCTGCCGGTGGTGACTTCATCAAGCTGGAAGTACCACGCCCAGCCGAGAAAACAGAGCAGCATCACAGCGGTAACGCGTACCGCCAGCGCCGAACGCGGCAAGCGGGGTTCAGTCAGGCCACGGTTGTATTGCAGTTGTCCGTTCATGCGGCAGACCCCTTATTCTTCTCCTGCAACACCACCCGTCGCGCCGTGGGTTCGCTCTGTTCACGCAAAATGGCCTCTTTCGCGCCATCCATCACAATCCGCCCCTGATCCATCACGATAATGCGGTCCACCAGTTGCAGCATCGCCGTGCGGTGAGTGGCGATAATCAGCGTGCGATGGCCAATCCACTGTTTCAGTTGTTCGATTAAATGCGCTTCCGCCATTTCGTCCAGCGAGGCGCTGGGTTCATCGAGCAGCACGATATTGGGTTGAGAGATGAGCAGCCGCGCCAGCAGCAGCGTTTGCCGCTGACCACCAGAGAGGCCAAATCCCCCTTCCTGAATCATGTAGTTGAGGCCGTTTTTCTGCTTCTGCACAAACGGCAGCGCCCCGCTGAGGGTTAACGCGCGTTCGATATCTTCATCGCTGGCTTCCGGCATCCCCATCGTCAGGTTTTCCCGCAGCGAACCGAAAAAGAGTCTCCCGGTCTGGCTCAGCAGCCCCATGTCGCGGCGCAGATCCGCCGGATCAAGCTGACCGATGCTGATGTTATCCAGCAGCACCTGCCCCTGCTGGGCGATACGCATTCCGGCGAGCATTTGCAGTAGCGTTGATTTACCCGCGCCGTTGCGCCCAAGAATGGCGATTTTCTCTCCGGCCTGAATGTTGAGTTTGCCAATCGCCACATCGGCAATTTTCTCTTCTTCATCGTAATAAAAGATAGCGTTGCTGAACTGATAATTGCCGTGTAGCACCGCTTTATGCACCAGTTTGCCGTGTTCCGGCTGATCCACCGGGCGCTTCATCAGTTCATCAAGTCCGTTGCGCGCCACTTTCGCCTGCTGCCAGCGCGAGAGCACGCCGGATATCTGCGACAGCGGCGCGATGGTGCGCGAAGCCAGGATCGTCGTCCCGACCAGCGCGCCGGTGGTCATGTCACCGTTCATTACCATAAAGCAGCCCACCAACAGCACCACGACGTAAACGATGGACTGCACTTCCTGGGTCCAGGTGAGCAGTAGCCCGGTGAGAAAACGTTGCTTCATGCTGATGGACGAGGCCACGTCGTTGGTGTGGTTCCACTGATTCTGAAAACGCTGTTCGGCGCGCAGCAGCTTAATATCTTCAATCGACTGCACGGCTTCCACCAGCGTAGCGTTACGCACCGCCGACTCGCGCATCCCTTCGTTCGCCAGCCGCGCCAGCGGGCGTTGCACCAGCAGGCCGGGGATCACCAATAACGGCAGCGCCAGCAAAACCACCAGCACCAGCCAGCCGCCGATCATCCATAAAATAAAGACAAACAGCAGGAAGAACGGCAGATCCGCCACCGCGCCGATGGTGGTGGAAGTAATCAGCTCCCGCACCGATTCCAGCTCGCGGATCTGCGAGATAAACGATCCGGTGGATTTCGATCGCACGTTATTTTTCAGCCGTAATGCGTGACCAAAAACGCGATCCGAAATGCGCAGATCCGCCCGCTTGCCGATCACATCCGAAAGATGTGTGCGCACCATGCGCATACAGAACTCAAACAGGATCGCCATCATCACCCCGGCGAACAGCACCCATAGCGTCGGGTACGATTGCGCCGGAACCACCCGGTCGTAAACCTGCATCGAGAAAATCATCGCCGCCAGCGCCAGCACGTTCGCCACCAGCGAGGCCAGCATAATATCGCCGTAGCGCCGCCAGTCTTTTAGCGAAAGGCTCCAGAACCAGTTCGCCTGATACGGGCGAATATAGTCATCTACCCGCGCGTCAGGGATGGCGCTGAGCGGGCGCAGTAGCGCCAGTTCAACGATTTTATCCTCAACATCCGCGACGTTAAGCGTAGTTTCCAGCCCTTCGTCACCGCTAAACTGAATGCTGATATTGTCGTGATTGTCACGGCGGGTGATCACGCCAATTTGTTGATTATCAAAAACGGCGATCAACGGCAGCCGCCACGGGTTGAGCGAGTCGGTGGAGAACTCCACCAGCCGAAGCCCCATCCCCAACTGCCGCGCCATGTCGGTGAGTAACTCCTCCCGCTTACTGTCGCGCTCCCAGTTGACGGTCGCGCGCACATTCTCCTGAGAAAAATCAAGGCGGTAATAACGCGCCACGGCGATCATCGCCTCCAGCCAGGCTTCCACGGACTGGGCATTTTTTTTCATTCTCTACACCACCATCAACTGATGATTCGCCAGCAAAGTGGCGAGGTCGGTATGCACGCCCGTCAGCGTGACCACGTTAGTTGCCGCAAAAGTGCCGCCCGTGCCGTCGCGGTCGATCTGCACGATGGTGTCGCTGCCGCTCTGGGTGACTTTGACAAAATCACCGATGTTTCCAGCCTGCGCATCCAGCGTTGCCACGCCGTTGACGTAGCTGGCTTTGCCGTTGCCGGTGTAGCCGCTGCCCTGTAACAACTCGCGGATATCAATGCGATCGGTGTCGGCGGTGCCTTCCCATGTCCCTACCGTAAAGCCATTCACCACGTCTGAGCCGTTGCCGCCGGTAGCGTCACTGGCGTTGAGCAATTTATAGAGCAAGGTATCGTGACCGCCGTTTCCGATGTTAAGGGTGTCGTTGCCGCCGCGCCCTTCCAGTTGGTTATCGCCGCTGCTGCCGGTCAGAGTGTCGTTAAAATTCGAGCCGGAAATGCCTTCGATATTGGTAAATGTCGAGGTGTTAAAGCCGGTGGCCTGTGCGGCGGTGCTGCTTAAGTTCGCGGTCACGCCCACCGTCGAGAGGCGGAAATCAACCACGTCCATGCCGCCGTTTGCCAGCCACGTTCCGGTGCCGGAGCTGTACACCCAGCCGCCGGAGCCGTCGTAAGTGTCAGTACCTGCGGTGGCAAAGAAGGTGTCGTTATAGCCCGTGCCGACGAACTTGCCATTGTTGCTCGCGGTGCCTGCTTCGGCGCTGAGGTCGTAAGCGTGAGTGGCATCGGTGGCCTGTAAGCCGCCCCAGCTGGTGTTGACCGTCTGGTCGATATTGCTGGCGGTGGTGCCAGTGGATTTGATCAGCACCGCGTTGTAGGTTTCTCCGGCATTCAGCCCGTAGAAGTTGACCAGCGCCGAGGTGTCGTTAACCCCCATCCCCGACTGCGGGTTAATGATTTGCGTGGCGACCAGCACCCCCGCCGAGTTATACAGTTTTACGGTATTACCGTAATAGACGTTAATGCCGTTGGGATCGGTGATGCGCAGGTGTAGCGAAGTGCCGTAGCTCACCGTGTTGGTGTTGCGGATCAGGAACACGCTGCCCGACTGTTTGGTCACCAGTACATCCACCGCGCCGTCCCAGTCGTAGTCCATTGCCGCCACGCCGCTGGTGGTACCGCTCTGGCTGCCGCCGAGGGCCGATTGTGTCCAGTTGCTGGCACCACCAACGTTGGTGTAAAGATACGATTGTCCGGTCTGGGCGATACGGGCGATATCCATCAGGCCGTCGTGGTTCCAGTCCACCGCCACGCTAAACTGGCTGGCGTAGGTGGTTGCCGTTGCGCCCACCGCCACCGGACTGCCCAGCACGCCGTTGGTGTTGAATAACAGCGAGCCGTAGTTAGCTCTTCCCTGGCTGGCAGGCAGGAAGAGGTCCATATCGCCGTCGCCATCGAAATCGGCCCAGGTCATAGAAACGCTGCTGCTCATAGCGCCACTACCCGCCCCGCTCAGGAAGGTATTGGTGGTGTTCTGCCCCCAGACAAACGTGCCATTCCCCTGGTTGATGAGCGAAGATAGCGTGTAATAGTTGTTCAGGTTGTAGGTGTGCTGAACCAGGTCGATCCTGCCGTCATTGTTCAGATCGACGCCAGAACCTTCGTTGAGCGAAAGATACCCCGTCACCGCCCCGCCCACCGTGGCGCTACCGCCGCTGTTCGACGTAGTGGAGTTACCTACCAGCGTACCTGCGTTGTTCCACAGGAAGGTGTTGGAGTCCGGCCCGCCCGCGTCGCCAATCCAGAAGTCGAGATAGCCGTCGCCCTCTTTATCAAATGCCACAATCGAGCCGTACCACGTCAGGGTGCCGACGGTGACCTGAATAGCGCTGGAAAAGGTGCCGTCGCCGTTATTGGTAAAGCCGTTGATATAGCCTGTACCGTAGTCATCACGGGTGATAAACAGATCGCCCGTGCCGTTACGGTCGTAATCGGCGATGGAGCTGGTGGCGTAGTTGTTGCCGCTCTGATACAGCGTCAGCGCGGTCTTCGACCAGGTGAGTGGGTCAGTCGATTGCATTACCTGCTGGTTTGCCAGCACCGTCCACATTCCGTGCGTGTCGAGGCCGTAGGTCAGCCCCCAGGCGGTGGTTTTGCTGGCGGTGGTCCAGGTCGGTGTGTAATCAATCGCCGCGTTAACCGTCACCGTGCCGTTGCTAATATTGGCGTTATTGCCGTTGCCCGCCGAGCTTTTTACCTGCGCGGTGACGTTATAGGCGGTCGCAGAAGCCGCCAGCGCGTCGGTATCCGGCAACTGTACATACCAGGTGTTGTGCGCCGGATCGACCACCACCGCACCGCCCGGTTCAGAGGTGTAGGTTTTGCCGTTGATCACCACTTCAACATACTGCCCGCTGGCAAGCGCGGCGGTGATCACCCCGCTGATAATCGGCGTAGTATCGCGCGTGGTCTGGCTGGTAATTTGCGCCAGCGTGGTCGGAATAGAGGTATCGACCATCAGGACAAAATCACTGGAGGAGGTGATATTCCCCGCCAGATCCACCACTCGCGCGCTGTAGGTGTAGGCACCGCTCACCAGCCCGCTGTCGCTGTAGGTCCAGTTCAGTGCGCCTACCATCGTTACCGCGCCTAACAGCAGGCCGTTACGGTAGAGGTAAACCACTTCACCGCTGGCAAGCGGGCCGGAGAGCACGCCGTTCAGCAACGGCGTAGTGTCGTCGGTGGCCTGCGAACTGCTTAATGTCCCCTGCCGCTGCCCGACGTCATCAGTGTACGACACAATGGTCGGCGTCGCGGTGGGGTTAATCGTATCGACCACCACCGTTTTCGACACCACCGGGCCAGTATTCCCCGCCAGATCCAGCACCCGCACCTGGTAAACGTAGCTGCCGTCGGTCAGCGTGCGGCTGTCAGTGTAGGTCCACTGCGTGCCGTTGGTGGTGAGCGTGATCCAGGTCGCGCCGCCGTCGAGGCTAATCTGCGCCACTTCGCCGCTGGCAAGCCCCGCCCCCAGCGAACCGGTCAGCGTGAGCGAGGTATCGCTGGTGATAAAGTCAGTTGCCGAACTCCCCGTGTCGGTGCTGATGCTGGCGATGGTGAGTACCTGCGCCGGGTTCACGGTGTCAATCTGCGCCGACTGGCTGCCGGTTGCGCCAACGTTGCCCGCCAGATCCACCACCCGCACCTGCCAGGTGGTGGTGCCGTTGGTGAGCGTGCGTCCGTCAACGTAACTCCAGTTAAGGCCGTCTGCGGCGACGGTCACGTTCACCCAGGTTGCGCCGTTGTCGGTACTGATTTGCGCGAATTCGTTAGCGCCGAGCGCCGCCCCCAATACGCCGCGCACGGTAAGCGAGGTGTCGCTGGTAATAAAATCGCTGCTGCTGGCTCCGGTGTCATCGCTGATACCGGTAATGGTGATACTTTTCGCCGCTTCCGGGCTGGTGGTGTCGACCACCACGTTTTGCGTTGCGGTCTGCCCAACGTTCCCCGCCAGATCCACCACCCGCACCGTGTAGTTCCAGGTGCCGTCGGTCAGTGTGCGACCATCGGCATAGCTCCAGCTGGTGCCGATAACGGTTAACGTGGTCCAGGTGACACCGCCGTCGAGGCTGATTTGCGCCCGTTCGTCTGCCGCCAGCGCCGCGCCGAGCGTGCCGCGCACAGTAAGCGTAGTGTCGCGAGTAACAAAATCGCTGCTGCTTAACCCGGTGTCATCGCTAATGCCCGCAATGGCGATGGTTTTGCTCGCCAGCGGCGCGGTGGTATCCACGGTGACTATCTGGCTGGCAGTCGCGCCGATATTTCCGGCGGTGTCGATCACCCGTACCTGATAGTTGTAGTTGCCGTCAGTCAGCGTACGCCCGTCAAGATATGTCCAGGTCAAACCGCTTACCGAAAGATTCTGCCAGGTGGTGCCGCCATCAATGCTGATTTGCGCGAACTCACCGGCAGAAAGCGCCGCCCCCAGCGTGCCGCTCACCGCAAGCGTCGTGTCGCTGGTGACAAAATCGTTAGTAATCAATCCAGTATCGGTGGTGATCGCGCTGATGGCGATGGTTTTTACTGCTGGATCTGGCGCGATGGTGTCGATCACCACATTCTGGCTGTCAGTGGCACCGACGTTGCCCGCTGCGTCAATCACCCGTACCTGATAGAGATAGTTACCATCGGTCAGCGTGCGGCTGTCGTTATAGCGCCAGGTCGTGCCGGTAACGGTAAGCGTGGTCCAGGTTACGCCGCCGTCGATACTGATTTGCGCCGTCTCGTTACTGGCAAGCGCGGCGGTGAGCGAGCCGTTGACCACCACCGGGCTGACGCTGGTGATAAAGTCGCTGGAGCTAAGGCCAGTGTCGGCTTGCAGGGAATCGATATTAATGCCCATCGCCGGGGCGCTGAGGTCGACGGTAATGGTGTGATTGCTGCTGCCGGTGTTGCCAATGGCGTTGCTCACCGAGGCGTTAATCACGTAGGCATTGCCGTCCGCCAGCGCGGTGACATCGGCGCTGCCGAGGGTGTAGCTCCAGCTACCGCCGGTCTGTACCGTGGTAGTGTAGGTTTTGCCGTTTAAGGTCAGGGTCAGCGTCTGCCCGACTGGGGCGGTGGTGGTGCCGCTGATCACCAGCGACGAGCCGTGCTCCGCCGCATTCACCACATCATCGCCCGCAAAGGTGTTGATGGTGACGGAGGGGACGTCGCCGTTCAATGTCACGCCACGGCTGGCGCTACCAGGGTTTCCGGCCTGATCGCTAACCGTCGCGCTAATGGTGTAGCTGCCGTCGCTTAATCCGGCAAACTGCTGCGCCGGAATAAACACCGACCAGCTTCCGCCGCTGCCGACCGTTGCAGTCCAGCTCTGACCGTTAAAGGTGACGGTCACCGTCTGGCCCACTTCAGCGGTGGTGGTGCCGCTGATGGTTTGCCCAGCGAGCTGTTCGGCGTTGTTGATAATATCGTCACCCGCCACCGTGGCGATGGTGACCGTTGGCGCAACGGTATCGACGGTCAGGGCGTGCGTGGTTTGACCGGGGTTACCGGCGCGATCGTTCACGCTGGCGGTAATGGTCTGTGCGCCCTGCCCGAGCGCGGCCAGATCTGCCGCAGGCACGTTCAGCGCCCAGGTGCCATTGGCGGCCACCGTGGCGGTATAAGTTTTGCCGCCAAAGGTGACGGTTACCGTCTGCCCTACTTCCGCGCTGGTCGAGCCGTTAAGGGTTAACGGCTGCTGCTGTTCGGCGGCGTTGAGTCGGTCGTCCGTTGAAACCGTGTTTATGCTGATAACCGGCGCGGTGAGATCCACCGCCACACTGCGCGAGGCCGTGGCGCTGTTTCCGGCGCTATCCTGGGCGGAGGCGCTAACCGTGTAGCTGGTGCCATCCGCCAGTGCCGCGACGTCTGCCGCCGGCACGTTCACACTCCAGCTCCCGTTGTTCTGAATGGTAGCGCTGTAGCCTTTGCCGTTAAGCAACACGGTCACCACTGTACCTGCGGCAAAGTTCGTTCCGGTGCCGCTCAGGGTCAGCGCACTGCCCGCTTCGGCGGCGTTAATAATATTATCGCCGCTGATGGTGCTGACCGAGAGCGACACTGCCGCCGTGTTTACCTGTACGTTGTGCGTCTGGGTGCTGCTGTTGCCTGCGCTATCGGTGATAGTGGCGCTGATAGTCACTGTGCCATCTGCAAGGCCGGAAATCACGCTGGCAGGCACGCCGACGCTCCAGTTGCCGCTGGCATCGGTGCTGGTGACATACTGCTGCCCGGCGATGGTCACCACCAGACGGTCGCCCGCCACCGCGCCCGTGGCGGTGCCGCTGATAATCTGCGCCTGAGTGTGTTCAACTCTGTTAATCACATCGTCGCCCGCCACGGTGTTAAAGCTGATGACGGGCGCGGTGGTATCGACGGTCACACCTTTGCTGGCGCTGCCAGGGTTACCCGCCAAATCGCTGACCGTGGCGGTCAGGGTGTAGCCGTTATTGGCAAGTGCGGTTAAGTCGCTGGCGGGCAGCGTTAAGCTCCAGCTGCCGTCTGCCTGCACCGTGGTCTGGTAGTTAGTGCCATTAAGCGTGACGGTGAGCGTCTGCCCGGTTTGCGCCGTGCTGGTGCCGGACACCGTTACGCCCGCCGCCGCTTCGCTGGCATTGATGATGTTATCGCTGGCAATGGTGTTGATGGTGACCGTTGGCGCGGCGCTATCGACGCTGTATTCATGCGTTGCCGTGGCGCTGTTGCCGTTGACGTTAGTCACCCGCACCTGGGCGCTGGCATCGCCGTCACGCAGGGCCGCCATATCCGCCGCCGGAACGGTGGTGCTCCAGCTACCGTTTGCCGCCACCGTGGTGGTGTAGGTTTTACCGCCAAAAGTAATGGTAACGGTTTGCCCCGCTTCGACGCCGGACGTGCTGCCGGAGAGCGTTAGCGCCGCGCCTTTTTCGGCGGCGTTAATCACATCATCGCTGGTGATGCTGTTTATGCTGACGGCGACGGTGGTGAGATCAACGGTCAGCGGATGGGTAATGCTGGTTTGCGTTCCGGCACTGTTCGCGCCGCTAACGGTAATATTCAGCGTTCCCGCAGGCCAGTTACTGACATCCGTCGCAGGAACGCCGACGCTCCAGCTGCCGTTCGCCAGCACCGTGGCGGCGTAAGTTTGATTATTTATCACTACGTTCAGCGCCGTGCCCACCGCAAAGCCGGAGCTGCTACCGGTGATCACCTGCGCCTGACTGTGTTCGATGATATTGACCACATCATCACCCGCGACGGTATCCACCCGCAGGCCAGGCAGACTGGCATCGATGGTGATATCGCGCGTGCCGCTACCGGTGTTGCCAACGGCGTTGGTCACCGAGGCATTAACCGTTAACTCACCGTTACCCAGCGCCTGCCAGTCGGCGGCAGGTACGCTCACACTCCAACTTAAATCAGCCTGGACCGTGGCGGTGTAAGTTTTGCCGCCCAGTTCAACGGTGACGGTGCTGCCCGCCGCCGCACCGGTTACCTGGCCGCTGATGGTTTGCGCACTGCCTGCTTCAGCGGCGTTGATAATATCGTCCGTCGCCACCGGATTAATGGTGACGCCCGGCAGCGCGGTATTGACCTGCACGTTATGGCTGGCGGTGCTGCTGTTACCCTGAGCATTGGTGACGCTCGCCGTCACGCTGTAGGTGGCTTCGCCCAGCGCACTGACAGCAGAGGCAGGCACGGTAACGCTCCAGTTGCCGGAGGCGTCGGTGGTGGCGCTGTAGTTTTGTCCGTTCAGCGTAACGGTGATCGCCGTACCCGCAGGCTGATCGCTGGTGCCGGAAAGCGTCAGATCAGATCCTTTTTCCGTCGCGTTGATCACATCATCGCCCGCGATGGTGTTGATGCTAATCACTGGCGCGCTGAGGCTGACGGTCACGGTGCGGCTGGCGTCATCGCTGTTACCCGCCCGATCGCTGACGCTGGCGGTGATGGTCTGTGCGCCGCTACCCAGCGCCGTAACATCCGCCGCCGGAACGCCAACGCTCCAGTTGCCGGAGGCATCCAGGGTGGAGGTGTAGGTTTTGCCGTTGAGCACAACGCTCACCACATCGCCCGCTTCCCCGCCGCTGCTGGTGCCGGAAATCACCAGCGCCTGGGCGTGTTCAGCATCGTTGATGATGTCATCGCCTGCCACGGTGTTAATGGTGAGAACCGGCGCGGTGGTGTCTACCGCCAGATTATGGCTGGTGCTGCCGGGGTTGCCCGCTTTGTCGTTGACCGTGGCGCTGACGGTGTAATTGCTTGCGGTCAGCGCGCCTAAGGCTGAAGGGGGAACGCTGACGCTCCAGCTACCGTCTGCCTGCACATTACCGCTGTAGGTTGCGCCGTTAAGGGTTACGGTGACCGTCTGCCCGGTTTCGGCGGTGCTGGTGCCGCTGATGGTGAGCGGGCTTCCCGCCTCCGTGGCGTTAAGAATATCGTCGCTGGCAATGGTGTTAATGGTGAGCGTCGGTGCGCTGGCGTCAACGCTGTACGCATGGGTCGCCGAGGCACTGTTACCGCTCGCGCTGCTGACACTGGCCTGCACGTTCGCCGCGCCGTCTGGCAGAGTTGCCAGATCTGCCGCTGGAACGTTCACACTCCAGCTACCGTTGGCGGCGACGCTTGCAGTGTAGGTTTTACCGCCAAAAGTGACGGTAACGGTTTGCCCGCTTTCAATTCCGCTGGTGCTGCCAGAAAGGGTCAGGTCGGTGCCTTTTTCGGCGGCGTTAATTACGTCGTCGCTGGCAACGGTGTTGATGCTGATTGCCACCGCCGTTAAATCGACGGTGAACGGATGGCTGACGCTGACCGGATTTCCGGCGCTGCTCTGGCCTGCCACGTCAACGGTTAACGCCCCCGCAGGCCATGCGCTGACGTTTGTCGCCGGAATGCCGACGCTCCAGCTCCCGTCTGCCTGTACCGTGGCGGAATAAGCCGTGCCGTTAATCGTGATCGTCAATGGCACGCCTGCATTCAGGCCGCTACTGCCGCCAGTGATCACCAGCGCCTGCCCGTGTTCAATGCTGTTGACGATATCATCGCCCGCTACCGTATCCACGCGCAGCCCTGGCAGGTTAGCGTCAATGGTGATATCCCGCGTACCGCTGCCCGTATTGCCATTCGCGTTGGTGACCGAAGCGTTAATGGTCAAATCGCCATTGCCCAACGCCTGGAGATCGGCTGCCGGAACGCTGATACTCCAGCTTAAGTTGCCCTGTACCGTGGTGGTGTAAGTGTTGCCGCCCAGCGTGACGGTAACCGTATCGCCAGCGGCGGCACGAGTGACCACCCCGCTGATGGTTTGATCGGCCCCGGCTTCGGCGGCGTTGATAATATCATCGCCCGCCACGGTGTTGATGGTGACGCCCGGCAGGCCGCTATCGACCAGTAAATTCGCCTGGCTGCTGGCGATGTTGCCTGCCGCACTGGTGGCGCTGGCGCTGACGATATAGTTGGCCTGGCCTAAAGCCGCCAGATCGCTCACCGGCACGGTTAACGTCCAGTTGCCCGCCGCGTCGGTGGTAGCGCTGTAGTTATGACCGTTGAGTGTGACGGTAACCTGTGCGCCGGTCGCCAACCCCGTACTGCTACCGCTAATGGTCAACGGCTGGCCTTTTTCATCGGCGTTCAGGACGTTATCGCCGCTGATGGCGTTAAAGGTAATTGACGGAAGGCCAGTATTGACCGTCACCAGATGCGTAGCGCTGCCGCTGTTTCCGGCGGCATCGGTGACGCTGGCGTTAATGGTCACCGTGCCGTTCGCCAGCGCCGAGACGACGCTTGCCGGAACGCCGACGCTCCAGTTACCGCTGGCATCCAGTACGGTGGTAAAGGTGTTTGTGCCGATAGTCACCGTCACGGCGCTGCCGGTTGCCGCACCCGTGGCGGAGCCGCTGATAATCTGCGCCTGGGCGTGTTCCGTCGCGTTGATCACATCATCGCCTGCCACCGTGTTGATGGTGACGACCGGAACAGACGTATCCACCGTCAGGTTGTGATTAACCGAGGCCGGGTTTCCGACTTTGTCGCTCACCGCCGCGCTAACGGTGTAGTTGCTGGCGGTCAGGGCGCTTAAGTCGGCTGGCGGTACGCTGATGCTCCAGCTGCCGTCCGTCTGTACGGTGCCAGTATAGTTTGCACCATTGAGGGTGACGGTCACCGTCTGCCCCGCTTCCGCCGTGCTGCTGCCAGTGATGGTCAGCGCCGCTCCGGCTTCGGCGGCGTTAAGAATGTCGTCGCCCGCAATGGTGTTAATGGTCACCGTTGGCGCGGTAGCATCGACGCTGTAAGCGTGGGTAGTGGTGGCGCTGTTGCCGTTAACATTGCTGACGTTGGCCTGCGCGCTGGCATCGCCATCACGCAGGGCTGCCATATCTGTCGCCGGAACCGTGGTACTCCAGGAACCATTCGCCGCGACGCTTGCAGTGTAGGTTTTGCCGCCAAAGGTGACGGTGACCGTTTGCCCGGCTTCGACACCAGAAGTGCTGCCAGAGAGCGTTAACGCCGCGCCTTTTTCGGCAGCGTTAATCACGTCATCGGCAGTAATGGCGTTGATGCTGACCGCCACCGCAGTGAGATCGACAGTCACCGGATGCGTAACGCTCACCGGGTTTCCGGCGGTGGTGTTGCCGCTGGCTGTAATCGTGACCGTCCCCGCAGGCCAGGCGCTGACATCCACCGCCGGAACGCCGACGCTCCATGAGCCATCCGCCAGTACCGCCGCAACATAGGTTTGCCCGTTAATGGTCAGCGTGACGTTGCTGCCCGCTGCCAGATCGGAGCTGCTGCCGGTAATCACCAGCGCCTGCCCGTGCTCGATAATGTTGACCACATCATCGCCCGCCACGGTGTCAATCCGCAGACCGGGGAGATTCGCGTCGATGGTGATTTCGCGCGTGCCGTTGCCGGTATTGCCTACGCTGTTCGTTACCGAAGCCGAAATGGTCAGTTCACCGTTGCCCAACGCCTGTAGCGCGGAGGCCGGAACATCGACGCTCCAGCTTAAATTCGCCTGCACCGTGGCAGTGTAAGTCGCCTCGCCGAGCGTGACGGTTACCGTGTCGCCCGCTGCCGCGCCCGTCACCTGCCCGCTGATGCTCTGGCCCGCGCCCGCTTCGGCAGCGTTAATAATATCGTCGCTCGCGACAACGTTAATGGTGACGCCCGGCAGCGCGGTATTAACCTGCACGTTATGGCTGGCGGAACCGCTGTTGCCATCGGCGTCAGTGGCGGCGGCAGTCACCGTGTAAGTGGCTTCACCGAGGGTGCTCACCCGTGACGCCGGAACGGTCACGCTCCAGTTACCGGATGCATCGGCAGTGGTGGTGTAATTTTGCCCGTTGAGCGTAACGGTTATCTGCGTACCCGCAGGCTGGTTGCTGCTTCCGGAAATCGCCAGATCCGCGCCTTTCTCCGTGGCATTAATGATGTCATCAACGGCGATGGTGTTAATACTCAGTATCGGCGCGCCGAGCGCCACGCTGACAGTGTGCGAGGCCGTGCCGCTGTTGCCTGCGGAGTCGGTGACCGTGGCGGTAATGGTCACATTCCCCTGCGCCAGTGCGGAAATCACGCTGGCAGGCACGCCGATGCTCCAGTTGCCGTTGGCGTCCAGCACGGTGGTGTAAGTGGTCGTGCCAATCGTCACGGACACCGTGTTACCGGTCGTCGCGCCCGTTGCCGAGCCGCTGATAATCTGCGCCTGTCCGTGTTCTGTGGCGTTAATGATGTCATCGCCCGCTACCGTGTTAATGGTAACGACCGGCGCAACAAGATCCACCGTCAGGTTATGCGTCGCCGAGGCCGGATTTCCGGCTTTGTCGCTGACCGCTGCGCTCACCGTATAGGGGCTGGCAGTGAGGTTAGCTAAATCGCCGGTCGGGACGCTGACGCTCCAGCTCCCGTCTGCCTGCACGTTGCCGCTGTAATTGACGCCGTTTAGCGTCACGGTCACCGTCTGCCCGGCTTCCGCCGTGCTGGTGCCGCTGATGGTCAGCGCCGATCCCGCTTCGTCGGCGTTAAGAATATCGTCCGTGGCGATGGTGTTGATGGTAACGGAAGGCGCGGTGGCATCGACGCTGTAAGCATGCGTTGCCTGGGCGCTGTTACCTGCGACGTTGCTGACGCTGGCCTGGACGTTTGCTGCGCCGTCAGGCAAGGTTGCGAGATCGGCTGCTGGGATTGTCAGCCCCCAGGTGCCGCCCGCGGCAACCGTGGTGGTGTAGCTTTTGCCGCCGAAGATAACGGTGATGGTTTGCCCCGCTTCCACATCGGAGGTGGTGCCGGAGAGCTGCAAATCGCTGCCTTTTTCGGCGGCATTAATCACATCGTCAGTGGAAAGGGTGTTAATGGTAATCGCCACGGCCGCGAGATCGACCGTGACCGGATGGCTAATGCTGGTTGTGGTTCCGGCGGTATTGGTGCCAGAAACGGCAATATTGACCGTTCCCGCAGGCCAGTTTGTGACATCTGCCGCCGGAACACCGACGCTCCAGCTGCCATCGGCGAGTACCGTTGCGCCGTAGGTGACGCTATTGATAACCACCGTCAACGCCGCGCCCGCCGCCAGTCCGCTACTGCTACCGGTGATCACCAACGCCTGAGTGTGCTCGATGCTGTTAATCACATCATCGCCTGCCACGGTATCGACGCGCAGACCTGGCAGGTTGGCATCTATCACGATATCGTGCGTCGCGGTGCTGGTATTATTTGCGGAATTGGTCACCGAGGCGCTGATGGTCAGTTCACCGTTACCCAGCGCCTGCAAAACGTTCGCCGGTACGCTGACGCTCCAGCTTAAATCTGACTGCACGGTGGCGTTATATTGATTGCCGCCAATGGTGACAATCACCGTATTCCCGGCAACCGCCGTTCCCGTGACCTGACCGCTGATGGTCTGCGCCACAACGATTTCAGCGGCGTTGATAATGTCATCGCCCGCCACGGTATTAATGATCACCCCAGGCAGGAGCGATTCGACATTCACCGTATGGGTGGTACTGCCGCTGTTGCCCGCGCTGTCGGTGGCGCTGGCGCTAATCGAATAGACCGCCTCGCCCAGGGCACCGACCGCCGAAGCAGGCACGGTAACGCTCCAGTTGCCGGAACTATCGGTGGTGGCGCTGTACGCCAGGCCGTTCAACATCACGGTGACCGTGGTGCCGGTCGCCAGACCGCTGGAGCCGCCGCTGATGGTCAGATCCTGAGTTTTCTCCGCATTATTGATGATGTCGTCGCCGGAGACGGTACTGATGGTCAGCGTCGGGCCGCTAAGATCAACGGTGACATTATGGGTAGCGCTGTCGCTGTTGCCCGCGCGATCGCTCAGGCTGGCAGTAATGGTCTGGCTTCCGGTTGCCAGCGCCGTCACATCTGCCGCCGGGATACCGACGCTCCAGTTACCAGAGGCATCCAGCGTGGTGGTGTAGTTTTTGCCGTTGAGCGAGACGGTCACCACATCGCCTGCCGCCGCGCCCGTGCTGGTGCCGCTCACCACCAGCGCCTGCCCGTGTTCGATAGCGTTGATGATGTCATCGCCCGCGACGGTGTTAATGGTGAGATCCGGAGCGGTAACGTCCACCGCCAGCGCATGATCGGCGCTTGCCGGGTTGCTCGCTTTGTCGCTCACCGTCGCAGTCACGGTATAACTGCTGGCGGTTAATCCGCTTAAATCCGTTGCCGGAACGTTCACGCTCCAGGTGCCATCCGCGAGAATGGTGGTCTGGTACGTGTTGTTATTGAGCGTGACGGTCAGCGTCTGCCCGGCCTGCGCCGTGGTGGTGCCGCTGATGGTGATCCCCGCGCCCGCTTCGCTCACGTTAAGAGTATCGTCGCTGGCGATGGTGTTGATAGTAATAAGCGGCGCGGTGGCATCGACGCTATACGCGCGATCGGCCTGGGCGCTGTTGCCGTTAATATTGCTGACGCTCGCCTGCACGTTGCCCGCGCCGTCCGGTAGCGCAGCGAGATCGGCAGGCGGCACATTCACCGTCCAGCTGCCGTTGGCTTCCACAGTGGTGGTGTAATTTTTACCGCCAAAGGTGACGGTCACCGTCTGCCCAGCTTCCACACCGCTGGTGCTGCCGCTTACGACCAGCGTTTCGCCTTTCTCCACGGCGTTGATCACATCATCGCCGGAAAGGGTGTTAATGGTGATGGCGACCGCCGCCAGATCGACGGTAACCGGATGGGTAATGGTAGAGGTTGTTCCGGCGCTGTTGGTGCCGCTTACCGTAATATCCACCGTACCCGCAGGCCAGTTGCTGACGTCTGCCGCCGGAATACCGAGGCTCCACGTGCCGTCGGCTAATACCGTCGCGCCATAAGTAACGTTGTTAATCTCGACCGTTAACGCCGTTCCCGCCGTTAACCCGGTGCTGCTACCTGTTATCACCAGCGCCTGATTGTGCTCAATGCTGTTAATAACATCATCGCCCGCCACGGTATCGACCCGCAAGCCAGGCAGATTGGCATCGATCGTGATATCGCGCGAGCCGCTGCCGGTGTTGCCCACGCCATTAGTGACCGAGGCGTTTACTGTGAGATTACCATTGCCGATGGCCTGAATATCCGCCGCCGGCACGCTAACGCTCCAGCTTAAATTAGCCTGCACCGTGGCGGTGTAGGTGTTGCCACCCAGCGTAACGGTAACTGTGTCGCCCGCCGCGGCACCCGTCACCTGCCCACTGATGGTTTGCGCATTGCCCGCTTCGGCAGCGTTAATAATGTCATCGGCCGCCACCGCGTTAATGGTGACGGCAGGTAACGCGCTGTTGACCAGCACGTTATGGCTGGCGGAATTGCTGTTGCCTGCGCTGTCGGTGACGTTCGCGGTTACCGTGTAGTTGGCCTCACCCAATGCACTGACCGCTGACGCTGGCACCGTGGCGCTCCAGTTGCCGGAAGCATCTGTTATGGCGGTGTAATTTTGCCCGTTCAGCGTCACCGTTATTGTGGTGCCTGCGGGCTGATTACTGGTGCCGGTAATTTGCAGATCCGCGCCTTTTTCCGTAGCGTTAATCACGTCATCGTCGGCAATAGTATTAATGCCAATGGTTGGCGCGGTCAGATTCACGGTGACCGTGCGGCTGGCATCATCGCTGTTGCCTGCCGCGTCGGTAATGGTAGCTGTGATGGTTTGCGGGCCGCTGCCAAGGGCAGTAACGTCTGACAGCGGAACGCCGACGCTCCAGTTGCCGGAAGCGTCCAGCGTGGTGGTGTAGGTTTTACTGTTTAACGTGACGGTGATGACATCGCCCGCTTCCCCGCCAGTGCTGGAGCCGGAGATCACCAGCGCCTGTCCGTGTTCGGCAGCGTTAATAATGTCATCGCCGGAGACGGTGTTGATGGTTAATACGGGAACGGTGAGATCCACCGCCAGCCCATGAGTGGCGGTTGCCGGGTTACCCGCTTTATCGCTTACCGAGGCGCTGACCGTGTACTGGCTGGCGGTCAGATTGCTGAGATCCGCCGTCGGCACGCTGACGCTCCAGCTGCCATCCGCCTGGACGGTGCCGGTGTAAGTCACGCCATTAAGCGTGACGGTTACCGTCTGCCCCGCTTCGGCGGTGCTACTGCCGCTGATGGTTAGCGGATTGCCCGCCTCGGCGGCGTTCAGAATATCGTCGGTGGCGATGGTGTTAATGGCAAACGTCGGTGCCGTGGCATCGACGCTGTAGGCGTGGGTCGCCGAAGCCGTGTTGCCGTTAATATTGCTGACGCTGGCCTGTACCGTGGCGTCGCCGTCGCGTAATGCGGCGAGATCGGCAGCAGGTACACTGGTTGTCCAGCTGCCATCGCCCGCTACGGTGGCGGTGTAGGTTTTGCCGCCAAAGGTAACGGTGACCGTTTGCCCCAGCTCCACGCCGGAGGTGCTGCCGGAAAGGGTTAAATCTGCCCCTTTTTCGGCGGCGTTAATCACATCGTCGCCGGAAACGGTGTTAATGGAGATCGCCACCGCCGCCAGATCGACGGTGACCGGATGGGTGATAGTGACCGGGTTTCCTGCGCTAGTGGCACCTGAAACCGTGATATTCACCGTACCCGCAGGCCAGTTGCCCACATCTGCCGCCGGAACGCCAAGGCTCCATGTGCCATCGGCTAATACTGTCGCAGCGTAAGTGACCGTGTTAATCACCACCGTCAGCGCCGCGCCCGCCGCCAGCCCGCTGCTGCTACCAGTTATCACCAGTGCCTGACTGTGCTCGATGCTGTTGACCACATCATCGCCCGCCACGGTATCGACGCGCAGGCCAGGCAAATTAGCGTCGATAGTAATATCTCGCGAACCGCTGCCGGTATTACCAACGCCGTTGGTCACCGAGGCATTAACTGTCAGGTCGCCATTGCCGATGGCCTGAATATCCGCCGCCGGAACGTCCACGCTCCAGCTTAAATTCCCCTGCACGGTAGCGGTGTAAGTTTTCCCGCCAAGCGTTACGGTAACCGTATCGCCCGCCGCCGCGCCCGTCACCTGCCCGCTGATGGTCTGCGCCACGCCCGATTCGGCAGCGTTAATAATGTCGTCGCTCGCCACCGGATTAAGGGTGACGCCAGGCAGCGCGGTATTGACCTGCACGTTATGACTGGCGGAATTGCTGTTGCCCGCGCTGTCGGTGACGTTCGCCGTCACCGTGTAGCTGGCTTCGCCCAGCGCACCGACTGCGGAAGCTGGCACCGTGGTGCTCCAGTTGCCTGCGGCGTCCGTCGTCGCAGTGTAATTTTGCCCGTTCAGCGTCAGCGTAATTGTGGTGCCTGCTGGCTGATTACTGGTGCCGGAAATTTGCAGATCCGCGCCTTTTTCGGTGGCGTTAATCACGTCATCGGTAGCAATGGTGTTAATGCCAATGGTCGGCGCAGCAAGGTTAACGGTAACCGTGTGCGTCTCGTTATCGCTATTACCCGCCGCATCAGTCACCGTGGCGGTAACAGTTTGCGGGCCGCTGCCCAGTGCCGTGACATCCGCCGCCGGAACGCCGACGCTCCAGTTGCCGGAAGCATCCAGCGTCGTGGTGTAGGTTTTACTGTTTAGCGTGACGGTGACGACATCCCCCGCTTCTCCGCCAGTGCTGGAACCGGAAATCACCAGCGCCTGCCCGTGTTCGGCGGCGTTAATAATATCGTCGCCCGCAATGGTGTTGATGGTAAGTACCGGAACGGTGAGATCCACCGCCAGATTATGCGTGGTGCTCGCCGGGTTGCCCGCTTTGTCATTGACCGTGGCGGTCAGGGTGTGGCTGCCATCGGTCAATGCCTCAAGATCTGCCGCCGGAATATTGATGCTCCAGCTGCCGTCCGCCTGCACCGTTGCCTGATAGGTCTGCACGGTCGGGCTATTGAGCGTAACCGTAACAATCTGCCCCGCTTCAGCGGTGGTGCTGCCGCTCACCGTCACACCCGCATCGGCTTCGCTGGCGTTGACGATATTGTCGCTGGCGACGGTATTGATAATGATGGTCGGGGCACTGCTATCGATGCTGTAGTTATGCACCGCCGAGGCGCTATTGCCGTTGATATTGCTGACGCTGGCCTGTGCGGAGGCGCTGCCCTCGGGTAATGACGCCAGATCGGCGGCGGGTACGGTGGCAGTCCAGCTACCATCGCTCGCTACGCTGGCAGTGTAATTTTTCCCGCCAAAGGTGACGGTGACGGTTTGACCGGGTTCTACGTTAGTGGTGGTGCCGGAAAGCGTTAAATCAGCGCCTTTTTCTGCGGCGTTAATCACGTCGTCCGTGGCGATGGTGTTGATGGTAATCGCCGCCGGCGTGAGATCGACCATAACCGGATGCGTAATGCTCACCGGATTTTCGGCGCTACTTTCCCCGGATACGGCAATATTAACCGTCCCCGCAGGCCAGGCGCTAACCTGCGCCGCCGTGACGCCCACGCTCCAGCTACCATCGGCCTGCACCGCAGTGATGTATTCCACATTGTTAATCGTAACGGTAAGCGGCGTGCCTTCAGCCAGCCCCGAGCTGCTGCCGGTAATCACCAGCGCCTGCCCATGCTCAATAATATTGACCACATCATCGCCCGCCACCGTATCGACCCGCAGACCGGGTAGATTGGCGTCGATGGTGATATCCCGCGTGCCGCTGCCGGTGTTGCCGTTTTGATTGGTGACCGAGGCGCTCACCGTTAAATCGCCATTGCCCAGCGCCTGAATATCTGCCGCAGGAACGCTCACGCTCCAGGTGAGATTGCTGCCCACCGTCGCCGTATAAGTATTACCGCCCAACGTAATAGTTATCGTGTCGCCATCTTCCGCGCCAGTAACCTGCCCGCTAATGGTTTGCGCAACGCCCGCTTCGGCGGCGTTAATAATATCGTCGGTTGCCACCAGGTTAATGGTCACGCCGGGCAGCGCGCTGTCGACCAGCACGTTATGGCTGGCGGTGTTGCTGTTGCCGATACTATTGGTCACCGCCGCTGTTACCGTGTAGTTGGCCTGACCCAGTGCGGTTACCGCCAATGCCGGAACCGTCACGCTCCAGTTGCCGGAGGCGTCGGTCGTGGTGGTGTAATTTTGCCCGTTCAGCGTTACGGTGATGGCGGTATTAACAGGCTGATCGCTGGTGCCGGTAATTTGAACATCGGCCCCTTTTTCGCTGGCGTTAATCACATCATCGCCCGCAATAGTGTTAATACCAATCATCGGAGCGGCGGTATCGACCGTGACGGTTAGCGACTGGCTGCCCGTGTTTCCGGCTTTGTCGGTTACCGAGACGCTGACAGGATAACTGCCATCCACCAGTCCGCTGACAACGGAAGCCGGAACACCCAGACTCCAGTTGCCGGAACCATCCACCACCGTGGTGTAATCGGAATTATTTAACGTAACGGTGACAATATCGCCCGCCTGCGCGCCAGTAACCGTGCCACTGATGATTTGCGCCTGGGTGTGTTCCGGCGTGTTGATGACGTTATCGGTCGCCACCGGATTAATGGTCACCACCGGAGGCGTGGCATCCACCAGCGCCACGCGTGAAACGCTGGTCGGGTTACCGGCGACATCGTTCACGCTGGCGGTGACCGTGGCGTTGCCGTCAGCCAGTGCGTCAACATTGGCGGCGGGAACGGTCACGCTCCAGGTGCCGTCGGACTGCACGACGCCCTGATAGGTCTGCCCGTTCAGCGTGACGGTCACCGTCTGCCCTGGCTGAGCGTCGGTGGTGCCGGTGATGGGCAGATCCTGCCCACTTTCGGCGGCGTTGATGATGTTATCGGCAGTCAGCGAGTCGATGCTCAACGCCGGGGCCTGGCTGTCGACGGTAATGGTGCGGGAGGTGTTGCCGGTATTGCCGCTGAGATCCGTCACAGAAGCGGTAATCGCCACCGCGCCGTCAGGCAGATTTCCCATCGCGGCGGCAGGTACCGTCAGACTCCAGGAGCCATCGGCCTGCACGGTAGTGGTAAAACTCTGTCCAGCCAGGGTTACTGTGACGGTTTGTCCTGTCTCGGCCTGTTGAGTGCTACCGGTAAGGGTCAGTGGCGCACCTTTTTCTGCGCCACTGATAATGTCATCGCCAGAGACGGTGTTAATGGTGATCAACGGAGAAACACCGACCAGCGTGATTGCTCGAGACGCCGCGCCAGTATTTCCTGCAGCATCTGTTACGGTGACGAAAATCGTATTGGCTCCGCGATCCAGCGTGCGGGTTACCGCCGGGTCCAGCGCCACATTCCAGCTGCCATCCGCCAGCACGATGCCCGTCAGGACATGAGTGCCCAATTTCACCGTTACCGTATCGCCTGGAGAAGCACCGCTGACTTGTCCGGAGATGATCTGCGCGACGGCCTGCTCGGCATTATTAAGAATATCGTCGCCCGCCACGGTGTTAACGCTGACCACGGGTGCTGAGGTGTCTACCGTGAAATTCGCGCTGTTGCTGGTGGTGTTTCCTGCCCGATCGCTGACACTGGCATTGACAGCGTAGTTCCCCTCCGCCAGTGCCTGGACCTCCGTGGCAGGCAGCGTCACTTGCCAGGTTCCGTCGCTACCGACGGTTGCTGTATGGCTTTTCCCGTTGACGGTCAGGGTTACGGTTTGCCCCGCTTCTGCATTCGACGTGCCGCTCAGTACCAGCGCGGCGTTATGTTCCGCAGCACTGACGATGTTGTCCTGAGCGATAGTGTTGATGGCAAGCGTTGGCGGTTGGGTATCGACCGTTAAAAGCTGCGCGCCGGTGACCGTATTGCCTGTGGCGTCTTTCCCGCTGACCAGCACTGCCTGATTCCCTTCGCCTAACGCCTGTGCATCGGCGGTCGGCACCTGCACGCTCCAGGCACCGTTAGCGCCTACGCTGGTGGTGTAGGTTTTGCCGTTTAGCGTAACGGTGAGTTCTGTTCCCTGCGCCAGATGGCTACTGGTACCAGAAAGCGTAAACCCGGCGGCCTGTTCGCTGGCGTTAATAATGTTATCGCCTGCGGTGGTGGCAACCTGCACGCTGGCCTGACTATTGTCGATGGTTAACGTTATCGAACCGGCGTCAGTGATGGTACTGCCGACAATTTGCACCACTGACCAGGTATGTTCACCTGCACTTTGCGTGGGTAACGAGACACTCCAGTGACCGTTGTTGTCTACCTGAGTACTGGCAATAGTATTGCCGTTACTGTCTTTAATCTGAATAGTCGCCCCCGCCTGCCCGCTGCCGCTAAAGGTTGGCGTGGTATCATCGGTGATGTCATTGGTGGCGAGAATGCCGCGCTGATCGCCCTGATTATCGGTAACTAAAAATGATGGAGTGGCGTTGCCAGGCTCAGCGGGTGGCGTAGGGTTATTAATCACTTCCGTTTTCGAGTCGCCATCGCCACCGCTTGCCAGCAGTGCACCAAGCGCGCCACCGCCTACCGCCGCCCCCGCCAGCCATCCCCACGGGAAGGTGCTGGTCTGAGCAACGGTATCAAGAAATGGCGCAATGCTTTCAATCGCGGTGGTCTGGGCAGTCAGTTCTACGGGGGCTAATCCACCCGCAGCAGTATCGGCAAAGGTGACGTGGGTGAGCTGTTGTCCATCGGCAAACACCAGTTCCGATTGTTCAGCGGTATTCGCCGCTTGCAGGAAATAACCGTTGCAGCGGATCACCGTGCCGTCCTGCATATAGATCAGCAGGTCATTTCCTTCACGGACGTAACGCGCAACGGCAGAGGCCTGAGCATGAACCTGCACCACGGAAGGCTCATAAATAACAACCGTGACGTCGCCAGGATTAATCAGCGTTTGTTTGACGGATGTTTTACGCGAAATAACATCAATAATCAGGCTCATAATGGCATTCCTGATAAATGGCGCACATCCTTAGCGAGTCCATTTATCTAAATAAGACAAAGGTAATCACTTAACAACGAGGCATACCTGATATTAATAATGGCAGGATTATTTCAAGTCGGGTAAGTCGTTGTATAAGCCCTGTTTAATTCCCGCTAATGGAATAAGGTTATTCACCGCAGCGGCATAATTTACGGCGGCGACCCAGCCATCATAATTGGCATTTATTTCAGCCGATTGCGCCTGAAAGACATCTTGCTCGACGGTTAATAGATCATTCAGACTGCGTTTGCCCAATTTATATTCATTTTGGTACACATCTCGCGTTTTGTGCGCACTTTCGGATTGTGCTAAACCGGCTTCTTCGCGACCCCGTGCGCCTGTCCAGTTGGCATATGCCACAGACGCTCGTTGCAGCACATCCAGTTTTGCCTGTTCGACCTGCGAGGCAGAGATTTTTTGTTGCCCTTCGGCCTGTTGCACCTGGGCAGAAACCGCGCCGCCCTGATACAGCGGCGCGTTAACGTTCAGTTGTAGCTGATCATCCCAATACGAGCGGTCGCTGGTCTGGTAGCGCGTTTTGCCCCCCTGAATACTCAGCGTTGGCCAGTATTGCGCTTTCGTTTTTTCCACGCCGTACTGTGCTGACTGGCGTAAGTTTTCTGCCGCCAGCACCAGCGGGATGGACTGGTAATCAATATTTTTCAGCGACACCGGCTGCTCGGCTAATTCAGCAGGTGGCGCGGCTATCGCCTCCGGCTGTACGCCAGTGAGCACCGCCAGTTGCGCTTTGGCGCTCGCCATCTGCGCCTGATATTGCTCCAGCGTTGAGCGCATTCCGGCAATACGCGTCTGGGCTTGTAATTCATCCGACGATGAGTTCAGGCCAGCGTTAGCGCGCAATGCCGCCATGTTGTAGACGTTTTCCAGCGAGTGAATATTGCGTTGAGCCGCATCGCACAAAGCCTGATAACGACTGACTTCCATATAGGCAGTCGCCGTTTTCTCTGCAACATCGGTTAAGGTTGCCATCAATTTAAAGCGGTAGCTGTCACGGGCGGCAGTTTGCAGATTGATATCGTTGTTTGTTTTACCAAAGTCATACACCAGCTGTGTCAGGGTTATGCCATACGAAACGTTGTTATCAAGCCTGCCGCTGGAGTCCGTTTGTCGGGACGGCCCCGCGTTGCCGGTTAATCCAACGTGCGGATACCAGGCACTTTTGGCTTCATCAATTTGCGCTTCGCCAATGCCTATCTGCGCCGCCTGTTGAGTGACGTCGGGATTTCGCGCAAAGGCGCGTAATATACTTTCCTGTAAAGATAATCGGGCAACTGGCGTTACCGCTGGGGCGTTCGCCCATTGTGGCAGCGGTGCAGCAATTGTAGCTTCTCCCATCACCATAAAACTTATTAAAAAAATAAACCCATTATTTTTACGGCTTTTAAACTGGAATCGCGCCATAGATAAGTCACTTCCTTCCAGGTCATTATTTTAACTGGTTTTTATAACCAGTCTCATTTTATTAAGAAGGGTAATAACTTGTGCATCTCTTTTGTCGACCATTGATATTGGCAAAGAAATGCAGCTAAAAAGCTTATACGTTATTTATTTAGAATACACTACGACTTTTAGATTACCATCATACACATTAAGAATAATCCACGGTAATAAGTGATTAGCATCACAGATTTATCGCGTATATATCATTTTTTTGTGACTTATTTATTAAAGGAATAAGAAAGGAAATTTGAATTAAAGACAAAGGCGCAGTACAGGAAGTACTGCGCACAGAGAGGTGTTATACGGTTTTATTGCGCTTCATGACCATTGCCACAATAAGGCTGAGTAAGATTGCGCCAATAATCCATATCAACGCACGGCTGCCCTGGGACCACAGGCTGTAGATAAAGCCAACGATCACCAGCAACATAACCAACGTACCAACAATAAGAATCGGCAACGAGGCGTGAATATCATGACGCAGGCGGATCGCCACCACAAACACCGCCAGATAGCAGATCAAAAAGGTGGCGCTGGCAACGCTGGCGAGTGAGCCTAAATTCAGCGCCGCCGTCATCAGCATAATCAACACCACGACAATGATGTTGCCCCAGGTACTCTGCCGCCACAGGGATTTATTCATTAGCTTCGGCAGTTCGCGTTCGCTGCCCATGTTGTCCATGATGTTAAACACGGCGAACAGGTTCGCGTTGATGGCTGAAGCCGTCGCCAGTAAAGCGCCGATGACGACGATCACATAACCCACATGCCCGAGCAGCGGAGAAGCTGCCTGCGCTACGGCAGTATCGGCATATTTTTCTAACTCTAATGCCGATACATCGCTAAGCAAAACCAGCGCCAGCGAGATATAAAGCAACGTGGTAACGCCAATCGCCACCAGAAACGCCCGTGGCATAATGACCTGCGGATCTTTCACTTTATCCGCCGCGTTCGCCATCATGCCAAAGCCCGCATAGGCAAGGAAGGTTATCCCGATACAGGAGAAGAACGCACCGGAGCTGGGGGGCGCAGAGACGGAAATATGCGCCGGTTGCAGCGACCAGACACCTGCAATGATCAGCAATAACAGGATCATCATTTTAATGCCGACGAGGATCACTTCCAGCCGCCCTACCGCATGGTTGCTTAAGGAGTTGAAAAGCGTCATCACCGCAATGATCCCCAACGCGTAGAGCAAAATAAGGTGCTCCTCCTGGCTGCCTTCATGCAAAAACTGCACGGCATAAGCGCCAAAAGCACGGGCGACCATGGCGATGCTCACCGCCAGCGTCAACAGGTACAGTAACGAGAGCGCCAGCGAAAAGACACCGTTGCCTAATCCGCGACGAAAGAAGTCGATAATGCCGCCATTGCTGGGATAGCTCGCCCCCAGACGCGCATAGGCATAACCGGAAAACATCGCCACAATACCGCCAAAAGCAAAGGCGACCCAGGTCGAGGCTTCCATTAGCAACGCAGCCTGCCCCAGCAGCGCGAAGATCCCCGCCCCCACCATTGCCCCAATGCCGATGGAAACGACATTCCATAGACCGAGGGGTTTGTTACCGTTATTACCTTCCGTGTTCATCATGATCAGCCCTTAAACACGTTATAGCCGAGTTGCTTAGCGACCGATGCCACCATTTTTTGACCGCGAACACTGTTGCCTTCTTCGTCCAGCGGTGGTGAGAACGCGGCAATTCCCATCACGCCAGGGACGACCGCCAGAATACCGCCACCTACACCGCTTTTGCCCGGTAAACCAACGCGATACGCCCAGTCACCGGAGCGACCATACAGCCCTTCCATCATCATTTCAGCCAGAATGTACGGCACGTTGTCGGCCTGAAGAACGCGTTTATGCGTCAGCGGATTCACACCACCCGCCGCCAGCGTCGCGCCAAGCGTTGCCAGTTCAACAGTATTGATGAGCGTGGAGCACTGACGGGTGTACACGTCACAGGCTTCCATTGCATCACAATAGAGATATCCGGCGGAGTACAGCAGCCAGGCAATGGCCCGGTTATGGAAGTTGGTTGTTTGTTCCGACTGGTTTACTTCGTCAGAGAGCGCTACCTGCTCACCAGCCAGTTGTTGTTGGATATGTAAAATTCGCTGCCAGCGTTGTTCGGCATTTTCAGCGTTAATCAGGCTGGTGGTGGCAATAGCGCCAGCATTTACCAGTGGCGACAGCGGTTTGCCGCCATGCAACTCTAAGGCGATAACTGAGTTAAAGGGCAATCCGGTCGGGTCAGCGCCAACTTTGTCCTGTACCGCCTGCGGGCCGACATCTTCTAACGCAAGGGCTAACGTACAGACTTTCGAGATGGATTCCAGCGCAAAGCGGTAATCACTATCACCCGCGCGATAGATGTTGCCATCGCAGGTCACAATAGCCACTGCTGCCAGTTGACCAGGTACATTCGCCAGAAAGGGAATGTAGTCGGCATTTTGTCCGCCGTTAAGTGAGTGAAATTGGGTGTAAGCCTGATCCACTGCCTGCTGTAATTTGTTTGCATCTAACATCTTTTGTTAACTCCTTTTTATAGATGCGGGAGGTAATTCCTCACCCCGGTGCCGATTTTCAGGCATCCTGATTTAACTTAGCACCCGCAACTTAACTACAGGAAAACAAAGAGATAAATGTCTAATCCTGATGCAAATCGAGCCGATTTTTTAATCTTTACGGACTTTTACCCGCCTGGTTTATTAATTTCTTGACCTTCCCCTTGCTGGAAGGTTTAACCTTTATCACAGCCAGTCAAAACTGTCTTAAAAGGAGTGTTTTATGTCACAAACTATCGACCTGACCCTGGACGGCCTGTCCTGCGGTCACTGCGTTAAACGCGTGAAAGAAAGTCTCGAACAGCGCCCGGATGTTGAGCAGGCGGATGTGTCTGTCACTGAAGCGCACGTTACCGGGACTGCCAGTGCAGAACAGCTGATCGAAACCATCAAACAAGCGGGTTATGACGCATCTGTAAGCCACCCAAAGGCTAAACCGCTGGCGGAGTCATCAATCCCGTCGGAAGCACTGACAGCGGTTTCTGAGGCGCTTCCGGCAGCGACCGCCGATGACGATGACAGCCAGCAGTTGCTGCTGAGCGGCATGAGCTGCGCCAGCTGTGTCACCCGCGTACAAAATGCGCTGCAAAGCGTACCGGGCGTCACTCAGGCACGGGTAAACCTGGCGGAGCGTACTGCGCTGGTGATGGGCAGTGCCTCCCCACAAGATTTAGTGCAGGCGGTGGAAAAAGCGGGCTACGGCGCGGAAGCGATTGAAGATGACGCTAAACGCCGCGAGCGCCAGCAAGAAACCGCCGTCGCTACGATGAAGCGCTTCCGCTGGCAGGCGATTGTCGCACTGGCGGTGGGTATCCCGGTGATGGTCTGGGGGATGATCGGCGATAACATGATGGTCACCGCTGACAACCGCAGCCTGTGGTTGGTTATCGGCCTGATAACCCTGGCGGTAATGGTTTTTGCCGGCGGCCATTTTTACCGCAGCGCATGGAAAAGCCTGCTAAACGGTGCGGCAACGATGGATACGCTGGTAGCGCTGGGTACTGGCGTAGCGTGGCTCTATTCGATGAGCGTCAACCTGTGGCCGCAGTGGTTCCCGATGGAAGCGCGACATCTTTATTACGAAGCCAGCGCGATGATTATCGGTCTGATCAATCTCGGCCATATGCTGGAAGCGCGCGCGCGTCAGCGTTCTTCTAAGGCGCTGGAGAAATTACTCGATTTAACCCCACCGACGGCGCGCCTGGTCACCGACGAAGGTGAAAAAAACGTGCCGCTGGCAGATGTTCAGCCAGGTATGTTACTGCGCCTGACGACCGGCGACCGTGTGCCGGTAGATGGTGAGATTACCCAGGGCGAAGCGTGGCTGGATGAAGCGATGCTGACGGGCGAACCTATCCCGCAGCAAAAAGGCGAAGGCGATAGCGTCCATGCCGGGACAGTGGTACAGGACGGCAGTGTGCTGTTTCGTGCCAGTGCGGTTGGCAGCCATACCACGCTGTCGCGGATTATTCGTATGGTGCGCCAGGCCCAGAGCAGCAAGCCTGAAATCGGCCAACTGGCGGATAAAATCTCCGCTGTGTTTGTGCCGGTGGTGGTAGTCATTGCGCTGGTCAGTGCGGCAATCTGGTATTTCTTTGGCCCGGCACCGCAAATTGTTTATACCCTGGTGATTGCCACCACGGTGCTGATTATCGCCTGTCCGTGTGCGCTGGGACTGGCGACGCCGATGTCGATTATTTCGGGCGTCGGGCGGGCGGCTGAGTTTGGTGTGCTGGTGCGGGACGCCGACGCGCTGCAACGCGCCAGTACGCTCGATACCGTAGTGTTCGATAAAACCGGGACGCTGACCGAAGGGAAGCCGCAGGTTGTCGCAGTGAAAACATTTGCTGATGTTGACGAAGCGCAGGCGCTGCGTCTGGCGGCGGCGCTGGAGCAAGGTTCCAGCCATCCGCTGGCACGAGCGATCCTCGATAAAGCAGGTGATATGCAGCTGCCGCAGGTCAACGGTTTCCGCACATTGCGCGGGCTGGGCGTGAGCGGTGAAGCTGAAGGTCATGCGGTATTGCTGGGCAATCAGGCGCTGTTAAATGACCAGCAAGTTGATACTAAAGCGATTGAGGCAGATATTTCAGCTCAGGCATCGCAAGGGGCAACGCCTGTGCTGCTGGCGGTTGACGGGAAAGCGGTAGCCCTGCTGGCTGTACGCGATCCATTGCGTAGTGATAGCGTGGCGGCGCTGCAACGCCTGCATAAAGCGGGATATCGTCTGGTGATGTTGACCGGGGATAACCCAACCACCGCCAATGCGATCGCCAAAGAAGCAGGGATTGATGAGGTGATCGCCGGGGTGCTGCCAGACGGTAAAGCCGAAGCGATCAAACATCTGCAAAGTGAAGGACGTCAGGTGGCAATGGTGGGCGACGGCATTAACGACGCGCCAGCGCTGGCCCAGGCGGATGTCGGCATTGCGATGGGGGGCGGCAGTGATGTTGCCATTGAAACCGCGGCGATTACCCTGATGCGCCATAGCCTGATGGGCGTTGCGGATGCGCTCGCTATTTCCCGCGCAACGCTGCGCAATATGAAGCAGAACCTGCTCGGCGCGTTTATCTACAACAGTATCGGTATTCCGGTCGCCGCCGGTATTTTGTGGCCGTTCACCGGTACGCTGCTTAACCCGGTGGTCGCCGGAGCGGCAATGGCGCTCTCATCGATTACCGTAGTGAGTAACGCCAACCGGTTGCTGCGGTTTAAACCGAAGGAATAAGTACATCATTGCGGATGCGCTGCTTTAGGGTGGCGCATCCGTTATAGGGAAATTATTCTACGCGACCTTTTTTGCACGCATACAAACACATCAAACAAGTCCCCAACTCCATTTGCGATTTGCGCCATCCCTCCCCGCGCGCTAGCATGATATTTCACAAAGGGAGGTCGTATGGATCTGTTGTACCGGGTAAAAACGCTTTGGGCCGCGCTGCGCGGTAATCATTACACCTGGCCTGCTATCGATATCTCTCTTCCCGGCAATCGCCATTTTCATCTGATTGGCAGTATTCATATGGGCAGCCACGATATGGCTCCCCTGCCCACCCGTTTGCTCAAAAAGCTCAAAAACGCCGATGCGCTGATCGTCGAGGCGGATGTTTCCACCAGCGATACGCCTTTTGCTAATTTGCCTGCCTGCGAGGCGCTGGAAGAGCGCATTAGCGAGGAGCAACTCCAAAATCTGCAGCACATTAGCCAGGAGATGGGCATTTCTCCCTCACTCTTTTCTACCCAACCGCTGTGGCAAATCGCGATGGTTCTTCAGGCGACACAGGCACAAAAACTGGGGCTGCGGGCAGAATACGGTATCGATTACCAGCTATTGCAGGCGGCGAAGCAACAACATAAACCCGTGATTGAACTGGAAGGGGCTGAAAACCAGATTGCCATGTTGCTCCAGCTCCCTGACAACGGACTGGCACTGCTGGACGATACGCTGACCCACTGGCACACCAATGCACGGTTGCTGCAACAAATGATGAGCTGGTGGCTGAATGCGCCGCCGCAAAATAATGAAATAACGCTGCCTAATACGTTCAGTCAGTCGCTGTACGATGTGCTGATGCATCAGCGAAATCTCGCCTGGCGGGACAAATTATGCGCCATGCCGCCGGGGCGCTATGTGGTCGCAGTCGGTGCACTACACCTGTATGGAGAAGGGAATTTGCCGCAGATGTTGCGTTAAAAAAATGGCCAATATCGCTATTGGCCCGTCAAAGAGGAATTTCATATTTTTATTATTATGCCGTCACTTTAAGCGACGGTGTAACTCGATTGTCGCTCAATCTCACCATCCTGCCAATACTCTTAGGCAAGATGACTCTTTTTTTTGGACCGCCATCAGGCGTATGCTTGCTTCGTTTTTTTGTTTAAGGCAGGAAAATTACCATGACACCCGCAGTTAAATTACTCGAAAAAAACAAGATTTCGTTTCAAATCCATACCTACGAGCACGATCCGGCTGAAACCAATTTTGGCGATGAAGTCGTCAAAAAATTAGGTTTGAATCCGGATCAGGTCTACAAAACGCTGCTGGTCGCAGTGAACGGTGATATGAAACACCTTGCCGTGGCCGTTACGCCGGTCGCAGGTCAACTGGATCTTAAAAAAGTAGCAAAAGCGCTGGGTGCCAAGAAAGTTGAGATGGCCGATCCGATGGTTGCGCAGCGTTCGACGGGATATCTGGTTGGGGGGATTAGCCCACTGGGGCAGAAAAAACGTCTGCCAACGATTATCGACGCCCCCGCACAAGAATTTGCCACTATTTATGTTTCCGGCGGCAAGCGCGGGCTGGATATCGAACTGGCGGCAGGCGATCTGGCGAAGATCCTCGATGCCAAATTTGCTGATATCGCCCGCCGCGATTAAGCATTGTGCCGGATGCGAACATCCGGCACTTTCGGATTACTGCCAGCTCACCTCACCCTTCGGTTCATAAACACTCACATCCAGCGGCGAGCTTTTCTGGATATACGCTTTCAGCACTTCGGCATCAATAAAGCCGGTATTCACATAGCCCGGTTTGTTATCAAGGCGCGGATAGCCATCACCGCCGGTGGCATTGAAGTTTAATGTCGCCATGCGGTAAGTTTTCGCCGGATCGACCGGTTCGCCGTTGATTTTCAGGTCGTTGAGTTTGCCGTCTTTCGCCACAAAGCTAACGTTGGCAAATTGCGGGTAGGCACCTGAATCTGGCTTCATTTGTGCGACGGCGGTCAGGTAATCAATCACCTCTTTCCCGGTCATGTCGGCATACACCACCACATTGCCGAATGGCTGCACTTTCAGCACGTTTTTATAGCTGATATCGCCTGCTTCGATAGAATCACGAATTCCGCCTCCGCTCATCACCGCAAAGTCAGCACCAGTGCGATCCATTTGGGCTGCCAGAATTAACCGCCCCATATTGGTCTGTACAAAACGCACTTTGTCACGATCGCCTTCCAGACGACCATTGGTTTCGCCTATTTTCACGTCCAGCTGCGCTTTGCCTTTGTTCTGGAACGGCGATAACAGCGAGATCATTTGCTGGTTTTCAGCGATTTCAGGGGTGTACAGCACGCGCTCGCTTTTCCCGTCTTCCCAGGTCACTTTCTTCTTCAGGTTCACCGGAATCAGCTGGTAGTTAACCATTTTCATTTCGCCATTACGAAACTCAAAATCAGCCCGTCCCACGTATTTGCCCCACTCATGCGCCTGCACAATCCAGATGCCGTTTTGTTGATCCGGTTTGCATGGCGTACCCGGCACGTAATCGACCTGTTTTTTGTTTTCTGCCGCCATGCAGACCGGATCTTGCGAGTGACCACCGACGATCATCGCCAGCGATCCGGCAGGCAGCGCGCGCGCCATCTCCACATCGCCCGGTGCGTTAGAGCCGTGCTCACCATTGTCGTAATGCCCCATATGGGTCGCCGCGATAATAATGTCTGGCTTTTCTGTCTGTTGCAGCTCCTGAATCACCAGCTTCGCTTCATCGGCGGGCTTACGGAACTCAATATCGGTGAAGTTTTCTGGGTTGCCTAACTTCGCTGTGTCATCCGTCGTCAGGCCAATAACGGCAATTTTCAGATCCTGACGCTTAAACAGCGCCCATGGTTTAAACAGGCGCTCGCCGGTACTTTTCTGGTAGATATTGGCAGAAAGTAACGGGAACTTTGCCCACTTTTCCTGCTGGCGTAATACGGTGAGCGGGTTATCAAATTCATGATTACCGATTGCCATCGCATCGTAACCCACCAGATTCATGCCGCGAAAATCAGGTTCGGCATCCTGTAAGTCAGACTCGGGCACGCCAGTGTTAATGTCGCCACCGGAAAGTAGCAGCACGCTACCGCCTTCAGCCGCAACCTCTTTGCGGATACCATCCACCAGCGTTTTTTGCGCCGCCAGACCATATTCGCCATATTCATTGCGCCAAAAATGCCCATGATGATCATTGGTATGCAGAACTGTAATTTTGTAGGTTTTATCCTGCTCATACGCCAGAGCAGCTTCACTCGCCAGTGTAAATGTGGTTAACAGTGCTAACGCCACGCCCCGCTGCAATAATTTCATACTTCTCTCCCTGACCTGATTTCAACGTGTTGAAAAATAGTATGACGCGACATCATAGACAAGTCTGCGTCCGGTGAAGATAAATCTGCATCCAGATTAGAAATTCTGTATTCAGCGTTGAGACTTCCTTCAGGCGACGCATACAGGTATGTTAGTCGGGTAATAATCACAAATAAGATCATTCTTTACATCGCAACCCTGAAAAAGTGACTTTCCTATGGCAATGAGTGAACAAACCCAGCCTGTGGCGGGCGCGGCTGCGTCAACGACCAAGGCCCGAACATCGTTTGGTATTTTAGGTGCTATCAGCCTCTCACATCTGCTGAACGACATGATCCAATCGCTGATTCTGGCGATTTATCCGCTGCTTCAGTCAGAGTTTTCTCTGACATTTATGCAGATTGGCATGATAACCCTCACCTTCCAGCTCGCCTCTTCGCTACTGCAACCGGTGGTCGGTTACTGGACCGATAAATATCCGATGCCGTGGTCGTTGCCAATTGGCATGTGCTTTACCTTAAGTGGTCTGGTGCTGCTGGCGCTAGCGGGCAGTTTTGGCGCAGTTCTGCTGGCGGCGGCGCTGGTCGGTACCGGTTCATCGGTCTTTCATCCGGAATCTTCTCGCGTAGCCCGTATGGCTTCCGGCGGGCGGCATGGCCTGGCGCAATCTATCTTTCAGGTCGGCGGCAACTTTGGCAGTTCCCTGGGGCCCTTGCTGGCAGCGGTAATTATCGCGCCTTATGGCAAAGGCAACGTAGCCTGGTTTGTGCTTGCGGCACTGCTGGCGATCGTGGTGTTGGCGCAAATCAGCCGTTGGTACTCGGCACAGCACCGAATGAATAAAGGAAAACCAAAAGCGACGATTATCAATCCACTGCCGCGCAACAAAGTGGTACTGGCGGTCAGCATTCTGTTAATCCTCATTTTCTCGAAATATTTCTATATGGCGAGCATCAGCAGCTATTACACCTTTTATCTGATGCAAAAATTCGGATTATCTATCCAGAATGCCCAGCTTCATCTGTTTGCCTTCCTGTTTGCCGTTGCGGCTGGTACGGTGATCGGCGGGCCTGTAGGGGATAAAATTGGACGGAAATATGTGATTTGGGGCTCTATCCTCGGCGTTGCGCCGTTTACGCTGATTTTACCCTACGCCAGCCTGCACTGGACGGGGGTTTTAACAGTGATTATTGGATTTATCCTCGCTTCGGCATTCTCTGCCATTCTGGTCTACGCTCAGGAGCTGCTTCCGGGACGTATCGGTATGGTTTCTGGACTCTTTTTCGGTTTTGCTTTCGGCATGGGAGGTCTGGGAGCGGCAGTTCTGGGGCTTATCGCCGACCACACCAGCATCGAGTTAGTCTATAAAATCTGTGCTTTCCTGCCACTATTGGGGATGTTGACCATATTCCTGCCTGATAACCGGCATAAAGACTGATTTCATTGCAGCCAAAGGCAAACTTTGGCTGCATCGTTTTACAGTCGCCATAAGCCTTTCCTCTGTTAAATCGCCTTCTGTTTTCCGATCCGTGCTTTTTTTGCAGCTAATTCCATTTTTCTGCAAAATTCAACAATTATTCATAAACATCATCAATGAAATTGTCATAAACTATTACCTGTAATTTTGGTTTTCCCGGCCAAAAATGGACAATAACCACCAGGAAAAGGAGACGGAATGCATCACGCCACCCCGCTTATCACCACCATTGTTGGCGGCCTTGTGCTCGCCTTTATCCTCGGCATGCTGGCCAATAAACTACGTATTTCTCCTCTGGTGGGTTATCTGTTAGCGGGTGTGCTGGCAGGACCATTCACTCCGGGCTTTGTTGCCGATACCAAGCTTGCGCCGGAACTGGCTGAACTGGGCGTCATTCTGTTGATGTTTGGCGTGGGTCTGCACTTTTCGCTCAAGGATTTGATGGCGGTAAAGGCCATCGCCATTCCCGGTGCGATCGCCCAGATAGCCGTGGCGACGCTGCTGGGTATGGCGCTCTCCGCCGTGCTGGGCTGGTCGTTAATGACCGGTATCGTGTTCGGCTTATGCCTTTCCACCGCCAGTACCGTGGTGTTACTGCGCGCACTTGAAGAACGGCAATTAATAGACAGTCAGCGTGGGCAAATCGCCATCGGTTGGTTGATTGTGGAAGACCTGGTAATGGTTCTGACGCTGGTGTTGCTGCCCGCAGTGGCAGGAATGATGGAACAAGGCGATGTGGGCTTTGCCACTCTTGCTGTCGATATGGGGATCACCATCGGCAAGGTGATCGCATTTATCGCCATTATGATGCTGGTAGGTCGCCGTCTGGTGCCGTGGATTATGGCACGCAGCGCAGCAACCGGTTCCCGTGAGCTGTTTACCCTGTCGGTGCTGGCGCTGGCGTTAGGGATTGCCTTTGGTGCGGTGGAGCTGTTTGATGTCTCCTTTGCACTCGGTGCGTTCTTTGCCGGGATGGTACTGAACGAGTCTGAACTGAGTCACCGTGCCGCCCACGATACGCTGCCATTGCGCGACGCGTTTGCGGTGCTGTTTTTTGTCTCCGTCGGGATGTTGTTTGATCCGTTAATTCTGATTCAACAACCGCTGGCAGTGCTGGCGACGCTGGCGATTATTCTGTTTGGTAAGTCGTTAGCCGCGTTTTTCCTGGTGCGACTGTTTGGTCACTCCCAACGTACGGCATTAACTATCGCCGCCAGCCTGGCGCAAATTGGTGAGTTCGCGTTTATCCTGGCGGGACTGGGCATGGCGCTGGATCTGTTGCCGCAAGCCGGGCAGAACCTGGTACTGGCAGGGGCGATTTTGTCGATTATGCTCAATCCGGTCCTGTTTGCGCTGCTGGAGAAATATCTGGCGAAGACCGAAACGCTGGAAGAGCAGACGCTGGAAGAGGCTATCGAAGAAGAGAAGCAGATCCCAGTGGATATTTGCAACCATGCGCTACTGGTAGGTTACGGTCGTGTAGGCAGCCTGCTGGGGGAGAAATTGCTCGCCTCTGATATTCCGCTGGTGGTGATTGAGACGTCACGAACCCGTGTTGATGAACTGCGAGAGCGCGGGGTCCGCGCAGTATTGGGCAATGCGGCGAACGAAGAAATTATGCAACTAGCGCATCTGGAATGTGCAAAATGGCTGATCCTGACGATTCCCAACGGTTATGAAGCGGGTGAGATTGTGGCATCTGCCCGCGCGAAAAATCCGGATATTGAGATTATTGCCCGCGCCCATTATGACGATGAAGTGGCGTATATCACCGAACGTGGTGCAAATCAGGTAGTGATGGGTGAGCGGGAAATCGCCCGTACTATGCTGGAACTGCTTGAAACGCCACCGGCGGGTGAGGTGGTGACGGGGTAAACGGTGGTTGCCGGATAATAGGCGCGGATATGTAGGCCTGATAAGACGCGCCAGCGTCGCATCAGGCATTGAGAGCAAAATGCCAGATGCGGCGTGAACGCCTTATCTGGCCTACGAACCGACGATAACTTAACGATCCCAGTAAGACTCTTCCAGGCTGTCTTCACGCTCCGGCAAGCCGCGCGTTAAACGAGGTGAATGCTGGTTCAGTACCTGATAGCTCACACGGTTAGCATATTTACACACCTGCGCTAACGATGAATAAGTTAACCAGGTGAATTTATGTTTGCTGGAGTTTGGTACGTTGCTACGGTGGTAGCTGTTGGCGGTAATGTCATGCAGCAACGCTGCCAGTGCGCCATCCCCCGCTCCATTAGTGTTCATGATTTTTTCCGGACCGCCCATATACGGCGCAATGTGCGAATAGACACGCAGCGGATTCTGGCAATCCTTGTGGCGCATGGCACGGCTAAACTCATACTGGTTAAATTCCGCTATAGCGCCCGGCAGCAGCGGATGCTGGGTTTTACGTTTCGCTTCGTCTTCAGTAAAGCCCGCCATATACAAGCCGATTGGCCCGGCGGTGCACAGCACCAGATCAACCCAGTCCAGCGCCTTGTCAGATGCTAACAACGGATCGCTTTCTCCGGTCAACGCTTCGGCTTCATCTTCGTTCATCGCAAGGATAGAAACGTGGTCTTTGAGGAATTGCTGCCACCACTGCGGATTCTCGGCAATGACAAACTTGGTGCCCAGCGTCAGCACCACCGGTACGTTATATTTCTTCGCGTACTCAATGGCTTTCATGGTTGCTTCCGGCATGGGTTCACCCGGCTTGCAACGCACCAGATAAGAAGTGAGAACCAGTGCCGAGGCTCCGGCAATCACATCTTCCGGAATACTTTCAGCCCGCAGCTGGTTCATGTGGCCAGGGCTGATAGCAAAGGTACGTTCCCCGGACTCGCCAATCAGCGTAAAGCAACGACCAATCGGGCCATCCACGCCTTGTAGATAGTTAAGATCGGTACGGCTGGAGGTGTTACACAGGTAACGATAGGCATAGCTGCCAATTTCAATATTGCTGCACATGACGCCCAGCAGCACCGAACGGTCGTCCGCGAGCACCGAGTAGTTGTGCATGGTGTTACCAATAGTGCCACCCGCAAATTGATGGGTAATCAGGTTTTTCTGTTTTAGTTCCTGATAAAGCGCTTCGGCTACGTCATCCTCAATCACCAGTGAATGCCCGGCGCTTAATCCATAACGCTCAATGAATTCGTCATCCACTTTCGCTTCAATATCGACCAGCGTTTGATCGATACCCACTACCCAGGCGGCGCTGGTTTCGTTTTCTGGCTGGAATTGCTGAAGCAGCGGATCGCGTGCATTTACAGGGAAGTAATGTTTGGATTTACGTTTACCGGGAAATTTCATGGTTGTTTTTACGGGTGGTTAACTGAGCGGCGAATGTTAACACAATCTGACGGGAGCGCGCGAGACGCAGCCAGTTTCAATATCAGCAGGCGGGATCGCATTTTCATGGCAGTGGTTCCTTACAATGACGTAATTTGAAAGGAGTTTTTGTATGAAGCCGGAAAAAAAATTACCTGTTCTGGACCTTATTTCTGCTGAAATGAAGACTGTTGTGAATACTCTTCAGCCGGATTTACCGCCCTGGCCCGCAACGGGAACGATTGCTGAGCAACGACAGTATTACACGCTTGAGCGCCGATTCTGGAATGCGGGCGCTCCAGAAATGGCAACCAGAGCTTACATGGTTCCAACAAAATATGGGCAGGTGGAAACACGTCTCTTTTGTCCGCAGCCAGATAGCCCGGCGACGCTATTTTATTTGCATGGAGGCGGTTTTATTCTCGGCAATCTCGATACCCACGATCGCATCATGCGCCTGCTGGCAAGCTACAGCCAATGTACGGTGATTGGTATTGATTACACCCTTTCACCTGAAGCGCGTTTTCCGCAAGCGATAGAGGAAATTGTGGCTGCCTGTTGTTATTTCCACCAGCAGGCGGAGGATTATCAAATCAATATGTCCCGCATTGGCTTTGCCGGTGATTCCGCAGGTGCCATGCTGGCGCTCGCCAGTGCGTTGTGGTTGCGTGATAAACAGATCGATTGCGGTAAAGTTGCGGGCGTTTTGCTGTGGTATGGGCTTTACGGATTACGGGATTCCGTGACTCGTCGTCTGTTGGGCGGTGTCTGGGATGGCTTAACGCAACAGGATTTACAGATGTATGAAGAGGCGTATTTAAGCAACGACGCGGACCGCGAGTCGCCGTATTACTGCCTGTTTAATAATGATCTCACTCGCGAAGTTCCGCCCTGTTTTATTGCCGGGGCGGAGTTCGATCCGCTGCTGGATGACAGCCGTCTGCTTTACCAGACGTTAGCGGCGCATCAGCAGCCCTGTGAGTTCAAACTCTACCCAGGCACGCTGCACGCCTTTTTGCATTATTCACGGATGATGAAAACCGCCGACGAGGCTCTTCGCGACGGCGCTCAGTTCTTTACCGCTCAGCTTTAGCGATACGCGGCAACAAGATTAGCCATCATCTCGATATGTTCCGGCGTGGCATTAAGCGCCGGAATATATTCATATTTTTTCCCGCCCGCACCGAGGAAGACCTCACGGTTTTGCTCGGCAATCTCTTCCAGCGTCTCCAGACAATCCGCAGCAAAGCCCGGGCACATCACCTGAATATGACCTACGCCTTTTTCTCCGAGCATTTTCAGCGTTTCGTCGGTATAAGGCATCAGCCAGGGTTCCCGCCCAAAGCGCGACTGAAAGGTCATCATCACTTTTTCCGGTGCCATCCCCAGTGCGGAAGCCAGTTCGCGAGTCGTTGTGCGGCAACGTTGCGGATAATCATCGCCTTCATCTGCATAACGCTGGGGAATGCCATGATAAGAGAGCAGCAGCAGATCCGGTTCGCCATGTTTAGCGAAAGAAGCACGTACGCTGTTCGCCAGTGCATTAATGTAATCGTGGTTATCGGCGTAATCACGAATAAACGATATCCCCGGAATGCTACGTTTGCGCGCCAGAATGCGTGCCAGTTCATCCCATACCGCACCGACCGTTGAACAGGAGTATTGCGGATAAAGCGGCAGCACCACAATATGATCTACATGCTCTGCCAGGAGTTCATCTACGGCGCTTTCCAGTGATGGCGAGCCGTAGCTCATTCCCAGCGCTACGGGCGTCTCCGGTAAACGTTGTGCCAGCGCCTGCTGTTGCTGGCGGCTGTAAACCATCAGCGGCGAGCCACCTTCCATCCAGACAGAAGCATACAGCTTCGCCACACGCGGCGAGCGCAGTGGCAAAATCACGCCGCGTAGCAATGGCCACCATAACAACCGTGAGGTATCAACCACACGTCTGTCGCTTAAAAATTGTTTCAGATAGCGTTTTACCGCTTCAGGTGTGGGGGCATCGGGCGTACCCAGGTTTGCCAGCAGGATACCGGTTTTAGTCTGACGCATTACCGCCTCTTATCGATTCAACTTGTTGATAATTGTAGCGGAAAAGAGAAGAAGAAGAACTAATTGCTGTGAGAGGTATTGCCTGAGGAGGATGAGCAGACCTGCCCGAAAGCAGATCTGCTGCGGCTTGATTAGCCGAGGATTTTTTCCAGATCAGCGCGAACTTCAGCAACTGGCTTGGTGCCGTCAACTTTCGCGTATTTGGTGTTACCCGCTTCCGCTTCTTTGGAGTAGTAGCCGATCAGCGGTGCAGTCATCTGATGGTATTCAACCAGACGTTTACGCACGGTTTCTTCCTGATCGTCTTTACGGGTAGTCAGTTCTTCACCGGTAACGTCGTCTTTGCCTTCTACTTTAGGCGGATTGAATTTAACGTGATAAACACGACCAGACGGCGCATGAACGCGGCGACCGACGATACGATCAACGATCAGTTCGTCCGGTACGTCGAATTCCAGAACGTAATCAACATTGATGCCCGCTTCTTTCATCGCGTCTGCCTGCGGAATGGTACGCGGGAAGCCGTCCAACAGGAAACCATTACGGCAGTCTTCCTGAGCAATGCGCTCTTTAACCAGCGCGATCACCAGTTCGTCGGTAACCAGTTTGCCAGCATCCATAATGTCTTTTGCTTGTTTACCCAGCTCGGAGCCAGATTTGACCGCAGCACGCAGCATATCGCCAGTGGAGATTTGCGGAATACCATATTTCTCCATGATGAACTGAGCCTGAGTCCCTTTCCCCGCGCCCGGAGCGCCAAGCAGAATGATACGCATTGCGAAAATCCCCTTAAAATGTGTCGATTTTTTTGAAAAAGCGATAAACGATACCACCAACAGGCGATTGCCTCAAGAAAGGCACCTGAGGCTGAAACGGTTAATGGCGAGATAATTTGCGGAAAGTGCAGATGATGAAAAGAAAAATGCCGGATGACACGAAGGTCATCCGGCATTACATCAGGAAACCAGCAGCTGGTTCATACGACGAATAAACAGGTTCGGATCTTCCAGCGTGCCGCGTTCTGCCAGCAGCGCCTGATCCAGCAGCAGTTCTACCCACTCGCTGAACTTCGCTTCATCTTCAGTATCTGCCGCACGTTTCACCAGTACGTGATCCGGGTTCAGTTCGAAGATGTATTTCACTTCTGGCACTTTCTGGCCCGCCGCAGCGAACAGTTTCGCCATCTGAGTGCTCATTTCGTCCGCGTCGGTCGAAACGATCGCTGGCGTATCGGTCAGACGGTGAGTCAGACGGACATCTTTCACGCGCTCGCCGAGCAGGGCTTTCACACGGTCGATGAACGGAGTCAGTGCTTTCTCCGCTTCTTTCGCGCTCTCATCAACTTCGTCAGCCAGTTTTTCCAGCGACTCGTCAACTTTAGACACCGACTGGAACGGTTTACCGTCGAACTCAGTCAGATAGTTCATCATCCACTCATCGATGCGGTCGGAAAGCAGCAGAACTTCGATGCCTTTCTTACGCAGCAGTTCCAGGTGCGGGCTGCTCTTCGCTGCCGCATAGCTGTCTGCGGTGATGTAGTAGATTTTCTCCTGCCCTTCTTTCATGCGGGAAACGTAGTCTTCCAGAGACACGGTCTGCGCAGAAGAATCGGTATGGGTAGAAGCAAAACGCAGCAGTTTGGCGATCGCTTCCTGGTTAGCGAAATCTTCCGCCGGACCTTCTTTCAGTACCAGGCCAAACTGTTGCCAGAAGGTCTGGTATTTTTCCGCGTCGTCTTTCGCCAGTTTTTCCAGCATTTGCAGCACACGCTTGGTCAGCGCATTGCGCAGGTTACGCGTTACCGTGCTGTCCTGGAGGATTTCACGGGAAACGTTCAGCGGCAGATCGCTGGAGTCAATCAGACCACGCACGAAGCGCAGATAGTTCGGCATGAACTGTTCTGCGTCGTCCATGATGAACACACGCTGGACGTACAGTTTCAGGCCATGTTTATGATCGCGGTTCCACATATCCCACGGAGCCTGGGACGGAATGTACAGCAGGCTGGTGTACTCCTGCTTACCTTCAACACGGTTGTGGCTCCAGGTCAGCGGATCGTTAAAGTCGTGGGCGATGTGTTTGTAGAACTCTTTGTACTCTTCATCGGTGATTTCCGACTTGTTACGAGTCCACAGCGCCTGCGCTTTGTTGATTTTTTCCCAGGAGATAACGGTTTCGCCATCTTTCTCTTCACGTTTTTCGATCTCTACCGGCAGCGCGATATGGTCGGAGTATTTGCTGATGATGGAACGCACGCGCCAGTCATCGAGGAACTCGTCTTCGCCTTCACGCAGATGCAGGGTGATTTCAGTACCACGATCTTCTTTGGTGATGTCGGCAACGGTGTATTCACCTTCACCAGCCGATTCCCAGAAAACACCGTTTTCTGGTTTTTCGCCTGCCGCGCGAGTACGCACGGTCACTTTGTCAGCCACGATAAAAGCAGAGTAGAAACCAACACCAAACTGACCGATCAGCTGGCTGTCTTTCGCCTGGTCAGAACCCAGGGATTCGAGGAATGATTTGGTGCCGGATTTAGCGATAGTCCCCAGATGGTCAATCACTTCGTCGCGGGTCATCCCCACGCCGTTATCGGAGATGGTCAGCGTACGCTTGTCTTTATCGAAAGAGACACGAACGCGCAGTTCGCCATCACCTTCGTACAGGTCAGGGTTAGATAGCGCGCGGAAACGCAGCTTGTCCGCCGCATCGGAGGCGTTAGAGATAAGCTCACGCAGGAAGATTTCTTTATTGGAATAGAGAGAATGGATCATCAGGTGCAGAAGCTGCTTCACTTCTGACTGAAAACCACGAGTTTCTTGTCCTTTCATGTAGGTCTACCTCAATAATGCCATTTTAAGGTTAAAAACAGGATGAGGGAGAGATGGGGACAAGGGGGAATAATTTCAAGCGAGAGCAGGTGATCCTGCTCTCGTTTGCTTAAAAACGAATCTTATGACGCCCGGCAAGGGAGTGTGACAGCGTGGTGCCATCGACCATTTCCAGTTCGCCGCCAACCGGTACGCCATGAGCGATTCGGCTGGCTTCCACGCCATATTGCGCGCAAAGCTCGGCAATGTAGTTAGCGGTAGCTTCACCTTCAACCGTGGGGTTGGTGGCGAGGATCACTTCAGTGATTTTTTCCTCTGCCAGACGCTGTTCCAGACGATCAAGCCCGATATCATCCGGACCGATGCCGTCCAGCGGTGACAGGTGCCCCATCAACACAAAATAACGGCCTGAAAACTGCCCCGTCTGCTCAATGGCGTAGATGTCCGCCGGACTCTCCACCACGCAGATTTGACCGTTTTCCTGACGACGCGGATTCGAACAGATGTTACAGACTTCCTGTTCGGTGAAAGTGCGGCAATCGGCGCAGTGGCCGATTTCCGACATCGCCCGGGTGAGCGCCTGCGCCAGACGCATCCCGCCGCTACGATCGCGCTGAAGCAGCGTGAACGCCATACGCTGCGCCGACTTCGGGCCAACGCCCGGTAGACAGCGCAGTGCTTCCATAAGCTGTGTTAACAGCGGGCTGGTTTGCATCAGAACGGCATCTTAAAGCCAGGCGGCAGCTGCATTCCGGAGGATACAGAAGCCATTTTTTCTTTCTGCGTTTCTTCGATACGACGTGCTGCGTCGTTGAATGCTGCAGCCACCAGGTCTTCCAGCATCTCTTTGTCGTCTTCCAGCAGGCTCGGGTCGATCTCTACGCGACGGCAGTTGTGTGCACCGTTGATGGTCACTTTTACCAGACCTGCGCCAGATTCGCCGGTCACTTCCAGCTGCGCGATCTCTTCCTGCATTTTCTGCATTTTTTCTTGCATCTGCTGGGCTTGCTTCATCAGGTTACCCAGGCCGCCTTTACCAAACATAGGTTTCTCTCTCAATCACGTTAAGGATGACGAACGTAAGCTGTGCTTACGATCAAATGGGGCGGATACTTTCTTCATCCAGCTCCGCATCGAAGAATCGACGCAGGGTCTGAATATTATTATCCGCAATAATGGACTCGCGCGCCTGCGCAAGTTTTTCTTCGTATATCGCCTGACGCCATTCCAGCGGCGTACGCACCGCGGGATTATCATCTTCAACGATAGTCAGTTCAACCGTTGAACCTTTTAACGTGCTCAACGCTTCAGCCAGTTTTTGCTGTGCACCGCGGTTGTTCAAATGCCGCTGAGAGGAGCGCAAATGCAGACATACTGCGTTGTCGCTCTCCTCTTTCCAGGCATTTAACGCCACCTGTTCGACCAGTTTTGGTAGCGAAAGTTGGCTCACCTGTGCCGCCCACGGGTCGCGCTCAATGGCTTCTGCCGCCAGCTTCGCCGCCAGTTCCGGCGTTTTTTCATGTTCCAGCGCTTTTTTTAGCGCCTTCGGCGTGGCGACCACTTCTTTTTGCTGCATCACTGGAGTGGTGGCCTTCCAGCGATACGCTTCTTTTTTGGCTGGCGCTTTTTCCAGCGCCGATGGCACCGGACGCGCCTGAACGCGATCGGTGACCGAAGCCAGTCTTTCCAGCGCAGCGTTATTCACCGGCCGCGCGCGGGTAGCGGCTGCCGGTTCACTCTTTTTTGCTTTGGTTGCTCCCTGCACGCGCTGCAACTGCTGGCGCGCCGCCAGCACCTGGCTGGTGGTTTCCGGGAGCGGTACAGTCGGTGCCTGCTGCGGCGCTGATTGCGGTTGCGGCGGCACCTGGGTTGGCATGATTACTGCCGTTGGCGCGACGGGCGCAAAGGACTGGCGTGGCACTTCTGGCTCAGGCAGCGGCATACGCGGATGGAACGCCAGCGCGCGAAGCAGCGTCATCTCAACGCCCATACGGCGGTCTGGCGCATACGGTAATTCTTTGCGACCAATCAACAGCGTCTGATAGTAAAGCTGAATATCCGTCGGCGGTATGGTGCGCGCCAGTTCACGCATCCGCAGCTCGATGGCGGCCATGTCGTTGCCAAGTGCAGCAGGCGAAAGTTGTACCATCGCAATACGATGCAACAGGCCGAGCATTTCCACCAGCAACGCTTCCCACTCGATACCACGGGCAGCGGCTTCATTAATCAGCGCCATTACGCGCTCGCCGTTGGCCTCGACCATCGCTTCAACCAGCGACAGCGCCTGATCGTCGTCAAGCGTACCCAGCATCGCACTGACCGCCTGAGTTGAAACCTGGCCGTCACCGCTGGCAATCGCCTGGTCGGTCAGACTTAAGGCATCTCGCAGGCTGCCTTCAGCGGCGCGTGCCAACAATTGCAGCGCCCGCGGCTCGTGAGCGATATGTTCTTCGTTGAGGATGTGCTCAAGCTGGTGGCGAATTTGCTCGACATCCAGCGCCTTGAGATGGAATTGCAGACAGCGCGACAAAATCGTCACCGGCAATTTCTGCGGATCGGTCGTCGCCAGCAGAAACTTAACGTGCTCCGGCGGCTCTTCAAGGGTTTTTAACAGTGCGTTAAAGCTGTGGCGCGACAGCATATGCACTTCGTCGATCAGATAAACTTTGAAACGACCACGCGCCGGAGCGTACTGGACGTTATCCAGCAGGTCGCGGGTATCTTCAACTTTGGTGCGCGAGGCGGCGTCGATTTCAATCAGATCGACAAAGCGCCCCTGCTCGATTTCACGACAGTTATCGCACACGCCGCACGGCGTCGCGGTAATGCCGGTTTCGCAGTTTAGTCCCTTCGCCAGCAGTCGGGCGATAGAGGTTTTTCCGACGCCACGGGTACCGGAAAAAAGATAAGCATGATGAATACGCCCTAACGACAAGCCGTTCGCCAGTGCGGTCAGCACATGTTCCTGGCCGACGACGTCAGCAAAGGTTTGTGGGCGCCATTTTCGGGCTAAGACCTGATAACTCATTGGCAGGCTCTGAAACGCTGGAAGGTGGATTCACGAAGGGGTAATGCTAACACAGCCCCGTCAGAACGGCGAGGCTGAATGCACATCTTGTGCTGTCCGTAGCGTGGGCAGCACAAGACTGGCGATGATTAATGGCCCGGGAACGGAACAAGGCTGTAGCTGGTAATGCCCTGTTTTTCGAGACGCTGTTCGCCGCCGAGATCGAACAGATTGATAATGAACGCAGCGTCAGCCACTTCACCACCCAGACGACGGATCAGTTTAACGGTCGCTTCGATAGTGCCGCCGGTTGCCAGCAGATCGTCCACCACCAGAACTTTGTCGCCCGGTTTGATGGCATCAACGTGGATTTCCAGCTGATCGGTGCCGTACTCCAGGTCGTAAGTTTCACTGATGGTCTCACGCGGCAGTTTGCCCGGTTTACGGACCGGTACAAAGCCAACGCCCAGACCCAGAGCTACCGGAGCGCCAAACAAGAAGCCACGCGCTTCGGTGCCGACAACTTTGGTAATGCCCGCATTTTTGTAACGCTCAACCAGCAAGTCGATGCTGAGAGCGTAAGCTTTCGGGTCTTCCAGTAAGCTGGTGACATCACGGAAAAGAATGCCGGGTTTTGGGTAGTCCTGAATGCTTTTGATGCTATTTTTGAGATACTCAAGCTGCTGTGCAGTCGCGGTCATAAGTGTATGCCTGCTTGTTACGGTGGTACTCACGGCGCGTTTTAAACGTATCAAAAGTAACAGTTGTTTAACCTTTGACCGCCTGCGCCTGTGCTCGAAAACGCCAGAATGTACTGGCTGTACGCAATAATTGCAACTGCGATTGTTGTGCTTCAGTGCTTTTCTTGCTTTTCATCAATCACCGGAATTCGCCACATATAAAAAAGCAAACAGGCGAGAATTACCAGCAACATGATGCGCACCCATGGCATCTGGACGAACCACAGAGAAATGGCAAACGTGAGCAAAATAAGCAAAATCGCCCGCGGTTTGACGCCGCGCGGCATCGCATGATGTTTCTGCCAGAAACGTAGATAGCTGCCAAACCATGAGCGGTACAGCAACCAGGCGTGAAAGCGCGGGGAAGAACGGGCAAAGCACCAGGCCGCCAGCAGGATAAACGGCGTCGTCGGTAATACCGGTAATACCACGCCCAGCGTACCCAGCACTACCGCCAGCCAGCCAATGATGATTAAAATGATTCGTTGCATATTGAGTGTTGTCAGCTTACAGAGTGGCTACTTTAGCATAACAATTATCATTTTCATTGAGGTCTTATCGTGAAAACCGCCCTGCTGCTGGAAAAACTGGAAGGACAGCTCGCTACGCTGCGCCAGCGTTGTGCCCCGGTAGCGCAATTTGCCACGCTAAGCGCCCGTTTTGACAGGCACCTTTTTCAGACTCGTGCGACAACACTGCAGGCTTGTCTCGATGAGGCAGGCGATAACCTGGCTGCGCTTCGTCATGCCGTTGAGCAACAGCAACTGCCGCAAGTCGCCTGGCTGGCGGAACATCTGGCGGCGCAACTGGAGGCTATAGCGCGTGAAGCCACAGCCTGGTCGCTACGCGAGTGGGACAGTGCGCCACCGAAAATTGCCCGCTGGCAGCGTAAACGTATTCAGCATCAGGATTTTGAGCGGCGGCTAAGTGAGATGGTTGCTGAACGTCGAGCCCGCCTGGCGCGGGTGACCGATCTCGTGGAACAGCAAACGCTGCATCGTGAAGTGGAAGCCTATGAAGCGCGCCTGGCACGCTGCCGCCATGCGCTGGAAAAAATCGAAAACAGGCTAGCGCGCTTAACCCGCTAGCAATGGAGAGAGTATGTCACTGGAAAATGCCCCTGACGATGTCAAACTGGCTGTCGATTTGATTGTGCTGCTGGAAGAAAATCAGATCCCAGCCCGCACCGTGCTGCGCGCGCTGGATATTGTGAAGCGTGATTATGAAAAGAAGTTACAGAGCGATGAGGCTTCGCAAAGCGAGTAAAAAATAAAGGGCGGCATCACTGTCGCCCTTTATTGTCCTTACCCTACCGCTGGTGTCGGATCGTCGCCTTTGTAGTCGCGTTTTACTTCCGTCACCTCATCGCCCTTCTCGTTGTGCAGATGCACTTCAAGCTGGTTAAAGGCAATATTGATGTCATTTTCACGGCACAGCTGATCGATAGTACGGTTCAGCTCATCGACAGTACGGCTACGGTCACGCAGTTCACGCACATACAGACGCAGCTCATGATCCAACGTGCTGGCACCAAACGCCGTAAAGAAGACTTCCGGCATTGGTTCGTGCATCACCCTTGGGTGCTCAGTCGCCGCCTTCAGTAACACTTTACGCACTTTTTCCAGATCGGAGCCATAGGCCACGCCGAGACGGATCACCAGACGCGTAGTAGTGTCAGTCAACGACCAGTTGATCAGACGCTCGGTAACAAACGCTTTGTTCGGGATGATCACTTCTTTGCGATCGAAATCGGTAATCGTTGTCGCACGAATACGGATCTTACTTACCGTCCCCGAGAAGCTACCAATGGTTACCGTATCGCCAATGCGCACCGGACGTTCGAACAGAATGATCAAACCGGAGACGAAGTTACCGAAAATTTCTTGTAAACCAAAACCAAGACCTACGGATAATGCTGCTGCCAGCCACTGGAGTTTATCCCAAGAGACGCCCAGCGACCCGAACACCGTCATCGCACCAACGGCAATAATGATGTAGTTAAGGATGGTAGTAATGGCATACGACGCGCCCTGGCGCATATTCAGTCGCGAGAGCACCAGCACTTCCAGCAAACCAGGCAGGTTGCGAATCAACGCCCAGGCCACCATTGAGGCGATAATCGCAAACAACAGACTGCCCATGGTGACGTTTTTCACCACCGCAGCACCAGCTTCAGTACCGTTGTAATGCCAGAGCGTAATGCTGTCCAGATAGCTGAACACGGTGATCAAATCGGACCAAATTGCCCAGAACATGACACCAAACAGCGCAAACATCAGCAACATGGTAATACGCAGCGTCTGCTGGTTAACCTGCTCCAGTGCAATGGTGGGTTCTTCCGGCGGTTCAGCACCTTCTGCGCCCTCTTTCACCAGATTCTGCCGACGCGCCAGCGCACGACGCCAGGCGATACGCCGCGCCGCCACGCTTAAGCCACGCAGTACTGTCTGGTACAGCAGGTTCCAGATGATCACCAAATAAACGGTTTCAATCCAACGCCCGGAGAGGCGCAGCGTGGTGTAGAAATAACCCGTGGCGGTCAGCACCATCAACGCAATCGGGATAATCGACAGTACGGTAATGGTGACCAGTCGCATGGTGTGCGACTCTTTATCACGCCAGCTTTCGCGGCACATCGGCCATACCAGGAAGGCAATCAGCAGCAGGTTGAAGAAAATCATAGCCTGCCCCAGCACATCATCCATCAGATGCAGCGGGGAAAGTTCTGCCACCACAGACCAGAAATGGATAGGCAGCAATGCGAGACTGATGCGGACAATTTGCCGACGCCAGTGGCTGGTCTGCTGTTCCGGCATACCAAAGTGACGCACGGCAACGCCGTTTTTCTCCAGTACCTTCCAGCACAGGCCAAACACCAGCCAGAAAATCGCCAGTTTTTTACTGAACGACCATAGCAGTTCGCTGATGTTGAGCTGCATGGTCAACAGAATCAGGCCAACCGCGAGAATAATCAGGCACACCGGCAGCGCACGGATCAGGTCGATAAGGATCGCTTTTGGTGTGTTGAGCTGGCTGTCGTTACGCAGGGAACCCACAGCGGAAGCCAGTTTTTGTTGATACGCTTTCAGCCAGCCCAGACGCCAGTGGATCAGCCCGGCAATCAACAGCAGCGGCAAACCGGCGAGGAAAGCGATAAAAACGGCAGGCCAGGCTTTTTCCCAGTTCACCGTGATTTTCATCGACTTAAATTCATCTTTCAGGCTTTGCGGGAACGCTTTGATCCAGTCCCAGTCCATTGGACGGTTACTGTTCACCCAAAAGATTTGCTGAGTCAGGATGGATTTCAGGTTTTTCGACACACTCATTAACTGCTGCTGGTTGATTTGCAGGTTAATGGCCATCATCAGCTGGTTACCCAACTGTTTGTTAAGCTGATCCAGCAATTCGCGACGCATATCAACTACTTGCAATAACGCATCGTGAACTTCGCTGTTGACTTCGTTGGTGTGACCTTCTTCCAGTTTGTTGACGAACGCATCGCTCTGGAAGAGTGCATCACGCTGCTGGTTAACTTCAAACTGTTCGAGACGCAAATCCGCGATGCGGTTGGTCATGTTTTCCAGTTCATCCGCCGAGGGCAGCGTTTGTTGTTGCTGGTAAAGGATACGAGACAACAGCAGGCTGCCCTTCAGGACGGCAATCTGCTCTTTAATATTGCGTTCCGATTGAAGCGCCCGCTCCAGCCAGTTTTTGACTTTAATGTTTTGCTGCATCAACTGATTACCGTTTTCAGTCGCTGTAATCAGACGCTGACTTAACTGCTGGTTAATTTCCAGTTCCTGCTTCACCAGCGGATTAGCCTGAATACGCGCGGCTTCATCCGGGGAGACGGCTTCCTGCGCCGTTTTTTCGGTTAAAGTCAGGCGCTTGCTGTTTACTGCTTCTTGCAACAGCTGCAACTGGTGCTCCAGACGGGCGCTGTTCGCCGTCACGTAATCCCGTTGCTTTTGCAAGGTATCCTGCAAGACGGTGTTCCCTTCCAGGCTTTTACGCTGCTGGTCAATCTCCGCATTCAGCAACGCCTGCTGGGCCTGCATTAACACTTTCTGGCTGGGACGTAAGGCAGTCTCGCCGACATCAGTCCCATCCAGACGACTGCGAATTTGTTGCAGCTGCTGCGAAGCGTTATACATCGCATTTTGCACGCGTTCGGGCTGCGTCTGTAACGAAACCAGCTGGCTGTTATAAGACGCCAGATCGTTTTGTGCGTTTTGCAAATCGTCCAGCGCCTGGGCAACGCGAGTTTCCAGCTGGCGCAACGAAAGTGTGCTCAGAATTTTGCGCGTTTCTTCGTCATTATCGACATCGCTAAGTGCAGTTAACGCCGCGGTCGCCTGGCGCATTTTTTCCGGCGCTTCAGCGACTTTTTGCCGTAGCTGAACTGTCTCTTCTTTTACGCGATCGATTTTATCGAGGGTAGCTAATGTATCTGTCAGATCCTGCTGCACCAGTTTGTCCTGAGCAGAAAGATCTTTTTGTTTATTCAGTGAGTCAAGTTGTGCCTGCAGGTCCGCTTTTGTCGGCAGATCACCATTCGATGACGCCCGCGCAAACGCCGTGTTCTGGCATAACAAGACAAAAACAAAAGCAATAAATGCTGAAAAAACAAAATGCCGTGATCGTTTGTAATACTGGAACATAGTCATGATGAATGAAGGTTTCTGAACCTGAAGAACGACCTGAAAAAGTCAAACCGCAAGAATATCACGACGCAGTGAACCAGAATAGCAACGACGAAAATGTCCAGGAAAAATCCTGGAGTCAGATTCAGGGTTATTCGGTAATGGCAGGGTTACGAAGCGTGGGACACAGGAGATACATCTCCAGTAAGATGGCGACGTAATCGCGGGCTTCTTTTTTAAGATCAAAAGATTGCGGGGCAAAGAGCCAGTTTTCCATCAGGCCGGAAATATAGCCGCGCATAATAATTGCTGCCCGACGCGTCATTAAATCCGCAGGCAACATTTTCGCTTCAATACAATGTTTTAACGTTTGTTCTATACGGTCATAACTTTCCAGACAGAGATTACGTTGTGCCTGTTGCACAACAGCCATTTCTCCGACAAATTCGCATTTGTGGAATATAATCTCCATCAATAATCGACGCCGTTCTTCTGTCACCGTGGATTCAAGAACATGAATTAATATCTCTCTTAATACTGAGAGTGGATCGCCAGGGAATTTTGCCTGATACTCAAGCTCTAGTTCACCAATATTGGATTCTGACAGTTCCCAGATCTCACTGAACAAATCCGACTTGTCTTTAAAATGCCAGTAGATTGCACCGCGCGTAACGCCAGCTGCTTTTGCAATCTCGCCCAGCGAGGTGGATGATACCCCCTGCTGTGAGAAAAGACGTAGAGCCACATCGAGGATGTGTTGGCGCGTTTCTTGCGCTTCTTGTTTGGTTTTTCGTGCCATATGTTCGTGAATTTACAGGCGTTAGATTTACATACATTTGTGAATGTATGTACCATAGCACGACGATAATATAAACGCAGCAATGGGTTTATTAACTTTTGACCATTGACCAATTTGAAATCGGACACTCGAGGTTTACATATGAACAAAAACAGAGGGTTTACGCCTCTGGCGGTCGTTCTGATGCTCTCAGGCAGCTTAGCCCTAACAGGATGTGACGACAAACAGGCCCAACAAGGTGGCCAGCAGATGCCCGCCGTTGGCGTAGTAACAGTCAAAACTGAACCTCTGCAGATCACAACCGAGCTTCCGGGTCGCACCAGTGCCTACCGGATCGCAGAAGTTCGTCCTCAAGTTAGCGGGATTATCCTGAAGCGTAATTTCAAAGAAGGTAGCGACATCGAAGCAGGTGTCTCTCTCTATCAGATTGATCCTGCGACCTATCAGGCGGCATACGACAGCGCGAAAGGCGATCTGGCGAAAGCCCAGGCTGCAGCCAATATCGCGCAATTGACGGTGAATCGTTATCAGAAATTGCTCGGTACTCAGTACATCAGTAAGCAAGAGTACGATCAGGCTCTGGCTGATGCGCAACAGGCAAATGCTGCGGTAACTGCGGCGAAAGCTGCCGTTGAAACTGCGCGGATCAATCTGGCTTACACCAAAGTTACCTCTCCGATTAGCGGTCGCATTGGTAAGTCGAACGTGACGGAAGGCGCATTGGTACAGAACGGTCAGGCGACTGCGCTGGCAACCGTGCAGCAACTTGATCCGATCTACGTTGATGTGACCCAGTCCAGCAACGACTTCCTGCGCCTGAAACAGGAACTGGCAAATGGCACGCTGAAACAAGAGAACGGCAAAGCCAAAGTGTCGCTGATCACCAGTGACGGCATTAAGTTCCCGCAGGACGGTACGCTGGAATTCTCTGACGTTACCGTTGATCAGACCACCGGGTCTATCACCCTACGCGCTATCTTCCCGAACCCGGATCACACTCTGCTGCCGGGTATGTTCGTACGTGCACGTCTGGAAGAAGGGCTTAATCCAAACGCTATTTTAGTCCCGCAACAGGGCGTAACCCGTACGCCGCGTGGCGATGCCACCGTACTGGTGGTTGGCGCGGATGACAAAGTGGAAACCCGTCCGATCGTTGCAAGCCAGGCTATTGGCGATAAGTGGCTGGTGACAGAAGGTCTGAAAGCAGGCGATCGCGTAGTAATAAGTGGGCTGCAGAAAGTGCGTCCTGGTGTCCAGGTAAAAGCACAAGAAGTTACCGCTGATAATAACCAGCAAGCCGCAAGCGGTGCTCAGCCTGAACAGTCCAAGTCTTAACTTAAACAGGAGCCGTTAAGACATGCCTAATTTCTTTATCGATCGCCCGATTTTTGCGTGGGTGATCGCCATTATCATCATGTTGGCAGGGGGGCTGGCGATCCTCAAACTGCCGGTGGCGCAATATCCTACGATTGCACCGCCGGCAGTAACGATCTCCGCCTCCTACCCCGGCGCTGATGCGAAAACAGTGCAGGACACGGTGACACAGGTTATCGAACAGAATATGAACGGTATCGATAACCTGATGTACATGTCCTCTAACAGTGACTCCACGGGTACCGTGCAGATCACCCTGACCTTTGAGTCTGGTACTGATGCGGATATCGCGCAGGTTCAGGTGCAGAACAAACTGCAGCTGGCGATGCCGTTGCTGCCGCAAGAAGTTCAGCAGCAAGGGGTGAGCGTTGAGAAATCATCCAGCAGCTTCCTGATGGTTGTCGGCGTTATCAACACCGATGGCACCATGACGCAGGAGGATATCTCTGACTACGTAGCGGCAAATATGAAAGATGCCATCAGCCGTACGTCGGGCGTGGGTGACGTTCAGTTGTTCGGTTCACAGTACGCGATGCGTATCTGGATGAACCCGAATGAACTAAACAAATTCCAGCTAACACCGGTTGATGTCATTACCGCCATCAAAGCGCAGAACGCCCAGGTTGCAGCTGGTCAGCTCGGTGGTACGCCGCCGGTGAAAGGCCAACAGCTTAACGCCTCTATTATTGCTCAGACGCGTCTGACCTCTACTGAAGAGTTTGGCAAAATCCTGCTGAAAGTGAATCAGGATGGTTCCCGCGTGCTGCTGCGTGATGTGGCGAAAATTGAGCTGGGTGGTGAGAACTACGACATCATCGCAGAGTTTAACGGCCAACCGGCTTCCGGTCTGGGGATCAAGCTGGCGACCGGTGCAAACGCGCTGGATACCGCTGCGGCAATCCGTGCTGAACTGGCGAAGATGGAACCGTTCTTCCCGTCGGGTCTGAAAATTGTTTACCCGTACGACACCACGCCGTTCGTGAAAATCTCTATTCACGAAGTGGTTAAAACGCTGGTCGAAGCGATCATCCTCGTGTTCCTGGTTATGTATCTGTTCCTGCAGAACTTCCGCGCGACGTTGATTCCGACCATTGCCGTACCGGTGGTATTGCTGGGGACCTTTGCCGTCCTTGCCGCCTTTGGCTTCTCGATAAACACGCTAACAATGTTCGGGATGGTGCTCGCCATCGGCCTGTTGGTGGATGACGCCATCGTTGTGGTAGAAAACGTTGAGCGTGTTATGGCGGAAGAAGGTTTGCCGCCAAAAGAAGCCACCCGTAAGTCGATGGGGCAGATTCAGGGCGCTCTGGTCGGTATCGCGATGGTACTGTCGGCGGTATTCGTACCGATGGCCTTCTTTGGCGGTTCTACTGGTGCTATCTATCGTCAGTTCTCTATTACCATTGTTTCAGCAATGGCGCTGTCGGTACTGGTGGCGTTGATTCTGACCCCGGCTCTTTGTGCCACCATGCTGAAACCGATTGCCAAAGGCGATCACGGGGAAGGTAAAAAAGGCTTCTTCGGCTGGTTTAACCGCATGTTCGAGAAGAGCACGCACCACTACACCGACAGCGTAGGCGGTATTCTGCGCAGTACAGGGCGTTACCTGGTGCTGTATCTGATCATCGTGGTCGGCATGGCCTATCTGTTCGTGCGTCTGCCAAGCTCCTTCTTGCCAGATGAAGACCAGGGCGTATTTATGACCATGGTTCAGCTGCCAGCAGGTGCAACGCAGGAACGTACGCAGAAAGTGCTCAATGAGGTAACGAATTACTATCTGACCAAAGAAAAGAACAACGTTGAGTCGGTGTTCGCCGTTAACGGCTTCGGCTTTGCGGGACGTGGTCAGAATACCGGTATTGCGTTCGTTTCCTTGAAGGACTGGGCCGATCGTCCGGGTGAAGAAAACAAAGTTGAAGCGATTACCATGCGTGCAACACGCGCTTTCTCGCAAATCAAAGATGCGATGGTTTTCGCCTTTAACCTGCCCGCAATCGTGGAACTGGGTACTGCAACCGGCTTTGACTTTGAGCTGATTGACCAGGCTGGCCTTGGTCACGAAAAACTGACTCAGGCGCGTAACCAGCTGCTTGCAGAAGCAGCGAAGCACCCTGATATGTTGACCAGCGTACGTCCAAACGGTCTGGAAGATACCCCGCAGTTTAAGATTGATATCGACCAGGAAAAAGCGCAGGCGCTGGGTGTTTCTATCAACGACATTAACACCACTCTGGGCGCTGCATGGGGCGGTAGCTATGTGAACGACTTTATCGACCGCGGTCGTGTGAAGAAAGTTTACGTCATGTCAGAAGCGAAATACCGTATGCTGCCGGATGATATCGGCGACTGGTATGTTCGTGCTGCTGATGGTCAGATGGTGCCGTTCTCGGCGTTCTCCTCTTCTCGTTGGGAGTACGGTTCGCCGCGTCTGGAACGTTACAACGGCCTGCCATCCATGGAAATCTTAGGCCAGGCGGCACCGGGTAAAAGTACCGGTGAAGCAATGGAGCTGATGGAACAACTGGCGAGCAAACTGCCTACCGGTGTTGGCTATGACTGGACGGGGATGTCCTATCAGGAACGTCTCTCCGGCAACCAGGCACCTTCACTGTACGCGATTTCGTTGATTGTCGTGTTCCTGTGTCTGGCGGCGCTGTATGAAAGCTGGTCGATTCCGTTCTCCGTTATGCTGGTCGTTCCGCTGGGGGTTATCGGTGCGTTGCTGGCTGCCACCTTCCGTGGCCTGACCAATGACGTTTACTTCCAGGTAGGCCTGCTCACAACCATTGGGTTGTCGGCGAAGAACGCGATACTTATCGTCGAATTCGCCAAAGACTTGATGGATAAAGAAGGTAAAGGTCTGATTGAAGCGACGCTTGATGCGGTGCGGATGCGTTTACGTCCGATCCTGATGACCTCGCTGGCGTTTATCCTCGGCGTTATGCCGCTGGTTATCAGTACTGGTGCTGGTTCCGGCGCGCAGAACGCAGTAGGTACCGGTGTAATGGGCGGGATGGTGACCGCAACGGTACTGGCAATCTTCTTCGTTCCGGTATTCTTTGTGGTGGTTCGCCGCCGCTTTAGCCGCAAGAATGAAGATATCGAGCACAGCCATACTGTCGATCATCATTGATACAACGTGTAATCACTAAGGCCGCGCAAGCGGCCTTTTTTATGCATAACCGACGAACATTAAGGAGTCATTGAACCACCAACTCAGGATCTCATACGAAAACCAGTATTAAACACGTATAAAATTCATAAAAAATACTGATTGTTAGTTAATTTATATTAAGTAGCGCTAATAGATTTAATAATCCATAATCATTTAGAGGCTATTCTTAATTATTTGCGGTAATTCTTTATTCATTCCTCGGTTATTACGTCATATTCAGAGCAATCCTGGTATTAGTGTTACCAATTTCATCTGGCGATAATCCTGAAATGTTATGAACAGTTCGAGCAAACTGCTTTTACCTGCTGCGGGTTAGTGCTAGTATGAAAAAGTAAGTCCTGTCCCGCTTCCTTCCTAATTGTAATTTTTCGTAATAATGCGATGAAAACCTGCAAAGAGTGGCTTATAGTTAAGCTAACAAACGAGAGGGCAAGTCCAGGTCAGTAAGTTTTTTCCATCCCGAAAGGTGTCCGTTAGTTCAACCACTAAGAAGGGGACGCGTTATGGATGAATACTCACCCAAAAGACATGATATCGCACAGCTTAAGTTTCTCTGTGAAACCCTGTATCATGACTGTCTTGCAAACCTTGAAGAAAGCAATCATGGCTGGGTTAACGACCCAACCTCGGCGATCAACCTCCAGTTGAATGAACTGATTGAGCATATTGCGACCTTCGCACTTAATTACAAAATTAAGTATAATGAAGACAATAAGCTCATTGAGCAGATCGACGAATATCTGGATGACACCTTTATGTTGTTCAGCAGTTATGGTATTAATATGCAGGATCTTCAGAAATGGCGGAAGTCAGGTAATCGACTATTCCGTTGTTTTGTCAATGCGACGAAAGAGAATCCTGCGAGTTTATCTTGTTAGAATTATTACAACCATGGGTAGAAGTATGTCCGAAAAACCTTTAACAAAAACCGATTATTTAATGCGTTTACGTCGTTGCCAGACAATTGACACGCTGGAGCGTGTTATCGAGAAAAATAAATACGAATTATCAGATAATGAACTGGCGGTATTTTACTCAGCCGCAGATCACCGCCTCGCCGAATTGACCATGAATAAACTGTACGACAAGATCCCTTCCTCAGTATGGAAATTTATTCGCTAATAAATAATTCGCTTTCGGAGCTATAACCGGCTGTTTATTAAGAATTTTATACTTTTTCGCCATGAAGACGTACCCTATGTGATCTTTATCACACAGATGTAATGGGAACGTTCTCTTCACTGACTTTTCGTCTTACTGTGTTGCCGCATTTTCAGCAACCGGAGGTCAGTAATGAGCACAGAAAAAGAAAAGATGATTGCTGGTGAGTTGTATCGCTCGGCAGATGAGACGTTATCTCGCGATCGCCTGCGCGCTCGTCAGCTTATTCACCGATACAATCATTCCCTGGCGGAAGAGCACACATTACGCCAGCAAATTCTCGCTGATTTATTCGGTCAGGTGACAGAGGCTTATATTGAGCCAACGTTTCGCTGTGATTATGGCTATAATATTTTTCTCGGCAATAATTTTTTCGCCAACTTCGATTGCGTGATGCTTGATGTCTGCCCTATTCGCATCGGTGATAACTGTATGTTGGCACCAGGCGTTCATATCTACACGGCAACACATCCCATCGACCCTGTAGCACGTAATAGCGGTGCTGAACTGGGGATACCCGTCACCATCGGTAATAACGTCTGGATTGGCGGACGCGCGGTCATTAACCCTGGTGTGACCATTGGTGATAACGTCGTGGTAGCCTCAGGTGCAGTTGTCACAAAAGATGTCCCGGACAACGTTGTCGTGGGCGGTAATCCAGCCAGAATAATTAAAAAATTGTAATATGTTTTTCGCAACTGTTATGCAAAATTGTGGTAAATCTGTTACTTCCCCTCTACTATTCCCACGTTAAAATAGGGTGTTCCCTGGAAAGTTGCAGATACCACGAAGGCAAACGATGACCGAAATACAACGCCTGCTGACCGAAACAATTGAGTCTCTAAATACCCGCGAAAAACGCGACAACAAACCCCGCTTTAGTATCAGTTTTATCCGTAAACATCCGGGGCTGTTTATCGGTATGTACGTTGCTTTTTTTGCCACCCTGGCAGTGATGTTGCAGTCCGAAACGCTGTCAGGCTCTGTCTGGCTACTGGTTGTATTATTTATCCTGCTTAATGGTTTCTTCTTTTTCGATGTCTACCCACGCTACCGCTATGAAGATATCGACGTGCTGGATTTCCGCGTTTGCTATAACGGCGAATGGTACAACACGCGCTTTGTACCTGCCGCGCTGGTTGAAGCCATCTTGAACTCTCCGCGTGTCGCGGATGTTCATAAAGAACAACTGCAAAAAATGATCGTCCGTAAAGGTGAACTGTCTTTTTACGATATTTTTACCCTCGCTCGCGCCGAATCAACATCTTAAGTTAGGGTTACATACCAGGCGTAAAGCTCTGCGCCTGGTCAAATGACAACGTTCGTTTCCACCCATCCCTTCATGAAATCCCGGCTCTACCTCCTTATCTCCTGCCAGCCTTTTTCCACAATCAGATATACTTTCCCTACACTGTGTTAATAAGGATATGCTGGTGAGAACACGACATCTGGTCGGCCTTATTTCGGGAGTACTGATTCTTTCAGTATTGCTGCCTGTCGGCTTAAGCATCTGGCTGGCCCATCAGCAGGTAGAAACATCATTTATTGAAGAGCTGAATACGTATTCCTCCCGCGTCGCTATTCGGGCCAATAAGGTGGCGACACAAGGGAAAGATGCGCTGCAAGAGCTGGAAAGATGGCAAGGCGCTACCTGTAGCGAAGCCCATCTCATGGAAATGCGTCGGGTATCTTACAGTTATCGCTATATTCAGGAAGTGGTTTATATCGATAACAACGTTCCCCAGTGTTCGTCTCTGGAGCATGAAAGCCCGCCCGATACCTTCCCCGAGCCAGGTAAAATTTCGAAAGATGGTTATCGTGTCTGGTTAACATCGCATAACGATTTAGGCATTATCCGTTACATGGTTGCCATGGGAACGGCACATTATGTCGTCATGATCGACCCCGCTTCCTTTATTGATGTCATTCCCTATAGCTCATGGCAAATTGATGCCGCCATTATTGGCAATGCCCATAACGTTGTGATAACCAGCAGCGATGAAATTGCTCAGGGAATTATTACCAGACTACAAAAAACACCCGGTGAGCATATCGAAAATAATGGAATCATTTACGATATCCTGCCCTTCCCGGAAATGAATATTTCGATCATCACCTGGGCTTCAACGAAAATGTTGCAGAAAGGCTGGCATCGGCAAGTCTTTATTTGGTTACCGCTCGGGTTGGTGATTGGCCTGCTGGCAGCGATGTTTGTGCTGCGTATTTTGCGCCGTATCCAGTCACCGCATCATCGGCTGCAGGATGCTATCGAAAATCGTGATATTTGCGTGCACTATCAGCCGATTGTCTCCTTAGCCAATGGCAAAATTGTCGGTGCTGAGGCACTGGCGCGCTGGCCGCAGACAGACGGTAGTTGGTTGTCACCAGATAGTTTTATTCCACTGGCACAGCAAACGGGCCTTTCTGAGCCGTTGACGCTACTGATTATAAGAAGCGTCTTCGAAGATATGGGCGACTGGCTGCGTCAGCATCCGCAGCAGCATATTTCGATCAATCTTGAATCCACCGTGCTCACCTCGGAAAAAATCCCGCAATTGCTGCGTGAAATGATCAATCACTATCAGGTTAATCCCAGACAGATCGCGCTTGAACTCACTGAACGCGAGTTTGCCGATCCGAAAACCAGCGCCCCGATAATTTCTCGCTACCGGGAGGCGGGCCATGAAATTTATCTCGATGATTTTGGTACGGGGTATTCAAGTTTAAGTTATTTACAGGATCTGGATGTCGACATTCTGAAGATCGATAAATCTTTCGTTGATGCGCTGGAATATAAAAATGTCACGCCGCATATCATCGAAATGGCAAAAACACTGAAACTGAAAATGGTAGCGGAGGGAATCGAAACCAGTAAACAAGAAGAGTGGTTACGCCAGCATGGCGTGCACTACGGTCAGGGCTGGCTCTACAGCAAGGCATTACCGAAAGAAGATTTCTTACGCTGGGCCGAGCAACATTTGTGAATTGTAGGGCTGACGGCACGCCGCACAGCCCGTCACGCTACCTATTCGTCGATGATTGACTCGAATCCGCCATAGATCATTCGCTTACCATCAAACGGCATGGACTCGCCGAACTCTTTCATCCGTGGGTCCGACATCATCTTTTGATTAGCAGCGTCGCGGACCTCTTTTGAAGGGTATTCAATCCAGCTAAAGACAACCTCTTCATTCTCTTCAGCTTTTACCGCCATACGAAAATCGGTCACTTTGCCATCCGGTACATCGCTGGCCCAGCATTCGACAATACGAAGCGCGCCAAACTCTTTAAACAATGGCGCAGCCTTAGCAGCCATTTCCCGATAGGCATCCTTTTTATCGGCAGGAACGGCAACCACAAAACCATCAACATACTTCATCAGACATACCTCCGAAGCGTACTGCGCAGCCAGACAATTCTTGCGACGTCAGTTGTGGTTAAAGTTTAGCCATATTGGGATTTTTTGACGAAACGGGGGGAGGCAGAAATGGGTGGGGGCCCTGCCAGCTACATCCCGGCACACGCGTCATCTGCCTTGGCTGCTTCCTTCCGGACCTGACCTGGTAAACAGAGTAGCGTTGCGGGAGAACCAACAGAGCCCCCATTGAGAGCGTTGAGAACCAACGCGCAGGCGCATTATCACTGCTGCCCCGGCTAATTGCAACCCATTGCGTACCGGATGCTGGTTTCTTGCGCAATGCGACTTCACTCGGGCGTTTTTCCAGATTATGCTGAAAAATTACCTCAGGAAGAAAAGATGGAAAAAGAAGATTCATTTCCCCAACGCGTCTGGCAAATCGTCGCCGCTATTCCCGAAGGCTATGTCACCACTTACGGTGATGTGGCGAAACTGGCAGGATCGCCCCGCGCCGCGCGCCAGGTGGGCGGTGTGTTAAAGCGTCTCCCTGAAGGCAGCACCTTGCCCTGGCATCGGGTGGTTAATCGCCACGGCACAATTTCGCTAACCGGACCGGATTTACAGCGTCAACGACAGGCATTACTGGCAGAAGGTGTGATGGTATCGGGAAGCGGGCAAATCGACTTGCAGCGTTATCGCTGGAACTACTAACCCTCTCCGGGCGGAGAGGGTTAACTGCGCTTAATATTGCGTAGGAGCTGGAACTGCCGAAGACGGATTCACCTGAGTTGGTGAAGTCGAAGGTACAGTAGTCGTTGCGCCACCGCTGGCCTGAACCGGCACGGCGGTTTGCTGCACCGGCACCAATGTCAGGTCGGCTTTAGTTCCGCCCTTGTTGATCACCGGCTGAACGGTATCGGTAATAAATACCAGTTTGTCATTCACGGTAATCGCCGCACTCAACAGAATACGCGCATTCGGCTGAACATCTGCCGGGTTAAATGGCAGAACAAAGCTGAATGGTGACTGTTTGCCTTCGGTACGCACCGCTTTCTGCGCCAGTACTTTTGACGGTGCATCGGCTAACGACGCGTCAGAAAGTGTCACGGTCAGCACAGCATCAGGCGGCAGTGCGACTTTCTGACGGATCCAGACGGTACCGGAGACATTCGGTTGCTGGATAGCAGGTTGTTGTGTTGCTGAAATAGACGTATTTGCAGCCGGTGCTGGCGTCTGAATATCCGCGCTTTTATCTGCGCAAGCCGCCAACGCAATCGCAACCGCTAAACCACTGGCCATGTGCACGAGTTTCATTCACTTCTCCTTATTATCAATGCACCAGCGGGCTAACTTTCCTCGCCGGAAGAGTGGTTAACAAAATAGTAACGTCAACAAGTGTGGCACACATCACGCATTTCTGCCTGTAATTAGCCCGTAATTCAGACCATTGCACCCATCGGACCAGTGGCAAATTTGCGTTATACTCAACTCACTTTGGCTTGCTGCGGCAGCTTTGTTACTGGAGAGTTATATGAGTCAGGCGCTAAAAAATTTACTGACATTGTTAAATCTGGAAAAAATTGAGGAAGGACTCTTTCGCGGCCAGAGTGAAGATTTAGGTTTACGCCAGGTGTTTGGCGGCCAGGTCGTGGGTCAGGCCTTGTATGCTGCAAAAGAGACCGTCCCTGAAGAGCGGCTGGTACATTCGTTTCACAGCTACTTTCTTCGCCCAGGCGATAGTAAGAAACCGATTATTTATGATGTCGAAACGCTGCGTGACGGTAACAGCTTCAGCGCCCGCCGGGTTGCTGCTATTCAAAACGGCAAACCGATTTTTTATATGACTGCCTCTTTCCAGGCACCAGAAGCGGGTTTCGAACATCAAAAAACAATGCCGTCCGCGCCAGCGCCTGATGGCCTGCCTTCGGAAACGCAAATCGCCCAATCGCTGGCGCACCTGCTGCCGCCAGTGCTGAAAGATAAATTCATCTGCGATCGTCCGCTTGAAGTCCGTCCGGTGGAGTTTCATAACCCACTGAAAGGGCACGTCGCAGAACCGCATCGTCAGGTGTGGATCCGCGCAAATGGTAGCGTGCCGGATGATCTGCGCGTTCATCAGTATCTGCTCGGTTACGCTTCTGATCTTAACTTCCTGCCGGTAGCTCTACAGCCGCACGGCATCGGTTTTCTCGAACCGGGGATTCAGATTGCCACCATTGACCATTCCATGTGGTTCCATCGCCCGTTTAATTTGAATGAATGGCTGCTGTATAGCGTGGAGAGCACCTCGGCGTCCAGCGCACGCGGCTTTGTGCGCGGTGAGTTTTATACTCAGGACGGCGTGCTGGTTGCCTCGACCGTTCAGGAAGGGGTAATGCGTAATCACAATTAAAAAAATAGCCGGAGGTGAAAACCGTCCGGCTGTTTTTTGCAGTGCTTGTTACGCGTTATAGGCATTCTCGCCGTGGCTGTTGACGTCCAGCCCTTCTCGCTCTTGTTCTTCCGGCACACGCAGACCAACCGTCAGATCCGCCAGTTTGTAGCCAATAAATGCCACCACACCGGACCAGACGATCGTAATGGCGATGCTTTCCAGCTGTACCAGCAACTGATGGCCCATCGTCACACCTTCAGCGAAGCCCACGCCGCCCAGCGAGCTGGCAGCAAAAATCCCGGTCATGATACAGCCGACAATGCCACAAACGCCGTGCACACCGAAGACATCGCAGGGATCATCCACCCGCAGCAAGCGTTTGAGCATGGTAACGCCCCACAAGCCCGCCAGACCAGCTACCACGCCGATAATCAACGCGCCGCCAACCCCAATGTAGCCACAGGCTGGCGTCACGCCGACCAGACCGGCAATCGCGCCTGAACACGCTCCCAGCAGTGAAGGCTTACCACGCAGCGCCCATTCACCGAAGATCCAGCCAAGAATTGCCGCCGCCGTTGCGACCACAGTATTCACAAATGCCAGTGCTGCGATTTCATTCGCCGTGCCCGCTGACCCGGCATTAAAGCCAAACCAACCGATATAGAGAATGGCAGTCCCGGTGAAGACCATCGGCAGGTTGTGCGGTTTAAACGCCTCTTTGCCGAAGCCCACGCGTTTGCCTATCAGATATGCGCCCACCAGACCGGCGATTGCGGCGTTAATGTGCACCACCGTGCCACCCGCGAAATCCAGCGCACCGTGAGAAGCCAGCAAACCACCGCCCCACACCATATGCGCAATCGGAATGTAGGAGAGCGTCAGCCATACCACCACGAAAATCAACACAGCTGAGAAGCGGATTCGTTCCGCCAGCGCCCCAACTATCAAGCCTACGGTAATGCAGGCAAACGATCCCTGAAACGCTACGTGGATATACTGATAAATGCTGCCCATCACCGCCGTCAGTTCGATGTTTTTCAGCATCAGCCAGTTAATGTTGCCGAAGAAGTTGTTGCCCTCACCAAACGCCAGCGAGTAACCGTAAACCACCCAGAGAATACAGACCAGTGCAAACGTCACCGTCACCTGCGTCAGCATCGACAGCACGTTTTTGCCGCGAATCAACCCACCGTAAAACAGGGCAATCCCCGGAATAGTCATAAACAGCACCAGCGCAGTACAGATCATCATAAACGCATTGTCGGCTTTATCGGCCACCGCAGGTGCAGCCATTACCAGTCCCGGCAGCATCGCCAGTGAAGCAAGCCCAGTTTTTATCGTCGCTATCTTCATTTTTCGTTCCTGTTGCTGTGTGCCAGAGATTACAGCGCCGCTTCGTCGGCTTCGCCGGTACGAATACGAATGACGCGTTGCAATTCAGCGACAAAGATTTTGCCGTCGCCAATTTTTCCGGTGTAAGCCGCCTTACTGACGATATCGATCACTTCATCGAGTTGGTCATCAGCAATCGCCACATCAATTTTTACTTTTGGCAGAAAGTTGACGCTGTATTCCGCCCCCCGGTACAGCTCGGCATGCCCTTTCTGACGCCCGAAACCTTTCACTTCGGTGACGGTCAGGCCCTGAATACCAATGGAAGATAACGCTTCACGAACGTCTTCCAGCTTGAATGGTTTGATTATCACGGTCACCAGCTTCATAGATCCCCTCCGGTCAGAATTCGGTAATGGTTCTGCTACACGAAGAAGATATTGCAAGCGGTGTGCCAGAAATGAAAAATGAGAAAGAGAGCAGGAAGTTAAGAAGATTGAAAATGAAAACGCACTATGACAGTGCACAGTGCGTTACATTTTTGCACCAACGATGAAATATTGCGCTATTCAGGCGCTCAATGATTCCTCTTCACGCACGCTGGCTGCCAGCTCTTCGCCCGCAAGTTGCAGTTGATACATCTGCCAGTAGCGTCCCTGGGCCGCCAGCAGTTGCTGGTGAGTGCCCTGCTCCACAGCTTGCCCACGATGAAGCACCAGAATGGTGTCGGCATCAACAATAGTTGATAAGCGGTGAGCAATCACCACCAGCGTGGTATGTTCACGCACTGCCGCCAGAGCATGTTGAATCGCCTGTTCAGTACCGGAGTCAATGCTGGCGGTTGCCTCATCAAGGATCAGGATTTGCGGCGTCTCCACCAACACGCGTGCCAGTGCCAGCAGTTGCTTTTGCCCGACTGAGAGATTATTTCCCTGCTCGCCCAGCGGCGTATAAATCCCGTCGCTCATACTGCGTGCCAGCTCCGCCAGTTGCACGGTTTCCAGCGCCTGCCAGACGCGTTCTTCGGAGATATCACGCCCCAGCGTCACGTTGGCGAGGAAGGTATCCGCCAGCACCACCGGATCTTGCTGCACCATTGCCACGCCCTGGCGCAGCGCGCTGTGACTTAGCGAACTTAATGGACGACCATCAAGGCGAATCTCACCTTCCGTTAGCGGGTAATAGCCCATCAATAAACTGGCGAGGGTACTTTTACCACTGCCGGTATGCCCGACCAGCGCCACAAAATTGCGCGAAGGCACAGAGAGATTAATGTTCTTTAGCACCAGATTGTCATCGCGATAAGCAAATGACACGTTATCGACTTCGATGGTGCCACTCTGTAACGGGCGATCATCATTGCCATATTGCTGGCGCGGTCCGTCCATCAGCTCAAACACGCGCTCACCAGCAACAACAGCCTGTTGCAGCATCGCCTGTTGCGTGGTCAGTTCGATTAAGGGTTCGTTAAGCCGCCCAAGATAGCTGATAAACGCATACAGTACGCCCACTTCAATGGTACCGCTGGCGGAGAAGCCAAACAGCATCAACAATCCACAAAGAATGAGCGATGAAAACAGACTCAGCAGCGGACGCAGCAGAAAACCGTCGAGGCGCAGGGTTTGCATCCTCGCCATATAGTGTGAACGACTGGCCTCACCCATACGTTCGCCAAATCGCGCCTGCTGACGGAACTGCTGGATGACGCTCATGCCATTGATGATTTCGTTAAAGCCGTCGTTAATATCCGCCAGATAGGCGCGCACACGACGGACAATTGGCGTGCTGTAACGCTGGTATATCACCATTACCACCAGCACCACCGGGAAAATCATTATCGCCACCAGCGCCATTCGCCAGTCGAGACTAAACATCGCCACCAGCATCGCACCCACCAGGGCGGCGCTACGCAGGACCGTTGCCACTACGGTAACGTAGAGGTCGCGGATCACTTCAGTATCATTAGTGACGCGGGAAATCACCTGCCCGACAGGTTGGGTATCAAACTCGCTTAATGGCTGGCGTAACGCAGCATCCATCACGTCGGTACGCAACTGTTGCACTACGCCTACTGCCGCCCGATTAAACAGCAGCGACTGCGCGTAATGTAGCCCGGCTGCAAACAGTTGCAGCCCAACATACGCCGCCGCCAGCCCTGCAACCACTTTCAACGGCAGGTTATTTTTCGCTACCATATTGTCGATAAAATAGCTGATAAGCAGCGGCCCACTGACTTCTGCCGCCGCCGCAACCCACATCATCAGGACCGCAATCCCCAACGGTTTACGCCACGGTGAACCGTACGCTAACAGACGCTTGAGAGTCGGCCACAGTTGGCTAAAACTACGCATCAACGGCCTCCTCGCGAATTTCCGGAGCGTCGTCGAGCGCCGCCTCCAGTTGTTGATAGCGATACATATCGCGATACCAGCCGCTTTGTTGCGCCAGCTCATCATGATTGCCACGCTGAGCGATATGTCCGTGCTGCATCACAATAATTTCACTGGCTTCCGTCAGTGCCGAAAGGCGATGGGCACTGATGATTACCGTTCTTCCCTGCCCCCACTGCCGCAGGTTATGCAGGATCTGGTGCTCTGTGCGTCCGTCCACTGCCGAAAGCGCATCATCAAGGATGAGGATTTCCGCGTTGACTAATAACGCACGAGCAATGGAGATACGCTGTTTTTGCCCACCGGAAAGCATCACGCCGCGCTCGCCCACTTCTGTATCGTAACCTTGCGGTAAACGCAAAATATCGTCATGCACGCTGGCTAACCGCGCGACATGCTCAATCTCTTGCTGGGTGGCATTCGGGCAACCCAACGCGATGTTGTTCGCTACGGTGTCAGAAAAAAGGAACGGTGTCTGGCTAACTACCGCCAGGCGGCTACGCCAGCTATCGAGTTGCAACTGCGTCAGAGGAATATCATGAAAGCGAATATTACCCTCGCTGACGTCGAAATGACGCTGGATGAGCGACAACAGGGTACTTTTGCCGGAACCAGTCGGCCCGCAGATACCCAGCATCTGACCGGGTTTCAGGGCGAAATTGACGTTTTCCAGCGCAGGATGGTCAGTCTGCGGATACGTGAACTGGCGAATATTTACATCCAGTTCGCCACGACCTTCCGGCACGGGTTCGCTACCATCATTCACCACCGGCGCTTCCGCCAGCATCGCGCGAATGCGGCTGTACGCAGCACTACCACGTTCCACTATGTTAAACATCCATGCCAGCGCCAGCATTGGCCAAATCATCAGACCTAAATACATCATAAAACTGGTGAGCTGGCCCAGCGTTAAACTACCCTGCACCACCATCCAACTACCGCCGCCAATCGCCAGCAAGTTCGCCATACCAATCGCGATATAGATGGTCGGGTCGAAACGAGCATCAATACGCGCCACCCGCATGTTTTTTTTGCCGGTATCTTCGGCATCCGCGGCAAATAACGCCGACTGGCGATCTTCCAGACCAAAAGCTTTGATCATGCGGATACTGGTGAGGCTTTCCTGGGTGCGGTCATTAAGACTGGAAAACGCCGCCTGCGCCAGCTTAAAGCGTTCATGCAAGGCATCGCCGTTGCGCTTAATCATGATCGCCATCACTGGCATCGGCAACAGGGCAAATAAGGTCAACTGCCAGCTAATTTGCGTAGACATCATAATCAACACAGCGCAGCCCATTACCAGTGAATCCACCAGCGTCAGCACCCCTTCTCCGGCGGCAAACACGACGCGATCGACGTCATTGGTCGCACGAGCCATGAGGTCACCCGTGCGATGACGCAGGTAAAACTCAGGATGCTGCCGGCTTAGCTGGCGGTAATAATCTTCACGCAGTTCAACAGCCAGTTGATAAGACGCACCAAACAGCAATACGCGCCAGACGTAACGCAGGAGATAAACCACAACGGCAATCAGCACCATGGTGGCGATCCACATCAGGATCTGCCCGGTAGTAAAGTGTTGTTCTGTCACGCCATCGACAACAATACCAACCACTTTTGGCGGAACCAGTTGCAGCATCGCGATAATGACAAGCAAGGCGACAGCCCCGAGATAGCGACGCCATTCCCGACGGAAATACCAGCTTAATTGAGCAAATAATCGCACGCGTTGTGTCCTGACCTGATTCTGGATATTTATTCGATGGGTAAAGAAGTGGTGTATTTAATCTGTTCCATCGCGAAGCTGGAAGTGACGTCCGACAGCCCCGGCACGCTGTTTACCAGACGCTTATAAAACTCGTCGTAGCGTTTCATGTCGGCAACCTGGACGCGCATCAGATAATCGTATTCACCGGCCATGCGCCAGAACCCCAGCACTTCTGGCATTTCGGTAACCACCGTGACAAAGCGGCAATACCATTCGCTGCTGTGATGTTGCGTTTTTATCAGCACAAAGGCGGTCAGGCCGAGGCCTATTTTTTCCGGATCCAGCAGGGCGACTTTGCCGATAAGGATACCGTCGTCCTCCAGCCGTTTCAGACGCTTCCAGCACGGGGTGGTTGTCAGATTAACGGCTTCAGCCAGTGCCTGCAAAGAGAGGGTGCAATCCTGCTGTAGTAAGGCCAGCAGCTTACGGTCAATTTTATCTAACATAGCCCTTCCACGGAGAATTTTTTTCTCTTTTAATTCTATTTTAAAGGTGAAATCGCGACAATTTATTCTGTGCGGTTTAAACACCACGGCACAAAATGACAAATTCAACGCAAAAAAAACCGGGCAATTGCCCGATGCTGGAAGGGATCTCGTTATTCGGGGGAATAAGGTAGATGTGGATAGTCCAGCCAGTGCGTCAAATAGTGAGAGACAGCCTGATTTCGGCAATGTCCAATCACCGGTAAATGCGGGAGCTCCGCGCGCAATTGCGGCATCGCATTGCCCATAATAAATCCGCTACCGACGCAGCCTAACATTTCGCGATCGTTCATCGCATCACCAAAGGCCATGCAATCGCGCAACGATAAACCTAAATGTTGGGTCAGCACCGTCAATGCAGCGCCTTTATTGCAGCCCACCGGCAGCACTTCGAGGCAATCCGTGGCGGAAAAACACAAATGTGCACGCTCGCCTAATGCTTCGTATAGCTGGATCTGCAAGCGTGTAAGATCGTCGTGATCGCCACAGAAGCAGATCTTGGTGACGCTGCCGAGTGGCATTTTTTTGACATCGATTATCTGATAACGAAAACCGCTATAGACAAATGCCTGCAACAACGCAGGGATCTCTTTCCCGGTAAACCAACCGTCGTCATTGAAGATATGCATGCTGGCTCGGGTATCCCATTGCTGATACAGCACCAGCTCCGCGACATCCGCAGGTAAATCATCACGATGTAAAAGTTCACCTTCCAGAGAATGCACGCGCGTTCCGTTGCCGGTAATCAAATATGCATCCAGCGATAGCGCCCCGAGAATATGCTGCATCTCCAGCGCATGACGCCCCGTGGCAAAAGTGAGGGTAATGTCGCGTTCACGCAGTCGCGCCAAAGTAGAGAGGGTTTTCTCACCTAAATGATGGTCAGGCATCAATAAAGTGCCATCCATATCAAATGCTGCCAGACGAGCCATTTCTTTCTCCACTCTGTGACACGGTTAATGGTGATTGAGTATCACCTGATATATACGGAAGTAATAGTGAATAGTTAAATAATATTGTTCCGGGTTTATATGCGACTGCTCAACCGTCTTAACCAGTATCAACGTCTGTGGCAACCTTCCGCCGGAAAGCCGCAAACCGTCACCGTCAGCGAACTGGCCGAACGCTGTTTTTGCAGCGAACGCCATGTTCGTACGCTGTTACGCCAGGCACAGGAGGCGGGATGGCTGGAGTGGCAGGCGCAGTCAGGACGCGGAAAGCGCGGGCAACTACGCTTTCTGGTCACGCCAGAATCGCTACGCAATGCGATGATGGAACAGGCGCTGGAAACCGGAAAGCAGCAAGATGTGCTGGAGCTGGCGCAACTGGCCCCAGGTGAGCTGCGCACTCTGTTACAGCCGTTTATGGGCGGACAATGGCAAAACGATACGCCCACGTTGCGTATTCCCTACTATCGCCCGCTCGAACCGCTACAACCGGGCTTTTTGCCCGGCCGTGCCGAGCAGCATCTCGCCGGACAGATATTTTCCGGCCTGACCCGCTTCGATAATAATACCCAGCGCCCGATTGGCGATTTAGCGCATCACTGGGAAACCTCTGCTGACGGGTTACGCTGGGACTTTTATCTTCGTTCAACCCTACACTGGCATAACGGCGATGCAGTAAAAGCCTCACACTTACACCAGCGATTATTGATGCTGTTACAACTGCCAGCACTGGATCAATTATTTATTAGCGTGAAGCGTATTGAAGTCACCCATCCGCAGTGTCTGACCTTCTTTTTACATCGCCCCGATTACTGGCTTGCGCACCGGCTGGCGAGCTATTGCAGCCATCTGGCGCATCCGCAATTCCCCCTGATCGGCACTGGTCCTTTTCGCTTAACACAATTCACAGTGGAACTGGTGCGCCTGGAGAGTCATGATTATTACCATTTACGTCATCCGCTGCTTAAAGCGGTTGAGTACTGGATAACTCCGCCGCTTTTCGAAAAAGATTTGGGAACCAGTTGTCGGCATCCCGTGCAAATCACTATCGGCAAACCGGAGGAGTTGCAACGGGTCAGCCAGGTCAGTAGTGGCATCAGTTTAGGTTTTTGCTATTTAACGTTGCGCAAAAGTCCCCGACTGTCCCTCTGGCAGGCGCGAAAAGTGATCTCCATTATTCATCAATCCGGTTTATTACAAACGTTAGAAGTCGGAGAAAACCTGATCACCGCCAGTCATGCATTACTGCCAGGCTGGACTATTCCGCAATGGCAAGTACCGGATGAGGTCAAACTACCGAAAACCTTGACACTGGTTTATCACCTACCGATAGAACTTCATACCATGGCAGAACGTCTACAGGCGACACTGGCAGCGGAAGGCTGTGAACTCACAATTATTTTTCATAACGCAAAAAACTGGGACGACACGACCCTACTGGCACACGCAGACCTCATGATGGGCGACAGATTAATTGGCGAAGCACCGGAATATACCCTGGAGCAATGGCTGCGTTGCGATCCACTATGGCCACATGTTTTCGACGCTCCAGCATATGCACATTTGCAATCGACACTGGACGCGGTGCAAGTAATGCCTGATGAGGAAAACCGATTTAATGCCCTAAAAGCGGTTTTTAGCCAGTTAATGGCAGACGCGACGCTGACGCCGCTATTCAACTATCACTATCGCATTAGTGCCCCTCCCGGCGTGAACGGTGTGCGACTGACACCGCGCGGCTGGTTTGAATTTACCGAAGCCTGGCTTCCCGCGCCGTCGCAATGAATAGCTGGTCCGGGTTAATCGCAGGCGTTACCATAACGCTTTTATTGTTCAAGCAGGATTATCTATGAAACGTGCTGTCGTTGTGTTCAGTGGAGGCCAGGATTCCACCACCTGTCTGGTGCAGGCATTACAACAATATGATGAAGTCCATTGCGTGACGTTCGATTACGGTCAGCGGCATCGCGCAGAAATCGACGTGGCACGCGAACTGGCGCTGAAACTGGGGGCACGCGCGCATAAGGTTCTTGATGTAACGCTGCTTAACGAGCTGGCGGTCAGCAGCCTGACACGTGACAGCATTCCGGTGCCTGATTATGAACCTGAAGCTGATGGCATCCCGAATACGTTTGTCCCAGGGCGTAATATTTTGTTCCTGACACTGGCGGCAATATATGCGTATCAGGTAAAAGCAGAAGCCGTAATTACCGGCGTCTGCGAAACGGATTTCTCCGGTTACCCGGATTGCCGCGATGAGTTTGTGAAAGCACTAAACCATGCCGTCAGTTTAGGCATGGCGAAAGATATTCGTTTTGAAACTCCGCTGATGTGGATTGATAAAGCGGAAACCTGGGCGCTGGCAGATTATTACGGCAAACTAGATTTAGTCCGTAACGAAACGTTGACCTGCTATAACGGCATTAAAGGCGACGGTTGCGGTCATTGTGCGGCGTGTAATTTACGCGCCAACGGTTTGAATCATTATCTGGCCGATAAACCGACGGTGATGGCAGCGATGAAGCAGAAAACCGGGTTGAAGTAATTATTCCGGGTGTCGCCGGATGCGGCTTGAGCATCCGGCACCACAAAACGTTTACTTAACCATCTGCTCCAGCTTTTCGCGCAATTCCCCTTCCAGAGCTAATGCTTTCTGCGTTTTAAGATCAATACAAACAAACGTAATAAGCGCATCCGCTACCACCTGCCCTTCCGGCTCCAGTGTAATGGCCTGGCTTAAGATGCCGCTTTTACCGTTTAATTGCTGCAACTGACTGGTAATGGTTAACAGGTCGCTTAATACCGCCGGGCGACGATAGTTAATATTGATATTGACCACGACGAAGGCGATGTTATGGGCCGTCATCCACTGAAAACTGTCGCTATTTTCCAACCCATCCCAGCGGGCTTCTTCGAGAAACTCAAGGTAGCGAGCGTTGTTAACGTGCTGGTAAACATCGAGATGATATCCACGAACTTTGATTTGTGTTTGCATAGCGCAATAACCTTACGTTGTTGTTATAAGTACAGAGGCCATAACTGGTATGACCTCTTCAGTCTGGCAAAAAATTGCCACTATGCAAATTAATTACAGGGTTAATACCGCCAGATTACGTTCCACCAGCGAATTGCCCATCCCCGGCACCTGCTTTAGATCCTCCACCGTTTTAAACGGACCGTACTCTTCGCGATAACTGACAATCGCCTGCGCTTTCTTCAGGCCAACGCCATTCATCGCGCGGGCTAACTCTTCCGCGCTGGCATTATTAATGCTGACCCGGGAGCCTTCTTCGTCACTGGCTTTCGCCGGTACTGCTGCTTTACTTTGTGCTGCAGGAGCTTCCGCTTTGGTTTCTACCGTTGTCGGTTTCGCCGCAGGAGCTGCCGCCAGCGCGCTATGAGACATTCCGGCACAAGCCAGAGACAGGGTAATGAGCAGTGCTTTAATTCCGTGTTTCATACTGTTTTCTCCTTGTTTGTTAACAGTGGAAACACCTTAACGGCAGTGAAAACAGGAAACAAATGGCAATGTTCAGAAATGGAAAAGGCCGCGAAAGCGACCTTTTCTTGTTACAGCTGCAAAGCATTTTTTTGCGAGGCGCCTTCAGGATTATTGCTGTTCCAGCGCATCGCCAATTTTGATTTTCGCCTCTTTACGCAGGTTACTCATCAGCGCTTCAAAGACGATTTGTGCGTTGTTCTGGGTGATACCCTGCACCATCGCTTTTTTCTGATCTTCCGGCATTGAACCTTGTTTCACTTCATCCAGCGCCAGCAGAACCACATTACCTTGCATATCGGTCGCCATACCGTAGCTCGGTTTGTCTTTCGCTGGCAGTGGTAGTGCAAACGCCGCCTGGCTAATCGGGTCACGACCGGAACGGCTTAAGGTTTTCGGCTCGCCAAATTTCAGACCGGCAGCCTGCATAGCTTCCGCACCTTTGCCGGCTTTCAAATCAACCAGCAGTTTCTCAGCATCCACTTTCGCCTGTTGTTCAGCTTTGTTGTGCTGAACCAGTGCCTTAACTTGTTCCTGAACATCTGCCAACGGTTTCACCGCTTCCGGTTTGTGCTCGCTGATGCGCAGCACGAATGCGCGGTCGCCGTCTACGGTGATGATGTCAGAGTTGATGCCCGGCGCGCCGTTTTCACCTACCAGACCGCCGTTGAAGATAGCGTCGGCAACTGGCTTGAAGTTCAACTCTTCCGGCAGGTTATCTTTGCTGAACCAACCCGTCTGAGTGGCTTTAACGCCGGCTGCTTGCTCTGCACCGGCCAGAGACTCGGTGTCGTTGCTTGCCGCATCGCTCACTTTCTGCTGCAGCGCATAGTACGCATCGAGGGCTTTTTCGTGTTTCACTTTCGCCGCAATGTCGTCACGTACTTCGTCTAACGATTTCACTTTCGCTGGCTGAATGTCGTCCAGACGTACAATCAGGAAACCGACCGAAGATTTGATGACACCAGACAGTTGGCCTTTTTCTTTCAGACCAGCATTTTTCAGTTCGTCCGGGATAGTGGCATCTTCTAACCAACCCATATCGCCGCCGTTACGAGCAGAGATAATATCGGCAGATTTTTCTTTGGCTAATGCAGCAAAATCACCGCCTTTATTCAGCTCATCAAGTACCGCTTTCGCTTCATCTTCAGTTTTGGTCTGGATGATGCTGTAGCGGGTACGCTGCGGCTGGGTGAATTGATCCTGATGCTGATCGTAGTAGCTCTGGATATCCGCATCGCTAACCGGTTGCTGCATCGTTGCGGCATCCAGCTTGATGTAACTCACGCGGAATTGTTCCGGCGTCATGAAATTGTTTTTGTTTTGTTCGTAGTAGCTGGCAATTTCCTGTTCGGTCACAGGCTGCTTCGCCGCCAGCGCGTTAACATCGATAGTCGCTTCACGCACCACGCGTTGTTGAGCTACCAGTGCCGCCAGCTCGTCGGTTTCACCTTTCAGCATAAAATCGGTACCGGCAACGCCGTTAATCAGCTGTTGGGTAGTGAGCTGGTTACGCAGCGCCTGGGCGTACTGATCGGCGGTCATCCCCATCTGGTTGAGGATACCGTTATAGCGGCTGTTATCAAATTTGCCGTCAACCTGGAAGGCTGGGGTCGCAAAAATCGCCTGTTTAACCTGCTCATCGCTGATACCCAGTTTCAGCTCACGAGCGTACTGATCCAGCAGCGCCTCGTCGATCAGACGATTCAGCACCTGTTGACGCAGGGTTTTCATATAGCCTTCGTTCGCTGCCAGCTCGGAGTATTGATCGCCCAGCTGTTGCTGCATGCGATTACGCTCGCTGTTGAAGGCATTCTCGAACTGCCCACGGCTGATTTCCTGGTCATTCACTTTTGCGGCGTAGTTATTGCCTCCGCCAATCAGGTAACCACTCACGCCGGTCAATATGAACGACACGATAATGATACCGAAAATAATCTTGAGCACGAGACTGTTTGCAGCCGTGCGTAAGCTGTCCATCATGGTGTAACAACACTCCGCTGTAGATGACTGTGTACCTCACGCAACGTATCGATGCGCGCAAAGGCCTATTGTGACAAGAAACGGGGGCAATTGTCAGCCCACAAGACGCAGAAAGTCACCGAATACAAATAAAAAAGGCACATCAGTAGATGCGCCCTTGAACTTCGTCACATCCCCACTGGGGACAACGCTTAGTTTACCGCGTCTTTCAGTGCTTTACCTGCACGGAAGCTCGGTACTTTAGCGGCAGCGATGGTGATCTCTTTACCGGTCTGCGGGTTGCGGCCAGTACGGGCAGCACGCTCTTTAACGGCAAAAGTACCAAAACCTACCAGTGCTACATCATCCCCTTCTTTCAGAGATTCAGTTACGGAAGCAATAATAGCATCTAACGCACGGCCAGCCGCAGCTTTAGAGATATCAGCCCCTGCAGCAATCTTGTCGATCAATTGAGATTTATTCACTCTTCTCTTCCTCTTTATAATTTATATCGCACTTGAATCCTTCAAGGTACGAACGCGCAGCAGTTATATCAGGCCAGCCATCCCCTTACAACACCCCTTAATAAGGGCAAGCCCGATCCGCCATCTAACTTAGCGAGACAAAAAAAGGCTGGCAAGCCCGAATTAGCCTGCCAGCCCTGTTTTTATTAGTGCATTTTGCGCGAGGTCACTATTTTGCAGTCACAACCTGCATGCCAGACGGTTCATTTTGCAGCGCCAGAGTCAGAACTTCCTCAATGCGCTTCACAGGATGAATGTCCAGATCGGCAATTACGTTGTCAGGAATCTCTTCCAGATCGCGTTTATTTTCGAACGGAATTAGCACTGTTTTAATCCCGCCACGATGCGCTGCCAGTAGTTTTTCTTTCAAACCACCGATCGGCAGTACCTGACCACGCAGAGTGATCTCACCGGTCATTGCCACATCGGCACGAACCGGGTTACCGGTCAGGCAAGAAACCAGCGCGGTGCACATAGCAATACCGGCACTCGGACCATCTTTCGGCGTCGCACCTTCCGGTACGTGGACGTGGATGTCGCGTTTTTCGTAAAAATCAGGGTTGATCCCCAGTTTTTCCGCACGCGCACGAACCACCGTTAACGCCGCCTGAATGGACTCCTGCATCACTTCGCCAAGCGATCCGGTATAGGTCAGTTTGCCTTTACCCGGAACGCACGCGGTTTCAATGGTCAGCAAGTCACCGCCCACTTCCGTCCACGCCAGACCAGTTACCTGACCGACACGGTTTTCGTTATCAGCGCGTCCATAGTCGAAACGCTGAACACCGAGGTAGTCATGCAGGTTATCACCGTTAATTTCGATATGTTTTAATGACTTATCGAGCAGTAACTGCTTAACCGCTTTGCGACACAGTTTGGAGATTTCACGCTCCAGACCACGCACGCCCGCCTCACGGGTGTAATAACGAATAATGCCGATAATGGCGCTATCGTCGACGGTCAGCTCACCTTTTTTCAGTGCATTACGTTCAATCTGCTTCGGCAACAGGTGACGTTTGGCGATGTTCAGTTTTTCATCTTCGGTATAACCGGAGAGGCGAATCACTTCCATACGATCCAGCAGCGGTGCCGGAATGTTCATGGAGTTCGACGTCGCGACAAACATCACGTCGCTGAGATCGTAATCCACTTCCAGGTAGTGGTCGCTGAACGCTACGTTCTGCTCTGGATCCAGCACTTCAAGCAGTGCGGAGGCCGGATCGCCACGCATGTCAGAAGACATTTTGTCGATCTCATCGAGCAGGAACAGCGGGTTTTTCACGCCCACTTTCGCCATTTTCTGGATCAGTTTACCCGGCATAGAACCGATGTAAGTACGGCGGTGACCACGGATTTCCGCTTCATCACGCACGCCGCCCAGCGCCATACGGACATATTTACGCCCGGTGGCTTTGGCAATGGACTGACCAAGAGAGGTTTTACCTACCCCCGGCGGCCCTACCAGGCAGAGGATCGGTCCCTTGATTTTGTTGACACGGCTTTGAACCGCAAGATACTCAAGGATGCGATCTTTCACGCGCTCCAGACCATAATGGTCGGTATCAAGGATTTCCTGCGCCTGACGCAGGTCTTTTTTGACCTTGCTGCGCGCATTCCACGGCACCTGTACCATCCAGTCGATATAACCACGCACTACGGTCGCTTCTGCCGACATCGGAGACATCATTTTCAGCTTCTGCAACTCTGCTTCCGCTTTCTCTTTTGCCTCTTTCGGCATTTTCGCCGCGTCAATTTTGCGCTTCAGGGCTTCGTTTTCGTCCGGCGCGTCGTCCATTTCACCGAGTTCTTTCTGAATAGCTTTCATTTGCTCGTTCAGATAGTACTCACGCTGGGATTTCTCCATCTGCTTTTTAACGCGGTTGCGAATGCGTTTCTCAACCTGCAGCAGATCGATTTCCGATTCCATCATTGCCATCAGATATTCCAGACGTTCGTTAACGTCGGACATCTCCAGAACGGACTGTTTGTCAGCCAGTTTCAGCGGCATATGTGCAGCAATGGTATCCGCCAGACGCGCCGGGTCGTCGATGCTATTCAGCGACGTCAGCACTTCTGGTGGGATTTTTTTGTTCAGCTTGATGTAGCCTTCGAACTGGCTGATTGCAGTACGCACCAGCACTTCCTGTTCCCGCTCATCAATGGTCGGCGACTCCAGATACTCCGCCTTCGCAGAAAAGTGTTCGCCATTGTCAGAGAGCGCAGAAATACGCGCGCGCTGTAACCCCTCGACCAGCACTTTGACGGTGCCGTCTGGCAGTTTCAGCATCTGCAATATAGAGGCCACGGTCCCGACGGTGAAAAGATCGTTTACACCCGGCTCATCCGTTGAAGCTTCTTTCTGCGCGACCAGCATAATTTTTTTATCATGGTCCATCGCCGCTTCCAGACAACGGATAGATTTTTCCCGCCCGACAAATAAGGGGATGACCATGTGCGGATAAACCACCACATCGCGCAGCGGCAATACGGGGATTTCAATGCGTTCAGAACGCTCAGGATTCATAGAGCTCTCTCTTAGTTTAATTTCCGCCAGGTAATCAGATGACACGACTGTGCTTCACGCCATCTATTAACATGTACGTCAGTATATGGGGATGTTTCCCCCACATTCAACGCCGAGAATAGAGGAAAAATTAAAGGGGAGATAAAATCCCCCCTTTTTGGTTAACTAATTGTATGGGAATGGTTAATTATTCACCAGATGCCTGTTGCGCTTCCGGCTTGCCATAAATCAGCAACGGCTTGCTTTGACCATCAATTACCGATTCGTCGATAACCACTTTTTCGACGTCTTCCATGGACGGCAGATCGTACATGGTATCGAGCAGTGCGGCTTCTACGATGGAACGCAGGCCACGGGCACCGGTTTTACGCGCCATCGCTTTCTTAGCGATAGCATCCAGCGCCTCGTCACGGAATTCCAGATCCACGCCTTCCAGATTAAACAGCGCCTGATACTGCTTGGTCAGGGCGTTTTTCGGCTCTTTGAGGATCTGAATCAGAGCTTCTTCGCTCAGTTCATTCAACGTTGCTACAACCGGCAGACGACCAATGAACTCAGGGATCAGACCAAACTTGATCAGATCTTCCGGTTCAACCTGCGCCAGCAGCTCGCCTTCGCTTGCTTTGTCGGACTTCGCTTTTACCGTCGCGCCAAAACCAATGCCGGAGCCGGTTTCTACACGATGGGAAATGACTTTATCCAGACCAGCGAACGCACCACCACAAATAAACAGGATCTTAGAGGTATCTACCTGCAAGAACTCTTGCTGCGGGTGTTTACGCCCGCCCTGCGGTGGAACGGCGGCAACCGTACCTTCAATCAGTTTCAACAGTGCCTGCTGTACGCCTTCACCGGAAACGTCTCGGGTAATGGACGGGTTGTCTGACTTACGAGAAATCTTGTCGATTTCATCGATGTAGACAATCCCGCGCTGCGCTTTCTGTACGTCGTAATCGCACTTTTGCAACAGCTTCTGAATGATGTTTTCAACGTCTTCGCCCACATAACCGGCTTCGGTCAGCGTGGTTGCGTCGGCCATGGTGAACGGGACGTCCAGCAGGCGCGCCAGCGTTTCAGCCAGCAGCGTTTTACCGGAACCGGTCGGACCGATCAGCAGAATGTTACTTTTGCCCAACTCGACACCATTGCTGGTATCGCCGTTGCGCAGACGTTTGTAGTGGTTGTATACCGCGACCGCCAGCACTTTTTTCGCCTGTTCCTGGCCGATAACGTAATCGTCCAGGTGGTTACGAATTTCATGCGGCGTCGGTAGCGCACTGCGTTCACGATGCGGTGCAACTTCTTTAATCTCTTCGCGAATGATGTCGTTACATAAATCAACACATTCGTCGCAGATATACACGGATGGACCGGCAATCAGCTTGCGCACTTCATGCTGGCTTTTGCCGCAAAAAGAGCAATACAGCAATTTGCCTGAGCCATCTTTGCGTTTATCTGTCATGGGTCAAAACCTCTTCTTTGTTCTTTGTGCCGCACACGACGACGCAAATGCCATTCTCAGGCGCAAGCCGCTTACAGCGTTGTGCCGCCCTGGATAAGTATAGCGGCACAGTTGCGCCTCTGGCATCAATTACGATGGGTCAGAATCGAATCGACCAGACCGTATTCCACCGCTTCAGGGGCGGAAAGGAAGCGATCGCGCTCGGTATCACGTTCAATCTGTTCTAATGATTGACCCGTATGAAGCGCCATAAGTTCATTCATGCGCCCTTTAACTTTCAGAATTTCACGGGCATGAATTTCGATATCGGTCGCCTGGCCCTGGTAGCCGCCCAACGGCTGGTGAATCATCACGCGCGAATTCGGCAGGCAGAAACGTTTACCCTTTGCCCCTGCAGTCAGCAAGAAAGCGCCCATCGAGGCCGCCTGGCCCATACAGATAGTGCTGACATCAGGCTTGATAAACTGCATGGTGTCATAGATAGACATCCCGGCAGTAATCACCCCGCCTGGAGAGTTAATGTACAGATAGATATCTTTTTCTGGGTTTTCTGCTTCCAGGAACAGCATCTGCGCCACAATCAGGTTAGCCATGTGGTCTTCAACCTGGCCAGTCAGAAAAATGACGCGTTCCTTAAGTAGACGAGAATAGATATCAAAAGAGCGCTCACCACGTGAGGTCTGTTCAATGACCATCGGCACCAGCGCCATATGGGGTGCAAAGTTATCTCGTTCGCCGCTGTATGACATTTCCGTCTCCTGGATAAAATTGAAAAAACCTGCTGTACCGATTGTAACCTTATGGACGGATTATCAGCTAGTCCCTGTGTTATGGGTACGGCATCACCATATTTCAAGCATAACAATCTTTTGTTGTTACGCTAACACCGAAAGAGGCTTTTCGCACGGTTCCATGCAAAATTCATGACAAAAAAAAGCCCACCACCTGGCGGTGACGGGCCTTTGTGCGAATTTAGCGCGTTATGCTGCGTAAATTACGCCTGCTGGTTCATCAGCTCGTTGAAAGTGGTTTCTTTTTCAGTCACTTTCGCTTTCGCCAGTACAGCCTCAACAGCCTGTTCTTCCAGAGCAACATTGCGCATGTTGTCCATCAGTTCTTTGTTTTTGCTGTAGAACTCGATAACTTCTTTCGGATCTTCGTACGCAGAAGCCATCTCTTCGATCAGGCCTTTCACGCGCTCTTCGTCAGCTTTCAGCTCGTTGGTGCGGATAACTTCGCCCAGCAGCAGGCCAACAACTACGCGACGTTTAGCCTGTTCTTCGAACAGTTCGCGCGGCAGTTCCAGAGCTTGTTTTTCGTTGCCACCGAAACGCTGTGCAGCCTGACGACGCAGAACGTCGATTTCACTGTCGATCAGCGCAGCCGGTACGTCGATGTCGTTAGCTTTTACCAGACCTTCGATCGCCTGAGACTTAACGCGGTTACGGATGGCGCTCTTCAGCTCGCGCTCCATGTTTTTACGCACTTCAGCGCGCAGACCTTCTACGGAACCATCTTCAACGCCGAAACGTTTGATGAATTCTGCAGTCAGTTCCGGCAGTTCACGCTCTTCAACTTTCTTCAGGTTGATAGCGAATTTCGCTGCTTTACCTTTCAGGTTTTCTGCGTGGTATTCTTCCGGGAAGGTCACGTCGATGGTGAACTCTTCGCCAGCTTTGTGGCCTTTGATACCGTCTTCAAAGCCCGGGATCATACGACCCTGGCCCATCGCCAGTACGAAATCAGACGCTTTACCGCCTTCAAACTCTTCGCCGTCTACAGAACCGGTGAAGTCGATGGTTACGCGGTCTTCTGCTTCAACAGCGCCGTCTTTTTCTTTCCAGGTCGCCTGCTGTTTACGCAGAGTATCCAGCATGCCGTCAACGTCAGCGTCGGTCACTTCAACGATCGGTTTTTCAACTTCGATCGCTTCCAGACCCTGCAGTTCAACTTCCGGATAAACTTCAAACTCTACAGAGTAGGTGAAGTCTTCACCCAGCTTGTATTCGCCCGGAACATAAGTCGGTGCGCCAGCCGGATTGATTTTTTCTTTAATGATGGCGTCAATGAAGTTACGGCTCATCAAGTCACCCAGAACGTCCTGGCGTACAGACGCGCCATAACGCTGAGCAACGATATTCATTGGCACTTTGCCTTTGCGGAAGCCGTCAATACGTACTTTTTTCGCAACGTTGACCAGCTCGCTTTTAACAGCGGTCTCGATGCTGTCAGCAGCGATAGTAATCGTTACACGGCGGCCAAGGCCTTGAGTGGTTTCAACTGAAACTTGCATCTTGTTACCTCAAAAAATCACAGTGCTCGGTCAACTCTTACCCCGCAAGCACAGGTTGTTGGCTTCGCGGAACCGGGATGTTCTTATAATCAATCACATTCCCTGTTACCAGAATCATCCCGAAAGCATTCAAATAGGACGCGGCATTATAGCGGCATCACTTTTATGAGTCGAGAACGGTTATTGCGCGCTGTCGCGTATTTTTTCACAATTCCCGGGCAATTTTCGTCTGAATGCTGGGCAAAAAGCGCAAAATCCAGACAAAACAAAACGGCCCGCAGGCCGTTTTTCATAAAATCTTTAGCAACATACTGGAAAAGCGCCGACAGTTGCAAATGCGTTTTTACGCGATGCTTCCTGCTCCACGACAGGGAGGAGAGGCAAAGACGGTGTCCTGCAACCCTTCCCACTCCTTAATAGTGTAAGTATGCAGAGCCAGCGCATGAACGGTAGTAGAGAGTTCCTCCGCTAAAGTACTGTAAATCATTCGATGACGATTCAGAAAACGTTCACCCGTAAAACGATCGCTGACCAGCACAACTTTAAAATGGCTTTCAGAGCCGGCTGGGACATTGTGACGATAGCTTTCATCCACTACTTCGAGGAATACGGGTTGGAACGCCGCCCTTAATTTTTCTTCTATCCGCTCACGTATCATCATGAAATATCTCCTCCGACAACGCTGAGATGTCATCCATCCCTTTAAATACTAGCCGCTTTTACCGTTTCCATTGCAGCTTAACAACAAATATTTAGGTTTCGTCCTGGTTTTTCTGTCAAGCGTATGAAGTTTACTGATTTAAAGATTGAAACACAGGCCTCGCATCAGCGTTTCTTTTACCAGGGGCGATTATTTCGTCAACATGATGAATTTACATGCCTTACCCACTTCCCCTCGCCGTTGGCAATGTTATGATGGCGGGAATTTTTACCAAACACGCTTAAGAGTCTCTGAGAGCCCGAACATGTTCAAAAAAATCCTCTTCCCGTTAGTTGCTCTGTTTATGCTTGCAGGATGCGCAAAACCGCCAACAACTATTGAAGTTTCCCCGACGATGACACTGCCACAGCAGGATCCAAGCCTGATGGGCGTCACCGTAAGCATTAATGGTGCCGATCAGCGTACCGATCAGGCGCTGGCAAAAGTCACCCGCGATAATCAAATCGTTACCCTGACCGCCTCCCGCGATCTGCGTTTCCTGCTGCAAGAAGTGCTGGAAAAACAGATGACCGCGCGTGGTTACATGGTTGGTCCGAATGGCCCGGTTAATCTGCAAATCATCGTTAGCCAACTGTATGCTGACGTGTCCCAGGGCAACGTGCGCTACAACATCGCTACTAAAGCGGATATTGCCATCATCGCTACCGCGCAGAATGGCAACAAAATGACCAAGAACTATCGTGCCAGCTACAACGTTGAAGGTGCGTTCCAGGCCTCCAACAAAAATATCGCCGATGCGGTTAACAGTGTGCTGACCGATACCATCGCTGATATGTCTCAGGACACCAGCATCCACGAATTCATCAAGCAGAACGCGCGTTAATTTCTGCCCTCTGGCCCGGTGCAAGCCGGGCCTGTAGACGCCCATGTCCAGTCAATATTTACGTATTTTTCAACAGCCGCGTTCAGCCATATTGCTGATCCTGGGTTTTGCTTCCGGGCTACCGCTCGCCCTGACATCCGGCACCTTACAGGCCTGGATGACGGTCGAGAATATCGACCTCAAAACCATTGGTTTCTTCTCGCTGGTAGGCCAGGCTTACGTTTTTAAATTCCTCTGGTCACCGCTGATGGACCGCTACACGCCCCCATTTTTTGGGCGGCGGCGCGGTTGGCTGCTCGCCACGCAAATCATGTTATTAGTCGCCATTGCGGCGATGGGTTTTCTCGAACCCGGCACCCAGCTCCGCTGGATGGCGGCACTGGCAGTGGTGATCGCTTTTTGCTCTGCCTCCCAGGATATTGTCTTCGATGCGTGGAAAACCGATGTGCTCCCGGCAGAAGAACGTGGTGCGGGCGCGGCAATCAGCGTGCTGGGTTACCGTTTAGGGATGCTGGTTTCCGGCGGCTTAGCCCTGTGGCTGGCAGATAAATGGCTGGGCTGGCAGGGCATGTACTGGTTGATGGCGGCGCTGTTGATCCCCTGTATTATCGCGACGTTACTTGCACCAGAACCAACCGACACCATTCCTGTGCCCAAAACGCTGGAACAAGCGGTTGTTGCACCTCTGCGCGATTTCTTTGGTCGCAATAATGCCTGGCTTATTTTGCTTCTTATCGTGCTGTATAAGCTGGGCGACGCATTCGCCATGAGCCTGACAACCACGTTTTTGATTCGTGGCGTCGGGTTTGATGCGGGTGAAGTAGGCGTGGTTAACAAAACGCTTGGCTTACTGGCGACCATTGTTGGCGCATTGTACGGTGGGATTTTGATGCAGCGCCTGTCACTGTTCCGGGCGCTGCTGATTTTCGGTATTTTACAAGGTGCGTCTAACGCCGGTTACTGGCTGCTGTCGATTACTGATAAGCATCTCTACAGCATGGGCGCAGCCGTCTTTTTCGAAAACCTCTGTGGCGGGATGGGTACATCAGCCTTTGTCGCGCTGTTAATGACGCTGTGTAATAAGTCATTTTCCGCTACTCAATTTGCCCTGCTCTCAGCGCTTTCTGCTGTAGGGCGAGTTTATGTCGGCCCCGTGGCGGGTTGGTTTGTTGAAGCACACGGCTGGTCGACATTCTATCTGTTCTCCGTCGCCGCTGCCGTACCAGGGCTTATTTTGCTGCTGGTTTGCCGCCAGACGCTTGAATATACACGAGTAAATGACAACTTTATCTCCCGTACCGAATATCCTGCAGGTTATGCCTTTGCCATGTGGACACTGGCGGCGGGCGTCAGCCTGTTGGCCGTGTGGTTACTGCTGTTGACGATGGACGCGCTGGATTTGACGCACTTCTCTTTCCTGCCTGCTCTGCTGGAAGTCGGGGTTTTAGTCGCCCTTTCTGGCGTCGTGCTTGGTGGTTTACTGGATTATCTGGCGCTACGAAAAACGCATCTGACGTAATCTGTAAATATTATTTAGCCGTAGTAATCACTCGCCGTAATTATTACGGCCAAATAAACATCAGCATCGCTTATTAATATTTGTTCTTTTGTGCGGCTTAGCGTCTGGAAATTATTGACGCCATTTATGAATTCTATTTTTCTTACACGATTCAGCTAATGAGTCTTTATTTTCTCACTACCCAGTTGTCACCTTAATGATAATTATTTGTTAAATAATTGTTTTATTTCGCATTGGTTATACCAATTGCCCGCCCAGACTCCTTCTGCACTCCCCTTTTGTTATAACGCCCTTTTGCAACAGCTTCTTAAAATCAACCTGATATGTTTTGCAACATATGTGACCTGGAAGCCAAATCCAAGTAACAGGAATTTAATCATGTTTACAGTAATGTAACCTTCCCGTAAAATGCCCACACACTTTAAACGCCACCAGATCCCGTGGAATTGAGGTCGTTAAATGAGACTCAGGAAATACAATAAAAGTTTGGGATGGTTGTCATTATTTGCAGGCACTGTATTGCTCAGTGGCTGTAATTCTGCGCTGTTAGATCCCAAAGGACAGATTGGTCTGGAGCAACGTTCACTGATACTGACGGCATTTGGCCTGATGTTGATTGTCGTTATTCCCGCAATCTTGATGGCTGTTGGTTTCGCCTGGAAGTACCGTGCGAGCAATAAAGATGCTAAGTACAGCCCGAACTGGTCACACTCCAATAAAGTGGAAGCTGTGGTCTGGACGGTACCTATCTTAATCATCATCTTCCTTGCGGTACTGACCTGGAAAACCACTCACGCTCTTGAGCCTAGCAAGCCGCTGGCACACGACGAGAAGCCCATTACCATCGAAGTGGTTTCCATGGACTGGAAATGGTTCTTCATCTACCCGGAACAGGGCATTGCTACCGTGAATGAAATCGCTTTCCCGGCGAACACTCCGGTGTACTTCAAAGTGACCTCCAACTCCGTGATGAACTCCTTCTTCATTCCGCGTCTGGGTAGCCAGATTTATGCCATGGCCGGTATGCAGACTCGCCTGCATCTGATCGCCAACGAACCCGGTACTTATGACGGTATCTCCGCCAGCTACAGCGGCCCGGGCTTCTCAGGCATGAAGTTCAAAGCTATTGCAACACCGGATCGCGCCGCATTCGACCAGTGGGTCGCAAAAGCGAAACAGTCGCCGAACACCATGTCTGACATGGCAGCGTTCGAAAAACTGGCCGCGCCTAGCGAGTACAACCAGGTGGAATATTTCTCCAACGTGAAACCAGACTTGTTTGCTGATGTGATTAACAAGTTTATGGCTCACGGTAAGAGCATGGACATGACCCAGCCAGAAGGTGAGCACAGCGCACATGAAGGTATGGAAGGCATGGACATGAGCCACGCGGAATCCGCCCATTAAAGGGGTTGAGGAAGAATAAAGATGTTCGGAAAATTATCACTTGATGCAGTCCCGTTCCATGAACCTATCGTCATGGTTACGATCGCTGGCATTATTTTGGGAGGTCTGGCGCTCGTTGGCCTGATCACTTACTTCGGTAAGTGGACCTACCTGTGGAAAGAGTGGCTGACCTCCGTCGACCATAAACGCCTCGGTATCATGTATATCATCGTGGCGATTGTGATGTTGCTGCGTGGTTTTGCTGACGCCATTATGATGCGTAGCCAGCAGGCCCTTGCCTCTGCGGGCGAAGCGGGCTTCCTGCCACCTCACCACTACGATCAGATCTTCACCGCGCACGGCGTGATTATGATCTTCTTCGTGGCGATGCCTTTCGTTATCGGTCTGATGAACCTGGTGGTTCCGCTGCAGATCGGCGCGCGTGACGTTGCGTTCCCGTTCCTCAACAACCTAAGCTTCTGGTTTACCGTTGTTGGTGTGATTCTGGTTAACGTTTCTCTCGGCGTGGGTGAATTTGCGCAGACCGGCTGGCTGGCCTATCCACCGCTATCGGGAATAGAGTACAGTCCGGGAGTCGGTGTCGATTACTGGATATGGAGTCTCCAGCTATCCGGTATAGGTACGACGCTAACCGGTATCAACTTCTTCGTTACCATTCTGAAGATGCGCGCACCGGGCATGACCATGTTCAAGATGCCAGTATTTACCTGGGCATCACTGTGCGCGAACGTTCTGATTATTGCTTCCTTCCCAATTCTGACGGTTACCGTCGCGTTGTTGACCCTGGATCGCTATCTGGGCACCCATTTCTTTACCAACGATATGGGTGGCAACATGATGATGTACATCAACCTGATTTGGGCCTGGGGCCACCCGGAAGTTTACATCCTGATCCTGCCTGTATTCGGTGTGTTCTCCGAAATTGCGGCAACCTTCTCGCGTAAACGTCTGTTTGGTTATACCTCGCTGGTATGGGCAACCGTCTGTATCACCGTGCTGTCGTTCATCGTCTGGCTGCACCACTTCTTTACGATGGGTGCGGGCGCGAACGTAAACGCCTTCTTTGGTATCACCACCATGATTATCGCCATCCCGACCGGGGTGAAGATCTTCAACTGGCTGTTCACCATGTATCAGGGCCGCATCGTGTTCCATTCTGCGATGCTGTGGACTATCGGTTTTATCGTCACCTTCTCGGTGGGCGGGATGACTGGCGTGCTGCTGGCAGTACCGGGCGCGGACTTCGTTCTGCATAACAGCCTGTTCCTGATTGCGCACTTCCATAACGTGATCATCGGCGGCGTGGTCTTCGGCTGCTTCGCAGGGATGACCTACTGGTGGCCTAAAGCGTTCGGTTTCAAACTGAACGAAACCTGGGGTAAACGCGCGTTCTGGTTCTGGATCATCGGCTTCTTCGTTGCCTTTATGCCGCTGTATGCGCTGGGCTTCATGGGCATGACCCGTCGTTTGAGCCAGCAGATTGACCCGCAGTTCCACACCATGCTGATGATTGCAGCCAGCGGTGCAGTACTGATTGCGCTGGGTATTCTCTGCCTCGTTATTCAGATGTACGTTTCTATTCGTGACCGCGACCAGAACCGTGACCTGACTGGCGACCCGTGGGGTGGCCGTACGCTGGAGTGGGCAACCTCTTCCCCGCCTCCGTTCTATAACTTTGCCGTTGTGCCGCACGTTCACGAGCGTGATGCATTCTGGGAAATGAAAGAGAAAGGCGAAGCGTACAAAAAGCCTGACCACTATGAAGAAATTCATATGCCGAAAAACAGCGGTGCAGGTATCGTCATTGCAGCTTTCTCCACCATCTTCGGTTTCGCCATGATCTGGCATATCTGGTGGCTGGCGATTGTTGGCTTCGCAGGCATGATCATCACCTGGATCGTGAAAAGCTTCGACGAGGACGTGGATTACTACGTGCCGGTGGCAGAAATCGAAAAACTGGAAAACCAGCATTTCGATGAGATTACTAAGGCAGGGCTGAAAAATGGCAACTGATACTTTGACGCACGCGACTGCCCACGCGCACGAACACGGGCACCACGATGCAGGCGGAACCAAAATCTTCGGATTTTGGATCTACCTGATGAGCGACTGCATTCTGTTCTCAATCTTGTTTGCTACCTATGCCGTTCTGGTGAACGGCACCGCAGGCGGCCCGACAGGTAAGGACATTTTCGAACTGCCGTTCGTTCTGGTTGAAACTTTCTTGCTGTTGTTCAGCTCCATCACCTACGGCATGGCGGCTATCGCCATGTACAAAAACAACAAAAGCCAGGTTATCTCCTGGCTGGCGTTGACCTGGTTGTTTGGTGCCGGATTTATCGGGATGGAAATCTACGAATTCCATCACCTGATTGTTAACGGCATGGGTCCGGATCGCAGCGGCTTCCTGTCAGCGTTCTTTGCGCTGGTCGGCACGCACGGTCTGCACGTCACTTCCGGTCTTATCTGGATGGCGGTGCTGATGGTACAAATCGCTCGTCGCGGCCTGACCAGCACTAACCGTACCCGCATCATGTGCCTGAGCCTGTTCTGGCACTTCCTGGATGTGGTTTGGATCTGTGTGTTCACTGTTGTTTATCTGATGGGGGCGATGTAATGAGTCATTCTACCGATCACAGCGGCGCGTCCCATGGCAGCGTAAAAACCTACATGACAGGCTTTATCCTGTCGATCATTCTGACGGTGATTCCGTTCTGGATGGTGATGACAGGGGCTGCCTCTCCGGCCGTAATTCTGGGAACAATCCTGGCAATGGCAGTGGTACAGGTTCTGGTGCATCTGGTGTGCTTCCTGCACATGAATACCAAATCAGATGAAGGCTGGAACATGACGGCGTTTGTCTTCACCGTGCTAATCATCGCTATCCTGGTTGTAGGCTCCATCTGGATTATGTGGAACCTTAACTACAACATGATGATGCACTAAGAGCGGCGGTTATGATGTTTAAGCAATACCTGCAAGTAACGAAACCAGGCATCATCTTTGGCAACCTGATCTCGGTGATTGGGGGATTCCTGCTGGCCTCAAAGGGCCGCATTGATTATCCCCTGTTTATCTACACGCTGGTTGGGGTGTCACTGGTTGTGGCGTCGGGTTGTGTGTTTAACAACTACATCGACAGGGATATCGACAGAAAGATGGAAAGGACGAAGAATCGGGTGCTGGTTAAAGGCCTGATCTCTCCTGCTGTCTCGCTGGTGTACGCCACCTTGCTGGGTATTGCTGGCTTTATGCTGCTGTGGTTTGGCGCGAATCCGCTGGCCTGCTGGCTGGGGGTGATGGGCTTTGTGGTTTATGTCGGCGTTTATAGCCTGTACATGAAACGCCACTCAGTCTACGGCACATTGATTGGTTCGCTCTCCGGCGCTGCGCCGCCGGTGATCGGCTACTGTGCAGTAACCGGCGAGTTCGATAGTGGCGCAGCGATCCTGCTTGCTATCTTCAGTCTGTGGCAGATGCCTCACTCCTATGCCATCGCCATTTTCCGCTTTAAGGATTACCAGGCGGCAAACATTCCGGTATTGCCAGTGGTAAAAGGCATTTCGGTGGCGAAGAATCACATCACGCTGTATATCATCGCCTTTGCCGTTGCCACGCTGATGCTCTCTCTTGGCGGTTACGCTGGGTATAAATATCTGGTAGTCGCCGCGGCGGTGAGCGTCTGGTGGTTAGGCATGGCTCTGCGCGGTTATAAAGTTGCTGATGACAGAATCTGGGCGCGCAAGCTGTTCGGCTTCTCTATCATCGCCATCACTGCCCTCTCGGTGATGATGTCCGTTGATTTTATGGTGCCGGATTCGCATACGCTGCTGGCTGCTGTGTGGTAATACAACCTCTCAGTTAAAAAGGTGCTACGGCACCTTTTTTCTTAGCATTAGAAACATATCCCTCTCGAAATATTTACTAAAAAATCCGCATGTTTACCCCATTCGTTTGCCGCTTTACACTAGTCGCGAATTTAAAACAGAGGTGGTAATGAACGATTATAAAATGACGCCAGGTGAGCGGCGCGCGACCTGGGGTTTAGGGACCGTATTCTCGTTGCGCATGCTGGGCATGTTTATGGTTCTGCCGGTTCTGACCACATACGGCATGGCTCTGCAAGGTGCCAGCGAAGCATTAATCGGTATTGCCATTGGTATTTATGGTCTGACGCAGGCCGTTTTTCAGATTCCGTTTGGTCTGCTTTCCGACCGCATTGGTCGCAAACCATTAATTGTCGGCGGACTGGCGGTGTTTGCTGTTGGTAGCGTTATCGCTGCGCTTTCCGACTCCATCTGGGGAATTATTCTGGGTCGGGCGTTACAAGGCTCTGGTGCGATTGCCGCCGCCGTTATGGCGCTGCTTTCCGATCTCACGCGCGAACAAAACCGCACCAAAGCAATGGCGTTTATCGGCGTGAGCTTTGGCATTACCTTTGCCATTGCGATGGTGCTTGGCCCGATCATCACTCACAAACTTGGGCTGCACGCGCTGTTCTGGATGATCGCTATTCTGGCAACAACCGGCATTGCGTTGACCATTTGGGTTGTGCCCAACAGTAGCACTCACGTACTTAATCGTGAGTCCGGAATGGTGAAAGGCAGTTTCAGTAAAGTGCTGGCGGAACCGCGGCTGCTGAAACTCAACTTTGGCATTATGTGTCTGCATATTTTGCTGATGTCGACGTTTGTTGCCCTGCCAGGGCAACTGGCTGATGCGGGATTTCCGGCGGCTGAACACTGGAAGGTCTACCTGGCAACGATGTTAATCGCCTTTGGCTCGGTCGTGCCTTTCATTATCTACGCTGAAGTTAAGCGCAAAATGAAGCAAGTCTTTGTCTTCTGCGTCGGGTTGATCGTGGTTGCGGAAATTGTGTTGTGGAACGCACAAACGCAGTTCTGGCAACTGGTGGTCGGCGTGCAGCTTTTCTTTGTGGCGTTTAATTTGATGGAAGCCCTTCTGCCTTCACTTATCAGTAAAGAGTCGCCAGCAGGTTACAAAGGTACGGCGATGGGTGTTTACTCCACCAGCCAGTTTCTTGGCGTGGCGATTGGCGGTTCGCTGGGCGGCTGGATTGACGGCATGTTTGACGGTCAGGGGGTATTTCTCGCTGGCGCAATGCTGGCCGCAGTGTGGCTGGCAGTCGCCAGTACCATGAAAGAACCGCCGTATGTCAGCAGCTTACGCATTGAAATCCCGGCGGACATTGCCGCAAACGAGGCGTTAAAAGTGCGTTTGCTGGAAACTGAAGGCGTCAAAGAAGTGTTGATTGCAGAAGAAGAACATTCAGCTTATGTGAAAATCGACAGCAAAGTGACGAATCGCTTTGAGGTTGAACAGGCAATTCGTCAGGCATAAAAAACGAGGCGAATTGCCTGCTGCGCTACGCTTACCAGGCCTACAAAGTTCCTGAGTTATAAACCTTTGTAGGCCGAATTAGCTGTTCATGCTGCATTCGGCATGAACAAAACGCACATTGTCGCGATTAATCGCGGAAGTTTTTGAACTGGAACGGCTGACCGAGATCGCCACCACGTACCATCGCCATGACAGCCTGCAAATCATCACGAGATTTACCCGTTACGCGGATCTCATCGCCCTGAATTTGCGCCTGCACTTTCAGTTTGCTGTCTTTGATCATCTTGACGATTTTCTTCTGGGTCGCACTCTCAATGCCCTGTTTCAGTTTCGCTTCCACAAACCAGGTTTTACCGCTATGAACGATATTTTCCGGTACATCCAGCGAACTGCCTTCAATGCCGCGCTTCAGCAGCTTGGCACGCAGAATATCCAGCAACTGATTGACCTGGAAATCGGACTCGCTCAACACTTTGATGGTTTTGCTGGCGTCGTTCAGCTCAAATGAGGCTTCAACATTACGGAAGTCAAAACGGGACTCCACTTCGCGGCTCGCGTTATCGACCGCGTTACGTGCTTCCTGAAGATCAACTTCAGAGACAATATCGAAAGATGGCATCTTTTCCTCTCCCTTCATTTTTGATGCGAAGCATAATACCTGCAAAGTTAAATAACCAACAGTCCTGCACCAGGACGTATCCCTTAATTGTGCATAGTCGCAACAGCATGCACAATTAAGGGATAGCCTTATTGAACACCCGGAGTGGTTGCGGGTGAGGAGGAACAATGAAAATTACCGTATTGGGATGCGGTGCCTTAGGGCAATTATGGCTTACAGCACTTTGTAAACAGGGTCACGAGGTTCAGGGCTGGCTGCGCGTACCACAACCTTATTGTAGTGTGAATCTGGTTGAGACAGATGGTTCGATATTTAACGAATCGCTGACCGCCAACGATCCCGATTTTCTCGCCACCAGCGATCTGCTCCTGGTGACGCTGAAAGCATGGCAGGTTTCCGATGCCGTCAAAAGCCTCGCGTCCACACTGCCTGTAACTACGCCAATACTGTTAATTCACAACGGCATGGGCACCATCGAAGAGTTGCAAAACATTCAGCAGCCATTACTGATGGGCACCACCACCCATGCCGCCCGCCGCGACGGCAATGTCATTATTCATGTGGCAAACGGAATCACGCATATTGGTCCGGCACGGCAACAGGACGGCGATTACAGTTATCTGGCGGATATTTTGCAAACCGTGTTACCTGACGTCGCGTGGCATAACAATATTCGCGCCGAGCTGTGGCGCAAGCTGGCAGTCAACTGTGTGATTAATCCACTGACCGCCATCTGGAATTGCCCGAATGGTGAATTACGTCATCATCCGCAAGAAATTATGCAGATATGCGAAGAAGTCGCGGCAGTAATCGAACGCGAAGGGCATCATACTTCAGCAGAAGATTTGCGTGATTACGTGATGCAGGTGATTGATGCCACAGCGGAAAATATCTCGTCGATGTTGCAGGATATCCGTGCGCTGCGCCACACCGAAATCGACTATATCAATGGTTTTCTCTTACGCCGCGCCCGCGCGCATGGGATTGCCGTACCGGAAAACACCCGCCTGTTTGAAATGGTAAAAAGAAAGGAGAGTGAATATGAGCGCATCGGCACTGGTTTGCCTCGCCCCTGGTAGTGAAGAGACTGAAGCCGTCACCACTATCGACCTCTTGGTTCGTGGCGGAATCAAAGTCACCACTGCCAGCGTCGCCAGCGATGGCAACCTGGCCATTACCTGCTCGCGCGGCGTGAAGCTGCTGGCGGATGCGCCGCTGGTCGAAGTGGCTGACGGTGAATATGACGTGATCGTGCTGCCTGGTGGCATTAAAGGCGCAGAGTGTTTTCGCGATAGCACTCTGCTGGTTGAAACCGTTAAACAGTTCCACCGTTCCGGGCGTATCGTCGCGGCTATTTGCGCCGCGCCAGCCACCGTGCTGGTGCCGCACGATATCTTCCCGATTGGCAATATGACCGGCTTCCCGACGCTGAAAGACAAAATACCCGCCGAACAATGGCAGGACAAGCGCGTCGTCTGGGATGCACGGGTAAAATTGCTGACCAGTCAGGGGCCGGGTACAGCTATCGACTTTGGTCTGAAAATTATCGACCTGCTGGTTGGGCGTGAAAAAGCCCATGAAGTGGCATCACAACTGGTGATGGCGGCAGGGATTTATAATTATTACGAGTAGTGGCGGATGCGGCAAACGTCGCATCTGACCAGATGCGACGTAAAAACCACAAATTACGGGCGATATACCTTCACATTGTTAAAGCCCTGCTCGCGCAGATAGAGCGCCTGCAGGCGGCTCATCACCCCGCGCTCACACCACAACAGCCAGGTTTTGTTCTGGTCGAGATCGCCAAATTTGGTGCTCAGTTTATAGAACGGCAGAGAAACCACATCAATCCCTTCGACTTTCAGCGGCTTATCTTCCTGTTCATCGATAGAACGGATATCGAGGATCACGTCGTTCGGGCCGAAGCCATTGACGGTTTCCACTTCCACCACTTCCTGCTCGGTCTGCTGGGCGATTTCGCGGATATCAACGTTATTCGCTTCCTCAACCACTTTATCGAGAATGCTGAAGTCGAACTTCTCTTCTTCCGCTTCAATCTTCGATTTAACCGCTTTCACCGTCGGGCTTTTGGAGATCACACCGCAATATTCGGGCATCGTGCGGGCAAAGTCTTCAGTGCCAATCTGGCGAGCCAGGTTGATGATGTGCTCTTTGTCGTAAGAAATCAGCGGACGCAGGATCAGCGTGTCGGAGACGTTATCAATCAGGCGCAGGTTAGTCAGCGTCTGGCTAGACACCTGGCCCAGTGCTTCGCCAGTGACCAGCGCCTGTACACCGTAACGTTCAGCCACTTTAGACGCGGCACGCACCATCATACGTTTGAGGATAACACCCATCTGACCGTCGTCGATTTTCTCGAGAATTTCCCCGACGACAGGTTCGAAATTAATAGCGACAAAACGCACGCGGTGGGAGCTGCCAAAGCGGTTCCACAGATAATGCGCCACCTGACGCACGCCAATTTCATGCGCCGCGCCGCCGAGGTTAAAGAAGCAGTAATGCACGCGGCAGCCGCGACGCATCAACATATAGCTGGAAACGCCGGAGTCGAAACCACCGGAAATGAGCGACAGCACATCTTCCTGGGTACCAATCGGGAAACCGCCAATACCTTCATAGCGACCTTTAATCAGCAGGAGACGATCGTCTTCCACTTCCAGATGGACAGTGACATCCGGGTTAGTCAGCTTCACGCGCGCGGATTCAATATGCTGATTTAAACCGCCGCCGACGTAACGTTCCACATCAATCGAGCTAAAATCATGTTTGCCGCGGCGCTTCACGCGTACGCAGAAGGTTTTCCCTTCCAGCTGATCGCGATACTGAACCAACGCTTTCTCAAAAATATCGTGCATGTCGGTAAACGGCACGTCTTCGACTTCGAGAATATGGTGGATACCCGGAATACGGGTCAGGGCGTCGCGAATGGCCAGACGCTGGTTTTCATCTTTTGCGCGAACTTCGATGTTATCCCAGTGGCGGACGACAGCGAGCGTCTCATCATAGTGCTTTAAAACGTTACGAATGTTCCCGGTAAGGATTTTTATAAAGCGCAAGCGCACAGATTGGCTTTTGATGGTGATTTCCGGGAACAATTTAATGATAAACTTCATGGCGGCAATGGTTCGTTGGCAAGCCTTAAGCGACTTGTATAGGGAAAAATACAGCAGCCCACACCTGCGGCTGCATCCAGGCGCGGAAGTATACCACTAACATCGCTTTGCTGCGCACATCACCTTACCATTGCGCGTTATTTGCTATTTGCCCTGAGTCCGTTACCATGACGGGGCGAAAAATATTGAGAGTCAGACATTCATTATGCCGAAGAAAAATGAGGCGCCCGCCAGCTTTGAAAAGGCGCTGAGCGAGCTGGAACAGATTGTAACCCGTCTGGAAAGTGGCGACCTGCCGCTGGAAGAGGCGCTGAACGAGTTCGAACGCGGCGTGCAGCTGGCACGTCAGGGGCAGGCCAAATTACAACAAGCCGAACAGCGCGTACAAATTCTGCTGTCTGACAATGAAGACGCCTCTCTAACCCCTTTTACACCGGACAATGAGTAATGGACTTTCCGCAGCAACTCGAAGCCTGCGTTAAGCAGGCCAACCAGGCGCTGAGCCGTTTTATCGCCCCACTGCCCTTTCAGAACACTCCCGTGGTCGAAACCATGCAGTATGGCGCATTATTAGGTGGTAAGCGCCTGCGACCTTTCCTGGTTTATGCCACCGGTCATATGTTCGGCGTTAGCACAAACACGCTGGACGCACCCGCTGCCGCCGTAGAGTGTATCCACGCTTACTCATTAATTCATGATGATTTACCGGCAATGGATGATGACGATCTGCGTCGCGGTTTGCCAACCTGCCATGTGAAGTTTGGCGAAGCAAACGCGATTCTCGCTGGCGACGCTTTACAAACGCTGGCGTTCTCGATTTTAAGCGATGCCGATATGCCGGAAGTGTCGGATCGCGACAGAATTTCGATGATTTCAGAACTGGCGAGCGCCAGCGGTATTGCCGGAATGTGCGGTGGTCAGGCATTAGATTTAGATGCGGAAGGCAAACACGTACCTCTGGACGCGCTTGAGCGTATTCATCGTCATAAAACCGGCGCATTGATTCGCGCCGCCGTTCGCCTTGGTGCATTAAGCGCCGGAGATAAAGGACGTCGTGCTCTGCCAGTACTCGACAAGTACGCAGAGAGCATCGGCCTTGCCTTCCAGGTTCAGGATGACATCCTGGATGTGGTAGGAGATACTGCAACGTTAGGAAAACGCCAGGGTGCCGATCAGCAACTTGGTAAAAGTACCTACCCTGCACTTCTGGGTCTTGAGCAAGCCCGGAAGAAAGCCCGGGATCTGATCGACGATGCCCGTCAGTCGCTGAAACAACTGGCTGAACAGTCACTCGATACCTCGGCACTGGAAGCGCTAGCGGACTACATCATCCAGCGTAATAAATAAACAATAAGTATTAATAGGCCCCTGATGAGTTTTGATATTGCCAAATACCCGACCCTGGCACTGGTCGACTCCACCCAGGAGTTACGACTGTTGCCGAAAGAGAGTTTACCGAAACTCTGCGACGAACTGCGCCGCTATTTACTCGACAGCGTGAGCCGTTCCAGCGGGCACTTCGCCTCCGGGCTGGGCACGGTCGAACTGACCGTGGCGCTGCACTATGTCTACAACACCCCGTTTGACCAATTGATTTGGGATGTGGGGCATCAGGCTTATCCGCATAAAATTTTGACCGGACGCCGCGACAAAATCGGCACCATCCGTCAGAAAGGCGGCCTGCACCCGTTCCCGTGGCGCGGCGAGAGCGAATATGACGTATTAAGCGTCGGGCATTCATCAACCTCCATCAGTGCCGGAATTGGTATTGCGGTTGCTGCCGAGAAAGAAGGCAAAAATCGCCGTACCGTCTGTGTCATTGGCGATGGCGCTATTACCGCTGGCATGGCGTTTGAAGCGATGAATCACGCGGGCGATATCCGTCCTGATATGCTGGTGGTTCTCAACGACAATGAAATGTCGATTTCCGAAAATGTTGGCGCGCTCAACAACCATCTGGCGCAACTGCTTTCCGGTAAGCTTTACTCTTCACTGCGCGAAGGCGGGAAAAAAGTTTTCTCTGGCGTGCCCCCCATTAAAGAGCTGCTCAAACGTACCGAAGAACATATTAAAGGCATGGTAGTGCCTGGCACGTTGTTTGAAGAGCTGGGCTTTAACTACATCGGCCCGGTTGACGGTCACGATGTGCTGGGGCTTATCACTACGCTTAAGAACATGCGCGACCTGAAAGGACCGCAGTTCCTGCATATCATGACCAAAAAAGGTCGTGGTTATGAACCGGCAGAAAAAGACCCAATCACCTTCCACGCCGTGCCTAAATTTGATCCCTCCAGCGGTTGTTTGCCGAAAAGTAGCGGCGGTTTGCCGAGCTATTCAAAAATCTTTGGCGACTGGTTGTGCGAAACGGCGGCGAAAGATAACAAGCTGATGGCGATTACTCCGGCGATGCGTGAAGGTTCCGGCATGGTCGAGTTTTCACGTAAATTCCCGGATCGCTACTTCGACGTGGCAATTGCCGAGCAACACGCAGTGACCTTTGCGGCGGGTCTGGCGATTGGTGGCTACAAACCCGTTGTCGCGATCTACTCCACTTTCCTGCAACGCGCCTATGATCAGGTGCTGCATGACGTGGCAATTCAAAAGCTTCCGGTCCTGTTCGCAATCGACCGCGCGGGCATTGTTGGTGCTGATGGTCAAACCCACCAGGGCGCTTTTGATCTCTCTTACCTGCGCTGCATACCGGAAATGGTCATTATGACCCCGAGCGATGAAAACGAATGTCGCCAGATGCTCTATACCGGCTATCACTATAACGATGGCCCGTCAGCGGTACGCTACCCGCGTGGCAACGCGGTTGGCGTGGAACTGACGCCGCTGGAAAAACTGCCAATTGGCAAAGGCATTGTGAAGCGTCGTGGCGAGAAACTGGCGATCCTTAACTTTGGTACGCTGATGCCAGAAGCGGCGAAAGTCGCTGAATCGCTGAACGCTACGCTGGTCGATATGCGTTTTGTGAAACCGCTTGATGAAGCGTTAATTCTGGAAATGGCCGCCAGCCATGAAGCGCTGGTCACCGTAGAAGAAAACGCCATTATGGGCGGCGCAGGCAGCGGAGTGAACGAAGTGCTGATGGCCCATCGTAAACCAGTACCCGTGCTGAACATTGGCCTGCCTGACTTCTTTATTCCACAAGGAACGCAGGAAGAAATGCGCGCCGAACTCAGCCTCGATGCCGCCGGTATGGAAGCCAAAATCAAGGCCTGGCTGGCATAATCCCTACTCCACTCCTGCTATGCTTAAGAAATTATTCATGGCAGGAGTGGCAGCATGCAATACAACCCCTTAGGAAAAACCGACCTTCGCGTTTCCCGACTTTGCCTCGGCTGTATGACCTTTGGCGAGCCAGATCGTGGTAATCACGCATGGACACTGCCGGAAGAGAGCAGTCGTCCCATAATTAAACGCGCGCTGGAAGGCGGCATAAATTTCTTTGACACCGCCAATAGCTATTCCGATGGCAGCAGCGAAGAGATCGTTGGTCGCGCACTGCGGGATTTCGCCCGTCGTGAAGACGTGGTCGTTGCCACCAAAGTGTTCCATCGCGTTGGTGATTTGCCGGAAGGATTATCCCGTGCGCAAATATTGCGCTCTATCGACGACAGCCTGCGCCGTCTCGGCATGGATTATGTCGATATCCTGCAAATTCATCGCTGGGATTACAACACGCCGATCGAAGAGACGCTGGAAGCCCTGAACGACGTGGTAAAAGCCGGGAAAGCGCGTTATATCGGCGCGTCATCCATGCACGCTTCGCAGTTTGCTCAGGCACTGGAACTACAAAAACAGCACGGCTGGGCGCAGTTTGTCAGTATGCAGGATCACTACAATCTGATTTATCGAGAAGAAGAGCGCGAGATGCTGCCACTGTGTTACCAGGAGGGCGTAGCGGTGATTCCATGGAGCCCGCTGGCGCGGGGTCGTCTGACACGTCCGTGGGGAGAAACTACCGCACGACTGGTGTCTGATGAGGTGGGGAAAAATCTCTATAAAGAAAGCGATGAAAATGACGCGCAGATCGCAGAGCGGTTAACGGGCGTCAGTGAAGAACTGGGTGCAACACGAGCACAAGTTGCGCTGGCCTGGTTGTTGAGTAAACGGGGCATTGCCGCACCGATTATCGGAACTTCGCGGGAAGAACAGCTTGATGAGCTGCTGAACGCGGTGGATATCACCTTGAAGCCGGAACAGATTGCTGAACTGGAAACGCCGTATAAACCGCATCCGGTCGTAGGATTTAAGTAAATTTCGCTTTTCAGCCATTTTATCTGCTGAATTCCCCATCGTCTGCGATGATGGGGACAACGTACCTCCCATCATCTTCTGTAACCATAATCCACCTCTGCAAGAGAAATTCTTCGTGAATGAGTTTGCAGCTATTCATCATCTTCATCCCTTTGAGCGATTTTTGATAGTTTCTCCAGGTAATACTCCCTAAAACTGTCTTATTTAGTCAACGTAAGAGGATTACAATCATGATGAAAACTATCACCAAACAACCGATCCTGTTTACTGATGTACCGGTTGCAGATTTAAGAAACTCAATGAAGCACGATTTAAATCAAAATCTTATCGAAAGGCTATGGAACAAAATTCGTGATTTTTTTCTGGACAGTGATAAACAAAAGGCATTTAAATCGATTCATAAATACATCAATACATTGTCAGTTCTAAATTATAATTCAGCGTTAACTCCAGATCCCAATTTTAATATAGATGCATCGTCAGATTTAGACTCATATTTAAACCTGAAATTTGATAACCTCTCGCCCAAACAAAAGCAGACCACGCTTTGTTGTTTCTGGAATAAAATTGCATCCTCATTGCCAGAGCCATACAACAGCACCATCAAACATAACATTATTTTTTATAAAGTCGGAGAAAATCTGATGATACGTGGAACTATCTCTATTGTTAACGAGGTAGTAAAGACTTATTCACTCCCAATAGAAAAGGATGACAATGGATATTACGATTTCAGCGGTCTATATCTAGCACACAGCAATATTTCCGGTAAAGATCCCAATAAAGATCCCGCTATAGATTTCGGTATAGATCTGGGAAACTGTAACTGCTCAAATGTCAACTTCGAACATACTTATTTTGATAGCGTCAAGTTTACAAATACGAATTGTACAAATGCGAATTTTAACAGTTGTAGATTTATCAAATGCGATCTAACAAATATGAATTGCACTGGCGCAATTCTTGATAATGCGGTGATATATGGTAAAGAAAAAGAACCTGAGATGCAATATCCAGAAGCAGATCAAATAATACAAAGGATAACTTATCAGAAATCACATGGGAATGAAACGAAAGGGATGATTCTAACTAACTGCTCCTGTGTTAAAACCACTTTCAATTGGGCAGATTTATCAGAAAGTGATTGCCAAAATGTGGACTTTAGCGAGGCTAATCTTTCAAACACTATTCTTCCTGACATCGTCAGGATGAAAGGCACGAAACTTTACCGTACCGACCTTTTTAATCCGATATTAAAAGCAGAAGCAGAATCAACAGAAGAAAAAGATATTAGCCCATTAGCAAAAATTATTCTTGACTATATTGAATCAGATAAAAACCCTGAGTCATTAAAATTTGATGAAAAATCAACAACCACTAAAATAATACAAGATATCGATAATTTTATTTTCTATAATCAGCATTTAAAGAGCATATTCAATCAAGCAATGAATCTTGAAGGAAAAATAAGCAGAAAAAAATACAATGAGATTTTTAACTATAAACAAGAACAAGCCAGACAATATTTCATCGACCAGTATAAAATAACAAAAAATGATTATTTAAAGAAAATACCTTTAACTGCACAATTAATTGCAAAATACAAAATGGATGATCAATTGGACCAACTTTTGGTTACCCGTGAAATTCAAGATGAAATAAAACCAAAGATTCAAGACAAAATAGATGAACTTTCTAAAAATTTATTCAACACTATAAACAAAACCATTAAGGATAATTTTGATGATATTTTTCGGCAACAGTCAGAATATATGAGTAATTATTATGAGTTCGTCGACTGACGATATTTCAGTGTCATTGAATTATGAGTGACAAAGTTACACCTTGAAATATCTCCGCATAATATATTCGGTGATGTCGGATTTTACTTTAACAGAGTGCCTCAAAATTGGGGCACTGTTCATTTATAAATCAAACCGGGTGGTCTGGAATCGCCTACACCTCCCGGTCAATGGCATTAAAGAATACCCAGCGGCCAGTGATGACCGATAAAGTACAGGATGCCTGCGGAAATTACCCCGGCGACAATATCGTCGATCATGATCCCCATGCCGCCATGTACATTGCGGTCAAACCAGCGGATCGGCCACGGTTTCCACATATCCAGGATACGGAAAATCACAAACCCGGCGGCGACCCACTGCCAGTCATTGGTCGGCAGCGCCATGAGCGTGATCCACATACCAATAAATTCGTCCCAGACAATGCTGCCGTGATCGTGCACGCCCATATCTTTTGCGGTCTGATGACAAAGATAGACGCCGATACAGATCCCCAGCATCACCACCAGCGAGTAGAGCTGCCAGGGCAAAAAGGTCATCAGATACCAGAACGGAATCGCTGCCAGCGAGCCCATCGTCCCAGGAACGATCGGGCTTAATCCACTTCCGAATCCGACAGCAAGCAGATGCCACGGATTACTCATCTTCAGGCGACTTTTCGCGACATCTTTATGGCGTGGCAAAATGGTCATATCCTTTCCAGTCTAACGTGACAGGTTCGCCGTCACGAATAAAACAAAGCCCTTCGATATCGGCGGTCATTTGCCCGATACAGGTAAACGGTACGCCCAGATGTCCGAGAGCCACATCCAGCGCGCCACGGTTCAGTTCCGGCACCGTGAAACACAACTCGTAATCTTCACCGCCAGAGAGCGCCCAGCGCAGCGCCTGTTCCGGTTCAACATGGCGAGAAAGCGCATCAGAAAACGGCAGCAATGCCAGGTCAATACGTGCGCCGCAGTCGCTGGCTTTCACGATATGCCCGAGATCGGAAATCAGACCGTCAGAGAGATCGATAGCTGAATTTGCCAGATCGCGCAGTGCCTGTCCCTGTAAAATACGCGGAGATGGACGGAGATGACGTTTGATCAAGTAGTCCGCATCTTTAACATCGGCAACCTGCAAACGGTTTTGCAAAATCGCCAGCCCGGCGGCGCTATCGCCCGGTGTACCGGTCACATAGATCCAGTCACCCGGTTTCGCCCCAGCGCGCGTTAAGGCTCGTCCCATCGGAACAAAGCCGTGGATACCCAGCGTCATTGATAATGGCCCACGCGTGGTATCGCCGCCAATGAGTTGCATATCGTAATAATTGAGAAGATCAAACAAACTGTCGCTGAAGGACTCAAGCCACGCTTCGTCGACGTCCGGTAAGGTTAATGCCAGCGTCAGCCAGGCTGGATCGGCCCCCATCGCTGCCAGATCGCTTAGGTTCACCGCCAGTGCTTTATACGCCAGATCAGCAGGATCGATATCAGGGAGGAAGTGGTTGCCCGCCACCAGCGTATCAGTGCTGATCGCCAGGGTCTGTTTCTCGGGGATATTGAGAAGTGCGCAATCGTCGCCAATGCCCAGTTCGACATCAAGACGAGAACTTCTTACACGGTCAAAATAACGGGCAATCAGGGAGAACTCGCCACATGCCATACGTTATGCCTCAGCAGGTAAAAAAGAAAAGGCCGGCGATCGCGGAACGGTCTTCCGTGAATCTACCGGCCTGGATATCACTTTTTGTTAGGGCGAATCACAGGTGCTGCTTTATCGAGTACGCCGTTGACGAACTTATGGCTGTCTTCTGCGCCGAACGATTTCGCCAGTTCGATCGCTTCGTTAATGGCCACTTTGTATGGCACATCGCTACGTTTAGACAGCTCATACAGCGCAATGCGCAGTACTGCTTTTTCTACCTGGCCCAGTTCTTCCAGCAGGCGGGACAGGTATGGCTTCATCAGTCCGTCGAGGTATGCGGTGTTAGTCGCCACCCCGGCCAGCAGCTCACGGAAGTACAGGACGTCAACGTCTTTTACATCCTGTTCAGCCAGGAACTGGTATTCAACATCAGCGATGTCGTTCTGGGACAACTGCCAGGAGTAGAGCGCCTGGACGGCACACTCACGAGCGCGGCGACGAGCAGCAGGTTTCACGGATTTCCCCTTACTAATTTCAGGCCTTGATGGCTTTCAATACATTAATCATTTCAAGCGCGGTCAGTGCAGCTTCTGCACCTTTGTTGCCAGCTTTGGTGCCAGCACGTTCGATCGCTTGTTCAATGCTTTCAGTGGTCAGAACCCCAAAAGCAACCGGAATTTCGCTGTCCTGGGCAACATGCGCCAGGCCGTTGCTTGCACCACCAGCGACATATTCAAAGTGGGCAGTGCCACCACGAATAACCGTACCCAGCGCAATCACCGCGTCGTATTTACCGGTTTTAGCCAGTGCACCCGCCGCCAGCGGCAGCTCATAGGCACCAGGCACCCAAACAACGGTAATGTTTTCATCTTTTACCTGACCGATACGTTTCAGTGCGTCAATTGCACCTTCCAGCAGGCTGTCATTGATAAAGTTGTTGAAACGCGCGATGGTGATGGCGACGCGAGCGTCCGGGGTAGCAACGTTAGCTTCAATAATGTTCATTTTCTTCCTTCGGGTTCGAGTATGGCCCCGCAGGGGGGCGGATTTTAGCATAATATTTCGTGCGCTGCTTCCCTTTCGAGCCGGGAGATCATGCACCCACTAAATGCAGGCAAACATCCGGGCCTACATGACGTATCTCTTTGAATTTAAATTGGAGGGCGTCAGCTAATTTCTCAAGCCCTGGTAGTATGCATAATCCACGGGCGTCGCTGCCTAATAGTTTAGGTGCGATATAGACAATCAGCTCATCGACTAAACCCGCCTGCAGCAATGCGCCAGCGAGCGTTGGCCCCGCTTCCACCCAGATGCTGTTAATTTGCTGTTTACCCAGTTGCATCATTAGTACAACCAGATCCAGATGACCTTTATGCTCTGGAATCAGCAAGGTACGCACCGTTTCCGGCCACTCACGAGAATCTTCCTGCGTACGCGCGAACCAGGTTTCGCCGGGCTGCTGCACAATGCGATGTTCCGGCGTCACGCGATTTTGGCTATCAATCACAATACGTACCGGCTGGCGGAGATTGTGTTGCGGGTAGAGCCCCTGAGTTTGTTCATCCAGTTCAGACCAACGCACCGTTAAGGCCGGATCATCCGCCAGCACCGTGGCACTGCTGGTTAAAATGGCATGACTTTGTGCGCGCAGTCGTTGTACGTCGCGCCGCGCCTGAGGCGAAGTGATCCACTGGCTTTCGCCGCTCGCCATCGCCGTGCGGCCATCAAGCGATGCGCCAAGTTTTAATTGAATATAAGGAAAGCCGGTGCGCATCCGCTTGAGAAAGCCTTTATTCAATTGCTCGGCTTCACTCATCATCAGCCCGTGGCTGACGTCAATGCCAGCCTGTTGCAGACGATATAGCCCTCGCCCAGCGACCTGCGGGTTAGGATCTTGCATCGAGGCAACCACGCGCGCCACACCTGCGGCAATTAATGCATCACAGCAAGGCGGCGTACGGCCGTGATGGCTGCAAGGTTCGAGTGTCACATACGCAGTCGCACCTTTGGCTTTTTCTCCAGCCATACGCAACGCATGTACTTCGGCGTGTGGTTCACCAGCACGGTGATGGTAACCTTCACCGACAATTTCGCCATCTTTGACAATGACGCACCCGACATTCGGGTTGGGATGCGTGGTAAAACGTCCTCGTTGCGCCAGCTTTAGCGCCCGCGCCATGTAATACTCGTCCTGCACGGCTTAGTCCTCCAGGCGCGCGATCTCTTCGCCAAATTCTTTGATATCTTCGAAACTGCGGTAGACAGAGGCAAAACGGATATAGGCGACTTTATCGAGCTTTTTCAATTGCTCCATCACCAGATTGCCAATCATCTTGCTCGGCACTTCGCGCTCACCGGTGGCGCGCAGCTGCGATTTAATATGATTGATTGCCATTTCGACGTCATCGGAACTCACCGGACGTTTTTCCAGCGCCCGCAGCATTCCGCTACGCAATTTCTCTTCATTAAACGGTTCACGCACGTCGTTGCTTTTTACAACACGCGGCATAACCAGCTCCGCCACTTCAAAGGTGGTGAAACGTTCATTACACACCAGACACTGCCGACGGCGGCGTACAGATGAGCCCTCGCCCACGAGACGAGAGTCAATTACCTTAGTGTCCACGGCGAAACAGAATGGGCAATGCATACGGCGTCCTGACCAGGTGGTTAACAGAAATCTATTTTACCCTGAACTGACGATACAACAAAGGCGCAACGCTTTTGAGATAAAGGATCGATGCTTTCGCTGCTTTTACCCTCTACCATTAGGCTAATTGCGACGAGAAAGGGACGACCTATGAATACTAACGTTTTTCGACTGCTCCTGCTGGGAAGCCTGTTTAGCCTTAGCGCCTGTGTGCAGCAAAGCGAAGTGCGGCAGATGAAACACAGCGTCAGCACACTGAACCAGGAGATGACGCAACTCAATAAAGAAACGGTAAAAATCACTCAGCAAAACAGGCTGAATGCAAAATCCAGCAGTGGGGTTTACCTTCTGCCTGGAGCGAAAACACCAGCAAGACTGGAAAGCCAGATCGGTACTTTACGTATGTCGCTGGTGAATATTACGCCTGATATAGATGGCACCACCCTGACGCTACGTATTGAGGGCGAGTCGAATGATCCCTTGCCCGCATTCAGCGGAACTGTTGAATATGGGCAAATTCAGGGAACAATAGACAACTTTCAGGAAATCAATGTGCAGAATCAATTGATTAACGCCCCTGCCAGCGTCCTCGCCCCCAGCGATGTTGATATTCCGTTACAGTTAAAGGGTATTTCTATGGATCAGTTAGGCTTTTTACGTATCCACGACATTCAACCTGTTATGCAGTAAACGTATCGCGGGGCGATTTTGTGCGTCCCGCAACATCTTTTCCCGTCATTTTGTTACTCCGCTTACATCACCTGGATTGATAGTAAAAGTTTGCAACAAGGGTGAAAGTCAGTACAATCCCCGCCCGAATGTGTGTAAACGTGAACGCAATCGATTACGTAAATGATAGAACTGTGAAACGAAACATATTTTTGTGAGCAATGATTTTTATAATAGGCTCCTCTGTATACGAAATATTTAGAAACGCAATTTGCGCCTTTTTCACTCCCGCAAGGGATTTTCAAACAGTGGCATACATATGAAAAAAACATTACTGGCAGCCGGTGCGGTACTGGCGCTCTCTTCGTCTTTTACTGTCAACGCAGCTGAAAACGACAAACCGCAGTATCTTTCCGACTGGTGGCACCAGAGCGTTAACGTTGTCGGAAGCTATCACACCCGTTTCGGACCGCAGATCCGCAACGATACCTACCTTGAGTACGAAGCATTCGCTAAAAAAGACTGGTTCGACTTCTATGGTTATGCGGATGCGCCGGTATTCTTCGGCGGTAACTCCGATGCAAAAGGTATCTGGAACCACGGTTCTCCGCTGTTTATGGAAATCGAACCACGTTTCTCCATCGACAAGCTGACCAATACTGACCTTAGCTTTGGTCCGTTCAAAGAGTGGTACTTCGCGAACAACTACATTTACGACATGGGTCGTAATAAAGATGGTCGCCAGAGCACCTGGTACATGGGTCTGGGTACCGATATCGATACTGGCCTGCCGATGAGCCTGTCCATGAACGTCTATGCGAAATACCAGTGGCAGAACTATGGCGCAGCGAATGAAAACGAGTGGGACGGTTACCGTTTCAAAATTAAATACTTTGTGCCGATTACCGATCTGTGGGGCGGTCAGCTGAGCTACATCGGCTTCACCAACTTCGACTGGGGTTCCGATTTAGGGGATGACAGCGGTAATGCAATCAACGGTATTAAGACCCGTACCAATAACTCCATCGCTTCCAGCCATATTCTGGCTCTGAACTACGATCACTGGCACTACTCTGTCGTAGCTCGTTACTGGCACGACGGTGGTCAGTGGAACGACGATGCAGAACTGAACTTCGGCAACGGCAACTTCAACGTTCGCTCTACCGGCTGGGGTGGTTACCTGGTAGTAGGTTACAACTTCTAATTGTGAGAATGCCGGATTCCATATCCGGCATTTTTTATCACTTCTTCTTGTTCATCATCGCTTTCAGGTCAGCGAATGGGTTGTACTTCGCTTCACCGACATCTTTCTGCGCATCTTCCCCTGCGATAACGGTCGTACCATACTGATCTGCTTCGGTATATTTTGAATGCTCGTGATCGTGGCAATAAAGACACAATAACTCCCAGTTACTGCCGTCTTCCGGGTTATTGGTATGGTCGTGATCAATGTGGTGAACGGTAAGTTCACGCAGGTTGGAATAAACAAACTCGCGAGAACAGCGACCGCAGACCCACGGATAGATTTTTAATGCTTTTTCGCGATAGCCGCTTTCTAACCGCGCATAGTTTTTAGGGATGATAGCCATGAAAAGTTACCTGGATGAAATGTAGGGTTACGCGCAGTTTCCCAAGATGCGGGGATTTTCGCAATCTCCATACATCAAAAAAAATCCCGATCTTCTGACCGGGATTTTCAACATCAACGGGAACTTGATTACGGCAGAATTGACGGCTGATCCGCCCCTTCTTTTTCCACTTTCTGCTGCAGCATGTGTTCGCGCTTCATACCCAGTTTCAGAGCCAGCGCCGATGCTACGTAGATGGAAGATGCAGTACCGATGGAAACACCGATAAGCATGGTCAGCGAGAAGCCTTCCAGTACCGGACCACCGAAGAGGTACAGCATCAGGATAACCATCAAGGTAGTACCGGATGTGATCAAGGTACGGTGCAGCGTCTGGGTCAAGGACACGTTAAAGATTTCGTAAGGCGTACCGCGACGGATCTTGCGGAAGTTTTCGCGAATACGGTCCGATACCACGATACTGTCGTTAAGCGAGTAACCGATAACCGACATCAACGATGCCACAATGGTCAGGTCAATCTCGATATGGAATAACGACAAAATACCCAGCGTAATGATAACGTCGTGCGCCAGCGCAATAACAACCCCTGCCGCCAGTCGCCACTCAAAGCGGAAACCTACGTACACGAGGATAGATAGCAGCGCCGCCATCAACGCCATCGCACCGGTTTGCGCAAGGTCTGCCCCCACGCTCGGACCGACGAACTCAATACGCTTCACTGCCGCATTCTGATTGGTGGATTCGTTAATCACCTTCAGAACCTGGCTGCCCAGCACCTGACCGCCGGTTTCGCCTTCAGCAGGCGGCATACGGACCATGATGTCGTGGCTGCTACCAAAGTTTTGCAGCATCGGCTCTTCAAAACCGGCTTTTTGCAATGCATCACGCATTACGTCAATTTCAGCCGGTTTTTCGAGCGTAATTTCGATAACCGTACCACCGGTGAAATCCAGCCCCCAGTTAAAGCCGCGCACGCCCATAATAACGATAGCGGCGATTAACAGCAGACCAGAGATGCCAAAAGCCCAGTAGTCCCAGCGCATAAAGTCATAGACTTTACGGCCGTGGTTTAGTTGTTCAACAGTATATTCCTGTGCCACATCGCACTCCTCAGATTGACAGCTTCTTGACGCGCTTGCCGCCATATAGCAGGTTTACGATGGCACGCGTACCGACAATCGCGGTAAACATCGACGTCGCCACACCGATACCGGTAGTAATCGCGAACCCTTTAATTGCCCCGGTACCCACTGCGTACAGGATGATGACTTTAATCAGCGTGGTGATGTTCGCATCGAAGATGGAACTGAATGCGCCACGATAACCTTCATCAATTGCCTGTTGAACAGTACGTCCGTTGCTCAACTCTTCTTTAATACGTTCGTTGATAAGTACGTTCGCATCGACCGCTACCGCAAGGGTTAAGACGATACCCGCGATACCTGGCATACTCAGCGTTGCGCCTGGCAACAGCGACATAATGCCGACAATCAAGATCAAGTTGGCAATCAGAGCACTGGTCGCAATCAGACCAAACTTCTTATAGAAGATGATCATGAACAGAATAGAAACCAGCAGACCGGCAAGGCAAGCCTCCAGCCCCTGCTCAATGTTCTGCATACCCAGGGTCGGGCCAATGGTACGTTCTTCAACAATCTGAATCGGCGCGATCAACGCACCGGCACGCAGCAGCAGTGACAGCTGACGGGCTTCGTTCGGGTTGTTGATGCCGGTGATACGGAAGCTGTTACCCAGACGAGACTGGATGTTGGCGATGTTAATCACCTCTTCCTGTTTCACCAGAACCGCACGACCATTTGCATCTTTCTTACCGCTGTCTTTGTACTCCACAAACAGGGTCGCCATCGGTTTGCCGATGTTGTCCTTGGTGAAGTTAGACATAATGTTACCACCAGCGCTATCGAGCGAGATGTTAACCTGCGGCTGGTTGTATTCGTCCTGGCTGGAAGTGGAGTCAGTGATATGGTCACCGGTCAGAATTACGCGTTTGTACAGCACAACCGGCTGACCTTCGCGGGTCTGTTTCACTTCAGAGTCGCCCGGTACGCGGCCGGAAGCCGCTGCGGCCTGATCAACGTTGGTGTTTACCAGACGGAATTCCAGCGTTGCCGTCGCACCCAGAATCTCTTTCGCACGCGCGGTGTCCTGAATACCTGGCAGTTCAACAACGATACGGTCAGCACCCTGACGCTGAACCACCGGCTCCGCCACACCAAGTTGGTTTACACGGTTACGCAGGATATTAATGTTCTGCTGCACCGCATATTCACGCGCTTCACTCAGGCGAGCATCGCTCATTACCGCACGCAGCTGGTTGCTGCCCTGGCTGCTAATCACCAGGTCCGGATGGCGCTTGCTCAGATACGCAATGGCTTCATCACGAGCTTTAGCATCGCGGAAAGTGATGCTCAGGCCGTAGTTGTTTTCTTTACGAACGGTGGTATACGGGATGCCCTTTTCGCGCAGGTCGCTGCGCAGGCTATCGATGTTTTGTTCCTGGAGTTTGCCAAGCGCGGTGTCCATATCCACTTCCATCAGGAAGTGAACGCCGCCACGCAGGTCAAGGCCGAGCTTCATCGGCTCAGCGTGAATAGCTGCCAGCCAGCGCGGCGTTGCCGGGGCAAGGTTAAGCGCCACGACGTATTTGTCACCCATAACGCCCATTAATGCTTCACGAGCGCGCAGTTGGGTGTCAGTGGAGTCGAAGCGCGCAAGAATAGCGCCCTCTTCCAGTGCCACAGACTTAGCAGTTATTTTTTCTTCTTGTAACGTTTTCTGGACCTGGATCAGCGTTTGCTCACTGGCGGCGACTCCGCGCGCACCAGTGATCTGAACAGCCGGATCCTCACCAAACAGGTTGGGAAGCGCATACAGCAGACCGATGACAATCACCACGATCAGCATGACGTACTTCCACAAAGGATAACGGTTTAACACGGCAATTCCCTTAGGGAAAAATTTTAATTACAGCGCCTTCATGGTGCCTTTCGGCAGGACGGCAGCTACGAAGTCACGTTTAATAACTACTTCAGTGGTGTCATTCAGCGCGATAGCAATGTAGCCGTTTTCCGCTACTTTGGTTACGCGACCAACCAGGCCACCGTTCGTCAGAACTTCATCACCTTTGGCAATGGAGTCCATCAGCTTTTTGTGTTCTTTGGTGCGCTTCTGCTGTGGACGCAGGATCATGAAATAGAAAATCAGACCGAATACCACCAGCATCAAAATCAAAGACATCGGGCTACCTTGCGCCGGTGCACCCGTTGCCGCTACCGCATCAGAAATAAAAAAGCTCATTAAATTTCCCTCATTATTAATATTAATCAACGTTCAAAGGTGGTACTTCTCGCCCCTGACGCTGGTAAAAATCAGTTACGAAGCTCTCTAATTTACCCTCTTCAATAGCCTTGCGTAAACCCGCCATCAAACGCTGGTAGTAACGAAGGTTATGAATGGTATTGAGTCGCGCGCCTAATATTTCGTTGCAACGGTCGAGATGATGCAAGTAAGCGCGTGAATAATTGCGACAGGTGTAGCAATCACACTCAGGATCGAGTGGGCCAGTATCGCTCTTATACTTCGCATTGCGGATTTTCACCACGCCATCGGTCACGAACAAATGACCATTTCGGGCGTTGCGGGTTGGCATTACGCAGTCAAACATATCGATACCGCGACGCACACCTTCAACCAGGTCTTCTGGTTTACCAACGCCCATCAGGTAACGCGGTTTGTCTGCCGGAATTTGCGGGCATACATGCTCCAGAATGCGGTGCATATCTGCTTTCGGCTCACCCACAGCCAGACCGCCGACAGCGTAGCCATCAAAACCGATATCTACCAGACCTTTAACAGAAATATCACGTAAATCTTCGTAAACGCTGCCCTGAATGATACCAAACAGCGCATTTTTGTTTCCGAGACTGTCAAAACGCTCACGGCTACGCTTCGCCCAACGCAGAGACATCTCCATGGAGCGTTTTGCGTAATCCCAGTCAGCAGGATACGGCGTACACTCATCAAAGATCATGACGATATCCGAACCAAGATCGTACTGAATCTCCATCGACTTTTCCGGGTCGAGGAAAATCGGGTCGCCGTTGATCGGGTTACGGAAGTGCACGCCCTGTTCGGTGATTTTACGAATATCACCAAGGCTGAAGACCTGGAAGCCGCCGGAGTCGGTAAGAATCGGGCCTTTCCACTGCATAAAATCGTGCAAATCGCCATGCAGTTTCATGATTTCCTGGCCCGGGCGCAGCCACAGGTGGAAGGTGTTACCGAGAATAATTTGTGCGCCAGTGGCTTCAACTTCTTCCGGCGTCATCCCTTTTACAGTGCCGTAGGTGCCAACAGGCATAAAACAAGGCGTTTCCACTACGCCACGATCAAAGACCAGGCGGCCACGGCGTGCGCGACCGTCGGTGGTGTCCAGTTCAAATTTCATTTTTTCTCCACTACGTCAGAAAAACAGTCCAACGTTTTAAACCAGCGCCGCGGAATTACTCCCCGACGCGCTCATTAATTGCCTGCGGATTGTACGTGATAAACATCGCATCACCGTAACTAAAAAAGCGATATTTCTCTTCTACCGCTGCTTTATAGGCGTTCATGGTGTGTTGATAACCGGCAAAGGCCGAAACCAGCATAATCAGCGTCGACTCTGGCAAGTGGAAGTTCGTCACCAGCGCATCGACCACTTTGTACTGGAAGCCCGGATAGATAAAGATTTGGGTATCGTCGAAGAACGGTTCAATGAGATCGTTTTTCGCTGCCTGAGCCGCGCTTTCCAACGAACGTACAGAAGTGGTGCCAACCGCAATCACCCGGTTACCGCGCGCTTTCGCCGCCAGTACCGCGTCTACCACATCCTGCGGCACTTCAGCGTATTCCGAGTGCATGATGTGATCTTCAATGGTGTCGACGCGCACCGGCTGGAAAGTACCCGCACCAACGTGCAACGTCACAAACGCCATCTCCACGCCTTTGGCGCGCAATTTTTCCAGCAAAGGCTCGTCAAAATGCAGACCAGCGGTCGGGGCTGCAACCGCGCCCGGTTTTTCGCTATAAACGGTTTGATAAAGTTCGCGGTCAGCGTCTTCGTCCGGACGGTCGATATACGGCGGCAGTGGCATATGGCCGATGCTGTTGAGGATATCCAGTACCGAACGATCATCATTAAATTCGACTTCAAACAGTGCGCCGTGGCGCGCGGTCATCGTTGCGTTGATACTTTCGTCATCGCCCAGCAGCAGTTCTGCGCCAGGTTTTGGCGCTTTCGAGGCGCGAATATGCGCAAGAATGCGTTTGTCGTCGAGCATCCGCTCAACCAGCACTTCAATCTTGCCGCCGCTGGCTTTACGCCCAAACAGGCGCGCCGGGATCACGCGGGTATTATTAAAAACCAGAAGATCGCCGGGGTTGAGCTTATCGAGTAAATCGGTGAAAGTACCGTGCGTCAGCGCGCCCGTCGGCCCGTCCAGCGACAGTAAACGACAGCTACTGCGTTCAGGCATGGGATAGTGGGCAATCAGGGATTCGGGCAATTCAAAGGAGAAATCGGTAACGCGCATGACACTGACTCAGACTAAAATAAGAGGCAGGTAGTCTAGTGCCGGGGCGCTCTCCCTGCAACCTTTACCCTCCTTGATGGATGACATAATCTATACACAAAATCATTCAAGATGCATCGAGATGGCAACTGAATGAGTCCCCAGGAGCTTACATTAAGTAAGTGACTGGGGTGAGTGAAGGCAGCCAACGAAGAGGCAGTTTGAAGGATGAAGTGTATATGAATTTTTTAGCTCACCTGCATCTAGCTCACCTGGCGGAAAGCTCGCTTTCCGGCAATTTGCTGGCTGATTTCGTACGCGGAAATCCTGAAGAAAGTTTTCCGCCCGACGTCGTGGCTGGCATTCATATGCATCGACGTATCGACGTATTGACTGACAATCTGCCGGAAGTCCGCGAAGCACGGGAGTGGTTTCGTAGTGAAACCCGCCGCGTTGCGCCTATTACCCTGGATGTCATGTGGGATCACTTTCTTTCCCGCCACTGGTCGCAGCTGTCGCCGGACTTTCCACTACAGGAATTTGTTTGTTATGCCCGCGAGCAAGTGATGACGATTTTGCCGGACTCACCGCCACGCTTTATCAATCTGAACAACTACTTATGGTCAGAGCAGTGGCTGGTGCGCTATCGCGATATGGATTTCATCCAGAACGTGTTAAACGGCATGGCAAGCCGTCGCCCACGTCTGGATGCCCTGCGTGACTCCTGGTACGATTTAGACGCCCATTACGATGCTCTCGAAACCCGCTTCTGGCAGTTTTATCCGCGGATGATGGCGCAGGCGTCACGCAAGGCGCTCTGAAACTTCAAACTCCGGCGTCACTATTTTTTAGCATTCGCATCCAGCGGGGCGGCATAACAACTGTAAGTAAAACATTCGCTGGAATGATTGGCGATATCTTTAAAGTTGCTTTCAGCAACCCCCTCGAACATGAGTACCGTTCTGGATAACTCTCCGTTTTCATTTATATGTGGAAAATCAAATTGGCTACTGAATCGCCATACATCTGTCTTTTCTGGCTCGCTGTTCACAGAGATACGTCGATGGAAGACCCCTCCTGAAAACGTGCGCCAGAACAATAGTTGATCAATATCTTGTAATTTCGCAGTCTTGGATGCTATTTGACGTAGTAAACCTGCATACCGTGGACTGCCATTACGAGCAACATTATGCAAATCCTGACTAAAAGCATCAAACAAACAATAGATGTGATCACTAGTGAAAAAAGGTCTTAATTTTTTTTGTTCTTCATCGCTGTAATCCAGGAGCATCTCATTGATTTCTTCCGGTGAGAATTTTAAGACAAAATTATCCTCAGGATTTGATTCTTTCTTGTTTTTTTCACTATTCTTCTCCTCAATGGTCTTCGCATTTTGTTTCGCAATTATTTCCGCTGTTTTTTTCGCATTTTCTTCCTCAGTTTTTTTCGCAATTTTTTCCGCAATTTTTTCCCGAGTTTTTGATTTTAGACTAACACCATCGATGTCAACCGGTGTTGTTTTCAGATCTCTCTGCGCGTCTTTCAAATTTGTCTTATAGAGATCGGGCACTTTATCGGCAGATAAGTATCCGGATGAAGAAATCTGGTGTGTTCGCATGGGGGGCTGTTCACAAAGCATCGAGGCTATATCGGCTCTAAACTCTTTTACATTAAAGTTATCGGCATTAACCTTCCCTGCTATAAACCCCGCATCGGCAATTTTCTTCTCTAATTGTTTTGTACGTTTAGAATAATAAGCGTTGCTATCATAAAACTTTTCAAGAAGGGCCCACTCCTCAAGTTGCCTTATGTGATTTTTCAACTGTTGATGATCTATTTTATATTCATGTGTACTAGAATCATTTTGGTTGCAGGAGTTACAGATTTTTAAGCATAATTTTCCATCATAATTATTATCTATGGTATCAGTGAAAATATAGGACACTTCAATACTCTGCCCGTTCTTATCAGTCATCTCATATGACCATTGCCCCGTTCGTTTCGCATTCTTAATGAGTTCGATGGACTCTACAGGACAACCATGAAGAATGGGCAGAATTTTTTCAGGATGCTTAATGAGTAAAATTATTATATTTACAATATTTGAAAAGAAATCTTTGCTATTTTTTATTTCATCGATTTTTTCCGCTGAAATGTTTACTAAGTTTTCATTTCCGGAAATGAAAAGCAATTTGCCATGGGGGCTTTTTTTAAATTGTTCTTCTGTTTTAGAAAAGACATCCTCTTTAAAAGGCGGCAACTCAGTACCAGTAATAAACGGTTTCAATAAATTCGAATTTGAAATTGTCATATCTTTGCTCCAATACAGGGTTATCCTGGAGCAGGTTGTACATAACCTCATGGGAAAAGAATACCAAAAATCGCTCATATCGAACGGGACAAATATTTAACAAACTCAGCCCTGACATTGAGCAGCTTTTTTTGCGCTGCGTAGTGTCAGGGCTGGTGACTAACGACGTAACAAATAAAACAGATGCTTTAGTTGATCCACACCGTAGCCGAAATGGCAGGCAAAGCCAGAATCCCGTCTGTCAGTTGCCCATGGCCTTCTTTGCGTTGCCATTGCGCGACATTAAGAAACGGTGACGCGGGGAGCACCACTTCACAGGCCTCGCCACGGTTGATTGCCACCAGTACACGTTGCTGATTCAGCACGCGGACAAATACCACCACGTTATCTTCCGCATACAGCACCTGACAGCCGCCACGACGCAGCGCCTGACTTTTCTTACGCAGCGCAATCATTCGCTGGTACAGCGCGAATAACGCCGTATCCTGCTTTTCCACCTGCCAGGGGAACGGTTTACGGCAAAACGGATCGTTTTTACCATCCAGTCCCACTTCATCACCGTAATAAATGCACGGTACACCAGGCCAGGTGAACAGCCAGACCACCGCCAGCGGCAGGCGCGCAATATCCCGACCGAGCAGCGTTTTAAATCGCGCAGTATCGTGGCTATCGAGCTGATTAAACATACGTAATTGTTGTTGATGAGAAAGCCCTGCGCGGTAATTATCCATCCAGGCCATACAGGTTTGGGCGTCAATGTGCTGCGGATCGTAAGAGATATCGGTATTGGCGAGAAATCCCCACAACGGGAAGGTAAAGCCGCGATAGTTCATGGCGGCATCTTCCACATCGGCCTGTAACCATTGCCGTGCATCGCCAAAATGTTCGCCGACAATATACGCTTCCGGCTGTGTTTCTTTCGCCGCTTCGGTGATCCCAGCAACGTGCTGCATATTATTGCGCGCCCCACCCGCCTCCCCCAGCATATGCACCACATCCAGCCGCCAGCCGTCCATACTCCACGGCGCTTTCAGCCAGTGGCGGACAATACTGTCTTCCCCGCGATAAATTTCATTCACCAGACTTTCCGACTGATAATCCAGCTTCGGCAAGCTGGCATAGCCAAGCCAGTCGAGCGCCGTGCCATCATCACTAAACGAGTACCAGTCGCGCCAGGGCGATTCGGGGTTGTGACAAGCTCCCCCCGTGCCACGATTGTGCCTGTCAAACCAGGCATGGGAATCGCCACTGTGGTTAAACACGCCATCCAGCACCAGCCGCATTCCCAGCTGCTGCGTATTGTGGCGTAAGCGCAGCAACGCCCCATCACCGCCAAACTGCGGATCGACATGGCGATAATCCTCGGTATCGTATTTATGTACGCTGGGAGCTTTAAACACCGGATTAAGATACAGCGCCGTCACGCCAAGTTTTTTCAGATACGGCAGTTTTTCGCTGATACCGTCCAGATCGCCGCCATAGAACGTTGATCCGCCCGCCTGCGCCGTGACCGGTTCATCCCAGTCACGCAATATGATCTCTTGTCCGGCTGCGTGATGGTAATAAACATGATCCTGTTCAGCTTCACGAGGAAGACTACGGGCGAAACGATCAGGGAAGATCTGATAAAAAATCTGATCCGCAGCCCATTGTGGGCCGATATCCGGTACATCGACGGCAAACTGCTCCAGTCGTGCTGGCGGCATTCGGCTGAAGCCCTGCGGTGTAAACCAACGCTGGCGATCGTGCCACAGCAATTTGAAACTATAACGCCGCCGAGGTTGCCCGCTGGAGAGATCGATCGCCGCCCGCCATGCGGTGACGCCAAGCTGCGGCTGACTGCGCTGCTTATGCATCGGTACTGACGTTTCTTCGTTGTCGTGTTCTGTACGCAGCATAATGCGCTGCGGTGGGTCTTCGCCCGTCAGCCACAGTGTAATGAGCAGTTGATCTTTGCTTTGTTTAACAAATGGGGGCACCGGCAGGTGCCATGCATTTAACATCATAATTCCCCTGTGATGAAAATCTGATCACCTTGCCATAGCCTAATGCAGGATCACTCATCATCTGAAGGATATTTGGGGGAGGAGGACGGGGGCGGATAACTTTCGGAATAGCCGGATCAGGATTTCCTCCTGAACCGGCTTACAGAACGCAAGGATTACTGGTTTTCAGCCAGCTGACGATCGTGGCGACGCTTAAACATCCAGCCAATCAACAGCACAACAATCCACGCGAAACCGACATACAGCGAGATACGCGTATCCGGGTGATAACCAATCAACCCGATAATAAAGAGCAGGAAAATCAGCCCGCCGATGGTGGTTGCTACCCCACCCGGTACTTTAAATTTCAGCGCCTTAACTTCTTCTGGCGGTAAACGGCGACGGAAGGCGATTTGCGACAGCAGGATCATAATCCACACCCACACCGTGGCGAAAGTTGCCAGCGAAGCGATCACCAGGAAGACGTTTTCCGGCATGATGTAGTTCAGATACACAGCAAACAGAAGCGCGGTAGTCATCACCAGCACCGTAACCCACGGAATACCGCGACGCGAGGTTTTGCTGAAAATTTTCGGCGCGCTGCCCTGCTCTGCCATACCGTGGAGCATACGGCCTACGCCAAATACATCACTGTTAATTGCCGACAGCGAAGCGGTCAGCACAACAAAGTTAAGAATGCTGGCGGCAAAGGTAATGCCCATATGCTGGAACGTCAGCACAAACGGGCTACCGGCAGTGCCAACCTGATTCCACGGGTAGATAGACATAATGACGAACAGCGTACCGACGTAGAACACCAGAATACGCATCGGCACGGAGTTAATCGCACGCGGTATCGATTTCTCAGGATCTTTCGCTTCACCAGCGGTAATCCCGATAATTTCGATCCCACCGTAAGCAAACATCACCATTTGCAGCGACATCACCATCCCAAGCCAACCGTTGCTGAAGAAGCCGCCGTTGCTCCACAGGTTATGAATACCGGTCGGTTGCCCGCCGTTGCCAATCCCCCAGATGATGATGCCGAAACCGGCAACAATCATGATGATAATGGTGGCGACTTTAAAGAACGAGAACCAGAATTCCAGCTCACCGAAGACCTTCACGCTCATCAGGTTTACGGCGCAAATGATCAGCACCACGCTCAGCACCCAAATCCAGTGCGGCACCGTCGGGAACCAGACACCCATATAGATACCAAAAGCGGTCACATCGGCGATGGCGACAATAAGGATTTCAAAGCAGTAGGTCCAGCCGGTAATGTAACCTGCCAGCGGGCCGAGGTTTTCCTGCGCATAACGGGAAAAAGAACTGGCTGCCGGGTTATGTACCGACATTTCCCCCAGCGCACGCATAATGATATACGCCGCGATACCACCGATAATATAGGCCAACAACACGCTCGGACCGGCCATTTTGATGGCGTCTGCCGAACCGTAAAACAACCCGGTGCCAATTGCTGAACCCAGTGCCATAAAGCGTATGTGGCGGGTACTTAGCCCACGCTTTAGCTTGTTCTTACTTTCCATCAATTCCTAACCCATCAACACAATAAAAAACCACGGGGCATCGCAGCCCCGTGGTTAAAACAAATGTTCAGTGATTTAGTGAGCGCTGGAGGTCACCTGACGACCTGCCGCGCGATCCCAGATAATGGCCAGAACCACCATCACCACTGTTGGCATTAACCACGCCAGACCTTGTTCGGCCAGCGGTAAACGCTGCGCCCAGGACGGTAAGATATCGCTGAATGCAGATGCTTTGATCCCGTCGAGAATACCAAAAAGCAGGCTGATAAACATCGGCGGAGCAATCACGCGGGACGAATTATGCCACCATGAGCGTGTAAAACTTAATACAACCAGTGCGATACACGGCGGATAAATAGCGGTCAGCACCGGTACGGAGATCTGGATCAGCTGGCTTAAGCCGAGGTTAGAAACCACCATCGAGAAGCCGCCGAGGATAAACACCAGCGTACGATAAGAGAGCGGTACGTACTGGGCAAAGAATTCTGCACAAGCACAGGTCAGGCCAACTGCCGTGACCAGGCAGGCGATGAAGATTAACGCCGCCAGCAGGAAGCTACCGCCGCCGCCAAAGGTGTGCTGAACGTAAGCATGCAGAATAGCAGCGCCGTTTGCAGACTGATCGACCAGCGACGCGCTGTCTGAACCCAGACGGAACAGTGCCAGGTACAGCAGAGTAAGACCAACACCCGCCATCAGACCAGCCCAGACGGTATAACGGGTCAGCAGACGCGCTTCAGTAACGCCACGAGAACGCGCCGCGTTAACAATAACGATACCAAACACCATCGCGCCCAGCGTATCCATGGTCAGATAGCCGTTGACGAAGCCGTTAGAAAACGCAGCGTTTTGATAAGCCTCAGTCGCCGTGCTGATAGAACCCGCCGGCCAGACAATCGCGGCAACAGACAGGATGACCAGCGCGATAATTTTCAGCGGCGCAAGGAAGTTGCCCACGGTATCCAGCAGCTTGCCCGGATAGAGCGAAACCAGAATAACGATAGCGAAATAGACCAGGCTGTAGATAAACAGCGGCAGTGCGGAATCACCCGTCAGCGGCGCAATGCCCACTTCAAAAGAAACGGTAGCTGTACGCGGCGTAGCGAAAAGCGGCCCCACCGCCAGGTAACAAACCGTTGCCAGCAGCACGCCAGCGACTTTACCGATTGGCGTGCTGAGGCTGTCAACACCGCCGCCAACTTTTGCCAGCGCCACTACCGTTAATACCGGCAGGCCAACGGCAGTAATGAGGAAGCCGAATGCCGCAGTCCAGACGTGTTCGCCTGCCTGTAAGCCGACCATTGGAGGGAAAATAATGTTACCTGCGCCGACGAACAACGCAAATGTCATAAAGCCCAGAGCGATGATATCGCGCGATCTTAATTGATGGGTCATAAATCATACTGCCTGTGGATGTGGTGTTGTAACGTTAAATTTTTGTGCCAATCCCTGGGGATGATACAGCGGTATATTTAAACAATTTTAGCGGGAAATACTCCCAACCAGGCGCGGCGAAGAATAGTTTTTCGATTTACCGCGTTAATGCAGTCAGTATGACAGCACCTGAAGCGCAATTTAAACGCTTATAACGTTTTAAAGCAAGGAGGGATCTAAAAACCAGAGGTATATAGCGATAAGAAATCGCCAACTAGTATAAAACACTATTTCCGTGAAAAAGACATGGCTAATCATGCGAACAAAAAATCGCCAACCGTTGTAAAATCTAACGCCCGTATTTTGACTGCAAAGAAAATAAGCCAGCATCGGCTGGCTTATGGCAATAAAAGATGACAAAGGCGGATTAATCGCTGTTTTTGGCAATTAAACGTTCCGGGATAACAAAACTGAAACGTGTTCCTTTTCCTACTGTACTCTCAATATTCAGGCGACTTTCGTGATGATTCACCGCATGTTTCACGATCGCTAACCCTAATCCGCTACCGCCGGTTTGCCGGGAACGCGCTTTATCAACGCGATAAAAACGCTCGGTCAGGCGCGGAATATGCTCTGGTGCAATGCCCGGTCCGTTATCTTCAACGCTAAATTCGGCACCGTGCGGCACTCGCTGCCAGCGTACGGTGATATGCGTGCCTTCCGGCGTATGATTCACGGCGTTATAGACCAGGTTCGAAATCGCACTGCGTAGCTGATCTTCGTTGCCAGACACCTTGAGGCCGTTATCTATCTCAAAGGTAAATGTCTGTTTTTTCTGACTCAGAGTCTGAGCCTCGCGCTCAACAACGCGCAGCATCATTGGCACATCAACCTTTTCATTGAGCAAATGCGTCGGTGCGGCTTCTATTTTCGACAGCGTCAGCAATTGCTTCACCAGCCCTTCCATCCGCTGGGTCTGCTCGCGCATGGTGTGCAACGCTTTTTCACGTACCGCGCCTTCCAGCGGTTGCTCATCCATCATCTCCAGGTAACCCTGTAACACGGTCAATGGCGTACGTAACTCATGGCTCACGTTGGCAAAAAAGTTACGCCGCGCCCCTTCCAGTTGATGCATTTGCGTCACATCACGCGCCACCATCAGCAACTGTTTGTGGGTATAAGGCATGACGCGAATTTCCAGATGCCGCCCGGTGTTGAGCACCAGATTGAGCGGGCGAGAAAAATCACGCGTTTTCAGATATTGCGTAAACTCCGGATAACGCAGCAGGTTAAGGATGTTCTGCCCGTTATCTTCCGGCCAGCGCAAACCAAGAATTTGTTGCGCCAGACCGTTACACCAGAAAATACCGCCCTCTTCCGTGGTCAGCACCACCGCGTCGGGCAGCGACTCCGCGCCGCTACGAAAGCGTTTAATCAGATTGCCCAGTTCGCGGCGGCGTTTTTTATTTCGCAGCTGCATCTGGTGTAATCCGTATAGCAGCGGTTCCCAGCTACCACGCCCCGGTGGCGGGGTCATACTGCGATCCACCCACAGCCACCATGAAAGGCGCAATAAATTCCAGAAATGCCAGATAAGCAGTCCTGTTACCGATGCCAGCAAAAACCAGGGCAGGTAACCAAAAAATACACCCAGGATGAAAGCCGGGAGGCAGCAAAGTAGCAGCTCCAGCACCAGCCTTTTCCACGACAGCCGTTCCAGCACGTAAGATACTCCAGTTAAGAAATCATAAGCCCTGCTCTGCGTCCGATGAGCAAGGCGTTAAAAGCGGGTTGAAAAACGATATCCTGTACCGCGCACGGTCTGCACCATGCGGTCATGCCCACCGGGCTCCAGTGCTTTACGCAGGCGACGAATGTGGACATCGACCGTGCGGTCTTCCACATACACGTTGGTTCCCCAGACGTGGTTTAACAGCTGCTCGCGGCTGTACACGCGCTCAGGATGCGTCATAAAAAAGTGCAGCAGTTTAAATTCTGTCGGCCCCATCTCCAGCGGCTCTTCGCCCGCCATCACCCGGTGGGATGTCGGGTCGAGACTTAGCCCCTGCATCTCGATCACCTCTTCCACCGCCATTGGCGAAATACGGCGCATTACCGCTTTGATTCGCGCCACCAGCTCCTTCGGCGAAAACGGCTTGGTGATATAGTCATCCGCACCGGTTTCAAGGCCGCGCACGCGATCTTCTTCTTCCCCTCTGGCGGTCAACATCACCACTGGAATATCCCGGGTCATCGACTCGCGCTTGAGGTGTTTGATGAACTGGATACCGGAGCCGCCAGGTAACATCCAGTCAAGGAGAATTAAATCCGGCCAGGGTTCATTCAGTTGATTCACAGCACTGTCATAATCTTCCGCTTCGACCGGCTGAAAGCCATTTTGTTCGAGCACGAAGCAGACCATTTCGCGAATTGGTGCTTCATCTTCTACGACCAGAATACGTCTCGCCATGATTTGCCCTGTTGTAATAAATAGGTTGCGATCATTAATGCGACGTCATTATGCGTCAGATTTATGACAGATTTATGAAAAGCTCGTCGCACATATCTTCAGGTTATTGATTTCCGTGGCGCAGAAAAAAGCAAATGGCACATCTGTTTGGGTATAATCGCGCCCATGCTTTTTCGCCAGGGAACCGTTATGCGCATCCTTCACACCTCAGACTGGCATCTCGGCCAGAACTTCTACAGTAAAAGCCGCGAAGCTGAACATCAGGCTTTTCTTGACTGGCTGCTGGAGACAGCACAAACCCATCAGGTGGATGCGATTATTGTTGCCGGTGATGTTTTCGATACCGGCTCGCCCCCCAGTTACGCCCGCACGTTATACAACCGTTTTGTTGTCAATTTACAGCAAACTGGCTGTCATCTGGTGGTACTGGCAGGAAACCATGACTCGGTCGCCACGCTGAATGAATCGCGCGATATCATGGCGTTCCTCAATACGACCGTGGTCGCCAGCGCCGGACATGCGCCGCAAATCTTGCCTCGTCGCGACGGGACGCCAGGCGCAGTGCTGTGCCCTATTCCGTTTTTACGTCCGCGTGACATTATTACCAGCCAGGAGGGGCTTAACGGTATTGAAAAACAGCAGCATTTGCTGGCGGCTATTACTGATTATTATCAACAACATTATGCCGATGCCTGCAAACTGCGCGGCGATCAGCCTCTGCCCATCATCGCCACGGGACATTTAACGACCGTGGGTGCCAGTAAAAGTGACGCCGTGCGTGACATTTATATTGGCACGCTGGACGCGTTTCCGGCACAAAACTTTCCACCAGCCGACTACATCGCGCTCGGGCATATTCACCGCGCGCAGATTATTGGCGGCATGGAACATGTTCGCTATTGCGGTTCCCCCATACCACTGAGTTTTGATGAATGCGGTAAGAGTAAATATGTCCATCTGGTGACATTTTCAAACGGCAAATTAGAGAGCGTGGAAAACCTGAACGTACCGGTAACGCAACCCATGGCGGTGCTGAAAGGCGATCTGGCGTCGATTACCGAACAGCTGGAACAGTGGCGCGATGTATCACAGGAGCCACCTGTCTGGCTGGATATCGAAATCACTACTGATGAGTATCTGCATGATATTCAGCGCAAAATCCAGGCATTAACCGAATCATTGCCTGTCGAAGTATTGCTGGTACGCCGGAGTCGTGAACAGCGCGAGCGAGTGTTAGCCAGCCAACAGCGTGAAACCCTCAGCGAACTCAGCGTCGAAGAGGTGTTCAATCGCCGTCTGGCACTGGAAGAACTGGATGAATCGCAGCAGCAACGTCTGCAGCATCTTTTCACCACGACGTTGCATACCCTCGCCGGAGAACACGAAGCATGAAAATTCTCAGCCTGCGCCTGAAAAACCTGAACTCATTAAAAGGCGAATGGAAGATTGATTTCACCCGCGAGCCGTTCGCCAGCAACGGGCTGTTTGCCATTACCGGCCCAACCGGTGCGGGGAAAACCACCCTGCTGGACGCCATTTGTCTGGCGCTGTATCACGAAACTCCGCGCCTTTCTAACGTTTCACAATCGCAAAATGATCTCATGACCCGCGATACCGCCGAATGTCTGGCGGAAGTGGAGTTTGAAGTCAAAGGTGAAGCGTACCGTGCATTCTGGAGCCAGAATCGGGCGCGTAACCAGCCGGACGGTAATTTGCAGGTGCCACGCGTTGAGCTGGCGCGCTGTGCCGATGGCAAAATTCTCGCCGACAAAGTGAAAGATAAGCTGGAACTGACGGCGACGTTAACCGGACTGGATTACGGGCGCTTCACCCGTTCGATGCTGCTTTCGCAGGGGCAATTTGCTGCCTTCCTGAATGCCAAACCCAAAGAACGCGCGGAATTGCTCGAGGAGTTAACCGGCACTGAAATCTACGGGCAAATCTCGGCGATGGTTTTTGAGCAGCACAAATCGGCCCGCACAGAGCTGGAGAAGCTGCAAGCGCAGGCCAGCGGCGTCGCGTTGCTCACGCCAGAACAAGTGCAATCGCTGACAGCGAGTTTGCAGGTACTTACTGACGAAGAAAAACAGTTACTTACCGCGCAGCAGCAAGAACAACAATCACTAAACTGGTTAACGCGTCTGGACGAATTGCAGCAAGAAGCCAGCCGCCGTCAACAGGCCTTGCAACAGGCGTTAGCCGAAGAAGAAAAAGCGCAACCTCAACTGGCGGCGCTCAGTCTGGCACAACCGGCACGAAATCTTCGTCCGCACTGGGAACGCATCGCAGAACACAGCGCGGCGCTGGCGCATACTCGCCAGCAGATTGAAGAAGTAAATACTCGCTTACAGAGCACAATGGCGCTTCGCGCGAGCATTCGCCACCACGCGGCGAAGCAGTCAGCAGAATTACAGCAGCAGCAACAAAGCCTGAATACCTGGTTACAGGAACACGACCGCTTCCGTCAGTGGAACAACGAACTGGCGGGTTGGCGTGCGCAGTTCTCCCAACAAACCAGCGATCGCGAGCATCTGCGGCAATGGCAGCAACAGTTAACCCATGCAGAGCAAAAACTTAATGCGCTTGCGGCGATCACGTTGACGTTAACCGCCGATGAAGTTGCTAGCGCCCTGGCGCAACATGCTGAGCAACGCCCACTGCGTCAGCGCCTGGTCGCGCTGCATGGACAGATTGTTCCCCAACAAAAACGCCTGGCGCAATTACAGGTCACTATCCAGAATGTCACGCAAGAACAGACGCAACGTAACGCCGCACTTAACGAAATGCGCCAGCGTTATAAAGAAAAGACGCAGCAACTTGCCGATGTGAAAACCATTTGCGAGCAGGAAGCGCGCATCAAAACGCTGGAAGCTCAACGTGCACAGTTACAGGCGGGTCAGCCTTGTCCACTTTGTGGTTCCACCAGCCACCCGGCGGTCGAGGCGTATCAGGCGCTGGAGCCTGGCGTTAATCAGTCTCGATTACTGGCGCTGGAAAACGAAGTTAAAAAGCTCGGTGAAGAAGGTGCGACGCTACGTGGGCAACTGGACGCCTTAACAAAGCAACTTCAGCGTGATGAAAACGAAGCGCAAAGCCTCCGACAAGATGAGCAAGCACTTACTCAACAATGGCAAGCCGTCACGGCCAGCCTCAATATCACCTTGCAGCCACAGGACGATATTCAACCGTGGCTGGATGCACAAGATGAGCACGAACGCCAGCTGCGGTTACTCAGCCAACGGCATGAATTACAAGGGCAGATTGCCGCGCATAATCAGCAAATTATCCAGTATCAACAGCAAATTGAACAACGCCAGCAGCAGCTCTTAACGGCATTGGCGGGTTATGCGCTGACATTGCCACAGGAAGATGAAGAAGAGAGCTGGTTGGCGACGCGTCAGCAAGAAGCGCAGAGCTGGCAGCATCGCCAGAACGAATTAACCGCGCTGCAAAACTGTATTCAGCAACTGACGCCGATTCTGGAAACGTTGCCGCAAAGTGATGAACTCCCGCACAGCGAAGAAACTGTAGCGCTGGAAAACTGGCGGCAAGTTCACGAACAATGCCTCGCGTTGCAAAGCCAGCAGCAAACGTTGCAGCAACAGGAGGCTCTGGCAGCGCAAAGTCTGCAAAAAGCCCAGGCGCAGTTTGACACCGCGCTACAGGACAGCATTTTTGACGATCAGCAGGCATTTCTTGCGGCGTTAATGGATGAGCAGACGCTAACGCAGCTGGAACAGCTGAAACAGAATCTGGAAAACCAGCGTCGTCAGGCGCAAGCGTTGGCCATTCAGACAGCAGAAACGCTGACACAGCATCAGCAACACCGACCTGGCGGGTTGGCTCTCACTGTAACGGTGGAGCAGATTCAGCAAGAGTTAGCGCAAACTCAGCAAAAGTTGCGTGAAAACACCACCAGTCAGGGCGAGATTCGCCAGCAGCTGAAGCAGGATGCAGATAACCGTCAGCAACAACAAACCTTACTGCAGCAAATTGCTCAAATGACGCAGCAGGTTGAGGACTGGGGATATCTGAATTCGCTAATAGGTTCCAAAGAGGGCGATAAATTCCGCAAGTTTGCCCAGGGGCTGACGCTGGATAATTTAGTCCATCTCGCTAATCAGCAACTTACCCGGCTGCACGGGCGCTATCTGTTACAGCGCAAAGCCAGCGAGGCGCTGGAAGTCGAGGTTGTTGATACCTGGCAGGCAGATGCGGTACGCGACACCCGTACCCTTTCTGGCGGCGAAAGTTTCCTCGTCAGTCTGGCGCTGGCGCTGGCGCTTTCGGATCTGGTCAGCCATAAAACGCGTATTGACTCGCTGTTCCTTGATGAAGGTTTTGGCACACTGGATAGTGAAACGCTGGATACCGCCCTTGATGCGCTGGATGCCCTGAATGCCAGCGGCAAAACCATCGGTGTGATTAGCCACGTTGAAGCGATGAAAGAGCGTATTCCGGTGCAGATCAAAGTGAAGAAGATCAATGGACTGGGCTACAGCAAACTGGAAAGTGTGTTTGCAGTGAAATAACTATTCAGCAGGATAATGAATACAGAGGGGCGAATTATCTCTTGGCCTCGCTGGTCGTTATCCTGCAAGCTATCACTTTATTGGCTACGGTGATTAGTAGCCGTTCTGGTGGTTGTGATGGTGGTATGAAAAAAGTTATTTTATCTTTGGCTCTGGGCACGTTTGGTTTGGGGATGGCCGAATTTGGCATTATGGGCGTGCTCACGGAGCTGGCGCATAACGTAGGAATTTCAATTCCTGCTGCCGGGCATATGATCTCGTATTATGCGCTGGGGGTGGTGGTCGGTGCGCCAATCATCGCACTCTTTTCCAGCCGCTACTCACTCAAACATATCTTATTGTTTCTGGTGGCGTTGTGCGTCATTGGCAACGCCATGTTCACGCTCTCTTCGTCTTACCTGATGCTCGCCATTGGTCGGCTGGTTTCCGGCTTTCCGCATGGTGCATTTTTTGGCGTCGGCGCGATCGTGTTATCGAAAATTATCAAACCCGGCAAAGTCACCGCCGCCGTGGCGGGGATGGTTTCCGGGATGACAGTCGCCAATTTGCTGGGCATTCCGCTGGGAACGTATTTAAGTCAGGAATTTAGCTGGCGTTACACCTTTTTATTGATCGCTGTTTTTAATATTGCGGTGATGGCATCGGTCTATTTTTGGGTGCCGGATATTCGCGACGAGGCGAAAGGGAAGCTACGCGAACAATTTCACTTTTTGCGCAGCCCGGCCCCGTGGTTAATTTTCGCCGCCACCATGTTTGGCAACGCAGGTGTATTTGCCTGGTTCAGCTACGTAAAGCCATACATGATGTTTATTTCCGGTTTTTCGGAAACGGCGATGACTTTTATTATGATGTTAGTTGGGCTAGGGATGGTGCTGGGGAATGTGCTAAGTGGCCGGATTTCAGGACGTTATTCACCACTGCGCATTGCGGCAGTAACTGACTTTATTATTGTGCTGGCACTGCTGATGCTCTTTTTCTTCGGCGGCATGAAAACAACGTCGCTTATTTTTGCATTTTTTTGTTGCGCGGGATTATTTGCCCTTTCAGCACCACTGCAAATATTGTTACTGCAAAATGCCAAAGGCGGAGAGTTATTAGGTGCCGCAGGTGGGCAAATAGCGTTTAACCTCGGTAGCGCCGTCGGCGCATATTGCGGTGGTATGATGCTGACGCTGGGGCTGGCATATAATTACGTGGCGCTACCTGCCGCCCTGCTTTCGTTTGCTGCGATGTCGTCGTTGCTGCTGTATGGTCGCTATAAGCGCCAGCAAGCGGCGGATAGTCCGGTGCTGGCGAAACCAGTGGGGTAGATTGCAGTCACGGAGCACGTTGCTTATTGCCGGATGCGGCGTGAACGCCTTATCCGCCCTACGCGGTTCTGGCACATTTTGCAGGCCTGATAAGACGCGGCAAGCGTCGCATCAGGCATGATGAGCCAATTGCCTACGTTTTTTACTCTTGTGGCCATAACCATGCAGCGCCGCGTACGCCGCTGGAATCACCGTGCTTCGCCTTACGCACCGGCGTTTCACATTCGCCGCCGAAGACAAATTGTTTAATCAACTGCGGAACCGTTTGATATAAACGGTCTACATTGCTCATCCCGCCCCCCAGGACAATCACATCCGGATCGAGAATATTCACGACATGTGCCAGCGATTTTGCCAGCCGCAGCTCGTAGCGACGCAATGCCAGTTCCGCTACCGGATCGCTTTCTTCAACCAGGCGGATAATTTCACTGCCTTTCAGCGCATGTCCGCTCAAACGACGATAATCCGTCGCGAATCCCGTGCCCGAAATAAAGGTTTCAATACAACCTTGTTTACCGCAATAACAAGGGACTTCCTCGCGATAACGCAGTTCGTCTTCGTCCATCCACGGTAGCGGATTGTGTCCCCACTCACCTGCCGTGCCATTGCCGCCGATATGCGCCCGCCCATTGAATGCCACGCCCGCGCCGCATCCCGTGCCGATAATCACGGCAAATACCGTCTGCGCTCCCGCTGCCGCGCCATCTACTGCTTCTGAAACCGCCAGACAGTTGGCGTCATTTGCCAGCCGCACTTCCCGCTGCAACCGCGCGCTTAAGTCTTTATCGAATGGCTGACCGTTGAGCCAGGTTGAATTGGCATTCTTCACCACGCCGGTGTAAGGCGAAATTGAGCCAGGAATGCCCATCCCTACTGTTCCGCGCTGCCCTGTCGCCTGCTCCGCCATATCAACCAGCGTGGCGATCGTTTCAATGGTCTGGCGGTAATCATCACGCGGCGTGGGCAGACGATGGCGGTACAACTGCTCCCCTGCATCGCCCAGTGCAATCACTTCAGTTTTGGTGCCGCCTAAATCGATACCTATACGCACGGTACTCTCCTTATTTTTTTCAATATCAATAGCGTAGAGACGGACAACCGGATTGGCAATGCAAGGCCGCCGACAATTCGTTATCATGCCCGCTAAATTTAACGACAAGGCCGTGGAAATTATCATGCTGTGGTTCAAAAATTTAATGGTTTACCGTCTTAGCCGCGAGATTTCGCTGCGTGCAGAAGAGATGGAAAAACAGCTAGCCTCGATGGCATTTACCCCATGCGGCAGCCAGGACATGGCGAAGATGGGCTGGGTTCCTCCGATGGGATCGCACAGCGATGCGTTAACGCACGTTGCCAATGGTCAAATTGTTATCTGCGCGCGCAAAGAAGAAAAAATCCTCCCGTCTCCGGTGATTAAACAGGCGCTGGAAGCGAAAATCGCCAAACTGGAAGCGGAACAGGCGCGTAAGCTGAAGAAAACCGAAAAAGATTCGCTGAAAGACGAAGTGCTGCACTCTCTGCTGCCACGTGCTTTCAGCCGTTTTAGCCAGACAATGATGTGGATCGACACGGTTAACGGTTTGATTATGGTGGACTGCGCCAGTGCCAAAAAAGCGGAAGATACGCTGGCATTACTGCGTAAAAGCCTGGGGTCGTTACCGGTTGTACCATTGAGCATGGAAAACCCGATTGAACTGACGCTGACCGAATGGGTACGCTCCGGCAGCGCGGCACAGGGCTTCCAGCTGCTTGATGAAGCCGAGCTGAAATCGCTGCTGGAAGATGGTGGAGTGATCCGCGCGAAGAAACAAGATCTGACCAGCGAAGAGATCACCAATCACATTGAAGCCGGAAAAGTGGTGACTAAACTGGCGCTCGACTGGCAGCAGCGCATTCAGTTTGTGATGTGCGACGATGGTTCGCTCAAGCGTCTGAAGTTCTGCGACGAGCTGCGCGATCAAAACGAAGATATCGACCGTGAAGATTTCGCCCAGCGTTTTGATGCCGATTTCATCCTGATGACTGGTGAACTGGCAGCGTTAATTCAAAACCTGATTGAAGGATTAGGTGGCGAAGCACAACGTTAATTGCTGATTTACCTTTAATGCCGGATGCGACGCCTGCCGCGTCTTATCCGGCGTACGAAGCCACACCAGGCATATAATTATTCGCTACGGCGGGCAATAATTTTTAGCGCAGCAATATTATGCGTTTTACGCTGTAACTTGCTCCATGGGCGTTGTGTCATTGTTTTTCCTCAAGCCGGTGACGCGCTTCACTGCGAATTTTCCGCGTTGCCCCGGTTTTCACTAAATCCCGTAACTGCGAAAGAGCGGGTTGATCGACAAATAAGAGTAATGATGGATCATCTTTTAACCACATCGTTTTCACATCGGCAGCCAACTGTGGATTATTAATAACCAACGCCCGATCCTGAGGCTCAGTCAATGCCGTTAACAACGACGCCGGGGTATGTGCGTTGCGCAATGCCGTTTGGCGCAAATGATCATTGCGACTTTGCAGCAATGCACGCCACCATTCATCATCTGATTTATCTTTTATCGTCGCCAGTTCCGCAACAATATCTGGAGATCTTCGCTGATATTTATATCAACCTTGATGAATTATGAATATATCGGAAATCGAAAAAATCGCAGCAAAGGAAATATTATTATGGGTTTATGAGAGAACATTTCAGAAAAATGCCCTCCCGTTCAAGGGGAAGGCGAGGAATTACAGATAGCGGCACAGATAAGAGGTGGGTTCGGCAACTTGCAGATGAAACTCACTGTGACCGGGAACATTAAACACCGAACCGGCTTCATACACTTGCCAGTCGGTCGCGTCAGGCAGTAACACATTCAGCGCGCCACTGATTACCGTCATCTCTTCCGGCTCAGCGGTGCTGAAGGTGTATTCGCCTTCAACCATAACACCCACGCTGGCGCGACCAGTGCTGCTGCTGGAAAAGCCGATCGATTTCACTTTGCCGGAAAAGTACTCATTACTTTGAAGCATAAACTGGCCCTGTCTGGTAGTTGAACATCTACTTCACTATAGGGGCCAGAGGCGCTGGCTGTCACGCAAAATTACACCAGTAATTCCGCAGCCAGCCGTGCAATCAATACGTTAGAGAGCAAGACAGGAACATCGAGCTGTTTTTGCAGTAAATCGCGATGACGCTGGTTAAATCCCAAACAATCCAGCATGATGACATCTGCCCCTTTTGCCAGTAATTCTTTCCCGGCATCAATGATTTTTTGTTCTGAATCATGAATGGGGTTACCCAATGAAAATACTGGCGGTTTCTGCAAAATTTGCCATTTTTGCGCCTGAACGGTCAGCAACTCCTCAACCGGTACGATAACCCCCACCTGATGATCTTCAACAATAGAGGAAACCAGCGGTGGCAATATCCGCGACGGCTCAAGAAAGATCGTATTACGCGCAGTCATACTACTAATGTTTGCTGTACTCATTAATAAAATGACGTCATAACCCTGATTATCGAGCACTTCAACCACACCTTGCAGGTCTCGTTCCACTTTACGACGCGAAACATGGGCCAGCTGGTTGTCATTTAATAATGTGAGAATGGTGTCTTCGCCTGCTTCTGGCGCGTACTCCGCCATCACTTCTTCACGACTTAACTTCCCCAGCAGGCTATGATGGGAAATATTATCTTCGTCAATGTATTCTGTCAGGAGCGGCAAAACTTCCTGCATAGGTACAATGCCGATGGTCAGGATCGCCAACGACGCACTCATTGTTCTTCCACCTTACTTTTATTTCGTCGTTAATTACCGGGCAAGCGCTAAGCACCACTGCTGACACTTACCTGTGCTACAAATGACAAAAAGCGTAGCAGCAGACCTGCACGGCATAATGTAAAGATTCCAAATGATTCCAGTAATGGATTGTTATTGTCTAATATTCTAATTATTTGAAAAACATGAATTGTGAAAAATGTGACGCAGATCCCTTGTGGTGGCACTCAGAATCCCTTCCGAGCAGTCTGATGCGGTCACTCTTTGTCAGGGTCCTCATAGCGTTTTTTCGCATCCATCGCTTCCTGAGCGGTCGGATGTTCACTGATCAACGAGTCTGGTTTAGGATGATCGGCTCTGAGTTGGTACCAGGTTACCGTCTGTCCTGGTTTTCCTTTTTCAATCGTCACTATATATGCTTCACGAGGATAAGGCGGTTTCGTTGGCATCGTTCTTCCTTATTTCACGGGATGAACGTTAAGTATAGGCGCTCGAAAATCAACAATTGATCGTCTGTGCCAGGGCACTGCGAATTTCAGAAATCACCTGGCTGGGTTCGTTTGTTGCGTCGATGATAATATGCGCAACTTCGCGATATAGCGCATCGCGTTCTTCCAGCACTTCCTGAACTTCTTCGCTCAGCGGTTTCCCCGTTAAGGTTGGCCGTAAATCTTCTTCCGGTGCAGCTTGCAGTCGGTTAACCAGGACTGATACTGGCGCACACAAATAAACCACGATCCCGTTATTTTGCATAAAGTGACGATTAAATTCCGTCAGAATAATGCCGCCGCCCGTAGCGATAACGGTGGATGGCGCAGTTACCGCTTCCAGCGCCGCCGTTTCTCTGGCGCGGAATCCCGCCCACTCTTCCCTTTCGACGATCTCCGCGACCGTCATATTGAGCTGTGATTGCAACCACTGGTCGGTATCGACAAATCGACGGTTAAGCGAATCGGCAAGGGCCATTCCGACCGTTGTTTTACCACAGCCCCGAGGCCCGATCAGAAAAAGAGGTTGTGTCATCGTGGGTTTTCCCCAATAGGTCGCAATGCGGCGAAAGCCGGTGTCATGAGAATAGCGATCATACCATCAAACTAGTACAATTTCGATTGTAAAGAAAAAATTCCACTTAAAGTGAAAATTTTAATACATCCCTTACTATACCAATAAATATTCAAGAATGAAGTGTAAATAATAAATTACATTCAGCCACGACTACGTTGCACTTCCAGCCACCACTTCTCCAGCTCCGCGGCAAAGGCCTGGCGGTCACGTTGTGAAAGACTATCTGGTCCCCCGGTCTGGATCCCACTGGCGCGTAAGGTATCCATAAAATCGCGCATCGTCAGACGCTCACGAATGGTCGCTGGAGTGTAACGTTCGCCGCGTGGATTAAGCGCCGCCGCGCCTTTCTCGATGGCTTCAGCAGCCAAAGGAATATCTGCGGTGATCACCAAATCGCCCGCTTCACACTGCCGGACAATTTCGTTATCGGCAACGTCGAAACCTGCCGCGACGCGCAGCGTACGAATAAATCGCGATGGCGGCACGCGTAAACTCTGGTTTGCTACCAGTACCAGCGGCAACTGCATACGTTCAGCCGCGCGATACAAAATCTCTTTAATTACATTGGGACACGCGTCGGCATCCACCCAAATTGTCATAAAGTCATCCTTTGTTGGGTAATCCTCTATTGTGTCGCGCTTTTGCCTTCCGGCATAGTTCTGTTTATGCTTCTGCCAGCGATTATCAAAACAATGAATTTCACGGCAGGAGTGAGGCAATGGAAAAGAAAATCGGTTTTATTGGCTGCGGCAATATGGGAAAAGCCATTCTCGGCGGTCTGATTGCCAGCGGTCAGGTGCTTCCAGGGCAAATCTGGGTATATACCCCCTCCCCGGATAAAGTCGCCGCCCTGCATGACCAGTTCGGCATCAACGCCGCAGAATCGGCGCAAGAAGTGGCGCAAATCGCCGACATCATTTTTGCCGCCGTTAAACCTGGCATCATGATTAAAGTGCTTAGCGAAATCACCTCCAGCCTGAATAAAGACTCTCTGGTCGTTTCTATTGCTGCAGGTATCACACTCGACCAGCTTGCCCGCGCGCTGGGCCATGACCGGAAAATTATCCGCGCCATGCCGAACACTCCCGCGCTGGTTAATGCCGGGATGACCTCCGTAACGCCAAACGCGCTGGTAACCCCAGAAGATACCGCTGATGTGCTGAATATTTTCCGCTGCTTTGGCGAAGCGGAAGTAATTGCCGAGCCGATGATCCACCCGGTGGTCGGTGTGAGCGGTTCTTCGCCAGCCTACGTCTTTATGTTTATCGAAGCGATGGCCGACGCTGCCGTGCTGGGCGGGATGCCACGCGCCCAGGCGTATAAATTTGCCGCTCAGGCGGTAATGGGTTCCGCAAAAATGGTGCTGGAAACGGGAGAACATCCGGGGGCACTGAAAGATATGGTCTGCTCACCGGGAGGCACCACCATTGAGGCGGTACGCGTACTGGAAGAGAAAGGCTTCCGTGCCGCAGTGATCGAAGCGATGACGAAGTGTATGGAAAAATCAGAAAAACTCAGTAAATCCTGATGACTTTTGCCGGACGTCAGGCCGCCACTTCGGTGCGGTTACGTCCGGCTTTCTTTGCTTTGTAAAGCGCCAAATCTGCCGATTTCAACCACTCACGATAGTGACTCATTTGTGGGTTCAGCGGCGCAACCCCCACACTAATCCGTAAAGTTACCTGTGGCGTATTCGGCAGACGTAATGTATTTAGCCCTTCATGCACTCGTAACATGGCGGTAATGGCGCTCTCAGCTGGCGTACCGGACATGATTACCGCAAACTCATCGCCGCCAAACCGACCAATCACATCGCTACCGCGCAGGGTTATTTGTAATTGTCGGGTAAGCGCCACAATCGCTTCATCGCCCACATCATGGCCCCAGGTATCGTTGATGCTCTTGAAATGGTCGATATCGATAATCAGTAATGTCGCATCGCGGTTATGCCGCCGACAGTTATCAAATTCATTGCGTAACATAGTTTCCCAATGACGTCGGTTATACACGCCCGTCATACCGTCGCGGGTACTCATGACCTGCAACCTGCGTTTATGTTCCGCCAGTTTAGTCGCCGTCTGGTAGCTGACCCAGCCAAACAGCAGAGGATAAATGACGATAATGGGAAGGGAGAGCCACCATTCCAGCGGCGCACTATTGAACGACACGGTGATGCCCGTCAGTTCAAGGGTGACAAGACAGGAAACCACCATCAACACCAGACCCGCGACAAACAGACGGGGGCCGCCTGCCCCCATCAAATTCAGACACATAATCATCAACATCGCGGTGGAAGGCAGCACGTTTACGCCCATTACGCCTACCCACATTCCCGCTAATACTGCATCGGTTTTTAAGTTGTAAATTTCCCGGCTAAGCGGATCGACGGCCCTGCTCGCTATCTGCCAGGCTAAATGCGGCCAGACGAACGCCCAGCCGACCAACACCAGCCACCACCAGCCCGGCGGCGGGTGCGAAACCAGCGTTGAAGCAATCGGTAAGAACATACCAGCCAGGCCAACCGCGCGGGGTAGTCTGACGCGACGGGCGAAGCGCAGCCCGGACCGCTGATGTTCGTTTTGAGGAGTTAAAGGAGGTTCCTCCCCATGCGCCGCCGCTTTTTTGAAAAAGTTTTCATCATTCATTATTTTTGGGAACATTCAGAAACAATTTTCCCAAATTATAGAGACGGGGCTAAAGGCAGAAGTATGAAATTTCGGGTGAGCCATTTTCGTAGCTCACCCGTTAGCACTATCAGGTATCAGGCGGCTTTCTTGAGGCAGGCGCTCATAAACTTATTACGATCATCACCTTTCAGAGATTGTTGCGTTGCTTGATTATTACATTCGCGCATCTTTTGCTGCTGTGGCGTCAAACTTTTTTCACCAGGCGCAGACTTGCTGTTCTTCAGGCAATCACTCATGTAGGTCTTACGAGCATCCCCTTTCAACGCCTGCGCCGTCGCCTGCTGATTACAGGAGGTCATACGCTGTTGTTGCGGGGTTAAGGTTCTCTCGGCAGCGCCGACGGTGGTTAAAAAAACCAGACCGAAAAGCAAGGTAACCAGTAATGTTATTTTCATAGCACCATCCCTCTTCATGTTTTAACCATGAGCATATGCGCCCGTGATCTGCCATTAAGTCTGGTTGCTAACAGCAAAAAAACCACCCGACAGCGAAAATTCACTGCCGGGCGCGGTTTTATTTCAGCCCCAGGGCGGCTTTCATGGTGTAGAAGAGATCGGTCTGGTCGGTCAGTCCAACGACATTGGCGGCATGTGGGCCATACGCAGCAATACGCAGCTGACTACCGGTATGTTCTTGTGAATCCTCTTCAGAGTTCCCGTAACTCATCACCATCACTGCGCCATCTTTGGTATTTAGCGCCTGGGTGAGGCCCGGCGCTTTGGTGTCCGGCGCAACAATCTGGCTGGCGTGGGCGTGATCAGCGGTGACTATGACCAGCGTGTTGCCATCCTTTTTAGCGAATTCCAGCGCACGTTGTACGGCTTCATCGAGATCGACCGTCTCGCCAATTTGCCCACAAGGATTCGCAGCGTGATCCTGTTTATCGATTGATGCACCTTCAACTTGCAGGAAAAAACCTTTCTCATTTTTACTCAACAATTCAATGGCTTTGTCGGTCATCTGCGCCAGGGTCGGTACGCTGTCATTACGTTGCGGATTAGGCGTACAGGTAACTGCGGGCTTGTCGATATTGCCGTGGTACGTTGCTTTCGGTCCTAGCCAGCGCACTGGCATATTGCCGTCAGCAAACAGTCCTAGCAGGGGTTTTTGCTGGTTCGCTTCCGTCACCGCATTTAGCGAGGCAGCATCACTCACCAACTGATAACCACGCGCCTGTGCCTGTTCACGCAGCGTTTTTCCCTGCCATTCGCCGACGGTTGCCGTTTCAGCAAAGGTTTTTGCGCCGCCGCCAAGCGTAACATCGGCACGAGCGTTAAGCAGCTGTTCGGTAATCGATCCTTTCCCGCCTTTTTCCAGAGCGTTACCCGGACATTTTTCACTGGTCGCGCTCGGACCGTAGCATTTGCGCGAGGTCACATGCGCCACCAGCGCGGCGGGCGTGGCATCCTGCAACTCTGCGGTAGAAACGTTACCGGTCGCCAGACCTGCGGCTTTTGCCATTTCCAGAATCGTTGGGTGATCTTTTTCGTGAATATCGACGCCCAGCGCACCGTTATAGGTTTTGACACCGGTTGACCAGGCGGTTGCTGATGCAGCCGAGTCGGTAACGTAGTCCGGTTTGCCGGTTTTTTTATTCAGCGCATAGTGTGTGTATTGTCCGGTAAGCGGTAAGGCATCGATACCTTTAAAAAAGCCGCCCGCACCTTCGGCATAATTGCGTGCAGCAGTAATTTCCGAGTCCCCCATCCCATCGCCAATCAGCAAAATAATATTTTTTGCAGGTTTATCGCTAAGAGAATCACGCAGAGCAGCGGTCTGATCACCCGTTAAGCGGCGAGCACCGCCGGGTGCAGTAATATCGCCCTGAGCAGCCCGGTTTTCCAGAACAGGCATTTCTGGTGTCCGGGCTTTTGTCACAGGGGAAAACAGTAACGGTAAGAGTGCCAGTGCAATAGTGCTTTGTTTCACTTTATTTTCTCCATGTACAAATACATTAAAAATAAAAACAAAGCGACTATAAGTCTCGGCCGTGACAGCTTTATGACAGCTGTTGAAAAGATTAACTTTTTACTGACGAGGATGCTTCAATAACTTCTTTACATAATTGCGCAGCAGCTCCGTATCGTCGTCAGGAATGCTGGCATCGGGCTTTACCTCGTACAGCGCCCCCTCTACCTGATCAATCAACCTTTGTTGGTCATTTTGCGCCATATTGCGAAGCATTGCAGTGACGATAATCTCCAAAGCTTCTACCTGCGCGCACAGTTCTTTCGACTCTTCTTCTTTTTGGGCAAGCTTAAATAACAACTCAGCAATGAGATTTTTCATGTCTGTATTTCCTTATCCAAAGTATGGAGAAGTTAACATTATGTTTCACAACTTCATAGTGTCTGGAAGTATTATTTTTATGACAAAGGAAATACTTTGCGCAAATATTTTTTGTTTGATTACCAGCGAAACGTTTCTCTTATTTTAATAATTACCCACACAAAATATAGGCTTTTAATTATCAACCTTTATTATAAATAAAAGTTATGAAATATATTCTCTTCGTTAACTTATAATTAAGAGAAAAAACTCACTGCATGGCCATACAAGCCAGGAATAAATTAGCTTCCCGTTCATCATTTTTGTGATCTTGCGCACATCATTGAGATAACGCACTTTCTTCACCAGTACGTTGCACGCTTTGTCAGCAGAAGATTGCAACATTCTGTCAGAAGGCCGCGAATCCCCCGTTTTGTCGTGGTAATGTATGCACTTTGTGTTAGACGGGATAGGTTTTTAAGATGGAAAAACTGCGGGTAGGAATCGTTTTTGGTGGTAAATCAGCGGAACATGAAGTGTCTCTGCAATCGGCAAAAAACATTGTCGATGCCATTGATAAAAGTCGCTTCGACGTTGTGCTGCTGGGCATTGATAAACAAGGGCAATGGCACGTCAGCGATGCCAGCAATTATCTGCTAAATGCAGACGATCCTGCCCATATTGCATTGCGCCCTTCGGCGACCAGTCTTGCGCAGGTGCCTGGTAAACATGAACATCAGCTTATCGACACGCAAAACGGTCAGCCGTTGCCGACGGTGGATGTCATTTTCCCGATTGTCCACGGTACGCTGGGCGAAGATGGTTCTTTGCAGGGAATGCTGCGGGTCGCCAATTTACCGTTTGTAGGTTCTGATGTTCTGGCTTCAGCGGCCTGTATGGATAAAGATGTCACCAAACGTCTGCTGCGCGATGCCGGGCTGAACATTGCGCCATTTATTACCCTGACGCGCGCTAATCGTCACAACATCAGTTTTGCCGAAGTGGAGTCTAAACTGGGGTTACCGCTGTTTGTAAAACCGGCTAATCAGGGCTCTTCTGTTGGTGTCAGCAAAGTAACCAGTGAAGAACAGTACGCAATTGCCGTCGATCTGGCGTTCGAGTTCGACCATAAAGTGATCGTTGAGCAAGGGATCAAAGGTCGTGAGATCGAATGCGCAGTTCTGGGCAACGACAATCCGCAAGCCAGCACCTGTGGCGAGATCGTACTCACCAGCGATTTCTATGCCTACGACACCAAGTACATTGATGAAGATGGCGCGAAAGTGGTAGTTCCGGCAGCCATTGCGCCAGAAATCAACGATAAGATCCGGGCGATTGCCGTTCAGGCTTATCAGACGTTGGGATGCGCAGGCATGGCGCGTGTAGACGTGTTTTTAACCCCAGAGAACGAAGTGGTGATCAACGAGATCAACACACTGCCTGGCTTCACCAACATCAGTATGTATCCGAAGCTGTGGCAAGCCAGCGGTCTGGGTTACACCGACCTGATCACCCGTTTGATTGAACTGGCGCTGGAGCGTCACGCTGCGGATAACGCATTGAAAACCACAATGTAATTTTTAAATGCCTGATAACTTTTATTGGGCATTTAAGACTGATGGAAAAAGTAAGATTGCCTGATGCGCTTTGCTTATCAGGCCTACCAGATAATTGCAATATACTGATTTTGCATGATTTTGTAGGCAGGGTAAGGCGTTCGCGCCGCATCCGGCAAAAACAACGAGCACTTTGTCAGCTCCCAGAACGCCCAATCCTCTGTTATTGGGCGTTTTCAGTTTCTTCATCGCGACGACGAATAATCAGCCCCGCCAGCCAGAAACTAATCACCCACGTCACCAGACCGACGGCATAGGTCTGCCAACCTTTTGCTTCAAATCCCAGTAAACCCACCACGCCATTAAGAATGAATATAAGGCCAATGGCGAACGCATAGTAGTGCCAGTCACGGCGGATTTTTACAGGCAAGTTCATGGCAGCTCCGTTAACGAAAAACAACATCCTTGCATATTCTGCAACAACCGTCTGTGGCGTAGACAACACTTCCGTAATTGTTAATAAATTTAACTTAAGGTTATCATTTTGTGACTCACGACGAAGATTCACGCTTCGGGAATATTCCCAACATCAATTTACCATGATTCTGATATTGACAATCTAAATGTCCTGTCAGACTTGCCATAAGCCGCTGGTATCACACCAGAAGAGAAGCAGATGACTTCCGGAGGTTTTTATGGCTGATTTCACCCTGTCAAAATCGCTGTTTAGCGGAAAATATCGCAATGCCTCTTCAACGCCTGGCAATATTGCCTATGCGTTGTTTGTGCTGTTTTGCTTTTGGGCTGGGGCGCAATTGCTGAACCTGTTAGTGCATGCGCCCGGCGTCTATGAGCGTTTAATGCAGGTCCAGGAAACAGGTCGCCCACGGGTGGAAATTGGTTTAGGTGTCGGCACCATTTTCGGGCTGATCCCGTTTTTAGTAGGCTGCCTCATTTTTGCAGTAGTGGCGCTATGGCTGCACTGGCGACATCGTCGCCAGTAAGATTTACTTGCCAGATAGGGCCTAAAACGCCTTATCTGGCATGACATTCCTGTTTGATCACTGTTTCATACAACGCGCCCGCCGTTCGTCTACGCGCTTCGCAAACCAGGCCGTAGTCAGGTTGCGGGTGATTTTCGGGCTTTCCAGTTGAATGCCAGGCAACATTTCGCGGGGTAGTGATTTCCCCGTTTTCGCTTCGGCAAGTTGATAAACTTTCTTGTACAGCGCCGTCTCCTCAAAAGAGAAGCTGTCGCCTTTCTCTAACTGGCGGCGAATTTCACTGTCGCTCATCCCCAGTTTTCCCGCCAGTTTGCGCGTTGCCAGTTCGGTTTTCCCGGGCTCTTTACTGTCGTAACGAATTAAATCACCGTCCAGTGCCAGCTTCACGCCGCTGGCCTTACTGACCGCGTTCTGAAACGCGGCATTACGGCTGGCGTACCAGCCAGCGTTAAAATCAGCAAAACGGTATATCGGCGCGCTATAGCTGGCGGGATAATTCAGTAAATGGTAAGTACCAAACCACAACCCGCCGCGACGACTGAAGACTTCCTGACGGACTGTACCGTCCATTTTCCACGGATACCCTTTGGTATGCTGTTCGGCAAAAGCAATGCTGACCTGCATCGGCCCACCGGTGCGCACCGGATTAAGCGAACCAAACAACGTCTGCCCCATTGGCACCATGCTGATCAGATCGTCAAAAATCGCGCTCAATTGCTTTTCTGTACGCACCGAATCTAACCGCTCGCTATAGCTTTTGCCGTTTGGCGATTTGATTTTTAGCGCGGTATGCACCAGAAAAGCAGGAATGTGCATCCGTTCAGCACGACGGTCAATCTCTTGCCAGGCGATCTTGCTTAAGCCCGGAACGGCCGGATCTGCCTGATAATTTGACTCCTGCTGCGCCACCGCCAGCACCGAGCAGACGTTTTCCAGCGTCGGTGCCAGCCCCTGACTTTCAAACGTGGTGGCGAGATCTTTCGCCCAGGCATCGCGGTCTTTCACGCTCGCAGGCATCTTCTGCCGCACGACGCTCGCCACATCTATCGCTTTTTCGCCCTTTTTCAACGGTTGCGGAGCCTGACTACTACACCCCGCTAAAACCAGAACCGCCAACAATGACAGCGAAGATAGATGATTGACGCGCGACATTACTTCTCCTTTTTAGCTCAAGGTATGGGTTACTTCCTGAATTTTGTCACCATCCAGCTCATGTTCAAAGCTGCGCAGACGTTTGTAGATAGACATCAACTCAACCAGTGTGGTCCATGAGTTAATCAGGTACTGGAAAGCTCCGCGAACCTGACCAAAAACGTTGGTAATCTGCGTCATCAGGCCGAGCGTAATCGTACCGGCAACAATTGACGGAAACAGCAAGAACAAACCGAAAACGTTATCGACCTGCAAATAGAGAATGCGGGCGATGTTGAAATACATATAGTGAAAATAGAGGCGGAAATAGTTTTTCCGTACGGCGCTAAACAGCTCGCGTACCGTAGGCGGCGTCGCGCGCGTGGCATCGTCTTCACCATAAACCAGCTCTTTACGGTAGGCAGCCTCTACACGCTGGTTTTTAAACTCCAGCCCCGGCAGTTTGATCCCTACCACTGCCAGCAATCCGGTCCCCATCAGCGACCAGACGATAGCGGCAATCACCAGGCCATACGGAATGTGCCCGACAATCGGCAGCTCCGGCACATGCGCGGAGAGCGTTACCAGCACCGGCAGGAAGGCGATCAACGTCATGATAGCGTTGATAAAGCTGACGCCCATATTCTCCAGCGTTGAAGCAAAACGCATGGTGTCTTCCTGCACACGCTGTGCGGCACCTTCGATATGACGCAGTTGTTGCCAGTTCGCCATGTAATATTCGTTCATCGCTGTACGCCAGCGGAACACGTAGTGACTGACAAAGAAGTTGTTCAGCACACTGATCACCACCGCGATCAGCGCAATCCCCAGAAAGACGCCCACTTCGCGGTAAAATTGTTCGATGGTGACTTTATGCGGCGAACTTAGCGCGGTTTGAATCAGATCATAGAACGGCGCATACCAGGCGTTGACGGCGACCCCGACTTCCACCAAAAACCAGGTGACGAAGATGATCAGTGCAGTACCGAGTATTGACCAGTATTGCCAACGATGCGGGCTGTAGATAAACCAGAACAATGCAAAAAGTCCTACACAAACAATGTAGTAAGCGTAAAAAATCAGAAAATCCAACGACCAGAAACGCGCGGCGCTAATCGGGATTTGCCCGGAAGCTCCGGTGATACGCGCCACCCAGTCACCCCCACCTGCTTGCCAGAAGATAACGGCAATCAATGCCCAAACAAAGGCCGAGAGAAAAAACGTTCCCGGCTTTGGGAAAAAAGACTTAAACATATGCACTCCTGCTAACTTCTTATCGTTTTAACAACTGCTGTGTATTAACCGCATGACCGCTACAAAGAGTCAGCCAAATGAAACCGCCCATTGTGACCCATAGCAAGGCGCTTAGTTCGCCAGCCTGAGCATAAGAATTGTTTCGACGGATTTCACAAACCAAAGATTGTTTACATAAGCGGATTAACACGCGCAGGATCACAAATGCAGGCATTGGTGAGCAGGAAAAAGATCGTGTTTACGCGCCGTTACGTTTTTAACACTATTATTGCACTAATTCGCCCTTTGCAATCCATCAATGAGTAGTATAAATACGCTCAGTTACCTTCATTCAATCTATGGACACCACCGTTGAAACGTAGTCTGCTTTTTTCTGCCGTGCTGTGTGCGGCGTCATTGACCTCCGTCCATGCGGCGCAGCCGATCACTGAACCGGAGTTTGCCTCTGATATTGTCGATCGTTATGCCGATTATATTTTTTACGGCAGCGGTGCCACGGGGATGGCGCTGGTAGTTATCGACGGTAACCAGCGCGTCTTTCGTAGTTATGGCGAAACGCGACCTGGTAATAACGTTCGCCCGCAGCTGGATTCGGTCATACGTATTGCTTCCCTCACCAAGTTAATGACCAGTGAGATGCTGGTGAAATTGCTCGATCAGGGGACCGTGAAGTTAAACGATCCGCTAAGTAAATATGCTCCGCCAGGCGCACGCGTACCGACCTACAATGGGACGCCCATTACGCTAGTGAATCTGGCAACCCATACCAGCGCCCTGCCCCGTGAACAGCCCGGTGGCGCGGCACATCGTCCGGTATTTGTCTGGCCAACGCGCGAGCAACGCTGGAAATACCTTTCCACTGCCAAACTAAAAGCCGCGCCGGGCAGCCAGGCCGCGTACTCCAACCTTGCGTTCGACCTGCTGGCAGATGCACTGGCGAATGCGTCCGGCAAGCCTTATACCCAGTTGTTTGAAGAGCAGATTACCCGCCCATTGGGGATGAAAGACACCACCTACACCCCCTCGCCGGACCAGTGCCGCCGTTTAATGGTTGCTGAGCGTGGTGCCAGTCCGTGCAATAACACGCTGGCGGCAATTGGCAGCGGCGGAGTCTATTCCACGCCTGGCGATATGATGCGCTGGATGCAGCAGTATTTGTCATCTGATTTTTATCAGCGCAGTAACCAGGCAGATCGCATGCAGACGTTGATTTATCAGCGCGCGCAGTTTACGAAAGTGATTGGCATGGATGTCCCCGGCAAAGCGGACGCGCTTGGTTTAGGCTGGGTATATATGGCCCCGAAAGAGGGTCGTCCAGGGATTATTCAGAAGACAGGTGGTGGTGGCGGTTTCATTACCTATATGGCGATGATCCCGCAGAAGAACATTGGCGCATTTGTGGTGGTCACTCGTTCGCCATTGACGCGCTTTAAAAATATGAGCGATGGCATCAATGACCTGGTGACCGAACTGAGCGGGAATAAACCGTTGGTCATCCCCGCATCCTGATTAATACTCTGAAGGCAAACGGTTGATAGCGACCAGTTTGCCTTTATTCATTTCGATATAGCCGCCTTTACGTAAAGCAGCGAGAACTTCTGCGACGACAGAACGCGATATGCGTGTACGTTGATGGATGTAATTCATCACACCAATACGTGAGCGTAATTCTTCATTCCAGTCAATCATTGATAATAACGTTGCGCGGATTTGTTCGTAGGAATTATGCCCAATGAGCTGTACGTCACGTAATTCCAGAATTCTATTTTGCCAGGCTAACCAATAAAAAGCGTCTCGCCAGAGTTGATTTTGTTCAATAAGGGTAATGGTTTGTTTGGCTGGTAGATGATATCCCGTACAATTTCCTTCTGATATTAATTTGTATGGTATATCGTTTTTCATTAAACCATCAGCCAGTCCCATAATATAAGGAGCCTGGGTAATACCGATAAGAACGTTTTCTTCTCTACGCAGAGAGATAACGCCCTCTAAAATAACGAAAGTATCTTCGCTATTGACATCACTTGAAAATATAACTTGCTTTTCATTATTAAACTCGAAGCGCGTGCCATATCTGGACAAACATTTATCGAGCTTACCAAATTCCTGAAGAGGTTTAACTACAGATAACATTTGCGCGTCCTTTGCAGTAATGCCCGTCAAATCCTTGACGGGCATTATTTAGATTAAATAACCTATTTCTTCAGAGTGAAGAATATTACCAGGTATATTTAACACCCACGTTCGCGGACCAGTCTTGATCTACGTCACCACCACCGAGGTAGTTAGCATCGGTATAGGCGCTGAAGTTCTTGGTGAAGCTGAACTGAGTACCCAGACCAACACGTACCGCAGACCCTTCAGTACCGTTATCGATGGAATCACCGTTCACATCGTTATCGTTGTTAGAGTCGTCGTAGACGTAAGCCAGTTTGAAGTACGGAGTCAGAGCCTGGTCTTCGCTGTAGGTGAAGGTATAACCTGCATCTACACCCAGTTCATAACGCATGCTGTCGTAAGACTGACCGTCAACTTTCATGTCGTTGCTCAGCTGGTAGTCATCACCAGACTGGAACAGACCAGAAACGCTGCCGTAAGGAGTCACGTAACCAGCATCACCCAGTTTGAAGTCGTAACCGGCTTTCAAACCGAAGCCCCAAGCGTCGGAGTTGGTGCTACCGTCAACGTAAGTACCGTTGCTCATGGTTGCAGACAGGTCGTTGTTGAAGTGAGAGTAGCTCAAGCTACCATCAACAAAGACGTTGTTCGCGAAGTGAGCAGAAGAGTAGATGTAGGCAGTCTGGCTGTCTTGATCCACCTGACCAGAACGGTCATTCATGTCACCTTTAGCGAAGCCTGCAGCCGCACCGACGATCCACTTAGCGTTGTTACCGTCAATTTTGGTATCCACACCGACCATGATGCCGTTAACATCCTGATCATAGTTGATGGTGCCGTTGTCGCCGTTGAAGTTACCACCGAAGTAGCTTACCCATGCGCCGCCGTTATCAGCCAGGCCATGACGAGAGTTGGTCAGACGAGTGCCAACGGTGTCTTGTTCCAGGTTCCAGATATTGGTGTTCGCAGACGGGATGCTCAGCGCCATGTTAGCGTAGTCGGTCAGCTCCATCTGTTGCAGAACAACGGTGTTACCGCGCTGTTCAGCCTGATAGGTGTATGCACCCAAGTCAGCTTTGTTAGCAGCAGAGAAGGTTGCGTTGGTGTTGACGTCGTTTACGTAGATAATTTCTTTATCTTTGTAATCAGCGATTGCGCCAGCGCCAGTTGCGTTGTCGATACGAACTTTGTAGTTACCGGTTGCAGCAACAACGTTGTCTACAGAACTGTTATCCAGTTCGTCGCCGTTGTTGATGTCGCCGTTACCATTGATAGTCAGGTGACCATCAGAGTTCATAGCAACAATACCGTAGCCGTAGTTAGCCTGAGCAGTGTCCCAGGTACGGTCGTTCACCAAATCCGCGTTCAGAACGTAATCGCTGCTGTGGATATCGAATACACCAGACACTACGTTGCCGTTATTGTCAGCAATGTTGCCGCTGGTCAGTTCCAGTTTGTCAGTACGGAAAGCTTCAGTATCGAACTGATCAACGTTCACATCCAATACACCACCGTTAGTTACGGTGATGGTATTGGCGTACAGGTTGTAATCAGCACCCCAACCTGTAGATTCGGTCAACGCAACAGTACTGTAGGAGTTAATAGTCAGATGATCGGTATCAACGTAACCATCTTCACCAATGTTCAGCGAAGAACCGTTAGTTAAATCGATAGTATCTGAAGTTAATTTAGATTCCGAAACATTAACCTGAGAAGCATTATTAACTGTCAAGGTATCAACGATGGAACGACCTGTAGTATCCCATTCAGAACCGTTGTTCAACGCTACGTTAAATACACCGCTCTGGAAGACCTTGTCATCAACAACACGTTTCCAGTCATTGTTTTCATATGTTGCATTAGGAGTAAGGCTGTTTGTAGCAACATCATACATTGCTGACGTTTCAGCAACGTTATAAATTGCCTGACCAACCCACTTGCTTCCGTTATCAAGAGTGAGGTTCAGTTCATCAACGTTGAGGCCATCATCAGTCCAACCACCGTTGGTATCTTTCAGCCCGTCACCGTTGGAATCATGACCATTCGGATCAAAATTACTATTCCAAGTGCTGTTAAATGCAACATCGCCCATCAGCGTTGAATTGCTGAAGTATACGTTGTTCTTCATTGCATAGTCGGAACCTGAATCAGTGAAGGACATTGCAACATCTCCCGGACCGGTATAATCACTCGGTTCACTAGAGTTGCCAAAGTGTCCTGTTTTGACATAAGTATCGCTATCCAGAATAATGTCTGAACCAGAAGTCACTGTGGAATCTTTTACAGAGATATTGTTATCCCAAGTATGAGATTCGGTAGTATAAGTTTCGTTGTAAGTATTACCTTGAGATAATGCAATACCTGCAATGCGGGAGTTATTTGAAATATTGATGTTACTTTCTACATCAAGATTAACAGCAACACCTTCACTGGTATCAAATGTCTCATTTGTGTGTTTGGTTACATCACCATCTTTATAAGAATCAGTGAAGTAAAACGCTTCATAATCATCATCAATGGTAGTGTTAGCAATGTTAAGAGTGAAAACATCACCATCACGCCAGTTTGTGTCAACAAAAGCATCAGTGTAAAAATCATATCCAACCAGAAGATCACTATCTGCATCCAAACGATCATAATAACCGCCTGGCTTCAAAGAAGTAATCGAACCGTGAATCACTGAATTACTGATATCAAGCTGATTAGCAGTACTGTCTGCATAATCATGGTTCAAATAATAGGTTGAGATCGTGCCGTTAACGGTATCGCCGTTAAAGGACTGATCGAAATCACCATTGGTGTTGTTGTAATAGACAAAACCACTATAGTTTACATAGTTGCCATCTACAGTGCCTGCCTTATCCATATGATCCCAATCAAGTGCAGTAACGGGATTGTCGTAATAAGTCCAGGTGTCATAAGTAGTTGCATTAGCCTGAGAGGTGATAGCCAGAGTGCAAGCCAATGCTAATTGTGATACTACAAGTTTCTTTTTCCAGGAGTGCATTTGTCATCCCTCCTCAGGGACGTAATAAGTTGATCCATCAATTATCAATGCATAGAAAACATCTTATGTTTCGCGTTGACGATTATGCGGCGTTATAGAGGAATGGTTCAATTATTCTTTCCCCGAAGTCCGGTTACGGACATATATAAAGCACGGAGGAACACACAAAGAAAAAATTGATAAAGGCTTGATGTTTCAACAAGTTAACAGGAGTTCCATTTTTAAAGCATATGCATTTAAAATATCAAACACACAAACCAGACAAATAATCTATCAATAACCAATGAACTTTAAATCATTCTGTTTTTGATAACGCAATCAAATCCGTAAAAACAATAATCCAGGGATATAAATAAAAATTAAAAATATTTTCAGTGAATATGAAATTATTGCTGTTTCTATTACAAAGATGTCATGGACTCTCTTTCATTCTCTTCTTGTCAACATCGCGACAACTTTCGTAAAACATCCCCACCCTGCTTCAGGTATACTATGCCCCTCGATTCCACAAACATCAGGCAGACCATGACAGACTTAATCCAACGCCCTCGTCGCCTGCGCAAATCTCCTGCGCTGCGCGCTATGTTTGAAGAGACAACACTTAGCCTTAACGACCTGGTGTTGCCGATCTTTGTTGAAGAAGAAATTGACGACTACAAAGCCGTTGAAGCCATGCCAGGCGTGATGCGCATTCCTGAGAAACATCTGGCACGCGAAATTGAACGCATCGCCAACGCCGGTATTCGTTCCGTGATGACTTTCGGCATCTCTCACCATACCGATGAAACCGGCAGCGATGCCTGGCGGGAAGATGGACTGGTGGCGCGGATGTCGCGCATCTGCAAGCAGACCGTGCCTGAAATGATCGTGATGTCAGACACCTGCTTTTGTGAATACACTTCTCACGGTCACTGCGGTGTGCTGTGCGAGCATGGCGTCGACAACGACGCGACTCTGGAAAATTTAGGCAAGCAAGCCGTGGTTGCAGCTGCTGCAGGTGCGGACTTCATCGCCCCTTCCGCCGCGATGGATGGTCAGGTACAGGCGATTCGCCAGGCGCTGGACGCTGCGGGCTTTAAAGATACGGCGATTATGTCGTATTCGACCAAGTTTGCCTCTTCCTTTTATGGCCCGTTCCGCGAAGCGGCAGGAAGCGCATTAAAAGGCGACCGCAAAAGCTATCAGATGAACCCAATGAACCGTCGTGAGGCGATTCGTGAATCATTGCTGGATGAAGCCCAGGGCGCAGACTGCCTGATGGTGAAACCAGCTGGAGCGTACCTCGACATCGTGCGTGAGCTGCGTGGACGTACTGAATTGCCGATTGGCGCGTATCAGGTGAGCGGTGAGTATGCGATGATTAAGTTCGCCGCGCTGGCGGGTGCTATAGATGAAGAGAAAGTCGTGCTCGAAAGCTTAGGTTCGATTAAGCGTGCGGGTGCGGATCTGATTTTCAGCTACTTTGCGCTGGATTTGGCTGAGAAGAAGATTCTGCGTTAATGATCATTATGCCGGGTTATCCAACCCGGCATTTCCCCCTTACCCCGCCCGATAAAACGGTTTATCCCCAAGGATTGTCGCCCGATGCATTATCCGCCGCTGTGGCAGGTAATCCGCATTGGCATAGTGCTGAGTCACGCGGTTATCCCAAATCGCAATATCATTTGGTTGCCAGCGCCAGCGCACCTGAAACTCCGGTTTGGTGATATGGGCAAACAAAAAACTTAACAAGGCTTCGCTCTCTTTCTCGCTGACATCAACAATTCGCGTAGTAAAGCCTTCATTCACAAACAGCGCCTGTTTACCGCTCACCGGATGCGTTCGCACCACCGGATGTAGTAACGGCGGATTTTTCGCGACCGCCTCGCGCCAGCGTTGATGCTCCTCCTCCGTTTTGCGGTATTTGTATTCTGGGAACGATTTACGGAAATCATGCTCCGCACGCAGCCCGCTCAACAGCTGGCGGAAGGGAACAGAGAGTGCCTCATACGCCGCAATACCGCTGGTCCATAGCGTATCGCCGCCAGTCGAGGGTAACTCTTTCGCCGCCAGAATCGCCCCAGCAGGAGGCGTTTCAATAAATGTCACATCGGTATGCCAGTTGTCGTTATCTGGCGGATTATCGTTATGAGTATCCAGTACGATAATCTCGTCAACCCCTTCGGCATGAGGGTAAACAGGATGAATATGCAGCTCGCCAAAACGCTGGGCCAGCGCGCGTTGCTGCTGCGGCGTAATGGCCTGTTCACGCAGAAACACCACCTGATGACGCAGTACCGCATGGTAAAGCTGTTCAAACTGGTTATCACTTAACGGGCGCGTCAGGTCGGCACCCGTAATTTGTGCGCCAATATACGGCCCCAGCGGGGTAATGCTCAGACGTTCACTCATTGTACTTCTCCATGCCAGGGCGTGAGGCGGCGCTGTAACGCGCGCAGACCCAGTTCTAAAAGAAAGGCGATAATCGCAATCACCGCGATCCCCGCCAGCACCACGTCAGTCGCGAGAAATTCACCCGCTGACTGGACCATAAAACCCAAACCGCGCGTCGCGGCAATCAGCTCCGCCGCCACCAGGGTAGACCAGCCCACACCCAGACCAATGCGTAATCCGGTGAGAATTTCCGGCAGCGCACCGGGCAAAATAACAAACCACAGCACCTGCGCACGGCTGGCACCCAGCGACTGGGCGGCACGAATGCGAACCTGCTGCGCGCTTTTCACCCCCGCCAGCGCCGACATCGCCACAGGTGCAAAAATCGCTAAATAGATCAGTAAGATCTTCGAGGTTTCACCAATACCAAACCAGATCACCATCAGCGGCAAATACGCCAGCGGCGGCACCGGGCGATACAATTCAATTATCGGATCCAGAATGCCGCGCACCGTCGGGCTTAGCCCCATGGCGATCCCAACCGGAATGCCGATCAACACCGCCGCAAGTAGCGCCAGCACAATGCGCGTCAGGCTGGCTGCCAGATGCTGCCACAGGGTGGCGTCCATAAATCCCTGCGGTCCGGCAATGGTGAGCAGTTTTGCCAGTACTTGTTGCGGCGGCGGCAAAAACAGCGGGCTAATCAGTTGCAGCGCCGCCACCGTCCACCATACAGTGAGTAAAACCGCTAACGTGCCAATGCTTAAGGTCACCTGACGCGAGAGCGGCCAGCGCCATTTCAGCCGCCGCGAATGCAGTTTTTCATTAATGAGCACACTCATGAGAACGCCTCCCGTTGCTCAAATACGCGGCTTAAAACATATTCGCGCATGGCGATGAATTGTGGATCGGACTTGATGCTGCGGCTCGACTCTCCCGCAACAAAGCGGCGAGCAAAGTTGAGCGGCAGCCGCTCCAGCACACGGCCTGGGCCGGGTGAAAGCAGAACCAGTTCGGTTGCCATAAACACCGCTTCTTCTATATCGTGGGTAATCAACAGCACCTGCTTACCTGTCTCCTGCCAGAGTTTCAGCAGCAGAGTTTGCATCTGATCGCGGGTGAAGGCGTCCAGCGCGCCAAACGGTTCGTCGAGTAATAACAGCTGGGGATTCGCCGCCAGCGCGCGGGCAATCCCTACCCGCTGACGTTGACCGCCGGAAAGCTGCCAGATATAGCGTTTTTCTGCGCCTTCCAGCCCCACTTTTTTCAGCATCTGGTGCGCGATTTCCAGGCGCAGTGCTTTCTCTACACCTGCCAGTTGCAGGCCGAACGCCACGTTGTCTACCACATTACGCCACGGCAACAGCCCTTCATTCTGAAAAACCACGCCCCGCTCTGCTCCCGGTCCCTCAATGCACTTACCCGCCAGTTGAATGCTGCCATGCTGATAAGGCACAAAACCGGCAATCAGATTCAGCAAGGTGGTTTTGCCGCAGCCAGACGGCCCCAGCACCACCAGCAGCTCGCCGCTTTCCAGCGTCAGGTTGATATCTTCCAACGCCAGTTTGCCGCCATAATCGGCATAGAGATGAGAGATTTGCAGCATCCGCGCCTCCTTTTATTGTACGAAGCGCGAGGTAACGTACTGGCTGTAATCATTCGCCACGGCGGGGACTTTGCCCTGCTCTTTCAAAAACTGCGCGGTGTCGATAATTGCTTTGTTCACCGGTCCGGTCAGTTCTGCCGTTTGTTGCTGCGGCGTCAGATAGGTATTCCCCTTCACCAGCCCCGGCACGTCACCTTCCGGCACGCCGCTTAAACGCGCCAGCTTGCTGATGTTTTCCGGCTGTTTCAGCCACGCGTCTGGGTTAGCAATGTACGGTTGCTGAGCATCGATGGCGCTTTTAGCGAACGCTTTCACGACCTCAGGATGTTTCTCGGCAAAATCTTTGCGCACTACCCAAACATCCAGCGTCGGCGCGCCCCACTGCCCGACCTGTTCAGAATCGGTCAGCACCTTGCCGTCTTTTTCCAGGGCGTTAACCGCCGGTGCCCAGACATAAGCACCATCAATGTCTCCCCGTTGCCATGCGGCGATAATCGCGGGTGGCTGCAGGTTCACTATCTCCACTTGTCCGGGTTTTATACCCCAGTGTTTCAGCGCCGCCAGCAGGCTGTAATGGGTGGTGGAGATAAACGGTACGGCGATGCGTTTGCCAATCAGATCTTCCGGTTTGCTGATAGTTTTCTTTACCACCAGCGCTTCGGAGTTACCCAGTTTTGACGCCAGTAAGAAGACTTCAATCGGCACCTGTTGGCTGGCTGCCACCGCTAATGGGCTGGAACCGAGGTTACCGATTTGGACATCGCCTGAAGCCAGCGCCCGCACGATGCTGGCTCCGCTGTCAAACTTACGCCAGTCCACCGTCGCCCCGCTCTCTTTAGCAAAGGTGTTATCAGCCTGAGCCACTTTCGCCGGTTCAGCGGAGGTTTGATAGGCCACGGTGACGTTCACCGCCTGTGCCTGAAAAGCGATGAATGCCAGTGCGGCAAGAAGTGTGTTACGCGATGAAATTGCCATGATTGTCTGCTCCCCTGTCTTGTTATAGGAGCAGTATTCAGGAATAAAAACATTCATTAAAAGAATTAGTCGTTATCGCACAGATGATTTTATTCTTAGCAAAAAAGCGGCAAAGGAAAGATTAAATATGCAATTACACCCACGCTGACAATTCAGTAAGTTACTGCACTTCATTTTTATTAATGCATAAACAAGCAGAACATAATGTCTTTTATTTTATTAACAGCAATACATATAATGAAATCATTATATTCACATTGCATATATAACTGTATCATTCTCAATCAACCACATAATACATTCACATAATGTATATAATCCATATTTGTGCCTAGAACATATTTTTAATATGTAATTAATTGACAAACTAAATCACATCTAAATACAATATATAAAACAAAATAACTATACAAACCAAACACACAAACACTTAACATATGAACTACATAAAAGATTACGCAGTCGTATCCCCGTACCTGAAAGCCCCTTATTTTTCAGCTATCAGTAATTTTTAACACTTAAAAATTAGCATCTGTCTGTGCCAGAGATTACGTCTCTGCGGGCATCGTTGTGCTTGTAGTATAATAAATAAAATGGAGTGTCATTAAGTGGATAAGGTTTTAGATTCAGCCATCCTTTCTTCGGCAAATAAAAGAAAGGGTATCCTTGCTATTGACGCACATCCTGACGATATAGAATTGGGCTGTGGCGCGTCGCTTGCTCGTCTTGCGCAAAAAGGAATTTATATCGCAGCCGTGGTGATGACTACCGGCAACTCTGGCACAGATGGAATAATCGATCGCCATGAAGAATCGCGCAACGCCCTAAAGATATTAGGGTGCCACCAAACTATTCATCTTAATTTTGCTGACACCCGCGCGCATTTGCAGCTCAATGATATGATTTCCGCCCTGGAAGACATCATTAAAAATCAAATTCCTTCTGATGTTGAAATCATGCGGGTATATACCATGCATGATGCCGACCGCCATCAGGATCATCTTGCTGTTTATCAAGCTTCAATGGTTGCCTGCCGAACTATTCCACAAATTCTCGGCTACGAAACCCCAAGCACCTGGCTTTCATTTATGCCTCAGGTTTTTGAATCCGTTAAAGAAGAATATTTCACAGTCAAACTTGCTGCATTAAAAAAACATAAAAGCCAGGAACGACGCGATTATATGCGTCATGATCGCCTGCGTGCAGTTGCACAATTTCGCGGGCAACAGGTCAATAGCGATCTGGGTGAAGGCTTTGTAATTCATAAAATGATTCTTTGAGCAAATTGCATGAAAACCTGGATATTTATCTGTATGTCCATAGCAATGTTGCTATGGTTTTTAAGTACGCTAAAACGTAAACCCAGTCAAAAGAAAGGCTGTATTGACGCCATTATACCTGCTTATAACGAAGGCCCGTGTCTGGCACAGTCACTGGATAATCTGCTGCGTAATCCTTATTTTTGCCGGGTAATTTGCGTAAACGACGGCTCCACGGACAATACCGAAGCGGTCATGGCGGAAGTCAAACGCAAATGGGGCGACCGCTTTGTTGCCGTCACGCAAAAAAATACCGGTAAAGGTGGTGCGCTGATGAATGGCCTCAATTACGCCACCTGCGACCAGGTTTTTTTAAGTGATGCCGACACCTATGTTCCGCCCGATCAAGACGGAATGGGCTATATGCTTGCAGAAATAGAGCGCGGTGCTGATGCCGTAGGCGGCATTCCCTCTACTGCGTTGAAAGGCGCGGGTCTGTTACCGCACATCCGCGCGACCGTAAAGTTGCCGATGATTGTTATGAAGCGCACGCTACAGCAGCTCCTGGGCGGCGCACCGTTTATTATCAGCGGTGCCTGCGGGATGTTCCGTACTGATGTATTGCGTAAGTTCGGTTTCTCTGATCGTACTAAAGTCGAAGACCTTGATCTCACCTGGACATTGGTGGCAAACGGCTATCGTATTCGGCAGGCGAATCGCTGCATCGTATACCCACAGGAATGCAACAGCCCGCGTGAGGAATGGCGTCGCTGGCGGCGTTGGATTGTGGGCTACGCGGTCTGTATGCGCCTGCATAAAAGGCTTTTATTTAGCCGCTTCGGTATCTTCAGTATATTTCCTATGCTGTTGGTTGTGCTTTATGGCGTTGGGATTTATCTCACTACCTGGTTTAATGAATTCATCACCACCGGGCCGTATGGTGTGGTGTTGGCAATGTTTCCGCTTATCTGGGTCGGCGTAGTTTGTGTTATTGGTGCTTTTAGCGCCTGGTTTCATCGTTGCTGGTTGTTGGTGCCTTTAGCACCGCTTTCCGTTGTGTATGTATTATTAGCTTATGCCATCTGGATTATTTATGGACTTATTGCCTTTTTTACTGGACGCGAACCTCAGCGCGACAAACCCACCCGCTATTCCGCACTGGTGGAAGCGTCAACCTCTTATTCCCAACCTTCTGTCACAGGAACTGAAAAACTTTCTGAAGCTTAATGTTAAAGAGAAAAATATTCAGATTGCAGACCAGGTAATTATTGATGAAACTGCAGGTGAAGTTGTTATCGGCGCGAATACCCGTATTTGTCACGGTGCCGTTATTCAGGGTCCGGTAGTGATTGGCGCAAACTGCCTGATAGGTAATTATGCGTTTATTCGTCCTGGCACAATAATCAGCAATGGCGTAAAAATTGGTTTCGCCACCGAAATTAAAAATGCGGTTATTGAAGCGGAAGCAACGATTGGTCCGCAATGCTTTATCGCCGACTCGGTAGTTGCAAACCAGGCATATTTGGGCGCACAAGTACGTACCAGTAATCATCGTCTGGATCAACAGCCCGTGTCTGTTCGAACTCCAGAGGGAATTATCGCTACCGGATGCGATAAATTAGGTTGTTATATCGGGCAGCGTTCACGCCTTGGCGTACAAGTTATTATTTTGCCTGGGCGAATTATTTCCCCGAACACGCAACTTGGCCCGCGCGTGATTGTAGAACGTAATTTACCTCCCGGAACTTATTCACTCCGACAAGAACTTATCCGTACAGGAGATTAAAATGATAAAACGGACGTTATTAGCGGCAGCAATTTTTAGCACATTGCCCGCTTATGCCGGGTTAACTTCCATTACCGCGGGCTACGATTTTACCGATTATTCTGGCGATCATGGCAACCGTAATTTAGCGTATGCTGAACTGGTGGCGAAAGTTGAAAACGCAACGCTGCTTTTTAATCTTTCCCAGGGGCGTCGTGATTATGAAACTGAACATTTCAATGCCACTCGCGGTCAGGGTGCGGTCTGGTATAAATGGAATAACTGGCTGACAACCCGAATGGGTATTGCCTTTGCGGATAATACGCCGGTCTTTGCCCGCCAGGATTTTCGTCAGGATATTAACCTGGCACTGTTGCCAAAAACGCTTTTCACGACCGGTTATCGCTACACTAAATATTACGATGATGTCGAAGTCGATGCCTGGCAAGGCGGCGTATCACTCTATACTGGCCCGGTGATCTCCAGCTACCGCTATACCCATTATGACTCCAGCGATGCAGGTGGTAGTTACAGCAATATGATTTCCGTGCGTCTGAATGACCCGCGCGGCACTGGTTATACGCAACTATGGCTAAGCCGCGGAACAGGTGCTTACACCTATGACTGGACGCCAGAAACACGCTACGGCAGCATGAAGAGCGTCAGTTTGCAACGTATTCAACCGCTGACTGAGCAACTTAATCTCGGGCTGACGGCAGGTAAAGTGTGGTACGACACCCCAACCGATGATTATAACGGTCTGCAACTTGCAGCCCATCTGACCTGGAAATTCTGATTGCTTCTGCCGCCCGCTATCCGGGGCGGCCTTCCCTGCCGATTAGCCCCACCCCCTTTCCTCTTTGTTTTCCGACCACATTCACCGGATAAATTTTATTCTCCAGTGTTATATACTATAGGGGGGTATGCATTGACATATAGCATACCCCCCTATAGTATATTGCATGCAGATGATGAGGTGCGAAATGCCCAGTACTCCGGAAGAGAAGAAAAAGGTCCTTACTCGAGTTCGTCGTATTCGGGGGCAGATTGATGCTCTGGAACGGTCGCTGGAGGGTGATGCCGAATGCCGTGCCATACTCCAACAGATCGCTGCCGTTCGGGGCGCGGCTAACGGGCTGATGGCAGAAGTGCTTGAAAGCCATATCCGGGAAACGTTTGACCGAAATGACTGCTACAGCCGCGAAGTCAGCCAATCCGTTGACGACACTATTGAACTGGTTCGTGCCTATCTTAAATAGCTGAATCTATTACCATATTGAGGAAGAGCGAGAGATGAAATCACGTGCTGCCGTTGCATTTGCTCCCGGTAAACCGCTGGAAATCGTTGAAATTGACGTTGCACCACCGAAAAAAGGTGAAGTGCTGATTAAAGTCACCCATACCGGCGTTTGCCATACCGACGCATTTACCCTCTCCGGCGATGACCCGGAAGGTGTATTCCCGGTAGTTCTCGGTCACGAAGGGGCCGGCGTTGTGGTTGAAGTCGGTGAAGGCGTAACCAGCGTCAAACCTGGCGACCATGTGATCCCGCTTTACACCGCAGAGTGCGGCGAGTGTGAGTTCTGTCGTTCCGGCAAAACCAACCTCTGTGTTGCGGTTCGCGAAACCCAGGGTAAAGGCCTGATGCCAGACGGCACCACCCGTTTTTCTTACAACGGGCAGCCGCTTTATCACTACATGGGATGCTCTACATTCAGTGAATACACCGTGGTCGCGGAAGTGTCTCTGGCCAAAATTAATCCAGAAGCAAACCATGAACACGTCTGCCTGCTGGGCTGTGGCGTGACCACCGGTATTGGCGCGGTACACAACACGGCTAAAGTCCAGCCAGGTGATTCTGTTGCCGTATTTGGTCTTGGCGCGATTGGTCTGGCAGTGGTTCAGGGCGCGCGTCAGGCGAAAGCGGGACGGATTATCGCTATTGATACGAACCCGAAGAAATTCGATCTGGCGCGTCGCTTCGGTGCCACCGACTGCATTAACCCGAATGACTACGACAAACCGATTAAAGATGTCCTGCTGGATATCAACAAATGGGGTATCGACCATACCTTTGAATGCATCGGTAACGTCAACGTGATGCGTGCGGCGCTGGAAAGTGCGCACCGCGGCTGGGGTCAGTCGGTGATCATCGGGGTAGCTGGTTCTGGTCAGGAAATCTCCACCCGTCCATTCCAGTTGGTCACCGGTCGCGTATGGAAAGGTTCCGCGTTTGGCGGCGTGAAAGGTCGTTCCCAGTTACCGGGTATGGTTGAAGATGCGATGAAAGGCGATATCGATCTGGAACCGTTTGTCACGCATACCATGAGCCTGGATGAAATTAATGACGCCTTTGACCTGATGCATGAAGGCAAATCCATTCGAACCGTAATTCGTTACTGATTTCCCGCAGGTTTACCCGTCCAGTTCAGACGGGGTTCTTAATACTCTCCCCGGGCAGCCGTCCGGGGGATTAACCGTGAGATAATGACTGATGGAACTCATTGAAAAACATGCCAGCTTTGGCGGCTGGCAAAATGTGTATCGGCATTATTCCCCATCACTGAAATGTGAAATGAATGTCGGCGTCTATCTCCCACCAAAAGCCGCAAGTGAAAAATTGCCGGTGTTGTACTGGCTTTCAGGGCTGACTTGCAACGAGCAGAATTTCATTACTAAATCGGGGATGCAACGTTACGCGGCTGAGCACAACATTATTGTTGTTGCGCCGGACACCAGTCCGCGAGGCAGTCATGTCGCAGATGCTGACCGTTACGATCTCGGGCAAGGTGCCGGGTTTTACCTGAACGCAACGCAAGCGCCGTGGAATGAACATTACAAAATGTATGACTATATCCGCAACGAGCTGCCGGATTTAGTGATGCAACATTTTCCGGCAACGGCCAGAAAGTCTATCTCAGGTCATTCTATGGGCGGGCTGGGCGCACTGGTGCTGGCGTTACGTAATCCAGATGAATATGTCAGCGTCTCAGCGTTTTCGCCCATTGTCTCCCCATCGCAAGTACCGTGGGGACAGCAAGCCTTTACCGCATATCTTGGTGAAAATAAAGAAGCCTGGTTGGATTACGACCCGGTGAGCCTTATTTCACAAGGTCAACGCGTTGCGGAAATCATGGTTGATCAGGGGTTGAGTGATGATTTTTACGCAGAACAGCTGCGGACTCCAAATCTTGAAAAGATCTGCCAGGAGATGAATATCAAGACGTTAATCCGTTATCACGAGGGTTATGATCACAGCTATTATTTTGTCTCCAGTTTTATTGGCGAGCATATTGCCTATCACGCCAATAAACTGAATATGCGTTAATAATAGTGCACGACTGCCGGATGCGGCGTGAACGCCTTATCCGCCTACATTTCGCCCGCAGGCCGTAGGCATGATAAGACGCGCATAGCGTCGCATCAGGCATCTGCGCACGACTTATCTATGTTTACCACATCAAATCATCAGGCACTTTGAAGTCGGCATACGGATCGTCTTCATCCTGCTCTTCGGCACTGAGCGCGCTGTGCAACACAATACTGCTGGCATCACGCTGAGCAATTTTATCGGCAACGCTGGCGGGAATAATGGCGTATTCACCTTCGCTATTGTTATCGAGCAACAAGCGGGCAATCGCCAGACGACCATTAATTAACTGCGCTTGCGTGAGCTTATCGACAAAGATTTTCTTAATCAGATTACCGTCAGTGAAGTTAAAACCAATATCGCCATTAACAATGGTGATTCGGTTCATTTCAATGAGCTGCTTCACCTGAGCTTTATATTCTTTCGCCAACGCCGCTTGTTTTTGCTGCTCGCTAAGCTGTTTATCACGTTCAAGCTGTGCCTTTTTATTTTCTTCTACCGCCGCCCGAGCTTCACGCGCCTGAACGCGCGATTTTTTCGCCGTTCTCTCGACCTTCGCCGCTTTTTTGCTGGTGACTAATCCTGCTTTGAGCAACTGCTCTTGTAAGGTAAGTTTTGCCATCTTTGTTTCCAAACCCGCTGAATAATTTTTAGCGAGTATACCTGTAAACGCCGTAGGTGTATTGGGGCAAGTCCCTTTCGTCCCTGCTTAATAAGGCGCGTCAGGCATCGGCGCACGGCTGCATTCGTGATCTCCGGCTCATCAAAATAAACACTGCCAGGCCAGCAACAAGAATACCCGGCGCAGAAGCGGCCATTACGCCAACCGTGCCAGTGCCTAATGCCAGCATTTTCCCGGCCAGTAACGGACCGCTCATAGCCCCCAGACGCCCTACCGCCACGGCTGTTCCCACACCTGTTGCGCGGATCTGCGAACTGTAAAACAACGGTGCCAGGGCATACAAAACGCTTTGCCCACCTGTCGCAAACAACCCCGCGACGAATCCCGCCAGCAACATACCGTTAAATGACGACACCGTTCCCAGCGCCAGCAGCGAAGCTAACATGCCGCTATAAATCAGTAGCGACATGGTTACTGGACGCAGCTTATCCATCAATGCGCCCAACATTAACGTCCCGCTTGCCGCACCCATTTGCAGTGCAAACATCACCCCTGCCGCCTGCGATGGCTGGAATCCTTGCTCCACCAAAAGCAGCGGTAGCCAGTTGATCAACATGTAGACCACCAGCAGAGTGAAGAAATAACACAACCACAGCAGCAGCGTCGCGGTTGCCGTTTCTGGCGCAAATAACGCACGCAGTGGAGGCGCGGCCTGTTTTTCGCCAGCGAACACCGCCGACTCCGGCAGCCAGCGCATTAATAGCGGCACCAGAATCAACGGCACCACACCACCTACCCAAAACACCGTTTGCCATGCTAAGTTTGCCCCCGCGAAACCCAGTGTCGCCGCCAGCGCCGCGCCAATGGGAACACCGCAATACATCAGGCTCACTGCCGTCCCACGAAAACGTGGCCCCGCGGCTTCAGACGTCAGGGCGATCAGATTCGGCAACGCCGCCCCCAGCCCGACACCGGTAATCAGTCGCGCAAAGACCAGTGAGGGGAAATCCCAGGCAATCGCCGTTGCCAGTGAGAACAAACCAAACAGCGCAACTGAGCTAATTAAAATACGCTTACGACCATAACGGTCCGCCAGCATTCCGCCAACCAGCGCGCCGGGTAGCAAACCGAGTATTCCGGCGCTGAATATCCAGCCCATTTGCATTTTATCGAGTGCGAAAGCCTGGGCGATGCCACCCGCCGCAATGCCAGCCGCCTGAAGATCCAGCCCTTCCATCAGAGCGACCAAAAAACAAAGCCCGATGGTCAGCATCAGGCGGGTTGAAGATGATGAAGGGGTACGAGTCGACATAAGATGAACCTCGTTGCGAGTGCAGGTGAATCGCGGCTGATACATTGTCAGCCGCGTAATCAGAACCATTTAATGACTGCCTACGGGCGAAATATAGGCCGGATAAGGCGTTTACGCCGCATCCGGCAGTCGTGCTGGGATGGGCATACAAAATGCACGTTCTCGGCAGTCATCATTATTTGTTGTTGCGCAGATCCAGCGCCACATCGACGATCATATCCTCCTGACCGCCAACCATCCGGCGTTTGCCCAACTCAACGAGAATATCCACCGCGCTTAAGCCATAACGCGCCGCCGCCGTTTCACAGTGACGCAGGAAGCTGGAGTAAACACCAGCGTATCCCAGCGCCAGCGTTTCGCGATCGACTCGTACCGGTCGATCCTGCAACGGACGCACCAGGTCGTCAGCGGCATCCATTAACGCATAGAGATCGGTCCCATGCTGCCAACCCAGTTTATCCGCGGCGGCAATAAATACTTCCAGCGGCGCGTTACCTGCGCCCGCTCCCATTCCCGCGAGGCTGGCGTCGATTCGGTCACAGCCCTCTTCCACCGCCGCGATAGAGTTCGCCACGCCAAGACTCAGGTTATGGTGAGCGTGCATGCCGGTTTGCGTTTCTGGTTTCAGCTCTGCTTTCAGGGCGCGGAAACGGTCACGGATATCGCTCATGTTCATCGCACCGCCAGAATCCACCACATAAATACAGGTCGCACCGTAGCCTTCCATCAGCTTTGCCTGCTTTGCGAGATTCTCCGGCGTGGTCATATGGCTCATCATCAGAAAACCAACGGTGTCCATTCCGAGCTCGCGGGCATACTGAATATGCTGGGCGGAAACATCAGCTTCGGTACAGTGCGTTGCCACACGAACCACCCGCGCGCCAGCCTGCCAGGCATTTTTCAGATCGTGAATAGTGCCGATTCCTGGCAGCAACAACGTCGCGATTTTGGCGTGCTTCACCACATCCGCCGCTGCTTCAATCCATTCTAGGTCGCTATGTGCGCCGAAACCATAGTTAAAGCTGGAACCTTGCAAACCGTCGCCGTGGGCCACTTCAATCGAATCCACGCGGGCATCGTCCAGTGCTTTGGCAATCTGGCGGACATTTTCCAGCGAATACTGATGACGAATGGCGTGCATACCGTCACGCAACGTGACGTCCGAAATATAAAGTTTTTTACCGTTCATGCCGCTTCTCCTGCCTTGCGCGCCAGTGACTGGGCCATTTTTTCCGCTGTCGCCAGCGCACTGGAAGTCATAATGTCGAGGTTGCCCGCATAGGCAGGCAGATAATGCGCTGCGCCTTCGACTTCCAGCCAGACCGCTGTTTTCAGCCCGGAGAACTGCCCCACGCCCGGCAAATTAACCGGTTTATCCTGCGGGATAACTTCAAACTGCACGCGCTGTTTCAGGCGATAACCCGGTACGTAAGCCTGCACCGCCTCAGCCATTTCATTGATTGAGGCTTCGATATCATCTTGTGAAGCTTCGTCGCTCAATACATACACCGTGTCACGCATCATCAACGGTGGCTCTGCTGGGTTAAGCACGATAATTGCCTTCCCTTTTGCCGCGCCACCCACCACTTCAATGGCGCGCGAAGTGGTTTCCGTAAATTCATCGATATTGGCACGCGTGCCAGGTCCGGCAGATTTACTGGCAATAGAAGCGATAATTTCGGCGTAATGAACACGCGCCACGCGTGAAACTGCCGCCACCATTGGAATGGTGGCCTGGCCGCCGCAGGTGACCATGTTGACGTTCAGTTGATCGACGTTCTCCTCGAGGTTAACCACCGGCACGCAGTAAGGGCCGATGGCAGCAGGCGTCAGGTCAATTAAGCGAATATCCGGTTTCGCTTCGCGCAAAGCGGCATCGTTTTTCACATGAGCACCGGCGCTGGTCGCATCAAATACAATGTCGATATCAGCAAATTCAGGCATGTTCATCAGCCCGATCACCCCTTCATGGGTGGTGGCGACGCCCATACGTCTGGCACGCGCCAGACCGTCGGACTGAGGATCAATGCCGACCATCACCGCCATCTCCAGATGCTGACCGTGACGCAAAATTTTAATCATCAGATCGGTGCCAATGTTGCCAGAACCGATAATGGCGACTTTACGCTTACTCATGACAGACTTCCTTTTGGGGCTGCGCTTGAAAATGTCGCAGCAACTGAACCTATGCCTTCGATATGGGCTTCAAAACGATCGCCCGCATTCACCGCCACCATCGGACCTAATGCCCCGGTAAGAATGATATCTCCGGCGCGCAGCGGTTCACCCAGGCTGGCCATTTTGCGTGCCAGCCAGACGGCGGCATTAAGCGGATGTCCCAGGCATTCGCTGCCGCGCCCGCTGGAAACCTCTTCGTTATTACGCGTCATCTTCATGGCGCAGTTTTTCAGGTCTAACCCCGCCGGACGTTGCGCCGGACCGCCGATGACATACACCCCACAGGAGGCGTTATCTGCCACGGTATCGACAAACTGAATCGACCAGTCGCGAATGCGGCTACCCACCACCTCCAGCGCCGGAAGTACCCATTCAATGACGTTATACAGTTCGTCGAAGGTGATATCGGTTGCGGGCAAATCGCGGTTCAACACCAGTGCAATCTCCGCTTCAATGCGGGGTTGCAGAACACGGGAAAAAGGAATGGTTTCGTTATCGCCATAACACATGTCGGCAAATAATGTCCCGAAATCCGGTTGATCAACGCCCAGTTGTTGCTGCACTTTCGGATGCGTCAGGCCCACTTTACGCCCCACCACGCGACGCCCCTGCGCAACGTCATGTTGCACATTGATGCGCTGAATGGCGTAGGCCGCTTCAGCGTTTTCAATACCAATCAGATCGCGCAGCGGCGCAATCGCTTCGCCCTGCTCTGCGGCGCGGCGTAAATCCGCCGCCAGTTGCTCAAGAGTATGCTTCGTCATGACCGTTCCTTAAGGGCGTGCGAGGAAATTCAGCACCAGTTGATTGAAAGCGTCGGCATGTTCCCACTGCGCCCAGTGACCACAGTCGCGGAAGATATGCAGTTCAGAACCGGCAATGCCGGACAGCAGACGCAGACCCGCATCCATCGGCACAAAGCGGTCGTTGCGCCCCCAGACAATCAGGGTTTGCGCTTTGATTTCCGCCAGACGTGGGCCAAAATCCGGGAACTGTTTCGGATTGGCTTCCAGGCTCTTAACGAAGTTTTCCAGGTGATCGCGGCGCGACAGCATATTATTCAGGCGCGCTTCAAACAGGGCGTCGGTCAAATCGCTGGTATCAAAAACGAAGATATCCATCATCAGCTTCAGGTTTTCGATAGTCGGCTGACGATAAAGCTGATTCAGTCGCTTAATACCTTCGGTTGGCATCGGCGTAAACAAACTCATGCCGCCCGTACCGCCGCCCATCAGCACCAGTTTGCCGACGCGCTCCGGCCAGTTAAGAGTGAACGCCACAGAACTGTGGCCGCCCATCGAGTTGCCCAGCAGGTGGATTTTGGCGATATCCAGTTGATCCACCACGCTTTTCAGGATTCGCGCATTAAGATCCGATCGCGAACCACTATTAACGATCGAATCGCTCTTACCCCAACCCGGACAATCCAGCAGGATCACCCGATAGCCCGCCTCTACCAGCGGATCGATATTGCGGCTGAAGTTCGCCCAGCCAGTAGCACCCGGGCCGGAACCATGCAGCAGGACAACAGTTTCGTCGCCTTGTCCGCAGTCATTAAAATGGATGCGCAGCGTTTTACCCGCTTCTTCTACATTCAGAAAACGACTGGTGGCGGCTTCGGTTTGTGGCTGATAACTCATCATCTTCTCCTGCATATTCAGTTCTCTGTTCTGGCGCTTAACGAGCCAAATCCGGCAATCCACTCCGGGATTGGGCGGTAATAACGCCCTTCGCTACGCCAGTTGCCAAACGCAGAAATAGCGGCAAAAGCGGCGACCCAGGTTTTGATTTCATGTGTCGACTTTCCGGCAATGGCGGAAAGCTCTTCGTTACTGACGGCATCCAGTTCCTGTATGCGTCCCTGCTCCAGCAAAGTCATGAACTGGTTATCCCAAATCGGGTTGAGGGGATGCAGCGTTCTCTGATCCTCAACAAACTTCTCAGCGGCGCTAATCACCCGTTGCTGACGCAATTCGCGCTCACTGGCGGGTAAATCTTTCCCGCTCCCCAACAGACGGTCGCGCATATGGGCATCGGCTTTCGCCAGTTCTGGCACCGGCGGCTGATGGGAAAGCCCACCGGAACCCAGGAACAGCACGCGTTTATTGAGAGTACTGGTGAAACGTCCAATGGCTTCACCCAACATGCGGGTACGCTGGAAACCGGGCAACGGCGTGGCGACACCGTTGATGAACACAGGCAAAACCGGCACCTTATCCAGCCCGCCGAGCAGGAACTCCAGCGGCTGGGCGAACCCGTGGTCCACCTGCATACAGTAAGAAACGGCAAGATCGATCCCGCTCTTCATGACGGCATGCGCACAGGCCTCCGCCAGCTCAACAGGCACGGGCAGCTCTCCTGCCGCACTACCGAAATCACCAATTGCCGTCGCTCCAACGCCTAAACAGAACGGTGGCATCACGTCATAGAAAAAGCCGTTGTAGTGATCTGGCGCAAACAGCACCACCAGTTCAGGGGAGAAAGCCGCAATACGCTCGCGGGCGCTGGCAATCACGCCATTGACCTCATCGAGCACCTCTTGCGCCGGGTCGACATACCCCACCAGCGGCGAGTGGGAAAGACAGTGAAGATAAGCGTGCATATCAGGCTACCTTTTCGACAGAAACGTCGGCATCAGGGCGGGTCAGCGTCATCACCGACGCCAGTTTATTCAGGGTCTTGCCCAGGGTTTGCGGAATGGCGGTGGCGGCAACAAAGCGATCCGGGCGCATCACCACCAGCGAAGCATTGTGTTGCGCGAACCAGCTACGCAGGCGACCTTGCGTATCGCCCACGCGTAGTACGCCGTCGTGGTTATCCTGTGCGGTATGAATTTGCACTTCCGGCACCACCTGAATGAAGCGTGTGCCCAACGCGCGCCACTGCTGGATTTGCTCGTCGCTCATCCCCCACAGTGGATTGCATCCCCAGCCAATTACCGCGAAGTTCGCGCCGATCGCGTTATCGAGCAGCGTCACGTCGCCGTTTTCCAGCGTGACTTTCGGCTGAATAAACATCTTGCCGACCGGAGAGTGCTTCGCTTCGCCCTCACGCACCAGCGCACCGCCGTAATATTGCGGCATCGGCTTGAAGCGCATTTCGAGGAAGTAGCGTTTTACTGGCGGCAGATAATTCAACAGCCAGGAAACGCCGTCACGTAACGTACCCTGCCAGCGTTTCGGCGGAGCCAGCACGTTGCCCGCCGTCACGGACAGGTCAATCATCGCTTTGGCGTGATCGCGACGTTCTTGTTGATAGGTATCGAGCAGCGCATCACGGGCTTTCCCCTGGATAACCAACGCCAGTTTCCATGCGAGGTTAAAGGCGTCGCGCATACCACTGTTATAGCCCTGCCCCTGCCACACCGGCATGATGTGCGCGGCATCGCCCGCCAGCAGTACGCGATCAATACGGAAACGTTGCGCCAGTCGCGCGTTATGGGTATAGACACGCTGGCGAATCAATTCAACATTGTCCGGATTAGGCAGCACTTTGCTTAACAGCTTGCGCATATTTTGCGGCTCACGCAGCTGTTCTTCGGTTTCTCCCGGCATCACCATAAATTCAAAGCGACGTACCGCATGAGGCAGCGCGGCAGAAACATACGGGCGCACCGGATCACAACACAAATAGATATGGGGCGTACTTAACGGATCGTTGGCGATATCTACCACAATCCACTGATTTGGCGCAGTTTTACCTTCAAACGGCACATTCAGGGTGCGACGGACAAAACTTGCCCCACCATCACAGGCCACCAGCCACTGGGCTTTGACCGTTTCCCGCTGCCCTTCTTCCGTTTTCAGGTGCAAGGTCACTTCGTCATCTTGCTGGCTGAAGGCCTCCAGCTCGCGGGAAAACAGGCAGCGCACATTCGGAAAACGCGACAATCCTTCCAGCATCACCGCATCGACCTGAGGCTGAATAAAGGCGTTACGGCGCGGCCAGCCAAATTCATCGGTCATTGGCTGAATATCAGCAAAACAGCGGCCTTTCGGGGTGAGAAAACGCATCGCGTGCCACGGCGTAGTGTGCGGCAGAACATTATCGACCAGGCCAACCGACTGCATGGTGCGCAGCGCCTCGTCATCAATACCAATCGCCCGCGGGTAGTCGATCAACTTATCGAGTTTCTCCACCACCAGCACGTCAATGCCCATCTGGCCGAGATAGTTCGCCATCATCAGCCCGACCGGACCGGCACCAGCGATCGCCACCTGAACGCTATGGTTAACAGCAGGCTGGATGTCAGGGTGTTGTATTGCCATTTCAGTACCTCACGACTCGGACAAAATGCCGTTGCGCGCACAGTACAGCGCAACTTATTTTGTTAAAAACATGTAAATGATTTTTTATTGTGCGCTCAGTATAGGAAGGGTGTTTTCGGCTACAATCAAAACATGCCCGAATGTGCACCAGGTGCACAACGTTGTTTTAACTATAGAAATGTCAATTAATATGCAGAACAATGAGCAGACGGAATACAAAACCGTGCGCGGCTTAACCCGCGGTCTAATGTTATTAAATATGTTAAATAAACTTGATGGCGGTGCCAGCGTCGGGCTGCTGGCGGAACTCAGCGGCCTGCATCGCACCACTGTGCGGCGACTGCTGGAGACGCTGCAGGAAGAGGGATATGTCCGGCGTAGTCCCTCCGATGACAGTTTTCGTCTGACCATCAAAGTGCGGCAATTAAGCGAAGGATTTCGTGACGAACAGTGGATTTCTGCACTGGCGGCCCCACTGCTGGGCGATCTGTTGCGCGAAGTGGTATGGCCGACAGATGTGTCCACGCTGGATGTTGATGCAATGGTGGTACGCGAAACCACTCACCGTTTCAGCCGCTTATCCTTTCACCGGGCAATGGTCGGGCGACGTTTACCGCTCCTGAAAACCGCCTCGGGCCTGACCTGGCTGGCCTTTTGCCCGGAACAAGAACGCAAGGAATTAATCGAGATGTTAGCCTCCCGCCCCGGTGATGACTATCAACTGGCACGGGAACCGTTAAAGCTGGAAGCCATTCTGGCGCGCGCGCGCAAAGAGGGGTACGGACAGAACTACCGCGGCTGGGATCAAGAAGAAAAGATCGCCTCTATTGCCGTACCGCTGCGCAGTGAACAACGGGTGATTGGCTGTCTGAATCTGGTGTATATGGCGAGCGCAATGACCATTGAACAGGCAGCGGAAAAGCATCTTCCGGCGCTACAACGGGTGGCAAAACAGATCGAAGAAGGGGTTGAATCGCAGGCTATTCTGGTGGCCGGACGGCGAAGCGGCATGCATTTACGTTGACACCATCGAATGGCGCAAAACCTTTCGCGGTATGGCATGATAGCGCCCGGAAGAGAGTCAATTCAGGGTGGTGAATGTGAAACCAGTAACGCTATACGATGTCGCAGAGTATGCCGGTGTCTCTTATCAGACCGTTTCCCGCGTGGTGAACCAGGCCAGCCACGTTTCTGCGAAAACGCGGGAAAAAGTAGAAGCGGCGATGGCGGAGCTGAATTACATTCCCAACCGCGTGGCACAACAACTGGCGGGCAAGCAGTCGTTGCTGATTGGCGTTGCCACCTCCAGTCTGGCCCTGCACGCGCCGTCGCAAATTGTCGCGGCGATTAAATCTCGCGCCGATCAACTGGGTGCCAGCGTGGTGGTGTCGATGGTAGAACGAAGCGGCGTCGAAGCCTGTAAAGCGGCGGTGCACAATCTTCTCGCGCAACGCGTCAGTGGGCTGATCATTAACTATCCGCTGGATGACCAGGATGCCATTGCTGTGGAAGCTGCCTGCACTAATGTTCCGGCTTTATTTCTTGATGTCTCTGACCAGACACCCATCAACAGTATTATTTTCTCCCATGAAGACGGTACGCGACTGGGCGTGGAGCATCTGGTCGCATTGGGTCACCAGCAAATCGCGCTGTTAGCAGGTCCATTAAGTTCTGTCTCGGCACGTCTGCGCCTGGCGGGCTGGCATAAATATCTCACTCGCAATCAAATTCAGCCGATAGCGGAACGGGAAGGCGACTGGAGTGCCATGTCCGGTTTTCAACAAACCATGCAAATGCTGAATGAGGACATCGTTCCTACTGCGATGCTGGTTGCCAACGATCAGATGGCGCTGGGCGCAATGCGCGCCATTACCGAGTCCGGGCTGCACGTTGGTGCGGATATCTCGGTAGTGGGATACGACGATACCGAAGACAGCTCGTGTTATATCCCGCCGTTAACCACCATCAAACAGGATTTTCGCCTGCTGGGGCAAACCAGCGTGGACCGCTTGCTGCAACTCTCTCAGGGCCAGGCGGTGAAGGGCAATCAGCTGTTGCCCGTCTCACTGGTGAAAAGAAAAACCACCCTTCCGCCCAATACGCAAACCGCTTCTCCCCAGGCGTTGGCAGATTCTTTAATGCAGCTGGCGCGACAAATTTCCCGACTCGAAAGCGGGCAGTGAGCGCAACGCAATTAATGTGAGTCAGCTCACTCATTAGGCACCCCAGGCTTTACACTTTATGCGTCCGGCTCGTATGTTGTGTGGAATTGTGAGCGGATAACAATTTCACACAGGATACAGCTATGACTATGATTACGGATTCACTGGCCGTCGTATTACAACGTCGTGACTGGGAAAACCCTGGCGTTACCCAACTTAATCGCCTTGCGGCACATCCCCCTTTCGCCAGCTGGCGTAATAGCGAAGAGGCCCGCACCGATCGCCCTTCCCAACAGTTGCGCAGCCTGAATGGCGAATGGCGCTTTGCCTGGTTTCCGGCACCAGAAGCGGTGCCGGAAAGCTGGCTGGAGTGCGATCTTCCTGACGCCGATACTATCGTCGTCCCCTCAAACTGGCAGATGCACGGTTACGACGCGCCCATCTACACCAACGTGACCTATCCCATTACGGTCAATCCGCCGTTTGTTCCCGTGGAGAATCCGACAGGTTGTTACTCGCTCACATTTAATGTTGATGAAAGCTGGCTACAGGAAGGCCAGACGCGAATTATTTTTGATGGCGTTAATTCGGCGTTTCATTTGTGGTGCAACGGGCGCTGGGTCGGTTACGGCCAGGACAGCCGTTTGCCGTCTGAATTTGACCTGAGCGCATTTTTACGCGCCGGAGAAAACCGCCTCGCGGTGATGGTACTGCGCTGGAGTGACGGCAGTTATCTGGAAGATCAGGATATGTGGCGGATGAGCGGCATTTTCCGTGACGTCTCGTTGCTGCACAAACCGACCACACAAATCAGCGATTTCCATGTTGCCACTCGCTTTAATGATGATTTCAGCCGCGCGGTACTGGAGGCAGAAGTTCAGATGTGCGGCGAACTGCGCGATGAGCTGCGGGTGACGGTTTCTTTGTGGCAGGGTGAAACGCAGGTCGCCAGCGGCACCACGCCTTTCGGCGGTGAAATTATCGATGAGCGTGGTGGTTATGCCGATCGCGTCACGCTACGTCTGAACGTCGAAAACCCGGCGCTGTGGAGCGCCGAAATCCCGAATCTCTATCGTGCGGTGGTTAAACTGCACACCGCCGACGGCACGCTGATTGAAGCAGAAGCCTGCGATGTCGGTTTCCGCGAAGTGCGGATTGAAAATGGTCTGCTGCTGCTGAACGGCAAGCCGTTGCTGATTCGCGGCGTTAACCGTCACGAGCATCATCCTCTGCATGGTCAGGTCATGGATGAGCAGACGATGGTGCAGGATATCCTGCTGATGAAGCAGAACAACTTTAACGCCGTGCGCTGTTCGCATTATCCGAATCATCCGCTGTGGTACACGTTGTGCGACCGCTACGGCCTGTATGTGGTGGATGAAGCCAATATTGAAACCCACGGCATGGTGCCAATGAATCGTCTGACCGATGATCCGCGCTGGCTACCCGCGATGAGCGAACGCGTAACGCGAATGGTGCAGCGCGATCGTAATCACCCGAGTGTGATCATCTGGTCGCTGGGGAATGAATCAGGCCACGGCGCTAATCACGACGCACTGTATCGCTGGATCAAATCTGTCGATCCTTCCCGCCCGGTGCAGTATGAAGGCGGCGGAGCCGACACCTCCGCAACTGATATTATTTGCCCGATGTACGCGCGCGTGGATGAAGACCAGCCCTTCCCGGCTGTGCCGAAATGGTCCATCAAAAAATGGCTTTCGCTGCCTGGAGAACTGCGCCCGCTGATCCTTTGCGAATATGCCCACGCAATGGGTAACAGTCTTGGCGGCTTCGCTAAATACTGGCAGGCATTTCGTCAGTACCCCCGTTTACAGGGCGGCTTCGTCTGGGACTGGGTGGATCAGTCGCTGATTAAATATGATGAAAACGGCAACCCGTGGTCGGCTTACGGCGGTGATTTTGGCGATACGCCGAACGATCGCCAGTTCTGCATGAACGGTCTGGTCTTTGCCGACCGCACGCCGCATCCGGCGCTGACGGAAGCAAAACACCAGCAGCAGTTTTTCCAGTTCCGTTTATCCGGGCGAACCATCGAAGTGACCAGCGAATACCTGTTCCGTCATAGCGATAACGAGCTCCTGCACTGGACGGTGGCACTGGATGGCAAGCCGCTGGCAAGCGGTGAAGTGCCTCTGGATGTCGCTCCACAAGGTAAACAGGTAATTGAACTGCCTGTACTACCGCAGCCGGAAAGCACCGGGCAACTCTGGCTAACGGTACACGTAGTGCAACCGAACGCGACCGCATGGTCAGAAGCCGGACACATCAGCGCCTGGCATCAGTGGCGTCTGGCGGAAAACCTCAGCGTGACACTCCCCGCCGCGTCCCACTCCATCCCGCATCTGACCACCAGCGAAATGGATTTTTGCATCGAGCTGGGTAATAAGCGTTGGCAATTTAACCGCCAGTCAGGCTTTCTTTCACAGATGTGGATTGGCGATGAAAAACAACTGCTGACGCCGCTGCGCGCTCAGTTCACCCGTGCACCGCTGGATAACGACATTGGCGTAAGTGAAGCGACCCGCATTGACCCTAACGCCTGGGTCGAACGCTGGAAGGCGGCGGGCCATTACCAGGCCGAAGCAGCGTTGTTGCAGTGCACGGCAGATACACTTGCCGACGCGGTGCTGATTACGACCGCTCACGCGTGGCAGCATCAGGGGAAAACCTTATTTATCAGCCGGAAAACCTACCGGATTGATGGTAGTGGTCAAATGGCGATTACCGTTGATGTTGAAGTAGCGAGCGATACACCGCATCCGGCACGGATTGGCCTGACCTGCCAGCTGGCGCAGGTCGCAGAGCGGGTAAACTGGCTCGGATTAGGGCCGCAAGAAAACTATCCCGACCGCCTTACTGCGGCCTGTTTTGACCGCTGGGATCTGCCATTGTCAGACATGTATACCCCGTACGTCTTCCCGAGCGAAAACGGTCTGCGCTGCGGGACGCGCGAATTGAATTATGGCCCACACCAGTGGCGCGGCGACTTCCAGTTCAATATCAGTCGCTACAGCCAACAACAACTGATGGAAACCAGCCATCGCCATCTGCTGCACGCGGAAGAAGGCACATGGCTGAATATCGACGGTTTCCATATGGGGATTGGTGGCGACGACTCCTGGAGCCCGTCAGTGTCGGCGGAATTCCAGCTGAGCGCCGGTCGCTACCATTACCAGTTGGTCTGGTGTCAAAAATAATAATAACCGGGCAGGCCATGTCTGCCCGTATTTCGCGTAAGGAAATCCATTATGTACTATTTAAAAAACACAAACTTTTGGATGTTCGGTTTATTCTTTTTCTTTTACTTTTTTATCATGGGAGCCTACTTCCCGTTTTTCCCGATTTGGCTACATGACATCAACCATATCAGCAAAAGTGATACGGGTATTATTTTTGCTGCTATTTCTCTGTTCTCGCTATTATTCCAACCGCTGTTTGGTCTGCTTTCTGACAAACTCGGGCTGCGCAAATACCTGCTGTGGATTATTACCGGCATGTTAGTGATGTTTGCGCCGTTCTTTATTTTTATCTTCGGGCCACTGTTACAATACAACATTTTAGTAGGATCGATTGTTGGTGGTATTTATCTTGGCTTTTGTTTTAACGCCGGTGCGCCAGCAGTAGAGGCATTTATCGAGAAAGTCAGCCGTCGCAGTAATTTCGAATTTGGTCGCGCGCGGATGTTTGGCTGTGTTGGCTGGGCGCTGTGTGCCTCGATTGTCGGCATCATGTTCACCATCAATAATCAGTTTGTTTTCTGGCTGGGTTCTGGCTGTGCACTCATCCTCGCCGTTTTGCTCTTTTTCGCCAAAACGGATGCACCCTCTTCCGCCACGGTTGCCAATGCGGTAGGTGCCAACCATTCGGCATTTAGCCTTAAGCTGGCGCTGGAACTGTTCAGACAGCCAAAACTGTGGTTTTTGTCACTGTATGTTATTGGCGTTTCCTGCACCTACGATGTTTTTGACCAACAGTTTGCTAATTTCTTTACTTCGTTCTTTGCCACCGGTGAACAGGGTACGCGGGTATTTGGCTACGTAACGACAATGGGCGAATTACTTAACGCCTCGATTATGTTCTTCGCGCCGCTGATCATTAATCGCATCGGTGGGAAAAACGCCCTGCTGCTGGCTGGCACTATTATGTCTGTACGTATTATTGGCTCATCGTTCGCCACCTCAGCGCTGGAAGTGGTTATTCTGAAAACGCTGCATATGTTTGAAGTACCGTTCCTGCTGGTGGGCTGCTTTAAATATATTACCAGCCAGTTTGAAGTGCGTTTTTCAGCGACGATTTATCTGGTCTGTTTCTGCTTCTTTAAGCAACTGGCGATGATTTTTATGTCTGTACTGGCGGGCAATATGTATGAAAGCATCGGTTTCCAGGGCGCTTATCTGGTGCTGGGTCTGGTGGCGTTGGGCTTCACCTTAATTTCCGTGTTCACGCTTAGCGGCCCCGGTCCGCTTTCTCTACTGCGTCGTCAGGTGAATGAAGTCGCTTAAGCAATCAATGTCGGATGCGGCGCGAGCGCCTTATCCGACCAACATATCATAACGGAATGATCGCAATGAACATGCCAATGACCGAAAGAATAAAAGCAGGCAAGCTATTTACCGATATGTGCGAAGGCTTACCGGAAAAAAGACTTCGTGGGAAAACGTTAATGTATGAGTTTAATCACTCGCATCCATCAGAAGTTGAAAAAAGAGAAAGCCTGATTAAAGAAATGTTTGCCACGGTAGGGGAAAACGCCTGGGTAGAACCTCCCGTCTATTTCTCTTACGGTTCCAACATCCATATAGGCCGCAATTTTTATGCAAATTTTAATTTAACCATTGTCGATGACTACACGGTAACAATCGGTGATAACGTACTGATTGCACCCAACGTTACTCTTTCCGTTACGGGACACCCGGTACACCATGAATTAAGAAAAAACGGTGAGATGTACTCTTTTCCGATAACGATTGGCAATAACGTCTGGATCGGAAGTCATGTGGTCATTAATCCAGGCGTCACCATCGGGGATAATTCTGTTATTGGCGCGGGTAGTGTCGTCATAAAAGACATTCCACCAAACGTCGTGGCTGCTGGCGTTCCTTGCCGGGTTATTCGCGAAATAAACGACCGGGATAAGCACTATTATTACAAAGATTATAAAGTTGAACCTTCAGTTTAAATTAGCACTGAAATAAATGTCGGATGCGCCATTGGGCACATCCGACAATAATTCACTCTTCCATTATCTGGCGAAACAAGCGTCGCATCATGCCTCTTTGACCCACAGCTGCGGAAAACGTGCTGGTGCAAAACGCAGGGTTATGATCATCAGCCCAACGACGCACAGCGCATGAAACGCCCAGTCCATCAAGTAATTGCCACTGATACTACGCAGCACACCAGAAAACCACGGGGCAAGCCCGGCGATGATAAAACCGATCCCCTGCATAAACGCCACCAGTTTGCCAGCAATAGCGGGTTGCGCAGAGTGATCGAGCGCCAGCAGCAAACAGAGCGGAAATGCGCCGCCCAGACCTAACCCACACACCATTGCCCACAATACCGGCAATTGCAGCGGCAGCCAGATAAAGCCGCAGAACCCCACCAGTTGTAACGCCAGCGCCAGCATCAAAAGTTTGCGCCGATCCTGATGGCGAGCCATAGCAGGCATTAGCAATGCCCCTGCTGCTTGCCCAAGCGTCATCAATGCCAGCAAGGAACCGCTGTACTGCGCGCTGGCACCAATCTCAATATAGAAAGCGGGTAACCAGGCAATCAGGCTGGCGTAACCGCCGTTAATCAGACCGAAGTAAACACCCAGCGTCCAGGCGCGGGGAGTAAATACCACGCGAACCGGAGTGGTTGTTGTCTTGTGAGAAGAGGCGACCTCGCGGGCGCTTTGCCACCACCAGGCAAAGAGCGCAACAACGGCAGGCAGCGCCCACCAGGCGAGTGTTTGATACCAGGTTTCGCTATGTTGAACTAACCAGGGCGTAATGGCGGCACCAAGTCCACCGCCGCCCATCAGAGCCGCGGACCACAGCCCCATCACCAGTGGCGTACGGTGCTGAAACCGCCGCTTAATTACCGAAGGCATCACTGCCTGAATGATGCCGATCCCCACTCCACCAAGCAGTGCGCTGCTAAGCAGCAGCGCACTTTGGGGGTAAAGCTCACGCATCAATGCACCGACGGCAATCAGTAACAAACTGATGGCGACGCTGCGACGTTCGCTGACATGCTGATGAAGCCAGCTTCCGGCCAGCGCCAGCCCGCCCATGGTAACCACCGGCAGAGCAGTCAACAGGGCTGCCACGCTAAAGCTCATTCCACTCGCCTGACGCAATTGCGGTAGCAGTGGTCCGACGGAGGTGAGCAGTGGTCGCATATTAAGACCAATCAGCACCAGAACCAGCAGCATCGTGAACGTCTTTTGATGGTCGCGCATGGTTGTCAGAACGGTTTGGTCGGCAGATATTTGCCATCTAAGGTGATGACCGCGCGTTCGCCACCTTCCGGATCCGCCACTTTCTTAACGTCGAGTTTGAAGTTAATCGCGCTGATAATGCCATCGCCAAACTTCTCATGAACCAACGCTTTCAGGGTTGTGCCGTACACCTGCAACATTTCATAGAAACGATACATCGTTGGGTCGGTTGGAATACGGTCATCAATGCAGCCACGCAGTGGAATCATCTGCAACAGTAGAATAGCGTCTTCGTCGAGATCCAGCTTCGCCCCGACCTGGCGGGCGGCGTCGGCAGGAAGCGCCTGCTGACCCAGCAAAGCCGCGGTTACGAAGGCTTCTGCCAGACCGGTGCCGTCGGCAATCTCGGCAAATGAGAGATCTTTTTTAGCTTTGCTGAGCAAAATGGCATCGGCAAGATCAAGACGAATATTGCGGTTAATTTGCGACTGAATCATGGAGGATCTCCTGATGGTTTAAAAATAAGGTTACGCTGCGGTCGGTTGGCGTAGCGGTATGGCACAAACGCGAGGATTAGCGGCCAGTGGCACAAACTGGCGGGTTGCGCCGTCAAAAGCTGCGATGCTGCCGCTTTCAATGTCGTAGACCCAGCCGTGCAGGGCGATCCGCCCCTCTTCGAGCGCCAGGCGCACCGATGGATGCGTTTGCAGATTAGCCAACTGAGCAATCACGTTTTCACGCACCATCGCCGCAGCTTTTGACGGTAAATCACGATGCGGGCGCGCCTCATTAACGACGCGGGCAGAATCGGCATAACGCAGCCAGTGAGAGACGGCAGGCATATGGTCCATGCACTGGCAGCTGGCAATAGCGGTCATTGCGCCACAGTTGGAATGACCGCAAATCACAATGTCAGATACCCGAAGCGCAGCGACGGCGTACTCCACCGAAGCAGAAACGCCACCGGGTTCTGGCCCGTAGGAAGGAACGATATTGCCCGCGTTGCGAATAACGAACAGATCGCCAGGCTCACGTTGCGTCACCAGCTCAGGGACCAGACGGCTGTCGGAGCAGGAGATAAAAAGTGTGCGCGGGCTTTGCTGTGTCGCCAGCTGTTTAAACAAGGCTTCCCGCTTCGGAAATGCCTCGCGCTGGAATTTAAGGAATCCATCAATAATCTCTTTCACCGTTAACCTCTGTCTGTCTCTGGAATGAGAGGCAGACTACTCGCCGATTGTCATAAGGTAAAAGTCTCATTTATGATGAGTTCTATTGGATTTACTTATAGGTTGGCGAATGCTCTCTCGACATATCAATTATTTTCTTGCCGTGGCTGAACATGGCAGCTTTACCCGTGCCGCCAGTGCGTTGCACGTCTCCCAGCCTGCGCTTTCCCAGCAGATTCGCCAGTTAGAGGAGAGTTTAGGCGTGCCGCTGTTTGACCGTAGCGGGCGAACGATTCGTCTCACTGATGCAGGAGAAGTCTGGCGACAGTACGCCAGCCGGGCGTTACAGGAACTGGGGGCGGGTAAACGGGCGATTCATGATGTTGCCGATCTGACGCGAGGATCGCTGCGTATCGCCGTCACCCCCACCTTTACGAGCTACTTTATCGGCCCTTTAATGGCGGATTTCTATGCGCGCTACCCCGGCATCACGCTCAAGCTACAGGAAATGTCGCAGGAGAAAATCGAAGATCTGCTTTGTCGCGACGAGTTGGACGTTGGGATTGCCTTCGCGCCTGTGCATTCGCCGGAGCTGGAGGCAATTCCTTTACTGACAGAAAGTTTAGCGTTAGTCGTGGCGCAACATCATCCGCTGGCTGCCTGTGAACAGGTGGCGTTGAGTCGCTTGCATGATGAAAAACTGGTCCTGCTCAGCGCGGAATTTGCCACCAGAGAGCAAATTGACCACTACTGTGAGAAAGCGGGGCTACATCCACAGGTGGTCATTGAGGCGAACTCAATTAGCGCGGTTCTGGAGCTGATTCGCCGCACTTCCCTTTCCACATTGTTGCCAGCAGCGATTGCCACACAACATGAAGGGCTTAAAGCTATTTCTCTTGCCCCACCACTACTGAAGAGAACGGCGGTTTTGTTGCGGCGGAAAAATAGCTGGCAGACAGCCGCCGCGAAGGCATTTTTGCAAATGGCGTTGGATAAATGCGCGGTTGTTGGCGGGAATGAATCGCGGTAACCACTGACACAATTGCCTGATGCGCTACGCTTATCAGGCCTACGAGTTCAGTGCTCTACGTAGGCCGGATAAGGCGTTCACGCCGCATCCGGCATAAACTACGCTCGCTTTGTCAACACACAGCCCAGCCGATCACCGTTTGTAATCGATGGCTTCTGGCTGCTCCAGATATACGGTGGTTTGTGCTGGTTGGGTGCTGGCAATCACCTTACCGCCACGTACCGAATAGCGCACCGGAACCTGACGGCGCAGCGCATCAAACCCATTTTCTGCAGGCAGGATAATCAGGTTGGCGCTGTTTCCGGCGGCAATGCCGTAATCCTGCAAATTCAACGTCCTGGCGCTGTGGTGGGTGATTAAATTCAGACCGTCGTTAATCTGCCCGTAGCCCATCAGCTGGCAAACATGCAGCCCCATATGCAGCACTTGCAGCATATTCGCCGTTCCCAGCGGATACCACGGATCGAAGACATCATCGTGACCAAAGCAGACGTTAATGCCGGACTCCAGCATCTCTTTAACGCGCGTGATGCCGCGACGTTTTGGATACGTATCGAAACGTCCTTGCAGATGAATATTGACCAGCGGGTTGGCGACAAAGTTAATACCGGACATTTTCAGCAAGCGGAACAGGCGTGAGGTATACGCCCCGTTATAGGAGTGCATTGCCGTTGTGTGGCTGGCGGTGACTCGCGCGCCCATGCCTTCACGGTGCGCCAGGGCTGCAACGGTTTCGACAAAGCGCGACTGTTCGTCATCAATCTCATCACAGTGAACGTCGATGAGACGGTCGTATTTTTGCGACAGGGCGAAGGTTTTATGCAGCGACTCCACGCCGTATTCACGGGTAAATTCAAAATGCGGAATCGCCCCCACTACATCTGCCCCTAAGCGTAACGCCTCTTCCAGCAACGCTTCACCGTTGGGATACGACAAAATCCCTTCCTGAGGGAAGGCGACAATTTGCAGATCAATCCACGGCGCGACTTCCTGCTTCACTTCCAGCATTGCTTTCAGCGCAGTTAGCGTTGCATCCGAAACATCGACATGGGTACGCACATGCTGAATGCCGTTGGCAATCTGCCATTTCAGCGTTTGCCAGGCGCGTTGTTTCACATCGTCATGGGTTAATAACGCTTTGCGCTCGGCCCAGCGTTCAATGCCTTCAAACAGCGTGCCGGACTGATTCCAGTTCGGTTGTCCGGCGGTTTGCGTGGTGTCCAGGTGAATATGCGGCTCCACAAACGGCGGTATAACTAAACCTTGTTCGGCATCCAGGCTGTTTTCAGTTATGGGCATCACGCCGGATTGCGCATCAATGGCGCTGATTTTTCCGTCCTGCAGATGAATCTGCCACAGCCCCTCTTTGCCTGGTAACCGGGCGTTAATAATTGTTTGTAAAGCGTTATTCGACACTGTTAACCTCCACATGCGTCATTGCTGCTGTCGTTTTACGATTCAAAATCGGGTTAAGGATCAGATAGCTCAGCGCGCCACCTAATACCGCGTTGACCGGAACAATTCCCGGTAACCAGTGGCCTGCGGCAATCCCCAGCGCGACCGCCAGAATCGCCACCCAATTGACACTCATCATACGCGTGGTCGCAAAGTGCTCATAGCGGCGACGGTTCATCAGATAGTCGGCAATGATCACGCCACCTACCGGAGGAATAGCTGCCGAAAGGAAGGTCAACCAGCCGACAAAATTGTTATACAGCCATAATGCGCAGACCGTACCGATAATACCGTTAATCACCGAAAGGGTTTTGCTCGACATACCAGTAATGTTGGCGAAACCTAAACCCGACGCATAGAGTGCGTTATCGTTGGTGGTCCAGATATTCAGCCCCAGCACCACAATCGCAGGCAGCAGCAGGCCCTGAGCAATCATCACATCAGAGATATCCGCCATCCCCAGTGCCGCAGCGCCCGCTGCACCGAAAATAAACATCAACGAGTTGCCGAGGAAAAAGGCCACCATCGCCACCAGCACCGCCAGTTTGGCATTGCGACCAAACCGGACAAAGTCAGCGGTGAGCGTACCCGCACTGATAAATGACCCCACAACCAGCGCCAGCGCGACATTGAAATCTAACGGTTGTGCGGGAACGACCGCTTTTAATGCGTCCAGGCCGCCCATGCCGTTAACAGCCAGCCACACGGAATAACCGCCCAGGCAGGCGATAGCCGGAACCGCAATCACCGAAAGAACCGTCAGCGCCGAAATGCCAAAAAAGACGGTGACGGTCATCAGTAAACCGGAAACGGCAATCAGCAAATTAATATCCAGCCCGGTTGCCTTACCCACCGGAATAGCAAACATCGCCACACCGACGCCAAACCAGCCAACCTGAGTTCCGCCCAGTAGCAGTGAAGGCAGCCATGAGCCTTTAACACCAAACGAGAAGCGAGCAAGAAGATGAGTGGTCAGGCCGGTTTTTGCGCCAATGTAACCGAGAAATGAAGTGTAAATACCGAGGAGAAGATTACCGATGAGAACTGCGAGGAAGAAATCATGATAGCTAAGACCGGTTCCGAGAGTGCCGCCGGTCCACATACTGGCGGAAAAGAAGGTTAATCCCAGCATGACGAACGTCAATGCCAATACCCCTTTCCGCGCCGACTGCGGGACTGGCCCCTGGCTAAAGTTGTTATCTTGCGACACGAAATTCCCCCTTTTTGCTGTTTGAAACCCAAAAAATTCGCCGCATTCTATTCATCTGAAGATAAAAAGCAATCGTTTTCGTGGGGAAATATATTTTTTATATGAATGAGTGCAAAAAGGTGGGGGAAAAATTATCGGTGTAAAAACAGTGGGTAGTGGGTAGGCCTGATAAGACGCGTCAGCGTCGCATCAGGCATCTGCGCACGGTGTCGGATGCGGCGCGAGCGCCTTATCCGACCTACGGTTCAGGCCTGTAGGCATGATAAGACGCACCAGCGTCGCATCAGGCATCGGCGCACGGTGTCGGATGCGGCGCGAGCGCCTTATCCGACCTACGGTTCAGGCCTGTAGGCATGATAAGACGC
>NZ_KE137316.1:4226717-4231888 GCF_000408845.1 Escherichia sp. KTE172 | reverse complement strand
CACCAGCGTCGCATCAGGCATCGGCGCACGGTGTCGGATGCGGCGCGAGCGCCTTATCCGACCTACGGTTCAGGCCTGTAGGCATGATAAGACGCGCCAGCGTCGTATCAGGCATCTGCGCACGGTGTCGGATGCGGCGCGAGCGCCTTATCCGACCTACGGTTCAGACCTGTAGGCATGATAAGACGCGCCAGCGTCGCATCAGGCATCGGCGCACGGTGTCGGATGCGGCGCGAGCGCCTTATCCGACCTACGGTTCAGGCCTGTAGGCATGATAAGACGCGTCAGCGTCGCATCAGGCATCGGCGCACGGTGTCGGATGCGCCACACGACGCATCCGACAATACCTTACTCTTCCATCGCCTGGCGGATCTGATCCAACGACGCAGGATCATCAATGGTCGTCAGATCCCCAGGATCGCGTCCTTCGCAAATCGCCTGGATCGTGCGGCGCAGCATTTTTCCGGATCGCGTTTTCGGCAATTGCGAGACAAACCAGACGTGCGCCGGGCGACCAAAGTTGCCAATCTGGCTGTCCACCAGCGCCATAATCGCCTTCTCTTGCGAGTGCGCCACGTCTCGGTCTTCCAGACTGTCGCTCTCTTTCGGAATGACAAACGCCACCGCCACCTGCCCTTTCAGCGCATCTTTCACCCCAACCACCGCCACTTCGGCAACGCCCGGATGACTGGAGATACTCTCTTCAATCTCGCGCGTCCCCAGCCGATGCCCGGCAACGTTAATCACATCGTCAGTGCGCCCGAGAATAAAGTGATAACCGTCAGCATCGCGGATACCCCAGTCAAAAGTGGCGTACACCGGACGGGAAAACAGCGACCAGTACGTCTTCACAAAGCGGTCGTCGTCGCCCCAAATGGTCTGAATACACCCCGGCGGCAATGGCCCTTCCACCACCAGCATCCCTTTCTCGTTGACGCCACACGGTTCGCCGGTGACTTCATTAAGCAACTGCACGTTATAGCCATACATCGGCACGCCGGGGCTTCCCAGACGCGTCGGCCTGTCGTCCAGACCGCGAGCAATCGCCATAATCGGCCAGCCGGATTCGGTCTGCCAGTAGTTGTCGATGACCGGCACATCCAGCGTATTGCTCACCCAACTGGCGGTCGGCTCGTCCAGCGGCTCCCCCGCCAGATAGAGCACTTCCAGCGACGAGAGATCGTGTTTGCGAATTTCAGCGGTAGGGAATTTTTTCAGCACGCGAATGGCGGTCGGCGCTGAGAACATCCGGCTAACCTGATATTTCTCGACGATTTTCCACCACACGCCGCAGTCCGGCCAGGTCGGTAATCCTTCGTAAACGATAGTCGCCATCCCCGCCAGCAGCGGCGCGTAGACGATATACGAATGCCCCACCACCCAGCCGATATCCGAAGCACAAAAGAACACACCGCCCGCTTTGCCGCCAAAAATGGTGTCCATCGAGGTCGCCAGCGCCACCGCATATCCGCCAACGTCACGCTGCACGCCTTTAGGTTTGCCGGTCGTGCCGGAGGTGTAGAGAATGCAGGAGGTTTCGTTGGATTCCAGCCACGCCACCGGTACCCGCGCGCCGATGTGTTGATGGCGCAACGACGCGAAATCGACATCCCGCCCGCTGACGCGTGCCATTTTCGCCAGCCCGCGATCCACCAGCAAAACATGGCGTGGCTGGTGCTGCGCCTGACTTATCGCATCGTCGAGCAATTTTTTATAGGGAATGATTTTGCCACCGCGCGCTCCGGCATCAGCCGAGACAATCAGCACCGGTTTAGCATCATCAATTCGCGCCGCCACGCTGTGCGAGGCAAATCCCCCAAACACCACCGAGTGAATAGCGCCAATGCGCGCGCAAGCCAGCAGAGTAATATGCGCTTCGGCAATCATCGGCATATACACCAGCACCCGATCGCCGCGCTGCACACCCAGCGAGCGCAGCATTGAGGCCACCGCATTCACTTCGTCATGTAACTGGCGGAAGGTAAAGGTGCACTCTTCTTCTGTTTCCGAAGAGACGGCAATCAGCGCCAGCGCCTCTGGCTGTTTCTCCAGCCAGCGGTCGATAGCGTTGTGACACAAGTTGGTTCGGCCTTCACAAAACCAACGGGCAAACGGCGGATTGCTGTGATCGAGCGTTTGCGTAAAGGGCGTCTGCCAGTCAATACGCCGGGCCTGCTCGGCCCAGAACTGCTCCGGTTCGTTAATCGAACGCTGATAAAATTCGCTAAAAGACATAATGCTCTCCTGTTGAACTTACGCCTTACCGCTGTTTGCTTAAATGACGTACAGGTCGAGATACTCATTGACCGGCATCTGTTCCAGGCGAGCTCTGTCGAGAGAAACCTCCAGAATGCGCTGCTGTTGGCGAGTCGGGAACTGGCGCGCGAGATTGATTTTGAATTTATCGACCAGCTTCGGAATGCCATCCTGACGGCGGCGAGCATGACCAATGGGGTACTCCACCACCACTTCTTCAAATCGCGTACCGTCGGTGAACTCAAGGGTTATGGCATTGGCGATGGCACGTTTTTCCGGGTCGTGGTAGTCAGCGGTAAATGCCGGATCTTCAAAGCAATTGATCTTCTCGCGCAGGGCGTCGATGCGTTTATCTTGCGCAACGTTGTCCTCGTAATCTGCCGCCGTTAAGCGTCCGAACAGCAGCGGGATCGCCACCATGTACTGAATGCAGTGGTCGCGGTCTGCCGGGTTATTGAGCGGTCCTTTTTTGTCGATGATGCGAATACAGGCTTCGTGGGTGCGAATGGTCACTTTTTCGATATCTGCCGCCGTTTTGCCTGCTGCCTGCATCTGTTCATAGAGCGTCATCGCTGCTTCAACTGCCGTCTGGGAGTGGAACTCCGCCGGGAAGGAGATTTTGAACAGCACATTTTCCATCACGTAAGAACCGTACGGGCGCTGGAAGCGGAACGACTCACCTTTGAAGGAGACGTCGTAGAAGCCCCACACAGGCGCAGTCAGGGCTGACGGGTAACCCATTTCGCCCGTTTTCGCCATCAGTGCCAGACGTACCGCGCGGGAAGTGGCATCGCCCGCCGCCCAGGATTTACGCGTGCCGGTGTTCGGCGCATGGCGATAGGTGCGCAGCGACTGACCGTCCACCCACGCCAGCGAAACGGCGTTGAGAATTTCCTCGCGGGTCAGGCCGAGCATTTCGGCGACCACGGCGGTGGAAGCCACTTTCACTAACAGAACGTGGTCGAGGCCGACGCGGTTAAAGGAGTTTTCCAGCGCGATGCAGCCCTGAATTTCATGGGCTTTGATCATTGCGGTCAGCACCTGTTTCATGGTCAACGGCGCTTTGCCGCTGGCGACCGCGTTGCGCGAAAGCCAGTCTGCCGTTGCCAGAATGCCGCCGAGGTTGTCGGAAGGATGCCCCCACTCCGCCGCCAGCCAGGTATCGTTGAAATCGAGCCAACGGATCATCGCGCCGATGTTAAATGCCGCCTGGACGGGGTCGAGCTGGAACTGAGTTCCGGGGACGCGCACGCCGTTAGGTACGACGGTGCCGGGGACAATTGGCCCCAGCAGTTTTTTACAGGCTGGGTATTCGAGAGCTTCAAGACCGCAGCCGAGCGTGTCGAGCAGGCAGTAATGTGCGGTGTCGTAGGCTACTTTGGAGCTGATTTCGTAGTTCATCACGTAATCGACAATATCAACGATTTCACGATCAAATTCCGGGCGGATGTTGTTGATTTGAGCTGACATTGGGTACGTTTCCTTATTGTTATTCGTAGAGGTTTACTGGCGCTTATCCAGCGCGACAAACTGGCGGTCTTCCGGTCCAACATAATTGGCGGAAGGACGGATAATTTTGTTGTCCTGACGTTGTTCGATAATGTGCGCCGCCCAGCCGGTGACGCGGGCGATAACAAACAGTGGTGTGAACATCTCGGTGGGAACGCCCATCATGTTGTAGGAAACAGCGGAGAACCAGTCGAGATTGGGGAACATCTTTTTGCTCTCCCACATCACCGTTTCCAGGCGATCGGCGATGTTGTACATCTTCAGTGAGCCGCCTTCCTGCGAGAGCTGCTTCGCCACACGTTTGATCACCTGATGACGCGGGTCGGCGATGGTATAAACCGGATGACCAAAACCAATGACCACTTCTTTGTTTTCCACCCGCTTGCGGATATCGGCTTCGGCTTCGTCCGGCGTTTCGTAGCGTTGCTGGATCTCCAGCGACACTTCATTCGCCCCGCCGTGCTTCGGCCCGCGCAGTGCACCAATCGCGCCAATAATCGCGGAATACATATCAGAGCCAGTGCCCGCAATCACCCGGCTGGTAAAGGTGGAGGCGTTAAACTCGTGTTCGGCGTACAGCACCAGCGAGATATGCATCGCCTTTTCCCAGCTTTGCGATGGCTTTTCGCCGTGCAGCAGGTGCAGGAAGTGACCACCGATGGAGTCGTCATCGGTTTCCGGCTGGATGCGTTCGCCGTTGTGGCTGTAGTGATACCAGTAGAGAAGAATCGAGCTAAGTGACGCCAGCAGTTTGTCGGCAATATCCCGCGCGCCAGAGACGGTATGCCCCTCTTTTTCTGGCAGCGTGCAGCCGAGCGCGGAAACGCCGGTGCGCATAACATCCATCGGGTGCGACGCCGCCGGTAAGGCTTCCAGCACGGTACGCACATTAGCTGGTAAACCACGCAGGGCTTTCAGTTTCGTTTTGTAAGCGGCGAGTTCGTCACGGGTCGGCAGTTTGCCGTGGATCAGCAGATGCGCCACTTCTTCAAATTCGCAATGTTCCGCCAGATCAATAATATCGTAACCACGGTAATGCAAGTCATTGCCACTTTTACCCACGGTGCAGAGCGCCGTATTGCCCGCCGGAACGCCAGAAAGTGCCACAGATTTTTTCGGTTTAATGACATGGGTACTGTTTTGCAGGATCGTTGTGTCGCTCATATTGTCCTCGTCATTGTTATCATTTGTAGGGTCGAGATTGTTGTCGGATGCGACGCTATGCGTCTTATCCGACCTACAGTTCAGTTCACCCCGCAGGCCTGATAAGCCGCGTCAGCGTCGCATCAGGCATCGGTTGTCGGATGCGACGCCATGCGTCTTATCCGACCTACAGTTCAGTTCACCCCGTAGGCCTGATAAGTCGCGTCAGCGGCGCATCAGGCATCGGTTGTCGGATGCGACGC
>NZ_KE137316.1:4090829-4226557 GCF_000408845.1 Escherichia sp. KTE172 | reverse complement strand
CGGATGCGACGCTATGCGTCTTATCCGACCTACAGTTCAGTTCATCCCGTAGGCCTGATAAGCCGCGTCAGCGGCGCATCAGGCATCGGTTGTCGAATACAACCAACGGGCGTTTTTTATTTCGCCTGGCTACGGGCAAACAGGTCGTCGAGCTTCTCTTCGTACTGGTAATAGTTGATGCTTTCGTACAGTTCGTTGCGGGTCTGCATGGTGTCGATGACGCTTTTCTGCGTGCCTTCCTGACGCAGGACGTTGTAGACATGTTCGGCGGCGCGATTCATGGCGCGAAACGCTGAAAGCGGGTACAGCGCCATTGCAACATGGGCACTGCGTAATTCATCGGTAGTAAACAGCGGTGTTGCGCCAAATTCGGTAATGTTGGCGAGGATTGGCACCTGCACCGCATCGGCAAACTGGCGGTACATAGCGAGTTCGGTAATCGCCTCCGGGAACAACATCTCGGCACCCGCTTCAACATAGGCCCGCGCACGCTCGATCGCCGCATCCAGCCCTTCAACCGCCAGCGCATCGGTGCGCGCCATGATCACAAAATCAGGATCGGTTTTCGCATCCACCGCCGCGCGGATCCGATCCACCATCTCCTCTTTCGAGACGATCGCTTTATTCGGGCGATGGCCGCAGCGTTTCGCACCAACCTGATCTTCAATATGCAATCCCGCCGCACCGGCTTTAATCATCGATTTCACGGTGCGCGCAACGTTAAAAGCAGAAGAACCAAAACCGATATCCGCATCTACCAGCAGCGGCAGCGAGCAGACGTCGGTGATACGGCGAATGTCGGTCAGCACGTCATCAAGGGTAGAAATACCGAGATCGGGCAGCCCCAGCGACCCTGCCGCCACGCCACCGCCGGAAAGATAAATCGCCTGATATCCGGCACGCTGCGCCAGCAGCGCATGGTTAGCGTTGATGGTGCCAACAATCTGCAATGGATTTTCTTTAGACAGTGCAGCGCGAAACGCTTTACCTGGAGAGTGTAGAGACATAGCCCATCCTTTGTTATCAACTTGTTATTTGCGTTGATAAAGACAAAGCAAGGGGTGTGCCACAATTGATCGAATAAAATTAAATGTTTAATTTCAATTTGTTATAAATAAAGTCATGAAGTAATCCGCAAATATGCGTTTCAGTTAACGTTTCAGTCAATGTTTCACCGCGTTTCATTGCAACAATTATGAAACAAGACTAAACCCAATATTCGGTTTCTTAACTTTGCGGTGCGCTATGGCACATCCACCACGGCTGAATGACGACAAACCGGTTATCTGGACGGTATCTGTAACGCGCCTGTTCGAGCTGTTTCGCGATATCAGCCTCGAGTTTGATCATCTGGCGAACATTACCCCTATTCAGCTTGGCTTTGAAAAAGCAGTGACCTACATCCGCAAGAAACTGGCAAACGAACGCTGCGACGCCATCATCGCCGCTGGCTCTAACGGCGCGTACCTGAAAAGCCGCCTGTCAGTGCCAGTTATTTTGATTAAACCGAGCGGCTACGATGTGTTACAGGCACTGGCAAAAGCCGGAAAACTCACCTCTTCTATCGGCGTTGTCACTTATCAGGAAACTATTCCGGCACTGGTGGCGTTTCAAAAAACCTTTAATTTGCGCCTCGACCAACGTAGCTACATTACCGAAGAAGACGCACGCGGGCAGATTAACGAGCTGAAAGCTAACGGCACCGAAGCGGTGGTCGGCGCGGGGCTAATTACCGATCTGGCAGAAGAAGCCGGAATGACCGGAATTTTTATCTATTCCGCCGCCACCGTGCGCCAGGCATTCAGCGATGCGCTGGATATGACGCGCATGTCGTTACGCCATAACACTCACGATGCCACCCGCAACGCCCTGCGTACTCGTTACGTGCTGGGCGATATGCTCGGTCAATCACCACAGATGGAACAGGTACGGCAGACTATTTTGCTGTATGCCCGCTCCAGTGCAGCGGTGTTGATTGAAGGGGAAACGGGGACGGGCAAAGAGCTGGCGGCCCAGGCGATTCATCGGGAATATTTTGCCCGCCACGATGCGCGACAGGGCAAAAAGTCGCATCCGTTTGTTGCCGTCAACTGCGGAGCGATTGCCGAATCGCTGCTGGAAGCGGAGCTGTTTGGCTATGAGGAAGGGGCGTTTACCGGCTCGCGACGCGGAGGTCGCGCCGGGCTGTTCGAAATTGCCCACGGCGGTACGCTGTTTCTGGATGAGATTGGCGAAATGCCGCTACCTTTGCAGACTCGCCTGTTACGGGTGCTGGAAGAAAAAGAGGTCACCCGCGTCGGCGGGCATCAGCCTGTTCCGGTGGATGTGCGAGTCATTAGCGCCACTCACTGCAATCTGGAAGAAGATATGCGGCAAGGGCAGTTTCGCCGTGACCTGTTTTATCGGCTGAGCATTTTACGCCTGCAACTGCCACCACTGCGTGAGCGGGTGGCAGATATTCTGCCGCTGGCGGAAAGCTTTTTGAAAGTGTCTCTGGCTGCACTTGCTGCCCCGTTTTCTTCCGCATTACGCCAGGGATTACAGGCAAGCGAAACCGTGCTGGTGCACTACGACTGGCCGGGCAATATTCGAGAACTGCGCAATATGATGGAGCGACTGGCGCTGTTTTTAAGTGTGGAACCGACGCCGGATTTAACGCCGCAGTTTTTGCAGCTGCTACTGCCGGAACTAGCGCGCGAATCAGCGAAAATTCCCGCTCCACGCTTACTGACACCACAACAGGCACTGGAGAAATTTAAAGGCGATAAAACAGCAGCGGCGAATTATTTAGGTATCAGCCGGACGACGTTCTGGCGGCGGCTGAAAAACTGAACTGCCGAATGCAGCGCGAACGCTTTATCCGGCATAAATTTCAATAGATGATGATCACCGATAAACTTACGCATCGGGGATGTTTACATAGGTTTCAGAATTACTTCTTCTTATAAATATTTGCCGTGCCGTGAATCTTATTGTCAGTTTGACCAGAGGTCAGCACCAACACATCAGCCCCTTTTTCATCGGCTTTTTTGATTAAATCTTCTTTTGCATCTGCAGTCGACATTTCATTACTGGTTGAAATATCACCTATTTTTTCATATTGCGATTCAACTTTTTCAAATTCCGCTTTGGTCATCAATTCAGCGGCATAGACATTGGTAACGGCAAACGCTAACGCACCGACTAACATTTTAGAGATTATTTTCATATTACGGCTCCAGAGTTGTTATCACACTATCACCCACCCACATTATTGGGTTGATTAATAATTAGTTCAGTCAGGGCATAAACGCCAGTAACCGGAAATAAGACACTTTGTGATCTCTCTCGCACCCGATTATTTTTGGTAGAAATATGATGCAGTTAGTTCACTTATTTATGGATGAAATCACTATGGATCCTTTGCACGCCGTTTACCTGACCGTAGGACTGTTCGTGATTACTTTTTTTAATCCGGGAGCCAATCTCTTTGTGGTAGTACAAACCAGCCTGGCTTCCGGTCGACGCGCAGGGGTGCTGACCGGGCTGGGCGTGGCGCTGGGCGATGCATTTTATTCCGGGTTGGGTTTGTTTGGTCTTGCAACGCTAATTACGCAGTGTGAGGAGATTTTTTCGCTTATCAGAATCGTCGGCGGCGCTTATCTCTTATGGTTTGCGTGGTGCAGCATGCGCCGCCAGTCAACACCGCAAATGAGCACACTACAACAACCGATTAACGCCCCCTGGTATGTCTTTTTTCGCCGTGGATTAATTACCGATCTCTCTAACCCGCAAACCGTTTTATTTTTTATCAGTATTTTCTCAGTAACATTAAATGCCGAAACACCAACATGGGCACGTTTAATGGCCTGAGCGGGGATTGTGCTCGCATCAATTATCTGGCGCGTTTTTCTTAGTCAGGCGTTTTCTTTGCCCGCTGTGCGTCGTGCTTATGGGCGTATGCAACGCGTTGCCAGTCGGGTTATTGGTGCAATTATTGGTGTATTCGCGCTACGCCTGATTTACGAAGGGGTGACACAGCGGTGAGCAGATAATTTACTCTCTACGTAATCAACCTGATTTGCCGAATCCCGACCATCGGCGATGATAGCCCCCGTAATGCGTGGTCCTTATTTCCGATAAGTTTACTTGAGTCTTTAGCTTCCCATTTCAGCCCACTCTCCCCTGTGTGGGCTTTTTTCATTGCTCTGACCCGTCCTGAATAGCCAAACAATGGCAATGTTCCACTTTGCAGGGATGATAATAAGGGGATCTGATTCAGAAGAGTTATGAAAAGTTGGACCGCCATCGAGGCCTCGAACCCCGTACCATACAACAATCCTGGTTGTCGTCTGCTCTTCCTGATGAGCTAATGGCGGTTTTTGATATGAGCCTTACAGCATATTTTCTGTCAGGCTTGAGTGCGATGCGTAAGATACAGAAAAGACCCCACACAAACATGATGGAATTATGATTTTTTTCATATGAATGTCAACCCACACATTCACAAAACATCTGCATGAGATCATTTTTTATACACCGTATAGCTGCGAAACCACTGCTGATGCTTTTTTAAGCGAAGTGTCGCCGATCACAACAAAATATCGGCGAAAAAGGCGGTGGAATGCCATTTGGCATACGGATATACAGATGAAATGATCACCTGCTTTGCGATTCACTCTCTGGTGGAATAACAACTCGCAGGTGGAACCCTTTCTGAACTAAAGAGTGTAGCGGATTTTAACGTGCTTATTTACAGGATAATATCTGTCACCTAATTCCTGCACTCTATTAGATATCCATTGATTTAATCGCGCATCATCTCTGTATGTTTTTACGTCCAGAACAGAGAGCAATAACATCACCAGTGATTCAGGAAAAACAGGGTAGATATTTTTTAAGTGTAATAATAATCCATGCGCAAGCGCCTGCTTAATGGGTGCGTCGGTCTCCGGAATAGACGACATTTCGCGAAGCCATTTTTCCACATGCATACACTCTTTCCCTTTAGGGAAAAGTCTCAGCAAAGGCATATGGTGTTCAAGAAGAATACATTTGCAATCTGTTCGCACTGAATCGATAAACTGCACTAATTTCTTAAGCCCGGTAAAGCGTCCAGCCTGCACATTTGCTTTAATATCAAGAAACGCATCATCCTGGTCATATACCCAAACTGTCCCTTTTTGATTTTCAAGTATGCGAAAAACAAACTTAACCGGGTGATCAGGGTAATCCATCCAGTCATAAAATCCAGGGAAATCATTAAACTGCACATTTATAGTGAGTGCGTTATCGTCTGACCACTCACAGTCTCGTACAGCAGCCATGAGATGAATGAGTTTGTCGTCATCGACTAAATCATCACGACAATCATAAGGATAATCATAATATTGTTTAATCAAAACCTTGAATATATCGACACAGGAGACCAGGGAGCTTTTGATATCCTCTGGTAACTGATTGTTTTTTACTGTATTAAGTATGCTTTGTTGCGTATATGGCATCAAATTATTGTGCGGAGCTTTTAATGATATCATCGCGATCTCTCTTAAATAAAAATAAACGTCGCAGATAATAAAGCCCTGATTAAACCAGGCACTATCAGAAATCGCTCATAACTAACGTGTGAAGTATTGTGTACTGGAGGGAGTTAATTTAACAATTTGAATTTACGTTATAGGTTTTACTGCTACTTTGATATTATTTCGCTCTCCTTAACTAAAAAGTTAAGTGGAGAGCGAAGTTAATATGTTAAACCACAGGGTATTTATTAATTTTTTCAGTCTGTTAGTGTGCGATTATCGATAACAAAACGATATTTCACATCACCACGCAGCATTCGCTCATAGGCTTCATTAATTTGATCGGCCCGAATCATCTCTATATCAGCCACGATGCCATGTTCGGCGCAAAAATCGAGCATCTCCTGAGTTTCTGGAATGCCGCCAATCATAGAACCGGCTATCGCACGGCGTTTCATGATCAGGTTGAAAACTTCCGGCGATTTATGCGGTGTCGCAGGCGCACCAACCAGCGTCATGGTGCCATCACGCTTCAGCAAGGTGGTAAAATCGTCGAGATTATGTGGCGCAGCTACTGTATTCAAAATGAAATCGAAACTCTTGAGATGAGCCGCCATCTCATCGGCATTGCGTGAGTTAACAACTTCATCGGCCCCCAGGGCTTTTGCCGCTTCGCGTTTTGACTCAGAAGTGGTAAATGCCACCACATGCGCCCCCATCGCGTGGGCCAGCTTAATCCCCATATGTCCCAGACCGCCGATGCCGACCACGCCCACTTTTTTACCCGGCCCGGCCTGCCAGTGACGTAGCGGCGAATACGTGGTGATCCCTGCACACAACAAAGGAGCCACCGCCGCCAGCTGCTCTTGCGGGTGACGAATACGCAGAACATATCGCTCATGAACGACGATCTGTTGTGAGTAGCCGCCCAGAGTATGGCCCGGTTCGTCCGGCGTCGGCGAGTTATAGGTGCCGGTCATGTGATCACAGTAGTTTTCCAGCCCGTCTTCACACTCTTCGCAATGTTTACAACTGTCGACAATGCAGCCGACACCGACCAGATCGCCCGGCGCATGTTTTTCTACCTGATCACCAACGGCTACCACACGCCCCACAATTTCATGACCCGGCACGCAGGGGTAAACCGTCCCCGCCCACTCGGAACGGACCTGGTGGAGATCGGAATGGCAGACGCCACAGTAAGCGATTTCAATTTTGACATCATGCGGTCCCGGTTCACGCCGGGTGATATCCATCGATTCAAGTGGTTGTTTAGCGGAATATGCACCAACAGCTTTGATCTTCATTGTGTTTACTCCTGATTAGCTATGTGTATTTGGCGATGCCTGATATGTCATCGCGGCAAAACGCGTCCATTGAATATAGCCAATATTTAAACCACCCGATCCAGCCCCAACATGCCGCGAGCCTGAATGAAACAGAGCAGCAACGTTCCCCATAAGGCCATCGTCAGGTAGGGGCTTATACCGAGAATATTGAAGCCGCTTTCAATAATTTGCAGAAGAAACAGCGCCAGCACCATACCAATTATCCGCCCGCTGCCGCCGTCCGGATTAACCCCGCCGAGTACTGCCGCGAGGATTGACACCAGCAAGTACGATTCGCCATAAGAGGCCTTAGCCGAGTTGAGTTTCGACATCATCAAAAATGCCGCTACCGCACAAAGCAAGGCGGAAATGACATAAACCCAAATCAGCACCCGACGAGTGTTAATGCCGGAGTAAAGTGTTGCTCGTTCGTTAGAACCAATCAGATAAATGGATTTACCGAGCGGCGTTTTCTCCAGCAATATCCACAGCCCCAGCGCCACTGCGGCAAACAACCACATCGGTAGCGGAATACCGAACCACTGTGCATGATTCAACCACAGCACCCATGAGGGATAATTGGCAATGGCGCTACCGCCTGTCACCAGAATATTTACCCCTTTGAGCAACGTCATCATCCCGAGTGTTGCAAGAATTGGCGACACTCGAATACCAGCAATCAATACGCCGTTACATAAACCGATTATCACCGCCGCGCCAGCGCCCGCCAGCAGCGTAGCGACAACCGTAGCAATACCCGGTGGATACTGAGTCGCCACCCACGCCATCACCAGTGAACAGGCGTTAGCAGTGGCTATAATTGACAAGTTAATGCCACCGCAAAGCATGGTCACCGCCATAGCCAACGCCAGAATGCCCAGCACGGGCATTTGCGAAGCGACGGACTGGAAATTACTTATCGACCAGAAAATCTCCGGCATAGTAATGCTGAAGGCGGCAACAGTTAGCACCAACAGGCCGATCAAGTAAAACTCAACGTTATTACGCCACGATTTTTTCATAGCAGACTCCGGTTCTGATGCTGACTCCACGCCGTGGCGCTAATGCTGGCAACGATGATGATGCCTGTGATCAATGTTTGCCAGTAAGACGAGACTCCCAATAAATTTAGCCCGTTTTGCATCACTGCCAACAACACCACGCCGAGCAAAGTACCGGTTAACGTGCCGCGCCCGCCGAGCAAACTAGTGCCGCCAAGCACCACCGCAGCCAGTACTGTCAGCTCATAACCCAGAAGAGAATCGGGGGCGACAGTCATCACCGTCCACGACTGCACTACACCCGCAGCACCAGACATCAATCCCATATAGCCGTAGACGAAAAGTTGCAGTTTCAGCACGCTAAAGCCGATGCGACTGGCGGATTCACGGTTCCCGCCAAGGGCATAAATTTTGCGCCCTACACTGGTGAAATTCATGATAAACGCTGTTAGCAGCACCACCGTAATCATGGCGATCAGCGGTAGACCAAGGCCATAGTCATAGCCATCAGCATCGGTGTACTTGAACAACATAACCCCCTGCTCAAACCACGGCGGAAAGTCGTACAGCCACACACCTTTACTCAACCATAACAGCAGGCCATAGAAAATATTCAGCGTCGAGATAGTGATGATAATAGAAGGCACCCGTAGGCGATTAACCAGTAAGGCGTTAATTAAGCCAAGTAAAATGCCGATGCCGCCCGCCAGGGCAAACGCGACAGCGAAGTTGCCACCAATTTTTTGCAGCAACAGCACCATGCCGTATTGCGCAATGATGGTCATTGCTGGAAACGAAATATCAATTCCACCGGAAATCAACACCACAAACAAACCACAGGCGAGAATAGTCAACATGGCATAGTTATTGGCGAGATCGTACAAATTACCGAATGTCAGAAACTCGTCGCTGCGCCAGGCAAGGCCGACAAACAGCCCCACAATCAGTAATGCCAGCCAGAATTCATGACGTTTTTTCAGTTCAGCCATTTACCACCTCCGCAATCCTGGCCTGAGAACTGCTGTCAGGCAGGAAGCTATGGGTGATCTGACCTTTCTGCATTACCAAAATCCGGTGGCTTTGATACCACGCTTCTTCAATTTCATCGCAGATCATCAATACCGCAATGCCATGAGCCGCCAGATCGCTGATAATGCCGTATATTCCTGCTTTGTTGGCGATATCAACACCGACAGTCGGGCTATCGAGAATCAACAGTCGTGGCCCAATCGCCAGCCATTTGGCGATCGATACTCGCTGCGCGTTACCCCCAGAAAGCGTATTCACCGGGAGATGTGGGTCAGAGACTTTGATGGTCAATGCCTTGATTAGCCTGTCCACCAGGTCACGCACTTTAGCTTCACTCAGAAAGCCGAAGCGATCTTTTACCTTGTGAAAAACAGTGCTAATGATGTTGTCTTCAATAGATTGCGCCATCACCAAACCACGCGACATGCGATCTTCCGAAACATAACCAATACCGTGGCGGATGGCGTCCTGGTTACTATGCAGTGTAACCAGCTGGCCGTTGATGAGGATCTCGCCAGCATCCGGTCGGGTCATACCAAACAGACTCAGACATAATTCCGTGCGCCCCGCACCAAGCAGGCCAACAATCGACACCACTTCGCCCGCTTCCACCCGCAAGTTAATATTTTGATATTCCCCATGACGACTTAAATTACGCACCTCCAGCACTGGGATGCTGGATTTTCCCTGCCACAACTCTCGCACCTGATATTCAAACTCCTGGCCGGTCATCAGGAAACCGAGTTGTTTTGTGGTCATCTCTGCAGCCGGAAAGGTCCCGACCAGCTCACCATCTTTCAACACTGAAATACGGTCGGAAACTTCCATCACCTCTTCCAGACGATGACTGACGAAGACCACGCAGATCCCGCGTTCCCGCAATTGATGCACCACCTGTAATAACCCTTGCACTTCCTGATGGGTCAGCGAAGCGGTTGGTTCATCCATCACGATCAACCGTGCGTCCTGCGCCAGTGCACGGCAAATTGCCACCAGCTGACAGCGGGCAATTGAAAGCTCAGAAACGAGCGTATCCAGTGGCAATGTGACGTTAATACTGGTCATTGCCGCCTGCGCCACCTCACGCAGACGACGGCGGTTAACAAACAGACCGTGGTGATAGTGATTCACGGCGATATTCTCCCAGACACTCAGGTTAGGAAATAAAGAGAGGTCCTGATAAATCACCTGAATCCCCTGCGCCACCGAAGCGGCGGGTGTCAGCTTTGACCAGTTTTTCCCACCAAGCGTAATTTCCGCTCCCTCATCCGGGCGATAAACTCCGGACATAATTTTAATCAACGTCGATTTACCACAGCCGTTTTGCCCGGCAAGACAGTGCACTTCACCCGACATAAAGTCGAGAGAAACATCGCGCAGCGCTCGCGTGGCATGAAACGTTTTGTTGATATGACGAAGGGAAAGGAAGGTTTCCATAACATCCCCTGGCAATAAGAATCGGGGCTTTCGCCCCGAAGAAATGGATTAATAAAGTGAGTCGATATTGTCTTTGTTGACCAGCAGTACCTTATGGAAACGGATAATTCGCTTATCTATATCTACGTCGGCCTTCCCCAGATTCTGCATTTCTAATCCAGGTTTGATCTCTTCACCCTTCAGCAACGTGCTGGCGACGGCCGCGAGTGCGTAACCTGCAGAGGCCGGATCGTAAGTAATCCCTTCGGTGATATCACCACTTTTAATCAGTGATGCCGCCTGTGAAGGGATCATCATGCCATAGACTGCGACTTTATTTTTCGCCCGTTTCTCTTTCACTGCACGTCCCGCGCCAATCGGACCGTTTGAACCAAAGGAGACAACCGCTTTCAAGTCAGGATAGGTTTTCATCAGGTCCAGTGTGGTACGACGTGAGTCATCCACACTCTCGGCAACCGGCATGCGGCGGGTAACTTCATGCATATCCGGGTAATGCTCTTTCTGGTATTTCACCAGCAAGTCAGCCCATAAGTTATGCTGCGGCACGGTCAAACTACCCACGTAAATCACATAGCCGCCCTTGCCACCCATGCGTTTCGCCATATGTTCAACATATTCAGCGGCAAATTTTTCGTTATCAATGATTTCGATATCCCAGTTAGCACTTGGCTGACCGGGGGATTCGTTGGTCAGAACCACAATTCCGGCATCTCGCGCTTTTTTGAATACCGGTTCCAGCACGTTGGCATCGTTTGGCACAATTGTAATTGCATTAACCTTACGGGCGATTAAATCCTCAATGATTTTAACCTGTTGCGGAGCATCAGTACTTGAAGGCCCCACCTGTGACGCATTAACACCAAAGGCTTTACCCGCCTCGACCACACCTTCGCCCATGCGATTAAACCACGGCATACCATCGACTTTAGAGATATTCACCACGACTTTTTCCGCTGCCTGGAGCGGCGCAGAAATTAGCGCAGCGCCTAATAACAGCGAAGACACCATATTGATAACAAAACGTTTATTCATCATTTCAGCCTCATTGCAGGGTAGTCAGGAAGTGTTCGCCCAAATTAGCGCGCTGGAGAGAATAAGAATTTTCGAATATTTTTATGCAGAATAAACAGCCCTATTTCAGGCAGCTATTAAAAATTTGGTTATAAATATGGACAAAACGGGCAGCAATAATAAGTGTGACATTCATCACGTAAAAAATAGCAAAATAAACAAAATTAGCGATATTTTATGTTTGTGAGCTTATTTCGCGTAGAAAAATAGTTATCTACACAACGTCAATAAGGGCATATTCTTCAAAGATAACGTCCATTTCGGGTGAATAGCATCCTTCTGCCTGGAAAAAACGACGGTGTTCATTACGCCAATATTCAAGACTGAGGTCACCTTCACCTTCCTTACGGGCAAGCTCCGCGGTGACATCAGAAAAGCGCAGTAAATGCAGGCCAATCACTCTGATAACACAGACAGGCTCACCACGGCTATTTTCTACAATCTTATACTCACCAATCATCGGAAATGCGTTGTCTTCAATACATCCCGCCAGCGAACCACAGGAAGCTGTTTTAACACCTGTCGCAATCAACGTTGCGAGGTGATCGGCCAACGCTGCTGAATCGCCAAAAGTACAAAAGGAAGCATGGGGATATTTTTGTGAGATTTTTTCTTTTATGGTCATGAGAATATTTTCGCGATTACGGAAAAAAATCACATCTTAATTACTGTTGATAACCATCAGCAAGAGGATCATTGGTTTTTCTATGTTTAATCTTTTTTATCCGAAGCCGGTCACATTTATGGCTTGATAAATATTGTTAAAACTCACTTTTGTGTATTTCTCTCAAATAATCCCCTGGAAATTATGCCGGGAGATTATAAAGTTCAGGATCATTCATTAACAAACCATTCCCGCCCCACTCCCTGGGGCTTTAAATCTCTTACGATTCACCATTGCAGGCGTTTCAAATGCGTATCAACCTGCCACACTCCCCCACACCAGTTGCCCTTTATGGAACGTCGCCGTTCTCGGCGAGATACGCGCCACCGCCTCGGCGGAACAGGAGGCGTCCACCAGCACAAAGCTGGCATCATCCTGCGCTTTGGGCCACACGCGCTCGCCTTTTTCGTTGAGCGGCAATACATCGCCAGTGGCTAAAAACAGCGAGCGGGAGAGGTTCTGTTCGTTAGGACGAATATAGAGCTGCGCGTACAGATTGGCTTTTTCCAGCATGTCGCCCAGGCCGTAAGGCGACCAGTGGTCGATAACGCTGTCGGTGCCGGTCATCACTTTTACGCCTTTGTCGTGCAACTGTTTGAGCGGCATATGCAGCGTGCCAATCGGCACCGTCGAGGCGATAGAAATTTGCTGCGCCGCCATCCGGTGCGCCAGTTCATCTACCTGTTGCTCATTGAGCGTTGCCAGCGCAAAGGCGTGGCTGATGGTCAGCTTGCCCTTCAGTTGCGGCGTTTTCTCCACCGTTTCAACCATATAATTGATGGCTGCCACGCCTGCCGGAGTGGTTTCGTGCAGGTGAATATCAACGCCTTTGTCGTAGTCCAGCGCAATCTGGAACATGGTATCGAGGGATTTTTCCATCGCGCCATCAACACTGGTCGGATCCAGACCGCCGACGTAATGCGCCCCCGCCTGCATCGCTTCACGCATTAAGGGTTCCGATTTCGACAGCAGCAAACCGTGCTGCGGGAAGGCGACAATTTCACACTCGAAGCCCGCCTGACGTCGCGCCAGCACCGCCTGCAAATTTTGCAGATTTTTCAGGCCGGAAACCGGTTCGATATTGCAGTGGCTGCGGGCAATGGTAGTGCCTTTCGACTGCAATAAATCGATCAGTTTTTCCGCTCGTTCCTGAGTGTACGGTTGCAGCTCCGGCAGCATTTTCTGCTCGAGTTTGATCATGTCCTGGATGGTGGTGCCTGCCGGGCGATTGAGCGAGCGCCACGGCCCGCCGTAAAAGGTTTTGTCGAGATGAATATGCATGTCGCGGGTGGTGGGCAGCATCAGCTTACCGCCAGCGTCATAGTGCGGCAGCGTGGCGTCCGGATGCTGCTTGTTCTCGCGCAGGGCAACAATTTTGCCGTTCTGAATCTCTACGGTCTGGTGCGCCGTGCGGGTCTGTACCGCCACACCGTTTTCGTAGTCAAAACCGGTTTCCAGCAGCACGTTGTCGAGATAGTAGTGCGGGTCAGTGATTTTCATGGTGTTATTCGCGTCGCAATGGATTGTGCCAGAGACTGCCGCATGGGCGAGCGGCACAGACGTACCAAACAGCGCGGCGGCGGTGACCATCTTACCGCTCTGGCTCAGAAATTCACGGCGGCTATTGTTTTCTTTCATCTTACGTCCTTACGTTTTAATAATATGGGTGCCCGTTTCACCGCGCAGCGCCGCAGGCAGGCATTCCGGCGTGGTGATAATCACTTCTTTGCCGCCCTGTTCCAGGAACGTCAGGCTGGCGATGATTTTTGGCAACATGCTGCCAGGCGGAAAATGCCCTTCCTGCATATAGCGGTTCATGGTGGCAATATCTACGCGATCCAGCGCCTGCTGCTGCGGTTTGCCAAAGTGAATACACACTTTTTCGACGCCAGTGGTGATCACCAGAATGTCAGCGTGAATTTCACGGGCCAATAGCGCGGTAGAGAGATCTTTGTCGATAACCGCGTCCACGCTTTGGTAATCCCCCGCTTCACTGCACACCACCGGGATTCCGCCGCCGCCCGCGCCAATCACCACAAAGCCTTGTTGGATCAGCGCCTTAATGGCCGGTGCTTCGACAATACGTTTCGGTTCCGGCGAGGCGACCACGCGGCGATAGCCCCGTCCGGCATCTTCAACAAAACGCCAGTCAGGGTTTGCCTTTTGTAATTCGTCACGCTGGCTTTCACTAAAGAATGCGCCGATGGGCTTGGTGGGATGGGCAAACCCCGGATCGTTTTTATCCACTTCCACCTGAGTCACCACGGTGACGGCTTTTTTCTCACCGTGACGCGCCAGTCGGTTATTCAGCGCCTGTTGGATCAGATAGCCAATGCCGCCTTGCGTATCCGCCACACAGTTCGCCAGCGGCGTTAAGGGCAGCCCTTCGCGCTCGTGGGCTATCTCCGCGCGGCGTAAATCCAGCCCGACCTGCGGCCCGTTGCCGTGGGTCAGCACAATGTCGTAATCGGAAGCCAGCATTTCCAGCACCGTATCAGCGACGGCTTTCACCGCCTCCGCCTGATGCTCAATCGACTGGCTGGCGTTATCTTTGATAATGCTGTTGCCACCAATGGCAACGACCACAAGTTCTTTCATGTTGTTATGTCCGCTACAGAGGGTGATGGGGTTATGAGAGTGAGGTTGCCCCTCTCCCCTGAAGGGAGAAGGGATCGTAAGGTGCGGTTGGAGAGTCAAACGCCGTAACGTTCGCACCAGCCAAGAATGGCTTTCTCGAAGCAGGCGAATGGTGGATGCACAATGCCCGCGCCAATCATGCCGATGCCCGCATCTTTATGAGCGATGGCGGTGTTGATCACCGGCAGAATGCCACTGCTACCCACGCGGGTGATGTCGATTGCCGATGGCACGCCCATAAAACCGAGCAGCGGAATGGTGACGTTGGGGTTTTCGCCAAGGGTGATTTCACGCATCTGACGGGAGAAATCGATAGCCTCTTCCACCGTGCCACCCACCAGCGCGACGATCGCGGGCGCGGTCGCCATAGCAAATCCGCCAATGCCGTAGGTTTCGGTGATGGCGCTGTCGCCGATATCCAGCCCCGAATCTTCCGGCTTATAACCGGCAAACATCGGGCCGATGACCTGCTGCGCCGGACCGGTAAACCATTGCCCCGGCAGGCCGCTGACCCGCAGGCCGAACTCGACGCCGTTACGCGCCATGGTGGTCACCACGGTGCTGTATTCGATGCCGTGCGCCGCATCCATCGCCGCTTTACACATCGCCATCCACGTCGGGCCGGAGAAGTAGTCGCTGCTGGCGACAAACTCAAACACTTCGCGCTGTTGCTCGACGGAATAACCCGCCTGAATAATCCCCGGCGTCAGCGCCTGAATCAGCAGCGTCGTCCCGGCGTTATTGCGGTTATGGCATTCATCGCCCATATGCAGCGCTTGCGCCAGCATTAAGCGCAGATCGATCTCGCCGATAATTTTCATCGCGTCGCGCAGCATTGGCCCCTGCACATCGCGCATCCAGTTGAGGCGGTCAATCACGCTCTGGTCGTTAGCGCCCATACGCAAAATCTTCGCCATCTGCTCGCTCATATTGGTGTAAGCGATGTTGCCGTAGGTTTTGTTTTTTACGATGTGCATAAACATCGAGGCCGAGGTAACACCCGCCATCGATCCCACGCAGTCATGTTCGTGGCACGGCGAGAAGGAGATCTCCCCGGAGGCCGCCAGTTCAGCCGCCTCGTCGAGATCTTTCGCCAGCCCTTCGAACACCAGCGCCCCGGTGACCGCGCCTTTCATCGCGCCGCACATTTTTTCCCAGGTGATCGGCGGCCCGGCGTGAAGAATGGTTTTCGGCGTCATGCCCGGCACCACGTTAATCGCCTGATCAAAACCAATCAGCACCGGATGCGACTGGATAATGCGCTCCAGCGCCTGCTGGTTAGCGGCGGCGATTTTGTCTGCCAGCGGCGAATCGGCAATGTTATCCAGCGCCTGCACCACCTGCATATTGCCCTGCCCCGGCGGCGTCCAGTCGAGTTGGGTCACTTCTACATGCTGTTTTTTCAGATCATCGCTAAACATGGCGATACCGACGTTAATAACGTTCAACGGTTGGCTAAACAGTGACTGGCTCATCAGGCTTCCTCCCCTTTGCAGATAAATTCACGCGCCAGCAATCCGGTATTGGTGCTACTGCTGGCCAGAATCACTCCGGCATCAAGCAGCATCTGGCTTTGTTGTTCTAATGATGGCGTATCAAGATCGGTACCCAGCACATAGGCGAGAATGATCAACTCACGTCCTTCGGCAGCGGCGATCGCTTTCGCTTCTTTGATCGCCTCGATGGTGGAGCCGACCGGATCTTCATGCGATCCAAATCCGAGCACAAAATCCATCACGATCACCGCCACTTCTGGATCGCGCGCTTCTTCGATCAAGCGACTGATGCGGTTGGTCGGGTCAATCATTGGATGCGGCTTGCCGTTGGTGAAGTCGTCATCACCAAAGTCGAGGAAGGTGTGTTTGATGCTGCGGCTGATATCTTGCAGGCGGAATTCCGGATCGGGCTGAATGTTGCTGTAGACATCGCCGTGTTTTTCCATCACCGCGAACATCGTTTCGTCGCACAGCGTGCCGCCGCAGAACAGGCCACGAATGTATTTCTGTTGCGGTTGCAGGCGAGCGCGCACGTCAGCAATCAATGGCTGGTTCAGGGTATGCAGGTCGAGATGTTCCTGTTTCACGCCGGAGAGCATTACCGCTTTCAGCGCCGCCTCTTTACTGCCGCGGGCAAACTGTAGCCCCTGCTCATCCACCGGCGTTTCGCCACGACCGAGGAAGCAAACCACCACTGGCTTGCGGCAGGCGCGCGCGCGTTCCAGCACTTTGCGGGCCACCGCAGGCGCAGGCGGTTTGGAGATAAGCACAATGATTTCAGTTTGCGGATCGTTTTCCAGCATCCCGATGGCGTCGAGCATCATCAGGCCGCCGATTTTCTCGCTCAGGTCGCGCCCGCCGGTGCCGATCAGTTGCGAAACGCCGCCGCCAAATTCATGGATACGGACGCTCAGTTCCTGGCTACCGGTGCCGGATGCGCCAACAATGCCGATGTTGCCGCGACGCACGGCGTTACCAAAGCAGAGCGCCGCGCCGTTGATAATCGCCGTACCGCAGTCTGGCCCCATCATCAGCAGCCCTTTTTCGTGGGCCAACTGTTTGAGCGCCAGTTCATCTTCAACTGAGACGTTATCGGAAAACAGCATCACGTTAAGATCGTTTTGCAGCGCCTGACGCGCTTCGCGAGCGGCAAACAGACCGTTGACCGAAATCACCGCCAGGTTACTTTCCGGGATATGCTTTTTGGCGCTGGCAATAGTGGCGTAACGCGCCTCGTGCGAGCCACTTTGCGCTTTGGTGTTGAACAGTTCTTCAATCTCCGCCAGCAACTGCTCGTTGTCCACACCCGATTTACCATTGATGACAATCATCAGGTCGCCGTTTTTCGCCTGCTCCAGCTCCGGCGTCAGCAGTCCTAAATTCTTCAGCACGCCTTTGTTCATTTCGGTCGCCATCGCCACAAATGCCTGCTCGACGCCGTCGAGTTTATTTGCACGCGTGGAGATAGACATCAGCGAGACAGAATCAAAATAGGTATTCGGTTTAATGACTATTTTAACTGACATAATTCCCTCCGTAGGTTTGGCTCAGCGCACAACCATCGGCCATGCCATACAGCATGTCGCAGCCGGAACTGGAGCCAATATGTTTAATTTTTTCTATTGCCTGAGTTGCGTTCCCAGGGATGTCATAAATAATGTTATGAATAAAACGATGAATATTTTCCCGGCAGCGTTGTTGTAATGCGGCTTCCAGCGTTATGGCACTTAATAACGTGGTATTATTTCTGCCGCGTTGCAGACCGCGATAAAATTCCTCTTTGTATTTTTCTGCCGGATGCCCGGAAATAAATAAAATAAGCGCCAGACCTGTTAAATAATCATCGGCTGATGGCGTAAGGCCAATCCCTAAGCCCATCATACTGGCGACTGCTGAGGCGATATTTTGTTTATCGTTTACTGCCTGAATAACTGCCCGACGTTTAATATGTAGTGCTTTATTTAACGCCTGATAAAACGGATTATCGCCGCGATAATTAAACAGGGTTTCATTTTCCCCCAGGTGCTGATGAATAATGTCATGCCACTGTTGCCAGGCGATAAGGTGAAAATTCACAGCGGCCATTTGCAAGGTTGGGGACAGCCAACGCAGGCAATGACTCATCTCTATATGAAGATGTTGACCAATCGTAATGCCTTGATCGTCAAACTGAACCTTATCACCATGCCGGAACAGACCATCAAAGTGAGTGAGTGCCAACCGACAACTGTTTGGCGCATTGTCGTACTCTTCACAAAGCAGCGTCAGCAACTGCTGGCGGGCCGGAAGTGCGATATTTACCGCTCTGGCAAAGACCTGTTCAACCTGTCCTTGCCCCCGCTGCGCCAGAAAATCAGCATCCGCAGTTAGCGCCCACACACACCGTCTTTCTGGTGTGTTGATAGCAAGCCTCCCGGTTTATGCACCTGCGGCAATCAGTAACTGCGCAATCTCTTCAAAGCCTCGTTCCCGCGCCAGTTCCAGCGGCGTTTTGCCATATTTATCCGTCATGTGCGGGCTGGCACCGTGTTCCAGCAATAACTGGACAATCGCCTGCTGTTTAATCCCGCCATCATTAAGCACAATTGCTTCCAGTAGCGGCGTCCAGCCAACATGGTTGGTCTGGTTAACGTTAATCTCCGTATGCGCCAAAAGCTCTTTTACAATACTTAAATGGCCTTTTTCACAGGCAGGCGTCAGGCCGACACCGCCAAAACGGGTGACGCAATTAAGATCAGGTTTAGCCGGTAAAATAATCCGTAACAGGGTTAAATCGCCGGTCAGGCAGCTAATTAAAAAAGGATTTGAACATATTTGATCTTGCTTATTAATATCCGCTCCGGCATCAATTAATGCCTGAACGCAAGCATATTGCTGATATAAACTTGCCAGCGTAATTGCCGTTTTCCCCTGACGATCGCAAGTATTAATATCGACACCCAGCGCAAGGCATGTTTTTACTTTATCGATATCACCCTGTTGCGCAGCCAATAAATAGTCGGCAGGTAGATTTTTTATAGTCATTCACATTCCCCTGGTTTTTGTGGCTGTTTTCGATGAATTGAGAATAGCAACGATAATCTGATAAAAGAACCCGCTTAAATTTAATTCGCCGTATTTCGCCTTTTTGTTGAATGATGTTCAACAATCTTTTCGCAGTGTGCGGTAGTGCAATATTTGTTTCTTTGACCCGATACCCTTTCACTCAATCAGGTTTTATTTCTCTATAGTCTGCACATGTAAGAGTAGCTTTCGTCCATGTCTAACCAGAGGGGAACAAGATGAACGGACTCACGGCAACGGGTGTCACCGTCGGTATTTGTGCAGGGCTTTGGCAGTTAGTGTCTTCACATGTCGGGCTCTCTCAGGGATGGGAATTATTAGGAACTATTGGCTTCGTCGCCTTTTGCAGTTTTTATGCCGCAGGCGGCGGTAAATCGGGGTTTATCAGAAGCCTGGCGGTTAATTATTCTGGGATGGTGTGGGCGTTTTTCGCCGCGCTGGCTGCCGGTTGGCTGGCCTCGGTGAGTGGATTGTCCACGTTCTGGGCGAGCGTGATTATGACTGTACCCTTCTCGGCGGTGGTGGTCTGGCAAGGACGTTTCGGTTTATTGTCTTTTATTCCCGGAGGCTTTCTCGGCATGACGCTATTTTTTGCCAGCGGGATGAACTGGACGGTGACATTACTGGGTTTTCTGGCGGGTAACTGCGTGGGGATAATTTCAGAATATGGCGGACAAAAATTAAGCGAAGCGACGACTAAACGCGACGGGTATTAAAAGTTATTCAAAAATGATTATCTATCTTTAACCGATACCTCTACAGTCATGGCTGGAGAAATTCATATTCGATAATGGCGGGAATGGTTTAATGAACTCAATTTTTACCGAAGAGAATCTGTTGGCATTTACTACCGCTGCGCGTTTTGGCAGCTTCAGTAAAGCCGCAGAAGAGTTGGGTTTAACCACTTCCGCCATTAGCTACACCATCAAGCGAATGGAAACAGGGCTGGATGTGGTGCTGTTCACTCGCAGTACCCGCAGCATTGAGTTAACGGAGTCCGGGCGTTATTTTTTCCGCAAAGCTACCGACCTGCTGAATGATTTTCACGCCATCAAACGCAGCATCGATACTATTTCGCAGGGTATAGAAGCACGGGTGCGCATTTGTATTAACCAACTGCTTTATACGCCCAAACACACCGCACGCTTATTACAGGTACTGAAAAAGCAGTTTCCAACCTGCCAGATTACCGTGACGACCGAAGTGTATAACGGCGTCTGGGATGCGATTATTAATAATCAGGCGAATATTGCTATCGGCGCACCCGACACGCTGCTGGACGGTGGCGGCATTGATTACACGGAGATTGGCGCGATTCGCTGGGCTTTTGCTATCGCCCCGGATCACCCGTTAGCCTTTGTGCCGGAACCCATCGCCGAAAGCCAGCTGCGTCTCTATCCCAATATCATGGTGGAAGACACCGCGCATACGATTAATAAAAAAGTGGGCTGGTTGCTGCATGGGCAGGAGTCGATTCTGGTGCCAGATTTCAACACCAAATGTCAGTGCCAGATTTTAGGTGAAGGAATTGGTTTTTTGCCGGATTACATGGTTCGCGAGGCGATGGAGCAATCCCTGCTGGTTACCCGCCAAATCCATAATCCGCGCCAGGATTCACGCATGTTACTGGCGACCCAGCACTCTGCCACCGGTCAGGTGACGCAGTGGATTAAAAAACAATTTTCGCCAAATGGCATATTAACGGGGATCTATCAGGATTTACTGCATCGGGAGAATTAATCGCTGCCAACCTCCCGATGCGCTGTGAATAGCGGTTTACATCAACCACCTGCTTTCATTACCCATTCAGAGATAAATTTATTACCCGGTACTGGCGGAGAGTACAAATAGCCCTGCAAAAAGTGAACGCCTTTGCCGATCATTAAATCCGCCTGCTCCTGGGTTTCTACCCCTTCCGCCACGATACTCAGACCAAGCTTACGCGCCAGTTCGACAATATTGTCCACAATATGACCGGATATTTCGTCCACGCTCGCCATTTGCACAAATGACTTATCGATCTTAATAAAATCGACCGGGAACGCCTGCAAGTAACGATAGGTCGCATAACCCGTACCAAAGTCATCCAGCGCAAAGGTAATGTTGTGCTGATGAAGGCTGTCAAATATCGCTCTGGCTTCTGGCGTTACCGGAATAGGGTTACGTTCCGTTAGCTCGAGAACCAGTTTGATTTTATCGTTTCCTAATTTCTTGACCAGGTTCAGGCATTCTTTTTCAAATCCCGCGGCCAAAAAACAACCCGCCGAGACGTTGATGCCAATATGGAAATTATCCGGCAGCAAATGTTTTACCGGCATCAGAATATCCGCAGTCTGTTTCATCAACTGGCGAGTCATTATGACGATAAGACCAGATGACTCCGCCAGAGGAATAAACTGATCCGGTGGGATAATTCCCGTTTGTGGATGTTCCCAGCGGACAAGCACCTCACAGCCCGTCAGTACCCCAGTCTGCGCGCAGAAAACCGGTTGGATCCACGGTTTAAACTCATGGTTTTCCAACGCCAGACTGATGGCTTCAGGCGTGACGATATGGTGATAGTGATTATCATTAATATATTTGTGACTATTATTACCCGTGGCGGATATGATCTCCGGATTGTACTGAAAGAAAATATCCCGCCAGAAAGTAATATCGCTCTGAATCCCCAGTTTCTCAAAGAGCTGTTTCTTTTGATGTGAAATGGTCTTTGCACTGCGATTTCTGTACTGTGATATTTCTGTTACAGACATTCCCTGCATCAGCAGCTTGAGTAGCAGTCGTTCTTTCTCGGATACGCTACCAGGCAATGACAAATGAACCGTTGTACCGAACTCTTGCAGAAAAACACGAAAATCACATGAATTCATGAACACACCTTTATCTTTTATCGCTGTTCAGTATGAGTGATTACCTGTGGATTCCTGAGCACACATAAGGGGTAACCATAAACATCAGCGATGCCATACGCATAACATCCCACATTACTATCAAAAAGATTATCTTTACCTCTGATGCTCGCTCAAAAACAGTTACGCTAAATACCTTAAAAAGGTAATCACAAGTCAAACTCAGGAGATAATCACGCAAGAATGCAATATTAAAATTCAGATACTCATTTTTGGTAATAAAGAAGTAGTTGGACTATTTCAATATTTATAATTTCCCACTACGTATTGACGCCCATTCATGAGTAAAGGCGCATTATATGAATTTAACAATCCAGATCAACTGAAAATACCTCAACCTCATAAACACATAGCGTCAACATTCAATGACATAATGAGTAAAGATGTTGGTTATGCATACACGTCATTACTCTATGCCTATCCCTTAACAACCTGCTTTTTAAGGCTGAATCCATTCAGCAATAGATAGCCAACATTATAACAATGACAATAAAAACAATATTTAAAACAATCAATAAAATATCAGACACAGACAATTAAACCTTAAACAACAAACAGTTACATTGATTTTAGTTGATTTGCGCTACGCGTTTCCCATGAATAAAGCGTCATTTCAAATTAGCACCAATATTTACATTAAATAAGACTAAGCTTATTGAACATTCACAACAGTCCAAGCGTAGGTTTTGGGCTTCAATAGTTCTTTTCTTTTTTATTATCTGTTGCCTGGCAATCATCAATCGATACTAAGGGCTTAACTGTACACAGATATAACGTATCAAGAGGTAAGAGAAACCGCGCCATATGCAGACATGGCGCGGTTTTATGCAATAACAATCACGCGTCCGGGAACATCACGCTATGGCCCGGCGCTTCACGATGGAGATGGATAAAGTTAAGATGCCGCTCGTACTGGTCAAGAATATCGGTGATCACCTGCTCTTTGCTGTAGTCCATCAGGTCGTTGCCCTGGCTGCCTTCTAACAGGAAGGTTTCCAGCCGGTAGTAGGTCGATTTACCGCTACGTGCGCGGTAGGTAAAGCCCGGCACCGAATATTGCTGCGGCCAAATCTGATAGACAAAGTTTTGCTCTTCGCCCATATGCACCAACAAATCCAGATGCCCCAACTGTTGTCCCTCTTCCGGCGGCAGGCTTTTTAGCTCCACGTACGCGCCGCGCAACCGCAGCTCCTGCGCCACTTCTTCCATTGCCGGGTAACAGACCGTCTCCATCATCTGTTTAGTGTAACGCGTGCCCGGATAATTCATCAGGCGCGAGAGACGTTTTTTCCAGCTCAGGCGATCCTGAAGCCCCAGCGGTCGCGGCGCGGTATCACGGTTGGCACTTTCACGGCGGTAATCTTCTACCTTCAGAGATTTATACAACCCCGCCATCACGAAGAAAATCACAAAGCTGAACGGCAGCCCCATGATTACCGTGGTGTTTTGCAGCGCGGATATCCCGTTGGTCATCAGCATGCCGAGCGTTAGCAGGCCAATCGCCACCGACCAGAAGACGCGCAGCCAGCCGGGGGCGTCGCTGTTGATATCTTTAAGCTGCGAGGTGAAATTCCCCAGCACCAGCGCCCCGGAGTCCGCCGAGGTCACATAAAACAGCAGGCCAGTAATGGTGGCGACGGAGGCGCTAAAGGTAAACGCCGGATACTGCGCCAGCAGGCTGTAGAAGCCGCGCTCCGGATGGACCATCGCTTCCTCGGCAAATGCCGCGCCGCCGTGGATGATTTCATACAGCGCGCTATTGCCGAACACCGAGAGCCATAACAGCGTGAAGGTAAACGGAATAATCAACGTGCCCAGCACGAACTGGCGAATGGTACGCCCGCGCGAGATACGCGCCAGAAACAGGCCGACAAACGGCGACCATGCCACCCACCATGCCCAGAAGAAGAGCGTCCAGTTATTCATCCACTCAACCGGACGGTCGAAGGCAAAACTGTTGAGCGTCATGCCCATAAAGCGATTCACATAGTCGCCAACGTTCAGCACCAGCGCATTAAGCAGGAACGAGGTGTCGCCCATAAACAGCACGAAAAGGATCAATCCCAGCGCCAGCGCAACGTTAAGTTCCGATAACACACGAATGCCCTTATCGACACCGGAGGTGACAGAGATCGTGGCGATGATCACCGACAAGGCGATCAGTGCCGCTTTCGCCGCCATTGAATCGGGAATATCAAACAGTACGCTCAAGCCATAGTTAAGCTGCACCACACCGATACCGAGCGTAGTGGCAATACCGAAGATGGTGCCGATTACCGCTGCAATATCCACTGAATGACCAATCGGCCCGTTAATCCGTTTACCGAAGATCGGGTACAGCGCCGAGCGGATGGTGAGCGGCAAATTATAACGATAGCTAAAGTATCCGAGCGCCATGCCCATCAGCGCATACATCGACCAGCCGGTTAAGCCGTAGTGAAACAGCGTCCAGACCATCGCCTGACGCGCAGCCTCAATCGTCTGACCCGCGCCTTCCGGCGGCTGCATATACTGCGTTACCGGTTCGGCTACGGAGAAGAACATCAGGTCGATACCGATCCCGGCAGCAAACAGCATCGCCGCCCAACTCAGCAGACTGAATTCCGGTTTGGATTGTTCTGGCCCGAGCTTCACCGAACCAAAACGCGAACAAGCGATACAGACCACAAAGACAATATAGAGCGTTGCCGCCAGCAGATAGTACCAACCGAAGGTTTTAGAGACCCAGTCCAGCGTGCGTCCAATCCACAGGGCCGAGAAGTCGCGAAACAGGATCGTTGTCAGGGAAAACAACAAAATCAGTCCGGCGGAAGTGTAAAACACCACCGGATTGATTTTGTCCTTTTCCCTGCTGTGTGAAAGGTCTGTCATCCAGTATCCCCACTGTTATTGTTACCATTTAAAATCAAATTCGTAACAATTAAGACACATTTTATATTGAACGTCCAATCAATAACCGCTTTAATAGATAAACAACGCTGATGAATGGAGTGGCGAAAATGCCCAAATTGGGGATGCAGTCGATCCGGCGCAGACAACTGATCGACGCCACGCTGGAAGCAATAAATGAAGTGGGCATGCACGATGCAACGATCGCGCAGATCGCCCGCCGTGCAGGCGTTTCTACGGGGATCATCAGCCACTATTTCAGGGACAAAAATGGTCTGCTGGAAGCAACCATGCGCGATATCACCAGTCAGCTGCGTGACGCGGTTTTGAATCGATTACATGCACTTCCGCAGGGCAGTGCAGAGCAGCGATTACAGGCGATTGTTGACGGGAATTTCGATGAAACGCAGGTCAGTAATGCTGCGATGAAAGCCTGGTTGGCGTTTTGGGCCAGCAGTATGCATCAGCCAATGCTTTACCGTTTGCAGCAGGTGAGCAGCCGCCGCTTGTTGTCGAATCTGGTGAGCGAATTTCACCGCGAGTTACCGCGCCAACAGGCACAGGAAGCGGGCTACGGCCTTGCCGCGCTGATTGACGGATTATGGCTGCGCGCGGCACTGAGCGGCAAACCGCTGGATAAACCTCTCGCACACTCGCTGACCCGTCACTTTATTACTCAGCATTTACCCACCGATTAACCGAGGAGACGTGATGTCCCGAATGGCAGAACAGCAGCTTTATATACATGGTGGTTATACCTCCGCCACCAGCGGTCGCACCTTCGAGACCATTAACCCGGCCAACGGTAACGTGCTGGCGACCGTGCAGGCCGCCGGGCGTGAGGATGTCGATCGCGCCGTGAAGAGTGCCCAACAGGGGCAAAAAATCTGGGCGGCGATGACCGCTATGGAACGCTCGCGTATTCTGCGTCGGGCCGTTGATATTCTGCGTGAACGCAATAACGAACTCGCAAAACTGGAAACCCTCGACACCGGAAAAGCGTATTCGGAAACCTCAACCGTCGATATCGTTACCGGCGCGGACGTGCTCGAGTACTACGCCGGGCTGATCCCGTCGCTGGAAGGCAGCCAGATCCCATTGCGTGAGACGTCATTTGTCTATACCCGCCGCGAACCGCTGGGCGTAGTGGCAGGGATTGGCGCATGGAACTACCCGATCCAGATTGCCCTGTGGAAATCCGCCCCGGCGCTGGCGGCAGGCAATGCAATGATCTTCAAACCGAGCGAAGTCACCCCGCTTACCGCGTTAAAGCTGGCTGAAATTTACAGCGAAGCGGGCCTGCCGGACGGTGTATTTAACGTGTTGCCGGGCGTGGGCGCGGAGACCGGGCAATATCTGACCGATCATCCGGGCATTGCCAAAGTGTCATTTACCGGCGGTGTCGCCAGCGGCAAAAAAGTGATGGCTAACTCGGCAGCTTCCTCCCTGAAAGAAGTGACCATGGAACTGGGCGGTAAATCGCCGCTGATCGTTTTCGACGATGCAGATCTCGATCTCGCCGCTGATATCGCCATGATGGCGAACTTCTTCAGCTCCGGTCAGGTGTGTACCAACGGCACCCGCGTCTTCGTTCCGGCGAAATGCAAAGCCGCATTTGAACAAAAGATTCTGGCGCGCGTTGAGCGCATTCGCGCGGGCGACGTTTTCGATCCGCAAACTAACTTTGGCCCGCTGGTCAGCTTCCCGCATCGCGATAACGTGCTGCGTTACATCGCCAAAGGCAAAGAGGAAGGCGCGCGCGTACTGTGCGGCGGCGATGTACTGAAAGGCGATGGCTTCGATAACGGCGCATGGGTTGCACCGACCGTGTTCACCGATTGCCGCGACGAAATGACCATCGTGCGCGAAGAGATCTTCGGTCCGGTGATGTCGCTTCTCACTTATGAATCTGAGGACGAAGTGATTCGCCGCGCCAATGATACCGACTACGGCCTAGCGGCGGGCATCGTGACGGCGGACCTGAACCGCGCGCATCGCGTCATTCATCAGCTGGAAGCGGGTATTTGCTGGATCAACACCTGGGGCGAATCCCCTGCTGAGATGCCCGTTGGCGGCTACAAACACTCCGGCATTGGTCGCGAGAACGGCGTGATGACGCTCCAGAGTTACACCCAGGTGAAGTCCATCCAGGTTGAGATGGCTAAATTCCAGTCCATATTCTAACCAGGAGGTTTATTTGCAATTTGACTACATCATTATTGGTGCCGGCTCAGCCGGCAACGTTCTCGCTACCCGTCTGACTGAAGATCCGAACACAACCGTGCTGCTGCTTGAAGCAGGCGGCCCGGACTATCGCTTTGACTTCCGCACCCAGATGCCCGCCGCGCTGGCATTCCCGCTACAGGGTAAACGCTATAACTGGGCCTATGAGACGGAACCGGAACCGTTTATGAACAACCGTCGCATGGAGTGCGGACGCGGTAAGGGGCTTGGCGGGTCATCACTGATCAACGGCATGTGTTACATCCGTGGTAACGCGCTGGATCTCGATAACTGGGCGCAAGAACCCGGTCTGGAGAACTGGAGTTATCTCGACTGCCTGCCCTACTACCGCAAGGCCGAGACTCGCGATGTAGGCGAGAACGACTACCACGGTGGCGATGGCCCGGTGAGCGTCACTACCTCCAAACCCGGCGTCAATCCGCTGTTTGAAGCGATGATTGAAGCGGGCGTGCAGGCAGGCTACCCGCGCACGGACGATCTCAACGGCTATCAGCAGGAAGGTTTTGGCCCGATGGATCGCACCGTCACGCCGCATGGCCGTCGCGCCAGCACCGCGCGTGGCTATCTCGATCAGGCCAAATCGCGCCCTAACCTGACCATTCGTACTCACGCCATGACCGATCACATCATTTTTGACGGCAAACGCGCGGTGGGCGTCGAGTGGCTGGAAGGCGACAGCACCATTCCAACCCGCGCGACAGCGAATAAAGAGGTGCTGTTATGTGCAGGTGCGATCGCCTCTCCGCAGATCCTGCAACGTTCCGGCGTGGGTAGCGCTGAACTGCTGGCGGAGTTTGATATTCCGCTGGTGCATGATTTACCCGGCGTCGGCGAAAATCTTCAGGATCACCTGGAGATGTACCTGCAATATGAGTGCAAAGAACCGGTTTCCCTCTACCCTGCCCTGCAGTGGTGGAATCAGCCGAAAATCGGTGCGGAGTGGCTGTTTGGCGGCACCGGCGTTGGTGCCAGCAACCACTTTGAAGCAGGCGGATTTATTCGCAGCCGTGAGGAATTTGCGTGGCCGAATATTCAGTACCATTTCCTGCCAGTGGCGATTAACTATAACGGCTCGAACGCAGTGAAAGAGCACGGCTTCCAGTGCCACGTCGGATCGATGCGCTCGCCAAGCCGTGGGCATGTGCGGATTAAATCCCGCGACCCGCACCAGCATCCAGCGATTCTGTTTAACTACATGTCGCACGAGCAGGACTGGCAGGAGTTCCGCGACGCAATTCGCATCACCCGCGAGATCATGCATCAACCGGCGCTGGATCAGTATCGTGGCCGCGAAATCAGCCCCGGTGTCGAATGCCAGACGGATGAGCAGCTCGATGAGTTCGTGCGTAACCACGCCGAAACCGCCTTCCACCCGTGCGGTACCTGCAAAATGGGTTATGACGAGATGGCAGTGGTTGACGGCGAAGGCCGCGTACACGGGCTGGAAGGCCTGCGCGTGGTGGATGCGTCAATTATGCCGCAGATTATCACCGGCAATTTGAACGCCACGACTATTATGATTGGCGAGAAAATGGCGGATATGATTCGCGGGAAGGATGCGTTGCCGAGGAGCACGGCGGGATATTATGTGGCAAATGGGAGGCCGGTGAGAGCGAAAAAATGAGTCGTGATGTGAACTGACTCAGGAACCTATCAGATTGAGAGTTACCGTTCTACTATGAGGACCGAATCCTTATATAAAACACTGAGGTAACTCTCATGCTTCATATCCAGTATTCATGATGCTGGTTTTTTGCTGATATTTAACCCGAACACTCCTGATACAGCCTATTAATTCATTTATCTGCGGCAGATTTTATTTTCTGGATATATTATGAGTGAACAAATCAAACAGGATATCGATCTGATTGAGATTTTATTTTATCTGAAGAAAAAGATTCGTATTATCCTTTTTATTATAACTATCTGTATGGCAATGGTGCTGTTGTTTCTGTATATCAATAAAGATAATATAAAAGTGAGTTACAGCCTAAAAATAAACCAGACAACACCAGGCATACTTGTTAGCTGTGATAGCAATAATAACTTTGCCTGTCAGACCACAATGACTGAAGATGTTATTCAGCGAATTACTACATTTTTTCAGACCAGCCCAGATGTCAAGAACAGAGAAATAAAGCTGGAATGGTCAGGAGATAAGAGAGATTTACCAACTGCTGAAGCGGAAATATCTCGCGTGCAGGCGTCTATTATCAAATGGTATGCGTCAGAATATCATAATGGCAGGCAAGTTCTCGATGAGATACAAACACCTTCAGCAATTAACAGTGAGCTTTATACAAAAATGATATACCTGACCAGGAACTGGTCATTGTATCCGAACGGTGATGGCTGTGTAACTATAAGCTCACCAGAAATAAAAAATAAATACCCTGCTGCCATTTGCCTGGCTCTGGGATTTTTTATAAGCATTGTAATTTCTGTAATGTTTTGCCTTGTCAAAAAAATGGTAGATGAATACCAACAAAACTCTGGGCAGTAATAAACAGCATTCTGACAGAGAGTGCCTGTATAAAACTATAGTGACAATGACCGGGAAGGGAGCCCGTCTTCAGGAATGGATTCCTGTCTTTTTCACTGTAAATATCCTGGCATTACTAATGCCAGGATATTTACAGAAGAGCAGCATAACCATGACGGAACGGGGTTAAGTCAGGTTGTCCTTAACGCTATTCACAACCTCGTATGCCGACTTCAGGTTTATGTCCAGACTTCATATCACTCTCAGCAATCCTCAATAATCAGATACACCGCTTTCACCGGACCATGAACCCCGACGACTTTGATAAGCTCAATGTCCGCCGTTGAACTGGGACCACTGATGATGTTAATACATGACGGCATTCGTTCACCGGCCTGCGCTTTCTGATGCAATTTTTCTGCAAGTTGCGCTATACGCGGCAGGATTGTGCTTTTACGCAGGATAAAAAGAGAAGATTCCGGGAGCAGGCTCAATGAACGCCCGCGCTCGGCGGCGGAAAAAAGAACCACGCCTCCCGATTCGGTTAAACCATATTCAGCATACACGACACCCACTTTAGCCTGCTCTGCCTGCGAGATATTCTCGGCACCTTTCGCCGGATCCCAAACAACGGCATTGCATTCCTGCTGCAAACGTTCGCTAATCCCCAATTCCTCCAGCCTCGTGTCACCGCTAATCACGACCGACTGATCTCCCAGCTCTTTACACAGACGTATTGCAGCTTCTGCCGCCTTCGCCTCGCTGGTCAGCTCACAGCGCGTCAACATAACATCGCTGGCAAACTGAATAAACGCGTCACAGCGCTGCTGTTGGTTAAGTTGGGTAAGCCGCTCGTTAGCATAGTTGTTAAGCGGCGCATCTTCTGCTTGCGGTTCAAGTCGCAACGGGCGACCCAGTGCCTGAGCAACGTTATTCAAAAATTCGCTCCGATTATCCATTCTTTTTCTCCTGCGCCTGATGTTTCTTAAACCAACTACGGAAACTCTCTCCGTCAGCTTCAGGAAGATCGCGTGCTTCCATCCAGTCGCTAATCGCGCCAAATTTGAGTGGTGTTTTGCCGCCATTGATAAACCAGCTTGCCGCATGAGCGCCGGCCATCATCCCGACTTTCCACAATCCTGGATGACTATTGGCATAAGCGAACATTTTTATCGCCCGTTGCTCTGCTTTTGCGGTGATCCCTTTTTCAGCCATCACCCGACGATGACGCAAAATCAGTTTTGACAGCGGAATACGCACCGGACACACGCTGTCACAAGCAGTGCATAAAGAGCAGGCGTAGGGTAAATCTTTAAAATCTTTATAGCCGCCAAGTAGCGGAGAAATCACCGCACCAATTGGCCCTGGATAAATAGAGCCATATCCATGACCGCCAATATGGCGATATGCCGGACAAGTATTCATACAAGCCCCGCAGCGAATACAGCGCAGCACATCCCGAAATTCAGAGGCCAGCACCTCAGAACGCCCGTTATCGACAATAACCAGATGAAACTCTTCAGGACCATCAACGTGCCCCGCTTCGCGCGGTCCTGTCAGCCAGGTGTTGTATCCCGTCAAACGTGCACCAACGGCACTGCGCGCCAGCATGGTGATCAATACATCTACCTCGGCAAACGTGGGGGCAATACGCTCCATTCCCATCACTGCAATATGCGTTTTAGGCAGCGTGGTACACATTCGCGCATTACCTTCATTGGTCACCAGGCATACCGAACCGGTCTCTGCCACCGCGAAATTACAGCCGGTAATACCTATTTCAGCACTGAGGAAATCTTCGCGGATTTTTTGCCGAATGAATAAGGTCATTGCTTCAGGCGTTTCCGGCCCCTCATAGCCCAGACGTTCGTGTAGCACTCGACGGATCTGATGGCGATCTTTATGAATTGCCGGGACCACAACATGAGAGGGCGGATCTTGATCCAGCTGGAGAATGTATTCACCCAGATCGGTTTCAATCACCTGAATGCCAGCATCCTGCAACACATGATTGACACCAATCTCTTCGGTCACCATCGATTTAGATTTCACCACCTTCCGGGCATTTTTGCGTTGGGCAACCTGTAAAATATAGCGGGTGGCGTCTTCTTTGGTTTTTGCAAAATAGACGTGACCGCCGTTTTGTGTCACTTTTTCTGAGAGCTGGTACAGATAAGCGTCGAGATTACTCAGAACATGATCACGTATCTGGGCGGCCCGATCGCGCCACTCCTCCCAGTGCCCCAATTCATCGACCATTTTTTGCCGATTTGCCCCAATACGCTGCTGCGCGTTTGCCACCGCTTTGCGCATGATAGGATCTTCAATTTGCTGACGGATGCGTGTCTTAAAATCTGTATTACTGGTTTTGATCGACATCTTTATATCCTCAGCGGCTCATCAGCACTTCAGCAATATGCATTACTTTGACTTTCTGCCCTTCCCGTTGTAATCGCCCACTGATGTTCAGCAGGCAACTCACGTCAGCACCAATTAAATACTCAGGGCGGACTTCCATCAGGTGCGCAACCTTTTCTTTCACCATCTCGCCGGATATTTCGGCCATTTTGACCGAGAACGTGCCGCCAAATCCGCAGCAGGTATCCTGTTCAGCAAAGGTCAACAGCTCCAGTCCACGCACATTTTTCAGCAGCGTAAGTGGTTCGTCCTTCACCCCCAGCTTACGGGCCAGGCTACAAGATGGGTGATACACCGCTCTCCCTTGCAAACTGGCACCTACATCGACTACCCCTAATGTATTAACAATAAAAGAGGTGAGATCCTGCATACGCGCGGCAACCTTTTCGGCACGTGATGCCCATTCAGGTTCATCCGCCAGATACGTCGGGTAACTTTTTACGGCATAGGTGCAAGAGCCAGCCGGTGAAATAATGGGATCGTCGTTATCCTCCAGTGCGGCGATCAGATTTTTCATCCCTGGAATCGCTTCTTTGATATAACCGCTATTGATCGCAGGCTGACCGCAGCATCCCTGTTTCTCCGGGAAATTTACGCGACAGCCGAGTTTTTCCAGTAGCAGCACGGAGTCTCGTGCCATTCTTGATTTCAGGGCGTCACCAATACAGGTGACAAAGAAATTGACATTCACAACTAATACTCCATTACTTCATACCCATTTATGCCCGATGGTTCCCCCCTTCCGGGGGATCAATCATCAATAAATATGGCGTTCTTTTTTAATTGGCTAGTAACATACCACCCCTCATTTGTATGACAAATGATAATCTTTCATCTAAACTTCAAATGCAATAACTAATTTTATTTCTTTCGGCATCGCTCACATTTTATAGGGAAATCGACGATCATTTTTAGCATAAGAAATCCATTTAAAAAGGCTACATCCCTTATACCTATTCAGTGCTACTTATTCAGGGGTTATTGAGATATACACTGATGGTGTACAAACAAAATCACCAACAATAATTACGTATCAAGTAATAATCGGCACTTTATTTAATTGAAGCAATTTAGTTTGCATTTTTATTTAAAAACTGAGCTAGAGTCCATCAGAAAAAAATATATAAAGCCCAAACCACCGTTGGAAATAGAAATAGTTGAAAGGCTCACAACTCCCGGAATGCGGATTATCTTTGCTCCGATTGCTGGCGGTTTTATTCAGGGTGCAAGCTGTCTGACCCTTTCCCGATATTCTCCCGGAGTACAACCAAACTCGCGGACAAACGCCTTGTGAAAAGATGATTCACTGGCATAGCCTACTGACTCAGCGATCACCACAACAGGGAGCATTTCCCGGGAAAACATCTGGGCCGCTATTTGTAGACGCAACTTTGTTAATACAGCTAGCGGCGTGGTTCCGGAAACATCACGGAAAAGCTGGGCAAAACTTGCCCGGGACATGTGGGCGATGCTGGCCAGCGATTCGACGGTCCAGGCGTGTCCTGGCATTTCCAGCATTTGCTGTATTACCGCACCAAGACGTGGATGCAGAAGCAAACTGAGAATGTTTTTCTCTGTATTAACCTGTGCAATCCACTCACGCACCGCGAGGGTAAAGAATGTAGCGCAGATCTGGCTACACAGAGCATCCACTCCCGGCATTGCCGATCTGGATTCCTGTTGTAAAAACGGGATCGCCTCCCTCAGCCAGTTATATTCCACGCTATGGTTCACTGGTGCTACAAACAGCGTTTCCGGCAAAGACGTTAAAAAATAACGCGCCGAATGTTGCAGCCGAAGAGTGCCACAGACAATACAGGTCGATTCATTATCGACATGGCTCAGGCGATGAGCTGAATTTTGTGGTAGCAGGACCACATTTCCCGGGCGTAATGTAAAAATCTCTCCCGTCGGCATTTCCAGCTTCGCCGCTCCTTGCGTTAACGCATGCCAACGAATAACCGACAATTCCCCGGCACCATGTGGAAGTTGCCAGTCACTTCCTAACACGCAATTCTTATCGATCGTTCCTTGTGGAGCGTTAAGCATCAACAAACGGCTAAGAGCATCCATATCAGACTCCTGAGTAGTTTTTTGATTACAAACACCAACTATCTTAGTCAATAATTAATCTAATACCATCAAATAGTTAATCATGATTTTTGTTTTGTGATTCTGATTAAGAAAAAGAAAATACCAGACGATAAGACAAAATATCAAGCGTTGTGAAGAAATGTTATTTGCTCTTTTGCGTCTATAGTCATGATGTCAAATGAACGCGTTTCGACAGGAAATCATCATGAATAAATATCAGGCAGTTATTATTGGTTTTGGCAAGGCTGGAAAAACATTAGCCGTCACGCTGGCAAAAGCAGGTTGGCGTGTGGCTCTCATCGAACAATCAAATGCAATGTATGGCGGGACCTGTATTAATATCGGCTGTATCCCAACCAAAACATTGGTTCATGACGCACAGCAGCACACAGATTTTGTCCGTGCCATACAGCGTAAAAATGAAGTGGTTAATTTTTTACGTAATAAGAATTTTCATAATCTTGCGGATATGCCCAATATCGACGTGATCGACGGCCAGGCGGAGTTTATCAATAATCATAGCCTGCGTGTTCATCGGCCTGAGGGAAATCTGGAAATTCATGGCGAGAAAATTTTTATTAATACCGGTGCACAAACCGTGGTTCCGCCAATTCCTGGAATTACCACCACGCCAGGAGTATATGACAGCACCGGATTACTTAATCTAAAAGAATTGCCTGGGCATTTAGGTATTTTAGGCGGCGGATATATTGGCGTTGAGTTCGCCTCTATGTTCGCTAATTTTGGCAGCAAGGTAACCATTTTAGAAGCAGCTTCGCTGTTTTTGCCTCGGGAAGATCGGGATATTGCTGATAATATCGCGACGATTTTACGCGATCAGGGCGTCGATATTATCCTCAATGCCCATGTGGAGCGAATCAGTCACCATGAAAATCAAGTGCAAGTGCATAGCGAGCACGCCCAACTGGCGGTGGATGCACTGTTAATAGCTTCCGGTCGTCAACCGGCTACCGCTTCGTTACATCCAGAAAATGCCGGTATCGCAGTAAACGAGCGCGGGGCAATTGTCGTTGACAAGCGATTACATACCACCGCAGACAATATTTGGGCGATGGGAGATGTTACCGGCGGGCTGCAATTTACTTATATTTCACTGGATGATTACCGCATTGTACGTGATGAGTTACTGGGTGAAGGCAAACGTAGTACTGATGATCGGAAAAATGTGCCTTATTCCGTATTTATGACACCGCCCCTGTCCAGGGTTGGTATGACAGAAGAACAAGCCAGAGAGAGTGGTGCTGATATTCAGGTGGTGACATTGCCTGTAGCTGCAATTCCGCGCGCCAGAGTGATGAACGATACCCGTGGGGTATTAAAAGCGATTGTTGATAATAAAACCCAACGTATATTAGGGGCATCACTGCTGTGTGTTGACTCCCACGAGATGATTAATATAGTGAAAATGGTGATGGATGCCGGGCTGCCTTATAGCATATTACGCGATCAGATATTTACTCATCCGTCGATGAGCGAATCACTCAATGATCTATTTTCATTAGTCAAATAAACTCAAAATCAGACGCCAGAACAAATATTCTGGCGTCTCAGAGAAAAGAATCTTATTAATTCTCTGTTACTCTATAACTTCTTAATCACTTCATTGATGGTATTTTATATGTTTAAAAAATCTGTTTTATTTGCAACACTATTATCTGGCGTTATGGCATTTTCCACCAATGCAGATGATAAAATAATTCTGAAACATATCAGCGTCTCGTCAGTATCAGCATCACCGACAGTTCTGGAGGATGCCATTGCTGATATGGCCAGAAAATATAATGCTTCATCCTGGAAAGTCACATCGATGCGAATTGATAATAATTCAACCGCAACAGCAGTATTGTATAAATAAGGATGTTCACAATGGAAAAATACCTTCACCTGTTAAGTCGGGGAGATAAAATTGGCCTGACATTGATTCGTCTGAGTATTGCGATTGTTTTTATGTGGATTGGGTTATTAAAGTTTGTCCCTTACGAGGCAGACAGCATTACACCATTCGTCGCAAACAGTCCACTAATGTCGTTCTTTTATGAACACCCGGAAGACTATAAACAGTATCTGACTCACGAAGGCGAATACAAACCAGAAGCAAGGGCATGGCAATCGGCCAATAATACCTATGGTTTTTCCAACGGTCTTGGCGTCGTGGAGGTGATTATTGCTCTGCTGGTTTTGGCTAATCCTGTCAATCGCTGGTTAGGTTTATTGGGAGGGCTGATGGCATTTACCACACCGTTGGTAACACTCTCATTTTTAATCACCACCCCGGAGGCATGGGTACCCGCATTGGGTGACGCTCATCATGGTTTCCCTTATTTATCCGGTGCTGGTCGCCTGGTATTGAAAGATACTCTGATGCTGGCAGGTGCTGTCATGATAATGGCAGATTCGGCGCGGGAAATTCTTAAACAACGCAGTAATGAATCCAGTTCAACGTTAAAAACTGAATATTGATAATCCGAACACTGTCTGTTGTTCACTTTTTCAGGCGTCAGGCCCCCTTTCTGATGATGAAGCCTGACGCCATATTACCGGAGATATGACAGAGTGAAGATCAATATCACTCCCCTGTTAAAAGATTCTTGTCGTCTCAGGTAAAATACATGATTAATATCAATCATGTATTTTTACAGCAAGACAACCACGAACAAATTCAGGATTAAAATGTTTTACCGACTCCCCAACATAACCCAAATCAAGCGAACTAATTTGTGCCATTTCTTTCTCTGTCAGTGAGAAATCCCAGATAGCAAAATTTTCTTCGATACGCTGTTGATGTGTCGATTTCGGAATAACGACCACTCCCCGTTGAATATTCCAACGCAGAATGACTTGAGAAATCGATTTTTGATGGGCATCTGCAATACTCTGAAGCAGATTATTTTCAAAGGGTTTATGTCGTCCACCACCTAACGGAGCCCATGCTTCAGGCTGCACGTTATAATACTTCATGGTTGCCAGCGCCTCTGGTTGGGCAAAATAGGGATGCAACTCGACCTGGTTGACCATCGGTTTAACTCTTACCGTTTCACAAAAGTTCGCCAGAACATGAGGATAGAAATTGGAAACCCCAATTGCTTTTAATTTGCCCTCTTCATAGGCATCTTCGAGTGCACGCCACGCACTGAAATAATCGCGCATAGCCTGGTGCAATAAATAGAGGTCGAAGTATTCTAGTCCCGATTTTTTTAATGATGCTTCAATACCTGCTTTTGCCGTATCCTGATTCAACATATCCTGCACCCACAATTTAGACGTTATAAATAACTCATCTCGGGTACATAAACCTTCAGATATAGCTTCACGAACGGCTTCACCGACGGCATCTTCATTACCGTATACCGCTGCAGTGTCGATGAGTCGATAACCCGTGCGGATAGCATTCAACACTGACTGTTTGCACACGTCTTTATCGGTAACCTGAAAAACACCAAATCCCATCATCGGCATTTTCAGATTGTTACTTAATACGGAAAATTCCACTGTCAGTCCCTCCATTAGGTATGAACAATGAGTCTACGTTAAAACGTAACCTCAAATTAGTATGTGGATTTTGATATCACTTATGCAAAAAATTCATTAATAATGTAGGACTGAAACCTCTCTATTTTTGGGGCAATGAAGCAGACGCTATCAGTGCTTTTGCCTTGGGACTTGCTGTTTTTGATACACTTAAGGCCCAGGACATAACGAAAATGTGCGATATGACAAAGAATTAACGGAGAATGTGATGATCAGGCAGAAGATTCTACAGCAGCTCCTGGAGTGGATTGAGTGCAATCTTGAGCACCCTATTTCAATCGAAGATATCGCACAGAAATCTGGCTACAGCAGACGCAACATCCAGCTTCTGTTCCGAAATTTCATGCATGTGCCTTTGGGAGAATACATTCGCAAACGAAGGCTTTGTCGTGCCGCCATTCTTGTCCGACTCACCGCGAAATCTATGCTTGATATTGCACTCTCTTTACATTTTGACTCACAGCAGTCATTCAGCCGCGAATTTAAAAAGTTATTCGGCTGCTCTCCCCGTGAATACCGCCACCGTGATTATTGGGATCTCGCAAATATCTTCCCTTCTTTTTTAATACGTCAACAGCAAAAGACGGAGTGTAGATTAGTCAACTTTCCTGAGACACCTATTTTTGGCAATTCATTTAAATATGATATTGAAGTATCGAATAAATCACCGGATGAAGAAGTCAAACTGCGACGTCATCATTTAGCCAGATGTATGAAGAATTTTAAGACGGATATCTATTTCGTCTCCACATTCGAACCGTCAACAAAATCGGTCGATTTGCTCACAGTTGAAACTTTTGCCGGTACGGTATGCAAACAAACCGATTCAGAGATGTCGAAAGAGTGGACAATTAACCGAGGACTGTATGCCTCTTTCCGCTATGAAGGTGAGTGGGAGCACTACCCTGAATGGGCGCGAAACCTCTATCTGATGGAATTACCTGCCAGGGGGTTAGCCAGAGTGAACGGCAGTGATATTGAGCGATTTTATTACAATGAAAACTTCGTCGAAATTGATAGCAATAACATTGTTTGCGAAATTTTTATCCCCGTTCGCCCGGTTTAGCTGTAGCGATGTTTACATGAATTTATAACGAGACTACTGTCAGGCAATTCAATAAATAATGGCGTTGAAGATGTCAACGCCATTATTGTTTATTAGAATGTTACTTTCATATTCTTAATATTACTTCATCGCCTCCTCGCCCTTTGCCGTATCGGCATCCACCGCGGTTATGGTCACCGTCACTGGCTTCATTTCGTACCCGCCATAGGTCAGGGCGTTAAATGTGAACGTATAGACACCAGGCTTGCTGGTACTAAATGTACGCGTGATTTTTCCGCTCACGAAATGGTCATTTTTCGACGGCAGGAATTGATAATCCTTCTCCGTCACTCCTTCCGGAGCCTCAATGTCGACCCACACATTCCCCCCAACAGGGTTATTTGCCGAGAACAGGGTAACCTCCAGCTTCGCAGTCGATTTCCCATCCGCCACCAGCGATTGCACATCAGATGATGCGGTGAGCTCCGCGTTTTTATCATCCGCGACGAATTTAGATTCGGCAGTTTTCGTTGATACCTGACCGTTGGTCTGACTCACTTGCGCCGTGAGTGTATATTTCGCTGCGACAGTGGTCGTGGCGGTGAAAATAGCCTGCCCTTGCTCATTAGTTTTCGCCGTCCCATCGGGATCCAGAGCTAAATTTGCCGGGCTGGCAGTCAGCGTCACCTCGCTATCTTTCAACAGGTTGTTATTGGCATCAGTCACCGTAACTTTATACGTCTGTTTGGCTTTGCCATCCGCCAGTGCATAGTTGCCAATCACCTCAATACCGGAGACGGTTGCGGTCGCCTTATCGGCCACAAACGTTATAGTCTGCGCATCCGAAGGCTGGTCATTTCCTGCCGACGCCGTGATCTCATAGGTTCCGGCAGTCACGGAAACCACCTGCAACTCTGCTTTCCCCTCATCGTTGGCTTTCACCCAGACATTATCGCCAGTAAGCGGCTTGACACCTCGGGGCAGATTAAAGGTCACCAGAGTGCCTGGAACAGGGTTACCGTTTTTATCCTCAACGGTCGCCGTCAGCGTAAAGGCATCTTTGCCGTTTGCCACTTTTTGAACGGCGGTGTCAACCTGCAGGTTTGCCTGACCGGTGCTGGCATCCGCGTTGAATTTCACCGTGACCGTCTTCTGAGAGTTTTTCACCGCGGCCGCGATTTCAAGTTCCCCTGCAACGGTTGATATCAACTCAATATCCGCTTTACCTGCCGCATTGGTTGTTACTGTATTCCCCGTCTTGCTGGTCACACCTTTCGGCAGGGTCAGCGTCACATTTTGCCCCTGCAACGGGTTACCATAGCTGTCCACAACGGTCAGGGTTATCTGGTTAGCAGACTGTCCATTAGCCAGTTGGTTATTAACCTTCACTGTCATATCACGAATCTCAGCCTTAGATGCGTCACCTGCAACATTCAGCACCAGTGGCTGAGCAACGGCATTTTGGCCGTTCACTCGCGGCATCACAGACAACTGACCCGCGGCAGATCCCAGCGTTAAGGTCGACACGTAGACCCCATTACTTTTCTCTGTCCAGCTTCCTGCTGAAGGACGCTCACTCCCCGTGCTGGCGGCACCGCTAAACACTGGTGCATCTGGCTTCAGCCCGGTGACCGGGTTCCCGTACGCATCCTTCACGGTGAAGGTGAGTTCCGTCGTCGTTTTAACCGTTGGAGTCTTATTGTCCGCAACAAGCGTAGAGTTAGCTGATGACATCTCTCCAGCGATGACCGTCAACTGCGCGGCTTCGGTGGCTGCTGGCTGGCCGTTGAAGAGAGGCATGACGCGAAGCTCGCCCGTCTTTCCGCCTGTAGTCAACGTAGCAACATAGGAACCGTCACCTTTTTCGGTCCAACTGGAAACGGTCGCCCCTTCAGAGGCGGTCCCCGTCAAACTTGCCGACAACGAAAGACCACTGATAGCGTTGCCATGTGCATCTTTTGCAATAAGCGTCACGGTTGTGCTTTCGCCGGCTTTTACGTGATCTTCTGCGACGGAGACTTTCGACTGGTTTGAAGATAACGCATCAGCCACCACGGTTACTTTTGCCGCATTTGCTGCCGCATCCTGTCCATTTAGCTTCGGCATAACTTCTAATTCACCCGCCGTAGAGCCGAGAGTAATCTGCGCAGTCCACGTCCCATCACCATTATTTGTCCAGCCCGATGCCGTAGAACCTACAGCAGCGGCACCCGCTAATGACGGCGCTTCCGGCGTGAGGCTGGTCACAGGGTTGTCATAGGCATCTTTTGTCGACCAGATTGCCGTAAGCGTACCGCCGACCACCGGTTTATCAGGATTCAGGGTGATGGACGAATGTGCTGCATCAAGCGGCCCGGCAACAAACTTCAGCGTTTGTTGTAATGTGCCCAGCTGATACTGCTCGCTGAAGGCGCGCACAACAACGTTTCCGGCACGGGTCGAAGAAACCGTGGCGCTGTAAACCCCTGGTTTTATTTCCGAAATGGCACCAACGGTTACACCATTAGTGTCTTGCGGAACAAGTCGCAGGCGGCTGGCTTCTCCCGTCACCGGATTACCCTCGGAGTCCACCGCTGTCAGTGTCAGCGTGTAGGCTTGCTGACCATCAGCAACCACGTCACCTGACGGCTCGTTAGCGCTCAGGGTGGAGTTTGCCACATCCATCATCGTGGCCCGCAGTTCTGCAGTGACAGTTTTGCTCATGTCATCAACGCTAACAGTAATCGTTGCCTCACCTGACTGCGTTCCGGTAGTAAAGACAGACTGATACACCCCTGCTTCAGTTTCGGTGAACTCACCCAGTGTTGGCTTTGCCTGTGATTTAGTGGCCTTCAGGGTACGAGTCACAATATTTCCAGCCGGTTTGAAGGTTAGTTCAGTCTTAATCTGATCTTTCATGCCCGTGACTGGCTGGCCCTCGGCGTCGCGCAGAGACAGCACCAGCGGTTTTTGCTCATTACCGTTAGCAAGCATTTGAATACGGCTCTGACCGTCAAGCGTTAACGCCGTACGATCGGCGCTCATACCAGCTCCGCTAATAACCACTTCTGTCTGCACACGTTTCGAGGCATTGCCTTTGTTATCGTAGGCAATCGCTGAAACCGCATAATAATTGTCTTTGCCTGGACGATAAGCCGGGAGCGTTACTTGCCACTGACTACCCTGACCGGTAATTTTGCCACCTTCAGCCAGTAATGACGGCGCTTCCCACTGCACATTTTTCAGTCCGTGAGTTGCTTTGCTGACCACAAGTCCCAGGGAAAGTGTCTGACCGCCCTTACCTTCAATCCGCTCAGGCAGAGCAATACGGATTACTTCAGATTTGCGGTACTCAAGAACGATGTTGTTATTACGCTCAACCAGGTCATAGCGGCTGCCTGCCAGCATTCGACGCTCGCGAATGCTGTCTGTATCGAGTTGTTTTTCCAGAGGTTCGCCAATTCGGTAGTTAACTTCCAGGCCAAAGCGAGTGTCATTCTCACCACTCTTGCCCTGCTTATGCCCGGCGCTCAGTGTCAGAAGAGGCACTGGTGTATAGGTTACCTCGGCAGAAATAGCATGCGGGTCTTTCTGGCGTTTATCTTTACCAAACAGCCCGACTTCATCACCATAATACTGTTCATACATCAGGCTTGCGCCAAGCTGCGGCCAGGCGGGTAAATAGCCCTCAGCACGAATATCCCAGCCATTCGCCGGGCGTTCCTGATAATCCTCAACATCCGGCGATTTTTTCCAGCCAGAAGCCCGGATATAACCATTGGCGCTCAATTTCAAATAATCACGCCAGTATTCCGCACCAACACCAATGCGGGTATGACTACGGGATAAATCATGGTCGATAAAGGTGTTCACCCCCGCCATCCAGTCATTTCCTGAAAAATGACGCCAGCCAAAACCAATATTTGACTGAGTACGATCGTCTGTACGATGTATTGCCCCCTGAGTGAACAACATATTTGTCGGCGTATCATAAATCGGATAAAGCATTTCCAGCGAAGAATCCTTCAGCGAGAAATCTTTATCGACATTCAGTTTGACGCGCGCTGTACCATATTTCCCGAGCCACTCCTGTATTTCCTGGTTAGCTTTAGCGGTGGCCATTCCGGTAATAAAGTTACGTGTCGCATCGCTATCTGGCTGACTGCTTAAAAATGTCCCGGCATTTGCGGCAAACGACGCGAAATTTTTCTCCACATTATTATCTGCAATTACCGTGGTATTTTCCATGCTCAACCGTGGCTGAACCGCATGCTGCGCACGTGCCGCCATTACTGGGGTAAAGGTGACAGCGAGTGGAAAAAGAACCTGAACAGAGATATTTGCCCACGCCACGCAGCGGGCCAGAACTGAATAACGAAATCGTGGTTGTTTATGACCTGTTTTATAACGTGACATTGAGATAATTTCCTGATGAACGAATTAACGAACATAGGCAGACACAAATAGTGGCGTCTGCTTGTCAGAAAAACCGGGAAATCCCCGATTTCCTTTTCCGCAGAAAAGGAAATACCTTTATGTAAGAAAGTACACCGCCACCTAATATATCCAGTGTCTGTAGCCACTCATCAGGTGGTTGGGCGCGGGATTATATTTTTATTTATTGGTGAAAATTTAGCTTTTTGTGCAAGTTATTAAATAGATACTTAAGTTATATTTCTTACTCTGCGGGCAGTGAATAATTCATTATTAAGAGTGAATAATAATGACCTGTCTTTAATTAATCGCTATTGGGAATACGTCGAAGTAGGTATATACACCAGGATAAACCAATATATTTTTTATGGATATTCATTTTTCTTCATCAGACTGTGAATTGCAGGGATATCGAACTTGCACGACTCATCGCAACACTCAAGCAGATTTATGAATTTCGTTCATAACCCCTGACAAATCCTGCCGTCTAATCGAGCTCTTCCCTTTACGTTATGCTTCTCATGAACGATAACGGAAGGATAACACCATGCAAAAAGTAAAACTGAACAACGGTATTGAAATGCCCCTGTTGGGCTTTGGTGTATTTCAGATGACCGATGCCGCCGAATGCGAAAGAGCGGTCATTGACGCTATTAACATCGGTTATCGACTGATTGACACCGCCGCCTCCTATCAAAATGAAACCCAGGTCGGGAACGCACTGAAACGAAGCGGTATCGCCCGTAACGAACTCTTTGTCACCACAAAACTCTGGTTGCAGGATACCAGTTACGAAGGGGCCAAAGCCCAGTTCGAACGCTCTCTGAATCGACTGCAACTTGATTACGTTGACCTGTATTTGATTCACCAGCCATACGGCGATGTCCACGGAGCCTGGCGTGCCATGGAAGAGCTGCAACAGGCCGGTAAAATTCGCGCTATTGGCGTCAGTAACTTCCATCCTGACCGACTGGCAGACCTTATCGCTTTTAATAACGTCGTTCCGGCGGTAAACCAGGTTGAAGTTAACCCTTTCAATCAGCAGCTACAGGCCGTTCCCTGGATGCAAAGTCGTGGCATTCAGCCAGAAGCCTGGGCACCGTTTGCGGAAGGGAAAAATGGTCTGTTCCAGCATCCTGTTCTCACGGCAATTGGCGAGAAGTATGGCAAAAGCGTGGGCCAGGTTGTTCTGCGCTGGATCTACCAACGAGGCATTGTTTCACTGGCAAAATCAGTGCGAAAAGAACGCATGGAAGAGAACATCAACATTCTCGATTTTGAACTCAGCCCTGAAGATATGCTGCAAATTACCGCCCTGGATACCGCAACCAGCGCGTTCTTCTCTCACCGCGATCCCGCAATGGTGGAATGGCTGACTGGCCGCAAACTTGATGTTTAAGCCGCGATAAAAGAGGTATTCATTCAATGCAAAAACGTTATCTGGGTAAATCCGGACTCGAAGTCTCCGCCCTTGGGCTCGGTTGCATGGGCTTAAGCCACGGCTACGGCCCGGCGACCGATACCCGTCAGGCTATCGAACTTATTCGTGCTGCGGTTGAACGTGGCGTCACCTTCTTCGATACCGCCGAAGTGTATGGTCCGTATCTGAATGAAGAAGTGGTCGGCGAAGCCTTAAAACCGTTTCGTGACCGCGTGGTAATTGCCACTAAATTCGGTTTTACCTTCGGCGATGATAATAAGCAGCAGATTTTAAACAGCCGTCCGGAACATATCCGTGAAGCCGTTGAAGGATCATTACGTCGTCTGAAAACAGATGTTATTGACCTGCTGTATCAACACCGTGTTGATCCGGATGTTCCTATTGAGGATGTTGCAGGAACGGTGAAAGACCTCATCGCAGAAGGTAAGGTCAAACATTTCGGCCTGTCGGAAGCGGGAGCACAAACCATTCGTCGTGCACATGCGGTACAACCTGTCACCGCCCTGCAAAGCGAATATTCCATGTGGTGGCGTGAGCCTGAACAGGAAATTCTGCCGTTACTGGAGGAACTGGGAATTGGTTTTGTCCCCTTCAGCCCACTAGGTAAAGGTTTCCTGACAGGGGCGATTAAGCCGGGAACCACTTTCGGCAAAGATGATTACCGCAGCACCGTACCGCGTTTCGCAGCACAAGCCATTGAAGCCAATGAAAAACTGGTCACCTTGTTAGGTGAACTGGCTGCGGAGAAAGGGGTAACGTCTGCACAAATCGCACTGGCATGGCTATTAGCACAAAAGCCGTGGATTGTTCCCATCCCTGGCACCACTAAACTGAACCGGCTGGAAGAAAACCTGGCCGCTGCTGACATTGTTCTTTCGCAGAAAGATACGCAGCAGATAACCGAGGCGCTGGAAACAATTAAAATCGTCGGTGAACGTTACTCGCCTGAACATCAGGCACGCGTAGGCCGCTAATACCCAAACGGGTCCAGGATAAAGGACCCGTTATTCGGTGTAGCGAAGCGCATCGATCAACAGCGCAAAAGCTGGCGGATGCTGCTTGCGGCTGGGGTAGTAAAGATAATATCCGGGAAAAGTTGGACACCACTCCTGTAACACCTGAATAAGCTTGCCTGACTTTATATACTCCTGAACCATGTCTTCAGGGACACAAGCGATCCCAAACCCTGATAACGCGGCATCAATTCTTTCTGGCAATGGACTACACGTCAGCTGCCCATCAACCTTAACGCGAAGAGGTTTCCCTTCTCGCTCGAACTCCCAGTGGTAAAGCCCACCGGCAGTTGGCAAACGCATGTTGATGCAGCGATGATTTTGTAGCTCGTGAGGCGTTTCAGGCGCAGGGTTTGCAGCAAAATACGCCGGAGCTCCCACCACAGCCATCCGCATATCTGGTCCAATCCTGACTGCAACCATATCTTTATCAACATTTTCACCCAGTCGTATCCCGGCATCAAAACGGCCTTCAACAATATCGACAAAACCGTTATCCACCACCAGTTCGACATTGATTTCGGGATACTCTCTGAGAAAAGGTTTTAGCTTCGGCCAAACCAGACTTCGCGCGGCATGTTCCCCGGCAGATAAACGAATATTCCCGGAGGGCGTGCCGTTCAGTTGAATAAGTGACTCCAGTTCCTGTTCAAGCTCGTCAATACGCGGTTCAAGGCAGGCAATGATTCTCTCCCCCGCTTCTGTGGGAGCCACACTGCGGGTAGTCCGTGTCAGGAGGCGGATGTTGAGCCTTTCCTCCAGAGCCTTCATTGCATGGCTAAGTGCAGACTGAGAGACGCCGAGTTTGCCCGCTGCTTTGGTAAAACTTCGCTCTCTTGCCACCACAAGAAAGATTTGCAGTTCGTTGAAGTTTTCTTTGAGCATTGGCGATTTCCTTGTAGAAGCATCCTCTTCACAGACACTCATGAAGGGGGGAGCATAGATGCTATTATTTTAACCACATTACCGGTGATAATGATAATTGATATTATGGCCGTATAGAAAATAAGTATTAATTATCAGAAAGTTTATTATGTAAACGCGTCCTAATGATTACGTTATTCCTCTTACCGATATTCGCCCAGAGCAACCATCAATTACACATATCATCAATTTTCGAGTTTTACTCTTTTCTCCACCATAAAATCAATAAAAGCACGAACTTTAGAGGGCATTCTCACCCGTGATGAAACATAAATATAAAATCCAGGAAATGAAACAGCCCAATCCTCAAGAATCGGCTGTAACTTGCCCGCATTGATATGTTCAGCGATTGCAAAATCCAGATGTTGAATGATACCCGTTCCATTCAGCGCCATTCGTATCATGCTTTCGTCATCATTAGAAATATACTTACCTGAAACCTCTATTTCGAACTCTTCATTACCCCCCGCAACATTAGAAAACTCCCATGCAGAGAGTGCACCACTACTTTTATGCCGCAACCGAAGGCAATTATGGTTACTCAGTTCCTGAGGCGTTTCAGGAATACCGTGCTCTTTTAAATAATCTGGCGATGCCACAGTAACCAGTTTAATAAGCGGAGAAACAGGAATGGCAGTCATATGCTCATCCAGTCCTTGCTCAAGACGTATGCCCACATCACAGCCGTCCGCAATAATGTTAGATAAACCGTCATCCATAATGAGTTCTATCTTTGTTTTGGGGTAACGAGTAAGAAACTCGCCAATATGAGGCTCAACAAGCATCCGTGCTGCAACACGGGAGGAATTTATTCTCAACAGGCCTGTAGGTTCAAGTTGGGTATCACCAACATCTTTCAAAGCATCATCAATTTGCCCCAAAGCCGACACCAGCACTTCATACAGACGCTGTCCTTCCTCAGTAAGCGACATATTGCGGGTCGTACGGTATATCAGCTTGGTGTTAAGACGTTCCTCAAGAGATTTTAAATTCTGGGACAATGCGGCCCGCGTAATACCCATTTCAGAAGCGGCTCTGGAAAAACTGCCGGCACGAACAATCAGCGCAAACCAGGCAAGAGAAGGCAAAATTGAAGGCTCTATTTTCATCATTGTAAACCTTAACTTAACACTGTGATAGATATTAGACCATTGATGATAACCAATACAAGTCATACTATTACGCCGTTCTCGACATGAACACGAATGCCAGTTGCGGATAATAGAAATGATATTTAAATCTGTTTAGGCAATTCCCCGGAGCTTGAAATGAAAACTGTTTCGATAAAACATACTTACTGGGATATAGCTGCTGATATCTATTTCCCTGACGATTTTAATAGTGAAAAAAAGTATCCTGCCATTATCAGCGCCCATCCAATTGGAAGCTGCAAAGAACAAACATCGGGTAGTGTGTATGGTGCCGCCCTGGCAAAAGCTGGCTTTATCGTCATTGCTTTTGATGCCAGTTTTCAGGGAAGCAGCGGTGGAGAACCGCGTTATCTGGAAGATCCAACAATGCGAGTAAAAGACTTCAGCATTGTCGTTGATTACCTTACCACCTTACCTTACGTTGATGCCGGGCGTATTGGTGTACTGGGTATTTGTGGTGGAGGTGGATATGCCATTAATGCCGCAATGACAGAACGTCGAATTAAAGCTATTGGTACTGTCACGGGTGCAAACTACGGGCGTCTTATGCGTGAGGGATTTACAGCGTTTAATCCTATCGGAGCACTCGAAGCAATGGCGCAACAAAGAACAGACGAAGCTAACGGCGCAAAACTTCGCGTAGATGATTTACTCCCCTCTTCTCCGGATGCAGCTCTTGAAGCGGGATTAACAGAAATAGACCTTTTTGAAGCCACAGAATATTATCGTTCGCCACGAGGCTGTGCACCTAATGGGGTAAATCGTTCGCTATTCTCACATCAGACTGTTGCCGTGGGTTGGGATGCATTTCATCTTGCAGAAGTCCTGTTAACTCAACCAATAATGGTTGTGGTGGGCGATAGAGTGGGCGCATTTGGTGCCTACCGTGACGGCTGCGAAATTATTGGCCGCGCTGCCTCAAAACATAAAGAGCTGGTCGTGGTTGAAGGTTATTCACATTACGACCTGTATGATAAGCCAGAACCTGTGAAACAGGCACTCGATAAATTAATTCCTTTTTATAAAACACATTTGTAATAATCTTACAGGGAGATTCCTTATCTCCCTGACATTTATCCTTTATTGACTACACAACAATAATAAAATTACTCAAAAAGAAATTTCATTAAAGAAACAAAAAAGCAGCAACTCAATTATTAAGATTATTAGAAACCCTTTGAAGGAATTATAAATAAAGCCATAAACCTTGGTTCCAAAGCTGGCAACAACTAACCAGTTAAAACATACGCATCAAAATCAGATAAACATTTGAGGTATTGTTATGACAAATAAACACCCATCATTGTTTTCTCCTTTTATGCTGACAGAAAAAATAAAGCTACGTAATCGTATCGTTATGGCTCCTATGACGACCTGGTCAGCGAATCCTGATGGAACCATCTCTGAGCAAGAACTCGAATTTTATAAACGTCGCTCACAAAATGTTGGTTTAGTAATAACAGGATGTACCTATGTCACGCCAAGCGGCATTGGGTTTACTCATGAATTTGCCGCGTATGACGACCGTTTCATTAACAGCCTTGAAAAGTTAGCAGCGGCAGCCAAAAGTGGCGGTGCTCCGGCTATTTTGCAGATTTTCCACGCCGGTAATAAAGCCATCCCGGAGCTTGTACCAAATAACGATGTTATTAGTGCCAGCGCATCAAGCGTAAAATCTGGTGACTTTATGAAGAGAGTGGTACAAAGCAGGGAAATGACTGAAAACGAAATTCAGGAAACCATTAGAGCATTCGGAGGGCTTTGTTGAATAAATCAGATTTCGGGTAAGTCTCCCCCGTAGCGGGTTGTGTTTTCAGGCAATACGCACGCTTTCAGGCATACCTGCTTTCGTCATTTTGTTCAGCGCTCGTACCAGGGCCATAGCCTCTGCAACCTGACCATCGTAGTCACGCAGTGTCAGTGAACCTCCGAACAGCTGTTTTACCCGGTACATCGCCGTTTCCGCTATCGAGCGACGGTTATAATCTGTTGTCCATTTCCACCGCGCATTACTCCCGGTCAGCCGCTGATTCGCAACAGCACGGTTACGGTCTGCATATTCACCGGGCCAGTAACCCGCGCCTTTTCGGGGCGGGATAAGCGCGCTGATTTTCTTACGCCGCAGTTCATCGTGACAGAGCCGGGTGTCGTAAGCGCCGTCTGCCGATGCTGCCCTGATTTTTCTGTGAGTCTGCCGGATAAGACCCGGGAAGGCTTCTGAGTCCGTCACATTGTTCAGCGACAGGTCTGCACAGATGATTTCATGTGTTTTGCTGTCAACTGCCAGATGCAACTTTCGCCATATACGACGGCGTTCTTTGCCGTGTTTTTTGACTTTCCATTCGCCTTCACCAAAGACCTTCAGCCCGGTGGAATCAATCACCAGATGCGCGATTTCACCTCGGGTGAACGTTTTGAAACTGACATTAACCGACTTTGCGCGCTTGCTGACACTGGTGTAATCCGGGCAGCGCAACGGAACATTCATCAGTGTAAAAATGGAATCAATAAAACCCTGTGCAGCCCGCAGGGTCAACCTGAACACGCGTTTAATGACCAGAACGGTGGTGATGGCGAGATCAGAATAGCGCTGAGGTCTTCCCCGTGATGAAGGCGTTGCCGACTCATACCAGGCCTGAATAGCTTCATCATCCAGCCAGAAAGTTATGGAGCCACGGTTGATGAGGGCTTTATTGTAGGTGGGCCAGTTGGTGATTTTGAACTTTTGCTTTGCCACGGAACGGTCTGCGTTGTCGGGAAGATGCGTGATCTGATCCTTCAACTCAGCAAAAGTTCGATTTATTCAACAAAGCCCATTCGGAGATGTCACAAAAAGGGCGATTAAAGCAGGTTTTGATGGCATTGAACTTCATGGTGCGCACGGATTCCTTCTACAGAATTTCTTCTCCCCTCTATTTAACCAGCGTAATGACCGATGGGGAGGAGATCTCGAAAGACGTATGCGATTCCCGCTGGCCGTATTACAGGAAGTAAAAAATGTAGTCTATGAATATGCGACAAAGCCCTTTGCCATCGGTTACAGAATATCTCCTGAAGAATCTGCAACAGGGGGGCTGCGGATAGAGGATACTTATAAACTCCTTGATCGGCTCATTGCATCCGGTATTTCGTATATACATACCTCGCTGGTCAGTATTAACGATAGCTACCCTGTTGAGTCGCCAAATGGCCCCCGAACTATTGAATTGATTTTAAATCATATTGCAGGCAGAGTGCCGGTAATCGCTGCAGGTAAAATACGCACACCGTCTCAGGCTCAAGAAGCAATTTCCACTGGCCTGCCACTTGTTGCGATCGGTAAAGGGCTGGTGATAAATCCAGAATGGGTGACTTTAGCTGAATCAGGTAGAAGCCATGAAATTCAAACAACCCTTAATCCACAACTTGTTCCTGAATTAACCATTCCGGATAAACTATGGGATCAAATTCAGGCATCGAAAGGAACTGGCTGGTTTCCGTTAATGGATTAAATATCTATTACTCTCCCGAGTGTAAAACTATCAAACCAATGAGTAACCGATACAGCCTCGCAAATTCTTTCAGATAATTAACCCGTCACTGCGGCACGTTCTCTCATAAGGCGTGCCTGCTGTGTAATCCAGTATGTATCCGGCATAGTTGACGGTTTAATAGAACTCAATTCCTCTCCCAGGTCACCAACAACGATATCTTGTATAACACCCCAGGAGATACGACATTATGATGAGATGCGATATGCTCCTCAGCGCTAATCAACGCCAGGACTGGGCCTGTCTTGAGATCAGACTCATTCCCGGAACTGACTTCAGGCGACATATATCAATGACGTTGGGGCAATAAAAGATAGTTGATGTAATACATCTATTCAAATTTGTGATACATGTCAAAAAATTGGTTGACCAAACTCGTTATTTATATAAGGGCACTTACGAAGTGCACTCTTTTTTAAAGCGAGGAAGTACCAATGAAAGAGAATAAAGTACAACAAATCAGTCATAAACTGATTAATATCGTTGTTTTTGTCGCAATTGTAGAATACGCCTATTTATTTTTCCATTTCTATTAATAACGGCAATAAACTGTTCACTTCAGTGATATTTAAAATATGCATCCTCTCCCTTTTTGTAAGTAATTATTATATCCGTGGGAGAGGAATACACGCTGTCAGGTAATCAATCATACTGCGATAAATCATCGGCCAGTAAAGTGGAGATAACCTCCATTCTCGAAAAATCCATACTCTCAGCGAAACCATCATCAATCACTCATCCAGGCGTTTATGGGAGCGTCAGCCAATGGCTGTTAACAATGCCAGACTTCCCCGTTGAGGAAATTCCACATACCACAAATGGTCACAGGGATTGGGTGTTGAAATGATCCGGATGAGCATGTATCTTTACGGTTATGTTATAACATAACAGGTAAAAATGATGAAACCCAATATCCATCCTGAGTATCGTACTGTGGTGTTCCATGACACCAGTGTTGATGAGTACTTTAAAATCGGCTCGACTATCAAAACAGACCGTGAGATTGAGCTGGATGGCGTAACGTATCCGTACGTGACAATTGATGTCTCTTCTAAATCGCACCCGTTCTATACAGGGAAGCTGAGAACAGTGGCATCAGAAGGAAATGTTGCACGATTCACCCAACGTTTTGGTCGTTTTGTTAGCACGAAAAAGGGGGCATGATGAAAGTCCTTAACTCTCTGCGTACCGCAAAAGAACGCCATCCAGACTGTCAGATTGTGAAGCGAAAAGGACGGCTATATGTGATTTGTAAATCTAATCCACGTTTTAAGGCCGTTCAGGGTCGTAAGAAAAAACGTTGATTCAAAATTCGACGAATTAACGATATTTGTCTGATTAATAATCAGACCGGATTAATGTTGGTGTATTTATTACACCAGCATTAATTTTCCTGGGGATGTATCTTCCTGTTCATTTAAGGTCAACTGCCTGACGTTTCTCTCCGAATATTCCATTATATTAATGTTGACTTGTTGACCAGGTGCGCCCTGTATGCTGGCATCAACTCTCTTTTAGACTGAACACGCCACTCAGTTTCCTCCCTTTGCGACGCAGCCTGCATTTACACTCAAACGGTTAAGATGATAAATGTGGTAAATCTGTTGGTACTGACATAAAAACGTTTACGCCACAGGAACGGCCTGATCCACCGGTAACCCCATCGCCGACGTTCGAGTGCCAGTTAGAGTAACGCGCACAGATGACTGAATGCAGTGCCCTGGCAAAGAGGCCATCGTTCCTGTGACAACTGGCAGTCTTCGTTTAACTTCACTTAATTTGGCTCTTAGGGGGCTTACCGGACAGATGACGTACTTACACCTGTTTAATTTTTCATCACTTATTGGAATGAACACCCATAACCATTTTGTGCGGCATGTTAATCCATTAAAACACTTTACTGATTGGCAAATCATCTTTAATTATGACTCATTATAGTTTTATATTCTATTTCTTATCATTTAAACTTGTTTTTTTACTAGTCCATTACACAACACATTAAGACTATTCCTAACACCTCAGGGCAAAGTTCCTGGCTAATATAAAATGCAAGTAAGAATTGAACGTTATATTGCCAATAACCTTATGAAACTGAATGTCTTTTTCTTCTTATCAAAAAAGCAATATTTTCATTTTTTGTAAATATTGACTTAACCATGGAATTCCTTTTCTGTTCACATATTGACACTCATCAGGAAAAAAACATAAATTTAAGCCCAATCGAAAATAATTAAAACTTAATCTCGTTTAACCTATATTGATATGTGCTACGTATCTTATTTACTTCCGATTTACTAAAGAAACTGAATGTACCTGTAAAAATTACAGGTTTGGAAAGTAGTGACATGGCAAAATGATTACAGCAGGGACTATGAGGTTAAAAACCATATGGAATGTCAAAACCGTTCTGATAAATACATCTGGTCTCCCCATGACGCCTACTTCTATAAAGGACTATCTGAACTGATTGTGGATATCGACAGATTAATTTATCTATCGCTGGAGAAAATCAGAAAAGATTTCGTGTTTATCAATCTCAATACGGATTCTTTAACTGAGTTTATAAACCGTGATAATGAGTGGTTATCCGCGGTAAAGGGGAAACAGGTCGTATTGATTGCGGCCAGAAAGTCAGAAGCCTTAGCAAATTATTGGTATTACAACAGCAATATTAGGGGCGTGGTATACGCTGGACTGAGTCGTGATATTAGAAAAGAACTGGCCTATGTGATTAATGGCAGGTTCCTGAGAAAAGATATTAAGAAAGATAAAATCACTGACCGGGAAATGGAAATTATCCGCATGACGGCTCAGGGAATGCTGCCTAAATCGATTGCCAGAATTGAAAATTGTAGTGTGAAGACAGTGTATACCCATCGGCGTAATGCTGAGGCCAAGCTGTACTCAAAAATATATAAGTTGGTTCCGTAAACTCCAGGCAAGTTAGTTTTAAAAAATGACTCACAGGGACATCACGTCCTCAATTCAACTCGGGAAGAAAAGCAATGAAAAAAAAGGTTCTGGCAATAGCTCTGGTAACGGTGTTTACCGGTTCAGGTGTGGCGCAGGCTGCTGACGTAACAGCTCAGGCTGTAGCGACCTGGTCAGCAACAGCCAAAAAAGACACCACCAGTAAGCTGGTTGTGACGCCACTCGGTAGCCTGGCGTTCCAGTATGCCGAAGGCATTAAAGGTTTTAACTCACAGAAAGGTCTATTTGACGTGGCTATCGAGGGTGACTCAACGGCTACCGCCTTTAAACTGACCTCACGTCTTATCACCAACACCTTAACCCAGTTGGATACCTCAGGTTCCACACTGAATGTGGGCGTGGATTATAACGGCGCGGCAGTCGAAAAAACTGGCGATACCGTGATGATCGATACCGCCAACGGCGTACTGGGCGGCAACCTTAGCCCACTGGCTAACGGTTACAATGCCAGCAATCGTACCACCGCACAGGATGGTTTCACTTTCTCCATCATCAGCGGCACCACCAATGGTACCACCGCAGTAACCGATTACAGCACTCTACCGGAAGGCATCTGGAGCGGCGACGTTAGCGTACAGTTCGACGCGACCTGGACCAGTTAATCTCTCTGATGTACCAGCAGGGGTAGCCCCCCTGCTTTATTCCTGGACGGAATTGTTATGAAAAAGCACCTTCTGCCTCTCGCTCTGCTGTTTTCCGGAATATCTCCGGCCCAGGCGCTGGATGTCGGCGATATATCATCGTTTATGAACAGTGACAGCAGCACGCTGAGCAAAACGATCCAAAACAGTACCGACAGTGGCCGCCTCATCAATATCCGTCTCGAACGGCTCTCTTCACCGCTTGACGACGGGCAGGTTATCGCAATGGACAAGCCGGATGAGTTGCTACTCACTCCCGCCAGCTTGCTGCTACCCGCCCAAGCCAGCGAAGTGATCCGCTTCTTCTATAAGGGACCAGCAGATGAAAAAGAGCGCTACTACCGCATTGTCTGGTTTGATCAGGCCCTCAGTGATGCGCAGCGCGATAATGCCAACCGTAGCGCTGTGGCCACTGCTTCCGCCCGCATCGGCACCATTCTGGTCGTCGCCCCCCGCCAGGCGAACTACCACTTTCAGTACGCCAACGGCTCCCTGACAAATACAGGAAATGCGACGCTGCGGATCCTCGCCTACGGCCCCTGCCTGAAAGCCGCCAATGGTAAGGAGTGTAAAGAGAATTACTACCTGATGCCGGGCAAGTCGCGTCGTTTTACCCGCGTGGACACGGCGGATAACAAAGGACGGGTTGCACTTTGGCAGGGTGATAAGTTCATTCCCGTGAAATAGATAGCTGTGCAGATGGATAATGACAATGCCTTTACGACGGTTCTCCCCAGGACTGAAAGCCCAGTTTGCCTTCGGCATGGTCTTTTTGTTCGTTCAGCCCGATGCCAGCGCTGCTGACATAAGTGCGCAGCAAATAGGTGGGGTGATTATTCCGCAGGCCTTCAGTCAGGCGCTTCAGGACGGCATGAGCGTCCCACTTTATATTCATCTCGCCGGTAGCCAGGGGCGCCAGGACGATCAGCGAATCGGCAGCGCTTTTATCTGGCTGGATGATGGACAGCTACGCATCCGGAAAATACAGCTGGAAGAGAGTGAAGATAACGCCAGTGTCAGCGAACAAACTCGACAGCAGCTGATGGCTCTGGCGAACGCCCCGTTCAATGAGGCCCTTACCATCCCCCTGACTGACAACGCGCAGCTGGATCTCAGCTTGCGCCAACTGCTGCTGCAGCTGGTGGTCAAGCGCGAAGCGCTGGGCACCGTACTACGCTCACGTAGCGAAGACATCGGGCAGTCCAGTGTTAACACCCTCAGCAGTAATCTGAGCTATAACTTCGGCGTCTATAACAACCAGTTGCGTAACGGCGGGAGCAACACATCCAGCTATCTGTCGCTGAATAACGTTACTGCACTGCGCGAACATCACGTGGTGCTCGACGGCTCGCTGTACGGGATCGGTAGCGGTCAACAGGACAGTGAATTATATAAAGCGATGTATGAACGCGATTTTGCCGGTCACCGATTTGCCGGTGGAATGCTCGATACCTGGAACTTGCAGTCCTTAGGGCCGATGACCGCCATTTCAGCAGGGAAGATTTACGGCCTTTCCTGGGGAAACCAGGCCAGCTCCACCATCTTCGACAGCAGCCAGTCAGCCACGCCAGTGATCGCCTTTTTACCGGCGGCGGGCGAAGTACATCTCACCCGTGATGGGCGGCTACTAAGCGTTCAGAACTTCACCATGGGCAATCATGAAGTGGATACCCGGGGTCTACCGTACGGTATTTACGATGTGGAAGTTGAGGTCATCGTTAACGGTCGCGTGATCAGCAAACGCACTCAACGGGTCAATAAGCTGTTTAGCCGGGGGCGCGGCGTCGGTGCACCACTGGCGTGGCAGATATGGGGCGGTAGCTTTCATATGGATCGCTGGTCGGAAAACGGGAAAAAGACGCGACCAGCTAAAGAGAGTTGGCTGGCAGGTGCCTCGACCTCCGGCTCACTGAGTACGCTTAGCTGGGCGGCAACGGGATATGGATACGATAATCAGGCGGTGGGTGAAACCCGTCTGACGCTGCCGCTTGGGGGGGCGATCAACGTTAACCTGCAAAACATGCTGGCCAGTGACAGCTCATGGAGCAACATCGCCAGCATCAGCGCCACTCTACCTGGAGGCTTCAGTTCGCTGTGGGTTAACCAGGAAAAAACCCGCATTGGCAATCAATTGCGACGTAGCGATGCCGACAACCGTGCAATCGGCGGCACACTCAACCTGAACTCACTGTGGTCGAAGCTGGGTACGTTCAGCATCAGCTACAATGATGACCGCCGCTACAACAGCCATTATTACACGGCAGATTACTATCAAAGTGTCTACAGCGGTACCTTTGGTTCGCTTGGCCTGCGGGCCGGTATTCAGCGCTATAACAACGGCGACAGCAGCGCCAATACAGGGAAATATATCGCTCTCGATCTCTCGCTACCACTGGGCAACTGGTTTAGCGCAGGGATGACCCATCAAAACGGCTACACCATGGCAAACCTGTCAGCACGCAAACAGTTTGATGAAGGAACCATTCGCACTGTTGGTGCCAATCTGTCACGAGCCATCTCCGGCGATACCGGTGATGACAAAACCCTCAGCGGTGGGGCGTATGCACAGTTCGACGCTCGTTACGCCAGCGGAACGCTGAACGTCAATAGCGCGGCGGACGGCTACATCAATACCAATTTGACCGCCAACGGCAGCATCGGCTGGCAGGGTAAAAACATCGCTGCCAGCGGGCAGACCGATGGCAACGCTGGGGTGATATTCGACACTGGCCTGGAGAACGATGGTCAGATCAGCGCCAAAATCAACGGGCGGATTTTCCCGCTTAACGGCAAGCGTAACTATCTCCCGCTCTCTCCCTATGGGAGATATGAGGTGGAGTTACAGAACAGCAAAAACTCACTCGACAGCTACGATATCGTCAGCGGCCGCAAAAGTCATCTGACTCTCTATCCAGGCAATGTCGCTGTCATTGAGCCAGAAGTGAAGCAGATGGTTACCGTCTCCGGTCGTATCCGTGCGGAAGACGGCACACTGCTGGCTAACGCACGGATTAACAACCATATCGGCCGAACTCGAACCGATGAAAACGGCGAGTTTGTCATGGACGTGGATAAGAAATACCCCACTATCGATTTTCGCTACAGTGGCAATAAAACCTGCGAAGTGGCGCTGGAACTCAACCAGGCGCGCGGTGCCGTCTGGGTCGGTGATGTGGTCTGCAGCGGCCTCTCATCGTGGGCGGCGGTGACGCAGACAGGAGAAGAGAATGAGAGTTAACCTACTGATAGCGATGATAATCTTTGCGCTAATCTGGCCTGCAACCGCGCTCAGAGCGGCAGTGAGCAAAACAACCTGGGCGGATGCTCCGGCACGCGAGTTTGTGTTTGTCGAAAACAACTCAGACGACAACTTTTTCGTCACGCCTGGCGGGGCGCTGGATCCGCGCCTGACCGGTGCCAACCGCTGGACCGGTTTAAAATACAATGGTTCAGGAACCATCTATCAGCAAAGTCTCGGCTACATTGATAACGGTTACAACACCGGCCTTTATACCAACTGGAAGTTTGATATGTGGCTGGAAAATTCACCAGTTTCATCTCCTTTAACTGGCTTGCGCTGCATCAACTGGTACGCAGGGTGTAATATGACCACCAGTCTTATCCTGCCGCAAACCACCGACGCCAGTGGATTTTATGGCGCGACGGTGACCAGCGGCGGCGCGAAGTGGATGCACGGCATGTTGTCAGACGCGTTTTACCAGTATCTGCAACAAATGCCCGTCGGCAGCAGCTTTACAATGACCATCAATGCCTGCCAGACCTCTGTGAACTATGACGCCAGCAGCGGCGCACGCTGTAAGGATCAGGCCTCCGGCAACTGGTATGTTCGCAACGTCACCCATACGAAAGCAGCAAATCTACGGTTGATAAATACCCACTCGCTGGCGGAGGTGTTTATCAACAGCGACGGAGTACCGACTCTGGGCGAAGGGAACGCCGACTGCCGGACGCAAACCATCGGCAGCCGTTCAGGATTAAGTTGTAAGATGGTTAACTATACCCTGCAAACAAACGGACTCAGCAACACCTCAATCCATATCTTCCCGGCGATCGCCAACTCGTCGTTAGCCTCGGCCGTCGGGGCGTACGATATGCAGTTCAGTCTGAATGGCAGTTCATGGAAACCGGTGAGCAATACTGCCTATTACTACACCTTCAACGAGATGAAGAGCGCAGACTCGATCTATGTTTTCTTCTCGAGCAACTTCTTTAAGCAGATGGTGAACCTGGGGATCAGCGATATCAACACCAAAGATCTGTTCAACTTTCGCTTTCAGAACACCACATCACCGGAGTCTGGCTGGTATGAATTTTCTACCTCCAACACGCTGATTATCAAACCCCGTGATTTCAGCATCAGTATTATCTCCGATGAATATACTCAGACACCGTCGCGGGAGGGATATGTTGGCAGCGGCGAGTCGGCACTCGATTTCGGCTATATCGTAACCACCAGCGGTAAAACAGCTGCCGACGAAGTGCTGATCAAGGTGACCGGACCCGCGCAGGTGATTGGCGGGCGCTCCTATTGTGTCTTCAGCTCCGATGACGGTAAGGCGAAAGTACCGTTCCCGGCGACACTTTCCTTTATTACCCGCAACGGAGCTACAAAAACCTACGATGCCGGGTGCGATGATAGCTGGCGGGATATGACCGATGCGCTGTGGTTGACCACACCGTGGACTGATATCTCTGGCGAAGTGGGGCAGATGGATAAGACCACAGTCAAATTTTCGATTCCAATGGATAACGCCATTTCTCTGCGTACGGTAGATGATAACGGCTGGTTTGGCGAAGTCAGCGCTTCAGGAGAGATTCATGTTCAGGCGACGTGGCGTAACATTAACTAAGGCCCTGCTGACAGCGGTCTGTATGCTGGCGGCACCTTTGACACAGGCGATTTCGGTCGGCAATCTGACATTTTCGCTGCCGTCCGAGACTGACTTTGTCAGCAAACGTGTAGTGAATAACAACAAAAGCGCACGGATATACCGTATTGCCATCAGTGCTATCGATAGCCCGGGCAGCAGTGAATTGCGCACCCGACCGGTGGATGGTGAACTGCTTTTCGCCCCCCGCCAGCTGGCGTTGCAGGCTGGTGAGAGCGAGTATTTTAAATTTTACTATCATGGTCCACGGGATAACCGCGAGCGCTACTACCGGGTCTCATTTCGCGAGGTCCCCACTCGCAACCAGACAAGACGCAGCCCAACCGGCGGCGAGGTTAGCACGGAGCCGGTGGTGGTGATGGATACCATTCTGGTAGTACGACCTCGTCAGGTTCAGTTTAAATGGTCCTTCGACAAGGTGACAGGAACGGTAAGTAACACTGGCAACACATGGTTTAAGCTACTGATTAAGCCAGGATGTGATTCGACCGAAGAGGAAGGCGATGCCTGGTATCTACGTCCGGGAGACGTGGTTCATCAGCCTGAGTTACGTCAGCCGGGGAATCATTATCTGGTCTATAACGACAAATTCATTAAGATTAGCGATTCCTGTCCGGCTAAGCCCCCTTCGGCGGACTAAGACTTATCCATCGGTCGAGGGAAGAATTCCACCTCAGAGACTCAAATAATCGTTTAAATGATGTGGAAGCGATCGTCAATGTCACCTGTAATGATGGGCTTTCTCATATGTACACCATAGTGTTCAGGAGACACGGAAAGGTGCCAGGCAGCCTGCTAACGAGTGGTTTATTCACGAATTAGTACGTAAAATCGGTAACGGCTGGAAATCATTCAATACTCACACTATCGAAAGTTCCCCAGCCAACCGCGGTACGTTCTTACATACGATGTACCGCTGTTCTCTTTACGATTTATAGCTGTACTGGTGAATTATGAGCAATCTGAATCCATGCATGACGTGTGGTGCCTGTTGTGCATTTTTCCGCGTCTCTTTTTACTGGGCCGAAGCCGACGATGCTGGCGGTACCATTCCCGCCAGGCTCACTGAACAAATATCCCCTTTTCACCGATGCATGAGCGGTACCAATCAGAAAAACCCCCGATGTATTGCCCTTGCAGGAACCCCGGGCAAAAATGCCTGCTGCACGATATATAAAAATCGATCGTCCACATGCAGAGAATTCGCCATGTCTGGTGAGAACGGAGTCGTCAATGAGGCTTGCAATCGTGCAAGAGCTAAATACGGGCTGACACCGTTATAAATATGCAATAATTAATTGCACTGCCCCGCCAGCTATAACCGCGGGGCTTCGTTTTTCAGGGATAACAAAACCCGAAACTTCTTCCATCTGCCAGCAACAATGCCTCTTCCTCTATAGTGTTCTCCGGATCTACAGCATCCTGAAGTAGCGCGATGTACTCACTGGCTATCTGCTTCAGAAAGTAAAAAGCAATGTTTTTAACCTATAAAAATGGCGCTGCATTTGCGCCATTTTTATTATTCAATGCATTATCTGTTTGAGCCTAAAGGGATCTCAGGGTCTGGCTCATGAGTAATTCTGTTTCGTAAATCTCTGCGAATAATTTCAATGGACCAGAACCAGACTAAATGTCCAAAAATTTCAGAAACATTCTCATACCACGGGAGATCAAACAGAGGTGGCGTCAGTCCCATGAGAGGGAATGAAATCATATGAACAAAAAGTTGGGCTAAAGCACCTGCCAGTAAGCCCTGCCAGAGTTTAATTTTTGGAAATACTTCAGCAACCACACAATAACCGACAGCAAACACTATCGAAAAGATAATGTGCGTAACGCCAACCCAGTTAAAGACATGCCCGGCAAAGGTATAAACAGCCGCATTGGGATCTGTCAGCCCTAGCCAGTCTCGAAGAAAAATATACGGAGGATTGAGAAAATTACGGGAGCAATCAATTTGCCCAGCAGCCCTGATTAATGATTCCGGGCCACACGCTGCATTAAACATATCCACCGGGCTACGTGGCGGCAATGGAACTTCAGCACCCCACTTCACAAATGCGGAAACAACGCCAGCAATCAGCCCAATGAATGCAGCAAGACCATAACGTCTGCGGTTCGGTGGAGTTTGTTCAAATATATTCATATCTACCCTGCTTGTACCATTATGTTATACACCTCTTCAGGAGTATTCATAAAACAAGACAAATGTAAAGAACTGTATTGTTTTGTATAACAAGATAGTTTCCTAATCGCCAATGAATATAAGCACCATCATTTCTCCCTATTTTTATGTTAGAAGTGACAAAGATTTGTAGGGTGATGCAGAGCTGACAATCACAGGTTTCCTTATCGGTTTTTGCATCGCACAACTAAAGCAATAAACGAGCTCCCGTCATCGGCGAATATGAATTAATTAGCCGGGCTCATAGCTGCATTCGCGTTTTAAGAATAATCCTCCTGCTCTCACCGACTATGCTTAACGTTTAAAAAAGCATCAGCACTCTCGCAACGCTCTCTTATTTTCCCCTTTAGAATACCGGAGGCCTGGTATGAGCAACCAAGGCGAATACCCCGAAGATAATCGGGTTGGGAAGCACGAGCCGCACGATTTTAGTTTGACCCGTCGCGATCTGATTAAAGTCAGCGCCGCAACGGCGGCGACCGCCGTGGTTTATCCTCATTCTACGCTTGCAGCAAGCGTTCCGGCAGCTACACCCGCGCCAGAGATAATGCCCCTGACACTTAAGGTGTGTAGTGGTCAAGTAATACTGGCCACGGTTTTACAGTAAAAATGGTATCTGTTCTCTGACTCTTCCGGCGTCAGCCCTCCGTTATAATGGTGAGGCCTGACGCTATTGTAATAATTCAGAATATAACTGCTGATTTGCTGCCGGGCCACGTCTTTGCCTGTGTAGCCATCGGTTGGCACCCATTCTGTTTTCAGACTGCGGAAGAAGCGTTCCATTGGACTGTTATCCCAGCAGTTTCCCCGTCGGCTGACACTTTGCTTTATCCTGTAACGCCAGAGAAGTTGTTGATATTTCAGTCCTGTATATTGACTTCCCTGGTCGCTATGGAACATGACGTCCCGCGGCTGACCACGCACCTCATACGCCATCCGCAGGGCACTGCTTATCAGGGCAGTATCGGCATTCGCTGACAGGCTCCAGCCGATAACCCTGCGGGCAAAAAGATCCATGACGACCGCCAGATAGCACCAGCGATTTCCTGCCCAGATATACGTAATATCTCCGCACCATACCCTATCTGGCTCGGGCACAGCGAACTGGCGCTCAAGCAGATTCGGCAGACAGGTATGTTCCTGACGAGCATTTTTGTACTGATGTTTTCCGGGCTGACAACTGCTCAGGTTCAGATATTTCATCAGACGCCCGGCACGGTAACGGCTCATCGGGACGCCGTTTTGGGTCAGCATTTCAGCCAGCGTGCGCGCCCCCGCAGAGCCCCTACTTTGGTTCCACGCCCGGCGTATTTCGCTGCACAACCTGACTCGCGCCGGATTAACCGTATCGCGTCGTTTTCGCCAGTACCGGTAACTGCTGCGGTGTATTTCCAGAGCAGAACAGAGGCTGACAACTGAGTGGCTGTCACTCAGTCTGGCAACTATCGTGAACCGTTCAGCGAGTCGGACATCAAGAGCGCGGTAGCCTTTTTTAATATCGTATTTTGTTCCTCCAGGCGGCGAACCTGCTTTTCCAGTTCGCGGATACGTTGCTGGTCTGGAGTAATAGGTGTGGCAGAGGGCGCAATCCCCTGACGCTCTCGCCTGAGCTGGCGCACCCAACTCTCAAGCGTGGTAGAACCGACATTCATCGCTTCACTGGCTTGTCGATATGAGTAGCCCTTATCAACAATTAGCTGTGCACATTCCAGCCTGAATTCAGGGGTGAAAGTACGTTTGGTTTTCTTGTTCATTAAGTCACCTGTTTTGTGTTGTGGTGAGGATATCACCTTTAATCAGGTGGCCAAATTTACTGTGCCACTACAGTGAACGGCAAAACCGAGCAGCTTGAGGTGGATACCCGAACCACGCTACTGGACGCTTTGCGTGAAAATCTGCATCTGTTCGGTACCAAGAAAGGTTGCGATCACGGACAGTGCGGAGCCTGTACCGTGCTGGTCAATGGTCGCAGGCTTAATGCCTGCCTGACGCTTGCAGTCATGCATCAGGGGGCCGAGATCACCACCATTGAAGGCCTGGGTTCACCAGAGAATCTTCACCCCATGCAGGCGGCCTTTATCAAGCATGATGGCTTCCAGTGCGGCTACTGCACCTCCGGGCAAATTTGCTCATCAGTAGCGGTGCTAAAAGAGATTCAGGACGGCATTCCCAGTCACGTCACGGTCGATTTGGTTTCCCCTCCAGAAAGAACTGCCGATGAGATCCGTGAACGTATGAGCGGCAACATCTGTCGCTGTGGAGCATACGCTAACATCCTTGCCGCCATTGAAGACGCTGCGGGGGAGATAAAATCATGAAGGCGTTTACCTATGAACGAGTGAACACCCCGGCCGAGGCGGCACTTAGCGCTCAGCGCGTACCCGGCGCAAAATTTATCGCGGGCGGGACCAATCTGCTGGACCTGATGAAGCTGGAAATTGAAACGCCCACCCACCTTATCGATGTGAACGGCCTCGGGCTCGATAAGATTGAAGTGACCGACGCGGGTGGGCTGCGCATCGGCGCACTGGTACGGAACACCGACCTGGCGGCTCACGAGCGCGTGCGTCGTGATTACGCGGTACTCTCCCGCGCCCTGCTCGCTGGCGCGTCTGGTCAGTTACGTAATCAGGCAACCACCGCAGGTAATCTGCTCCAGCGCACGCGCTGCCCCTATTTTTACGACACCAATCAGCCCTGCAATAAGCGCCTGCCCGGGAGCGGCTGCGCGGCACTTGAAGGCTTTAGCCGTCAGCACGCGGTGGTAGGCGTAAGCGAAGCCTGCATTGCCACCCATCCGAGCGATATGGCGGTCGCAATGCGGTTGCTGGATGCGGTGGTGGAAACCATCACGCCGGAGGGAAAGACTCGCAGTATCACACTGGCTGATTTTTATCACCCACCGGGGAAAACGCCGCACATTGAAACCGCCCTGCTTCCCGGTGAGCTTATCGTTGCGGTGACGTTACCTCCGCCGCTCGGCGGAAAACATATTTACCGTAAGGTGCGCGATCGCGCCTCCTACGCCTTTGCCCTGGTATCGGTCGCGGCGATTATTCAGCCTGACGGCAGCGGGCGCGTCGCGCTGGGCGGAGTAGCACATAAGCCCTGGCGCATTGAGGCTGCGAATGCTCAGCTATCCCAGGGGGCGCAGGCCGTGTATGACGCGCTGTTCGCCAGCGCCCATCCCACCGCTGAAAACACCTTTAAACTCCTGTTGGCGAAGCGAACGCTTGCCTCCGTACTGGCTGAAGCGAGGGCACAGGCATGAAATTTGATAAACCCGCAGGGGAAAACCCGATCGATCAGCTGAAGGTTGTCGGTCGTCCCCATGACCGCATCGACGGACCGCTGAAAACTACCGGCACGGCACGCTACGCCTACGAATGGTATGAAGAAGCTCCCAACGCCGCCTATGGTTATATCGTCGGTTCCGCCATTGCCAAAGGATGCCTCACCGCCCTTGATACGGACGCCGCGCAAAAAGCGCCGGGCGTACTGGCTGTCATTACCGCCAGTAACGCCGGGGCACTCGGCAAAGGCGACAAAAACACCGCCAGGCTGTTAGCCGGCCCCACTATTGAGCACTATCATCAGGCCATTGCGCTGGTAGTGGCCGAGACCTTCGAACAGGCACGAGCGGCGGCCTCGCTGGTGCAGGCGCACTATCGCCGTAATAAAGGAGCTTACTCCCTGGCGGACGAGAAACAGGCCGTCAGTCAGCCGCCGGAAGACACGCCCGATAAAAATGTTGGTGACTTTGACGGGGCTTTCACCTCCGCTGCGGTGAAGATTGATGCTACCTACACGACCCCGGACCAGAGCCATATGGCGATGGAGCCGCATGCCTCGATGGCCGTCTGGGATGGAAATAAGCTTACCCTCTGGACCTCAAATCAGATGATTGACTGGTGCCGCACCGATCTGGCAAAAACGCTGAAAGTGCCCGTGGAGAATGTGCGTATTATCTCCCCGTATATCGGCGGAGGGTTTGGCGGCAAGCTGTTCCTGAGAAGCGATGCGCTGCTGGCGGCCCTCGCCGCCCGTGCGGTGAAACGTCCGGTTAAAGTGATGCTCCCCCGCCCCACTATTCCCAATAACACAACGCACCGCCCCGCCACCCTTCAGCACCTGCGTATCGGTGCCGACCAGAGCGGGAAAATCACTGCTATCTCACATGAAAGCTGGTCCGGAAACCTGCCCGGCGGCACGCCGGAAACGGCGGTACAGCAAAGCGAATTACTCTACGCAGGGGCGAATCGTCATACCGGCCTGCGGCTCGCCACGCTTGATTTGCCGGAAGGGAACGCCATGCGTGCGCCCGGCGAAGCCCCCGGTCTGATGGCGCTCGAAATCGCGATCGATGAACTGGCGGAAAAAGCAGGCATCGATCCCGTCGAGTTTCGCATCCTGAATGACACTCAGGTTGACCCCGCCGACCCGACGCGCCGCTTCTCTCGCCGTCAGCTTATTGAGTGCTTGCGCACCGGAGCGGATAAATTTGGCTGGAAGCAGCGCAACGCCACACCCGGACAGGTACGCGACGGGGAGTGGCTAGTCGGCCACGGTGTTGCGGCGGGCTTTCGCAATAATCTGCTGGAAAAATCGGGTGCTCGGGTTCACCTAGAACAAAACGGCACCGTTACCGTGGAAACGGACATGACCGATATTGGCACCGGCAGCTACACAATTCTGGCTCAGACGGCAGCGGAAATGCTTGGCGTACCGCTGGAGCAGGTTGCGGTTCACCTCGGCGATTCCAGTTTCCCGGTTTCTGCGGGTTCTGGTGGACAATGGGGCGCGAATACCTCCACCTCCGGCGTTTACGCCGCCTGTGTGAAACTTCGCGAAATGATTGCCTCGGCAGTCGGGTTTGATCCTGGGCAGTCGCAGTTTGCCGACGGCAAGATTACCAACGGTACCCGAAGCGCCACGCTACATGAGGCCACCGCAGGCGGCAGGCTGACAGCGGAAGAGAGCATTGAATTCGGAACACTGAGCAAGGAGTACCAGCAATCGACCTTTGCCGGGCATTTTGTGGAGGTCGGCGTGCATAGCGCGACGGGAGAAGTTCGGGTCCGGCGTATGCTCGCTGTGTGTGCTGCAGTACGCATCCTGAATCCGAAAACCGCACGCAGCCAGGTCATTGGCGCAATGACTATGGGCATGGGCGCGGCACTGATGGAGGAGCTGGCGGTGGATGACCGTTTGGGCTACTTCGTTAATCACGATATGGCGGGGTATGAGGTGCCGGTTCATGCGGATATCCCAAAACAGGAGGTGATTTTCCTGGATGATACCGACCCCATCTCCTCCCCGATGAAGGCCAAAGGTGTCGGTGAGCTGGGCCTGTGCGGCGTGAGCGCGGCTATCGCCAACGCGGTGTATAACGCCACCGGTATTCGGGTACGGGATTATCCCATCACTCTGGATAAGCTGCTCGATAAACTGCCGGATGTGGTTTAAGGAGGAACAATGTCATACTCGCTTTTTGACAAAGACGAGCACTGGCATAAGCCAGAGCAGGCGTTTCTCACCGATGACCACCGGACCATTCTGCGCTTCGCCGTAGAGGCGCTAATGTCCGGTAAAGGAGCGGTGCTGGTGACGCTGGTGGAGATACGCGGCGGCGCGGCGCGCCCGCTCGGGGCGCAGATGGTGGTGCGCGAAGATGGCCGTTACTGCGGTTTTGTCTCTGGCGGCTGCGTGGAGGCCGCTGCCGCTTTTGAAGCGCTGGAGGTGATGGGCTCAGGCCGCGATCGCGAAATTTGCTATGGCGAAGGTTCGCCGTGGTTTGACATCGTTCTGCCCTGCGGCGGTGGGATCACGCTGACGCTCCATAAACTACGCTCGGCACAGCCTCTGCTCGCCGTGCTGAACCGCCTGGAACAGAGAAAACCGGCGGGTCTGCGCTACGATCCGCAAGCTCAATCGCTGGTGTGCCTGCCCACGCAAACCCGGACGGGCTGGAATCTCAATGGCTTTGAGGTGGGGTTCAGGCCATGCGTCAGTCTGATGATTTACGGACGTTCTCTTGAGGCGCAGGCAACCGCGAGTCTTGCAGCAGCCACAGGCTATGACAGCCATATCTTCGATCTTTTTCCGGCCTCAGCCAGCGCTCAGATCGATACCGATACGGCGGTCATTTTGCTGTGCCATGATCTCAACCGGGAGCTGCCAGTGTTGCAGGCCGCGCGAGAAGCAAAACCCTTTTATCTCGGCGCATTGGGCAGCTATCGAACCCACACTTTACGTCTGCAAAAGCTCCACGAGCTGGGATGGTCCAGGGAGGAGACAGCGCAAATCCGGGCACCCGTCGGGATATTCCCCAAAGCCCGGGATGCGCATACTCTGGCACTCTCCGTGCTGGCAGAAGTCGCCTCTGTACGTCTCCATCAGGATGAGGATTCATGCCTGCCCCCGTCGTCCTGATCCTTGCGGCCGGGCGTGGAGAGCGCTTTCTCGCCTCCGGGGGAAATACCCATAAATTAAGAGAAAAAATCTGCAGTAGCCGTTTTAGAAAATCACCTAAATCGTTTAAAAGAGCGCCCAACCCATAGTGGGCGCTCATCGCCTTGTGTAACTTATTCAGCAACGCGCGCCCTCGCCGGACTAAAGCGCACCGGCCTTCTGGCGTGCGGTAACAAAGGTCAGTACGCCAGCGCAAAGGAGCAGCACGCTACTCATAGCAAACGTGCTCTGCCAGCCAAGGCGGTCAAACACAATGCCTCCTGCCGTTGATCCAAGGGCGATGGCGAGCTGAATCACCGCGACCATGAGCCCGCCTCCAGCTTCGGCGTTGTCAGGCAACGTACGCGCAATCCATGTCCACCATCCGGTTGGCGCGGCGGTGGCCAGCATGCCCCAGAGTCCTAACAGCAGCGAGACCGTCCAGACGTGATGCCCGGTAAGCATCAGACCGATGGCAATGACGGCCATCAGTCCGGGTATGGCCATCAGCGTGGGGTAGAATTTTCTGTTGAGAAATGCCGAAACAACCAGCGTGCCAATAAAACCGGCCACGCCGATAATCAGCAAAATCGACGACAAGCCTAAGGAATTAACCCGTGTCACCGACTCCAGAAACGGGCGCACATAGGTGAATAGCGCAAACTGCCCCATGAAAAACAGGCCACAAGCTATCATGCCGACCACAACCATGCGGCGGCTAAATAAGCGGAATACCGCGCCACATGAAGTGTGGCTTTTATTCGCATCCATGCTTGGCAGGCTGATGCACTGCCAGATAAAGGCGACAACCGCGATGGGCACCAGGCACAAGAAAGCGCCTCGCCATCCGACCGTAGCCCCCAGATAGCTTCCCAGCGGTGCGGCCACGACCGTCGCCAGCGCATTACCGGCGTTGAAAATTGCCAGCGCACGCGTGACCTGATGCTGCGGCACCAGACGAATCGCCGTTGCCGCTGACATCGACCAGAATCCGCCAATAGCCACACCAATCATCGCACGACCGACCATATACATCAGATAACTGGAAGCCAGCGCAATAATAAGCCCCGATACGGCCATCAGAACCGTCATCCCCAGCAGCAGGAACTTACGATTCATCTTTCCAGCTAGCGTTGAAAGCGTCAGGCTGGTCAGAACCGCCTGCGCGCCGGAGATAGCAATCCCCTGCCCTGCAAGCCCCTCCGTCACGCCTAAATCGCGGGTAATCGGCGTGAGCAGGCTGACGGGCATAAATTCAGAAGCAATCAGCACAAACACGCACAGGGTCATGGCAAAAATACCGCCCCAGTATGCGCGCTGATGATGAGGTGATAGTGTTTGGCTTAGTGTCGACATAGTGAAATTTCACAAAGATCAGGATAAAAGCCACCAGCCTATGGCCGGTGGCTTTGCATCAATTCAGGAGAGGTTTTATTTCAGTTTGGTCTGGAAAAATTGTTCGAACTTCGCGAAAGGTATTTTTCCGGCCACGTTATCGTACAGGTCCACGTGATTTGCCCCTGGTACCACCACCAACTCTTTGTCTTTACTGCCAACCGCCTTGTAAGCATCTTCAGCAAAATAGCGTGAATGTGCTTTCTCACCGGTCACAATCAGCGTCGGAATGGTGATTTCACTGGCGTAGCTCAACAGCGGCATATTCATAAATGACAGCGGCATCGTTGCCGTCCACGCCCCGGTAGAGTTAACGGAACGTTCGTGGAAGCCGCGCGGCATGCGATAGTAGTCAAAGAACTCTTTCAGTACCGGATGAGGATTTGCCGGCAGCGTTTCTGGCAGAATGCGCTCGCCCGCACTGACCTTGCCGTTGCTATCGACATTAATATCATGACCACCGTGAGCGAACGTTCCGCTCTGCGCATCCTGCCAGCGCTGTTCATTCAGATATTGCAGAACGGCACGACGGTCGGCGGTAGAATAACGGTCTTTGCCATCCCCCACACCATGACCCATCGCCCGGCTCATGTCATACATCACGCTGGTAGCTACCGCTTTAACGCGGGTATCCATCGCCACGTCGTTCAGCGCCATGCCGCCCCAGCCACAAATACCGAGCAGCCCGATACGGTTGCGATCTACCTCTTTTTGCAGCCCTAAGAAATCCACCGCCGCGCTGAAATCTTCAGTGTTGATATCCGGTGAGGCGACGTTTCGCGGATAGCCGCCGCTTTCCCCGGTGTAAGAAGGATCGAACGCCAGGGTAACAAACCCTCGTTCCGCCAGCGTCTGCGCATACAAGCCGCTGGATTGCTCTTTCACCGCGCCAAATGGCCCACTGACCGCAATCGCCGCCAGCTTGCGATCGCCACGGTCTTTAGGCAGGTAAAGATCGCCCACTAAGGTGATGCCATATCGGTTCGGGAACGAGACTTTACGGTGATCGACTTTCTGGCTCTCGGCGAACGTTTTATCCCATTTATCTGTCATGGACACAGGGGCATTAGGATTGGTTGAATCAGCATAACTCATTGTCGTGACTCCACTTAATGATGCGAAAAGCAGCATGGTCGGCATCGCGGTTTTTAGCGTTCGGGTGAAGGCTTTCATAAAAATCCCCATAAAAAACAATAGAGAGATACAGGTTTCCGACGGAAAACGCTGCGGTGCTTTGCTTTGATGGGGTCATTATAATGAGCAGAATTAGTGCTGATTAGGGGGCGATTAATGCTAAGATTAATACCATATTGTTATAAATTAATGCGGAGATTGCCGGCATGAAGGGGGGATGTTTCAATGGCGAAAAGGGAGAACTACAACGAGCTGTACCTGTTTATGCAGGTGGTGCGGGAAGGCAGCTTTACCGCAGCGGCTCAGCGGCTGGGTCTTGCTCAGTCAGGAGTCAGCCGTTCTGTTCGCGAGCTTGAAGAAAGGCTCGGCGTCCAGCTGCTAGTGCGCACCACGCGTAAACTGTCGCTGACACAAGCAGGCGAGCAGCTCTACCAGAAGACGGCATCTGGATTTGAAATGTTAGATCTTGGGCTTGCCACGCTGGCGCACTATCGAGAGACGCCCTCCGGCACGGTGCGTATCAATGCCAGCCAGCACGCGATTGATAAATGCCTGCTGCCAAAGCTGGCGGTATTTAAACAGCGATATCCTGATATCCGGCTTGAACTGATAAATGAGAGCCGGTTCGTCGATATCATCGAGGAAAGATTCGATGCAGGTGTCCGCCTGGGGCCTGAAGTCGGCCAGGGTATGGTCGCGGTACGCATCACGCCCGATATGGAGATGGCAATTGTGGGGACTCCGGAACATTTTCGTCGCTATGGTTTTCCGCAAACCCCGGCGGATTTAAAGGCGCATCCCTGTATCGCCTATCAGTTTGCCGACGGCAGCGTATACCAGTGGGAACTCAATCAGGATGATAAAAAAATCACTCATCGCCCTGAAGGGCAATGGGCCTTATCCGACAGCTATATGGAAGCAGAAGCAGCCCGGCTGGGCCTCGGATTGGCCTATGTTCCTGTTGAACTGGTCGCGGATGATTTAGAACACGGTAAGCTTATCAGGGTGTTGCAGCGTTACAGCCTGCGAATGGAGGGATTGTTTCTCTATTACCCTCATCGCAACGTCTCCCCCGCCCTGCGGATGGTCATTGATACATTGAAAATCTGAACGTTAATAACGACCGACTCTTCACTGTGCAAAATTGTGTCAGGTAGTCCCTCTGCGTTCAATTCCAGGGTCTGCTTTGAGCGAGAAAGAGGGGACTATCCAGCAATGGAGATCACCCAAAAGAAAAAACCACCTGGCTCCCTCGACAACCTTCATCCGGGCATTGAGCCTCAATCAACATTTTTATATCTGTCAGGTTACTTCATTATGAAAACTGATCATCATCGTTGTTTTTGTTGCAATAGTAGAATACGCGTATTTATTCCTCCATCTCTATTAATAACGGCAATAAACTGTTCACTTCACTGATATTTAAAATATGTATCCTTTTCAAGCTGTTCAGCGGCGTAAGAAAAAGTATTAATTATGAATTCGACGATTTAACCATATCTGTCTGATTGGTAATCATCCGTGATTAATGCTGGTCTATTGATTACGCCAGCATTAACCGCTTAGGGATGTATTCTTCCTGTTCATATAGCCCTCGAAAAAGAGAGAAAATAAAACTGTGTCCAATATTAATTTACCACTCCAGACCGAAGCATCGGTGGGATTAGCAGAATGATCTGCGTCTGATGTTGAGGCTGGCTCTTGCCGGCGCAGGCATAACAATTGCCACTCAGGAAACTTTCAGGCCATATATTGAAAGCGGTAAGCTTGTATCGCTGCTTGATGACTTTCTTCCACAATTTCCGGGCTTCTATCTGTATTTCCCACAGCGTCGCAATATTGCACCAAAGCTCCGCGCCCTGATTGACCACGTCAAGGAATGGCGGCAGCAATTGGCTTAAATGTCTGCACCTGCACTGCCTGATGTCAGAACAGTATTTTGATGAATTGCCAGGGTTACAATGGCACAAATACGGCACAGGAGGAAAATGTGGTGTAATTGAATGTGAGGTAACTACTTGATTTAAATGGTGCCGATAAGAGGAGTCGAACCTCCGACCTTCGCATTACGAATGCGCTGCTCTACCAACTGAGCTATATCGGCCCTGAAAGGACATGTTCACGAACGTGAATCACGGTGGACAAGGTTAAAACTAACCGGGCGATGCGTCAATGGCCTTGTGAATCAAATGGCTACTTTTGCATCACCCGGTTTTATTTACGCACGAATGGTGTAATCACCAATGCCGATCCACTTGTAAGTGGTCAGTGCTTCCAGCCCCATTGGGCCACGCGCGTGGAGTTTTTGTGTGCTTACCGCCACTTCCGCACCCAGTCCAAACTGACCGCCGTCGGTAAAACGCGTAGAGGCGTTAACGTAAACAGCGGACGAATCCACTTCGTTAACAAAACGCTGGGCGTTGCGCATATCGCGGGTCAGGATCGCATCGGAGTGTTGTGTGCCGTGTTCACGAATATGGGCGATGGCATCGTCAAGATCGCTGACGATTTTGACGTTCAAATCTAATGACAGAAACTCATCGTCATACTCTTCCGCTTTAACAGCCACCACCTTCGCGGGGCCTGTCTGCAACTGCGCCAGTGCACCTGCATCAGCGTGTAACGTCACGCCACTTTCCGCCATTTGTTTGCTTAATGCGGGCAGGAAACTATCGGCGATGTTTTTATTCACCAGCAACGTTTCAACCGTATTACATGTGCTCGGTCGCTGAGTTTTCGCGTTGACGATCACTTTTAATGCTTCAGCGATCTCCGCGCTTTCATCAACGTAAATATGGCATACGCCTATACCACCTGTGATCACCGGGATCGTCGACTGTTCGCGGCACAGTTTATGCAGGCCAGCGCCACCACGCGGGATCAGCATGTCGATGTATTTATCCATACGCAGCATTTCACTGACCAGCGCACGGTCAGGATTATCAATCGCCTGCACGGCACCCGCCGGTAAGCCGCAGGATTTCAGGGCGTCCTGAATCACCGCCACCGTTGCAGCGTTAGTGCGACAGGTTTCTTTGCCACCACGCAGGATCACTGCGTTACCGGTTTTCAGGCACAGCGAAGCGACATCAACCGTCACGTTCGGGCGAGCTTCATAAATCACGCCAATAACCCCCAGCGGTACGCGACGACGCTCAAGACGCAGGCCGCTGTCCAGTACGCCACCATCAATCACCTGCCCCACCGGATCGGCGAGGTTGCACACCTGGCGCACATCATCGGCAATGCCTTTCAGCCGTGCGGGCGTCAGTGCCAGACGGTCAAGCATCGCTTCGCTAAGGCCATTGGCACGCGCGTCAGCAACATCCTGGGCGTTAGCGTTGAGGATGATTTCGCTTTGTGCTTCCAGTTCATCGGCGATTTTTTCCAGCACGCGATTTTTTTCGCGGCTGGAGAGTTGCGCTAATTTATACGAGGCTTGCTTTGCGGCAATGCCCATTTGTTCCAGCATCGGCCAGCTCCTTAACGGGTAATCATGTCATCACGGTGAACGGCAACCGGGCCATATTCATATCCCAGTATTGCATCAATTTCTTGCGAGTGGTGTCCAGCAATACGGCGTAATGCATCGCTGTTGTAACGACTGACGCCGTGGGCGATATCGCGACCTTCGAGGTTGCAAATGCGGATGACTTCACCACGCGAGAAATTGCCAGTCACGCTTTTAATACCTTTCGGCAACAGGGAGCTGCCGCGTTCAAGAATGGCGGCGGTTGCCCCTTCATCTACCGTGATTTCACCCGCAGGTGGTGCACCGAAAATCCAGCGTTTACGGTTTTCAAGCGGGGTCGCCTGGGCATGAAACAGGGTACCGACGGAAATGCCTTCCATCACATCACCAATAACGCCCGGCTTGCTGCCCGCGGCAATAATGGTGTCGATACCCGCACGGCAAGCCACGTCCGCGGCCTGCAATTTGGTACTCATGCCGCCAGTTCCGAGGCCTGAAACGCTGTCGCCAGCAATCGCGCGCAGTGCGTCATCAATGCCGTAAACATCTTTAATCAGTTCTGCCTGCGGATTGCTGCGCGGGTCAGCGGTATACAAACCTTTTTGATCGGTCAGCAGCAACAGTTTATCGGCACCCGCCAGAATCGCCGCCAGCGCAGAAAGGTTATCGTTATCGCCGACCTTAATCTCTGCAGTAGCGACAGCATCGTTCTCATTGATTACCGGAACGATATTGTTATCGAGCAACGCTCGCAGGGTGTCGCGGGCGTTCAGGAAGCGTTCACGGTCTTCCATATCAGCACGGGTCAGCAGCATTTGCCCGACGTGAATGCCATAAATCGAAAACAGCTGTTCCCACAGTTGAATCAGTCGACTCTGCCCTACCGCCGCCAGCAGTTGTTTCGAGGCGATAGTCGCTGGCAGTTCCGGGTAACCTAGGTGCTCACGTCCGGCGGCGATCGCGCCCGACGTCACAATAACAATCCGATGCCCGGCGGCATGTAACTGCGCGCACTGGCGAACAAGTTCAACGATATGGGCACGGTTCAGACGGCGCGATCCGCCTGTTAGCACACTGGTGCCGAGTTTTACCACCAGCGTCTGGCTGTCACTCATGATTCTCTGCCATTCAATTTTAGGAAAAATGATATCAAACGAACGTTTTAGCAGGACTGTCGTCGGTTGCCAACCATCTGCGAGCAAAGCATGGCGTTTTGTTGCGCGGGATCAGCAAGCGTAGCGGCAGTTGTTTACGCTTTTATTACAGATTTAATAAATTACCACATTTTAAGAATATTATTAATCTGTAATATATCTTTAACAATCTCAGGTTAAAAACTTTCCTGTTTTCAACGGGACTCTCCCGCTGAATATTCGCGCGTTAATTAAAATCAGGAATGAAAATGAAAAAGAGCACTCTGGCATTAGTGGTGATGGGCATTGTGGCATCTGCATCCGTACAGGCCGCAGAAATATATAACAAAGACGGTAATAAACTGGATGTCTATGGCAAAGTTAAAGCCATGCATTATATGAGTGATAACGACAGTAAAGATGGCGACCAGAGTTATATCCGTTTTGGTTTTAAAGGCGAAACACAAATTAACGATCAACTGACTGGTTATGGTCGTTGGGAAGCAGAGTTTGCCGGTAATAAAGCGGAGAGTGATACTGCACAGCAAAAAACGCGTCTCGCTTTTGCCGGGTTGAAATATAAAGATTTGGGTTCTTTCGATTATGGTCGTAACCTGGGCGCGCTGTATGACGTGGAAGCCTGGACCGATATGTTCCCGGAATTTGGTGGCGACTCCTCGGCGCAGACCGACAACTTTATGACCAAACGCGCCAGCGGTCTGGCCACTTACCGTAACACTGACTTCTTCGGCGTTATCGATGGCCTGAACTTAACCCTGCAATATCAAGGGAAAAACGAAAACCGCGACGTTAAAAAGCAAAACGGCGATGGCTTCGGTACGTCATTGACATATGACTTTGGTGGCAGCGATTTCGCCATCAGTGGGGCCTATACCAACTCCGATCGCACTAACGAGCAGAACCTGCAAAGCCGTGGCACAGGCAAGCGTGCAGAAGCATGGGCAACAGGTCTGAAATACGATGCCAATAATATTTATCTGGCAACTTTCTATTCTGAAACACGCAAAATGACGCCAATAACTGGCGGCTTTGCCAATAAGACACAGAACTTTGAAGCGGTCGCCCAATACCAGTTTGACTTTGGTCTGCGTCCGTCGCTGGGTTATGTCTTATCGAAAGGGAAAGATATTGAAGGCATCGGTGATGAAGATCTGGTCAATTATATCGATGTTGGTGCTACGTATTATTTCAACAAAAATATGTCGGCATTTGTTGATTATAAAATAAACCAACTGGATAGCGATAATAAGCTGAACATCAATAATGATGATATTGTCGCGGTTGGCATGACCTATCAGTTTTAATGGATATTGCCGGATGTGATGCATCCGGCACATTTCACTCACGCCGTTAACTTCACCGGTTCATCACGAAAATCATCCGCCGGTTCCAGCTTCAGATTCAGCGTCGCCAGCAGCTCACGCAGCTTCTCGTGAAATTCACGCAGGGTGTGCTCCAGTCGTTCAACCACTTCGGCATCTTTTATCTGAACACTCGTCCAGTCGCCTGCTTTATCGAACAGACCAAACTGGTAACTGTAGGTAAAACGGGATTCCTGCGCTTCCAGTTCCATCCACCAGCCCCAGAACTCACGCACTTCCGGTGCCGGTTTCACGTTGACGCATACAGCCAGACAATCGAAAAAGAATCGATTATCTTCGCACTTACCTTCACGAATATACGGGCCTAGTGCGGTAAATTTTTTGATCAATCTGCTCTTCGGGTGTCCACTCGGTAACGTCATTGCAATCTCCTGTTGTGATGCAACTGTTTTACCAAATTGGCAAAATTTAGCAAATTTTTAACACAATCGTTTTTCGATCCAGTCGGTGATTTCCTGAAGACCTTTGTCAAAATTCCGATACACCGGGTTAAATGGGATCTCTAACAATTTACCGTCAGCAGTTGATGAGGTGATTAAGCGTGAGTCCTCTTCCGGGCTGAACGGATCGTTCTTCCAGTAGCCTGATAACATTGGCGTTGGGCAACGACGTCCCAGCAATCCTTGCACTTTTAATGAATAGCGATTCAACTCCACGCGTAACGCTTCGTCGGAAGCATCATGCATACCCAAACGACTCGCCAGAACGTCAAGATACATTTCCGGCACCTGTTGCTGGCACTTAAAATCACTCAACAGGGTATGAACTACCGGACCAAGACAGGCAACCGCTTTCAGACGCGGCGATTCAAGGTATGCCAGACGCACGGCAACGTTAGCGCCGAAACGGAAACCAAAGGCCGCGACGCGAGTGTGATCTACCCACGGTACGTTAGGCAGCGCCTTTAAGACGTGCTGATGCAACAGGCTGGAGTCCTGGGTGAGCTTCCATTTTGAAGAAAAGCCCACCGACGGCATATCAATAGTCAGCATCGCAATGCCGCGCGGCGCAAAATAACGTTCATACAGGCTGTAATAGTCCGTCTGCATCGCATCCAGACCACCACACATTAATACTGTCGGGAACGGGCCATCGCCTTTCGGCATATGCAAAAAGCCGGTGATGGGCGCACCGCCGGGTACGGTAAACTCCATCTGCCGCATGGTGCCCGGCAGACGCTGAGCGGCCTCTTCATAGGCGCGGTTTGACAAAGCCTGCGCTTGCTCGGCCAGGTCATCTCCTTTCAGATGAGGATAGGCGGCAATGTTGTACAACGTAGCCGCATGCAGCCAGTGACGACCACTGAGTTGCGGATCTTCTTCCGCACAGGCTTTTTGTTGCCACACCATCGCCTGGGTGGCCCACTCATAAATCCAGTTGCCACCACGGTAGCCAATCACCGTATCGTATAAATCATCGTCGGTACGTTCGGCATCGCTCATCACAATACGTGCCTGGACGTCGAGGATTTCACGTGGGTCAATGCCGCGCCAGATCCACATCAGACGGTTAATCATGCGATACCAGTGAGGGATGGTTTTACCATCAAGGGCCGACTGCACAGGCGGTTGTGCGCCGTGATTAAAGCGGCGAACTAGCGTCGAGGTTTCAGGATGTTTAAAGCGGGGTTTGAACAGGGTTTCGCTCAGGTTTGCCTGTGTCATGGATGCAGCCTCCAGAATACTTACTGGAAACTATTGTAACCTGCCTGAAGTTAAAAAGAACAACGCCCGGCAGTGCCAGGCGTTGAAAAGATTAGCGACCGGAGATTGGCGGGACGAATACGACGCCCATATCCCACGGTTGTTCGATCCAGGTATCTTGCGGGATATCAACAACATAATCATCAACCAGCGGACGACCAGCCGGTTTTGCGAAGATGGTGACAAAGTGCGCTTTTGGATACATTTCACGAATCGCAACCGCAGTGCCACCGGTATCCACCAGGTCATCAATAACGATGAAGCCTTCGCCATCGCCTTCTGCGCGTTTTAGCACTTTAAGCTCGCGCTGGTTGTCGTGATCATAGCTGGAAATACAAACGGTATCGACATGACGAATACCCAGTTCACGCGCCAGTAACGCACCCGGTACCAGACCGCCACGGCTTACGGCAATAATGCCTTTCCATTGTTCAGAAGGCATCAGTCGGCTTGCGAGTTTACGTGCATGGATCTGCAACATGTCCCAGGTGACGATGTATTTTTCGCTCATGTGAAGTGTCCCAGCCTGTTTATCTACGGCTTAAAAAGTGTTCGAGGGGAAAATAGGTTGCGCGAGATTATAGAGATCTGGCGCACTAAAAACCAGTATTTCACATGAGTCCGCGTCTTTTTACGCACTGCCTCTCCCTGACGCGGGATAAAGTGGTATTCTCAAACATATCTCGCAAGCCTGTCTTGTGTTGACAACATTTTCTGCTAACCCTGTGACCTGCAATACTGTTTTGCGGGTGATCGACAAGGAGACTTAACGTGTCTGAACTGTCTCAATTATCTCCACAGCCGCTGTGGGATATTTTTGCCAAAATCTGTTCTATTCCTCACCCGTCCTATCATGAAGAGCAACTCGCTGAATACATTGTTGGTTGGGCAAAAGAGAAAGGTTTCCATGTCGAACGCGATCAGGTAGGTAATATCCTGATTCGTAAACCTGCTACCGCAGGTATGGAAAATCGTAAACCGGTCGTCTTGCAGGCCCACCTCGATATGGTGCCGCAGAAAAATAACGACACCGTGCATGACTTCACTAAAGATCCTATCCAGCCTTATATTGATGGCGAATGGGTTAAAGCGCGCGGCACCACGCTGGGTGCGGATAACGGCATTGGTATGGCGTCTGCGCTGGCGGTTCTGGCTGACGAAAACGTGGTTCACGGCCCGCTGGAAGTGCTGCTGACCATGACCGAAGAAGCCGGTATGGATGGTGCTTTTGGCTTACAGAGCAACTGGTTGCAGGCTGATATTCTGATTAACACCGACTCCGAAGAGGAAGGTGAAATCTACATGGGTTGCGCGGGGGGTATCGACTTCACCTCCAACCTGCATTTAGATCGTGAAGCAGTTCCAGCTGGTTTTGAAACCTTCAAGTTAACCTTAAAAGGTCTAAAAGGCGGTCACTCCGGCGGTGAAATCCACGTTGGCCTGGGTAATGCCAACAAACTGCTGGTGCGCTTCCTGGCGGGTCATGCAGAAGAGCTGGACCTGCGCCTTATCGATTTCAACGGTGGCACACTGCGTAACGCCATCCCGCGTGAAGCCTTTGCGACCATTGCTGTCGCAGCTGATAAAGTCGACGCCCTGAAATCTCTGGTGAATACCTATCAGGAAATCCTGAAAAACGAGCTGGCAGAGAAAGAGAAAAATCTGGCATTGCTGCTGGACTCTGTTGCGAACGATAAAGCTGCCCTGATTGCGAAATCTCGCGATACCTTTATTCGTCTGCTGAACGCCACCCCGAACGGTGTGATCCGCAATTCCGATGTGGCAAAAGGTGTGGTGGAAACCTCCCTGAACGTCGGTGTGGTGACCATGACTGACAATAACGTAGAAATTCACTGCCTGATCCGTTCTCTGATCGACAGCGGTAAAGACTACGTGGTGAGCATGCTGGATTCGCTGGGTAAACTGGCTGGCGCGAAAACCGAAGCGAAAGGCGCATATCCTGGCTGGCAGCCGGACGCTAATTCTCCGGTGATGCATCTGGTACGTGAAACTTATCAGCGTCTGTTCAACAAGACGCCGAACATCCAGATTATCCACGCGGGCCTGGAATGTGGTCTGTTCAAAAAACCGTATCCGGAAATGGACATGGTTTCTATCGGGCCAACCATCACCGGTCCACACTCTCCGGATGAGCAAGTTCACATCGAAAGCGTAGGTCATTACTGGACACTACTGACTGAACTGCTGAAAGAAATTCCGGCGAAGTAATTACAAATAAATATCCTCCGGCATAGCCGGAGGTTTTTCAAATGCGCCTATAAGGCTCTCTTACCAGCCGCGCCCTAACAGGCGCACACGATCTGACATTTGCATCCAACTTCGTTACTTACGGCCCGTAAACGGGCTGCCCGGATAGGGAATCGATAACTGCTCTCCCATTTTATCCTCTTCAAGCTGGTGCTTTATGTAATCCTGTATCTTCGCCGTGTTCTTACCCACCGTATCGACGTAGTACCCTCTGCACCAGAACTCCCTGTTCCTGTATTTGAATTTCAAATCACCAAACTGCTCGTAAAGCATCAGACTGCTTTTCCCTTTCAGATATCCCATAAAGCCGGATACGCTCATTTTGGGCGGGATCTCCACAAGCATATGGATATGATCTGCACAGCATTCAGCTTCCAGAATCCGTACACTTTTCCACTCACACAGCTTTCTCAAAATACTGCCTATTGCTCTACGCTTCTCTCTGTAGAACACCTGTCTTCGGTATTTTGGCGCAAATACTATGTGATATTTACAGTTCCATCGGGTGTGCGCTAAGCTCTTTTCGTTCCCCATTGGGACCCCCTTTTGATTTCTTGTTTGACACTTGCAGTTGCCAGACCGCAAGGTGTTTTAACAAATCAAAAGGGGTTTTAATAACTGGCTTAAAGCTGAAAGCTTTCCGGAACCCCCAGCCTAGCTGGGGGTTTTCTGTGCACAATAATGTCCACGCCTGCGGGCGTGGACTACTGTTTGAAGCCAATGGCTATCTATATCGAAATAACAAAACATTATGAAACTCATGAAAAGGTCGCATATTTATATAGCTGCGACCATATTTCATGGGGAGAATTTCTGATCACCAAAGAAGGTTTTGCGCTGGAATCCGTGAAAGAACTTAAGGGTGAAAAGCAGAAATTTTATATGTTCAGAGCCTGGGGCAAAGTCAGGAGAGCATACTTAACCACGGGAGAATTTCCCCAGGAAACATGTTACGCCGCTTAAAGTCAGAATAATTTTTTCATGCATTTACCATTTTGGCATTACGCCTGCACCACATGGCAATGGCGGCAACCACTAATGCCAGTTCCAGTAAAAACGACCAGTGTAATAAAAAATTGAGCCACCACGGATGATGTACCGCCGTAATATGAAAGAATGCAAACGGTTGGTTAACGAAAGGCATCAGCCACCAGATATCACCGACCAGCGTATCGAGTAATAAATGCGCGATACTATTCAGGCAAAACACCACGCCCAGCCACGCCGGAAGTTTATTCTTCGCAATTCCTGCCCAGACTAATGTCGCCGCCAGCAGAGCAAACCATAATAATGGCCAATGAGACGGGTAAAGATGATGATGTCGTTGCCCGTTATCAACCAGATAGCACCAAAAAAGATCAAAATCGGGCGCAACGGCCCCAAGTAAGCCAATAACCATCGCCCAGCGCGCATGACGAGCAATCAGTGGCAAGCGTTTCATTAAAGTACAAGTTATTAAATAACCAGCCGGAAGATGACCGATAAACATGACTATTCCTTTCGTTTTTCCCGCCGCTTTCATATAGAAAACGGCGGGAGACATTCCTCAATTACACAGCGACAAAAGCCATCCCTGTAAACGTTCGTCGCGGGTTGCCACGTTCAATCTGGTGATGGAACATTCGCCGCTGCGATTTCAGCGCCGCGCTATTTTCCTGTTGCTGTTGCTCCAGCTTCCAGGCAATCAGCAATCGCGCCAGCCGTTTGTTGGCATGTTGGCTGCGCTCTGACTGAACCTTCACGCTAATCCCGGATGCCAGATGCGTGGCGCGTACCGCCGAGTCGGTTTTATTGACATGTTGACCGCCCGGCCCCGACGAACGCAGCGTCTCATAACGGATTGCATCCGATTGTTCCTGCTCATCAGCAGTAAAACGCCCAATGCCCAGAAACCAGTTTTTGCGCCCATGATGAGGCCGATACGGACTCGGACAAATCCACTGGATAGTGCCGCACCAACTTTCGCTTAATGCCCATGCGTTATCGCCATCCAGAGAAATCAGCGCTGAACGCAACGTGTCAGAGTAGCGACCCGTTTCTGTTTCCAGCACCGTTATCGCGACGTCTTGTCGGGTAGCTTCTTTAATCAACCTGTCCAGCGCCTTTTTCACTGCGAGGCAACATTCTTCCGGCCCCTGCGCTGAGGAGAGTTGTAGCAAGATCATCCTTTTTTCCCTCCACTGTTTTTGAGCGTTAGCACCGGACGCAGCCGCGCGACAGGAATAATTAAACCGGCTTGCACCAGACATTGCACCACGCTTTCAGCCGATTTATAGGCTTGTGGCGCTTCTTCAAAGATGAGTTGTTTATCGCGACAAATTACCCGACTGCCAAGTTCAGTACGCGAGAGTTGCGTCGCCGTGCATTTCGCTGCCAGACGCCCTTTACACTCGGTGCGCCCCCATTTACGCCCTGCCCCATGCGCCAGCGAGTGGAGCGTTTTTTCGTTCGCAACAGGCTGTACAAGCCAGGAGTAATCACCGCGTGAACCGGGAATAATCACCAGACCGTTGTCATCCGGCGTGGCACCTTTACGATGCAACCAACCCTGTTGATCGCCGATTTGGCACGCGCTAACAAAGTTATGCGCCACATCCAGAACCGGACTTCCGGTGGCCTTAACTTGTTGCATTATGCGCAAAGCAATCATCTGGCGATTAATACGCGCAAACGCTAGCACATCGTCATGTTCCGCAATATACCGTAGCGCGTCGTCACTGCCTTCAGGCAAACCATGATGCGAAAACGAGGCAATATGCCGCTGTAAAATAGACTGCCCCAACCCCCTCGAGCCGCTATGAACCAGCAGTTGCAGATGCTGCGCATCCAGACCTGCCAGTGCAAACAGTTCAGCGTCGATGATTTCATCAACTTGTTGCAGTTCTGCGAAGTGGTTTCCGCCACCGATAGAGCCAAGCGAGCTGCGCCACGGATGCTGTGCAAATGCTGACGGCAGGTTTTCCTCCAGCCAGCTTTCTTCAGCAACGTCATCCAAAGCTGATAATCGCTTTTCAAACTTATCGGCGTTGTATTTGCGAGCGAGAATATCTGTTTGCCATAGCGCCATGCCGCAGCCGATATCATTGCCGACCAGTGCCGGGTAAAAACGGCCTGCGGAGAAGAACGCTGCGCCAATCGGGTAGCCGCGTCCGGGATGTAAATCTGGCATCCCTACTACGCGCTGCATGTTGGGTAAATTTGCCGTGGTGTGTAATTGTTGGATCGCTAAACTCTCGATCCACAGGTCATCAGATGCGATGGTAAATACCGCATCGGATAAGGGACGAATATATTTGCCCATAAACCATTCCATTTATGAATAAAAATCAGGAAATGGCAGACGAATCCAGGGCAAGAAAAAAAGAATTAATCCTGGAAAGGTCTGCAAAGAGTCATTGATAAAGGATTTGTCATGATTTACCTCCTTGCAGTTTGTGGAATAAGAAAACGCGCACATACTAGGCGGGCGTTATTTTCATTGCAAGCTGGATTTAATGTTGCGGTTTATATCGCATATAAAAATTAGTAAACCACGCTCCCCGGCATTCAACGCACTGCTGCTTAACTGTCTGAAAACCATAACGTTCAAAAAAGGGCTTTGCGGTTATGCTGGCGTCCACCGTAAGTTCGGATTCAGACTTAATCAAAGGTTTTAACAAAGCGCTGGCAACCCCACGGCGGGTGTATTCAGGGTCAACAAATAACATATCGATATAATGTTCAATGCGGGAAATAAAACCAACCGGTTGTGCATTAATGACTGCAACCCGCACTTGTGATTTCGCGAGTTTATCTTTCCAGCGAGATTCGTCAATCTGCGCCCAGGCGGCAATTTGCTGTGGAGAATAGTGCTGACTGGCAGTCATCGTAACCGCTCGAAGGAAAATAGCGCATAGTTGCTGAAAATCGCCAGGCTGATAGTTTCTTATATGTATGTTATTCATAATATAAATTCAAAAACGCATGCGAAACGCTTCTGCCATTTTCCCAATTTTATGCATTTGGTTGTTATCTCGAGCCAGTTTATGAGGTTCAGGTTTCAGAATGGCAATGAGCAACCATGCTTGCTCATCAAACGCACCCTGACAATATACCAAATGCGCTTCGTCATTCGTTCTGCTGAATTGGCGCAACTGTGGCGGAAATGGATTATTCTAATTTGCCAGATGAATATGAGCAACTCGCTCAAATTTGATTAATGGCCAGGTAAACGAGTCGTCGTAGAGTGCATCGCGACCAAATATATCTGGCAAAACACCGTCACGCTTATAGGAAATAAAATCCGCCGTTAACGCTTCAAGTTCCTCTGCTGTAAGTTGCAGGCGAATGAGTTTTGTTTTGAATACCCGCATCCTTATTCCTTAAAGTCATTGAAATCATCATCCGTCATATCATTAAGATATTTTTCAGCTCGGCGTGTAATTTCCTCTAATCTTGCAGCACTTGGACGGAAGCGCGCCTTTATAGGCTTTTTCTCCTCTTGTTCAGCAAGCATGTCCATTAACGCTTCGAATGCGCTGGCACTTAAGAGATATCCTGCGGGGCGATTATTAGAAAGAACCGCAACTGGTTGATCAATAAAGTATTTAGCTGGGTTTTTACGTAACTCAGTGATATTGACCGATTTTTCCGCAAGAATTCGATGCATACAGTGATCCCCTCATAATAATGCACACCAGAATAGACATAATAGTATACATCATAATCCCAGCACCAGTTGTCTTTCCATTTGAGGGTCAAGCAACGTCACATGCAGCCCCACCAGTCGCACACCGCGCCCGCCGCGGCGTTCATCCCAGGTTTTACGCGCGGTGGCGATTAGATCAGCTTTATTCAGCCGTGGCCAGACGTGCTCCTGAGTGGTTTGCTGGAAATCGTCGAACTTTAATTTCACTCCCTGACGGGCAATCAGTAAATCAGGTTTTACCTTTGCCAGACGGCGTTCAAGTTCCGGGTACAGCCGCTCGATAATCGCTTCACATTCAGACCAGTGATGAATATCTTCCGCCATCGTGCGTTCCACGCCGACGGATTTTCGCAACCGTTCGCTGTTAACGTCGCGCTCGTCAATCCCCTGACTACGCTCCCACAAAATGCGGCCAAATTTGCCAAAACGTTTGAGCAGAGTCACCAGATCACACTTTTGCACATCACCGCAGGTCCGCAGCCCCATCGCTTCCAGTTTTGCCGCCGAGACTTTGCCGACGCCAGGAATTTTTGCCAGCGGTAAGGTTTGCAGAAATGCCGGAACTTCTGCCGGAGTAATCACAAACTGACCGTTGGGTTTATTCATGTCGGAAGCGATTTTAGCGAGAAACTTTACCGGCGCAACGCCCGCAGACGCCGTCAGTTGCAGCTCGTTGAAGATTGTCTGGCGGATTTCCTGGGCGATGAGGGTCGCAGAACCGTGGCAATGCACACTATCGGTGACGTCGAGATAGGCTTCATCCAGTGATAACGGTTCAATGCGCGAGGTATAGCGCGAGAAAATTTCGCGGATATGATTTGAGGCTTCTTTGTAGGCGTCAAAGCGCCCTGGAAGCAGCGTGAGATGTGGGCAAAATTTGAGCGCCATCCCTGTCGGCATAGCGCTACGTACGCCAAATTTACGCGCGGGATAATTGGCGGTGCTGATCACCCCCCGACGTTCGCGGCTGCCGCCAATAGCAATAGGGATATCGCGCAGGGCAGGATTGTCGCGCATCTCCACCGCTGCGAAAAAGCAGTCCATATCCACATGAATGATTTTACGCATTGCTCACCTCTCAACACTGGTAAAGTATACAGTGATTTCAGAGTTTGAGAAATGCATAAAGATTCAGCATTTAACGCGTTCGCTGCGAAAGCACCTGCTGCTTATCCAGCTTTTGCACCAGCGGTTGCACCACTTTATCCCCATGCTGACCAAAGTATTGATACAGCGTATCGGACGCACTTTTGGTCAGCACCATAATCTCAATGCGCCGGTTGCCCGCGCTTTGCGGATTTTTGGCATCCAGCAGCATCTGGTCCGCCATTGCACTTACCTGCATCACTTTATCTTCCGGCATTCCGGCCTCTTCCAGCACCCGACGAGCTGAAAGCGCGCGATCGCCCGAAAGGTTCCAGTTGTTGTAGATATTGTTTTTGTAGGCCATCGCATCGGTATGCCCGGTGATGATGATCTTATTGTCGAGCGAATCAAAAACCGGTGCTAACTCCACCAGCAAAGTTTTAAAGAACGGCATAATCTGCGCGCTGCCGCGTTCAAACATATTGCGGTTCTGGTCATCTTTAATCAGCACGCGCAGTCCCTGGGGAACAATCTCCATCTCCAGATTCGCTTCCATATGCGCATCACGGGCAATGGTGTTGATACTGGTTGCCAGCTCGCCAAGCTCAGTAGCGGATTTCTTCTTCAGCAGCGCCGTTTTCTCGTTGACGTCATGCGCTTTTTTCTCCGTCTCTTCCGGCACCGCCACGGTGGCAGGTTTTGGCGGATGAGACGGTCTGATTTTATTTAACGGCGACAGCCCGCCACCGTTAAAAATCGACTGCCCGTGCAGCGCGGCGATAATGCTTTCACGCTCGGATTTACTGACGCTGTTGACAATCCACAGCGTCATAAATAGCGCCATCATTGCCAAAGTAAAGTCGGCGAACGCCACCTTCCACGCCCCGCCGTGATGCCCGGCATGATTTTTTTTGATCTGCCGCCGGACGATGGTGGTTTTTGCCCCACGCTCGCGGCGGTTGCCCGTCTTTCTCATGCTTATTCTTGCTCCAGCATCGCATTCACCCACGCGTCGAGGTTGGCGAAGGTCGGTTTGGACGCCAGATGCAGCAGCTTACGCCCGGCGTCCACTGCCAGCAGCGTCGGTTTGCCGCCTGCCTGCGCCACCAGCACGGTGCGCACGCATTCCAGCAAAGAATGTTCCGCCCGCGCCTGTTGTTCCATGGCGTTGGCGAGCGGGTCCATCAGGCAGTAGCAGATAAAGACGCCTAAAAACGTCCCCACCAGCGCTGCCGCCACTTTCAGGCCAATCAGGGCGATAGACCCATCAATCGACTGCATGGTGATGATGATGCCCAGCACCGCCGCGCAAATGCCAAACCCTGGCATCGCCTCGGCGGTACGTTGCAGCGAGCGTGACGGCGTTAGCAGCGACTCTTCGGCGGTGTCCAGCTCCTGATCGAGAATCCCTTCCAGTTCGTGGGCGTCGATTTTGCCCATCGCCATCAGGCGAAAGTTATCGGCAATAAAGGTCACCAGCCGCTTCTGGGTTAACACCAGCGGGTATTTCTGGAAAATGGTGCTCTCTTCCGGCTGCTCAATATGCTGATCCAACATGCGCAGACCACCGTTTTGCACCATTTCGAGCAACTCATACAGACACATTAATAGCTGGCGCTGAAACTCCGGCCCGAGCTGTTTTTTACTGATCACGCCTTTAATTTGATGAGCAATCTCTTTCAGCACATGTTTCGGATTACCAATAATCATTGCCCCGAAACCCGCCCCCAAAATAATGATCATTTCCGCCGGTTGCCAGATAGCCACTAATTGCCCGCCCGCTTCAAAATAACCGCCAAATACGCAGCCGAGCACCACCAGTAAACCTAATATTTTTTGCATGATTTCTTCACTTTAATTCGGATAGACAAAATCACGAATTTTCTGCGCGATCTGTTTATTCAGTTGACAAATTCGGGCTTCGGTTAGCCCTAATACCAGCGCAATCTCTTTGAGATTCATCTCATGCTGGTAATACATGGAGAGGATCAGTTGCTCTTTTTCGCTTAATTGTGAAAGCGCGTATTGCAGCATTTGCTGGGTAACAAACTGATCTTCCAGTTCCCTGCCAGCAAGTGGAATGCCTGGCCCTTCACCGTTCAGCAGTTCGTCAAGGCTGGCGAGCGTTTCCGCCCCTTCCAGTTGCTGATATTCGAGATAATCTTCATGCGAAATCCCTTCCACGGCCAGTTCTGACCACTCCGGTTCGTGCCCCAGTTTTTTGCGCGTCTCACGAATCAGATCTTTCATCTGATGATATTTCTGTCGCAGCTGGCGCGGTCGCCAGTCGAGAGCGCGCAGCTCATCCAGGATCGCGCCGCGAATCCGGTGCACGGCATAGCCCGCAAAACCTTCGTCCGGCAGCCCATAGCGACGAATGGCATTAAGCAGCCCCATTAACGCCGTTTGTTCCATATCCTGACGGTCAATAATGCAATTACACTGCGGAGCAAGTTGCCGCACCACTTTACGCACCAACGGTAGATAGGCCTGCAAGTAGTGGCTCTCCTGCTGCGGGGTTAATACCGGCGCGGCAGCAAATTCTTCTGACTCGAATACGTCCTGTAGCATGTTTATATCCGCCTGGTGATTACTGGAAGACCACTTTTTTCACCAGCAAATCCTTATACGGTGCGCTCATTTTGCGACGCTGAAGATCTTTCTTTAACGCATCAGAAATCAGTTTGCGGATGGCGGATATTTTCATGCCGCGCAAATCTTCAAATTTCATTTCCGTCAGGCATTCAACTGCAATACTTTGATACAGCGGCTCCTGATGTTTTATTTTTTCCGCTTCTTTATCACTGGCGACCACCATCACTAATTCCGCCGACAAATAATGGTCCGCACCGTTGTTGTCATGCAGCGTGACAATGGTTTCCGGCAACGTCACAAACACGCTTTTGCTTTCATCCAGGGTTTCCACCGTTTCCGCCCGTGCAACGGCCGTCGGTTTTCCTTTTCCGGCATAATGATGCCAGACACCCCATCCAGCTCCGGCCCCCACCACCAACGCCAGAACGGCGCTGACCACGCCCGCCACCACGATTTTCTTCATATTGCCTTTACACTTTGATCAAAACGGATTCGTTCTGTTGAAATTGAGGCGCATCATCAAGCTGTAAGGCGGCACTCACCTCTTCCTGCTGATGGCCCGACTGTTGTTGCTGCGACTGCCCTTCGGAGGAAACCTGTACGTTCACCTCCATAAAATTTTGCGCCGTCAGATGCTGGCGGAGATCGTCGCTAAACTGCTGTAACGCGCGGCAAACTTCGCTTTGATTCGCGCCGATGTGCACCATCAGTTTGCCGTTGTCGAGTTGTACGGCGATCTCAAGCTTGCCAAGCGACGGTGGATCGAGACGGATGGTGGAGATCTGCTGTTGTTTGTTGAGCTGAAAGTGGATCTGATCTTTCAAAAGCGTCGTCAGTTTTTCACCCAGTTCGTCCATCGAAAGCGTGGCTGGTTTGGCGACAATCTCCTGATGATCGCTGACCAGTTCCGGCGTCTTAACCTGCAACACCGCACGCGCAATAACCGGTTCGCTGTCCGTCACTTTTTCCGTTTTACGCTCGACCTGCGGGCGCGCGGTCACACGGGTTAGTTCAGTTTTCGGGCGAGCTGGCTGTGTTGAGACGCGCGGCTGCGTCGGCGCAATGGCATGTAAATCTTCACTGGCGTAAGTCGCCAGTCTGGCCTGCTGTTCGGGTTTCGCCTGCGGCAACTGACCGATCAGTTCCTGCAACTGTGGCGGCAACGGCGTGAGTTCCTGCTGTTGTGTCGAGCGTTGCGGCGCGTTTTGCACCACCGCTTTCGTCAATTGCTGAATAACTGGCGATGTTGCGGCGTTTCGCGGCTGCGGCGTCTCCTGATGCGGCGCGGCAGGTTGCGGAAGTAACAGCGCCATTAGCGCCTGCATCGCCACCGGATCGTTCTCCTGCGGGCGCGTCGCCTGTTGCTGACTGGTTTTAGCGCTATGAACGCGCTCTGCCACCGCCGCGCCCGCCATTTTCGGCAGGGTAAACGCGGGCGCGTTTTCACCGCTCACCGGCGGTAAGATGTCCGTTTTCAGCGACGCCGTTTCCGCAAGCGTTCCGAGCGTGGCAAGCAATGCCGGATTCATGACTTCTCCGAAAGTAAATTAACAATTGAGTAGGCCAGTACGCCTTCCTGATGCCGCTGATGCTGTTCCATACGCGCCTTCAACACTTCTGCACGCTGCTCGCGCCGTTTAATCAGGGCATTAAACGCGCCGTACAGCTGCGCCTTCACCGCACACAACTGCGCCGCGTCGGTTTCCGCCGCCACGTAATCGTGAAACTGGCGCATCAACTGCTGATGCAGTGCCGGAAGCCGTCGCCAGCGTTGCTTGTCGAGGGCTTCGTTCATCGCCTCAACCAGTGCGAAAAGTTGCCTGCGTTGTTTTTCCATCGTCTTAACCCAGCTTGCCCGAAAGCCCTTCCCAGCCTTCGCGCAGGTTGCTTAAGATCAGCATCACTTCATCGATTTTCTCTGCCGACAGTTCGCCGCTGGCCTCATACAAGCGATACACACAGTGGTCATAGAGTCGCGAAAGGTTGACCACCAGCTCGCCGCCGGTTTCAAACTCCAGCGAACTGGTGAGCGCATTGAGAATGTCGATGCATTTATTGATGCTCTGGGCTTTCTTCTCGAAACGCCGCCCTTCAATATGGCTTTTGGCGCGTTCCAGCTCGTCGAGAAGCCCGGCGAACAGCACCAGCACCAGTTCAAGCGGAGAGGCCGCCGCAGTACGCGCCGCGAGATCGACCTCTTTATATTGCGAATAGCCGTCCTGTACTTGGTACATCTTTAGGGATATTCCTTCTGAGTTACGCGAATGCCGCCATGCTGGCTTTCATGGTGTACACCTCGACCAGCGTGTTGGTGTACTCCTCCAGATAACGGTCGTAGTTGGCGTTATAGGTATCAGTAAGCTGATCGCCTTCGTCCTGAATTTTGCTCATCTGATCGTCAATGTTCTGCTGGCGCAGGGTGATGATGCCGTTGCTGGAGTCCGTGTAGGTGTTAATCAGGTCGTCCATCTGCGCTACCATGCTGTTGTCGCCAACGAAAATAGAGGTCAGACCGTCAGGATTTTTCGCCATTTCGTCGTTGAACTGGTCGGAGTCAATCTGTAAGTGGCCGTGAGAATCGAGGGTGATGCCATAGTCAACAATCGACACGCCGTTGTAGCTGGCATGGGCGATGTCATCGAGCTGGTTCGCCAGTGAACTGAGTCCGGCGTCGCCTGCAAATACCCCGGCGCTGGTACTGTCATCACCGTGAGTGGTTAGCGAATCAACCGTATCAATCAAGGTGTTATAGGCATCGACAAAAGTCTGTACTTTCTCCTGGCTGGAGCTGGAATCTTCGCTGATGTTAAAAGTGGTGAGGTCGCTGTCAGAATCGCTGACTTCGGTAAAAGTCATGGTGACGCCGGGGATCACATCATCAAACGTATTGCTGCTGTTGGTGATCGCCGGGCCCGTGGCGCTACCGAGATGAATAATCGCGTCCTGGGCTGAGGAAACAACCGTGGCAACGGGCGCGCTGGTGCTATCGTTGCTGGCATCATGCCCCGTTACGCTCACCGAAAACGCGCTCTGCGCCCCGGTGCTATCGGAGGTGAGCATAATGGTGGTGGTGCCGTCGGTTTTCACCAACGCCGCTGAAACGCCTGGATTATCATCGGAGTCGTTAATCGCGTTCACCAGTTCGCTGGCGTCGATAAAACCGTCGCCGTCACCGTTCTGATCTGCCGCCGACAGATCGATATCCATGGTGCTGTCGCCCATCGTCAGTTCAAAAGTACCGGTAGCGGAAAAGGCGTCGTCGCCCATACTGAACGTGGTTTGCTGCCCCTGCGCCAGTTGCTCAACGAAAAACGAGTAGCTTCCCGCCTGTGCCTGCGAGTTAGCGGAAACGGTCGCCGAGTCATTATTGCTGGTGGCGGCAAAAGTCACCGGGCCGTCGGTATCGCTGTTCAGCGCGTCAACGGCGCTCTGGAAATCGCTTAACGCCGAGCTGAGCGAGTCCAGGCCGCTGCTTTCAGCGTCCAGCTCGGTCTGCTTCTCCTGCAAATTTGCCGCCTGGGTGGCGACATCCGCATAAGCAATTTCTTGCGCAATGGTTCTTGGGTTAATCATTGATGACTCCGGGTAACGATGTCAGGTTAATGGCAAAAGGCGTGCCAATATTTTTTATGTGAATAATCAATAGATTGAAAAACAGGCGGAAATGACGTTTCCGTTCTGGCGGAAAAAAGCCTGCCGCTGAAAGCACAACACCGCCCGCAGGCGGTGTTGTTCGTGGCCGGATAAGGCGTTTACGCCGCATCGGCAAGTCCGCCATTACTGCAGCAGGCTGGAAACCATGCTGGACATGCTGTTGGACTGTTTCAGCATGGTGATGCCAGTCTGCATCAGCACTTGCTGTTTGGTCATATTGGACGCTTCCGTCGCGTAGTCGGTATCCATGATGTTACCGATAGCGACTTCGGTGTTGTCTTGCATACTGGTCAGGTTGTTGGCAGTGTCGTTCAGACGGTTGATAGAGGCACCCAGCTTGGACTGGATCTGAGACACGTCATCCATCGCGGTAGAGATGCTGGTGATCATCTGGTTAGCCGAGCCAGACGCAGTCAGCTCAGTACCGCCAGAAACGCCTGCGGTGCCAGTGGTGTCAGCCTGATCCGCACTAAAGGAGTTGCTGATTGCAGAAAGATCCGTCACCAGGGTATTCAGCTGGCTTGAAATATTCACGGTCATGGTGTCGGAAGATTCCGCGCCCACCTGGAAAGTTACCGCGCTCTGGAACAGACCGTCAGTACCGGTGTTGCTGGTACCGGAAACACCGAACAGGTTGGTGCCGCCGTAAGTGGTGTTTTGCAGCATGTCAGACATCTGCTGGCCCAGTTCGTCGTATTCGTCCTGCATCGCCTGCAGGTCGTCGTCGCTGTAGGTGCCGTTCGCTGCCTGAGTTGACAGGTCTTTCATACGACCCAGCACGTCAGACATTTCGTCGAACATGCTGTCAGCGGTTTGCAGCATCGCGGTGGCATCATTGATGTTGCTCAGCGCAACACCCATACCGCTGGACTGTGCTGTCAGACGGTTAGCAATTTGTTTGCCTGCGGCGTCATCGGCAGAAGAGTTAATCCGGTTACCTGTCGCCAGGCGTTCCATAGATGTAGACAGAGAAGAGCTGCTTTTGCTGATTGCATTAACGGCGGCCATTGAGGCGTTATTGGTGTTAATAGATAACATGATACTGCTCCTTGGGATTAATCGTTTTCGTTTCGATACCCTGTAAAAACGACACCTCAGGAGCAAACTTAAAATCGCCGTTAAAATTTTTTCGCCACGTATTATCCGATGCCACTTTTAGCTAAAAAAAGCAGAGTTTAAATTCAGATAAAAAGATTATTAGCAATATCTGCCACATGGCCAGGTATCAAAATATGTCTTTATCAAACGCTTGATATAGTTAAGATTGTCATCAATTATCGCGTTTTGTTCTCAATGTACTGATGCCAAAATTTACATTGCGTTGCAAATAGTACACATTTGGCTATTGTACCTGTCCTGTCATTTCGTTACATTTCCACGCTATATAGTGATTAAGAATAATCTTATCACCATAAAATATTAATTATCACGCAGAAAAATCATCTTCTCAGGGACGTATAAGACTGTGCTTTATGCAAAGCACTATCAGGAAACATTTATCCCTTGCTAAGGTAAACTCAACTATGAGTATTATTATCAACAACTGGCGGATGGACCCGTCGCTTAATGCCTTAATACATTGCGAAACGGGTGAAACACGTCGTCTCGGCGAATACCATTTTATTTTGCTGGAAACATTAGCAAAAAATGCCGATGTGGTTTTATCGCGATCTTATTTATGTGCCGAAGTATGGAAGAACCGTATTGTCGGCGGAAACAGCCTGCCGACGGCGATCCATGCGTTGCGCGTTGCTATCGACGATGATGGCAAACAACAGAACATTATTAAAACAATTCCGAAGAAAGGTTACTTATGCAATAAAGAGTATGTGTCTTTGCCGGAGTCATCGCCTGCAGAAGCGCTGATTATTACCGACCAGATACAGGATACAGCCCCAGAAGAGATATCTTCGACAACACCGTATGTGCCTGTTAGAAAAAAACATAAAGGACTGATGGGGTTAGCGTTGGCCGCAGCTGTTATATTGGTTGGCTCAACCGTGGGGTATTCACACTTGAAAAGTACACCTGACGCCCCGCAACTGGTAAAAGAGTCAATTAACAGTCCAAGAATAAAAATATTTCATCTTAGTTCTGGAAAGGAAAATAATTCCGTACCGTTACTGTCACAAACCCTCGCACCAGGAAAAGACAAACTCGATAATTTATTGTCAGCGCATAATATGACAATGACAACCTATTATAAATATGTTCGTAACCGACTGGAGAGTGATATTGTTCTGCGCAACCAGTGCAACGGTAGCTGGCAATTAACTTTTAATGTGGATAGCTGGCAGAATAGCGATATTAATAGCGCGATGTATCAGAATTTAGAGAAGTTGTTAAATACTGTGCAGAAATGCTGATGTTTACCGGATTAGATACCGTTTTATCTAATCCGGTTCATAAAATGCACCCCAAAATTAAATCTGAAATGCAATTCTCTTACCATTCGGCAGTTTAACGTCGATACTCAATTCCCCACCTAAAGCCGCAACATAGCGTTTTAGCGTAGACAACCGAGGATCGTTATCTGCCTGCTCCATTTTTGCAAGAGTCGGTTGCTTAATGCCCATCGCTGCCGCCATTTCCGTTTGCGAAATATTGAGTTCTTCTCTCAGCTGATGCAAGGCGATGGTCTGGCGCATTTCCTCAACTTTTGCCGCAATACGCACCTGGCTTTCAGGGCTTTGCTTTGCCATCAGTTCTTTTAGAGTAGCCATTATCGTTCCTTACTTTTTCAGATGCTTACGGTATTCAGAATCAGCGAGCTTGATCATATCGCGATAAAACTTTTTCTCATTTAACCCCGTTTTATCACCCGCACATAATACAATGCCACGGCGCGCAGGATCGAAAGCAAAAAAAGCACGTACCGGGTTTCCCTGATGTTGGACGCGTAATTCTTTCATATTTGAAAACTGTGAATCATTAACCGTATCCGCAAAGGGTCTGCCCAACTGTGGGCCATACTCAGCAAGAATCAGCATTGCAGCAAGTAAATCTTCTTTCAGCGCAACAGTCTGGGCATCAAACCAGTTGTCGAAAGTCTCCGTTGTCTCGACGTCCCACATCATCGGTCCCTCATAGCTTTTATGCTATAGATAAACTATAGCTTAATAGCTATAAAAGCAACAATGACAATAACCCTAACCCAATAAACTCCTCACCGTCTGGCTGGAAATTCGCGCCTGACCGTTCACCGCCTGCAATAAAACCTGATAGTTATGATTGGCGCTATCCAGCACGCCGCCGAGATTTTCCGACGCCTGCACGGCGCTTTCCGTTTGCGGGAAGCGCGACATGCCGTCGATCAACTGCCGCGCCTTTTCCTGCTGTACCGCCATCTGCACACGCTGCTGATTAATGCTTTCTAACGTCTGAGAAATCCCCGCTCCGCCCTGTTGCAGGCTTTGCACTAAGCGGTCCGCCTGCGACGGTTCGGCAAAGGTTTTTAGTGGCATAAACGCTGATTTATCACCATCGGTGCGCACGCTTAGGGTGCTTTCAATGTTGGGCCACTGTTTTTCAGTGGTGGAGAAACTTATACCATCGGCGTTTTGATGCATCTGCACGCCCACGCGGCGCAGGGCGTTGGTCAGCCGCGTCTGGTACTGCCCAGCGCTGTCATCCTCAGACAGCATCACCGCCGAAAGCTGAGTCTGCCGCCCGTCAGAGACGCTGAACATGCGCGTTCCCGGCGTGGGATTGTGTACCAGATTCGCCAGATCCGGCGAGTGAAAAGTCACCCGCGCTTCCCCCTGCAACACTGGCTGCAACTGGCGGTCCACCGCACCGCCGGAAAGCGCGGTGCGTTTGTCCAGCATCTGCATCAGCGCCGAACTCTGCGCCTGCCCGCCTTTGCGCTGGCTGTGACGATAATCGAGCAACTGCTGCTCCAGTTGCCCGAGATAGTGATCCGCCTGCTGCAACGTGGTGAGCTGGTCGTTAAGCTGCACGCTGTAACGCTGCGGGCGAGTGGTAATCAGCGGCGAGGCCGGATATTCACTCGCCGTCGCCGGGAGTTTTTGCCGCACCGCCTGAGTGGGCGCAACGGTTGACGACGATACCGCAGCGCTATGCGCGCCGCCGGTGGCGAGTGACGAAGATGTAAGTCCGACCTGCATACTGTTCCTGAAAGAGTTAGAGAACGCTGAACAAATTCAACTCACTCACTTTCGAGTAAGTCTTGAGGGTAGCTTCCATTGCTACTTCCAGTCCGGTAAAGGTGATCGACGCCGGGCCGTAATCGAGATCCTGTAATGAACCAATCAGCTCATCATTAGAGGTAGAGATATCGGTCTGCGCATCGCTCAACATCGACATGGTGTTCTGCGTCTCGCCGAGCGACGCAATCGAGGCGTTGAGGTTATCCGAGGCGGTGTCCACCACATCAACGGCGTTCTGAATATCGCTCTGCACCTGCGGATCGGCCGGGTCAACGTTTGGGTCTTGCAACTCCTGCGACAGGGTATTCAGTGTGTTGAGCACATCTAAATTGCTGCCGAAGAAATCGCTCGCCGCCACGTTGGTATCCACTTCCACGCCGTTCGACACCGTGGTCTGGCGGTGGTCGCTGTTGCCCTGATAGCTGTAGCTGTCGGTCACGCCATCGCCGTCATCGTCCACCGCCACAATCGGCGGCTGATCGTTGATGGTACCGCCAAACACGTAATGCCCGTCTTCGTCCTGATAGTTCAGCGCCACGACCATTGATTCGGTGAGCGACTCAATATCCTGCCCGAGACTTGCGAGCGAATCGGCGGTATTGGTGCCATTCGCCGCTTCCAGCAGGTCGTCGCGCACCGCCAGCAGGCTGTTGTTGACGCCATCAAGGATTGATTCCTGCTGACTTAACCCCGCCGACGCGGAGTCGATATTGCTCTGATACTGCTCAATCGCCGACTGTTGGCGGTTCAACTGGGTGATGCGCGTGGCGGCGATCGGGTCATCCGACGGCTGCAAAATTTCCTTGCCGGTTGCCATCTGCTCGACCACATGCGCCAGATCGCCGGAGAGATTATTAAAACTTTGCGTCATCGAGACGTAGGTTTGTTGGGTGGTTACTCGCATTTTCGCGCTCCCGCTTAGCTGCACATTTCCAGCACCGAATCGAAAATCTCGGCCCCGGCGGAAATGACTTTCAGATTGGCTTCATAAATTTGTTGATAGGTGATCAGGTTAACCGCCTCTTCGTCCATGCTGACGCCGCTGACGCTGCTCTGCTGGTTTTGCGCTGCGGAATAGACATTGGACGCGGCATCGACTTCCGTCTGGTTTTGCTGGCTGTAAATGCCGATATTGCTGATGATTGACGAGCACGCCTGCCCGACCGTCACGCTGCCGAGGTTGGCTATCTCCAGCGGTTCGGTGGAGATATTGATCAGCGCCTGTAAGTTGTCGCTGTTACCGCTTTCGTCCGGTGAACTGGAAAACGCCAGCTCATCGGCGGTGATATCCGGGTTGACGGTCAGCGGGCCATCGGCGTTGCTGGCGTCATAAATAAACAGCGGCTCGCCGGGGTTGCCGTTGAGATCGTAGCCCTGCGCCAGTTGATTGTTGACCGCATCGGCAAACTGCGACGCCATGCTGTTGATGGTGTCGGTCAGCGGCGTCAGCACGTCGTTTTGATAATCAAACAGTGCGCCTAATGAACCTCCAGTGTCGGTGGTCATCGTCGAGGTGGTTCCGGCGAAGGTCAGCGACATGGTCGGCGTGCCGTCGGCGTTGGTTTCCAGCGCGATGGTCGAGCTTTGCTGCCCGCTCACCAGCGGTTGACCGTTTTTCAGGGTAACGTTGTAGTTGCCCTGGTCGTCGATATTGACCTGCACATCCATCATCCCGCTGAGTTCTTCCACCATCTGGTCGCGGGCGTCGTACAGCGCGGAGGCGTTATCGCCGTTGGCTTCGGCCTGAGCGATTTGCTGGTTATAGCTGGCGATACCGCTGGTGAGCGTATTAATTTGCGACACCATCGCCTGCTGCTGGCTGATGATTTCCGTGCTTTGCGAGTCGATGTAATCCAGCGTGTTGTCGATACGCAGCGACAGCGCCCCGGCTTCGCTGATCACCTGCTCGCGCAGGGCGGAATCATCGGGGCTGGTGGTCGCTTCGTTAAGGGCGGCGAAAAAGTTATCGAAGCCGCCGCTCAGGCTGCTGTTATCGTCGCTCAGTACCGCTTCCAGTTGCGTGAGATACCCTTGCTGGGTGCTGTAATAGCCGTAATCGCTGGCGGCATACCACACCTGATTCACCTGATACTGGTTGGAGACGCGGCGAATGCTATCGACCTGCACGCCGTTACCGGCGCTGTTCGGCGAACCGCCGCTGGCACCGATGGTGCTGATCTCCGCCACCTGACGGGTGTAGCCCGTGGTCATGGTGTTGGCGGTGTTTTGCGCCGTGACGTTCAGCTCCACCTGCGCGGTTGATGCGCCGCTGTAGCCGATGTTAATCATGTCCATGTTGGATCCTTACCGGTAAATCGTGCCGGTTAAAAGCGGCGTTAGGTTGGGGATTCTTAAGTTCCGTAAACCGGGTGCCGGATGCGGCGTGAACGCCTTATCCGGCCTACATACGGGCGACTCGTAGGCCTGATAAGACGCGCCAGCGTCGCATCAGGCACCGAACGTCGGAGCCTCATTTATGCTTCGGCGACAACTGCTTCACAATCATCGCCGCAATCCCAATCCCGTGCTGCTGCGCCAGGGTGTTACACAACTCATCGTCATAAAACCCCTGCATCATGCGCACCGAATCGCTGTTAAACGGGTTATCTTTCGAATCGAACAACTCGTTGGTTTTACGCATCTCTTTCAACATGTTGCGTAAAAAAATCGCCTCAAACTGTTCCGCAGCCTGCTTGATATCATTGGCCTGAACCTTCGGCCCCATTAATGCGTCGCTGCCATCAATCCCGCCGCTGCCGTTAACTTTCATCAGATCACCTCCAGGTCGGCATCCAGCGCGCCCGCTTCATGCAGCGCCTGCAAAATCGACATAATGTCATCCGGCGTCGCGCCTAAACTGTTCAACGCATTAACCAACGTTTTCAGGCTGCTCGACTCCGGCAAACTCACCACCCCCGGACGGGCGTGATTCACCGCGATATTGCTCTGCGGCGTTACCGCCGTGCGCCCGCCCGCAAAGGCATTCGGCTGGCTGACGTTGCTGGTTTCGTTAATCGAGACGGTCAAACTGCCGTGCGACACCGCCGCCGCGTGCAGCGCAACGCCATCGCCCATTACCACCGTGCCAGTGCGCGAGTTAAACACCACGCGGGCGCGGATTTTCTCTGCCTGCACCTGTACATCATCCAGTTGCGACATAAACGCCACCCGCGCGCCGGGGCTGGTGGGCGCGCGCACGGTAACGTTGGTGGAACTCTGCGCGGTGGCGATGCCGCCAAACGAAGCGTTGATCGCCGCCGCAATATTGTTGGCATCTTTAAACGACGGGCGTTTCAGGTTGAGGGTGATGGTGTCGCCCATCTGAAAATCGCTGGGGATCTCACGCTCCACCGTCGCGCCGTTGGGAATTAACCCGGCGGTCGGTGTGTTAACCGTCACGCTGGAACCGCTGGCCCCGGTGGCATTCATCCCGCCCACCACCACACTTCCCTGCGCCAGGGCATACACTTCGCCATCTGCGCCGTGCAGCTGCGTAAGCAATAAAGTGCCGCCGCGAATACTTTTGGCATCGCCAATCGACGAAACGGTGACGTCAATGGTCTGCCCGCGCGAGTACATCGGCGGCAGCGTGGCGCTCACCGCCACCGCCGCGACGTTTTTCACCTTCGGGTCGATTTTATTCGGCAGCTGCACGCCAAACTGGCGCAGCATATTGGTGATGGTCTGGTTGGTGAATTTGACCTGGTTTTTATCACCCGTGCCGTCGAGGCCGACCACCAGGCTGTAGCCGACCAGTTGGTTTTCACGCACGCCCTGTACGTTGACCAGCGACTCCAGCGATTGCGCCAGCGCCACGCCGGGCAGCGCCAGGCTTACAGCGATCGCTGCGGCCTTTATCCAGTTTTGCATTGCACTCTCCGGCATTAAATCGGGAACAGAGGATGGTTAAACAACCGCGTCAGCCAGCCTGCGGCGTTGGCGTCGCTTAACGCGCCGCGTCCGGCATAGGAAATGCGGGCGTCGGCGATCCGCTGGGAGGAAACCGAGTTGTCGTTCTGGATATCGTCGGCGCGCACCAGGCCGCTTAAGCGGATGTACTCATCACCCTGGTTGAGGGTGAGCCATTTTTCGCCGCGAATTTCCAGAATGCCGTTGGGCTGCACCGCATGGACGGAAACGGTGATCTCCCCGCGCAGGCTGTTCTGCTGCTGGGAAGTGGCGCTGCCGTCAAAGTCGCGGTTGGCGTCGATAGAGCCGGAAAGCTTATCTTTGGTGTGACCAAAAATGGTCGGCGCGCCGATATCGACGGTGTTGTTTTTGCCGAAGTTGGTTTTCGCCTGTTTGCTCGACTGGGTAGATTCTTCGAGGATCACCGTCAGGATATCGCCCACGCGGTAAGCCCGCCGGTCGGCGGTTAGCGACCAGTTGTAGCCAGTTTCAAACACGCCCCCGGCACGCCCGTCTGCCGGAGGCGGCGCTTCGGTTTTGGGTGGCGCAAAGTATGCGTCGTCTTTTTTGACCAGAATGGCCTGTGATTCACACCCGCTAAGGAGTGGAAGCAGCGCCACCAGCCAGAGATAATTTTTCACGTTCTGCCTGTTTAGTGTTGCAGGCCACGGGGGTGGCCGGTTGTTTAGTGGGTGCGGAGCTGTTTGTTCCCCCTCACCCTAACCCTCTCCCTCAAGGGAGAGGGGACTGACCTGTGCGCGTTGTTACATCGTGCACCGCTTTTCCCCCTCTCCCTGTGGGAGAGGGCCGGGGTGAGGGCATCAGACCGCACGTTGCCCCCACTCCCTTACAGCGTCTGGCTGATGTACTGCAACATATCGTCCGCTGCCGACACCATTTTGGCGTTCATCTCGTACGCGCGTTGCACCGTAATCATCGCCACCATTTCGTTGACGATATCCACGTTCGAGCCTTCGAGCGCGTTGTCCTGCAAGGTGCCAAGCCCATCTTCGCCCGGCACACCTTCGGTCGGCTGACCGCTGGCGGCGGTTTCCAGATACAGGTTGTCGCCCTCGGCAGAAAGCCCCGCTGGGTTGGCGAAGTTCACCAGTGTCAGTTGCCCTAACTCGGTCACATCGCTGTCGCCGGGTAAGATCGCCGTCACCGTGCCGTCCTCGCCAAACGCGACGTTGGTCGCCCCCGCCGGAACGTCGATTTCCGGCTGCAACGGCAAGCCCTGCGAGTTGGTCAGTACGCCGTCGGCGTTCACCTGCAAGTTGCCGTCGCGGGTATAGGCGATATCGCCGTTGGCCTTTTGCACCTGCAAAAACCCCTGCCCCATAATGGCGACATTCATGGCGTTGTCGGTGGTTTCGACGTTGCCTTCGGTGAAGGTTTTCTGGGTGCCGACAATGCGCACGCCGCTACCGAATTGCAGCCCGGTCGGCATGATGTTGTTCTGATCGAGCATCGCGCCCGGCGCTTCCTGGGTCTGGTAGAACAGATCCTGAAACATCACCCGGTCACGCTTGAAGCCGGTGGTGTTAACGTTGGCGATGTTGTTGGCAATCGCGCTCATTTCAGCATCCTGCGCCGAGAGGCCGGTTTTGCTGATCCATAGTGCTGCGTTCATGGTGGTAAATTCCGTGTTGTTTTTCGGCCGCGGTTGCCGGATGCGGCGTAAACGCCTTATCCGGCCTACGGTTTGGGCACAGGCTTGTAGGCCTGATAAGACGCAAAGCGTCGCATCAGGCACCACCGCATAGCTGCCGGATGCGGCGTGAACGCCTTATCCGGCCTACGATGTGCGGTTACGAGCCGCGCAATAAGCGGTTGCCCGCGTCGCTGATATCTTCGGCGGTTTTCATCATCTTGATCTGCGCTTCAAACTGGCGGTTCATGGCGATGGACGACATCATCTCGCTCACCGCCGAGACGTTGCTGCCTTCGAGAAAACCGCCACTGACTTTGATATTTTCATCGCGCTGGGCCGGAACGCCGTCGGCAGTTATCAGCATCCCTTCAGGATTTTTCGCCAGGTTAGCGACAGGAATATCCACCAGCTTCAGGCGGTCGATATCCATGGTTGCAGTCACGTCGCCGTCATCGGGCGTCACCGACAGCGTGCCGTCGCTGCCAAACGAAGCAATGGCGTTCGGCGGCAGAATGATCGGGCCGTTATCCCCCAGCACCAGATTGCCGTCGATGGTCAGTTGCCCCTGGTCATCCTGCTGAATGTTGCCGTTGCGGGTATAGACTTCGTTGCCGTTTTTATCCTGCACCGCAATGTAACCCGCGCCCTGAATCGCCACGTCCAGCGGGCGTTCGGTTTTCTCCGCAACACCTGTGCTGTCGTTCACGCCGCTGGCCCCTTCCTGCGCCATATAGCGCGTGTCGAAGCCGCCGCCTTTCACCTTGTCGTTGGTTGCCATTGCCATATCGGCGCGAAAACCGTTGGTGTTGACGTTCGCCAGGTTGTTGGCGCTGATCTGCTGCTCGTACAGGGTCTGAGAAGCACCGCTCAGGGCGGTATAAATCAAACGGTCCATTACATCGCCTGGAACAGCGCGTCATCGAGCTGCGTGCTGGTGGCGATAACTTTGGTGTTGGCCTGATAGTTACGCTGGGCGGTCATCAGGTTGACTAACTCGCTGGTTATATCGACGTTAGAGCTTTCGAGCACGCCGGACGTGAGCGTACCGCAGGTACCGGAGCCTGGAACGCCAATCAGCGGGGTGCCGGATTCCCCGGTTTGTACCCACGCGGTGCCGCTCACTGCCTCCAGGCCGTTTTCATTCGGGAAAGTCGCCAGCACCACCTGGCCCTGCAACATGCGCTCGCCGTTGCTGTAGGTGGCGTAAACTTTGCCATCGTCATCAACCTGCACACCGTTCTGAGTCGCGGAAGCGTAGCCGTTGGCAGAGTTGGTGGTGACCGAGAAGTCAGAGCCGTATTGCGTACAGGTGGAGTAATCGACGGTTAAGTCGATGGGCGCGGCGGCGTCGGTCTGAAACTCAATGGTTTGCGGCGTAGTTAGCGAGGTCAGCTTCCCGGTATTCGGGTCGAAGGTTAATGTCGTCGCCGGAACGCCGGTCTGCTGCTGGCCGTCGAAGGTGTACTGCACTTCCCAGGTGTTGTCGCTGGTTTTGGTGAAGTACTGGCATACCGAATGTTCGTTACCCAATGAGTCATACACCGTGGTGGTGTAGCTGTCGGTGTACGAGCTGCTGTTGGTCGGGTCGAATGGTACGGTGGTGCGGTCGATAGCGTCGTCGCTGGCATCGAAGTTAGCGGTAAAGGTCAGGCTGCTGCTGGCCTGCGCCGGGATATTGCCGGTTTTGATCTGGATATCGGTGACCGTACCGGTTTGCAGGGTGCCAGTGTCATCGACCGGATAACCCTGCAAATAAGCGCCTGAGGCGTTGACAATATAGCCGTTTTTGTCGGTTTCAAACGATCCGGCGCGGGTATAAGAAATGTTGCCCGCGCTGTCGCAGGTCACAAAAAAGCCATCGTTGTTAATCGCCAGATCCAGCGCGTTACCGGTGGAGACCAGCGAACCGCCGCGCGAAATGCTTTGCGCGGTGCCTGCCACGCTGACGCCCATCGCCTGACTTCCGGCATACATGGCTGAAAACTGGGTGGTCATCGACTTATAGCCTACCGTTCCGGCGTTGGCGATGTTGTTACTGATCCCGTCGAGCTGTTCGTTAACGGCATTCAGCCCCGTTGCGGCAATTTCATAACTCATTGTTTCGTCCTGTTAATTCAAATTTTGACAGCGTGCCCGTTGTTTTGCCGGATGCGGCGTGAACGCCTTATCCGGCCTACAAAACCATGCAGTTTCATGTAGGCCTGATAAGCGAAGCGCATCAGGCAATTTGGCACCGGACATCACGCCACATCACTGTCGGCATCGGGTACGCCAAACTGGCTAATCATGGTGAACGGCACTTCGCCCACGCCTGCAACATTGAGCACCGGAGAGCCGCCGTCGAGCGGGATGCGTACATCTTCCACTTCGCCGGAAACTTCAATCGGCACCTCTTCTTCCCCGGTGTTGGTCACCACCGAGACGTCGTAATCACCGGGCGGGATACCGTAATCCGCCGGATTAATCGAGAAATCGACCTGGCCTGGCCCGACGGACGAACTGCCCTGCGGGATCAGCGAGACGGTGTAGTCATCGCCTGCGGCATCGGTAAAGTGGAGATCGGCGGTGGTACAGGCGTCGTCAAGCGTGGCGCGACCATTAATGGTCTGGTCGCTCACCTGCAAGGCGGTGGTCTGCACCATAATGTCGTCACCCACCAGGTTGCCGAGCGCCATCACCTGAATGTTGCTCATCAGCACCGCGTTGGTGTTGGCCTGCACGCTCATCTCTTCCATCATCGCCACCTGCGCCATCGAAGAAAGCTGGTCGATATATTCGGTGGCGTCAGTCGGGTCGGTCGGGTCCTGGTTTTGGATCTCAGCGACAAACAGCGTCAGGAAGGTATCGACGGGCGAGCTATCGCTGCTGCTTGTCGTGTCGCTGGCTGCCACGTTGTTGCTTTCCGCCGTGGCGGTCGGCTGCGGCGATTGCGCATTCAGCGCCAGGGTATTCATCAGGCTTCTCCCAGTTTCAGCAGGCTTTGCTGCATACTTTTCACGTTGTTGAGCACATCGACGTTGGTTTCAAAATCGCGCGAGGCCGACATCATGTCCGCCATCTGTTCCACCACGTTGACGTCGGGATACCAGACATCCCCGTTAGCATCCGCCAGCGGCGAATGCGGTTCATAGCGTTTCACCGCCCCGCCGGTTTGCAGCACGTCCTGCACCTGCACGCTGGCACCATCAATGGCATGACGATGCGTTCCCGCCAGCAAGCTGTGGTGATACACCGCCGCAAACACCGGGCTGCGCGCTTTATACGCCTGCGCCTCGCTGCCGGCAGGTGCATTGGCATTCGCCAGGTTACTGGCAACGGTATTCAGACGAATGGTTTGCGCCGTCATCGCCGAGCCGGAAATCTGATAGATATCAGTAAATGACATGCTTATTTCCCTTCAATGCCCTCTCTGATGCCGCTGATTTGCAGATTCAGAAAGGTCAGACTGCTTTGATAATCCATACTATTTTGTGAAAACCGTGCCTGTTCGCTGTTCAGTTCCACGGTGTTGCCATCTTCTGACGGCTGCATCGGTACGCGGTACTGGACATCCACCGCCGCGTTATTTGCCCGTTGCATCTCCCTGGCAAAATCAATATCTTTAGCCTTGAAATTTGGCGTATCGACGTTCGCCAGATTCGCAGTCAGTAGCTCGGTCCTCTCAAGACGTAACTTCACTGCCTGCGGATGCACTCCCAATGCCTGTTGAAAACTGATCCCCATTTCCTGCGTCACTCCTGCTTCAATCCGCATACGCTAAGCAATCGCCGTGCCATTTTTTAAGTCACTGATGAGAAAGGGTTTATGAGTTTTCAATTTTGCAGGCGGAAGTTGTTCTTCCTCCTGGTGCTGGCCTTACCGGGCTACGCCGCCGTCCACCCCGTGCAACACAGCGCGCGGGAACAAGTCAACGCCCAGGTGCTAAATGCCGCGAGCCAGGAAATTGAATCGCTGGCGCAACAGCGGCGCTGGCATGACTATCGCTACACCTTTAAGGTCTATATTCCCTCGCAGATTGCGACCGCCGCCCCCTGTGCGACTACACCCGGCGTCACGCTCACTTCGCCTGCGGAAATCACCCTCAACCGGATGAACTTCACCGTCAGTTGCCCGCAAAGCTGGCAGATGAACGTGGCGGTGCGCCCGGATGTTCTGGTGCCGGTGGTAATGGCGAAGTCACTGGTTGCCCGCGACACGCCGCTCACGGCAAATGATGTGGAGTTGAAGCCCTACAACGTCAGCGCCCAGCGCCGCAATGTGTTGATGGATCCCGATGACGCGATTGGTTTCAGCAGTAAACACGCGCTGCAACCGGGCAGGCCCATCACCAAAGAAGAGCTGGTTTCGCCAGTGCTGGTCGAACGCGATCAGCCGGTGATGATTGTTTACCAGAGCGCGGGGATCACCGCCTCGATGCCCGGCGTGGCGCTGAAAAATGGTCGCAAAGGCGAGATGGTGAAAGTGCGTAACGCCAGCAGCCAGCGGGTCATCAGCGCGATGGTGGCGGAAAGCGGCGTGGTGACGACGGTAAGCGCGGAGTAATTTGCGCAGGCGATTAAAGTTTTGCCGCCTGTTAACCGCTTTACTGGAGTAACCCACCTAAATACCGAGACGAGGTTGCGATGAAAATCACCCCGACTATGCCAGGCAATCGCCCGACAGCCACAACGGCAGGCTCCAGCCAGTCGCGCAAAAGCACGGCGACCACCGCCACGACGCTAAGCGCCGACGACATTACCCAGGCGGGATTGCAGTCTGCCCAGCAAACACTGAACGACCAGCAAGAGAGCGATATCGACAGCGATAAAGTGGCGCAAATGCAGGCGATGCTGGCCTCCGGCAGCCTGCAAGTGGACACCGAACAGTTAGCCAGCGATATGCTGAGTTTTTTCCAGAACTAAGAGGCCGATGAAGTGAGTATCCGGTTACAACAGGTGAAGGCGTTGTTGCAGGGAATTCGTGACGACGACGCGCTGTATGATTCCCTGCGCGAACTTCTCCAACGTCAGCGGATCTGCATGATTCGCCGCGCCAGCGAAGAGTTGCTGGCGGTAAACGATGAGATAACCCATCACTATGAGCAGTTGCATGGACATAGCCATCAGCGGCATAGCCTGCTGAAAATGCTCGGTGTTAGCGTAAATCGTGACGGTCTGGCGCAGGTGTTTGCCTGGCTTCCGGCGGTACAAAAAGCGGCAGCACAACAGTTGTGGCAACGCCTTGAGCAAAAAGCGGAACGCTGCAAAACCTACAACGACAAAAACGGTGATCTGTTGATTCGCCAGTATGAATTTATCCAGTCGTTTTTAGGCAACGAAGCAGATTTTCTGTATCAGGAATAACGCGAACACCTTCCCCATAGCGGAAACGGATTTTCCGCCTGATTCACAATCCTTTGTTTTTGATTATAAAAATTCCCGGCACGCTTATTGCATATTCCGCAAAGTAATAAAGACTGGAAGCCACCTATGAGTTTTATTGAATGTTACGAACCGGAATACGTGCGCAATTTTATGACGCAATATCCCGATTCGCCTTTGTACATCCGCAAGGTGTGGAAAAACGAGATTCGCCAGAGCCTGATGCTGACAGAGCCAGCCAGCTGCGAAGCGGTACTCAACGATGCCAGGGCCTTTGATTTACAGCTCACCTACCGTCCTGTGGAAGAAAATGCCGCAGAGCTTTCCGCGCGCGATGCGATAGTAAACCAGGTGATTTTGAGTACCCTCACGCTCCCCGATTTAACCCCAGAGCTTTCCCTGTATGCCATCGGGATTTTACTCTCCCGCGCCAGTAAAATGCCGGGCAGAGACGGAGATATTCTTGCCCGTTTGACGACGCTGCCGCAGGCGCTGGCCGATCATGCGAAAAAAGGCACGCTACAGGCACAGTTCGCCCAGTTGCCGCCCGTGCCACAACTGGCGCGCCAGTTGATGACGCTGCTCGGCAGTTGTGCGTTTGACTGGTCGATTTTGCCGGAAAGCCCGCGCAAAACTTCGCTGCCGTTGCAGATGCCTTTGCTGGCGCTACATGACGCCAACAGCGAAGCCCTGTTACAACATCAGCTTCAGGCACAGTGGCAAACCACCTGGCAACAGCATTTTGCTACCGCGCCCTGGATGATGCGTAACTGGCTGATTTACCGCGTTTACCATGAGGTGATTGGGCAGGCAGACGGAGCAGATTATTGCCCGCTGGTGTGCGATTTTTATCTTATCCGCACGTTAATCAGTTTATGGACGCTGGATGGTTCACCGCTGCGACAGGAGGATATTTTCGCCCTTTTTGCGGTGTTTGAACGCTGGCGAGAGAGTGAAAATGCTGCGTCGATTCGCCAGCAAATTCAGTCGTTATGTGCGGCAGAGCCGCTGCTTTCAGCGTTTTCGCTGCTGACGTGAGTCGCTCTGTGCGCGCTTTTCCCCTCCCCCTACCCCTCTCCCCAAAGGGGCGAGGGAACCGATCGAGCACGGTGTTAAAATCAGCGCTGGTTTTCTCCCTCTCCCTGTGGGAGAGGGTCGGGGTGAGGGCATCAGCACGCACATTCATCACATTCACCCATTAACTCACCCAAACACCATGCCAACACCAACCATTATCAAAACACTCGCCACCCAGCGCGAAAAACCGTTCATCAGCGTCGTCACGCCAACCTGGAACCGCAGCGCATTCCTGCCGTACCTGCTTTATATGTACCGCTATCAGGACTACCCGGCAGACCGCCGCGAACTCATCATCCTCGACGATTCCCCGCAAAGCCATCAACACATCATCGACCGCCTGACCAATGGCACGCCGGAAGCCTTTAACATCCGCTATATTCATCACCCGGAAAAACTGCCGCTGGGCAAAAAACGCAATATGCTCAACGAACTGGCGCGCGGCGAATACATCCTCTGCATGGACGATGACGACTACTACCCGGCAGATAAAATCTCCTGGACCATCGCCAAGATGCAAAAACACCGGGCGCTCATCTCCGGCTCCGACCAGATCCCCATCTGGTACAGCCACATCAATCGCATCTTTCAAAGCCGCAGCTTTGGCCCACATAACATCCTCAACGGCACCTTTTGCTATCACCGTAACTACCTGAAAAAGCACCGTTACGACGATGATTGCAATTTAGGCGAAGAGAAAAGTTTCACCGACAATTTCAGCGTTAACCCGCTACAACTGCCCGGCGAGCGCACGATTCTGTGTATCTCGCACAGCCACAACACCTTTGATAAAGACTTTATTCTCGGGGCCAGCACGCCTGTAAACGCGGCGCTTACAGATATCGTCAGCGATCCGCTGCTGCGCAATGCTTATCTGAGTCTACATAACGCCACTCATCACCAAGGGATCAACCATCAGACGATCGATCAGGTAGTTGTTGTGAATCTGGATAAACGCCCGGATCGCTTACAACAGATCCGTGAAGAACTGGCATTGCTGCATATTCCACCTGAGAAGATCACCCGCCTTGCCGCCAGTGAAGATCAAAACGGCCAACGGGGACGACGTCAGTCGCACTTGCAGGCGCTGCGCCTGGCGCAACAGCACGGCTGGCAAAACTATCTGCTGCTGGAAGATGACGCGGTTATTCTCAAGCAGGAGAAACATATTCAGGTGCTGAACACGCTGCTGGCGAGCCTGGCGAAAATTCCCTGGCAGGTGATGATCCTCGGCGGCGAAATTTCGCAGGGAACGATGCTAAAAAGTTTGCCGGGGCTGGTGCACGCGCGGGACTGCCGCAAGGTATGCGCTTATCTGGTGAACCGCCGCTACTACCCGCAACTGGCGCAGCAGATGAGCAACGATGAGCATTCGCTGGAAGACGGCTGGCAGCCGCTGCTACGCGCCGACAAATGGCTGGCCTGTTACCCGAGCCTTAGTTATCAGCGACCAGGCTTTAGCGATATCGAGAAAAAAATGACTGATAATATTGCTCACTATTTCAATAAGTTACCTGCTATCACAAAGCCATCCGCGTTACCCATCGCCGACACCATCGGCTTTTTTATGGAAACTTCTTTCCATTACGCGCTCTACCGCCCAATCATCACCGCCCTACAGGCGCAGGGGCAAGGCTGCACGCTGGTGATCAACGACCGCGTGTTTAAACCGTTTCTGGATGAAATGCTGGAGACGCTAAAAAGCATCGACGATCCGCAGCTCAAAGGAATGCGCTTATCTGAAATGCAGGCACACGGTCAGCGGGTGAAATGCCTGGTCAGCCCCTACCACACGCCCGCGCTCAATGGCCTGGCAGCGGTGAACGTTCGCGCCATGTATGGCTTAGCCAAAGAGACGTGGAACCACGCCGACTGGAACCGTTTTTATCAACGCATTTTGTGTTACAGCCACTACAGCCAGCGGGCGCTGGCGCATTTCGGCAATGCAAAAGCAGTCGGCAACCCGCGCTTCGACGCCTGGCATAACGGCACGTTTGACCGCATTCTGCCAGAAAATATTCAACCCGATTCCCGTAAACCTACGGTGCTCTACGCCCCCACGTTTGGCGCATTAAGCTCCCTGCCCCACTGGGCAGAAAAATTGGGGCGCTTAAGTGGCAATGTGAATCTGATTTGCAAACTGCACCACGGCACCTGCTCGCGCCCGGAAGAAGCTGCATCGCTGGCCCTGGCGCGCAGGCACTTAAAACAGCGCACCGACTCCGTCCACCACACGCTGGCGCTACTGGCAAAGGCCGATTACGTGCTGACCGATAACAGCGGCTTTATTTTCGATGCTATCCACGTTGATAAGCGGGTAATCCTGCTCGACTTTCCGGAAATGGCAGCGTTGCTCGACGGTGAGAAAAGTTACTCCACGCCCGAAAGCGCCGACCAGCAAATCCGCGAAATATTGCCGGTGGCTCATGATGTTGCGGAACTGCGTTATTTGTTGTCAGAGGCGTTTGACTGGGGTGCGTTGCTGGCGCGGCTTAAGGAGATTCGTCATCACTATTGCGATGCGTTTATGGATGGCAAGGCGGGAGAACGGGCGGCGATGGTGATTGTGGAGGCGCTGGCGGGCAAGGAATCGTCAGGGATATGTCGATAAAATGCGATTTTTAAACATGTCGTTGGAATACGTTTATGCCATCGACATGTTTTGGGGATATGTCGAAAAAACGCGATTTTTTAAACATATTTAACATAGCCAAACGGCAGACGGCATCATCTTCTCTCACCGCGGGAATTAAATCAGTAGGTGGCTGATTTACCCCTAATCACCTCAATGATCCCCGTCGTCGATACCGATGGCGTACGGGGAAAATAGACCACCTCACAGACACACGAGAAATCGTCAAACTTCCCCGCCCAGTCATCGCCCATCACCAAAATATCCGCACCGTACCCCCGCAAATACTCCGCTTTCTGCTCCAGCGATTCCTCCAGAAAAACGCCATCCACGCACGCCAGACCGGCGATAATCGCCATGCGGTCATCCTGATGGTAAACCGGTGCCCTGCCCTTTTTGGCGATGTTCAGGGCGTCGGACGATACGCCGACCAGCAGCCGCTCGCCCAGCTTGCGGGCGCGTTGTAAAAGGCGCAGATGACCGACGTGAAACACATCAAAGGTGCCGAAGGTGATGACCGTTTTCATGGTTACTCCGCTAACTTATGCCGCAGCCAGCACTGAACGGCGATGTCATCCACCGCTTTCTGCGCTTTCGCGGTGGCGCTTTCCTGCTGCTCGCGGCGTTTGTCGTCCAGCGTCAGGGCCACCACTTTCTCTTCGCACGCCGCCGCCGTCAGGTTTTTCTGCATTCGCGTGGCTTTGATGTCGGCCAGCGTTTTTTCCTGCTCCTGCCAGGCGATCACCTTGCGCAGGGTGCCTTTGTAGCCGCTAACGTTTTTCAGCGATTCCACCGAGGCCGCCGCGCCTGCAGACGTTTTCTCCACCAGGTAGCCTAATGCTTTGATATTGTTGTCATAGCCCGCACAAATCTGTTTTTGCTTTGCCAGCTCGACGGTTTTGTCTTTGACCGATTTATCCCGCAGGCGCTGCAACTGCGCCAGGGTGTCGATGATTTGTCGCATAGTTACTGTTCTGCCTTTTTGACACCAGGAAAGAGGATTTGCAGGCGGCTTTGCACCAGTTCCAGGGCGGCGGGTTCGCGCATATCCTGGCGCAAAAATCGCTCGATAGCCGGGAACATTTTCACCGCTTTGTCGACGCTGGCGTCGGCACCTGCCACGTAGCCGCCGAGTGGGATCAGCGGTTTGATCTCCATATAGGCGGCGTAGTTTTGCTTTAACGCGCGGGCAGATTGCTGATGATCCAGGCTGGTCACCTGGTTCATGCAGCGGCTGATCGACTGGCCGATATCAATGGCCGGATAATGCCCCGCTTCCGCCAGCTTGCGGGTTAATACGATATGCCCGTCCAGCACCGCACGGGCGCAGTCGACAATCGGATCTTGCTGGTCGTCGCCTTCCGCCAGCACGGTGTAGATAGCGGTCATCGATCCCGCGCTTTCGCTGTTGCCTGCGCTCTCGACCAGTTTGGGGATCATGCCGAATGCCGATGGCGGATAGCCTTTGGTGGCGGGTGGTTCGCCGAGCGAGAGAGCAATTTCCCGCTGAGCCATCGCGTAGCGGGTCAGGGAATCCACCAGCAGTAAGACGTGATGCCCGCGGTCGCGAAACCAGGCGGCGATGGAGTGGCACAGTTCGGTGGCTTTCAGTCGCATTAGCGGCGATTCATCGGCGGGTGCGACGACGACGATAGACTTTGCCAGCCCGTCCGCGCCCAGCGAGTGGTCGATAAACTCTTTTACTTCGCGCCCGCGTTCGCCAATCAACCCGACCACCACAATGTCGGCTTTGGTCTGGCGGGTGATCATCCCCAGCAGCACGCTTTTCCCGACGCCGCTGCCCGCCATCAGCCCGACACGCTGGCCTTTGCCGATGGTCAGCAGGCCGTTAATCGCTTTCACGCCCACGTCTAGCGGTTCGTCCACTGAACGGCGGGTTAAGGGATTGACTGAGGGTGGCAGCGGCGGCAGAAGGTCGTTACCGTTCAGGCGGCCTTTGCCATCCAGCGGTTCGCCGAGACCGTTAACCACGCGGCCTAACCAGCTTTCGCCAATCAGGATGTCGTGGGCTTTTTCTTCCGGGAAGACGCGTGCGCCTGCCATCAGGCCGACCGGCTGTTTAAACGGCATTAAGTAGGTGATGTCGCGATTAAAGCCCACTGCCTGCGCGTCGATCAGCGTGTGATTGGCGCTTTCGATGCGGCACAGTTGCCCGGTCATTAGCGGGCAGCCGACGCTCTCCAGCAGAATGCCGTTCAGACGCACCAGCCGCCCGGCGACGCGGGCCAGCGGGATCGACTCCAGCGAGCGCAGGGCGTTATCGAAAGCGGAAAAATCACTCACCCTGCGACTCCGGCGTGAGTGTTTCTTTCAGCGCGGTCATGCACTGTTCAAGGCGGTGCTCGCAGCCGATATCCAGTTCAGATTTATCGGTAATGACCCGGCATTCGCCCGGCGGCAGATCCGGCGAAGGCGTCAGCCCCCATTCGCTGACCTTTTCCGGCACCGCGTCGCGCAGGCGGTTAAACTCTTCCGTACTCAGCATCACTTGCAGGGTCTCCGGCATCGCCGGGAAGGCCGCCAGTGCCTCTTCCACCAGCGCCAGCAACTGCGTCGGTTGCAGCGCCAGTTCGCAGCGGATCACCTGGCGGGTGACTTTTTCCACCAGTTGCAGCAAATCTTCCCGCTGTTTACGTTCGATATGGGCGAGAAAGTCGTTCACTTTTCCGCTTATAGCTTCCAGCGGCTGCGCCGCCTCAACAAACTGTTTGCGCCCTTCCTGCTGCCCGGCGAGGCTGCCTTCGGTGTAACCCTGGCGTCGCCCCTCGGCAAAACCTTGCTGATGACCTTCGCTAAAGCCCTGCTCTTGGCCTTCGGTCATTCCCTGAGCAAAGCCTTTTTGCAGCCCTTCCTGAAAACCGTCCATCAACTGGCGCTGGTAATCGGCGGCGCTGATGCTGGCGGTGAGCGGTTCTCCGGTCACCGCACGCTGGCGCGGCGGGAAACGATGCAGGCGATAGCGCCCGCGCAGTGTTTCAATGGTCATGGTTACTCCGCCGTCTGTTCCGCAAAGAGCTGTAGCTGAATTTCGCCCGCCTCTTCCAGTTCACGGGCAATGCCCATGATTTCGCGGCGGATCTGTTCGATACGGCTGACCGGCACCGGCCCCAGGCGCGCGGTGATGGCTTCCAGTTGCTGCGCCTGCCGTTTTGGCATTACCGCGTAAATCGAGCGGCGCAACAGGGCTTCGGTGCCTTTCAGCGCCACCGCCCAGTCTTCCATCGGCACTTCGTCGAGCAGACGTCGACGCACCTCTTCGTTCTGGCGGCTGAGGATAAAGAAGTCGTACATCTCATCCTGGAGCTGCTCCAGCACGTCCTCGTCGCGCTCGCGCATCTGGTCGAGGATCACCTGCTGGTTACCCTGGAAGCGGTTGACGATATCCGCCGCCTGTTTGATGCCTTTCACCTTCGAGCCATGTTCAGAGAGCACCGACAGGCCGCGTTCGATCAGGCGATCCAGCTCATCCACCACGTCGCGGTTAACGTCGTTGAGTTTCGCCACCCGGTAGAGAATTTCGTTTTGCACCGATTCGTTGAGATACGATAGCACCGCCGCCGAGATTTCCGGCGTCAGAAACGCGAGGAATACCGCCTGCAATTGCAGATGCTCTTCGGAGATCAGCATCGCCAGCTGGCGTGGTTCCACCCATTGCAGTCGCGCCATCCGCGAGCGGATCTCATCGCCGTAGATGCCGTTGATCACGCTGCTGGCGATCTCGGTGCCGAGGGCTTTGTTGAGGATCCCCTGCAACATGGATCGCGATGCGCCGTTGATGCCGCTCTGTTCGCGGAATTCATCAAAGAAGTTGTTGATTACTTTACGCGCCATGCTGGTTTTGACACCGGAAAGCCGCGCCATGTTTTCGCTCAGGCGCACCACTTCTTCGCGGCTGAGTTTTTGCATCACCGTCGCCGCCGCTTCTTCGCCAAGGCACAGTAGCAGGATCGCCGCCTGTTCCAGGTAGCTGTTGCTCTTATTTGTTGTCAATTCGCTCATTGCTGGTGATCCATTGTCTGAGAACTTCGGCTACGCGATCGGTGTCGCTCATGGCCAGTTTTTGCAGGAACTCGAGTTTTACTTCGAGGCCGGAACTCTGGGACGGCAGGCTGTCATCGCCGGGCAGCGACGGCAGGTCGACGTTTTTGCGCTCCTCTTCCGGCATGGCAATCCACGGTTCGCTGACAGCTTCCGGTTCTGGTGTGATAACCGGCGCACGCACCGCCGTCAGGCGTTTCATTACCGGGCGCACCACAAAGAACAGCAACAACAGCGCCAGCAGGCCGCAGCCAATCAGGCGTACCCAGGCCAGCACGCTGTCATCTTTCCACAGCGGAATAATTGGTTCGACCGGCACCGCCTGCGGGACAAAGTTAAGCAGCGATAAGGTGAGATTGTCACCGCGCTGGACGTCGATCCCGGCGGCATTGTTCAGCAACGCGGTCAGTTGCGCAGTCTGCTCCGGCTTCCAGTTTTTCAGCGCCGGGGCGTTTTGATTGAGCACCACCGCCACGTTGAGGCGTTTCACCGCAAAACCAGGATGCTGAATATGCTGGACGCTGCGGTCGTAAGAGTAATCGCGCTTGCTTTCGCTGTGTTTGGATAACGCTTCCGGTGAGCGGTTTTCTTCCGTACCGTTGGTCATCTGATTCGCCGCAACTGGCGGACGGTTGCTGAGTGAACCGGGCACGCCCATCGCCACCTGATTGGTGTCGCTGTCCAGCACGCTCTCTTCGCGGTTGATTTTCGGCGCGTCGCCGTAGTGTTCCTGGGTTTCGTCGATGGTACTGAGGTCGAGATCCGGCATCACGCTGACGCGGTAATTCCCCGTACCAACCAGCGAATCCAGCACGTTCGCCACGCTGGCGCGGGTTTTGTCCTGAATATCTTTGAGGATCTGATCGCGTTTACGGGTTGCGGCAGAAACCGCCTCGCCTGCGCCAATGCCGTCGGTCAGCAGATTTCCCGCCTGATCGACGACGCTGACTTTGCTGGCCTGTAGCCCCGGAATACTGCCGGACACCAGATGCATAATGGCGTTGACCTGGTCCATATTCAGCTTCGCGCCATAGTGCAGGCGCACCACTACCGAGGCGCTGTTTTGTGGCTCATCGCTGACCACAAACGAGCTTTCTTCGTTGAGCGCCAGATGCACCCGTGCGCTCTCCACCGCGTCCAGCGACATAATGCTCTGCGCCAGCTCCCCTTCGAGGCTGCGTTTGTAGCGCACGTTCTGCACGAACTGGCTGCTGCCGAGCACTTCGTCTTTGTCCATCAGCTCGTAGCCGCTGGGCAATATCGCCTGCACACCTTTGGCGGCAAGGGTCATGCGCGTTTTCGACAACGCGTCTTCCGGCACCAGAATTTGCCCGCTCTGCGGGTCAATGCGGTAGCTGAGCTTTTCACCGTCCAGCACGGTGACAATCTGCGACACGGGCAGATTTTCCTGGCGTCCGTAGAGCGAGACGTAGCCGCGATTACCGGTCCACAGCACACTAACGATAATCGCCGTCGCCGCAACGGCAAGCCCCACTCCCGCCATCAATGCCCAGCGTTTGTTATCTGCAAGACGCAGTCGAAACGCCGGAAACGCCTGGGTTAACTTCTTTATTTGTGCATTCATAGGGTTAGATCGACATACTCATCAGATCGTTAAATCCGGTGGCGATTTTGTTGCGCACCTGCACCAGCGCGGAGAAAGAGAGCGACGCCTGCTGGCTGGCGATCATCGCACCTGCTAAATCATCACTTTTGCCCGTGTCGATAGCTGTTTGCTGCTGCTCCGCCACCTGCTGGAACTGGTCAACGTGACCGAGCGCGCCGGACATAATGCGGTTAAACGAAACGTCCGGGTCGGTGGAACTGAAGGTCATGGCGGGCAGCACCGGTGCCTGGGCGTTGGCCTGCATCCGCTGCACGTCCTGCATGATTTGCGCCTGCATGGTGCTGTTGATTGTGGTAATGCTCATTTTTAACTTCCGGGTCAGGAGAAAACTTCGATACCTTGCTTGCGCATGGAGGCCAGTCGATAGCGCAGTGCGCGCGGGGTAATGCCTAACAGGTCGGCAATTTTGCTGCGGTTGCCCTGATATTTACGCATCAGGTCGGCGATATATTGATACTGGGCGCTACGTCCGGCCTGGCCTAAATCGCTGGTTTCCGCAACAGATACGGAGGGCTGAACAGGCCATTGCAGTTCACTGTGATCGGCAACGTCTATTTCCGGCAGGCCTAAGGCATCCGGGAAAATCACGCCGTCGCGATTTAAAATCATTCCACGCTGAATGGCGTTCTCCAGCTGGCGCACGTTGCCGGGCCAGCGGTAATTGAGCAGCGCCCGGCGAGTAGATTCTGAAAGGGTGATATTTTTCACCAGCACTGTGGAGTATTTTTTAATAAATGACTCTGCCAGCGGGATAATATCGTTCAGGCGTTCACGCAGCGGCGGCATGGTAATAGGAATAACCGCCAGACGATAATAGAGATCTTCACGAAAACGCCCGGCGGCGACTTCCTGCTCAAGGTTTTTATTGGTGCAGGCAATCAGGCGAAAATTGAGTTTAATTTGTCGGTTACTGCCTAATCGCTCAACCTGCTGTTCCTGCAATACGCGTAATATTTTGGCCTGTAGCGCCAGCGGCATATCGCCAATTTCATCGAGCAATAAGGTGCCGTTATTCGCCAGTTCCATTTTGCCTGGTACGCTGGCAATTGCGCCGGTAAATGCGCCTTTGTCGTAGCCAAATAAGGTCGCTTCCAGCATATTTTCCGGGATCGCCGCGCAGTTCACGCCGATATAGGGCGCGTTTTCACCAAAGGCTACGGAGTGAATATATTTCGCCACGCACTCTTTGCCCGCACCGGTTTCGCCCTGAATGAGCACCGGCACGTTAAATGCGGCGACACGCTTTGCCAGAGTAAAAGCGTTAATGCTGGAAGCGGCAGTTGCAATAAGTTCAGACATAGGGTGAACGATATAAGTAGCGACATTAATCAGGATGTTCTGAAGCGTATCACCGGCGGGATTAACAAGTTCGAATTAAACGATAATAAAAATATTAATTGTTATTAAACAACCAGTTACATGCAACACCTTGCCTGATGCGACGCTGCCGCGTCTTATCATGCCTACAAGCCTGTGCCTGAACGGTAGGCCGGATAAGGCGTTTACGCCGCATCCGGCAATTGTGCACCGATGCCTGATATATCACCCATTAATAATTTAATTATATCTTCACCCTATTAATAATTTGCCCCTTTCACTCCCCCTCTATTTAATACCTCACCTTGTGTCACAGCCGGATTTGCGTGCACAGAAACACCCATACCATTACAGCAGAGAAAGTAAGCCATGCTGAAGTACAGTAAAACGCCAGGCATCTTTAAATTAGAAGGTAATCGGCTCGGACGCCCCTACCATCGCCTGCCGACCCTGTTTACGGGGAATTTTGACGTGATTGATTCGCATCTTGGCAGCTACTTTCTCAAAAAGCATCGCAGCAATATCACCTTAAAAAAGATTGGCTGCGAAATGGATATTATTAATAAAAACGCCGAACTGATGGTTTCCCAGGTCGGGCATCTGGCGTTTGATATTGATCGCTCCTTATTGTTAATGCTGCTGGGCAATTTTTATGGTCTGGAGTCGTCTCTTGAAGAGGCGAAAGCCCATAACGGGTTGCCGACCAAAACCGAAACGCGTTTAAAAAACCGTCTGGCGCTGGATATCTGCACGCTGATATTTAATCTGCAAACCTCCGGTATTGCGCTGAAATTAAAACTGGACAGCAGCACGGTGATTACCCACTGGGCGTATCAATTAACCTTTACCCTTGCGGACGATGAAGAGAGCAGTTTTCGTATTTTGCTCGACGACGCCCACACCGATTTTATTTTGAATCTGATCCGCCACAGCGAGCACAGTAAACCGCAGCAGGTGGCGAAATCCGTTAATAAACCGGCCCTGATTAAAGAAATCATCCGCTCCCTGCCGCTGACCCTGAACGTCAAAATCGCCGAGCTGTCGCTGAATGTCGCGGATCTCACGCAGATAAAAGCCGGGGATATTTTACCCATCTCGCTGGGAGAAACGTTCCCGGTGGCGATTGGGCAATCTGAATTATTTAGCGCCCTGATTGTGGAAGACAAAGACAAACTGTTTTTGTCGGAGCTGGCGGGCAAAAATGAGAATAGCCATGAGTAAGCAAGAAGATATTTTAGCCGGGGATTTTGGCCTCACCGATGAAGTTGCGCCTGTCGCGAAATCCGCCGACGCTGAAACGCTGGTCACCCGCCTGGAAGACCGCTTTTCCGACTCGATGACGCTGTTGAAACGCATTCCGGTGACCTTAACGCTGGAAGTGTCGTCGGTGGAAATTATGTTAGCCGACCTGCTAAACATCGACGACGACACGGTGATTGAGCTGGATAAACTCGCCGGGGAGCCGCTGGATATTAAAGTGAACAATATCCTGCTGGGCAAAGCAGAAGTGGTGGTGGTCAACGAGAAGTACGGCCTGCGCGTGCTGGAGTTTAACACCCGCGATATCAACGACCTGGCACCATGAAACGCCGCACTCAACTGACGCTGGGCCTTGGGCTGCTGGCGCTTGCGCCGGTGGCGTTGGCCCAGGGGGGCGATATTGCGCTGCTTAACGTGGTCACCCACGGCAACACTCAGGAGTACAGCGTCAAAATCCAGGTGCTGATTCTGATGACCCTCGTCGGTTTGCTGCCGACGATGGTGCTGATGATGACCTGCTTTACGCGCTTTATTATCGTGCTGTCGCTGCTGCGCCAGGCGCTGGGGCTGCAACAAACGCCGCCAAACCGCATTCTGATTGGTATTGCGCTCTCCCTCACCATGCTGGTGATGCGCCCTGTCTGGCTCAATATTTACGACCACGCGGTGGTGCCGTTTGAAAACGATCAGATAACCCTGACCGATGCGTTAAGCACCGCCGCGACGCCGCTGAAACGCTTTATGCTGGCGCAGACCGACAAAAAAGCGATGGCGCAAATCATGACCATCGGCGGCGCAAAGGGCAATGCTGCCGATCAGGATCTCTCGATTGTGGTGCCCGCCTATGTGTTGAGCGAGCTGAAAACCGCTTTCCAGATTGGCTTTATGATTTACATCCCGTTTCTGGTTATCGACCTGATTGTCGCCAGCGTATTGATGGCGATGGGGATGATGATGCTGTCGCCGCTGATCGTTTCGCTGCCCTTTAAGCTGATGCTGTTTGTGCTGATCGACGGCTGGTCGCTGACCATCGGTACGCTCACCACCAGCATTCGCGGGCTGGGGCTGGGCTGATTATGTTGACCGTAGACGTAGCCGCCGACATTGTCGCCAGCGGCATTAAAGTAGTGATTTTGCTGGTTTCGGTACTGGTGGTGCCAAGCCTGCTGGTCGGCCTGCTGGTGAGCGTGTTCCAGGCGGTGACGCAGATTAATGAACAGACCCTGAGCTTTTTGCCAAGGCTGATTGTCACGCTGGTGGTGCTGGGCGTGTGCGGCAAATGGATGATTATCCAGTTGCATGATCTCTGCATTCACCTGTTTACCCAGGCCGCCCTGCTGGTGCATTAAGATGCGCACAAGCGACGTTACGCAACTGATGGATCTGGCGCTGGGGCTGTGGTTCCCCTTCGTGCGCATTATGGCGTTTCTGCGCTATGTGCCGGTGCTGGATAACAGCGCCCTGACCGTTCGTGTGAGGATTATTTTGTCGCTGGCGCTGGCGATCATCATCACGCCGTTGATCCCCCATCCCATTCCCCATGATTTGCTATCGCTCAACAGCCTGATCCTGACGGTGGAGCAAATTTTATGGGGCATGTTGTTCGGGCTGATGTTTCAGTTTCTGTTTCTCGCGCTACAACTCGCCGGGCAAATTCTCTCGTTCAATATGGGGATGAGCATGGCGGTGATGAACGACCCGAGCAGCGGCGCATCGACCACCGTGCTGGCGGAGTTAATTAACGTCTATGCGATCCTGCTATTTTTTGCCATGGACGGGCATCTGCTGCTGGTGAGCGTTTTGTATAAGGGCTTCACCTACTGGCCGATCGGCAACGCGCTGCATCCGCAAACCCTGCGCACCATCGCGCTGGCCTTTAGCTGGGTGCTGGCGTCCGCATCGCTGCTGGCGCTGCCGACCACTTTTATCATGCTGATTGTGCAGGGCTGCTTTGGCCTGCTTAACCGCATTGCGCCGCCGCTGAACCTCTTTTCGCTCGGCTTTCCCATCAACATGCTGGTGGGGCTGGTCTGCTTTGCCACCCTGCTTTACAACCTGCCGGATCACTATCTGCATCTGGCGAATTTTGTCCTGCAACAACTCGACGCGCTGAAAGGTCACTATGGCGGATAGCAGCAGCGAAGAAAAAACAGAGAAACCCTCGGCGCAAAAGCTGCGTAAAGCGCGTGAAGAGGGGCAACTGCCGCGCTCGAAGGATATGGGGCTGGCGGCGAGCCTGTTTGCGGCGTTTGTGGTGATCTCCAGCAGCTTCCCGTGGTATGCCGATTTTGTGCGCGAGAGTTTTATCAGCGTGCATCAGTACGCGCAGGAGATTAATAACCCGGACGCTATCGGCCAGTTTCTGCGCCATCACCTGTTAATTCTCGGCAAGTTTATTCTTACCTTGCTGCCAATGCCCGCCGCCGCGCTGCTCTCCTCACTGGTGCCCGGCGGCTGGCTGTTTCTGCCGAAAAAAATCCTCCCGGATTTCAGCAAAATCAGTCCGTTAAAAGGGATTAGGCGGCTGTTTTCCAGTGAACATCTGGCGGAAACGGGAAAGATGACGGTGAAGTCTGCCGTGGTGCTGGTGATGCTGTGGGTAAGCCTGCGCAATAACTTTGCCGCCTTTCTCGGCCTGCAGGCGCTGCCGTTCAAACTGGCGATGAATGACGGTTTGTCGCTCTACGCCAGCGTGATGCGCAACTTTGTCATCCTGTTTATTTTCTTTGCGCTTCTCGACGTGCCGCTGGCGAAAGCCCTGTTCACCAAAGGGCTGAAGATGACCAAACAAGAACTGAAAGAAGAGTACAAAAATCAGGAAGGCAAGCCGGAAGTGAAGGCGCGCGTGCGGCGGCTGCAACGGCAACTGGCGATGGGGCAAATTCGCAAAGTGGTGCCAAAGGCCAACGTGGTGATCACCAACCCGACCCACTACGCCGTGGCGTTGCAGTATGACCAGTCGCGTGCCGCCGCGCCGTTTGTGGTGGCGAAAGGCACCGATGAAATCGCCCTCTATATTCGCCAGGTCGCTGCTGAAAGTCAGGTGGAAGTGGTCGAGTTCCCGCGGCTGGCGCGCTCGGTTTACTACACCACTCAGGTGAATCAGCAAATTCCTTTTCAGCTTTACCGGGCTATCGCCCACGTTCTGACCTACGTCCTGCAAATGAAACACTGGCGCGATGGTGCACAGCCGCGCCCGGCCCTGAACAGACATATTTCCATTCCCAAAGAGGTGCTTAAACTGGATGGCGAAAACAACTAAATCGTTCCTCGCGCTACTGCGCGGCGGCAATCTCGGCGTGCCGCTGGTGATCCTGTGTATTCTGGCGATGGTTATTTTGCCGCTGCCGCCTGCGCTGCTGGATATTCTGTTCACCTTCAACATTGTGCTGGCGGTGATGGTACTGCTGGTGGCGGTGTCAGCGAAAAGGCCGCTGGAATTCAGCCTGTTCCCGACCATTTTGCTGATCACCACCTTAATGCGCCTGACGCTCAACGTTGCTTCTACGCGCGTGGTGTTGCTGCACGGGCATCTCGGCGCGGGCGCGGCGGGTAAGGTAATTGAGTCATTTGGTCAGGTGGTGATTGGCGGCAACTTTGTCGTCGGCTTTGTGGTGTTTATCATCCTGATGATCATCAACTTTATCGTCGTCACCAAAGGGGCCGAGCGTATTTCCGAGGTTTCTGCCCGCTTTACCTTAGACGCGATGCCCGGTAAACAGATGGCGATTGACGCCGATCTTAACGCTGGGTTGATCAACCAGGCGCAGGCGCAAACCCGGCGTAAAGATGTTGCCAGCGAGGCCGATTTCTACGGCGCGATGGACGGGGCATCGAAGTTTGTGCGCGGGGACGCCATCGCCGGGATGATGATTCTGGCGATCAACCTGATCGGCGGCGTCTGTATCGGCATCTTCAAATACAACCTGAGCGCCGACGCCGCCTTCCAGCAGTATGTGCTGATGACCATCGGCGACGGGCTGGTGGCGCAGATCCCGTCCCTGCTGCTCTCCACCGCAGCGGCAATTATCGTCACCCGCGTCAGCGACAACGGCGATATCGCCCATGACGTGCGCCACCAGCTGCTGGCAAGCCCGTCGGTGCTCTACACCGCCACCGGGATCATGTTTGTGCTGGCGGTGGTGCCGGGGATGCCGCATCTGCCATTTTTGCTGTTCAGCGCCCTGCTTGGCTTTACCGGCTGGCGGATGAGCAAACGCCCGCAGGCGGCGGAGGCGGAGGAGAAAAGCCTCGAAACGCTGACCCGAACCATCACCGAAACCAGCGAGCAACAGGTCAGTTGGGAAACCATTCCGCTGATCGAGCCCATCAGCTTAAGCCTCGGCTACAAGCTGGTGGCGCTAGTCGATAAAGCCCAAGGTAACCCGCTCACCCAGCGGATTCGCGGCGTGCGGCAGGTGATTTCCGACGGCAACGGCGTGCTGCTGCCGGAGATCCGTATTCGGGAAAACTTCCGCCTCAAGCCCAGCCAGTACGCCATTTTCATCAATGGCATTAAGGCTGATGAAGCGGATATTCCGGCGGATAAACTGATGGCCCTGCCCTCCAGCGAAACCTACGGCGAGATTGACGGCGTGCTGGGGAACGACCCGGCGTACGGGATGCCGGTGACCTGGATCCAGCCCGCGCAGAAAGCGAAGGCGCTGAATATGGGGTATCAGGTGATCGACAGCGCCAGCGTGATTGCCACCCATGTGAATAAGATTGTGCGCAGCTATATTCCTGATTTATTTAACTATGACGATATTACGCAGTTGCATAATCGTTTGTCGTCGATGGCACCGCGACTGGCGGAAGATTTGAGCGCAGCGCTCAATTACAGCCAGTTGCTGAAAGTGTACCGTGCATTACTGACCGAAGGCGTTTCCCTGCGCGATATCGTCACCATCGCCACTGTGCTGGTCGCCAGTAGCACATTGACCAAAGATCATATTCTGCTGGCGGCCGATGTGCGCCTGGCGCTGCGGCGCAGCATTACCCATCCGTTCGTTCGCAAACAGGAGCTGACGGTGTATACGCTGAATAATGAGCTGGAAAATCTGCTGACCAATGTGGTGAATCAGGCGCAACAGGCCGGCAAAGTGATGCTCGACAGCGTGCCGGTTGACCCGAATATGCTCAACCAGTTCCAGAGTACGATGCCGCAGGTGAAGGAGCAGATGAAAGCAGCGGGGAAAGCCCCTGTGCTGCTGGTGCCGCCGCAGCTGCGTCCTTTGCTGGCGCGTTATGCAAGGTTGTTTGCGCCGGGTCTGCATGTGCTGTCGTATAACGAAGTGCCGGATGAGCTGGAGTTGAAGATTATGGGGGCGTTGAGTTGATGGCCTTTGGGGCGAATCCGGCATCGGTGCACAATTGCCGGATGCGGCGTGAACGCCTTATCCGGCCTACCGATCCGGCACAAGTTTGTAGGCATGATAAGACGCGTCAGCGTCGCATCAGGCATCTGCGCACAATTGCCGGATGCGGTGTGAACGCCTTATCCAGCCCACCGATCCGGCACAGGTTTGTAGGCATGATAAGACGCGCCAGCGTCGCATCAGGCACCGGTGCACAATTGCCGGATGCGGTGTGAACGCCTTATCCGGCCCACCGATCCGGCACAAGTTTGTAGGCATGATAAGACGCGCCTGCGTCGCATCAGGCATCCGCGCACAATTATAAAATAATACGCTCCCCGGCACTAAAATCCGTTATGTCTCCCGCCCAATCAATGGGATATAACCCTCGCGCTACATCGCGATGGAACGTTGAGAATGGCCAATCACTCACCTGCTTTACCCAGCCATGTTTCACTGGATTTATATAAATATAATCAACATGATGGCGATAATCTTTTGTATTGCGAATGGCATGCTCCCAAAAACGCGGTTGCCAGATATTTTTCAATCCGCAAGCATGGGTGAACTGCTTTTTAATCTCCCGCCAGCGAGAGGAAAAATCATCATCACTTTCGGGTAATGTCCAGATACAGTGCATATGCTCTGGCAAAACTACCCAGGCGTTAATTTCAAAAGGTCTGGCCTGCTTAACTTTAATAATGGCGTTACGGAGTGTCTGGTACTGGGTGGTCAAAAGTTGGCTTCGACGATTCCGTAAATTTACCGTGAAAAACCATGTTCCCCCCTTGATGTAATAACGACGATATTCAGACATGGCGACTCCTTTTTCTCAACGATAAGAAGAAAAGGAAAAGTCGACAATGAAGTTGTGTTATATCGGGAAAGCAGCTCGCAAAAAATTCGCAGACTCGTAGGCATGATAAGACGCGGCAGCGTCGCATCAGGCATCGGTGCACTATTGCCGGATGCGGCGTGAACGCCTTATCCGTCCTACAAAATCGTCTCTTCCGTCAAAATCCTGCGCGCGCCTAAAAAATGATCCTGCCAGAAAGGTTCAGCTAACCGACTTACCCGAATGGTTTCCCCGGTGCGCGGCGACTCGATAAACTGACCGTCTCCCAGATACACGCCCATATGATCGGCAATCTCACGGCTGTGAATATGGAAAAACAGCAAATCTCCCCGGCGCAGGTCGTTATTCGCCACAATCGTTGCCCGATGGTAGTGATACATCTCATTGGCCGTGCGCGGGAGCTTCGCCTCGAGGATCTTGTTGTAGGCATAAAAAACCAACCCGCTACAGTCGAAGCCTTGATCGGGCCGCGTGCCGCCCCAGACGTAAGGCTTACCAAGCTGCTGCTCCAGGCGGTGAATCGCCACTTCGGTGATGTTGTGCAGATGGTCGCTGCTTAAGAAATGGTTGTTCTCCGCCAGCGCCTGCCAGCGTCTGTCACTCGCCTTGAGCGGCGCAGGAAACCATTCTGGATGCTGTTTTATCTGTTCGCGGTTGTGCTGGCGCAGCGCCTTTCTGCTTTCGGCATTGCCTTCCACAATATAGCTGGCCTGTTTTTTCAGATGGGTTTGGTACTGTTTTAATAAACGCGCACGGTTTTGCATCCGCTGGCGGGCGGCGTAGCTGAAAGAGATATGTGATGTGGTGGCGCTGGCGAGTAAAGGGAGCAAAACGCATAACGAAAACACGCCTGGATGCAGAAATCTGCCGTGAAAGAACGAAGACATGAAGGACATAAACCGGCTGAATGAAGGGGAGAATTTTAAAAGACCGGAGGAGTAAACGGGATTATTAATTGCTTATTTGCATATTACTATTGAGGTTTCATAATCTTAGGAAATAAATGATACATGCGCTTTTCGGACTAATGAAAACTGCCCCTGTGCTAAATTTGTAAACCCTGCGCCGACAGGCTTGCGTAAAACTCTTTTGGTGATAATGTGAGCCTTCCAAATCCAGACTATTCCGATTTGGGATCCATTTTGCCGTCCTGGCGTGTGTAACCGTTTTATCAAGGAATAAGCAGTATGCGTAAAATCGCATTAATTCTTGCGATGTTGTTGATCCCGTGCGTTTCGTTTGCCGGTTTGCTGGGCAGCAGTAGCTCGACCACGCCAGTGAGCAAAGAGTATAAGCAGCAGTTGATGGGATCCCCTGTCTACATCCAGATCTTCAAGGAAGAACGTACGCTCGATCTCTACGTCAAAATGGGCGAGCAATATCAACTGCTCGACAGCTATAAAATCTGTAAATATTCCGGCGGCTTAGGACCAAAACAGCGTCAGGGCGATTTCAAAAGCCCGGAAGGGTTTTATAGCGTCCAGCGTAATCAGTTAAAACCAGACAGCCGTTACTACAAAGCGATTAATATTGGATTCCCCAATGCCTATGACCGTGCGCATGGTTATGAAGGGAAATACCTGATGATCCACGGCGATTGTGTTTCCATCGGCTGCTACGCGATGACCAATCAGGGTATTGATGAGATCTTCCAGTTCGTTACTGGTGCGCTGGTGTTTGGTCAGCCGAGCGTGCAAGTGAGTATTTACCCGTTCCGTATGACCGACGCTAATATGAAGCGCCATAAGTATTCCAACTTTAAGGACTTCTGGGAGCAACTGAAACCGGGCTACGACTACTTTGAGCAAACCCGTAAGCCACCGACCGTTTCTGTGGTCAATGGCCGTTACGTGGTCAGCAAGCCGTTAAGCCACGAAGTTGTGCAACCACAGCTGGCATCAAACTACACGCTCCCCGAGGCAAAATAAGCGCCATTCGCCTGGCATAATCTTTTGCCAGGTTTCATTGCCCGTCAGCGGCTGTGTCGCAATCACCGTGACCACATCATTAGGTGTGGTCTGCGAGCTGAAGTCGATTTCCACATCCTGATCCAGCAACGTTGCCACGCCAAACGGCGCGCGGCGGGTGATCCAGTGTAAATTAGTCGAGCAATACGCCATTACATAGCGCCCGTCTGAAAGCAGCATGTTGAAAACGCCCTTCTGCCGCAGTTCATCCGCCAGTGAGGCGATATATTTAAACACTGCCGCCATGTTGCCCGGTGTGCGCGGGTAACGCTGCGTTAATTTATGCAGGAGCCAGCAAAAGGCTTTTTCGCTATCGGTTTCACCGACCGGGCGGAAGTTGCCGGTTTCCAGTGATTTGTAGCCCGTCAGTTGCCCGTTATGGGCATAAGTCCAGTTGCGTCCCCATAACTCGCGGGTAAACGGGTGAGTATTTTCCAGCGCCACCTCGCCCCGATTGGCCTGCCGAATATGAGCCACAACCGAACAGGATTTTATCGGGTAGTCCTGGACAAGTTTGGCGATGGGGGAATTAAAGCTGGGTTGTGGATCTTTAAATGTGCGACAGCCTTTACCTTCGTAAAAGGTGATGCCCCAGCCATCTTTATGTGGCCCGGTTCCACCACCACGCTGTACAAGCCCGGTGAAACTAAAGCAGATATCGGTAGGGACGTTGGCGCTCATCCCGAGCAATTCGCACATGGGTAACCTCCACAACAGCGGGAGCGCATGGCCCCCGGCGAAGATTGATTTAAGTATTTTCAGGTCGGATGCGGCGTAAACGCATTATTCGGCCTACGGTTCGGGTACAGATTTGTAGGCATGATAAGACGCGTCAGCGTCGCATCAGGCATCAGCACACAAATGCCGGATGCGGCGTAAACGCCTTATCCGGCCTACGCCAGACTTACTTAACCATCTCTTTTTCAATTAACTGGATCAGGATATGGATCACTTTAATGTGGATCTCCTGAATGCGGTCGGCATAACCAAAGTGCGGTACGCGAATTTCGATATCCGCTGTGCCAGCCATTTTACCGCCGTCTTTACCGGTCAGGGTGATCACTTTCATCCCCTTCTCACGCGCCGCCGCGATCGCTTTGATCACGTTTGCAGAGTTACCTGAGGTGGAGATCCCCAGCAGTACATCGCCTTCGCGACCTACCGCTTCAACGTAACGGGAGAAAATATCATTGAAACCAAAATCGTTACCGACGCAGGAAATATGACTAACGTCGGAAATGGCAATCGCCGGGTAGCCCGGACGGTTTTCACGGTAGCGACCGGTCAACTCTTCGGCAAAGTGCATAGCGTCGCAATGGGAGCCGCCGTTGCCGCAGGAAAGCACTTTGCCACCAGCTTTAAAGCTGTCTGCTAACAGGACCGCCGCGCGCTGAATGGCGTGAATATTGGCGTCATCTTTTAAAAAGTTAGCCAGCGTTTCCGCCGCTTCGTTCAGTTCGTTACGAATAAGATCCTGGTACATGAGGATATCCTTCAGCATAAATGTAATAGACAAAATGCAGTGTACCGGATACCGCCAAAAGCGAGAAGTACGGGCAGGTGCTATGACCAGGACTTTTTGACCTGAAGTGCGGATAAAAACAGCAACAATGTGAGCTTTGTTGTAATTATATTGTAAACACATTGCTAAATGTTTTTACATCCACTACAACCATATCATCACAAGTGGTCAGACCTCCTACAAGTAAGGGGCTTTTCGTTATGATGATTTTGAGTATTCTCGCTACGGTTGTCCTGCTCGGCGCGTTGTTCTATCACCGCGTGAGCTTATTTATCAGCAGTCTGATTTTGCTCGCCTGGACAGCCGCCCTCGGCGTTGCTGGTCTGTGGTCGGCGTGGGTACTGGTGCCTCTGGCCATTATCCTCGTGCCATTTAACTTTGCGCCTATGCGTAAGTCGATGATTTCCGCGCCGGTATTTCGCGGTTTCCGTAAGGTAATGCCGCCGATGTCGCGCACTGAGAAAGAAGCGATTGATGCGGGCACCACCTGGTGGGAGGGCGACTTGTTCCAGGGCAAGCCGGACTGGAAAAAGCTGCATAACTATCCGCAGCCGCGCCTGACCGCAGAAGAGCAAGCGTTTCTCGACGGCCCGGTAGAAGAAGCCTGCCGGATGGCGAATGATTTCCAGATTACTCATGAGCTGGCGGATCTGCCGCCGGAGTTGTGGGCGTACCTTAAAGAGCATCGTTTCTTCGCGATGATCATCAAAAAAGAGTACGGCGGGCTGGAGTTCTCGGCTTATGCCCAGTCTCGCGTGCTGCAAAAACTCTCCGGCGTGAGCGGGATCCTGGCGATTACCGTCGGTGTGCCAAACTCATTAGGCCCGGGTGAGCTACTGCAACATTACGGCACTGACGAGCAGAAAGATCACTATCTGCCGCGTCTGGCGCGTGGTCAGGAAATCCCTTGCTTTGCACTGACCAGCCCGGAAGCGGGTTCCGATGCGGGCGCGATTCCGGATACCGGAATTGTCTGCATGGGGGAATGGCAGGGCCAGCAGGTGCTGGGGATGCGTCTGACCTGGAACAAACGTTACATTACGCTCGCACCGATTGCGACCGTGCTTGGTCTGGCGTTTAAACTATCCGACCCGGAAAAACTGCTGGGTGGCGCAGAAGATTTAGGTATTACCTGTGCGCTGATCCCGACCACCACGCCGGGCGTGGAAATTGGTCGTCGCCACTTCCCGCTGAACGTGCCGTTCCAGAACGGACCGACGCGCGGTAAAGATGTCTTCGTACCGATCGATTACATTATCGGCGGGCCGAAAATGGCCGGACAAGGCTGGCGGATGCTGGTGGAGTGCCTCTCGGTAGGCCGCGGTATCACCCTGCCTTCCAACTCAACCGGCGGCGTGAAATCGGTAGCGCTGGCAACGGGTGCGTATGCGCACATCCGCCGTCAGTTCAAAATCTCTATTGGTAAGATGGAAGGGATTGAAGAGCCGCTGGCGCGTATTGCCGGAAACGCTTATGTAATGGATGCTGCGGCATCGCTGATTACCTACGGCATTATGCTCGGTGAAAAACCTGCCGTGCTGTCGGCTATCGTTAAGTATCACTGTACCCACCGTGGGCAGCAGTCGATTATTGATGCGATGGATATCACTGGTGGCAAAGGCATTATGCTCGGGCAGAGCAACTTCCTGGCCCGTGCTTACCAGGGCGCACCGATTGCCATCACCGTTGAAGGGGCCAACATTCTGACCCGTAGCATGATGATCTTCGGTCAGGGGGCGATTCGTTGCCATCCGTACGTGCTGGAAGAGATGGAAGCGGCGAAGAACAATGACGTAAACGCGTTCGATAAACTGCTGTTCAAACATATCGGTCACGTCGGTAGCAACAAAGTTCGCAGCTTCTGGCTGGGCCTGACGCGCGGTTTAACCAGCAGCACGCCAACCGGCGATGCCACTAAACGCTACTATCAGCACCTGAACCGCCTGAGCGCCAACCTCGCCCTGCTTTCTGATGTCTCGATGGCTGTGCTGGGCGGCAGCTTGAAACGTCGCGAGCGTATCTCGGCACGTCTGGGGGATATTTTAAGCCAGCTTTACCTCGCCTCTGCCGTTCTGAAGCGTTATGACGACGAAGGCCGTAATGAAGCCGACCTGCCGCTGGTGCACTGGGGCGTACAGGATGCGCTGTATCAGGCAGAGCAGGCGATGGACGATTTACTGCAAAACTTCCCGAACCGCGTGGTTGCCGGGCTGCTGAATGTGGTGATCTTCCCGACCGGACGTCATTATCTGGCACCGTCTGACAAGCTGGATCATAAGGTGGCGAAGATTTTACAAGTGCCGAACGCCACCCGTTCACGTATTGGTCGCGGTCAGTACCTGACCCCGAGCGAGCATAACCCGGTTGGTTTACTGGAAGAGGCGCTGGTGGATGTGATTGCCGCCGACCCAATTCATCAGCGGATCTGTAAAGAGCTGGGTAAAAACCTGCCGTTTACCCGTCTGGATGAACTGGCGCATAACGCGCTGGCGAAGGGGCTGATTGATAAAGATGAAGCCGCTATTCTTGTGAAAGCTGAAGAAAGCCGTCTGCGCAGTATTAATGTCGATGACTTTGATCCGGAAGAGCTTGCGACGAAGCCGGTAAAGTTGCCGGAGAAAGTGCGAAAAGTTGAAGCCGCGTAATTGAATAACGGAGCCGAAAGGCTCCGTTTCTTTATCCGCTAATTATTTAAAATTAAAACCATCCGGATGGTTTTCCAGGCTGCCGGTCAACGCCGCGAACAGCACCGTTTTACCATCAATCGAAAGCGCATCGTTCACATTCAACCAGGTGAGTTTCTCTTGCGACGTTTTCTCATCAATAGTCGAGAACAGCCCCGTCATCTGATTAGATTTCTCGGACCACATCACAGCGATACGTTGCGAGCCACAGTCATGCGGTTTGCACGCGCTCATCACCTGATACGTCTCATCTCCCAACGTTACGGTTTGTGCGGGAGTATAAGTACCGCCTTTCATCACCCATGCAGGCAGCTTATGCCCTTGCACCATCTGATTAAACGCAGCTTTGGTGGTTTCGCCCTTTGCAAGGCTGCTAATGGTTAAATCATCCTGCGCCATTGCACTGGTGGCGATGACCAGAGCGGCGACTGTCGTTATTGCCTTAAACATCATTCCTCCCGAGCTTATCCTGCCCATGTTATTAACCTCCTAAAGCCTGGCGATAACACGATAATTTGCAAATCAGATATTTCCAATATCAGCATTTGTTATCAATTTATTCTGCGCTAAGGCAACTGCCTGATAAGGTGTTAAAGTTATAAAACCCTTCGCATAAAGGAGTTGTACACCGTGCCTGGTTTGAAGATTACGCTTTTGCAGCAACCACTGGTGTGGATGGATGGTCCTGCCAACCTGCGTCATTTTGATCGTCAACTGGAAGATATTACCGGACGCGATGTGATCGTTCTACCGGAGATGTTTACCAGCGGCTTTGCCATGGAAGCGGCAGCTTCGTCGCTAGCACAAGATGACGTAGTGAACTGGATGACAGCCAAAGCGCAGCAGTGCAATGCGCTGATTGCAGGCAGTGTTGCATTACAAACGGAGTCTGGTTCGGTTAACCGCTTTTTGCTGGTTGAGCCAGGCGGCACGGTACATTTTTATGATAAGCGTCATCTGTTCCGCATGGCAGATGAGCATCTGCATTATAAAGCGGGCAATGCGCGAGTGATTGTGGAATGGCGCGGCTGGCGTATTTTGCCGCTGGTGTGCTACGACTTACGTTTTCCTGTGTGGTCGCGCAATCTCAACGATTACGACCTCGCCCTGTACGTCGCCAACTGGCCGGCTCCGCGCTCTCTGCACTGGCAGGCATTGCTGACGGCCCGCGCGATTGAGAATCAAGCGTATGTGGCGGGATGCAATCGCGTCGGCAGCGATGGCAACGGCTGCCATTATCGCGGTGACAGCCGGGTGATTAATCCACAGGGCGAGATTATCGCCACCGCCGACGCGCATCAGGCAACGCGCATTGATGCGGAGCTGTCGATGGCGGCATTGCGGGAATATAGAGAAAAGTTTCCGGCATGGCGGGATGCGGATGAGTTTAGGTTGTGGTGAGTGGGTGTTGTGTTTAGGGCCGGGGAGAGTCGGGCTAAGACTACGAAAGCCCGCTCCCCTGCGACCACTTTTATCATAGGAGTGTGGAAGCGCTTTTCCATCAATTGCGATGACGTCTTTATCATTTGATGAATGGCAATCTCGCATCCAGTTAATAAAGCATTCGTGAAATTATACTGAACGGATACAAGACATAACTCTAATTATGGTGCCGTGAACAGAATTACCATTTTCAAAATTACGATATTATTTGCAGTAATTATGTTATTAATCATTGTGATATTTCCATCTCTGTGATTAATACCGGATAAGCATTTAATTGCAGAGTTTGCACGAAATTATCGCAGATAACTGGCAATAACAATAACCCATCAGCCCGCTGCTGTAATACCTCCATTCGTTCTACTGATTCAACATTAACAACCAAACCAAGGGCATTTAGCGATTTAAGGATCTCCAGATGTTCACTCATCCAGCGCAGAGAAAAAGGATCATCACCAATTATAAAAACAGGCCCCCAGCCGGTTAATAACTGGCGTTTCATTACGGAGCCAGGATGAAGTCGAGTACATATTACAGGAAATACCCCCTGTTGCGATGGTTCCGATGATGTGGATAATTCAGAAATATTTTCCATTGTTAGTGAAGAATTAACATCCATTAATAATGGTGAAACAACCTCACTTTCCTTGCTAGTAATGGCTGCACTAATCTGAAAGGAAAATAACAATATTATTACGTATAAACTTATTTTTAACATAACACATTCAATCCGTTTATTCATGTTATAGAATAATAATGCTATAAATCATCATTAATGTTCAATTATTTAATCACACAATTTAAAAAATCATCGACCAATGTGAATTGGCAATGTACCACTCAAGTTAAAATCACTGAATATTTTATCAATTTCTCTTGCAGTTTCTATATATTTAACCTCTTTCGTACTTGCATTATAAATAGCCCAAGCCTCGGGATGGGATGTTCCACCAAACCTTACAAAAAAACTTGATTTCATATTATTATATAAATTAACATCAGGAAAAGGATCTTCTCCAAAATTAGTAGTATTAAATAATGAAAGTTCGTATCGCTTAGAAAATTCTGTTGGTAGGATAGCTTCACTGCCATCAATAGCATTCATCCAGAGTTTGTTACCATTATATTCCAACAATAATCTCTGTTTTGCATGTGTCTTATCTCGTTCTTTAACGACAGCGAATACCTTTTTAACAACTTGCTGTGCGGATGGTCCTATTGTATTACCAAAAGCTGGCAACCCGATTTTGCCATAAACACTCTCCTGAATGAAATAAATATCCGTTTTATCGGCCTCGACAATATCTACCATTTATCCCTCCAAACAAGACCTGACTCCAGGACAAGAGCATAGTGTGTAGTAAACACTTCATGCTCTTGCCCTGACCATTGAAATAACAACTTTCGTTTGTTTACTGTACCAGGGCAAGATTACGAAAGCCCGCTCCCCGCAAGGACTGACGCCAGGTAGTTTCTGTCCATGGCTGCTTTTCGCATCTTACGTCTTAACCCTGCCTTGAATACCTTATCATTCGTCAAAATATTAATAGCAATGTGCCGTATCCCTGAAAATAATTCTGCTGCGTTTCCTCTTCTTATTTTGCAGTCGTCTTCATTCATTACCACGTCCAGACGCCAGTGCAGCTTATTCTCCACGTGCCAGTGGTTTCGGATTGCTGTGGCGAACTTCTCTGCGGTTAAATCAGCAGAACTGATATAATATCTGACCGTCATTTCGGGCTCTTTCTTTTGTTCTGCTATTATTGACCGAAAGGAGACTGCCACGCATAATTTCTTCA
>NZ_KE137316.1:4050152-4090224 GCF_000408845.1 Escherichia sp. KTE172 | reverse complement strand
GTATCGTGAACAGGAATACCATTATCAAAATCACCATATTGCTTCAAAAAATCGAGATGTGTTTCCCCAAAATCCTCTATATCTTCCCAACCTTCTGCACCAGAAATAACGGCACAAATAGTCAACAGTAGAATATCCGATAATTTATGTTCCACTTTCCAGGCTTGTCTGTAATCGGGGATAATAGAAATATGCTCCATCAATTTTTTAAGTTCCATTTTGTTCTCCTTAATTATGTAAGGAGTATTTGATCATGTATAAGCAATAAAAAACAGCTTCAGGTAATGAGGAATATCTCAATTTTTAAACATAAAATGCGAATTGTTTAGTACAAAAAGTGTACTTCTGATGATCTTTCCCTGTCCGCAGCTGCTTTTCACATCCAGGGAAAGATTACGAAAGCCCGCACCCCGCAAGGACTGACGCCAGATAGTTTCTGTCCATGGCTGCTTTTCGCATCTTACGTCTTAACCCTGCCTTGAATACCTTATCATTCGTCAAAATATTAATAGCGATGTGCCGTATCCCTGAAAATAATTCTGCTGCATTTCCTCTTCTTATTTTGCAGTCGTCTTCATTCATTACCAGGTGAGTAGGCCGCAGGAACCTCCCCCGCAGCCTCTCGCAGAACGGTACGTGAACCTCTCGGCTCATACCGCTCCCATCAAACAAGTCCGCCTCTCATCTTCAGACGCCAGTGGGCAAACAACTGTGGACTTCGCTTCGCCATTTCTTCCAGAAATTTTGAGGCTCTTGTCTTGTATCGGCTGAGCATTTTATATTTCTTACGCCCCCACCTCACCAGTGCTTTATTGATATATCTGAACACGCTGTATAATTCCGAACAGGTATATCGCCCGTAATAATTTATCCAGCCATTCAGTTTTGGATTTATCCATTTCGCTATCTGCTCAATGCTTAAATCCACTCTTTTCCTTATCCCTGTCGCTTTGATTTCCCGACGCATTGCCTTTAGCGCTGATTTGCTCGCTGCGGGGGTAAAACTTACAAACAGACTGTTTCGCTTAACGTTCTTTACTACGCGTCGCCTGAATGTGTACCCCAGAAAGTCGAACATGGTATGTTCATAATCACCCTTCCGGCTTCCATCTTTGCAGTAGATAACTCGCGTTTTCTCCGGATGCATTTCCAGTCCGCATTCGCTAAATCTTTTGCGTAATACTTCTCGCATTTCAGTCGCTTCTGCTTCGCTGTGACAATGCAAAATGCCATCATCAGCATATCGATACCACGGCACTTTCGGATAATATTTTGCCAGCCATTTATCAAACACATAATGCATGAACAGGTTTGCCAGCAACGGACTTATGACACCTCCCTGCGGCGTTCCCATTGTTCGTGCTCTGACTTCTCCGTCTGACATCACCATCGGCGCTGTCAGCCACCGCTGTATATACAATTTTACCCACCGGGCCGGATTGTGTTTGTCCACGGCTTTCATTATCAGTTCGTGCGGGATGTTATCGAACAGCCCTTTGATGTCAAATTCCAGTACCCAGTCGTAATACCAGCAACGCTTACGCGTTACCCCTATAGCATCCAGTGCCGATTTATTCGGTCTGTAGCCGTAAGAGTCTGCCAGAAAATGTGGCTCAACCTGTGGCTCAAAGGCCAGTTTTACCACCGTCTGCGCGATACGATCGCTGACTGTCGGGATACCCAGAATTCTCTCTCCACCCAATTTCTTCGGAATTGCCACCGCTTTCACTGCCGGTGGGAAATAACTTCCTGAAGAAAGTCGGTTCCAGATTTTGTACAGATTATCAACTAACCGTTTATCAAAGTCCGCCAGCGATTGCTTATCAATTCCCGCCGCGCCTGCACTGGTCTTCACTCGCCTGTACGCGCTGACCACCAGTGACTTATCAATGTTAAACGCTTTTGTCTTTGTCATTGTCTCCTCCTGAACATGTTCAGTTGAACACTGTCCAAAGACTGTCTGATGCCGCCCCTTCGCTCCACCTCCATTACAGAAGCTTCATCACTACTACGAACGGCTCCGTCCCTGTGCTGTGCATCGGTACTTTCATGCTCGCCAATTCAGTGACTTGCATTTCTCCCTTATCATCACAACGACAGGTTCCCGCAGTTCCCAGGAAGAGCCTGATACTCCGTCACGCCCACTTTACGCCGGACACCGTCTGCGCAGCATTCGGAATTCACTCGCAGACTTATCCCGAAGGCTGGACGCCCCTTCGGTTTTGATGTCAGTCTCTGGTTTACGACGCGTCAACATGGGTTCGGGTTCACTCGTCTCATGAGTATCTTACCTGCTGAGTTTTCACTCACGCTTTACTTCATCGCTCACTACCATGGCTCTTTACCACAGCAGCATGAAGTGGTTTGGAATCTGCTTCCGACAGCCGATCCCGGTGGGCCTTCCACCATCTCTTTATGAGCTTATACAAAAGCTAACTGCGTATCCTTATGCAGCTATCTTGTGTTCCTGCGGCACACCGTCCAGACGCCAGTGCAGCTTATTCTCCACGTGCCAGTGGTTTCGGATTGCTGTGGCGAACTTCTCTGCGGTTAAATCAGCAGAACTGATATAATATCTGACCGTCATTTCTGGCTCTTTCTTTTGTTCTGCTATTATGGACCGAAAGGAGACTGCCACGCATAATTTCTTCAGTCCTTTCCATTCAAACGTGAAATCAATAAGTTCATCAGGGACATCGCAAACAATATGAAGACGGATTTCTTCTCTGCCGTGACTCTTTTCACTCATTGCGTAACTGTCATGCTCTGGATTATTTAATTCTTTCAGTGGGAATTTTTCCTCAAAGGCTTTATTAAGCCGCCCCTGATTTCCTTTTACAGCGAATAAATAATCACCGCCCTGTTTTTGTATCTTCTCTGCAATATCTTTCTGGCAACCCATCGCATCAGTTGTGATGATTTTTCCTTTAATATCCAGCATGTTAAGAAGTTCAGGGATAGCTGTAATCTCATTGGTTTTCTCATCCGTCTTGATCTGTCCGATGACCAGGCTGTGCATTGTTGAGGGATAGCTGTAATCTCATTAGATTTCTCATCCGTCCTGATCTGTCCGATGACCAGGCTGTGCATTGTTGAGAACGCACTAATGACATGAATCGCTCCCCTGCGGCGACTCTTGTCATAAGAGTGTCGGAGCGTTTTTCCATCAATTGCGATGACGTCTTTATCATCTGAAGAATGGCAGTCACGCATCCAGTTAATAAAGCACTCGTGAAATTTTGCAGGACTGATACAGGATACAACTCTGGCGATGGTATCGTGAACAGGAATACCATTTTCAAAATCACCGTATTGTTTTAAAAAATCGAGATGTGTTTCCCCAAAATCCTCTATATCTTCCCAACCTTCTGCACCCGAAATAACGGCACAAATAGTCAACAGTAGAATATCCGACAATTTATGTTCCACTTTCCAGGCTTGTCTGTAATCGGGAATAACAGAAATATGTTCCATCAATTTTTAAGTTCCATTTTGTTCCCCTTAATTATGTAAGGAGTATTTGATCATGTATAAGTAATAAAAAACAGCCTCAGGTAATGAGGAATATCTCAAATTTTAAACATAAAATGCGAATTATTTAGTACAAAAAAGCAGCGTTACGTGATCTTTCCCTGTGCCGGTACCTTTGTCGTTTAATCTGGCAGCTAAAGGCATATTGTTTTCCTGTCTGGAATATCAGCGACAAAAAATTTAAAAAACGGTAAGGTGCTTAACTCAGTAATAATCACCTTACCGGACATCCTGATTTGTAGCCCAACAGGTTAATCAAGTAACAGGGATAAACTGACCATCAATCAGCGAAAATACCGGAGCGTAATACCCCATACGCTCTTCACCACTTTCATCTGTAAAACGGTAAGTCAGTGGGGAATATATTGGTTTCGATTTATTATATAGCTGCACCATACGTCCACCATTCATAACCCGGACGGCATAATCGTCCCACCTGATGGGCTGCATTCTGGCTTTCCCTCCCTCCACATTATCTTTTGAGAAGAGTGAGAGTAATATGTCATCCTCAGAGTCACCGGTTGTGGCTGACCATGCCTTCAGCGCCTCTTTGTTATAAGCTTTCAGACGTGCCCTGTCCCGGCTACTGATGATGCTTGCCATTTCGGTATAGGCGGCTTTTAACTTCCGTAACTGCTCGTCGCTTCCGGTATAGGGGGTTGCCCGCGTCCAGGCCCATTCAGGAAGCCCTGTCACGGTAACTTTTTGAGTGAACTGATACACCTTCATCCCTTTCGGGAAATAGGTTTCATCAAAATAATCTGGATCAATAAATCCTGGCTCCGCCTGCTCAGCCAAAATCTCTTTCCGGATAACGGGATGCACGCTGTCTGGCCGGGCTTCAGGTATGCCCTGCTGGTTGATGGTCACTTTTATTGAAGAAAGCAGCGTTTCCTCCTGTTTAATAAAACGAACCAAATCCAGGCTGCATCCTGCTTTTGGAAAAAAACGCCCCCGTTCTTCCATACTGGCAGGCTTGTCAGAAAACCATCCTAATGCCCCAATCTCCAGACTGATTTCATTTTCTCCATTCGCCATCAGCATCATGGCATTGGTGCTGGATATGGCCCCGGTTGAATCACCATTTGCCCGCCAGGCACTTCTTCGGTTACTGAACCCGAGGACGCCATTAGTCTTAATGGCACAATATGACTCTTCAATATTAAACTTACTGCGAATTTTTTGCTGGTTATCGTTAGAGCAAAATCCAGTTCCCATAACAACTCCTGACAGTAAAATAACCGATATTAAATGTTTTGCCTTCATAATTATTCTCTCTCAAAAGGGGAAAATACTCATTATACTGTTCACTTTTAATTTCTGTAATATCACTTAATAATCCATACCTATCGTCCACGTTGTCACTGGCTTCGGCGGTGTTACTTTTTTCTCCACAGTGCGTTCTTTACCGTATAAATTAACCCGTAATGGTGAATCCTTTACCTCCATAGGATCACATAACTGCCACTCAACGGTATCTTTCTTCTCAGGTTTTTCGCTCTTTTCCTTCCCCTTTCCTTTTTCATCAACTTCACCATGAGACACATCAATCTTAAATTCAAACTTCCCTTTAATGCCGTCATGAAATAATGCTAGGTCCAGTCCGTCATCATGTGAATCAAATCCAAATCCAGCTTTCGCTTCTATAGAGGCAGTCGCTTCGGCGGTCAGTTGTACAACAAAAACATTCGCCTCAAACGTCGCACTCACCACACCTTTTAAACCGAGCTTGATGTTACTTTCCTTTACATTAAACTCCCATTTTTTATCCTTTTCAGCGTATACTGCGCCAAGATCAAGATTAATCTCCGCTGAAATCTCGATATAGCATTCAACACTGGCTCCGTTTTTACGGAGATATTCACGACATCTGTTGACCAATGACTCGACTTTACAATATGCACATATAAATGAAATAATATCGAATCTGAACGACGCTTCAAAAAATGGGGCACCAAACAAACCATAAAAATGACAGGGGCCATCCTGGATATCGGTATATTGATAGGCATACGATATACCCAGTTTAACGGGTTCTATTTTTGCACTGAACAATGCATATTTGCGCGTACCATTATTATTGTCAGGATCTGGCGCAAAATATTTATTGACATTCTTGACCAGAGAGTCAATTCTTCCTATCTGTTCCAGTTGCTTTGTTTGTCGAAGTTTTTTTATCTCTTTTTCATATTCACTTGTGTGTTCAACATTAGCTATTTTTACGCCAAAATCGACAGTCAGGGAAGTCTTGTTTATCCACTCAAACTCAGCAGTGGTATTTGTCCAGCCGCTACGGAGTTTATTTTTATCCCTGGGCTTGGTGTTCTCCATTGCGTCCCTGGCTTTTATTCTTTCGTCACGCCGCTCTTTTACTGTTCTCGTCTGTTTTGATGACGAAATCTCATAGCTGAACCCTGTAGTAAACCTAATTTCCACTGTAGGATAAACATCAATTTCAACATAATTGCCACATTCGTAACAACTGTCAATTCTGACTGAATAATGGGCAGGTTCATAATGATTCTTAAGTGGAGAGGATATTGCCCCCAAATAATCCCATGGTACTCGAAATGTACCCATAGCAATTATTTCACCTTCAGACAAGTTATCATCCAAAGTGACCTTATTAGGTATTCCGAAAGGTTGCAGTATCTTATGATTATTTTCTGATTCTTCCTCTAACCATGCCTCATGTGTTCCACTTTTATCGCACTGGTAGGTAATGGTAATTATACCATCACATCCGGAACCATCATCCAGTAGCTTAAAACGCGCCACTCCTTCTTTTGACCAGAAATGTTTCTCGCCGGCCTCTGGAAAATCACTAATAACATCAAAAATACATGGATCAGGAATGCCGCATTCCACACAGGGCTTTCCGGCTGTCGAAGATGGAGATGTCATATAATCTATCCGTTTGTCTTTTTATTGTGGGATAAATCCCAGTTCCTGTTGTGCAAGTTCATGTACCCGAATATGTCCCGGGTATGACTGATTGCTGAGTTGTTCATACCAGTCATCCGGAATATATCTGAGATCGATTATATTTTTTTTCAGTAATATAAGCGTCATTGTTCTGACGGAACGATCATCTGCTATATTTAATGACTGGCAAAAAGAGAAATAATCTTCTGCCAGAATTCGGGATGATTCAGCTTTTGATGAATCATCCCATCCGTTTTTATCTACATTTTCTTCGATAAATGCAGATAATATATCAAGATAATTATCCCGTGCCTTTCGTTCCAGTTGGCTATATTGTCTGTAACTCAGCGTCAGTTGTGATGGCCGTTCTGCCCTTATATTCATAGTTTCTGCGGGACGGACGGAAGAAAAATTATCCTCACGACATTCTTCACCATAACGGGTACTTAGCTGTCTGACGGGACTGATAAAAGAAAGACGCTGGCGGGGGGTCAGAACTTCCACTAATACCCATATATTCCGGGGATCATAAAATCGCATGAGAACAGGTTTCTCCTGTTCGGGGATCCTAACCCACAGATAACGTCTGAAGTGTTGCTGTAGCTCACGCATGGATGACTCAGAAGTCAGATATATTCCCCATGGCGACGCCTTAACACTCAGCCATGCTTCAACCTCCGGAACGACTTCCACGAGATAGGGGGCTAGCGCGACCAGATCCAGTTGTATGGGTTCTGCATACAGACAACAGTGCGGGGGATTCACCTCGTTCAGAAAATCCAGCAATCCTTCCTCCACAGCGCCATCCACAATGGCGTACTGCACGGGTGCCGTTTCCATCACTTATCCTCCTTCGGGCAGTGCGCCACAAACATTGTCCCGCTTCCGGCTGCGGCTTTCAGGATCACCGGGCGCATCGGCAGGATCACGTCTCCCGGACTGCCTCCGCCGTTAAGATTGATTTTCGCGCCCTTAATATCCACGCCGCCGGAATGGATCACCACAAATGAACCGCCCACCCGCAGACTGATTTTGCTGTCGCTCTGTAAAACAATATCGCCCTGTACGCTGATACCCAGCGCGCCGCTTATTTTCTGTGCCAGATCGCCTTTCACCTCCAGCCCCTGATTGCCCTCTGTCAGGCTGACATGGTCTTTGGTGGTTTTATGGTCCTGTTTACCTTCAACCGTCACTTTCCGGTCATTTGCCACCACCAGGGATTCATCATGCCCGATGCTGACCGTCCGGTCATAGTTGACCCGCTTATCCTTGCTGTTCAGCACAACGACTTGCATATTTTTCTGTGCGTGCAGGTAAATTTCTTCCTTGTCCGTCGCGTCCTCGAACCGCAGTTCATTAAAGCCGCTTCCTTTATAGGTCTTCGACCGTATCGTCATCTGCGTCTTCGTCCCCGGCAGACTCCCCGGCGAACGGTTGTCCTCATGGTACGTCCGCCCCATGATTATCGGCTGGTCCGGGTCGCCGTTCAGGAAGTCTACAATCACTTCCTGGCCGATGCGCGGTATCGCCAGGTTACCAAATCCCGGCCCCGCCCACGCCTGCGACACCCTCACCCAGCATGAACTCGCCTCCGTTGCCGGGTTATACCTGTCCCAGTGAAACTGCACTCGCACACGTCCGTGTTCGTCGCAGAAGATTTCCTCTCCCGCAGGACCGGTGACAATGGCGCTCTGTGGCCCGTCCACCTTCGGTTTGCTTTGCAGCCGTGGACGCCACGTCCGGTCCGCCGGTATCACCTCTAACTGATTTCCCAGCGTGGTTCCTCTCCCCTGGCTGCCGTGCAGCGCCTGCGGCTGGTCCCCTGACAGAATACTCTGTACCACCTGCCATTCACGGTTCAGCATCTTCTGCGGATGCCCCGTCAGCGTAAACCGCGTTCCCGGCCACAGCTTCGGTGAATTACTCTGCCCTGTGGCCTTTTCCGCATCACTGCGCAGGCTCTCCATCTGGTACAGCGTGAAATCCTTGCCGTGCTGTTCATCCTTGAACCTTCCCGGATAATCAAATATCTCATACTGCTCCAGCTGTCCGTTCAGGTTCTCACCCTGCTGCTCATACATCCCCGGCCAGTCCGGCACCTTAAACGTGTAATCCTGGCTCTGCACCGACGACGGGCGGACATACGCCTCATAACGGAACATACTGACACACTCTGTCTCCGCTCCTGCCGATGTGTCCGGGTTAAACGGAAGCTCTCCCGCCTGTGACAGCCCCGCCACATCGTCGCACAGCGTCAGCTTCTGCTCCGGACTGTCCGCCGCAAACCGCTCAAAGAAGAAAATTCCCTCCTCCGCCCACAACCGCGCCAGAAACGCCAGGTCGCTTTCCCCGTACTGGACACAGAACTCCCGCGCCGGATGGTCCTCATAAAACAGCGGTGTCCACTCCGTGACGCCGTTCTCGTTCAGTAACGTGGCCGATATCGTCCGGATATCCTGCTGCTGGAAGATACGGAAGTTCTGCCGCAGCCCGCACCGCCATAACGGCGGCTCAATACGCAGGTGATAACGCATCTGCCAGCCATTGTTCTCCTGCATGCCAAAACCCGCCACCACGCCGGTGACATAACGCAGCGGGATGACGCCCTGCCAGATGGTCAGCGTCGCCTTCTTCTCCAGCAGCATCTCCGCCGTCTGCATAAAAGAGTCGCTGGCAACATCCACACTCATCACAAACGGATAAGACTGGTTCTGGATTAACCTGAAATGCACCACTGCAAAGGTGTCCGGCTCCTGGCCGTCAATCTCCAGCGTAAAGCGCAGACCTTTTAAGGACATAATGACCTCCCTGATTTATTCACGGACCAAATGATTCTTACCATGCAGCAAAGGGTGCCAGTGCAGCGTTACACTCATCTTTACATTTTCAGGTACGCTACCGCCCGGGTTTCCGGCATCCGCCATCTCCCTCATGAAAGCGTAACTCCTTACTGACACTCATTTTTTACACGTACAAAAACAACATCCTGCACGAAGGCAGGATGTTGTTGACTCAGATTTATGCTTCCAGCGGTGCACGCCAGTCATCGGCACCAGAAGTACCGGATTTGATGTGCTCCCACTCAACCTTACGGTATGCCAGTGATACTGCGAGCAATTGCGTAAACTCACGCTGTGCAGGGTCCTGGCAGTGCGGCATGTGCAGGTTCATGTCCACAATCGTCGCGTCAGTAAGACGTGTGGTGAAGTAGTGCTCCTGCTTGCCTTCAACTGAAGTACGCCACCAGTGCAGCTCCACTTTCGGCAGCATTTCACCGGAGGCCAGCGCGTTGTACAGCAGCGGAACGGCTTTGTTCAGCGCCACGGTGAAAATGAACGGTTTGTGCGCGCGCTGCCCGGAAGGTTGACCAGACTGTGGATCGGTTGGAACAGTAACGTTATGCAGAAACTCCTGCACCAGCATTTCATCTTCGTGTCCCTGCACGTAGATATTGCCGACAGAATCTGCGGTGAAAGCACCGGCAGTGATGTTCCCCTGGGTCTGACCTGTAATTGAAATGTAACATGGGGTTGGCATTTATGAACTCCTTGTGAAATTATCAACTGCTGTTTTACGAACAACCCGTCGTTAATCCCCGACGGGTTAGAGTGTGATGCGGCTCACATCAGGAACCACACCCTTTTCTTTATTCGAGTTACAGGCACACGTAATTAGCACCTACTGAAAAACTCTTTTATGGTGTTTAAATATATTTTTAGTCAATTTCAGAACACGGTCACATAAGCTAAAAATATATCAACTTCAACAGCAGAATTATCCATAACGTATCCTTCCCCCCATAAAAATCCACAGCCGCGTCAAAAACAAATTATTACGACACTTACTCAGCCATCGTTCCAGCACGCAATTAAGACATTCCTTAAAGGAATTCCTTATGATGTATTGCCAGCAATTAATCAATTGATAAAACCATACATAAAACTTATTAATAAATTTAATAAATACATATAAATCAATATATTATGGCATTTTATTGACCGTAAAATCATATTCATCAAGTCTATAAATACCAAAATTTATTTCACTATAATATATTAGCAAGGAAGAATACATCTCTTTCTAAAATATAAATAGTTCTTTTAATATTTTATTTCATGAGTAGAATACCGATCACAACAGAAGGAAGGTTACATTATCTAACTGCCACTGAAACGGTATCTTCGGTATTTTTATGCAGTACGAAAATGCTGTGCTCATGGCCTGAACGGGAACATTTTTATGAGCAAAATGAACAACAATGGCGGCAGTGTCGCGCCGAAAGAAAGAATCAGCGTTCGGTATACACCAAAAGTTGATGGGGTGGCTGCTGATATCGAATTGCCGCTGAATTTATTGATCACCGGCAATCTGAAAGGGAAACCAGATAACACGCCGTTGGACGAGCGAACTGCCATTGCTATCAACCGCTATAACCTCAACGCAGTCATTTCAGAAGCTGACATTGAACGGGAGTTTGTTGTTCCGGCTGAACTCAGTGACGCTCCCAATGAGCAAATGTACGTCAACCTGAAAGTCAAATCTATGGATGACCTTTCTCCGGACCATATTGCCAGCCAGGTACCAGAAATAAAACGTCTGCTCGAATTGCGTGAAGCTCTGGTCGCACTTAAGTCTCCACTAGGCAATATTCCGGCCTTCCGCGCACAACTTCAGGCGCTACTGGAAAACGAAGACAGCCGCGAGCAGCTGATCCAAGAACTGGGTATCGCCGCTCAGAAATAATTTTCACAGAAGGATTTTCAGTATGTCAGTAAAGGAAGATATTGCTCCCGTCAGCGCGTCGCAAACCGCCGCGCCCCCATCTCTGCTTGATGAAATCATGGCGCAAACCCGCGTCCAGCCTAAATCAGAAAGCTACGATATCACCCGCCAGGGCGTGAGCGCCTTTATTGCCGCCATGTTACAGGGCGACAGTAGCGCTGAACCTATCAATATCCTGGCCGTTGACGCCATGATTGCTGATATTGATGCCCGAACCAGCAGGCAGATGGATGCCATTATTCATGCCCCGGAGTTTCAGGAACTGGAATCCCTGCTGCGCTCGCTGAAGCTGCTGGTTGAACGCGCGGATACACGGGAAAACATCAAGGTCCATTTCCTGAATGTCACTCAGGAAGAACTGCTGGATGATTTCGAATTTGCACCTGAAATCACGCAGTCTGCGTATTACAAGCATGTATATTCAAGCGGTTACGGACAATTTGGCGGTGAGCCAGTGGCGGCGGTAATCGGCAACTTTGCCTTTAAGAACACCACGCCGGATATGAAGTTGCTGAAATATATCAGCCAGGTCAGTGCGATGGCGCACAGCCCGTTCCTCTCATCAGTATCATCCGAATTTTTCGGTCTGGACTCATGGACAGAGTTACCAGGGATCAAAGAACCAGGAGCAATCTTTGAAGGCCCGGCCTATTCCCGCTGGCGTGCCTTGCGTGAATCTGAAGATTCACGCTACCTGGGACTGACTGCCCCCCGGTTCCTGCTGCGTCACCCTTACTCGCCAGATGAGAACCCAGCCAGGACCTTCCGTTACCATGAAGACGTCAGCCAGAGTCACGAGTCTTATTTGTGGGGGAACACCTCGTTTTTACTAGCTGCGAACCTGGCTGAAAGTTTTGCTAAATATCGCTGGTGTCCCAATATCATTGGCCCTTCCAGCGGCGGCGCAGTCAAAGACCTCCCGGTGCATCTGTATGAATCCATGGGGCAAATGCAGGCAAAAATTCCGACTGAAGTGTTGATCACTGACCGGAGAGAGTATGAGCTGGCGGAAGAAGGCTTTATCACACTGACCATGCGTAAAGGATCTGATAATGCGTGCTTTTTCTCGGCCAACTCGGTGCAGAAACCCAAAAAATTCCCCAAAACCCCCGAAGGCAAGGCTGCGGAGACCAACTATAAACTCGGCACTCAGCTGCCATACTTATTTGTAATCAGTAGGTTAGCGCATTACATCAAGGTAATTCAGCGCGAACAGCTTGGCTCATGGAAAGAACGCAGTGACCTGGAGCGTGAGCTGAACACCTGGATTCGCCAGTATGTGGCCGACCAGGAGAATCCGCCTGCCGAAGTCCGCAGCCACCGACCATTACGTCAGGCGAAGATCGAGGTACTTGATGTGGATGGTGAGCCAGGCTGGTACCAGGTCGCGATTTCTGTCAGACCGCATTTTAAATACATGGGTGCCAGTTTCGACCTGAGTCTGGTCGGACGACTGGATAAGGAATAATCAGATGCAAAGACGGGATTCAGGGCCAACCAGCAGTCTTTTTGAACGTATTCGTGAGGCGGCCAACCCGCCTTCATACCAGAATACAAAAGAAGCACTGATACGTTCCATCAGACGTAACCTGCGACAGGTCCTGAATACCCGCTCCGGCAGTTGTTATGGCTCACCAGAGCTGGGGATTACTGATTTAAATGATGAATCGCTGGCCTCCAGCGATTTCAGACGAGAAATCCGTAAGTCCATTAGCCAGTGCATTTTACATTACGAACCTCGTATTACCGATGTTGTTGTTACGGCTGCGGCACCGGATGAATACGCCCCTGTGGAACTACGTTTTCATATTGTGGCTACGGTCGATGTCAGCGAAACCAGGGGAGTGTTTGAATTTGACATTTTGCTGGACAATCATCAACGCTATTGTGTGGAGTGATCTCTGTGGCTTTTGAAGAACGTTACTACCGCGAAGAGCTGGATTATCTTCGCCAGCTTGGCAAACTGCTGGCGCAGGAAAAACCACATCTGGCCCACTTTCTGGCCGAGAAAGAGGGTGATCCGGACGTGGAGCGTCTGATGGAAGCCTTTGCCTTTATGTCCGGTAGCCTGCGTCAGAAACTTGAGGACGAATTCCCCGAATTCACCCATGGGCTAATCCGTATGCTGTGGGCAAACTATTTACGCCCAGTTCCGGCCATGACGGTTATTGCCTATGAACCCAAAACCGATCAGTTAAAAGTCCCTGTTCAAGTCTGCCGTAATGAACTGATCAGAAGCCGCTCAGAAAAGTCCGCCCTGGCTGCTCAGAAGGTGCTGTCTGACAATCATGATAAAATCGTTTCTTCCGTAGCCTGTCATTTCACGCTGGCGCGCGATATCTGGCTGCAACCACTGCGCATTCTCGACACCCACAACGCCAGCAGCCTGAAAGAAGGCATCATAGATATCAGTTTTACCGCAGATAACAATGTCTCCCCCGCCATGCTTGACCTGAACAAAATAACGTTCTGGCTGGGTAATGAAGACGATTATACCCGACACCAACTTTATCTGTGGTTTTGCGAATGCCTGATGGATGCGGAACTGATTGCCGGAGAGTACCGCCTGCCGCTGCCGGATCTGTGGCTGGAGGCCGCCGGATTTGAAAACCAGGACGCACTGCTGCCGTGGCCGAAAAATGTCCACAGCGGCTATCGGGTACTCCAGGAGTATTTCTGCTATCCCGAAGCCTTCTTTTTTTTCCATCTGCGCGATGTTGCGCCACTACCGGACGATTTCCCGGCCAGCGCGTTTACGCTGCGCCTGCACTTTAACCGCCCGTTACCTGCCGACATCAAGCTACGCCGGGACTCACTGCGTCTGCACTGTACGCCAGCCATTAACCTGTTTACGCATTATGCGGAACCCGTCAGGCCTGATGGGCGGATAGCGGAATACCCGCTGCGCGCCAGCCACCGGCATCCCGACGCTTATGACATTTTTCAGATAAGCACAGTCACCAGCAAAGTCAAAGTTTCAGGTACTGAATCCAACCCTGGCAGCCAGGCGCGTGTCTGGCCCGAATTTGAAAGTTTCCAGCACCAGATGGAGTACAGCCGCCAGCGGGAAGTCGTCTACTGGCATCACCGGACTAAAACATCCCTGTTTCACCGCGGGCTTGAACATAGTATCGCCTTTGTCCATGCGGACGGCAGCATTCCGGACAGCTCACGGTTTAATGATGATGTGATCACCACGTCATTAATCTGTACCAACCGTATGATCCCTGCTCGGCTGCATATCGGCGATATCTGCGTGGCCGTCAACAAAAACCCGGCGGTGGCCTCATTTCATAATGTCACACGCCCGACGCAGCCGCTCTGGCCAGTCACGGACGGCGACATGCACTGGTCGCTGATTTCCGCGATGAACCTGAACTACCTATCCCTGCTGGACAGGGAGACACTGATCCAGATCCTGCGGACCTTCGACCTGCCAGGCGCTCACCATCCGCAGCGGGCCAGACTGTCGCGCCAGAAACTGGATGCCATAGAAAAACTCGAAACCAAACCTGTTGACAGGTTGTTTAAAGGCGTGCCGGTTCGCGGGCTGGCGACCACGCTGTGGATACGTCCCGATCCATTTATCTGCGAAGGTGAAATTTATCTTCTTGGTACAGTGCTCTCGCACTTTTTTGCTCTCTACGCCAGCATCAATTCGTACCACTGTCTGAAAATCATCAACACGGAAAGTCAGGAGGCCTGGGAATGGCAGGAGAAAATGGGTCAGCACGCCCTTATATAGCGACAAAACCGCCGTTATCGGCGGATGTGCGCAACTGCAATTTCTATGTGCTGATGGAGGCGCTGTACCGTCGGTATGGCGCTCCGGGCCAGGATATTTCCCTGCGTACCGAGCCAGCCCAAGAGATCGTGCGTTTCAGCTCTGACGCCAATATCGGTTTTCCGGGTACGGACCTGAGTGTGCTTTCCCGTAGCCAGAACGGACAGTATGTACTGCAAACCCGTTTCCTGGGCTTTTCCGGCAGCCAGTCGCCGCTACCGGGCTATTATCTGGATCAGATGGCGCAGGAGTCCGCACAGAACGAAGACGGCCTGAAAGAATTTCTCGATCTATTCAGCCACCGCTGGACACAGTTTGCCTATCATGCCTGGCGCAAATACCGCTACTACATCTGCTTTCGTAACGGCGGTACTGACACCTTTTCACAGCGCATGTACGCACTGGTCGGGCTGGGTAATCAGAGCGTGCGTGACAGGCTTGCCATTAACCACAGCAAAATGCTGGCCTACGCCGGAATTCTGGCAACACCAGGCCGCGCGCCGGAGGTTATCTGTAATCTGGTGTCGCACTGTTTTGATTTGCCGGATGTCACCATTGAACGCTGGCAACTGCGTAAAGTCGCCATTGATCCGGCACACCAGAACCGGCTGGGTGTACGTAATCCGAAAGGAAAAACGGCTGGACATATTCCGGGACGCTCCATACTCGGCGTTAATTTTACCCTCGGCGCACGGGTGCCGGATCGCAGCGGAAAATTCCTGTTGCAGATTGGCGGCCTGTCGCGGGAGCGTTATCTCTCATTTTTACCCGATGGCGAAAATCACCTGCCGCTGACCATGTTCCTTTCCTTTATTCTGCGCGACCAGTTTGCCTGGGATTTACGGCTGTGCCTAGCACCACAGCAGGCTAAAGGGATGCGCCTTGGCGATCCTGCCAGCTCCCGCCTCGGCAGAACCAGCTTTATTGGTCAGCCGAAAGTACCGCCCGCCATCACAATCCGAATCAGGGAATAATTCTATGGAACCACTTATGGCTGAGGAAAAACAGCAATCCCGCCAGGCCTCACTGACTTTACAGGTGATGAATGGCAACGAACTGGAAAGCGGACGCGCCGCAAAATGCCTGTTCAGCGAAAACGGCGGTGATATTGGCCATACGCCGGAATGTCACTGGCAGGTACAGGACCGGGCGGGAAGCATTGCTGCGCGTGCCTGTACCGTTATCCGGCACGACGGAGCCTATTGCCTGCGGTGCCTGACGCCGGGACTGATGATTAATCTGGCCCCGGTCTCTTCCGATGCGCTCATCCGCCTGCGCCAGGGGGATGAGATCCAGCTCGGCGCACTGGCGCTGAAAGTGTTTCTGCATGACGGTGTAGCTGTTACCTATGACGAGCGGATGGCGACCCCGGAAACGATTGTAATGAACCGCGACAGTCTGGCGGACACCCTGTTGACCACCGAGGGACAACCGGCGTATCCGGGAATGCCGTTCCAGCATCAGCTTGCCCCCACGGTTGCGCACGGTTTTTCCAGCGATCCGCTCCAGGCACTCCAGACGGAAAGCCTGATGGTGGCAGATGATCCGATCGCCCCACGCGTTTCCCGGCCCGTTGCCCCCGCCTCCGATCTGACAGGTGCAAACGGGATCAACACGCCGTTTATGGATCTGCCGCCCGGCAATGCCCGTCATGAGGACGGCGATGAATTTTCTGCCATGGCGCAGTACCACCTGGCCGTAACCCCGCTGCTGCGCGGTATGGAGTGTCCGCTGACGCTGCACAATTCTCAGGATGCGGATGAGTTTCTCGAAGAGGCCGGACGGGCGTTGCAGGCCGCCATTAAGGGATTGCTGAGTCTGCAACAACAACAGAACAGCCTGTCGGATAAACACCTGCGTCCACTGGAAGACAACCCGTTGCGCCTTGATATGGACTATCCCACCGCGCTGAACGTCATGTTCGCCGAGGGTAAAAGCCCGGTACATCTCGCCGCACCTGCGGCCATCGCCGAAAGCCTGCGCAACATCCGGCATCATGAAGAGGCCAACCGGGCGGCGATTGTGGAAGCGTTGCGTGTCATGCTGGACGCCTTCTCGCCGGGCAACCTGATGCGCCGCTTTGCGCAATACCGCCGCAGCCATGAGCTGCGCCAGAAAATGGACAACGCCTGGGCATGGCAGATGTACAGCAACTATTACGATGAACTGGCCTCCAGCCGACAGCAGGGATTTGAAATGCTGTTCAATGAAGTTTATGCCCAGGTCTATGACCGGGTGCTGCGCGAAAAACAGCGGGAGCCGGAAGCATGAACGGCAAAGCGTTTCTGGCCTGCGTTCTGATGAGCGTTGTGTTAACTGGCTGTGAAACAGCGAAAAAAATCAGCCAGGTGATCCGCAATCCGGATATTCAGGTCGGAAAGCTGATGGATCAGTCAACCGAGCTGACCGTCACGCTGCTGACCGAGCCGGACAGCAACCTGACGGCGGACGGTGAAGCCGCGCCGGTGGATGTCCAGTTGGTGTATCTGAGCGACGACTCCAAATTCCAGGCCGCCGATTACGATCAGATTGCCACCACCGCGCTGCCCGACGTGCTGGGGAAGAACTATATCGATCACCAGGACTTCAACCTGTTGCCGGACACCGTAAAAACACTGCCGCCGATCAAGCTGGATGAGAAAACCGGTTATATCGGTGTCATTGCCTATTTTTCAGACGACCAGGCCACAGAATGGAAACAAATTGAGCCGGTAGAAAGTATCGGCCACCACTATCGCCTGCTGGTGCATATCCGCGCCAGTGCGATTGAGATGAAAAAAGAGGAAAACTGACGATGGCAACAATGAAAAACAAGGTGATCTGGCAGGAAGGGCTGTTTGCCCTGCCGCAGCATTTTCAGCAACAGCAGCGTCATTGCGAGTACCTGCTGAACCGTCGTCTGGATGCACTGGGTGATTTTTTCTGGGGCTTTACGGAACTCTCCATCAATACCGAACTGCTTGCCCAGGGCAAAATCATGATTGACCGTGCGGCGGGCTGTATGCCTGACGGCACCGTATTCAGCATTCCCGACCAGGATCTGCTGCCGGAACCTTTCCAGCCGGGAACCCTTTCATCGAAAGAGAGCCACAATATTTATCTGGCGCTGCCTGTAATCAGCGACGTGATCAATGAAATCCAGGGGTTGCACAGCGCCGGTCAGGGTACGGAGCGTTACCGCCTCACCCATACCCGCGTCCGTGATTTTCACACTGACGAAGGCGACGAACAGCCGGTCGGTCTGGGGCAGTTGATCCCCAGGATAGTCAGCGGCGCAGATGATCTCAGCGCGATGGTGACCCTCCCCCTGTGCCGTATCCTCAATAAAAATGCTACCGGCGCACTGGTGCTGGACAACACCTTTATTCCCACCATTCAGGCCGTCCGTGTCAGCGGGTTGCTCGGGGCATTCTCCGGCGAGGTGCAGGGGCTGCTTGCCACCCGCGCCGCCGACCTGGCCGGGCGCATCGGTTCGCCTGAACAGAGCGGGATCGCCGATGTGGCCGAATTTATGATGTTGCAGATGCTTAACCGCCATCAAATGCAGTTCACGCACCGTTCACAACTGCACACGCTGCATCCGGAAGCCTTCTACCAAGATCTGGTGGGGCTGCTGGGAGAACTGATGACCTTTACCGAAGGTAATCGCCTGCCCTGCACCGTGGAGCCGTATAATCACCGGGATCTTACCGCGACCTTCACCAGAACCGTGATCCCGGAACTGCGGCGCGCACTCAATACCGTACTGGTGCCGCGTGCGCAGAATCTGCCGCTGTTCTTTTCAGAGGGGACCTGGATCGCCACCATCAGCGATCCCACACTGTTGCAGTCCTGCAAGCTGGTACTGGCAGTGCGCGCCAGGATGCCCTACGACCAGGTACAACGCCAGTTCATCCAGCAGTCAAAAGTGGCCGCTACCGACAAAATCCGCAGCGTGGTCAGCGTGCAGGTGCCGGGTATTCCGCTGCACACTCTTACCGCTGCGCCGCGTCAGTTGCCCTGGCATGAAGGTTATGTTTACTTCGAACTGGAAAAAGGCACCCCAGCCTGGCAGGACGTGATAAAAGCGGGCGCGCTGGCGCTGCATATCTCCGGCACCTTCCCCGATCTGAACCTTCAGCTCTGGGCGATAAGGGGATAAGTGAATGAGCGATATCAGCGATATGGGTGAACCGTCGGTTTTTCCCATGGAGCCGGAGAGCGGAACATCAGGACGTCAGTACCGTCTCGCCCTTCGCGGCAACAGCCTGAACCCAATGATTGACGCCGCCACGCCGTTGCTCGGCATGGTGATGCGTCTGTCCACCATGAACAGCCAGGCCATGCCGGAACATCTGTTTGCCCAGGTGGTAACCGATGTCCAGGCTGTGGAACAACTACTCCAGGAGCAGGGTTACGAGCCGGGCGTCATTGTTTCGTTCCGCTACATTCTCTGCACGTTTATTGACGAAGCGGCGCTGGGCAACGGCTGGTCCAACAAAAACGAATGGATAAAACAGTCGCTACTGGTTCATTTCCATAACGAAGCCTGGGGCGGCGAGAAAGTGTTTATCCTGCTCGAACGCCTGATCCGGGAGCCGGTACGTTACCAGGATCTGCTGGAATTTTTATACCTCTGCTTTTCGCTGGGCTTTCGCGGGCGCTACAAGGTTGCCATTCAGCAACAGGATGAATTTGAGCGGATCTACCAGCGCCTGCACCATGCCCTGCACAAACTGCGCGGTGACGCGCCATTTCCGCTGCTTCACCAGAAGAACAACATACAGGGCGGGCGTTATCAGTTAATCCGGCGGCTGACCATCAGGCATGTACTGTGCGGCGGTCTTGTTGTGCTGGCCGTATTTTATCTGTTTTATCTGCTGCGTCTGGACAGCCAGACACAGGATATTCTGCATCAGCTCAATAAATTACTCCGATAAGGACATCTTATGATCCAGATTGATTTAGCCACGCTGGTAAAGCGGCTTAACCCCTTTGCAAAACAGGCGCTGGAAATGGCTGCCTCGGAGTGTATGAGCCAGCAGGCCAGTGAGATCACCGTTGCCCATATGCTGTTGCAGATGCTGGTTATCCCGCGCAGCGACGTAAGGGTGATTGCCGAACGCACAGGCATCAGTGCGGAGGATTTACGCCAGGCGCTGACCGTGGAGAGTTATCCCGGCGGACGTTCCGCCGAAGGCTATCCCAGCTTCTCCCCGATGCTGATCGAATGGCTCAAGGAGTCATGGCTGCTGGCCTCAGCCCAGATGCAGCACAGCGAACTGCGCAGCGGCGTCCTGCTGCTTACTCTGCTGCATTCACCGCTGCGCTATATTCCACCCGCTGCTGCCCGTCTGCTGACGGCCATAAACCGTGACCAGTTACAGCAGGATTTCACCGCATGGACAAAAGAATCCGCCGAATCCGTGGATCTGGCTGGTGGGCAAGCGTTCCGTGCAACAGAAACCGGCGACACCCTGCTTGCCCGCTATGCCAAAAATATGACCGAAGACGCCCGTAACGGAAAACTCGATCCGGTACTGTGCCGCGACCACGAAATCGATTTGATGATCGACATTCTCTGCCGCCGTCGTAAAAATAACCCGGTGGTAGTGGGCGAAGCGGGCGTGGGCAAAAGCGCACTGATTGAAGGGCTGGCGCTGCGCATCGTGGCAGGCCAGGTGCCGGACAAGCTGAAAAACACCGATATCATGACCCTTGACCTGGGCGCATTGCAGGCCGGAGCGTCGGTGAAGGGCGAATTCGAAAAACGTTTCAAAGGGCTGATGGCGGAGGTCATTTCCTCCCCGGTGCCGATCATTCTGTTTATCGACGAAGCGCATACCCTGATTGGCGCGGGCAACCAGCAGGGCGGGCTGGATATCTCCAACCTGCTCAAACCGGCGCTGGCGCGTGGCGAACTGAAAACCATCGCCGCCACAACCTGGAGCGAATACAAAAAATACTTCGAAAAAGACGCTGCCTTATCGCGCCGCTTCCAGTTAGTTAAGGTCAGCGAACCTAACGCTGCCGAAGCGACGATTATTCTGCGTGGCCTGTCGGCGGTCTATGAACAGTCTCACGGTGTGCTGATTGACGATGAGGCCTTACAAGCCGCAGCAACACTGAGCGAGCGTTATCTCTCCGGACGTCAGTTGCCGGACAAAGCGATTGATGTGCTGGACACCGCCTGCGCCCGCGTGGCAATCAACCTTTCTTCGCCGCCGAAACAGATTTCGGCGCTGGCCACGTTAAGCCAGCAGCAGGAGACGGAAATCCGCCAGCTTGAGCGCGAAAGGCGTATCGGGCTGCGTACCGATACCGCCCGGATGACGGAAGTGCTGGTGCAGTACGATGAAACACTGACGGCGCTGGATGAACTGGAAGCCGCCTGGCACCAGCAACAGGCGCTGGTACAGGAGATTATTACGCTACGCCAGCAGTTACTGGGCGTTGCAGAGGACACAGATGCCGTAGTGGATACGCCGCCAGAGTCAGAACAGGATAATACTGGTGCCATACCGGCTGATGAAGCTGGCAGCGTACAGCCGGAAGAGACCGCTGAAACAGTTTCCCCGGTACAGCGGCTGGCACAGCTTACTGCCGAACTGGACGCCCTGCATAACGATCGGTTGCTGGTCTCTCCGCATGTCGATAAAAAACAGATTGCGGCGGTAATTGCCGAATGGACTGGTGTTCCGCTTAACCGCCTGTCGCAGAATGAAATGTCGGTCATCACCGACCTGCCGAAGTGGCTTGGTGACACCATCAAAGGCCAGGACCTGGCGATTGCCAGCCTGCATAAACACCTGCTGACCGCACGCGCCGACCTGCGCCGTCCGGGACGCCCGCTTGGCGCGTTTCTGCTGGCTGGTCCCAGTGGCGTGGGTAAAACCGAAACCGTCCTGCAACTGGCAGAGCTGCTCTACGGCGGTCGCCAGTACCTGACCACCATCAATATGTCCGAGTTCCAGGAGAAGCACACCGTCTCGCGGCTGATTGGTTCCCCTCCGGGCTATGTCGGCTATGGCGAAGGCGGCGTGCTGACTGAGGCCATCCGCCAGAAACCCTACTCGGTGGTACTTCTCGATGAAGTGGAAAAAGCGCACCCGGATGTGCTCAACCTGTTCTACCAGGCGTTTGACAAGGGCGAGATGGCGGACGGCGAGGGCCGCCTGATTGACTGTAAAAACATCGTCTTCTTCCTCACCTCCAACCTCGGCTATCAGGTGATTGTCGAACACGCCGATGACCCGGAAACCATGCAGGAAGCCCTGTATCCGGTGCTGGCAGACTTCTTTAAACCCGCCCTGCTGGCGCGTATGGAAGTGGTGCCATACCTGCCGCTGTCGAAAGCGACGCTCGCTACCATTATTGCCGGGAAACTGGCCCGCCTGGATAACGTGCTGCGCAGCCGCTTTGGTGCGGACGTGATTATTGAACCGGAAGTGACGGACGAAATCATGAGCCGCGTCACCCGCGCGGAAAACGGCGCGAGGATGCTCGAATCGGTCATTGACGGCGACATGCTGCCGCCGCTCTCGCTGCTGCTGTTGCAGAAAATGGCGGCTAACACGGCGATTGCCCGGATTCGCCTGTCGGTGGCAGACGGTGCATTCACAGCAGACGTGGAAGATGTTCTGAACGACGAGTCCGTCACAGAGGATGAAACGGTTTTATGAGCAGGTTGCGCGTTTTCCTGCAGACAGGATGGTTTATCGCGGGCCTGATGGCGGGCTTACCCGCCAGTGCCGCGCCCGCAGAAACATCGTCAATGGCCGGTGTGGCGGTAGCCGCTGCAACAGCGACACCTTCGGATGCGGCAGCCACGTTACAGTCCATGCGGTCCTGTCGGCGGGAGCCTGCGGCGCTGGAGCGGCTTGACTGTTATGACCGCATTCTTTCGCCAGAGCAGCCAGCCTTTGGTGGGGCTGCACTGGTGAAAGCCCGTTACCAGGGCGAAGCCTGGACCCGCGCCACAGAGCAGGAAAAACGCCGCCAGGGCAATACCACAGGGCTGCTGGTGACGCAGGTGCCGGGTGAACGCCCGACGGTAGTGATAACCACCCCGGCTATCGGCCATGTTCCGCCGCGCCCGGTGCTGATGTTCAGTTGCGTGGACAATATCACCCGGATGCAGGTGGCGCTGATGCACCCTCTGGATGTCCATGATATCGCCGTCACCCTGAATGCCGACAGCCGGGCATTACGCAGCCACTGGTTTGTGCGCGAGAACGGCACCCTGCTGGAGTCCAGCCGGGGGTTATCCGGTATCGATGAAATTAAGCAACTGTTCGGCGCAAAAACGCTGACGGTGGATACCGGCACAGACAACGCCGCCGGAAAGCTGACCTTTAACATTGACGGGCTGGCACGGGTTATTGCGCCGCTACGCGACGCCTGCCACTGGGCGGGAGAATAAGAATATGGCAATGGACTTACGTAATCCCGATGTATGGCTTGCACACCTGCTGGAAAACCTGCCGGAAGATAAGCTGTCCGCCGCGCTTGATGATGGCAATGCAGACTGGGAGTTTGTCGACAGCGAAATCGTCAAGCTCGGTTCACTGGCGCACAGCCAGCTTGATATCCCGGAACTTCAGCGCCGGGGCCTGATGCTTCTGGCCTCAGAAACCAAAGATTTTCGCCTGCTGGCCCACCTGCTGCGTACCCTGCAACATGCCGGTGATATTCTGCTGGCCTCCAGGATGCTGGCACAATATACAGAACACTACTGGACATGCGCCGCACCGCAGAACATGGCCCACAAAAAACGCTTTGCCGCCCAGGTGATAAAACGCTTTGAGTCTGCCGTTCAGGACTTTGCCGGGAATGCTGCGACAATACAGCGCGATGCTTTGCTGGGAGAGCTGGCAAAACTGGCACAGTGCTGGCAGGCGCACAACGCTCCTGAGCTGGCTAAGGCGACAGACGATTTATTTGCCCTGTTTCAGCGCGCGTTTCGTGATGTAGCGCCTGAAATGCCATCATCTGCACGAACCGCCGCCATTGCGCCGCAGGCCACAGCCGGATCTGTACCGGATATGTCACCGCACACGGTTGCCGCTCAGCCTCCTGTTGCAGCCACTCCAATCCCGCAGGTCACTGTTGACAGCCACGACGATAAAGCATGGCGCGACACCCTGCTGAAGGTGGCCGCCATTCTCTGTGAGCGCCAGCCGGAGTCACCGCAGGGTTACCGACTGCGCCGCCATGCTCTGTGGCAGACCATCACCAGTACCCCGCAGGCAGAAAGCGATGGCCGGACCCCACTGGCAGCCTTCCCTGTCGATATGATGGATGATTACCTGGCGCGGCTGAACAATGCCGACATGGCGCTGTGGCAGCAGGTGGAAAAAAGCCTGCTGCTGGCCCCGTACTGGCTGGACGGTCATTACCTCTCAGCACAGACCGCGCTGCGCCTCGGTTATAAACAGGTGGCGGATGCTATCCGTGATGAAGTTACCGGTTTTCTGGCCCGCCTGCCCGCACTGATCAACCTGTTGTTTAACGACCGCACTCCGTTTGTGTCCGAACAGACGAAACAGTGGCTGGCATCATCCGGCTCAGTCAACCAGACCGCCCCGGTTGTACAGACCGATGAAGAATTACAGGCGGCCAGGGCGTGCTTCGATGAAAACGGGCTGGAAGCCGCGCTGCGGTACCTGGAAAACCTGCCCGAAGGTGATCCCCGCCACCAGTTTCACCGCCAGTTTTTCGGCGCGCAGTTACTGGAAGAGGCCGGTATGGTTCAGCTTGCACAACAGCAGTACCGGATACTCTTCAGAACAGGATTACACATGATGCTGTCCGAATGGGAACCGTCCCTGCTGGAAGCACTGGAACAAAAATTCACGGCAGAACAGTAAAAGATAACAAGGAGTTACCGTGTTCAGATTTCCGACATCCCGACTGTTCAGCACGCTGAGATCTGCTCTCAGGCCAGCGATGCCGCGATTCAGGGTATCCGCCGCCTGGCTGCTGGCGCTGGCATGGATTTTTCTGCTGGTGTGGATCTGGTGGCAAGGTCCGAAATGGACGCTCTATGAGCAGCACTGGCTGGCTCCTCTAACAAACCGCTGGCTGGCGACCGCCGTCTGGGGGCTTATCGCTCTGATCTGGCTCACCTGGCGGGTAATGAAGCGTCTGCAAAAGCTGGAAAAACAGCAGAAACAGCAGCGGGAGGAAGAAAAAGATCCGTTGACCGTGGAACTCCACCGCCAGCAGCAATATCTGGATCACTGGCTGCTGCGCCTGCGCCGCCATCTGGATAACCGCCGTTATCTGTGGCAGTTGCCGTGGTATATGGTCATTGGTCCTGCGGGTAGCGGTAAAAGCGCTCTGCTGCGCGAGGGCTTTCCATCTGACATTATTTACACGCCGGAAAGCATCCGGGGTACGGAATACCATCCGCTGATCACACCGCGAGTGGGCAACCAAGCGGTGATTTTCGATGTTGACGGCGTACTGACCTCGCCCGGCGGGGATGATCTGCTCCACCGCCGCCTGCGCGAACACTGGCTGGGCTGGCTGATGCAAACGCGCGCGCGCCAGCCGCTCAACGGCCTGATCCTGACGCTCGATCTTCCCGATCTGCTGACGGCGGATAAATCCCGCCGTGAGACACTGGTACAAAATTTGCGCCAGCAACTTCAGGAGATCCGCCAGAGTCTGCACTGCCGTCTGCCCGTTTACGTGGTGCTGACACGGCTGGATCTGCTGACCGGCTTTGCCGCGCTGTTCCATTCACTGGATAAAAAAGACCGCGATGCGATCCTCGGCGTCACGTTTACCCGCCGCGCCCATGAAAGTGACGACTGGCGCAGCGAACTGGGGGCTTTCTGGCAGACGTGGGTACAACAGGTGAACCTGGCGCTGTCGGATCTGATGCTCGCACAAACCGGTGCTGCTCCCCGCAGCGCCGTGTTCAGCTTCTCCCGTCAGATGCAGGGAACAGGAGAAATCGTCACCGCACTGCTCGCCGCATTGCTGGACGGTGAGAACATGGATGTAATGCTGCGTGGCGTCTGGCTCACATCATCGCTACAGCGTGGCCAGGTGGATGATATTTTCACGCAGTCCGCCGCCCGCCAGTACGGGCTGGGTAACAGCTCGCTGGCAACCTGGCCTCTGGTGGAGACGACGCCGTATTTTACTCGCCGCCTCTTCCCTGAAGTCCTGCTGGCTGAGCCGAACCTGGCGGGTGAAAACAGCGTCTGGCTGAACAGCTCCCGGCGCAGGCTGACCGCCTTTTCCGCCTGTGGCGCGGCGCTGGCGGCATTGCTGGTCGGAAGCTGGCACCATTATTACAATCAGAACTGGCAGTCCGGCGTTAACGTACTGGCACAGGCTAAAGCCTTTATGGACGTACCACCACCGCAAGGAACGGATGAATTCGGCAATCTGCAACTGTCGTTGCTTAATCCGGTACGCGATGCCACCCTGGCCTATGGCGATTACCGCGATCGCGGTTTTCTGGCGGATATGGGATTGTACCAGGGCGTCCGCGTAGGGCCGTATGTGGAGCAAACCTACATTCAGCTTCTTGAGCAGCGTTATCTCCCCTCGTTAATGAACGGCCTGATCCGGGATCTAAACAATGCCCCGCCAGAGAGCGAAGAAAAGCTCGCCGTGCTGCGCGTACTGCGCATGATGGAAGACAAAAGTGGGCGCAACAACGAGGCGGTAAAACAGTACATGGCGCGGCGCTGGAGCAATGAATTTCACGGCCAGCGCGATATTCAGGCGCAACTGATGGCGCATCTGGACTATGCGCTGGAGCACACCGACTGGCACGCGCAGCGCCAGAGCGGTGACAGCGATGCTGTCAGCCGCTGGACCCCCTATGATAAACCGGTCATTAATGCGCAGCAGGAACTGAGCAAGCTGCCCATATACCAGCGTGTCTACCAGACCCTGCGCACCAAAGCATTAAGCGTGTTGCCCGCCGATTTGAATTTGCGCGACCAGGTTGGTCCCACCTTCGACAACGTGTTCGTCGCCGGTAATGATGAAAAACTGGTGATCCCGCAGTTCCTCACCCGCTATGGACTGCAAAGCTATTTTGTCAAACAGCGTGAGGGCCTCGTTGAGCTGACCGCGCTGGATTCGTGGGTACTGAACCTGACGCAAAGCGTCGCCTACAGCGAGGCCGACCGTGAAGAGATCCAGCGCCATATCACCGAACAGTACATCAGTGACTATACCGCCACCTGGCGTGCCGGAATGGATAACCTCAACGTCCGTGACTATGAGGCCATGTCGGCGCTGACCGACGCGCTGGAGCAGATTATCAGCGGCGATCAGCCATTCCAGCGTGCGCTGACGGCGCTGCGCGATAATACCCACGCGCTGACGCTCTCCGGCAAACTGGATGATAAGGCGAGGGAAGCGGCAATAAATGAGATGGATTACCGCCTGTTATCCCGGCTGGGGCATGAGTTCGCACCGGAAAACAGCGCACTGGAGGAGCAAAAGGACAAGGCGAGTACGCTACAGGCCGTGTACCAGCAACTGACCGAGCTGCACCGTTACCTGCTGGCGATCCAGAACTCGCCAGTGCCGGGGAAATCGGCGCTGAAAGCAGTACAGCTACGTCTGGATCAATACAGCAGCGATCCAATCTTCGCTACCCGCCAGATGGCAAAAACTCTCCCTGCACCGCTTAACCGCTGGGTAGGTAAGCTCGCGGATCAGGCCTGGCATGTGGTGATGGTGGAAGCCGTTCGTTACATGGAAGTGGACTGGCGCGACAATGTAGTGAAACCCTTCAACGAGCAGCTTGCCGATAACTATCCGTTTAATCCGCGCGCCACACAGGATGCCTCACTGGATTCGTTTGAACGTTTCTTTAAACCGGATGGCATTCTGGACAATTTCTACAAGAACAACCTGCGCCTGTTCCTTGAAAACGATCTGACCTTTGGCGACGACGGCAGAGTGTTAATCCGTGAAGATATCCGGCAGCAACTGGATACCGCGCAGAAAATCCGCGACATCTTCTTCAGCCAGCAGAACGGGCTGGGCGCACAGTTTGCCGTGGAAACCGTATCGCTTTCCGGCAATAAGCGGCGCAGCGTACTTAACCTGGACGGCCAGTTAGTGGACTACAGCCAGGGACGCAACTACACCGCCCATCTGGTCTGGCCGAACAACATGCGTGAAGGCAATGAAAGCAAGCTGACGCTGATTGGCACCAGCGGCAGAGCACCGCACAGTATCGCGTTCAGTGGACCGTGGGCGCAGTTCCGCCTGTTCGGCGCGGGCCAGTTGACCAATGTGACCAGTGACACCTTTAACGTGCGCTTTAACGTGGACGGCGGCGCAATGGTTTACCGGGTGCATGTGGATACCGAAGATAACCCGTTCACCGGCGGTCTGTTCAGCCTGTTCCGTTTACCGGATACGTTGTATTAAGGGGATAGTGATGAGCAATTACGCACTGACACAAACTATCGTTACCGGCAGCGATCCGCGCGCCCTGCCGGAGTTCAGCGCCATCCGCGAAGAAATTAACAAAGCTAACCACCCGTCACAGCCGGAGCTGAACTGGAAACTGGTGGAATCGCTGGCGCTGTCGATTTTTAAGGCCAACGGGGTGGATTTGCATACCGCCACCTACTATACGCTGGCGCGTACCCGTAATCAGGGGCTGGCAGGGTTCTGCGAAGGCTCGGAACTGCTGGCTGCGATGATCACCCACGAATGGGATAAATTCTGGCCGCAGGGTGGCCCGGCGCGGACTGAGATGCTGGACTGGTTCAATACCCGCACCGGGAATATTCTGCGCCAGCAGGTGTCCTTTTCCGAAAATGATCTGCCGTTGCTCTACCGCACGGAACGGGCTTTACAGCTTATTTGCGACAAACTCCAGCAGGTGGAACTGAAGCGCCAGCCGCGCGTGGAAAACCTGCTTTATTTTGTGCAGAACACACGCAAGCGGTTTGAGCCGCAGCCCGGAAACCGTACTGATACGGCGGCACAGACCACGGTCCGGACGCTGGTCTATGCGCCGGAAAGCACGGCTTCCACCACAGCGGAAGCCGTGCCTCCCCTGCCCGACCTGCCGGAAATGCGGGTGGAGGTGCGCGGTGTGGCAAATAACGCCGACAACGTTAGACAGGGCAGCACGGTAAAAGGTTTTGTTGCCGGTGCCGCCTGTACTGCCGTTATCGCGGCAGTACTCTGGTGGTGGCAGGCGTATCCGATACAACGGCAGCTTACGCAAGTCAGGGATACCGCACAGGGAGCCGCCACCGCCTGGTTGGCCTCCCCGGTACTGAAAGAATATGAACAGTACCTGCAACAGCTTCTGGATGCCCCGCCACTACAGCCGCTGGAAACCGGAATGCAGATGATGCGCACCGCAGACACCCTCTGGCCGGAAAGCCTGCAACAGCAGGAAGCCAGCAGGATGTGGAGCAACACGCTGAGAAACCGGGCGCAAGCCAGTCCGCAGATGAAGGGCTGGCAACAGGCGCGGCAGAATTTGCGGGACTTTGCGGATCTGATGATGAAAAAGGAGACGGAGAAACAGGGTTTCACCCTCTCGTATATCAAGACGGTGACCTGGCAGGCCGAACGGTTACTGAATCAGGAAACACCGCTGGAGTACCTGCTGACACAGTACCAGGAGACACGCGCACGGAAGCAGGACACACAGGCGCTGGAAAAAGAGATCAACGAACGGCTGGACGGGCTGTTAAGCCGCTGGCTACTGCTGAAAAATACCGGACAGGATATGGCAACGGATACCAGAACCGAACCTGTCCATCCGACTCATTGAGGTTAAGGAGAATAACAATGGCAAATCCCGTCTATCTGACACTAAACGGAGAACTCCAGGGACTGATTTCATCCGGATGCTCGTCAATGCCGTCCATCGGTAACAAGGCCCAGATTGCACATCAGGATCAGATCATGGTGATGTCACTGTCCCATGGGCTGAGTCGCGCACAGAACGTCAATCACCAGGAACTGACTATCACGAAACCGGTGGACAAATCCTCCCCCCTTCTGGGCAAGGCCATTTCGGAGAATGAATGTCTGACCTGTGATTTTGTCTTCTATCGCACCAACCGTTTTGGTATTAATGAGCCGTACTACAAGCTGAAACTGACTAATGCCCGGATCTCAAACATCGGCCTTACCGTTCCCCATACCATTAACGACAGCCCAGGGCAGCCGGAAGAGTCTGTGTCATTTACCTATGAGAGCATCAACTGGGAGCACATCGTCGCCGGAACCAGTGCGTACAGTCTGTGGAGTGAACGGATTTTCTAAGTTACCTGGGAGTCTTTCATCTGCATTATTGTTATATTTTAAAAAGGCAATTTAACATTATAGGATAAAATGACAAAGTACGGTTAATCACGAATAAAAATTCTTAATTAACCGTACCTGCTGTTTTATAGATGTATGTGATGTATTTTTGACAGTTCAACCGAAAACTCGAACTACAGCTTATATGTTGAGAGGACAACAAATAACTTGAGGAAAATTTTTACTACTCCTAAAAAATATATGTAAAATTAATTAGCAGACTTGTTCCATAGTGTAAAACAGAAAAGAAAAATGCTCTTTCCTGCTAAGTACCACTAAAACGTCTGGTATAAAACCTCACTACTGATATCGATTCACCAGGTCTTTAACCACTGCTGCGTACGTTTTCTGCTTAAGTTGTGAAATCTGCTGTTCTGCCACATCAAGGCTGTCAGAATTTTTATTCCCTATCTGCGGAAAAATCAGTTTCGATTCATAATTCACAGGCGACCAGGTAGCCCACTCACCTGTAGCCACATCCACCAGCGTGAATCGAACCAAATAACGCAGTGACATCGTGTCAGTCAATTTTTGATTTTTATAATCTGTCCAAACTATTGATTTTAATCCAGAGTCATATTTTCCTGTCTGCAACGTATCCTGGAAAACAATAATTGCTTTCTGATGGCCTTTTGCTGCAACAAAACGCAATGCCTGCATCCAGTTCATATTTTCGGCATCTACAATATCTAGGCTTTCATCTTTGTTTTTGTCTTTATTACAGGTTAAAGTTTTTTGCCTGTCAGGAATGCCAGAAAATGTGGCAACTGTATAATATTTTCTCATCTCCTCCTGCATAATGGTTTCCGGTGCGCGACTACCAGACTGAACAAGTATTACAGGAGAACTGAGGGGCACACGAAACTCATCTCCTTCAAGCGCAGCTTGAATATCCTCCTCGGATACAGCCAGAGTGGTTTCATTACCGAATAAATCTTTGTCTGTCAGTTGCGGGGGAGTGTTTTTATTAATATTACTTTGTGTAACTTGAGCTTTTTTCTTTTTTTCATCAATAGGAGATTCAGAGGCACATCCTGCAAGCAGCGAGAATAACACACATATGCAACAAACCTTTTTTGAATTCATAATCGGACACTCCCTCGCCTGTCATGATGATTAGAATATTTAGTACTGATAACGGACTCTAATTATATACCCCACTTAAATAATAACAAACAAAATCAATATGAAATATACATTCATTTAATCAATATAAAATCATTCTCAGAAAATATATTTAAGCTGAATGGTTCGATATCATTATTGAATTTTAATAAATGAGACAACAAGCGAGAATCACGCACTTACGCCAGAGTAAAATCATTGAACAGAGAAATAGCGGGATTTAAATGCAAAAAAACCGCAAAATTAAAAATCTCGCGGTTCTCTGAACTCATTTTCATGAGTGAATTTGGCGGAACGGACGGGACTCGAACCCGCGACCCCCTGCGTGACAGGCAGGTATTCTAACCGACTGAACTACCGCTCCGCGTTGTGTTCCGTTGGGAACGAGGCGAATATTACGGATTGCCTCACCCTTCGTCAACGGTTTTTCTCATCTTTTGAATCGTTTGCTGCAAAAATCGCCCAAGTCGCTATTTTTAGCGCCTTTTACAGGTATTTATGCCCGCCAGAGGCAGCTTCCGCCCTTTTTCTGCACCAGATCGAGACGGGCTTCATGTGCCGCAAGCTCTTCATCTGTCGCAAAAACAACGCGTAACTTACTTGCCTGACGCACAATGCGCTGAATTGTTGTTTCACCTTGTTGCTGTTGTGTCTCTCCTTCCATCGCAAAAGCCATCGACGTTTGACCACCAGTCATCGCCAGATAAACTTCCGCAAGGATCTGGGCATCGAGTAATGCCCCGTGCAACGTTCGTTTACTGTTATCTATTTCGTAGCGGGCACATAACGCATCGAGGCTGTTGCGCTTACCGGGAAACATTTTCCTCGCCACCGCAAGGCTATCGGTGACCTTACAGAAGGTATTGGTCTTCGGAATATCGCGCTTAAGCAACGAAAACTCGTAGTCCATAAAGCCGATATCGAACGCTGCGTTATGGATCACCAACTCCGCGCCGCGAATATAGTCCATGAACTCATCGGCTACTTCGGCAAACGTGGGCTTATCGAGCAAAAATTCATCGGCAATACCATGTACGCCAAAGGCTTCCGGATCCACCAGCCGATCGGGTTTGAGATAAACATGGAAGTTATTGCCCGTCAGGCGACGGTTCACCACTTCAACGGCACCAATCTCAATGATCTTGTGGCCTTCATAGTGCGCGCCAATCTGGTTCATACCGGTGGTTTCGGTATCGAGAACGATCTGGCGTGTAATTGCAGTGCTCATAGCGGTCATTTATGTCAGACTTATCGTTTTACAGTTCGATTCAATTACAGGAAGTCTACCAGAGATGCTTAAACAGGTAGAAATTTTCACCGATGGTTCGTGTCTGGGTAATCCAGGACCTGGGGGTTACGGCGCTATTTTACGCTATCGCGGACGCGAGAAAACCTTTAGCGCAGGCTACACCCGCACCACCAACAACCGTATGGAGTTGATGGCCGCTATTGTCGCGCTGGAGGCGTTAAAAGAACATTGCGAAGTCATTTTGAGTACCGACAGCCAGTATGTCCGCCAGGGTATCACCCAGTGGATCCATAACTGGAAAAAACGTGGCTGGAAAACCGCAGACAAAAAACCAGTAAAAAATGTCGATCTCTGGCAACGTCTTGATGCTGCGCTGGGGCAGCATCAAATCAAATGGGAATGGGTTAAAGGCCATGCCGGTCATCCAGAAAACGAACGTTGCGATGAACTGGCTCGTGCCGCAGCGATGAATCCCACACTGGAAGATACGGGCTATCAAGTCGAAGTTTAAGCCTGTGGTTTACGACATTGCCGGGTGGCTCCAACCGCCTGGCGAATTCGTGGCTTGTTTTTACTCTGTTTCATCGGATTTAGCGTTAAAGGAATAGTCCGTTTCCGGGCGACAATAAGTTGTAAGCAACCAAGCGCAGGAATATGCGCATTCAATAGTTTTCCACCGTGTTTGTTCCACGGGAGAACGTGGAAACGGCTGGCGTGTAGCACTTCAAAATTCAACAAAGAGAGCCAGTCCAGCTGCCGCATCAGAGTAAACATCCGGCTATTATAGGGCGAGGTTTTGCGCAATACCGGCACAAGTTTTCGTAATCCCATTAAACTGATGGGATTGAAGCCACTAATCACCAGCCAGCCATCATCAATCAATACCCGATCGGCTTCACGCAATAAACGATGCGGATCGGTGCACCACGGCAATGTATGTGCCAGTAGACAAACATCAACGGATTTATCGGCAAAAGGAAGATGAAGTGGGTCCGCCTGCACCTGGACGGGCAGTCCTTGCGCAGAAACATTCACTTGATGAGAAACCGCGCACGCTTCGCAATTGATTTCTGCGCTTAAATTGCCAATCTTAAGCAGATGAAAACCATACATTTTAGTGAACCACGGGTTGAGCTGGCGCTCCAGCGCCTTGCGATAAAGCTCTCCCCAGGGCAAATCGCCCCAGCAATCAGGAGCCACGACAGTTTGAGGGACTCTTGCCGGTTTCATCACAACCTTCCGTTTCACACTGAGAGGTAATCTATGAATCTTAACAGTATTCCCGCCTTTGATGACAATTACATCTGGGTTTTGAATGATGAAGCAGGTCGCTGCCTGATTGTCGATCCCGGAGACGCAGAGCCAGTATTAAACGCCATTGCCGCCAATAACTGGCAACCGGAGGCCATATTTCTCACCCACCATCACCACGATCACGTTGGCGGCGTAAAAGAACTGGTGAAAAAGTTTCCGCAAATTGTGGTGTATGGTCCACAAGAGACACAAGATAAGGGAACAACACGGGTAGTCAAAGATGGCGAAATTGCCTTCGTTTTGGGGCATGAATTTAGTGTAATTGCCACACCGGGTCACACTTTAGGACATATCTGTTACTTCAGTAAACCTTATCTATTTTGCGGCGACACGCTGTTTTCTGGTGGGTGTGGTCGGTTGTTTGAAGGGACACCATCACAAATGTATCAATCACTTAAAAAATTAAGTGCGTTACCTGACGATACATTGGTATGTTGTGCTCATGAATATACCTTATCAAATATGAAGTTTGCTTTGAGTATTCTTCCGCACGATTTGTCCATAAATGATTATTATCGTAAAGTTAAGGAGTTACGGGCAAAAAATCAAATAACACTACCCGTAATTCTGAAAAATGAGCGGCAAATTAATGTTTTTTTAAGAACCGAAGATATTGATTTAATTAATGTAATTAATGAAGAAACATTATTGCAACAACCTGAAGAACGTTTTGCATGGTTAAGGTCAAAGAAAGATAGGTTCTGATAAAACTTTCTTGTCATCGGCTCCGTTCGCCGTTATGATCGGTCGTCTTTTAAGCAACTATTGACACACACATGAAGGCAAAAGCGATATTACTCGCCTCTGTCCTGCTCGTGGGTTGCCAGAGTACCGGCAACGTTCAACAGCACGCACAGAGCCTTTCTGCAGCTGGTCAAGGGGAAGCAGCAAAGTTTACAAGTCAGGCACGATGGATGGACGATGGGACGTCTATCGCGCCAGATGGTGACTTGTGGGCTTTCATTGGCGACGAGCTAAAGATGGGAATTCCGGAAAATGACCGGATTCGCGAACAGAAACAGAAATATTTACGCAATAAGAGCTATCTCCACGATGTAACTTTACGGGCAGAGCCGTATATGTACTGGATAGCCGGGCAAGTTAAAAAACGTAACATGCCTATGGAACTGGTACTACTACCCATAGTGGAGAGCGCTTTTGATCCTCACGCAACGTCTGGCGCCAATGCCGCAGGCATCTGGCAGATCATTCCGAGCACGGGGCGCAATTATGGTTTGAAACAGACCCGCAATTATGACGCGCGTCGCGATGTTGTTGCTTCAACAACTGCCGCGCTGAACATGATGCAGCGTCTGAACAAGATGTTTGACGGCGACTGGCTTCTGACCGTAGCGGCTTATAACAGCGGCGAAGGTCGAGTCATGAAGGCAATTAAAACGAACAAAGCGCGTGGGAAATCCACGGACTTCTGGTCGTTACCGTTGCCGCAGGAAACGAAGCAGTACGTGCCTAAAATGCTGGCATTGAGTGATATTCTCAAAAACAGCAAGCGTTATGGCGTACGTCTGCCAACGACCGATGAAAGCCGTGCTCTGGCGCGTGTGCACCTGAGCAGCCCAGTTGAAATGGCGAAGGTTGCAGATATGGCGGGGATTTCCGTCAGCAAGCTGAAGACATTCAACGCTGGCGTGAAAGGCTCCACGCTGGGCGCAAGTGGTCCGCAGTACGTGATGGTGCCAAAGAAGCATGCAGATCAACTGCGTGAATCTCTGGCTTCGGGCGAAATTGCTGCTGTACAGTCGACGCTGGTTGCCGACAATACGCCGCTTAACAGCCGTGTTTACACCGTACGCTCTGGCGACACGCTTTCAAGTATCGCTTCACGTCTCGGCGTTAGCACCAAAGATTTGCAGCAGTGGAACAAACTGCGCGGATCTAAGCTGAAGCCAGGCCAAAGCTTGACGATTGGCGCAGGTAGTAGCGCACAGCGGTTGGCAAACAACAGCGATAGCATTACGTATCGTGTGCGCAAAGGCGATTCGCTTTCAAGCATTGCTAAACGCCACGGCGTGAACATCAAAGATGTGATGCGCTGGAACAGCGATACTGCGAATCTGCAACCAGGCGATAAGCTGACGTTGTTTGTGAAAAACAACAACATGCCAGATTCCTGACAAACCAGATAATAAAAAGGCACCGATTCCCCCGGTGCCTTTTTTATTTATGCTGCTTTATGTGCTTCTACCATGATGATATCACTGGTGAAAGAGCCGTCATTCTGCAAGGCAAAATACGTTCTCACCTCTGTCGATGCGCTCTGTTGGTAAATGCGAATAGCGTCTACTAACGCTTCTGGCGTACGCATTCTCGCGACCCATGAAGAAAATTCCAGAGGTAACTTATCTGTAATTAAATTATCAACTATCAGATTGGCTTCATTGATTAACGTCAACCACTCACCGCTGGTGTAGTTTCGTACGTGAGAGGTATCGCGTAATGCTTCTACCGTCTGTAACCAGATGTCGCGCACTGGATGACCCGGAGACATTACGTCCATCACAATCAGCCTACCGCCGGGTTTCAATACCCGATTCACTTCACGCAGTGCTGCACCAACATCATGCCAGTGATGGGCAGAATAACGGCTGATAACAATATCAAATGCGTTATCGGCAAATGGCAGACTTTCGGCATAACCCTGGCGGGTGGTGATATTTTTCAGTTGCCGGGCTTCGGCAGCTTGTGCCACGACATCCAGCATTTGGGCAGATAAGTCATACGCCACCACCGCGCTCACGTTCTGCGCAGCGACAAAGCTGGCATGCCCTGCTCCGCAGCCCATATCAAGTACACTTGCATCAGGATAATCAGCCAGACGCACCGCCAGGCGCTGTAAATCTCGCCCGGATGCATGTACGGTACTGGTTAAATACTCACTGGCCTGCGAGCTAAACTGCTTTTCAACGTGGTCATGGTGGGATTGTGTTGTCATTGTGCTGTCCTTTTATTGTTTGATTAAAAAGGGCAGCGCCAAACGTTGGTCTGCCCTGTGGCAGACCTGACATACCTTATTTATCAGGCTTGCCGGGACTGAATTCAACGAGTAGCGGATTGTGATCGGAAGCGCGCGTAACCAGTACAGAAGCTTCGCTGACGTTCAGACCACGGTAGAAAACAAAATCGAGCGGGCGGCCAAACGCCCGACGGCGCTGATCATCGGTAAAACGCACCTGGCGCAGCGACATTTCCCGCGCAAAGCGATATAACGCGTTCATCCTTCTACGGCTCCAGGCATTGAAATCTCCCGCCATAATGACCGGGCCGCTGTGGTGAGCTATCTGATCGCCAATAGGAAGTAACTGCTTACTATAGACATCCACGCCCAAACTGAAATTGACGGCGTGTATATTAACCACCATCAACAGGCGGGTGTCAGGCAATGGATAGACCGTCACCAGTGCCGACTTCGCCAGACGCAAAATGGGTTCTCGTTCACGTAACGGGCAGCAATACACTGGATGCGCCGCCGAAAGGGTCATTACACCGGAAGGATGTTGTGGCAGCACGAAAGCGGGTACCTGATCGGCGGCAAGATAGTTAGCGGTCGCAAACTGCACTAACTCTGGCGTTGTCTGCGCTTCCTGCAATAACACCAGATGTGCATCTTTGCCGTAGTTCTTTAATACCGACAACCATTCAGCGCGTTGCTGTTTGTATATGTTCCACACCAGGATCCGAATACGCTCTTCGGTACTTAACGGTTCTCCAGGTGGTAATGCCTGGCCGATGCTCGCAAAAGACCCCGGCGGTAAGATCCTTTCCGCAGGTTGTCCGGCAACATAGCGCATGGCATAGGTGTTTTTTCGCACTTTTGACTTTGAAACCTCTATTACGTCAACCCTTCCGCACTCGGGAGGGTTCTACTGTTATAGGGATTTTAGCTCACTCTTTCAACGAGCAATTGTATATTGTTATGTAAGCAAGTGCTTACACCGGTCAGAAATTTGCTCATGATTGAGAACATTAAATCGGATGACATATCACGCATCCTGATGGTTTAATGACAAATAAATTCAAAATATCTCATCTATTTTGCAACAGGAGCAAAAATGAAAGCCACGTCGGAAGAACTCGCCATTTTTGTTTCGGTCGTCGAAAGCGGCAGCTTTAGCCGGGCAGCGGAACAATTAGGGCAAGCAAACTCAGCGGTAAGCCGGGCGGTGAAAAAGCTGGAGATGAAACTTGGCGTTAGCCTGCTTAATCGGACCACGCGGCAACTTAGCCTGACGGAAGAAGGCGAGCGTTATTTTCGTCGCGTACAGTCAATTTTGCAGGAGATGGCAGCGGCAGAATCAGAAATTATGGAGACGCGTAATACACCGCGTGGACTGTTGCGCATCGATGCCGCAACTCCAGTGGTGCTACACTTTCTGATGCCGTTGATTAAGCCTTTCCGTGAACGCTATCCGGAAGTCACTTTATCACTAGTCTCCTCCGAAACGATTATTAATTTGATCGAAAGAAAAGTGGATGTCGCGATACGCGCCGGTACGTTAACGGATTCCAGCTTACGTGCCAGGCCGTTATTTAACAGTTATCGAAAAATTATAGCCTCCCCCGATTATATTTCCCGCTATGGGAAGCCTGAAACGCTCGACGATTTAAAGCAACATGTTTGCCTGGGATTCACTGAACCCGCTTCCCTCAATACCTGGCCGATAGCCTGTAGCGATGGACAATTACATGAGGTGAAGTACGGTTTGTCATCCAATAGTGGGGAAACACTGAAACAGCTTTGCCTAAGTGGCAACGGGATTGCGTGTTTGTCCGACTACATGATCGACAGAGAAATCGCTCGCGGAGAATTGGTGGAGTTAATGGCAGATAAAGTATTGCCAGTGGAAATGCCATTCAGTGCAGTCTATTACAGCGACCGTGCGGTAAGTACGCGCATCCGGGCTTTTATCGATTTCCTTAGCGAGCATGTAAAAACAGCTCCTGGAGGAGCTGTCAGAGAGGCTTAATCCCATTCAGGAGCCAGACCTTCCGGGCTAACCAGGCGGTCGTTGCAATCCAGTGCGGCGATCGCTTTTTTATCTTTGGCATCAAGCTGTAAATTTTGTGCCTTAAGATTACTTTCCAGGTTTTTACGTTTAGTAGAAGAAGGAATTACTGAGTAACCTTCCCCCATAGCCCATGCCAGAATCACTTGTGCCGGAGTCGCATTGTGTTTAGCTGCGATACGAGCAATAACCTCATCTTTCAGGGCCTTACCATACGCCAGTGTCATATAGGAAGTAATATGGATGCCGTGCTGTTTAGCCCAGGCAACCACTTTACGGTTTTGCAGATAAGGAGAGAGTTCAATCTGGTTAGTAGCGATGTTTTCAGCGCCAACAGCAGCAATCGCCTTTTCCATCAATGGGATCGTGAAGTTGGAAATACCGATCTCACGCGTCAGCCCTTGTTTTTTGGCTTCCAGCAGCGCCTGCATAAACTCTTCAACAGAGACTTCATCGTTTGGTGACGGCCAGTGGATTAGCGTCAGATCAACATAATCGATACGCAATTTTTGCAGGCTCTCTTTCAGACTCGGGATCAATTTGTCTTTGCTGAGATTTTCAATCCAGATTTTAGTGGTGATGTAGAATTCATGACGTGGCACGCCACTTTCTGCAATCGCCTGACCTACTGCGGCTTCGTTATCATAGATTTGTGCGGTATCAATTGCGCGATAACCAAGTTCAAGCGCCGTTTTCACAGATGAAATAACAACGTCGTCTTTCAGACGGAAAGTACCTAAACCAAATGCAGGGATAGCCATAATATACCTCTTTTAATGCTATTTTCGTTAACTGAGGTGATTATGGGCTTCAGACTGTTGCGGAAAAAGAGCGTAAAACGCAGAGGATTTTTGCGATTCTGGCAATAATAGATATCCAGACGAAAAAAAACCTCGAGCGTTAACTCGAGGCTTCTTAATAAGTGGCGGAACGGACGGGACTCGAACCCGCGACCCCCTGCGTGACAGGCAGGTATTCTAACCGACTGAACTACCGCTCCACCGAATTCTTTTACAACCACCGGTTTTATGACCGGCT
>NZ_KE137316.1:3789500-4045892 GCF_000408845.1 Escherichia sp. KTE172 | reverse complement strand
CGGCTTTCAGCTCACTGTCGCGAGGTGGCGTATATTACGCTTTCCTCTTTCAGAGTCAACCCTGAATTTCAGGATTTTTCTCTTCAACCGAACCGACTGTTTGTGTGAAGTGATTCACATCCGCCGTGTCGATGGAGGCGCATTATAGGGAGTCGGCTCAGGAAGACAAGCGGAAAAATGCATTTTTATTTCAACCGCTCATCTTTTAATCATTACGCCGGTTTTTGCTGCTTTTTTATCGCTTGCGGCAGGTCTGCCAGGCTATTTAACACCCAATCCGCCGCGTTTTCTGCTTCAGGCGTAACAGGTTTACCCGTACGCACCAGCACTTTTGTTCCCACGTTCGCCGCAGCAGCTGCCTGCATATCTTCTAATTTATCGCCCACCATATAAGAAGCAGCCATATCAATATGCAAATAATCGCGTGCCGACAAAAGCATCCCCGGATGTGGTTTGCGGCAGTCGCAGACCTGGCGAAACTCTTCAACACTACCCTGCGGATGATGCGGGCAATAATAGATACCATCCAGATCGACATCGCGGTCCGCCAGCGACCAGTCCATCCACTCGGTCAGCGTTTCAAACTGTGCTTCAGTAAATTTACCGCGAGCAATGCCAGACTGGTTGGTGACTACCACCAGCGCGAAGCCCATTTTTTTTAGCTCGCGCATGGCGTCAATAACACCGTCGATAAATTCAAAGTTATCGATCTCATGGACATAGCCGTGATCGACATTAATGGTGCCATCACGGTCAAGAAAAATTGCGGGTACGCTCTTCGCCACCTTTTATAGCTCCTTAATAAGGCATGTGACGCTAGTATCGCATGTTTCGACCTGCAAGAAAGTGCTCTTCGCATAAACCTGATTGATTTAGACGTCTGGATGCCTTAACATCCATTTCATTGACGGCGTTGCCCGTTTCAGGCATTCGAAATGCCACGACTAACTTAATGACGATAATAAATAATCAATGATAAAACTTTCGAATATCACCAAAGTGTTCCACCAGGGCACCCGCACCATCCAGGCGTTGAACAACGTCAGCCTGCATGTGCCAGCTGGGCAAATTTATGGCGTTATCGGTGCCTCAGGCGCGGGTAAGAGTACGCTTATACGTTGTGTAAACCTGCTGGAGCGCCCAACCGAGGGTAGCGTGCTGGTCGATGGACAGGAACTGACCACGCTGTCAGAATCCGAGTTGACCAAAGCTCGCCGCCAGATTGGTATGATTTTCCAGCATTTTAACCTGCTCTCTTCGCGTACTGTTTTTGGCAACGTGGCTCTGCCGCTGGAGCTGGACAATACACCGAAAGACGAGATCAAACGTCGCGTGACGGAATTGCTGTCATTGGTTGGTCTTGGCGATAAGCATGATAGCTACCCGTCGAATCTTTCCGGTGGGCAGAAACAACGTGTGGCGATTGCCCGTGCATTAGCCAGCAATCCCAAAGTATTGCTGTGTGATGAAGCCACCAGCGCGCTGGACCCGGCAACGACACGTTCTATTCTCGAACTGCTGAAAGACATTAACCGCCGTCTGGGTTTGACGATTCTGTTGATCACCCACGAAATGGACGTTGTGAAGCGCATTTGTGATTGCGTGGCGGTCATCAGTAATGGCGAACTGATCGAGCAGGACACGGTAAGTGAAGTGTTCTCGCATCCGAAAACGCCGCTGGCGCAGAAGTTTATTCAGTCGACCCTGCATCTGGATATCCCGGAAGATTATCAGGAGCGTCTGCAAGCGGAGCCATTCACTGACTGCGTGCCGATGCTGCGTCTGGAGTTTACCGGTCAATCGGTCGATGCCCCACTGCTTTCTGAAACCGCGCGTCGTTTCAACGTCAACAACAACATTATTAGCGCGCAGATGGATTACGCCGGTGGCGTTAAGTTCGGCATCATGCTGACTGAAATGCACGGCACACAACAAGATACGCAAGCCGCCATTGCCTGGCTGCAGGAACACCATGTAAAAGTAGAGGTACTGGGTTATGTCTGAGCCGATGATGTGGCTGCTGGTTCGTGGCGTATGGGAAACGCTGGCAATGACCTTCGTATCCGGATTTTTTGGGTTTGTGATTGGTCTGCCGGTCGGCGTCCTGCTTTATGTTACGCGCCCGGGGCAAATTATTGCTAACGCGAAGCTGTATCGTACCGTTTCTGCGATTGTGAACATTTTCCGTTCTATCCCGTTCATTATCTTGCTGGTATGGATGATTCCGTTTACCCGCGTTATTGTCGGTACATCGATTGGTTTGCAGGCAGCGATTGTTCCGTTAACCGTTGGTGCAGCACCGTTTATTGCCCGTATGGTCGAGAACGCTCTGCTGGAGATCCCAACCGGGCTAATTGAAGCTTCCCGCGCAATGGGTGCCACGCCGATGCAGATCGTCCGTAAAGTGCTGTTACCGGAAGCATTGCCGGGTCTGGTGAATGCTGCGACTATCACCCTGATTACCCTGGTCGGTTATTCCGCGATGGGTGGTGCAGTCGGTGCCGGTGGTTTAGGTCAGATTGGCTATCAGTATGGCTACATCGGCTACAACGCGACGGTGATGAATACGGTACTGGTATTGCTGGTCATTCTGGTTTATTTAATTCAGTTCGCAGGCGACCGCATCGTCCGGGCTGTCACTCGCAAGTAACGTTCAACACAACATAAATAATTGAAGAAGGAATAAGGTATGGCGTTCAAATTCAAAACCTTTGCGGCAGTGGGAGCCCTGATTGGATCACTGGCACTGGTAGGCTGCGGTCAGGATGAAAAAGATCCAAACCACATTAAAGTCGGCGTGATTGTTGGTGCCGAACAGCAGGTTGCAGAAGTCGCGCAGAAAGTTGCGAAAGACAAATATGGCCTGGACGTTGAGCTGGTAACCTTCAACGACTATGTTCTGCCAAACGAAGCATTGAGCAAAGGCGATATCGACGCCAACGCCTTCCAGCATAAACCGTACCTTGATCAGCAACTGAAAGATCGTGGCTACAAACTGGTCGCAGTAGGCAACACTTTTGTTTATCCGATTGCAGGTTACTCCAAGAAAATCAAATCACTGGATGAACTGCAGGATGGTTCGCAGGTTGCCGTGCCAAACGACCCAACTAACCTTGGTCGTTCACTGCTGCTGCTGCAAAAAGTGGGCTTGATCAAACTGAAAGATGGCGTTGGCCTGCTGCCGACCGTTCTTGATGTTGTTGAGAACCCAAAAAATCTGAAAATTGTTGAGCTGGAAGCACCGCAGCTGCCTCGCTCTCTGGACGACGCGCAAATCGCTCTGGCAGTTATCAATACCACCTATGCCAGCCAGATTGGCCTGACTCCGGCGAAAGACGGTATCTTTGTCGAAGATAAAGACTCCCCGTACGTAAACCTGATCGTGACGCGTGAAGATAACAAAGACGCCGAGAACGTGAAGAAATTCGTCCAGGCTTATCAGTCTGACGAAGTTTACGAAGCAGCAAACAAAGTGTTTAACGGCGGCGCTGTTAAAGGCTGGTAATTTTTAGGCTGTTTCCACAATTTGTAATATCATTCAGGACGGGCGCTTGCCCGTCTTGTCATTTTTACAAGCTCCTGATTCAATATTGACGTTTTGATCATACATTGAGGAAATACTATGCGTGCTTTACCGATCTGTTTAGTAGCACTCATGCTAAGCGGCTGTTCCATGTTAAGCAGATCCCCTGTCGAACCCGTTCAAAGCACTGCACCCCAGCCGAAAGCGGAGCCTGCAAAACCGAAAGCGCCGCGCGCCACGCCGGTCCGAATTTATACCAATGCAGAAGAATTAGTCGGCAAACCGTTCCGCGATCTCGGTGAAGTCAGTGGCGACTCTTGCCAGGCCTCTAATCAGGACTCTCCGCCGAGCATTCCAACCGCACGTAAGCGGATGCAAATCAACGCCTCTAAAATGAAAGCCAATGCGGTATTACTGCATAGCTGCGAAGTCACCAGCGGTACGCCAGGTTGCTATCGTCAGGCTGTATGTATCGGTTCTGCGCTTAACATCACGGCGAAATGAGCAGTTTCCAATTCGAGCAAATAGGCGTTATTCGCTCGCCCTATAAAGAAAAATTCGCCGTTCCGCGCCAGCCAGGTCTGGTAAAAAGCGCCAACGGCGAACTGCATCTCATTGCTCCCTACAACCAGGCCGACGCCGTTCGCGGCCTGGAAGCGTTCAGCCATTTATGGATCCTTTTCGTCTTTCATCAAACGATGGAAGGCGGCTGGCGTCCGACTGTGCGTCCACCGCGCCTCGGCGGTAATACCAGAATGGGTGTTTTCGCTACGCGCTCCACTTTCCGCCCTAACCCGATTGGTATGTCGCTGGTAGAGCTGAAAGAGGTTGTTTGCCATAAAGACAGCGTGATTCTGAAGCTCGGCAGTCTGGATCTGGTAGATGGGACGCCGGTGGTGGATATCAAACCGTATCTCCCCTTTGCCGAATCGCTTCCCGATGCCAGTGCCAGCTATGCGCAAAGTGCGCCAGCTGCAGAGATGGCGGTGAGTTTTACCGCAGAGGTCGAAAAGCAGCTTTTGACGCTGGAGAAGCGTTATCCGCAGTTAACGCTGTTTATCCGCGAAGTACTGGCGCAGGACCCGCGCCCGGCCTATCGTAAAGGTGAGGAAACGGGCAAAACCTATGCCGTCTGGCTGCATGATTTTAACGTTCGCTGGCGCGTCACCGACGCAGGTTTTGAAGTCTTTGCGCTGGAACCGCGTTAAATTCACGCCCTTCTCTTTTGACATTTCTTTTGCACTGGTAAACTAAATCACTTTTTTTGTCCCAGGCTCACCTTGAGCCTGTTCTACCTTCCAACTGGAACCGTAACAACATGCGTACTAGCCAATACCTGCTCTCCACTCTCAAGGAGACACCTGCCGACGCCGAGGTGATCAGCCATCAGCTGATGCTGCGCGCCGGGATGATCCGCAAGCTGGCCTCCGGGTTATATACCTGGCTGCCGACCGGCGTGCGCGTTCTGAAAAAAGTCGAAAACATCGTGCGTGAAGAGATGAACAACGCCGGTGCGATCGAGGTGTCGATGCCGGTGGTTCAGCCAGCCGATTTGTGGCAAGAGAGTGGTCGTTGGGAACAGTACGGTCCGGAACTGCTGCGTTTTGTTGACCGTGGCGAGCGTCCGTTCGTACTCGGCCCAACTCATGAAGAAGTTATTACAGACCTGATTCGTAACGAGCTTAGCTCTTACAAACAGCTGCCGCTGAACTTCTATCAGATCCAGACCAAGTTCCGCGACGAAGTGCGTCCGCGTTTCGGCGTCATGCGTTCCCGCGAATTCCTGATGAAAGATGCTTACTCTTTCCATACTTCTCAGGAATCCCTGCAGGAAACCTACGATGCAATGTATGCGGCCTACAGCAAAATCTTCAGCCGCATGGGGCTGGATTTCCGCGCCGTACAGGCCGACACCGGTTCTATCGGCGGTAGCGCCTCTCACGAATTCCAGGTGCTGGCGCAGAGCGGTGAAGACGATGTGGTCTTCTCCGACACCTCTGACTATGCAGCGAACATTGAGCTGGCAGAAGCTATCGCGCCGAAAGAACCGCGCGCTGCTGCTACCCAGGAAATGACGCTGGTTGATACGCCGAACGCGAAAACCATCGCGGAACTGGTTGAACAGTTCAATCTGCCGATTGAGAAAACGGTGAAGACTCTGCTGGTTAAAGCGGTTGAAGGCAGTAGCTTCCCGCTGGTTGCGCTGCTGGTGCGTGGTGACCACGAGCTGAACGAAGTTAAAGCAGAAAAACTGCCGCAGGTTGCAAGCCCGCTGACTTTTGCGACCGAAGAAGAAATTCGTGCCGTGGTTAAAGCCGGTCCGGGTTCACTGGGTCCGGTAAACATGCCGATTCCGGTGGTGATTGACCGTACCGTTGCAGCGATGAGTGATTTCGCTGCTGGTGCTAACATCGATGGTAAACACTACTTCGGCATCAACTGGGATCGCGATGTCGCTACCCCAGAAATTGCTGATATCCGTAACGTGGTGGCGGGCGATCCAAGCCCGGATGGCCAGGGTACACTGCTGATCAAACGTGGTATCGAAGTTGGTCACATCTTCCAGCTGGGTACCAAGTACTCCGAAGCACTGAAAGCCTCCGTACAGGGTGAAGATGGCCGTAATCAAATCCTGACGATGGGTTGCTACGGTATCGGAGTAACGCGTGTAGTAGCTGCGGCGATTGAGCAGAACTACGACGAACGCGGCATCGTATGGCCGGACGCTATCGCACCGTTCCAGGTGGCGATTCTGCCGATGAACATGCACAAATCCTTCCGCGTACAGGAGCTTGCTGAGAAACTGTACAGCGAACTGCGCGCGCAGGGTATCGAAGTGCTGCTGGATGACCGCAAAGAGCGTCCGGGCGTGATGTTTGCTGATATGGAACTGATCGGTATTCCGCACACTATTGTGCTGGGCGACCGTAACCTCGACAACGACGATATCGAATATAAATATCGTCGTAACGGCGAGAAACAGTTAATTAAGACTGGTGACATCGTCGATTATCTGGTGAAACAGATTAAAGGCTGATGCCAGAAAGGGTCCTGAATTTCAGGGCCCTTTTTTACATGGCTTGTATAAAATGGATAAACCAAAGGCGCATTGCTGCCTGCTTCTCCCCTGCTTTCTTTTCCTTTCGGCCTGTACCGTAGATATCAGCCAGCCAGACTCATCAGCCACAGCGGTAGATGCCGGGGCGAAAACATGGGCAGTCCAATTCCAGCATCAAAGCTCTTTTACCGAACAATCAATAAAAGAAATAACGGAACCTGATCTCAAACCCGGCGATTTGCTGTTCTCCTCAAGCCTTGGGGTAACCTCATTTGGAATCCGCGTCTTCAGCACTTCCTCTGTGAGTCACGTTGCAATCTATCTGGGTGAAAATAACGTTGCAGAAGCGACAGGCGCTGGCGTCCAGATTGTTTCCCTCAAAAAAGCGATGAAGCATAGCGATAAGCTTTTCGTCTTACGAGTCCCGGATCTTACCCCGCAACAAGCCACAGAAATCACCGCGTTCGCCAACAAAATTAAAGATAGCGGTTACAACTATCGCGGCATTGTCGAATTTATTCCCTTTATGGTGACTCGCCAGATGTGCTCACTGAATCCGTTCTCCGAGGATTTTCGTCAACAGTGCGTCAGCGGCCTGGCGAAAGCGCAGTTAAGCAGTGTGGGCGAAGGAGACAAAAAGTCGTGGTTTTGTTCGGAATTTGTCACTGATGCATTTGCCAAAGCCGGGCATCCGCTTACCCTGGCGCAATCGGGCTGGATTAGCCCTGCCGATCTGATGCATATGCGTATTGGTGATGTCTCTGCGTTTAAGCCAGAAACGCAGTTACAGTATGTTGGGCACCTGAAGCCAGGGATTTATATCAAGGCGGGTCGCTTTGTTGGGCTGACTCAGTGATGAAAGCCGGAGAATGCTCCGGCTTTCAATTACTGCCCCAAACTACTGCAATCCTGGTTCGGGTAAAATTTACCTGCCGTATCGGGCGCTAATACTTTGGTTGGCGCACCGGTATCCGGATTAGCCTCAAGCGTAAAGTGACCTTCTACTGACAGTAACATCGGTTTTTCACTATGACCGCGCGCCGCCAGGTAGCCACGCTCCAGCTCTGCATTATTCGCTACCATGAAACGTTTTCCGGTCGCGCAATCAGTGAAGGTCGCCGCATCAGCCATATAAAAATACATGCCCCGCAGGGTCATCGGCGTCATGGGTAAACTGGATTGCGCCGGTTCCAGCGTATAGTAGAACTGCGATTCAATCGGATTACCTTCACGATCGAGCATCTCCAGCGCATCGCCTTTCGCCCGATAATATGACTTTTCACCTTTGCTGTCGGTTAATACCAGCTTGTCAGCGGTTCGCGCCCATGTACCGTAGGAAGCGAAAGAGGAAGGCTCTTCACGCGCACCAAGATAGCGTTCATTCATCACCCAGGTTCCATCTTTTTCGAGGAACAGAGAGGTTTCGATCCCTTCGCAATCGGCACACGGCAGCACGCCGCGCCAACTTTGCGGCATCGGTTTCAGTTCGGCAGCCTGCGCCGGAGAAAGCGTGTCGACTTCGGCCCGATTATTACATCCCATCAGAGTAAAGAGGCTGATTACAGCCATCGCTGTCACTATCGCTTTTTTCACCATCCATTCCTTCTTTTTATTCCCGACCGCTGCGCACTTTGCCGCGCATCGCCTTCACGCTTGATTTTTGTGCTTTCGATGCCAGCCTGCGCTCTTTTGATGCGCGGGTGGGCCGCGTGGGTCGTCGGGCTTTTTGTTCTGTTGTTAAATCTTTAATCACTGCCACCAGCCGGGCCAGCGCCGCTTCGCGGTTGAGCTCCTGATTGCGGTATTCCTGTGCCTTAATGACAATCACGCCATCACTGCTGATCAAATGATGGCTGGCGGCGAGCAGACGCTCTTTGTAATACTCTGGCAGGCTGGACGCCCGAATGTCAAAACGCAGATGAATAGCCGTTGAGGTCTTATTAACATGCTGCCCGCCCGCGCCCTGCGCACGAATGGCGGTGATCTCAAGCTCACCATCGGGGATAGCAACATGTCGGGAAATCACAATCATGAAGGTTGTTGCCAGACGGTTAAGTTCACTTCCAGATTATTCTTATCATCCGATAACCAGATCACGCCATCCTGAATCGTTGCCTGCAGCGTCATGGTACGATCGGCAAAGGCGCTTACTTTCGCCAGTTGTTCATCGTCCAGATACCAGACGGAAAGATTGGCAAACTGCGCACATTTGCTCTGATTTTGCTGCCACCAGATTTGCGCCGCCCGACTATTATAGGCAAACAGCGCTACTTCTGCGGCCTGGGTGCAGGCTTTCTTAATCCGCCGCTCATCCGGCAGCCCCAGCTCAATCCACAAATCAATGCCCAAATGATCGTTACGCCGCCACGCTTCCGGCTCATCATCGGCACACAAGCCACGGGTAAATTGCAGACGTTCATCGGCATATTTTAGCCACGCCAGCAGGCGCAGCATCATACGCTCCTGGGTTTCTGAAGGATGGCGCGCCAGCGTCAGAGAGGCATCGAGAAACTGGTTGCGGTCGAGATCGGCCACATTAACCGTCGCTTTATAAATTGTCGCTTTAAGCGCCATAAGAAAACTCCTTTCGAATCAGGAGGCCATTGTAACGGAATACGTGCAGTTGCGGCGCTGATATTGCAGAAATGAGTGTGGTATAGTCACCTTGCGAAACAGAGTTTATCTTCGTAGGCTTAGACTTGCATCCACGGTTAAGTCAGAGTGCTGACAGGAGGGCATGTGGAAAAATATTGTGAGTTAATACGCAAGCGGTACGCGGAAATCGCCAGCGGAGACTTAGGATACGTTCCGGACGCGCTGGGCTGCGTTTTGAAAGTGCTGAATGAAATGGCTGCCGACGACGCCCTTTCTGAGGCTGTCAGGGAAAAAGCAGCATACGCTGCGGCAAACTTACTGGTGAGCGATTATGTCAATGAATGATACGTATCAACCAATCAATTGTGATGATTACGATAATCTTGAGCTCGCCTGCCAGCATCATTTAATGCTGACACTTGAGCTGAAAGATGGCGAAAAATTGCAGGCGAAGGCCAGCGATTTAGTCTCCCGCAAAAATGTGGAGTATCTGGTCGTCGAGGCCGCTGGTACAACCCGCGAGCTGCGTCTGGATAAAATTACCAGCTTTAGCCACCCGGAAATCGGTACGGTGGTGGTGAGCGAGTCCTGATTGACTTTTGCCGGATGCGACGTTTGATGCGTATCCGGCCTTCACTGACTAACCATTTCTCTGCCAGACAAAACTTACTCCATTCTCACTTTCAGCCATACCTTCTTGCGTCATAAATACTCCTGCCGCCGCAATCAGCGTTTCGCCATAAAACAGCAGTGGCGTGGTGTCACGTAGCCACGGCGGAACGCCCAGCTCCTGCCAGATTTTCTTCAGCTTACGTCCGCCGTTGCGCCCGATAATATGCAGCAATCCTGGCGCTTTGAAACGTACGCTGACCGCTTCGTCTGCACGCGGAGGGCGAATATCGCCTCCCGCAGTAAGCTGTACACTTCCCAGTCCCGCCGGTAATTCCAGCGGTTGTAGCCACGTCTGCCACGGCACAATGGTTTCGCTTTGCCCAGTGACGGATTTAATCCACCACAGTTGCGACTGATAGCGGCGGATTTCAAACGCGCCCAGGCGTAAACAGGGGGAAGCATCTTCCCGCGCCAGCGCCACTTCCTGCCAGATCCTCACCAACGCGTCGCGGGAAGGCATCGGTGCATTCTTCCCTGCCAGCCAGCGGCGGATAATCGCCGCGCGGCGGGCATCACTCATCGCCAGCATTGGCGCAATCTGCAGCGTCCCCTGCGACGTTTGACAGTGCGCTATATCATCCGCCAGCAGTTCATCTAACAGGCTCTCTTGTTCAGCGCAAAGCGCAGCGCTGCGGGCCGTTGCTTCGGCAAAATGCGGCCAACGCTGCTGCAATAACGGCACCACGCGCAGGCGCAGGAAGTTACGATCGTAGCTATCATCCTGATTACTTTCGTCTTCAATCCAGCGTAAACCATGCGCCAATGCCCACTGCTCCAGTTCCCCCCGCGTGCGGGCGAGCAACGGGCGGATAAGCCGTGTTCCGGCAAACTCCGAAACTTCCCCCATAGCCGAAAGCCCGGCAGGGCCGCTACCGCGTTTTAGCGCCAGCAGAAAGGTTTCACATTGATCGTCGAGATGTTGCGCGGTGACCAGCACTTCACCGGGCAACAAGGTGCGGGCAAATGCCTGATAACGTGCCTGCCGCGCCTGGGCCTCAATACCTAGCCCCTCTTGCGCAAGTTGCACGCGCTCGACCACCAGCGGCACCTGCCATTGTTGGCAGATGTTCTCGCAATGCCTAACCCAGGCGTCGGCATTGGCACTTAAACCGTGATGCACATGAATAGCGCGCAGAGTGACGCCCGGATTTTCCGCCCGCCACTGCACCAACTGATGCAGCAAAACGGTGGAGTCAAGCCCGCCGCTAAAGGCCACCAGAATCTGGCGTGAGGTGAGAAGTTGTCTATTGAGCGTGAGTGTCATGATGGTGCGATTTTACAGTAGCAATGCCCGGCACGTTACCGGGCAAATGCGGCGATGACAAGCCTTACTGCTCATACAGTTCCAACGGCAGCCCGTCCGGATCGTTAAAGAACGTGAAGCGTTTTTGCGTGTATGGATCGACACGGATGGCTTCACACTTCACGTTATGGCTTTCAAGGTGCGCCACTGCCGCATCGATATCATCAACGCTAAAAGCCAGATGACGCAGGCCGCAAGCTTCCGGTCGGCTGGGGCGCTCCGGCGGGAACGGAAATGAGAAAAGCTCAATCACATATTGCCCATTAAGCGCCAAATCCCCTTTCCACGAGTCGCGCGCTTCGCGATAGACTTCGCTTTGCAGCGTGAAACCAAGAATATCGCAGTAGAAAGCTTTGCTCACCGCATAATCCGTCGCAATAATCGCAATATGGTGAACCTGTTTTAAACCCAGCATAACGTCTCCTTTATTTGTTAACAGCACGTTACTCGCCCGGAAGCCGCTCTGGCAAGTTATCCCGCCATTTTTAGGACTCGTACGCGGTAAACGCCGTCTTCGTCCTGTTTCGCGCCGTGAATATCCGTTTCAAAACCGGGGTAATGTTGCCCTACGGAACAAAGCATCAGTAGAAAATCGAGTACTGTGCGGCTCTCTTTGGTCAGCATTTCTCCCGGCATCAGCAGCGGTACGCCAGGTGGATAAGGCAGGATCATATTTGCCGATACTCTACCGACCAGTTGTTCCAGCGCAATGGTTTCCACTTCGCCTTTAATCTGTCTCTGCCATGCCTGATGTGGCGTCATGATCATCTCCGGCAAGGTATCAAATGCCCGCAACATCAAACCGGGAAGATCGTGTTTACGAATCAGCTTATGGATCCCTTGCGCCAGATCCTGAATGCGCATATTGCGGTAGAAATCGGGATCTTCAGCATAGAGATCGGGCAGCATATTTTTGATCCGCAGGTTGAGATCGTAAGAGCGCTTAAATTCCGTCAACCCACGCAATAATCCCATTGCTTTGGTTTTATCGATTCCAATACTAAAGAGAAACAGCAGGTTATAAGGACCGGTTTTCTCTACTACGATCCCTCGTTCGTCGAGGAATTTTGCTACCAGCGCCGCCGGGATCCCCTCCTCGCTCATATTGCCCTGCTCGTCCATCCCCGGTGTCAAAATAGTGACTTTAACCGGATCGAGAAACATATGATCGGCATCCGCATCGTTAAAGCCGTGCCACTGTTCGCCAGGCGCAACGGGCCAGCATTCGGCTTCATCCACCTGCGGCGGTTGCCAGATATCGAAAAACCAACCGTCAGACTCTTCCCGCAGCCGCTGGACCTCTTTGCGAAAATGCAGCGCCCGCTCCACCGAACGGTTAATCAGCCGTTTGCCCGGATTACCACGCAGCATCGCCGCCGCCGTCTCAACCGAAGCAACAATGGGATAACTGGGCGAGGTGGTGGTATGCATCATAAAGGCTTCGTTAAACGCCTCTTCGTCATACTCGCCTTTAATGTGGATCAGCGAAGCCTGCGATAACGCCGCCAGCATTTTGTGGGTCGATTGCGTTTCGAAGATCACTTTTCCCGCAACACGCTCGCCGCTCATACCACTTTTACCCTGGTAGATCGGATGAAAATGGGTGTACGGCACCCAGGCGGAATCGAAGTGGATCGAGGGGACATCCAGCGTCTGTTTGATCCAGTCGGTGTTGTAGAGCAAGCCATCATAGGTTGAGTTGGTGATCACCGCATGAACCGGCCATTGTGCTTGCGTGGTGGCAGCGACTTTCTCTTCGATACTGTCGCGAGAAAATTCACGGCGCGGGATCCCACCAAGAATCCCCAACGCATTACGCGTCGGTTTCAGCCAGACTGGCACTACATCGTTCATCATCAACAGATGCGCCAGCGATTTATGACAATTGCGGTCAATTAACAGCGTACTGCCGGACGGCGCGGCGTACATACCCACAATTTTGTTAGACGTCGATGTTCCGTTGGTAACGATATAACTCTGTTCCGCGTCAAAAGTCCGCGCGATGTACTCTTCTGCTTCCAGGTGTGGCCCGGTGTGGTCGAGCAACGAACCAAGCTCGGTAACCGAAATAGAGACATCAGCCTTAAGAGTATTCCCGCCGAAAAAATCATAAAACAGACAGCCAACCGGGCTTTTTTGATATGCGGTGCCGCCCATATGACCCGGCGTACAAAAGGTGTACTTCCGCTCTTTGACGTAGGTAAACAAGGCTTTCGTGAACGGCGGTGTAATGTTATCAAGATATTCGTCGGTGTACTGACGCATACGAATGGCGATATCTTCCGCCTGCCCCAGCGCATATTCAAAAAACCAGAGCGCCATCCGCATATCCTGCACGCTGACATCCATCGTCGAGTGGGTGTTGATGAAGGCATAAAGCGGGAGATATTCATTAAGCTGATTGATATCGCTACATAAATCGAGACTGTACTCATCCCAGTCAAAAATCACGCCGCAAATTCGAGGGTTATGTTCGATAAATTTCAGCAAATCAACGCTGTTTTGTGGCCAGATAATCTGAAAGCCTTGCGCCACCAGCGCCGACTCCAGTTCTTTGATGGGCTCATCTTTATAAAAGACGCCATGCGGTCCCATAATGGCAATGATGTTCATGTGTTCCTCCTGGAAAATCCTTCCTTAATCATAGCCTGCTCAAACCGTGGCGATAAAAAAGGGCCACCGAAGTGACCCTTTTTCAGAACTTTTGCGAATTACGCGTAACCGTAGCTCATCAGGCGCTGATAACGACGATTTTTTAAATCTTCAGTGCTTAACACGTCGAGATCGGCCAGATCCGCCAGCAGTTGCGCTTTCAACGATGCCGCCATCGCTTCCGGGTTACGATGAGCGCCGCCCAGCGGTTCCGGGATGATGGAGTCGATCAGTTTCAGCTCTTTCAGACGCGGAGCGATGATACCCATCGCTTCAGCCGCCAGCGGCGCTTTGTCGGCGCTCTTCCACAGAATGGACGCACAACCTTCCGGCGAGATAACGGAATAGGTGCTGTATTGCAGCATATTCACTTTATCGCCCACGCCAATCGCCAGCGCGCCGCCAGAACCACCTTCACCGATAACGGTACAAATAGTCGGTACGCTAAGGCGAGACATTTCACGCAGGTTGCGTGCAATGGCTTCAGACTGACCGCGCTCTTCTGCGCCCACGCCCGGATAAGCCCCCGGGGTGTCGATAAAGGTGATGATTGGCATTTTAAAGCGTTCAGCCATTTGCATCAGACGCAGTGCTTTGCGGTAACCTTCTGGCGCTGGCATACCAAAGTTACGGCGAATTTTTTCTTTGGTTTCACGACCTTTTTGATGACCAATGATCATCACCGGACGACCATCGAGACGGGCGATACCACCGACGATAGCTTTATCGTCTGCATACGCGCGGTCGCCAGCCAGTTCGTCAAATTCATCAAATGCCAGGCGAACGTAATCCAGGGTATAAGGACGCTGTGGATGGCGTGCCAGTTGCGCAATCTGCCATGCACCGAGATCGGCGAAGATTTTACGCGTCAGTTCTACGCTTTTTTCACGCAGACGATGCACTTCTTCATCGATGTTAATATCCAGTTTCTCATCCTGACGGCTAACCGCAGTCAGAGAATCGATTTTCGCTTCCAGCTCTGCAATCGGCTGTTCAAAATCAAGGAAATTCAGACTCATAGTATTCCTGTATTAGTCAAACTCCAGTTCCACCTGCTCCGAACCAATGAGGCCACGGAGATCGTTTAATAAACGATCGCTCGGAGAGACACGCCACGTCGCGCCAAAACGCAACCGCGCGCGTGCATCCGCCCTCTGATAGTAGAGATGTACTGGAATTGTCCCAGAGCGGTGGGGTTCCAGAGACTGACGGAGTCGGTTTAAAAGCTGGTCATCAATTTGCCTGTCCGTCAGCGAGATAGCAAGCCCGCGAGCATATTTTTCCCGGGCTTCGTCAATATCCATCACTTCGCGAGCGGTCATTTTAAGCCCACCGCTGAAGTCATCAAAGCTGACCTGTCCGCTGACGATAAGTATGCGGTCTTTTTCCAGCAATTGCTGGTATTTATCCAGGGCGTCAGTAAACAACATCACTTCCAGCCGCCCGGAACGGTCATCCAGCGTGCAGATACCGATACGATTGCCGCGCTTGGTGACCATAACCCGCGCGGCAACAACGAGCCCCGCAGCCGTGATGACTTTACCACGTTCTGTCGGGTGCATGTCTTTCAGCCTTACGCCTCCGACATAACGCTCAATCTCTTTTAAATACTGGTTGATAGGGTGTCCGGTCAGGTACAGGCCTAACGTTTCACGTTCCCCATCTAATACCACCTGCTCCGGCCACGGTTGGCAGCTGGCGTAGGATTGTTCAATTTGTTCCGGCTCTTCGGCCAGCACACCGAACATATCGGCCTGACCGATAGCTTCCGCTTTCGCGTGTTGATCTGCCGCTTTTAACGCATCGCCCAGCGAGTTCATCAGCGCCGCGCGGTGTGGCCCAAGACGGTCAAACGCCCCGGACATGATCAGTTTTTCCAGTACCCGCCGGTTTAACTTTTTGGTGTCGGTACGGGCGCAGAGATCAAACAGTTCGCGGAAGTAGCCGCCTTTATTACGGGCTTCGATGATCGCCTCAATCGGACCTTCACCGACCCCTTTGATCGCGCCAATACCATACACGATTTCGCCGTCGTCGTTGACGTGGAAATGGTAAAGACCGGAGTTTATATCCGGCGGCAGGATTTTCAGCCCCATCCGCCAGCACTCATCCACCAGGCCCACCACCTTCTCGGTATTGTCCATATCGGCGGTCATTACCGCCGCCATAAACTCCGCCGGATAGTGCGCTTTCAGCCATAACGTTTGATATGACACCAAAGCATAGGCCGCAGAGTGCGATTTGTTAAATCCGTAACCCGCGAATTTCTCCACCAGGTCGAAGATTTTCATCGCCAGTTCGGCGTTGATTCCGTTCTTTTCTGCACCTTCAGCAAATACAGAACGCTGCTTAGCCATCTCTTCCGGCTTTTTCTTACCCATCGCACGACGCAGCATATCCGCGCCACCGAGGGTATAACCAGAAAGCACCTGGGCAATCTGCATGACCTGTTCCTGATACAGGATGATGCCGTAGGTTGGCTCCAGTACCGGTTTCAGGCTTTCATGCTGCCACTGCACGTCCGGATAGGAGATCTCTTCGCGACCATGTTTACGGTCGATAAAGTTATCCACCATCCCTGATTGCAACGGACCGGGGCGGAACAGTGCCACCAGTGCGATCATATCTTCGAAGCAGTCAGGTTGCAGACGCTTGATCAGGTCCTTCATGCCGCGCGATTCAAGCTGGAATACCGCAGTGGTTTCCGAGCGTTGCAGCATGTCGAAGCTTTTCTTATCATCCAGCGGGATCGCGGCGATATCCAGCGGCGGCTCGCCATTCTTCGCCCGCCGCTTGTTGATCATCTCCAGCGCCCAGTTGATGATGGTGAGCGTACGCAAACCAAGGAAGTCGAACTTCACCAGTCCGGCGTATTCAACGTCGCTTTTATCAAACTGGGTGACCGGATGTTTGCCCTCTTCATCGCAGTAAAGCGGCGCAAAATCGGTAATTTTGGTCGGTGCGATAACCACCCCACCGGCGTGCTTACCGGCGTTACGGGTGACCCCTTCCAGTTTGCGCGCCATGTCGATCAGCGCCTTAACTTCTTCATCCGCTTCGTAGATTTCCGGCAGCTGCGGCTCGGCTTCAAACGCTTTCGCCAGCGTCATCCCCGGATCGGGCGGGATCAGTTTCGAGATACGATCGACAAATCCGTACGGATGCCCCAGTACACGGCCTACGTCGCGGATCACCGCTTTCGCCGCCATCGTACCGAAGGTGATAATCTGCGATACCGCATCGCGACCGTACATGTCCGCCACATGTTCGATAACCTGGTCACGTTTCTCCATACAGAAGTCAACGTCGAAGTCAGGCATGGAGACACGTTCCGGGTTAAGGAAACGTTCGAACAGCAGGTCAAATTCCAGCGGATCGAGATCGGTGATTTTTAACGCGTAGGCCACCAGTGACCCTGCACCAGAACCACGGCCTGGCCCTACCGGTACACCGTTATCTTTCGACCACTGGATAAATTCCATAACGATGAGGAAGTAACCCGGGAAGCCCATCTGGTTGATAACCTGAAGTTCAGTATCCAGACGTTCGTCATACTCCGGACGACGCTTAAGACGTTCTTCCTCGTCAGGGAATAAAAATGCCAGACGCTCTTCCAGGCCCTCTTTTGCACGCATGACCAGATAATCTTCGGTGCTCATGTCCCCGGTCGGGAACTGCGGCAGGAAGTATTCACCAAGACGCACAGTTACGTTACAGCGTTTGGCGATCTCAACGGTGTTGGCAAGGGCTTCTGGGATGTCGGCAAACAGCTCGCACATCTCCTCTTCGCTACGCATATATTGCTGCGGCGAATAGTTACGCGGGCGTTTAGGATCGTCGAGGGTAAAGCCGTCGTGGATCGCGACGCGGATTTCGTGTGCGTCAAAGTCGCTGCTGTCGATAAAGCGCACGTCGTTGGTCGCCACAACGGGCAAACCGCGTGATTCCGCCAGTTCCACCGCAGCGTGCAGATAGCTTTCTTCGTCCGGCCTGCCGGTGCGGATCAGCTCGAGAAAATAGCGATCCGGAAAGTGTTCTTCATAAAACGCGACACACTCATCTACCAGCGCGCTGTTACCACGCAAAAGACTGCGTCCAACGTCGCCCATGCGCCCGCCGGAAAGAAGGATCAACCCTTCATTTAATTCGATAAGCCAGTCGCGATCGATGATCGGCCCGGCGGCACCGTACCCGCGCTGATACGCTTTTGAGATCAGCAACGTCAGATTCTGATAGCCGGTATTGTTCGCCGCCAGCACCGTCAGGTGGGTTAACTCATCACCCAGCAGGTCGCACTGGACGTTAAAATCCGCCCCGACGATGGGCTTAATCCCTGCGCCATGTCCCGCTCCGTAGAACTTCACCAGACCGCAAAGGTTGGTGAAATCGGTGATCGCCAGTGCTGGCATACCCAACGCCGCCGCCTTTTTTACCAGCGGTGCGGTTTTGGCCAGGCCATCGATCATCGAGTAGTCGCTGTGCACCCGCAGGTGTACGAAACGTGGTTCAGACATCTTCAGATTCCGGTTTACTTAATCTCGACACAAGAATCAGGACGCAAGTCCCAGTGCGCGTTTGACAGGCCCAAAGCTGCGCCGATGGTGTTCGGTCGCGCCGTGTTCAGCCAGTTTTTCCAGATGAAAAGCGGTTGGATACCCTTTGTGTTGGGCAAAACCATATTGCGGGAAAACAATATCCAGCGCCGCCATTTCGGCGTCACGCGTCACTTTCGCCAGGATAGACGCGGCACTGATTTCCGGTACGCGGCTATCGCCTTTCACCACAGCCATCGAAGGCATCGGTAATTTCGGGCAGCGGTTACCATCAATCAACACATATTCCGGCGCAATATGCAGTCCAGCGACGGCACGCTGCATCGCCAGCATGGTCGCATGTAAAATATTCAGTTCGTCGATTTCGTGAGGTTCCGCGCGGCCCAGACTCCAGCTCAACGCTTTCTCTTTGATCTCTTCACAGAGCGCCAGACGGCGTTTTTCGCTCAGCTTTTTGGAATCATTCAGCCCGGCAATTGGGCGCGCCGGGTCAAGGATCACCGCAGCGGTGACGACCGCGCCAACTAACGGCCCGCGTCCGACTTCATCCACACCCGCAACCAGCTGCGTGTGCGGATAAACAAATTCGATCATTGTGCTAACTCCAGAACGGCTTGTGCCGCCTGCTCATCGGCATTGCAGCGGATCTGCTGATGCAGTTCACGGAAGGTGTCGTGCATCGCGTGGCTGGTTTTCCCGTTCGCCAGCAGCGGTAACAGCGCCGCAGCCAGTTTTTGCGGCTCACACTCTTCCTGCAATAACTCTTTGACTAACTCTCTGCCCGCCAGCAAATTGGGTAGAGAGACGTAATCAGTTTTCACCAGTCGCTTCGCCAGCCAGAAGGTAAAAGGCTTCATGCGATATCCCACTACCATCGGGCATTTCGCCAGCATGCACTCCAGTGCTGCCGTCCCCGACGCCAGTAGTGCCGCATCGCTGGCGACCATCGCCTCACGGCCCAACCCATCCAGCATATGAACCGACAGGTCTGGCGCAACTTCAGCTTTGATGCGTTCAAACTGCTCGCGGCGTTTGGCATTCACCAGCGGCACCACGATTTCGAGATCCGGATATGTCTGGCGCAAAAGCTGGGCCGTTTTCAGGAAATCGGCACTAAGCATTTCGACTTCTGCACCACGGCTGCCCGGCAACAATGCCAGACAGTGGGCATCGTGAGGGATCCCCAGTACATCACGGGCACCATTTTTATCTGGATCTAACGGCATGGCATCAGCCATGGTATGACCGATAAAGCGGCACGGTACGTTGTATTTGTCATAAAACGCTTTTTCGAAAGGCAGAAATGCGAGCACCAGATCGGTGGCTCTGCCTATTTTGAAAACGCGTTTCTGTCGCCACGCCCAGACGGACGGACTGACGTAATGAATGGTTTTGATACCCTGCTTTTTGAGGTTACCTTCAAGGGTAATATTGAAGTCAGGCGCATCAATACCGACAAAAACATCTGGCTTCAGTTCGCCAAAACGCGTTGTCAGATCGGCACGAATATGCAGTAAGCGACGCAGACGCCCGAGCACTTCAACAATGCCCATCACCGCCAGCTCTTCCATTTCGTACCAGGCTTCGCAGCCTTCAGCCTGCATTCGTGGCCCGGCAACACCAACAAAGCGGGCGTTGGGCACACGTTCTTTCAGAGCGCGGATTAAACCGGCCCCCAGGATATCGCCGGAGGTTTCTCCGGCGACCAGGGCAATCGTTAATGGACGCTGTTCAGTCATTAACGAATCAGACCGCGCGTTGAGCGTGCAAAGAAATCGGTAAAGGCTTTCACTTCCGGATATGTTTCCGCCAGTTCAGCAATTTCCGGTTTCACTTCATCGAGCGTTTTACCGCTACGATAAATCAGCTTATACGCATTGCGGATAGCGGTAATCGCCTCACGGCTGAATCCGCGGCGCTTCAGCCCTTCGATATTGACACCGAACGGCGTTGCGTGGTTACCCTGCGCAATGACATAAGGAGGGACGTCCTGCGCCACACCGGAGCAGCCGCCAACCATCACGTGCGCACCAATGATGCAGAACTGATGGACTGCGGTCATGCCGCCGATGATCGCGAAGTCGTCAACCGATACGTGACCCGCCAGCGTTGCGTTGTTGGCGAGAATACAGCGGTTACCTACCGTACAATCGTGCGCAATGTGCGCGTTGATCATCAGTAAGTTGTCGCTGCCCACCTTCGTCAATCCACCGCCCTGGACTGTGCCACGATGAATGGTGACGCTTTCGCGAATGCGGTTACGATCGCCGATTTCCACGCGGGTCGGTTCGCCAGCATATTTCAGATCCTGGTTAACTTCGCCGATGGAGGCGAACTGATAAATCTCATTATCGCGGCCAATTTTAGTATGACCATTCACGACAACGTGAGATTTCAGTACGGTACCCTCACCAATTTCGACATGGGGTCCAACGATACAAAAAGGACCAATGTGAGCGTTCGCGCCAATCGACGCGCCCTCTTCCACAATGGCGGTTGGATGCACAAAGGCGGATTTATCAATCACGTATCAGGCCTCCCGGCTACGAGCACACATCATCGTTGCTTCGCAAACTACTTTACCGTCGACCAGAGCAACCCCTTTAAAACGGGTCAGGCCGCGGCGCGTTTTTTCGAAAGTGACTTCCATGATCATTTGATCGCCAGGCACGACCGGGCGCTTGAAGCGCGCTTCGTCAATACCAGCGAAGTAGTACAGCTCACCCGGTTCCAGTTTTCCTACGCTTTTAAACGCCAGAATACCTGTTGCCTGTGCCATTGCTTCCAGAATCAGCACCCCCGGGAAAATCGGTTTTCCAGGGAAATGGCCCTGGAAGAATGGCTCATTGACAGAGACATTTTTTACTGCGCGCAGAAAACGACCTTCTTCAAAATCCAGCACGCGATCCACCAGTAAGAACGGGAAACGGTGCGGCAGAAGTTCTAAAATCTCTTCAATCTGCAGAGTATGAGTGTTAGTAGTCAAGATACTCTTCCTGTCAAAATATAAGAAACGACAATAATAACACGGCCTGCCGCAATCGTAAGAATGAGACAGGCCGTAAAGTTTGGCGAACAAAAGATGGAACGTTAGTCTTGTTGATTAACCTTGCGCTCAAGCGATTTCAGACGCTTGCTCATGTCATCAATGTTCATCACCAGTGCAGCGGTTTTGCGCCAGACTTTGTTGGGTTGCAGCGGAATGCCTGAGGAATAGACGCCTGGTTCAGTGATGGGACGCATCACCATACCCATGCCCGTAACCGTCACTTTGTCGCATATTTCCATATGCCCGTTGATTACGCTGGCTCCGCCGATCATGCAGTAACGACCAATTTTCAGGCTGCCCGCCATAATGACGCCACCGGCAACCGCCGTATTGTCGCCAATCACGACGTTATGTGCAATCTGGCACTGGTTATCAATGATCACGCCATTGCCAATAACAGTGTCATCCAGCGCGCCGCGATCGATGGTCGTACATGCGCCGATCTCCACGCGATCGCCAATAATTACGCGACCTATCTGCGGGATCTTCACCCAGTTACCACGATCGTTGGCATAACCAAAGCCGTCTGCACCTACCACTGTTCCGGACTGGATCAGGCAATTCTGACCGATCTGGATCTCATGGTAAATGGTTACGTTCGCCCAGAGACGCGAACCTGCACCGATTTTGCTGTTTTTACCTACGAAGCAACCGGCACCGATAATCACGTTATCGCCCAGTTCAACGCCGGACTCAATCACAGCGTTAGCGCCAATCGATACGTTGTTACCCAGCTTCGCCGTCGCGTCGATCACCGCACTGGGTGCAATGTTCTGCGCGGGCTGCGGCGTGGTATCTAAAATTTGCGCCATGCGCGCGTAAGTCAGGTAGGGATTCTTCACTACCAGCGCGGCACTTTTCGCGAAAGGAAGATCGTCCTGGGTCATGACAACCGCGGACGCCTGGCACAAGCCTAAATGCTCACGGTATTTTGGGTTAACCATGAACGTGATGTGACCTGTTTGTGCAGATTGCATGGACGCAACGCCGGTGATGACGATATCGCCATCACCGTGTAGTTCTGCATCCAACTGCTGCGCTAAATCAGCCAGTCGAATTGAAGGCATTACTTATTTAACCTGTTTCAGTACGTCGGCAGTGATGTCTTTTACATCGCTGCTGTTGTAAGCAACGGCGTTTGCATCAACAACCAGATCGATATCCTGGCTGTTGGCAACGGATTTCACAGCAGTCTGGATACGAGTAACCAGTTTGCCGCGTTCTTCGTTGGAACGACGTGCGCGATCCTGCTCAAAAGCCTGCGCTTTCTGAGCAAAAGTCTGGCGCTGAGCCATCACGTCTTTTTCCAGTTTGGTGCGATCGCTGCCCGCTTTCATGGACTGCAGCTTTTTCATTTTAGCCTGCAGATCGGTTTCCATACGCTGCAGTTCGCTGGCACGGCCTTTGAACTCATTTTCCAGCGTGTTAGAAACACCGGTTTTCTGCGCTACCTGCTGGAACAGGCTGCCCATATTGACGATTGCAATTTTGTCAGCCGCCTGAGCAGAAGTTGCCAGTGCTAAACCGAGACCTGCAGCTAATAACCACTTTTTCACAATAAACTCCTTACCATCCCATTTGCACCGGAGGGTGCAGTTCTTTGCGTGGCCCGGCGATCTTATATTGATCGCCTAAAGTCATCGCTACACTACCACTACATTCCTTTGTGGAGAACACTTACCAGGTTTTACCGATGTTAAACTGGAACTGTTCTGCCTTGTCTCCATCGTACTTTTTGAACGGCTGGGCGTAGGAGAACACCAACGGCCCCAATGGGGACATCCATTGTAATGCGATACCCGCAGACATACGGATATTGCTTGGATCACTATAGTCCGGATATCCAGAATATTGGCTGGAATCCCAGTTTGTATCCCAAACGGTACCCATATCCCAGAAGAAGGAAGTACGAACCGAGTTAGCATACTTGTCGCTAATGAACGGCGTCGGGGTGATGAACTCGAGGCTGGCAACCGCCATAGCGTTACCGCCTACAGCATCATCCGATTTACACAGGTCTTTCGCGCCGTCCTGAGTCGCACATTCGTAATCATAGTCCGGATCATAATTACTAGCCTGATGCGGGAAGTAAACTGCTTTCGGACCAATGGTATTGGACTGGAAGCCACGCACGGTGCTGGAACCACCGGCATAGAAGTTCTCGTAGAACGGCATCTCTTTGCCGCCTAAACCATCACCATAACCCCAGCGGGTACGACCCAGAACAACCCATTTGTGATCGTCATCGATCGGCACATAAGTCGCCGTGTCTAACGTCACTTTGTAGTATTCGTTATCCGATCCCGGAATGGTCACTTTACCGGTCAGGTTGACACGTGAACCATCTGTCGGGAAGTAACCACGGTCAAGCTTGTTGTAGGTCCAACCATAGTTGAACGTGAAGTCGTCCGTTTTGAAGCTGTTATCCTGATCAGAGGTGCTCGGATGTTCACCCATAGAGTACAGATAACGCCACATCGCAACCTGAGGCTGCATGTTGGACAGGGAGTTATGTACATAACCCAGACCTGCACGCAGCGAGTTATATTCGTTGATCGGGAAGCCCAACGTCACGTCTGTACCATAACTCTTGTTGGTATAGTCGGACAGGTCGGCGTCATCTGCCTGGAAGTCATTATAGAAGAGACGACCACCGAGGCTTACGCCATCTACGGTGAAGTACGGGTTGGTTACCGACAGTTCAGCATAGGTCTGGTAATCGTTTTTGGTCCCGTTGATACCAACAGCATAACCCGTACCTAACCAGTTATCCTGTTGCACACCAGCCTGGAAGCTCACGCCACTTTCAGTACCGTAACCAATCCCGAAGTTGAAGCTACCGGTGTTACGTTCTTTCACCTTGTAGACTACATCAACCTGGTCCGGGCTACCCGGAACACGTTGGGTATCGGTATCGACAGTTTCAAAGAAGCCCAGACGATTCAGACGCTCCTTACCCTGATCGACCAGATCGCTCCCCAGCCATGCACCTTCCATCTGACGCATTTCGCGACGCAGGACGGCATCTTTCGAGGTATCGTTACCTTCAAAACGGATCTTACGCACGTAGAAACGGTTACCCGCATCAACGTTCACGCGTAATTTAACGGTTTTGTCGGCATCGTTAATTTCAGGCATCGACTGTACGCGCGGATAGGCATAACCATAGCGACCAAGAAGCTTTTTAATGTCATCTTCCATTTTGGTCACTTTGGTGCCGTTATACAGCTCGCCCGGCTCGATCTTAGTCAGCTGCTCAATTTCAGCGGAGTGCCCGGCAAGGTTGCCGCTCACTTCAACGCCAGAAAGCTTGTACTGATCGCCTTCGGTGATGTTCACCGTGACGTAAATACCTTTTTTATCTGGCGTCAGACTGACCTGGGTAGAGTCGATGTTGAAACGGGCATAACCGCGATCCAGATAGTAACTGCGCAGGGTTTCAAGGTCGCCCGCCAGTTTCTGTTTCTGGTATTTACGATCGCCGACCACGTTCCACCACGGCACTTCGTCACGCAGTTGGAAATGAGAGATCAGTTCGTCGGTGGTGAAAGCATGGTTACCAACAATGTTAATTTGCTGGATTTCAGCTGACACACCTTCCTGGAACACCAGTTTTAGGTCAACACGGTTGCGCGGCAGCGGGGTCACGACAGCTTTAACGCTGGCGCTATATTTACCGACGCTGTAGTAGAAGTCTTCCAGACCTTTCTCGATATCGGCAATGGTGGTGCGATCGAGGGATTCGCCCACACGCACGCCAGAAGCCTCGAGGTTTTGCTTCAGCATGTCATCTTTCACCGATTTGTTACCGGAGAAAGTAATGCTGGCAATGGTCGGACGTTCTTTTACCTGAACCAGAAGGGTATCACCATCACGAAGGACGCGAACATCCTCAAAGTTGCCGGTAGCAAACAGAGCGCGAATGGTATTACTGATATCTTCATCATTAACCGTGTCGCCTGTGCGCACCGGCATACTGAGGAGGGCCGCACCAACGGCGACACGCTGAAGGCCTTCGAAATGAATATCTTTCACTACGAACCCTTCAGCACCGTATACGGTGGCGCTGCTAAACAGCAGCGACGCTATGAGCAACTTTTTCATCGCCATCGTTATTATGCGTTCTTCCTAACTAACTCTCATAACCGAGAGAAATCATTGAAAAGTGCAAGCCCCATTAACAGCACCAGCAAAATCGAGCCAATGCGATAACAAAAGTCTTGAACCCGCTCGGATACCGGTCCGCCCTTGATCTTTTCGATCGCAAGGAACAGCAGATGCCCCCCGTCAAGTACGGGCAACGGAAACAGGTTAATTATCCCTAAGTTCACGCTAATAAGCGCAAGAAACGGCAGGTAATAAACAACCCCGAGTTCCGCTGTCATCCCAGCCCCCTTGGCGATAGAGATCGGCCCACTGAGGTTGTTCAGTTTCACATCACCGGTGATCAATTTTCCCAGCATACTGACCGTCAGCTTCATCAACTGCCACGTTTTGTCCGTGGCTTCGACGATGGCGTTGAACGGCCCATACTGGCGTACAACTTTATACTCATCAGGCAAAGGAATGACTTTCGGCTCAATACCGACAAAACCAATCGCTTTACCATTACCCGGTTTACTCTCCGGGATTAATGTCAAAGACAAGGGACTCCCCTGCCTTTCGATTTCTAACGCTAAGGATTTACCCGGGTTATCCCGGACAAGCATCACAAAGGTCACCCACTGCGTTAAGGGCTGACCATCGACTTTAACGATCCTGTCGCCTGCTTGCAAACCTGCCTTGCTTGCCGCCGAGTTTGGCTGCACATTTTCCAGTACAGGTTCAATTTGCGGCCCACGAGGACGAATCCCCAGCGAAGTTACCGGATCTTCTTTATCAGGCTCAAACGCCCAGTGACGTAAATCGAGCTTTACATCTTGCCGTTGGTCGCTGCCAAATGGCGCTACCGTAATGGTGGTGCTTTCATCGCCAATTTTATCGACCAACTGCAAACGCACGGCATCCCAATCAGGCGTTTCGATACCATCTACGGCTTTTAGTTCCGTACCTGGTGCAATTTGTGCTTCCGCAGCTATCGAATTGGCTGCTATTTCGCCAACCACCGGACGTACGCCAGGCACACCAATAATAAAAACCAGCCAGTAGGCAAAGATAGCAAAAATGAAGTTTGCAACCGGACCTGCGGCAATAATCGCCGCTCGTTGGCCGACAGATTTATTATTGAAGGCATGGTGGCGGAGTTCCGGAAGGACCGGTTCTGCGCGCTCATCCAGCATTTTGACATAACCGCCCAACGGGATCAGGGCGATAACATATTCGGTGCCGAGCTTATCAGTTCGCCGCCAGAGCGCCTTACCAAACCCTATTGAGAAACGCTCAACGCGAACACCACAACGCCGGGCAACCCAGAAATGACCAAATTCATGCACGGTGATAAGTACACCCAGTGCAACGATGAACGAAGCCAAATCCCAGAGAAAACTCAGCATATTACCTTCCGTTAAAGCGTCCTGAATACCAGTAACAACAAGCAAGCAAAGACCGGTACCGCAGCCGTCAGGCTATCAATACGATCTAAAATACCACCGTGTCCTGGAATTAAATGACCGCTGTCCTTAATTCCTGCTTCACGCTTAAACATACTTTCGGTCAGATCGCCGAGCACTGAGGCTAACGCTGCGACAATAGAGCAAATGAGTAAGGTGACGGGAGCGACGTCGAGATTCGCCCACATGCCATAACCCCATGAGATTACCGCTGCAGTCGCGAGTCCACCTATAAAGCCTTGCCAGGTTTTACCCGGAGAAACCTTCGGTGCCAGCTTATGTTTACCAAACAATTTGCCAAACATATATGCGCCAGAGTCAGCGCCCCATACCAGGATCATGACATAGAGCAGCCATATTGCGCCACTGTAATGATTCTCGTCGTAGTGCCAGGCCCGTAACGCCAGCATGCCCCAGAAGAAGGGAACAATGGTTAGCACGCCAAAAATAAGGCGCAATGTTTTAGAGTTACGCCAGATTGCTGCGGAACCTGGGTAAAACAGCACCAGCAATAGCGCGACAATCCACCAACCCAGCGAAGCCCAAAGTGAGATTTCAACCAGCGGTTGATGAATATTTCGGTGATATTCCGGCAACAGAAAAAGCATCAGCGCCAACAATAACCCGCATAACACCGCCAACCATACTCGCTGCGAGCGAGTGGTAAAACCGCTAAGCTGTCCCCATTCCCACGCTGCCAGCATGCAGACCACCAGCGTTACAATGGCGAACCCCACCGGCGGCAACAGAAACAACGCCGCGATGACGACGGGTATTAACACAAAAGCAGATATCAGGCGATACTTCAGCAAAAGCGACCCCCATCAGGCTGTTTCATCACCGGGCTCGGTACCGCCGAAACGACGCTCTCGATTAGCAAAGGCATTTAACGCCCCTTCAAAGTCTTGTTCATCGAAATCGGGCCAGAGAACATCTGTAAAGTAAAGTTCGGCATAGGCAATTTGCCAAAGCAAAAAGTTACTAATGCGATGCTCCCCCCCAGTCCTAATTACTAAATCTACAGGGGCCAGTTCATGCATACAGACATGCTGGTTTAGCATCTCTTCATCTATCTGATCTGGTTGCAGGTTTCCTTGCTGCACCTTTTCAGCCAGTTGCCTGACTCCCTGGACTATATCCCAACGTCCACCGTAGTTCGCCGCAATATTCAGCGTCAGACCGGTATTCCCGGCTGTTAGCGCTTCAGATTTACGAATACGTTCTTGCAAACGCGAGTTAAAGCGACTGGTATCGCCAATAATACGCAGACGCACGTTATGTCGGTGCAGACTCTTTACTTCGCTATCAAGCGCCCACACAAACAGTTCCATTAACGCACTGACTTCCTGCGCTGGTCGGTTCCAGTTTTCACTACTAAAGGCATACAGAGTTAACGCCTCAATACCGTTGTTGGCCGCAAAAGAGACAGCCCGGCGGACGGATTTTGCCCCGGCTTTATGCCCAAAGGCACGAATCTTCCCTTGCTTTTTTGCCCAGCGACCATTGCCGTCCATAATGATCGCAACATGACGACAGCCATGCGCTGGCAATTTTTCGCTAAGTGGTTGAGTAGCAGACAACATCACGCGTTTTTTATTCCCTGACAGGGTTTACGGTACTCAGGAATACTGAAGCCTATACAAAAAAAAGCCGTGTAAAACCACGGCATACCTGACCTTATAAAGCCAACTACTTACGATCAGATGGCGCAGACTATATCACTGAAGCCCTACGCTAACAAATAGCGCGACTCTCTGTAGCCGGATTATCCTCAGCTTGCGAGACGCATCACCTCTTTTCTGGCGACTTCACGCGCGTTCGCATCAACAGATAACACATCGTCCACACATTGTGGTTCGCGCATATCCATTTTTTCCAGTACGGATAAATTCAACGCGGCGATATCCGTAAAGCGGATTTGTTGCGCAAGAAAAGCAGCAACGGTGATTTCGTTTGCGGCATTCAATGCTGTCGTCGCTGCCTGGCCTTGTTCGAACGCCTCCATCGCCAGTTTCAGGCATGGATAACGATCATAATCCGGTGCGGCAAATGTCAACGCACTTAGTTTGCAAAAATCGAGCGGCTTCACGCCAGAGTTCACGCGATTCGGCCATGCCATGGTGTGGGCAATTGGCGTACGCATATCCGGTTCCCCCAGCTGCGCCAGAACACTGCCGTCCTGATAGCGCACCATTGAGTGAATCACTGACTGCGGGTGAATCAGCACTTCCATCTGGCTGGCGCTGGCGTTAAACAGCCAACGCGCTTCAATGTATTCCAGACCTTTGTTCATCATGGTAGCCGAATCGACAGAAATTTTACGCCCCATCGACCAGTTCGGATGACGGCAGGCTTGATCCGGCGTCATTGTTGCCAAATCGCGCAATGGCGTCTCACGGAAAGGGCCACCAGACCCGGTAAGTAAAATGGACACCACGCCATTTTGCTCAAGGTCAGCGTATCCCAGATTATGCTGGATAGGTTGCGGTAAACTCTGAAAAATGGCGTTATGTTCGCTATCGACCGGTAACAATTGCGCTTTGCTCTGCTTTACGGCGTCCATAAACAGACGTCCGCAGGTAACCAGTGATTCTTTATTGGCCAGCAAAATGGTTTTACCCGCGCGGATCGCAGCAAGCGTAGGTAACAGCCCAGCAGCGCCAACAATGGCTGCCATCACCTGATCAACATCCTCAAGCGCTGCCATATCGCAAGCGGCTTGTTGCCCACTTAAGACTTCGGTGCGGCTACCCTGTTGCTGTAGCATCGTTTTAAGAAGTTTCGCACTCGCTTCATCGTCCATTACGGCATAGCGGGGAGAGAATTCCAGGCACTGTTCTACCATGCGAGTGACATTTTTGCCTGCCACCAGCGCAACTACGCGGAAGTGTTCGGGATTATGGCGCACCACGTCCAGCGTGCTGCAACCAATCGAGCCGGTCGAGCCCAGAATGGTGAGTTGCTTCATGAAACATCCAGAGTTGAGACAGAATAAAAAGCAAAACGCCGCCAGCCGATCCGCAAGGATCTACTGAGCGGCGTTTTTGTCGTTCAAGAAATCAGAACTGCATCAGTTCTGCTTCTTTGTCTGCCAGCGCCGCTTCAATTTTCTTGATTGCAGCATCAGTCAGTTTCTGTACATCGTCCTGAGAACGGCGATCGTCGTCTTCGCTGATCTCTTTATCTTTCAACAGTGCTTTCACTTTGTCGTTCGCGTCACGACGCACGTTACGTACTGCAACACGCGCTTGTTCTGCTTCACCACGAACGATTTTGGTCAGATCTTTACGACGTTCTTCCGTCAGCGGCGGCAGCGGAACACGGATGTCGCTACCCGCAGAGTTCGGGTTCAGGCCAAGATCGGACGCCATAATCGCTTTTTCAACGGCCGGAGACATTGAACGATCAAACACGTTGATTTTCAGAGTACGGGAATCTTCTACCGTTACGCTTGCCAGCTGACGCAGCGGCGTCGGCGTGCCGTAATATTCCACGACAATGCCATCCAGCAGGCTGGGAGAAGCACGACCCGTGCGTATTTTGCTGATTTGGGTTTTGAACGCTTCTACGCATTTGTCCATGCGTACTTCAGCATCTTTTCTGATATCGCTAATCACGTTACGAATCCTTGAAAACTTGTCTCAGTCAGACCAGACAGTCACACACAGTGGAAGTGTGCTAAGTATAGCCCTGATTAAACATATTACGGGTAATCGTCTGGATTATTAGGCTATTTTATTTGCCATTTTGGCCCCGGGCAGTGCTCGCCATCCTCACGTACTTGTGTACGCTCCGGTTGCTGCGCGCTGGCCGTGACCAAACTGCCTGCAACAATAACGCCTTATAACCAGACTTACGCCCCCGCGATACTTACGCGGAATCTTACCCTTATTTATCCATCACGGGAATTATTCCGTGATTAAAGTCCCTTCTTTTTCACCCATTACCACACGGCGCAGCGCACCCGGTTTGTTCATGTTGAAAACACGAATCGGTAATTTATGGTCACGAGCCAGCGTGAAGGCCGCCAGGTCCATGACTTTCAGCTCTTTTTCCAGCACTTCGCTGTAAGTCAGTTGCTCGTACATGGTTGCAGTTGGATCTTTCGCCGGATCAGCAGTAAACACACCGTCAACTTTGGTTGCTTTCAGCACCACATCGGCTTCAATTTCGATACCACGCAGGCACGCTGCTGAGTCGGTGGTAAAGAACGGGTTACCTGTACCGGCGGAGAGGATCACCACACGGTTGTTGCGCAACAGGCTGATAGCTTCTGCCCAGCTGTAGCTGTCGCACACGCCATTCAATGGAATAGCGGACATCAGACGAGCGTTCACATAGGCGCGGTGCAGTGCATCACGCATTGCCAGGCCGTTCATTACGGTCGCCAGCATCCCCATGTGGTCGCCCACAACGCGGTTCATACCCGCTTTCGCCAGACCAGCGCCACGGAACAGGTTACCCCCACCAATCACCACACCAACCTGAATACCCAGTTCAACCAGTTCTTTGATTTCCTGAGCCATGCGATCCAGTATGCTTGCATCAATACCGAAGCCTTCAGTGCCCTGCAGAGCTTCGCCACTCAACTTAAGCAGAATGCGTTTATAGACGGGTTTTGCATTGGTAGCCATGTTTCTTTCCTGAGACTGTCAACGATTGAAATGAATTAATACTAGCGACATTGTACGTCGCTTTTCAGCGCAGCCCCACAAGGGTTAGCTGAATTTACAAGATGGGCACAAAAAGAAGCCGCCCTCAGGCGGCTCCTTTTCGATAATTAAGACTGCTTGGACATCGCAGCAACTTCTGCTGCAAAGTCAGTCTCAACTTTCTCGATGCCTTCACCCACTTCGAAGCGGATGAAGCCAGTCACTTCAGCGTTATGCTCTTTCAGCAGCTGACCAACAGTTTTGCTTGGTTCCATAACGAACGGCTGACCGGTCAGAGAAACTTCGCCGGTGAATTTCTTCATGCGGCCTTCAACCATTTTCTCTGCGATTTCTTTCGGCTTACCAGACTGCATCGCGATATCCAGCTGTACCTGGTATTCTTTTTCTACCACTTCAGCGGATACGTCTTCTGGTTTGATGAATTCTGGCTTGCTTGCAGCAACGTGCATAGCGATGTGTTTAACCAGCTCTTCGTCAGCGCCTTTAGCAGCAACCAGAACACCGATACGCGCACCGTGCTGATAAGAACCCAGAACGTCGCCTTCCAGCGCAGCAACGCGGCGAATGTTGATGTTTTCACCAATTTTCGCTACCAGCGCAACACGTTCTTCTTCGAACTGTGCTTTCAGAACTTCAACGTCAGTGATTTTGCCAGCAACAGCTGCGTCCAGAACTTTGTCTGCGAACGCCTGGAAACCAGCGTCTTTTGCAACGAAGTCAGTCTGGCAGTTAACTTCCAGAATGATGCCGTAGTTGCCGTCGATTTTGGTTTTGATCACGCCGTCAGCAGCAACGTTGCCTGCTTTTTTCGCTGCTTTAATAGCACCAGACTTACGCATGTTTTCGATTGCCAGCTCGATGTCGCCGTTAGCTTCAGTCAGTGCTTTTTTGCAATCCATCATGCCTGCGCCAGTACGCTCACGCAGCTCTTTTACCAGGGATGCGGTAATTTCAGCCATTCTAAAATCCTCGGAGATGTGATCTGCCCGGCATTAAACCGCACAGATATAAAAGTGAAAAAGGGGGCCATATGCAGGCCCCCTAACCAAACGTGTACTACCTGGTCTATAAGGGCTCTCCCCCTTCATATTTCGCGCCGCAGATGCGTTATCTTCGCTCGCTCATCCCGGTCACTTACTGATGTAAGCTCCCGGGAATTCTCGAGCTTGCCGCCTTTCTGCAACTCGAACTATTTTGGGGGAGTTATCAAGCCTTATTACTCAGCTTCTACGAAGCTTTCTTCCGCCTGGGAAGCCAGATCCTGAGAACGGCCTTCACGTACGGTTGCAGCAACAGCGCCCAGGTACAGGGTCACAGCACGGATTGCGTCGTCGTTACCCGGGATAACGAAGTCAACACCGTCCGGATCAGAGTTGGTATCAACGATAGCAAATACCGGAATACCCAGGTTGTTTGCTTCTTTGATAGCAATGTGTTCGTGGTCAGCATCGATTACAAACAGAGCGTCCGGCAGACCGCCCATGTCTTTGATACCGCCCAGGCTGTTTTCCAGTTTCTCCAGCTCACGAGTGCGCATCAGCGCTTCTTTCTTGGTCAGCTTGTCGAAAGTACCGTCCTGAGACTGAGTTTCCAGGTCTTTCAGACGTTTGATGGACTGACGAACGGTTTTCCAGTTAGTCAGCATACCGCCCAGCCAGCGATGGTTCACGAAGAACTGGTCGCAGCTCAGAGCAGCGTCTTTCACCGCTTCGCTTGCAGCGCGTTTAGTACCAACGAAAAGGATTTTACCTTTGCGAGAAGCAATCTTGTTCAGTTCAGCCAGAGCTTCGTTGAACATCGGTACAGTTTTCTCAAGGTTGATGATGTGAACTTTGTTACGCGCACCGAAGATGAACGGCTTCATTTTCGGGTTCCAGTAACGGGTCTGGTGACCGAAGTGAACACCAGCCTTGAGCATGTCGCGCATGGAAACAGTTGCCATGATTAAAACCTCTATATAAAAGTTGGGGTTATGCCTCCACGTATCCCATATTACCGACCCCAAAGGGCACCCCGGAATATGTGTCGATACGTGTGTGTTGTTACACAAAGTGAGATTGTCGCTTCCGTCCAGTCTGTGTATACGAAATGGATCGGAAGTCCGGCGCGCTTTATACCACAAATACGTCGCGGACACCAATAATTGTTGGCGCTGTGTACAGCATCAGACGTTGAATTTTCTATTATAGAAAACCTTCAGTGGCACGTTTGGCGAAATTCAGAATGATTCTCAATTTGCCCGGGTGTGATACCATTGACGGCACTTACATATATATTGTCGGTATCACCGACGCTGATGGACAGAATTAATGGCTATCTCAATCAAGACCCCAGAAGATATCGAAAAAATGCGCGTCGCTGGCCGACTGGCTGCCGAAGTGCTGGAGATGATCGAACCGTATGTTAAACCGGGCGTCAGCACCGGCGAGCTGGATCGCATCTGTAATGATTACATTGTTAATGAACAACACGCGGTTTCTGCCTGCCTCGGCTATCACGGCTATCCGAAATCCGTTTGCATTTCTATTAATGAAGTGGTGTGCCACGGTATCCCGGACGACGCCAAGCTGCTGAAAGATGGCGATATCGTTAACATTGATGTCACCGTAATCAAAGATGGTTTCCACGGCGATACCTCGAAAATGTTTATCGTCGGTAAGCCGACCATCATGGGCGAACGTCTGTGCCGCATCACGCAAGAAAGCCTGTACCTGGCGCTGCGCATGGTAAAACCTGGCATTAATCTGCGCGAAATCGGTGCGGCAATTCAGAAGTTTGTCGAAGCAGAAGGCTTCTCCGTCGTTCGTGAATATTGTGGACACGGTATTGGTCGCGGCTTCCATGAAGAACCGCAGGTGCTGCACTATGACTCCCGTGAAACCAACGTCGTGCTGAAACCGGGGATGACCTTCACCATCGAGCCAATGGTCAACGCGGGTAAAAAAGAGATCCGCACCATGAAAGATGGCTGGACGGTAAAAACCAAAGATCGCAGCTTGTCTGCACAATACGAGCATACTATTGTGGTGACTGATAACGGCTGCGAAATTTTGACGCTACGCAAGGATGACACCATCCCGGCGATAATCTCGCACGACGAATAAGATGAAGCCGGCGAATGCCGGCTTTTTTAATGCGATAATTTAATCTTATGGGTGGCGCACAATGAATACCCTTCCAGAACAGTACGCAAACACCGCTCTCCCCACCCTGCCCGGTCAACCGCAAAATCCATGCGCCTGGCCCCGTGATGAATTAACCGTCTGTGGGATAAAAGCCCATATCGATACTTTCCAGCGTTGGCTGGGTGATGCCTTTGACAATGGGATCTCCGCAGAACAGTTGATTGAGGCACGTACCGAGTTCATAGACCAGCTCCTGCAACGATTATGGATTGAAGCGGGATTCAGCCAGATTGCCGACCTGGCATTGGTTGCCGTCGGTGGTTATGGTCGTGGCGAGCTGCATCCACTTTCCGACATCGATTTACTGATTTTAAGCCGTAAAAAGCTCCCGGATGATCAGGCGCAAAAAGTGGGCGAGCTGTTAACGCTGCTCTGGGATGTGAAGCTGGAAGTCGGTCATAGCGTGCGCACGCTTGAAGAGTGCATGCTGGAAGGGTTATCGGATTTAACCGTCGCCACCAATTTAATCGAATCCCGCTTATTAATTGGCGATGTTGCGCTGTTCCTCGAACTGCAAAAACATATTTTCAGCGAAGGATTCTGGCCTTCCGACAAGTTCTACGCAGCGAAAGTTGAAGAACAGAACCAACGCCATCAGCGTTACCACGGCACCAGCTACAACCTTGAGCCAGACATCAAAAGTAGCCCCGGCGGCTTGCGCGATATCCACACGCTGCAATGGGTGGCCCGCCGTCATTTTGGCGCAACATCGTTGGATGAAATGGTCGGGTTTGGCTTCTTAACCTCAGCGGAGCGAGCGGAATTAAACGAATGTCTGCATATATTGTGGCGTATTCGCTTTGCCCTGCATCTTGTCGTCAGCCGTTACGATAATCGCCTGTTATTCGATCGCCAGCTTAGCGTCGCCCAGCGTTTGAATTACAGTGGCGAAGGTAACGAACCGGTCGAGCGGATGATGAAGGATTACTTCCGCGTTACACGCCGCGTCAGCGAACTCAACCAGATGCTGCTGCAACTGTTCGATGAAGCCATCCTCGCCCTGCCCGCCGACGAAAAACCACGTCCAATCGACGATGAGTTTCAGCTACGCGGTACGCTGATCGACCTGCGTGATGAAACACTATTTATGCGCCAGCCGGAAGCCATCTTGCGTATGTTCTACACCATGGTGCGCAACAGTGCGATCACTGGCATTTACTCTACCACGCTGCGCCAGTTACGCCACGCCCGTCGCCATTTGCAACAACCGCTGTGTAATATTCCGGAAGCGCGAAAACTGTTTTTGAGCATTCTGCGTCACCCTGGTGCGGTGCGTCGCGGACTATTACCGATGCATCGTCATAGCGTGCTCGGCGCGTATATGCCCCAATGGTCGCATATCGTCGGGCAGATGCAGTTTGACCTGTTCCACGCCTACACGGTGGATGAACATACTATTCGCGTGATGCTGAAACTGGAGAGTTTTGCCAGTGAAGAAACACGCCAGCGCCATCCGTTGTGTGTGGACGTCTGGCCGCGCCTGCCGTCAACTGAGCTGATTTTCATCGCCGCGCTGTTTCACGATATCGCCAAAGGGCGTGGCGGCGACCACTCCATTCTCGGTGCACAAGACGTGGTGCATTTTGCCGAACTCCACGGGCTTAACTCGCGCGAAACACAGCTGGTGGCGTGGCTGGTTCGCCAGCACCTGTTGATGTCGGTGACCGCCCAACGCCGCGATATTCAGGACCCGGAAGTGATCAAGCAGTTTGCCGAAGAAGTGCAAACAGAAAACCGACTTCGTTATCTGGTATGCCTGACAGTGGCCGATATATGCGCCACCAACGAAACGCTGTGGAATAGCTGGAAGCAAAGTCTGTTGCGCGAACTCTATTTCGCCACCGAAAAGCAGCTACGACGCGGAATGCAAAACACGCCGGATATGCGCGAACGGGTTCGCCATCACCAACTCCAGGCGCTGGCACTACTGCGCATGGATAACATCGACGAAGAGGCGCTGCACCAAATTTGGTCACGCTGTCGTGCTAACTATTTTGTCCGCCATAGCCCAAATCAACTGGCCTGGCATGCGCGCCATTTATTACAGCATGATTTAAGCAAACCGCTGGTATTGCTTAGTCCGCAGGCTACGCGTGGAGGCACCGAGATTTTTATCTGGAGCCCGGACCGCCCCTATCTGTTTGCCGCCGTCTGTGCCGAATTAGACCGCCGCAATTTAAGTGTTCACGACGCACAAATTTTCACCACTCGCGACGGTATGGCGATGGATACCTTCATCGTGCTGGAACCCGATGGCAGCCCGCTATCCGCAGATCGTCATGAGGTTATTCGGTTTGGTCTGGAGCAAGTACTGACACAAAGTAGCTGGCAGCCACCACAGCCGCGTCGTCAACCGGCTAAACTACGTCACTTTACTGTTGAAACCGAAGTGACGTTTTTGCCAACCCATACCGACCGCAAATCGTTCCTTGAGCTTATCGCGCTCGACCAGCCAGGACTGCTGGCGAGAGTCGGGAAAATTTTTGCCGATCTGGGAATTTCGCTTCATGGCGCCCGAATTACAACCATTGGCGAGCGAGTAGAAGATTTATTCATAATTGCCACCGCTGACCGGCGTGCGCTTAATAACGAGTTGCAGCAGGAAGTGCATCAGCGGTTGACAGAGGCCCTCAATCCAAACGATAAAGGGTGATGTGTTTACTGATATGAAAAGAGTTTAACAATGCAGCAGTTACAGAACATTATTGAAACCGCTTTTGAACGCCGTGCCGAGATCACGCCAGCCAATGCAGACACCGTTACCCGCGAAGCGGTAAATCAGGTGATCGCCCTGCTGGATTCCGGCGCACTGCGTGTAGCGGAAAAAATTGACGGTCAGTGGGTGACGCATCAGTGGTTGAAAAAAGCGGTGCTGCTCTCTTTCCGTATTAATGATAATCAGGTGATCGAAGGGGCAGAAAGCCGCTACTTCGACAAAGTGCCGATGAAATTCGCTAACTACGATGAAGCACGTTTCCAGAAAGAAGGCTTCCGCGTCGTGCCACCAGCGGCAGTGCGTCAGGGCGCGTTCATTGCCCGTAACACCGTGCTGATGCCGTCTTACGTCAACATCGGCGCATATGTTGATGAAGGCACGATGGTTGATACCTGGGCGACCGTCGGTTCCTGTGCGCAGATTGGTAAAAACGTCCACCTTTCCGGTGGCGTGGGTATCGGCGGCGTGCTGGAGCCGCTGCAGGCTAACCCGACCATTATTGAAGATAACTGCTTCATCGGCGCGCGCTCTGAAGTGGTTGAAGGGGTGATTGTCGAAGAAGGTTCCGTCATCTCTATGGGCGTATACATTGGTCAGAGCACCCGTATTTACGACCGTGAAACCGGCGAAATCCACTACGGTCGCGTTCCGGCGGGATCTGTGGTTGTTTCAGGCAATCTGCCGTCGAAAGATGGCAAATACAGTCTTTACTGTGCGGTTATCGTTAAGAAAGTTGACGCGAAAACTCGCGGCAAAGTCGGCATTAACGAACTGCTGCGTACCATCGACTAAAAGTATGCACACGGGCAGCACGACGCTGCCCGATTGCTTTCTGGTTCAGAATAATTCGTCCTACTCATTCTTCTTCCCCTTTTTTAAATACTTTTTCAGCTTGTTTCGGACTGTCATGTAATTCGCAAAACAAAGATAAATGTGCTAATCCATCCCATGGAATATCGCCACAATAAAGCAGGTAATTTTTTGATTTTTACGCCATGATAGAAGTCTGGAAGAAAAAGGCTTTCTGCGATCACAGTCGAGCCGGGCGGGCCAGGCCAAATGCTAAAATAAGCACAATTTACTGACTCATTTTGAGGTAACGCTATGTACGACAATCTGAAAAGTCTGGGTATTACCAATCCTGAAGAAATTGATCGTTACAGCCTCCGGCAGGAAGCCAACAACGATATTCTGAAAATCTATTTCCAGAAAGACAAAGGCGAGTTTTTCGCCAAGAGCGTGAAGTTTAAATATCCGCGTCAGCGTAAAACGGTGGTCGCTGATGGTGTGGGTCAGGGTTATAAAGAAGTACAGGAGATTAGCCCTAATCTTCGCTATATCATTGATGAGTTAGATCAAATCTGCCAGCGTGACCGCAGCGAAGTTGATCTTAAGCGTAAGATCCTCGACGACTTACGTCACCTGGAGTCAGTTGTAACCAATAAGATCAGCGAGATTGAAGCCGATCTGGAAAAACTAACGCGTAAATAATGCCATTCTGTGGGCCGGGTAAAGTCTCACCCGGCTGTAATTTTGTAATCGACCTACCGCTCTTCATCCAGTTGCAACGCGACATACAGCAGCAACCTGTCATCAAAATTGCCCAAATCCAGCCCGGTCAGTTCCGATATACGATTAAGCCGATACTCCAGAGTATTACGATGAATAAACAGCGCCTTTGACGTAGCCAGCGGTTGCACATTGTGGCGAAACCACGCCGCCAGCGTTCGTCGCAGCAAGCCGTTATTGTCCATCGCTTTCAGCCGCGCCAGCGGTCGCGCCAGTTCGTTGGCCTGCCAGTCGCCACGCAAACTGTCGAGTAACACAGGCAACATCAGATCCTGATAAAAATAGCAGCGACTTTCTGGCATTCGCTGTTTACCCACCACCATCGTCGTTTTCGCCGTACGATAAGAGCGGGCAATACTGCCCGGTCCGGTAAAATAGTTACCCAGCGAAACGCGAAAACGCAGCTGGCCGTACTCTTTCATGCGGGTAATCAGTTGTTCAACTCGCTTACGATGATCTTCTGCATCCCAGCGCCCAAAAGAGTTCAACGCCGGTTTCAACACCACCATTTCGGTCAGCGAAACAATTGCCACCAGATTATTACGCTCAGGCGTAGTCAGCGCGTTTTGCAGTTGCTGTAACTCCGCCATTGCGCTGTCCACGCCAAGCTGACCGCTGTCGACCTCAACAATAGCCACCACTCGCGGTTGATTGAGATCGATCCCCAGCCGTTGCGCCCATTCCGTAAGTGCGGGAGTATTCTCCTCAGCCTGAATCAGGTTCATCACCAGTTCTTCCCGCAAACGGCTATCCTGCGCCAACAGGTGCATCAACCGCGACTGTTCCAGCATCATTTCAGCCGTCATGCAGACCAGTTCGCCATATTTACGCAGGTTCTCTGGTTCACCAGTCAGGCCAATAACGCCGACAATTTCACCTTCCAGCCGTAACGGCAGATTAATCCCCTGCCGCACACCGTGCAGATGACGTGCCACCGCGTCATCGATATCGACGACTCGTCCCTGTGAAAGTACCAGCAATGCTCCTTCGTGCAATTCACCAATACGCTCACGATCGCCGCTGCCGATAATTCGCCCGCGGGCATCCATTACGTTGATATTAGTATCGATGATGCGCATGGTACGTGCCACGATATCCTGCGCCATTTTGGTATCAAGATGCCAGCCAGCCATAAGTCCTCCATTATGCACGGCTTAGCATAAGGAAGTACGTAACGTACGGCATTGTGCAAATGCCCAAAGGATGATGAAGATGTATGGAGTTGTGGCGAAGTTCACAGATTGTAAGGAGAACCCCTTCCCGTATTCAGGAAGGGGTTGAGGGAGATTACTGCATTAACAGGTAGATGGTGCTGTCGCCGCGCTGAATGTTCAGTGCCAGCACAGACGGTTTGCTGTCGAGAACTTTACGCAGTTCAGCGATGTTTTTCACTGCCTGCTGGTTCGCGCCAATAATCACATCACCTTTTTTCAGGCCGATCTGCGCAGCCGGAGTGCCCGTTTTCACGTTGTTCACTACCACGCCCTGATCTTTGCCTTTGTTGCTCATCTCAGCGCCTTCAATGCCGTTGAAGATGGAGCTGGAATCAACCTGATTCTGGCTGCTCTGCTGCAGTTCCAGGTTCACGTTAACCTGCTTACCGTCGCGCAGTAAGCCCAGGGTCAGTTTGCTGCCCACCGGCATAGTACCCACCTGAGCACGCAGTGCGGCAAAGCTGCTGATCGGCTTACCGTTCAGTGAGGTGATCACATCACCCGCTTTAATGCCCGCTTTTGCAGCGGAGGAGTTAGGCAGAACCTGGCTTACGAAAGCACCGCGCTGGGCGTCAACTTTCATCGCTTTCGCCAGTTCGGAGTTCAGCTCAGTCCCCATAATACCCAGCTCACCGCGTTTCACCTGGCCGTATTCCACCATCTGCGAGGTCAGGTTTTTCACCATGTTACTCGGGATAGCAAAACCGATACCGATGTTGCCGCCGTCCGGTGCGAGGATCGCGGTGTTGATACCGATCAGTTCGCCGTTCAGGTTAACCAGCGCACCACCGGAGTTACCACGGTTGATCGCTGCATCGGTCTGGATGAAGTTTTCGTAGTTTTCAGCATTCAGGCCGCTACGCCCCAGCGCAGAGACAATCCCGGAAGTTACCGTCTCGCCCAGACCAAACGGGTTACCAATTGCTACGGTGTAATCACCCACGCGCAGTGCATCAGAATCCGCCATCTTAATTGCGGTCAGATTTTTCGGGTTCTGGATCTGGATCAGCGCGATATCAGAGCGCGGATCTTTGCCAACCATCTTCGCGTCGAACTTACGACCATCGCTCAGCTGGACTTTAATCACCGTCACGTTATCAACAACGTGGTTGTTGGTGACGACATAGCCTTTATCGGCATCAATGATGACGCCGGAACCCAGCGCCATGAATTTCTGTTGCTGGCCGCCGCCATTACCGCCCTGGCCCCCCTGGCAGAACGGAGAGCTCTGGAACGGAGAACCTTCCTGGCAGAACGGAGAATCATCACCGAAGAACTGCTGGAAATTACGCGGCATACGCGGCGTATTAACGGTTGTGCTACCTTCTACGTTAATGCTGACCACTGAAGGCATCACCTTTTCGAGCATCGGTGCAAGGCTTGGCATCTGCTGGGCTGTCGTTGCTGAAGAAGTCTCAGCCGCCGTTGCAGAGAGCGGAGATAACGCCAAACCTAAACTCAGAGCCAGTGCACTCAGTGCTAATGTGGTTTTTTTCATGTATTTCAGTCTCGATTAACAGATAACGCAAAATTGCTGTGTTCTTCAGATTCGTTTTATAGCGCGAAGTTCCGAACTAAAGTTTCTGCAAAAGGTAAAAATTTATTGTTCGTCTTTACAAAAGCCTGGTTATTGTTCTACGGCCATCAGACGTCGGTATTCATCCCAGGCATAGAGGTCGGTCATACCGCTGATATAATCCTGCAGCAGGCGGCAACGGTAATAATATTCCCATAGCGGAAACTCAGGAGAATCTGACGGTAATTTACTGACAGCCTCGACATAGGCCAGCCGATGGCGCGTCGAGAGTTTGTTGAATAAGCGCGATTCAATAGGGAAACGTTTCACCCGTTCTTTTTCTACCAGTTCAGTAAAGTCTGATAACGACAGGCTTAATAAAGGGCGATAAATCTCTAATAATCCGCTAATGACCCGATAGCCCTGCAATTCAAGCTGCTCGACATCTGGATGGCTAAACACATGTTTTACAGCGACATTTTTATATAACTTTAGAAGATCGCTGCATTCGCTGGCATCTTCCAATAATGCATGATTAAACGTTCCGGCGAAAATCGCAGGCAGATTATCAATAAATCGTTGTGCCGCGTAGGGTACCAGTTTATTTAGGGTGTTTACCCGTAAATACATAAAAAACTGATCTTCCGTACTGCGGCTTAAACTATTTGAGCGTGATTTTTCCCAGGCATTTTCAACCACCAGCGAAAAGAGCGAACCTTTCTCATGCTGGCCCCACGCCTCGTGCAAATGATGATAAAGCTGCTCAACGGTAAATATTCTTTTCTCTACCGCATCTTCAAGATCTGCCACACAATAGGAGATGTCGTCGGCAGCTTCCATAATCCACGTTAATGGAAAACGACTGTAAAGCGCCAAATTAAGTTCTTTACGCAACCGGGCAATATAGGCTTCCTCAGAAAGATAATAACCCGGCTTTTTCATTAAATAGTGATGTGTCTCAGGCGTTTCACCACGCCACCACGCCGGACGAGTATATTTTAAAATACCGCCAACCTGTGCCCAGGTGAGATTCATCCGCATCAATGTATGCACCAGACGAATGCCTTGTGCATTCCCCTCAAAATGACATAAGTCCTGACGTATTTTGCGCCGCAGCTCGTTAAGCGGTTCTTCCCCGTCCCGTAAACGTAGTGCTGCCACGCTGCAGCGATCGTCAGTCAGAGGCTGGCTTTCGGCATCTTCCGGGTGTAAACGTTGGCGAAACCAGTCATTTATCGCTGCTTCGCCAAAATGACCAAACGGCGGATTGCCGATATCGTGCATCAGGCATGACATCTCAACAATGCTTTCAAAAGGTCCGGTCAGTTCATCCAGACCGTATGCTTCCAGCAATTTAAGCTCTTTCAGACGGCTTAAAATTTCTTTGGCGATGTAGCGCCCCACCTGCTGGACTTCCATCGAGTGGGTAAGACGCGTGCGCACGGCGGCATTGCGCTCCAGTGGAAAAACCTGGGTCTTTTGTTGCAGACGACGAATTGCCGGAGAGTTGATGATACGCCCGCGATCGCTCTCGAAGATTCGCAGGATCTCATGTTCGGTTTTAACGCCCTGTGGTGAACGGTAACGACGATGCCAGTTTATTTTTTTTCGGAAATCAATCTGTGCCATGTCCTCTCCCGCGTGAGAAATACGCTTCCCCGTAAGCGCATGGTAAACTATGCCTTCAAATCGGGCTTATCGCGAGTAAATCTATGAAAATCGGCATCATTGGTGCAATGGAAGAAGAAGTTACGCTGCTGCGTGACAAAATCGAAAACCGTCAAACTATCAGTCTCGGCGGTTGCGAAATCTATACCGGCCAACTGAATGGAACCGAGGTTGCGCTTCTGAAATCGGGCATCGGTAAAGTCGCTGCGGCGCTGGGTGCCACTCTGCTGTTGGAACACTGCAAGCCAGATGTGATTATTAACACCGGTTCTGCCGGTGGCCTGGCACCAACGCTGAAAGTGGGCGATATCGTTGTCTCGGACGAAGCACGTTATCACGACGCGGATGTCACGGCATTTGGTTATGAATACGGTCAGTTACCAGGCTGTCCGGCAGGCTTTAAAGCTGACGATAAACTGATCGCTGCCGCTGAGGCCTGCATTGCCGAACTGAATCTTAACGCTGTACGTGGCCTGATTGTTAGCGGCGACGCATTCATCAACGGTTCTGTTGGTCTGGCGAAAATCCGCCACAACTTCCCACAGGCCATTGCTGTAGAGATGGAAGCGACGGCAATCGCCCATGTCTGCCACAATTTCAACGTCCCGTTTGTCGTAGTACGCGCCATCTCCGACGTGGCCGATCAACAGTCTCATCTTAGCTTCGATGAGTTCCTGGCTGTTGCCGCTAAACAGTCCAGCCTGATGGTTGAGTCACTGGTGCAGAAACTGGCACATGGCTAAGTCACTGTTCAGGGCGCTGGTCGCCCTGTCTTTTCTTGCGCCACTGTGGCTCAACGCCGCGCCGCGCGTCATCACGCTTTCTCCCGCCAACACTGAACTTGCCTTTGCCGCCGGGATCACGCCGGTTGGGGTCAGCAGCTATTCCGACTATCCTCCACAAGCGCAAAAGATTGAGCAGGTTTCCACCTGGCAGGGGATGAATCTGGAACGCATTGTGGCGCTGAAACCCGATCTGGTGATTGCCTGGCGTGGAGGTAATGCCGAGCGGCAGGTTGACCAGCTGGCTTCGCTGGGAATAAAAGTGATGTGGGTCGATGCGACAAGCATTGAACAAATTGCCAATGCGTTACGTCAACTGGCCCCCTGGAGTCCGCAACCAGACAAGGCCGAACAAGCCGCGCAATCCCTGCTGGACCAGTACGCGCAATTGAAAGCGCAATATGCTGATAAACCTAAAAAACGTGTTTTTCTGCAATTCGGCATTAATCCGCCATTTACCAGTGGAAAAGAGTCGATTCAGAACCAGGTACTCGAAGTTTGTGGCGGAGAAAACATCTTTAAAGATAGCCGGGTTCCCTGGCCGCAAGTTAGCCGCGAACAGGTGTTAGCACGCGCGCCACAGGCGATAGTCATTACAGGCGGACCGGACCAAATTCCTAAAATCAAACAATACTGGGGTGAACAGCTCAAAATTCCCGTTATTCCTCTCACGAGTGACTGGTTTGAACGTGCAAGCCCACGTATTATCCTCGCTGCACAACAGCTCTGTAATGCGCTTTCACAGGTAGATTAGCGCCTGACCTTTTCAGGTGCTCAGTGGGGATTGAACAATGCTCGTCTATTGGCTGGATATAGTCGGCACAGCGGTATTTGCTATCTCTGGCGTTTTGTTAGCCGGAAAATTGCGTATGGACCCTTTTGGTGTTCTGGTACTGGGCGTGGTTACCGCAGTAGGCGGCGGAACAATTCGCGACATGGCGCTGGATCACGGCCCGGTATTTTGGGTGAAAGATCCCACCGATCTGGTCGTTGCAATGGTAACCAGCATGCTGACCATCGTGCTGGTGCGCCAGCCAAGACGCTTACCAAAATGGATGTTGCCGGTGCTGGACGCCGTTGGTCTGGCGGTGTTTGTCGGCATTGGCGTGAATAAAGCCTTTAATGCGGAAGCCGGTCCGTTAATCGCGGTTTGTATGGGCGTCATTACTGGCGTTGGCGGCGGGATCATTCGTGATGTACTGGCCCGCGAAATCCCCATGATTTTACGTACAGAAATCTACGCAACAGCCTGTATTATCGGCGGTATTGTCCACGCTACGGCTTATTACACATTTTCCGTACCACTGGAAACAGCCAGTATGATGGGCATGGTCGTGACGCTATTGATTCGGCTGGCGGCTATTCGTTGGCATCTTAAGCTACCGACGTTTGCGCTGGATGAGAATGGGCGTTGAAGAGAGAAGATGTGCCGGATAGTTTATCCGGCACATGAACAACAGATTAGATGCTAAAGGAAGAACCGCAACCGCAGGTGCTTTTCGCGTTCGGGTTGGTCACGATGAAACGAGAACCTTCCAGACCTTCGGTATAGTCAACGGAACCGCCGACCAGATATTGCAGGCTCATCGGATCAACCACCAGGCCAACGCCCTGTTTTTCGATGGTCATATCGCCTTCGTTCACCTGATCATCAAAGGTGAAACCATACTGGAAGCCGCTGCAACCGCCACCGGTGATATACACGCGTAATTTCAGATTCGGGTTATCTTCGTCAGCGATCAGGCTTTTAACTTTGTTGGCTGCTGCGTCGGTAAACTCCAGCGGCAGTGCTACGTCATCACTCATATTTTGCTCCAAACGACATCGGCAATTGGGCAAATTCTAACCCAATAATAATCGCCATTATCTAATACCCTGGTATTTCGTTCAAGTATTCTCGCTGGCTGATGCGGCCTTGCTTCGCGCCAGTTGCTCAGCTTCCTGTTTTGCCAGCGTGCGCGCAAGAATCGCCGAGTATAGCGGTTTCCCGCCGGTAAATTGCGCTAATAGTGTTGCGCCAAGACCGGTAATAATCATAGGCAAAATGAGCTGGTAGTTATCGGTCATCTCCAGAACCAGAATGATCCCCGTTAACGGCGCGCGAATAGATGCCGCCAGTAATGCCCCCATTCCGGCAATAGCAAACGTCCCCGCCTCAAGGTGGTATTGCGGAAACAGCTCAACGGCAACCATTCCGAAAGCGGTTCCCAGCACAGTACCCAGCGCCAGCATCGGGGCAAAAATACCGCCCGGCGCGCCGGAAGAGAAGCAGAGTAAGGTGGTAATGACCCGAGCGACGAAGATAAACACCAGCATTCCCATGCTGAAATTCCCCGCGGTAGCGATAGGAATCAGGTTAAAACCGCCGCCCGACGTTGCTGGTGCCACAAACCCCAGCAATCCACACAGACCGCCAATCGCACCGCCCATCAGTACCCATTTGGTAATATTGCCACCGTGCACACGGTGCAGCAAATCCTGCATCCCCAGCACCCATTTATTAAAAATAGGGCCGAAAATGCCAAAAATAATACCGAGGATCAGATAAAGCCACAGCGTATTAAGCGGCGCATCAGAAAGTTTACCGACGTCAATCAACGCAACTTCATGATTAAAAATCCGGTACATAATGGTCGACATAATGACGCCAATAAATACCGCTTTAATCGAAATTAACGTATAGCGAAACTGCGGACGCATCTCTTCGATAATAAACAAAATACCCGCCAGCGGGGCGTTAAAGGCCGCAGCCAGCCCCGCCGCAGCACCGGTTGCCAGCAGCGTATGGCGCGCTTCATCACCTTTCAGGCGGAAAATATCAAGCACCATGCGACCGATATTGCCGCCGATCTGTACGGTTGGCCCTTCGCGCCCCAGCACCATGCCTCCGCCGAGTGTTCCCAGCCCGCCAAAGAATTTCACCGGCAACACACGCCACCAGCGAACGGGACGTTGATCTTCCAGCGCCCCTTCAATTTCCGGGATCCCCGAACCACCTGCTTCCGGCGCGTATTTGCGCACCAAAAAGTAGCCGAACATCGCCAGCACCGCCGAACAGAGAAAAGCGACAGTTAACAGAAGCGGATAATTATCAGCAGTATGTACCAGCGCCCCCATACGCTGGTTCTGCAACCAGGCGACACCTTTGTCAAAAGCAACCGCAGCCAGCCCGACAAGCGTGCCGACGACTGCCGCCATAAACAAAATGGCTAACGGGGTTTTATCGCGCTCAAGAAGTTGGCGAATCAGTTGTCTGCGTCGCAGGCGCGCGGCCTGCGGTGTTTCTAAAGAGGGAGTATCAGTTTTCATCCAATGATCACTTATTGGTCATACAAATAAGATGACGGCATTTTACTCGCACGTTCCATGAAAATCCTTTGCAAAGCGTAATGTTTCAAATGCACAAAACTTTTATACTCTAAGAAATCAGGATTGCACCAGTACAAGCAGCCTGATGTTTGACGAGTATTTAACTTGTTATGAATAACATAGAATAGCAGCCATTCACTTTTTCTACGAATCAGGAACCCTCCATGAGTAAGTCTGAAAATCTTTACAGCGCAGCGCGCGAGCTGATCCCTGGCGGTGTGAACTCCCCTGTTCGCGCCTTTACTGGCGTGGGCGGCACTCCACTGTTTATCGAAAAAGCGGACGGCGCTTATCTGTACGATGTTGATGGCAAAGCCTATATCGATTATGTCGGTTCCTGGGGGCCGATGGTGCTGGGCCATAACCATCCGGCGATCCGCAATGCCGTGATTGAAGCCGCCGAGCGTGGTTTAAGCTTTGGTGCACCAACCGAAATGGAAGTGAAAATGGCGCAACTGGTGACCGAACTGGTCCCGACCATGGATATGGTGCGCATGGTGAACTCCGGCACTGAAGCGACAATGAGCGCCATCCGCCTGGCCCGTGGTTTTACCGGTCGCGATAAAATTATTAAATTTGAAGGTTGTTACCACGGTCACGCTGACTGCCTGCTGGTGAAAGCCGGTTCTGGCGCACTCACGTTAGGCCAGCCAAACTCGCCGGGCGTTCCGGCAGATTTCGCCAAACATACCTTAACCTGTACTTATAACGATCTGGCCTCTGTACGCGCCGCGTTTGAGCAATACCCGCAAGAGATTGCCTGTATTATCGTCGAGCCGGTGGCAGGCAATATGAACTGCGTTCCACCGCTGCCAGAGTTCCTGCCAGGTCTGCGCGCGCTGTGCGACGAATTTGGCGCGTTGCTGATCATCGATGAAGTGATGACCGGTTTCCGCGTAGCGCTAGCTGGCGCACAGGATTATTACGGTGTGGAACCGGATCTCACCTGCCTCGGCAAAATCATCGGCGGTGGAATGCCGGTAGGCGCATTCGGTGGTCGTCGTGATGTAATGGATGCGCTGGCCCCGACCGGTCCGGTCTATCAGGCGGGTACGCTTTCCGGTAACCCGATTGCGATGGCTGCTGGTTTCGCCTGTCTGAATGAAGTCGCGCAGCCGGGCGTTCACGAAACGCTGGATGAGCTGACAACACGTCTGGCAGAAGGTCTGCTGGAAGCGGCAGAAGAAGCCGGAATTCCGCTGGTGGTAAACCACGTTGGCGGCATGTTCGGTATTTTCTTTACCGACGCCGAGTCCGTGACGTGCTATCAGGATGTGATGGCCTGTGACGTGGAACGCTTTAAGCGTTTCTTCCATATGATGCTGGACGAAGGTGTTTATCTGGCACCGTCAGCGTTTGAAGCGGGCTTTATGTCTGTGGCGCACAGCATGGAAGATATCAATAACACCATCGATGCTGCACGTCGGGTGTTTGCGAAGTTGTGATGATTTTGCCTCGCCCACCGGGCGAGGCATTCAATTAACGGCTCTGCTTTCTCAACAAATAGATAAAATATGGCGCGCCGATAAAGGTCGACAGCAGCCCCGCTGGGATCTGGAATGGAAACAGCACCATCCGCCCACACCAGTCAGCGAACACCAGCAGTAATCCTCCCACCAGCGCCGAAATTACGATGTGTGGCATCGTCCGTCGAAAGCCCATCATCCGCGCAATATGCGGTGCCATTAAACCAACAAAACTCAACGGTCCAATGGTCATTGTCGCAGTCGCTGTCAGGCAAGCCGCTAACAGCAGCAGCGCAATTCGCGTCGGCGTCAGCGTCATCCCCACGGCTCGTGCGGTATCACCTCCCAGCGGTAAAATGGTCAGCCAGCGGCGGCACAGCGGGGTAATCGCCAGCAAAATCACCATCACAATTCCGGTACGCCAGACCTGCGCATCGGTCGCGTTGTAGGTCGAACCGGAAATCCAGGTCAGCACTTGCGCCATTCGCGGGTCACCACTTGCCTGCAACATCATCAAAAGCATGGTGAACGCGGTACTTAACGCCATCCCCGCCAGTAACATGCGGTGTGGGGAAAATCCACCGCGGCCGGCGGCGATCATAATGATCAACAGCGTCACCGCCGCGCCGAGACTGCCTGCAGGTAACAGCCAGCCAAAGGCATTACCCGGCACCAGAAACAGCATCAACACCACGCCAAACGCCGCGCCGGAGCTAATCCCCAGCACTTCCGGGCTTGCCATCGGGTTGCCGGCCAGCCGCTGAATAATACAGCCCGCCACCGCCAGCATGACGCCCGCAAACAGCGCCGCCATAATTCGCGGCCAGCGCCAGGGCATCAAATCCTCGAGCAACGCCCCGCTCGCCCACGTCCAGCCGTGCGCATCACGGCCAAACGACAGCGCCACCACCACTGCCATCAACAGCAGCACGCCGCCCGCGAGGGCAAACGCCAGCACATGTTGGCGTTCAGCAGCGACACGATCGTTGACCTTCATATCCGGCGCGCTAATGCTGCGTAAACGCGGCAGCAGCCAAAGTAGCAGCGGCGCACCTATCAACGCAGTGACCGAACCGGTAGAAACTTCCATCCACACGCGAGTCAGCCAGAGGATGATTTGATCAGAAAGCCACAGAATTAACGCCCCAATCAGCGACGCCAGCATCAATCGTGGCAACAAACGCCGCGCCCCCAGCATTTTTGCCAGCAGCGGCGCGAACAACCCGATAAAGCCGATAATCCCCACCGCATTCACCAGCAGCGCACTGATGACTATCGCCAGCGTCAGCGCCGCCAGACGCGCGAGCGACAAGGCCAGCCCGAGGTTGCGCGCCACGCCATCATCAAGCCCCATCAGGGTTAACGGACGAAGTAGCAGTAACGTCAGCATCACGCCGCCCAGCAACTGCGGCCATAAACGCTCAACGCCGCCCCAGTCGGTTTGCGTCAGCGTTCCGGTGCTCCACAGGAACATGCTTTGCAACTGGTCATGATGGAAGATAACCAGTAACTGATTGATTGCCCCACAATAAAGGCTCACTACCAGCCCCGCGAGGATCAGCGTTACCGGCGACAGCCGTTTCCCCCACGCGACGCCAAAGACAATTAAGCCAACAACGCAAGCCCCTGCCAGCGCAGCAAACTGGCTCGCCATAGCACCTGGGATCGCCCAGAGCGTAGTGACGGTAATCCCCAGTTGCGCGCCTGTTGCAACGCCCAACGTCGTCGGTTCCGCCAGCGGGTTACGCAGCACTTGCTGAAACAGCACGCCCACCAGCCCCAGGCCCGCGCCCACCAGCAGCGAAATCGCCAGACGCGGCAACAAGCTGTAGTGAAAAATCATCTGCTCGATGACGTCAATATCCGGCGACCAGGCGGCCTGCGCCCACTGGCTGCGCGGCAGCGCTTGCGAAAAGTTCATCCAGGTGAGCGCCGCTGCGACAATCACCAGCAGCGCCAGCAATAACGCCGGGAAAAGCGCAATTCGTTTACTCACGCTTTACCTCCGATGGCGTTATCCAGAATACGCACAAAGTGCATTGCCGAGAGCGTCGCACCATAAAACCAGACTGCAGGTACGCGCTGAAAGCGTCCGGCGCGGACAAACGGCATAGCCTGCCACAGCGGCGTCGCCATTAGGGCGTCCATGTCTTTGCTGTTGTCGTGATCAAAGCAGAGCACATCAACGTCTTTATACGCTGCCAGACGATCAATACTGACGGCGGTACTGCCCCAGAAGTTGGTTTCCCCTTGCCAGGCATTTGGGATGCCGTACTCATCAAGAATTTCCTGGAACAAGCTGTTTGGACCGAAGACCAGCATATGGCGCGGATCGATAAGCGTCGTCAGCAATAACGGGCGCGCTCCACGCTTCACAAAGCGGGGTTTCATGCTGCGGATAAAGTCTTCATATTGCGCTAAATGTGTTTCCGCTGCCCTTTGCAGGTTAAGTAAATCTGCCATTTCCGTCAGCGATTTACGCGCCATCGCCAGCGGCTGTTTGCCGTCACTGAAGTTAAATCCGCGACCCGGCGCAATACGTGCCAGCATTTCTGGTGAAGGGCCATATCCTGCCGACCAGACCATAAACGATGGTTTCATTTCGGTCAGCAGTTCAAGGTTAGGTTCTGTGCGCAAACCGACGTCGATCACTGAGTCCGGCAATGGTGGTTCGCTGACCCACAGGCGATAGTTGATGGTATCCGCCACGCCGTAAGGCACGATGCCGAGCGCCAGCAGTAATTCCACCGGCAACCACTCCAGCGCCACAATACGATTGGGATCAATAGCCGCCGCGTGGGCAGTATTCATCTGCCATAACAACGGAGAAAGCGCCATCGCCGTTAACAGTCGACGGCGCGAAATAAGAGGTAAGCCGCTCATCAATAAACAAAACTCACAGGTGCAGCACCCGCCGGATGCGGCAGAATACCCATCGGGATGCCATAAATCATTTCGAGGGTTTCGCCGCGCATAATTTCCGCAGGCGTTCCCTGAGCAATCATTTCACCGCCGCGCAGGGCGACCAGATAATCACAGTAGCGCGCCGCCATATTAATATCGTGCAGCACGGCAATGACCGTCAGACCACGTTCCTGACTTAAACGATGCACCAGCGCCAGCACGTCAACCTGGTGGGCGATATCCAGCGCCGAGGTCGGTTCGTCGAGCAACAGACAACGGCTATCCTGCGCCACCAGCATGGCGATCCACGCCCGCTGACGTTCGCCGCCAGAGAGACTATCGACCAGCCGATGCGCCAGCGGTTTTAAGCCAACCAGCGAGATAGCTTCCTCGACCTTTTCGCGATCTGCCGCACCAAAGCGCCCTAGTGCGCCATGCCACGGGTAACGACCAATCGCCACCAGTTCACGCACCGTCATCCCTTCTGCCGGAGGAAGCTGCTGCGGCAAATAAGCCACTTTGCGGGCAAACGCTTTGCTGCTCCAGCTTTCCAGCGGTTGGGCATCAAGAAGAATCTCCCCTTCCGACGGTGGCTGGTGACGACCAAGCATTTTGAGCAGAGTGGATTTACCAGAACCGTTGTGACCAATCAGACCGGTCACTTTCCCGGCAGGAAAGGTTAACGACAGCGGATGCAAAAGCGTGCGCCCGGGCACACGAAAGGAGATATTACGCAGTGCAAAAGTGGTATCGGAATGATTCGTGTATTCCTGCATAACAGCCAACTTGTGAAACGGGCACGGAAATCCGTGCCCCAAAAGAGAAATTAGAAACGGAAGGTTGCGGTTGCAACGACCTGACGTTCTGCGCCCCAGAAGCAGCCATAGGTGTTAAAGCAGCTGGCGACGTATTCACGATCGAACAGGTTGTTGACATGCAGCGCCACGTTGGAGCCAGCCATGCCGACTCGTGCCAGATCATAACGCACTAACGCATCCACGACCGTATAACTTCCCACTTTAAAGGAGTTAGCCGGATCACCATAGCTGGAGCCAGTATAACGACCACCGGTGCCCAGCGTCAGACCTGAAAGCGGACCGTCAAAGAAGGTATAGTCAGCCCACAGCGAAGCCATGTGTTTTGGCACCTGTGCAGGCGTATTGCCTTTGTAGGTAGTATCGGTAGTGTATTCCGCATCGGTATAGGTATAAGAACCAACCACGTTAACACTCGCCGACAGCGCCGCTTTTGCTTCCAGTTCTACACCACGAGCGCGAATCTCACCGCCTTCAATCGAGAAATTGGGATTATTCGGATCCGCCATCAGGTTGTTGGTTTTGGTAAGCTGATACAGTGCGCCCGTCAGCACAATTGGGCGATCTTCCGGCACATATTTCACACCAACTTCATACTGTTTGCCTTTCGAAGGTGCAAACAGATCACCGTTTGCATCTGTCAAAGATGCTGGCTCAAACGACTCACTGTAGCTGAAGTAAGGCGTTACCCCGTTGTCGAACAGGTAGTTTACGCCACCACGCCAGGTGAACTGTTTGTCATCACGATCGGATTTATTACCGTAATCACGGTTGAAAGATGACTGTTCCGCCCAGTCATAGCGACCACCCAGAGTCACCAGCACCTTATCCCACTGCGCCTGATCCTGAACATACAGACCGGTTTGTTTCTGTTTAAGCAAAACGCGGTATGGGCCCGACGGATCCGGGTGAGCACCAAAATCAAAGTCACTACGGTCTAAATTATAGATATCAGACGGTGCAACGGAACCGGCGTAACCGAACCAGGAGTCAATATCATTACGCATACGCATAAAGTCAACGCCGGTCAGCAGAGTGTGTTCAACCGAGCCGGTTGCGAATTTACTTTGCAACTGAGTATCAACAGAGAAGTTTTCTAATTTCTCATTATCGATAACGTACTGACGAGTCAGTGTATGATTCCATTCTGACTGCGGGATACTTAAACATGGACTCGCCTTGAGTGCATCGTCGTCTTTGGTATACAGCGGATCCGAGCACATGCCGTAGCCATATACGCTCTTTTGCGAGACTTTATTTTGCGCAAAGCGCAGGTTCTGACGCACAGTAAAGGTGTCGTTAAATTCGTGATCGAAGCTGTAGCCCACCATCTTCTCATTACGTGAATAGGTGTTGTTCTTCGCCCCTTCATTAAAGTCTGTCGGCAGACGCTTACCGTTCGGCAGCGGCTCAACGGTTCCCTCTTTCGGCAACCAGCCGTAATAACCGGTTTCCGGTTCGTTCTGGAAGTAAGAAAGGAAAGTGAAATTGGTTTTATCATCCGGGCGCCAGGTGAACGCTGGAGCAATAGCATAACGCTGCTCTTCTGCCCCCTTCTGCTGAGCATTGGCTGAACGCGCAATACCAGTCAGACGATAAGAGTAAACGCCGTCATCATCCAGCGCATCACTGAAATCAAAACCAGTCTGGAACAGGCTGTCAGTACCGGCTTTAAACTGAATTTCTTTCAGCGGTTCTGTAGTCGGGCGCTTGCTGACCATGTTCAACAGGCCGCCAGGGCTGCTTTTCCCGTACAGCACGGATACCGGACCACGCATGATTTCGGCGCGCTCCAGCATATACGGATCGATAACTGCATCGTTATAGAAGTTGCCCTGCATCTTCAGGCCATTCAGATAGTTGTTCTGGCTTTGGCCGTCAGCGGCGAATCCGCGGATGATCAGGTAATCGTAAGTGTTGGATGCGCCACGAGTTCCCACGGCAACGCCAGGAGTGTAGCTAAGAGCTTCTTTTACCGACTTCGGCTGATGCAGCGCCATCTCTTCGGCGGTCACAACAGAAATAGACTGTGGCACTTTTTGAATCGGCGTATCGGTTTTAGTGCCGGTAGCTGACTGTCGCGCCGCAATAGTTGCAGCTGGCCCCCATGCGCTTTCTTGCGGCGCAGGTGCAGCGGTAACGGTGATAGTGTCTTCTTTCGGTTCAACCGCTGCCTGTGCATAAACAGACATGCCGCTAACCGCTGTGGCTACTACAACTGCGATTTTACGCAGTGAGTGTTTTGGCTGAGCAGTTTTGGAACGCGCCATTGGTATATCTCTGATGTAAAGTGAATGATAACGTAAACGAGAATGATTATTATAAAGATAAGATAATATTCGAAACGCTGGCGGGTTCGCAAGCGGTACGCAATCTGAGCGTTCCTGAAGGGTTAATAAACAACCAGATGAAAAGAAAGGGTTAATACTTTGGGTGGGATGTTATTTTACCGGATGGCTACTCGCCATCCGGTATGTCACGCTTAGACGTTAATTACTACCAAACATATCCTTGATCCAACCGGCTACACCGTCGCTGTCTTTCTGCTCTTGCTGAGCAGGTTGCTGTTGCGGCTGTTGCTGCGGCTGAGAAGACTGATCAAACGGATTGCCTGACGGCTGCTGCTGCATCTCACTCTGCTGGCACAGCGATTGCGGATCGCTGGTCCAGACCGGCAAGACACGCATGCCACCGCTGCAAACAAAGTTGCCGTCGTAGTCCACGCCCATATCTGCAATATCTTCTGGCGGAACAAGATTCAGCGGCGTTGGCGTCTGGTTAGCCAGATAACGCTGATAAATCGACATTGCCCCGCTGGCACCATACAGCTTGGTCGGCTGGTTGTTATCACGGCCTACCCAGGTGATGGTCACCGTGCTGCCGTCAATGCCCGCAAACCAGGTATCTACGTTATTGTTGGTAGTCCCTGTTTTCCCTGCCAGATGCAGGTTCGGGTATTTCGCCCCAAGCTGACGCCCCGTACCACGTTGTACCACCTGCTGCATGGTCCATAGTGTCAGATACGCCGCCTGCGCCGGAACCGCGCGTTCCGCCTGCGGGAAGCTCTGATACAGCACCTTGCCATCTTCCGCGATTACCGAACGCAGTGCAGAAAGCGGTGCACGGTTACCACCGCTGGCGATGGTCTGGAATGCCTGCGCCACTTCGATTGGCGTTAAGTTCAACGCCCCCAGCAGCATTGCCGGAACCGGATGCAGCTGATCTTTCGGTACGCCCAGTTTAATCCAGGTCTCCGTAACCGCAGGCAGCCCCAGCGCCATCCCCAGATTCACCGTCGGCACGTTCATCGAACGGGTCAACGCATCCACCAGCATCACTCTGCCACTTTCGCTATAACGACGGTCATCATTCTGCGGTGACCAGACCTGGCCATTCGGCTGACGCAGCGCGATTGGCGCATCGGCAATCCACGTATTCAAACGATAGATTTTCGGCTGGCTTAAGGCCGTCAGATAAGTCGCTGGTTTTGCAAGGGAACCAATCGAACGACGCGCCTGCATCGCACGGTTGTAGCCCGCAAACTGCGGCTCAGAACCACCGACCATCGCACGAACTTCACCGCTAAAGCGGTCAACAACCACAATCGCGGTTTCAAGATCGCTCAACTTACGCTGTTTCTTCAGTGCCGGAATGCCTTCCACGGCGGCTTTTTCTGCCGCGTCCTGGGCCACCGAGTCAAAGGTAGTGAAGATCTTCACGCCGGAGAGATCTTTTACCTTATCGCCCAGTTTTGCCTGCAGCTCCTGACGCACCAGCTGCATAAAGGCTGGCTGTGGAGAGATTACCCCACCGCGCGGCTGAACGCCCAGCGGACGTGCACTCAACATGTCATAGAGTTCTTGATCAATAATCTGTTGCTGTTGCAGCAGACGCAGTACCAGATTACGTCGCTCCAGCGCCAGTTTCGGGTTACGCCACGGGTTGTAGATGGACGCCCCTTTCACCATACCGACTAACAGCGCCTGCTGGTCGAGGCTTAGCTCTTCTACCGGGCGACCAAAGTAATACAAGCTTGCCAGCGGGAAGCCGCGGATTTCGTTGTCGCCGCTCTGACCGAGATACACCTCGTTCATATACAGCTCAAGAATACGGTCTTTGCTGTAACGCGCGTCCATGATCAGCGCCATGTAAGCTTCGTTCGCTTTACGCCAGTAAGAGCGCTCGCTGGAGAGGAACAGGTTTTTCACCAGCTGTTGCGTCAGCGTACTCGCACCCTGCACCGTGCGTCCGGCTGTCAGGTTTGCCAGCACCGCACGTCCGATGGAGTAGAGACTGATCCCATCATGCTCGTAGAAATGACGGTCTTCTGTCGCCAGCAAAGTATCCACCAGCAAATCAGGGAAACCACTGCGCGGCACAAACAGACGCTGCTCACCGTTTGGCGAAGAGATCATGGTGATCAGACGCGGATCAAGACGGAAGAAACCGAACTGACGGTTGTTCTCCATATTGACGATCGTTGCCAGATGATCGCCATCAAAGGTCAGACGCGCGCGCACCTGCCCTTCTTTGCTGTCCGGGAAATCAAACGGACGGCGGATCATCTCAATGCTGTTGGCCTGCACGGTAAATTCGCCAGGACGGGTCATTTTCGACACCTGACGATACTGGGTCGCCTCCAGCAGCTTCACCATCTCGTTCTTGCTGATGGTCATGTCTGGCTCAAGGTTGACCATCCGGCCATAAACTGCCGCGGGCAATTGCCAGACCTTGCCATCAATACGGCTGCGAATTTTTTGATCGAGATAAACGCCGTAAATGGCGATCAGCACGGCAAAAACGATAGCCAGTTTTAGCAGCAGCCATAGCCAGCCGCGTTTGCCACGAGGCTTACGCCCTTTGCCTTTGCCCTTACCTTTGCGCGGCATCGGTTCTTCATCCTCATAGTCATCATAATCGTCGTAATCATCGTCATCTTCGTAACGACGACGGCTTACCTTTTGTTTGACCGGACGCGTCGGTTTCCCTTTGCGTCCAATTGGCTCGCGGTCATTCCCGGCCATGCTTTTTCTCCGCAATATTCAGGCGCAAAAGCCCGATTTTCTGTTCTTCTGTTGCAAGACAGAAGAAGATATCTCTCAAATTTACTTTGATCTTCACGAATACTTTTTCGTTCGTCGCGTTGGTGCTGTGTTTGCCGGGTCGTCCGGCCAGACATGTTTGGGATAACGCCCTTTCATCTCTTTTTGCACCTCACGGTACGCTCCTTTCCAGAAGGCGCTCAAATCACGCGTGATTTGCAGCGGCCTTTGGGCAGGGGAAAGCAACTCCAGCACCAGCGGCACGCGCCCCTGGGCGATCGTCGGATTGGTGGCCTCACCAAACATCTCCTGCATTCTCACCGCCAGCGCGGGCGGATTATCTTCATGATAACGAATGGCGATCCGGCTTCCCGTCGGCACAGTGTAATGCGCAGGCAATTCACTATCCAGACGTTGCTGCATTCCCCAATCAAGTAATCCGCGTAGTGCCTGATAAATGTCGAGTGATTTCAGGCCGCGTAGTGAATGCACGCCGCTCATATGCGGCAGTAGCCACGTTTCCAGCGTCGCCAACAAACTCTCATCATCAACCGCTGGCCAGTCATATTCCGGCAACCACTTTGCGGCGCATAACAAACGCAAGCGTAGCTGTTCCGCTTCCGCCGTCCAGTTGAGCACGCTTAAACCTTTATCACGAATGCCGTTAAGCATCGCCTGATGCAACTCGTCTTCTGACGGTTTCGCCAGTGGCTGCACTTTCACCGTCAACTGACCGATTTGCAGCCGACGCCAGGCTTTCAGCGTACCTTGCGCGTCATCCCATTCCACGGTGTCAGACTGCTGTACCAGCTGCGGGCAGCGTTGTACTAACTCATCAATATCGACCGGCAGCGCCAGTAAAATCCGCGCATCCGGCGAGGCGCTGCCCTGCAATAATAACGGTGCGATCAACCATTCGTGGCGGCTTAGCGCATCGTCGGCATCGAGCATCGCCCCCATGCCGTTTGCCAGTTGATAGCGTCCATCTTGCCCACGGCGACGAGCAATGCGATCGGCATACGCCCCGGCAAGTAGCGGCGCGATAAGAGAACTGTCTGCCTCACCGCCGCGTACGTTTAAACGTTTTAACAGTTGCTGACTACGTTGCTGCCAGGCTGGTTGATTGCGCGAAAACGCCACGCCCAGGTCACTATTGCCCATCCGTGGCGGCTCTTCGAGAATAGCGGCAATTTTTGCCGCGGTAGCAGCTTCGTCGTCGCTCTTCGCGCTAACCAGCATTGCCGCTAAACGCGGATCGTTACCCAGCGCCGCCATTTTTTGCCCTTGCGCGCTTAGCCGTTCGCCATCCAGCGCCCCCAGCATCCGTAACAGGCGTTTCGCGGCCTGTAAATTCACTGCTGGCGGTTGATCCAGCCAGCTCATCTGCGCCGGATCGCTGCATCCCCATTGCAGTAATTCCATCAGCAAACCGGAAAGATCGCTTTGTAATATCTCCGGTTCACTTTGCGCGGCAGCGCGTTCTGCTTGTTCTTTGGCGATTAAATGCAGGCAGATACCCGGCTCCAGACGCCCGGCGCGCCCGGCACGCTGCGTCATGGATGCCTGACTAACGCGTTGAGTAATCAACCGCGTAAGCCCCGTGCGCGGATCAAAACGCGCCACACGCTCCTGGGCACAATCCACCACCAGACGAATACCTTCGATGGTTAAACTTGTTTCAGCAATATTGGTCGCCAGCACCACTTTGCGCATTCCTTGCGGTGCCGGAAGGATCGCTTTTCGCTGATCGTTCAGCGACAACGCGCCATACAGCGGGCAGAGCAACACATCACTGCCGATGCGCGAAGCCAGTTGTTCCTGCACACGCTGAATTTCTCCGACGCCAGGTAAAAATAACAGTAATGATCCGCTTTCCTGACGCAGCATTTCGGCGGTGGCTACCGCAACGGCTTCGTCAAAACGCTGATGCGTGGGCAGTGGTAAATAACGGCGTTCAACCGGAAACGAGCGCCCTTCTGAGATGATGACGGGCGCTTCTGGCAGCATTTGCTGCAAGCGGTCGTTGTCCAGCGTAGCCGACATAATCAGCAGTTTAAGGTCATCACGCAGACCTTGTTGCACATCGAGTAACAGCGCCAACGCCAAATCCGCCTGCAAGCTGCGCTCATGAAACTCATCGAGGATCACCAATCCAACACCGCTCAGTTCCGGGTCACGCTGGATCATGCGCGTCAGCACGCCTTCGGTAACCACTTCCAGGCGGGTATTCGGCCCGACGCAGTTTTGCGCACGCATCCGGTAGCCAACGGTATCGCCTGGCTTTTCGTTAAGCAGCTCCGCCAGCCGTTGCGCAACGTTACGCGCCGCCAAACGACGCGGCTCCAGGAGGATAATTTTCCCGTTAATGCCGGGATGCGCCAGCAGTTGCAGCGGCAGCCAGGTTGATTTCCCGGCCCCGGTCGGCGCAGTTAATAACACCTGCGGTGCACCATCGAGGGCAGCAAGTAACTCAGGTAAGACGGCAGCAACGGGCAACGACGACACAAAACGCTCCAGAGGGTTAACATTCTTCGCGCCACATTGTAGCATCGCGGTAATTCATAACCGAGTGCCTCACATGTCTGAACCGCAACGGCTGTTCTTTGCTATCGACTTACCTGCAGAAATCCGCGAACAGATTATCCACTGGCGCGCCACACACTTCCCACCTGACGCGGGACGTCCGGTCGCCGCCGATAATTTGCATCTGACTCTGGCATTTTTAGGCGAAGTGAGCGCCGAGAAAGAGAAGGCGCTTTCTCTTTTAGCCGGGCGGATTCGTCAACCGGGTTTCACACTCACGCTTGATGACGCCGGTCAATGGCTGCGTTCGCGTGTGGTGTGGTTAGGGATGCGTCAGCCGCCACGCGGCTTAATCCAGCTGGCGAATATGCTCCGTTCACAGGCTGCCCACAGCGGTTGTTTTCAAAGCAATCGTCCGTTTCATCCACATATTACCTTATTGCGCGACGCCAGCGAGGCGGTGACAATCCCGCCGCCAGGTTTTAACTGGTCGTATACGGTGACGGAGTTCACCCTTTACGCCTCCTCGTTTGCGCGTGGACGCACACGCTACACGCCGCTAAAACGCTGGGCGCTAACGCAATAACAAGGATTGTCGTAATGGAATTTTCTCCCCCTCTACAGCGCGCGACGCTAATTCAGCGTTACAAACGTTTTTTAGCCGATGTGATCACACCCGATGGTCGCGAATTAACGCTACACTGCCCGAATACGGGTGCGATGACCGGTTGTGCAACGCCTGGCGATACCGTCTGGTATTCGACTTCAGACAACACCAAACGGAAATACCCACACACCTGGGAATTGACTCAAAGCCAGAGCGGCGCAATTATTTGCGTCAATACGCTTTGGGCTAACAGGTTGACGAAAGAGGCTATCCTTAATGAATCAATTTCAGAACTGTCAGGCTATAGCTCGCTGAAAAGCGAAGTTAAATACGGCGCAGAACGCAGCCGTATTGACTTTATGTTGCAGGCGGATTCGCGTCCAGACTGCTATATTGAAGTGAAATCGGTTACGTTAGCGGAAAACGAACAGGGATATTTTCCCGATGCGGTCACTGAACGAGGTCAGAAACACCTTCGGGAGTTGATGAGCGTAGCGGCTGAAGGCCAGCGTGCGGTTATCTTTTTTGCCGTGCTGCATTCAGCCATTACACGGTTTTCACCCGCGCGCCACATCGATGAGAAATACGCGCAACTATTGTCAGAAGCTCAACAGAGGGGGGTAGAAATTCTGGCTTACAAAGCGGAACTTTCTGCCGAAGGCATGGCTCTTAAAAAATCACTACCGGTTACATTGTAGTAGAGTAAGTAACTGGTTAATTTACATTCTGGTCGCGTGCGCAAATACGCTTTTCCTCACACAGTTGTCAAGTGTTACGTTTAGATAATTGCTATCCGGAAAAGCATCTGCTATTTATAGCGGCCTCATTTTTCCCCCGAACATGGGGATCGATAGTGCGTGTTAAGGAGAAGCAACATGCAAGAAGGGCAAAACCGTAAAACATCGTCCCTGAGTATTCTCGCCATCGCTGGGGTGGAACCATATCAGGAGAAGCCGGGCGAAGAGTATATGAATGAAGCCCAGCTGGCGCACTTCCGTCGTATTCTGGAAGCATGGCGTAATCAACTCAGGGATGAAGTCGATCGCACCGTTACACATATGCAGGATGAAGCAGCCAACTTCCCGGACCCGGTAGACCGTGCAGCCCAGGAAGAAGAGTTCAGCCTCGAACTGCGTAACCGCGATCGCGAGCGTAAGCTGATCAAAAAGATCGAGAAAACGCTGAAAAAAGTGGAAGACGAAGATTTCGGCTACTGCGAATCCTGCGGTGTTGAAATTGGTATTCGCCGTCTGGAAGCGCGCCCGACAGCCGATCTGTGCATCGACTGCAAAACGCTGGCTGAAATTCGCGAAAAACAGATGGCTGGCTAATTACAGCCGTTCCATCACGTTTACCACAGGCGGGAAATGCTCCCGCCTTATTTTTTGTTCAACGAGATGACAGACACACACTATATTGGCCGCTTTGCCCCCTCTCCTTCCGGCGAGCTTCATTTTGGCTCTCTGATTGCCGCGCTTGGCAGCTATTTACAGGCTCGCGCCCGGCACGGTCGCTGGCTGGTACGCATTGAAGATATCGACCCGCCTCGTGAAGTTCCCGGTGCCGCAGATACTATCCTGCGCCAGCTGGAACATTACGGCCTGCACTGGGACGGCGATGTTCTCTGGCAATCGCAACGTCACCACGCCTATCGCGAAGCACTCGCCTGGTTACATGAGCAAGGATTAAGTTATTACTGCACCTGCACGCGTGCGCGTATTCAAAGCATTGGCGGTATTTACGACGGCCATTGCCGGGAATTGCATCATGGACCAGACAACGCCGCAGTACGTATCCGCCAGCAGCATCCGGTCACCCAGTTTACTGACCTGCTGCGAGGCATTATTCACGCCGACGAAAAACTGGCACGGGAAGATTTTATTATTCATCGCCGTGATGGTTTGTTTGCCTATAACCTGGCGGTGGTGGTGGATGATCACTTCCAGGGCGTGAGCGAAATTGTCCGGGGGGCAGATTTGATCGAACCGACAGTGCGGCAAATCTCGCTGTACCAGCTTTTTGGCTGGAAAGTGCCAGATTACATCCATTTACCGCTGGCGCTTAATCCACAAGGCGCTAAACTTTCCAAGCAGAATCATGCGCCTGCGTTGCCGAAAGGCGATCCACGCCCGGTGTTAATCGCGGCACTTCATTTTCTGGGTCAGCAGGTAGAAACACACTGGCAGGATTTCAGCGTCGAGCAAATCCTTCAGTCAGCCGTCAAAAACTGGCGGCTCACCGCAGTGCCTGAGTCGGCAATTGTAAATTCAACATTCTCAAATGCGTCATGCTGAGCTATGATTAGCCGCTATTTTTTTGTCCTGAATGATGTTTGACACTACCGAGGTGTACTATTTTTACCCGAGTCGCTAATTTTTGCCGCAAGGTGCTAAGCCGCGAGGAAAGCGAGGCTGAACAGGCAGTCGCCCGTCCACAGGTGACGGTGATCCCGCGTGAGCAGCATGCTATTTCCCGCAAAGATATCAGTGAAAATGCCCTGAAGGTAATGTACAGGCTCAATAAAGCGGGATACGAAGCCTGGCTGGTTGGCGGCGGCGTGCGCGACCTGTTACTTGGCAAAAAGCCGAAAGATTTTGACGTAACCACTAACGCCACGCCTGAACAGGTACGTAAACTGTTCCGTAACTGCCGCCTGGTGGGTCGCCGTTTCCGTCTGGCTCATGTGATGTTTGGCCCGGAGATTATCGAAGTTGCGACCTTCCGTGGACATCACGAAGGTAACGTCAGCGACCGCACGACCTCCCAACGCGGGCAAAACGGTATGTTGCTGCGCGACAACATTTTCGGCTCCATCGAAGAAGACGCCCAGCGCCGCGATTTCACTATCAACAGCCTGTATTACAGCGTAGCGGATTTTACCGTCCGTGATTACGTTGGCGGCATGAAGGATCTGAAAGACGGCGTTATCCGTCTGATTGGTAACCCGGAAACGCGCTACCGTGAAGATCCGGTACGGATGCTGCGCGCGGTACGTTTTGCCGCCAAATTGGGTATGCGTATCAGTCCTGAAACCGCAGAACCGATCCCTCGCCTCGCTACCCTGCTGAACGATATTCCACCGGCACGTCTGTTTGAAGAATCTTTGAAACTGCTGCAAGCGGGCTACGGTTACGAAACCTATAATCTGCTGTGTGAATATCACCTGTTCCAGCCGCTGTTCCCGACCATTACCCGCTACTTCACGGAAAATGGCGACAGCCCGATGGAGCGGATCATTGAACAGGTGCTGAAGAATACCGATACGCGTATCCATAACGATATGCGCGTGAACCCGGCGTTCCTGTTTGCCGCCATGTTCTGGTACCCACTGCTGGAGACGGCACAGAAGATCGCCCAGGAAAGCGGCCTGACCTATCACGACGCTTTCGCGCTGGCGATGAACGACGTGCTGGACGAAGCCTGCCGTTCTCTGGCGATCCCGAAACGTCTGACGACGTTAACCCGCGATATCTGGCAGTTGCAGTTGCGTATGTCCCGACGTCAGGGTAAACGCGCCTGGAAACTGCTGGAGCATCCTAAGTTCCGTGCTGCTTATGACCTGTTGGCCTTGCGAGCTGAAGTTGAACGTAACGCTGAACTGCAGCGTCTTGTGAAATGGTGGGGGGAGTTCCAGGTTTCCGCGCCACCAGATCAAAAAGGGATGCTCAACGAGCTGGATGAAGAGCCGTCACCGCGTCGCCGTTCTCGTCGTCCACGCAAACGCGCACCGCGTCGTGAGGGTACCGCATGACAGTGGCGTATATTGCCATAGGCAGCAATCTGGCCTCTCCGCTGGAGCAGGTCAATGCTGCCCTGAAAGCATTAGGCGATATCCCTGAAAGCCACATTCTTGCCGTTTCTTCGTTTTACCGCACTCCACCGCTGGGGCCGCAAGATCAACCCGATTACTTAAACGCAGCCGTGGCGCTGGAAACCTCTCTTGCACCTGAAGAGTTACTCAACCACACACAACGTATTGAGTTACAACAAGGTCGCGTCCGTAAAGCGGAACGCTGGGGGCCGCGCACACTGGATCTCGACATCATGCTATTTGGTAATGAAGTAATAAATACCGAACGCCTGACCGTTCCGCACTACGATATGAAGAATCGTGGATTTATGCTGTGGCCGCTGTTTGAAATTGCGCCGGAGCTGGTGTTTCCTGATGGAACAGTATTAGGAAATTTATTAAAAATAAATAAATTTCATGAATTAAACAAATGGTGATTTAATGATTTCATGAATATAAATAAATTCCGAAAAATAGCCTTACCCCATTGCAATTAATATATTCCCTAAGCTACAACCATAATTAATATTATATACCCCGTTAACACCTTCCGCCTCACATACAATATTTTTCCCGCTTTGTACATTAAGTTTTACTTAAAGATGAATTAAGTGGATATATAAATTTAAATATGCACAATATCCCACTTGGTGATGAACAGATGTTACATTCAGTAAATCTTCACATTCATCATTAACAAAACAATCTATTTTTCTCTATCGGGGTTCTTTGTCTGAAAGCACCCGATTGTAGTTAAACTCATGGAATATAATTCAAGGATTATTATGTCTAAAAAATTAGGTTTTGCCCTGTCTGGTCTTATGCTGGCAATGGTTGCAGGTACTGCTTCTGCTGATATGGACGGTGGTCAGATTAACATCAGTGGCTTGGTTAGCGATAACACCTGTGAAACAAAAGTTGATGGCGGCAAGCAAGATGGCCTGGTTCTTCTGCAAACTGCAACGGTTGCTGAAATTACCGCTGGTGTATCTGAAACTGCTGTCGGTGCCAAAGCGAAACCGTTTAGCATTACTGTAGACTGCAGCAAAGCGACTCCGGGAGGCCAACCGACTCTGACATTCGGTTCAGTTTTCTTTGGTAACAGTCGTGGCACTTTGAATAACGATATGTCCATCACCACCCCGTCATCTGGTGTGAATATCGCCCTGCACAACATTGACGGCACCACTGTTAAACAAGTCAAAATTAATAATGCATCTGATGCTTACACTAAAGCATTAACCAATAATGTTGCAGTCTTTGACTTCAAAGCCTCCTATGTTCGTGAAGACGACTCAACACCAGCAACGGCTGGTTATGTAAGAACCAACACAGCTTACACCATCACCTACAATTAAGTTATTCGTTGGTGATTTAAATTACTACAAGGGTGCGACACCTATTGTCGCCCCCTTGTCTTGAAAACAATTCATGTCATGGATGGTATATTTTGTTAAATAAAAAGAATATTGTCGCATTATGTGTTGCCAGTAGTATGGCATTTAGTATGCCTGTTATGGCTGATATTGTTATTTCCGGTACACGCGTCATTTATAAAAGTGATCAAAAAAGCGTTAGCGTACGCCTGGAGAATAAAGGCAATAGCCATCTGTTAGTACAAAGCTGGCTGGATACCGGTGACGATAACGCTGAGCCGGGAAGCATTAATGTACCATTTACGGCAACACCTCCCGTTTCACGTATTGATGCTAAACGCGGTCAAACCATCAAATTGATGTATACCGGCAGCACCGTACTCCCCAGCGACAAAGAAAGCGTATTCTGGTTTAACGTGCTGGAAGTGCCCCCAAAACCAGATGCTTCAAAAGTAGAGAATCAGAGCCTGTTACAACTGGCTTTCCGTACCCGTATCAAGCTGTTCTATCGTCCGGCAGGATTAAACGGTAACCCGTCTGAAGCACCATTAGCCCTGAAATGGAAATGGGCTGAAGGGAAGTCTGGCCTGAGTGTATATAACCCAACATCTTATTACGTCTCTTTCAACAGTGCAGAGTTAATCGCTGGCGGTAAGTCGAACCCGCTCAATGTAAAAATGGTTGCACCGAAAAGCGAAGAGATTTTCACCATAAGCGGTTCAGGCGGGAAAGCAACGTCAGGAAAGGTACATTTCTCCGCGATTAATGATTTTGGCGGCGCAATTGAAGGCGATGTCAATTTGTAAGACCAGGGACCTTATGCAGCAGGAAGCCAATGTAATGAAAACAAAGACATCGACTAAACGCCATAATCTTACGCGTATCGCAATGTATTGCTCAATCATGTATAGCGGCGCTACCATCGGAGCCGAAAGTGTTGAGTATGACCCTACCTTTTTAATGGGTGGCAACGCTTCCAGTATTGATGTTAGCCGCTATAGCGATGGCAACCCGACTTTGCCTGGTGTTTACGATGTTAGCATCTATGTTAACGAGCAACCTGTTGCTAACCTGGAGATCCCCTTTATCGCGATCCCCGATAAAAAGAATGCTCAAGCCTGTATTACCCTGAAAAATCTACTACAACTGCATATCAAGACACCCCCGGCAGACGAGGAAAATACTATCCTTCTTCCACGGGATGAAACGCTTGGCAACTGTCTTGACCTGTCGTTAGCCATACCTAAATCCTCAGTGAACTATGACCCCTCTGAACAACGTCTGGATATCAATGTTCCCCAGGCATGGGTGATGAAGAATTATCAAAACTATGTGGACCCATCACTTTGGGAAAATGGCATTAACGCGGCTACGCTGTCTTATAACATCAACGCTTATCGCAGTGAAAATTCAAATTATACAAATGATAGCGTTTATACATCGTTCAATGGTGGCGTCAATTTAGGGGCCTGGCGTCTGCGTAGCAGCGGTAACTATAGCTGGAGAAACGACGCGGGAAGCAATGTTGAGTTTATGAATCGCTACGTCCAGCGCGACATTACCGCTATCCGCTCGCAGCTCATTATGGGGGAATCCTACACCACAGGTGAAACGTTCGACTCCGTTAGTATCCGCGGCATTCGCTTATACAGCGACAGCCGAATGCTGCCGCCTGTATTGGCAAACTTCGCCCCGACAATTCGTGGTGTAGCAAATACTAACGCCAAAGTCAGCATCACCCAGAGTGGATACAAAATTTATGAAACCACTGTTCCACCGGGACCTTTTGTCATTGATGATCTCAGCCCGTCAGGGTATGGCAGCGATCTTATCGTAACCATTGAAGAAGCTGATGGCAGCAAGCGTACATTTTCTCAGCCATTTTCTTCAGTAATTCAAATGCTGCGCCCGGGTGTTTCTCGCTGGGATATCAGCGGCGGGCAAATTAATAAAGACGACTTGCATCATGAACCAAACTTACTACAAGCGACCTATTACCGTGGTTTAAGTAACCTGTTCACTGGCTATACTGGTTTTCAGGTCACAGATAATCATTATGCTGCAGGTTTACTTGGCATTGGGATGAATACTTCAGTCGGCGCAATTTCCTTCGATGTCACCCACTCCAGTGTCGATATACCGGATGATAAAAGGTACCAGGGGCAAAGCTATCGCATCTCCTGGAACAAATTTTTTGACCTGACAGATACATCATTAAACATCGCGGCTTACCGCTACTCCACGCAGGACTATCTGGGCCTGAATGATGCATTAACACTTATTGATGAAGTTGAACATCCCACTCAGGATCTTGATCCCAAAACTATGCGCAACTACGGGCGCATGAAAAACCAGTTCACCGTAAGCATTAACCAACCGCTACGCTTTGGGAAGGATGATTATGGCTCGTTCTATACCTCTGGAAGCTGGTCTGATTACTGGGGGGGCAGTAAGAGCCGTAGCAACTATTCGGTCGGCTACAGTAACAGCGCTTCATGGGGAAGCTACAGTATCAGCGCTCAACGATCCTGGGATGAGTACAGCCAAACAGAAAACAGTATTTACCTCAGCTTTTCGATACCTATCGAAAAGCTGATGGGTACGGAGCACCGTGATTCCGGTTTCCAAAGTATTGATACACAACTTAGTACCAATATGGATGGTAATAATCAGTTCAACATGAGCAGTAGCGGTTATAGCAACGATAACCGCGTGAGCTATAGCGTGAACGCGGGTTATGGGATGAATAAAACCGGCAAAGATCTCAGCAACATCGGGGGTTATGCCAGCTATGAATCGCCATGGGGAACGCTAGCTGGGTCAGTCTCTGCTACCAGCGATAATAACCGCCAGTACTCCGTTAATACAGATGGTGGATTTGTGTTGCACAGCGGAGGACTGACGTTCAGCAACGACAGTTTCAGTGATAATGACACCATTGCTTTGGTTAAAGCACCGGGTGCAAAAGGGGCGCGTATTAACTACGGCAACAATACCGTTGACCGTTGGGGATATGGCGTAACCAGTGCTCTTTCACCATACCAGGAAAACAAAATTGCTCTGGACACTGAAAACCTGGAAAACGACATCGAAATGAAGAGCACCAGTACGGTTGCCGTACCACGCCAGGGCTCGGTTATCTTTGCTGGTTTTGAAACCAATCAGGGACAATCTGCGATTATGAATATCAAACGCAGTGACGGAAAAGGTATCCCCTTCGCCGCCGATATTCATGATGAAACAAATGCAATCATTGGCAACGTTGGGCAGGGCGGGCAGGCATTTGTTCGCGGTATTCAGCAGCAGGGCACGATAAAAATCACCTGGCTGGAAGCCAGCATGCCCAAAACCTGTATTGCGCAGTACCAGCAACCCAATGTGACATCGGAGAAAATCCAGCAAACGATTATTCTCAATAATATTCTTTGCCAGCTCCAATAATACGAAAGAGAGATGACAATGATAAAAAACACACGGTATAAAATAGTACTCCTGGCAGGCATTTTTTTACTGCCCGGCGCACTGGCACAAGATATTAATGTTGATTTTGTTGCCACAATCAAAGGCACGACATGTAATATCACTCTGGAAGGGACACGCGTCACCGCTGATGGCAATAATCAGTACACGCTACGGATATTAAATGTTGCTCTGGATAAAATCATAAACAAGATGCCAGAAGCACAAGCCGACTTTAAACTGGTCGCTAATTGTGATGGTAACATAGGCAAGATTACGACATCGCTGGCAGGGAATCCTTCAGTAGAGTTACCCTATTTAATTTCTCCATTAACTTCAGATAATTCATCCACCACAGAATATATTGCTATGGGGATTAAACTTCGAAATGCCTCTGACACTGAATTTATTCCCCCAGATGGTTCTAAAAAGATTTCCTGGGGAGAGGGATTAACAAAACCGGAACTTGAGATGACGGTAGCACTTCGCGAAACCCGACCAGGTTCAGGAAGAGCAGGTAATTTTAAAGCACTTGCGACATTCAATTTCACCTACGAATAAAAGGATAATAATAATGCAGATGAAATCATTACATTATGGGATATTTGCAAGCATTACTCTGAGCTTATTATTATTCAGCACGTTTTCTATAGCCATCACGGATAACATTGGCCTAAACGTTATGACCACTGTTGAAAACAGAACTTGTCAAAGCGAAATCAGCAACCAGGGGTTGGTTAACCTTGGCACTGTTGGAGTGGGATATTTTGCCAGTAATGTTAGTGCGGAAGATAATTATCCAGGCGGAAAGACCTTTACTGTGACAGTAAAAGATTGCCCCTCCGCTGGCACAACATCAAGCCAGTTGCATATAGAATTTAAACCTGTCAGTGGTGTAATGGCCACTGGTAGCCAACAGATATTCGCCAATAATCATGTCGGCGGTGCACAAAATGTAGGAATCGTGATTTTTAGCCAAAATAATCAGTCATCGGACACAGTGAATGTGCTGTCACCAACAGGGCAGTTTCGCACAGTCTGGCCAGTTGCCTCTGCAAACATGAATAATTCATCGTGGCAATTTTATACACGAATGCAAAAAATTGATCCGTTACTTCCCGTTGGTGCAGGATTTGTCACCAGCAATGTATTAGTTGATATTTATTATCAATAAATGCCAGACATAACGCATCTACAAATATTATTTTTTCAAAGGAGTGATAAGATGAAGTCAGCGTTCCGATACTTTCTTTTTTTATGGATTATCACAGCCAGCATTAATAATGTAAATGCTGAAAATCTTACTTTTATGGTCGGTGACGATGCTGGCGTAGGAAACCTTAATGGCCCATCAGGCGATAAACTAATATCATTTTCCTATCCGGTTGGTGGAGTAAACAATATTGTATTTTATAATCCAACATCCACCACACCGACCAATGCAAAAATAAAATTATATTGGAGTGAACTGGACACATCAAGTAGCCGTGGGTTTGTATATTGTACTTCAAAAAATAATTCCAGCGGTATGCCAATTACTGTCCGGCATAACATGGTTGACTCAGGAAAAATGGCAGATGGGCACAGATTATATGAAACTAATGTAACCGGTCTATATTATACGTTAATGCTCAATAGATTCTGGTCGTATGAACTTCGCTCAAGCTCTCCAGATATATACGTTGGAGACGATGGCTGGCACACTGTACAATTTTCTATTACGGGTGATTATATACGAGGTCAATGTAATACTTCCAGGTATCAAGCAGTCGGAGGTCTTTTGCACGATGCCACGGTGGAATTCTATACCGACAGCAGTTTTAACCCTGCTCCAAATACTAACGTGCAATTAAAACATACTGGTGATTATTTGTATTCATTCGCAAATGAAGGGCCAGGGGTTCCAAATGTAAGTGCATCTAAGATGCTAAAAATCAATTTTAATTTAACAGACATCAATATCCAACTGCCAACATGCTTTACGTCTATCCTTTTGGGTGAGAGCGTAACGCGATCAACCGTAAATCTCGGGGAATATACTGTTGGACAGATCACCTCAGATTCTGCAACACCTGTTAATTTTCAGATCTCGCTACAAAATTGTGTTCGTATAAGCAGTATTAAAACAAAACTAAAATCTAATGTAGTAGGAGTGAATAATCCTCTGTTGCTTGGTAATACTTTGACAGGAACCGATGATGCAAAAGGTGCCGGAGTACTTATTGAAGGGTTACCCAACAGCAAAAATTCACAAAATTTCACGCTTAAGCCAAATGATGAGACATCAAGCTATAACGATGCTGAAGATGATCCTGGAGAAAACAATGGAATTTATAACCCAGATTATCCTAATGCCAACGGTCGTACTACAACCCAGGACCTGAAATTTCAGGCAACATTAAAACGCGATGGTAATGCAACTGTGAAACCCGGCGGATTTAAGGCTACCAGTACATTCCAGGTCACCTACGAGTAACAGGTTTAACCGCACCGCCATCATCTGGCGGTGCTGTAATTGATAAATCATTGCCCCCACCAATGTGACTGATAAAATGCCAGACAGCACGACATTACTTATCAGGATACGTTATGAAACCAACCACTATTGCTTCATTGCAAAAATGCAAACAAGAAAAAAAACGTTTCGCGACCATCACCGCTTACGACTATAGCTTCGCAAAACTGTTTGCCGATGAAGGGCTTAACGTCATGCTGGTTGGCGATTCACTGGGCATGACGGTTCAGGGGCATGACTCAACTCTGCCAGTTACCGTTGCCGATATCGCCTACCACACTGCTGCTGTACGTCGCGGTGCGCCAAACTGTCTGCTGCTGGCTGATCTGCCGTTTATGGCGTATGCCACACCAGAACAAGCCTTTGAAAACGCCGCGACTGTCATGCGTGCCGGTGCCAACATGGTCAAAATTGAGGGCGGTGAGTGGCTGGTAGAAACCGTACAAATGCTGACCGAACGTGCCGTTCCTGTTTGTGGTCACTTAGGTTTAACCCCACAGTCAGTGAATATTTTCGGTGGCTACAAAGTCCAGGGGCGCGGCGATGAAGCGGCCGATCGACTGCTCAGCGATGCATTAGCTTTAGAAGCTGCTGGGGCACAACTGCTGGTACTGGAGTGCGTGCCGGTTGAACTGGCAAAACGTATTACCGAAGCACTGGCGATCCCGGTTATTGGCATTGGCGCAGGCAACGTCACTGACGGGCAAATTCTCGTGATGCACGACGCATTCGGCATTACCGGCGGTCATATTCCTAAATTCGCCAAAAATTTCCTCGCCGAAACGGGCGACATCCGCGCGGCTGTGCGGCAGTATATGGCTGAAGTGGAGTCCGGCGTTTATCCGGGCGAAGAACACAGTTTCCATTAAGGAGTGACGTTGTGTTAATTATCGAAACCCTGCCGCTGCTGCGTCAGCAAATCCGCCGCCTGCGTATGGAAGGTAAGCGCGTGGCGCTGGTGCCCACCATGGGTAACCTGCACGACGGCCATATGAAGCTGGTCGACGAAGCCAAAGCCCGCGCCGATGTGGTCGTCGTCAGTATTTTCGTTAACCCGATGCAGTTCGACCGCCCGGAAGATCTGGCACGTTATCCACGGACCTTGCAAGAGGACTGCGAAAAGCTGAACAAGCGCAAAGTGGATTTAGTTTTCGCCCCTTCGGTAAAAGAGATCTACCCGAACGGTACAGAAACCCACACCTATGTTGATGTTCCCGGTCTTTCTACCATGCTGGAAGGTGCCAGCCGTCCGGGACATTTTCGCGGCGTTTCGACTATCGTCAGCAAGCTGTTCAATCTGGTCCAGCCGGACATCGCCTGCTTCGGTGAAAAAGATTTTCAGCAACTGGCGCTGATCCGCAAAATGGTTGCTGATATGGGCTTTGATATTGAGATTGTCGGTGTGCCAATTATGCGCGCCAAAGACGGTCTGGCGCTGAGTTCCCGTAACGGTTATCTGACGGCGGAACAACGCAAAATTGCGCCTGGTCTGTACAAGGTTTTAAGTTCGATTGCCGACAAATTGCAGGCTGGCGAACGGGATCTCGATGAAATTATTACTATTGCCGGGCAAGAACTGAATGAAAAAGGCTTCCGCGCCGATGATATTCAGATTCGTGATGCCGACACCTTGCTGGAGGTCTCTGAAAACAGCAAACGTGCAGTGATTCTGGTAGCCGCCTGGCTTGGCGATGCCCGCCTGATCGACAACAAAATAGTCGAGCTGGTGTAATACTTAACTGGCGCTACGGCTGATGGCGCCAGTTATTCATTGCCATGTTATCTGTAAGCGATAATTCATAACGCAGACAACTTAGTTAGAGTTAATTAGCTTATCAACCTCTGTAAGAGATAAAGTTGCCATCTCTGCAACGTCTTCCCGAGACATTCCTTTACTCAGAAGACGCTGTGCCAGCCTTACCTTCCGGAGTCCCTCTTTATATCCCTTCTGAAATCCCTTCTGAAATCCCTTCTCTTCAAACCACTGCGCCAACGTCTGCCTGGTTTCTCTCCGTGTCTTTATTTCCATAGGTTCCCTTAATTATCTGGTCAGTTAACAATAACAATTATCTGGCTATAACTGATGATGCAGACAACTTAGTTAATCAGCTTATCAATCTCGGCAAGGGGTAAATTTGCCATCTCTGCAACGTCTTCCCGAGACATTCCTTTACTCAGAAGACGCTGGGCGAATTCCTGACTTACTTCCTGTGTTACTTCCTGTATTACCTCTTGTCTTACCTCTTGTCTTACCTCTTGTCTTACCTCCTGTCTTCCTTCCTGTCTTCCCCTCTCTTCAAACCACTGCGCCAGCGTCATCATAGACTCCCCTCCCGTTTCCCTGTCTCTCAGCACACCATAAAACAAATCCGCTTGTTCAGTATGACCGCGTTGCAGCATATAGTTTTGCATGGCAACTAACTGACTTCCGCTAGTGTACCCTTCGTCAATCAGCGTGACCAGTTGCTCCAGCAATAACATTAAGTCGCGCTGGCGAATATGTTTTTGCAGTAGTTCGAGAATCGCAATCCGCCGATGCTGCATGATTTCGTCATCCGGTGTGATGGTGATATCCACCAGCGGGAAAGGGTTGTTGTAAACGCGTCGCGCCAGCTCCGGCGAGTAAAACATATCAAACCAGCACATTGAGAGCGGATAAGGTGTGGCCTCGCCCTGATAAAACAGAATCGGCACCACCAGCGGCAGCTTATCGTGATCCGCCTCCAGATGCCGGTGCATGGCAGCAATAGAATAACGCATCATGCGAAAGGCCATTTTCTTATCCGGCTTGCTTTGATGTTCAATCACCACATGCAAATAACCGGGATTACCCTGCATTTGCACGGAATAGAGCACGTCAGTGCTGTGCCCTTTCAGGCTTTCTTCAATAAAACTCCCCGACTCAAGATGCAGCGTGTCGAGGTCACACAGTTCGCGTAGTTCCGCTGGCAAATGGATATCCAGAAAGTCACGAGCCGTTTCCGCATGCATTAAAAATTGTTTAAATACCGCGTCATGCGGTGTGGTACTCGGTGCATCCATCTTCCCTGCCTTCCGTGTTGTCTTGCGTGAAGGCAGTATCCAGTCAAGGCGCGCCGTCGTCAGCCGCCTCTTTATTGTTTACCGAGCAGCGTTCAGAGAAATTTCAATTGGTTACAGGCGTTACATGGCACGCTTCGGCACGGTACGCAAACTGCTGATGCAAATGCCGTCAGATGAGTAGACACTAAACAAAAATCGGGCAATACTGCGTGAGAATTTCCTCAAAGCAGGCATCGCCTGCTTCGTTAACGACAGGGTAGAAAGGTAGAAGTTATGATTCGCACGATGCTGCAGGGCAAACTCCACCGCGTGAAAGTGACTCATGCGGACCTGCACTATGAAGGTTCTTGCGCCATTGACCAGGATTTTCTTGACGCAGCCGGTATTCTCGAAAACGAAGCCATTGATATCTGGAATGTCACCAACGGCAAGCGTTTCTCCACTTATGCCATCGCGGCAGAACGCGGTTCGAGAATTATTTCCGTTAACGGTGCGGCGGCCCACTGCGCCAGCGTCGGCGATATTGTCATCATCGCCAGCTTCGTTACCATGCCAGATGAAGAAGCTCGCACCTGGCGGCCCAACGTCGCCTATTTTGAAGGCGACAACGAAATGAAACGTACCGCGAAAGCCATTCCGGTACAGGTTGCCTGATAATCACCCCTGCGGCTGGTTACTCACCAGCCGCGACATTGTCTCCAGCGAATCCGTTCTTAAGATATAAAGTCGTTTTAGTAACAACGGATTATCCCCCGGTTTTACTTTGCCTTTCATGGTTGTCACCGCCAGGTGAAATCCGGCTTCTTTTGCTGCCTTCACGGCTTTGTCATTAAATCCGCCAAACGGATACGAAAGATACCAGACATGCGGATTAAATTGCGCCAGAGCGCGGCGTGAACGTGCAAAATCAAACAGGATATTGTGCTCACTACGGCTCAGTAATATGGGTCGGCGATAACCATCCACCCGATGCAAAAAATGGGTATGTGACTGGAAATCAAATACATCGCGAATTTCGTTAAGTTCAGAAACGCTCATAAATTGCAGCGATTTTGGGTCCCACTTCTGCGGGTGACGTTTGATGCGCGAGGTAACAATAAACGCCGTCGCCTTCATGCCATATTGTTTCAACACAGGATACGCATAGCGGCTCACCGACTTTAGGCCATCATCAAAGGTAATCACCACCGCTCGCGCAGGGAGATTGATCTTATTCTTCACGTAACCTTCCAGTTGCGCCATGCTCAGTGTCACGTATCCCCTGTCGCGCAGCCAGGCCATCTGGTTATTGAAAGCGCGTACCGAGGTGGTCGTCGAAGTATGGCGAAAACGGGTATTTTCTTCGTCGCGCAGAATATGGTGATAGGTTAGCACCGGCAGGCCATTATCGGGTTGGGCATCCAGCGCGCTGATATAGGCCAGTCGATCGCCAATACGGATCTGATACCAGGTTTGATTTAACCTGTCTTTCAGTTTATGCAAAATTGGGTAGCGCAAATTGTCCGCCAGTACCCCAAACGGCGCACTGCCCGCACTCGGCGCGTTGAAGACCGGCGTATCTTTCCAGGTTATTAAGTTCTGATTACTCAGCGGCTTGTTGAGGTCACCCAAACCATCTTCAACTTTTTGTCGCCCCTGAACCGGCTCGAGATGACCTTTATCGATAAACCCTTTACCAAAGCCAAAATTAAATGCGTAATAACTTGCGGCAGTGGGCTCCACGGCAATGATTTGTCCGGCCCGAATATTCCCCACCGTCACCATCTTGTCGCCAATTTGCGCCCAGACCGCAGCATTTTCGATGGTTTGCATATAACGGGCAGGTAACGCGGCACTGACACTTGCGGTAAACAGCATCAGCAGGAGAATAACAGCTTGTTTGTACATGAAAAAATAACCGAGGGTGAAACAACGCTTTTATTGTAGCAAAAGCGTCATCAGAATCGCGGGTTAATACTCATACAAATTATGTTTGAGGACGAAAGGCGGATTTTTTTGTTGCTGGTGCCAAAGACTACTCACCTCCGGCGCACCCAGTTCGACAATACGCTCGCGAAACTCTGCGCTGGATAACGTTTCACGGTAGACCAGCATCTGTTCAATTAACGGTAACGTGACGCCAGAAATCACTTCGCAACGGGAGTGTTTGTGGCTTAATAATGAAGCCACGCGATACGGTGGCGCTCCGGCTATATCGGTTAAGAAGATGACACCCTCACCAGAGTCCGCTTCATGCAGAGCATCGCACATCATGCGGCTGAGCATATTAGAGCTTAATCCGCGCCAAAAATTCACGGCCCGGCACTGAAGAAGCACCCCATGTTTTTTCTCCAGCGCATCCAGTATCTCTTGCGCCCGGTCATCGTGACAGGTAATTACCCAACCTAACATCGCCTTCCTCCTTAGCCGAAAATCAGTCTACCCTGACCATTGTTGATAAAGGGTGATAGCCGTCAAAACTCCTCTCCCCCAAATCCAGAGGAGAGGAAATAGCCTTAGCTACGCAAACCACGTCCACGTTGGATCAGCGACCAACAGATCAAATAAAACGCCACAATAAAGACCACCAGTACGCCAAAGGTAGTGACCAGCGGAACATCATTGATACCGAGGAAGCCGTAGCGGAAACCACTGATCATATAAACGATTGGGTTCAGGTGCGACAGCCCTTGCCAGAACGGCGGCAACAAAGTCAGTGAGTAAAACACCCCGCCCAAATACGTAAGTGGCGTTAACACAAAGGTTGGCACCAGGCTGATGTCATCGAACGTTTTGGCAAACACGCCGTTCAGCAAACCCGCAAGGGAGAACAACACCGCCGTGAGCACCAGCGTTAAAGCGACAAATACCCACGAATGCACCTGAAACGGCACAAAAAACAGTGAAATTGCCGTGACCAGAATGCCAACAAACAGACCACGCGCCACGCCACCGCCGACATATCCGGCAATAATGACGTGAGTCGGAACCGGCGCTACCAGCAGCTCTTCAATATTACGCTGGAACTTGGCACCAAAAAATGATGACGCGACGTTAGCGTAGGCGTTGGTAATCACCGACATCATGATCAGCCCCGGTACAATGAACTGCATGTAGCTGAAGCCATGCATATCGCCAATACGCGAACCAATCAGGTTACCGAAGATAATAAAGTAAAGGGTCATGGTGATGACTGGCGGCACCAGCGTCTGCACCCAGATACGCATAAAGCGATGGATCTCTTTCGCCCAGATGCTTTTTAGTGCCACCCAGTAAAGATGCATCATGCGCGATCTCCTTGTTTTTCATTAACCAGTGAAACAAACAGCTCTTCCAGACGGTTAGCTTTGTTACGCATACTTAATACCTGAATGCCCTGCTCACTTAACTGCGTAAATACGCTGTTGATCCCCTGCTCACGCAGCACTTCAACTTCCAGCGTCGCGGTATCGACCAGTCGATACTGATAGCCATCGAGCTTCGGTAACGGGCTTTTCGGTGCGAGATCGAGAATAAAGGTTTCCGATTTCAGCTTCGCCAGCAGCGCCTTCATCGAAGTATTTTCTACCAGCTCACCGTGCTGAATAATGCCGATATTGCGGCACAGCATTTCTGCTTCTTCCAGGTAGTGTGTGGTGAGAATGATGGTGGTGCCTTTGTCGTTTAAATCCTTCAAAAAGCCCCACATTGAGCGGCGAAGTTCGATATCCACGCCTGCGGTCGGTTCGTCGAGAATCAGTAGTTTAGGTTCATGCATTAACGCACGGGCAATCATTAAACGGCGCTTCATCCCGCCAGATAACATGCGCGCACGTTCGTTGCGTTTCCCCCATAGATCGAGCTGTTTAAGATACTTTTCGCTGCGGATGTACGCTTCTTTGCGCTCCACACCGTAGTACCCTGCCTGATTCACCACAATTTGCTGTACGGTTTCAAACGGGTTGAAGTTAAATTCCTGCGGCACCAGTCCCAACTGACGTTTAGCGTTCACGACATCCTTCTCGAGATCGTAACCAAATACGCTGACCCGCCCGGAGGTTTTATTTACCAGAGAGCTGATAATACCGATAGTGGTCGATTTCCCGGCCCCGTTCGGCCCGAGAAGCGCATAAAAATCACCCGCTTCGACCTGCAAATCTATTCCACGAAGCGCCTGAACGCCGCCTGGATAGGTTTTTTTAAGCTGTTGAAGTTCCAGTGCAATGGTCATAAATTTTTACTTACCTTACGTTCTTACACTTTATCTGTGGTTTAAATCGTCCCGGAGTTGCCCTATATTAGCCAAACGTAATTATTTGGTTACAGGTCGTTAACCTCCATGAAAGACATAGATACACTCATCAGCAACAATGCACTATGGTCAAAAATGCTGGTGGAAGAGGATCCCGGGTTTTTTGAGAAACTGGCACAAGCGCAAAAACCGCGCTTTCTATGGATTGGATGTTCCGACAGTCGCGTTCCTGCAGAACGTTTAACCGGTCTTGAGCCGGGCGAACTCTTTGTTCACCGTAATGTTGCTAACCTGGTCATTCACACCGACCTGAACTGCCTTTCCGTGGTTCAGTATGCAGTGGATGTACTCGAAGTTGAACACATTATTATCTGTGGTCACTACGGTTGCGGCGGCGTACAAGCCGCAGTTGAAAACCCGGAACTGGGGCTTATCAACAACTGGCTGCTGCATATCCGCGATATCTGGTTCAAACATAGCTCATTGCTCGGCGAAATGCCGCAAGAGCGCCGTCTGGATACCTTGTGTGAACTGAACGTCATGGAACAGGTGTATAACCTGGGCCACTCCACCATTATGCAATCAGCGTGGAAACGCGGGCAGAAAGTCACCATTCACGGCTGGGCCTACGGCATTCACGACGGCTTGCTGCGTGATCTGGATGTCACAGCGACCAACCGCGAAACTCTTGAGCAACGTTACCGTCACGGGATTTCCAATCTCAAGCTGAAACACGCCAACCACAAATAAAAATGCCATGCCGGATGCAACACATCCGGCAACTTCACACTTACTCGTCCAGCAGAATCACTTTGCCGATATACGGCAGATGACGGTAACGCTGTGCGTAATCAATGCCGTAACCCACCACAAACTCATCCGGGATCGAGAAACCGATGAATTCTACCGGGACGTTCACTTCACGACGGGACGGTTTATCCAGCAGCGTACAAATCGCCAACGACTTCGGTTCGCGCAGGCTTAAGATCTCACGCACTTTCGACAGTGTATTACCCGAGTCGATGATATCTTCAACAATCAGCACGTCCTTGCCACGGATATCTTCATCCAGATCTTTGAGGATTTTCACATCACGGGTGGTGGACATGCCGCTACCGTAGCTGGAGGCGGTCATAAAATCGACTTCATGAGATACCTGAACTTCACGACACAGGTCCGCCATAAACATAAATGAGCCACGCAGCAGACCCACCAGCACCATATCGCTGCCGCTGTCTTTGTAACGCTCAGTAATCTGACGACCCAGTTCGGCGATACGCGCTTTAATCTCCGCTTCGGGGATCATTACTTCTACAGTATGTTTCATATCTCTAACCATATGATTTAAAAACAAATCACTTCGCACGGGCAGGTTTTGGCACCGCAACAAAGCGCAAGACACGCAGTATACCAGTAAAACTATTCATTCGCGGAATCTGTTAATAAAGCTCGAATTGTGATGACGATCACACATGTTAAAACCTATAATTAATTGCTACTAAAATATTAATGAATTGAAATGGTGTCTCTTTATGGCAATTAACAATACAGGCTCGCGACGATTACTCGTCACGCTAACAGCCCTTTTTGCAGCGCTTTGCGGGCTGTATCTACTCATTGGCGGAGGCTGGCTGGTCGCGATTGGCGGCTCCTGGTACTACCCTATCGCTGGCCTTGTGATGCTCGGCGTCGCCTGGATGCTGTGGCGCAGTAAACGCGCCGCGCTTTGGCTATACGCCGCCCTGCTGCTCGGCACCATGATTTGGGGCGTCTGGGAAGTTGGTTTCGACTTCTGGGCGCTGACTCCGCGCAGCGACATTCTGGTCTTCTTCGGCATCTGGCTGATCCTGCCGTTTGTCTGGCGTCGCCTGGTCATTCCTGCCAGCGGCGCAGTTGCCGCTCTGGTGGTGGCGTTGCTGATTAGTGGCGGAATCCTCACCTGGGCGGGATTTAACGATCCGCAGGAAATCAACGGCACCTTAAGCGCCGATGCCACACCTGCCGAAGCAATCTCCCCCGTTGCCGATCAGGACTGGCCTGCCTATGGTCGTAATCAGGAAGGTCAACGCTTTTCACCTCTGAAACAAATTAACGCCGATAACGTTCACAAGCTGAAAGAAGCCTGGGTGTTCCGTACTGGCGATGTGAAGCAGCCGAACGATCCGGGTGAAATCACCAATGAAGTGACGCCAATTAAAGTGGGCGACACCCTTTACCTGTGTACTGCGCACCAGCGCCTGTTTGCGCTCGATGCCGCCAGCGGTAAAGAGAAATGGCATTACGATCCTGAGCTGAAAACCAACGAGTCCTTCCAGCATGTAACCTGTCGTGGCGTCTCTTATCATGAAGCCAAAGCAGAAACTGCCTCGCCAGAAGTGATGGCGGATTGCCCGCGTCGTATCATTCTTCCGGTGAATGATGGTCGTCTGATTGCGATTAACGCTGAAAACGGCAAGCTGTGCGAAACCTTCGCTAATAAAGGCGTGCTCAATCTGCAAAGCAATATGCCGGACACCAAGCCGGGTCTGTATGAGCCGACTTCGCCGCCGATTATCACCGATAAAACCATCGTGATGGCCGGTTCAGTCACCGACAACTTCTCAACCCGCGAAACGTCTGGCGTGATCCGTGGTTTTGATGTCAACACCGGGGAGCTGTTGTGGGCTTTTGATCCTGGTGCGAAAGATCCTAACGCAATCCCGTCTGACGAACACACCTTTACCTTTAACTCGCCAAACTCGTGGGCACCAGCGGCCTATGATGCGAAGCTGGATCTGGTGTATCTGCCGATGGGCGTGACCACGCCGGATATCTGGGGCGGTAATCGCACACCGGAACAGGAACGTTATGCCAGCTCGATTCTGGCGCTGAATGCCACTACCGGGAAACTGGCGTGGAGCTACCAGACCGTTCACCACGACCTGTGGGATATGGATCTTCCGGCACAGCCGACGCTGGCGGACATCACCGTTAACGGTCAAAAGGTTCCGGTCATTTATGCTCCAGCGAAAACCGGCAACATTTTTGTGCTCGATCGTCGTAATGGTGAACTGGTGGTTCCGGCCCCGGAAAAACCGGTTCCCCAAGGTGCAGCGAAAGGCGATTACGTCACCCCGACCCAACCGTTCTCTGAACTGAGCTTCCGTCCGACGAAAGATTTAAGCGGTGCGGATATGTGGGGAGCCACCATGTTTGACCAGCTGGTGTGCCGCGTGATGTTCCACCAGATGCGCTATGAAGGCATTTTCACCCCGCCATCTGAACAGGGTACGCTGGTCTTCCCTGGTAACCTGGGGATGTTCGAATGGGGCGGGATTTCCGTTGATCCGAATCGTGAAGTGGCAATTGCCAACCCAATGGCACTGCCGTTTGTTTCGAAACTGATCCCACGCGGTCCTGGTAACCCGATGGAGCAGCCGAAAGACGCCAAAGGCACGGGTACGGAATCCGGCATTCAGCCGCAGTACGGTGTACCGTATGGCGTCACGCTCAATCCGTTCCTCTCACCTTTTGGTCTGCCGTGTAAACAGCCAGCATGGGGCTATATTTCGGCGCTGGATCTGAAAACCAACGAAGTGGTGTGGAAGAAACGCATTGGTACTCCGCAGGACAGTATGCCGTTCCCGATGCCGGTTCCGGTGCCGTTCAATATGGGGATGCCGATGCTGGGCGGGCCAATCTCCACGGCGGGTAACGTGCTGTTTATCGCCGCTACGGCAGACAACTACCTGCGCGCTTACAACATGAGCAACGGTGAAAAACTGTGGCAGGGTCGTTTACCAGCGGGTGGTCAGGCTACGCCAATGACCTATGAAGTGAATGGTAAGCAGTATGTGGTGATCTCCGCAGGCGGTCACGGTTCATTTGGTACGAAGATGGGCGACTATATTGTGGCTTATGCGCTGCCGGATGATGTGAAGTAACCATAATGCCCGGAGAGATCCGGGCATATTTCCGAATACGGTCTTTTTATACCGTAAACCCTAACATCATCCCCGTATCTTCATGCTCCAGCAGATGGCAGTGCGCCATATAAGCATGTTCTTTCGGTGCCTCGTGATTAAACTTCACCAGCACTTCGCTGACATTACCTTCTACCTTAACGGTATCTTTCCAGCCCGCGCGATGAGTCGCTGGCGGTTTGCCATTTTCTGACAAGATACGGAACTGCGTACCGTGGATATGGAACGGATGCAGCATCATGTCGCCCACGCCAGAGATAACCCAACGTTCGTATTGCCCTTTCGCCGCCGCAAACATCGGCTTGTTCATATCAAACGCCTGACCGTTGATTTTATTGGCATGGTGGAAATCGAACTTCCCGCCGTGGTTCATATGATTCATATTGCCGTGCCCCATATGGCCCATCATCTGGCTGTGATCCATTCCGGCCATCGCCTGATCGCCATATTTCTCCATTAGCATCTGCATCCCCATCATATCGAGCATCGGGTCCATAGAAAGTTGCAGCTTGCGTACCGTCAGCCCTTCCAGCGAAGGTAACGCAGGCAGGCTACTTAATGTGTCTGGCAAAGCACCGGAGGCACTAATAGCAATCGGCTGAATCCGCATTACCGGATGCGGCTTGTCAAACGGTGCAATCGCCATCCCCATCTGGCTGACCGGCAGCGTCACCAGGTCAAAGGGTTTGTTGTCGTTAACCTCCACCAGCACTTCAAAACGCTCGCCCATCAGCACCGGCAGTTCGCTCACCTTCACCGGTTCAGGTAGCAGACCACCGTCGCTGGCAATCACATAAAGCGGGCGATTGTCGCTGGTGGCGAAATTGAGCGAGCGGGCGTTACAGCCATTGAGCAAACGCAGGCGCAGCCAACCACGCGGGGCAGCGTGTTGTGGGTAGATTGCACCGTTGGTCAGCAACGTATCGCCAAACCAGCCCACGGCGGCGGTCATCACATCCAGTTGATAATCAATCTGCCCGTCAGCGCTAAATTTCTTATCCTGAACGATCACCGGAACATCATCGATACCCCACTGTTTTGGCAGCATTAATTTCAGGATCTCGTCATCTTCAATCACCACCAAACCAGCCAGCCCCATCGCCACCTGACGTCCGGTCTTGCCGTGCTGATGCGGATGGAACCAGCAGGTAGCGGCAGGTTGATCAACGTTCAACGTCACCGAGCGCTTGCCACCTGGCGGAATAATTCCCTGCGGGCCGCCGTCCACTTCACCCGGTACTTCCAGCCCGTGCCAGTGCAACGTCGTCTCTTCCGTCAGTTGGTTATAGATATCAACCGTTACTGCTTTGCCGCGCTGTAATTTCACCGCCGGCCCCAGCAGATTGCCGTTATAGCCCCAGGTAGTTGCGGTTTTCCCGCTAAAGGTGGACTGGCCTGCGCCAATAGTTAACTGAATGCGATTACGGGCATCGGTCGTGAGCAAATCAGGGATCGGTAACGTTGGGCGTTCTGCCGCAAATACTGCGCGGCTCCACAGCGGCAAAGCCGAAGCCACGCCCAGCGCGACGGAATATTTTAAGAAATCACGACGTTGCATAGTTATTTCCTTATTCTTAAGCAGGTGAAACAAAATCAAACGTTGAGCATAGTCCTTCCCCTTACGGGAAGGTCAAGCCGCAGACACAATTTAATCGACAATAATGGTCGTCGCCTCGCTCGCAGTGTGCTAACGTTTATCTTCTTTAAGCCCCTGGTAGAAGCAATGAAGACGTTTTTCAGAACAGTGTTATTCGGCAGCCTGATGGCCGTCTGCGCAAACAGTTACGCGCTCAGCGAGTCTGAAGCCGAAGATATGGCCGATTTAACGGCAGTTTTTGTCTTTCTGAAGAACGATTGTGGTTACCAGAACTTACCTAACGGGCAAATTCGTCGCGCACTGGTCTTTTTCGCCCAGCAAAACCAGTGGGATCTCAGTAATTACGACACCTTCGACATGAAAGCCCTCGGTGAAGACAGCTACCGCGATCTCAGCGGCATTGGCATTCCCGTCGCTAAAAAGTGCAAAGCCCTGGCTCGCGATTCCTTAAGCCTGCTTGCCTACGTCAAATAATCCCTGATACCTTTTTGTAGAAATATTGACCGTGCATCCGCGGTCAATGTTAGCTATTATGTTGCGCCCTTTTTTTACGGGTGTTAACAAAGGAGGTATCAACCCATGGCCGAAAAAAAACAGTGGCATGAAACGCTACACGACCAGTTTGGGCAGTACTTTGCGGTAGATAACGTTCTGTATCATGAAAAGACCGATCACCAGGATCTGATCATTTTTGAGAACGCCGCATTTGGCCGCGTAATGGCGCTGGATGGCGTAGTACAAACCACCGAGCGCGACGAGTTTATCTATCATGAGATGATGACCCATGTTCCGCTACTGGCCCACGGTCACGCGAAACATGTGCTGATTATCGGCGGCGGCGACGGTGCCATGCTGCGTGAAGTAACCCGACATAAAAACGTTGAGTCAATCACGATGGTGGAAATCGATGCGGGTGTCGTGTCGTTCTGCCGTCAGTATCTACCCAACCATAACGCCGGTAGCTACGACGATCCGCGCTTTAAACTGGTGATCGACGATGGCGTCAATTTCGTTAATCAAACCAGCCAGACCTTTGATGTCATTATCTCCGACTGCACCGATCCTATCGGTCCCGGCGAAAGTCTGTTCACCTCAGCATTTTATGAAGGCTGCAAACGTTGCCTGAATCCTGGCGGTATCTTCGTCGCACAAAACGGCGTCTGCTTTTTACAGCAGGAAGAGGCTATCGACAGTCATCGCAAACTCAGCCATTACTTCAGCGACGTTGGCTTTTATCAGGCGGCGATCCCGACCTATTACGGCGGCATCATGACCTTTGCATGGGCGACAGATAACGACGCCTTACGCCATCTCTCAACCGAAATTATTCAGGCGCGTTTTCTCGCTTCTGGCCTGAAATGCCGTTATTACAATCCGGCAGTCCATACGGCAGCTTTTGCCTTACCCCAGTATCTGCAAGACGCACTGGCTTCACAGCCGTCCTAAGGAGAAGATAAGAAATTGAAAAAACTGAAACTGCATGGCTTTAATAATCTGACCAAAAGTCTGAGTTTTTGTATTTACGATATCTGCTACGCCAAAACTGCCGAAGAACGCGACGGTTATATTGCTTATATCGATGAACTCTATAATGCCAACCGTCTGACCGAAATCCTGTCAGAAACCTGTTCCATTATCGGGGCCAATATTCTTAACATCGCCCGCCAGGATTACGAACCACAGGGTGCCAGCGTCACTATTCTGGTGAGTGAAGAACCGGTCGATCCGAAACTTATCGACAAAACAGAACACCCCGGACCACTGCCAGAAACGGTCGTTGCCCATCTCGATAAAAGTCATATTTGCGTACATACCTACCCGGAAAGTCATCCTGAAGGTGGTTTATGTACCTTCCGCGCCGATATTGAAGTCTCTACCTGCGGCGTGATTTCTCCGCTGAAGGCGCTGAATTACCTGATCCACCAGCTTGAGTCCGATATCGTAACCATTGATTATCGCGTGCGCGGTTTTACTCGCGACATTAACGGTATGAAGCACTTTATCGACCATGAGATTAATTCGATTCAGAACTTTATGTCTGACGATATGAAGGCGCTGTATGACATGGTGGATGTAAACGTCTATCAGGAAAATATCTTCCATACCAAGATGTTGCTTAAAGAGTTCGACCTTAAGCACTACATGTTCCACACCAAACCGGAAGATTTAACCGACAGCGAGCGCCAGGAAATTACCGCTGCGCTGTGGAAAGAAATGCGCGAGATTTATTACGGGCGCAATATGCCAGCTGTTTAACGGCTCTGGCGGAGCTCCCAGGCTCCGCCAGATTTATTTACTTCTGCTGCACGAAATTGCGGTAAGCCGCCACGACCTGCAGAAAATCCTCAACGCCGCATAGCGACAGGCTTTCTTCGTCGTAGTAGTTCATCCCCTCTTCCATTTCATCGCCAGCGAATTCCAGTTGATTGGCGCGAACCATCACCTCTTCACCGTCCATCCACAGGGTGTATTCATGCCCTGCCCGTTGCCAGGACCGTTCGCTACCTTTCAGTGCGTGCGCTGCTTGTTCCACTTCATCAAGCAAGGCCAGGTTTTCTTTCACCTCTTCATTAAACCAGTGCCCGACCACTTCATGCCCCATGGACATACGCACCTTTACCACTCCGGTAATATCACGCAGAAATTCGTAATCCATAGTGTGTTCCTCTGCTCCCGGCAATGCGCCATTACTGCATTGCACCTTAGGTTTAATTATCGCAGCACTATGCAAGATTAAAAGGTGGAAAAGAATAAGGAATAAAAATAAACCCCCTTTCCTTGAGCAGAAAGGGGGTTTAAAGAAGTGTTACTTGTCAGGTATTCAGGAGAACACCTGAGCTATTTTCAGGCTGTTACACCGCAGTCTGGAAAATCACCCCGTCCGCTTTTTCGGTGTACTGAGAAAGCTGGTTGAAGTTCAGGTAACGGTAAGTATCAACGGCAGTTTTATCCACCTGTGCCACGTAGGTCTGGTACTCTTCCGGCGTCGGTAGTTTGCCAATCAGCGCCGCAACAGCAGCCAGTTCCGCAGAAGCCAGGAAGACATTCGCGCCAGTACCCAGACGGTTCGGGAAGTTACGGGTAGAGGTGGAAACCACCGTCGCACCGTCTGCTACACGCGCCTGGTTACCCATACACAGGGAACAGCCAGGGATCTCGATACGCGCACCGCTCTTACCGAAGACGCTGTAGTAGCCTTCTTCGGTCAACTGCGCGGCGTCCATACGGGTTGGCGGTGCCACCCACAGGCGGGTCGGCAACTGGCCTTTATGCGCATCCAGCAGTTTACCCGCAGCACGGAAGTGACCGATGTTGGTCATGCAGGAACCGATAAACACTTCGTCGATCTTCTCACCCTGTACCGCAGACAGCGGACGTGCGTCATCCGGATCGTTCGGAGCACACAGGATTGGCTCTTTAATATCCGCCAGATCGATGTCGATCACTGCCGCGTATTCCGCATCTGCATCGGCTTCCAGCAGCTCAGGATTCGCCAGCCATTTTTCCATGCCCTGAATACGACGTTCCAGGGTACGACGATCGCCGTAACCTTCCGCGATCATCCACTTCAGCAGGACGATGTTGGAGTTCAGGTATTCGATGATCGGTTCTTTGTTCAGCTTGATAGTACAACCAGCGGCAGAACGCTCGGCGGACGCATCGGTCAGCTCAAAGGCCTGCTCAACTTTCAGATCCGGCAGACCTTCAATTTCCAGAATGCGACCAGAGAAGATGTTTTTCTTGCCTTTCTTCTCAACGGTCAGCAGACCTTGTTTGATCGCATACAGCGGAATAGCGTGTACCAGATCGCGCAGGGTGATGCCCGGCTGCATTTTGCCTTTGAAGCGCACCAGAACGGATTCCGGCATATCCAGCGGCATTACGCCTGTTGCGGCTGCAAATGCCACCAGACCAGAACCCGCCGGGAAAGAAATGCCGATCGGGAAACGGGTATGGGAGTCACCACCGGTACCGACGGTATCCGGCAGCAGCATACGGTTCAGCCAGGAGTGGATTACGCCGTCACCCGGACGCAGCGACACACCACCACGGTTCATAATGAAGTCCGGCAGCGTGTGGTGCGTGTTCACGTCAACTGGCTTCGGATACGCCGCGGTGTGGCAGAAAGACTGCATCACCAGGTCAGCCGAGAAGCCCAGGCACGCCAGGTCTTTCAGTTCATCACGGGTCATCGGGCCGGTGGTGTCCTGGGAACCTACAGAAGTCATTTTCGGTTCGCAGTACGCGCCCGGACGAATGCCTTTCACGCCGCAGGCACGACCTACCATTTTCTGCGCCAGCGAGAAGCCGCGGTCGCTCTCAGCGACATCTTTCGCCTGACGGAACACATCGCTGTGCGGCAGACCAAGTGCTTCACGCGCTTTGGTGGTCAGGCCACGCCCGATAATCAGCGGAATACGACCACCGGCACGCACTTCATCAATCAGCACGTCGGTTTTCAGTTCGAAGGTCGCCAGCAGTTCGCCGGTTTCGTGGTTACGCACTTCACCTTTGTACGGGTAAACGTCAATTACGTCACCCATGTTCAGGTTAGAGACGTCCACTTCAATTGGCAGTGCACCCGCATCTTCCATCGTGTTAAAGAAGATGGGTGCAATTTTACCGCCGAGGCACAAACCACCGCCGCGTTTGTTCGGCACATGTGGAATATCATCGCCCATAAACCACAGAACGGAGTTCGTGGCGGATTTACGCGATGAACCCGTACCCACAACGTCACCGACGTACGCCAGCGGGAAACCTTTCTGTTGCAGAGCTTCAATCTGTTTGATCGGACCAACAACACCAGGCTGATCTGGCTCAATACCTTCACGGGCGTTTTTCAGCATCGCCAGCGCGTGCAGTGGGATATCCGGGCGTGACCACGCATCCGGTGCCGGAGAAAGGTCATCGGTGTTGGTTTCGCCTGTGACTTTGAAGACGGTAACGGTCAGTTTTTCAGCCAGTGCCGGGCGATTCAGGAACCATTCGGCATCCGCCCAGGACTGCATTACCTGCTTCGCATATTCGTTGCCTGCTTTGGCTTTCTCTTCTACGTCATAGAAGTTATCGAACATCAGCAGCGTGTGAGAAAGTGCTTTGGCAGCGATCGGTGCCAGTTTGGCATCATCCAGCGCGTCGATCAGCGGATGAATGTTGTAACCACCCTGCATAGTGCCCAGCAGTTCGATGGCTTTTTCCGGAGTCAGCAGTGGGGATTTGGCTTCGCCTTTCGCGACAGCAGCCAGGAAGCCTGCTTTGACATAGGCGGCTTCATCGACGCCAGGGGGAACACGGTTGGTTAACAGATCTAACAGGAATTCTTCTTCGCCCGCGGGCGGGTTTTTCAGCAGCTCTACAAGTGCGGCCATTTGGTTTGCATCCAGGGGTTTGGGCGCAATCCCCTCAGCGGCACGCTCAGCTACGTGCTTACGGTATTCTTCTAGCACGACGGTTCTCCTCGCTCTCATTGTCATAGTGCGGCAGGCGATTCTCTTCACGCTCCTGTGAGACAGCAGTTTGTAGGGTAAATGCCCAGTACCGCAACGGGCAGAATAGCAGGATTTTGACGATGTGTTAATCTGTTTACAAAAAAGCAACATAAAAAAGTGGCTGAATCGTTAAGGATGGTCTAGAGATTGTTTCCCTCCGTAAAAACTTCGTTAATTCGCATGGTGATAATCACCTTTCTCAACGAATCCCAAGATTAGTCAAAATTTAAACTACCGCCTCTTTATACTCGGATTCTCAGCACCTGCGGGTGGCAGTTCGCCGACCATTGCGATTTCCTTGAGATCCGAATTATGAAAATGACTTTGCCGTTTAAACCCCATGTGCTGGCGCTAATTTGCAGTGCCGGGCTTTGTGCCGCCTCTGCCGGGCTATATATAAAAAGCCGCACAGTGGAAGCGCCTGTGGAAGCGCAATCGACACAACAGAATGCGCCTGACATCTCCGCAGTTACGCTTCCTGCAACGGTTTCCGCACCTCCCGTAACACCCGCCGTCGTCAAATCTGCATTCAGCACTGCACAAATAGATCAATGGGTCGCGCCCGTCGCGCTGTATCCCGACGCCCTACTTTCGCAGGTGCTGATGGCATCAACCTATCCGACAAACGTTGCTCAAGCAGTGCAATGGTCGCACGATAATCCACTTAAACAAGGCGATGCTGCTATTCAGGCGGTATCTGACCAGCCCTGGGACGCCAGCGTCAAATCACTGGTGGCCTTTCCACAGTTGATGGCATTGATGGGCGAAAACCCGCAATGGGTGCAAAACCTGGGCGATGCTTTTCTGGCGCAGCCGCAGGACGTGATGGACTCGGTACAGCGATTGCGGCAACTGGCGCAACAAACCGGCTCGCTGAAGTCATCAACTGAACAAAAGATCATCACGACAACGAAAAAAGTCGTACCGGTAAATCAGCCCGCCAACGCCCCTGTCACACAATCAAATACCGTTTCTACGTCCAGCCCCGTCGTCGCAGAACCTGCACCGACCGTAATAACCATTGAGCCAGCCAATCCGGATGTGGTTTATATTCCGAACTACAACCCAAACGTGGTTTACGGCAGTTGGGCCAATACCGCTTATCCGCCAGTTTATCTGCCACCACCAGCCGGAGAACCGTTTGTTGACAGCTTTGTGCGCGGATTCGGCTATAGCATGGGCGTTGCTACCACGTACGCGCTATTCAGCAGCATCGACTGGGATGACGACGATCATGACCATCATCATCATGACGATGATGATTATCACCACCACGATGGCGGTCATCGTGACGGTAATGGCTGGCAACACAACGGCGACAACATCAATATCGACGTAAACAATTTCAACCGTATCACCGGTGAGCATCTTACTGATAACAATATGGCATGGCGGCACAATCCAAACTACCGTGATGGTGTGCCCTATCATGATCAGGATATGGCAAAGCGGTTTCACCAAACCGATGTCAACGGCGGCATGAGCGCCACGCAGTTACCTGCTCTATCGCGCGACAGTCAGCGTCAGGCAGCAGCAAGTCAGTTTCAGCAACGAACACACACTGCGCCAGTCATTACGCGAGATACTCAACGTCAGGCTGCGGCACAGCGATTTAATGAAGCGGAACATTATGGGAGCTATGACGACTTCCGCGAGTTCAGCCGTCGCCAACCACTGACCCAGCAACAAAAGGACGCCGCTCGTCAGCGTTATCAGTCGGCCTCTCCTGAGCAGCGCCAGGCAGTCCGCGAGAAAATGCAGACTAACCCGCAGATCCAGCAGCGAAGAGAGGCAGCGCGTGAGCGTATTCAGTCCGCCTCGCCTGAGCAGCGCCAGGCGGTTCGCGAGAAAATGCAGACTAACCCGCAGAACCAGCAGCGAAAAGAGGCAGCGCGTGAGCGTATTCAGTCCGCATCACCAGAGCAGCGCCAGGTGTTTAAGGAAAAAGTACAGCAGCGCCCACTGAACCAACAGCAACGTGATAACGCCCGCCAGCGTGTTCAATCAGCATCACCTGAGCAACGTCAGGTTTTTCGGAAGAAAGTTCAGGAGAGCCGCCCGCAACGTCTAAACGACAGTAACCGTACTGCCAGGCTGAATAACGAGCAACGGTCAGCGATACGGGAACGGTTGTCTGAGCGTGGAGCAAGGAGAATGGAAAGGTAAAATGCAGGCGTAAAAAAAGCGGCGTGGTTAGCCGCTTTTTTAATTGCCGGATGTTCCGGCAAACGAAAAATTACTTCTTCTTCGCTTTCGGGTTCGGCAGGTCGGTAATGCTACCTTCGAACACTTCTGCCGCCAGGCCCACAGACTCGTGCAGAGTCGGGTGCGCATGGATGGTCAGTGCGATGTCTTCAGCATCACAACCCATTTCGATTGCCAGGCCGATTTCACCCAGCAGCTCGCCGCCGTTAGTACCGACAATCGCACCACCGATCACACGGTGAGATTCTTTGTCGAAAATCAGCTTGGTCATACCGTCTGCGCAGTCGGAAGCGATCGCACGACCAGAAGCAGCCCACGGGAAGGTGGCAGTTTCATAGCTGATGCCTTTCTCTTTCGCTTCTTTCTCGGTCAGACCCACCCATGCAACTTCTGGTTCGGTATAGGCGATGGACGGGATAACTTTCGGATCGAAGTAGTGTTTCTTACCGGCGATAACTTCAGCGGCAACGTGACCTTCGTGAACACCTTTGTGTGCCAGCATCGGCTGACCGACAATATCGCCGATAGCAAAGATGTGCGGTACGTTAGTGCGCAGCTGTTTGTCAACGCGGATGAAACCACGGTCGTCCACTTCCACGCCAGCTTTGCCTGCGTCGAGGTTTTTACCGTTCGGCACACGACCAATCGCTACCAGCACGGCGTCGTAACGCTGCGGTTCAGCGGGTGCTTTTTTGCCTTCCATCGTCACATAAATACCGTCTTCTTTCGCTTCAACGGCGGTAACTTTGGTTTCCAGCATCAGGTTGAATTTCTTGCTGATACGCTTGGTGAAGACTTTAACGATGTCTTTGTCAGCTGCCGGGATAACCTGGTCGAACATTTCAACCACGTCAATCTGTGAACCCAGCGCGTGGTATACGGTCCCCATTTCCAGACCGATGATACCGCCACCCATTACCAGCAGGCGTTCTGGTACTTCTTTCAGTTCCAGCGCGTCAGTGGAGTCCCAGATACGCGGATCTTCATGCGGAATAAACGGCAGTTGGATCGGGCGAGAACCCGCTGCAATGATCGCGTTGTCGAAGTTGATCACGGTTTTGCCGTTCTCACCTTCAACTTCCAGGGTGTTAGCCCCGGTAAATTTACCCAGACCGTTGACCACTTTGACTTTGCGGCCTTTCGCCATACCAGCCAGACCACCGGTCAGCTGATTGATCACTTTCTCTTTCCAGGTACGAATCTTGTCAATATCGGTTTTCGGTTCGCCGAAGACGATACCGTGTTCAGCAAGCGCTTTGGCTTCTTCGATAACTTTTGCTACGTGCAGCAGTGCTTTAGAAGGGATACAGCCGACGTTCAGGCAAACACCGCCAAGGGTGTTGTAACGTTCTACGATTACGGTTTCCAGACCTAAATCAGCGCAACGGAAGGCAGCGGAGTAACCTGCGGGGCCTGCCCCAAGTACCACGACCTGAGTTTTGATTTCAGTACTCATCATGACCTCTATATATTTATCTCCGGCGGGTCTGACGTTTTTTTTATGACGCCCATTATCCACCGGGTCGTTCTATCCGTCGGTATTTTACAAAATTGTTAACAATTTTTAAACAACAAACGGCAACCGATTTGTCTATTCGCTAATAACCTCAATACATTCATGAGATTACCAGAAAAAAGCCGGCCGTTGGGCCGGCTCTTTTACTTACATCACCAGACGGCGAATGTCAGACAGCGTGTTGTTAATGATGGTAATGAAACGGGCACCATCAGCACCGTCGATCACGCGGTGGTCGAAGGAGAGAGAAATCGGCAGCATCAGACGCGGCACGAACTCTTTACCATTCCACACCGGCTCCATCGCGGACTTGGAAACGCCGAGGATAGCCACTTCCGGCGCGTTCACAATCGGCGCGAAGTGGGTAGTACCCAGGCCGCCGATGCTGGAGATGGTGAAGCAACCGCCCTGCATTTCGCCCGCAGTCAGCTTACCGTCACGCGCTTTCTTAGAAATAGTCATCAGCTCGCGAGACAGCTCGATGATGCCTTTCTTGTTGACGTCTTTGAATACCGGAACAACCAGACCGTTCGGGGTATCCACCGCCACACCGATGTTGATGTATTTCTTCAGGGTCAGACGCTGACCGTCTTCCGACAGCGAACTGTTGAAGCGAGGCATCTGCTCAAGAGCTGCAGCAACCGCTTTCATGATGAAGACAACTGGGGTTATCTTCACATCCAGCTTACGTTTCGCCGCTTCTTCGTTCTGCTGTTTACGGAACGCTTCCAGCTCGGTGATATCGGTTTTGTCGAAGTGAGTAACATGCGGGATCATCACCCAGTTACGGCTCAGGTTCGCACCAGAAATTTTCTGGATACGGCCCAGTTCCACTTCTTCGATTTCACCAAACTTGCTGAAGTCCACCTTCGGCCACGGCAGCATGCCTGGGATACCGCCGCCAGTCGCCGCCGGAGCCGCTTCTGCACGTTTGATAGCTTCTTTCACGTAAGCCTGAACGTCTTCGCGCAGGATACGACCTTTACGGCCAGTGCCCTTCACTTTCGCCAGGTTAACGCCAAACTCGCGTGCCAGACGGCGGATCAGCGGAGTCGCGTGAACGTAAGCGTCGTTTTCAGCAAATTCAGATTTGCCTTCCGCTTTCGCAGCCGGTGCTGCTGCCGGAGCTTCAGCTTTTGCTGCCGGAGCCGGCGCTGCCGCTTCCTGTTTCGCAGGAGCTGCCGCAGGCGCTGCGCCTTCAACTTCGAAGATCATAATCAGCGAGCCAGTTTTCACTTTATCGCCAACGTTGACTTTCAGTTCCTTCACGACGCCTGCAAACGGAGCCGGGACTTCCATAGAAGCTTTATCGCCTTCTACGGTGATCAGTGACTGTTCAGCGGCAACTTTGTCGCCCACTTTCACCATCACTTCGGTCACTTCAACTTCGTCACCGCCGATATCCGGAACGTTAACTTCTTTCACGCCAGCTGCTGATGCAGGGGCCGCTGCCGGAGCTGCTTCCTGTTTAGCCGCCGGAGCTGCCGCGCCTGCTTCACCCGCGACTTCGAAGACCATAATCAGCGAGCCGGTAGACACTTTGTCACCCACGTTCACTTTGATCTCTTTCACGGTGCCTGCAAACGGAGCCGGAACTTCCATAGAAGCCTTGTCGCCTTCTACGGTGATCAGCGACTGTTCAGCTTCAACTTTATCGCCAACTTTCACCAGGATTTCGGTCACTTCGACTTCGTCGCTGCCGATATCCGGAACGTTAACGTCTTTTGCCGCCGCAGCCGCTGGTGCTGCTGCCGGAGCTGCTTCTTTCTTCTCTTCTGCCTGAGCAGGTGCAGCGTCAGCTGCACCGTCGGCGGAATCGAAAATCATAATCAGTGCGCCGGTCTGGGTTTTATCGCCAACAGAGACTTTGATCTCTTTAACGATACCCGCCTGCGGAGATGGTACTTCCATAGAGGCTTTGTCGCCTTCTACGGTGATCAGCGACTGTTCGGCTTCAACTTTGTCGCCCACTTTGACCAGGATCTCGGTGATTTCAACTTCATCAGCCCCGATGTCCGGTACTTTGATTTCGATAGCCATTATTCTTTTACCTCTTAAGCCAGACGCGGGTTAACTTTATCTGCATCGATGTTGAATTTGGCGATTGCGTCAGCAACCACTTTCTTATCGATTTCGCCACGTTTAGCCAGTTCGCCCAGCGCCGCAACCACGACATAAGAAGCATCAACTTCGAAGTGGTGACGCAGGTTCTCACGGCTGTCGGAACGACCGAAGCCATCAGTACCCAGTACGCGATAGTCGTCAGCCGGTACGTAAGTACGGACCTGCTCAGCGAACAGTTTCATATAGTCGGTAGATGCCACTGCCGGAGCGTCATTCATCACCTGAGCGATATACGGAACGCGCGGTGTTTCCAGCGGGTGCAGCATGTTCCAGCGTTCACAATCCTGACCATCACGCGCCAGCTCGGTGAAGGAGGTCACGCTATAAACGTCAGAACCTACGCCGTAATCTTTCGCCAGGATCTCTGCCGCTTCACGGACGTGACGCAGGATAGAACCGGAGCCCAGCAGCTGAACTTTACCTTTGCTACCTTCAATGGTTTCGAGTTTGTAGATACCTTTACGGATACCTTCCTCAGCACCTTCCGGCATTGCCGGCATGTGGTAGTTTTCGTTCAGCGTAGTGATGTAGTAGTAAACGTTCTCTTGTTTTTCACCGTACATACGCTCCAGACCGTCATGCATGATGACAGCAACTTCGTAAGCGTAAGCCGGGTCGTAAGAGATACAGTTCGGGATAGTCAGCGACTGAATGTGGCTGTGACCATCTTCGTGCTGCAGACCTTCGCCGTTCAGGGTGGTACGACCGGAAGTACCGCCGATCAGGAAGCCACGCGCTTGCTGGTCGCCAGCCGCCCAGCACAGATCGCCGATACGCTGGAAGCCGAACATCGAGTAATAGATGTAGAACGGAATCATCGGCAGATTGTTGGTGCTGTAAGAGGTCGCCGCTGCCAGCCAGGAACACCCTGCGCCCAGCTCGTTGATCCCTTCCTGCAGAATCTGACCTTTCTCGTCTTCTTTATAGTAAGCAACCTGCTCGCGGTCCTGCGGGGTGTACTGCTGACCGTTCGGGCTGTAAATACCAATCTGACGGAACAGACCTTCCATACCGAAAGTACGCGCTTCGTCGGCGATGATCGGTACCAGACGATCTTTGATCGACTTGTTCTTCAGCATCACGTTCAGAGCACGAACGAAAGCGATAGTGGTAGAGATCTCTTTGCTCTGCTCTTCCAGCAGCGCGCCGAAGTCTTGCAGGCTCGGCAGCTCAAGCTTCTCGGTGAAGTTCGGCTGACGGCTTGGCAGATAACCGTGCAGTTTCTGACGCTGAGCGTGCAGATAGGTATGCTCTTCAGAACCTTCCGGGAAGGTGATGTACGGCAGTTTTTCGATATCTGCATCAGACACCGGCACATTGAAACGGTCGCGGATATGACGCACGCCGTCCATGTTCATTTTCTTAACCTGGTGCGCGATGTTTTTACCTTCAGCCGCGTCGCCCATGCCGTAACCTTTAATGGTATGAGCAAGGATTACCGTCGCTTTGCCTTTGGTTTCCTGCGCTTTCTTGAATGCAGCGTAGATTTTCTTCGGATCGTGACCGCCACGGTTCAGCGCCCAGATCTGCTCGTCAGTCCAGTCTGCAACCAGAGCTGCGGTTTCCGGATATTTACCGAAGAAGTGTTCACGAACGTACGCACCATCTTTCGATTTGAAGGTCTGGTAGTCGCCGTCAACGGTTTCGTTCATCAGCTGGATCAGTTTACCGCTGGTATCTTTACGCAGCAGTTCATCCCAACGGCTACCCCACATCACTTTGATCACGTTCCAGCCAGCACCTTCGAAGATGCCTTCCAGTTCGTTGATGATCTTGCCGTTACCGGTGACCGGGCCGTCAAGACGCTGCAGGTTACAGTTGATAACGAAGACCAGGTTATCCAGTTTTTCACGGGTAGCGATGGTGATCGCACCTTTGGATTCCGGTTCGTCCATTTCACCGTCGCCGAGGAAGGCGTAAACGGTCTGTTTAGAGGTATCTTTCAGGCCACGGTGTTCCAAATATTTCAGGAATTTAGCCTGGTAAATAGCACCAATCGGACCCAGACCCATAGATACGGTCGGGAACTGCCAGAATTCCGGCATCAGTTTCGGGTGCGGATAGGAAGAGAGGCCATTGCCGTGAACTTCCTGACGGAAGTTATCCAGCTGCTCCTGAGTCAGACGACCTTCCAGGAAAGCACGAGCGTAAACGCCCGGGGAGATGTGGCCCTGGAAGTAAACCAGATCGCCGCCATCCTGCTCGTTGCGTGCACGGAAGAAGTGGTTAAAGCACACATCATAAATGGTTGCGGAAGACTGGAAGGACGCCATGTGGCCGCCCAGTTCGAGGTCTTTTTTCGACGCACGCAGAACCGTCATGATGGCGTTCCAGCGGATAGCTGAACGAATACGGCGTTCCAGTTCCAGATTACCCGGATACTCCGGTTGTTCTTCAACGGGGATGGTGTTGATGTAGTTGCTGATACCGGTGCCTGCGGCTACGTTGACACCGCCTTTGCGGGCTTCAGCAAGCAGTTGGTCGATCAGATACTGAGCACGCTCAACACCTTCTTCACGGATGACCGATTCGATCGCCTGGAGCCAGTCGCGAGTTTCGATCGGATCCACGTCATTTGGGAAACGTTCTGACATGGGTTATTCCTTATCTATCTAATAACGTTGAGTTTTCTGGAACCTGTCCCATTGAACTCTCGCCGGAAAGCTCAATAAGACAGGTTCTACGTTTAGTTGCCGCGCTTTTATATGCGCTTGATTTACAACATCTTCTGGATAATTTTTACCAGAAAAATCACTAATTCTTTCGTTGCTCCAGACGACGCAGAGAACGCTCACGGCGACTCTCTTCGCGGCTTCTGTCGAGCAAAATTTCTTCGATAAAGGCCAGATGGCGATGCGATGCTTCGCGCGCTTCTTCCGGCTTACCGGCCATAATCGCTTCAAATATGCGGGTGCGGTGACTACTCACCAGCGGCAGCATCTCGCGACGCGAATAGAGCAATTCGAAGTTCTGGCGGACATTCTGGGCCAACATCGGCTCCATACACCTTAGCAGATGAAGCAGAACCACATTGTGGGCCGCTTCGGTGACGGCAATCTGATACTGGAGTACGGCATTTGATTCCGCGTCCAGATCGCCAGACTGCTGCGCCAGCTCTATGGCGTGGTGGAGTTCACGGATGCGTTCCTTGTCTTCATCGGTACTACGCAGCGCGGCGTAATAAGCGGCGATACCTTCCAGGGCGTGTCGTGTTTCGAGCAAGTCATACTGTGATTCAGGATGGTCGGAGAGCAGCTCCACCAGCGGATCGCTGAAGCTTTGCCATAGGCTGCTCTGGACAAAAGTGCCGCCACCCTGGCGACGAAGCAACAAGCCCTTCGCTTCGAGACGTTGAATCGCCTCACGCAAGGAGGGACGGGAGACGTCGAACTGTTTCGCCAGTTCGCGTTCCGGTGGGAGTTTTTCGCCCGGGCGGAGTGTGCCTTCGAGGATCAAAAACTCCAGTTGCTGCTCAATCACATCGGAGAGTTTTGGTTGGCGGATTTTGCTGTAGGCCATGAGTTCCTGTCTTAAGCCACTTGCCGAAGTCAATTGGTCTTACCAATTTCATGTCTGTGACGCTAAAGTAACAAAGTATTCACCTTATGTCCATATAGGTTTTGATTGAAATCATGAAACTGTGCACATTTTAACAACTTGACATATATAACGTTTCAAAGTTGTAACTATGCACAAATGTAGACTTTACGTAGGAAAGGGGTTTTTTAACGATTATTAAACTATAAAAATCCGAATTGAACCGATTCACTTACCAATTTTGTGATTTTTAATTCAATTAAAACGAATTTAAATTCATTATACATATTGAGAGGGGTTGAGGCTGAGCTTTACAAACGGTTTCTTTTTAAGCAACTCATCTTCAACCATGCATAAAGCGGGTGCATTCGCTGCCGCATACCATTATTCTTGATCTGACGGAAGTCCTTTTGTAACAATTCAAACTTCTTTGATGTAAACAAATCAATACAACAAACGGAATTGAAAACTTACACACGCATCACTGCGTAGATCAAAAAAACAATCACCGCACGAGGTTTCATGATGGAAGGTCAACAGCACGGCGAGCAGCTAAAGCGCGGCCTTAAAAACCGCCACATACAGCTTATCGCGCTGGGAGGCGCGATAGGGACAGGGCTATTCCTGGGTAGCGCCTCCGTAATACAGTCCGCAGGGCCAGGGATTATCCTGGGTTACGCCATTGCTGGTTTTATCGCCTTTCTGATCATGCGTCAGCTAGGTGAAATGGTGGTCGAGGAACCTGTCGCAGGCTCCTTTAGCCACTTTGCTTATAAATACTGGGGCAGTTTTGCCGGTTTCGCCTCTGGCTGGAACTACTGGGTACTGTACGTTTTAGTTGCCATGGCTGAGCTGACTGCCGTGGGTAAATACATTCAGTTCTGGTATCCGGAAATCCCCACCTGGGTTTCTGCCGCCGTGTTCTTTGTGGTGATCAACGCCATCAACCTGACAAACGTAAAAGTGTTTGGCGAGATGGAGTTCTGGTTTGCCATTATCAAAGTTATCGCGGTGGTAGCGATGATCATCTTCGGCGGCTGGCTGCTATTCAGCGGCAACGGCGGCCCGCAGGCGAGCGTTAGCAACCTGTGGGATCAGGGTGGTTTCCTGCCGCACGGCTTCACCGGGCTGGTGATGATGATGGCGATTATCATGTTCTCTTTCGGTGGTCTGGAACTGGTGGGCATCACCGCAGCAGAAGCAGATAACCCGGAGCAAAGTATTCCAAAAGCGACTAACCAGGTTATCTACCGCATCCTGATTTTCTATATTGGTTCGTTAGCCGTTCTGCTCTCGCTGATGCCGTGGACCCGCGTTACTGCTGATACCAGTCCGTTTGTACTGATCTTCCACGAATTGGGCGATACCTTTGTGGCTAATGCGCTGAACATCGTGGTACTGACTGCTGCGCTCTCCGTGTACAACAGCTGCGTATATTGCAACAGCCGTATGCTGTTTGGTCTGGCACAACAGGGCAACGCGCCAAAAGCGCTGGCGTCTGTCGACAAACGCGGTGTACCGGTTAACACTATTCTGGTGTCTGCGCTGGTTACGGCATTGTGCGTACTGATTAACTATCTTGCTCCGGAATCCGCATTTGGCCTGTTAATGGCGCTGGTGGTATCTGCACTGGTAATCAACTGGGCGATGATTAGCCTGGCGCATATGAAATTCCGTCGCGCCAAGCAGGAACAAGGCGTGGTAACTCGCTTCCCTGCTCTGCTTTATCCGCTGGGTAACTGGATCTGCCTGCTGTTTATGGCGGCGGTACTGGTGATTATGCTGATGACCCCAGGAATGGCGATTTCGGTATACCTGATCCCGGTATGGCTGATCGTGTTAGGTATCGGCTATCTGTTTAAAGAGAAAACCGCCAAAGCCGTAAAAGCGCATTAATCTCTCTACGCCCTCACCCGTGCAGGGTGAGGGCAATAATCTTTACACCAACGCCCCGTAAATCGTCAGTAGCGCAATTACCACCACGACCACGAACGAGGTTTTCTTCGCCATGGAAACCGCTGCCTTCGGCGTCTCCACCTTATCGACATGCGGTTCACGCGCCAGAGAGAACTGTGCCAGACGCGTTAATACCTGATATTGCGAAGTATGGAAATCACCCAGCGAAGCAAACCAGGCCGGTAACGCTTTCTCACCATGACCGATCAAGGCATATACCACACCCGCAAGACGAACCGGCACCCAATCCAGTACATGAAGCACGGCATCAATGCCGGACTGTAAACGATGATGCGGCGTCTGGTAACGCGCCAGCCAGTATTGCCATGCACGCAAAAACGCATACCCCATCAGCGTAACGGGTCCCCAGGTTCCCCCCACAATCAGCCAGAACAGCGGTGCAAGATAAAAACGAAAGTTAATCCACAGCAATGCATTTTGCAGCTCACGCAAATACTCACGTTCATCGCAGCCTGCCGGGACGCCGTGAATCATGGTGAGTTCGCCAGCCATCGTGGCACGGGCATGGCTATCATTACGTGAAGCAGCTGTCAGATAAGCATGATAATGAAGACGAACTTTACCTGCGCCAATACACAGCAAACCAATCAGCAGCCACACCAGCAGCGTGGGAACGTTGAACAATACTCCCTGCAATGCGCGTAACAGTAAAAAAGTCACGCCCATCGCAATAATGGTCATGCCTAATGTGCGCCCGAGAGAAAAATGTTTCACCCGCCGAAAGAACGCTTCAAGACGATGATCAAGCTGCCAGTGCTCGCCCAACTTAAACAGGCGCTCGAAAATTAACACCAGTAAGGTTGTAAATAGCGTCATGTTGTCTCCTTGCTGACCAGTGCACGAAACCGTGCCCAATCAAATGCAGGACCGGGATCGGTTTTCCGATCCGGCGCGATATCACAATGGCCCGTCATGTTATTAGCGATATCTGGATAGCGATCAATCAGTGCCCGCGTAACCGCCGCAAGCTGTTGATACTGCGCATCGGTATACGCCAGCGTATCGGTGCCTTCCAGCTCAATCCCAATAGAAAAATCATTGCAGCGTTCGCGCCCCTGATACTGAGAGACTCCGGCATGCCAGGCACGTTTATCGAAAGGAACATACTGGACTATTTCACCATCGCGGCGAATCAAACAGTGAGCGGAGACGCGCAAATGGGCGATCTCAGCAAAGAAAGGATGTGCCTGCGGATCAATAGTTCCAGTGAATAATGCGTCGATCCACGGACCGCCAAACTCGCCTGGCGGCAGGCTAATATTGTGCACCACCAGCAGGGTGGGTGTTTCGTCATCCGGGCGGCAATCGTAATGTGGTGAGGGAACGCGGCGCGCGCCAACCAGCCACCCCTGTTCTAACAACATGCAGGATCTCCTTATATGTGGTGCTAATACCCGGTTCAGAGTAGCATGTTTCTACCTTATGATTCGTTAGCTATCTGGAGTTTTAACATGCCGCCTCGCCGCTATAACCCTGACACCCGACGTGACGAGCTGCTGGAACGCATTAATCTCGATATCCCCGGCGCGGTGGCCCAGGCGCTGCGGGAAGATTTAGGCGGAACAGTCGATGCCAACAATGACATTACGGCAAAACTTTTACCGGAAAACTCTCGCTCTCATGCCACAGTGATCACCCGCGAGAATGGCGTATTTTGCGGCAAACGCTGGGTTGAAGAGGTGTTTATTCAACTGGCAGGCGACGATGTCACCATAATCTGGCATGTGGATGACGGCGATGTCATCAACGCCAATCAACCCTTGTTCGAACTTGAAGGCCCATCCCGCGTGCTGTTAACGGGCGAACGCACTGCGCTTAATTTTGTGCAAACCCTTTCAGGGGTTGCCAGTAAGGTACGCCACTATGTCGAATTACTGGAGGGCACCAACACGCAGTTGTTGGATACGCGCAAAACCTTACCCGGCCTGCGTTCAGCTCTGAAATACGCGGTACTTTGCGGCGGCGGAGCGAATCACCGTCTGGGGCTTTCTGATGCCTTTCTGATCAAAGAAAACCATATTATTGCCTCCGGCTCAGTGCGCCAGGCGGTCGAAAAAGCATCCTGGCTGCACCCGGATGCGCCAGTAGAAGTCGAAGTAGAGAATCTGGAAGAACTTGATGAAGCCCTGAAAGCAGGTGCCGATATCATCATGCTGGATAACTTCGAAACAGAACAGATGCGCGAAGCCGTCAAACGCACCAACGGCAAGGCGCTACTGGAAGTGTCTGGCAACGTCACTGACAAAACACTGCGCGAATTTGCCGAAACGGGCGTGGACTTTATCTCCGTCGGTGCGCTAACTAAACACGTACAGGCACTCGACCTATCAATGCGTTTTTGCTGATTGCTGACAGATTTATCCGCTCCATCGCGGGCGGATAATCTCCCCTTTCCCAACTTTCTTCGTAACGCCTCGCAAATTTCTTGTCTTTCGCTGCAACATAATAAAAAACTCCGGAAGCTGCTTTCCCGTTTCGTTTTTTGCCCCTCGCTTGTGCTGATGGCGTTTGCCAAAGTAGCGCCAACCAAATCAAGGAGCGAAACAAATGGACAAGCAACGCGGTTTTACACTTATCGAACTGATGGTGGTTATTGGCATCATTGCCATTTTAAGCGCCATTGGTATTCCCGCTTATCAAAACTACCTGCGCAAAGCCGCACTCACCGACATGCTACAAACCTTTGTGCCTTACCGTACCGCCGTAGAGTTGTGCGCGCTGGAACATGGTGGATTAGATACCTGCGACGGTGGCAGTAATGGCATCCCCTCGCCTACCACCACCCGCTATGTTTCAGCCATGAGTGTGGCAAAGGGCGTGGTGTCGCTGACCGGGCAAGAAAGTCTCAATGGGCTAAGCGTCGTCATGACGCCGGGTTGGGATAACGCAAACGGCGTCACCGGTTGGACGCGCAACTGCAATATTCAAAGTGACAGCGCATTGCAGCAAGCCTGCGAAGATGTCTTCCGCTTTGATGACGCCAACTAAGGAGCGGCAATGAATATTCCACAGCTCACCGCCCTGTGTCTGCGTTATCAGGGAGTCTTGCTGGATGCCAGCGAAGAGGTGGTTCATGTTGCGGTGGTCGATGCCCCTTCGCATGAGCTACTAGACGCATTGCATTTCGCTACCACCAAACGTATTGAGATCACCTGCTGGACGCGCCAACAAATGGAAGGTCACGCCAGTCGCACACAACAGACATTGCCCGTAGCTATTCATGAGAAGCATCAGCCCAAAGCAGAGTTGCTGACTCGAACGCTACAATCTGCGCTGGAACAACGCGCGTCTGATATTCATATCGAACCAGCGGACAATGCCTACCGCATCCGCTTGCGTATCGACGGCGTATTGCATCCTTTACCGGATGTTTCACCGGATGTCGGAGTCGCATTAACCGCCAGATTAAAAGTGCTGGGCAACCTGGATATTGCGGAACATCGCCTGCCGCAGGACGGGCAATTCACTGTCGAACTGGCAGGAAACGCCGTCTCATTTCGTATTGCGACCTTACCATGTCGGGGTGGTGAAAAGGTGGTATTAAGGTTGTTACAGCAGGTGAGTCAGGCACTGGATGTCAACACGCTTGGAATGCAGCCGTTACAACTGGCGGACTTTGCTCATGCCTTGCAACAACCACAGGGACTGGTGCTGGTAACAGGCCCTACAGGCAGCGGCAAAACGGTCACGCTTTATAGTGCCCTGCAAACGCTGAATACCGCTGACATTAATATTTGTAGCGTCGAAGATCCGGTTGAGATCCCCATAGCCGGACTAAACCAGACGCAAATCCATCCGCGTGCCGGACTCACCTTTCAGGGCGTTTTGCGTGCGTTATTGCGCCAGGACCCTGACGTCATTATGATCGGAGAGATCCGCGATGGCGAAACAGCAGAGATCGCTATTAAAGCGGCGCAAACCGGTCACCTGGTGTTGTCTACCCTACACACCAATTCCACCACTGAAACGCTGGTACGTTTACAGCAAATGGGAGTCGCCCGCTGGATGCTCTCATCAGCGCTTACACTGGTAATAGCCCAGCGTCTGGTACGCAAACTTTGCCCACATTGTCGCCTGCAGCAAGGGGAGTCCATCCATATTCCAGACAATGTATGGTCGTCGCCGCTGCCCCGCTGGCAAGCACCCGGTTGTGTACATTGCTACCACGGTTTTTATGGTCGTACGGCCTTATTTGAAGTTCTACCCATAACACCGGTCATACGCCAGCTTATTTCCGCTAATACCGACGTTGAATCGCTGGAAACGCACGCCCGACAGGCGGGTATGCGTACGCTTTTTGAAAACGGCTGCCTGGCCGTGGAGCAAGGCTTAACCACCTTTGAAGAGTTAATCCGCGTATTGGGGATGCCGCATGGCGAGTAAGCAACTCTGGCGCTGGCGTGGCATAACCGGCGACGGCAATGCGCAAGATGGGATGCTATGGGCAGAGAGCCGTGCTTTGCTGCTTATGGCACTACAGCAACAGATGGTTACCCCACTAAGCCTGAAGCGAATCGCCATCAATTCTGCGCAGTGGCGAGGAGATAAAAGCGCGGAAGTCATTCATCAACTGGCGACGCTACTCAAAGCCGGGTTAACGCTTTCTGAAGGGCTGGCACTGCTGGCGGAACAGCATCCCAGTAAGCAATGGCAAGCGTTGCTGCAATCGCTGGCGCACGATCTCGAACAGGGCATTGCTTTTTCCAATGCCTTATTACCCTGGTCAGAGGTATTTCCGCCGCTCTATCAGGCGATGATCCGCACGGGTGAACTGACCGGTAAGCTGGATGAATGCTGCTTTGAACTGGCGCGTCAGCAAAAAGCCCAGCGTCAGTTGACCGACAAAGTGAAATCAGCGTTGCGTTATCCCATCATCATTTTAGCGATGGCAATCATGGTGGTTGTGGCAATGCTGCATTTTGTGCTGCCGGAGTTTGCTGCTATTTATAAGACCTTCAACACCCCACTACCGGTACTAACGCAGGGGATCATGACGCTGGCAGACTTTAGTGGCGAATGGGGCTGGCTGCTGGTGTTATTCGGCTTTCTGCTGGCGATAGCCAATAAGTTGCTGATGCGCCGCCCGACCTGGCTTATCGCGCGGCAGAAATTGCTGTTACGCATCCCGATTATGGGTTCACTGATGCGGGGACAAAAACTCACGCAGATCTTTACGATTCTGGCGCTGACTCAAAGTGCAGGCATTACTTTTTTACAGGGCGTAGAGAGCGTCAGAGAAACAATGCGCTGCCCGTACTGGGTGCAACTTCTGACACAAATCCAGCACGATATCAGTAACGGTCAACCCATCTGGCTGGCGCTAAAAAATGCCGGTGAGTTTAGCCCACTCTGTTTGCAATTAGTGAGAACAGGAGAGGCATCCGGCTCGCTGGATCTCATGTTAGACAACCTCGCCCATCATCATCGGGATAACACAATGGCGCTGGCGGATAACCTCGCAGCCTTACTGGAACCGGCGTTGCTGATCATAACGGGAGGAATTATCGGTACGCTGGTGGTGGCAATGTATCTGCCCATTTTCCATTTAGGCGATGCGATGAGTGGAATGGGATAACGCTGGCGTGTTGCTCCACGCCAGCGTTGGGAGATTACAGGTTGTTGAAGATGCGGTTTTCTTGTTCCAGCACACGGATAAATGTGGTGCGCTTGGTCAGCTCTTTCAGGCGTGAAGCCCCAACGTATGTACAAGCTGAACGCAGGCCGCCCAAAATATCACGCGCGGTATTTTCAACCGGGCCTCGCAGCGGCAGCTTAACGGTTTTACCTTCTGCTGCGCGGTATTCCGCAACGCCGCCAACGTGACGTTTCATCGCAGACTCGGAGCTCATGCCGTAGAACAGCATAAATTTCTCGCCGTTCTCCTCAACGATGCGACCGCCGCTCTCTTCGTGGCCCGCCAGCATGCCGCCAAGCATGACGAAATCGGCACCGCCGCCAAAGGCTTTCGCGACATCGCCCGGCGTGGTGCAGCCACCGTCGCTGACGATCATTCCGCCCAGACCGTGCGCAGCATCGGCACATTCGATCACCGCAGAAAGTTGCGGATAACCGACGCCTGTTTTGACGCGAGTTGTACAAACAGAACCTGGGCCAATGCCAACTTTAACGATATCAGCACCGGAGAGGATAAGCTCCTCACACATTTCACCAGTCACTACGTTGCCAGCACAAATGGTTTTGGTCGGCCACGCTTCACGCGCTTTCGCAACGAACTGCACGAAGTGTTCGGAATAACCATTCGCCACATCAATACAAACGAAGTTTAATGCCGGGTTCAGGTCGAGAATCTGTTTAGTTTTTTCGAAATCCGCATCAGACGTGCCAGTAGAAACCATCACATGTTTCAGCACATCAGCGGAAGAATTGTTGATAAACGCTTGCCACTCTTCGACAGAATAGTGTTTATGCACAGCAGTCAAAATATCAAAAGAAGCCAGCGCAGAGGCCATAGAAAATGTGCCTACGGTGTCCATATTTGCGGCTATAATCGGCACGCCGGACCAGCTCTGACCTGAATGTTTGAAGGTGAATTGACGTTCCAGTTCAACATCGGAACGGCTTTTAAGAGTGGAGCGTTTAGGGCGGATGAGAACGTCTTTAAAACCTAACTTCAGATCTTCTTCAATACGCATGTGCGGATTCCTGGGGTTAATGGCTATAAGGGTAAGAGCGCAACTCCAGTGACGCTATCATACGCACTAATCAATGCGGCGCAAGACTGCGAAATTGTCTTTTTTTACGCTACAATCCCATAAATTTACCTGGTAAATAGTGAGCGAACGTTTCATCAATTTCGCTTTCGTGCGCTCATTTTTAACGTTTTGATAATCATGATGAATTCCCGGGAATATAAATTATGAGGTATATAGTTGCCTTAACGGGAGGCATTGGCAGTGGCAAGAGTACCGTTGCCAATGCGTTTGCTGATCTCGGAATTAACGTCATTGATGCCGATATTATTGCGCGTCAGGTGGTTGAACCAGGTGCACCTGCGCTACATGCCATTGCTGATCACTTTGGCGCTAACATGATTGCTGCTGATGGAACATTGCAGCGCCGGGCCTTGCGCGAGCGGATCTTCGCCAACCCGGAAGAGAAAAACTGGCTTAACGCCCTGCTGCATCCGCTGATTCAGCAAGAGACGCAACACCAGATCCAGCAAGCAACTTCCCCCTATGTACTGTGGGTTGTGCCATTGCTGGTAGAAAACTCACTGTATAAAAAAGCGAATCGAGTGCTGGTGGTGGATGCCAGCCCAGAAACGCAACTTAAGCGCACCATGCAGCGCGATGATGTAACTCGCGAGCATGTCGAACAAATCCTTGCTGCTCAGGCACCGCGCGAAGCTCGCCTTGCCGTGGCAGATGACGTCATTGATAATAACGGCGCACCGGATGCTATCGCATCGGATGTTGCCCGCCTGCACGCACACTATTTGCAGCTTGCGTCGCAGTTTGTCTCACAGGAAAAACCGTAATGCAGACCCAGGTCCTTTTTGAACATCCACTAAATGAAAAAATGCGTACGTGGCTGCGCATTGAGTTTTTGATTCAGCAACTCACCGTTAATTTACCCATCGCTGACCACGCTGGCGCACTGCATTTCTTCCGTAATGTCAGTGAATTACTGGATGTTTTCGAGCGTGGCGAAGTCCGCACTGAGCTGTTGAAAGAACTTGACCGGCAGCAACGTAAACTCCAGACCTGGATTGGCGTGCCTGGCGTGGACCAGAGCCGTATTGAAGCATTAATTCAGCAGTTAAAAGCGGCGGGGAGCGTATTAATTTCCGCGCCGCGTATCGGGCAATTTCTGCGTGAAGATCGTTTGATTGCTCTGGTGCGTCAGCGACTGAGCATCCCAGGCGGCTGTTGCAGCTTTGATTTACCTTCATTGCACATTTGGCTGCATCTACCCCAGGCGCAGCGCGACAGCCAGGTAGAAACCTGGATTGCCAGCCTGAACCCGCTCACCCAGGCACTTACCATGGTGCTGGATTTAATTCGCCAGTCGGCCCCCTTCCGTAAACAAACCAGCCTGAATGGTTTTTATCAGGATAACGGTGGCGATGCCGACTTGCTGCGCCTGAATCTGTCGCTCGATTCACAGCTTTATCCGCAAATTTCCGGTCATAAGAGCCGTTTTGCCATTCGTTTTATGCCGCTGGACAGTGAAAACGGACAGGTACCGGAACGTCTGGATTTCGAATTGGCCTGTTGCTAAGGAGTAAAAATGTCAGAAACTATTACGGTGAATTGCCCAACCTGCGGGAAAACGGTGGTATGGGGTGAAATCAGCCCGTTTCGGCCATTTTGCTCCAAACGTTGTCAGCTGATCGACCTCGGAGAATGGGCTGCTGAAGAAAAACGAATCCCCAGCAGTGGCGATCTTTCCGAAAGCGATGACTGGAGCGAAGAGCCAAAGCAGTGACATTTTGTCTGATGCGACGCTGGCCTGATAAGACGCGCCAGCGTCGCATCGGGCATCTTGTGCAAATGTTGGATGCGGCATAAACACCTATCCGACATACACACGCTTAAGCTTCGCAATTACCGGTTCATTGGCTGGCGGAAAATCATCGGCAATCAGACCGACCAGCGACATCCACTCACCGGGTTGCCCTTCTTTACCCCACGGCTCCCCTTCCCAGCTTTCGACCAGCCAGAACCACAGAGTTATATGCCTGTCCGGGAATTCATATTCCAGTTTTTCAAATAGCGAAAAATGTTGTGGGGTAATCCCGACCTCTTCCTGAAGTTCACGCACCACCGCCTGTTCCGGCGTTTCGCTCATTTCAATTTTACCGCCGGGAAACTCCAGTTTATTCGCCATGTGCGCATCTGCTGCGCGACGGGTTATAAAGATTTCATTGTTCTCGTTGCGAATAATACCTACCGCAATTTGCAGCTTTTTCATTGTCTTAAACCTATAAAAAAGGCGCAGAATCCTGCGCCTTTTACTTCAACTGTTAGCTTTTATTGCAGGCGACCATGGCACTGCTTGTATTTTTTACCAGAACCGCACGGGCAAGGATCGTTACGTCCTACTTTGCGTTCACCGGTTTGCGCCGCCAGTGCAGCTGCGGCTGCAGAGTCGTCATCCTGATGGCTAAGCTGCTGCATTTGCGCTAAACGCTCGGCTTCCATACGACGCTGTTGTTCCAGCTCCTCAACCTCTTCAGGCATACGTACCTGAACTTTGCTCAGCGTGCTGATAACTTCATATTTCAACGACTCCAGCATCGCTGCAAACATGGAGAACGATTCACGTTTGTATTCCTGCTTCGGATCTTTCTGTGCATAGCCACGCAGGTGGATACCCTGACGCAGATAGTCCATCGCTGCCAGGTGCTCTTTCCACAGAGAGTCGAGAGTTTGCAGCATGACGCCTTTTTCGAAGTGACGCATCATCTCAGCACCAACCACTTCTTCTTTACGCTGATACACTTCGATGGACTGCGCCAGAATGCGCTCACGCAGCGTCTCTTCATGCAGTTCTGGTTCTTTATCCAGCCACTCGGCAATTGGCAAATCGAGGTCGAAATCGTTCTTCAGACGTTCCTGCAGCCCCGGAATATCCCACATTTCTTCCAGCGACTGTGGCGGAATGTAGGCATCAATGGTCGCTTTGAACACATCTTCACGAATGCTGTTGATGGTTTCGCTCACATCGCTGACATCCAGCAGTTCGTTACGCTGGGAGTAAATGGCGCGACGCTGATCGTTAGCCACGTCATCATATTCCAGCAGTTGCTTACGAATGTCGAAGTTACGACTTTCAACTTTACGCTGGGCATTGGCAATCGCTTTAGTCACCCACGGGTGTTCAATGGCTTCGCCTGGCTTCATACCCAGTTTACGCATCATGCCGGATACTCGGTCGGAAGCAAAAATACGCATCAGCGCATCTTCCATCGACAGGTAGAAACGGGAAGAACCAGCATCCCCCTGACGACCAGAACGACCGCGCAACTGGTTATCGATACGACGGGATTCGTGACGCTCGGTACCGATGATATGCAGGCCACCTGCTGCCAGTACCGCATCGTGACGTACCTGCCAGTCGGCTTTAATTTTTTCAATTTGCTCTGCGGTCGGATTTTCCAGCGCGGCAACTTCTGCCTGCCAGCTACCACCGAGCACAATATCTGTACCACGACCCGCCATGTTGGTCGCGATAGTCACCGCAGCCGGATAACCTGCCTGAGCAACAATCGCCGCTTCGTTGGCGTGGAATTTGGCGTTCAGGACGTTGTGCTTAATACCGGCTTTGGTCAGTTCGTTTGATACCAGCTCCGATTTTTCGATGGAGATAGTACCCACCAGCACCGGCTGGCCTTTCGCAGTACGTTCTTTGATATCTTCAATGATCGCCTGAATTTTTTCCGCTTCAGTCATGTAGACCAGGTCCGGCAGATCTTTACGAATCATTGGACGGTTGGTCGGAACAACGACGGTATCCAGCTTGTAGATGGAGCTGAATTCGAAAGCTTCGGTATCAGCAGTACCGGTCATCCCCGCCAGTTTTTCATACAGACGGAAGTAGTTCTGGAAGGTGATCGACGCCAGCGTCTGGTTTTCGTTCTGGATCTGTACACCTTCTTTCGCTTCCACTGCCTGATGCAGGCCATCGGACCAACGACGTCCCTGCATGGTACGACCGGTGTGTTCGTCAACGATGATAACTTCACCATCTTTAACGATGTAGTCGACGTCTCGGGTAAACAGCGCATGAGCGCGCAGCGCCGCCGTTACGTGGTGCATCAGCATGATGTTGGCCGGAGAGTACAGAGACTCCCCTTCATCCATGATGCCTTCTTTCACCAGCAGTTCTTCAATCAGCACCAGACCACGTTCGGTCAGGTTCACCTGGCGAGATTTTTCGTCCACCGAGAAGTGGCCTTCGCCCTGGAAGGTTTCGGAGTCTTCTTTTTCCTGACGGATCAGGTGCGGAATAATTTTATTCACGCGTTTATACATTTCCGAGCTGTCTTCTGCCGGGCCGGAAATGATCAGCGGTGTACGAGCTTCATCGATCAGGATGGAGTCCACTTCGTCCACCAGCGCATAGTGCAGTTTACGCTGTACACGTTCTTCAGGGCTGAACGCCATGTTATCGCGCAGGTAGTCAAAGCCGTATTCGTTGTTCGTACCGTAAGTGATGTCAGCTGCGTAAGCTTCACGCTTCGCCGGTGCTGGCATGCCCGGCAGGTTGATACCGACAGTCAGGCCAAGGAATTCAAACAGCGGACGGTTGTTTTCGGCGTCACGTTGCGCCAGGTAGTCGTTGACGGTAACAACGTGTACGCCCTTACCGGTTAATGCGTTCAGGTAAGCAGGCAGCGTTGCGGTCAGGGTTTTACCTTCACCGGTACGCATTTCGGCGATGCAGCGTTCGTTAAGAACCATACCGCCGAGTAACTGAACGTCGAAGTGACGCATACCAAAGACGCGCTTACTTGCCTCACGCACCACGGCGAACGCTTCCGGGATCAGATTTTCCAGCACTTCGCCTTTTTCCAGACGCGCACGAAACTCTGCGGTTTTCCCTTTCAGTTCTTCGTCGGAGAGTTTTTCCATCTCCGGTTCCATGGCATTGATGATGTTGACCACTTTGCGCATCCGGCGCAGGGTGCGATCGTTACGACTACCGAAAACTTTAGTTAATAATTTGATTAGCATAATAAAATCTCAAACGCCCCGCGTTGCGGAGTCAATAAAATGAAGTAAAGGTTTATTGTTGTTAGCTGAGGCGTTGAGGGCCAGCACGGATGCCTTGCGCCTGGCTTATCCAGACGGGCGTGCTGAATTTTGCTTGCGGGGTAAAATGCGCATAATCAATGCGATAACCCTTTTCAGACGGCGTGCCTTCCTGGGTCAACAGCGCGCTGAGCGTATCCAGTAATGCAAGATGTTGCGCCTGAAGAGGCAAAGATTCTTCAGCAACGGGCAGCGTTTGCGGTGCCATTGCGAAGGAAAGATGACGGATTACCGTGCGAATGGCATGTTGATGCCAGTAATCAACGGAATAGTTCGAATTCGGGCGGCGCGTGTTCGCTTCCAGCAAGGCCAATTGACCAAAGTTAACTTTGGCTGAAGGCTCGTGGTTGCGGGTTGTCGCTTTTGCGGGCGCGTTTGGTTCGGCGGCGTTGCTGAGCGCAGGCAAACCTAAACTCGCCGCGACCATCCCTAATAAGAGATGCGGCCAGAAGTAGCGTTTACCAAACTGTCGCCAGCGCGTCAGTATTCCACTCACGTTATTGCCATCCCGATCGTATTCAAACGTATTTAGCGCACAAATCTTATCATTAAAGCCTGAAGTCCACAGCACGAATGAAGATAAGTTGTGCGTAAAAGTGCTTAAGAAAACAGCGTTCGCACCGTTTTTTATCGTTCTTATAAAATTCAAAAAAAAACGACTGGTTCACCTGGCCGGAGAGAGTGCCAGATTTGCCAGTCGAATTTTATACGACAGTATAAATGTCGTTATGCCAGTACGGCTGAAGGCGCTTTGAAGGCCAACGGCAGTTCTGCGTCGTCCTGGAAGGTCACATATTCCCAGGCTTCCTGTTTTGCAAGGACAGCCTGCAGCAGTTTGTTATTCAGTGCATGACCGGATTTATAAGCGGTAAATGCACCAATAATATTGTGACCACACATGAACAAGTCACCGATCGCATCGAGCATTTTGTGACGCACAAATTCGTCTTCAAAACGCAGGCCGTCTTCGTTCAGTACGCGATAATCGTCAACAACGATGGCACAATCGAAGCTACCGCCCAGGCACAAACCACGGGACTGCAGATATTCGATATCACGCATGAAACCGAACGTACGCGCACGGCTGATCTGGCGCATAAACGCATCAGCGGAGAAGTTCATCGCATAGCGCTGGTTGCTGGAATCAATAGCCGGATGGTTAAAATCGATGGTGAAATCCAGCGAAAAACCATTGTACGGCTTAAATTCAGCCCACTTATCGCCATCTTCGACACGAACAGTCTCTTTGATGCGAACAAATTTCTTGGCGCAGTTCAACTCGTCGATACCGGCGTCAAGCAGCAGGTATACAAACGGAGCGGCGCTGCCGTCCATGATCGGGATTTCCGGCGCGTTAACTTCGATAACAATGTTATCGATGCCCAGGCCCGCGAGAGCAGCATTGAGGTGCTCTACGGTTGAAATCCGTACATCATGCTCGTTGACCAGACACGTACAGAGCATGGTATCACGCACAGATTTGGCATCGGCCGGGAAATCTACCGGTGGATTCAAGTCGGTGCGACGATAGATGACCCCGGTGTTGGCCGGCGCAGGGCGTAACGTCAGGGTGACTTTCTTGCCGGTATGTAAACCGACACCCGTCGCCTGAACGATACGTTTAAGTGTCCTTTGTTTGATCATCGTATTATCTCGCCAAATTACCTATCCAACCGAAGTGTACTATACATTCGGCGGGCCAGTTTAGCACAAAGAGCCTCGAAACCCAAATTCCAGTCAATTCTTAATCAGCTTGCTTACGCAGGAATGCTGGGATATCCAGATAATCCGGCTCTTTCGCAGTTTGCGGTGCATTGTCATTCACGACTTTAGCAACCGGCTTCTGCTCCTGGGTCAGCGGAGCCATCCCGTGCTGCTGGTAGCGATCCATCACTGGCTGCTGAACCTGCTTATTGGTCACCAGAGTGATTTCAGGACGTTTGTCCATGCCGATACCTGTCGCAACAACAGTTACGCGCAGCTCGTCATTCATATCCGGGTCAAGAGAAGTACCGATAACCACAGTCGCGTTGTCGGAAGCAAATGCACGGATGGTGTTACCTACCGTTTCGAACTCATCCAGACGCAGGTCGAAGCCCGCCGTGATGTTAACCAGCACGCCGCGTGCGCCAGACAGGTCGATATCTTCCAGCAGCGGAGAAGAGATAGCCATTTCAGCAGCTTCTTCCGCACGGTCTTCACCGCTCGCCACGCCAGAACCCATCATTGCGTAGCCCATTTCAGACATTACGGTGCGTACGTCTGCAAAGTCCACGTTCATCAAACCCGGACGAGTAATCAGTTCGGCGATACCTTGCACAGCGCCTTTCAGTACATCGTTCGCTGCGCCAAACGCATCCAGCAGGGAGATACCGCGGCCCAGAACTTTCAGCAGTTTGTCGTTCGGGATAGTGATCAGAGAGTCCACATGCTTGGACAGTTCAGTGATCCCCTGCTCGGCGAATGCCATACGCTTCTTGCCTTCAAAGTTGAAAGGCTTAGTGACGACAGCAACGGTCAGGATACCCAAATCTTTTGCCACTTCAGCGACGACTGGTGCTGCACCTGTACCGGTACCACCCCCCATACCCGCAGCAATAAAGACCATGTCTGCACCTTCCAGCGCCGCACGCAGTGCATCGCGATCCTCATCAGCCGCATTGCGGCCAACTTCTGGATTAGCGCCTGCGCCCAGTCCTTTGGTGATACCGCTACCGATTTGAATCGTCTGTCCAACCGCTGTTTTACGCAGCGCTTGTGCATCGGTATTTACCGCGAAGAATTCAACACCTTCAATGCGCTCGCGCACCATGTGTTCAACAGCATTACCGCCGCCGCCGCCGACGCCGATGACTTTAATCACCGCGTCATTGGTAAGTTCCATTGGTTCAAACATAGTTTCTCTCCGATTTGTGCCTGTCGCCTGAGGCCGTAATCATCGTCGGCCTCATAAAAATTAAAACTCTTTTCGCAGCCAACTATTGAGTCGCTTGATCCACGAGCCAACTGATGCTGTAACACGTTTTTCTACTTCAGCTTCACCGTTAAGATGTGACTCTTTTCCATAGTGAAGCAATCCCACCGCCGTCGAATAATACGGCTCCTGAGCATAATCCGTTAAACCGGTAATGTTCAGCGGCGCGCCGATACGCACTTGCGTATGAAACACGCGCTGAGCACAGGCTGCAAGACCTTCGATCTGCGCTGCGCCACCAGTTAATACAATGCCTGCCGCCAGGTGATGTTTAACCCCTTGTTGGCGAAGCTTTTCCTGCAACTGCAATATCTCTTCGTTGACCAGGTTGAGCAGCTCGGTATAGCGCGGCTCGATCACCTCTGCCAGGGTCTGACGTTGCAGACTCCGCGGCGGACGACCGCCTACGCTCGGCACTTCCACGCTCTCATCTTTTCCAACGATGGAACCCAGCGCACAACCGTGGCGAACTTTAATCGCTTCGGCGTCGCTTGGCGGCGTGCCAAAGGCGTAAGCGATATCACTGGTCACGACATTGCCAGCATAAGGAATTACCTTAGTGTGGCGCAATGCCCCACCGGTATAAACGGCGATATCCATTGTACCACCACCGATATCGACGACGCAGACACCCAGTTCACGTTCATCTTCCGTCAATACCGAATAACTTGATGCCAGTCCGGCAAATATCAGTTGGTCAACTTTCAGCCCACAACGTTCAACCGCTTTGACGATGTTTTTCGCCATATCGTTGTGACATGTGATCAGGTGCACTTTTGCCTGCATCCGCACGCCCGAAAGTCCTACCGGATTCTTGATCCCTTCCTGATAGTCAATCGCATACTCTTGCGGGATCACATGCAGCACACGATGCTCATCGCGCACACGCACCGATTTCGCGGTATGGACGACATTTTCCACATCTTCTTGCGTCACTTCTTCTTCAGAAATAGGCACCATACCAATTTCATTCTGGCAGCTGATGTGCTTACCAGAAAGCGCCAGATATACCGAAGAGATCTGACAATCTGCCATCAATTCTGCCTGGTCAATGGCGCGTTGTACGCACTTGACCACGGATTCGAGGTCGTTCACCCCGCCTTTATCCATACCACGCGACGGGCAGCTGCCCACGCCAATGATATTGACCATACCGTCGGGCAGAACTTCCCCTACTAAAGCGGCAACCTTCGCGGTACCAATCTCCAGTCCTACTACCAGTTTTCTGTCCGTCGCCTTGATCATTGTTGTTCTGCCTGTGCCTGATTTTGTTGCTGAGTAGATTCCTCTGGCGGCAAGGGCGCCCAGCCTACTGCCGCTCCAGAGTCATAACGCAAATCAACGTAGCTAATCCGTTTGCCATCGGTTTGCGCCTGCTGCTGTAAAACCGGATAAAGTTCTACAAAGCGAGCCAAACGTTTCATCGTATCGCCCCGGCCAAGATTGAGCTTAATATCGTTATTCAGCGTCAACTGCCAGGAACGCCGCGCGGTCATCGCCGCTTCCTTCAGAGTAAATCTGTCCTTTGCCAGCATCTGCCCCATTTCGCGATAGCCCTGCAACACTTCATTGGCGCTGCCTTCCGGGCCATACAGCATTGGAAGCACCTGCTTGCTGGTGCGATCTGGCGGCACGCTGAAAGTGTTTCCTTCCGCGTCTACCATATGTTGATCATTCCACCGCGCAATCGGCACATATTCAACCAGATGAATCTTCAATTCATCAGGCCACTGCTTTCTGACGCTCACCTGCTTAATCCACGGCAGGCGTTGTTCTATTTGCGTCTGGATGATGTTGACATCCTGGGTCATAAAGGTACCTGGCTCACCCAATGCCAGGATCGACTGCCGGATATCGTCATTACGCGTGTAATGGCGTTCACCGGTCAACACCAGCTTTGAGAGCGGCAGGCGTTGCGCATCTTCCATCCAGCCCAACACGACCCAGCCGCTCACCAACACTGTCGTTAAAACGGTCAGCAGGAAAAGGATCCCCGCCAGACGCGTTCCATTATTGCGGCGAGAAGAAACCTCTTCTTCGCTGTTTCGCGTGTTCAGAGCAGCCTGCGACATATTAGTCCGCCAGTTCCAGAATTCGTACTACCAACTGCGAGAAGCTCATACCTGCCTGACGTGCCGCCATCGGCACCAGGCTGTGGCTGGTCATACCCGGTGAGGTATTGGCTTCCAGCAGATAAAACTGTCCATCGCTGTCCAGCATAACGTCAATACGTCCCCATCCTTTGCAACCTAACGTCGTCCATGCTTTCAGCACTAATGCCTGCAAATTGGCCTCTTGTGACGCTTCCAGACCTGCGGGGCAGAAATACTGTGTCTCATCAGAGAGATACTTCGCCTCATAATCATAGAAGGTTCCGGACGGTTGAATACGTATTGACGGTAAAATTTCTTCACCGAGTATCGCAACCGTGAACTCCGGCCCACTTAGCCATTTTTCAATCAATACTTCTTCATCGTGCTGAAATGCCAATCTTAATGCATCTTGTAGAGCATTTTCTGCTACTACTTTTGACATTCCCACACTGGAACCTTCGCGGCTCGGCTTAACGATAACCGGCAAACCCAGAGCAGAAATTTCTGCTAACTGCTTATCACTCAGGCCTTTTTCAAACTCTGCGCGGGTTAACGCTACCCACGGAGCGACCGGTAAACCGGCACCTTGCCACAGAAGTTTGCTGCGTAGTTTATCCATTGAAAGCGCAGATGCCATCACTCCGCTGCCGGTATAAGGCAAGCCCATCAGCTCGAGCATGCCCTGCAGCGTGCCATCTTCACCGCCGCGACCGTGTAGCGCGATAAACACTTTCTGAAAGCCCATCGACTTCAGTTGCGTCACGTCGACTTCTTTCGGGTCGACAGGATACGCGTCAATACCGCCTTCACGCAGCCCGGCTAACACCGCTGCGCCAGAATTCAGAGAAACTTCCCGCTCAGCGGAGGTCCCACCCAACAGGACCGCGATTTTATCAGTCATGTTGTGCTTCCTCCGGAGTTTGCGGCTTCAGTTTGATTTCAGCTAAAGAACGGGCAATTTTTCCAATATTACCAGCCCCCTGAACGAGAATCAGGTCGTTACCGGTTAATACCGGTGCCAGCATCTCGGCTACCTGCGCCGGGTCAGGCACCAGAATGGGATCAATTTTCCCACGTCCACGAATTGTGCGACACAGCGAACGGCTGTCCGCTCCCGGAATTGGCGCTTCGCCAGCCGGATACACTTCCAGCATTAACAGGGTATCAACCTGCGTCAGCACATTGGCGAAATCATCATACAGGTCGCGTGTACGGGTAAAACGGTGCGGCTGAAACAGCATTACCAGGTTTTTATCCGGCCAGCCTGCACGCGCCGCTTTAATAGTGGCGTCCACTTCCGTCGGGTGGTGGCCGTAGTCATCGACCAACATCGCCGTACCGCTTTTACCATTCACTGGCTCCAGCGGGAATTCACCGAGGAAATCAAAACGGCGACCAGTCCCCTGGAAGCTCTCCAGCGCACGCAAAATAGCCTCGTCGTCAATGCCCTCTTCCGTAGCAACCGCAACCGCAGCTGCGGCGTTCAGCGCGTTATGACGACCTGGCGCATTCAGGGTGACGCGCATCGGCTCTTTGTCCTGGCGCAGCAGCGTAAAGTGCCCCTGCGGGCCAATCTGCTGATAATCTTCTACACGCACGTCGGCATCTTCGCTGAAGCCGTAAGTCGTGGTCTGACGTCCCACACGCGGTAACAATTCGCGGATCACCGGATCATCAACACACATCACTGCACGACCGTAAAACGGCAGGTTGTGCAGAAAATTAATAAAGGTCTGTTTTAAATTCTCAAAGTCGCCCTGGTAGGTATCCATGTGGTCGGCTTCGATATTGGTGACAATCGCCACCATCGGTTGCAGATGCAGGAACGATGCATCACTCTCATCTGCTTCGGCAATCAGGTACCGACCATGCCCCAAACGCGCATGAACGCCCGCCGCTTTTACCAGCCCACCGTTAACGAAGGTTGGGTCGAGTCCCGCTTCTGCGTAGATGCTGGAAACCATCGCAGTGGTTGTCGTTTTGCCGTGCGTTCCGGCAATGGCGATGCCATGACGAAAACGCATTAACTCAGCCAGCATTTCGGCACGACGGATCACCGGAATACGCGCTTCATGAGCTGCGACAATTTCCGGGTTATCGGCAGAAATCGCGCTGGAAACAACGACCACGCTGGCATCACGTACGTTTTCCGGGCGATGGTTGAAATAAATCGTCGCCCCAAGATTCATTAACTGCTGCGTGACCGGATTTGGCGCTAAATCGGAACCACTGATCTGATAACCTTCATTGGCCAGAACTTCGGCAATACCGCCCATACCGGCACCACCGATGCCGACAAAATGTATGTGCCGAACGCGACGCATTTCGGGCACGATGGAACGCAGTTTTGCCAATTGTTGTGTATTCATTCTTTACGCCATTAACTTCTTAAATTCATACGATGCAAAAGGCATCGCTACAATTACGCCCGGGCAGCCCGGCTCACTTCATTTGCCACTCGCTCGGTGGCATCCGGAATGGATGCAGCGCGGGCGCGTTCTGCCATGGTTAATAAGGTTTCTCGCGACCACCCGGCCAGGGTGTTGGCGACAGCATCCACGCTAAGCTGTGGCTGCTCGATAATTTTGGCTGCGCCCGCTTTTTCCAGCGGTAGAGCATTCCAGTATTGCTGGCGGTCTTTATGTTGAAACGGCACAAACAACGCCGGTAGTCCTGCCGCAGCGATTTCACTCACCGTTAACGCACCGGAGCGGCAAACGACGACATCCGCCCACGCATACGCCGCCGCCATATCATCAATAAATTCCGTCACTTTATGCTGCGGTTGCCCCGCTTCGGCATACGCCTGTTCAACGGATTGTTGCGAACCTTTACCGCTCTGATGCCAGATAGTGACTGAATCACCCAGTTTCGCAGCAACCTGCGGCATTGTCTGGTTAAGAATGCGTGCGCCCTGGGAACCACCCACTACCAACACACGAACCGGACCTTCACGTCCAGCCAAACGTTGCTGCGGCAACGGCAGCGCCAGCACATCGGTACGCACCGGGTTACCCACCACTTCCGCATTAGGGAAAGCGCCTGGAAACGCCTGCATCACTTTGGTGGCAATCTTCGCCAGCCATTTATTGGTTAAGCCCGCAATACCGTTTTGTTCATGAAGCACAACCGGAATGCCTAACGACCACGCGGCCAGACCACCTGGACCTGATACGTAGCCGCCCATTCCGAGCACCACGTCAGGTTTGTACGCTTTCATAATCGCCCGCGCCTGACGCCAGGCGTTGAAGATTCGCAGTGGCGCAGCTATCAGTGCTTTTATACCTTTTCCACGCAGACCAGAGATACGAATGAAATCAATTTCGATGCCATGTTTTGGCACTAAGTCCGCTTCCATACGGTCGGCAGTCCCCAGCCAGCGAACTTGCCAACCCTGAGCCATTAGATGGTGCGCAACCGCCAGTCCCGGGAATACATGTCCACCGGTTCCGCCTGCCATCACCATTAATCGCTTTCCTTGACCACTCATCGTGAACCTCGTACAAACGCCTGTGCTTTCTCCAGACGCGTTTCATAATCAATACGCAACAGCATCATGATGGCTGTCGACATAATCAGTAAGCTCGAACCACCGTAACTGATCAACGGCAATGTCAGACCTTTGGTCGGTAACATCCCCGCGGCCGCGCCTACGTTCACTAGCGCCTGGAAGCTAAACCAGATGCCAATGGAACAGGCGAGAAAACCGGAAAAACGATGGTCAATTTCTAATGCTTTACGGCCAATCGACATCGCACGAAAAGCGACGAAGAATACCATTAAAAGTGCTAGTACCACACCGACATAACCTAATTCTTCGCCGATAATGGCGAAAATAAAGTCAGTGTGCGCTTCCGGCAGATACTCCAGTTTTTGTACGGAGTTACCTAAGCCTTGCCCCCACAGTTCGCCGCGACCAAACGCCATCAGCGATTGCGTTAACTGATAGCCGCTGCCAAAGGGATCTTCCCACGGGTTCCAGAATGCGGTAACACGGCGGATACGGTACGGTTCGGCGAGGATCAGCAACACAACCGCTGAAATGCCCATACCGATAATGGCAATGAACTGCCACAATTTCGCTCCCGCCAGGAATAACATCGCCAGCGTAGTCACAAACAACACCACCACCGTACCAAGGTCTGGCTGTGCCAGCAGTAATACTGCTAACACCAGAATCACGCCCATCGGTTTCAGGAAGCCGCGCAGGTTATTACGTACTTCGTCGCCTTTACGCACCAGATAGTTGGCGATATAGCAAAACAACGACAGTTTTGTCAGCTCCGCAGGCTGGATACGCAGCAAGCCGAGATCGATCCAACGCGATGCCCCTTTAACAGAGCTACCCACTACCAGAACGATCATCAACAGGATGATTGATCCGAGTAGCATCGTAGCGCTGTAACGTTGCCAGAACTCCATCGGCAGACGCAGCGTAATGATCGCCAGAATGAATGCCAGGATCAGATAGACGCCATCACGCTTCGCGAAGAAGAACGGATCGTTGGTTAAGCGTTGCCCTATGGGCATTGACGCCGAGGTCACCATGATAAAGCCAATCGCCGCGAGGCCGAAGGTCAGCCACAGTAAGGTGCGATCGTACATGATCAGGCTGTCGGTATCTTTTTCCCGCGAGCCCATCACCCAGCCCTTTAGCGCCGTGGAGATCCAGACCAGAATACTGAATCCTGGCAGGCGCGGCATTTTCAGGCGAGGGAGAGATAAACGCATCAACCTAACTCCTTCGCCAGACGGGCAAACTCATTGCCTCGTTGTTCAAAGTTCTTGAACTGATCAAGGCTGGCACATGCCGGGGAGAGCAGAACCATATCGCCCGGCTGAACACGCGGAGCCAGCAAGCGCATCGCCTGTTCCATGGTTTCGGTTTGTTCTGCCACTTCCGGGCGTAGCGCCGCCAGCTGCGCGCCGTCCCGACCGAAACAATACAGACGTACGTTATCGCCATTCAGGTAACGCGCCAGTGGGCTAAAATCTGCCGATTTACCATCGCCGCCCAGCAACAAATGCAGCGTGCCGTCTACGTGCAGGCCATTCAGTGCCGCTTCCGTACTGCCGACGTTGGTCGCTTTTGAATCGTTAATCCAGCGCACACCGTTATGCTCCAGCACAACTTCAAAGCGATGCGGCAGACCAGTGAATGTGGTTAACGCTTTCAGGCTGCTGGCGCGCGGCAAACCAGCGGCATCTGCCAGTGCCAGAGCTGCCAGTGCATTGGTGTAGTTATGCTGCCCGGAAAGTTTCATTTCTTTCACGTTCAGCACTTTCTCGCCCTTCACCCGCAGCCAGGTTTCACCCTGCTGATGATTCAGGTGATAGTCACCCATGTTGACGCCAAAGCTGACACAGCGTTCATCCGCACCGCGAATCGGCATTGTTAAGGCATCATCAGCATTAACCACGCAAATTTTTGCGTTTTCGTAAATGCGCAGTTTTGCTGCACGATACTGTTGTAAACCAAACGGATAGCGATCCATATGATCTTCAGTTACGTTCAGAATGGTCGCTGCTACCGCCTGTAAACTGGAGGTGGTTTCAAGCTGGAAGCTCGACAGCTCTAGCACGTACAGTTCGCACTCATCATCCAGCAGCATCAACGCAGGCAGGCCAATATTGCCACCCACACCAACGTTAACCCCCGCCGCTTTCGCCATTTCACCCACTAGAGTGGTGACCGTGCTTTTGCCGTTAGAACCGGTGATCGCCACAATCGGTGCTTGTGCTTCACGACAGAACAGCTCGATATCGCCAACGATTTCGATTCCGGCATCAGCGGCAGCGCTTAAGGATGGATGCGCCAGTGCAATACCGGGACTGGCGACAATCAGATCTGCCGCCATCAGCCATTCATCATTCAGACCGCCCGTGTGGCGTTCTACGGCTTCGGGTAATTTATCCAGGCCAGGCGGTGTCATACGCGTATCCATAACGCGCGGCGTCACACCGCGAGCGAGGAAAAAGTCCACGCAAGAAAGCCCGGTGAGGCCCAGGCCGATAATGACGACATTTTTACCCTGGTAATCAGCCATGATTAACGTACCTTCAGCGTTGCCAGACCAATCAGGACCAGCATCAGCGAAATAATCCAGAAACGCACAATGACGCGCGGTTCCGGCCAGCCTTTCAGTTCATAGTGGTGATGAATCGGTGCCATGCGGAAAATACGTTGTCCGCGCAGTTTAAAGGAGCCGACCTGCAGGATGACGGAAAGTGTTTCTACCACGAACACGCCCCCCATAATCACCAGCAGGAATTCCTGACGCAGCAGTACGGCGATAATGCCTAACGCACCACCTAACGCCAGCGAACCGACATCGCCCATAAAGACCTGCGCCGGATAGGTGTTAAACCACAGGAAGCCCAGCCCTGCCCCGACTATCGCGGTACAGACAATGACCAGTTCCCCGGCGTGTCGTAGATACGGTATGTGTAAATAGCTGGCAAAGTTCATGTTGCCGGTCGCCCACGCCACCAGCGCAAAACCACCGGCGACAAATACGGTCGGCATAATTGCCAGACCGTCGAGACCATCAGTCAGGTTTACCGCGTTGCCAGTACCCACAATGACGAAGTAAGCCAGCAGAATGTAGAACAGCCCCAGTTGCGGCATCACATCTTTAAAGAACGGAACCACCAGCTGCGTTGCGGGCGTGTCTTTGCCGGCAAGGTACAGCGCGAAGGCAACACCCAGCGCGATCACCGACATCCAGAAATACTTCCAACGAGCGATCAACCCTTTGGTGTCTTTACGCACCACTTTGCGATAGTCATCAACAAAGCCAATGATGCCGTAACCTACCAGCACCACCAGTACGCACCAGACGTACGGATTGGATGGGTAAGCCCACAGCAGTACGGATATCACAATCGCCGTCAGGATCATAATCCCGCCCATGGTCGGCGTACCGCGCTTGCTGAAGTGTGATTCAGGACCGTCGTTACGCACTACCTGACCAAAGGAAAGTTTTTGCAAATGAGCAATCATACGCGGGCCCATCCACAATGAGATGAACAGCGCGGTCAGCAGGCTGACGATGGCGCGAAACGTCAGATAGGAAAAGACGTTAAAGCCGGAATAATATTTGACCAAATGTTCGGCCAGCCAAACTAACATGTCCCATTCTCCTGTAAAGCGCGTACTACCTCTTCCATGGCGGCACTACGTGAACCCTTAACTAAAATCGTAATTACCTGTTGCTCAGCAATCAGTGATTTAATACGCGCGATAAGCGCTGTTTTATCTGCAAAATGTTCGCCAACGCCGCTGGCGGTGCTGATAGCATGGCTTTGTTTACCCACGCTTAACACGCGGTCAATACCAGCAGCTTTTGCCGCCTCGCCCACCTGTACATGGCAGGCTTCGCTTTCAGCGCCCAATTCCGCCATATCGCCCACCACCAGCACGCGGTAGCCCGGCATTTCAGCCAGTACCTGGACTGCTGCGGTCATTGAACCGACATTGGCGTTGTAGGAGTCGTCGAGCAGCAACTGGTTTTCCGCCAGTTGGATGGGGAACAGACGGCCTGGAACAGCTTTCAGATTTGCCAGCCCCGCTTTGATAGCATCAAGCGTTGCGCCCACGGACATGGAGAGCGCAGCGGCTGCCAGCGCATTCGCAATATTGTGACGCCCTGGAAGCGGCAGCAGAACATCGACGCTACCTGTTGGGGTTTGGAGGGTAAATTCCGTACCGTGCGAAGTCACATGGATGTTGGTGGCGGTGAAATCGCTGTTGGCGGCATTGGGTGAGAAACGCCACACTTTGCGTGAGCCAATTACGCTCTGCCAGTTCAGCCAGTCGTTGTTGTCAGCGTTCATGATGGCGATACCGTTTTCCGGCAGGCCGCTAAAGATTTCACCTTTCGCTTTCGCGACACCCGCAAGCGAGCCAAAACCTTCCAGATGTGCCGCTGCCAGGTTGTTGACCAGCGCCGCTTCCGGGCGAGTCAGACTCACAGTCCAGGCAATTTCGCCCTGATGGTTCGCGCCAAGTTCAATAACTGCGAAATCGTATTCCGGCGTTAAGCGCAACAGCGTCATCGGTACACCGATGTCGTTGTTGAGATTGCCTGCCGTATAAAGTGTGTTGCCGCACTGGCTTAAAATTGCCGCCGTCATCTCTTTAACAGAGGTTTTGCCGGAGGAGCCCGTCAGAGCAACCACGCGCGCCGGAACTTGCTGGCGAACCCATGCAGCCAGTTCACCAAACGCCAGACGCGTATCCTTGACGATTAACTGCGGCAGATCGATATCCAGCGGACGGCTGACCAGTAGTGCGCCCGCGCCGCCAGCTTTCGCCTGGTCGGCAAAATCATGAGCATCGAAACGTTCGCCTTTCAGGGCAACAAACAGGCAGCCCGGCGTCAGTTTTCGCGTGTCAGTGGTTACAGCATCAAGGGTAATATCTGCACCTTGCAGTTCACCGTTGAGAATATCGGTAAGTTGGCTAAGGGTTACGCTAATCATGCAATCACCCCCAGCAGACGCGCCACCGTGACGCGATCGGAGTAGTCCAGACGCTGATTGCCAACAATCTGGTAATCCTCATGGCCTTTGCCCGCGACCAGTACCACATCATTCTCTTTAGCCTGCATAACGGCGCAAGTCACCGCTTCAGCACGGCCTTCCATCACTTTGGCATGTCCGGCATCTAACATTCCCGCCAGAATATCGTTGATGATGGCACGCGGTTCTTCGGTACGCGGGTTATCGTCCGTTACCACCGCCACGTCAGCAAACTCTTCAGCAATTGCGCCCATCAGTGGACGTTTGCCTTTATCACGATCGCCACCACAGCCAAAGACGCACCACAGCTTGCCCGCACAGTGCAGGCGCGCCGCCTGTAAGGCTTTTTCCAGTGCATCCGGCGTATGCGCGTAATCCACCACTACCGTCGGTTTGCCTGGCGCAGTGAACACTTCCATACGTCCACAAACCGGCTGCAGGCGTGCGGCAGTTTTCAGCAGGTCAGACAACGGATAGCCCAGCGCCAGCAGCGTCGCCAGCGCCAGCAGCAAGTTGCTGACGTTAAAAGCGCCCATCAGATGGCTTTCAATTTCGCCATCGCCCCAACTTGAACTAAAGCGAATCGTCGCACCGCTGTCGTGATAGTTCACGTCGGTCGCTTTCAACCAGCGTCCGTGACAGTTCGGATTGATATGATCTTCCATTGATACCGCAACCGCGTCCGACAGTTTTGCCAGCCAGCGGCGGCCCACTTCATCGTCGGCGTTAATAATCGCCTGACCGCAATGATGCTCAGAATAAAGCAGCCATTTCGCGGCTTCGTAGTGTTCCATATCACCATGATAATCAAGGTGATCGCGGCTTAAGTTGGTAAAGACCGACGCCGCAAATTTCAATGCCGCCACACGGTGCTGTACCAGTCCGTGGGAGGAAACTTCCATTGCGCAAAAAGTCGCGCCCTGATCCACCAGCCCCGCCAGCTCATGCTGAACATCGACTGCCGAACCGGTGGTATTTTCTGTCGGGATCACTTTCCCCAGCAGACCGTTACCAACGGTGCCCATTACCGCGCTGGTTTCGCCAAGCAGTTGGCTCCACTGCGCCAGCAGCTGGGTCGTCGTGGTTTTGCCGTTGGTACCCGTTACGCCTACGAGACGTAAATTGTCAGAGGGTTCATGGTAAAAGCGGCCCGCCAGTGCAGATAAACGCTCATTGAGCTGGCTGAGATAGATGACCGGTACGCCGTGCATTTCACGGATTTCACCGTCGGTCGCCTCATCTTTCGCCTCTGCAATAATGGCAGCCACACCTTGCGCTATCGCCTGCGGGATATATCGACGCCCGTCCGCCTGATGACCTACTACAGCTACAAAGAGATCGCCCGCCGCAGCCACACGGCTGTCGAGTGTCATCTCTCGCAGTGCTCGCGAAGGTGCGTCTGGCACCCACGGAGCAAGAAGGTCGCGCAAATTACGATCTGCCACCTGTCCCCTCGCCTTGATTAATCACAAATTCATTTTTATCGCCCGTTGTCAGCGCATCCGGCTCGATGTTCATGGTACGCAATACGCCGCCCATGATGGCACCAAAGACCGGCGCGGAAACGGCGCCGCCGTAGTATTTACCCGCCTGCGGATCGTTGATAACAACAACCAGCGCGAAGCGCGGCTGACTCGCAGGCGCAACGCCTGCGGTATAAGCAATATATTTATTGATGTAGCGACCGTCCGGCCCGACCTTTTTCGCGGTACCGGTTTTAATGGCGATACGATAGCCCTTAATCGCCGCCTTCACGCCGCCACCACCCGGTAGCGCCACGCTTTCCATCATATGCACCACGGTGCGAACAATGGATTCCGGGAAGACTCGTTCACCGGGAACCGGGGGGTCAACTTTGGTAATCGACAGTGGGCGATAAATGCCGTAGCTGCCGATAGTTGCGTAGACTCGCGCTAACTGTAACGGTGTTACCATTAGCCCGTAGCCGAAAGAGAAGGTGGCCCTCTCTATGTCAGACCACCGTTGTTTTTGAGGATATAAGCCACTGCGTTCTCCGACCAACCCCAAATTGGTCGCTTTTCCCAGTCCAAAACGTGAGTAAGTATCTACTAACGCTGAGGACGGCATCGCTAACGCCAGCTTGGAAACACCGACGTTACTCGACTTCTGTAATACCCCGGTCAGGGTTAATTCGCTGTAGCGTGCCACGTCTTTGATTTCGTGGCCGTTAATTCGATAAGGAATGGTATTGAGTACCGAGTTTTCCCGCACCACGCCACGTTGCAACGCGGTCATCACCACCATCGGTTTAACCGTTGAGCCCGGTTCAAACACGTCGGTGATGGTACGGTTACGCATCGCCTCTTTCGGCGTGCCGCTCAGATTGTTAGGGTTGTATGACGGACTGTTAGCCATCGCCAGCACTTCACCGGTGTTGACATCCACCAGCACGGCGCTACCAGATTCAGCCTTGTTAAAGGCCACCGCGTTGTTCAGTTCGCGATAAACCAGCGCCTGCAAGCGTTCATCAATACTCAGCGCCAGGTTGTGCGCTGCCTGGCTGTCAGTAGAAGAAATATCTTCAATTACGCGACCATAGCGGTCTTTACGCACAATGCGCTCACCCGGCTGCCCGGTAAGCCATTTATCGAAACTCTTCTCGACGCCCTCAATCCCCTGACTATCGACGTTAGTAAAGCCGATGAGGTGAGCAGTCACTTCGCCGGATGGATAATAACGGCGAGATTCTTCACGCAGATGAATCCCCGGCAGTTTCAGTTTTTTGATGTAGTCCGCCATGTCAGGGTTTACCTGACGCGCCAGATAAATAAAGCGCCCTTTCGGGTTGGCGTTAATGCGGGCTGAAAGCTGATCCAGCGGAATATTGAGCGCGTTAGCCAGCGCCTTCCAGCGGTCACCGACGCTGATACCGCCAGCGTCATGCACTTCTTTCGGGTCAGCCCAAATCGCTTTTACCGGCACGCTCACCGCTAACGGGCGACCAGAACGGTCAGTAATCATGCCGCGGGAGGTGGAAACTTGCTGAACGCGAAGAGAACGCATGTCGCCCTCTTTCACCAGCATATCCGGGGAGATAACTTGTAACCACGCTACGCGTCCGAGCAGAAAAGCCAGCGCCAGGAGAATACAGCCGCATAACAACGCAAAACGCCAACTGATAAAGTTGGCATGTTCTTCCTGACGTTTTGGTTTCTGCGTTTTCGCCGCTGCTTTCATGCGTCGCGTTTATCCTTATTTTTGCACTACGATATTTTCTTGTGACGGATCAACATGCTGCATTTGCAGCTTTTCCGTGGCGATCCTTTCCACCCGGCTATGGTCGCCGAGCGCATTCTCTTCAAGGATCAGGTTGCGCCATTCAATGTCTAAAGCATCTCGCTCCAGCACCAGTTGTTCGCGCTGAGCGGTCAGTAAACGGGTATGGTGCGCCGTGGTTACCACGGTCACCGCCGTCAAAATAATGCAAATGAACAGGCAGAGTGGCAGCTTCCCAAATCGCAAAAGATCGTCACCGATAACACCAGGCAATGCATGGCGCTCGTGGCTTCCCATCGATCCTTTAACTTTGCTTAGAGCTTCTGTCACTCTGCTGATCATGCGTTCGTCCTCTCTGCAATACGCAGAACTGAACTACGGGCACGAGGGTTCTCAGCCACCTCTTCTTCGCCCGGCATTAACTTGCCTAGTGCTCGCAGCTGACGGCCACCCAGTTTTTTGAGCTGCTCTTCAGTCATCGGTAACCCTGCCGGAACTTGCGGACCGCGGCTGTTTTCACGCATAAAACGTTTCACAATACGGTCTTCCAGCGAGTGGAAGCTGATGATCGAAAGCCGCCCACCCGGGGCCAGCACGTTGAGCGAGCTTTTTAGCGCCTGCTCTATCTCCTCCAGTTCACTGTTTACCCAAATGCGCACCGCCTGGAAGGTCCGGGTCGCGGGATGTTTAAACTTATCTTTCACCGGCGTAGCGGCAGCCACGACTTCCGCCAGTTCTTTGGTGCGGGTCATCGGCTGTTCGCGGTTACGCTCGACAATGGCGCGGGCAATGCGTTTGGCAAAACGCTCTTCACCATAGGTTTTCAATACCCAGGCGATATCGGCTTCTTCTGCGGTTTGTAGCCATTCAGCGGCTGACTGCCCACGGGTTGGGTCCATACGCATGTCCAGCGGACCATCGCGCATAAAGGAAAAGCCGCGTTCAGCATCATCAAGTTGCGGTGAAGAGACGCCAAGATCGAGGAGAATGCCGTCGATCTTGCCGATAAGATCGCGCTCGGCAACATATTCGCCCAGCGCGGAGAAAGGTCCGTGGATGATGGAGAAGCGCGGATCATCAATAGTCTTCGCAACGGCGATAGCCTGCGGGTCGCGATCGATCGCCAGCAAACGCCCCTCTTCGCCAAGCTGCGAGAGGATCAGACGTGAGTGACCACCGCGACCAAAAGTCCCATCAATGTAGATGCCATCAGGACGGATATTGAGGCCATTAACGGCTTCATCCAGCAGCACCGTAGTATGTTTATAGTTTTCCATCATTTTATAGAGACAAGTCCTGCAGTCGCTCTGATAAGTCTCCAGTAGCCAACTGCTCTGCGTCGATATCTTCCTTGACCTGTTGATGCCAGGTTGTTTCATCCCACAGCTCAAACTTGTTGAACTGTCCAACCAGCATCACTTCTTTTGTCAGCCCGGCATGTTGCCGCAGTACTGGCGCGATTAACAATCGACCTGCGCCATCCATCTGACATTCGCTGGCATGACCTAACAGTAGGCGCTGCACACGGCGCTCAACCGGGTTCATGCTCGACAGACGCGATAATTTTTGCTCGATAATTTCCCATTCAGGCAGGGGGTAAAGCAGCAGGCACGGGTGATGAATGTCAATGGTGCAAACCATTTGACCGGCAGCGTTCTCAAGCAGCTGCTCCCGATAACGGGTAGGCACTGATAAGCGCCCTTTGCTGTCGAGATTGACTAACGTTGCTCCCCGGAACATGCCAGCCTCACCCCTTATTCCCACTTTGCCCCACAATTTCCCACTGAAAGGAGTTTACGGAGCGGAGGAAAAGCTTGTCAAGCCAGTCACAAGGCATACCGAGGTAAAAAACCCGATGTTTACGGCTAATATCAGCGTTGTTTATTTTACGTCCAACGTGCGAAGCAAATTAACGTTATGAATAGCTGTAAGAAAAAATCCCTCATCGTCATCACCGTTTTAAAATGACTAACTATTTTCCACAGCAAATATAAAGTGTCAGTTTGCGACGCGAGCGGCATTTTAGGACATATCTTCCCCGGTTAACAGTCCCTGTTGCGTCTGTGTGGCGCTTGATGCCAGCGGGTTTGCGCAAAAGCAAAGAAAAGTGTTTGTTAAATCGGCAATTCATCTCTGCATGTAACAAAATAATGCAAAAACGCGCTATCGATATCACTTAATTATTGTGAATTTCATCTGGTGAGGTAATTAACGGGCAGGTTTATAAGCATTTATCAATAATAGCCAGGAATAGTCTTATTTACTTTAAGGATATTGATGTCCATTCCCGTACTCAACGCGCCAGAGAGAAATTCACCTGACGCGTATTTTTGTTCGCGGCTTAGCTACGGCTGAGCACGCCGCGGCGATAGAGATTACGTTTAATGCGCGTTAAACCAGGTTTTGGCTTACGCGGTTCGTCCAGGCTTGCCAGGACAATCTCCAGCACACGCTCTGCGACATCGCGGTGACGTTGAGCCACTGCCAGCACCGGGCACTGTAAGAAGTCGAGCAGTTCGTTATCGCCAAAGGTGGCAATTGCCAGGTCAGAAGGCAGTTTGCCGTCACGACGTAGCGTGACATCCATCACCCCTTGCAACAACGCAAACGACGTTGTGAACAGTGCCTGCGGCATCGGATGCGTTTCCAGCCATTTTTCGAATAACTGGGCAGCCGCCTCCCGCTCATAGCTGTTGGCATAAAGGAAATGCACTTCGCGCGGATCATCTTTCCAGGCAGTACGGAAACCTTGTTCACGCAGGAAGCTGACAGAAAGCTCCGGCAGCGCGCCAAGATAAAGTACCGTCTCGGCGGGAAACTTACGTAACTCTTCCGCCAGCATTTCGGCATCATCCTGATCGGCACCAACCACGCTGGTGAAATGTTCACGATCGAGGGCGCGGTCCAGCGCGACAATCGGGAACGGGTCGTTAGCCCAGCGTTGATAAAAAGGATGCTCAGGTGGCAACGACGTCGAAACAATAATGGCATCAACCTGACGCTGCAAAAGATGCTCGATACAACGCATTTCGTTGTCGGGCTGATCTTCCGAGCAGGCAATCAGCAGTTGATAACCCCTTTGCCGCGCCTGGCGTTCAAGATAGTTAGCGATGCGGGTATAGCTGGTGTTCTCCAGATCGGGGATCACAAGACCAATAGAACGTGTGCGTCCAGCACGAAGCCCAGCTGCCACGGCGTTCGGGTGGTAATTGTGCTCACGCACCACAGCCATGACTTTTTCAACGGTTTTGTCGCTCACACGGTATTGCTTCGCTTTGCCGTTAATAACATAGCTTGCAGTGGTCCGCGACACTCCCGCCAGCCGAGCGATTTCATCCAGTTTCACAATTGCCCCTTGCGTAAAATGTAAAAACCATAGCCATTGTACTGGTATGGGTTAAATTCATTAACATCTAAGCGCAGAAAATTAACTGCGGCAACTGCTTTTATTCCAGGTTCCCACTGATTTCGCAAAAAAAGCCCAACGTGACATGTTGGGCTGCAAATTGCGCATTGAGATCATTCTCAACGCATTATTTTATCGCCGCGCGAAAGTCCGACTACACCAGAACGAGCAACTTCCACAATTTTCGCCACATCGCGAATCGATGCTAAAAATGCATCAAGCTTATCGCTGGTGCCTGCTAATTGAACGGTATAAAGCGAGGGTGTGACATCAATAATTTGCCCACGGAATATTTCCGTATTACGTTTAACTTCGTCACGCCCGTAGCCGCTGGCCTGAATTTTCACCAGCATGATTTCCCGCTCAACATGCGCGCCCTGCCCTAACTCGCTCACGCGTAATACATCGACTAGCTTGTGTAATTGCTTTTCGATCTGCTCAAGCACTTTTTCATCGCCCACGGTCTGGATGGTCATACGCGATAATGTCGGATCGTCAGTTGGTGCAACGGTCAGGCTTTCAATGTTGTAGCCTCGCTGGGAAAAAAGGCCAATCACGCGGGATAACGCGCCTGATTCATTTTCGAGTAAGACTGATAATATCCGGCGCATAATCAGGTTCTCTCCGTTTTGCTTAACCACATTTCATCCATTCCGCCCCCGCGAATCTGCATCGGGTAGACGTGCTCACTGCCATCGACGGTGACATCAACAAACACCAGGCGATTATTACGCACCTGTTCCAGCGCCTCGCTAAGTTTGCTTTCCAGTTCTTGCGGATGAGCAATCTGGATCCCGACGTGACCATAGGCTTCCGCCAGACGAACGAAATCGGGTAGAGATTGCATATAAGATTGTGAATGACGGCCGGAATAGATCATGTCCTGCCACTGTTTCACCATCCCCAGATAGCGGTTATTGAGATTCACTACCAGTACCGGCAACTCGTATTGCAACGCGGTAGACAGTTCCTGGATGTTCATCTGAATACTGCCGTCGCCCGTGACGCAAACCACGGTTTCTTCTGGCAACGCCATTTTGACGCCCAGTGCCGCAGGTAAACCAAAACCCATCGTGCCGAGGCCGCCAGAGTTGATCCAGCGACGCGGTTTGTCGAATGGATAATAAAGCGCAGCAAACATCTGGTGCTGCCCGACATCGGACGTCACGTAAGCGTCTCCCTTCGTCAACCGCCAAAGAGTCTCGATCACCGCCTGCGGTTTAATCTTTTCACTGTGAGAGTCATATTTCAGGCACTGACGAGCGCGCCACTGTTCAATCTGCTGCCACCAGTCGCGGATCTCATCCAGCGGTTGATGGACGGATTCTTGCGACAGGAGTTCAAGCATTTGTTCGAGGACCTGGCGAGCATCCCCCACAATCGGGATATCAGCAGTCACGGTTTTAGAAATGGAAGTAGGATCAATATCGATATGCAGAACCGTGGCATTTGGGCAGTACTTCGCCAGATTGTTCGTCGTTCGGTCATCAAAACGTACCCCGACGGCAAAAATCACATCCGCGTTATGCATCGTCATATTAGCTTCGTAGGTGCCGTGCATTCCCAGCATGCCCAGTGCCTGACGATGCGTTGCCGGAAACGCCCCCAGCCCCATTAATGAGGAAACAACGGGCAGATTCAACGCCTCCACCGTTTCTTTTAGCTGCTGATGACAGCCCGCCGTGATTGCCCCACCGCCTACATAGACAACCGGTTTTTTTGCCGCCACCAGCGTTTGCAGAGCGCGCTTAATTTGCCCTTTATGCCCGGAGGTCGTGGGATTGTAAGATCGCATACTGACCGACTCCGGCCAGATGTAGGGTAATTTGTTCGCCGGATTAAGAATATCTTTGGGTAAATCAACGACCACGGGCCCAGGACGACCACTTGCCGCCAGCCAGAAAGCCTTTTTCAGCACCTGCGGAATGTCTTCCGTTTGCTTAACCAGAAAACTGTGTTTAACCACCGGGCGAGAAATCCCCACCATGTCGCACTCCTGAAAGGCATCGTAGCCTATCAACGAGGTCGCTACCTGCCCGGAAAGGACAACTAAGGGAATGGAATCCATATAAGCGGTGGCAATGCCAGTAATCGCATTGGTCGCCCCTGGACCCGACGTTACCAGCACGACGCCGACTTCCCCGGTCGCGCGCGCCAGACCATCGGCCATATGCACCGCCGCCTGCTCATGACGAACTAAAACATGATCGATACCACCCACGGTATGCAATGCATCGTAAATATCAAGGACCGCGCCTCCGGGATAACCGAATACTTGTTTAACGCCCTGATCGATAAGCGATCGGACGACCATCTCGGCTCCAGACAACATCTCCATGGCCTGCCTCACTGTTTGACGGAAAAAATGTGTAAAACACATTAACCGTCCGATCTTGCTTAAGCAATTGGCAGCCTGAGACATAAACACGGGGTAATAAGAATAAACAGGAGGAAAGGTGAAAAGAAACGATAAAATCCTCCATTACAGAGGATTAAATTGATAATAAATCGGCTGAATCCCACAACTTACAGCAATTTCTCTATTTTTTTAATTAATCCTAAAATAGCGAAATCACACATTCAGAATAAAATTCTACATTCAATAAAAAATGCAGAACAAACCAGACATTAATGTCTGACCTATTCTGCATTCAGTTAGCGTTTGCAAATTGAGACTAATTGCTCTTCCATCCACTGATGGCCTTTATCGCGCCCGGCAGCTTCATGCCAGGAGAGATAACAGGTTCTGCTGTTTTGTTTTAACGGCAGCGGTAATACCTGTAATTCTAAGGATTCAGCGAACTCTTCCGCCAGCCAACGCGGCGCAATAGCGACCAGATGCGTTTGCGACACCACGCTAAGTACGCTCATCATTGCCATGCCCTGATACGCGATACTGGCTTGCTTATCTACCGTGTCATACCACGGTTGACTAAATGACGCGAAACGATCGAGCGAAACCGCCGCATGTTGTTCGTTATAAACATCATGTTTCAGTAACGGGCCTTTAATTGTTGGATGATTTTTGCTGGCTACCAGCACCATTTCATCTTTAAATAATGGCACACTGGTAAATTCAGGACGATGGAAGTCTTCATAACTAATCACAAACTCCGTTTCCTGATAACGCAGCTGATGTTCAGTGTTCTGATTTAATGAAGACTTGAACATAACATGTATATTTGGCGCAATCTGCTCAATGTGATTATAAATCTGCGAGGTCAGAATGCTGTCTAACGGGCTGCAGACACAAAGATGAAATACACGTTCACTACTGGCAGGCTCAAAGCCTGAACCTGGTAATTCATTTTGTACTAATTGCAATGCCTGACGAACTGAACCAAAAAGTTGAAATGCGCGAGCAGTCGGTTGAATACCACGGCCATAACGAACAAAAAGCTCGTCATTAAACATCACCTTCAGGCGTGCAACAGCGTTACTGACCGCAGGTTGCGACATTCCCAGAACATGAGCGGCACGGGTAATGTTTTGCTCCTGCATCACGGCATCGAAAACGGTTAATAAGTTGAGATCGACCATGCGTAGCTGTGGCTTGCTTAACTCCGCCGTCTCTGGATGATCTGTTTGTACCTCTGGCATACTTAACTCCACTGTCACACTTAACTCCCTTTCCCTTATTGGAATGCAGAGAAATAATCCTCGAGAATATGATTTATCATGCATATAAAATAAGAAAAAGGAAAATGAGTAAAATTAGGAAAACATAAAGATACGGGTTCTTATAAAAACAGAATCCATTGCCGTGGAAAGCGTCATTTACCACAGCATAATAATCCATAATGTTTTTGTTGCGAAAACAATCTAATCATAACTACCGCGAATACTCAATCATCCACAAAATGGATTAAATGTGCTTTTTTAATAATTAATTTATATGTTTAATGCATTAATCCTTAACATTAATTGATCAATAATATTCACCAAATCAATATCAAAAAATTCGCAAAACATATAATTCAATACAAATCATCAGGATAGGTTTTGTAACGCGTGCATTTTATCCCCCTTTCCCTCGTCGATTAGATGCAAAAATTTATTCTGAAATATGTCAACCGATGAAAAGCGGCGGTGGTTAAGCAGAAATTAATATCGCTTGTTTTAACCACCGCAGCACAATTAGCTAATTTGACGGATGCAGAACTCATGCTGGCGGGACGTTTTTATTACGTCAGGGTTGACATCCGTTTTTGTATCCAGTAACTCTAAAAGCATATCGCATTCATCTGGAGCTGATTTAATGACTCACATCGTTCGCTTTATCGGTCTACTACTACTAAACGCATCTTCTTTGCGCGGTAGACGAGTGAGCGGCATCCAGCATTAAGCCAGCACGCAGTCAAACAAAAAACCCGCGCCATTGCGCGGGTTTTTTTATGCCCGAAGCGAGGCGCTCAAAAAGAGACAAGGACCCAAACCATGAGCCAGCAAGTCATTATTTTCGATACCACATTGCGCGACGGTGAACAGGCGTTACAGGCAAGCTTGAGTGTGAAAGAAAAACTGCAAATTGCGCTGGCCCTTGAGCGTATGGGTGTTGACGTGATGGAAGTCGGGTTCCCCGTCTCTTCGCCGGGTGATTTTGAATCAGTGCAAACCATCGCTCGCCAGGTTAAAAACAGCCGCGTATGCGCGTTAGCTCGCTGCGTGGAAAAGGATATCGACGTGGCGGCCGAATCTCTGAAAGTCGCCGAAGCCTTCCGGATTCATACCTTTATTGCCACTTCGCCAATGCACATTGCCACCAAGCTGCGTAGCACGCTGGACGAGGTGATCGAACGCGCTATCTATATGGTGAAACGCGCCCGTAATTACACCGATGATGTTGAATTTTCTTGCGAAGATGCCGGACGCACCCCAATTGCCGATCTGGCGCGAGTGGTCGAAGCGGCGATTAATGCCGGTGCCACCACCATCAACATCCCGGACACCGTGGGCTACACCATGCCATTTGAGTTCGCCGGAATCATCAGCGGGCTGTATGAACGCGTACCCAACATCGACAAAGCCATTATTTCCGTACATACCCACGACGATTTGGGCCTGGCGGTCGGAAACTCACTGGCGGCGGTACATGCCGGTGCACGCCAGGTGGAAGGTGCAATGAACGGGATCGGCGAGCGTGCCGGTAACTGTTCCCTGGAAGAAGTGATCATGGCGATCAAAGTTCGTAAGGATATTCTCAACGTTCATACCGCCATTAATCACCAGGAAATATGGCGCACCAGCCAATTAGTTAGCCAGATTTGTAATATGCCGATCCCGGCAAACAAAGCCATTGTTGGCAGCGGCGCATTCGCACACTCCTCCGGTATTCATCAGGATGGTGTGCTGAAAAACCGCGAAAACTACGAAATCATGACACCAGAATCTATTGGTTTGAACCAAATCCAGCTGAATCTGACCTCTCGTTCGGGACGTGCGGCAGTAAAACACCGCATGGATGAGATGGGGTATAAAGAAAGTGAATATAATTTAGACAATTTGTACGATGCCTTCCTGAAGCTGGCGGACAAAAAAGGTCAGGTGTTTGATTACGATCTGGAGGCACTGGCCTTCATCGGTAAGCAGCAAGAAGAGCCGGAGCATTTCCGTCTGGATTACTTCAGCGTGCAGTCTGGCTCTAACGATATTGCCACTGCCGCCGTCAAACTGGCCTGCGGCGAAGAAGTCAAAGCAGAAGCCGCCAACGGTAACGGTCCGGTCGATGCCGTCTATCAGGCGATAAACCGCATCACTGACTATAACGTCGAACTGGTGAAGTACAGCCTGACCGCCAAAGGCCACGGTAAAGATGCGCTGGGTCAGGTGGATATTGTCGCCAACTACAATGGTCGCCGCTTCCACGGCGTCGGCCTGGCCACCGATATTGTCGAGTCCTCCGCCAAAGCCATGGTGCACGTACTTAACAATATCTGGCGTGCCACAGAAGTCGAAAAAGAGTTGCAACGCAAAGCTCAACACAACGAAAACAACAAGGAAACCGTGTGATGTCGAAGAATTACCATATTGCCGTTTTGCCCGGAGATGGGATCGGGCCGGAAGTGATGACCCAGGCGCTGAAAGTGCTGGATGCCGTGCGCAACCGCTTTGCGATGCGCATCACCACCAGCCATTACGATGTAGGCGGCGCAGCCATTGATAACCACGGGCAGCCGCTGCCGCCTGCGACGGTTGAAGGTTGTGAGCAAGCCGATGCCGTGCTGTTTGGCTCGGTAGGTGGTCCGAAGTGGGAACATTTGCCGCCAGACCAGCAACCAGAACGCGGCGCACTGTTGCCTTTGCGTAAACACTTCAAATTATTCAGCAATCTGCGTCCGGCAAAACTGTATCAGGGGCTGGAAGCATTCTGTCCGCTGCGTGCTGACATTGCCGCTAACGGCTTCGACATCCTGTGTGTGCGCGAACTGACCGGCGGCATCTATTTCGGTCAGCCAAAAGGCCGCGAAGGTAGTGGACAATATGAAAAAGCGTTTGATACCGAGGTGTATCACCGTTTTGAGATTGAACGTATCGCCCGCATCGCGTTTGAATCTGCTCGTAAACGTCGCCATAAAGTGACGTCTATCGACAAAGCCAACGTGCTGCAATCCTCTATTTTATGGCGGGAGATCGTTAACGAGATCGCCACGGAATACCCGGATGTCGAACTGGCGCATATGTACATCGACAACGCCACCATGCAGCTGATTAAAGATCCATCACAGTTTGACGTTCTGCTGTGCTCCAACCTGTTTGGCGACATTCTGTCTGACGAGTGCGCAATGATCACTGGCTCAATGGGGATGTTGCCTTCCGCCAGCCTGAACGAACAAGGTTTTGGTCTGTATGAACCGGCAGGCGGCTCCGCACCAGATATCGCAGGCAAAAACATCGCCAACCCGATTGCACAAATCCTGTCGCTGGCACTGCTGCTGCGTTACAGCCTGGATGCCGATGATGCGGCTTCCGCCATTGAACGCGCCATTAACCGCGCATTAGAAGAAGGCATTCGCACCGGAGATTTAGCCCGTGGCGCTGCCGCCGTTAGTACCAATGAAATGGGCGATATCATTGCCCGCTACGTGGCAGAAGGGGTGTAATCATGGCTAAGACGTTATACGAAAAATTGTTCGACGCTCACGTAGTGTACGAAGCCGAAAACGAAACCCCGCTGTTATATATCGACCGCCACCTGGTGCATGAAGTGACCTCACCGCAGGCGTTCGATGGTCTGCGCGCCCACGGTCGCCCGGTACGTCAGCCGGGGAAAACCTTCGCCACCATGGATCACAACGTCTCTACTCAGACCAAAGACATTAATGCCTGCGGTGAAATGGCGCGCATCCAGATGCAGGAGCTGATCAAAAACTGCAAAGAGTTTGGCGTCGAGCTGTATGACCTGAATCACCCGTATCAGGGGATCGTCCATGTAATGGGGCCGGAACAGGGCGTCACATTGCCGGGGATGACTATTGTCTGCGGCGACTCGCATACCGCCACCCACGGCGCGTTTGGCGCACTGGCCTTTGGTATCGGCACTTCCGAAGTTGAACACGTACTGGCAACGCAAACCCTGAAACAGGGTCGTGCGAAGACCATGAAAATTGAAGTCCAGGGCAAAGCCGCGCCGGGCATTACCGCGAAAGATATCGTGCTGGCGATTATCGGTAAAACTGGCAGCGCAGGCGGCACCGGGCATGTGGTGGAGTTTTGCGGCGAAGCAATCCGTGATTTAAGCATGGAAGGTCGTATGACCCTGTGCAATATGGCAATCGAAATGGGCGCGAAAGCCGGTCTGGTTGCACCGGACGAAACCACCTTTAACTATGTCAAAGGCCGTCTGCATGCGCCGAAAGGCAAAGATTTCGACGACGCCGTTGCCTACTGGAAAACTCTGCAAACCGACGAAGGCGCAACTTTCGATACCGTTGTGACTTTGCGGGCAGAAGAGATTTCACCGCAGGTCACCTGGGGCACCAATCCAGGTCAGGTGATTTCCGTGAACGACAATATTCCCGATCCGGCTTCGTTTGCCGATCCGGTTGAACGCGCGTCGGCAGAAAAAGCGCTGGCCTATATGGGGCTGAAACCGGGTATTCCGCTGACAGAAGTGGCTATCGACAAAGTGTTTATCGGTTCCTGCACTAACTCGCGTATTGAAGATTTACGCGCGGCGGCTGAAATCGCCAAAGGACGGAAAGTCGCGCCAGGCGTGCAGGCACTGGTGGTTCCCGGCTCTGGCCCGGTAAAAGCCCAGGCGGAAGCGGAAGGTCTGGACAAAATCTTTATTGAAGCCGGTTTTGAATGGCGCTTGCCAGGTTGCTCAATGTGTCTGGCGATGAACAACGATCGCCTGAATCCGGGTGAGCGTTGTGCCTCCACCAGCAACCGTAACTTTGAAGGCCGCCAGGGGCGTGGAGGGCGCACGCATCTGGTCAGCCCGGCAATGGCTGCCGCTGCTGCGGTGACCGGACATTTCGCCGACATTCGCAACATTAAATAAGGAGCACACCATGGCAGAGAAATTTATCAAACACACAGGCCTGGTGGTTCCGCTGGATGCCGCCAATGTCGATACCGATGCAATCATCCCGAAACAGTTTTTGCAGAAAGTGACCCGTACTGGTTTTGGCGCGCATCTGTTTAACGACTGGCGTTTTCTGGATGAAAAAGGCCAACAGCCAAACCCGGACTTCGTGCTGAACTTCCCGCAGTATCAGGGCGCTTCCATTTTGCTGGCACGAGAAAACTTCGGCTGCGGTTCCTCGCGTGAGCACGCGCCGTGGGCATTGACCGATTACGGTTTTAAAGTGGTGATTGCCCCGAGTTTTGCTGACATCTTCTACGGCAACAGCTTTAACAACCAGCTGCTGCCGGTGAAATTAAGCGATGCCGAAGTGGACGAACTGTTTGCGCTGGTGAAAGCCAATCCGGGGATTCATTTTGATGTAGACCTGGAAGCGCAAGAGGTGAAAGCGGGAGAGAAAACGTATCGCTTTACCATCGATGCCTTCCGCCGCCACTGCATGATGAACGGTCTGGACAGCATCGGCCTGACATTGCAGCACGACGACGCCATTGCGTCTTATGAAGAGAAGCAACCGGCATTTATGCGTTAGTTTGTAAACCGTCCGGCACTCAATCGCCAAAAAGAAAAAAGCCAGCAGATAATCACTGCTGGCGTGGCGATTAACACCAATACTCAGTCACACATGATGTCCGCAAATCAGTAGTCAGAATGACTCCCCTCCCACTGCATCAGTTCTTCAAGCATAGTTAATCGTTGTGGGACGCTTAACCAACGCAACCAGCACAACTTCGCTGTCGCGGTAAAATAGTGCTGATAAAACTGACGCATGGGGCACCTCCTTGCTTCATCGTTAGGAATTATTGACTTAATATAGGGAAAATAAAATTGCTGTCTTTTGCGCAGGAGTTCCCCTTTTATGCCATCTGCTCGTCTGCAACAACAGTTCATCCGCCTGTGGCAATGCTGCGAGGGTAAATCGCAGGACACAACGCTCAACGAACTGGCAGCGTTATTGAGCTGCTCGCGTCGTCATATGCGTACCCTGCTCAACACCATGCAGGATCGCGGCTGGCTGACGTGGGAAGCGGAAGTCGGGCGCGGTAAACGCTCGCGTCTGACATTCCTCTATACCGGGCTGGCGCTTCAGCAACAGCGGGCGGAAGACCTGCTGGAGCAGGATCGTATCGACCAACTAGTGCAGTTGGTTGGCGACAAAGCGACTGTGCGGCAAATGCTGGTTTCTCATCTGGGCCGCAGCTTCCGCCAGGGGCGGCACATCCTGCGCGTGCTCTACTATCGTCCGTTGCGTAATCTGCTACCTGGCAGCGCATTGCGCCGTTCCGAAACCCATATTGCCCGGCAAATCTTCAGTTCGCTAACGCGCATAAATGAGGAAAATGGGGAACTGGAAGCAGACATCGCCCACCACTGGCAGCAAATTTCACCGCTTCACTGGCGTTTCTTTTTGCGTCCAGGAGTCCATTTTCATCATGGTCGTGAACTGGAAATGGACGACGTGATCGCCTCTTTAAAACGAATCAATACGCTGCCGCTCTATTCGCATATTGCTGACATTGTGTCGCCGACGCCCTGGACGCTGGATATCCATCTCACGCAACCGGACCGCTGGTTACCGTTACTGCTGGGGCAAGTTCCGGCGATGATCCTGCCGCGCGAATGGGAAACCCTCAGCAACTTTGCCAGCCATCCCATCGGAACGGGTCCTTATGCGGTGATCCGCAACAGCAGCAATCAACTGAAAATTCAGGCATTCGACGACTTCTTTGGTTATCGGGCATTAATCGACGAAGTTAACGTCTGGGTCTTGCCGGAAATTGCTGATGACCCCGCGGGAGGCCTGATGCTGAAAGGACCGCAAGACGAGGAAAAAGAGATTGAAAGCCGCCTTGAAGAAGGTTGTTACTATTTACTGTTCGACAGCCGTACCCATCGCGGGGCGAATCAGCAAGTCAGAGACTGGATAAGCTATGTGCTTTCGCCGACCAATCTGGTTTATTTCGCCGAGGAACAGTACCAGCAGCTGTGGTTTCCGGCCTATGGGCTGCTTCCCCGTTGGCACCATACCCGCACCATAAAGAGCGAAAAACCGGCTGGTCTGGAAAGCCTCACCCTGACCTTTTATCAGGATCACAGTGAGCATAGGGTGATTGCCGGGATCATGCAGCAGATTCTGGCAAGTCACCAGGTCACGCTGGAAATCAAAGAGATCAGCTACGATCAGTGGCATGAAGGAGAGATCGAGAGCGATATCTGGCTTAACAGCGCCAACTTTACGCTGCCGCTGGATTTTTCGCTATTCGCGCACCTGTGCGAGGTGCCGCTGCTCCAACACTGTATTCCGATCGACTGGCAAGCCGACGCCGCCCGCTGGCGCAATGGCGAAATGAACCTGGCGAACTGGTGCCAGCAACTGGTCGCCAGCAAAGCAATGGTGCCGCTTATCCACCACTGGCTGATTATTCAGGGACAACGCAGTATGCGCGGCCTGCGCATGAACACCCTCGGCTGGTTCGATTTTAAATCAGCGTGGTTTGCGCCGCCGGATCCAGAGTAGCTTGCGCCTTTTGGCGGTCATGAGCGCATTTTTTATATTTAGACGGAATGAATAAAATACATTACTTTTATATTTTCTCTGTTTTATGCATCGTCTGATTAGAGTCGCAAATAAGATTATCTCGAATCGTGTGCGATTCATTGTCTGAAAAATGACGACTCCGCACTCCCTGAAAACAAGGCAGAGTCTGGATTCGACTCCAGACTCCAACTCAAATTTCTTTTGCCAGAATAAAAATACACGCTCATAATTTCAGTAACACGCTGTTGTTTGAGGCTAATCAGACGAGATTTTATCTTGCGTGGGTGTGGGATGTTGATGTTAAGTGACAGGCATATGAAAATTAGCATACCGGGTAGAATTCAGTATTTCTGCGCAATATTGTTTTATATAAAAAATAAGTCAGTGTGTTTTTTACCTTATTTTATATATAGTGGTCAGCACCAACTTAAAAAAGAAAGGGCGTTCCTGCCCCTTCCCTATTTATTATTCTGGCTCAATCAATAATTGCGCCACGACTGCGCAATTTAGCGCTATCCTGGCCGGAAAGGTCAGCCTTGCTCAGGTTAATCCCGCGCACGTTAGTATCTTCCATATAAGCATTGTTCAGGATGGTATTGTCCATTTTTGCATTGCGCAGGAGTGTATCGTCCAGGTCAGTATCGGACATGTCAGTATCGGACAGGTTAGTATCGGACAGGTCAGAGCTAATAACTTTGGCATTGTTCATTTTAGCACCGTGCAGGTCAGCACCGAGTAGGTTAGAACTGCACAGACTGATCTTGTCCATTTCAGCATTGCTCAGGTCAGCCTTGCGAAGGCAAGCACCATTAAGGGAAATCCCGGAAAGGTAAGCATTACTCAGATCAATGCCCCCGGTACTGGGGCTTATTCCCAATTGCAACTTCTGAGTATATATCTCTATATTTCCAATATAAAAACTGACACATAACATATTATCTGGCGAGATTGAGCCCCTCGCCTGCATCATTTCCGGATCTTTTGCGTGTTCTTTGAGTTCATTAAATTTTTTTAGCCGGTGGGTAAACCTATCACGCGCCTTCTCGTCGACAGCCCCGGTAAAGTATTTTGAGTAGCCATCACAATTCTGGAAATAAAATGCATCCTTCAGAATTTGCCTTGCCGCAGTCTGGGAATGTTTATCTGACCGGAAGAGATTGCGTAACGTCTCCCATAGCTCTTCAAAGATATTCATATTCTCGGTCTTTTTGACCAGGTTAACCATCCTGATAATCTGAGAGTGAGTAAGGCCTGGATCTTTAGTGGTATTACTTGCAGGGATACTAATCTGTTCTGGGTTTCTTACTTTCATGCTGATAGCTCCACTATGAGTTAAAAACTCAGAATAAGCGTCCTGAATAAGAATACTGTCAAAAATCGCTCATTCACGCAATAAGCCGTTGCATTACCGATTTTGACTGTGCTAAGGGATTCTTTCGGTTCAAAGCTTCCCAGCTATGCAAATACGTCCTTGATAGCTGAACGAATATTGGCTTTTTTAATACGCCTTCTCTATGGATTGCTGGTTGATAACAAAATCACTACACTAACGCCGTTCTCAACGGGGTGCCACGCAGACGCGTGCGCTGAGAAAATACCCGTCGAACCTGATCCGGATAACGCCGGCGAAGGGATTTGAGGCTCCTTCTCAAGTCCTTTGCCACTCTTTTTTGAGGTGCAAAGTGTTAAAAAAATATCTTCCCCTGCTGTTGCTGTGCACAGCGCCCGTTTTCGCGAAACCTGTTCTGACTGTTTATACCTACGATTCCTTCGCCGCTGACTGGGGGCCAGGCCCAGTGGTAAAAAAAGCCTTTGAAGCCGACTGTAATTGCGAACTGAAACTGGTAGCGCTGGAAGATGGCGTTTCGCTTCTCAACCGTCTGCGGATGGAAGGCAAAAACAGTAAAGCTGATGTGGTGCTGGGGCTGGATAACAATCTGTTAGACGCCGCCAGCAAAACCGGACTGTTTGCCAAAAGCGGTGTGGCAGCAGATGCGGTAAATGTACCCGGCGGCTGGAATAATGACACTTTCGTACCGTTTGATTACGGCTATTTCGCCTTCGTCTATGACAAGAACAAACTGAAAAATCCGCCGCAAAGCCTGAAAGAATTGGTTGAGAGCGATCAAAACTGGCGGGTGATTTATCAGGATCCGCGCACCAGTACGCCGGGGCTGGGCCTGCTGTTGTGGATGCAAAAAGTCTATGGCGATGACGCCCCACAAGCCTGGCAGAAACTGGCGAAGAAAACGGTCACGGTCACCAAAGGCTGGAGCGAAGCCTACGGCCTGTTTTTAAAAGGCGAAAGCGATCTGGTACTGAGTTACACCACCTCTCCGGCTTATCACATTCTCGAAGAGAAGAAAGATAACTACGCCACCGCGAACTTCAGCGAAGGTCACTATTTGCAAGTGGAAGTCGCCGCCCGCACCGCTGCCAGCAAGCAGCCAGAGCTGGCGCAAAAATTCCTCCAGTTTATGGTTTCTCCGGCTTTCCAGAATGCGATCCCAACCGGCAACTGGATGTATCCGGTGGCAAATGTCACGCTGCCTGCCGGGTTTGAACAATTGACCAAACCGGCAACCACGCTGGAGTTCACGCCAGCCGAAGTGGCGGCACAACGTCAGGCATGGATTAGCGAATGGCAACGCGCCGTCAGCCGTTAATTCCCGGCTGGTTAATTCCAGGTGTAAGCGCCGCTACGCTTGTGGTGGCGGTTGCGCTGGCGGCGTTTCTCGCCCTGTGGTGGAACGCGCCGCAGGGTGACTGGGTGGCAATCTGGCAGGACAGCTACCTGTGGCATGTGGTGCGCTTCTCCTTCTGGCAGGCGTTTCTCTCGGCGCTACTCTCTGTCGTACCCGCGATATTCCTCGCCCGCGCGCTCTATCGCAGGCGCTTTCCGGGTCGGCTGGCGCTGTTGCGTCTGTGCGCAATGACCTTGATCCTCCCGGTGCTGGTTGCTGTTTTCGGCATTCTTAGCGTCTATGGTCGCCAGGGCTGGCTGGCATCGCTCTGCCAATCGCTCGGTCTGGAGTGGACCTTTTCGCCCTACGGCCTGCAAGGCATTTTGCTGGCCCATGTGTTTTTTAATCTGCCGATGGCGAGCCGTTTATTACTTCAGGCACTGGAAAACATTCCCGGCGAACAACGTCAACTTGCCGCCCAGCTTGGGATGCGTGGCTGGCACTTCTTTCGTTTCGTCGAATGGCCGTGGTTACGGCGACAAATCCCGCCAGTTGCTGCGCTTATCTTTATGCTCTGTTTCGCCAGCTTCGCCACCGTGTTGTCGCTGGGGGGCGGTCCGCAGGCGACCACTATCGAACTGGCTATTTATCAGGCGCTGAGTTACGACTACGATCCCACCCGCGCGGCGATGCTGGCGCTGATCCAGATGGTGTGTTGCCTTGGGCTGGTGCTGTTGAGTCAGCGATTGAGTAAGGCCATTGCGCCCGGCACCACGCTGCTGCAAGGCTGGCGCGACCCGGACGATCGTCTGCATAGCCGCATTTGCGACACGGTGTTAATTGTGCTGGCGCTGTTGCTGTTGCTGCCACCGTTACTGGCGGTGCTCGTCGATGGGATAAATCGCCAGTTGCCGGAAGTGCTGGCGCAGCCGGTGCTGTGGCAGGCGCTGTGGACCTCGTTGCGTATTGCGCTGGTGGCAGGCGTATTATGCGTAGTGCTGACCATGATGCTGCTATGGAGCAGTCGCGAACTGCGGGCGCGGCAAAAAATGCTGGCGGGTCAGGCGCTGGAGATGAGCGGTATGTTGATCCTCGCCATGCCGGGGATTGTGCTGGCAACGGGCTTCTTTTTGCTGCTCAACAACACCATTGGCCTGCCACAATCTGCTGACGGCATTGTGATTTTCACCAATGCGTTAATGGCGATCCCTTATGCGCTGAAGGTGCTGGAAAACCCGATGCGCGATATCACCGCGCGTTACAGTATGTTGTGTCAGTCGCTGGGCATTGAAGGCTGGTCACGCTTAAAAGTGGTGGAGCTGCGCGCCCTGAAACGCCCACTTGCGCAGGCACTGGCCTTTGCTTGTGTGCTATCGATTGGTGATTTTGGCGTGGTGGCGTTGTTCGGTAACGATGATTTCCGCACCCTGCCGTTTTATCTCTACCAGCAAATTGGCTCCTATCGCAGCCAGGACGGCGCGGTCACCGCGTTAATTCTGCTGCTACTCTGTTTTCTGCTGTTTACCGTGATTGAAAAACTACCGGGGCGAAATGTTAAAACTGACTGATATCACCTGGCTTTACCACCATTTGCCGATGCGTTTTAGCTTAACGGTGGAACGGGGCGAGCAGGTGGCGATCCTCGGGCCAAGCGGCGCGGGTAAAAGTACCCTGCTGAATTTGATCGCCGGTTTTCTGACGCCAGCCAGCGGTTCGCTGACTATCGACGGCGTTGATCACACCTCTACGCCGCCGTCACGCCGTCCGGTGTCGATGCTGTTTCAGGAGAACAACCTGTTCAGTCACCTGACGGTCGCGCAGAACATCGGGCTGGGGCTTAATCCAGGATTGAAGCTGAACGCGGCACAACAGGAGAAAATGCACGCTATCGCCCGCCAGATGGGGATTGATAATTTAATGGCGCGATTACCGGGCGAGCTTTCTGGCGGTCAACGACAGCGCGTGGCGTTAGCGCGTTGTCTGGTGCGCGAACAGCCGATTTTATTGCTCGATGAACCGTTCTCTGCGCTCGATCCGGCGTTACGTCAAGAGATGTTGACGCTGGTGAGCACGAGCTGCCAGCAGCAAAAAATGACGCTATTGATGGTGTCGCACAGTGTGGAAGATGCGGCGCGGATCGCCACACGCTCGGTGGTGGTCGCCGACGGGCGCATCGCCTGGCAGGGTATGACCGATGAGTTGTTGAGCGGTAAGGCGAGTGCTTCAGCACTATTGGGGATTACGGGTTAGTATGCACTGTCGGATGCGGCGTGAACGCCTTATCCGACCTACGGACAGTGCGTTTTGTAGGCCTGATAAGACGCGGCAAGCGTCGCATCAGGCAACCCGCACAAGGCTATCCCCTAACCCCCAACCACTTTACGCAAAATATCGATATACATCGGCATCAACGGGTGGCGAATTAACACCACCAGCGCCACTACACCGACGGCAGAAATCAACGGCGTCAGCCACAACAAACGACCGCGCGACAAATAATGACTTAAACGATCGGTTGCTTTACCGCTGCGCCATAACCGCCAGCACAGCCAGCCACCAACCCACAAAAATACCGCCGTCGCCAGCAGCAACCATTTAAACTCGCCGCTCTGCATTCCGGCTGGAATATCGATCGCCGCACCCGCCAGAATCCCCGGCAGGAAGTAAAACGGTGGCCACAGCAGGCAGCCGATAATATTCGGCGTAATAAATTTTGCCACCGGGAGATCCAGCATTCCCGCCACCATTGGCACCAGCGGACGCGTCGGGCCAACAAAACGACCGACCAGAATGGTGAACATGCTGTGTTGATGCAACGCATGTTCAGTTTTATCAAGTAGTGCTTTGTTTTTCTTCAGAAATGACCAGCGATGCAATGGCTTTTTAAAACGCCAGCCCAGCCAGAAAGAGATCCAGTCGCCCAGCAGGCAACCGACGATCCCTGCCAGCCAGGCGTGCCAGAAACTTAACTCGCCACTGCCAATCAGCGCCCCCAGTCCCGCCATTAGCACCGTACCGGGTAAAATCAAACCGACCAGCGCCAGCGACTCCAGAAAGGCCACCAACACCACCGCTATCAATGAATACACGGTGGATTGGGTAATAAAGTGTTCCAGCAATGCTTGCATAATGTGCCTGTCAAATGGACGAAGCAGGGATTCTGCAAACCCTATGCTACTCCGTCAAGTCGTCAATTGTCTGATTCGTTACCAATTATGACAACTTGACGGCTACATCATTCACTTTTTCTTCACAACCGGCACGGAACTCGCTCGGACTGGCCCCGGTGCATTTTTTAAATACTCGCGAGAAATAGAGTTGATCGTCAAAACCAACATTGCGACCGACGGTAGCAATAGGCATCCGGGTGGTGCTCAAAAGCAGCTTCGCCTGACTAATGCGTTGGTCCTCGCGCCAGCTTAAGACGCTAATTCCTAACTGCTGGCGGAACAGATGCGACAGACGCGACGGCGACAGGCAAACATGCTGTGCGACGCTGGCGATATCAAAATTGCTGTCTGCCAGGTGATCGCTGATGTACTGACAAGCCTCGCGTACCCGATTATCCATCGGTGGATGGAGCGACTCGTTAATCGCTTCCATGCGCCGCAGTAACAATTGCTCAAGCAGATTTATCGCCAGCAGCTCCGAATAGCGCCCTTCCCCTTGCCCGGCGTTAATGATTTGCCCAAACAGGTCGCTGAAATGCGGCTGGTGCGCTTCATCCGGGCGAAAGAAACCCGTATTGGCAAATATTGACGGCCAGTTAAGCCATTCATGCCAGTAGGCGCGCGGACGAAAGTAAACCCACTGGTGATACCATTCGCGAGCCTCCGGATGACGACCGTAGTGATGAATCTCTCCTGGCGGGAACAGCAAAATATCACCCGGTCGGCAGACAAATTCTCGTCCCTGATTTTTCACCACCCCCTGGCCGCGTATGGTGAGATTGAGAATATAACCCTTCATTCCCAGTGGTCGGTCGATAAAAAAATCGAGATAACCGTTGGCCTCAATCGGCGTTAAACCCGCCACCAGATGGGCGTTAAACGAGTATCCCGGCAGCAGGGGATCATTTTGCGCTTCAGCCATACTTTTCATACTCCCGCCATTCAGAGAAGAAACCAATTGTCCATATTGCATCAGACATTGCCGTCACTGCGTCTTTTACTGGCTCTTCTCGCTAATCCAACCGGTAACCCCGCTTATTAAAAGCATTCTGTAACAAAGTGGGACCAAAGCCATGACAAAAACGCGTAACAAAAGTGTCTATAATCACGGCAGAAAAGTCCACATTGATTATTTGCACGGCGTCACACTTTGCTATGCCATAGCATTTTTATCCATAAGATTAGCGGATCCTACCTGACGCTTTTTTTCGCAACTCTCTACTGTTTCTCCATACCCGTTTTTTTGGATGGAGTGAAACGATGGCGATTGCAATTGGCCTCGATTTTGGCAGTGATTCTGTGCGAGCTTTGGCGGTGGACTGCGCCACCGGTGAAGAGATCGCCACCAGCGTAGAGTGGTATCCCCGTTGGCAGAAAGGGCAATTTTGTGATGCCCCAAATAACCAGTTCCGTCATCATCCGCGTGACTACATTGAGTCAATGGAAGCGGCGCTGAAAACCGTGCTTGCAGAGCTTAGCGCCGAGCAGCGCGCAGCTGTGGTCGGGATTGGCGTTGACACAACCGGCTCGACGCCCGCACCGATTGACGCGGACGGTAACGTCCTGGCGCTGCGCCCGGAGTTTGCCGAAAACCCGAACGCGATGTTCGTATTGTGGAAAGACCACACCGCGGTTGAAGAAGCGGAAGAGATTACCCGCTTATGTCACACGCCAGGCAACGTTGACTACTCCCGCTATATTGGCGGTATTTATTCCAGCGAATGGTTCTGGGCAAAAATACTGCATGTAACTCGCCAGGACAGCGCCGTGGCGCAATCTGCCGCATCGTGGATTGAGCTGTGCGACTGGGTGCCAGCTCTGCTTTCCGGTACCACGCGCCCGCAGGATATTCGTCGCGGACGTTGCAGCGCCGGGCATAAGTCGCTATGGCACGAAAGCTGGGGCGGCCTGCCGCCAGCCAGTTTCTTTGACGAACTGGACCCGATCCTCAATCGCCATTTGCCTTCCCCGCTGTTCACTGATACCTGGACTGCCGATATTCCGGTGGGCACTTTATGCCCGGAATGGGCGCAGCGTCTCGGCCTGCCTGAAAGCGTGGTGATTTCCGGCGGCGCGTTTGACTGCCATATGGGCGCAGTTGGCGCAGGCGCACAGCCTAACGCTCTGGTAAAAGTTATCGGTACTTCCACCTGCGACATTCTGATTGCCGACAAACAGAGCGTTGGCGAGCGGGCAGTGAAAGGTATTTGCGGTCAGGTTGATGGCAGCGTGGTGCCTGGATTTATCGGTCTGGAAGCAGGCCAATCGGCGTTTGGCGATATCTACGCCTGGTTCGGTCGCGTACTCGGCTGGCCGCTGGAACAGCTTGCCGCCCAGCATCCGGAACTGAAAGAGCAAATCAACGCCAGCCAGAAACAACTGCTTCCGGCGCTGACCGAAGCATGGGCCAAAAATCCGTCTCTGGATCACCTGCCGGTGGTGCTCGACTGGTTTAACGGCCGCCGCACACCGAACGCTAACCAACGCCTGAAAGGGGTGATTACCGATCTTAACCTCGCTACCGACGCTCCGCTGCTGTTCGGCGGTTTGATTGCTGCCACCGCCTTTGGCGCACGCGCAATCATGGAGTGCTTTACCGATCAGGGGATCGCCGTTAATAACGTGATGGCGCTGGGCGGCATCGCGCGGAAAAACCAGGTCATTATGCAGGCCTGCTGCGACGTGCTGAATCGCCCGCTGCAAATTGTTGCCTCTGACCAGTGCTGTGCGCTCGGTGCGGCGATTTTCGCTGCCGTCGCCGCGAAAGTGCACGCAGACATCCCATCAGCCCAGCAAAAAATGGCCAGTGCGGTCGAGAAAACCCTGCAACCGCGCAGCGAACAGGCACAACGCTTTGAACAGCTTTATCGCCGCTATCAGCAATGGGCGATGAGCGCCGAACAACATTATCTTCCAACTTCCGCCCCGGCACAGGCTGCCCAGGCCGTTCCGACTCTATAAGGACACGACAATGACGATTTTTGATAATTATGAAGTGTGGTTTGTAATTGGCAGCCAGCATCTGTATGGCCCGGAAACCCTGCGTCAGGTCACCCAACATGCCGAGCACGTTGTTAATGCGCTGAATACGGAAGCGAAGCTGCCCTGCAAACTGGTGTTGAAACCGCTGGGCACCACGCCGGATGAAATCACCGCTATTTGCCGTGACGCGAATTACGACGATCGTTGCGCCGGCCTGGTAGTGTGGCTGCACACCTTTTCCCCGGCCAAAATGTGGATCAACGGCCTGACCATGCTCAACAAACCGTTGCTGCAATTCCACACCCAGTTTAACGCGGCGCTGCCGTGGGATAGCATCGATATGGACTTTATGAACCTGAACCAGACTGCACATGGCGGTCGCGAGTTCGGCTTCATTGGCGCGCGTATGCGTCAGCAACATGCCGTCGTTACCGGTCACTGGCAGGATAAACAAGCACATGAGCGTATCGGCTCCTGGATGCGTCAGGCGGTATCTAAACAGGATACCCGTCATCTGAAAGTCTGCCGTTTTGGCGATAACATGCGTGAAGTGGCGGTCACCGATGGCGATAAAGTTGCCGCACAGATCAAGTTCGGTTTCTCCATCAATACCTGGGCGGTTGGCGATCTGGTGCAGGTAGTGAACTCCATCAGCGATGGCGATGTTAACGCGCTGGTCGATGAGTACGAAAGCTGCTACACCATGACGCCTGCCACACAAATCCACGGCGAAAAACGCCAGAACGTGCTGGAAGCGGCGCGTATTGAGCTGGGGATGAAGCGTTTCCTGGAACAAGGTGGCTTCCACGCGTTCACCACCACCTTTGAAGATTTGCACGGTCTGAAACAGCTTCCTGGTCTGGCCGTACAGCGTCTGATGCAGCAGGGTTACGGCTTTGCGGGCGAAGGCGACTGGAAAACTGCCGCCCTGCTTCGCATCATGAAGGTGATGTCAACCGGTCTGCAGGGCGGCACCTCCTTTATGGAGGACTACACCTATCACTTCGAGAAAGGCAATGACCTGGTGCTCGGCTCCCACATGCTGGAAGTCTGCCCGTCGATCGCCGCAGAAGAGAAACCGATCCTCGACGTTCAGCATCTCGGTATTGGTGGTAAGGACGATCCTGCCCGCCTGATCTTCAATACCCAAACCGGCCCAGCCATTGTCGCCAGCTTGATTGATCTCGGCGATCGTTACCGTCTGCTGGTTAACTGCATCGACACAGTGAAAACACCGCACTCCCTGCCGAAACTGCCGGTGGCGAATGCGCTGTGGAAAGCGCAACCGGATCTGCCAACTGCTTCCGAAGCGTGGATCCTTGCTGGTGGCGCGCACCATACCGTTTTCAGCCATGCGCTGAACCTCAACGATATGCGCCAGTTCGCCGAGATGCACGACATTGAAATCACGGTGATTGATAACGACACCCGCCTGCCAGCGTTTAAAGACGCGCTGCGCTGGAACGAAGTGTATTACGGATTTCGTCGCTAAGTAGCTGCATCAGGTATGTAACGCCTGATGCGACGCTGGCGCGTCTTATCAGGCCTACACGCTGCGATTTTGTAGGCCGGATAAGCAAAGCGCATCCGGCATTCAACGCCTGATGCGATGCTGGCGCGTCTTATCAGGCCTACGCGCTGCGATTTTGTAGGCCGGGTAAGCAAAGCGCATCCGGCACGAAGGAGTCAACATGTTAGAAGATCTCAAACGCCAGGTATTAGAAGCCAATTTGGCGCTGCCAAAACATAACCTGGTCACGCTCACATGGGGCAACGTCAGCGCCGTTGATCGCGAGCGCGGCGTCTTTGTGATCAAACCTTCCGGCGTCGATTACAACGTCATGACCGCTGACGATATGGTCGTGGTCAGCATCGAAACCGGTGAAGTGGTTGAAGGAACGAAAAAGCCCTCCTCCGACACGCCAACTCACCGGCTGCTCTATCAGGCATTCCCGTCCATTGGCGGCATTGTGCATACGCACTCGCGCCACGCCACCATCTGGGCGCAGGCGGGCCAGTCAATTCCGGCAACCGGTACCACCCACGCCGACTATTTCTACGGCACCATTCCCTGCACCCGCAAAATGACCGACGCAGAAATCAACGGTGAATATGAGTGGGAAACCGGTAACGTCATCGTAGAAACCTTCGAAAAACAGGGTATCGACGCAGCACAAATGCCCGGCGTTCTGGTCCATTCTCACGGCCCGTTTGCATGGGGCAAAAATGCCGAAGATGCGGTGCACAACGCCATCGTGCTGGAAGAAGTCGCTTATATGGGGATTTTCTGCCGCCAGCTTGCTCCGCAGTTACCGGATATGCAGCAAACGTTGCTGGATAAGCACTATCTGCGTAAGCATGGCGCAAAAGCCTATTACGGGCAGTAATGACTGTATAAAACCACAGCCAATCAAACGAAACCAGGCTATACTCAAGCCTGGTTTTTTATTGGATTTTCAGCGTGGCGCAGGCAGGTTTTATCTTAACCCGACACTGGCGGGATACCCCGCAAGGGACAGAGGTCTCCTTCTGGCTGGCAACGGACAACGGGCCGTTGCAGGTTACGCTTGCACCGCAAGAGTCCGTGGCATTTATTCCCGCCGATCATGTTCCCCGCGCTCAGCATATTTTGCAGGGTGAACAAGGCTTTCGCCTGACGCCGCTGGCGTTAAAAGATTTTCACCGCCAGCCGGTGTATGGCCTTTACTGTCGCGCCCATCGCCAGTTGATAAATTACGAAAAGCGCCTGCGTGAAGGTGGCGTTACCGTCTACGAGGCCGATGTGCGCCCGCCAGAACGCTATCTGATGGAGCGGTTTATCACCTCTCCGGTGTGGGTCGAGGGTGATATGCGCAATGGCGCTATCGTTAATGCCCGTCTGAAACCGCATCCCGACTACCGTCCGCCGCTCAAGTGGGTTTCTATTGATATTGAAACCACCCGCCACGGTGAGCTGTACTGCATCGGCCTGGAAGGCTGCGGGCAGCGCATCGTTTATATGCTGGGGCCAGAGAATGGCGACACCTCCGCGCTCGATTTTAAACTGGAATATGTCGCCAGTCGCCCGCAGCTACTGGAAAAACTCAACGCCTGGTTTGCGACTCACGATCCCGATGTGATCATCGGCTGGAACGTGGTGCAATTCGATCTACGAATGCTGCAAAAACATGCCGAGCGTTCTCGTATTCCGCTGCGGCTGGGGCGCGATAACAGTGAGCTGGAGTGGCGCGAGCACGGCTTTAAAAACGGCGTCTTTTTTGCCCAGGCCAAAGGGCGACTGATTATCGACGGTATCGAGGCGCTGAAATCCGCGTTCTGGAATTTCTCTTCATTCTCGCTGGAAACCGTCGCTCAGGAGTTATTAGGCGAAGGAAAATCTATCGATAACCCGTGGGATCGGATGGACGAAATTGACCGCCGTTTCGCCGAAGATAAACCTGCGCTGGCAACTTATAACCTGAAAGATTGCGAGCTGGTGACGCAGATCTTCCACAAAACTGAAATCATGCCATTTTTACTCGAACGAGCGACGGTGAACGGCCTGCCGGTGGATCGGCACGGCGGTTCGGTGGCAGCGTTTGGTCATCTCTATTTTCCGCGAATGCATCGCGCTGGTTATGTCGCGCCTAATCTCGGCGAAGTGCCGCCACACGCCAGCCCTGGCGGCTATGTGATGGATTCGCGGCCAGGGCTTTATGATTCGGTACTGGTGCTGGACTACAAAAGCCTGTACCCGTCGATCATCCGCACCTTTCTGATTGATCCCGTCGGGCTGGTGGAAGGCATGGCGCAGCCTGATCCAGAGCACAGCACCGAAGGTTTTCTCGATGCCTGGTTCTCGCGGGAGAAACATTGCCTGCCGGAGATTGTGACTAACATCTGGCACGGGCGCGATGAAGCCAAACGTCAGGGTAATAAGCCGCTTTCGCAGGCGCTGAAGATCATTATGAATGCCTTTTATGGCGTGCTTGGCACCACCGCCTGCCGCTTCTTCGATCCGCGCCTGGCGTCGTCGATCACCATGCGTGGTCATCAGATCATGCGGCAAACCAAAGCGTTGATTGAAGCGCAGGGCTACGACGTGATCTACGGCGATACCGACTCAACGTTTGTCTGGTTGAAAGGCGCACATTCGGAAGAAGAAGCGGCGAAAATTGGTCGTGCACTGGTGCAGCACGTTAACGCCTGGTGGGCAGAAACGCTGCAAAAACAACGGCTGACCAGCGCATTAGAACTGGAGTATGAAACCCATTTCTGCCGTTTTCTGATGCCAACCATTCGCGGAGCCGATACCGGTAGTAAAAAGCGTTATGCCGGGCTGATTCAGGAGGGCGATAAACAGCGGATGGTGTTTAAAGGGCTGGAAACCGTGCGCACCGACTGGACGCCGCTGGCCCAGCAGTTTCAGCAGGAGCTGTACCTGCGTATCTTCCGCAACGAGCCATATCAGGAGTACGTCCGCGAAACCATCGACAAACTGATGGCGGGTGAACTGGATGCGCGGCTGGTTTACCGTAAACGCCTTCGCCGTCCGCTGAGCGAATATCAGCGTAATGTTCCGCCTCATGTACGCGCTGCACGCCTTGCCGATGAAGAAAACCAAAAGCGCGGTCGCCCCTTGCAATATCAGAACCGCGGCACCATTAAGTACGTATGGACCACCAACGGCCCGGAGCCGCTGGACTACCAACGTTCACCACTGGATTACGAACACTATCTGACCCGCCAGCTACAACCCGTGGCGGAGGGAATACTCCCTTTTATTGAGGATAATTTTGCTACACTTATGACCGGGCAACTTGGGCTATTTTGAGCAAAAAAAGAGTTCGCCAGATACCATTTTGATGCGTGACGAATGCTTTGCCATCCAGTACCATAGCGCCCTTTCCATTCCTGGACCTGAATAACACCACTACCTCATAAGCACGGTAGCGGGTGGTTATTGCCTGCAATTAAAGATATAGAGCCGAACACATATGCCTTTTACACTTGGTCAACGCTGGATCAGCGATACAGAAAGCGAATTGGGACTTGGAACCGTTGTCGCGGTGGATGCGCGAACTGTCACTTTACTTTTCCCATCTACTGGTGAAAACCGTCTGTACGCACGCAGTGATTCCCCCGTGACCCGCGTGATGTTCAACCCTGGTGATACCATTACCAGCCATGACGGCTGGCAGATGCAAGTCGAAGAAGTAAAAGAAGAAAATGGCTTGCTGACTTATATCGGTACTCGCCTGGATACTGAAGAGTCCGGCGTAGCCCTGCGTGAAGTTTTCCTTGATAGCAAACTGGTGTTCAGCAAACCGCAGGACCGTCTGTTTGCCGGGCAGATTGACCGAATGGACCGCTTTGCGCTGCGTTATCGCGCGCGTAAGTATTCCAGCGAACAGTTCCGTATGCCGTACAGCGGCCTGCGCGGTCAGCGTACCAGCCTGATCCCTCATCAGCTCAACATCGCTCATGATGTTGGTCGCCGCCACGCGCCGCGCGTCCTGCTGGCTGACGAAGTGGGTTTAGGGAAAACCATTGAAGCCGGGATGATCCTGCATCAGCAACTGCTCTCTGGCGCTGCTGAACGTGTGCTGATTATCGTCCCGGAAACCTTACAGCATCAGTGGCTGGTAGAAATGCTGCGCCGTTTCAACCTGCGCTTTGCTCTGTTTGATGATGAGCGTTATGCCGAAGCTCAGCACGATGCTTACAACCCGTTCGATACCGAACAACTGGTGATTTGCTCGCTGGATTTTGCCCGTCGTAGCAAACAGCGTCTGGAACATCTCTGTGAAGCCGAGTGGGACCTGCTGGTGGTCGATGAAGCCCATCATCTGGTGTGGAGCGAAGATGCGCCGAGCCGCGAATATCAGGCCATTGAACAACTGGCAGAGCACGTGCCGGGCGTTCTGCTGCTGACCGCAACCCCGGAACAGCTGGGGATGGAAAGCCACTTCGCCCGTCTGCGTCTGCTGGACCCGAACCGTTTCCACGATTTCGCGCAGTTCGTTGAAGAGCAGAAAAATTATCGTCCGGTTGCGGACGCCGTTGCCATGCTGCTGGCAGGTAACAAGCTGAGCAATGACGAACTGAACATGCTTGGCGAAATGATCGGCGAGCAGGATATCGAGCCGCTGTTACAAGCAGCAAACAGCGACAGCGAAGATGCCCAGAGCGCCCGTCAGGAGCTGGTTTCGATGCTGATGGATCGCCACGGCACCAGCCGCGTGCTGTTCCGTAACACCCGTAACGGTGTGAAAGGCTTCCCGAAACGCGAGCTGCACACCATTAAGCTGCCGCTGCCGACGCAGTATCAGACGGCTATTAAAGTCTCCGGCATTATGGGCGCACGCAAAAGTGCGGAAGATCGCGCTCGCGATATGCTCTACCCGGAGCGTATTTATCAGGAATTTGAAGGTGATAACGCCACCTGGTGGAACTTCGATCCGCGCGTTGAGTGGCTGATGGGCTACCTGACCAGCCATCGCTCTCAGAAAGTGCTGGTGATCTGCGCCAAAGCCGCTACCGCGCTGCAACTGGAGCAGGTACTGCGCGAGCGTGAAGGTATTCGCGCCGCGGTGTTCCACGAAGGTATGTCGATTATTGAACGTGACCGCGCTGCCGCCTGGTTTGCCGAAGAAGACACCGGCGCGCAGGTACTGCTGTGCTCGGAAATCGGTTCTGAAGGACGTAACTTCCAGTTCGCCAGCCACATGGTAATGTTTGACCTGCCATTCAACCCGGATCTGCTGGAGCAGCGTATTGGTCGTCTGGATCGTATCGGTCAGGCGCACGATATTCAGATCCATGTGCCTTATCTGGAGAAAACCGCTCAGTCGGTGCTGGTGCGCTGGTATCACGAAGGTCTGGATGCATTCGAGCACACCTGCCCGACCGGACGCACTATTTACGATAGCGTATACAACGATCTGATTAACTATCTGGCTTCACCGGATCAAACCGAAGGCTTTGACGATCTGATCAAAAACTGCCGCGAGCAACATGAAGCGCTGAAAGCACAACTGGAACAGGGTCGTGACCGCCTGCTGGAAATCCACTCCAACGGTGGCGAAAAAGCCCAGGCGCTGGCAGAAAGCATTGAAGAGCAGGATGACGATACCAACCTGATCGCCTTCGCCATGAACCTGTTCGATATTATCGGTATCAATCAGGACGATCGCGGCGACAACATGATCGTGCTGACGCCGTCCGATCATATGCTGGTGCCGGACTTCCCTGGCCTGTCGGAAGATGGCATCACCATCACCTTTGATCGTGAAGTGGCGCTGGCGCGTGAAGATGCGCAGTTTATTACCTGGGAGCATCCGCTGATCCGCAACGGTCTGGATCTGATCCTTTCTGGCGATACCGGTAGCAGCACGATTTCACTGTTGAAAAACAAAGCGTTGCCGGTAGGTACGCTGTTGGTGGAACTGATTTACGTGGTCGAAGCCCAGGCTCCGAAGCAGTTGCAGCTCAACCGCTTCCTGCCACCGACGCCGGTACGTATGCTGCTGGATAAAAACGGCAACAACCTGGCGGCGCAGGTGGAGTTTGAAACCTTTAACCGTCAGCTTAACGCGGTTAACCGTCACACCGGCAGCAAACTGGTTAACGCCGTGCAGCAGGATGTTCACGCTATCCTTCAGTTGGGTGAAGCGCAGATCGAGAAATCTGCCCGTGCACTGATTGATGCCGCACGTAACGAAGCCGACGAAAAACTGTCTGCCGAGCTGTCTCGTCTGGAAGCTCTGCGTGCAGTGAACCCGAACATTCGTGACGACGAACTGACCGCCATTGAGAGCAACCGTCAGCAGGTAATGGAAAGCCTGGATCAGGCAGGCTGGCGTCTGGATGCCCTGCGTTTGATCGTTGTAACGCATCAGTAACGGAGCCGAAAATGGGGATGGAAAACTACAATCCACCGCAGGAACCCTGGTTGGTTATCCTGTATCAGGATGACCATATTATGGTGGTCAACAAGCCGAGCGGTTTGTTGTCTGTGCCGGGTCGTCTGGAAGAGCACAAAGACAGCGTGATGACGCGCATTCAGCGTGATTATCCGCAGGCAGAATCGGTGCATCGTCTGGATATGGCTACCAGTGGCGTGATTGTAGTGGCGCTGACCAAAGCCGCGGAGCGGGAGTTAAAACGCCAGTTCCGCGAGCGCGAGCCAAAAAAGCAGTATGTGGCCCGCGTCTGGGGGCATCCATCCCCTGCGGAAGGTCTGGTGGATTTGCCGCTGATTTGCGACTGGCCAAACCGCCCGAAACAGAAAGTCTGTTACGAAACGGGTAAACCTGCGCAGACGGAGTATGAAGTGGTGGAGTATGCGGCGGATAACACGGCAAGAGTGGTGTTAAAACCGATTACCGGGCGTTCGCATCAATTGCGTGTGCATATGCTGGCGCTGGGTCATCCGATTCTCGGCGATCGTTTTTATGCATCACCAGAAGCGAGAGCGATGGCACCACGTTTATTGCTACATGCAGAGATGCTGACGATTACCCATCCGGCGTATGGCAATAGCATGACGTTTAAAGCGCCAGCGGATTTTTAACCTTTCCTGTACGTTTATACCCTCATCCTAAGGGCTGCCTCTTGTACATAAATCCCCGAGTCCGGGGATTTTTTGTTTCTGCCAAACTGCTTTCAGTTGTTGCGTGTGGCTACGCTTTCCATTCGGTAATTCCCTTCCTGCTCCACAGCGAATTTTTGAACTTTTTCTTCACCCGTTGATCGTCTCTATTATTTCATTTTATCGGGTCTGTTATGGTCCTTTCTGATTGTTATTCATGGGCTAATTAGCAGTCTGGTTGGCGATGCCCATCTCGGTAATCCGCGTCGTGCACGACGCCTTGCATCACCAGCCTCTTCTCTAGCTCATCATGCAGGTCTTTCTAATTGTGAAATCATCCCACGCTACTGCTAAGGTTGAAGGGGCGTTCCAGCCCCTTCAACCTTAGCTTATTCTGGATCATTCAATAATTGCGTTGGCAATAATTTTTCAGCAGTACTTTGTTTAGTGGTAATTTCTTCAGTAGCAATTTTTTTGGTGGTGATTTTATTAATAATAATTGCGTCAGTACCGTCCAGGATAGCACCTTCCAGGTTAGCACCGTCCAGGTTAGCATTCCACCCAGGTTCCAAGTAAAGGGATTTATCGTTACCTTTCATTATGTTGGGACCAAGGTAACAATTCCTCATGTCAACGCCGGGAAGGTAAGCCTTTCTAAGATCAACGCCCAAGCTACCGAGGCCCTTGCACAGCTTCAACGTCTGAGTACATATCTCATTTTTTTCAATTAAAAAAGTGACACTTAACTCAATATCACCGTAGATCTGAGTGTCCCAGCACATATTAGCCTTTGCGACCATCTCATCCGGATTTTTTGCGCATGTTTTGAGTTTATTGAATAATTCCAGGCTATTGATAAACTTTTCTCTCTCATTCTCGTCGATAGCCCCAGTAAAGTATTCTGAGGCGTTGATGTTGCCAACCTTGTTATTCACGAAATTGAACAGAAGTGTATAAGCCTCAGGCTGTTTATCTGACCAGAACAGATGACGTAACGTCTCCCACAAGCGTTGAAAGATATTCATCTTCACGTCTATCTTGTCCCCGCTCACCATCTTATAAATATCGTTATTGCTCATATTTAAAAGTGTAGCCGGCATGCCTGGAACTGATACTTTCATGGTAATAGCCTCGCATTGAGTTAAAAACTCATCATGCGCACTCTGAATAAATATACTTTCAAAAATCGCTCATTCAGATATGTGTTTTTTATTTTTAAGACGTAAAAATATAATTCCGCTCGTCGTAAAGCTCTCAACCTTAAGCAGGGTCAACGCGATAAAACCAACAGAACCCCTCCCGTAAACCGTGCATTGAGCCTGTCCACCATTCTGAGTAAACACCTTTTCTCAAAGAAGTGACCGCCAGGGCGGCCACCTTTAATCGTGGGCAGTTACTCAGCATCATTTACAGGGTCATTTAAACCCTTTCTGCTGCTTAATCAGCTCATAGGCCTGCTGAATTTCCTGCGCTTTCTGCTTCGCCATCTCCATCATCTCAGGCGGCAAACCTTTCGCCACCAACTTATCGGGATGGTGTTCACTCATCAGCTTACGGTAGGCACGTTTGATGGTGGTCGCATCATCCGTCGGCTTCACGCCCAGCACATTACAGGCATCTTCCAGCGTCGGGCCACGCTGCGCTTGCTGCCAGTTACCACCGCCAGATTGCTGCTGATAACCGCCGCCAAACTGTGCACCGCCCTGCATCATGCGCAAAAACTGGTCAAACTGGGCGCGGGAGATCCCTAATTCTTCAGCAATGACATACAGCACCGCCCGTTCATTCGGGTGCAGTGAACCATCAGCAAACGCCGCCTGAATCTGGATCTCCAGAAACATACGAATTAAGTCAAAACGACCAAAGCAGACACTGCGAAACTGGCGCATCTTTTCGCGCAGCGGGTAATTGTCTGATTTTCCCACCCGGAACGCGTTTTGCGCCGCAGTACGGGAAGCGCCATGCAGGTTCATTCGGTCCATCAACTGGCTGGCGATATGAATATCAGCCTCCGTGACGCGACCTTTGGATTTGGTTAAATGCCCCATCACTTCAAAAGTGGTGGCAAAAAACAGCGCCTGACGCTCACGCTGGTTGGCGAACCACGCCATTTTACGGCTACGGGCTTTATCAAACATATGGCCAATTAACAGGCCTAACACTACGCCCCAAAAGCCGCCGCCCATCAGTAAGGCCACGGCCACGCCAATGATTTTTCCCCAATACTGCATATATTCCCCAAATCGACACACGGATATCAGGGCTATCTCCCACAATATAAAGGTGCTTTTACCGTTTTCCGGCTGCGGTCAATTGTGGGACATCGCCTATAATTTGCATTATCATACCTGTCATTCAATGCCGTGCCTAACACCACTGACGCTATTCGGACAGGATTAACACTAGCGTAGAGATGACGAGTACGTTAGTCTCTGACCGTTTGTCACGCGCAACGTTACCGATGATGGAACAATAAAATCAACGTATGAAAAAACGTATCCCCACTCTCCTGGCCACCATGATTGCCACCGCCCTTTATAGTCAACAGGGACTGGCAGCCGACCTCGCCTCACAGTGCATGTTGGGCGTGCCAAGCTATGACCGTCCTCTGGTACAGGGCGATACCAATGACTTACCCGTGACTATCAATGCTGACCACGCGAAAGGGGACTACCCGGATGACGCCGTGTTTACTGGCAGCGTGGATATCATGCAGGGTAACAGCCGTCTGCAGGCCGACGAAGTGCAGCTCCATCAAAAAGAGGCACCAGGACAACCGGAGCCGGTACGTACCGTTGATGCGCTCGGTAATGTCCATTACGACGATAACCAGGTGATCCTCAAAGGGCCGAAAGGCTGGGCGAATCTGAACACCAAAGATACCAATGTCTGGGAAGGTGATTACCAGATGGTGGGTCGTCAGGGCCGCGGTAAAGCGGACCTGATGAAACAACGTGGCGAAAACCGCTATACCATTCTGGATAACGGTAGCTTTACCTCCTGTCTGCCGGGTTCTGACACCTGGAGCGTGGTAGGTAGCGAAATTATTCATGACCGCGAAGAACAAGTTGCGGAGATCTGGAACGCCCGCTTTAAGGTGGGTCCGGTACCGATCTTTTATAGCCCCTATTTGCAGTTGCCGGTGGGTGACAAACGTCGCTCTGGTTTCTTGATCCCGAACGCTAAGTACACCACTACCAACTACTTTGAGTTCTACCTTCCATATTACTGGAACATCGCGCCAAATATGGATGCCACCATCACGCCGCATTATATGCATCGTCGTGGCAATATCATGTGGGAGAACGAATTCCGCTACCTCTCCCAGGCGGGCGCTGGCTTGATGGAACTGGACTATCTGCCTTCAGATAAAGTCTATGAAGATGAACACCCGAACGATGACAGTTCACGTCGTTGGTTATTCTACTGGAACCACTCCGGGGTCATGGATCAGGTGTGGCGTTTCAACGTCGACTACACCAAGGTCAGCGATCCTAGCTACTTCAATGATTTCGATAACAAGTACGGTTCCAGTACTGACGGCTACGCAACGCAAAAATTCAGCGTTGGCTATGCGGTGCAAAACTTCAATGCCACCGTTTCAACCAAGCAGTTCCAGGTCTTCAGCGAGCAGAACACCAGTAGCTACTCGGCAGAGCCGCAGTTAGACGTTAACTACTACCAGAATGATGTTGGTCCGTTTGATACGCGTATTTACGGCCAGGCAGTGCACTTTGTTAACACCAGAGACGACATGCCTGAAGCAACCCGTGTTCACCTGGAACCGACCATCAATTTGCCGCTCTCTAATAACTGGGGCAGCATCAATACCGAAGCGAAGTTGCTGGCAACCCATTATCAGCAAACTAATCTTGACTGGTATAACTCCAGAAACACAACCAAGCTGGACGAATCCGTTAACCGCGTAATGCCGCAATTTAAAGTTGACGGCAAAATGGTCTTCGAACGTGATATGGAAATGCTGGCTCCGGGTTATACCCAAACGCTGGAACCGCGCGCGCAGTATTTATACGTGCCGTATCGCGATCAGAGCGACATCTATAACTACGACTCGTCTCTGCTGCAATCTGACTACTCTGGCCTGTTCCGGGACCGGACTTACGGCGGTCTTGACCGTATTGCCTCCGCTAACCAGGTGACGACCGGTGTCACATCTCGCATATATGATGATGCTGCCGTTGAACGTTTTAATATTTCCGTTGGTCAAATCTACTATTTCACGGAGTCTCGCACTGGCGATGACAACATAACATGGGAGAATGACGACAAAACGGGCTCACTGGTGTGGGCAGGCGATACTTACTGGCGTATCTCCGAGCGTTGGGGATTGCGTGGCGGGATTCAGTACGATACACGTCTGGATAACGTAGCGACCAGTAACTCCAGCATTGAATACCGTCGGGATGAAGACCGTCTGGTACAGCTGAACTACCGTTACGCCAGCCCGGAATATATTCAGGCTACGCTGCCTAAGTACTATTCCACGGCTGAGCAATATAAGAATGGTATTTCGCAGGTAGGTGCCGTCGCCAGCTGGCCAATTGCCGATCGTTGGTCAATTGTTGGGGCCTACTACTACGACACCAATGCGAACAAGCAAGCCGACTCTATGTTAGGTGTGCAATACAGCTCCTGCTGCTATGCAATTCGCGTCGGTTACGAGCGGAAGCTGAACGGTTGGGATAACGATAAACAACATGCGGTATATGACAACGCAATCGGCTTTAACATCGAACTTCGCGGCCTGAGCTCCAACTACGGTCTGGGTACGCAAGAGATGCTGCGTTCGAACATTCTGCCGTATCAAAACACTTTGTGATTTGTTGATTTACCACGTAATCCGCAGTGCGGTTAATTGAAATGGAAAAAGTATGAAGAACTGGAAAACGCTGCTTCTCGGTATCGCCATGATCGCGAATACCAGTTTCGCTGCCCCCCAGGTAGTCGATAAAGTCGCAGCCGTCGTCAATAACGGCGTCGTGCTGGAAAGCGACGTTGATGGATTAATGCAGTCGGTAAAACTGAACGCTGCTCAGGCAAGGCAGCAACTTCCTGATGACGCGACGCTGCGCCACCAAATCATGGAACGTTTGATCATGGATCAAATCATCCTGCAGATGGGGCAGAAAATGGGAGTGAAAATCTCCGATGAGCAGCTGGATCAGGCGATTGCTAACATCGCGAAACAGAACAACATGACGCTGGATCAGATGCGCAGCCGTCTGGCTTACGATGGTCTGAACTACAACACCTATCGTAACCAGATCCGCAAAGAGATGATTATCTCTGAAGTGCGTAACAACGAGGTGCGTCGTCGCATCACCATCCTGCCGCAGGAAGTCGAATCCCTGGCGCAGCAGGTGGGTAACCAAAACGACGCCAGCACTGAGCTGAACCTGAGCCACATCCTGATCCCGCTGCCGGAAAACCCGACTTCTGATCAAGTGAACGAAGCGGAAAGCCAGGCGCGTGCCATTGTCGATCAGGCGCGTAACGGCGCTGATTTCGGTAAGCTGGCGATTGCTCATTCTGCCGACCAGCAGGCACTGAACGGCGGCCAGATGGGCTGGGGCCGTATTCAGGAGTTGCCGGGGATCTTCGCCCAGGCATTAAGCACCGCGAAGAAAGGCGACATTGTTGGCCCAATTCGTTCCGGCGTTGGCTTCCATATTCTGAAAGTTAACGACCTGCGCGGCGAAAGCAAAAATATCTCGGTGACCGAAGTTCATGCTCGCCATATTCTGCTGAAACCGTCGCCGATCATGACTGACGAACAGGCCCGCGTGAAACTGGAACAGATTGCTGCCGATATCAAGAGTGGTAAAACGACTTTTGCTGCCGCAGCGAAAGAGTTCTCTCAGGATCCAGGCTCTGCTAACCAGGGCGGTGATCTCGGCTGGGCTACACCAGATATTTTCGATCCGGCCTTCCGTGACGCCCTGACCCGCCTGAACAAAGGTCAAATGAGTGCACCGGTTCACTCTTCATTCGGCTGGCATTTAATCGAACTGCTGGATACCCGTAATGTCGATAAAACCGACGCGGCACAGAAAGATCGTGCGTACCGCATGCTGATGAACCGTAAGTTCTCGGAAGAAGCAGCAAGCTGGATGCAGGAACAACGTGCCAGCGCCTACGTTAAAATCCTGAGCAACTAATGGTTAAAACCCAACGTGTTGTGATCACTCCCGGCGAGCCCGCCGGGATTGGCCCGGACTTAGTTGTCCAGCTTGCACAGCGTGAGTGGCCGGTCGAACTGGTTGTTTGTGCCGATGCCACTCTCCTTACCAACCGGGCAGCGATGCTCGGTTTGCCGCTCACCCTCCGCCCTTATTCCCCCAACTCCCCTGCACAACCGCAAACTGCGGGCACATTAACGCTACTTCCTGTCGCGCTACGTGAATCTGTCACTGCGGGGCAGTTAGCGGTTGAAAATGGGCATTATGTGGTGGAAACGCTGGCGCGAGCGTGTGATGGCTGTCTGAACGGTGAATTTGCTGCGCTGATCACAGGCCCCGTGCATAAAGGCGTCATTAACGACGCAGGCATTCCGTTTACCGGTCATACCGAGTTTTTCGAAGAGCGTTCGCAGGCGAAAAAAGTGGTGATGATGCTGGCGACCGAAGAACTTCGCGTGGCGCTGGCAACGACGCATTTACCGCTGCGCGATATCGCAGATGCTATCACCCCTGCGCTTTTGCACGAAGTGATTGCTATTTTGCATCACGATTTGCGGACCAAATTTGGTATTGCCGAACCGCGCATTCTGGTCTGCGGGCTGAATCCGCACGCGGGCGAAGGCGGTCATATGGGTACGGAAGAGATAGACACCATTATTCCGGTGCTCGACGAGCTGCGGGCGCAGGGGATGAAACTCAACGGGCCGCTGCCTGCCGATACCCTGTTTCAGCCGAAATATCTCGATAACGCCGACGCCGTGCTGGCGATGTACCACGATCAGGGTCTTCCCGTGCTAAAATACCAGGGCTTCGGGCGCGGTGTGAACATTACGCTGGGCCTGCCCTTTATTCGCACATCAGTGGACCACGGCACCGCGCTTGAACTGGCGGGACGTGGCAAAGCCGATGTCGGCAGTTTTATTACGGCGCTTAATCTCGCCATCAAAATGATTGTTAACACCCAATGAATAATCGAGTCCACCAGGGCCACTTAGCCCGTAAACGCTTCGGGCAAAACTTTCTCAACGATCAGTTCGTGATCGACAGCATTGTTTCTGCCATTAACCCGCAGAAGGGCCAGGCGATGGTCGAAATCGGCCCCGGTCTGGCGGCATTGACCGAACCGGTCGGCGAACGTCTGGATAAGCTCACGGTCATCGAACTTGACCGCGATCTGGCGGCACGTCTGCAAACGCATCCATTCTTAGGCCCGAAACTGACTATTTATCAGCAGGATGCGATGACCTTTAACTTTGGTGAACTGGCCGAGAAAATGGGTCAGCCGCTGCGTGTTTTCGGCAACCTGCCTTATAACATCTCCACGCCGTTGATGTTCCATCTGTTTAGCTATACTGATGCCATTGCCGACATGCACTTTATGTTGCAAAAAGAGGTGGTGAATCGTCTGGTTGCAGGACCGAACAGCAAAGCGTATGGTCGATTAAGCGTCATGGCGCAATACTATTGCAACGTGATCCCAGTGCTGGAAGTACCGCCGTCAGCCTTTACACCACCACCCAAAGTGGATTCCGCCGTCGTGCGCCTGGTTCCTCATGCAACGATGCCTCACCCGGTTAAAGATGTTCGCGTGTTGAGCCGCATCACCACCGAAGCCTTTAACCAGCGTCGTAAAACCATTCGTAACAGCCTCGGCAACCTGTTTAGCGTCGAGGTGTTAACCGGAATGGGGATCGACCCGGCGATGCGAGCGGAAAATATCTCTGTCGCGCAATATTGCCAGATGGCGAACTATCTGGCGGAGAACGCGCCTTTGCAGGAGAGTTAACGATGATCAATTCGCCCCGAGTGTGTATTCAGGTTCAAAGCGTCTACATTGAGGCACAATCTTCACCTGATAATGAACGTTACGTTTTTGCTTATACCGTAACCATACGCAATCTGGGGCGAGCGCCAGTGCAGTTGTTGGGGCGTTACTGGCTGATCACCAATGGCAATGGCCGTGAAACCGAAGTCCAGGGCGAAGGAGTGGTTGGCGTCCAGCCACTTATCGCGCCTGGCGAAGAGTACCAGTACACCAGCGGTGCAATCATTGAAACCCCGCTGGGCACCATGCAGGGTCACTACGAAATGATCGATGAAAATGGCGTCCCTTTCAGCATCGACATTCCCGTATTCCGACTCGCCGTTCCCACACTCATTCATTAAAAGAATATGGCGACATACCTTATTGGCGACGTTCATGGTTGTTACGATGAACTGATCGCATTGCTGCATAAAGTAGAATTTACCCCTGGGAAAGATACCCTCTGGCTGACGGGCGATCTGGTCGCGCGCGGCCCGGGTTCGCTGGATGTTCTGCGCTATGTGAAATCCTTAGGCGACAGCGTACGTCTGGTGCTGGGCAATCACGATCTGCATCTGCTGGCGGTATTTGCCGGGATCAGCCGCAATAAACCGAAAGATCGCCTGACACCGCTGCTGGAAGCGCCGGATGCCGACGAGCTGCTTAACTGGCTGCGTCGCCAGCCTCTGCTGCAAATCGACGAAGAGAAAAAGCTGGTGATGGCCCACGCCGGGATCACGCCACAGTGGGATCTGAAGACCGCCAAAGAGTGCGCGCGCGATGTAGAAGCGGTGCTGTCGAGTGACTCCTATCCCTTCTTTCTTGATGCCATGTACGGCGATATGCCAAATAACTGGTCACCGGAATTGCGGGGGCTGGGAAGACTGCGGTTTATCACCAACGCCTTTACCCGTATGCGTTTTTGCTTCCCGAACGGTCAACTGGATATGTACAGCAAAGAATCGCCGGAAGAGGCCCCTGCCCCACTGAAACCGTGGTTTGCGATTCCTGGCCCTGTCGCTGAAGAATACAGCATCGCCTTTGGTCACTGGGCATCGCTGGAAGGCAAAGGTACGCCGGAAGGTATTTACGCGCTGGATACTGGCTGCTGCTGGGGTGGTACATTAACCTGCCTGCGCTGGGAAGATAAACACTATTTTGTCCAGCCGTCGAACCGGCATAAGGATTTGGGCGAAGCGGCGGCGTCTTAAACACAGCCTGATACAGGAAGGCCGGATAAGACGCGACCGGCGTCGCATCCGGCACTAGCCGTAAATTCTATACAAACTTACCGCCGCTCCAGAATCTCAAAGCAATAGCTGTGAGAGTTCTGCGCATCAGCGTCGTGGAATTCGCTGAATACCGATTCCCAGTCATCCGGCTCGTAATCCGGGAAATGGGTGTCGCCTTCCACTTCTGCGTCGATATGCGTCAGATACAGTTTTTGCGCTTTTGGCAGGAACTGCTCATAAACGCGACCACCGCCAATCACCATGATTTCTGGTACGTCACCACACGCCGCGATGGCTTCATCCACCGACTTCACCCACGTTACGCGATCGTCCGTACCCGGTTGACTGCTGAGGATAATATTTTTGCGTCCTGGCAGCGGACGACCGATGGATTCCCAGGTATGGCGGCCCATAATTACGGGTTTATTTAAGGTGTTGCGTTTAAACCAGGCGAGATCGGCAGGCAGGTTCCACGGCATGGCGTTTTCCATGCCGATAACGCGATCTACCGCTAACGCCGCAATCAGACTGATCATTGAGATTTCCCGATAAAAAAAATTGTCGCCACTATACGTAAAGCGTAAACCGTCGTCGACTGGTGCGAGGATGATGTTGAGGAAAATTTTATATTCTGCTGGCGAGTCCACGCTCTCCCACTGGACTCGCCGCATTACAATGAAATAAAAACAATTAGTTAGCTGTAAAGTGTGATTTACGTCACTCTTTATTAGGATGAGGGTTTCGTTTCCGGTTCATCCGCCATGTTGCCGGTATGTTTCCCTTCTTCGGTTCCCTGCCAGCCATGTCGTTGAATTAATGACAGATGTTCGCGGTCTTCGGTAATGATCTCACTTAACATCGCGCTGGTGCGTTTATAGACCGCCGCGCGGGCTTTGGTGTCGTTCTCAACCATTGCCATCTCTTCTACCATCTGAATATTAAAGCGGCGGAACACATCGGCACGTTCTCGCGCTTCATACGGCCCCAGACCTAAACTTTCCAGTGCCAGACGCCCGGTTTTCAGCGCACCTTCGAAGGTTTCACGCTCCGGCTTTTCAACGCCTGCCTGACGCAAACGAATGTAGTGGTCGACATCGCGGGCGCGGGCAATAATCTGCAAATGCGGGAAATGTTCTTTCACCATCTCCGTCAGTTGCAGGTTGGTTTGCGGATCGTCGATGGCGTTAATCAGCACTTCCGCTTTCGCCGCTCCGGCAGATTCCAGTAAATCCATCCGCGTGGCATCGCCATAAAACACTTTCATACCAAATTTACGCAAGGTTTCGATATGGTCCGGATCGTGATCGAGCACCACCATTTTCACCCCGCTCGAGAGCAGTAAACGTCCGGTGATCTGCCCAAAACGACCGAATCCGGCAATGATTACCCGCGGCTGTTCTTCGTCGATCTCATCGGCTTCACGCGCCTCTTCACTAGAAGATTGCTCAAGGCGATTGAGGATCACCAGCAGAATCGGCGTTGCCGCCATCGACAGCGCCACCGCCAGGGTCAGCGATTTCGCCCACTCCGGCTCCAGCACATTCGCCATCTGCGCCGCACCAAATACCACAAAGGCAAACTCACTACCCTGCCCTAACAACACCGCAAACCAGCGACGCTGTTTATTTGGCACCTGCAACGGTCGGGCAATCAGCCACAGCATGGCGATTTTGATGATGAGGAAACCGAGCAGCAGAATGACAATACGCAATGGGTTTTCAATCAGCGTGCCAAAGTCTATCGACATGCCAACGCCAATGAAAAACAGCCCCAGCAGCAAACCTTTAAAGGGTTCGATATCGCTTTCCAGCGCATGACGATATTCCGAGCTTGCCAGCAGTACGCCCGCCAGAAACGCGCCCATCGCCATCGACAAGCCAACCTCTTCCAGCAGCAAACCAAAGCCAAACACGAGGAATAACGCCACGGCACTAAACACTTCCCGCAAGCCAGAGCGGGCGACAAAGCGCAGCGCCGGACGCGTGACATAGCGCCCCAGCAGTACCACCAGCACCAGCGCACCCGCCACTTTTAACGCCGAGAGAGCAAATGCGCCCATCGTCGTCGAGGCACTGCTCGCCGCCAGTAGCGGGATCATCGCCACCAGCGGGATCGCCGCGATATCCTGGAACAGCAGCACCGCAAAGGCACTGCGACCCATTTGCGTCATCATCAGATTGCGTTCATTCATCGCCTGCATGGCAATCGCCGTAGAGGAGAGCGCCAGCGTCATGCCGATCAATTCCGCGACCTGCCAGCGCAGCCCAAGCAACATACAGAACAGCCCCAGCAGGCCGCCGCAAATCACCATCTGCAATGCGCCACCACCGAACACCGCCGCACGCAGCTTCCACAGCCTTTGTGGATCGAGTTCGAGGCCGATAATAAACAGCATCAGCACCACGCCAATCTCGGCAAAGTGCAGAATAGATTCGGCATCGGTCACCAGTCGCAGCCCCCACGGGCCAATAATGCAGCCAGCGATCAGGTAGCCAAGTACCGATCCCAGACCAAGACGTACCGCAATGGGTACAATCAGCGCCGCCGAACCGAGATAAATCAGCGCCTGAATCAGCGTATGGCTATCCATGATGTGCCTCCTGCCATTCCAGCAGACGTTGCTTATAGTGCCGCGCCTGCCCTTCGAGGGTTTCGTCGTCACAAATAAAGGTGCAGTGCATGGCAAACGGTGGCAGCCAGTTCAGCCCGCAGTAGATTGCCGTCGCCTGTAGCGGCTGTGACAGCACATCAAAGCCCGGATGCGCACCAATCTCAAAATGGCTTTCTCCGCCGCCGGTCGTCACCGCCCACAGCAAATGTTTGCCATGCAGCGCCGTACCGCCGTGACCGTAAGCCCAGCCGTGCGAGAAAACTTTATCGATCCAAAGTTTGAGGAGCGGTGGAATGCTGTACCACTGCATCGGGTGCTGCCAGACGATCAGATCGGCGCGAGACAGCGCCTCCTGCTCGGCGGCAATATCGATATTGAAGTCAGGATAGAGTTGATAAAGAGAGCGAATTTCGACGCCTTCCAGCGTCCTTGCCTGTTCAAGCATCCGTTTATTCGCATGGGAATGATGCGGATACGGATGCGCATAAATTATAAGAATCATAGGTAGCCCGCGTGATTACGCCTTTGTTTTCCCACAAAGTGTAGTCATATATTCACGCGGCTTATAGTCAATAATATTGATTCAGAAAAGAGAGAAATCTGAACAAATTATCCCATTCTCTGCCCGCGGATCGTCATATTGCTGGTCTGCGCCAGTGACATCCCTCGAGTCTCCGGGGCAAACGCTACGGAAATCAACAAGCCAAACAGCGAGATACCCGCCCCCATTAACATCGTGTTACTGATACCGTAATTATTGATAAAGATCGGCAGTGCCCAGGTCGAAACAATAGTGCCAATACGGCTTAAGGACATAATCACGCCCACGGCAGAGGCGCGGATATCCGTCGGGAAGAGCTCATTAGGATAGAGCCACTGCAAATTACCCGGCCCGCCAGAGAAAAAGGCATACACCGCAAATGCCATCACTACCAGCCAGATCCCCATATCCGGGATCAGCCCCAAAACCGCCAGCGCCAGCGTCATCATGGCAAAGCTGCCAATCAACAATGGACGCCGTCCGGCAGTGTTTAACCACAGCATCGGTGGAATACAGCCGAGCATAAAGAACAGGCTAATCACCACGTTCCCCAGTGCCGCGTTTTTGCCAACACCCAATCCCAACAAACCAACGATTTGCGGGCCAAAGGTGTAGATGGCGAACATCGGGATCACCTGGCAGGTCCAGATGGCGGCAACAAACAGAACAAAAGGAAAATGGCGGCGATTAAACAGATCGCGAAAACGGGTTTGCTGCGGCTGCTCTTCATCGAAAGCCACCGGTTCGCCAAACAGTTTGATCATCATCTCTTCGCACTCTTTTACTCGCCCTTTGCGTAACAACCAGCGGGGAGATTCAGGCAGTTCGAATCGACCAATCAAAATCAACAAACAGGGGATCGCTGCGCTACCCAGCATCCAGCGCCAACCACCTTCCACATCATAAAGCCAGTAACCGACCAGATCGGCGCAGGTCGCGCCGACATACCACATCGCGGCAATAAAGCTGATGGAAAACGCCCGCTGACGGGTACTGGAGAACTCAGTGATCATCGAAGTGGCGATGGGATAATCTGCACCGATGACAATGCCGATGAGTACCCGCATCACTAACAGTTCGACGGGGGATGAGACAAACATCGTCGCCACCGATATCACGCCGATGGCGATGATATCGATGAGGAACATTTTGCGCCGTCCGACTTTATCGGAGATATAGCCAAACAGCGATGTGCCAACGAACAGCCCGGCGAGCGTTCCCGCGCCCAGCAAGCCAATCCAGTCAGCGTCCAGTTTCAGCGCCGGCGTCAGTTGCTCCAGCGCCACGCCAATCATTACCAGTACATAACCATCCAGAAACGGACCACCGCTTCCCCACAGCAAAATGCGGCGGTGAATAGAAGAGAATTTAAGATCGTCAAAGTTTCTGGACGGTTGCATGGGTTATTCCTGTTTTTTTGCAATGAGAGTCAGTACGGCGTTACGTATCAAACCAACATCAGCCGTAACGGAACTCCACACCAAAGGTGCCGCGCGGGTATTCCCACTGTTCCAGCGCCGACCCCAGCCCCAGAATGCGACAGGTGCCGCACTCCAGACATCCGGCGTAATCGAAGCGCACACTGCCGTCATCCTGCTTCTTGTACAGACCTGCGGGGCACGCTTTCACCAGCAGCTCCAGCGCCTGTTTATCGGCATCGGCCTTCACAACAATGTGCGGATGCTCTTCATCGACATTGAATTTATTGACGCCCAGTTTGACGTCCACATTGACGGGAGAAGTCATAAAACGGTCACTCCTTTCATGCCATCCTTGATCAGATTGATGAAGCCCACTTTCTTACCGTGGCGGAGGATTTTCTTGCGCATCAGTTCCGGCACGCTGCCGTCAATGGTGAACAGGTCACGCGCCACGCCCACCGCCAGTTCCGGGTAGCCGCTAAACATGCGTGGGTTATCAAGGAACGCCGGTAGTTTCTGGTACATACGCATATCGCGCAGCGGGCCACTCTCAAGATGCTGACGATATTCCGCCAGTTTTTGCTTACTGAAATCGTCGCTTTTCATCGCTGAAAGCACGGTTTTTGCTGCGGCTTCCCCGGCGGCAATCGCCAGATCCATACCGCGAATGGTAAAACCGAGGTTCATACACATTCCGGCGGCATCACCGGCAATCAGTACGCCGTCACCGACCAGCTCCGGCAGCATGTTGATGCCTGCTTCCGGCACTACGTGAGCGGAATATTCCACCAGCTTGCCGCCCGCGATCAGCGGTGCAACGGCCGGATGTTGTTTGAAATCTTCCAGCATTTGCGGCACCGATTTTTTTGCGTCATGCAGATGATGGAGACCACAAACCAGCCCCAGCGACAGGGTATTTTCATTGGTATAAAGGAAGCCGCCGCCCATCAGGCCATCGGTGGGGGAACCCGCAAACAGGCAAGCCGCACCCTGATTACCCTGCAACTGAAAACGGTCTTCGATAACCGACTTCGGTAACTCGATCAGTTCCTTCACGCCAACCGCCACATCCGTCGGTTTGACGCGTTTTGCCATCCCCAACTTTTCGGCAAGGATGGAGTTCACTCCATCAGCAAGGATCACCGTTTTCGCTTCAATCACATCACCATCGGCTTCTACGCCGACAACTTTGCCATCGCGCTGTACGAGGTTATCGACGCGGATCCCGGTAATTAACTGCGCGCCCGCTTCTTCGGCCTGCTCCATCAGCCAGGCATCAAATTTACTGCGCAAAACGGAGTAAGAACGCTGGGATGGCGAGGTTTCGTCGCCATTGCAGTAGTCCATAGTCATCGCTGACTTTTCCGTCATAAACGCGAGTTTTTCATGGGTGATCAGGCGTTCTACGGGGGCGGATTCGGCGAAACCTGGAATAATGTGTTCCAGACTGTGGGCATAGAGACGCCCGCCAGTAACGTTCTTGGCACCTGCGGAATTGCCACGCTCGATAACTAACACTTGCGCCCCTTCGCGGGCGAGCACCAGTGCGGCAACCGAACCGGCAAGCCCAGCACCGACGATGATGGCGTCAAAGATATCTTCGGACATAAGAGCTCCCTGTCAGCGGCAGGGCCGTAATGCAGCCCTGCCAGAGTGGATCAACGCGCTAAAGCTGCGGTCAGTGCCGGAAGGATCTTCACGGCGTCGCCAACAATACCGTAATCCGCGTACTGGAAGATCGGCGCATTTTTATCTTTGTTGATGGCGAAAATGGTTTGCGACGCATTAGCACCAACCATGTGCTGGATCTGCCCGGAGATCCCCACCGCCAGGTACAGTTCAGGTTTCAGCATCAGGTTGGAGATACCGACATAGCGTTCGTGCTCCATCCATTTTTCGTTTTCCGCCACCGGACGAGAACAGGCCAACTCCGCACCTATCGCCTTACAAAGCTGTTCTGCCAGCGCAATGTTATCTTTGCTGCCAATGCCGCGACCGACGCTGACCACCAGACGGGCTTTGTCGAGATCGACGCTGTTGCTCTGGCGCGCCTGGGTTGCCGTGCGGGTAATCGCCACAGCCGGAGCCTGCCACTCCACGGTGTGCGTTTCGCCAGTGCGTGACGCGTCTGGCTGAGCCGCATCAAACGTGCCGCTGCTGATGGTCAGTACCGCATACGGCGTGGCAATGCGTTCTTCGCCAATCGCCAGACCGCCGTAAACCATGTGTTTCACTGTCGCTTTACCGTCCTGTACGCTGACGGTGCTGGCATCGTTAGACACCGCCGCTTTAAGGCGATAACCCAGTTTTGCCGCCAGTAATTTGCCGCGACGAGTATTCGGCAACAGCACCAGACCGTCTGCTCCGTGCTGGCGAATAGTGTCAGCCATGACACCGGCGTAATCTTCGATCATCCGATCGTCCGGTTTGCCGTTTAATTTCCAGACATGATTAGCGCCTAGCTGGATTGCCTGTGCGCCGTCGGCATCATTGAGGACAAAGGCATTGATTTGATTAGCTAAAGCCTGCGCACCGTTCATCAGTTCCGGCAGACGAGAAGGGGTATCGCTGAATACCCAGACTTGAGAAAACGTGTTCATAGCATCCCCTGTAATTAAATGACTTTGCGAAGATTTTCAGCAAATGCGGCGATCTGTTCTTCGCCGTCGCCTTCAATCACGATGCGCTGACGCTCGCGCTGTTTCGGCGCGGCAACCTGTTGTTCTGACCAGGCTGCCTCTGCGTTAAAACCGATATCCGCCGCCGACCATACCTGGACTGGCTTTTTCGCCGCGCCGAGAATGGCTTTCATCGAAGGAATTTGTGGGGAGTTGATATCAGTGGAAACAGCAACAACCGCAGGCAGCGGAATGCTTAAGGTTTCTGTTTCATCTTCCAGTTCGCGCTCAACGGTGAGGGTATCTGCCGTCAGGGAGATAATTTTGCTGACGCCGTTAACTGCCGGAATATTGAGGATTTCGCCTACCAGCAAACCAACCTGCTGGGCATAAAGGTCGGAAGAACCATCGCCACAGAGGATCAAATCAAAGCCTGCTTTCTGGGCGGCAGCAGCCAGTGCGGTCGCTGTTTGTTGCGGCAGTGCCCGCTCGAACTGGTCATCAATCACCACAATCAGTTCATCCGGGCCGCGCGATAGCACATCTTTACGCCCTTTGGCGTTGGTCAGGGCTTTACCGCCCACACTTAGGGCCGTCACCTGCGCCTCTGCTGCCTGTTGCTTTAGCTGGCAAGCCGCTTCAATAGCGTTGAGATCGTATTGGCTTATTTTGGCATCGGCTTTACTGAAGTCTAACGAACCATCAGCATTATTGACCGCAATATCCTGTTCATCAGGCACGCACTTATAGCAAGTAATAATCTTCATTGCATCTCCAGAAATCATGAAGGAAACGTCGTTCATATCGGTGGTGTTAATTACAGATATCACGCCCTTTAATTTGGAAATAAAACTTTAATCACCAATATTGAAAATGTCACACGCAGATAAATCCAACTTTCAATATTGTTAAGTCCCTCACCAATATTGAAAACATGGCGTAGCAAAAAGAAATTTTCAATATTGCTTTATGGATCACCAATATTGAAAGTCAGATGCTATTTTTTTACTCACAATCAAACTCATCACATTGATAAACAATGAATATTTACACAAAGACGCCCTGTTTTTACCCGATAAAAAACTGTGACTAACATCACAGAACGCAGCCAATTGAATACCCATTATGAGTTAGCCATTAACGCGTCCACGAGGTTAATAATAATTATATTAAATGTTAACAAAAATAAAACAAACGGGAACGCAAAATAAATATTCGTTTTCACAGTGGAATTAACTCATGAAGAATGAAAAGAGAAAAACGGGAATAGAACCGAAGGTTTTCTTTCCGCCGTTAATAATCGTCGGCATACTTTGTTGGCTTACAGTCAGAGATCTGGATGCGGCGAATGTCGTTATTAATGCTGTATTCAGTTACGTCACCAATGTATGGGGATGGGCATTTGAATGGTATATGGTGGTGATGCTTTTCGGTTGGTTCTGGCTGGTGTTTGGCCCGTATGCCAAAAAGCGTTTAGGTAACGAACCACCAGAATTTAGTACCGCCAGTTGGATCTTTATGATGTTCGCCTCCTGTACGTCTGCTGCCGTACTGTTCTGGGGATCGATTGAGATCTACTACTACATCTCCACCCCGCCGTTTGGCTTAGAACCGAACTCGACAGGGGCGAAAGAGTTGGGGCTGGCTTACAGCTTGTTCCACTGGGGACCTCTGCCGTGGGCCACTTATAGCTTCCTTTCTGTCGCCTTCGCTTACTTCTTCTTTGTCCGCAAAATGGAAGTGATTCGCCCCAGCTCCACCCTGGTGCCGCTGGTGGGTGAAAAACACGCCAAAGGGTTGTTCGGTACCATCGTCGACAACTTCTATCTCGTCGCCTTGATTTTCGCGATGGGTACCAGTCTGGGCCTTGCCACGCCGCTGGTGACCGAGTGTATGCAATGGTTGTTTGGCATTCCGCATACCCTCCAACTGGACGCTATCATCATTACCTGCTGGATTATCCTCAACGCCATTTGCGTCGCCTGCGGTCTGCAAAAAGGGGTACGTATCGCCAGTGACGTGCGTAGTTACCTGAGCTTCCTGATGCTGGGTTGGGTGTTCATTGTCAGCGGTGCCAGCTTCATCATGAACTACTTCACCGATTCGGTGGGGATGTTGCTGATGTATCTGCCGCGCATGTTGTTCTATACCGATCCCATCGCTAAAGGCGGCTTCCCGCAGGGCTGGACCGTGTTCTACTGGGCATGGTGGGTGATTTACGCTATCCAGATGAGTATCTTCCTCGCCCGCATCTCCCGTGGTCGTACCGTGCGTGAACTGTGCTTCGGCATGGTGCTGGGGCTGACAGCGTCAACCTGGATCCTGTGGACTGTACTCGGTAGTAACACTCTGCTGTTGATAGATAAAAACATCATCAACATTCCAAATCTGATCGAACAGTACGGTGTGGCGCGCGCCATCATTGAAACCTGGGCCGCTCTGCCACTCAGCACCGCCACCATGTGGGGCTTCTTCATCCTCTGCTTTATTGCCACCGTTACGCTGGTTAACGCCTGCTCTTATACCCTGGCGATGTCCACTTGCCGCGAAGTACGCGATGGTGAAGAACCACCGCTGCTGGTGCGTATCGGCTGGTCAATTCTGGTTGGCATTATCGGTATTGTTCTGCTGGCGCTCGGCGGCCTGAAACCGATTCAAACCGCCATTATCGCCGGAGGATGCCCGCTGTTCTTCGTCAACATTATGGTGACGCTCTCCTTTATTAAAGACGCGAAACAGAACTGGAAAGATTAATTAACCCCCAAAATATCAAGAGGTTGAAAGATGGATTTTAATTTAAATGATGAGCAGGAACTGTTTGTCGCCGGTATCCGCGAACTTATGGCCAGCGAAAACTGGGAGGCCTATTTTGCCGAGTGCGACCGTGACAGCGTCTACCCGGAACGTTTTGTCAAAGCACTGGCGGATATGGGGATCGACAGTCTGCTGATCCCTGAAGAGCACGGTGGTCTGGACGCGGGGTTTGTTACTCTCGCCGCCGTGTGGATGGAGCTGGGACGTCTGGGGGCACCAACCTATGTACTGTACCAGTTGCCGGGCGGGTTCAACACCTTCCTGCGCGAAGGCACACAAGAGCAGATCGACAAGATTATGGCTTTCCGCGGCACCGGTAAGCAGATGTGGAACTCAGCGATTACCGAACCGGGCGCGGGCTCCGACGTGGGTAGCCTGAAAACGACTTATACCCGTAGAAATGGTAAGATTTATCTTAATGGTAGTAAGTGTTTTATTACCAGCAGCGCCTACACCCCGTACATCGTTGTGATGGCGCGCGACGGGGCTTCTCCGGACAAACCTGTCTACACCGAATGGTTTGTTGATATGAGCAAACCGGGCATCAAAGTGACCAAACTTGAAAAGCTCGGTCTGCGTATGGATAGCTGCTGTGAAATCACCTTTGACGACGTGGAACTGGACGAGAAAGACATGTTCGGTCGGGAAGGTAACGGCTTTAACCGCGTCAAAGAAGAGTTCGACCATGAACGTTTCCTGGTAGCCCTGACCAACTACGGTACGGCGATGTGCGCCTTTGAAGATGCGGCGCGCTACGCCAACCAGCGCGTGCAGTTTGGCGAGGCTATTGGTCGTTTCCAGTTGATTCAGGAAAAATTCGCCCACATGGCGATCAAATTAAACTCCATGAAAAACATGCTGTATGAAGCAGCGTGGAAAGCAGACAACGGCACCATCACCTCTGGCGATGCAGCGATGTGCAAATACTTCTGCGCCAATGCGGCATTTGAAGTGGTGGATAGCGCAATGCAGGTGCTGGGCGGTGTCGGGATTGCGGGCAACCACCGCATCAGCCGCTTCTGGCGTGATCTGCGTGTAGACCGCGTCTCCGGGGGATCTGACGAAATGCAGATCCTGACGCTGGGTCGCGCGGTGCTGAAGCAATACCGCTAAGTCCGTGCGCTGCCTGATGCGACGCTGACGCGTCTTATCAGACCTACGGGAGCACGAATGTAGGCCGGATAAAGCGTTTACGCCGCATCCGGCAGTCATGCGCTACATAAATTTTTCAGGAGCTAATAATGGATCATCTACCCATGCCGAAATTCGGACCGCTGGCCGGATTGCGCGTTGTCTTCTCCGGTATCGAAATCGCCGGACCGTTTGCCGGGCAAATGTTCGCAGAATGGGGTGCGGAAGTTATCTGGATCGAGAACGTCGCCTGGGCCGACACCATTCGCGTTCAACCGAACTACCCGCAGCTCTCCCGCCGCAATTTGCACGCGCTGTCGTTAAATATTTTCAAAGATGAAGGCCGCGAAGCGTTTCTGAAATTAATGGAAACCACCGATATCTTCATCGAAGCCAGCAAAGGTCCGGCCTTTGCCCGTCGTGGCATTACCGATGAAGTCCTGTGGCAGCACAACCCGAAACTGGTTATCGCTCACCTGTCCGGTTTTGGTCAGTACGGCACCGAGGAGTACACCAATCTTCCGGCCTATAACACCATCGCCCAGGCCTTCAGTGGTTACCTGATTCAGAACGGTGATGTTGACCAGCCAATGCCTGCTTTCCCGTATACCGCCGATTACTTTTCTGGCCTGACCGCCACCACGGCGGCGCTGGCAGCACTGCATAAAGCGCGTGAAACCGGTAAAGGCGAAAGTATCGACATCGCCATGTATGAAGTGATGCTGCGTATGGGCCAGTACTTCATGATGGATTACTTCAATGGCGGCGAAATGTGCCCGCGCATGACCAAAGGTAAAGATCCCTACTACGCCGGTTGCGGTCTGTACAAATGCGCCGACGGCTACATCGTGATGGAACTGGTGGGCATTACTCAAATTGAAGAGTGCTTTAAAGATATTGGCCTCGCGCACCTGCTTGGTACGCCGGAAATCCCGGAAGGCACTCAGCTTATCCACCGTATCGAATGCCCTTACGGCCCACTGGTAGAAGAGAAACTCGATGCCTGGCTGGCGGCACATACCATCGCAGAAGTTAAAGAACGCTTTGCCGAACTGAATATCGCCTGTGCCAAAGTACTGACCGTACCGGAACTGGAAAGCAATCCACAATATGTGGCTCGCGAATCAATCACTCAGTGGCAAACGATGGATGGTCGCACCTGCAAAGGGCCGAACGTGATGCCTAAATTCAAAAATAACCCCGGACAAATCTGGCGCGGAATGCCCTCACATGGCATGGACACGGCTGCCATTTTGAAAAATATCGGCTACAGCGAAAACGACATTCAGGAGTTGGTCAGTAAAGGTCTGGCCAAAGTTGAGGACTAAACGCGTGGCGTCAGTCGGCTTGCCTGACTAGCGCCCGCCCAATAACAAACGAACAACAATGGATAGAGGTGCAATGGATATCATTGGCGGACAACATCTACGTCAAATGTGGGACGATCTGGCGGACGTTTACGGTCATAAAACGGCGCTGATTTGTGAATCCAGCAGCGGAGTCGTTAACCGGTATAGTTATCTTGAGTTAAATCAGGAGATTAACCGCACGGCAAACCTGTTTTATACGCTGGGGATTCGCAAAGGCGACAAGGTTGCTCTACATCTCGACAACTGCCCGGAATTTATCTTTTGCTGGTTCGGGCTGGCAAAAATTGGCGCGATTATGGTGCCGATTAACGCCCGCCTGTTACGCGAGGAAAGCGCGTGGATCCTGCAAAATAGCCAGGCGTGCCTGCTGGTGACCAGTGCGCAATTTTATCCTATGTATCAACAGATTCAGCAGGAAGATGCCTCTCAGTTGCGGCACATTTGCCTGATAGATATGGCACTTCCCGCTGATGATGGCGTGAGTTCGTTTACTCAACTGAAAAATCAACAACCTGCCACCTTGTGCTATGCACCGCCGCTATCGACTGACGATACGGCGGAAATTCTCTTCACCTCCGGCACCACCTCCCGACCGAAAGGTGTGGTGATTACCCATTACAACCTGCGCTTCGCTGGATATTACTCCGCCTGGCAATGTGCACTGCGTGACGATGACGTCTACCTGACGGTAATGCCTGCGTTTCATATTGACTGCCAGTGTACTGCGGCGATGGCGGCGTTTTCTGCCGGGGCCACCTTTGTGCTGGTCGAGAAATACAGCGCCCGCGCCTTCTGGGGACAGGTGCAGAAGTACCGCGCCACCATTACCGAATGTATTCCGATGATGATTCGTACGTTGATGGTCCAGCCGCCTTCAGCCAACGATCGGCAACACTGCCTGCGGGAAGTGATGTTTTATCTCAACCTGTCGGAGCAGGAAAAAGACGCGTTTTGTGAACGCTTCAGCGTTCGCTTGCTGACGTCTTATGGGATGACGGAAACCATTGTGGGCATTATCGGCGATCGCCCTGGCGATAAACGACGCTGGCCGTCGATTGGTCGGGCGGGCTTTTGCTACGAAGCGGAGATCCGCGACGATCACAATCGTCCCCTCCCGGCTGGTGAGCTCGGTGAAATCTGTATTAAAGGCGTACCAGGGAAAACCATCTTCAAAGAGTATTTTCTCAACCCGAAAGCCACTGCGAAAGTGCTGGAAGCCGATGGCTGGCTACATACCGGCGATACCGGATACCGCGACGAAGAGGGCTTTTTTTATTTCGTCGATCGCCGCTGCAATATGATCAAACGCGGTGGCGAGAATGTCTCCTGCGTGGAGCTGGAAAATATTATCGCCGCGCACCCGAAAATTCAGGACATCGTGGTTGTGGGTATTAAAGATTCGATACGCGATGAAGCCATCAAAGCATTTGTGGTGCTGAATGAAGGTGAAACATTGAGCGAAGAGGAATTTTTCCGCTTCTGCGAACAAAATATGGCGAAATTTAAAGTGCCCTCTTATCTGGAGATCAGAAAAGATCTGCCACGTAATTGCTCGGGGAAAATAATTAGAAAGAATCTTAAATAAATGAAACGGCAGGGAACTACCCTGCCAGCTAATAATCACGCTCTAAAATAATATGCATTTTTTGCAGAGATGTTGTCGTCCCTGAAAAAGCAAAAATGGAGAAAAGGAATGAGTGAATCATTACATCTGACCCGCAATGGATCAATTCTGGAAATTACCCTTGATCGCCCAAAAGCGAATGCTATTGATGCAAAAACCAGCTTTGAAATGGGCGAAGTATTTCTAAATTTCCGTGACGATCCGCAATTACGTGTCGCCATTATTACCGGTGCCGGAGAGAAATTCTTTTCCGCGGGCTGGGATTTAAAAGCGGCAGCAGAAGGCGAAGCACCGGATGCTGACTTTGGCCCGGGTGGTTTTGCGGGATTAACCGAAATTTTCAATCTCGACAAACCAGTTATCGCCGCTGTGAACGGCTATGCCTTTGGCGGCGGCTTTGAACTGGCACTGGCGGCAGATTTTATTGTCTGTGCCGATAACGCCAGCTTCGCCCTGCCGGAAGCCAAACTGGGCATCGTTCCTGACAGCGGCGGCGTGCTGCGTCTGCCGAAGATCCTGCCGCCTGCCATCGTCAATGAAATGGTGATGACCGGCAGACGAATGGGCGCAGAAGAGGCGCTGCGTTGGGGGGTAGTCAACCGCGTGGTTAGCCAGGCGGAACTGATGGATAACGCCCGCGAACTGGCGCAGCAGCTGGTTAACAGCGCTCCGCTGGCGATTGCGGCGCTGAAAGAGATCTACCGCACCACCAGCGAAATGCCGGTAGAAGAAGCGTATCGCTATATTCGCAGCGGCGTGTTGAAACACTATCCGTCGGTTCTGCATTCGGAAGATGCCATTGAAGGGCCGCTGGCGTTTGCCGAGAAGCGCGATCCGGTGTGGAAAGGACGTTAACAACCGTGAGCTATTACGCCTTTGAGGGGTTAATTCCGGTGGTTCACCCGACGGCGTTTGTCCATCCCAGTGCAGTCTTGATTGGCGATGTGATTGTGGGAGCCGGTGTCTACATCGGCCCACTCGCCTCACTGCGTGGTGACTACGGGCGGTTGATCGTGCAAGCGGGAGCCAATATTCAGGATGGCTGCATTATGCATGGCTACTGCGACACTGACACCATCGTTGGGGAAAACGGCCATATCGGGCACGGAGCGATCCTGCATGGTTGTGTGATTGGTCGCGATGCATTGGTCGGGATGAACAGCGTGATTATGGATGGCGCGGTCATTGGCGAAGAGAGCATTGTTGCCGCCATGAGCTTTGTCAAAGCGGGCTTTCGCGGCGAGAAACGCCAGTTGTTGATGGGTACGCCAGCCCGCGCTGTACGCAGCGTGAGTGACGACGAGTTACACTGGAAACGGTTGAATACCAAAGAGTATCAGGATCTTGTCGGGCGCTGTCATGCATCGTTACATGAAACGCAGCCACTGAGGCAAATGGAGGAAAATCGCCCCCGTTTGCAGGGGACGACGGATGTGATGCCGAAACGGTGATCTTTCCGGATGCGGCGTAAACGCCTTATCCGACCTGGCTGGAAAGCAATCGTAGGCCAGGTAATGATTTACAGCGGCAAGTTTTACTTCAAATGAATGTTTCATAAACTGCACCTTCAGATGTCAGATTATGTCCAACATTTGGGGTGCAGTTCAGCCAGCATCGCATCCGGCGATCAGGTCGCACGGTATCAACGAAATGACATTAACGACGCATACTCTTTGACAACATCATCTGCCACTTCTGCTCGCGGTTAAGTTCCGTGAGCGGAACGGCAGGAATACGCGGCGTCTTTCTTACGCCGACTAATTTTTCCCGACTGTTATTGCGCAGGCGCGCGTAAATTTGCTCATCGATATCGACCACTTTAACCAGTCGCTGACACTGGCATCCCCGCCCTTCCAGCTTATTAGGGATCATCTTAACTTCGCAGCTTATTTCTGTGACTTCCGACAGAATATAAGTCAGGGTATTAACCGCCTTGCTGTGTTCAATATCGAAATGAATAGAGATCTCTCTTGCTATCACCCACCGATTTTCAGCCATCATCCATTCGGCGATTAACAAGTAGAGTGGTTTTTCAACATATCCTTCACACATACGAACTCCAGTTTCACAAATTAAAAGTCTGGCTATGACTCGTTTTGAAGCAATTAAACAAGGCCATATTAAAATTGTGGATATATCGATAGTATGCAACTTCACCGTCGATAAGTGTGAGCTAAATCCTGCTTATGTCATCAAAAATATCGATTCCCCAAAAGATTTACTTAATGGGCAAAAAAAACGGTCCTCATCAGAGAACCGTATTAGTTATTCGATCAAATTAGCGGATGAAAAATATCCGCCATGACACGCTATTATTTGATCTGCGCGTGCATTTCCTGCACCGAAATTACTTTTTCAGTCGCATCGGCATTCAGCGCCATCGCGGTAGCGAAACCACCGTTCAGGGTGGTGTCATAATGCACTTTATATTGCAGCGCACTGCGACGGATCACGCGGGAGTCTTCAATCGCACGACGGCCTGAGGTGGTGTTGATGATGTAGGTATATTCGCCATTCTTGATACGGTCCTGAATGTGCGGACGACCTTCATGCACCTTGTTCACCAGACGCGGATTAATGCCTGCTTCGCCCAGCACAATCGCCGTGCCGTGGGTCGCATCCAGCTCGAAGCCCTGTTTCAGCAGTTTTGCCGCCAGGTCCACCACGCGTTCTTTGTCGCCTTCGCGCACGGAAAGCAGCGCACGACCGTGTTTCTTCATGGTGGAGTTGCTGCCCAGCTGCGCTTTGGCGAACGCTTCAGCGAAGGTGCGGCCCACGCCCATGACTTCCCCGGTAGAGCGCATTTCTGGCCCTAACAGCGGGTCAACGCCCGGGAATTTATTGAACGGCAGCACCACTTCTTTCACCGAGTAGTACGGAGGGATAACTTCTTTGGTTACGCCCTGCTCGGCCAGCGTTTTGCCTGCCATCACGCGCGCCGCCACTTTCGCCAGCGGTACGCCGGTGGCTTTGGAGACGAACGGAACGGTACGCGCTGCACGCGGGTTAACTTCAATCAGGTAGACTTCGTTGTTTTTCACCGCAAACTGCACGTTCATCAGGCCGCGTACCTGCAATTCGAAGGCCAGTTTCTGCACCTGCTGGCGCATCACATCCTGAATTTCCTGACTTAAGGTGTAGGCTGGCAGCGAACATGCGGAGTCACCGGAGTGCACGCCCGCCTGCTCAATATGCTCCATGATGCCGCCAATCAGCACCATTTCGCCGTCGCAGATAGCATCCACGTCAACTTCTACTGCGTCATCAAGGAAGTGGTCCAGCAACACTGGCGCATCGTTAGATACGCTGACCGCTGTCTGGAAGTAGCGACGCAGGTCAGCTTCGTCATAGACGATTTCCATCGCCCGACCGCCGAGAACGTAAGACGGACGCACCACCAGCGGGTAGCCAATCTCTTTCGCTTTCTCAACCGCCATTTCGATGGTGGTAACGGTGGCGTTCGCCGGTTGTTTCAGTTTCAGACGCTCAACCGCATGCTGGAAGCGTTCACGGTCTTCCGCACGGTCGATGGCATCCGGGCTGGTACCGATAACCGGTACGCCAGCAGCTTCCAGCGCGCGCGCCAGTTTCAGCGGGGTCTGACCGCCGTACTGGACGATAACGCCTTTCGGCTTCTCAATACGCACAATTTCCAGCACGTCTTCCAGAGTTACCGGCTCGAAGTAGAGGCGGTCGGAAGTGTCGTAATCAGTGGAGACGGTTTCCGGGTTACAGTTAACCATAATGGTTTCGTAACCGTCTTCGCGCAGCGCCAGTGAGGCGTGTACGCAACAGTAGTCGAATTCGATACCCTGACCGATACGGTTCGGGCCGCCGCCGAGGACCATGATTTTTTCACGGTCAGATGGGTTGGATTCGCACTCTTCTTCATAAGTGGAGTACATATAAGCGGTGTCGGTAGCGAACTCTGCCGCACAGGTATCCACGCGCTTGTAAACCGGGTGCAGGTCATACTGGTCACGCAGCTTACGGATTTCTGCTTCACGCACGCCCGCGAGTTTTGCCAGACGCGCGTCGGCAAAGCCTTTGCGTTTCAACTGGCGCAGGAAGTCAGCGTTCAGGCCAGTGATGCCCACTTCCGCCACTTTCTCTTCCAGACGCACCAGCTCTTCAATCTGTACCAGGAACCAGCGGTCAATGTTGGTCAGGTTGAAGACGCCGTCTACGGACAGGCCCGCGCGGAAAGCATCGGCGATATACCAGATACGCTCTGCGCCAGCGTCTTTCAGCTCGCGGCGGATTTTAGTCAGCGCTTCCGGGTCGTCGAGACTCACTTTCGGATCGAAGCCGGTCGCGCCCACTTCCAGGCCGCGCAGCGCTTTTTGCAGGGATTCCTGCTGCGTGCGACCAATCGCCATCACTTCGCCAACCGATTTCATCTGAGTGGTCAGACGGTCGTTCGCCCCGGCGAATTTCTCGAAGTTGAAGCGAGGAATTTTGGTGACCACGTAGTCGATGGACGGCTCGAAGGAGGCCGGAGTACGCCCGCCGGTGATGTCGTTCATCAGCTCGTCGAGGGTGTAACCCACCGCCAGTTTCGCCGCCACTTTGGCAATCGGGAAACCAGTGGCTTTCGACGCCAGCGCCGAAGAACGCGACACGCGCGGGTTCATTTCGATAACAATCAGGCGACCGTTTTTCGGGTTCACCGCAAACTGGACGTTGGAACCACCGGTTTCAACGCCGATTTCACGCAGCACCGCCATCGAGGCGTTACGCATGATTTGATATTCTTTGTCGGTCAGCGTTTGGGCTGGTGCGACAGTGATGGAGTCACCGGTGTGGATGCCCATTGCATCGAAGTTTTCGATAGAGCAGACGATGATGCAGTTGTCGTTTTTATCACGCACCACTTCCATCTCGTACTCTTTCCAGCCGATCAGCGACTCATCAATCAGCAGTTCTTTGGTCGGAGAGAGATCCAGACCGCGGGCGCAAATTTCTTCAAACTCTTCGCGGTTATAAGCGATACCGCCACCGCTACCACCCATGGTAAAGGATGGGCGAATAATGCACGGGAAGCCCACGTCAGCGGCAACCGCCAGCGCTTCTTCCATCGTGTGTGCGATACCGGAACGCGCGGTTTCCAGACCAATTTTCTTCATCGCTACGTCGAAACGACGGCGGTCTTCTGCTTTATCAATCGCATCGGCAGTGGCACCAATCATGGTGACGCCGAACTCTTCCAACACGCCCTGACGTTCCAGCTCCAGCGCACAGTTCAGCGCCGTCTGACCGCCCATCGTTGGCAGCACCGCGTCCGGGCGCTCTTTTTCAATAATCTTGCGTACCACTTCCCAGTGAATCGGCTCGATGTAGGTCGCATCAGCCATTTCCGGGTCGGTCATGATGGTCGCCGGGTTGGAGTTCACCAGAATGACGCGGTAACCCTCTTCACGCAGGGCTTTACACGCTTGCGCGCCAGAGTAGTCAAACTCACACGCCTGACCGATAACAATCGGGCCCGCACCCAGAATCAGGATACTTTTTATATCTGTACGTTTTGGCATGGCTCTTTTACTCCTGATTACTTAGCGGTTTTACGGTACTGCTCAATTAACTCGATAAAGTGGTCGAACAACGGCGCTGCGTCGTGTGGCCCAGGGCTGGCTTCAGGGTGACCCTGGAAGCTGAACGCCGGTTTATCGGTGCGATGAATGCCCTGTAACGTACCGTCGAACAGGGATTTATGCGTGACACGCAGGTTTGCAGGTAATGTTGCTTCATCCACCGCAAAACCGTGGTTCTGGGCGGTGATCATCACCACGTTTTTCTCCACATCTTTAACCGGATGGTTGCCGCCGTGGTGACCAAATTTCATTTTGACAGTCTTCGCACCGCTCGCCAGCGCCAGCAGCTGATGACCGAGACAGATGCCGAAGACCGGAATATCGGTTTCGAGGAATTTCTGGATGGCGGTAATGGCGTAATCGCACGGGGCCGGGTCGCCAGGACCGTTGGAGAGGAAGATGCCGTCTGGATTCATTTTCAACACATCTTCCGCAGAAGTTTGCGCCGGAACGATGGTCAGGCGGCAGCCTCTATCCACCAACATGCGCAGGATGTTGCGCTTGGCGCCAAAATCATAAGCCACAACATGGAACGGCAGCTCGTCTTCTTTCTTCGCTTCTGGCAGGCCGCCGGTCAGCGTCCAGCTCCCTTGTGTCCAGCTATACGTTTCTGCGGTGGTCACTTCTTTTGCCAGATCCATGCCGTTCAGACCTGGGAACGCGCGGGCTTTTTCTAATGCCAGCACCGCATCCGGGTTATCGCCTGCGATAATGCAGCCATTCTGTGCGCCTTTCTCGCGCAGTAAACGCGTCAGCTTACGGGTATCGATATCGGCAATCGCCACGATGTTATGGCGCTTCAGGTAAGAAGAGAGGTCTTCGGTATTACGGAAGTTGCTGGCAATCAGCGGCAGGTCGCGAATCACCAGACCTTGTGCATGTACCTGAGAAGATTCTTCATCGGCGTCATTAGTGCCGACATTACCAATATGGGGATAAGTAAGAGTAACGATTTGACGAGAATAGGAAGGATCAGTGAGGATTTCTTGATAACCGGTCATTGAAGTATTGAAAACGACTTCCCCAACCGCCGAACCTGTTGCCCCTATGGCCCGACCGTGAAACTGGGTTCCGTCTTCCAGAACCAATAGCGCTGACTTAATCAAAACACCCTCCAGAGAATATTCACTCACTTTATTTGCATATTAATTCACAATGATGACGTAAATCAATGCAAATCTGCTTACCGACGAATTTCTGGCAAACGGCGGCATTCTGGAGATATGGGCGCTAAAAGTCAACTTAATGGCGGGATTTTTTATATTATTTTGTGGCTCATGCATGTTTTACAGGCATTAAGCGACAAAAAGATCATATAACATGTTCTGGAAAACGCTTGCGCAGCAAGAAGATTGCATGAAATCAAAATGAGCAGAAAAAAGTGGACCAAATGGTCAAAATTTACATTAAAACAACAAAAACAGAATACAAAACATGTAATTTTCAGCACTTGCATTAAATTTAAAAGCATAACACCAAAAATAAAAGGGCCAAAAATTAAAGCCCTTTATATTCAATGCATTAAATGTGTTATTTTTGAATCACTATAAATATTTTGTGGTTACAGATTATTGAGATCAAGCACATCTCGCATATCAAAAAGACCACTTTCCTTACCACTCAACCACAAAGCCGATCTTACCGCACCGTTAGCAAATGTCATGCGGCTGGATGCCTTATGGGTGATCTCCAGACGCTCGCCAATATCGGCAAACATCGCGGTATGTTCACCAACGATGTCACCTGCACGCACGGTGGCAAAACCAATGGTGCCAGGCACACGTTCACCGGTATGGCCTTCACGACTGTAGACCGCGCAATCTTTCAGATCTTTATCAAGAGCGTGGGCGATCGCCTCTCCCATTGCCAGTGCGGTGCCTGACGGCGCATCAACTTTATGTCTATGATGTGCTTCAATAATTTCGATATCGGTGTAGTCCCCCATCACTTTGGCTGCTTTCTCCAGCAGTTTAAGCATGACGTTAACGCCAACGCTAAAATTGGCTGCAAAGACAATCGCAATATCGGCGGCTGCGTCACGAATCGCCTGTTTACCGGCTTCGTCAAACCCCGTAGTGCCGATCACCATCCCTTTGCCATGCTGGCGACAAAAAGCGAGATGATTCAGCGTACCTTCCGGACGGGTAAAATCGATAAACACATCAAAATCATCTTTTACCGCATCGAGGCTGCTTTGCACGGTAACGCCTGTTTTCCCTGCTCCAGCCAGCTCACCGGCGTCGCTGCCCAGTAAAGAAGATCCTTCGCGCTCCAGCGCCGCGCCAAGCTGCACGCCCTCTAATGCCAGCGCCGCCTGAATCAACTGGCGGCCCATACGGCCCCCGGCTCCCGCGATGGCAACGCGGATGTTTGCATCATGCATAGCTATTCTCTTTTGTTAATTTGCATAGACCGTTTTCAGAGTAACCAGCGCATCGCTACGCCGCCAGCCAAAAACGCTGATAATTAGAAATTAATGATAAACAGGGAGGGATATCAGTGAAAGGCATGAGTCGATGAATGACTGCATGCCGATAACATGTGACAGGTTACGGCACCAGAGCCAGCACCTCAGCTACCCACTGCTGGAAGCCTTTTACATTCAGATCCAATGCCACCTGTACATTGGCTGGTTTGCCCAGGCAACCGTCGATATCAACCACCGTCGTGCCTGAGGTAAATTCGCCTTGAGTTTCTACCGCGACAAAACACGGCTTGAGGGTGAATAAGTCCGGGCGCACCAGCCAGGCGATGGCGCAGAGATCGTGCATTCGCAGACCGCTTTGCATACTGCCGCTACGGTAGTGGCTAAACAGGGCGTGGAGCATTTTTCCGGTGCGATTCAACTCCGGCAAAGTAGCGAGATAGTCAGGGGTTAATATTGCCTGATTGGTGACATCCAGACCGCACATGACGATTTCGATGCCGCTACGGAAGACACAGGCAGCCGCTTCTGGATCGGCGGCGATATTAAACTCGGCATTTGGTGTACAGTTGCCGCGACCAGCAGAACCGCCCATGATCACCAGACGACGAATATACGGTTTACATTCCGGGCATTGTGAAAGTAACAGCGCAATATTGGTTAACGGGCCAATGGCCACCAGGGTAACAGGCTCTGGTGCACGCATCAGGGCATCACGAATCGCCAGAAACGCTGGTATCCCGAGTGGCTTTCGGTTGTGCTCAACAAAGTCGTAGCCAGCCATTCCCGATTCGCCGTGCACAGATGCTGCATCACGCGGTGCGCGTACCAGCGGCACAGCGGCTCCCTGGGCGAGCGGAATCTCCGCATTCCAGAAATGCAGCAGTTGCAGGGCGTTGCGGGTCGTTTTCTCAACCGAGACATTACCCGCGACGGTGGTCATCAGTTGCAGGTCGAGTTCGGGGGCAAAAATCGCGGCAGCAATGGCGACGGCATCGTCAATGCCGGGGTCAGTATCGAGGAAGATAGGTAAACGCATGTTTTCTCCATAAAAAATGCCGGTAACAAGACCGGCATTTTCGCATAACTTAGGCTGCTAATGACTTAATCGACTTCACGAATATCGACACGCAGCTCTTTCGGCACTTCGAAAACAATGTTTTCTTCACGGCCTTCCAGCGGAATGGCTTCACCACCACCCAGCTGCTGCAAACGTGCCACCACATTCTGCACCAGAATATCCGGAGCCGATGCGCCCGCAGTCACGCCGACGCATTTAACCTCTTTCACCCACTCTTCCTGGATATCTTTCGCATCGTCAATCAAAAACGCGCGTTTGCCCATCCGCTGGGCCAGCTCCGCCAGACGGTTGGAGTTGGAGGAGTTTTTCGAACCGACCACCAGCACAACTTCCGCCTGTTCTGCCAGGGCGCGTACCGCTTCCTGACGGTTAGTCGTGGCGTAGCAGATGTCATCTTTGCGCGGACCGACAATTTTCGGGAAGCGTTTACGCAGCGCGTCGATCACATCAGACGTGTCATCCACCGACAGAGTGGTTTGGGTCATAAAGGAGAGCTTCTCTTCGTTTTTGACCGTCAGTTTCCACACATCGTCTGGCGATTCGACCAGATACATTCCCCCTTCCGGGTTACTGTACTGGCCCATCGTACCTTCCACTTCCGGGTGCCCGGCGTGGCCGATGAGAATAGATTCTTCGCCACGGCGACTGGCGCGGGCGACTTCCATATGCACTTTGGTCACCAGCGGGCAGGTGGCGTCGAATACCGTTAAATCACGGCTTTTCGCTTCGTTACGTACCGCCTGAGAAACACCGTGTGCGGAGAAAATCAGGATCGCGCCGTCCGGCACTTCGCTAATCTGCTCAATAAAGATAGCCCCACGCTCGCGCAGGCTATCGACCACGTAGCGATTATGCACCACTTCGTGACGGACATATATCGGTGCGCCGTAAATGGCCAGCGCGTTTTCAACAATGCTGATAGCGCGGTCTACCCCGGCACAAAAACCACGCGGGTTGGCCAACAGGATCTGCATGTTACGCCTCCAGTGCCGGATCGATTTCCAGCACTTCAATATCAAAATGAACGGTCTGCCCGGCCAGCGGATGGTTGAAATCAACGGTAATGGAGTCGCCGTTAATTTCGCGGATCACGCCAGGCATCTCACTGCCATCCATTGCGGTAAAAAGCATGATTGCGCCAATTTCTGGCTCGCCTGCATCCATAAACTCACGGCGGGAGAAGTACTGAATCAGATCCGGTGACGGCACGCCAAACGCCGCATCTGGCTCCAGCGAGAAAGTGGTTTTATCGCCCACTTTCAGCCCCAGCAGGTGTTGCTCCAGCCCTTCGGAAAGAGAAGCATCGCCCAGGCGGAATAGCGCCGGTTTACCGTTGTTGCGGGTAGACTCGGCGGTGGTGCCATCGTCGAGTTTTAGCGTGAAGTGCACCAGGACGGCGCTATTGCTCTGTACAGATTCAGACATGCAGGTTTGCTCTTATTTTTGAGGATTTTTGCCGGATGCGGCCTACGATTTCGTAGCAATCTGTAGGCCGCATCCGGCAGGGTTTATTATTGTTTTTTCGCTTTAGAAGGTAAAAACCCTTCCAGCACGATCAGTGCCGCACCGACACAAATGGCAGTATCGGCAAGGTTGAAGGTGGCGAAGTGCCAGTCGCCGACGTAGAAGTCGATCATATCGACAACGAAGCCGTGCCACAGGCGGTCGAACAGGTTGCCCAGCGCGCCGCCAATAATCAGCGCGTAAGCGATATTGTTTAGCTTCTGCGTGGCCTTCGAGCGATACATCATCACTGCCAGGATCACGCTAATACCAATCGCAATACCGGCAAAGAACCAACGCTGCCAGCCGCCGCTATCGGCAAGGAAACTAAACGCCGCGCCATAGTTACGCGCATAATGCAGATTAAGCGACGGGAACAGCGGGACCGTATCCCCCAGAGCAAAGTTCTGGAGGATCAGGTACTTGCTGCCCAGATCGATAATCAGCACGACTACCACCAGCCACAGCCAGCGTAGCCCTGTTGAACAGATCGATTGACTCATCAGGCAAACTTACGTTTTTCACCGTCACCGGCGACGTTGCTGACACAGCGGCCGCAGATTTCTGCGTGTTCCGCTACCTTGCCGACATCCTGGGTGTAGTGCCAGCAGCGTGGGCACTTCTCACCTTCGGCTTTACTCAACGCGACTTTCAGCCCTTTGAGTACTTCGCTCTGCTGGGCATCAGCAGGTGCGTCGTTATAGTCTGCAACGGTAGCGCCGGAGGTCAACAGGACAAATCGTAATTCATCGCCCAGCGCGGTCAGTTTCGCCGCCAGTTCCGGTTCTGCGAACAAGGTCACTGCCGCTTCCAGCGAGCCACCCACTTTCTTGTCGGCACGCGCTTGCTCAATGACTTTGTTCACTTCGCCACGCACTTTCAACAGCTCGTCCCAGAACGCATCGTTCATCGCTTCACTGTCTGCCAGACCAAACAGGCCTTCGTACCACTCGCCGGTGAAGACGTATTTTTCACGTTCACCCGGCAGGTAGCCCCACACTTCATCAGCGGTGAAGGAGAGGATTGGTGCCATCCAGCGCACCAGCGCTTCCGCGATGTGATACAGCGCTGTCTGGCAGCTACGACGCGCCACACTGTCCGCTTTGGCGGTGTACTGACGGTCTTTGATGATGTCGAGGTAGAAGGAACCCATCTCAACGGAGCAGAAGCGCATCAGACGCTGTACCACTTCGTGGAAATCGTATGCTTCGTACGCCTTGAGGATGTCTTCCTGTGCCGCTTTCGCACAACCTACGGCCCAGCGATCCAGTACCACCATCTCTTCCGGTTTCACCATATCTTTTGCCGGATCAAAACCGTTCAGGTTTGCCAGCAGGAAGCGCGCGGTGTTACGGATACGACGATAGCTGTCGGCAGCACGTTTCAGGATCTCGTCAGAAACGGCCATTTCACCGGTGTAGTCAGTTGATGCCACCCACAGACGCAGAATATCCGCGCCCAGTTTGTTCATCACATCCTGCGGCGAAACGGTGTTGCCGATGGATTTAGACATCTTGCGGCCCTGACCATCCACGGTAAAGCCGTGGGTCAGTACCTGACGATACGGTGCTTTGCCCTTCATCGCGGTAGAGATCATCAGAGAGGACATGAACCAGCCACGGTGCTGGTCTGAACCTTCCAGATACATGTCCGCAGCGTGACCGGCAAATTCCGGACGCACGTCAACAACGGAAGAGTGGGTAGATCCGGAGTCAAACCATACATCCAGCGTATCCGGCACTTTCACGTACTGATCAGCTTCGTCGCCGAGGAGCTCTTTCGCATCGAGATCCCACCACGCCTGGATGCCGTCAACTTCAACGCGTTTAGCCACTTCTTCCATCAGTTCGAGGGTACGCGGATGCAGCTCTTCCGTGTCTTTATGCACGAACAGTGACATCGGTACGCCCCAGGTGCGCTGACGGGAGATACACCAGTCAGGACGGTTAGCAACCATCGACTCGATACGCGCCTGGCCCCAGTCCGGGATCCACTGCACGCCTTTGATCTCTTTCAGTGACTGCGCACGCAGACCTTTCTGATCCATGCTGACGAACCACTGCGGCGTCGCGCGGAAGATGATCGGCGTTTTGTGACGCCAGCAGCACGGATAGCTGTGCTGCATTTTCTCAACGTGCAACAGCGCGCCTTTTTCCTGCAGCAGCGCAACAACGATGTCGTTCGCTTTGAAAACGTTCACGCCATCCAGCGTCGGGTAAGTACCCGGCAGATAAGTGCCGTCCGGGCCAACCGGGTTAGCGGTTTCCAGGCCGTATTTCTGACCGATCACATAGTCGTCCGGGCCGTGGCCAGGCGCGGTGTGAACGGCACCGGTACCGGCATCCAGGGTAACGTGATCGCCGAGGATTGCCGGAACGTCGAAGCCCATAAACGGATGGGTAAAGCGCAGCAGCTCAAGCTCCGCACCTTTTACCGTGCCGAGAATGGTGTAATCGGTCACGCCGATACGCTGCATTACGCTTTCAACCAGATCTTTCGCCAGAATCACGGCCTGACCGTCGATCTGCACCAGCGCATAGTCGAAATCAGGTGCAATAGAGATTGCGCGGTTCGCAGGCAGAGTCCACGGCGTGGTGGTCCAGATCACCAGCGAGATTGGGCCGTTAACGTTGCTTACGGCAAATTTTGCTTTCAGTGCATCCTGATCGACCGCCTGGAAAGCAACGTCGATGGACGGAGAAGTTTTGTCGTAATACTCAACTTCCGCTTCCGCCAGCGCAGAACGGCAGTCAACGCACCAGTGTACCGGCTTCGCGCCTTTGTGCAGGTGACCGTTGCCGATGATTTTGCCCAGCGCGCGGATGATATTGGCTTCAGTTTTGAAATCCATGGTCAGGTACGGGTGGGACCAGTCACCCAGCACGCCCAGACGGATAAAGTCTTTGCGCTGACCGTCAACCTGGGTCGCAGCGTATTCGCGGCACTTGGCGCGGAACTCAGCGGCGGTGAATTTCTCACCCGGCTTACCGTATTCTTGCTCTACTTTCAGCTCGATCGGCAGACCGTGGCAGTCCCAGCCAGGCACATACGGCGAGTCATAACCGGAAAGCCCTTTGGACTTCACGATAATGTCTTTCAGAATCTTGTTAACCGAGTGACCAATATGAATGCTGCCATTCGCATAAGGAGGGCCATCATGCAGAATGAAGGTTTTTTTGCCTTTTTTAGCCGCACGGATGATGCCGTACAGATCATCATCAGTCCAACGCGCCAGCATTCCCGGTTCGCGCTTGGCGAGATCGCCACGCATCGGGAACCCTGTTTCCGGCAAATTCAGGGTTGATTTATAGTCACTCATCAGATTCTCGGTTCCGTGTTTCGGTTTGATTACATAACAGGCTTAAGCCGGTTTTGTTAGCCCAAAAAATTCGCGGGCGGTTAATTCATCACGCGCAATCTGCGCTTTCAGTTCGTCCAGCGACGCAAATCGCTGCTCATTGCGTATTTTTTTACGCAGCACTACTTGTATATGGCGACCGTAAAGGTCCATTGCAACATCTAACAAATGCACTTCCAGCTGCTGGCGAATACCGGCAACCGTTGGGCGTGTTCCGATGTTTGCCACGCCGGGTAACGGCTTTTCACCGAGGCCCAGCACTTCTACCGCATAAACCCCTTTCACCGGGGAAACCTGACGGCGCAGCGGTACATTCGCCGTCGGGAAACCTATAGTGCGCCCTAATTCATCACCGTGGACTACACGCCCGGAGATGGCAAACGGGTGCCCCAGTAAACTTTCTGCCAGAGCCAGATTGTCATCCGCAAGGGCCTGACGCACGGCGGTGCTGCTGATACGCACGCCACCTTCGCAAAAAGTTTGCGTACTGGTGATATCGAAGCCGTATTCCATGCCAGCTTTCTGTAATAACAAGAAATCGCCTTCACGACCAGCGCCAAAGCGGAAATCATCCCCTACAGCAAGAAATTTTACGCGCAAATGCTTCACCAGAAGATCGCTGATGAAATTTTGCGCGGTTAACGCCGCGAAACGCCTGTCGAAACGTACGCACAGCACGTAATCAACGCCACACTCTGCAAGGTAACGTAGTTTTTCCCGCAGCCGGGTCAGTCGTGCCGGGGCTTTATCGGTTGCAAACAGTTCCAGTGGTTGAGGTTCAAAAAGCATCACCATCACCGGTAAGTTGCGCTTGCGCCCTTCTTCCTGCAAGCCCTGTAACAGCGCGCGATGACCGCGATGCACGCCGTCGAAATTACCAATAGTCAGCACACACCCTTCTTGCGGGGCCTGGCTGAGATTATGTATGCCGCGTATCAGCTTCATGTCTGGCTCAAAACAGTGAAAATCGTCCGAGTATACCTTGTACAGCGGTCAAGGTTAACCGGCGATTGAGTACCGAAATCAGAAAGAAGTGGCTTTTCATTGCCATGGCGCAAATCACGGGAAGAAACTGACCACCTGCTGCAATTTTTATCGCGGAAAAGCTGTATTCACACCCCGCAAGCTGGTAGAATCCTGCGCCATCACTACGTAACGAGTGCCGGCACATTAACGGCGCTTATTTGCACAAATCCATTGACAAAAGAAGGCTAAAAGGGCATATTCCTCGGCCTTTGAATTGTCCATATAGAACACATTTGGGAGTTGGACCTTGGCTAATATCAAATCAGCTAAGAAGCGCGCCATTCAGTCTGAAAAGGCTCGTAAGCACAACGCAAGCCGTCGCTCTATGATGCGTACTTTCATCAAGAAAGTATACGCAGCTATCGAAGCTGGCGACAAAGCTGCTGCACAGAAAGCATTTAACGAAATGCAACCGATCGTGGACCGTCAGGCTGCTAAAGGTCTGATCCACAAAAACAAAGCTGCACGTCATAAGGCTAACCTGACTGCACAGATCAACAAGCTGGCTTAATCGCCAATTTGCTGAAGCTTTGTGAAAAAGCCCGCGCAAGCGGGTTTTTTTATACCTGCTGCTTTGTGATGTGTTAGAAAACACACTGCCGGTTGCCAGATAGTCAAAAGATGCTGGTTCTTGCAGACATGCAGTTACACTCTCTGAACTCTTCGTGACTTAAAAATCGTAGAATCATCGGTTGATACATTCTGAATAAGAATATCTACTCAATCTTCAGACTCCCCCTACACAGAATGTGGAGATTGTGATACACATTGAGGTATTAAACTTAAGACCACTCTATTTTTGAATTAAATTCCTATACACTTTAACCATTCATAAATATCTCCTTATTAGACCTTGTAAATTATTAACAGCAATCAACACAGGTTATCTACCTATTTATATTGTACTTCTTAAAATTAATGAGCGATTTTTGATAGTCCTCACATTCACTCATAAATTAAATTAATAAAAATTCATCAACTTCAAGGACTGATAATGACAGATGGTATCTCAACTTCGCCACATTGTCTTTATAAATCAAATATAGCAGATGATGTAATAATAAATAAAACAAGACAAAATGAGTTAGTAAAAGTGTTTTGCGAGTATAAAACAGAGTTCTTAATTTTGTTTGATGACTTTTTTAGAAGCCAGGATTTGCCTAAACCATCTCCAGTCCTTCATCATTTTTTTCAATACACTCATCTAAGAGATGCGCATTTTTATAGATGTAAACTCATAGAACATACAGTTCAATTTTCTTTTTTTAAACACAAAGAAATCACATTACTTAGATTGGATGTTTTTGATGACAGAACAAGCGAATGTCTTTCTGAAGAAATTAAGATATATCAAGAATGCTATGAAAAATTCGTTAAGTTTTTAAAGGCAAACTTCAACCAAGAAATATACCCACAGCTATATACTCCTGAAATATTTTATGAGGCCTGCAGAAACCTCCAGTCATTTTATGATCATCAGGAGACGTCACAAAACGCTAATTACAGTGCAATAGACAAGAAAAAAAGTTATTTTAATAAGGAAATCAAAAATCTAATTAAAAAGAATATTTATCCTGAGCTATACAATGAACAATGCTTGAAAATCCCCGCCTCATCGACAGATGATAACCAGGAAATAACATGGCGGAATTTTAAAACTAGCAATGCGGCATATTCACAACTATGTGAAAAATTATCTTTATTTAAAAGCGTGCCCAGTCGGTTAATAGAAAAATCAGCTTACTGCTCAATTGAAAACATGATCACCAATAAATTTGATGTTGTCTTTTCTTTCTGCGGAGATGATATAAAGGAATTTATACTTTTATTACCCTATAATAAATCACTGGAGATGTATGAACTTAACGAGCAAAAGATCCAGTATTTGACTACCCCTAATATTAATATAAATAAACTATTGCTATCAAATATAACAATAGAAAAGAGCAACCTTTCATATGGGTATTATTTTGGTTGTGTATTATCCAATATATCATGTTTTGAAAGCGACTTATCAAACACCATCTTTTCAAATGGAGAAATAAATAATCTCTTCATTAAAAAAAGCAACATATTTGGAACATCGTTCACTAATACCAGGATAAAAAATTTGCGCTGTGAAGATATTATGCCTGGTCGATGGAACACTCAACTTGTCAATAAGCACTTAGGTTACAGATACACAGGAGTATTCAAAACCCTGGCAAGTATTGATGACAAACCGTCCCGTTTCGAAATTTTGATACCATTGATACAAACTTTAGTTCGCGACAATGTAAAGCTAAATAATGATGTGTATAAAGAACTTAATAATTTTATGCTCGATTACGACAAAACATCCTCAGAAATGAGAAAATACCTTAAAAGCATCAACGAGTGTATGTTCCTTATGAAAAACATAGTTCATCAAGATTAAAACACTCCCAAAAGAAGTAATTTCAGAATGAAATTATCTGTGATGATTATTAATTCACTGCAGAGAAACAAAAAATAATCTGAAGCATGATCTTAAACATCCCACTCTGTCACTCTAATGATGGCACCTTGCTCTTCTTATAAAGAAGGGAATAATTAAGAATATTAAATTTTCAAAGTTTCATCAACTTCACATCAAGAAATTAAAAAATTTAAACATTAATCTAAATAATAACAACCTGATCACATAATCGGGTTTGACAACGAGTGACCTTCCATACCAGTTAATTAAGGATGATTTATGAAAAAGTATATTATTCCCTTCGTTGCGACAACGTTGATGTTTAGCGCAACAACCTTCGCCAAGGATGTCGATCAAGGAACGCTAACCATTAGAGGAGAAGTTGTTGATACAACGTGTTACTTTGTTAATGGTGATTCGACAACAGATATCGTTGTCGAAGATGTTGTAACCAGTGCAATGAATCAACTTATCAATAATGAAATCTATACTTTAAAAACCGGTTCAACCTCTCATGACTTAGAAATTCAGTGTGACGGCAATACAGCCCCAAGTATCGAAGTGCTAGCATCAGAGTTTGATGCTAATAACTTTACGCTGAATAAAGGAACTGCTGAGAACATTGGCTTTGCCATTTTCCTCGATGATGGAACTTTGACCAGAATGAGACCGGGGTTAAAAACACCGCTGAAAGATAATGGCTCTGGTCAATATTTTCTTAATTTAAGTGCACAATATGCCCGCACAAGTGGCAATCCTGTTACAAAAGGCTCCGTAGAGTCAACCGTAACGATTAAAATCAGTGCAGATTAACGTTTTTTGCCGGTAGCTCTGCTACCGGTATTATTTACGGAGTGATTACGTGAGAATAATAACAGCATTACTGATGTCATTTTTTATTTTACCTGTTCATGCCGGTGTGGTCATCTATGGTACGCGCATTATTTATCCGGAAAAAAACAGAGAAGTTCTCGTACAGTTAATGAATCAAAGTAAAAATGCCTCTTTGATTCAGGCATGGATCGATGATGGGAACACCACTATCGCGCCAGAAAAAATTCAGGTCCCATTTATTCTCACACCGCCAGTAAGTCGTGTAGCAGGTGGTTCTGGCCAACAACTTAAAATAAGAAAAATGCCAAACAATTTGCCTCACAATAAAGAAAGTTTATTTTATCTAAATGTTCTGGATATCCCTCCAAACAACCCACAAAATGCAGGAAAAAACAAAATTAAACTTGCATTGCAAAACCGTATAAAGTTACTTTGGCGTCCAAGCGGAATAGCTCCGGTAGATAAAAAAAGCCTTTCTCAATTAAATATCAAAAAGAAAAATAACGCCATCTCAATAAACAACGAAACAGCCAACTGGATAACGGTTACAACTATCAAAGCACAAAACGTGAAAGTTAATAATGAAAGTATCTTACTGCCTCCATTTTCGAATAACGACATTACATTAAAAAATAACCACGCATCAGAATATGAACTAACGGTAGTTGATGATTACGGGAATAACATCCATAGTAAAATCGCCGCACGATAACAGGAAAAAGTCATGTTAAGGACGACACGATGGGTCGCTGCTATTATTTTTTTGTATTCTTTTCCGGGTTATGCTGAAGAAACTTTTGATACACACTTTATGATCGGCGGCATGAGAGGAGAAAAAGTTTCCGAATATCGTTTCGATAATAAACAACCTCTTCCGGGAAACTACGAACTTGATGTTTATGTAAACCACCAGTGGCGTGGGAAACAAGATATCACGATCCCAGAGTCACCAGCCAAACCATGTCTGCCTAAGGTGCTACTAACCACACTGGGGGTAAAGACCGATAATCTCAATACAGAAGATAATTGTATTTTACTGGATGAAGCGGTTCATGGTGGACAATATCAGTGGGATATCAGTGAACACCGACTAAATTTAACGATCCCACAGGCGTATATCAATGAACTTGAAAGAGGTTACGTTCCCCCGGAAAGTTGGGATCGCGGCATTGATGCTTTTTATACCTCCTATAATTTAAGTCAGTATCGCTCTTATGACAGCAATAATAACAGTAATACAGCCAGTTATGGCCGGTTCAACAGCGGATTAAATTTATTTAGTTGGCAGTTACACTCTGATGCCAGTTATAGCAAACCTGATGATATGAAAGGCAAATGGCAAAGTAATACTCTTTACCTGGAACGTGGCTGGTCGCAAATATTAAGCACAGTTCAGATAGGAGAAAATTACACATCCTCACTCATATTCGACTCTCTGCGATTTAGCGGAATACGCTTATTTCGCGATATGCAAATGCTACCTGATTCTATGCAAAGCTTTACACCTTTAGTACAAGGTGTTGCGCAAAGTAACGCCTTGATAACGGTTTCGCAAAATGGCTATACCATTTACCAAAAAGAGGTTCCCCCAGGACCATTTACTATCGCAGATTTGCAACTTTCGGGCAGCGGCTCTGATCTCGATGTCAGCATTAAGGAAGCAGATGGTAGTGTTCGTTCCTTTTTGGTGCCCTACTCTTCCGTGCCCAATATGCTGCAACCTGGTGTTTCAAATTTCGATTTTATCGCCGGACGCAGTCAGATATATGGTGTCAAGAATCAGGAGGACTTTCTCGAGGCAAATTATATATATGGCCTCAACAATCTTTTGACACTTTATGGCGGTACGATTTTATCCGATAACTATAATGCTATAACTCTGGGAAATGGTTGGAATACACCGCTGGGAGCAATCTCTTTTGATGCTACCCGATCGAGTAGTAAGTTAAATAATGATACCAGACACGAAGGTACGAGCTATCAGGTCGCCTATAATAAATATCTATTGCAAACGGCTACTCACTTTAGCGTGGCCGCCTGGCGTTATGCTTCGCAGGATTACAGGACATTCAGCGACCATCTTTACGAAAATGATAAAATAAATCATCAGAGTGATGATGACGATTTTTATGATATTGGCAGAAAAAATAGCCTTTCTGCCAATATCATGCAACCTTTATCCAATAATCTGGGAAATGTATCATTAAGTGCACTTTGGCGGAATTACTGGGGGCGAAGTGGAAATGCTAAAGATTACCAATTCAGTTATTCCAATAGCTGGCAACGCATCAGTTATACTTTCTCTGCCAGCCAATCCTATGATGAAAACGACAAAGAAGAGGAGCGTTTTAATCTGTTTATCTCCATTCCTTTCTACTGGGGGGATGATATTGCCAAAACACGTCACCAAATTAACTTATCGAATTCGACCTCATTTTCCAAAGATGGCTATTCCTCCAACAATACTGGAATTACTGGCATAGCCGGTGAACATGATCAGTTAAATTATGGTATATATGTTAATCAGCAACAACAAAATAATGATACCTCGCTTGGTACGAATTTAAGCTGGAGAACTCCCATCGCCACAATAGATGGCAGCTATAGCCATTCTAAAAACGCCTGGCAAAGTGGTGGAAGTATTAGTAGTGGATTAGTTGTCTGGCCCGGTGGTATTAATATAACTAACCAGTTATCCGATACATTTGCAATTCTGGATGCGCCTGGGTTAGAAGGCGCGCATATTAATGGACAAAAATACAACCGAACAAACAGCAAAGGCCAGGTTGTTTACGACCTGATGATACCTCATCGTGAAAACCATCTGGTACTTGATATAGCAAACAGTGAAAGTGAAACAGAATTGCAGGGCAATCGTCAAATTATTGCGCCTTACCGTGGAGCAGTTTCTTATGTGCAGTTTACAACTGACCAACGTAAGCCCTGGTATATACAGGCACTGCGTCCCGATGGTTCGCCATTAACCTTTGGCTATGACGTACTGGATCTCCAGGAAAACAATATTGGAGTCGTTGGCCAGGGTAGTCGCCTTTTTATTCGCGTAGATGAAATTCCCACTGGCATCAAAGTTGCTCTCAATGATGAACAGAACTTATTCTGTACTATTACTTTTCAACACGTTATCGATGAAAACAAAACATATATATGCCAGTAAAAGGAGTTTACTATGAAGTGGCTTTTATTAATCACCTTGAGTCTATATTCTTTTATTGTGCAAAGTGCTCCCTGTGCAGTGACCAATGTCGGTGAACAACGTGGAACATATATACTCAAGCCACTGAGTATGAAAGGTAATCTAACTGCCGAGAAAATTGAAAACCCCGGGAATATCATTGAGTGTGCAGACTTGCAAGAGACGACCAACGCCATTAAAGTTCATTTTTTAACACAGAACGCTTTAAGGTTTAAAGTCGGAAGTCGTCATTACATTATTAATTTCCCCTTTGAATCTGACGGTAAAAAAATAGAGCTTCCAGGGAAGTTATCTTATAATTTAGAAGAAATGCTATCTGCGATAAATTTCACCATTCCATATTCTATCGCATCTGTATCAGATAGTTCTGACACCGCAGATATTTTTCCAGGAACTCCTTTTCCTTTGCTGTTCGAAATTGAAGTGAGTTCATGCACAGGGAATAATACTAATTGTAATAGCGTCCGCTTTAATTTTAATTTAAATACTATTTTACAGGTAAATTTAATGACCTGTGGTTTTGAAGATCAATCCATCGACACTGGACGATTTGTACTGTCTCGTATCAATAATGAAAATTATCAGTTTCATCATATAAGATTTGACTGTATCCAGGGTGAGCAAGGTGAATTAGTTTTTGAACCCAGTGATGTTGAATATTACTTTGAGCCAGTGACGATACAGGAGTCAGGAACCAGCATATTAAAAAATGATTTAGAAAACAGTGAGGACGGTGCGGGTCAAATAGGCTTTCAACTCTCCAATGATGGTACGAATGAAATCCAGTATGGTAAAAGCAATTACTACTCTTTTCAGCATCCCCATGAAGGAAGTAATCAGATTCCTCTATTTATTCGCCCGCGTACATATGGAAACAATGTCTCAAGCGGGCAAATAATGAGCCGAGTCAAAATCGTGGTAATGTACAACTAATCTATCTCCCCCACCTTAACTTTGGGGGAGCTGCCGATTAACGTGCCGCTGGGCTAAAAAGCGCAGAATAATCCGTATTGCAGATTCGCTGTACCGCCGGGTGCTGAATCATCCGCTCAGCAAAAATAGCATGGTACTCTTCCATCACATTTTCGACGCGACCAATTTCTACGACAGTTTTATCGGCATAAAAGTCATATGCATAAAGCGTTGGGGCAACGAAGATTGCATTGTGCATCGCACCAAAAGCTTTCATCAACGCGGCATCATCAAACTCGCCGAGGATTTCTACGTTTAATCCCTGGGAGTTAAACCAGTTAAGCAATTTGCGCCCTAACATTGAACGTCGCCCAGGAATCAAAAGCCGCCGTTCTTCCAGACAAGCCGGGAACGGTTTTTCCGGTGGTGGATTTGTACACCAGAAACTCACGCCACATTCGCCAATTCTCACGGAGAACAGACCTTCCTGCTGCGTAGAATCTATCGGACAGTCGGAAATGATCATATCCAGTTTATGCTGACTTAATTGCTCCAGCAGCATTTCGTGGGTGGATTCGAAGCAGCGAAGATGAATCGGCTCGCCTTCTACCACTGCGGCGTTAAGTACGCTACTGACCAGGCGTTTAGAAAGTGCATCAGCCACGCCAACGTCAAACAATAAATTGGATTCTTTGCGATAGTTCACGATATCCAGCATTTCCTGGCTTAAGGTGAACATTTTATCGGCATAGCGATAGACCAGCTCTCCCAGCTCGCTGGGCTCGAGGCCACGTCCCTTGCGCTTAAATAATTTGCCTTGCAGGCGCTCTTCCAGCGCCCGAATCTGTCCGGTAATGGTTTGTGGTGTTAAATAAAGCGCCTCCGCTGCGCCAACCACGGAACCTTCTTTATAGACATGCCAGAAGTAATACAAGTGGTTGTAATTGATATGAGACATGCTCATTTCTCTCCCTGATAACAATGAAAAGGGAGCCGTTTATGGCTCCCCGGTAAACCGTCCTGTCAAACTGATGGACGCAAACGAACGCGTAACCAGCTGTATCCAATTACCGCCGAAGAGATAGAACCGACCAGGATACCGAGTTTCGCCCAGTTAATCAGTTCTGGATCTACGCTACCAAAGGCCAGGCTGGCAATAAAGATAGACATAGTAAAACCGATACCGCACAGGATCCCCACCGCCATAATTTGCTGATAAGTCGTTCCCTCAGGCAGATGCGCCAATTTCAAACGCAGCGCCAACCAGCAGAACAGACTAATCCCCAGCGGTTTGCCAATCAGCAAGCCAGCGATGATCCCCAATGGCAGAATGGAGGTCAAGCCATCCAGCGTGACGCCTTGCAGTGAAACGCCAGCATTAGCAAATGCAAACAGCGGTAAAATCAGATACGCCACCCACGGGTGCAACACATGCTCCAGTCGCTTCGCTGGAGAACGCCCATGCTTCTCTTTCAAAGGAATAAAGAAGCCGACAATTACCCCCGCCAGGGTTGCGTGAACCCCCGATTTCAACACCGCAGTCCACAACACCACGCCAACCAGAATATAGACGCCCGTGCGGCGTACACCACACAGATTCAATACCGCGAGTACCGCAATTGCTACAGCCGCGACACCAAGAGAGGCCATCGATAAGTCATTAGTGTAGAACAATGCGATGATAATGATGGCCCCAAGATCGTCGATAATAGCCAGAGCCATCAAAAAGATCTTCAGCGCTAACGGAACACGACTTCCCAACAGCGCCAGCACACCAAGTGCAAAGGCAATGTCAGTAGCCGCCGGGATCGCCCACCCTTCGCGGGTAATCGGATCGGCATAGTTAAAGGCCAGATAGAGCAATGCCGGCACAATCATCCCACCAATAGCGGCGATAACTGGAAATGCGGCCTGGCGTAAGCTGGCTAGCGATCCTTGCATCAGTTCACGTTTAACTTCCAAACCGACTAACAGGAAAAATACCGCCATCAGCGCGTCATTTATCCATAACAGCATGTTTTTGTTGATTTCGAGTGAACCAACCCGGAGCTGAACCGGCGTCTCCAGAAAGTCGTGATACCATCCACTGGTTGCGCCGCTATTGGCCATAATCATCGCCAGGATAGCGGCAATGATAAGAATAATGCCTCCCGAGGCATCACTGCTAAAGAATCGATGCAGATGTTTCACTTTTTATTTCTCTTTCAGGTGAATAGATCGTTTTTACTATTTTACCCCGCACGAATCATCGTTAAAATCAGATTATAGTGTAGGAATAATTCGTTTTTTACGAACCATTGAAGGATTTGCGTCATCAGTGATGAGATGAGTTTTTGACGGCTGTAAGCGCTGACGTGTGACCCTAAGCCCTGATAATCATAGCTTAAGGTCAGGATTTCTGAGGGATTAATTAGGAAAAGTAATAATTAATTTGTTGTCAGTCTGCGATGTTTGTTAGGCCAATATTTCAAAAATAATCCAGTTTGTCGACAATAATTGCGATGAAGAGATAAATTAAAGTTAAATAATTAAATCATTAAAAAATTACGCCATAAAAATGCGAGGCGTCTTCAGGATTAGAATCGATAAAACAGAATGGGTTAAAGAGAGCGATATAATAGCGGCGGGTGCTTGAGGCTGTCTGTCTCAGGCATTAGCTGAACGGCAGATAGAGAAAAGCCCCGAGTGATATTTTACCATCAACCCGAGGCCCCCTATATGCTGAACACATGTAGAGTGCCTCTTACTGACCGTAAGGTCAAGGAGAAGAGAGCAATGAAGCAGCATAAGGCGATGATTGTCGCCCTGATCGTCATCTGTATCACCGCCGTAGTGGCGGCGCTGGTAACGAGAAAAGACCTCTGTGAGGTTCACATCCGAACTGGCCAGACGGAGGTTGCTGTTTTCACGGCTTACGAATCCGAGTAAGAGCAACGGCGGGGAGTGATCCCCGCCACTTTACAGGTGCTCGCATATCTTCAACGCACCCTATTTTTACCCAAGCCTGCCCACGGGCAGGCTTTTGGGGAGGTTAGCGAGTCAGGTCGTCGAAAAACTTCTTCACACCATCAAAGAAGCTCTTTGAACGCGGGCTGTTGTGCTCGCCGGTTGGGCCACCGAAGCTTTCCTGCAGCTCTTGCAGCAGCTGTTTCTGCTTCTCGTTCAGACCTACCGGTGTTTCGACGACAACGCGGCACAGCAAATCACCCTGTGCGCCACCGCGGACAGACTTGACGCCTTTACCGCGCATACGGAACAGCTTACCGGTCTGGGTTTCGCCAGGCACTTTCAGTTTGACGCGACCATCAAGGGTCGGTACTTCGATTTCGCCACCCAGCGCCGCCATAGCGAAGTTGATCGGGACTTCGCAATAGAGGTTGTTGCCTTCACGCTCGAAAATCGGGTGCTGTTTAACCTGAACCTGAACGTACAGATCGCCTGCCGGTGCGCCATGCTCGCCCGCTTCACCTTCGCCCGCAAGACGGATGCGGTCTCCAGTGTCCACCCCTGCCGGGATTTTAACGGACAGCGTTTTGCTGCGCTCAACACGACCATGACCATGACATTTGTTGCACGGATCTTTGATCAGCGTACCCCGGCCCTGACAGTGTGGACAGGTCTGCTGCACGGCAAAGAAACCCTGGCGCATCTGCACCTGACCAGAACCATGACAGGTCGGACAGGTCTGCGGCTGTGTACCTGGTTTTGCACCGCTACCGTGGCAAACGTCACACTCTTCCAGAGTCGGAATGCGGATCTCTTTGGTCACGCCACGTACAGCTTCTTCTAGGGTGAGCTCCATGTTATAGCGTAAATCAGCACCGCGCGCCGCACGTTGACGACCACGTCCGCCGCCAAAAATATCGCCGAAAACGTCACCAAAAATATCGCTGAAGTCTGCGCCGCCGCCAAAACCGCCGCCGCCCATGCCGCCTTGCTCAAACGCAGCATGACCATACTGATCGTATGCCGCACGTTTTTGCGAGTCGGTCAGAACTTCATAAGCTTCCTTGATCTCTTTAAATTTCGCCTCGGCCTCTTTGTCACCCTGGTTACGGTCCGGGTGGTATTTCATGGCCAGGCGTTTGTAGGCCTTTTTGATTTCACGCTCTTCCGCTGTTTTGGAAACGCCTAAAATCTCGTAATAATCTTGCTTAGCCATCTTTTTTAAATTGCCCCTAGATGAATGCACGGGCGGAGAGGAAATACCCCTTCGCCCGTGTCAGTATAATTACCCGTTTATAGGGCGATTATTTTTTGTCTTTGACTTCTTCAAATTCAGCGTCGACAACATCGTCATCTTTCGCGTTGTTTGCAGAAGCATCAGCACCGGCAGTCTGCTGCTGGGCATGTTGCTGCTGGGCGATTTCCATCAGTTTCTGGGAAACCTGTGCCAGTTCCTGCATTTTCGCTTCGATAGCGGCTTTGTCTTCACCTTTCAGAGCAGTTTCCAGTGCAGTCAGTGCAGACTCGATAGCAGTTTTGTCGTCAGCCGGCAGTTTGTCGCCTGCTTCTTCAACCTGCTTACGGGTGCTGTGCAGCAGATGGTCGCCCTGGTTGCGAGTCTGTACCAGCTCTTCAAACTTACGGTCAGCTTCGGCGTTAGCTTCTGCGTCGCGTACCATTTTCTGGATTTCATCTTCGTTCAGACCAGAAGAAGCCTTGATGGTGATCTTCTGCTCTTTACCGCTGTTTTTATCTTTCGCGGAAACGTGCAGGATACCGTCAGCATCGATATCGAAGGTAACTTCGATCTGCGGCATGCCGCGCGGTGCCGGGTTGATACCATCCAGGTTGAACTGACCCAGAGATTTGTTATCAGCTGCACGTTTACGTTCACCCTGCAGCACATGGATGGTTACCGCAGACTGGTTGTCTTCAGCGGTAGAGAACACCTGGCTGTGCTTGGTCGGGATAGTGGTGTTTTTCGCGATCAGCGTCGTCATCACACCGCCCATGGTTTCGATACCCAGAGACAGCGGGGTAACGTCCAGCAGCAGTACGTCTTTTACGTCACCAGTCAGAACACCACCCTGAACAGCAGCACCGATTGCTACAGCTTCGTCCGGGTTAACGTCTTTACGCGGCTCTTTACCAAAGAACTCAGCAACTTTCTTCTGAACCATTGGCATACGAGTCTGACCACCAACGAGGATAACGTCGTCGATATCAGATACGGACAGGCCAGCGTCCTGCAGTGCAACTTTCAGCGGCTCAATGGAACGGTTTACCAGATCTTCAACCAGGCTTTCCAGTTTCGCACGAGTCACTTTGATGTTCATGTGTTTCGGACCGGTCGCGTCTGCAGTGATGTACGGCAGGTTAACGTCGGTCTGCTGAGCGGAAGACAGCTCAATTTTCGCTTTTTCTGCCGCTTCTTTCAGGCGCTGCATTGCCAGCGGATCGTTGCGCAGGTCAATGCCCTGATCTTTCTTGAATTCTTCAACCAGGTAGTTGATCAGACGGCTGTCGAAGTCTTCACCACCCAGATGGGTATCACCGTTGGTTGCCAGAACTTCGAAGGTTTTTTCGCCGTCAACTTCGTCGATTTCGATAATAGAAATATCGAAAGTACCACCACCCAGGTCATAAACCGCGATAGTACGGTTGCCAGTACCTTTGTCCAGACCGTAAGCCAGCGCAGCTGCGGTCGGTTCGTTGATGATACGTTTTACTTCCAGACCAGCGATACGGCCTGCGTCTTTGGTTGCCTGACGCTGAGCATCGTTAAAGTATGCCGGTACGGTGATAACAGCTTCAGTTACCGGTTCACCCAGGTAATCTTCAGCGGTTTTCTTCATTTTTTTCAGCACTTCAGCAGAGATCTGCGGCGGTGCCATTTTCTGGCCTTTAACTTCGACCCATGCGTCGCCGTTATCAGCAGCAATAATTTTGAACGGCATGATGGAAACATCACGCTGTACTTCTTCGTCCTGGAAGCGGCGGCCAATCAGGCGTTTAATCGCAAACAGGGTATTTTGCGGGTTCGTCACTGCCTGACGTTTAGCCGGCTGACCAACCAGAGTTTCACCATCCTGGGTATAGGCAATGATAGAAGGCGTGGTGCGATCGCCTTCGGCGTTCTCCAGTACACGAGGAGTGGTGCCATCCATAATCGCTACACAAGAGTTGGTAGTACCCAGGTCGATACCAATTATTTTACCCATCTAAACGTCTCCACTATATATTCGGTCATCATGTGGTTGTGAGTCTGTAATAGGGGCGAAACGTCTGGTTTCAACTGCCCAATTTCATTTTTTTGCAGACTCACTCACTGCGGTTGACTACTAAATGGGGTCGTAACCCACGTCATCAAGGGGGAGATGCAAAAATTTTTTGTGCTTTTGCGCAGAAATTTCGCGATATGCCAGAACAAGACATGAAACTGACAGCAATTTTATTCATATAGAGAATGAATAGCAGCCAAGACATTCATAGAAAAATTGTAATAAAAAGAAAATATTACGTACCTGAATCTTCTCTTTATCAGCAGTAAACTAGTGGGTATTCATCCCCTACCTCTCCCCACTAAGAGAATCCTTATGAAATCCGTTTTTACGCTTTCCGCCAGCCTGGCGATTAGCCTGATGCTGTGCTGCACGGCGCAGGCAAACGACCATAAAATCCTCGGCGTCATTGCAATGCCACGTAACGAAACCAACGATCTGGCGCTGAAACTTCCTGTTTGCCGAATTGTTAAACGCATACAACTCTCAGCCGACCATGGCGATTTGCAGTTAAGCGGTGCATCGGTTTATTTCAAAGCCGCCCGTAGCGCCAGTCAGAGCCTGAATATTCCTTCAGAAATAAAAGAAGGGCAAACCACTGACTGGATCAACATTAACAGCGATAACGACAATAAACGCTGCGTCTCAAAAATCACCTTTTCCGGCCATACGGTGAACTCATCGGATATGGCCACGCTGAAAATTATCGGCGACGACTAACGCCAGAATATAGAAGCCACAAAAAATGAATGTTAATTACCTGAATGATTCAGATCTGGATTTTCTCCAGCATTGTAGTGAGGAACAATTGGCAAATTTCGCCCGGCTGCTCACCCATAATGAAAAAGGCAAAACTCGCCTCTCCAGCGTACTGATGCGCAACGAACTGTTTAAATCGATGGAAGGACATCCCGAGCAACACCGCCGCAACTGGCAGCTGATTGCCGGAGAATTACAACATTTTGGTGGCGATAGTATCGCCAACAAACTGCGCGGACACGGTAAATTGTATCGGGCCATTTTGCTCGATGTTTCAAAACGATTGAAGCTGAAAGCCGACAAAGAGATGTCTACGTTTGAAATTGAGCAACAGTTACTGGAACAATTTCTGCGTAATACCTGGAAGAAAATGGACGAGGAACATAAGCAGGAGTTTCTGCACGCGGTCGATGCCAGGGTGAATGAGCTGGAAGAGCTGCTGCCGCTGCTGATGAAAGACAAATTATTGGCAAAAGGCGTGTCGCATTTGCTTTCCAGCCAATTGACCCGCATTTTACGCACCCACGCAGCAATGAGCGTACTTGGGCATGGTTTGCTTCGCGGCGCGGGGCTGGGAGGCCCTGTAGGCGCGGCACTAAATGGGGTTAAAGCGGTCAGCGGCAGCGCCTATCGCGTGACGATTCCAGCCGTACTGCAAATCGCCTGCCTGCGCCGGATGGTTAGTGCCACTCAGGTCTGATACCAGAAACCGGGGAAAATTTTCATTTTCCCCTCAAAAGATCGTAGACACTGCCCCACTGGCTGATTATTATGCCGCGCCCTGAAAACACTACAGTTATTCAGGGAAATTATTTCACCATTCATTCGATGATGATTTTTGAGGAATTATGGGCAACACTAAGTTGGCTAATCCGGCACCGCTGGGCCTGATGGGCTTCGGCATGACCACCATTCTGCTTAACCTGCACAACGTGGGTTATTTCGCTCTTGACGGTATTATTCTTGCCATGGGCATTTTCTACGGCGGCATCGCGCAAATTTTTGCTGGTCTGCTGGAGTACAAAAAAGGCAACACTTTCGGTTTAACCGCATTCACCTCTTACGGTTCTTTCTGGCTGACGCTGGTTGCGATTCTGCTGATGCCGAAACTGGGTCTGACCGATGCGCCAAATGCACAGTTCCTTGGTGTCTACCTGGGTCTGTGGGGCGTATTTACGCTGTTTATGTTCTTCGGCACGCTGAAAGGCGCACGCGTTCTGCAATTCGTTTTCTTTAGCCTGACCGTGCTGTTTGCCCTGCTGGCGATCGGTAACATTGCCGGTAACGCCGCAATCATCCACTTTGCCGGCTGGATTGGTCTGATCTGCGGTGCCAGCGCAATCTATCTGGCGATGGGTGAAGTGCTGAACGAGCAGTTTGGTCGCACCGTTCTGCCGATTGGTGAATCGCACTAATTGTTTTGAGATCCCCCCGCTCGGGGGGATTTTTTTATTCGCTAACTTCGCGTCTTGCACTCTTCGGTCTGAATGCAGCAACCACTTCCGGTGCCGTTTCAACGTATGGCCCTTCCAGCAACTGAATGCAGTACGGTACGCTGGCAAAAATACCGTGCACCACAACGTTACCCTCAGCGTCCTTTACACCTTCCAGCGTCTCTTTAATCGACTTCGGCTGACCGGGTAAGTTAAGGATCAGCGCCTGTTTGCGAATCACACCCACCTGACGCGAAAGGATCGCAGTTGGTACAAAATGCAGGCTGATCTGGCGCATCTGTTCACCAAAGCCTGGCATCTCGCGGTCCGCTACTGCCAGCGTCGCATCGGGCGTTACGTCACGACGCGCCGGGCCAGTTCCGCCCGTGGTGAGCACCAGATGGCAACTCATTTCATCCACCAGCTCACACAACGTTTGCTCGATGATCGCCTGCTCGTCGGGGATTAAGCGGGTTTCCAGTTCAAACGGCGTGGTTAGCGCCGATGTCAGCCATTCTTCCAACGCAGGGATGCCTTTATCCTGATAAACGCCGCTGGATGCGCGATCAGAGATGGAAACTAAGCCAATACGTAAAGTATTCATCAAGATTTTTCCGTTTAAACAGTCTCGTTAAACAGAATGATACACTGCGAAGGGAGTGACAGACAGGCTTCAGAAGAGGTAGCGTGACCGACTTCCCGGTCACGCTAAGAATGATTACAGCAGATCGCCGATCATTTTTTCCAGTTTTTCTTGGTCAACAGCAAACTTACGGATACCTTCCGCCAGTTTATCTACTGCCATTGGATCCTGGTTGTGCTGCCACAGGAACTCGGACTCAGTGATACGCGCCGGACGCGCTTTCACTTCGCCGGTGTAAGACAGTTTACGTTCGATAGCCCCTTCGCTCTCAGCCAGCTCTTTCAGCAGTGCCGGAGCGATGGTCAGACGGTCGCAACCTGCCAGTTCCAGAATTTCGCCGATGTTACGGAAGCTTGCGCCCATAACCACGGTTTCATAACCGTGCTCTTTGTAGTACTGGTAGATTTCAGATACAGAAACCACGCCCGGATCTTCTGCCGGAGCGTACTCTTTCTTGTCGGTATTCGCTTTGTACCAGTCAAGAATACGGCCAACAAATGGCGAGATCAGGAACACGCCCGCTTCCGCACAAGCACGAGCCTGAGCGAAGGAGAACAGCAGTGTCAGGTTACAGTTAATACCTTCTTTTTCCAGCTGTTCTGCAGCACGGATACCCTGCCAGGTAGAAGCCAGTTTGATCAGAATACGATCGTTGCTAATCCCTGCATCGTTGTAGAGTTTGATCAGGCGTTTTGCTTTCGCAATTGACGCTTCGGTGTCATAGGAAAGACGCGCATCAACTTCAGTTGAGATACGGCCCGGAACCAGTTTCAGGATTTCCAGACCAATATTTACTGCCAGTTTGTCGGTCGCGTCCACGATCTGCTGCGCGCGATCGTTGCTCTGCTGTTTCGCCCAGGCGACAGCATCATCAATCAACTTACGGTATTCCGGAATCTGCGCTGCGTTAAGAATGAGAGAAGGGTTGGTTGTGGCATCCTGCGGTTGATACAGCTTCATTGCCGCGATGTCCCCAGTGTCGGCCACTACGGTGGTGTACTGACGAAGGGAGGTCAATTTGTCCGTCATGATAGTATTTCTCTTTAAACAGCTTGTTAGGGGGATGTAACCGGTCTGCCCTGATGATATCACGACGCAACGTCAGCGCAACCGCCGACAAGACGGTTATCGCCAGGCGAGACTGTTTCGGATTTCTGACACTGCGTTGATATCGCCCGCCATTTTTATACAAAACCTCATGTATGCTACGCAGAAGTTATCAAGTACCTCGTAGCGTATATACTTCTTAAACAATTGGTAACGTTTACACAGGAAAGTCATCGCGACCGGCAATAAGAGGGATATGCATGCCAGATTTTTTCTCCTTTATTAACAGCGTCCTTTGGGGATCGGTAATGATTTACCTGCTCTTCGGCGCAGGTTGTTGGTTCACTTTTCGCACCGGATTTGTGCAGTTTCGCTACATCCGCCAGTTTGGCAAAAGTCTTAAAAATAGCATTCATCCACAGCCAGGCGGTTTAACCTCATTTCAATCATTGTGTACCAGTCTTGCGGCGCGCGTGGGTAGCGGCAACCTGGCTGGCGTTGCGCTGGCTATTACCGCCGGTGGACCAGGTGCCGTCTTCTGGATGTGGGTTGCCGCGTTTATCGGCATGGCGACCTCGTTTGCCGAATGTTCCCTTGCACAACTTTATAAAGAACGTGACGTTAATGGGCAGTTTCGTGGCGGACCGGCATGGTATATGGCGCGCGGGCTGGGGATGCGCTGGATGGGCGTTCTGTTCGCCCTCTTTTTGCTCATCGCCTACGGCATAATTTTCAGCGGAGTTCAGGCGAACGCCGTTGCCCGAGCCCTGAGTTTTTCTTTTGATTTTCCCCCGCTGGTGACAGGCATTATTCTTGCTGTCTTTGCTCTGCTGGCAATCACTCGCGGTCTTCATGGCGTCGCCCGGCTCATGCAGGGGTTTGTCCCGTTGATGGCGTTAATCTGGGTACTGACCAGCCTGGTAATTTGCGTAATGAATATCGGGCAACTTCCCCACGTCATTTGGTCTATTTTTGAGAGTGCTTTTGGCTGGCAGGAAGCGGCAGGCGGCGCGGCGGGATATACCTTAAGCCAGGCGATTACTAACGGTTTTCAGCGCAGTATGTTTTCCAATGAGGCAGGAATGGGGTCGACGCCAAACGCGGCAGCGGCGGCTGCGTCCTGGCCTCCGCATCCCGCAGCGCAAGGAATTGTCCAGATGATTGGCATTTTTATCGACACCCTGGTCATCTGTACGGCAAGCGCCATGCTGATATTACTGGCGGGTAACGGCACAACCTACATGCCGCTGGAAGGTATTCAGCTTATCCAGAAGGCGATGCGGGTGTTAATGGGTTCCTGGGGTGCGGAGTTTGTTACCCTCGTGGTTATTCTGTTTGCCTTCAGCTCCATCGTTGCCAACTACATTTATGCCGAAAACAATCTCTTCTTCTTACGCCTGAACAACCCTAAAGCGATCTGGTGTCTGCGAATCTGCACCTTCGCAACGGTCATCGGCGGCACCTTGCTAAGTCTTCCGCTGATGTGGCAACTGGCAGATATCATTATGGCCTGCATGGCTATTACCAATTTGACCGCCATATTACTGCTCTCGCCTGTGGTTCATACCATTGCCAGTGATTATCTACGCCAGCGTAAACTCGGCGTGCGCCCGGTGTTTGATCCGTTGCGTTATCCGGATATCGGTCGCCAGCTTTCTCCGGACGCGTGGGATGATGTTTCGCAGGAGTAATCACAACTATCGATCAACTCATTCTCTTTTTTTGCTAAAGTCGGCATAAATTTCCTGCAAGGACTGGATATGCTGATTCTTATTTCACCTGCAAAAACGCTCGATTACCAAAGCCCATTGCCCACCACGCGCTATACGCTGCCGGAGCTGTTAGACAATTCCCAGCAGTTGATCCATGAAGCGCGGAAACTGACGCCTCCGCAGATTAGCACGCTGATGCGCATCAGCGACAAACTGGCGGGTATCAACGCCGCTCGCTTTAATGACTGGCAGCCAGATTTCACGCCGGAGAATGCCCGCCAAGCGATTCTGGCGTTTAAAGGTGATGTCTACACCGGCTTGCAGGCCGAAACCTTCAGCGAAGACGATTTCGATTTTGCCCAACAGCATTTGCGAATGCTTTCCGGCTTGTATGGCGTACTACGCCCGCTCGATTTAATGCAGCCTTATCGTCTGGAAATGGGGATCCGTCTTGAGAATGCCCGAGGGAAAGATCTGTATCAATTCTGGGGAGATATCATCACCAACAAGCTGAACGAGGCGCTCGCAGCACAAGGCGATAATGTGGTGATAAATCTGGCGTCAGATGAGTATTTTAAATCGGTGAAGCCGAAGAAATTGAATGCCGAGATTATCAAGCCAGTGTTCCTCGATGAGAAGAACGGCAAATTTAAGATCATCAGCTTCTACGCTAAGAAAGCACGCGGTCTGATGAGTCGTTTCATTATTGAAAATCGGCTGACCAAACCAGAGCAACTGACTGGTTTTAATAGCGAAGGTTACTTCTTTGATGAAGCTTCCTCCAGCAATGGTGAACTGGTGTTTAAACGCTACGAGCAGCGTTAAGTTTGCAGTAAATGCCGGATGCGGCGTGAACGCCTTATCCGGCCTACAAAAGCATGCAGATTCAATATATTGCAGAATTAACGTAGGCCTGATAAGACGCGCCAGCGTCGCATCAGGCGCTGAATGCCGGATTGTTACCCGGCATTTGTCATTTAGCGGTGATGTTTGCCTGGACCATGACCGCCGTGATGATCATGAGGAGCTTTCTTATGGTGGCGCGGCGGTGGCGGCGGTCCATATGGGTGCCAGCGATTGCCTCGCCATTCATAATGTTGTTTCCACCAGCCGTGGTCGCGCCAGTGACCGCCATCCCAGTAATAGCCACGATTATCACGATCGCCTATCTGTAATTTTACTGACGGGACTAGCGTAATTTCCGCAGCCTGCGCTGCCATGGGAGCGACCAGAACCAGGGAAAGTGCGAGTACGATAGATTGCATCTTTTTCACAGGTTACTCCTTTTATCATTGCCCGTTATGGGTCGATATCCGGAGATTACGCGATGAGAACGGCAGTTGTTATTCTCCGCAATCCTAATCTCTAAGTTACCGCATTTATTGAGAATTTCTCCTTTTTCCCTGTCGTTTTTCTCCATATTTTCTTCATAAAAAAGCCGGGCTGCATAAAAGCAAACCCGGCCTGATTGAGATAATGAATAGATGTTACTGATGATTCATCATCAATTTACGCAACGCAGCAAAATCGGCGGGCAGGTTATGCGAAAGCAAGGGTAAATCAGCACGTTCTGCCAGCTCTTTTGGCAGATCCAACGTTTCACCGAGAATCGCTTCCACGCTCTCTTTAAATTTCGCCGGATGCGCGGTGCCGAGGAACAAGCCATATTCGCCTGGATGCAACTGGTCACGCAGCGCACGATAAGCTACGGCAGCGTGCGGCTCCGAGGTGTAGCCCAGTTCTTTTAACTCACGCATTGTCTGTTGCGTGGTTTCATCATCCACGGCTGCATAACCCAGCTCTTTCAGTTGCCAGATTTTGCGGCGGAACAACTCTTCCACACGCGGCCAGTTGTTCGGCTGACTCACGTCCATCGCGTTGGATAACGTCGCCTGAGTCGCTTTGGGTAACCACTGACCGTCGTGCAGGAAACGTGGCACGGTATCGTTCACGTTGGTCGCAGCAATAAAACGTTTCACCGGCAGACCGAGTGACTTCGCCAGCAGACCCGCCGTCAAATCGCCGAAGTTTCCGCTTGGCACCGAGACAACCAGCTGGTTGCGCGCTTCCTGCGGCAACTGCGCCACGGCTTCAAAGTAGTAGCAAATCTGCGCCAGCAAACGGCTGATGTTAATCGAGTTAGCTGAGTTTAACCCCAGCGCCACTTTCAGTTCTTCATCATCAAACGCCTGCTTCACCAGCGCCTGACAGGCATCGAAATCGCCGTCGATGGCAACAGTTTCAATATTGCCGCCCAATGTACAGAACAGTTTTTCTTGCAGTGGACTGATTTTGCCTCGTGGATAGAGGATAACCACTTTCACATTCGGCAAACCGTAGAAAGCATGAGCCACTGCCGCTCCGGTATCACCGGAGGTCGCGGTCAGAATGGTCACTGGCTTATCGCCCGCAATATGGGTCAGCATTTGTGCCATAAAGCGACCGCCGAAATCTTTAAATGCAAGCGTTGGCCCGTGGAACAACTCCAGACAACCGACATCGCTTTCAACATTGGCGACCGGAGCCGGGAAGGCAAACGCCGCGCGTACGCGCTCTTCCAGGATTTCCTGCGGGATTTCATCACCAATAAACGCCGAGAGGATCTTCGCACTGCGGGTGACAAAATCCAGCTTCAGCATCTCATCAATTTCAGTCAGGCTGAATTCCGGCAGGTCGTGCGGGAAAAACAGCCCCTGATTTTTGCCCAACCCCTGGGTTACGGCTTGCGCAAAGCTGACCTGCTCATTGTGATCTTTAAGATTGTAGAGTTTCATTTAGTTTTCCAGTACTCGTGCGCCCGCCGTATCCAGCCGGCAAATATGAACAAAACCTTCCTGATTTTGCAGGTAGTTCTTACCCAACCAGTCGGCAACGCGCTGGGCGGTATCCGGCTTGTCACACAGAGCGAACAAAGTCGGGCCGGAGCCGGAGATACCGCTCGCTACCGCGCCGATTTCCGCGACCGCCTGCCGCGCCTGCCGGAAGCCTGGCAGTAACCGTTCACGGTAGGGTTCAGCGATAACATCTTTCATCAGCTTCGCGGCAAGCTCAGGCTGACGGGAATAGCAGGCGTGAATAAAGCCTGCCAGATGTCGCCCGTGCGCAATGCAATCCTGGCGGCGATACTGCGCCGGTAAAATAGCCCTGGCTTCTGCCGTCGAGACTTTAATCCCCGGATACGCCAGCACCCACAGCCACTCATCAAACCCTGGCACTTGCTGGCTGATGATGTCGTTTTCTTCGATCATCAACTGCATACCACCAAGAAAACACGGTGCCACGTTGTCGTAATGAATGCTGCCGGAGATACGCCCTTCCAGCTCGCCCATCAAAGCCAGCAAACGGGTGTCATTAAGCGGCTTGCCGCAGTGTTCATTCATCGCCATCAGCGCCGCGACCACTGAGCAGGCGCTGGAGCCTAAGCCCGAGCCGATCGGCATATTCTTTTCCAGGGCCATCGCCACTGGAATTTGCTTACCCAGCTCCTGGCAAAAACGCTCCCAACACTGATAAACGATATTTTCCCGAGGTTCTGACGGCAGCTTATCGGCAAAGCGTCCGAGGTTATTGAGACTGAATGTCTCTGCCGCCTCAACCGTGACTACATCTCCGAGCAATGCACCATCAACGGGTGTCACCGCCGCCCCGAGCACATCAAACCCGACGCTCATATTGGCACTGGAAGCCGGGGCATAAACTTTAACCATGTCAGACTCCTAACTTCCATGAGAGGGTACGTAGCAGATCGGCAAAAACACCGGCAGCTGTAACGTCATTGCCCGCACCATATCCGCGCAGCACCAACGGCAGCGGCTGATAATAGTGGCTATAGAAGGCCAGGGCGTTTTCGCCGTTTTTCACTTTGAACAGCGGATCGTTGCCATCCACTTCAGCAATCTTCACGCGGCAGACGCCATCTTCATCAATATTGCCAACATAGCGCAAAACTTTTCCTTCATCACGGGCCTTCGCCACGCGCGCGGCAAAGAGATCGTCGAGCTGTGACAGATTCGCCATAAAAGCGGCAACATCACCCTCGGCGTTAAACTCTGCGGGCAGCACAGGTTCAATTTCAATATCCGCCAGCTCCAGTTCACGTCCCGTTTCACGAGCGAGAATCAATAGTTTACGCGCCACATCCATACCAGAAAGATCATCTCGCGGGTCCGGTTCGGTATAACCCATTTCCCGCGCCAGCGTGGTCGCCTCGGAGAAACTCATGCCTTCGTCTAACTTGCCGAAGATATAAGAAAGCGAACCAGAAAGAATGCCGGAGAACTTCATCAATTCATCACCTGCATTGAGTAGATTTTGCAGGTTCTCAATAACCGGTAATCCAGCCCCAACGTTGGTGTCATAGAGGAATTTACGCCGCGATTTTTCCGCCGCATGACGCAACAGATGGTAGTAATCCATCGACGAGGTGTTAGCCTTTTTGTTCGGCGTAACAACGTGGAAACCTTCGCGCAGGAAGTCGGCATATTGATCCGCCACTGCCTGGCTGGAGGTGCAGTCAACAATGACCGGGTTCAGCAGATGATATTCTTTCACGAGGCGAATTAAGCGCCCGAGATTAAACGGCTCTTTGGCTTGCGCCAGTTCTTCCTGCCAGTTTTCCAGATTAAGGCCATGTACATTGGTGAGCAGAGCCTTCGAGTTGGCAACACCACAGACACGTAAGTCGATATGTTTATTCTTCAGCCAGCTTTGCTGACGCTTCAGTTGCTCCAGCAGCGCACCGCCAACGCCACCGACGCCAATCACAAACACTTCGATAACCTGATCGGTATTGAACAGCATCTGATGAGTAACGCGCACGCCAGTGGTCGCATCATCGTTATTTACCACGACAGAGATTGAGCGTTCAGAAGATCCCTGAGCAATGGCGACAATGTTGATATTGGCGCGGGCCAGCGCGGCAAAGAATTTCGCCGAGATCCCACGCAAGGTGCGCATACCATCACCTACCACCGAGATAATGGCCAGCCGTTCCGTCACTGCCAGCGGCTCCAGTAAGCCTTCTTTCAGTTCCAGGTAGAACTCTTCCTGCATTGCCCGTTCAGCTCGCACACAGTCGCTTTGTGGAACGCAGAAACTGATACTGTATTCGGAAGATGATTGCGTAATCAGCACCACGGAAATACGGGCGCGTGACATCGCTGCAAAGACGCGCGCCGCCATGCCAACCATTCCTTTCATCCCCGGGCCGGAAACGCTGAACATTGCCATGTTATTCAGATTGGAAATGCCCTTGACCGGTAATTCGTCTTCATCACGGCTGGCACCAATGAGCGTACCTGGTGCTTGAGGATTTCCGGTATTTTTAATCAGGCAAGGGATCTGGAACTGGGCGATGGGGGTAATGGTGCGGGGGTGAAGAACTTTAGCGCCGAAGTAGGAAAGCTCCATCGCTTCCTGGTAGGACATCGACTTCAACAACCTCGCATCGGGCACCTGACGCGGGTCGCAGGTATAGACCCCGTCAACGTCTGTCCAAATCTCGCAACAATCGGCGCGTAAACAGGCAGCCAGCACCGCAGCAGAGTAGTCGGAACCGTTGCGTCCAAGCACCACCAGTTCGCCTTTTTCATTACCGGCGGTGAAACCTGCCATCAGCACCATGTGATCAGCCGGAATACGACTTGCCGCAATACGGCGGGTGGACTCAGCAATATCGACGGTAGATTCGAGGTAATGCCCCACTGCCAGCAGTTTTTCGACCGGATCGATAACGGTAACGTTGTGACCGCGCGCTTCTAATACGCCGGCCATAATGGCGATCGACATTTTCTCGCCACGGCAAATCAGCGCAGCGTTGATGCTATCCGGGCACTGCCCCAACAAACTAATGCCATGCAGGACATGTTTTATTTGGGCAAATTCCTGGTCGACGAAAGTTTTCAGTTGCGCCAGCGGGAATCCCGGCTGGGCGGCGGCGAGTCCCGTCAGAAGTTCGGCAAAAATACGTTCGGCATCGCTGATATTGGGTAAAGCATCCTGGCCGCTAATGGTTTTTTCAATCATCGCCACCAGGTGGTTGGTGATTTTGGCGGGGGCAGAGAGGACGGTGGCCACCTGCCCCTGCCTGGCATTGCTTTCCAGAATATCGGCAACCCGCAGAAAACGTTCTGCATTTGCCACTGATGTACCGCCGAACTTCAACACTCGCATGGTTGTTACCTCGTTACCTTTGGTCGAAAAAAAAGCCCGCACTGTCAGGTGCGGGCTTTTTTCTGTGTTTCCTGTACGCGTCAGCCCGCACCGTTACCTGTGGTAATGGTGATGGTGGTGGTAATGGTGGTGCTAATGCGTTTCATGGATGTTGTGTACTCTGTAATTTTTATCTGTCTGTGCGCTATGCCTATATTGGTTAAAGTATTTAGTGACCTAAGTCAATAAAATTTTAATTTACTCACGGCAGGTAACCAGTTCAGAAGCTGCTATCAGACACTCTTTTTTTAATCCACACAGAGACATATTGCCCGTTGCAGTCAGAATGAAAAGCTGAAAAATACTTACTAAGGCGTTTTTTATTTGGTGATATTTTTTTCAATATCATGCAGCAAACGGTGCAACATTGCCGTGTCTCGTTGCTCTAAAAGCCCCAGGCGTTGTTGTAACCAGTCGACCAGTTTTATGTCATCTGCCACTGCCAGAGTCGTCAGCAGTGCCATGGCTCGTTCGCGTAAAGCTTGCAGTTGATGTTTGTCTGCCGTTGTGTCACTTTTCGCCGGTTGTTGTATTAATGTTGCTAATTGATAGCAATAGACCATCACCGCCTGCCCCAGATTGAGCGAAGGATAATCCGCCACCATCGGCACACCAGTAAGAACGTCAGCCAACGCTAACTCTTCGTTAGTCAACCCGGAATCTTCGCGACCAAACACCAGCGCGGCATGGCTCATCCATGAAGATTTTTCCTCTAACAGCGGCACCAGTTCTACTGGCGTAGCGTAGTAATGATATTTCGCCCGACTGCGCGCAGTGGTGGCAACAGTGAAATCGACATCGTGTAACGATTCAGCCAGTGTCGGGAAAACTTTAATATTATCAATAATATCACCAGATCCATGTGCGACCCAGCGAGTAGCTGGCTCCAGATGTGCCTGACTATCGACAATCCGCAGTTCGCTAAACCCCATCGTTTTCATAGCCCGCGCCGCTGCCCCAATATTTTCTGCTCTGGCGGGTGCGACCAGAATAATCGTTATACGCATATTGCCACTCTTCTTGACCAAATAACCGCGAACAGGGTGATCACTGTCAACTTATTATGCGGTGCGAATTTACAAATTCTTAACGTAAGTCGCAGAAAAAGCCCTTTACTTAGCTTAAAAAAGGCTAAACTATTTCCTGACTGTACTAACGGTTTAATTGTTAAAAAATGCTACATATCCTTCTGTTTACTTAGGATAATTTTATAAAAAATAAATCTCGACAATTGGATTCACCACGTTTATTAGTTGTATGATGCAACTAGTTGGATTATTAAAATAATGTGACGAAAGCTAGCATTTAGATACGATGATTTCATCAAACTGTTAACGTGCTACAATTGAACTTGATATATGTCAACGAAGCGTAGTTTTATTGGGTGTCCGGCCCCTCTTAGCCTGTTATGTTGCTGTTAAAATGGTTAGGATGACAGCCGTTTTTGACACTGTCGGGTCCTGAGGGAAAGTACCCACGACCAAGCTAATGATGTTGTTGACGTTGATGGAAAGTGCATCAAGAACGCAATTACGTACTTTAGTCATGTTACGCCGATCATGTTAATTTGCAGCATGCATCAGGCAGGTCAGGGACTTTTGTACTTCCTGTTTCGATTTAGTTGGCAATTTAGGTAGCAAACATGCAGACCCCGCACATTCTTATCGTTGAAGACGAGTTGGTAACACGCAACACGTTGAAAAGTATTTTCGAAGCGGAAGGCTATGATGTTTTCGAAGCGACAGATGGCGCGGAAATGCATCAGATCCTCTCTGAATATGACATCAACCTGGTGATCATGGATATCAATCTGCCGGGTAAGAACGGTCTTCTGTTAGCGCGTGAACTGCGCGAGCAGGCGAATGTTGCGTTGATGTTCCTGACTGGCCGTGACAACGAAGTCGATAAAATTCTCGGCCTCGAAATCGGTGCAGATGACTACATCACCAAACCGTTCAACCCACGTGAACTGACTATTCGTGCACGCAACCTGCTGTCCCGTACCATGAATCTGGGTACTGTCAGCGAAGAACGTCGTAGCGTTGAAAGCTACAAGTTCAATGGTTGGGAACTGGACATCAACAGCCGTTCGTTGATCGGCCCTGATGGCGAGCAGTACAAGCTGCCGCGCAGCGAGTTCCGCGCCATGCTTCACTTCTGTGAAAACCCAGGCAAAATTCAGTCCCGTGCTGAACTGCTGAAGAAAATGACCGGCCGTGAGCTGAAACCGCACGACCGTACTGTAGACGTGACGATCCGCCGTATTCGTAAACATTTCGAATCTACGCCGGATACGCCGGAAATCATCGCCACCATTCACGGTGAAGGTTATCGCTTCTGTGGTGATCTGGAAGATTAATCGGCTTTACCACCGTCAAAAAAAACGGCGCTTTTTAGCGCCGTTTTTATTTTTCAACCTTATTTCCAGATACGTAATTCATCGTCCGTTGTAACTTCTTTACTGGCTTTCATTTTCGGCAGTGAAAACGCATACCAGTCGATATTACGGGTCACAAACATCATGCCGGCCAGCGCCACCACCAGCACACTGGTTCCCAACAACAGCGCGCTATCGGCAGAGTTGAGCAGTCCCCACATCACACCATCCAGCAACAACAGCGCGAGGGTAAACAACATGCTATTGCGCCAGCCTTTCAATACCGCCTGCAAATAAATACCGTTCATTAACGCCCCAATCAGACTGGCGATTATCCATGCCACGGTAAAACCGATATGTTCAGAAAGCGCCAGCAAGAGCAAATAAAACATCACCAATGAAAGCCCCACCAGCAAATATTGCATTGGGTGTAAACGTTGCGCGGTGAGCGTTTCAAAAACAAAGAACGCCATAAAAGTCAGTGCAATCAGCAGAATGGCGTACTTAGTCGCCCGGTCCGTTAATTGGTATTGATCGGCTGGCGTCGTCACTGCGACGCTAAACGCGGGGAAGTTTTCCCAGCCGGTATCATTGCCTGAAGCAAAACGCTCACCGAGATTATTAGCAAACCAGCTGCTTTGCCATTGCGCCTGAAAACCTGACTCGCTAACTTCCCGTTTGGCTGGTAGAAAATCACCTAAAAAACTGGGATGCGGCCAGTTGCTGGTTAAGGTCATTTCGCTATTACGCCCGGCAGGCACCACAGAAAGATCGCCGGTACCGCTTAAATTCAGTGCCATATTCAGCTTCAGGTTCTGCTTCCGCCAGTCCCCTTCGGGTAAAGGGATATGCACGCCCTGCCCGCCTTGCTCTAAGCCGGTGCCAGGTTCAATGGTCAGCGCCGTTCCGTTAACTTCAGGCGCTTTCACCACACCAATACCACGCGCATCCCCGACGCTAATCACAATAAAGGGCTTGCCTAAGGTGATATTTGGCGCGTTGAGTTCGCTAAGACGCGAAACATCGAAATCGGCTTTTAGCGTTAAATCACTGTGCCAGACCTGACCGGTATAAATCCCTATCTTGCGTTCTTCCACGTTCTGATTGCCATCAACCATCAATGACTCAGGTAACCAAAAATGGATAAAACTTCGTTTCCGCTCCACGGTTTTATCCTCTTCCTGCACCGTATAAAGCTCGGTCACAGGAATAGCGATGAGCGGCCCAACGAGTTTTTGCGGCCCGCTGGTACTTTGGCGAATCGCATCTTCCACATCGCTACGGTAATCAGCACGTTCGACAATCACCTGCCGAATCAGCATTATCGGAATCAACAACAGCAATACTGCACCAAACAGGGTGGTCATTTTCCAGAACAGGGGGGATTTCAACATAGTCTTCTCCTTTGCAATGGCAGCAGGATACGAAGGCTATGTGGGAAGAATTTGAAGCTATGTGAAGTGACGGTGAAGTCGAAGCGAAGCCAGCACGCCACCTTCTTGCACGTTGCGCAGCGTGACTTCGCCGTTAAACAAACGGGCGACCTCACTGACGAACGCCAACCCCAGACCGCTGCTTTTTTGCCCATTTGCACGCGGCAAAGAGTAAAAGCGTTCAAAAATACGTGAAAGCGCGTAGTCAGGAATACCACTACCGGTATCCAGCACCTTAAGCGTGACGTGTTCCTGCTCCACTTCGGCGCTTAGCATGATGCAACCGCTCTCGGGGGTAAAATCGATGGCGTTATCCAGTAAATTTCCCAGCGCCTGCTCCAGTAACGCCGGTTCAGCAGCAACGTTAACCTCGGTGGGCGTAACATGCAGAGTGATTTTTTTTTCTGCCAACTGCACGGTGCGCGCTTCGCTGACGCGGCGGAATAATGCCGCCACATCAACAGCAGTCAGAACGACTTCCTGACAATTCTCCAGTCTTGCCTGGCGTAGTAACGTTTCCACCAGCGCCTGCATACGCGCATTTTGCGTCAGAATGTTGTCAGTAAAACGAGCCACCACTTCCGGCGGCGGACCTTCGCGTAAAATTTCCGCCGCTCCACGAATCGCCGCCAGTGGGCTTTTTAGCTCATGAGTTAACGCGTAAACATACTGCTCAATATAGTTTTTCCCTTCCAGCTTCACGCGCATACTTTCCAGCGCCTGCGCGAGTTTACGCAGCTCGCTACTACCGAGATCGGGAAGAGGAACGGGCTTATTGTCAGTGACGGAATCAGCATAGCGAGTGAGCCGGGCAATGGAGCGGTTGATCCACCAAACCATGCATGCGCCAATCACCAGTGCAATCCCCAACAAAATGGCGCTGGCCCATAAAATTCGCCGCTCGCTGCGCTTAATGACCGGAGCCATCGCCGCGTTCGGTTTGCCTACGCTCAAAACGCCAATAAGCCGCGAGCCGTCCATAATCGGCGCGGCAACATACATCACAGAACTTTCGGGATCGGCAGGATTTTGCAACGTGCTGCGCGCACCATACTGACCACGCAACGTTAGCCAGACGTCATTCCAGCGCGAATAATCCTGTCCAACGGCTTTATTTGCCGAATCGAACAATACTTTGCCCTGCGCATCGGTCATATAGACATGATATTCATTGCGCACTTTGTTAATGCCACCGATATTGGCGCGAAACGGGCGATGTTGTAGCTGATTAAACGCCTGCGCCAGTTGCCCATGCGTTGGGTCCCCAGAGAGCAAATCGGGACGCGCCAGCTCCGCCAGCAACGTTGCGGTGTCGATTAACGTCCCCTCCGTTGCTCTTCGCACGCCCGGTTTAACTTCTTTGACAAAAATAGCCAGTACGAACCAGGCCGCCACCGCCACCAGTAAAAAATAGCCCAGCAACAACCGCATGCCGATACGCATTACAGGCCCCTCAGGCTATATCCCATGCCGCGATGAGTATTAATCGGTGAAAGATCGGGGTTGATGGCGCGCAGCTTGGCACGCAGCGTTTTAATGTGGGTATCGACGGTGCGATCGTAGGTGTCCTGCGCATCTTCCCACACGCTATCCATCAGTTGCTGGCGGGACCAGACGCGGCCTGGCGACTTGAGTAACGTCTTCAGCAATAAAAACTCATACCGCGTCAGCGTTAATGGCGTGTCAAACCAGCTGATCTGCGCCGCGGGTTCATTCAATTCAAAATGACCAATACGGATGACGGGAGACGGCGTCGAGAACTTCTTCACCCGACGCAGTAAGGTGCGCACCCTGGCGCACACTTCGCGGGGTGAAAACGGTTTAGCCACGTAGTCGTCAGCGCCTATTTCCAGCCCAAGCAGGCGATCGACCTCTTCACTTCGGGCCGTCAGGAACAGTACAGGTAACGCCGGATGGAGCGCCAGTAACTGGCGGCACAATTCAAAGCCGCTAATATCCGGCAGACCAACATCGAGAATCATGACGTCGGGTACCTGCTGGCGAGCTTTATCCAGCACCGGCAAGCCTCGCTCAAAGACCTCGACGGCAAAACCTTCCTGCTGCAACATGTAGACCAGCGTGTCGGCTATCCCTTGCTCATCTTCCACTAACCAGACCGTTTCCCGTTGCATAAATCGCCTCTGTTATTGCCGCCACGGCATGACAGGAACCGCGCTAATCGCGTTTTTCGGCGAACCTTCTACAACTTTGTCGGAGTAAGCCAGATAAGCGAGCGCGTTTCGTTTGGCGTCATAAAAGCGCACGACCTGTAACGACTTAAAGACCAGGGACGTGCGTTTTTTGAATACTACCTCGCCCTGAGCTTTGCCGTTTTTAATACGATCCGACAGTTCAATCGGCCCGACTTGCTGACAAGAAATGGCCGCATCGGAGGTATCTTCTGCCAGGCCCAATCCCCCTTTAATACCACCGGTTTTCGCCCGGCTCACATAACAGGTGACATTTTTCACATCGGGATCGTCAAAGGCTTCCACAACAATTTTGTGATCCGGGCCGATCATTTTAAATACGGTGTCGACCGAACCAATCTCTTCTGCATGAGCCAATGGCCCCAGCATTATCAGGCTTAAAGACAGGATCAAATGCTTGTATTTCATATTGTTACCATTTTTATCTATTACACGAGCAATTAGTTCGTTACGGTAAATAACATATTGATTAAGAACAAAATCTCAATACTTTTATTTCCGTCAAGCCCTAAAACATACTCTACTAAGAAAAAAACACTGAATGCTAAAACAGCAAAAAATGCTATTATCCAATTACCTGATGTCAGGTGCTCGTTGTTGAAAGGATGAGGATATTTTATGGATCAGGCCGGCATTATTCGCGACCTTTTAATCTGGCTGGAAGGTCATCTGGATCAGCCCCTGTCGCTCGACAATGTAGCGGCGAAAGCAGGTTATTCCAAGTGGCACTTACAGAGAATGTTTAAAGATGTCACTGGCCATGCTATTGGCGCGTATATTCGTGCTCGTCGTTTGTCGAAATCGGCGGTCGCACTACGCCTGACTGCGCGTCCGATTCTGGACATCGCGCTGCAATACCGCTTCGACTCTCAACAGACATTTACCCGCGCATTCAAGAAGCAGTTTGCCCAGACTCCTGCACTTTACCGCCGTTCTCCTGAATGGAGCGCCTTTGGTATTCGCCCGCCGCTACGTCTGGGTGAATTCACTATGCCAGAGCACAAATTTGTCACCCTGGAAGATACGCCGCTGATTGGTGTTACCCAGAGCTACTCCTGTTCGCTGGAGCAAATCTCTGATTTCCGCCATGAAATGCGTTATCAGTTCTGGCACGATTTTCTCGGCAACGCGCCGACCATTCCGCCGGTGCTCTACGGCCTGAATGAAACGCGTCCGAGTCAGGATAAAGACGACGAACAAGAAGTATTCTATACCACCGCGTTAGCCCAGGATCAGGCAGATGGCTATGTACTGACGGGGCATCCGGTGATGCTGCAGGGCGGCGAATATGTGATGTTTACCTATGAAGGTCTGGGAACCGGCGTGCAGGAGTTTATCCTGACGGTATACGGGACGTGCATGCCAATGCTCAACCTGACGCGCCGTAAAGGTCAGGATATTGAGCGATACTACCCGGCAGAAGATGCCAAAGCGGGAGATCGCCCAATTAATCTGCGCTGTGAACTACTGATTCCGATCCGTCGTTAACGCTGCAGCTCATCTAATGCAGGGGCGTCCAGATGCGAGATGTCCCCTGCGGTTTCAACGACCCAGCCAGACGCCAGCCACAGGCTTTCCTGATAATCCACGCGCGAAATAGAACAGTTACGCAGACGTAAGCGACGCTCTGCCCATGCTGGTAATCCGAGAATCGTACTCACCAGGCATCCCAGTGCAATACCGTGGCTCACCAGCAGCGGTCGGCTTCCCTGCGGTAAGTCCCGGCAAGATTCCAGTGCCGCATTGACGCGATCGCTGAGCTCCTGCATTGACTCGCCTTCAGGAATACGCCCGTCAACGGTGCCATTGACCAGCTGCCGACGCCAGTTCTCTTCTTCTTCGGTCAGAGAATCGATATGTCTTTTTTCCAGCACACCCATGTTTAATTCACGCAGGCGAGAATCAAAGATGATGTCACAGCCGCAGGCCTGGGCGATGATTTCCGCCGTACGCCGGGTGCGCCCTAAATCGCTACTGATGATATGCGTAATGCCAAGCTCTTTGGCACGGGTTGCCACCTGCATCGCCTGTTGCTCACCTTTGGCGGTCAGCGGGCTGTCAGACTGGCCCTGAATACGTCGCTCGGCGTTCCACTGCGTTTCACCGTGGCGGACTAGGTATACCTGTAACATGCTTTTTTTCCGTATACTGCTGTAACGTTAATTTTCTGAGTAATGCTGATTATGCACCAAGTTGTCTGTGCGACCACCAATCCCGCTAAAATTCAGGCCATTCTGCAGGCATTTCACGAGATCTTCGGCGAAGGATCCTGCCATATTGCATCCGTTGCCGTCGAGAGCGGTGTACCGGAACAGCCCTTTGGCAGTGAGGAAACGCGCGCTGGCGCACGAAATCGGGTAGCAAATGCCCGCCGTTTACATCCAGAGGCTGATTTTTGGGTGGCGATTGAAGCTGGCATTGATGGCGACAGCACTTTCAGTTGGGTGGTGATTGAAAACACCAGCCAGCGCGGCGAGGCGCGTTCGGCTACTTTGCCGTTACCTGCGGTGATTTTGCAGAAAGTGCGTGAAGGCGAGGCGCTCGGTCCCGTGATGTCGCGTTATACCGGTATTGATGAGATTGGTCGTAAGGAAGGGGCGATCGGCGTGTTTACCGCCGGGAAACTTACCCGCGCCAGCGTCTATCACCAGGCGGTGATCCTGGCGCTGAGTCCGTTTCATAATGCGGTGTATCAGTGATCTTTCAGCAACACCTCTTCCAGCCACTGGCGCAGCTCAACGGGCGCGGCTTTCAGGCTGTTAGATCCACGCGTAATCGTCGCGATGCCCGCGCCGAGTTCATTTTTTAACTCACGCTGGCTCATTTCGCCGCGCAGCAGCTCTTCGACAATACGCACGCGAGTCCCCAACGCTTCGCGCTCATCTGGCGTCAGCATCAGGTTTAACAACGGTAAATGGAGATCGTTTTGGTAGGCATTCTTAAGCAGGTCGACAAAACGTAACCACTCCTGGTGACGCTGTTCTGCCATCGCTGCTGAATAGGGTGATTGTTGGGCCATAATATGTCGCCATTGTTAGCGGGGGAAGCAAAATGCCTCCCCCGGTTGTACTCGCTAAAGAGTACGATAGCATATCATAAACGTGCGGATCAGTAACGACGTCCCCATTCCGTGGCGCTCATCAATGTCGGTTTATCCCCCATGAAATAGCGGTAGTAAGCGTCATAAGCCAGCACGTTCTTCACATAACCGCGCGTCTCGGAGAACGGAATACTCTCGACAAATGCCACTGCGTCGATACGCCCGGCGCTGTTGCCAAGCCAGGTTCGCACCCGTCCTGGTCCGGCGTTATAAGCTGCTGAGGAGAAAATACGGTTATTACCAAACTGCTGATAAACATATTGCAGGTAACTGGTGCCAATGTTGATGTTTGTTTCCGGATCCAGCAATTGCCCAGGGCTGCTATAACCGGGAATAGAGAACATCTTCACCGTATGGGTCGCTGTACCCGGCATAATCTGCATCAGGCCGCTGGCCCCTACCGGTGATTTCACTTTCGGATTCCAGGCGCTCTCCTGACGGGCAATCGCCATCGCATAGCTTTGCGGGATCTCCTTCCCACTGGTGTAACGTTTGAAAAGATCGTTGTAAGCCAGCGGGAATCGCTCTTCCAGATGATCCCATAGCTTCCCGGCGATCGTTGCCTGAACGCTAAGATCCCACCATTGGTTATTGAAAGCATACCGAGCCAGTTGAGCCTGCTCTGTTTTTGACTTGCTCTTCACCAGATTGGCCCACTCGCTACGCGCGGTATTATCGAGATTCCAGTACATCAACTCGCGCACGCGCGCCATCTCCGGCCCCTGAGTCAGGGCGCTGTCAACATTCTGCGGCGCTTTATCAATCTTCAGCTCATACTCTTCGCCGATGCGTTGTGCTGCAACCATCGGGTAGAAACCACGCTGTTGCATGAGTTGATGCAAAATCTCTTTTGCTTCAGCTTCACGTCCGCGTTCCAGCAGTAAATCCGCCTGCCAGTAACGCCATTCATCTTTCTCTTTCGCCTCCATCGGCAAACGCGCCAGCCAGGTATTCAGGCCGCGACGATCGCCGGTGCCAAGCGCCATTCGCACACGGCGTTCAATAAGCGAAGTAGATTGCGAACGCATAATGGCGTCATCACGCCATTTCGCCTGTTCGTCGGTGACATCGTTGCCCATCAAACGCCAGGCGACGATATCGCGCAGCTCCTGAATCTGATCTTCATTAAGCTGCTGCGCCTGGGCAAGCGACGGGATCATCAGCCGTGCATTTTCAGCATCCTGCCGCGCCACACTGGCAAACGCCACCGCCGCCATTTGACGGGTAAAATCGGTCGCTCCGGTTGTACGCGCGAAGGTCAGTACCGTATTAGGATTGTTTGCCAGTGAAATGATTGCCGAAGCGATAGTCTGGTAATCGGCAGGCATCTGCCCTGCCAGCACTGTTACCAGGCCAGTGTTACCCGCTTTCATCGCCAGACGGATACGCTCTAAATACGCCAGCGGATCTTGTTTACCTGACGCACGCCAGACGCTAAATAACTTGTCACAGGCGTTAGGCTGGCTCTTGCCGGTTAGCCACAGCTCTTTCGCCCCTTGCCAGGCTTCTTCACTCTGCCCGGTGTTCCATTTCGCATAGTAGTAATTACATTGCGCTTCGGTAGTTCCGGGCTTTTCCGGACTAAAGGCTAACAAGCCACGCCAGTCTTCACGCCGCGCCAGTTCATTGACGAAACGAGATTGCAGCGTGCGAGCGGGAGGAAGCGTGGGGTTAGCGCGAACAAAGTTAGTGACCGTCACCGCCGGTTGATTCATCAGGTCATCGGTGATCTGGCGGTATTCCAGGTAGGGATAAAGCGGATAATCCTTCAGTCCAGGCATCATTTGTTCGACCACGTCCATTTGTCGATTATCCCAGGCCTGCTTGATTTGCGCGTAACGACTACGCTGCTCATCCAGTGAGTCGGCTCGCGCCACACTGCTGACCGTCAGCAGACAGACACCGGCAGCCAACAGCCGCCAGGTAACGTGTTTGGCTTTTTCCACAAGCGCATCCTCTAAGTGTAAATACATCAATGCAGCGTCATGCCACGTAATAGATTTATGCTAACCAGTCATTGCCGTTTACGCCACGTTACGGACACTTTTTTACTTTTACTGCGAGGGTGATCGACCGGCTGGGATTAGATAAGGAAACAGGCTACACTTCGCCTTTGAAAACTCATCATCACGATAAACATAGAGGCGAAGTCCAACGTGGCTCAATTCGTTTATACCATGCATCGTGTCGGCAAAGTTGTTCCGCCGAAACGTCATATTTTGAAAAACATCTCTCTGAGTTTCTTCCCTGGGGCAAAAATTGGTGTCCTGGGTCTGAACGGCGCGGGTAAGTCCACCCTGCTGCGCATTATGGCGGGCATTGATAAAGACATCGAAGGCGAAGCGCGTCCGCAACCGGATATCAAGATTGGTTATCTGCCGCAGGAACCGCAGCTGAACCCGGAACACACCGTGCGTGAGTCCATTGAAGAAGCGGTTTCTGAAGTGGTTAACGCCCTGAAACGCCTGGATGAAGTGTATGCACTGTACGCCGATCCGGATGCCGATTTTGACAAGCTGGCCGCTGAACAAGGCCGTCTGGAAGAGATCATTCAGGCTCACGACGGTCACAACCTGAACGTTCAGCTGGAGCGTGCGGCGGATGCGCTGCGTCTGCCGGACTGGGACGCGAAAATCGCTAACCTCTCCGGTGGTGAGCGTCGTCGCGTAGCGTTGTGCCGCCTGCTGCTGGAAAAACCAGACATGCTGCTGCTCGACGAACCGACCAACCACCTGGATGCCGAATCCGTGGCCTGGCTGGAACGCTTCCTGCACGACTTCGAGGGCACCGTGGTGGCGATTACCCACGACCGTTACTTCCTCGATAACGTTGCAGGCTGGATCCTCGAACTGGACCGCGGTGAAGGTATTCCGTGGGAAGGCAACTACTCCTCCTGGCTGGAGCAGAAAGATCAGCGCCTGGCGCAGGAAGCTTCACAAGAAGCTGCGCGTCGTAAGTCGATTGAGAAAGAGCTGGAGTGGGTACGTCAAGGTACTAAAGGCCGTCAGTCGAAAGGTAAAGCACGTCTGGCGCGTTTTGAAGAGCTGAACAGCACCGAATATCAGAAACGTAACGAAACCAACGAACTGTTTATTCCACCGGGACCGCGTCTTGGCGACAAAGTGCTGGAAGTCAGCAATCTGCGTAAATCCTATGGCGATCGTCTGCTGATTGATGACCTGAGCTTCTCGATCCCGAAAGGAGCGATCGTCGGGATCATCGGTCCGAACGGTGCGGGTAAATCGACGCTGTTCCGTATGATCTCTGGTCAGGAACAGCCGGACAGCGGCACCATCACTTTGGGTGAAACGGTGAAACTGGCATCGGTTGATCAGTTCCGTGACTCAATGGATAACAGCAAAACCGTTTGGGAAGAAGTTTCCGGCGGGCTGGATATCATGAAGATCGGCAACACCGAGATGCCAAGCCGTGCCTACGTTGGCCGCTTTAACTTTAAAGGGGTTGATCAGGGTAAACGCGTTGGCGAACTCTCCGGCGGTGAGCGCGGTCGTCTGCATCTGGCGAAGCTGCTGCAGGTTGGCGGCAACATGCTGCTGCTCGACGAACCAACCAACGACCTGGATATCGAAACCCTGCGCGCGCTGGAAAACGCCCTGCTGGAGTTCCCGGGCTGTGCGATGGTTATCTCGCACGACCGTTGGTTCCTCGACCGTATCGCCACGCACATCCTGGACTACCAGGATGAAGGTAAAGTTGAGTTCTTCGAAGGTAACTTTACCGAGTACGAAGAGTACAAAAAACGCACGCTGGGCGCAGACGCGCTGGAGCCGAAGCGTATCAAGTACAAGCGTATTGCGAAGTAATGCGTAAAATGCCGGGTGCGGCGCGCCAGCATCGCATCCGGTATTAGTTAAATGATTAGTCCCCGGAAAAAGGCAGAATTTTCTTTAAGCGTATTAGCTCAGATGCGGACTGACACCTCAAATCAAGCGGGAACTCATGGTTCCCGCTTAACGTTTTATTCACCGCGCAGGATCTGGCGGAAATGGGAAACCAGCGGACGTTGGTTGGCTTTATGCCAGGCTGCCCATAATTGCGTTGAATAATTCATCCACGGCAATTCACGTAATACCACCCCTTCCGGCGCATTATGACGCAGACTATGTTGAATTAAGGCCAGACCTAATCCCGCAGCGACCAAACCTAATGCCGTGAGGGGTTCACCCGCTTCCAGGCGAATATCAGGATTAAACCCGGCGTTAACACAGGCGGCGACAAAATGATCGCGAGAATGCGCATCGTCGTTATGAATCACCGCAATCCACTGCTCATCGCCAAGTTGTGACGCGACAAGGTTTTCCTCCTGCGCCAGAGGATGATTTTGCGGTAAGGCCAACAACATTCGATCATCCAGAACCTGAATATATTCCAGATCCTGCTCGCTGTCGGTGGGCGGCGTGTCGACCAGAGAAAAATCGAGACTGCGCTGGCGCAGGCCTTCAATCTGGGTAGCCGGTGGTTGGCTGTAAAGTGCGATATGCACATTCGGACGCGATACACGTAACGTACGTAGCGCCGTAGAAAGCACACCGGAATGCATGGCGTTTTCGATATAGCCAATACACAAGCCACCATCTTCCCCCCGTCCCAGGCGTTTGCCTAACGACTCCAGGCGGTTGGCGTGTGTCAGCAACGAACGTGTTTCGGCAAGGAATGTCTGTCCATCAGCGGTCAGGCGAATGCGCTGCTGATTACGCTCAAACAGCGTCAGCCCCAGCCGTTCTTCCAGTTGTGCAATCTGGCGGCTCAGCGGTGATTGCGAGATATGTAATCGCTCGGCTGCGCGTCCCACGTGCTCTTCTTCTGCGACCACCACGAAGTACTTCAGTTGGCGTAAATCAATCATGTTAGACCTCAAAGGACTTAAGTCAGACGAATTATGTCCTATCAAGTCACAACCTCGCAAGGTATTGTGATCCACGTCACAGGGCGATAGCAAAAAAACGCCCTAACCCAAACCGAATAATTGAGGACATCTTATGAGCATCAAAAATTTACTTCCCGGCAAAATTGGCTTAGGTGGCGCACCACTCGGCAACATGTTCCGTGCCATTCCGGAAGACGAGGCCCACGCCACCGTGAGCGAAGCCTGGAACCTGGGCGTGCGTTACTTTGATACCGCGCCGCTGTATGGCTCTGGCCTTTCTGAAATCCGCATGGGTGAAGCGCTGTCTCAGTATCCACGCGATGAATACGTTCTGAGCAGCAAAGTCGGTCGCATCATGCTGGACGAAATGGAAGATCCGGCAAAACGTGATTTCGGTGAAAAAGGTGGCCTGTTCGAACACGGCCTGAAAAACAAAATTCTGAATGACTACTCTGCTGACGCCACGCTGCGCTCGATTGAAGACAGCCTGAAACGCCTGAAAACAGACCGTCTGGATATTGTCTGGATCCACGACCCGGCACAGGACTTCTACGGTGACAGCTGGCTGGAACAGTTCAACATAGCCCGTACCGGTGCGTTTCGTGCGCTGACGCGTTTGCGTGACGAAGGTGTGATTAAAGCCTGGGGACTGGGTGTGAATCGCGTCGAACCTTGCGAACTGACGCTGGCGCTGGACGAACCGAAGCCGGATGCGTTCCTGCTGGCGGGGCGTTATTCCCTGCTGGATCACGAACGTGCGCTGCAACGCCTGATGCCAGAAGCACTGGAACAGAACGTGGATATTGTTGTGGGCGGTCCGTACAGCTCTGGCGTACTGGCAGGCGGCGAGCACTTTGAATATCAGAAAGCTTCTGCGGCCATCCAGCAGAAAGTGGCGCAAATTAACACCATTGCCACACGTTTCAATGTGAACGTTAAAGCAGCTGCGCTGCAGTTCGCGCTGGCAAACCCGGCCGTTGCGGCGGTTATTCCTGGCTCCAGCCGTCCTGGCCGTATGGCAGAAGATCTGGCTGCACTGAATGCGCCTGTTCCGGCTGAATTCTGGGCAGAAATGCGCCGTCAAAATCTGGTTGCGGAAAACGCTCCGCTGCCGACCCGTTAATCAACCTGGTGAGAAAACGATGAAACTGGATCTGACAGGTAAAGTCGCGGTGGTCAGCGGCTCAACCTCCGGCATTGGGCAGGGTATCGCCGCCGGACTGGCAAAAGCAGGCGCAACGGTGGTTGTCGTCGGCCGTAAACAGAGCGGCGTTGATGACGCCATGGCTGCGATTGCGGCACAAACTCCCACGGCGTCACTGCGCGGCGTGGTGGCCGATCTCAGCACCGAAGACGGCGTGACTGCGCTGATCGCTGCAGTCCCAACGGCTGATGTGCTGGTCAATAATCTGGGCATTTTCAACGATAAAGATTTCTTTAGCGTTCCGGATGATGAGTGGATGCACTTCTATAACGTCAACGTCCTTTCCGGCGTTCGTCTGGCGCGTCACTATGCGCCAGGCATGACGGAACAGGGCTGGGGGCGGATTATCTTTGTCTCGTCCGAATCCGGCGTGGCAATCCCTGGCGACATGATCAACTACGGCGTCACCAAAGCCGCGAATCTGGCGGTCTCTCATGGTCTGGCGAAACGACTGGCGGGGACCGGTGTGACCGTCAACGCCATTCTGCCAGGGCCAACCTTTACCGATGGCCTGAAAGAGATGCTGGCGGATGCCGCTGCGCAGTCGGGACGCAGTGCGCGTGAACAGGCCGATGAGTTTGTTAAAACCTCGCGTCCGAGCTCCATCATCCAGCGTGCGGCAGATGTGGAAGAAGTGGCGAATCTGGCGGTTTATCTCGCGTCACCGCTTTCCTCGGCAACCACAGGGGCAGCCCTGCGCGTCGATGGCGGCGTCGTCGACACCCTAACAATGTAACCCTATAAATTAAGAGAAAATTATCATGGCTAAAACAACTGTATCGATCGAAATTCCGGCTTCTGCCGACGCCGTATGGCAATTGATGGGCGGCTTTGATGCGCTGCCAGACTGGCTGCCGTTCATCCCGAAAAGCGTAGTGACAGAAGGCGGTCGCGTTCGTTCGCTGACAACCTCTGACGGCGGCACTGTGGTTGAACGTCTGGAAGCGTTTGATAACCGTCAACGCAGTTATACCTATTCCATTATTCAGGCACCGTTCCCGGTGGTGGATTACCTCTCCACCATTACCGTTCATGAAACCGCCGACAGCCAGGTTTCTCGTGTGGAATGGTTCGGTGAATTCACCCCGGTGAATGTGACGAACGAAGAGGCCGAAGCGCTGTTTACCGGCATCTATCGGGATGGTCTCAAGGCGCTGAAGGACAACTTTGTTGCCTGATGCAATCGACAGGCGTCGGAACGTCCGGCGTCTGATTATTAACAAAATCAGAATAGTCTATTGTCATTTGTATCATTTATGTTATCAGGCAGCAGGCGTATTCTATCCCCATCGCGTTAATAAACGCCAAACAATTAAGACACTCTGGAATATAAACATGAAAACGATCATCGCAATTTTTACAGCTTCTCTTTTCTCTGTCGCGGCGTTTAACGCATCGGCGCAAAGCGTAACAGCAACCGGTACAACACTGGATTCTGCGGAAGCAGTTATTGCGCAGAAAGCGAAAGAGATAAACGCCTCTGAATACAAAATCACCAGCGCTCGCATGGGCAATACCGTCACCATGAGTGCCGAACTGTACAAATAACCGCGCAAGGGACCCATTACGTAATTTGCTAAATATGCGCTGAATGCGTTGCCATTAAAAAACCGTATTGTAATGCCACCGATGACGCGTTCCCGCGCGGGTGACGTTGCGACTGACATAATGGCGGACTATTACGCGCAGCACGCTAGTGCAGGACTTATCATCAGCGAAGGTACGCAAATCAGCAGAAGCGCTGCGCATAATTTTCCACGGCACGCTGATTTACTCCGGTAAATACACCAAAGCGCGCGCCGAAGCGGACTGTCAGATTTGATTGCATTCTGGCTACGCAACTGGTCGGTTGGAGTATGAAGTTGCTCACGAATAGCCTTAGCATCTGCAATTTCGTAGCGGGTCACCCGTGCAGGTTCTTTCTAATCTCAACAGCCTCTTCCAGAGAGTTTTTCAACTCATCAAAAAAACTCAATTTATACCTCGCCTTTGAGCCGTTTCGTCACGGTTATCTCTGCTCGCCCATCATCTCCCGCACCAGCTCCACACAGCGCAGGAAACGGCTGTCGTAATCGTCCTCTTCAACACGCACAAATTCGATATTGTTCTCTTCCAGCATCTCCACCAGCAAGTTCTGGAACTCTTTGCGATCCACCGAACTACCGAGGCTGCGTAAACCATCCGCCACCCACGGCGTGTTGTTCTCCAGCAAGATAACCAGATCAAAACGGTATTCATCAATCAGCGCCTGCACGAACGGATGCTCACGCCCTTCGTACTTTTTGCAGAACGCCTGGGTAGTGACAAAATCAGTGTCGATAAACGCCACTTTATTGGCGTATTTCACTGCAAAATCAATATATTGCGCGTGTCCTAGCGCGATTTTATCGTAGTCGGAATACTGCAATGCGATCTCATCACCGCCAAGGTGTGAAAAGACATAATCGCGACCATATTCCCACGCACTGGTGGTATTGAAGATATTGGCAAGTTTGTTTACCAGGGTGGATTTACCGCTCGACTCGCCGCCAAGGATCGCCACGGTACGCACAAAGAACGGCTTCACTTCGGTGGGAATATATTCCCAGTAGCGGAACGGGTTTTCGCGGATCTGCGCACCGCTGATACTCATAAAGGTGCGTTTCGGATCGACCAGCACCGTTTCGATCCCCAGATGTTCCATATACTGTGGCGCATCGGCTTCTTCCGAGGTGTAGATCAGGTCCGGCTGGATCCCCTTTTCAGCCATAAACTTTTTGATGCCGTTGCTCCATACATCCCAGCCGTGCGGATATGGCTCCATGCCCTCTTCATTGAAAGCATGAATACGGATATTTTTCTGATATTTAAAGGTTTGCAATAACCAGCGCAGACGATCCGGCACCGTGGGCTGCTGCGACATGGCGCTGTCTTCAAACAACGCACGGTCACGGGTATCGTCAAAGCCCATAATGATATGCAACTCGTCAACCTGGCTACAGGCGCGCTGGATAAGGTAGATATGTCCGGTATGCAACGGGTAGAACTTACCGAATACCACGCCAATGGTTTTCTTTTGGCGGGGAAACTCAAGCCCCAAAAAACGGTGCAATGCCTCCAGTTTTTGCGCGCTGGGGCTTTTAATTTTGGCATTCAGTAACTGGCTTAAATACCCTTTGGTCATACCGCTGGCATCAGCTACCTGCTGTAGCGTGCAGCCCTGTTGCTTGATGGCAGTTTTCAGGTAATCAAATGACGACATATCTCCCTCCGTATCTCTCATTATAAGTCGTCGAACACGCTAAGCGCGTCGGAGAGTTTTTTAACGCCAAAAATCTGCATCCCTTCCGGCGCTTTTTTCGGCACATTAGCCGCCGGAACAATCGCCCGCCGAAAACCGTGTTTCGCCGCTTCAGAGATTCGTTCCTGGCCGCTGGGCACCGGGCGGATCTCCCCTGCCAGCCCGACTTCACCAAACACCACCAGATCCTGTGGCAGCGGTCTGTCACGCAGGCTGGAAACCATCGCCAGCAGTAACGCTAAGTCGGCGCTGGTTTCGGTTACCTTCACGCCGCCGACCACGTTCACAAACACATCCTGATCGGCCATTTGCAGACCACCGTGACGGTGCAAGACAGCCAGCAGGATTGCCAGACGGTTTTGCTCCAGCCCTACTGCGACGCGGCGTGGATTCGCCATCATCGAGTGATCGACCAGCGCCTGGATCTCCACCAGCAGTGGACGCGTTCCTTCCCATACCACCATCACTGAGCTACCGGAGGTCACTTCATCACCGCGGCTTAAAAAGATGGCGGAAGGGTTGCTAACTTCACGCAGCCCCTGTTCGGTCATCGCGAAGACGCCCAGCTCATTCACCGCGCCGAAGCGGTTTTTATGGCTGCGCAAGGTGCGAAAACGGGAGTCGGCATCGCCATCCAAAAGCACCGAACAGTCGATACAGTGTTCCAGCACTTTAGGGCCAGCCAGCGAGCCATCTTTGGTTACGTGCCCGACCATGACAATCGCCACGCCGCGCGTTTTGGCGAAGCGCGTCAGATAAGCCGCCGTTTCACGCACCTGCGCCACGCTACCAGGCGATGATTGTACATCCGCCATATGCATCACCTGGATCGAGTCAATTACCATCAGCTTCGGTTGCTCTTCTTCGGCAATCAGGCAGATCTGCTCGATGCTGGTTTCCGACAGCATATTAAGATTGTCAGTCGGCAGGCCAAGGCGATGAGCGCGCATTGCCACCTGTTGCAGCGACTCTTCGCCGGTGACATACAGCGTTTTCATCTGCTGCGCCAGTTTGCACAGCGTTTGCAGTAGCAACGTGGATTTCCCCGCACCAGGGTTACCGCCAATCAGAATGGCACTTCCCGGCACCACGCCGCCGCCTAATACGCGGTCGAACTCTTTAAATCCGGTGGAAAAACGCGGCAGCTCTTCAAGGCTGATGTCGGAAAGTTTCTGGACTTTTGCCACCCCGGCGCTACCGGCATAGCCGCTGAGACGCTCGTTACGCGCCACCGTTGGCGACGCTGCAAGACGCACCTCGGTGATGGTGTTCCAGGCATGACAGGCACTGCACTGCCCCTGCCAGCGCGGATAATCGGCCCCGCATTCATTACAAACAAAGGCGCGTTTTGGAGCTTTTGCCACGATGTACCTCGTTAATGCTGTGCCGCCCGCAGGATGACGGGCGGGCAATTACTTCTGATTCAGGCTGCCGGAGAGGATGCAGAATACCCCCATCAGGTCAGCGTGACGGATGGTGACTTCCGTCTTTTCATTCACTTTTGGCTTGGCATGGTAGGCAATCCCCAGCCCTGCCGCTTTGATCATCGGCAGGTCATTGGCTCCATCGCCAATCGCCACGGTCTGCGCCAGCGGGATTTCATACTCCTGCGCGAGGCGGGTCAGGGTTTTCGCTTTATATTGCGCGTCAACGATGTCGCCGATCACATTGCCGGTAAATTTACCGTCCATGATCTCCAGTTCATTGGCTACCACGGCTGTCAGGCGCAGCTTGTCGCGCAGGTATTCAGCAAAGAAAGTAAAGCCACCGGAGGCAATCGCCACTTTCCAGCCCAGCGTTTCCAGCTTGAGTACCAGCTGCGTTAAGCCTGGCATCAGCGGCAGATTTTCACGCACCTGTTGCAGAATATTGGCGTCAGCGCCTTTCAGCGTCGCCACGCGGCTGCGCAGGCTGGCGGTAAAATCGAGTTCGCCGCGCATCGCCCGTTCGGTTACCTCCGCCACCATCTCGCCCGTTCCGGCCAGTTTGGCAATTTCATCAATACATTCAATCTGGATGGCGGTGGAATCCATGTCCATCACCAGCAAACCCGGCGTGCGCAGGTGTGGGATTTTCCCCAGCGGCGCGACATCCAGTTGCGCTTCATGGGCCAGGCGCGTAGCCCGCGCGGTGAGTGAACCTGCCAGACGAATCACCTGATAATCTTCCACGCACCAGGCGGCAACAATCACCATCGCCGCGCCCAGTTTGCTCTGGTATTGGGTCAGACGTTGTTTATCCAGCCCACGACCATACAGCAGCCAGCCGCTACGACCTGCGTGGTAATCCAGTGGCATCACTTCATCACCACTTAATGAAAGAGGCAGACCCGGCCATAAAGAGACATCTTCAGGCAGGTCGCACCAGGTAATGTTAGGCATTAAGGCTCCTGTAAAATCGTTCGAAGCAGGGAAAATAACGCATGAGGCTACCTTGTATCCATTGCTTCTGGCAACATTAAGTCTCAAATTTTCAAAGGGTGGAAGATGGCTCGCACAAAACTGAAATTCCGGCTGCATCGGGCAGTGATTGTCCTGTTCTGTCTTGCCTTGTTAGTGGCGCTGATGCAGGGGGCGTCATGGTTTAGTCAAAACCACCAGCGACAGCGTAATCCACAGCTGGAAGAACTAGCCCGCACCCTGGCGCGTCAGGTAACGCTGAACGTTGCACCGCTGATGCGTACCGACTCACCGGATGAAAAACGTATTCAGGCGATCCTCGATCAGTTAACGGATGAAAGCCGCATTCTCGACGCAGGCGTATATGATGAACAAGGCGATCTTATCGCCCGTTCTGGTGAAAGCGTCGACGTGCGCGACCGGCTGGCGCTCGACGGCAAAAAAGCGGGCGGCTATTTTAACCAGCAGATTGTCGAACCCATTGCGGGTAAAAACGGACCGCTCGGCTATCTGCGCCTGACGCTCGACACCCATACGCTCGCCACCGAAGCCCAACAGGTGGATAACACCACTAACATTTTACGCCTGATGTTGCTGCTCTCGCTGGCAATCGGCGTAGTGCTGACCCGCACGCTGCTACAGGGTAAACGCACCCGCTGGCAGCAATCGCCCTTCCTGTTAACCGCCAGCAAACCGGTGCCGGAAGAGGAAGAAAGCGAGAAAAAAGAGTGACCCATTACTACAAGAAAGGAAATCGTTATGTCCACATTACGCCTGCTCATCTCTGACTCTTACGACCCGTGGTTTAACCTGGCGGTGGAAGAGTGTATTTTTCGCCAGATGCCCGCCACGCAGCGCGTTCTGTTTCTCTGGCGCAATGCCGACACGGTAGTGATTGGTCGCGCACAGAACCCGTGGAAAGAGTGTAATACCCGGCGGATGGAAGAAGATAACGTCCGCCTGGCGCGGCGCAGCAGCGGTGGCGGCGCAGTGTTCCACGATCTCGGCAATACCTGCTTTACCTTTATGGCTGGCAAGCCGGAGTACGATAAAACCATCTCCACGTCGATTGTGCTCAATGCGCTGAACGCGCTCGGCGTCAGCGCCGAAGCGTCCGGACGTAACGATCTGGTGGTGAAAACCGCCGAAGGCGACCGCAAAGTCTCAGGCTCGGCCTATCGCGAAACCAAAGATCGCGGCTTCCACCACGGCACCTTGCTGCTCAATGCCGACCTTAGCCGCCTGGCAAACTATCTCAATCCGGATAAAAAGAAACTGGCGGCGAAAGGCATTACGTCGGTACGTTCCCGCGTGACCAATCTGACCGAATTGCTGCCGGGGATCACCCATGAGCAGGTTTGCGAGGCCATAACCGAGGCCTTTTTCGCCCATTATGGCGAGCACGTGGAAGCGGAAATCATCTCCCCGGACAAAACGCCAGACTTGCCGAACTTCGCCGAAACCTTTGCCCGTCAGAGTAGCTGGGAGTGGAACTTCGGTCAGGCTCCGGCATTCTCGCATCTGCTGGATGAACGCTTTACCTGGGGCGGCGTGGAACTGCATTTCGACGTTGAAAAAGGCCATATCACCCGCGCCCAGGTATTTACCGACAGCCTTAACCCAGCACCACTGGAAGCCCTCGCAGGACGGCTGCAAGGCTGCCTGTACCGCGCTGACATGCTGCAACAGGAGTGTGAAGCGCTGTTGGTTGACTTCCCGGAACAGGAAAAAGAGCTACGGGAGTTATCGGCATGGATAGCGGGGGCGGTACGGTAACTCGCTCATTAAAATATCCAGGGAAGGAAATATGATCGATCTGGAAAACCAGGAACGGGAGGTTATCAATTTAATGTTCAGCCAGGGTATATCCTGGCTAGCCGCCGTGCGTATCAGGCATAAATTATCGCTTGCTGAAGTAAGTAAAATGTTAGGTATCTCGATTAATTCTCTAAAACGGATCGAAAAGACGGAACGGCTTAGCTCAAACATCAAAAGAAAATGGCAGGAATTTATGGTTGTCCACCAGAGTTGCTGATATACCCTTACTGGATGACGGCTGAACATAAATGAATAGATTCATGAATGGATTTTATTTTCTATCCATATGAAAAATAATAGTAAATCTATAAATCAGTCGCTATTGATGAATAGATACTAAAAAGCCGGAGCAGTCTCCCGTTCCGGCTTCACAAGGCAATCGCCTTTCAGCGAAACACAATTACTCTTTATCGCCCAGCAGAACGGATTCCAGTGCGATTTTGATCATGTCGTTGAAGGTGGTCTGACGCTCAGCGGCAGTGGTCTGCTCGTGAGTACGGATGTGGTCAGACACGGTGCAGATGGTCAGGGCTTTCGCGCCAAATTCTGCAGCGACGCCGTAGATACCAGCCGCTTCCATTTCCACGCCGAGGATGCCGTATTTTTCCATCACGTCGAACATTTCGCCGTCCGGAGAGTAGAACAGGTCAGCGGAGAACAGGTTACCAACGCGAGCATCAATGCCCAGTGCTTTAGCTGCATCTACTGCGTTACGCACCATGTCAAAGTCAGCGATAGCGGCAAAGTCATGGTCTTTAAAACGGATGCGGTTAACTTTGGAATCGGTGCAGGCACCCATACCGATAACGACGTCGCGCAGTTTTACGTGTGGCAGAACAGCGCCACAGGAGCCTACGCGGATAATTTTCTTCACGCCGAAATCGGTGATCAGTTCTTTGGTGTAGATGGAGCAGGACGGGATACCCATACCGTGACCCATTACGGAAATTTTGCGGCCTTTGTAAGTACCGGTGAAGCCCAGCATACCGCGAACGTTGTTCACTTCACGGGCATCTTCAAGGAAAGTTTCAGCAATATACTTCGCACGCAGCGGGTCGCCTGGCATCAAAACTACGTCAGCGAAATCGCCCATTTCTGCATTAATGTGTGGGGTAGCCATTGTTTTATCCTTTTTGTGACATAACAAAGGCGGAGTCAACGCTCCGCCCAAATCCATCAGAACATGGCTTTGCCATATTCCATATCAGAAGTACCAAAATATTTTGCCAGAGTCTGGCCGATATCCGCGAAGGTTTCACGGTGACCCAGTGAGCCCGGTTTTACTTTCGGGCCGTAAACCAGTACCGGAATGTGTTCACGCGTGTGGTCAGTACCGGTCCAGGTCGGATCACAGCCGTGGTCAGCGGTGAGGATCAGGATGTCGTCATCGCGCAGCAGAGACATCAGCTCCGGCAGACGGCGGTCGAACAGTTCCAGACCCGCAGCATAACCGGCGACGTCGCGACGGTGGCCCCAGGAAGAGTCGAAGTCAACGAAGTTGGTGAAGACGATGGTGTTATCACCCGCTTCTTTCATCTCTTTGATGGTGGCGTCAAACAGCGCGTCCAGGCCAGTCGCTTTCACTTTTTTGGTGATACCGCAGTTGGCGTAGATGTCTGCAATTTTACCGACAGAAACCACCTGGCCGTGTTTTTCATCAACCAGTTTCTGCAGCACGGTCGGTGCTGGCGGTTCAACGGCCAGGTCGTGACGGTTACCGGTACGCTGGAAGTTACCGGCTTTGTCGCCGATAAACGGACGAGCGATAACACGACCGATGTTGTAGCCGCCGTTGGTCAGCTCTTCACGGGCGATTTCGCACAGTTCGTAGAGTTTATCCAGACCGAAAGTTTCTTCATGGCAGGCAATCTGGAACACGGAGTCAGCGGAGGTATAGAAAATCGGCTTGCCGGTTTTCATGTGCTCTTCGCCCAGCTGATCCAGAATGACCGTACCGGAAGAGTGGCAGTTACCGAGGTAACCCGGCAGATTAGCGCGTTCGACCAGTTTATCCAGCAGCTCTTGCGGGAAGCTGTTTTCGTGATCGGAGAAGTATCCCCACTCAAACAGAACCGGGACACCGGCGATTTCCCAGTGACCAGACGGGGTATCTTTACCGGATGACATTTCGTGCGCCCATGCGTACGCGCCGATAACTTCAGCGTTGCCGTCCATTCCCGCCGGAATGAAACCGGTAGAACCTTCGTGTGCTTTCGCCAGCCCCAGACGGGTCAGATTTGGCAGATTGAGCGGGCCTTTACGACCGTTATCAGCTTCGCCTTTGGCACAAGCTTCTGCGATATGACCCAGGGTGTCAGCCCCGACGTCACCAAAGCGTTCTGCATCTTCTGTAGCGCCGATGCCGAATGAGTCCAGCACCATAATAAATGCACGTTTCATATGTTCTCCGTACTCAGTGCTTCAAATTTAAATGATCAGATCAGTATACCGTTATTCGCTGATACGGCGATAGACAGTTGGTGTGCTTTCCGGTGCTTTATCGGCAAGTTTAATTGCCGCTTTCACCGCTTTCGCCGCTTCCTGCCAGCTGTTTTCGTCTTTCGCGTGGATAACCGCCAGCGGACGCTGACCGTCTACCTGGTCGCCCAGACGCGCCATATCAGTAAAGCCGACGCTGTAATCGATGGTGTCAGATGCCTGACGGCGTCCGCCGCCCATTGCAACCACTGCCATCCCCAGCGCGCGGGTATCCATTTCACTGACAAAACCTTCGGTATCAGCATAGACTGCTTTCGTCAGCATCGCTGTCGGCAGATACTTCGCGTAGTTCTCAACGAAGTCGGTTGGGCCTTTTTGTGCCGCTACCATACGACCAAAGACTTCTGCCGCTTTACCGTTGTCCAGCACCGCCTGCAATTTCGCGCGTGCTTCGGCGTCATCTTTCGCCAGTTTGCCGGAGATCAGCATCTCCACGCACAGCGCCATCGTGACATCAAACAGACGCGGGTTACGATATTCTCCCGTCAGGAACTGCACTGCTTCACGAACCTCAACCGCGTTACCTGCACTGGAGGCCAGTACCTGATTCATGTCGGTGAGCAGCGCGGTGGTGCGCACGCCAGCGCCGTTAGCCACGCCAACAATCGCTTCGGCAAGGGCTTCAGAGAGTTCGTAGGTCGGCATAAACGCGCCGCTACCCACTTTCACGTCCATCACCAGCGCGTCCAGACCTTCCGCCAGTTTCTTCGCCAGAATCGAGGCAGTGATCAGCGGGATGGAGTCCACGGTTGCGGTAATATCACGGGTCGCGTAGAAACGTTTATCCGCCGGAGCCAGTGAGCTGGTCTGACCGATAATCGCCACGCCGACGTCTTTAATAATTTCGCGGAAACGGTTGTCATCCGGGAAAATGTCGAAGCCAGGAATGGATTCCAGTTTGTCGAGCGTACCGCCAGTATGACCGAGGCCGCGACCGGAGATCATCGGAATATAGCCGCCGCAGGCTGCGACCATCGGCCCCAACATCAGCGAAGTCACATCGCCGACGCCACCGGTGGAGTGTTTATCAACAATTGGGCCATTCAGATGCAGGCTTTTCCAGTCGAGAACGGTTCCTGAATCTCGCATCGCCATGGTCAGCGAGACACGCTCAGGCATTGTCATATCGTGGAAGAAAATGGTCATCGCGAGGGCGGCAATCTGCCCTTCGGAGATAGTGTTGTCGCGAATGCCGTTGATAAAGAAACGAATTTCTTCATCGCTCAGCGCATGACCATCACGTTTTTTACGAATAATTTCTTGTGCGAGAAACAAGGTAACCTCCCGTGGAATAAGTTTGAAGGTGTTGTTGCCAGATGGCGGATGTTGTTATTGCCTGATGCTGACCGATTCTTATCATGCCTACACGGCACTCGCCCGTAGGCCGGATAAGGCGTTCGCGCCGCATCAGGCAGCACTGCTGACTGCCTGATGCGACGCTGACGCGTCTTATCAGGCCTACTGGGGGCATCCGGCATCCACCCTCTGGCAAAAGGCAGCTTAGTAGCTGCTTGCGCTCTTACCGTCGCCGTGGCCCAGCGCTTTCAGCAGGCTTGCCAGCAGGCTGGAAGCGCCAAAGCGGTAGTGACGCGCATCAGCCCAGTCAGCGCCGAACAGTTCATCTGCGATGGCGAGATATTTCTGCGCATCTTCCGCAGTACGCACGCCGCCCGCCGGTTTGAAACCAACGGTTTTTTCTACGCCCATGTCGCGGATCACTTCCATCATGATGCGCGCGCTTTCCGGCGTCGCGTTCACTGCCACTTTACCGGTAGAGGTTTTGATGAAGTCAGCACCCGCTTTGATAGAGATTTCAGACGCTTTGCGGATCAGCGCTTCGTCTTTCAGTTCGCCGGTTTCGATGATCACTTTCAGCAGTACGTTAGCCGCTGCGCAAGCCTCTTTACAGGCTTTCACCAGGTCAAAACCAACCTGCTCGTTACCCGCCATCAGCGCGCGGTACGGGAACACCACGTCAACTTCATCGGCACCGTAGGCGATTGCCGCACGGGTTTCTGCCAGCGCGATGTCGATGTCGTCGTTACCGTGTGGGAAGTTGGTTACCGTAGCGATACGGATTTCCGGGGTACCCTGCTCTTTCAGCGTTTTGCGAGCAATCGGGATAAAGCGAGGATAGATACAGATAGCGGCGGTATTGCCGACCGGAGTTTTGGCCTGATGACACAGGGCGATCACTTTCTCGTCGGTGTCGTCGTCATTCAGGGTGGTCAGGTCCATCAATTTCAGTGCACGCAGGCTGCTTGCTTTCAGATCAGTCATTTCATTCTCCTGGCTTGTCGCCAATAAAATTCACCTTGCGAGTTTGTTAGTATTCTAACATCTACTCCGCAACACACTTCGATATACATCACAATTAAGGAAATCTACTTACAAGTTTGCATCACTGTAATGCGATCTGGTTCAAATAATTCACTTTCAAATGAATGCGTCAGTGGTGGCAAACGCATCAGGATCAAAGTGAACATCACGAAACTTCTTACAATGGCGCATCACCTTCGGCATAAAAGGAAAAGAAGATGCCCACTTCTCATGAAATTGCACTGCAACAACGTTGCCAGCAAATTGTCACCAGCCCGGTACTTAGCCCGGAGCAGAAGCGCCATTTTCTGGCGCTGGAAGCAGAAAACAATCTGCCTTATCCGCAGCTTCCTGCCGAAGCCCGCCGCGCGCTGGATGAGGGTGTAATCTGCGATATGTTTGAAGGTCATGCGCCGTACAAACCGCGCTATGTCTTACCCGATTACGCCCGTTTTCTGGCGAACGGTTCCGAATGGCTGGAGCTGGAAGGCGCGAAAGATCTTGATGATGCACTCTCTCTGCTGACCATTCTTTACCACCACGTACCATCGGTCACATCGATGCCGGTCTACCTGGGGCAACTGGATGCGTTGTTGCAGCCGTATGTTAGAATTCTAACACAGGACGAGATCGATATTCGAATAAAACGTTTCTGGCGTTACCTCGACAGAACCCTGCCAGACGCCTTTATGCACGCCAATATCGGCCCGTCTGATTCGCCCATCACCCGTGCAATCTTACGTGCAGATGCAGAGCTGAAGCAGGTTTCACCGAACCTGACCTTTATCTACGATCCTGAAATCACCCCTGATGATCTGCTGCTGGAAGTGGCGAAAAACATCTGCGAATGTAGCAAACCGCACATCGCCAACGGTCCGGTGCATGATAAAATTTTCACAAAAGGGGGCTACGGGATTGTGAGCTGTTACAACTCACTGCCGCTGGCGGGTGGTGGCAGCACGCTGGTACGCCTTAACCTGAAAGCCATTGCCGAGCGCAGTGAATCGCTGGATGACTTCTTTACGCGCACTCTACCGCACTACTGCCAGCAGCAGATCGCCATCATCGATGCGCGGTGTGAATTCCTCTATCAACAATCACACTTCTTTGAGAATAGCTTCCTGGTGAAAGAAGGGCTGATTAACCCTGAACGTTTTGTGCCAATGTTTGGCATGTATGGGCTGGCGGAAGCAGTTAACTTGCTGTGCGAGAAAGATGGGATTGCCGCGCGCTACGGTAAAGAAGCCGCCGCAAATGAAGTGGGTTATCGCATCAGCGCACAACTGGCGGAGTTTGTCGCCAATACCCCCGTGAAATATGGCTGGCAAAAACGCGCCATGTTACACGCACAGTCGGGGATCAGTTCTGATATCGGCACCACGCCGGGCGCGCGTTTGCCGTATGGTGATGAGCCAGATCCGATTACTCATCTGCAAACTGTCGCCCCGCATCATGCTTATTATTATTCCGGCATCAGCGACATTCTGACGCTCGACGAAACCATCAAACGTAACCCGCAGGCACTGGTACAGCTTTGCCTCGGTGCCTTTAAAGCCGGAATGCGTGAATTTACCGCCAATGTCAGCGGTAACGATCTGGTTCGCGTTACCGGTTATATGGTGCGTTTGTCGGATTTAGAAAAATATCGCGCCGAAGGTTCACGCACCAACACCACCTGGCTGGGAGAAGAAGCCGCACGCAACACTCGTATTCTGGAACGCCAGCCGCGCGTGATAAGCCATGAACAGCAGATGCGCTTTAGTCAGTAAGATTATCCCCTTCTCCTGCGTTGACGGGCCAGGCAGTCGTCTGGCTCTGTTTTTGCAGGGCTGCAATCTGCGCTGCAAAAACTGTCACAATCCGTGGACGATGGGACGCTGCAATGACTGCGGAGAGTGCGTGCCGCAGTGTCCGCATCAGGCGTTGCAGATTGTTAACGGCAAAGTGGTGTGGAACGCTGTGGTTTGCGAGCAATGTGATACCTGCCTGAAGATGTGTCCACAACATGCCACGCCGATGGCGCAATCCATGAGCGTGGACGAGGTGCTTAGCCATATCCGCAAAGCGGTGCTGTTTATTGAAGGGATAACGGTAAGCGGCGGCGAAGCCACGACCCAGCTGCCGTTTGTGGTGGCGTTGTTTACTGCCATCAAAAACGATCCGCAACTGTGCCATCTCACCTGTCTGGTGGACAGTAACGGTATGTTGAGCGAAACCGGCTGGGAAAAATTACTCCCGGTGTGCGACGGCGCAATGCTCGATCTCAAAGCGTGGGGGAGCGAATGTCATCAGCAATTAACCGGACGCGATAATCAGCAGATTAAGCGCAGCATCTGTTTGCTTGCCGAGCGCGGCAAGCTGGCGGAACTGCGTTTGCTGGTAATCCCAGGCCAGGTGGATTATTTGCAACACATCGATGAGCTGGCGGCGTTTATCAAGGGACTTGGCGATGTTCCGGTACGCCTGAACGCGTTTCATGCCCACGGCGTGTATGGCGAGGCGCAAAGCTGGCCGAGTGCCACGCCGGAAGACGTTGAGCCATTGGCTGATGCGTTAAAGGTGCGCGGGGTGAGCCGGTTAATATTTCCGGCGCTATATTTGTGACATGCCGGATACGGCCTATGGTTCGGCACAGACTTGTAGGTCTGATAAGACGCGTCAAGCGTCGCATCAGGCATTGTGCGCCAACTGCCGGATGCGGCGTGAACGCCTTATCCGGCCTACGGTTCGGCACAGAC
>NZ_KE137316.1:3652820-3789490 GCF_000408845.1 Escherichia sp. KTE172 | reverse complement strand
GGCATTGTGCGCCAACTGCCGGATGCGGCGTGAACGCCTTATCCGGCCTACGGTTCGGCACAGACTTGTAGGCATGATAAGACGCGTCAAGCGTCGCATCAGGCATTGTGCGCCAACTGCCGGATGCGGCGTAAACGCCTTATCCGGCCTACGGCACGTTAAACAACGCATATGTGTTATTAAGCAACACTTCGGCAATCTCATCCGCAGGTTCCGGGCGTAACTCGCAAAGCACAGCAAACACCCCGGCGGCCTGTTCCGGGCGGTTAGGCTGCCCCTGAAAACCGTTGAGCGGCATATCCGGCGCGTCGGTTTCCAGCAACAACGATGCCAGCGGTAATTTTGCGATGACATCGCGGGTTTTACTGGCGCGTGGATAGGTGATAGTGCCGCCTACGCCAATTTTGTAGCCCAGCTGTACAAACCGTTCAGCCTGTTGCAGGCTGCCGGAAAAACCGTGAACCACGCCAGTGCGCGATAAATCGTGGCGTTTAAGATGCATCGCCAGTTTGTCGTGCGTGCGCCGTGAATGCAGGATCACCGGCAGATCGTAGCGTTTCGCCAGTTTCAGTTGTTCGTCGAGTAACCACTGCTGCCTCTCAAATTGCGGATCGTCGCCGAAGAGATCCAGACCGATCTCCCCCACTGCCACCACCTTCGCCGGACGCCTTTCCAGCGCCTGCTGTAGCTGATCAAGAGACACATCGCTATGTTTTTCTAACATCCCCGGATGCAACCCTAACGAGGCATACAGCGGTTGATAATTTTCCGCTAATGCCAACACACGGGCAAAATTTGCCGCCTCTGTCGCCGGAACAATGATCTTGCCTACGCCCGCTTGTGCCGCGCGTTGCAGGCTGGCCTCTTCATCGCCACTAAAAGGCGGGAAATCAAAATGGCAGTGGGTATCGATAAAACGGCAAATCAAGCCAGATCCTCATTGTTAAATGTCGGGTCGTTCGCCTGCGGAGCGTCGCTCACTTCGGCAACCAGCGTATCGTTGGCGACTGGCGCAGGCGGAATGACAATCGATTCCGGCGTCACCACTGGCACCAGATGGCGGGTTAGCGGCGCTTTTTCAGTTAATAGCTTGCCAACCGTTGCCAGGAAATAACGACCGCATAAACGCCCAAGTTTATAGTCTTCACGCAGCGCCGGAATCCGACTGCCAAGCGCGATACTATGCAATGGCTTCGGCGGATAAATTTCGAATATCCGCAGTTTGCCCGGTGGTTTCTCAATAAATTGCTGAATGTCACGATAGCTGGTTTCATGATGCTGCACCAGATTGACCAGCGGCTGCAGGCTACTGTCACCCAGCCAGCGTTCCATGCGTTTGAACCACTGCGGCGTGTAGTACATTTGCGACGGCACGGTGCGGATGACGACCAACGTTTTTGCTCCCTGCCTTGCCGCCTCTTTAACCGGAATCGCATCACTGATCCCGCCATCCAGGTAGTTAATGCCTTCCAGCGACACTCCGCTACGATAAAAGCCAGGTATCGCACTGGAGGCGCGAATCACATCCAGCCAGTTTTGTTTGGTTGGTAAAAAGTAATTCGGCGCATAGTCATCCTGACGACAGGCGCACATATAAAACGATTTGCCGCTGTCAAACAACCGCGCGGCGGTATCCATTTGCAACGGCATCTGGCTTGCAGTGGCCTCCACCAGCCAGTCGAGATCGATAAGATTTCCTCCACGGACAAAGCGCAATGGATCGAAAAATTCGCGTTTTGTGGTATAGCGCATGATGACTTTGCGCGCGTAACCGGGCTGATTGCAGATATACGCCGAGAGGTTCTGCGCCCCGGCAGATGTGCCGAGATAAAGATCGAAAGGATTAAACTGCGCGCGCATAAACTCATCCAGCACGCCAGCCGTGAAAATTCCACGCTGTCCGCCGCCTTCGCACACCAGAGCTATTCGTCCAGGCTGGAACGGCCTTAGCGACAACGGCGCAATATTACCAAGCGTTACAGGTATTCGCTGCCCCACCTCTGCCTTCCTGTTTTTGTTGTGAAAGAATGACAAAGTAACGCAATTTATTATTCGCTAAAACCGCAAAAGCCAGTCCGCTGGACTGGCTTTGGATAAAATTTTCTTAATGGTCTGAAATCTAGGGTCGTTTTCGGCCCATGAACAAACTCACCAGGAACAGAATAATCCCGACGACAAAGACAATTTTAGCTGCGCCTGCAGCGGTACCGGCCAGACCACCAAACCCAAGTGCGGCGGCGATTAACGCGATAACCAGAAATATGATGCCCCAACGAAACATAAGCGTCTCCTTTACCATAGTTAATGTCACCGCTTGATATGAGCGTGAAAATCACTCAATGCGATATTTTTAGTGTGGTGCACATCGCGCCTCCCGACAAAGTTCGGGAGGACGAATTACGACGAATTACTTAGTTTTCAGATCATTTTTAACGCTTTTCACACCATCTACCGCTTTGGCGATACTTTCAGCACGGTCGCTCTGTGCCTGGGAATCGACGGTACCGGAGAGCTGAACCACGCCGTCGGTGGTTTCAACTTTCACATGACGGGAAGGGACGATATCGTCCGCCAGCAGTTTGGCTTTGATTTCACTGGTGGTGGCGGTGTCACCCGCGTAGCCCTTCACAGAGCCTTCTTTAGCGTCGCGAACGTGCAGTTTGTCGCTGACAGAGGTCACCCCTTCAACGCCTTTCGCCACTTTCACTGCCTCTTCGGCCTGGGCCTGGCTTTCAACGAAACCGCTCAGGGTCACGACTTTTTGATCGGTTTTGACAGAGATATCGGTGCTCTTGATGTTGTCATGATCCACCAGGGCCGCCTTCACTTTCGCGGTGATGGCGCTGTCATCCATGAAATTACCGACTTTATTCATAGAGCTATCGACTTTTTGCCCTGCGCTTTCATTGGTAGTCTGCGCGTTGTTTTCCGCGTAGGCAGAGCCGGTCGCGACGGCAGAGGTCAACATTACAGCCAGCAGAGTTTTCGAAATCTTCAGTCTTGTCATAGTCATCGATTTATTCCTGTATGTTTGCTCGTAATTTGAGCCTGGCAACACGAGGTTGCATTGCTGAATAGGGAGAGACTTCACCCTCTACAGAAGTCAATGGTCGCCATCACAAAAGCGATGGGTGATGAATAACGACCATTACAGCCTCTGAATCAGTTATTAATATCGGTAGAATGACAATCGACGGCTTTAGATACTGATATCTACGCATTGAACGGTATTTAACGCCGTCAGAAATGTCATTACTTTGTTAAATATAGATCACAATTTTGAAACCGCTCGGGATATCAGCTAAAACATAAGCAAAAGTGAATGTTTTAAGAACATTCCGTAAGCGGCTAATAAGGAAGGGAAATTGACAGGGCGCAGCGGCTACCGCGCCCTGGAGGCAAGAATTAATGCTCGCGGGTCTGGTGGAACTGAACGTCCGGATAACGTTCCTGCGCCAGGCGCAGGTTGACCATGCTGGTAGCGATGTAAGCGAGGTTATCGCCGCCATCAAGCGCCAGTTGGCTTTCGTTCTTACGCTTGAACTCTTCGAATTTCTTCGCGTCCGCACATTCTACCCAGCGGGCAGTGGCAACGTTGACTGACTCATACACTGCTTCAACGTTGTATTCGCTCTTCAGACGCGCTACCACCACATCAAACTGCAGCACACCAACCGCACCAACGATCAGATCGTTGTTGGAGATCGGACGGAACACCTGCACTGCGCCCTCTTCGGAAAGCTGTACCAGCCCTTTAAGCAGCTGTTTTTGCTTCAGCGGATCTTTCAGGCGGATACGACGGAACAGTTCCGGCGCGAAGTTCGGAATACCGGTGAACTTCATCATCTCACCCTGGGTAAAGGTGTCGCCGATCTGAATAGTGCCGTGGTTATGCAGGCCGAGGATATCGCCCGGATACGCTTCTTCAACGTGCGAACGGTCACCCGCCATAAAGGTCAGCGCGTCGGAGATCACCACATCTTTCGCAGTACGCACCTGGCGCAGCTTCATGCCTTTTTCATATTTACCGGACACCACACGCATAAACGCCACGCGGTCGCGGTGTTTCGGGTCCATGTTGGCCTGAATTTTAAATACGAAGCCTGTAAATTTGTCTTCGCTCGCCTCTACGGTACGGGTATCAGTCTGACGCGGCATCGGCGCAGGGGCCCACTCCACCAGGCCATCCAGCATATGATCAACGCCAAAGTTACCCAGCGCAGTACCGAAGAATACCGGAGTGATTTCGCCCGCAAGGAACAGCTCTTTGTCGAACTCGTTAGACGCGCCTTTCACCAGTTCCAGTTCGTCACGTAGCTGCTGTGCCAGATCTTCACCAACCGCAGCGTCGAGATCCGGGTTATTCAGCCCTTTAACAATGCGGACTTCCTGAATCGTGTGGCCTTTACCGCTCTGATAGAGATAGGTTTCATCTTTATAAAGGTGGTAAACGCCTTTAAACAGCTTGCCGCAGCCAATCGGCCAGGTGATCGGTGCGCAGCCGATTTTCAGCTCGTTCTCAACTTCATCGAGCAGCTCCATCGGGTCGCGGATATCACGGTCAAGTTTGTTCATAAAGGTGAGGATCGGCGTGTCGCGCAGACGGGTAACTTCCATCAGCTTACGGGTACGATCTTCAACACCTTTTGCAGCGTCGATAACCATCAGGCAGCAGTCCACCGCCGTCAGGGTACGATAGGTATCTTCCGAGAAGTCTTCGTGCCCCGGGGTGTCGAGCAGGTTAACCAGGCAATCGTGATACGGAAACTGCATCACAGAAGTAGTAATGGAGATCCCACGCTGCTTTTCCATCTCCATCCAGTCCGACTTAGCGTGCTGGTTGGAACCACGGCCTTTTACTGTACCGGCGGTCTGAATGGCCTGTCCGAACAGCAGCACCTTCTCGGTGATGGTAGTCTTACCGGCGTCCGGGTGAGAAATAATGGCAAAAGTGCGGCGCTTCGCCACCTCTTGCAAATAAGGAGACAACGTCATAATTCTTTCTTCTTGAGTAAGCGGCATCGCGCCGCGCTTGTTGAAAACGAAAAATTGCGGCTATTTTACCCATCAACGGGGGGGAGGCAATCAGTGTTTACACAGGAGCTGCTCCAGTTCGTGCAACGAAGAAACGGTCCAGGTAGGCGCGATGCCTTCTGGTTGCTCGCGATTGTGCGCATTCAGCCAGCAGGTCGCAAGCCCGGCGTTGATGCCACCGAGAATATCGGACTCGGCAGTGTCGCCAACCATCAGCACGCGTGAACGGTCAGGATTGCCCGCCTGTTCCAGCGCATAATCGAAAATTTTCTTATTCGGTTTGGCTACGCCAACTTCTTCGGAAATCACCAACAAATCGAAATAATCACGCAGGCCCGTGCGTTCCAGACGCACTTGCTGCAAGGCGCTAAAGCCGTTGGTGATGATGCCGATTTTGGCGTTGCCACGAATGGCGTTAAGCAGAGAAACCGCGCCCGGCAGCGGCGTACAGATTTCCGCCATCGCATTAATAAAGGCTTCGTTGAGTTTACCCGGCTCGACGTTCAGTCGTTCGGCCCAGCTCTCAAACCGCCCGTGCTGAAGCTGTAATGAAGTGATCGCGCCGTTTTGATAATCCACCCACAGTGGCTTGTTAACGGCCTGATAGTCCTGAAAATCTTCAGCGGTAAAGGTGACGCTGTAATCAAGAAACATCCGCTGCAGGCCGGTGAATGAGTCAAAGGTAAACAGCGTTTCATCGGCATCAAAGAAAATCCAGTCCCACTTCATTATTCCACCTTGTCTTACATACTGATTGGCAACGCCATGATGATGGCGTCTTCGCGACCGTCCGTGGTGGGGTAGTAATTGCGGCGAATCGTCGCCTCGTTAAAGCCTAAACTTTCGTACAGTGCAATGGCGGCAGCGTTTGAGGCACGGACTTCCAGCCATAGCGTCGCCACGCCGCGTTTTTCCAGTTCGTCGATCAGATGTTCCAGCAGCGCCCTTCCCAATCCCTGACGCTGATAGTCAGGATCGACCGCAATATTGAACAATGTAGCTTCATCCAGCACCACTTGCGTAATCGCAAACGCCGCCATTTTGCCGTTTTGCGTTAACTGAAAGTTGAGATAACGCTCGCCCTGGTTGCTGGCAAAGGTTTTTTCACTCCACGGAAAGGCGTGGGCGCGTTGTTCAATGTGGTAAGCCGCTGGTAAATCAGTCGTTTCGAGGGAAGAAATCGTGTTCATATGTGCAAATTTGTTGCCATAACGCGGCGCGTGCCGTTGGGTTTGCCCGTAATTCGGTGAGCGCCGGTGATGCCACCTGAGCGCCTTCCAGTGATAGCGGTTCGTCAGTACCCAACCGCCAGCTGTTGCAGCGACTGCCTTGCGGCAGCATCGCGATTTTTTCTGGCGTCAGTTGCAGCACTTGATCGGGGCTGACGGTTAATGCGCGCAGAACATCGCTCACCAGAGGATCGGTCAGGGCGGGAAGATCGTTTGCCACCATCACCAGACGGACGTGTGCCGGGATCGCAATCGCAATCTCCCCCTGCAACGCGCCAGGGCGACGCAGCGACCACTGGGTAATGCCCAGTTGCTGTAACTGCCAGTCTCGTCGGGATGTCATAGCGAATCGCTCCTGTTGTCAGGGGCGCAAATATAGCAAATTCGTCGATACCGCGCCAACATATGGCTATAATCGCCGCCAGTATCAATTGAGGAGCATTCCATGTCTGCATTTACCCCGGCAAGTGAAGTCTTGCTGCGTCACAGTGATGATTTCGAACAAAGCCGTATTCTTTTTGCCGGAGACTTACAGGATGACCTGCCCGCGCGTTTAGATACCGCGGCCAGCCGTGCTCATACCCAGCAATTCCACCATTGGCAGGTGTTAAGCCGCCAGATGGGGGATAACGCCCGTTTCAGTCTGGTCGCCACGGCGGATGATGTCGCAGATTGCAATACGCTGATTTACTACTGGCCGAAGAACAAACCGGAAGCCCAGTTCCAGTTGATGAATTTACTTTCTCTACTGCCGGTGGGCACGGATATTTTTGTCGTTGGCGAGAACCGCAGCGGCGTGCGCAGCGCCGAACAGATGCTGGCAGATTATGCGCCGTTGAATAAAGTCGACAGCGCCCGTCGCTGTGGCCTCTATTTTGGTCGTCTGGAAAAACAGCCGGAATTTGATGCCGATAAATTCTGGGGCGAATACAGCGTCGATGGCCTGACAGTCAAAACGCTGCCTGGCGTGTTTAGCCGCGACGGTCTGGATGTCGGTAGCCAGTTACTGCTCTCGACGTTAACTCCGCACACGAAAGGTAAAGTACTGGATGTCGGCTGTGGCGCGGGCGTGCTTTCTGTTGCCTTTGCGCGCCATTCACCGAAAATTCGTCTCACTCTGTGCGATGTCTCTGCGCCAGCGGTAGAAGCCAGCCGCGCAACACTTGCGGCCAACGGTGTTGAAGGTGAAGTCTTTGCCAGTAACGTCTTTTCCGAGGTGAAAGGTCGTTTTGATATGATCATCTCCAACCCGCCGTTCCACGATGGGATGCAAACCAGCCTCGATGCGGCGCAAACGCTGATTCGCGGCGCGGTGCGTCATCTTAATAGCGGCGGCGAGCTGCGAATTGTAGCGAACGCCTTCCTGCCTTACCCGGACGTGCTGGATGAGACATTTGGCTTCCACGAAGTGATCGCGCAAACCGGGCGCTTCAAGGTGTATCGCGCCATTATGACCCGCCAGGCGAAGAAAGGTTAAGTATCCCGCCTTATCCGACCTACCAAACCTGCACGTTACCCCGTAGGCCAGATAAGACGCGCTAGCGTCGCATCTGGCATCTGCCCCCGTATGCCGTGTCGGATGCGGCGTGAACGCCTTATCCGACCTACCAAACCTGCACGTTAGCCCTTCGTAGGCCAGATAAGGCGCGCCCGCGTCGCATCTGGCATCTGCACCCAAATACCGTGTCGGATGCGGCGTGAACGCCTTATCCGACCTACAAAACCTGCACGTTAGTTTCCTGATGGCCATTTTTCCAGCAATTACACCTCCGGCGATAATTAACTATTGACGAAAAGCTGAAAACCACTAGAATGCGCCTCCGTGGTAGCAATTCTTTTTAAGAATTGATGGTATGCGAAGGTGGCGGAATTGGTAGACGCGCTAGCTTCAGGTGTTAGTGTCCTTACGGACGTGGGGGTTCAAGTCCCCCCCCTCGCACCAAAAACCACGTTGATATTGCTCGCACTGGGCGAAGGTGGCGGAATTGGTAGACGCGCTAGCTTCAGGTGTTAGTGTTCTTACGGACGTGGGGGTTCAAGTCCCCCCCCTCGCACCAAACGAGGCGATATCAAAAAAAGTAAGATGACTGTGCGAAGGTGGCGGAATTGGTAGACGCGCTAGCTTCAGGTGTTAGTGTTCTTACGGACGTGGGGGTTCAAGTCCCCCCCCTCGCACCAAACGAGGCGATATCAAAAAAAGTAAGATGACTGTGCGAAGGTGGCGGAATTGGTAGACGCGCTAGCTTCAGGTGTTAGTGTCCTTACGGACGTGGGGGTTCAAGTCCCCCCCCTCGCACCAATTATCTTTACTTCCTTTCTTGTTTCTTCCCTGATTTTTCATCCCTGATTCAAATTCATTATCATCAGCATGATGCCAGCAATAAGCGCCAGGCACGATGGCAGCAAAACGTAATGCCGCAACTGTTTGTGATACAGCATCACCGGCGTCAATATTAATCCCATCAGAATGACAATCCGCCACTGATCCGGCGATAAATCCGCATACATCAGCCCTGCAATCAGCAATCCCGGCAGCAACACTCCCCAGCCACTGCCCAGCGTACGTTGCAACATGGTTTCATCTCTTTCATTGATAATGATAACTAATATCATATGATAATTTTTATCATTTGCAAGCCAGAGAAATCCCTTGCTATCGGGTAAACCTATCGCTAGGATTAGCAATCATTATCATTTAGATTACTATCCCGATTATGGCCTATCGTTCCGCACCGCTCTATGAAGATGTTATCTGGCGAACGCATCTCCAGCCGCAGGATGCTGGGCTTGCACAAGCCATACGGGCGACGATCGCCGAACATCGTGAACATTTGCTCGAGTTTATCCGCCTGGATGAACCCGCTCCGCTTAACGCCATGACGCTGGCGCAATGGTCATCAACGAATGCGCTAAGTTCTCTACTGGTGGTCTATTCCGATCATATCTATCGCAACCAACCAACGATGATCCGCGAGAACAAACCGCTGATCTCACTATGGGCGCAATGGTATATCGGCCTGATGGTGCCACCATTAATGTTGGCGCTGCTGACGCAGGAAAAAGCATTAGATGTGTCGCCGGAACATTTCCACGTTGAGTTTCACGAAACCGGACGCGCCGCCTGTTTCTGGGTCGATGTGTGTGAAGATAAAAACGCAACACTACATTCGCCGCAGCAGCGAATGGAAACGTTAATCAGTCAGGCGCTGGTTCCGGTAGTGCAGGCATTAGAAGCAACGGGAGAGATCAACGGCAAACTTATCTGGAGCAATACCGGTTATTTGATCAACTGGTATCTGACTGAGATGAAACAGCTGCTTGGCGAGGCGACGGTTGAATCGCTGCGCCATGCCCTCTTTTTTGAGAAAATGCTCACGAACGGTGAAGATAATCCACTCTGGCGTACCGTGGTACTGCGCGACGGCCTGCTGGTGCGCCGCACTTGCTGCCAGCGTTATCGCTTACCGGATGTGCAGCAATGTGGCGATTGTATGCTGAAATGAAAGCACTGCCGGGGAAGTAAACCCGGCATCATGCGGATTAATAGGGATGCAACACATTACTTGCTTCGCAATGCCGCATACATAACAGAATATCTGCGGCCTCCAACAACCCTGCATCAGAACTTACGCCCAGTTTCGACATCACATTAAATTTATGTGCACGGATCGTTTTGATATTGCGTTTAAGCTGCTCGGCAATTTGTGTCATTGAGTAGCCACGCGACATAAAGCGCAATATTTCTCTCTCCGTCGGGCTTAGCGTTCGGCTTTGATTAATGTACCACTGATTGTTCAGTCGGTCGGTCGCCTGACGTACACCATTTAATGACAAAAAGAGTTCCTGATGAAAAATCTCCAGCGTTGACGCTTTACTTAATACACCGTCCAGCGGTGATGGCGACAATGAGCCGATCAGCCGAGCTTCAATATCATCATCCGCAATAACTAAACGCCGGGTACGCGGAAACTTAATCGCCAGTTCAGTCAGGCAAGATAATCCCTCTCTACGCTCACCTCTCATGGCAGAAAAAGAAAAAATGACCGCCGCAAACGAGATCCGCGACATGGCATCCTGAAATGACTCCTGACTGGTATAGGTATGGAGCTTATAAGGGTTACCCGCAAACTTTCTGAATAAACTCTCAATACCGATACTACTCATGACGCATTTTTCTATGAGTGCGACATTTCTCTTCTTAATTCGGCTGTGTTCCATTCTGCGGCATCTCCATAAACAGAAGGCAAGTTAAGTTCTCTTGCACCCTGTGCGCTATTTATCCATGCATACATTTCAGCGTTGCTGTGAATTGCCAGTCGACGCATCGCACTGTTTTTTTGGGCGCTGATAGTTTTATTACTTTTCTTAAGCAATGAAGCTATCTGGTTGATGCCCCATCCTTTACCTAATAGCCGCAGTACCTTGCGCTCTGAAAGAGTGAGAATGACGGAGCGATAGCTAAAATCATGAGTTTCAGTCATTGCCGGAGAGGTCAGCATGGCGCTGATACGCTCTGCGTGCGTATTGCCGGAACGTACGGTCTTGACCAGATTCTCAATGGGTTCAACATCAGACAATAACGTCGCCGTAGGGCACATAAGCAGTTCTACTGCCTGGGAATACCAGGAGCGTGACACCATGAAAACCCAGTGAATTTCCCGATATTGTGAGATTAAAGAATAATAATGTTCACAAACAGAACGTGGATCTTCACTTTCACCGGCTAAATCAGCAATGACTAATCCGGAACGACGTAATTGTAATAAGGTAAGGTCCTCCGCAGAGGCGCTGGATATTATTTCATATTCAGGGAAGTGAGTCCTCATGACCTCTTTTAACCCTGCTTGCATAACAGGTATTTTACTGATAACAATTCCATTTTTGCAGCATCCTGGCAACATATTTCCTCCACATCCACTGTCTAAAAATTATGATGGTTTATTCAGGATATTCATTCCTTAAATGTTTCCAGCAAATTAATAGATTAAGCGAATAAATTATCCTTAGCATTCACTTTCATATCAGCATACTCCTGCTGCACAACAACTCCACTGCATGTGTCAGAAGGTTAGCATCAAATGATAACCTGGTGAAATAGCCTGGAGACATTTAAAATATCTACATTAAGTTGTTAGAAATACTTAATGAAAAACAGAATTCTCATTCATTTAATTTATAATTAACTGATATCCCTTCCAGTAGAATGCAAAATCACACAATCAATATTTATTCAATAAAATCTGATAGTTTTAACTTGTAAAAATTAAAAAACGCGCCCAGTTATCTTTTATCCTGATTCGTAAAGGCTAAACAATAAATTCATTATAGTGATAATATTCATGTGATAATTTATTTGCGACGAGAGATAATTCGCTTTTTATCACCGAGCTTCTCCCGATAACCAGGATTAATCAGCGCAATTTTGATCTTAACCTACCGCAAAACAACCGTGCTTCATGATACAAATGGATTCTCATTATCTGAACAATACGCAGCACGTCTATGACAAAGGGCGAGTTATGCAAACTGAGCAACAGCGAGCCGTAACACGGCTTTGTATCCAGTGTGGATTATTTCTTTTGCAACATGGTGCGGAAAGCGCGTTGGTTGATGAGCTTTCCTCACGACTGGGTCGGGCGCTGGGAATGGACAGCGTCGAAAGTTCTATCTCTTCGAACGCCATAGTGCTGACAACTATTAAAGATGGGCAATGCCTGACATCGACACGAAAAAATCAAGATCGCGGCATTAATATGCATGTGGTGACTGAAGTCCAGCACATTGTGATTCTGGCGGAGCATCATCTGCTGGATTACAAAGGTGTAGAGAAACGATTTAGCCAAATTCAGCCATTACGTTACCCGAGATGGCTGGTAGCCTTAATGGTCGGCCTTTCTTGCGCCTGTTTCTGTAAACTCAATAAAGGTGGCTGGGATGGTGCCGTCATCACCTTCTTTGCCAGTACGGTCGCGATGTATATCCGCCAGCTGCTGGCACAACGTCATCTTCATCCACAGATCAACTTTTGCCTCACCGCTTTCGCCGCCACCACCATTTCCGGTTTGCTTTTGCAACTTCCCACTTTCAGCAATACACCCACTATCGCGATGGCCGCCAGCGTTCTGCTGCTGGTGCCGGGTTTTCCGTTGATTAATGCCGTCGCCGATATGTTTAAAGGCCACATCAATACCGGACTGGCACGCTGGGCGATCGCCAGTCTGCTGACACTGGCTACCTGCGTCGGCGTAGTAATGGCACTGACGATTTGGGGGCTACGCGGATGGGTGTGATCGAATTTCTGTTAGCGTTGGCGCAGGATATGATCCTCGCCGCCATTCCTGCGGTCGGCTTTGCGATGGTGTTCAACGTTCCCGTGCGGGCGTTACGCTGGTGTGCGCTGCTTGGCTCGATAGGTCATGGTTCCCGAATGATCTTAATGACCAGCGGGCTGAATATTGAGTGGTCAACTTTTATGGCTTCTATGCTGGTCGGCACCATTGGTATTCAATGGTCGCGCTGGTATCTGGCGCATCCGAAAGTGTTTACCGTGGCGGCTGTTATTCCTATGTTCCCTGGCATATCGGCTTATACCGCAATGATTTCGGCGGTAAAAATCAGCCAGCTAGGTTACAGCGAACCGTTGATGATTACCCTGTTAACCAACTTTCTTACAGCTTCATCAATTGTTGGTGCGTTATCCATCGGTCTTTCCATTCCTGGATTATGGTTGTACCGCAAGCGCCCTCGCGTATAAAATTGCCTCGCTTAAGCACACGGATGAGAGACAGCCTCCTCTCCTCCGTGTGTTACTATAAAAGTTATCTCCCTTCTCGTTCATCGTTCCATATTTGAGAAACAGTATGTCTTCCAGAGTTTTGACCCCGGACGTCGTTGGTATTGACGCCCTGGTACACGATCACCAAACCGTTCTGGCAAAAGCTGAAGGCGGTGTGGTTGCCGTATTTGCTAACAATGCCCCGGCGTTTTATGCCGTCACGCCTGCACGCCTGGCTGAACTGCTAGCGCTGGAAGAAAAGCTGGCGCGTCCGGGAAGCGATGTCGCTCTGGACGATCAACTCTATCAGGAACCGCAAGCTGCTCCCGTTGCTGTACCCATGGGGAAATTCGCCATGTATCCGGACTGGCAACCCGATGCCGACTTTATCCGCCTGGCGGCGCTATGGGGCGTGGCACTAAGAGCGCCGGTGACCACCGAAGAACTGGCCTCATTCATTGCCTACTGGCAGGCGGAAGGTAAAGTCTTTCACCATGTGCAGTGGCAACAAAAACTGGCGCGCAGCCTGCAAATCGGTCGTGCCAGCAACGGCGGACTGCCTAAACGAGATGTGAATACGGTCAGTGAACCTGACAGCCAAATTCCACCAGGATTCAGAGGGTAACGATGAAAAACGTTGGCGACCTGATGCAACGCCTGCAAAAAATGATGCCTGCCCATATCAAACCTGCTTTCAAAACGGGTGAAGAACTACTGGCCTGGCAGAAAGAACAAGGGGCGATCCGCTCCGCCGCTCTCGAACGTGAAAATCGGGCGATGAAAATGCAGCGCACCTTTAACCGCTCCGGTATTCGTCCACTGCATCAGAACTGCTCCTTTGAGAACTATCGCGTTGAGTGTGAAGGGCAGATGAATGCGTTAAGCAAAGCGCGCCAGTATGTCGAAGAGTTTGACGGCAACATCGCCAGCTTCATCTTTTCTGGTAAGCCAGGAACCGGCAAAAACCATCTGGCGGCGGCAATCTGCAACGAGCTGCTGCTACGCGGTAAATCCGTATTGATCATCACCGTGGCCGATATTATGTCGGCGATGAAAGATACCTTCAGGAATAGCGGTACCAGCGAAGAACAACTGCTTAACGATCTGAGCAATGTTGATCTGCTGGTGATCGATGAGATCGGCGTGCAAACCGAATCGAAATACGAAAAAGTGATCATCAACCAGATCGTCGATCGCCGCTCTTCTTCCAAACGCCCAACCGGGATGCTGACCAACAGTAATATGGAAGAGATGACCAAGTTGCTGGGCGAACGCGTGATGGACCGTATGCGCCTGGGTAACAGTTTGTGGGTGATCTTCAACTGGGATAGCTACCGTAGCCGGGTAACGGGTAAAGAGTATTAATCCCCGTTTCTGGCGGTATACTGCGACACAATTCCACCTTGAGTAATGATGATGAAAACTGTTAAACATCTTCTGTGCTGTGCCATTGCCGCCAGCGCATTAATTTCCACCGGGGCACATGCTGCGTCATGGAAAGATGCGCTCTCCAGCGCCGCCAGCGAACTTGGCAACCAAAACAACACGACACAGGAAGGCGGTTGGTCGCTCGCGTCATTAACTAACTTGCTTAGCAGCGGGAACCAGGCCTTAAGCGCAGATAACATGAACAATGCCGCAGGCATTCTGCAATACTGCGCGAAGCAAAAGCTGGCTTCGGTAACCGATGCCGAAAACATCAAGAATCAGGTACTGGAAAAACTGGGCCTGAACAGTGAAGAGCAAAAAGAAGACACCAACTATCTGGATGGCATTCAGGGTTTGCTGAAAACTAAAGATGGTCAGCAACTCAATCTGGATAATATCGGAACGACTCCGCTGGCAGAAAAGGTGAAAACCAAAGCCTGCGATCTGGTGTTAAAGCAGGGGCTGAACTTCATTTCCTGAACCGCGAAACGCCGCGTTTTAGCTGTTACCCGGCTGACGCGGCTCTCTCCTGCCCTTTTCCCTGCTCCTGGACGGTTTTCCCCCTGTTACACGGGAAGCGACCGTAATCAAAAAAGTCTGTTTATAAACTAATTCCTAACAACATCGCATTTTTTTGACACTAGAATTGCAGCAATATGGCCACGCCATTACATTGTGCTTCTCAAAAAGCTTAAACGTTGGCTAAACGGCCCGGTTTAGTGAGGATCGCCCGTTGTCAGAACTACTCTCTTTCGCCCTTTTTCTCGCCTCTGTGCTGATTTACGCATGGAAAGCGGGACGTAACACCTGGTGGTTTGCAGCCACGTTAACGGTGCTGGGGCTATTTGTCGTTTTAAATATCACCCTGTTTGCCAGCGACTATTTTACTGGTGATGGTATTAACGACGCGGTTCTCTATACCTTAACCAACAGCCTGACCGGTGCTGGTGTCAGCAAATACATTCTTCCGGGTATCGGCATTGTGCTGGGGCTGACGGCGGTGTTCGGTGCGCTGGGCTGGATCCTGCGCCGTCGTCGTCATCATCCGCACCATTTTGGTTACAGCCTGCTGGCACTCTTACTGGCGTTGGGTTCAGTGGATGCCAGCCCGGCATTTCGTCAGATAACGGAACTGGTGAAGTCCCAGTCACGCGACGGCGACCCGGACTTTGCGGCTTATTATAAAGAGCCGTCGAAAACTATCCCTGACCCGAAACTCAACCTGGTTTATATCTACGGCGAAAGTCTCGAGCGGACCTATTTTGATAACGAAGCTTTCCCGGATCTCACGCCTGAACTGGGCGCGTTGAAAAATGAAGGCCTGGATTTCAGCCACACGCAGCAGCTGCCGGGAACGGATTACACGATTGCGGGTATGGTGGCTTCTCAGTGCGGCATTCCGCTTTTTGCCCCATTTGAAGGTAACGCCTCCGCTTCTGTTTCCAGCTTCTTCCCGCAGAACATCTGTCTGGGCGATATCCTGAAAAACTCGGGTTATCAGAACTATTTCGTGCAGGGCGCGAATCTGCGTTTTGCCGGTAAAGATGTGTTCCTGAAGTCGCATGGCTTCGACCACTTATACGGCTCAGAAGAGCTGAAAAGCGTGGTAGCCGACCCGCACTATCGCAACGACTGGGGATTCTACGACGATACCGTTCTCGATGAAGCGTGGAAAAAGTTTGAAGAGCTTTCCCGCTCAGGTCAGCGATTCTCACTGTTTACCCTGACAGTCGATACCCATCACCCGGATGGTTTTATCTCGCGTACCTGTAACCGCAAAAAATATGATTTTGACGGTAAGCCGAATCAGTCATTCAGCGCGGTAAGTTGCAGCCAGGAGAATATCGCGACGTTTATCAACAAAATCAAAGCGTCACCGTGGTTTAAAGATACCGTCATCGTCGTCTCTTCTGACCATTTAGCGATGAACAACACGGCGTGGAAATACCTTAATAAACAGGATCGCAATAACCTGTTTTTTGTCATCCGTGGCGACAAGCCGCAGCAAGAGACGCTGGCAGTGAAGCGTAACACGATGGATAACGGCGCGACGGTGCTGGACATTCTCGGTGGCGATAACTATCTCGGACTTGGTCGTAGCAGTTTATCCGGGCAGTCGATGTCGGAAATCTTCCTCAATATCAAAGAGAAAACATTGGCGTGGAAGCCGGATATCATCCGCCTGTGGAAATTCCCTAAAGAGATGAAAGAGTTCACCATCGACCAGCAGAAAAACATGATTGCCTTCTCGGGTAGCCATTTCCGTTTGCCGCTGCTGTTGCGGGTTTCAGACAAGCGCGTAGAACCGCTGCCGGAAAGTGAATACTCAGCACCGCTGCGTTTCCAGCTGGCCGATTTCGCTCCACGCGACAATTTCGTCTGGGTTGACCGTTGCTATAAGATGGCACAACTCTGGGCTCCGGAACTGGCACTTTCCACCGACTGGTGTGTCTCGCAAGGGCAGCTTGGCGGTCAGCAAATTGTCCAGCATGTTGATAAAACAACATGGAAGGGCAAAACGGCATTTAAAGATACGGTCATCGACATGGCGCGTTATAAAGGCAATGTCGATACGCTGAAAATTGTTGATAACGATATTCGCTACAAAGCCGACAGTTTCATCTTCAACGTCGCCGGTGCGCCAGAAGAGGTGAAACAGTTTAGTGGGATTTCCCGTCCAGAGTCGTGGGGCCGCTGGTCCAACGCGCAGCTGGGCGATGAAGTAAAAATCGAGTACAAGCATCCGCTGCCGAAGAAATTTGACCTGGTGATTACCGCCAAAGCATACGGCAATAACGCCAGCCGTCCTATTCCGGTACGCGTAGGCAATGAAGAACAAACTCTTGTGCTGGGCAATGAAGTGACCACCACCACACTGCATTTCGATAACCCAACCGATGCCGACACACTGGTAATTGTGCCGCCGGAACCTGTCTCAACCAACGAAGGGAATATCCTCGGACACTCGCCGCGTAAGCTCGGGATCGGCATGGTGGAAATTAAAGTTGTGGAACGTGAAGGGTAATTTCTGACTGATGTGTAGGTCGCATAAGGTGCGACCTACACATCTTCTCCGGCCTACAAAACATCATTGAGAAACAGAAAAAAAACAGCGCCCAACACTTCCCCGGACGCTGCATGGCAACTTTAATAATCTCGCCTTATCAGAAAGTAATTACACCCTTAATCAACTCACGATTGTTAATCACATCGCGCTCGTAGGTTTCTGCCAGCGTGGCGAACGGATAGCGATGGGTTAACATCATGTCGGCAGTGATTTTTCCTTCCGCCATCAGTCGACCGACTTTAGCAAAATCTTCCGGCGTGGCGTTGCGGCTGCCCATCATCGTCGTTTCTTTTTTATGGAATTCCGGATCGGAGAACTGCAACTCACCTTTAAACAGGCCGACAAATACCACCGTGCCGCCGTGACGAATCAAATTCACGGTGTTATTCATCGCATGTTGATTACCTGTCGCGTCGATCACTTTCTGCGCCAGCGAACCACCAAACTGCGCCCGTAGCTGCGCGTCAAAATCTTCGGCTGACGGGTCCAGTAAAGGTAATTCCAGACACGTTGCCACATGTTCACGGCGCGCCGGACTGGTATCCGCCACCACCACCTGTGCGCCATCGGCTTTAGCGATTGCCGCCGCGCCCAAACCGATTGGCCCCGCCCCGACCACCAGCACCTGCTCGCCGGGAGCAATGGCTGCGCGACGCACCGCATGAGCGCTAATAGCGAAAGGTTCAATCAATGCGGCCGCCTGCGGGTCAATACCGTCTGCGGGCAAAATGTTCGCCACCGGCACGCTCAAATACTCACTAAAACCGCCATCCTGATGCACGCCAATGACTGAAATTTTTTCACAGCAATTGGTACGCCCGCTTTTACACGCCGGGCATTGCTGACAGGCAACATAAGGGATCACAGCAACTTGCTGACCATTTTTAAGATCAGCAATATTTTTACCCAGCCCAACAATCTCCCCACATATTTCATGGCCTAAAACACGTGGATAACTAAAAAATGGTTGATTTCCACCCCAGGCATGAATATCGGTACCGCAAATCCCGACAGACTTAATTTTTATTAATGCTTCATTGTCACCCGGAATAGGTATCTCGCGTTGTTTCCAGACTAATTCTTTCGGCTGCTGGCAAATTAAAACATTCATCGTAGACATGATTCGGCTCTCCATTTTTTGTTGCCTTAGATATCAATGAAAATGAAAAATGGCAGCGGAACGGAAAATCTGTTTTGTGAAAACACACGCATAAAAATGTTTTAAATCGGGTTTTAATGGACTCACAAGGAGGAAAATATGAGTCGTTCACAAAATTTACGCCACAATGTGATTAACCAGGTCATTGATGATATGGCGCGGGGTCATATCCCTTCCCCACTTCCATCGCAAAGTGCGCTGGCGGAAATGTACAACATCAGCCGCACTACAGTGCGTCATATTCTCAGCCACTTACGCGAATGCGGCGTCTTAACGCAGGTTGGAAACGACTATGTGATTGCGCGTAAACCTGACCATGATGACGGTTTCGCCTGTACTACCGCTTCAATGAGTGAACAAAACAAAGTGTTTGAGCAGGCTTTTTTCACGATGATAAACCAGCGCCAGTTACGCCCTGGGGAAACTTTTTCTGAACTGCAACTGGCTCGGGCCGCGGGTGTCAGCCCGGTTGTAGTAAGAGAATATCTTTTAAAATTCGGCCGTTATAATCTTATTCAAAGCGAAAAGCGCGGCCAGTGGAGCATGAAGCAATTCGATCAATCCTACGCCGAGCAGCTGTTTGAACTACGCGAAATGCTCGAAACACATTCACTTCAGCACTTTCTCAACCTGCCTGATCATGATCCCCGCTGGCTGCAGGCGAAAACCATGCTCGAACGTCATCGGCTACTGCGTGACAACATCGGCAATAGCTTTCGCATGTTCTCGCAACTTGACAGAGATTTTCACTCCTTACTGCTTTCAGCTGCCGACAATATCTTTTTTGATCAATCTCTTGAGATCATCTCAGTCATCTTTCATTTTCACTATCAATGGGACGAAAGCGATCTTAAACAGCGCAATATCATTGCCGTCGATGAGCATATGACCATTCTCAGCGCTCTGATTTGCCGCAGTGACCTTGATGCCACCCTTGCGCTCCGTAACCATTTGAATTCAGCTAAACAATCAATGATTCGATCCATTAATGAGAACACGCGTTATGCTCATTAAGTACGGATTAAAAACAGCAAACTATTAGGGAAGGTGCGAACAAGTCCCTGATATGAGATCATGTTTGTCATCTGGAGCCATGGAACAGGGTTCATCATGAGTCATCAACTTACCTTCGCCGACAGTGAATTCAGCAGTAAGCGCCGTCAGACCAGAAAAGAGATTTTCTTGTCCCGCATGGAGCAGATTCTGCCATGGCAAAACATGGTGGAAGTCATCGAGCCGTTTTACCCCAAGGCTGGTAATGGCCGGCGACCTTATCCGCTGGAAACCATGCTACGCATTCACTGCATGCAGCATTGGTACAACCTGAGCGATGGCGCGATGGAAGATGCTCTGTACGAAATCGCCTCCATGCGTCTGTTTGCCCGGTTATCCCTGGATAGCGCCTTGCCTGACCGCACCACCATCATGAATTTCCGCCACCTGCTGGAGCAGCATCAACTGGCCCGCCAATTGTTCAAGACCATCAATCGCTGGCTGGCCGAAGCAGGCGTCATGATGACTCAAGGCACCTTGGTCGATGCCACCATCATTGAGGCACCCAGCTCGACCAAGAACAAAGAGCAGCAACGCGATCCGGAGATGCATCAGACCAAGAAAGGCAATCAGTGGCACTTTGGCATGAAGGCCCACATTGGTGTCGATGCCAAGAGTGGCCTGACCCACAGCCTGGTCACCACCGCGGCCAACGAGCATGACCTCAATCAGCTGGGTAATCTGCTGCATGGAGAGGAGCAATTTGTCTCAGCCGATGCCGGCTACCAAGGGGCGCCACAGCGCGAGGAGCTGGCCGAGGTGGATGTGGACTGGCTGATCGCCGAGCGCCCCGGCAAGGTAAGAACCTTGAAACAGCATCCACGCAAGAACAAAACGGCCATCAACATCGAATCCATGAAAGCCAGCATCCGGGCCAAGGTGGAGCACCCATTTCGCATCATCAAGCGACAGTTCGGCTTCGTGAAAGCCAGATACAAGGGGTTGCTGAAAAACGATAACCAACTGGCGATGTTATTCACGCTGGCCAACCTGTTTCGGGCGGACCAAATGATACGTCAGTGGGAGAGATCTCACTAAAAACTGGGGATAACGCCTTAAATGGCGAAGAAACGGTCTAAATAGGCTGATTCAAGGCATTTACGGGAGAAAAAATCGGCTCAAACATGAAGAAATGAAATGACTGAGTCAGCCGAGAAGAATTTCCCCGCTTATTCGCACCTTCCTTAGCGGGTGCACGGTTTTATCAAAAGATAAATACCGGGAAATTCCCGCTTACCTATGCTCACAATCAGTCGACTAAAAATGTTTTTGTGAGCGGTAGTAAAGTCCTAAAACTTTAACCTGCCGTTAATGTCAACCTTGCGTAATGCACAATTACGTAAACAATTAAAATTATAAATACAGGAGTCCGGCGTGGAAAAAGAAAATATCACCCTCGATCCGCGTTCTTCATTTACTCCATCTTCGTCGGCAGATATTCCCGTGCCACCAGATGGATTAGTTCAACGCAGTACCCGAATTAAACGCATTCAAACCACCGCCATGTTGTTATTATTTTTTGCGGCGGTAATCAATTATCTCGACCGCAGTTCGCTGTCGGTAGCAAATTTAACGATTCGTGAAGAATTGGGATTAAGTGCCACCGAAATCGGCGCTTTGCTCTCCGTGTTTTCACTCGCTTACGGGATTGCGCAACTTCCTTGCGGCCCACTATTGGATCGTAAAGGCCCACGCCTGATGCTGGGACTGGGGATGTTCTTCTGGTCACTGTTCCAGGCCATGTCTGGCATGGTGCACAGCTTTACGCAGTTCGTGTTGGTGCGTATCGGTATGGGGATTGGTGAAGCGCCGATGAACCCATGTGGCGTAAAAGTCATTAACGACTGGTTCAACATCAAAGAGCGCGGACGCCCGATGGGCTTCTTCAACGCAGCTTCTACCATTGGCGTTGCCGTAAGCCCACCGATTCTGGCGGCGATGATGCTGGTGATGGGCTGGCATGGGATGTTTATTACCATTGGTGTGCTGGGGATTTTTCTCGCCATTGGCTGGTATATGCTCTATCGCAACCGCGAGCACGTAGAACTGACTGCCGTTGAACAAGCTTATCTCAATGCAGGTAGCGTCAATGCCCGCCGAGATCCGCTCAGTTTTGCCGAATGGCGCAGCCTGTTCCGTAACCGCACAATGTGGGGAATGATGCTCGGATTCAGTGGCATCAACTACACTGCGTGGCTGTATCTGGCCTAGCTTCCTGGTTACCTGCAAACAGCCTATAACCTGGATTTAAAAAGCACAGGGTTGATGGCGGCTATCCCTTTCCTGTTTGGGGCTGCCGGGATGCTGGTCAACGGTTACGTTACTGACTGGCTGGTCAAAGGGGGAATGGCTCCGATTAAAAGCCGTAAGATCTGCATTATTGCCGGGATGTTCTGTTCTGCCGCCTTTACGCTGGTCGTACCGCAAGCGACAACATCCATGACGGCGGTTCTGCTGATTGGCATGGCACTGTTCTGTATTCACTTTGCCGGAACATCCTGCTGGGGCTTGATCCACGTCGCAGTTGCTTCTCGCATGACGGCGTCGGTGGGCAGTATCCAGAACTTTGCCAGCTTCATCTGCGCCTCTTTTGCGCCGATCATTACTGGTTTTATTGTTGATACCACCCACTCATTCCGTCTGGCACTAATCATCTGCGGTTGCGTCACCGCAGCGGGAGCACTGGCGTACATCTTCCTGGTTCGTCAGCCGATCAACGACCCGCGTAAAGATTAAACTCCCTATGCCCGATAACATTTTGCTTATCGGGCATTTTTATGGCGATTAAAACGTTTCCCAGTTCTCCCCGCTATCTGCCACTGCCATTTTACGCGGCGTAGCTGGCGTCACGTTTTTTACCACAGCCGATGTTTCACGCTGCTGTTGCTGCTGTTGCTGAATCCGGAACACTGCCACTGCTTCGGTCAGGCGACTGGCCTGCTCTTCCAGCGCGGCGGCGGCGGCGGCAGATTCTTCCACCAGCGCGGCGTTCTGTTGAGTTACCCGGTCCATCTCAGCAACCGCTAAGCCAACCTGATCGATACCACGGCTCTGCTCATCAGAAGCAGAAGCAATTTCGCCCATAATGTCCGTCACGCGGGTCACAGCACTGACAATCTCCGCCATTGTTTCCCCGGCGCTTTCGACCAGCGTAGAGCCAACATCCACTTTCCCCACCGAGTCTTCAATCAGGCTTTTAATTTCACGAGCCGCCTGGGCGCTACGCTGGGCCAGATTACGCACTTCTCCCGCAACCACCGCAAAACCACGTCCTTGCTCACCCGCACGCGCTGCTTCAACCGCCGCGTTCAAAGCCAGAATATTGGTCTGGAAGGCAATGCCGTCAATTACGCTGATAATATCGGCGATTTTCTGCGAACTGGTGGAGATATCACGCATAGTCTGCACCACGTTATCTACCACTTTGCCGCCGCGTTGCGCCGTTTCAGAAGCACTTAACGCCAGGTGGCTGGCCTGGCGCGCATTCTCGGCGTTCTGTTTCACCGTTGCGGTCAGTTGCTCCATGCTGGCTGCCGTCTCTTCCAGCGAAGCAGCCTGTTGCTCGGTGCGCGAAGAGAGATCGTTATTGCCGGTAGCGATTTCGCTGGCACCGCTATAGATGGCATTGGCCCCGTTGCGCACATCACCGACGGTACGCATCAGCTCTCCCTGCATATGGCGCAAACTCTCTGCCAGTTGCCCCATCTCATTAGAGCCATCCACCTCAATCGGTTTCACCAGATCGCCGCCTGCAATATGACGAATGCTGTCAATCAGGCGATTCATTGGCGCTACCAGCGAGGCTTTAATACCGAACCAGACGGCGAAGATGACCGCCAGTACGACGATCATCACGCCCACCAGAATCCACATCGCCTGGCTGTAGGAGGCATTGTTATCGCTGACGGCGATATCATGGAGCCGATCGTTTTGTTCCATGTAAGCCACATACTGCTTCTCGAAACCGTCCTGATATCCCTGGGTTGGCTGATCAAAGAACTCGTTGATTTTGCCTGCACCTAACAGTTGGATCAGCTCCGCCAGCGCATTGTGATAAATATCGTAATTACGTTTGATCTCTGCCGCTGCGGCGGTGCTCTGACGCGGGTCACGCGGCAACGCTTCGTAATCCGCCCAGTTTTTTTCCGCCTGTTTCAGCGAAATACTGGCACTCTGCATCAGCTCAGCAACGGTTGAACCGCTACCAATATTATTCTGATCCATCATGTAGCGGATACCCGCGCGGTTGAGGGTGTTACGCGTCTGCAACAACGCGACCCAGCTGCCATTCAGCGTGGATTGCTGCTGGCGAATGGTTTGTAAAACAGTGAAATTTTCTTTGTCATTCTTTAAGGCATTAAAGAACAGACCGCCTGATGTCAGTTGTAAAAGGCCAAAAACGGCCAAAACCAGCAGTAAGCTGGTCACAATTTTGATACGTTTTAACATGGTTTCTCTTTCCTGTGGACCGATGCAAGATTTTCGGCCTGGAAAGGAAAAACTTTATGAAAAGGTGTAACCCGCCATCCATGGAAAAACCAGGCGCTGGTTATCAGATATTAAAAAGTTATTCATTATCGCCCGGGATGTCTTCTTGTCGGGAATTACCCAGAGCAATAAATTCCTCTAACAGATGGGTTAACTGTTGCATTTTCTCGGCAGTAAACTGAGCTTCAATCTGCCGATAGGCCTCTTCAATCTGTGTCTGAGCGCGGTTATACAGCGCCTGCCCCTCTTTGGTCAGCGAGATATAGAGCTTCCGCTGATCATTGATCGGCTTTAATCGCAACACTAAACCGTCGCGTTCCATCCGCGTGAGGATCCCGGTCAGGCTTGGGCGCAAAATGCAGGCGCGATACGCCAGATCGTGAAAATCCATTGATGGGCTTTCCGCCAGAATACGCACGATGCGCCACTGTTGCTCAGTCAAATTATGCCGTTTAACGATTGGGCGAAAATAACTCATCGCCGCTTCTCGCGCCTGGAGCAACGCAATGGTTAGTGAGTCGTGCATTATCTTTCCCCTGAAAAATTCAAAATCATTAATATAGAAACAGTTAATCATCACGTTACCGGGACTGAGCTATCCCCGCAATTCCTCATTTTATCAAAATTGAGCATACTTTATTAACTTACTGATATTTAGTATTTTATTACCTGCAAATGTAAATAGTTTGTTAATTAGATCACATTTACATCACTTACTTTTGCCAAACTACGCAATCGGGAATAAAAGTAATCATTAACATATTAATGATTAAGATGATCGAATCCGAGGAGTGGTAATGAAAGGCACTATCTTCGCCGTAGCGTTGAACCATCGCAGCCAACTTGATGCATGGCAGGAAGCGTTCCAGCAATCCCCCTACAAAGCCCCGCCTAAAACTGCGGTCTGGTTTATTAAACCGCGCAATACGGTGATTGGTTGCGGTGAACCGATTCCCTTTCCACAGGGTGAAAAAGTACTGAGCGGTGCGACTGTTGCGCTGATTGTGGGGAAAACGGCGACGAAAGTACGTGAAGAAGATGCGGCAGAGTACATCGCCGGATATGCGCTGGCTAACGACGTCAGCCTGCCGGAAGAGAGCTTTTACCGCCCGGCAATCAAAGCAAAATGTCGTGATGGATTCTGCCCCATTGGCGAAACCGTGGCTCTCAGCAATGTCGATAATCTGACTATCTATACCGAGATCAACGGGCGTCCTGCCGATCATTGGAACACCGCCGATTTACAACGTAACGCCGCGCAGTTGCTGAGCGCTCTGAGCGAATTTGCCACGCTGAATCCAGGCGATGCCATTCTGCTCGGCACGCCACAGGCGCGCGTGGAAATACAGCCAGGCGATCGCGTGCGTGTTCTCGCAGAAGGTTTCCCGCCGCTGGAAAATCCGGTAGTGGACGAACGTGAAGTGACCACGCGCAAGAGCTTCCCAACGCAGCCACACCCGCACGGCACGCTGTTTGCCCTCGGCCTGAACTACGCCGACCACGCCAGCGAACTGGAATTTAAGCCACCGGAAGAACCGCTGGTGTTCCTGAAAGCGCCGAATACCCTCACTGGCGATAACCAGACCTCCGTGCGCCCGAACAATATTGAATATATGCACTACGAAGCGGAGCTGGTGGTGGTGATTGGCAAGCAGGCGCGTAACGTCAGCGAAGCCGATGCTATGGATTATGTCGCGGGCTACACCGTGTGTAACGACTACGCCATTCGCGACTATCTGGAAAACTACTACCGCCCTAACCTGCGGGTAAAAAGCCGCGACGGACTGACGCCGATGCTTTCAACCATCGTGCCGAAAGAGGCGATCCCGGACCCGCATAATCTGACCCTTCGCACCTTCGTCAACGGCGAACTGCGCCAGCAAGGCACCACCGCCGATCTGATCTTCAGCGTGCCCTTCCTGATCGCCTACTTAAGCGAATTTATGACCCTGAATCCGGGCGACATGATCGCCACCGGCACACCAAAAGGCTTATCTGACGTGGTGCCTGGCGATGAAGTTGTGGTGGAAGTAGAAGGCGTGGGCCGCCTGGTGAACCGAATTGTGAGTGAGGATACAGCGAAATGAAAAAAATAAACCATTGGATCAACGGCAAAAATGTTGCAGGTAACGACTACTTCCAGACCACCAATCCGGCAACGGGTGAAGTGCTGGCGGATGTGGCCTCTGGCGGTGAAGCGGAGATCAATCAGGCGGTAGCGGCAGCGAAAGAGGCGTTCCCGAAATGGGCCAATCTGCCGATGAAAGAGCGTGCGCGCCTGATGCGCCGTCTGGGCGATCTGATCGACCAGAACGTGCCTGAGATCGCCGCGATGGAAACCGCGGACACGGGCCTGCCGATCCATCAGACCAAAAATGTGTTGATCCCACGCGCTTCTCACAACTTTGAATTTTTCGCGGAAGTCTGCCAGCAGATGAACGGCAAAACCTATCCGGTTGATGACAAGATGCTCAACTACACGCTGGTGCAGCCGGTGGGCGTTTGTGCGCTGGTATCGCCGTGGAACGTGCCGTTTATGACCGCCACCTGGAAGGTCGCGCCGTGTCTGGCGCTGGGCAATACCGCGGTGCTGAAGATGTCGGAACTCTCCCCGCTGACCGCCGACCGCCTGGGTGAGCTGGCGCTGGAAGCCGGTATTCCGGCGGGCGTGCTGAACGTGGTACAGGGCTACGGCGCAACCGCAGGCGATGCGCTGGTTCGTCATCATGACGTACGTGCCGTGTCGTTCACCGGCGGTACGGCCACCGGGCGCAACATCATGAAAAACGCCGGGCTGAAAAAATACTCCATGGAACTGGGCGGTAAATCGCCGGTGCTGATTTTTGAAGATGCCGATATTGAACGCGCGCTGGACGCCGCCCTGTTCACCATCTTCTCGATCAACGGCGAACGCTGCACCGCCGGTTCGCGCATCTTTATTCAGCAAAGCATCTACCCGGAATTCGTAAAACGTTTTGCCGAACGCGCCAACCGTCTGCGCGTGGGCGATCCGAACGATCCAAATACCCAGGTTGGGGCGCTTATCAGCCAGCAGCACTGGGAAAAAGTCTCTGGCTATATCCGTCTCGGCATTGAAGAAGGCGCAACCCTGCTGGCGGGCGGCCCGGATAAACCGTCTGACCTGCCTGCACATCTGAAAGGCGGCAACTTCCTGCGCCCAACGGTGCTGGCAGACGTAGATAACCGTATGCGCGTCGCCCAGGAAGAGATTTTCGGGCCGGTCGCCTGCCTGCTGCCGTTTAAAGACGAAGCCGAAGGTCTGCGCCTGGCAAACGACGTGGAGTACGGCCTCGCGTCATACATCTGGACACAGGATGTCAGCAAAGTGTTACGCCTGGCGCGTGGCATTGAAGCAGGCATGGTGTTCGTCAACACCCAGAACGTGCGTGACCTGCGCCAGCCATTTGGCGGCGTAAAAGCCTCCGGCACCGGGCGTGAAGGCGGTGAGTACAGCTTCGAAGTGTTCGCGGAAATGAAGAACGTCTGCATTTCCATGGGCGACCATCCAATTCCGAAATGGGGAGTCTGATATGGGTAAGTTAGCGTTAGCCGCCAAGATCACGCACGTACCGTCGATGTATCTCTCTGAACTGCCAGGGAAAAACCACGGTTGCCGCCAGGGCGCGATCGACGGGCATAAAGAGATCAGCAAGCGTTGCCGGGAAATGGGCGTCGATACCATTATCGTTTTCGATACCCACTGGCTGGTCAACAGTGCTTATCACATCAACTGTGCAGACCATTTTGAAGGCGTCTACACCAGTAACGAGCTGCCGCATTTTATTCGTGACATGACCTACAACTACGAGGGCAACCCGGAGTTGGGGCAGCTTATTGCCGATGAAGCCTTAAAGCTCGGCGTGCGGGCAAAAGCGCACAATATTCCCAGCCTGAAACTGGAATACGGCACGCTGGTGCCGATGCGCTACATGAATGAAGACAAGCACTTCAAAGTGGTCTCCATCTCCGCATTCTGTACCGTTCATGATTTTGCCGACAGCCGCAAGCTGGGCGAAGCGATTCTGAAAGCGATCGAACAGTACGACGGCACCGTGGCGGTCCTTGCCAGCGGTTCGTTATCGCACCGCTTTATTGACGATCAGCGTGCGGAAGAAGGGATGAACAGCTACACCCGCGAGTTCGACCGCCAGATGGACGAGCGCGTGGTGAAGTTGTGGCGCGAAGGCCAGTTCAAAGAGTTCTGCAATATGCTGCCGGAGTACGCCGACTACTGCTACGGCGAAGGCAATATGCACGACACGGTGATGCTGCTGGGGATGCTCGGCTGGGATAAATACGACGGCAAGGTGGAGTTTATTACCGAGCTGTTCCCAAGCTCTGGCACTGGTCAGGTTAACGCTGTTTTCCCGCTTCCCGCGTAAGGAAAAACCATGCCGCACTTTATCGTGGAATGTACTGAAAATATTCGTCAAGAAGCCCGCTTACCTGAGCTGTTTGCCAGTGTTAACACCGCACTGGCGGCGACGGGGATTTTTCCGCTTGGGGGAATACGTAGCCGGGCACACTGGATCGATACCTGGCAAATGGCTGATGGCAAGCACGATTACGCCTTTGTGCATATGACGCTAAAAATCGGCAGCGGGCGCAGTCTGGAAAGCCGTCAGGAAGTAGGCGAAATGCTGTTTGATCTGATTAAAACGCACTTCGCCTCACTGATGGAGAGCCGTTACCTGGCGCTTTCATTTGAGATTGCAGAGCTGCACCCGACGTTGAATTTCAAACAGAACAACGTACACGCGTTGTTTAAATAAATTTGCACCAGCTTCCAGGCTGGATGATAAGGCGCAGCCGCATCCGGCAATGCCACAGGATATCGCTATGTTCGATAAACACACCCACACCCTGATCGCCCAGCGTCTGGATCAGGCAGAAAAACAGCGTGAACAGATCCGCGCGATCTCGCTGGATTACCCGGAGATCACCATTGAAGACGCCTACGCCGTACAGCGCGAATGGGTCCGACTGAAAATCGCCGAAGGCCGCACGCTGAAAGGCCACAAAATCGGCCTGACCTCGAAAGCGATGCAGGCCAGCTCACAAATCAGCGAGCCAGATTACGGTGCATTGCTGGACGACATGTTCTTCCACGATGGCAGCGATATCCCGACCGATCGCTTTATCGTGCCGCGCATTGAAGTGGAGCTGGCTTTTGTGCTGGCAAAACCGCTGCGTGGGCCAAACTGCACGCTGTTCGACGTCTACAACGCCACGGACTACGTGATCCCGGCGCTGGAGCTGATCGACGCCCGCTGCCACAACATCGATCCGGAAACCCAGCGCCCGCGCAAAGTGTTCGACACCATTTCTGATAACGCCGCCAACGCCGGAGTGATCCTCGGCGGTCGTCCGATCAAACCAGACGAACTGGATCTGCGTTGGATCTCCGCCCTGATGTATCGCAATGGCGTGATTGAAGAAACTGGCGTCGCCGCTGGTGTGCTAAATCATCCGGCAAACGGCGTGGCCTGGCTGGCGAACAAACTCGCACCGTATGACGTACAACTGGAAGCCGGGCAAATCATTCTCGGCGGTTCGTTCACCCGCCCGGTTCCGGCGCGTAAGGGCGATACCTTCCACGTCGATTACGGCAACATGGGCTCCATTAGCTGCCGCTTTGTTTAAGGAGAGAACGATGGAAAACAGTTTTAAAGCGGCGCTGAAAGCAGGCCGCCCGCAGATCGGATTATGGCTGGGGCTAAGTAGCAGCTACAGCGCAGAGTTACTGGCCGGAGCAGGATTCGACTGGTTATTGATCGACGGTGAGCACGCGCCGAATAACGTGCAAACCGTGCTCACCCAGCTACAGGCGATTGCGCCCTACCCCAGCCAGCCGGTGGTACGTCCGTCGTGGAACGATCCGGTGCAAATCAAACAACTGCTGGATGTCGGCACACAAACCTTACTGGTGCCGATGGTTCAAAACGCTGACGAAGCCCGTGAAGCGGTACGCGCCACCCGTTATCCCCCCGCCGGTATTCGCGGTGTGGGCAGTGCGCTGGCCCGAGCCTCGCGCTGGAATCGTATTCCTGATTACCTGCAAAAAGCCAACGATCAAATGTGCGTGCTGGTGCAGATCGAAACGCGTGAGGCAATGAAGAACTTACCGCAGATTCTGGACGTGGAAGGGGTCGACGGCGTGTTTATCGGCCCGGCGGATCTGAGCGCCGATATGGGTTATGCCGGTAATCCTCAGCACCCGGAAGTACAGGCCGCGATTGAGCAGGCGATCGTGCAGATCCGCGAAGCGGGCAAAGCGCCGGGGATCCTGATCGCCAATGAGCAACTGGCAAAACGCTATCTGGAACTGGGCGCGCTGTTTGTCGCCGTCGGCGTTGACACCACCCTGCTCGCCCGCGCCGCCGAAGCGCTGGCAGCACGGTTTGGTGCGCAGGCTACAGCGATTAAGCCCGACGTGTATTAATGCCGGATGCGCTGCGCTTATCCGGCCTACACTCGCACCAAACCGTAGGCCGGATAAGGCGTTTACGCCGCATCCGGCAAAAAGCCGTACCAAATCGCGGACCGGATAAGGCGTTTGTGCGCATCCGCCATAAACCTTGTCGTACCCTACAAAAATCCCATTAGAGGAAGAAAAATGAGCGACACCTCACCTGCCATACCGGAGAGTATCGATCCGGCGAATCAGCATAAAGCGCTGACTGCCGGACAACAGGCGGTTATTAAGAAGCTGTTTCGCCGCCTGATCGTCTTTCTGTTCGTGCTGTTTATCTTCTCGTTCCTTGATCGCATCAACATCGGCTTTGCCGGACTCACGATGGGACGCGACCTCGGTCTGAGCGCCACCATGTTTGGCCTCGCCACCACCCTGTTCTACGCCGCTTATGTCATCTTCGGCATTCCCAGCAACATTATGCTGAGTATTGTCGGTGCGCGGCGCTGGATCGCCACCATCATGGTGCTTTGGGGCATCGCCTCTACTGCCACCATGTTTGCCACTGGCCCCACCAGCTTGTACGTACTGCGTATACTGGTTGGCATTACCGAAGCCGGCTTTCTGCCTGGCATTCTGCTGTATTTAACCTTCTGGTTTCCGGCCTATTTCCGCGCCCGTGCCAACGCCTTGTTTATGGTGGCAATGCCGGTAACGACAGCGTTGGGATCGATCGTTTCCGGCTACATTTTGTCGCTGGATGGCGTAATGGCATTAAAAGGCTGGCAGTGGCTGTTTTTGCTGGAAGGCTTCCCGTCGGTATTACTCGGCATCATGGTGTGGTTCTGGCTTGATGACTCACCGGACAAAGCTAAGTGGCTGACGAAAGAAGACAAAAAATGCCTGCAAGAGATGATGGATAACGATCGTCTGACGCTGGTTCAGCCAGAGGGAGCCATCAGCCACCACGCCATGCAACAACGCAGCATGTGGCGGGAGATCTTCACTCCGGTGGTGATGATGTATACCCTGGCGTATTTCTGCCTGACCAACACACTTAGTGCGATCAGCATCTGGACACCGCAGATCCTGCAAAGCTTTAATCAGGGCAGCAGTAATATCACCATCGGCCTGCTGGCCGCCGTACCGCAGATTTGTACCATTCTCGGGATGATTTACTGGAGCCGTCACTCAGATCACCGCCAGGAACGAAGGCATCACACCGCCCTTCCTTATTTGTTCGCTGCCGCTGGTTGGTTACTGGCTTCGGCAACTGATCACAACATGATCCAGATGCTGGGGATCATTATGGCTTCGACCGGATCATTCAGCGCAATGGCGATTTTCTGGACAACACCGGATCAGTCCATCAGCCTGCGGGCACGAGCGATCGGTATTGCGGTGATCAACGCCACTGGCAACATTGGTTCAGCATTAAGTCCGTTTATGATCGGCTGGTTGAAAGATCTGACCGGCAGCTTTAACAGTGGATTGTGGTTTGTTGCCGCGCTGCTGGTGATTGGTGCGGGGATTATCTGGGCGATTCCAATGCAGTCCTCCCGTCCGCGAGCGACCCCGTAAGGAACGACGATGCGTGACCGTCAGATTGCCAATATTGATATCAGCAAAGAGTACGATGAAAGCCTGGGTACGGACGATGTGCATTATCAGTCGTTCGCCCGCATGGCGGCATTTTTTGGCCGCCATATGCTGCCACATCGCCACGAACAGTACTTTCAGATGCATTTCCTCAATAGCGGACAGATTGAGCTACAGCTTGACGATCATCGCTACTCGGTGGAAGCGCCCCTGTTTGTCCTGACGCCGCCGTCAGTACCTCATGCGTTTATTACGGAGTCTGACGCCGACGGTCATGTGTTGACGGTACGGGAAGATCTGATCTGGCCCCTGCTGGAAGTTCTGTATCCGGGCACTCGGGAAACCTTCGGCCTGCCGGGGATTTGCCTGTCACTGGCAGATAAACCCGACGAACTGGCGGCGCTGGAACACTATTGGCAACTGATAGAGCGGGAATCGGTGGAACAACTGCCTGGACGGGAACACACCCTGACGCTCCTGGCACAGGCAGTGTTCACCCTACTGCTGCGTAACGCAAAACTCGACGACCATGCCGCCAGCGGGATGCGCGGAGAATTAAAACTGTTCCAGCGTTTTCATATGCTGATTGAAAGCCATTTTCATCAGCACTGGACAGTACCGGATTACGCTAACGAACTGCATATCACCGAATCACGACTCACGGACATCTGCCGTCGCTTTGCCAACCGTCCGCCAAAACGGTTGATTTTCGACAGGCAGCTGCGAGAAGCCAAGCGGCTGCTGCTGTTTTCTGATAACGCCGTGAACAATATTGCCTGGCAACTCGGTTTTAAGGATCCGGCTTATTTTGCGCGCTTTTTTTATCGCTTAGTCGGTTGCTCGCCCAGTGCTTATCGTGCCAAAAAAGTACCTGTGACGTGAAAATCCCTTAGCCTTAACGGGAAACCAGGCACCACCTGCTATTCCCCTTTCTCCGCCTGGAGCAAGGGGATTTAGTAACGTCAAAAATCGCTAAAAGCGACCTCGATCACAAAACCGTACCCGACCTGAAAAGTACCAGCCATTGTCCCAAAAGTCTCTTCCCGTAATCGCCCCTGCAAGCTTCAATTGAATAACAAAAACAACACACAAAATTAACAATCGTATTCCGATTAATACTGTAGAGGTCGACATGAAACCAGAAGATTTCCGCGCCAGTACCCAACGTCCGTTCACCGGGGAAGAGTATCTGAAAAGCCTGCAGGATGGTCGCGAGATCTATATCTATGGCGAGCGAGTGAAAGACGTCACTACTCATCCGGCATTTCGTAATGCGGCAGCGTCTGTTGCCCAACTGTACGACGCGCTGCACAAACCGGAGATGCAGGACTCTCTGTGTTGGAACACCGACACCGGCAGCGGCGGCTATACCCATAAATTCTTCCGCGTGGCGAAAAGTGCCGACGACCTGCGCCAGCAACGCGACGCCATCGCTGAGTGGTCACGCCTGAGCTATGGCTGGATGGGCCGTACCCCAGACTACAAAGCTGCTTTCGGTTGCGCACTGGGCGCGAATCCGGGCTTTTACGGTCAGTTCGAGCAGAACGCCCGTAACTGGTATACCCGTATTCAGGAAACTGGCCTCTACTTTAACCACGCGATTGTTAACCCACCGATCGATCGTCATTTGCCGACCGATAAAGTGAAAGACGTTTACATCAAGCTGGAAAAAGAGACTGACGCCGGGATTATCGTTAGCGGTGCGAAAGTGGTTGCCACCAACTCGGCGCTGACTCACTACAACATGGTTGGCTTCGGCTCGGCACAAGTAATGGGCGAAAACCCGGACTTCGCGCTGATGTTCGTTGCGCCAATGGATGCTGATGGCGTGAAATTAATCTCCCGCGCCTCTTATGAGATGGTCGCGGGTGCTACCGGCTCACCGTATGACTACCCGCTCTCCAGCCGCTTCGATGAGAATGATGCGATTCTGGTGATGGATAACGTGCTGATCCCATGGGAAAACGTGCTGATCTACCGCGATTTTGATCGCTGCCGTCGCTGGACGATGGAAGGCGGTTTTGCCCGTATGTATCCGCTGCAAGCCTGTGTGCGCCTGGCAGTGAAACTCGACTTCATTACGGCACTGCTGAAAAAATCACTCGAATGTACCGGCACCCTGGAGTTCCGTGGTGTGCAGGCCGATCTCGGTGAAGTGGTGGCGTGGCGCAACACCTTCTGGGCATTGAGTGACTCGATGTGTTCTGAAGCGACGCCGTGGGTCAACGGGGCTTATTTACCGGATCATGCCGCACTGCAAACCTATCGCGTACTGGCACCAATGGCCTACGCGAAGATCAAAAACATTATCGAACGCAACGTTACCAGTGGCCTGATCTACCTCCCTTCCAGTGCCCGTGACCTGAACAATCCGCAGATCGACCAGTATCTGGCGAAGTATGTGCGCGGTTCGAATGGTATGGATCACGTCCAGCGCATCAAGATCCTCAAACTGATGTGGGACGCCATTGGCAGCGAGTTTGGTGGTCGCCACGAACTGTATGAAATCAACTACTCCGGTAGCCAGGATGAGATTCGCCTGCAGTGTCTGCGCCAGGCACAAAGCTCCGGCAATATGGACAAGATGATGGCGATGGTTGATCGCTGCCTGTCGGAATACGACCAGAACGGCTGGACTGTGCCGCACCTGCACAACAACGACGATATCAACATGCTGGATAAGCTGCTGAAATAACGCAGCAGGAGGTTAAGATGCAATTAGATGAACAACGCCTGCGCTTTCGTGACGCGATGGCCAGCCTGTCGGCAGCGGTAAATATTATCACCACCGAGGGCGACACCGGACAATGCGGGATTACGGCAACGGCTGTCTGCTCGGTCACGGATACACCACCGTCGCTGATGGTGTGCATTAACGCCAACAGTGCGATGAACCCGGTTTTTCAGGGCAACGGCAAGTTGTGCGTCAACGTCCTCAACCATGAGCAGGAACTGATGGCACGCCACTTCGCGGGCATGACAGGCATGGCGATGGAAGAGCGTTTTAGCCTCTCATGCTGGCAAAAAGGTCCGCTGGCGCAGCCGGTGCTAAAAGGTTCGCTGGCCAGTCTTGAAGGTGAGATCCGCGATGTGCAGGCAATTGGCACACATCTGGTGTATCTGGTGGAGATTAAAAACATCATCCTCAGTGCAGAAGGTCACGGACTTATCTACTTTAAACGCCGTTTCCATCCGGTGATGCTGGAAATGGAAGCTGCGATTTAAGCTCCAGCCCCTTCACGCATTCGTCGAAGGGGCATTTTTATTGTGATCTCAATCACATATCCACCCGATGAATAATTCTTGCCCAACCGCTCACCGCCATTCCTGACCGCTTACATCCCTAAAATAACCACTCAGTTATTTACCTTACTTTACGCGCGCGTATCTCTGGCAACATCACTGCAGGATAGCGGTCAATTTACCTCCTCAAACGCAACGCAAACCTAGAACGGCTTCGGCCTATGATTAACAAATTACTCTATGGATTTTGGTTTGCAGGAAGGCAGCAAGTGAGTGAATCCCCGGGAGCTTACAACAGTAAGTGTCAGAGGTGAACGAACGCAGCTGCCGCACCTGTAAGCCAAAAGACGACGAGTAAAATGCCAGGTTTTACTATGGATACGAAAAAACTATTCAAGCACATACCCTGGGTGATTCTCGGAATCATCGGTGCATTCTGCCTCGCGGTAGTTGCATTACGTCGGGGGGAGCACGTCAGCGCCCTGTGGATCGTGGTCGCCTCTGTGTCGGTGTATCTGGTGGCGTATCGCTACTACAGTTTGTACATCGCCCAGAAGGTGATGAAACTCGACCCCACGCGCGCGACGCCTGCGGTTATTAACAACGACGGTCTGAACTACGTTCCGACCAACCGTTACGTGTTGTTTGGTCACCACTTCGCCGCTATCGCCGGTGCTGGTCCGCTGGTTGGTCCGGTTCTCGCCGCGCAGATGGGCTACCTACCTGGCACGCTGTGGCTGCTGGCGGGGGTAGTACTGGCCGGTGCGGTACAGGACTTTATGGTGCTGTTTATCTCCTCTCGCCGTAACGGCGCATCTCTCGGTGAGATGATCAAAGAAGAGATGGGACCAGTACCGGGGACTATCGCGCTGTTTGGCTGTTTCTTAATCATGATCATCATCCTTGCCGTCCTGGCGCTGATTGTGGTTAAAGCCCTGGCCGAAAGCCCGTGGGGTGTTTTCACCGTTTGCTCAACCGTACCGATTGCGCTGTTTATGGGTATCTACATGCGCTTTATCCGTCCGGGGCGTGTGGGTGAAGTCTCTGTCATTGGTATCGTGCTGCTGGTTGCCTCTATCTACTTCGGTGGCGTGATTGCTCACGATCCGTACTGGGGTCCGGCACTGACCTTTAAAGACACCACCATTACCTTCGCGCTGATTGGCTATGCGTTTGTTTCCGCACTGCTGCCGGTGTGGCTGATCCTCGCACCGCGCGACTATCTGGCAACCTTCCTGAAAATCGGCGTTATCGTCGGCCTGGCGCTGGGTATCGTGGTGCTGAACCCGGAACTGAAAATGCCTGCGATGACCCAGTACATTGACGGTACTGGCCCGCTGTGGAAAGGCGCTCTGTTCCCGTTCCTGTTCATCACCATCGCCTGTGGTGCGGTATCTGGCTTCCACGCGCTGATCTCTTCCGGTACGACGCCGAAACTGCTGGCTAATGAAACCGACGCGCGTTTCATTGGCTACGGCGCAATGCTGATGGAGTCCTTCGTGGCGATTATGGCGCTGGTTGCTGCGTCCATCATCGAACCGGGTCTTTACTTCGCGATGAATACCCCGCCTGCTGGCCTTGGCATCACCATGCCTAACCTGCATGAAATGGGTGGCGAGAACGCGCCGATCATCATGGCGCAGCTGAAAGACGTTACCGCACACGCGGCGGCAACCGTCAGCTCCTGGGGCTTCGTGATTTCGCCAGAGCAGATCCTGCAAACCGCGAAAGACATTGGTGAGCCTTCTGTCCTGAACCGTGCAGGTGGTGCGCCGACGCTGGCGGTAGGTATCGCTCATGTGTTCCACAAAGTGCTGCCGATGGCTGACATGGGCTTCTGGTATCACTTCGGTATTCTGTTCGAAGCCCTGTTCATCCTGACCGCGCTGGATGCGGGTACCCGTTCTGGCCGCTTTATGCTGCAAGACCTGCTGGGTAACTTCATCCCGTTCCTGAAAAAAACCGACTCTCTGGTTGCCGGTATCATCGGTACTGCGGGCTGTGTGGGTCTGTGGGGCTACCTGCTGTATCAGGGCGTGGTCGATCCGCTGGGCGGCGTTAAGAGCCTGTGGCCGCTGTTCGGTATCTCCAACCAGATGCTGGCAGCCGTGGCGCTGGTACTGGGCACCGTTGTGCTGATTAAGATGAAGCGCACCCAATACATCTGGGTTACCGTTGTTCCGGCTGTATGGCTGCTTATCTGCACCACCTGGGCACTGGGTCTGAAACTGTTCAGCACCAACCCACAGATGGAAGGCTTCTTCTACATGGCAAGCCAGTACAAAGAGAAGATTGCTAACGGTACTGACCTGACGGCGCAGCAGATTGCCAACATGAACCACATTGTTGTGAACAACTACACCAACGCGGGCCTGAGTATTCTGTTCCTGATTGTGGTGTACAGCATCATCTTCTACGGTTTCAAAACCTGGCTGAAGGTGCGTAACAGCGACAAACGTACTGACAAAGAAACACCGTACGTTCCAATCCCGGAAGGCGGCGTGAAGATCTCTTCGCACCACTAACCGTGTTTAGCCCCGCTTCGGCGGGGCTTTGTTCTTATCAGAGTGAACTATGTTTGGTAACTTAGGACAGGCAAAAAAATATCTCGGCCAGGCGGCGAAGATGTTGATTGGCATTCCAGACTACGACAACTACGTCGAGCATATGAAGACCAACCATCCCGACAAGCCGTACATGAGCTATGAAGAATTCTTCCGCGAACGCCAGAACGCGCGCTACGGCGGCGATGGTAAAGGCGGTATGCGCTGTTGTTAATGGAGAGAGCATGAACCCGATTGCAGTTACCCTACTCACCGGTTTTTTAGGCGCGGGCAAAACCACCCTGCTGCGCCATATTCTTAACGAACAACACGGCTACAAGATTGCCGTGATTGAAAACGAATTCGGCGAAGTCTCCGTTGATGATCAACTGATTGGTGACCGCGCCACGCAGATCAAAACGCTGACCAACGGCTGCATCTGCTGTTCGCGCTCCAACGAGCTGGAGGACGCGCTACTCGACCTGCTGGATAATCTCGACAAGGGCAATATTCAGTTCGACCGTCTGGTCATTGAATGCACCGGCATGGCCGATCCCGGCCCGATTATTCAGACCTTTTTCTCCCATGAGATTTTATGCCAGCGTTACCTGCTGGACGGCGTGATTGCGCTGGTGGATGCGGTACATGCCGATGAGCAGATGAACCAGTTCACCATCGCCCAGTCACAGGTTGGCTACGCCGACCGTATTCTGCTGACTAAAACCGACGTCGCAGGCGAAGCAGAAAAACTGCGCGAACGCCTGGCGCGCATCAACGCCCGTGCACCGGTCTACACCGTTACCCACGGCGACATCGACCTGGGCCTGCTGTTCAACACCAACGGTTTTATGCTGGAAGAGAACGTCGTCAGCACCAAACCGCGTTTCCACTTTATCGCGGATAAACAAAACGATATTTCGTCGATTGTGGTGGAACTGGATTACCCGGTAGATATCAGCGAAGTTTCCCGCGTGATGGAAAACCTGCTGCTGGAATCGGCGGATAAACTGCTGCGTTACAAAGGGATGCTGTGGATTGACGGCGAAGCTAACCGCCTGCTGTTCCAGGGCGTCCAGCGCCTCTACAGCGCCGACTGGGACAGACCGTGGGGCGATGAAAAACCGCATAGCACGATGGTGTTTATCGGGATTCAGTTGCCGGAGGATGAGATTCGGGCGGCGTTTGCGGGGTTGAGGAAGTAAGGGGTTATGGGCCGGATAAGGCGCAGCCGCATCCGGCCTGATATTTCACTCAAAATAGTCCATATCCAGTTTCGGCACCTTCAACAAACGTGAAGAAACCCCTACTTCGTTTTCGATCATTAAGTGCACCAGGCGTTCCCCATCAACCAACACCATACCCTCGACGGATTGAGCAAAGTCACGCGCCTGAGACGTAAATCCAGAAGTGGTAATAAACACCCCACGTTTCGCCTTTTGCCCAGCCAGTGCGCCGTAAAATGCCTGTAATTCTGGCCTGCCTACAGTGTTCTGCCAACGTTTTGCCTGAACATAAACTTTCTCCAGGCCAAGTTTATCAAGCGATATCACACCATCGATGCCACCATCTCCAGTACCGCCAACACGCTGCAAATCATCACGGTGGCCGCCATACCCCAGGCGATGCAAAACATCCAGAACAATGACTTCAAAGCGCGAAGGAGAAACCTGCAATAAGTTTTCCAGAACCTCATCAGCCACCGCATCACGAAGCTCTTTTAGCGCCTGATCTAACCGATCGTCCGGGCTGCTCTTTGCTAGTTCTTCATGATCGGGAGAGTCGGCTTTCGGATCTAAATCGACGGCATCCGGCCGTGACTTAAGTTTGACATTCACAAAATCGAAGGCCAGATGGTTCGTCTCCTGCTCCGTCATTGGCTGGGGATGAGACGCAACCCAGTCAAAACCCGCAGGAGTCAGGCACCATTTGCCACGCGACAAACTTTGCGACAACCCGGCACGTTTTAAACGGTCATGTGCCCAGCCTGCACGATTTTTATAAACAAGTTGTCCGCTGGTAATGACTTTCGCTCGCTGGCTGTCATCCAGTCCTAATGCATCCGCGGCAGCCTCATGAACATCACGCGCGGCTGCACCTTCCGGTTTTGTCGCCAGATAACGCAGAACAGGTTCAATAAATTTGTCATAGGTAGGAACCGTCATAGTACATCCTTGCAGAATCAGGTAGATGTTTTTCGGCTACTATAACACTACCAAAATAGACGAACACGTTAGAAATGAGTCAGTTGCTGTGACTCCGGTCATTGTCCGGAAAGGTACAGAAAGCTAAGATAAGACGTTATGGGCCTTAAATATTTGGACAGGCCCACACAGCAATGGATTAATAACAATGATGAATAAATCCAACTTCGAATTCCTGAAGGGCGTCAACGACTTCACTTATGCCATCGCCTGTGCGGCGGAAAATAACTACCCGGATGATCCCAACACGACGCTAATTAAAATGCGTATGTTTGGCGAAGCCACAGCGAAACATCTTGGTCTGTTACTCAACATCCCCCCTTGTGAGAATCAACACGATCTCCTGCGCGAACTCGGCAAAATCGCCTTCGTTGATGACAACATTCTCTCTGTATTTCACAAATTACGCCGCATTGGTAACCAGGCGGTGCACGAATATCACAACGATCTCGACGATGCCCAGATGTGCCTGCGACTCGGGTTCCGCCTGGCTGTCTGGTACTACCGTCTGGTCACTAAAGATTATGACTTCCCGGTGCCGGTGTTTGTGTTACCAGAACGTGGCGAGAACCTCTATCACCAGGAAGTGCTGACGCTAAAACAACAGCTTGAACAGCAGGTGCGAGAAAAAGCGCAGACTCAGGCAGAAGTCGAAGCGCAACAGCAGAAGCTGGTTGCCCTGAACGGCTATATCGCTATTCTGGAAGGCAAACAGCAGGAAACAGAAGCGCAAACCCAGGCTCGCCTTGCGGCGCTGGAAGCACAGCTCGCCGAGAAGAACGCGGAACTGGCCAAACAGACTGAACAGGAACGTAAGGCTTACCACAAAGAAATTACCGATCAGGCCATCAAGCGCACACTCAACCTTAGCGAAGAAGAGAGCCGCTTCCTGATTGATGCGCAACTGCGTAAAGCAGGCTGGCAGGCCGATAGCAAAACCCTGCGCTTCTCCAAAGGCGCGCGCCCGGAACCCGGCGTCAATAAAGCCATTGCCGAATGGCCGACCGGGAAAGATGAAACGGGTAAACAGGGCTTTGCGGATTATGTGCTGTTTGTCGGCCTCAAACCCATCGCGGTGGTAGAGGCGAAACGTAAAAATATCGACGTTCCCGGCAAGCTCAATGAGTCGTATCGCTACAGTAAATGCTTCGATAATGGCTTCCTGCGGGAAACCTTGCTTGAGCACTACTCACCGGATGAAGTGCATGAAGCGGTGCCGGAGTATGAAACTAGCTGGCAGGACTCCAGCGGCCAACAACGGTTTAAAATCCCCTTCTGCTACTCCACCAACGGGCGCGAATACCGCGCAGCAATGAAGACTAAAAGTGGCATCTGGTATCGCGACGTGCGTGATACCCGCAATATGTCGAAAGCCTTACCCGAGTGGCATCGCCCGGAAGAGCTGCTGGAAATGCTCGGCAGCGAACCGCAAAAACAGAATCAGTGGTTTGCCGATAATCCCGGCATGAGCGAGCTGGGCCTGCGTTATTATCAGGAAGATGCCGTCCGCGCGGTGGAAAAGGCAATCGTCAAGGGTCAACAAGAGATCCTGCTGGCGATGGCGACCGGTACCGGTAAAACCCGCACCGCAATTGCCATGATGTTCCGCCTGATCCAGTCCCAGCGTTTTAAACGCATTCTCTTCCTTGTGGATCGCCGTTCTCTTGGCGAGCAGGCGCTGGGGGCGTTTGAAGATACGCGTATTAACGGCGACACCTTCAACAGCATTTTCGACATTAAAGGGCTGACGGATAAATTCCCGGAAGACAGCACCAAAATTCACGTTGCCACCGTACAGTCGCTGGTGAAACGCACCCTGCAATCAGATGAACCGATGCCGGTGGCCCGTTACGACTGTATCGTCGTCGATGAAGCGCATCGCGGCTATATTCTCGATAAAGAGCAGACCGAAGGCGAACTACAGTTCCGCAGCCAGCTGGATTATGTCTCTGCCTACCGTCGCATTCTCGATCACTTCGATGCGATAAAAATCGCCCTCACCGCCACCCCGGCGTTGCATACGGTGCAGATTTTCGGCGAGCCGGTTTACCGTTATACCTACCGTACCGCGGTTATCGACGGTTTTCTGATCGACCAGGATCCACCAATTCAGATCACCACCCGCAACGCACAGGAGGGTGTTTATCTCTCCAAAGGCGAACAGGTAGAGCGCATCAGCCCGCAGGGGGAAGTAATCAACGACACCCTGGAAGACGATCAGGATTTTGAGGTCGCCGACTTTAACCGTGGCCTGGTGATCCCGGCGTTTAACCGCGCCGTCTGTAACGAACTCACCAACTACCTTGACCCGACCGGGTCGCAAAAAACGCTGGTCTTCTGCGTCACCAATGCCCATGCCGATATGGTGGTGGAAGAGTTGCGTACCGCGTTCAAGAAAAAGTATCCGCAACTGGAGCACGACGCGATAATCAAGATCACCGGTGATGCCGATAAAGACGCGCGCAAAGTGCAGACCATGATCACCCGCTTCAATAAAGAGCGGCTGCCCAATATTGTGGTAACCGTCGACCTGCTGACGACCGGCGTCGATATTCCGTCGATCTGTAACATCGTGTTCCTGCGTAAAGTACGCAGCCGTATTCTGTACGAGCAGATGAAAGGCCGCGCCACGCGCTTGTGCCCGGACGTGAATAAAACCAGCTTTAAGATTTTCGACTGCGTCGATATATACAGCACGCTGGAGAGCGTCGACACCATGCGTCCGGTGGTGGTGCGTCCTAAGGTGGAGCTGCAAACGCTGGTCAACGAAATTACCGATTCAGAAACCTATAAAATCACCGAAGCGGATGGCCGCAGTTTTGCCGAGCACAGCCATGAACAACTGGTGGCGAAGCTCCAGCGCATCATCGGCCTGGCCACGTTTAACCGTGACCGCAGCGAAACGATAGATAAACAGGTGCGTCGTCTGGATGAGCTATGCCAGGACGCGGCGGGGGTGGGCTTTAACGGCTTCGCCTCGCGCCTGCGGGAAAAAGGGCCGCACTGGAGCGCCGAAGTCTTTAACAAACTGCCTGGCTTTATCGCCCGTCTGGAAAAGCTGAAAACGGACATCAACAACCTGAATGATGCGCCGATCTTCCTCGATATCGACGATGAAGTGGTGAGTGTAAAATCGCTGTACGGTGATTACGACACGCCGCAGGATTTCCTCGAAGCCTTTGACTCGCTGGTGCAACGTTCCCCGAACGCGCAACCGGCATTGCAGGCAGTTATTAATCGCCCGCGCGATCTCACCCGTAAAGGGCTGGTCGAGCTACAGGAGTGGTTTGACCGCCAGCACTTTGAGGAATCTTCCCTGCGCAAAGCATGGAAAGAGACGCGCAATGAAGATATCGCCGCCCGGCTGATTGGTCATATTCGCCGCGCTGCGGTGGGCGATGCGCTGAAACCGTTTGAGGAACGTGTCGATCACGCGCTGACGCGCATTAAGGGCGAAAACGACTGGAGCAGCGAGCAATTAAGCTGGCTCGATCGTTTAGCGCAGGCGCTGAAAGAGAAAGTGGTGCTCGACGACGATGTCTTCAAAACCGGCAACTTCCACCGTCGCGGCGGGAAGGCGATGCTGCAAAGAACCTTTGACGATAATCTCGATACCCTGCTGGGCAAATTCAGCGATTATATCTGGGACGAGCTGGCCTGACACGTATACACTTCATCCTTCAGGCTGCCTCTGCGTTGGCTGCGCTCGTTCACCCCGGTCACGTACTTCTGTACGCTCCCGGGGATTCACTCACTTGCCGCCTTGATGCAACCTGAATGATTTTGTGTATATTACCCTCGGCAATTTCTTCTTCTGCGGCTCGATGAATTTGGGCCGCTGCTTAATTTACGGAACTCACAATGAACAATAACGATCTGGTCGCGAAGCTGTGGAAGCTGTGCGACAACCTGCGCGATGGCGGCGTTTCCTATCAAAACTACGTCAATGAACTCGCCTCGCTGCTGTTTTTGAAAATGTGTAAAGAGACCGGTCAGGAAGCGGAATACCTGCCGGAAGGTTACCGCTGGGATGACCTGAAATCCCGCATCGGCCAGGAGCAGTTGCAGTTCTACCGAAAAATGCTCGTGCATTTAGGCGAAGATGACAAAAAGCTGGTACAGGCAGTTTTTCATAATGTTAGTACCACCATCACCGAGCCGAAACAAATAACCGCACTGGTCAGCAATATGGATTCGCTGGACTGGTACAACGGCGCGCACGGTAAGTCGCGCGATGACTTCGGCGATATGTACGAAGGGCTGTTGCAGAAGAACGCGAATGAAACCAAGTCTGGTGCAGGCCAGTACTTCACCCCGCGTCCGCTGATTAAAACCATTATTCATCTGCTGAAACCGCAGCCGCGTGAAGTGGTGCAGGACCCGGCGGCAGGTACGGCGGGCTTTTTGATTGAAGCCGACCGCTATGTTAAGTCGCAAACCAATGATCTGGACGACCTTGATGGCGACACGCAGGATTTCCAGATCCACCGCGCGTTTATCGGCCTCGAACTGGTGCCCGGCACCCGTCGTCTGGCACTGATGAACTGCCTGCTGCACGATATTGAAGGCAACCTCGACCACGGCGGCGCAATCCGTCTGGGCAACACCCTGGGCAGCGACGGTGAAAACCTGCCGAAGGCGCATATTGTCGCCACTAACCCGCCGTTTGGCAGCGCCGCAGGCACCAACATTACCCGCACCTTTGTTCACCCGACCAGCAACAAACAGCTGTGCTTTATGCAGCATATTATCGAAACGCTGCATCCCGGCGGTCGTGCGGCGGTGGTGGTGCCAGATAACGTGTTGTTTGAAGGCGGCAAAGGCACCGACATCCGTCGTGACCTGATGGATAAGTGTCATCTGCACACCATTCTGCGTCTGCCGACCGGTATTTTTTACGCGCAGGGCGTGAAGACCAACGTGCTGTTCTTTACCAAAGGCACAGTGGCGAACCCGCATCAGGATAAGAACTGCACCGACGACGTGTGGGTGTATGACCTGCGTACCAATATGCCGAGTTTCGGCAAGCGCACACCGTTTACCGACGAGCATTTGCAGCCGTTTGAGCGCGTGTATGGCGAAGACCCGCACGGTTTAAGCCCGCGCACTGAAGGTGAATGGAGTTTTAACGCCGAAGAGACGGAAGTTGCCGACAGCGAAGAGAACAAAAACACCGACCAGCATCTTGCTACCAGCCGCTGGCGCAAGTTCAGCCGTGAGTGGATCCGCACCGCAAAATCCGATTCGCTGGATATCTCCTGGCTGAAAGATAAAGACAGTATTGATGCCGACAGCCTGCCGGAGCCGGATGTATTAGCGGCAGAAGCGATGGGCGAACTGGTACAGGCGCTGTCTGAACTGGATGCGCTGATGCGTGAACTGGGGGCGAGCGATGAGGCCGATTTGCAGCGTCAGTTGCTGGAAGAAGCGTTTGGTGGGGTGAAGGAATGAGTGCGGGGAAATTGCCGGAGGGGTGGGTTATCGCCCCAGTATCTACGGTCACAACTCTAATCCGAGGAGTAACGTATAAAAAAGAGCAGGCAATAAATTATCTAAAAGATGATTATTTGCCTCTTATCCGTGCGAACAATATTCAGAATGGCAAGTTTGATACTACGGACTTGGTTTTTGTTCCTAAAAATCTTGTTAAAGAAAATCAAAAAATATCTCCTGAAGATATTGTTATTGCAATGTCATCAGGGAGCAAATCCGTAGTTGGTAAATCCGCACATCAGCATCTACCATTTGAATGTAGTTTCGGCGCATTTTGCGGTGTATTACGTCCTGAAAAACTTATATTTTCTGGTTTTATTGCTCATTTCACAAAATCTTCTCTTTATCGAAACAAAATTTCATCACTTTCTGCTGGTGCAAATATTAATAATATTAAGCCGGCAAGCTTTGATTTGATAAATATACCAATCCCACCACTTGCCGAACAAAAAATCATCGCTGAAAAACTCGATACGCTGCTGGCGCAGGTAGACAGCACCAAAGCACGTTTTGAGCAAATCCCACAAATCCTGAAACGTTTTCGTCAAGCGGTATTGGGGGGCGCAGTTAATGGAAAATTGACAGAAAAATGGCGTAATTTTGAGCCGCAACATTCTGTATTTAAGAAGTTAAATTTTGAATCTATCTTAACTGAATTACGTAATGGTCTTTCATCAAAGCCAAATGAAAGTGGTGTTGGTCATCCAATACTACGCATTAGTTCTGTACGTGCTGGCCATGTAGATCAAAACGATATTCGGTTTCTAGAATGTTCAGAAAGTGAACTAAACCGCCACAAATTACAAGATGGAGATCTTTTATTTACTCGCTATAACGGAAGTTTAGAATTTGTTGGTGTTTGTGGGTTATTGAAAAAATTACAACATCAAAATTTGCTATATCCTGATAAACTTATTCGAGCTCGATTAACCAAAGATGCTTTACCAGAATATATCGAAATATTTTTTTCATCCCCCTCAGCACGAAATGCAATGATGAACTGCGTGAAAACAACTTCTGGTCAAAAAGGTATTTCAGGAAAAGATATCAAATCCCAAGTTGTTTTATTACCTCCAGTAAAAGAACAAGCCGAAATCGTTCGCCGCGTCGAGCAACTCTTCGCCTACGCCGACACCATAGAAAAACAGGTCAACAACGCCTTAGCCCGCGTCAACAACCTGACGCAATCCATCCTGGCAAAAGCGTTCCGTGGTGAACTTACCGCCCAGTGGCGGGCCGAAAACCCGGATTTGATCAGCGGAGAAAACAGCGCCGCCGCGTTGCTGGAAAAAATCAAAGCTGAACGCGCAGCTAGCGGGGGTAAAAAAGCCTCACGTAAAAAATCCTGAACATTATTTTCTGGCGCACCTTTCCGGTGCGCTTTTTATTATTTCACGCCAATCATAACCCACATAAATATATTTAAATCATTCCAGAAATTGCCCATTTTATTCTATTTTTAGCTGGACTTTCCCCATATTTACGGCTTTGTTGAATAAATCAGATTTCGGGTAAGTCTCCCCCGTAGCGGGTTGTGTTTTCAGGCAATACGCACGCTTTCAGGCATACCTGCTTTCGTCATTTTGTTCAGCGCTCGTACCAGGGCCATAGCCTCTGCAACCTGACCATCGTAGTCACGCAGTGTCAGTGAACCTCCGAACAGCTGTTTTACCCGGTACATCGCCGTTTCCGCTATCGAGCGACGGTTATAATCTGTTGTCCATTTCCACCGCGCATTACTCCCGGTCAGCCGCTGATTCGCAACAGCACGGTTACGGTCTGCATATTCACCGGGCCAGTAACCCGCGCCTTTTCGGGGCGGGATAAGCGCGCTGATTTTCTTACGCCGCAGTTCATCGTGACAGAGCCGGGTGTCGTAAGCGCCGTCTGCCGATGCTGCCCTGATTTTTCTGTGAGTCTGCCGGATAAGACCCGGGAAGGCTTCTGAGTCCGTCACATTGTTCAGCGACAGGTCTGCACAGATGATTTCATGTGTTTTGCTGTCAACTGCCAGATGCAACTTTCGCCATATACGACGGCGTTCTTTGCCGTGTTTTTTGACTTTCCATTCGCCTTCACCAAAGACCTTCAGCCCGGTGGAATCAATCACCAGATGCGCGATTTCACCTCGGGTGAACGTTTTGAAACTGACATTAACCGACTTTGCGCGCTTGCTGACACTGGTGTAATCCGGGCAGCGCAACGGAACATTCATCAGTGTAAAAATGGAATCAATAAAACCCTGTGCAGCCCGCAGGGTCAACCTGAACACGCGTTTAATGACCAGAACGGTGGTGATGGCGAGATCAGAATAGCGCTGAGGTCTTCCCCGTGATGAAGGCGTTGCCGACTCATACCAGGCCTGAATAGCTTCATCATCCAGCCAGAAAGTTATGGAGCCACGGTTGATGAGGGCTTTATTGTAGGTGGGCCAGTTGGTGATTTTGAACTTTTGCTTTGCCACGGAACGGTCTGCGTTGTCGGGAAGATGCGTGATCTGATCCTTCAACTCAGCAAAAGTTCGATTTATTCAACAAAGCCCATATTTACTGATGATATATACAGGTATTTAGCGCGGTGCGGATGTGCGCCAACACACCCGCATCGCTAATCACAATCACTATTCCTGGAGAATAGCAGTTATGACTGACACGCATTCTATTGCACAACCGTTCGAAGCAGAAGTCTCCCCGGCAAATAACCGTCATGTCACCGTCGGTTATGCGAGTCGCTACCCGGATTACAGCCGTATTCCCGCCATCACCCTGAAAGGTCAGTGGCTGGAAGCCGCCGGTTTTGCCACTGGCACGGCGGTAGATGTCAAAGTGATGGAAGGCTGTATTGTCCTCACCGCCCAACCACCCGCCGCCGAGGAGAGCGAACTGATGCAGTCGCTACGCCAGGTGTGCAAACTGTCGGCGCGTAAACAAAAGCAGGTGCAGGCGTTTATTGGAGTGATTGCCGGTAAACAGAAAGTCGCGTAACAGCGTTTACTCCCGGTTAACCACCGGGAGCCTTCCACTGACTCAATAGAAACTTTCCCCCTCAGTAAATATTTACCAGTCTGATTTTGCAGTAAAAATCTATTGTTTCAGTACGTTGCGAAAGCGATAATAGAGGCTTAGCAATGAGGAAGGCATATCTTATGGAATCTATTCAACCCTGGATTGAAAAATTTATTAAGCAAGCACAGCAACAACGTTCGCAATCCACTAAAGATTATCCAACGTCTTACCGTAACCTGCGAGTAAAATTGAGTTTCGGTTATGGTAATTTTACGTCTATTCCCTGGTTTGCATTTCTTGGAGAAGGTCAGGAAGCTTCTAACGGTATATATCCCGTTATTCTCTATTATAAAGATTTTGATGAGTTGGTTTTGGCTTATGGTATAAGCGACACGAATGAACCACATGCCCAATGGCAGTTCTCTTCAGACATACCTAAAACAATCGCAGAGTATTTTCAGGCAACTTCGGGTGTATATCCTAAAAAATACGGACAGTCCTATTACGCCTGTTCCCAAAAAGTCTCACAGGGTATTGATTACACCCGATTTGCCTCTATGCTGGACAACATAATCAACGACTATAAATTAATATTTAATTCTGGCAAGAGTGTTATTCCACCTATGTCAAAAACTGAATCATACTGTCTGGAAGATGCGTTAAATGATTTGTTTATCCCTGAAACCACAATAGAGACGATACTCAAACGATTAACCATCAAAAAAAATATTATCCTCCAGGGGCCGCCCGGCGTTGGAAAAACCTTTGTTGCACGCCGTCTGGCTTACTTGCTGACAGGAGAAAAGGCTCCGCAACGCGTCAATATGGTTCAGTTCCATCAATCCTATAGCTATGAGGATTTTATACAGGGCTATCGTCCGAATGGCGTCGGCTTCCGACGTAAAGACGGCATATTTTACAATTTTTGTCAGCAAGCTAAAGAGCAGCCAGAGAAAAAGTATATTTTTATTATAGATGAAATCAATCGTGCCAATCTCAGTAAAGTATTTGGCGAAGTGATGATGTTAATGGAACATGATAAACGAGGTGAAAACTGGTCTGTTCCCCTAACCTACTCCGAAAACGATGAAGAACGATTCTATGTCCCGGAGAATGTTTATATCATCGGTTTAATGAATACTGCCGATCGCTCTCTGGCCGTTGTTGACTATGCCCTACGCAGACGATTTTCTTTCATAGATATTGAGCCAGGTTTTGATACACCACAGTTCCGGAATTTTTTACTGAATAAAAAAGCAGAACCTTCATTTGTTGAGTCTTTATGCCAAAAAATGAACGAGTTGAACCAGGAAATCAGCAAAGAGGCCACTATCCTTGGGAAAGGATTCCGCATTGGGCATAGTTACTTCTGCTGTGGGTTGGAAGATGGCACCTCTCCGGATACGCAATGGCTTAATGAAATTGTGATGACGGATATCGCCCCTTTACTCGAAGAATATTTCTTTGATGACCCCTATAAACAACAGAAATGGACCAACAAATTATTAGGGGACTCATAGTGGAACAGCCCGTGATACCTGTCCGTAATATCTATTACATGCTTACCTATGCATGGGGTTATTTACAGGAAATTAAGCAGGCAAACCTTGAAGCCATACCCGGTAACAATCTTCTTGATATCCTGGGGTATGTATTAAATAAAGGGGTTTTACAGCTTTCACGCCGAGGGCTTGAGCTTGATTACAATCCTAATACCGAGATCATTCCTGGCATCAAAGGGCGAATAGAGTTTGCTAAAACAATACGCGGCTTCCATCTTAATCATGGGAAAACCGTCAGTACTTTTGATATGCTTAATGAAGACACGCTGGCTAACCGAATTATAAAAAGCACATTAGCCATATTAATTAAGCATGAAAAGTTAAATTCAACTATCAGAGATGAAGCTCGTTCACTTTATAGAAAATTACCGGGCATTAGCACTCTTCATTTAACTCCGCAGCATTTCAGCTATCTGAATGGCGGAAAAAATACGCGTTATTATAAATTCGTTATCAGTGTCTGCAAATTCATCGTCAATAATTCTATTCCAGGTCAAAACAAAGGACACTACCGTTTCTATGATTTTGAAAGAAACGAAAAAGAGATGTCATTACTTTATCAAAAGTTTCTTTATGAATTTTGCCGTCGTGAATTAACGTCTGCAAACACAACCCGCTCTTATTTAAAATGGGATGCATCGAGTATATCGGATCAGTCACTTAATTTGTTACCTCGAATGGAAACTGACATCACCATTCGCTCATCAGAAAAAATACTTATCGTTGACGCCAAATACTATAAGAGCATTTTTTCACGACGAATGGGAACAGAAAAATTTCATTCGCAAAATCTTTATCAACTGATGAATTACTTATGGTCGTTAAAGCCTGAAAATGGCGAAAACATAGGGGGATTATTAATATATCCCCACGTAGATACCGCAGTGAAACATCGTTATAAAATTAATGGCTTCGATATTGGCTTGTGTACCGTCAATTTAGGTCAGGAATGGCCGTGTATACATCAAGAATTACTCGACATTTTCGATGAATATCTCAAATAAGCGGTAAGTTTTATAGAAAATACCGCTCCCGACACCACATCGGGAGCGGCTCATCATCAGGAGGCGATCACCTCCACCAGCACATCCGTTGCCCAACTCTCTTCGCTGTTGGCGACATTCCCTTCCTTGCAGGCCTGAGCCATTTTGACTAACTGGAAAGAAACGTCATCGCGGAAATGAAAGTAATGCCATTGCGATGAAAAGTTGATGCGCCAGTAGCCCATCCCCTGATCGAAGCGGATCTTCAATACCTGACCATCCTCAAAAGTCACCGTCAGTTTACGATGGTGAGGGATATCGCGCGGCGAGTCGAACACCGTCAGTTCTACCGGCCTGCCCAGCGCAGCAGCAAACCACTGATCAGCGAAATCCTGAAAATCCGCTATGCTCATCCAGTCATGGAAAGGCCGGTTACCGGGGCGATCTTTATCTTTAAATAGCGTATCCAGCGTCACTTCAGCGCCATCGGTCAGCTTTGTTTTTAGCGGTCTCAGAATTGATCCCAACAACGCCAGCGCAACCGGGTTTTGCAGATAGCGATCGGTATAGTGAACGCCGGTAATTCGCGTGTTATTCATCAGTGACTGCGCTTCTTCATGGTCGTTAAACAGCACGTCCCAGAAGCGTTGCCCAAACTGCGACAGTGGTCCATTCAACTGTTTGTGGATCTGAATGTCTTTGACCCGCTCGACAGCGTTGGTGGCTTTAGCCGGCAGAATAAACTCGTTCAGTTCTACCGTTTTATAACCGAGACTACGCACCACCAGTTCGTCATTCAGGTGCCACTCCGGCCCCGGAATCGTTGCCTGCTGGCTGCGAGAGGCCAGCGTCATCACGCGATCGGTAAAGGTGACCTGGGCAACGATCGGTAATTGCAGATCCTGTTCAACATGGCACAGCCGCACACCCAGCGCAGTAAATTGCGATAGTTCATGCAACAGGTCCGGGTCATCCACTCCCGTAGGAATAACAAGATCGACCTCGACGTTGTCTTTTAGCCGATAGTTCTGAACCGCCGCGCGGAACTGACGTGCGTATAAATCCCACTCATTGGGCGCGCCGGTCATCCACAGGGTGAGCTTTTCAGCGCCTTCGTTAATCGCCCGGCGAATCGTATCGCCAATGGCGCCAGGGCAGTAGCGGGCATCCGGCAGCGAGAATGTCTCTTCATCCGGTAAACCGATGTAATACGTGAAGTCATCGCCAAGCCAGGCCAGCGCCGCTTTGCGATCCAGCAAATCGTGATCGTGGCGAGTCTGGGAATCAAGCAGGCATTCACTACATGCAGTCTCACAATGGCGGCAGCCTAACTGTTTCACCATTCCCTGCAATATAGCTTCAATGTGTACCGGTGCGCTGGAGGCAAAACCTGCACCACCGCTGATCACATCATAAAGCTGTACGGCTAATACCGATTGCCCATCCTCCAGTCTGACCGGACGTACAGAATAGCCGAGTTCTGCGGCGGAGATACCCAGAACGCCCGCCAGCGCCTGACGCAGAGCAACCGCCAGAGTCATGGCAACAATCCGCCCCTCCTCTGTGTTATCTGGCAGATACTCGCCGTTTTGCGGTTTGCGCAGAACCATTTCAAAGACATCGGTACGCGCCAGTGCGCCCAGGGTGACATTCTTCATGAGTGCCGTCGAACCGGGGCAAATCAGACGATGATTCTGGCTGTCGCGATCCGCTTTACCCGGACGCGGTGGATAGTGAGCTTCCATACTTTTCGGCGCATCATTTTCATTCAGCATCGACTCAGCACGGCCACAGCTCAGACACAATGCATAACCGTGTCCACCTTCCCCCAAACTTTGCTGGAAAACATGCCCATCAGCCCCAGAAGCCATATAACCCATTAGCGGGTTAGGCAACGGTACGGGCTCTGCTTTAACAAAGACCCACGCGGGGACAACCGGGACGAATTTCATGGTTTCAATATTGTTCGTTACCGGAGCGTGTGCATCGGTGACAAACCCGGCAGGCTGCAGCACCTGACGGCGATTATCCATGATTATTTTTTCGCCGCAGGCGCTATTGGAGCAAAAGAGCATCCCGGAACTGCTCATCCCCTCTTCATAGCCAATGGTCCCGCATTTGTGACAGCGCCAGGCGCAATCCAGACGCTGGGCTTCATTGGTATCAGCATTAATGTTGTGCCAGTGCAGTGAGACACCGGCAGAGCGGAAGACACGGCCATCAAGGATGATCTCTGCTCCCGGTGCATATTCACGAATGGCAACACCGAGGTTACGGGAAGGTAATCCTTTATAACGGGAAACGTTATCTTCACGGTCCTTTTTATCACGACTTTTCTGCGATTTTTCGCGGATATAATCTTCCATCGTGAAGTTATCAAACGTCACTACATCTGTCGGGAAACCGTATCCCGGCAGGAAGGTTCTGGCAGCCAGATCGCGCAGCAGATACTCGCCACAGTGCCGTTTCTTCTCCAGCTCTATGCGCTTACGATAAGGCGTTTGCGGCTGCGACTCACGCTCCTGTGTCACGAGATCGCGATAAACGGAGAGCCACCGCTGTTGCAGGAAGGTGATCGCGTTGATTGTTTTATCCCGCAGATATTCGGCTCTTGCACCATGCAACGCCGTACCTTTCACCAGCCGTTCCAGCGCCGTGTCGATATCAAGAACCGGACGTTCCAGCCAGATTTTAAAGCGTTCGCATTTTGACTGCCCGTCATCTTCACCGAAAAACCAGAGGCTATCGAGGCTGGTTTTTTCTTTATCGGTTTCGCCAATAACGTTACATAAAAAGTCGGACAGTAATAATGCATTGACGTGACGTTGCACCAGTCGGGCGGAGTTCATCGCGACCATGGGTGCCGGGATCATGGTTTCAAATGGCCAGAGCGGGTTGGCAAAAACCTGCTGGTCGTGTGGGTTACCTTTACATAGGGTGTAAGAGATCGCGCGTGATTCTTTACTACGCCCGGCTCGCCCGGCGCGCTGTAAATAGTTGGCCGGATGTGGCGGTACGTTGTTCATTACCACCGCAGTAATACCCCCGATATCAACCCCCATTTCCATGGTGGTGGAACAGTTGAGAACATTTAGTTGCCCATTCTTGAACATCTTTTCATAGCTTTGCAGACGTTCTGACGACTGCTGGGCAGAGTGCTCGGCAGTACGATAGTAGAAGCCGCCTTCCACGACACGATCGTTAATGTCTGTCCAGACGTTTTCCGACCGCAATTGTGCGATCAGCGGATCATGGCTGACCCAGTCGCGTGCTTTTGCCAGACCCTCTGCGTAGTCTTCCTGTGAACGATCCAGCTTCCAGATTTCCGGCATTGTGACTTTCTGCGCGACAAAAGTGTCATATTGCGCCAGGGTAAGATGCTCGAACGAAATATGGGTAGGCAGATAAGGGGTTAAGCCTTTAAAAGCCGTATCCAGGATTTTATTGGTTACCGGGCAAATCCAGGCATCCGTGATTAAAGAAAAAGTCATATGCTCTTTCGGTAAATAAAAACGGTTGCCATCGGGTTTCAGTACTGCAAGCGGTCCGGTAAGTTGGGCCCATGCTTCTTTCAGCCATGTATTGATAATATCAATAGTTGCCGCATTGACGGTTTTGAATCCAGCCCCCAGCATCAGCAACTTCGCTAAACGATGGGATACGTTGCCATTACGAATTTGAGGCCAGCGTCTGTTCTGATTATCTTCAGGATCTTTTGATTCCGGGTTACGGACGAATTTTGATGAAAAACGGCTACCAATCCAGTTTTTCAGCTCATCATCCAGCTGTGTGAAGTTGCTCTCGCGAACGTAATGATCCAACGTAACCTTGAGAAAATCGCGCCAGTCATCCAGCGTTAATCCTTTTTCCTGCCAGTGCAAGGGGCTCTTATGTATTTTCTCCAGCCCCTGGTAACCAACCTGAACCAGCCCCTGTGTTTCCAGGCTGTTAGTCCGTTTAGGGCGACGCATGAATTCCCGGAACAACAACATTTCAGAAAGCTTAAGGGGGCCGCCGTTTTCATTAAACACTTCAGGCTTAAGATAATGGTTATATTGCAGAACCGGCCCGCGGATATCGGCTCTCTCTTTAAGCTCGTTAACCATCTCCGTCCAGGTTCGGGATACCAGGATAGTCGCAGCTTTCCCACCGGTTGCAGCCTGATAAGCCTGTTCAAGCTGTTCAGCCTGTGCTTGTGACAATTTCGCCTGGTCTGGCATTCCCCAGCTTCGATATTCTTCTGCCTGCTCACGGGCTTGCTTCGCCCTGGCCGCTAATTTTTCCAGATCGGCATTGGCATTCGGCGCTGTAGACGTTTGCGTCCTTTGATGCCAGCTGAGAATTTCGACTACGCTTCCGCGTAAGCGACTGCGTTCTGCTTCTTGCTGCATACGCACCGCCATTCGGGCTGTCCCTTGTCGACTGTCTGTAAAGGTGATGAGTCGACGACCTCGTCCTGGCAACGAATCTGGTCCGACGCCCTCTTTGCCTTCATCACTGGTAAAGTCCTGACAATACTCTAGAACGGTGGGCACGATATTAGTAACGTAAAATGGCCCACCTAATAGTGCACGCCGGAAGGGCTGTTTCCCACTCATGCCTCTGTAGCCACAGCCACTGGCACTACAAACCTGTTCAATATCATTAATAATCAGCGGAATGCTGTCATTGTTAATAACGCCAATACGGCGCGTCTGACGGTCGAGGCGTTGTAGGGTATAACCTGCCTCGCTGGTCTCTCCTGCGGCAATAATCAACGGAGGCTGAAAACTGTTCTCTTTTTCGACTTTTTCTTCTGTAGCGTCATGTTCAACAGGTACTTCATCCTGCAAAGAGAATTCATCGCCACCTTTATTTTCCCACTGGACTAGTTTGCCCTTTTTGTCCCGTGCCAGAAGATGAGGCTCATTACAATCATTACAGAATGCAACTTCGTATACAGGGCTTCCACAGTCACAATTTTGTCGCTGGTTCACATACACATAGCCAAAGGGCCAGCCTTTGTCGAGCGGTGTACCGTGCTTTAATCTGCAATCTTTATCAACACAAGCCCATATTCCCTGGGTATTACGCTGGAAGATATGCGCCCTGACTTTAAGAAATGCGGGATCCTTTGCATTAGGTTGAGTCCCTGAACAGACATCGATCCAACGCAGTACTTCCTGCTGGCTGTAATGCTGTTTTGTCAGCACGTGTAACCGCTCTGTTATCTCATCCAGCTTCATCGGATTGGGCTGTTTGACCAACATCTCACGTATGTAACGCGCTTCGGGGGAATGCGTAAGCGCATAAAAGCGCTCAGGACTTATCCCTTTAATTTTATTATCATTTTTATCTCTTAGATCCAGATCAGGTATTTGCTCTATCTCGTCTAACGGAACAGAAACGTTTTTGGATGGTTCCAGTTCAGGAATCACCCGACTTCCGTCCAGAACATCGATGCGCTCCTGCGGGATACCGGATAATTCAGAGAGAAATTTTTTCAGCTGCTTTTCAGCGTCGCTGCCGGCAATGGTCGCAGAGGTCGCGACAAAGCGCACGTCATCTGGTGTCACGCCAAACGCGGTCATCACACGACGCAGCTGGAGCGCCAGTTCAGCGGCCTGCGACCCTACATAGGTATGCGCTTCATCCAGTACAATCCAGCGTAGTGATTTTTGTGCTTTAGATTGCTGGATAATCGGGGCGTCGACCTGGCGAACCATCATATATTCCAGCATCGTGCCGTTGGTCACCAGAATCGGCGCAGGTTCTTCACGCATTTTTTCGCGCGAGAGCACCTCATTCGGCCTTTTTGCCTGTTCGCTTTTTACCGAAGCGTGTAGGTTTTCGGTGTTGCCGTTGTAAAGGCAGTAGCGGATCCCTGTACCAAAACCACGCGTCCAGGCATCCAGACGCTCGCGCTGTGAATTAATCAGGGCGTTCAATGGATAGAGAAAAAGGGCTCGGACACCGACCAACGGATTGTTGCCATTTTCATGCAGTTCCCGGTAAAGATCTTCCAGCACCGGTACCATAAAACATTCCGTTTTACCTGAACCCGTACCACTGGTTACCACCACTGAATGTTTCTTTTCCAGCAAAGCTTTCCAACTGGCTAACTGGTGCGTAAAAGGCCTCCAGTCAGCACCAAACCGGTACCGGCCATTATTCTGATCATCCAGTGAATCAACCACTGCTTTGCTCAACAATGCGTTGCCTTCCGTCAGGCTGCGCATCGTGTGGTTTGACTCCTTCCAGCCAAACATTTGCTGGAATACCGGAGAAGCAAGGAATGAGCCCGGTTTCCCACAATCAGCCCCCATTTGTTGCGCGAGATGTTCACGCAGCTGCGGGTTGGTAACGCCCATGATACTGAGCGTTGCTTCAGTTGAACGAGACAACGATTGTTCAATAAGTGACGAAAAATAGCGTGTAGTCATCCTTATTCCTTTTTATTTTTTAGCAACATAACGCAACAGGCTGCACTGGAAGATGGCCTTAAACCAGCGGGAATCGAAATCCCTGACTTGCCTCAGGAAAAATACGGCACCGGGTTTACGGTCAAATACAGATTCAAAAGAAGCATTTCCGCTTGCCACAGCTGCAGCGAAGACGGGTAACAAGGCCACGGAATAGCGGTGATTTGCGTCAGGATTAATACCAATCACTGGATTTTTTTGTGATGCCATCCAGCTATGCAGCCGCTTGCTGCCGTACTCTGGCCATTGAGCTTCACTATGCTCACGTAAAAGCTCCTGATACCACACGTGGACAAAAGACTCAGGAATAGACGGGGGGAAATGTCCGTTACTTAACCATTTCTCAATTTCATCGGCATATGTCGGGAACACGAGCCCCAGCCGTTGAAACATATTAGTAACCAGTAATTTCTGGGTTTCCTCCGGTGCACCTTTTTGGCTCAGGAACAATTTGAAACGCTCAGATGCCGCTTTGATCTCAAAGATGGGGAAAAACTCCCATAGAATAGGGAACTCATTCTCAATACGACTCAGGTACTCTGCTGACATTTCAAATTTGAAGAGCGACATTGCCAATGCCTGCGGATGCTGCACCAGTGCACGCCATACTTCAAAGGTTGCCAGTGGTAAATAACCAAATTGATCGTACAGGCTACGCATAAATTGCCAGCCGGAATGGGCAGGATCGTTAGCCATCTGTCCGAGAACCAGTGTGATGGTATTAACTTCTGCCTGTGGATTAAAAAGCTGGGTCGCTTTCTGCAATGAGCGGATGTTGCTTTCTTCTACCGGTAACGAAGATTCGCCACGAATGAAGCAGGGACGAAAAGCCATCTCTTCACCCGGTTTAGGGACAACCAACCACGGTCCATTTTTGTTAACGATTGAGCTCAACTCATATTCACCGACAGGCACTCCCTCGCTCATTCTTGATGCTAAGGGGATGGATTTCCTCTCGGGTTCACTTAACAGCATGATAACGGGGGAAGGAATCTGTCCAGCACGATGGTTCACTGACTGGCTGAGTAATAGTTCTTTTTCATAATCATAGCGCAGACTGTATTTATAGCGACGAATTTGCCAGGCCATGACCACACCCGCCCCCGTAATACGCATCTCAACAACCTGGTCAATACCTGCCTCAAGTGAAATCAGGTTCTCAATATGTTCGCGCAGACTATAGAGATTCAATTCAACAGGACGATCGCTCAACGCCGTATAACACCATTCGTGCCATGCCTGTAATCCACTAACGGAGCGCAAATGCAACTGCAATGTATATCTTGTCGGCTCGCCATTTCTGGAGAACAGAAACGCTCTGGAACCCAGCAGATCATGCAGCGTAATGTTTTTATCCAGAGGACGTCCGTTTACATCAAGAGCGAGACAGCCTTTAGCGGGAAAAGGTAACTCAATATCGATGGGGTCAGCCGCCAAATTAGGCAGAACTTGTAATGTAATAAATGCCGGAGGTACCCCTTCCGCTTTGAGTTGTATCTCTGTTCGCCCCTCAGTACGCTTACGTGTAGCCTCCAATGTTTTATCTTTAAGTTTTGCTACACAAGGATGCTGTGTGGTGATTACGATAGTGCCTTCATTTGCGTGTATTCCACCTTTTATCTCAATACTGAAATCAGCAGGCAAAATACCGATTTTGCGACGCAAGAGCGTTTCATTCTTACTATTACGGATAGAAAGATATTGAGCCCCCAGCATCTCTTGTATATGACATTGCTCAATTGAAATTCCGCTCAGGTAACGCGTTACATCAATGCTTTGAATATCCGGTAGTGTAGAAATGACTTTTGGTACACCAATAAATGTTTCATCTGGATGACAAACCCAGCTTGCACGCTTTCCATTTAGAGCAAACCTTCCGATGCTGATTTGTTCTCTTCCGGTGCGAATCCGATAAGTTTCATTTGCTGTAACTGTAACGTCCTGACATCCCTTCACAGGTAGTGCTTTTAGTCCTAATACGTTTACTGCCCTCGATTGGCCATCAAAACCAGCAACATTGCTATTATCCCGAGGGAGCACAATCAGAACATCGCTGCTTCGCACACTGCAAGAAGCCTGTCCCTGTAACAGCCATTGATCTGCATCAACGATGAAGGTTAACGGCACCTCACCAATGGCAATTTCACTGTCATCAAGTTTAATGCTCCCAACAATCATCCCTCCAGCACGAGCCACTAACGACAAACCTGCCGATGGATTTTGCCTGCCAAATCTCACTTCGCTTTTACGTAATCGAACTGTTGCCTGTCTGTTTTCCAGAGAAGCATAGGCTGGCCCAAGGCCAGAGACTTCCTCACCATCTTCACAAATGGCAAGTTCAAAGCGCGTAGTTGACGGCTCGCTTGTTACAGGAAAGGAAACTTCGTCCGGAAGAGATACTATCACCCTAAGCTCATCTGGATGCTTTTCTGACCAATAGAATTGGCAACGCGTACTCTTATTTTTTTGTAGTCGAGGCTTAGCCTCTACAGAGGCTGCGCATAGCAGTCCATTCAAAAAATGCGTTCCTGTTTCATCATCTAACGGTATTGGAAACTCGCTTCGCCAGGTAGGGTGAACCTTCTCAAGCTGTTGTACTGGTTCTTTGTGATTTATTAGGTTGTGAGTAAGTACTAAGGAATTGAGGTTATCAGCCATATGACTCTACAGAGGTATCTTCGCTAAAAACAGTTGGCAGCGCTGATTTTTCTATGACAGCTCTTGCCAGCGAAAGGGCAGAAAAACCTGACTGCTTTGCTTGCTCATATTGTCCAAGGATCCTGGAGAAAACAGCCAGAAAGCGACTGTCTGATTCTTTGAGTAGCCGGAAAGGTAAACCACCTTCACTGAATAATGTTCCGAGAAAATTGCGTCGTTCAGATTCATAAAATCGAATTGGGCGCAGCCAGTAATCTTCCATCCCTTTCGGTACGATAGTACCAAGCTCTGTGGCGGTGAATGAAATCCCTATTTTTTTATATATAGGGTCCCACGTCCATCCGCATTGCCGTTCATAATCCCTGCGGTACCACTCAGAGCAAAAAAGAACAAAACAGGCAGCAAAGTCCCTATTACATATATTAGATTGTGATTGACCGACTGCACGGAGTAGCTGCGTTAATTGGGTATATTCATCATTGGTTGCATGATATTCATAAAGAGGACGGCCATCCGGTTGTCTCAACCCTCTAAGATTCACAAAGTTACTTAGCCAGGAAGTACATTTTACCCATGAAATGTATTCTGATTGACCCAAAGCAAGCTCCTTAGAGATAAAAGATACAAAAACAAAACCCCACAACATTTCTAATTTGAAAGAAAACCTTTCAGAATATTGTATAGTTACTCAGGCGGCAACAACTATTTTTTCAGGTCGATACTATAAATCAATTTTAGATAAAAATGATATCAACCATCTATTAATCACAACTCATTTATCACCTGATTTTATAATTTCAAATGAAAATAAATCTCAAACAATCAAAAAGTATTCAGTAGCTGACATTTAACTTTCCAGGGTATAAAACAATTAGAGAAACTGCACAATAGCGAATAATGAGAGTTGTAAAGTCAGTCAAAAAACACAAGTAATCACTGTGCGTTTTTTGACCGTTATCGACATGAGTTTAAAGAGGTTAGTGAAGAAGATATTCCTGTACACTCCATACCTATTGATGAATTGTCTCGGGAAAATTTTTATAACTTAATTTAAAAACATAAAAACGTTTTATTATATATAAATCTATATCCCCCCTCACTCCACATCCTCCCTGCGTAACCCGATATCCTTCAACCGCTCATCACTCATCTGCTGTAACACGCGTCGGGTCTGCATTTGCCGCCGCCAACGCCTCACCGCCTGCCAGAGTTGCACCAAGCCGATAAACGGCGCTTTAGCTCTGTTTTCGTGAAATTCCATCTGCTACCTCCTCATCTTTCAGAGGCTTCATCATCCACCTTCTGGCAGTTCACAATACAGATTCAAATATTACTTTTATTTAACATACAGACAGGTTAAAACAGCATCTGCATCCGGTTTTTTAGCCTCATCTGTACCGGTTTTTCTCTCTGTATGGTCCACATAAGGAATACAGCATGACGCGTTATCAACATCTGGCGACTCTGCTTGCCGAACGGATTGAGCAAGGGCTGTATCGTCACGGGGAGAAATTGCCGTCGGTGCGCAGCTTAAGTCAGGAGCACGGCGTCAGTATCAGCACCGTGCAGCAGGCGTATCAGACGCTGGAGACGATGAAGCTCATCACTCCGCAGCCGCGTTCGGGTTATTTTGTCGCACAACGTAAAGCCCAGCCGCCAGTACCGCCGATGACGCGTCCGGTGCAGCGCCCGGTGGAAATTACCCAGTGGGATCAGGTGCTGGATATGCTGGAGGCGCATAGCGACAGTTCCATTGTTCCGTTAAGCAAAAGCACACCGGATGTCGAAGCGCCCAGCCTGAAACCGCTGTGGCGGGAGCTAAGCCGGGTGGTGCAGCATAATCTGCAAACCGTTCTCGGTTATGACTTGTTAGCCGGTCAGCGAGTATTGCGAGAGCAGATTGCCCGCCTGATGCTCGACAGCGGCTCGGTGGTCACCGCCGATGACATCATCATCACCAGCGGCTGCCATAACTCGATGTCGCTGGCGTTAATGGCAGTGTGTAAACCGGGCGATATTGTCGCGGTCGAATCCCCCTGTTATTACGGTTCGATGCAGATGCTGCGCGGCATGGGCGTGAAAGTGATTGAAATCCCAACCGATCCAGAAACTGGCATCAGCGTTGAAGCGCTGGAACTGGCGCTGGAACAGTGGCCGATTAAAGGCATCATTCTGGTGCCAAACTGTAATAATCCGCTGGGATTTATTATGCCGGACGCGCGCAAACGGGCCGTTCTCTCTCTCGCTCAGCGTCATGATATTGTGATTTTTGAAGATGATGTCTATGGCGAACTGGCGACGGAGTATCCGCGCCCGCGGACCATTCATTCCTGGGATATCGACGGGCGAGTGCTGTTGTGCAGCTCGTTCAGTAAAAGTATTGCACCAGGCCTGCGCGTGGGTTGGGTCGCACCGGGGCGTTATCACGATAAACTGATGCATATGAAATACGCCATCAGCAGCTTTAATGTGCCGTCCACGCAAATGGCGGCGGCAACGTTTGTGCTGGAAGGTCACTATCATCGCCATATCCGGCGGATGCGGCAGATCTATCAGCGCAATTTGGCGCTTTATACCTGCTGGATACGGGAATATTTTCCCTGCGAAATCTGTATTACGCGCCCGAAAGGCGGATTTTTACTGTGGATAGAATTGCCTGAACAGGTCGATATGGTCTGCGTCGCGCGGCAGCTGTGCCGCATGAAAATCCAGGTGGCGGCAGGCTCGATTTTCTCAGCTTCCGGCAAATACCGTAATTGTCTGCGCATCAACTGCGCTTTGCCGCTCAGCGAAACCTATCGCGAAGCACTGAAGCAAATTGGCGAGGCCGTGTATCGGGCAATGGAATAAATTCGAAATAGCGGCGAAGCGCCTGATTTCCTCTCATGCATAACCTGTGACTCGTTTTATCTTTGCTGGGTCATCGCCACGTTCCAGCCTGAATTAAGCAAAGTACGCTTTGTTCATGCCGGATGCCATGTGAACGCCTGACCAGGTCTACAAAAATCTTTAAAGTTCAATATATTTAATGGGTTATGTAGACCTGATAAGCATAGCGCATCAGGCTGCTTTGCGTTTGTCATCCGTCTCTGATTAACTCTTGAGCCATGAATAGCGCTCACGCTCAGGCAAGGGCTGCCTTAATGCCTGCATTTGCTCTGCCGAAAGTCCGGTAATCTTTTGTATCCATTCAGGATCCGCCCCATTCTGCAACAACAATCGAAGAATGCGCTGCTCCCCTTTTATATATCCATCATTATGAATTCGCTCTGCAATCGTCATTATTCGCTCCCTGTGTTGTGGCATTCGACGGGTAAGTTCACTGATAAACTCATTAAAACGCGCTTCATCGCCAGTCAGTAAAATGTAATTTAACAGCGCAGTTATCTGGCTGTCATTAGCACACTCTGTAACCAGTAATACTACCAGTTGATCGATAAGCCCCATCAGATCGCGCTGGCGAATATGCTTTTGGATCAACTCCAACAGGGCGACTCTGCGATGCTGCACAATCTCGTCGTCTGGCACGACAGTAACATCCACCAGCGGGAACGCGGCGTTATAAAGCTTCCGTGCGGTAGTCGGGTCGGCAAATTCGTCCAGCCAGCACAGGGACCAGGGGTAAGGACTACGGCTACCGTGATAAAATAGCATCGGGATGACCAACGGTAGCGGCTGGCGTTTATCATGCTCTATATGGCGCTGCATCACCGCCATGGAATAGCGCATCAGGCGAAAGGCCATATGAATGTCCTCGCGGCTCTGATGTTCAATCACCACATAGATATAGCCATCGCCTTCGCGGGTCTTTACCGACCATAAAATATCGGAGTGTAGCGCCCGCAATTTTTCATCGACAAAGCTGGCGGATTCCAGTTTTAAGCTATCGAGATCGCACAGTTCACGTAAATCTTTAGGTAAATGAATCTCCATAAAATCCCGCGCAGTGTCAGGGTGCGTGAGAAAGGTTTTAAATAATGCATCATGCGGCGTGCTGGTCGTGAAGTTTGTCATGGCGATCCATCACCTGTTGAAAAAGATGGCCTGACTTTAGCGACTAACAAAACCATTCTCACCCGGCAATTTCCCATTCCCCGAGGCGCTTTCCAGGCTATTTTTATTCTTCTGCAAACGATACATTTTTCCGGAAACAAGCTCGCGTTTTACATGTCCTGTACCCGGCAGATATTCCCCTTTCCACCGCGCTCTTTTGATTAACCGCAAATTTTAATTACACTTAAGGTGTATATTTTCTATGCAACCCATCAATTCAAGAGGTGTAATGTGCTGATGACTATTTGTAATCGTTATACATTCTGACCCGAAGTCAGAAAGTATTTCTCTGTCTGTGTGTTCACAGGCAGTGTGGTTGATTACATGAAATTCAGTACATTTGCAGTCTCGTTGCCCTTCTCACCTGCCTTTCGTCATTACCGACGGTATTGAATTTCGTTTTCCCCGTTGGGGTTCTCCGGACAAGGAGTTGTTTGTTATGCCACGTTTTTTTACCCGCCATGCCGCCACGCTGTTTTTCCCGATGGCGTTGATTTTGTATGACTTTGCTGCGTATCTGTCGACGGATCTGATCCAGCCTGGGATCATTAATGTGGTACGTGATTTTAATGCCGATGTCAGTCTGGCCCCTGCTGCCGTCAGTCTCTATCTTGCTGGCGGTATGGCGTTACAGTGGCTGCTGGGGCCGCTTTCCGACAGAATTGGCCGCAGGCCGGTGCTGATTACCGGGGCGCTAATTTTTACCCTTGCCTGCGCCGCGACAATGTTCACAACGTCTATGACACAGTTTCTTATCGCGCGTGCAATTCAGGGCACCAGTATCTGTTTTATTGCCACCGTTGGTTATGTCACGGTGCAGGAGGCGTTCGGACAGACAAAAGGGATCAAGTTGATGGCGATTATCACCTCCATCGTACTGATTGCGCCGATTATCGGCCCGCTTTCCGGCGCAGCTCTGATGCACTTTATGCACTGGAAAGTCCTTTTTGCCATCATTGCGGTTATGGGTTTTATCTCATTTGTTGGCTTACTGTTGGCGATGCCAGAGACGGTGAAGCGCGGCGCGGTTCCGTTTAGCGCCAAAAGCGTCTTGCGCGATTTTCGTAATGTCTTTTGCAATCGGCTGTTCCTCTTTGGCGCAGCAACCATCTCTTTAAGCTATATCCCGATGATGAGCTGGGTGGCTGTCTCGCCGGTGATCCTTATCGATGCAGGCAGCTTAACAACTTCGCAGTTCGCCTGGACACAGGTTCCGGTGTTCGGCGCGGTGATTGTTGCGAATGCCATCGTGGCGCGTTTTGTTAAAGATCCGACCGAACCGCGGTTTATCTGGCGTGCCGTACCCATTCAACTGGTCGGCCTCTCGCTGTTGATTGTCGGCAATCTGCTGTCGCCGCACGTCTGGCTGTGGTCGGTGCTGGGCACCAGTCTGTATGCTTTCGGGATTGGTTTGATTTTCCCGACCTTATTCCGCTTTACGCTGTTTTCCAATAAGTTACCGAAAGGGACCGTCTCCGCATCGCTAAATATGGTGATCCTGATGGTGATGTCGGTCTCGGTCGAAATCGGCCGCTGGCTATGGTTTAACGGCGGTCGCTTGCCGTTTCATCTGTTAGCCGTTGTGGCGGGCGTTATCGTCGTTTTCACCCTGGCGGGATTGCTCAATCGCGTGCGCCAGCATCAGGCAGCCGAGCTAGTGGAGGAGCAGTGATTTTTGCGCGATCCGGCCGTCAGGCTCTATTCTTAACGTTATGAATAAACTCATCGAACTCAGACGCGCCAAAAGGTTGGCGCTCTCTTTACTGCTTATCGCCGCTGCTACCTTTGTCGTTACGCTGTTTTTGCCGCCCAATTTTTGGGTGAGCGGCGTGAAGGCGATTGCTGAAGCGGCGATGGTCGGCGCGCTGGCGGACTGGTTTGCGGTGGTGGCGCTGTTTCGCCGCGTGCCGATTCCGATCATTTCTCGCCATACGGCGATTATCCCGCGTAATAAAGACCGGATTGGCGAAAATCTCGGCCAGTTCGTGCAGGAAAAATTTCTTGATACTCAATCCCTGGTGGCATTGATTCGACGCCACGAACCGGCGTTGCTGATTGGCAACTGGTTTAGCCAGCCAGAAAACGCCCGCCGCGTTGGTCAGCATCTGTTGCAGATCATGAGCGGTTTTCTCGAACTTACCGATGATGCGCGTATTCAGCGCCTGCTTAAGCGCGCGGTCCATCGGGCGATTGATAAGGTCGATCTTTCCGGCACCAGTGCGTTGATGCTGGAGAGTATGACCAAAAACGATCGTCATCAGGTGCTGCTGGATACGCTGATCGCACAGTTGATCGCCCTTCTCCAGCGCGATAAATCGCGCAAGTTTATCGCCCAGCAAATTGTTCGCTGGCTGGAGAGCGAGCATCCACTGAAAGCCAAAATTCTCCCCACCGAATGGTTGGGCGAACATAGCGCGGAGTTGGTTTCTGACGCGGTGAATTCTTTGCTTGATGATATTAGTCGCGATCGTGCGCATCAGATCCGCCATGCGTTTGATCGCGCCACCTTCGCCCTGATCGACAAGCTGAAAAACGATCCGGAAATGGCAGCGCGAGCCGATGCCGTAAAAAGCTATCTGAAAGAAGATGAAGCTTTTAATCGCTATCTCAGTGAATTGTGGGGGGATTTACGGGAATGGCTGAAAGTGGATATCAACAGTGAAGATTCTCGTGTGAAAGAACGCATCGCACGAGCGGGTCAATGGTTTGGCGAAACGTTAATTGCCGATGATGCCTTGCGGGCGTCGTTAAATGGTCATCTTGAACAAGCCGCGCACCGCGTCGCGCCTGAGTTTTCCGCATTCCTGACGCGCCACATCAGCGATACGGTAAAAAGCTGGGATGCGCGGGATATGTCGCGGCAAATAGAGTTAAATATCGGCAAAGATCTGCAGTTTATTCGTGTCAACGGTACGCTGGTTGGCGGTTGTATTGGGCTAATTTTATATTTGCTGTCGCAGCTCCCGGCCTTGTTCCCCCTCGGCAATTTTTAGAAATCCATGAAAAACTAAGTGGCTAACCGCGAGAGAGATCAAATAAACCATACTAAAAGAATGGTAATAATGTGGCCTCTTTTCATTATCTCCCGTGGTACGGGGAAGGAAAATCATGTCACTTGTCACCGATCTACCCGCCATTTTCGATCAGTTCTCTGAAGCTCGCCAGACAGGCTTTCTCACCGTCATGGATCTCAAGGAGCGCGGCATTCCGCTGGTTGGCACTTACTGCACCTTTATGCCGCAAGAGATCCCGATGGCAGCCGGTGCGGTTGTGGTTTCGCTCTGTTCCACCTCTGATGAAACCATTGAAGAAGCGGAGAAAGATCTGCCGCGCAACCTCTGCCCGCTGATTAAAAGCAGCTACGGCTTCGGCAAAACCGATAAATGCCCCTACTTCTACTTTTCGGATCTGGTGGTCGGTGAAACCACCTGCGACGGCAAAAAGAAAATGTATGAATACATGGCGGAGTTTAAGCCTGTTCATGTGATGCAATTGCCCAACAGCGTTAAGGACGATGCCTCGCGTGCGTTATGGAAAGCCGAGATGCTGCGCTTGCAAAAAACGGTAGAAGAACGTTTTGGGCACGAGATTAGCGAAGATGTTCTGCGCGATGCCATTGCGCTGAAAAACCGCGAACGTCGCGCACTGGCTAATTTTTATCATCTTGGGCAGTTAAATCCTCCGGCGCTTAGCGGCAGCGACATTCTGAAAGTGGTTTACGGCGCAACCTTCCGGTTCGATAAAGAGGCGTTGATCAATGAACTGGATGCAATGACCGCCCGCGTTCGTCAGCAGTGGGAAGAAGGCCAGCGACTGGACCCGCGTCCGCGCATTTTAATCACCGGCTGCCCGATTGGCGGCGCAGCAGAAAAAGTGGTGCGCGCGATTGAAGAGAATGGCGGCTGGGTTGTCGGTTATGAAAACTGCACCGGGGCGAAAGCGACCGAGCAATGCGTGGCAGAAACGGGCGATGTCTACGACGCGCTGGCGGATAAATATCTGGCGATTGGCTGCTCCTGTGTTTCGCCGAACGATCAGCGCCTGAAAATGCTCAGCCAGATGGTGGAGGAATATCAGGTCGATGGCGTAGTTGATGTGATTTTGCAGGCGTGCCATACCTACGCGGTGGAATCGCTGGCGATTAAACGTCATGTGCGCCAGCAGCACAACATTCCTTATATCGCTATTGAAACAGACTACTCCACCTCGGATGTCGGGCAGCTCAGTACCCGTGTCGCGGCCTTTATTGAGATGCTGTAAGGAGTGGCAGTGGCATATTCGATTGGCATTGATTCCGGCTCAACCGCCACCAAAGGGATCTTACTGGCAGACGGCGTGATTACGCGCCGTTTCCTCGTTCCAACCCCCTTTCGCCCGGCAACAGCAATTACTGAAGCCTGGGAAACTCTGCGCGAAGGGTTAGAGACAACGCCGTTTCTGACGCTCACCGGCTACGGGCGGCAACTGGTGGATTTTGCCGATAAACAGGTAACGGAAATCTCCTGTCACGGGCTGGGCGCACGGTTTCTTGCGCCAGCAACGCGCGCGGTAATCGACATCGGTGGCCAGGACAGCAAAGTGATTCAGCTTGATGATGACGGTAACCTGTGCGATTTCCTGATGAATGACAAATGCGCGGCGGGCACCGGGCGTTTCCTGGAGGTGATCTCGCGCACGCTTGGCACCAGCGTCGAGCAACTCGACAGCATTACCGAAAATGTCACGCCGCACGCCATCACGAGTATGTGCACAGTGTTTGCTGAATCAGAAGCGATCAGCCTGCGCTCAGCGGGCGTCGCGCCAGAAGCGATTCTCGCCGGAGTGATTAACGCGATGGCGCGGAGGAGTGCCAATTTCATTGCTCGTCTCTCCTGTGAAGCGCCGATTCTGTTTACTGGTGGCGTTAGTCATTGCCAGAAGTTTGCCCGGATGCTGGAATCTCACCTGCGAATGCCGGTAAATACCCATCCTGATGCGCAATTTGCTGGCGCAATTGGCGCGGCGGTAATTGGTCAACGAGTGAGGACACGCCGATGAAAGAGTTTTTATTTTTATTTCACTCCACGGTCGGCGTCATACAAACCCGCAAAGCGTTGCAGGCAGCGGGCATGACTTTTCGCGTCAGCGATATTCCCCGTGATTTACGCGGCGGCTGCGGGTTATGCATTTGGCTGACCTGTCCCCCCGGCGAGGAAATACAATGGGTGATCCCTGGGCTGACTGAGTCAATTTATTGCCAGCAGGATGGTGTCTGGCGCTGCATTGCACATTACGGGGTTTCTCCGCGTTAAGGATTCATTAAGGTCGCTACGTATACTTCTCGATATCTTATTGATTTGCCTTAAAGGGATTACCGTGACAAAAAGTATTTCGTTAAGTAAACGCATCTCCGTTATTGTGATTCTTTTTGCCATTGTGGCAGTGTGTACTTTCTTCGTGCAATCTTGCGCCCGTAAAAGCAATCATGCAGCATCATTTCAGAATTACCACGCCACCATTGACGGCAAAGAAATTGCAGGCATAACGAATAATATCTCTTCGCTGACCTGGTCGGCACAAAGCAATACTCTTTTTAGCACTATCAACAAACCTGCCGCCATTGTTGAAATGACCACCAATGGTGATTTTATCCGCACAATTCCTCTGGATTTTGTTAAGGATCTCGAGACGATCGAATACATTGGCGATAATCAGTTTGTCATTAGCGATGAGCGCGATTACGCCATTTATGTGATTTCACTGACCCCAAACTCGGAAGTAAAAATCCTCAAAAAAATAAAAATCCCGCTGCAAGACTCCCCAACCAATTGCGGTTTTGAAGGGTTGGCTTATTCTCGCCAGGATCACACTTTCTGGTTTTTTAAAGAGAAAAATCCGATTGAGGTCTACAAAGTTAACGGGCTGTTAAGTAGCAATGAATTACACATCAGCAAAGACGAGGCACTACAACGGCAATTTACTTTAGATGATGTGTCCGGCGCAGAATTTAACCAGCAAAAAAATACGCTTCTGGTGCTGTCTCATGAATCTCGCGCACTCCAGGAAGTAACCCTGGTTGGCGAGGTTATCGGTGAAATGTCACTAACCAAAGGCAGTCGAGGTTTGTCGCATAACATCAAACAGGCCGAAGGGGTTGCGATGGATGCCTCTGGTAATATTTATATCGTTAGCGAACCAAATCGTTTTTATCGCTTTACCCCTCAATCATCGCATTAACAGGCTGGCATGCTTCACCTTTTTGTTATTAACTTGTTAACAACAAAAATGACAAACAAGGTTAAACATGCCTTCGTCCACGCATCCCGTAGAACGCTTTTCTTTCAGCACCGCGCTTTTCGGGATGCTGGTTCTGACCTTAGGTATGGGTTTAGGCCGCTTCCTTTATACGCCTATGTTGCCCGTCATGATGGCGGAAGGATCGTTTTCATTTAGCCAGCTCTCGTGGATTGCCAGCGGCAACTATGCGGGGTATCTGGCTGGCAGTCTGCTATTTTCTTTTGGCGCATTTCACCAGCCATCGCGCCTGCGCCCATTTCTGTTGGCTTCTGCCCTGGCGAGCGGGTTGTTGATCCTCGCAATGGCATGGTTGCCGCCATTTATTCTGGTGTTATTGATTCGCGTCCTGGCGGGTGTCGCCAGCGCCGGTATGCTGATTTTTGGTTCGACGCTGATTATGCAGCACACGCGCCATCCTTTTGTGCTGGCAGCTTTGTTTTCTGGCGTTGGCATTGGCATCGCACTGGGCAATGAATATGTTCTGGCAGGCCTGCATTTTGACCTCTCCTCGCAAACGTTATGGCAAGGCGCCGGGGCGCTTTCTGGCATGATGCTGATTGCACTTACGCTTTTAATGCCCTCGAAAAAACACGCCATCACAACAATGCCATTGGCAAAAACGGAGCAACAGATAATGAGCTGGTGGTTACTGGCTATTCTGTACGGCCTGGCGGGATTTGGTTATATCATCGTCGCGACTTACCTGCCGCTCATGGCGAAAGATGCAGGCTCACCATTGTTAACCGCCCATCTCTGGACGTTAGTCGGCTTATCAATTGTGCCTGGTTGCTTTGGCTGGCTATGGGCAGCAAAACGTTGGGGGGCTTTGCCCTGCCTGACGGCGAATTTGCTGGTGCAGGCTATCTGTGTGCTGCTTACTCTCGCCAGCGACTCGCCTCTCTTGCTTATCATCAGCAGTCTTGGTTTTGGCGGTACCTTTATGGGCACGACATCTCTGGTGATGACTATCGCCCGCCAACTGAGCGTACCGGGAAATCTCAATCTTTTAGGCTTTGTGACGCTCATTTACGGCATTGGGCAAATCCTCGGCCCGGCGCTGACCAGTATGCTCAGCAATGGAACATCGGCGCTTGCCAGCGCCACTCTCTGCGGCGCGGCGGCGTTGTTTATTGCTGCGCTTATCAGCACAGTGCAATTATTTAAGCTACAAGTGGTCACTTCATGAGGGAAGTTTCCCTTACCACTCAAGAAACTCAACCGCAACCGTTGATGTCAGCCAGACCCCGTTTTCCGCTTGCCAGAAAGGGAGGCCTCGTTTCGCCATTTCCTGTGCTTTGACGGTTAAAATAACCGGCGATCCGTGTCTTGCTCCCACTTTGCGTGCCGTTGCTTCATCAGCAGAGAGATGTACGTAGTGACGCTCACCTGCAATCAGCCCCTGTTTTTTTATCTCGTCAAGGAAACGGCTTGCCGTACCGTGGTAGAGAAACTGTGGCGGTGTTTTTTCGGCAAAGGAAATAGCGACCTGCGAAGTCGAATGCCCCTGAACCGCGCGGATGCACCTACCATCACTGGAATAACTAAAACGCTTTTTATCGCTGGTGGCAACCACAGTATCCAGCAATGCACGGGTTAACCGCTTGCCCGCTTTTTGGGCACAAAGTATGAGCTTATCGATATCCGCCCATCCTTCACGGTCCAGTACGATACCAATCGCCTCCGGTTTGTGTCGGAGGACAAAACTTAAAAACTTGCTCGTATCCGCCAGCTCTTTTTCGTTGTACTTTGCCATCTCGTTTTCGTCCCTGGATTTTCTGTTTTTATTTACTGATGTCATTGTCACTTGGTTTATGAATTTTCTGCAACTCAATCCTGCGCAGAGCCTTTTCCACACAGCGTAATTTTTCCGCTATGCAAAAAACGCATAGCCAGAAACATACTTGCATTTTCCCCATACCCACATGGCTGATAAGGTTTTTCAGTTCCAGGAATTTTCCTGGCTCAAGCAACACACAAACACAAAAAAACAATGGGGATTGTTATGACACAACAAGGGGATGCTGTAGCCGGGGAGCTGGCGACAGAAAAAGTGGGCATTAAAGGGTATCTGGCCTTTTTTCTCACCATAATCTTTTTTTCCGGTGTTTTTTCCGGAACAGACAGCTGGTGGCGCGTTTTTGATTTTTCCGTTCTGAACGGATCGTTTGGGCAACTGCCTGGTGCGAACGGAGCCACCACCTCATTTCGCGGCGCGGGTGGCGCGGGGGCTAAAGATGGCTTTCTCTTTGCGCTGGAGCTGGCACCGTCAGTCATTCTCTCTCTGGGGATTATTTCAATTACCGATGGTCTTGGTGGATTACGCGCCGCGCAGCAGTTAATGACACCTGTGCTAAAACCGTTGTTGGGCATTCCAGGGATCTGCTCGCTGGCGCTGATCGCTAACCTGCAAAACACCGATGCCGCCGCCGGTATGACCAAAGAGCTGGCGCAGGAAGGTGAAATTACCGAACGCGATAAAGTGATTTTCGCCGCATATCAAACCAGCGGTAGCGCCATCATCACCAACTACTTCTCTTCCGGCGTCGCGGTGTTTGCCTTTCTGGGCACGTCCGTAATCGTACCTTTAGCCGTCATCCTGGTGTTTAAATTTGTCGGAGCCAACATTTTGCGCGTCTGGCTTAACTTCGAAGAACGTCGCAACCCAACGCAAGGAGCGCAAGCATGACAACTCAGGTCCGCAAAAACGTCATGGATATGTTTATCGATGGCGCGCGCCGTGGCTTTACTATCGCCACGACCAACCTGCTGCCAAACGTGGTGATGGCGTTTGTCATCATTCAGGCGCTGAAAATTACCGGCCTGCTCGACTGGGTGGGGCATATCTGTGAACCCGTAATGGCGCTGTGGGGATTACCCGGTGAAGCGGCAACCGTCCTTTTAGCCGCATTAATGAGTATGGGTGGCGCAGTCGGTGTTGCCGCCAGTCTGGCAACCGCTGGCGCATTAACCGGTCACGATGTCACCGTTTTACTGCCCGCGATGTATTTAATGGGCAACCCGGTGCAAAATGTCGGTCGCTGCCTGGGGACAGCCGAAGTGAATGCCAAATATTACCCGCATATCATTACGGTCTGCGTGATTAACGCATTGCTGTCGATCTGGGTTATGCAGCTTATTGTTTAACAAGGAGTTACCATGATTGATTATACCGCAGCCGGTTTTACCCTGCTGCAGGGAGCGCATTTGTATGCGCCGGAAGATCGGGGAATTTGCGATGTCCTCGTCGCTAACGGCAAAATTATCGCCGTTGCCAGCAATATCCCTTCTGACATTGTACCGAACTGCACGGTTGTCGATCTCAGTGGGCAGATCCTCTGCCCAGGTTTTATTGATCAACACGTCCATTTGATTGGCGGTGGCGGCGAAGCAGGTCCCACGACGCGCACGCCGGAAGTGGCGCTAAGTCGCCTGACGGAAGCGGGCGTCACGTCAGTGGTTGGTCTGCTGGGCACCGACTCTATCTCTCGCCACCCGGAATCCCTGCTCGCCAAGACCCGTGCGCTCAATGAAGAAGGCATCAGCGCCTGGATGCTGACCGGCGCTTATCATGTCCCTTCCCGCACCATTACGGGTTCCGTGGAAAAAGACGTGGCGATTATCGATCGTGTGATTGGCGTGAAATGCGCCATCTCTGATCACCGTTCTGCCGCACCGGACGTTTATCACCTGGCCAATATGGCGGCAGAATCCCGCGTTGGCGGTTTGCTCGGCGGTAAACCTGGCGTCACCGTGTTCCACATGGGCGACAGTAAAAAGGCGTTACAGCCTATTTATGACCTGCTGGAAAACTGCGATGTGCCGATCAGCAAGCTGCTGCCGACCCACGTTAACCGCAACGTACCGTTGTTTGAGCAGGCGCTGGAGTTCGCGCGCAAAGGCGGCACCATCGATATCACCAGCAGCATTGACGAACCGGTCGCCCCTGCCGAAGGTATTGCCCGCGCCGTTCAGGCGGGTATTCCGCTGGCACGCGTCACCCTCAGCTCCGACGGCAACGGTAGCCAGCCGTTCTTCGATGACGAAGGGAATTTAACCCATATCGGTGTTGCCGGTTTTGAAACGTTGCTGGAAACCGTGCAGGTGCTGGTCAAAGACTATGATTTCAGTATCAGCGATGCCCTGCGCCCGCTCACCAGTAGCGTAGCCGGTTTCCTTAACCTGACCGGGAAAGGCGAAATTCTGCCAGGCAATGATGCTGACTTGCTGGTCATGACGCCAGAACTGCGCATTGAGCAGGTATACGCTCGCGGCAAACTGATGGTCAAAGACGGCAAAGCCTGCGTGAAAGGAACGTTTGAAACGGCTTAAACGGTTGTCAGCCGCCCGAATGGACGTAGAATGCCCGCAAGGGCGGCTGACAGAGTAAAACGTAATGGATGACTGTGGTGCGATTTTGCATAATATTGAAACCAAATGGCTTTATGATTTTCTGACCCTGGAAAAATGCCGCAATTTTTCCCAGGCGGCAGTCAGTCGCAACGTCTCGCAACCGGCATTCAGCCGCCGCATCCGTGCGCTGGAACAGGCGATTGGTGTTGAATTGTTTAACCGCCAGGTAACGCCGCTGCAACTCTCAGAACAAGGGAAAATCTTCCATTCGCAGATCCGCCATCTGTTGCAACAGTTAGAGAGCAATCTGGCAGAGCTGCGTGGCGGCAGCGATTACGCGCAACGAAAAATCAAGATAGCCGCTGCACACTCTCTTTCCCTCGGGCTGTTACCGTCCATTATCAGCCAGATGCCGCCGCTCTTTACCTGGGCAATTGAAGCTATTGATGTCGATGAAGCGGTCGATAAACTGCGTGAAGGGCAAAGTGACTGTATTTTTTCCTTTCACGACGAAGATTTGCTGGAAGCGCCGTTTGACCACATTCGCTTATTTGAATCTCAATTGTTCCCTGTCTGCGCCAGTGACGAACACGGAGAAGCACTTTTTAACCTCGCGCAGCCACACTTTCCGTTACTGAATTACAGCCGCAACTCCTACATGGGGCGATTGATTAATCGCACCCTGACGCGCCACAGTGAGTTAAGTTTCAGCACCTTTTTTGTCTCTTCGATGAGCGAGCTTTTAAAGCAGGTTGCCCTCGACGGCTGTGGGATTGCCTGGCTGCCGGAGTACGCCATCCAACAAGAAATTCGCAGCGGGAAGCTCGTTGTACTGAATCGGGACGAACTGGTGATCCCGATTCAGGCCTATGCATACCGGATGAATACCCGCATGAATCCCGTTGCCGAACGCTTCTGGCGTGAACTGCGCGAGCTGGAGATTGTGCTTAGCTGACATTCTCCAGCGTCGCACTGCGCCAACCGCCATTATCCCAGACCAGATCAAACGTTAGCGGTTCATCGTCGTGGTACAGCATTATCTCAAGGCTGATCGCCAGAGTGTGGCAGTACGCTTCTTTCAAATTAACCTGCAACGCCGCAATCCGTGGCTCATGAAATAACAGTGCAGAACGCAGCTGACGGCAATACCAGCTCTGGAGATGTTTGTCGCTCGGGTTATGCACTTGCCACTCGGGCATGCCTGAAACAAGTAATGACGGTAATGCCGAATGAGGAGAATTAAAAAGAGTGAGGAGATCGCTGCATACCGATTTACGCAGCGATGACGTTTTATTGCCTGAAATTTCAGGTAAAACAGCCTGAAGTGATTGTCGCATCATTTTGCGCACTCCTGACGTTTAGCAACATATGCGGCTTGCCCTGAACACCGGGCACCACTGTATTGATGCTCATTTTCCATAGCCATTCCCTTTTGTTCATTACATCCATGTCAGTCTGAGACAGGCCTGAATCCTGTCAGCAAAGTATAAAACCTTACTTGCCTATGAATATCTACTGACTTTTCAGGAAAAAAGTCATGATTTGATAAAAATCATCAAACTCAAAAAAAAACCGCTAGTATATTCTGAATATTCCGAATAGTTACGTAGATGAAAATACTTGTCACCGCTGCTACTTAATTCCGGTGGGAAATTATTTATTTCCGCATAATCAGCCATGTATTATTTGAAACAATTAGTTTGTAAATAATATAAATTGATAACATATCAAATACATCAAAAATACCATTCACAGGCATTATTAATATAGACCTCAATATAGCAACATCAAATTCCAATTAGTAATAAGATATGCTTTTAAATTGCATGCAAATAATTTTAAATGAGCGTTTTTTGATACTTTAGAGTGTTTCCTACCCTTTAATATCACCGTGTAGAGTTGATATCACTACAACAGAAACATGCATGTCATTTGTTTACTTCTCTTTTTACTACAGAAAAATTTATCTATTTTTCTAAACATCAGTGAAATACTCATAAAAGGTAACTATTATGTCTATGCCATTAAGCAATGCCCTTCAGAGTCAAATTATTACAGATGCTCACTTCCTTCATCACCCAATAGTCGACAGTGAGTTTACACGTAAATTAAAATATGCACGCATGGATTCGGAAAACATCTATCTTCCGCCTCTTACTCGTGGCAATAACCATAATTACGATGGAAAAAGCGTTGTCGAAATTAGAAAACTTGATATTAGTAAAGAGCCTTGGCCATTTAATTATGTGACAGGAGCATGCAGAGAATCCGATGGTATTACAACAACAGGACGTATGCTCTATCGGAACTTGAAAATCACCTCAGCTTTAGACGAAATATATGGTGGCATATGTAAAAAGGCGCATGCTACCACAGAGTTAGCAGAAGGTTTACGGCTAAATTTATTTATGAAGAGCCCTTTCGATCCTGTTGAGGACTATACAGTTCATGAAATAACATTAGGCCCTGGTTGCAATGTTCCTGGTTATGCCGGAACCACGATAGGATATATTTCAACCCTTCCAGCTTCTCAGGCAAAAAGATGGACCAATGAGCAGCCAAGGATTGATATCTATATTGATCAGATAATGACGGTAACAGGGGTAGCAAATTCTTCCGGATTCGCCCTTGCCGCATTACTTAATGCTAATATTGAGTTGGGTAATGACCCAATAATTGGTATAGAAGCCTATCCCGGTACCGCGGAGATCCATGCAAAAATGGGATATAAAGTTATCCCGGGTGATGAAAATGCACCACTCAAACGTATGACTCTGCAACCGTCATCTCTTCCAGAACTGTTTGAATTAAAAAATGGTGAATGGAATTATATTGGTAAATAACTACCAGGAAGAATGAGTACTAACATTCAGGTTATACAGATAGCTAAACAATACCCTGCAATTTACAAAGTAATACTCATTGCGACTTCTTAATTTAAGAAAGCGCAAGGAACGTTTACCCTTGCGCTTATTATAATAAGTCAGGCGTCGACTTTATCCAGCGGCCATGAATCAAACAGATAGCCATCAAAATAAATATCGTCAACGTTCGAGAATTCCAGCAGACGTTGCTTAACGTTTTCCAGATGCTGCCACATTGCCAGCTTCGCCGCTCGGGCATCTTTTTTGATTAACGCGGCGAGGATCTGTTTGTGATCGCCCAACCACTCTTTGCGATACAGGCTGTCATCCAGATGGCTGTGCAACTGGATCCACATTGGATTGTTTTCCCGCCACTGCCAGGACTGACGGAACAGCTCCACCAGCATGCTGTTATGCGTTGCTTCGGCAATAGCGAGATGGAACTGCATGTCACCGCTTTCGCTGCTGCCCGGCGCACTGGAAGCCAGTTCACGCTCTTCCAGTTGCAATGCCTGACGCATTTTGACGATATCTTCGCGGGTAGCCTGCAAAGCGGCAAACTCGGCGATGTTGCTCTCCAATAACTGCCGCGCCTGTAACAGCTCAAAAGGACCGGCATCGTTGCAGACGTTGGCATCCGGACTGTCTGTGTTCTGGCTGCCTGAGTTATCAAGAACATAGATACCGGCACCCCGGCGTACTTCCACCAGCCCTTTGATCTCCAGCATGATCAGCGCTTCACGTACCACCGTCCGCGTGACATCAAGCATTTCTGCAATTTCACGCTCCGGCGGCAGCCGTTCGCCAGGATTGTACGGCGTCTTTATGATCAGATCGCGGATCATCGCCCCGACTTCCTGGTAAGGTCTTTGCGCAGAGGTGGCAGATTTCATGGTGTTGTGTCCGTTAGGTGCGGTTAATCAAATTTTTGCCGGATGCGGCGTGAACGCCTTATCCGGCCTACAACGGGCAATTTTACGGCCCCCGTTAATCTCAAACTATACCATTAGCACTGGAAGTTGGCACGTACAGGTGGGCAAAAAAACGAAAACTGGTCAACCAAATATCAGTTTGATTGACCAGTAAGTCTGTAGGGTAATCAGTTAGTTACAGCGCAGCCACACACTCGCGCGCACCGCGTTCGCACAGCTGCTGATATGCCGCCGTCACTGCGCCAACAAAGTCGGCATTCTGCGGCAGATCATCGGCAAAAATACCGCTCAGGCCCAGCAGCGCTTTCACGCGGTCTGCGCCCTGATACTGCGCGTTGATCTTCTGGAACTCCGCCAGCATCGGGTCGACCACGTCAATGGCATTACCCTGCTCATCCACGCCCTGGGTGTAACGCATCCAGCCAGCCACGCCCAGCGCCAGGTGACGCCAGCTGCCGCCGTTTTGCAGGTGCAGACGCACCGGGTCCAGCAGACGCTGCGGTAACTTCTGGCTGCCGTCCATCGCAATCTGCCAGGTACGGTGACGCAGAGACGGGTTGCTGAAACGCTCGATCAGCAGCGTCGCATAGGCGTTCAGGTCTGTACCTTCCGGCATCGACAGCGTTGGCGCTTGTTCCTGCATCATCAGGGCAAAGGCCGCTTTGCGATAAGCCGGGTTAGTCACGGTGTCGGCAATGGTTTCATAGCCGCCGAGGTAACCGAGGTACGCCAGAAAAGAGTGGCTGCCGTTCAGCATACGCAGCTTCATCATTTCGAACGGCACAACGTCTGCAACGAACTGTGCGCCCACTTTATCCCAATCCGGGCGACCATTAACGAAGTTATCTTCAATCACCCACTGACGGAACGGTTCGCAGGCAATGGCGCACGGGTCGTAAACACCCAGCTGGTCAGCAATTTCCTGTAAGGTTTCTGGCGTCGCCGCCGGAACGATGCGGTCAACCATGGTGCACGGGAAGGTGACATTTTCTTCAATCCATGCCGCCAGCTGCGGGTCACGCGCCTGAGCCAGCCCCAGTACCGCGACCTTCGCCACATGACCGTTTTCACGCACGTTATCGCAGGACATCACCGTAAACGCTTTCAACCCTTTTTCACGACGCAGACGCAACGCTTCGACGATGTAACCAATCGCGGACTTCGGCGCAGTCGGGTTTTCCAGATCGTGCTTGATCAGCGGGTTATTGAGATCCAGTTGACCGCTTGCCGCATCAGCGCAGTAGCCTTTTTCCGTGACCGTTAGAGAGACAATCGCCGTTTGCGGACGCGCCATCGCGTTGAGAATACCTTCGCAGCCATCGATTTCCGGATGCAGCGCTTCTTTCATCGAACCGATAATTTTCAGCTCGGTGCTCTCTGCGCCTTTTTCCGCTACGGTGTACAGCAGTTGCTGTTTTTTCAGGTTTTCGATCAGCACGCGGTCGTTGCCTGGCATCAGGTTAACTTCGCAGATGCCCCAGTCGCTGTCGGTGCTTTCCAGCAGATGATGGGTATACAGCGCCTGGTGCGCGCGGTGAAACGCCCCGCAACCGAGATGCACAATGCGTGATTCCAGACGAGAATGATCCCATGACGGGCGGGCAACCGGCAGATTGCTGTCAACAATAGTAGTCATCGTAAACTCCAGAATCCGTCTTCAAAGAGTGACGGCAAGGAAGAAGGAACCGGCACGGCGCGCAGCCATGCCGGTGGATATTAACGGCTAAAGAAAGCGCGCTGGATCGCCAGTTCGACACCGCGAACTTCGGCCAGGCCTTTCAGACGACCAATTGCGGAGTAACCTGGGTTGGTTTTCTTCTTCAGGTCGTCCAGCATCTGATGACCGTGGTCCGGACGCATCGGGATCAGGTCTTCTTTGCCTTCCGCTTTACGACGGTGTTCTTCTTCAACAATCGCTTTCACCACTTCGTACATATCAACGTCACCGTTCAGGTGCGCCGCTTCGTGGAAGGTTTTCGGGTTATCTTCACGCATGGTGGAGCGCAGATGGGTGAAGTAAATACGCGGACCGAACTGCTTGATCATATCAACCAGATCGTTGTCAGCACGCACGCCGTAGGAACCGGTGCACATGGTAAAACCGTTTGCCATGCTGTTTACGGTATCAACCATCCACTGCATATCTTCAATGGTGGAAACAATGCGCGGCAGGCCGAGGATCGGGCGCGGCGGATCGTCCGGGTGAACAGCCATACGCACGCCGACTTCTTCAGCAACTGGAATAATCGCTTTCAGGAAGACGGCAAAGTTTTCGCGCAGCTTCGCTTTGTCGATATCTTTGTACAGCTCCAGGTGTTTACGGAACTGGTCGAGGGTGTAGCCTTCTTCCGCGCCCGGAAGACCAGCAATGATGTTACGGGTCAGACGCGCTTTGTCTTCATCGCTCATAGTGGCGAAGCGTTCAGCTGCCTGAGCAATTTCTTCTTCGGTGTAATCCGCTTCCGCGCCTGGGCGTTTCAGGATATGCATTTCGAATGCAGCGAATTCGATCTGGTCGAAGCGCAGAGCTTTGGAGCCGTCTGGCAGCACGTATTCGAGGTCAGTACGGGTCCAGTCGAGCACCGGCATGAAGTTGTAGCACACGGTGCGAATGCCACACTGCGCCAGGTTGCGCAGAGTCTGCTGATAGTTAGCGATCCACTGCTCATAGTTGCCAGTGTGGGTTTTGATATCTTCGTGAATTGGCACGCTTTCTACGACAGACCACACCAGGCCTGCGTCTTCAATGATCGCCTTGCGTTTGAGGATCTCTTCAACGGACCATACTTCGCCGTTCGGGATATGGTGCAGCGCGGTAACCACGCCAGTTGCGCCCGCCTGACGGACATCAGCTAAAGAAACCGGATCGTTTGGGCCGTACCAGCGCCAGGTCTGTTCCATGATTTTTCCTCTTTCACATAGTGGGTTCCACAGCAAAGAGACGCGGAACCCTGGAGTTGTTTAGGTATCCGGATGAACAACCAGACCGCAGCCGTGGCGTTGCATCGGATGAGATGGCGTATAAGTTCTACCTTTTGGTAAGACATGTCAACCCGAATTCTGAAATTGGTTAACCACATCACAAGAATTTCACTCTCATGGTTGTTGCTGCAAATTGCAGCAAAGGGTAATCGATGGTTATTGATCAGAGGATGTGACATTCATCGCAACAATGGTTGACCAATTTACATAACATATCGCCCAAAATAACAACGGTTCAACCAGGTAAGGTAAAACGTTATGCATGTGCTTAACATTCTCTGGGTGGTATTCGGCATTGGTCTGATGCTGGTACTGAATTTGAAGTTCAAAATCAATTCAATGGTGGCTTTGTTGGTGGCGGCGCTGTCCGTCGGGATGCTGGCGGGCATGGATTTGATGTCGCTGCTGCACACTATGAAAGCGGGCTTCGGCAACACGCTGGGGGAACTGGCTATCATCGTGGTGTTCGGTGCGGTCATCGGTAAATTGATGGTCGACTCCGGCGCGGCTCACCAGATAGCGCATACGCTGCTGGCGCGTCTCGGTCTGCGCTATGTACAGCTGTCGGTGATTATCATCGGCCTGATTTTTGGTCTGGCGATGTTCTATGAAGTGGCCTTTATCATGTTAGCGCCGCTGGTTATTGTTATTGCCGCCGAAGCTAAAATTCCGTTCCTGAAACTGGCGATCCCGGCAGTAGCAGCTGCCACTACCGCACATTCACTGTTCCCACCGCAGCCGGGTCCGGTGGCGCTGGTGAATGCTTATGGCGCGGATATGGGGATGGTTTATATCTATGGCGTACTGGTGACGATCCCAAGTGTAATCTGCGCAGGTCTGATCCTGCCGAAGTTCCTCGGCAATCTTGAGCGCCCAACGCCATCATTCCTGAAAGCAGATCAACCGGTAGATATGAATAATCTGCCCTCTTTCGGCGTTTCGATTCTGGTGCCGCTGATCCCGGCGATCATTATGATCTCTACCACCATCGCCAATATCTGGCTGGTAAAAGATACCCCTGCCTGGGAAGTGGTTAACTTTATCGGTTCCTCGCCGATTGCAATGTTTATTGCGATGGTGGTTGCATTCGTACTCTTTGGCACCGCACGTGGTCATGACATGCAGTGGGTGATGAACGCTTTTGAAAGCGCGGTGAAGAGTATTGCAATGGTGATTCTGATCATCGGTGCGGGTGGCGTGCTGAAGCAGACCATCATCGACACCGGCATTGGCGACACCATCGGCATGTTGATGTCCCACGGCAATATCTCGCCCTACATCATGGCATGGCTGATCACTGTGCTAATTCGTCTGGCGACGGGTCAGGGTGTCGTTTCGGCGATGACCGCCGCCGGGATTATCAGTGCTGCAATCCTAGATCCAGCAACTGGTCAGCTGGTTGGCGTGAATCCGGCGCTGCTGGTACTGGCGACGGCTGCGGGTTCCAACACCCTCACCCACATTAACGATGCATCTTTCTGGTTGTTCAAAGGTTACTTTGACCTGTCAGTAAAAGACACGTTGAAAACCTGGGGTCTGCTGGAGCTGGTCAACTCCGTGGTTGGGCTGATTATTGTGCTGATTATTAGCATGGTAGCGTAAAAGGACACCAGAGCCTGCCAATGGCAGGCTCAGACTGATGACAAAGTCTAAAAATGTGCCCGGACAGTCCCCTCGCCCCTCCGGGGAGAGGGTTAGGGTGAGGGGAACAGACCAGCAAAGTGCGCTTTGTTTATGCCAGATGCGACGCTGACGCGTCTTATCTGGCCTACAAAGGGCTAACGTGCAGGTTTTTAGCTTCAGGTAATATTGCGTACCAGCATTAGCAATGTCCTGTGATTTCTTTATTGATAAACAAAAGTCACGCCAATAATCGATTGCACATTCCCTGCAGTCACCTGCCCTCCGGTACGTGCATAATTTGCCGTTAATCCCAGACTCACCGCCGAAGTCCCTACTGCTCCTAACGATACCGTGTTATTCGCTGGAATAATCGTACCGTTGCGCGTCAACTGTACGCCGACGCCCTGTGCAGGTGAAAACGACGCGGTATTGGTGAAAATCGAGTTGCCCGCATCTGCGGTTGTGCCGGAGAGGTAATACCCCAGGTTTTGGCTTTTCGCACAATAAACGGTAAGAGGAATTGGCACTGAACCAGGGTAGTCCGGCAGAGTAACGGTGACATCACGAGCAGAAACATCGCAGCCGCCAGTAGGCACCACCACATCATTATTGGCGTAAATATTCCACACAAACTGGAAATCATCGCTGTTATAGTTGTTGGTCTGTCGCAAAATAAGCACGGCAATTAATGAGCCAGCTTTAATCGCCACCCCGCCCGCACTGCTCACAGGCGTCAAATAAAGCGCCACCGGCCACGGCTTATCCGTTCTCGAATTATAAACAACGCGCGGCGTTTCGCTGGTGGTAGGAAATGGATAGCTACTGCCACTATATTTTACGGTCCCGGAAAAATTAGATAACACGCCGCCATAAGCCGAGCCTCGTTGCAGTGTGACATAGTCTGTAATGGTTTCCGGATAATCGTTATGGCAAAAGATTTGCGTCGAAAGATCCACGACCAGGTTTTGCCCCACATTCACGACGGGCGCAAGGTTTACATAAACATTGGCGCTGCCACCGCCAATAGGGATAGCGGTACCATTGGCGGTTTTACAGGCGAATGACCAGGCATTTACCGACCAGCCCATCAGCAGTACAGCAAACAGGGTAATAACTCGTTTCATTACAATCATCTCTTCGGGTTCAGCTGTAGGTATAGGTGATGCTAATCACTGCCTGAATGGTTCCCTGAGTGGCTCCGCCATTTACTGTCAATGCTCTGACCTGTAACGGGAAGTGCGCTGATTGTGAGGAATCATCCACCTGAACTGTTTTGGTTGCGCCAGTATTCAATGTGTTGCCACTGTCATCCTGTAGCTCTAACTGGATGTTTTGCGCGGTCCCCTGGTTTTTATAATATCCGGTACTGTCGGCTGCCCCGCTGAAGCTGGCAGTGACCCTCGACGTTCCCACCGGACAATTAGTCAACTCAAGCGCAACATCATGCCAGGCCGATGCCGCCCCGGCAGACATAAGACTGAAAGAATAAAGATCGCCGAGATCAACCGTGGCATTGGTGGTGGAAACCGTACACGGTTTGGCGATGACCTTACCGTTCACCGTGATGGTGACATCGGCTGCCTGTATCGTCGCACTTGCGAGCGCCAATATTGCCGCCAATACATACCCACGTTTGCACCATTTCATGAGCATCTCCAGTTACTGATATTCAAGAGTGAAGGTAGCCGTGGCATTGATATGCCCCGCAGTGACAGGCACCTGTGTCGCCATTAGCCGGGCGTAAAAATTCAGCGTATTTGGTTTACCCGGCGTCAGGGTCGTCCACGAAAGCGCGGACGATGGAGCATTAAGGGGTATTTGATTTTGCTGCTCATTCAGAAGCTGTATTCCCAGTCCCGAAGCCGCTGACACCGTATTTTCAAGTGCAAGCAGGTTGGCATTGTGGCTATCTGCAACGCCAGTAAACCCAACCTTTACGGCAGAAACGGCATTACCACAGGGTGACAGCAAAATACGAAATGGAACAACAGGAGTCGTCGCGCCAATGTTGTTAAATTGCTTCGCCGCGTTTTCCATCAGATCAACAGTAAAATTGGTTGATTCAGCGGCCACACTACAGCCGTTATCCCTGACATAGCCGCGGATAGTAATCGTGCTATCCGCAGCCAAAGCGTGACTCACCGCCAGCCACAAAAAAGCGCACAGAAGATAAAAAGGTTTGTTTCTCATCACGCCCCCTTAACGACATTCAGCTGATAGCTGGGTTAATAACTGCTGCTGACTCTCTGGTGGCAGTTGATAATTGGCGACACAGTGAGCATTTTCCTCTTCTCCCCATTTCACCTGAACTTTTCCCGCTAAAGGCATTCCGCTGAGGTAAACCTGACCATTATCCGCAACAATGCCGCTACTCTGGCTACTCTCTGATGTCACCATCGCCCCAAACGGCAGCGGCTTATTATTGTGGGTCAGCGTCATGAGCAGTTTTATCCCAACGCGCGCTTTAAACTCTGCTCGCACGATCGCCCCACGAGTGGGAACAACGTTAGCAACCGCGTTATCTAAATCGACGTTATCAGCCAGGGTATTGGTATCCAGCGCCACTCTATTTTCCCGATATTCAGTGGCATAAGGCAGCACGGCATAACCACGCCAGTCGGTACGCACCCCCGTCTGGTTTTCGACTTTTGCATCTTTTGCGCCAGGCGCTTTAACAAGCACCACCGTATCGTTTAACGGCTGCCCCAGCGTTACGCCATTGGCATGAGCCAGTACCCCACCGCTGACTCCGTAATAGAGCTGCTTAATATCATCGCTATGGCTGTAACCGATATTGGCATTGCCGTAACCACCGCGATAATTCAGCGTGGCGTAGCCTGTACTTCCGCTATTTCCATCGCCTCCCCCGGCATAGCCGGTTTGCACGCTATAGCTGAGGTTGTTGTCTTCCAGCAACGTACCGTATACACCAGCCAGATTGGTCATCCGACCGTTGAGATCGTGTGACATGCTGTAGCTGGCACTGGCATGTCGCCACTGAGATTTACTGTCAGAACGCAGCCAGTGGCTGAAAGGAATATTGACGTTAAGCGCTAACATCTGATCCCGTCCTTTTTGCCAGGCGTTTTTCGTCAGGCTATAGCTGAGCGTCCAGTTGATATCTTCGAACGCAGTATTTAATCCAGCCTGGAATTGCTCATCGACATTACTCGTTCCCCAATAAGTTTGATGGCTACCACTCAAATACAGTGTTGATGTGCGCCCGAGTTGCTGAGTAACGGTGAGTTGTAATTTCCCGCGTTTGTTATAAGCGAGGTTGTAATAGTCGGTGAATTTCGGCTTAACCTGAATAACTCCGTCCTGTGTTTCGATGTTGTAGCCATTCATTCGACTGTATGTTGTATCAGCGAAATTAAAATATCCGCTGGTCGAATAACGGTAACCCACTAACTGAATATTCGTGCCTGATTCATTGAGCGATTTGTTATAGAGAAAACGCACCGATTGTCCGTCATGCTGACTGTCATCGGGAAGTGTGGAATTAGCCTGCGTCATATCCACAGACAGAGCGCCCAGTGCCCCCATGTTTTTCCCGATACCGAAATTAAAAGCACGATAACGATCCGCCAGTTGCGTTCCACCATATATTGTCCAGCCAGCCGGAAGGCCGTGGAGTAATGTACTCTGGAAAAAGCGGGGTTTTTCCTGCTGCGCATTTCCACTACGGTATTCTCCTGCCGTAATGGAATAACGAGTATGCCCTTCACGTTGCAAAAGCGGGACTGACGAATAGGGTACGGTAAAAATCTGCGTGCTGCCGTCAGCCTCTTTGATCGTTACCTGCAAGTCACCACTATTACCTGCGGCATAGATATCGTTGATGGTAAAAGGCCCCGGTGGCACCGTACTATTATAAATGTCATACCCATTTTGTTTAATAGTGACCTGTGCAGTACCACGAGCAATACCGTGGATCACCGGGGCAAATCCTCTTTGACTATCGGGTAACATATTGTCATCTGAGGCCAATTGTGCGCCGCGAAAGTTAATACCATCGAAAATATCGCCCTGAGTATAACCATCACCCAGCGTCAGCCGGGAACGTAACGGTATTATGTCTCGCTCAAGCCAGGTATTGATATGCTGCCATTTATTTTTGCTACCTGATGATCTGTCGCTACTGTTATAACTCCAGGTGGTATTGTCGCGTAAACGCCACGCACCAATATTTAACCCACTCTGTAGGTTTAAATATGCATAATGGCTGTTACCCCCAATCCGATTCTGTACACTATTTCCGCTGAAATTATAATTGAGCAATCCGGCATTAATACCGGGATCCCATAACTCAGGAGGAATATAACCACGCGCGCGATTACTCATAAATGCCTGAGGGATCGTCAGGTTCAGTCGCTGCTGACCAACATCCAGATGCGCAGTAGCGTCCTGGACCATTGTGGTTAATGGCACACAGGCATCATCCGCCAGCAGATTCATACCGGCGACAGAAGCCGTATTCAGCCCCATACTGGCGAGTTGCGCGCGTGTCAGGCAGGGAACAATCCCTTGTTCACTGTCGCCCGTATTAAATGTGACATCACGCGTTGCCATATAACCATTATTCAAATAGATATCGACGCGATACGTCCCTGGCGGTAATTCTTGCCCATTTTCAAAACGCGATAAATCGGCCACAGCCTGGGGATCATCCGCTAAAAAGCGCGGATTAAAATAGAGGTCGGCAGATGACAAAGGTGCCTGTGCGGCAAAAGCACAGGCGACAACGAGTCGGACAAAAAAACCAGCCAAACGATGCTTACGAATATGCAAGCATTGTGTGTTTCGCTGGTAAAGTCTTAAATTCAGATATGACATTATTCCTCCGGCTTAAAATCACCCGGCAGTCAATTCTTTTTATTCAGGCGAAAAATTCCCCCTGCGTTATTCCATTACGCCCGTCATTTTGGGGGTAAGTGCGCCATAATCATTTATTGTTCGGTAAGTAATATTGCTTCCTGCATCAGAAGGCAATTTAACCGTGCTTTCGCCCATTGGAGGCACCAATGCATTTTCAAGAACCCGGGTTCCGGCATTCAACTCTGTTACCGTCAGGTAATAGGGTGTCGGGTTAATCAGCGTCAGAGAATTCGCGCTACGACGAAATCTTAATTTTTCTGCGGCCTGATCGGGTGGCAACGCTAATTTAGCCGGGCGATAGTACAGTTTAATGCGGCTGATAATTGCGAGCTGTAGCGTATTCTCAGTCAATTTTGATTTATCCATTGACGGAATCGCTTTAACGTTCATCCAGAATAAACTTTCCCGGTCCTGTGGCAATTGGTTATTTGTTGCATCAAGAATACGTAAGGTATTCTCTTTTTTTCCCTTCATCGCAAACAGAGGAGGCGTCACGATAAAACGACCATCCTTTACACCATCGGCATTTTCCACCCATGATTGAATTAAATAGGTACTATTTTCATCATTATTTGTCACGGCAAGTTGCACTTGTTTTTGCCCTGCCGGATAAATTACGCGAGTCGCACCTAAGGCCACTCCCGCTTCAGCGCGTCCGGCAACCATCATTGCCATGAACATCAGGATACCTGCCAGCAAGCAGAATGTTATTTCCTGCGATTTCCTTACATTGACGTTTTTATTACTCACTGTCCTGTTCCTGTTATCACATTATCTGCTGAACAATTACTGATAGGTTAAAGAGAACCAGGCCTGGGCATTGGCGATGCCGCCAGTAACCCGACGCCCGGTAGCACGATATTTGGCGATGAAATGTAGCGAAGTAGAGCCTGAATAAAGCCGTTTCCAGTTTGCTGGAGGACGATTAATCGGTACGAGGTTTCCTTCATCATCAAACAACGCTACGCCAATATTGGTGGCTATCCCTGGCCCCTCTCCCACGGAAAGCACATCCGGATTTTTACCATCCGCGACACCGTGAAACGCCACACCTACACGTTCACTCACCACCGTGCTACATTCCCGTAAATGAATAACAAAAGGCACCGGTGCGCTATCTTCCCCAACCGCATGAAACCGGTTACTGCTGATTTGCCCCATATTGACCGTCATTTGTTTATCACCGGCTTCAATCCGGCAAGTTTCCGCAATAATGACGCCCTGAAATTGCATATTTCCGCCGGGCAACGTGGTATTCCATTTATTTCCGGCCAGAGCAAACATTGGCAGCAACGACGCTAATAGAAATAATCTCTTCCTTTTCATCGTTATTTTTATCGCACAAGGGTGGGCATCCCTGCCCGTAATGACGTCCCTGAACCTGGGTAGGTTATTGATACTGAACCTTGAAGGTCGCATCCGCATTAGCAGCACCCGGGGTTGCGGCCCCGGTTGCAAAATAACGCGCCTGGAACGGAATGGTATTGGTTCCGTTATTCAGGGTTGTTTCTGAACTAAATGTCGCACCATCCAGCGTCAGCGCAGCACCCGTTCTGTCCAGGATCTGCACACCAACGTTTGTTGCGCTACCCGCAGCTGAACTCTGCAGAGCCAGAACGTTGGTATGACCCGCATCAATCGCCGTACCTAAAAAGGCAACAGCGGCTTTAGATGCAACATTGGTATCGCAATCATTCAGCTGAATGTTAAAACCGACAGCAGAACTGGTTGCTCCTTCCTGTGCCAGCGATGCGGTACGAACCTGTCCTAACTGAACGGTTTGATCAACAGAGCCTGCATCAACTGCGCAAGCGGCGTTAACAACTTCCCCTTTAAAGTGAACGGTCCCACCATTAACCGTCGTGGCAGCGGCCAGAGCCGCTGTAGAACTGAGGGACAGAGCCGACAGAACAACGATTGCCAGAGTTTTAATTTTCATGCTGCTTTCCTTTCAAAAAACTATTTCTAAATCGACATGGGCAGTCGTTCTGTACACTTTGTTTTGTAAACGAGTTTGACTGCCAACACTGCACAGTTTTCCCCCAAAAGATGAAACATTTGGGGCCATTTTGACTCATAGAGGAAAGCATCGCGGACAAACTTTTTCAGTTTATTTGTTGGCTTAATATTCTATTGTTATCTTTATTTATAGATGTTTATATTGCATGAGGTGGTTTTTGGAGAGAAGAATGAGGAAGATGCGTCGAGCCACAGAAACGTTAGCTTTACATATAGCGGAGGTGATGTGAAATTAATTTACAATAGAAATAATTTACATATCAAACAGTTAGATGCTTTTTGTCGTTTTTTAATATTTTTATGCTTGAGAAAAAATACGTAACTTATTTATGATATGGACAGTTTGGCCCCAATTGTCTTGTATTTATTTGTTTTTTTAACTTTATTATCAATAAGTTAAATCAAACCTCTTCTCTTTTTAATTTTTCGTTTATGAGATTATTTCTTTCCCATAATCCGGCAAAACGAGCAGCATTACTGGCGGTATAACGCACAGTATGGCGAATATTTCGATGCCCGAGATAATCCTGAATTAAACGAGTATCTGCACCACGCTCCGCCAATTCATAACCGCAAGCATGCCTTAACATATGAGGATGAGTCTGCGTTACGGTTCCAGCTTCAATACCGGCATCGCGAATAATGCGATAGGCCTGCTGGCGAGAAAGCCGACTCCCGCGGCGAGAAATAAATATAGCGTCAGTCCGGTCAGCGCCTTTCCAGTTAGCACGTTCCTGGGTCCAGCGTTCCACGGCTTCACGCTCATCAAAACGTAACGGGTGAACGGTAGAAAATCCGTTCTTCAGTCGGCGAATATTTATTCTACCTTCATTAAGGTCAAGGTCCTGATAATGCAGATCAAGCAGTTCACTAATACGCATCCCATGCCGATATGCCAACAGAATAAGACAATAATCTCTGGCTCCCGTTGCCCCGTAACAAACCGCCTGCATCATGGCCTGAACTTCTTTACCGGTAAGATAACGACGTTTACTCACAATAGTAGTACTCCTAACTGAGATATATTTGAATGAATACCTATAGGAAACCTCAATCGGTCAAAATTAGCCCAATAGATAAAAAGATAACCACACACGGAGTGATGTGGCTATCAGTCAATTACATTAAATATCATACAAAAATAAAATATCACTGATGTGACAACATCTATTTTCATTGATTTGATTCAATATAACAATAGATTGCAGTGGATTAACTTCCAGTTGCTTAAAAAATAAAGAAAAAAGTGCGGAAACAGGAGATTTTAAGTGATGTGTAAATTTATGAATGATTTTGTTTATTTATTTTGAAGAACATAAACCATTGTATTTTGTATGGATATGGTTAACTTAATGTTTATTATGATAATTAAGAATCACACTTACAATAACATCAATTAATAAATGGTTAATCATTTTTGATATATCGTAAGAATAATGTAGTTTTTAACACCATCCCTGGTATCTCAACTATCTCTATAAAACAGCGTGACGCTGTCGTCCTCTGGCTCTATCCCAGATGCCGTAAAAACGCCCTGCATTGCTGGCGGTATACCAGACAGTATGACGAATATTGCGATGCCCAAGATAATCCTGGATAAGTCGCGTATCTATTCCCATATTCGCCAAAGCAAAACCACACGAATGGCGTAACATGTGCGGATGAATCTCCAGTGACAACCCGGCATTACCACCGGAAGTCGAGATAATATGGTAAAACTGTTGCCGAGAAAGCGGATTCCCCTTACGTGATAAAAATACCCACTCGCTCTCAGCATGCGGGTACGAAGTACGGATACTCAACCAGTTTTTTAAAGCCTGAACTTCTTTATTCAATAGCGGGTGCGTTGTTGAAAAGCCTTTTTTTAATCGATGGATATATATACACTTTGCCTTAAGATCAATATCCGAAATCCTCAATCGACAAATTTCACTCGCCCGGAAACCATGAATAAAACAAAGCAAAGTCAGACAATAATTACGTGCTGCATGAGGCCCGGTATTTGCTGCTTTAAGGAGTGATTCGATTTCACTATGGGTCAGGAAGTTCCTTTTTTTGTTATCAGCCTTATTCTTCATCGTTTTTCCCTTATAATTACAGACGCGCACTAGCTGTGCTGGGTTAGCAATAATCCAACATTTTTATCCTGATTATGTTTATAAAAGCGAACGTTTGCTTAATAACTAACGTAAGTGGACCAGTTCTTCTGAGTGAACTTAAATGGAGTAGCAACTGTTAATTATAATAACGTTGCCATACAAACGCCATGCTCTTGCATGCTATGTACCTTTATATATTTATCAATCGGATACGAATCTAATAATAACCCTCATCATTAATGCAACTAATCTTATCTATATATCATGTGATATGTTCTGTAACAAGTAAAATCAACATAAAAAATTCAGCAAAATTTAATATTCGTTCAACTAGCCGTCTCACATATGACATTATTAGTCAACTCCATTTGCCACAAAATGGCTATTTCATGGAGCGCAGTAATTTCTTAGTGGCTATTATCATGCTAATTCTTAGGTCCCTAGCGATTATTCCTGCTGATTCGTCAGCTTACGCCATGAGATTGTTACATTCCTTTTTATCCTGGAGATATGGGGGAACGCAGGAGATGATTTTTTCATCTACATTCGTTGGTAAATATAGCTTTGGTCACTACGACTTAAACCTTCCTCAATCACAGCCATTCGCCGGGCGATACGGCAAACAAACTAAGTGAAACATCATCCTGAAAACACCAACATCAACAAGCCTCTCCAGATCGACTTCAGAAGTGACCAGTTACAAGCCACAAACCAGGAAACATATTTCATGATGAGAATTATGCTCAGCCTGATGGCGGGTAAACACTGATTTTCACCAAGCTCACTGAGTTAGCTTGCAAAGCTCCCCTTGTTTAGACTCTAAATAAATTATTTATAAAACAAATAGTTAAACTAAGATCTTTAGTTTTTGAAGACCACCGCAAGTGTTCGTCTGGCTTCACATGGCATCTTCCTCTTAGAAAAAGATCGACATATTTTGTGACACGAATTGCAAATCTGGTTTTGTTGTATGGATTGCGTGATTTTTGATCTGGTATAACAGGTATAAAGGTGCACCAAGATAGTCAATGAGACAGGGCATCTCGCAATCTATGGCAAACATCACTTCAGTTCTTTCTCATCGGGTGATGAAAACGCACTTCAGTCTGAAAGGAATATGAAAATGAGATCAACAGACATTCTATTTTATGACTCTGGGTAAAATGGATTGAGTAAGTGATATAGCTTACGAACATTCAAATCAATTAAACATCAGAAGAGATTTTATACTCAGGTATTTAATCTGGATCTCTGTTTATTTAAATAATGTGAAAAGAGATTTTTCACAGGAGACCTTATACAAAAAAATATAAAATACAGCTACCGGTTGCCAAAGACACTATAAGCCTGGCAAAAAAATATTACACAACATAAATGCTAATTGTTTATGCGGGCTTTGTATTGCTTTCTGTATCCTACAAATGAGTGAAATTTATGAAAAAGGCTAAAATACTTTCTGGCGTATTATTACTGTGCTTTTCGTCCCCATTAATTTCTCAGGCTGCGACACTGGACGTACGTGGTGGATATCGTAGTGGAAGCCACGCCTATGAGACTCGACTCAAAGTCAGTGAGGGATGGCAAAATGGATGGTGGGCAAGCATGGAAAGTAATACCTGGAATACCATTCATGATAATAAAAAGGAAAATGCCGCACTCAATGATGTTCAGGTTGAAGTTAATTACGCGATTAAACTTGATGATCAATGGACGGTGCGCCCGGGAATGTTAACGCATTTTAGCAGCAACGGCACACGCTACGGACCCTACGTAAAACTGTCCTGGGACGCGACAAAAGATCTTAATTTTGGCATTCGCTATCGTTACGACTGGAAAGCTTACCGACAACAAGACTTATCCGGTGATATGTCTCGTGATAACGTTCATCGTTGGGATGGATATGTCACTTACCATATTAATAGTGATTTCACCTTCGCATGGCAAACGACGCTATACAGCAAACAGAACGATTATCGCTATGCAAACCATAAGAAATGGGCGACGGAAAATGCATTTGTTCTACAATACCATATGACGCCCGATATTACGCCATACATAGAATATGACTACCTTGACCGTCAGGGTGTTTACAACGGCAGAGATAATTTATCGGAAAACAGTTATCGCATTGGTGTGTCATTTAAACTGTAGTAGACAGGAGACAGTCACAATGAATAAAACAATAACGGCGCTTGCTATCATGATGGCTTCATTTGCCGCAAACGCGTCTGTATTACCGGAAACTCCTGTGCCATTTAAAAGTGGTACCGGAGCAATTGATAACGACACTGTCTACATTGGTTTAGGTAGCGCAGGTACGGCATGGTACAAGCTGGATACACAGGCCAAAGATAAAAAATGGACAGCGTTAGCTGCATTCCCTGGCGGACCAAGAGATCAAGCAACCTCTGCATTTATTGATGGCAATCTGTATGTGTTTGGCGGCATTGGCAAAAACAGCGAGGGCTTGACTCAGGTATTTAATGACGTACACAAATACAACCCCAAAACCAATAGTTGGGTTAAATTGATGTCGCACGCGCCGATGGGCATGGCGGGCCATGTGACTTTTGTACACAACGGCAAGGCTTATGTTACTGGTGGTGTTAACCAGAATATCTTCAATGGCTATTTTGAAGATCTCAACGAGGCTGGAAAAGATTCAACCGCTATAGATAAAATCAATGCTCACTATTTTGACAAAAAAGCAGAAGATTATTTCTTCAATAAGTTTCTGTTGTCTTTTGATCCCTCAACACAGCAATGGAGTTACGCTGGCGAATCGCCCTGGTACGGAACGGCTGGTGCGGCGGTTGTGAATAAAGGTGATAAAACCTGGCTTATTAATGGCGAAGCCAAACCAGGATTGCGAACGGATGCCGTATTTGAACTTGATTTCACCGGTAATAATTTAAAATGGAATAAGCTTGCTCCCGTCTCATCACCAGATGGCGTAGCTGGCGGTTTTGCGGGGATAAGCAATGATTCTCTTATATTTGCCGGAGGGGCCGGATTCAAAGGTTCACGAGAAAATTACCAGAACGGTAAGAACTATGCGCATGAAGGCCTGAAAAAATCATATAGCACTGATATTCATCTTTGGCATAACGGGAAATGGGATAAATCGGGTGAATTATCGCAAGGTCGGGCCTACGGAGTATCATTGCCCTGGAATAATAGTCTATTGATTATTGGCGGTGAAACTGCAGGCGGCAAAGCGGTGACGGATTCAGTTTTGATCACTGTGAAGGATAATAAAGTCACAGTACAAAACTAACGCTTCAGGGCCCCGGTAAAGGGGCCCTGCTATCAATTTGTCATTTCAATTACGCGAAATTTATATGAACGCAATAATATCGCCCGATTATTACTATGTTCTTACCGTTGCTGGTCAGTCTAATGCCATGGCGTATGGCGAAGGACTGCCATTACCGGACAGGGAAGATGCGCCTCATCCCAGAATTAAACAATTAGCGAGATTTGCGCATACGCATCCCGGAGGCCCGCCATGTCACTTTAACGACATTATTCCACTGACTCACTGCCCACACGATGTTCAGGATATGCAGGGTTATCACCATCCTCTGGCAACGAATCATCAAACACAGTACGGCACCGTTGGCCAGGCACTGCATATTGCACGGAAATTACTGCCCTTCATTCCTGATAATGCAGGGATTCTTATCGTTCCGTGTTGCCGTGGCGGATCGGCTTTTACCGCGGGCAGCGAAGGGACATATTCAGAACGGCACGGAGCCAGCCATGATGCTTGTCGTTGGGGAACGGATACTCCGCTGTACCAGGATTTAGTCAGCAGAACGCGAGCCGCACTGGCAAAAAATCCGCAGAACAAATTCCTCGGCGCATGCTGGATGCAAGGCGAATTTGACTTAATGACCAGTGACTACGCGTCACACCCTCAACACTTTAATCATATGGTTGAAGCCTTTCGTAGGGATCTAAAACAATACCATTCTCAGCTTAATAATATTACTGACGCGCCGTGGTTTTGCGGCGATACCACCTGGTACTGGAAAGAAAATTTCCCGCATTCGTATGAAGCTATTTATGGCAATTATCAAAATAATGTTTTAGCCAATATTATTTTCGTCGACTTCCAGCAACAAGGTGAAAGAGGACTGACGAACGCGCCTGATGAAGACCCGGACGATTTAAGCACGGGATATTACGGTTCAGCGTACCGGTCACCGGAGAACTGGACGACGGCACTGCGAAGCAGTCATTTCAGCACTGCAGCCCGTCGGGGGATTATTTCTGACAGATTTGTAGAAGCAATTTTGCAGTTTTGGCGCGAAAGGTGAGCGGGGAGTTTATTCATGGGGGATGTCCTTGTTCGTTCTCAGAGTAGACAACAAAAAACAAATGAGATCAAGGTAATATCTCTTCACTTGCGGGCTCGAACAGCAGGCAATTGCCAATATAATAATCTGGCACAAGGGTGAAAAACGCGCACCGCATAAACCGTTGTTATTGCTTACAGATTAGCCGGATGCCTTAATAGACATCCGCGCCTTTTCGATTATGGCTCGGAAATCTACGAACATCTACACAGTTTACTGGAACGTTTTGGGCCACAGCGTTCGCAGCACCGTCCTGATATGCCGTTCTGGCGATTATAAGTCGACGGATTCTGGCAAATAGACGATGATGATATGCTTAATGATGTTCAAAGAAATTAGGCCATTATTATATTATTGCTTGCATTTTCTTTCATTCCTAAAAGCACCCGCCATTAATCCCAGGCGCATTATGCAAAGGAAAATGATTAGGGAAGGTGCGAATAAGCGGGGAAATTCTTCTCGGCTGACTCAGTCATTTCATTTCTTCATGTTTGAGCCGATTTTTTCTCCCGTAAATGCCTTGAATCAGCCTATTTAGACCGTTTCTTCGCCATTTAAGGCGTTATCCCCAGTTTTTAGTGAGATCTCTCCCACTGACGTATCATTTGGTCCGCCCGAAACAGGTTGGCCAGCGTGAATAACATCGCCAGTTGGTTATCGTTTTTCAGCAACCCCTTGTATCTGGCTTTCACGAAGCCGAACTGTCGCTTGATGATGCGAAATGGGTGCTCCACCTTGGCCCGGATGCTGGCTTTCATGGATTCGATGTTGATGGCCGTTTTGTTCTTGCGTGGATGCTGTTTCAAGGTTCTTACCTTGCCGGGGCGCTCGGCGATCAGCCAGTCCACATCCACCTCGGCCAGCTCCTCGCGCTGTGGCGCCCCTTGGTAGCCGGCATCGGCTGAGACAAATTGCTCCTCTCCATGCAGCAGATTACCCAGCTGATTGAGGTCATGCTCGTTGGCCGCGGTGGTGACCAGGCTGTGGGTCAGGCCACTCTTGGCATCGACACCAATGTGGGCCTTCATGCCAAAGTGCCACTGATTGCCTTTCTTGGTCTGATGCATCTCCGGATCGCGTTGCTGCTCTTTGTTCTTGGTCGAGCTGGGTGCCTCAATGATGGTGGCATCGACCAAGGTGCCTTGAGTCATCATGACGCCTGCTTCGGCCAGCCAGCGATTGATGGTCTTGAACAATTGGCGGGCCAGTTGATGCTGCTCCAGCAGGTGGCGGAAATTCATGATGGTGGTGCGGTCAGGCAAGGCGCTATCCAGGGATAACCGGGCAAACAGACGCATGGAGGCGATTTCGTACAGAGCATCTTCCATCGCGCCATCGCTCAGGTTGTACCAATGCTGCATGCAGTGAATGCGTAGCATGGTTTCCAGCGGATAAGGTCGCCGGCCATTACCAGCCTTGGGGTAAAACGGCTCGATGACTTCCACCATGTTTTGCCATGGCAGAATCTGCTCCATGCGGGACAAGAAAATCTCTTTTCTGGTCTGACGGCGCTTACTGCTGAATTCACTGTCGGCGAAGGTAAGTTGATGACTCATGATGAACCCTGTTCCATGGCTCCAGATGACAAACATGATCTCATATCAGGGACTTGTTCGCACCTTCCTTAGGTAAACAATAAGATTTATAATCAGGAAAGGCGACTCGCAATAAAACGGAAAGTCGCCTTAACATTGGTAAAATATGCCCTTTACTACTCCTGTATCATGAACGGCTCATCACATTTAAAGCTGACGTTGATCCAGACTACCATATATTGCCTTTATTTCATTTTTTACGCCTTCACCACGGTACACCAAAGACGTATCGTATCGTTGATACTTATCTTCCCGTGTAGCACTGAACCAGTTAAAAGATCCGACACACAGCAGTTCTTCATCCTCAATCACAATTTTGCTGTGAACACGATTAACCAATTTCGTAGCGATACCCATCTTATTGAGCTTTTCAACAGCATCATTCAGCAGATGTTGTTTCTCCTGACGCTTATCATCATCGACATGCGCTATATTGCAGTTTTTATCCGTCACCACGGTAATATCAATGCCCCGGGAACGGGCCAAAGCCATTGATGCCAGAAATCCCGTTTGCTCCACTTTTTGCCAGGATAACCAAGGGGAAATAATCGTTATTTTCTTTTGAGCTCCGGCAAGAGTCTTGTTCAAAAATTCATCATGCTGCTCCACACCATGCAGCGTTGAAATTTGTGTATGTGCGGAAATTAAATCCTGTCGTTTCTGAAACTCAAATTGCAACGCATTATTATCTGAAGAAAAGAGATATTTTGCCAATAACCCTCGCGGCGAAAATGCGGGCTGCATCTCGATAAGGTCCATATCGCCAAATACCAGAAAACTATCTTTAGCGCGTGAGACAGCAACATTGAGGATAGTGCTGTTGCTATCAAGAAACCTGCCATCTTCATGTTTTGAGTAGACAGGAGAAAAGAGAACAATCGCCCTTTCCGCCCCCTGCAAGGAGTGCACAGTCCCCACTGTCAGTAAACCCTGCTCGTCTTTGCCATTAATTTCCAGCTTACGCAATGACATTTTGATAGCATTAACCTGCGCCGAAAATGGCGTCACAACACCAACAACTTTGTACAGTGGTTCCCCGTAATGGCGCTCTATATCATCCTTATGTGCCACCAGCCATGCTGCTATTGTTTCAGCTTCAAGAGGGTTATGACGGCTCCCTCCATTTGGCTTCATGCCTCTACCATCAATATGTAAATATCCCATTGCGGGGAAAATCGTCCTTTTTCCATCCCTCTTTTAGGCTGCAACTTACCGTGATAGCAAAGTGAGTTACAGTAGTCGATGATGTTATTGAAACAGCGACGATGCTCATACAGATACATTCCGCGCTCGAACTTGGGATCATACTGGTAGTGAGAGTTGAACTGGGCTACCTGCATTACGCTGCCAGATGCTGCACTTTTTCCAGACCCATTTATTATCGAATACGGTGGCCGCCTGAGCGGCCACCTTTAATCGTGGGCAGTTACACAGAATTATTTACAGGGTCTTGCTGGGAGTTCTTACACTTGCTCGCGATATTCAATTGGCCATTGTCAACAAATGACGCAGGTTTTGATTGGTGATATCTATTTACGTCAGCAATGCGATGTGTTTTGGCTCGGCTATACCATCAGTCCCGCTTATGCTCGCCAGGGATATGCAATTGAAGCAATTACCGCCACGATTGACTGAATAAAAGAGAACGGTTTTTCACTCATCAAAGCCGGTGTGAATCCGGAAAATACCCTTTCAAAAAAATTACTTATCAGGATTGGCTTCAATTTTTCAAGCATCGAAGATGGGTGAGCATATTTATGTTCTGGATTTAACAAAAGGAGAATAATCTCCCGAAGGGAAAAGCCGATGAGGCCATTTCAGGCGTACTTCAACATGCATTCGTCAGTGTCATCTGCCTTTTCCAGTAAATGGGTTGGCATTCAATTTCCAAAGTACATCACACTTTTTCTACTGAAACATATCCCTCCTATAACTACGTGTTAATATTCGCTCCGTAAATACCTTTCAACTCAACCCGAGGCTTTGATGCTGGAGAATGTAATCATCCGATAATCAGTTCCCCGACCTTTTCAGGCCGGACTGATTATCAATGCGCCGAAATCGAATGCGGACACCGCGGTGTGTTTGCACGTTTTGCACATGATGATTAAATAGGTTCTTCAGTATGAATTTATCCCGTCAGGAACAACATACCTTACACGTTCTCGCTAAAGGTAGACGTATTGCGCACGTCCGCGATTCTTCAGGCCGCGTCACTTCCGTTGAATGCTACAGCCGCGAAGGGCTGTTGCTGACCGACTGCACGCTCGCCGTCTTCAAAAAACTCAAAACCAAAAAACTTATCAAGTCCGTCAATGGCCAGCCCTATCGAATCAACACCACCGAGCTGAATAAAGTTCGCGCTCAGCTCGATAATCGCTAAGGAGAGTTTCTATGACAGTACACCACTTCACTTTTCATATCACAGATAAAAGTGATGCCAGTGATATCCGGGAAGTCGAAACCCGCGCATTTGGCTTCAGCAAAGAAGCCGATTTAGTGGCCTCTTTACTTGAGGATGAAAGCGCGCGCCCCGCGTTATCGCTGCTAGCCCGGTATGAAGGCAAAGCCGTCGGGCATATTTTATTTACCCGGGCAACCTTCAAAGGAGAAATGGATTCACCGTTGATGCACATCCTCGCTCCCCTGGCGGTCATACCGGAATACCAAGGGATGGGCGTGGGAGGACGGTTGATACGCACTGGCATCGAGCACCTGAGGTTGATGGGCTGCCAGACGGTTTTTGTTCTCGGCCACGCCACCTATTACCCCCGACATGGGTTCGAACCCTGTGCCGGAGACAAAGGCTATCCGGCACCTTATCCCATCCCGGAGGAGCACAAAGCCTGCTGGATGATGCAATCACTCACCGCTCAGCCCATGACCCTGACCGGCCACATCCGGTGCGCAGACCCTGATGAAACCGGAGCACTGACGTGAATAACAATCTTGTTGTGTCCTTTTTAAGGCTTAACCCAATAACAGGAATTAAATAATGGATATCCCACGTATTTTTACCATCAGCGAAAGTGAACACCGCATCCATAACCCGTTCACCGAAGAGAAGTACGCCACGCTGGGTCGCGTGCTGCGCATGAAGCCGGGCACCCGCATTCTTGACCTCGGCAGCGGCTCGGGCGAGATGCTCTGCACCTGGGCCAGGGATCATGGCATTACGGGGACTGGCATCGACATGAGTTCGCTCTTCACCGCGCAGGCAAAGCGTCGCGCGGAAGAACTCGGCGTCAGCGAACGCGTACATTTTATTCATAACGATGCGGCCGGTTACGTCGCAAATGAAAAATGTGACGTGGCGGCCTGCGTCGGCGCGACATGGATTGCCGGTGGGTTTGCCGGGGCGGAGGAGCTGCTAGCGCAAAGCCTGAAACCGGGCGGGATCATGCTTATCGGCGAACCCTACTGGCGTCAGCTACCAGCAACAGAAGAAATAGCCCAGGCCTGCGGCGTCAGCTCGACAAGCGATTTCCTGACGCTGCCAGGACTTGTCGGAGCGTTCGACGATCTCGGCTATGACGTGGTGGAAATGGTACTGGCAGACCAGGAAGGCTGGGACCGGTATGAAGCCGCAAAATGGCTGACCATGCGCCGCTGGCTGGAAGCGAATCCTGACGATGACTTCGCCGCCGAAGTCAGGGCCGAACTAAACATCGCGCCGAAACGCTACGTGACCTACGCGCGGGAATGCTTTGGCTGGGGCGTGTTCGCACTCATCGCCCGGTAACAACAGGTTCCCGGTATTTCTGGCTGGAAATATCGAGGCTTTACCTTTGCTTTGATCTGATGTATCACCTGCACAATACATATTCAGTATGTTTATTAATCAAGATGTCACCATAAGGAGCATCATATGTCACAACATGAACAGTTCTGTCAGGCTTGCGGAATGCCGATGTCGGCACCAGATGCACACAGTGCCAGTGATCAATATTGTGCGTAATGCAGCGACAGCAACGGCAATCTCAAACCCTGGGAAGAAGCGGTATCAGGTTTAGCCAGCTTCCTTGATTCCTGGCAAAAAGTCGGCCCGGAGGAAGCACATAAGCGTGCAAAACGTTATCTGACGGCAATGCCAGCCTGGGCTCATAAAGCGGAGAGTGATTTGAGCTGATTATCTATACTCCCTCTGAATCTATTCAGGAGATCCGATGTTTTCTTACATTATGCTGGGAACCAACGACCTGCCACGCGCCATTACATTCTAAGATCCGCTGATGGAGATGCTGGGGTATCCACGTGCAGGACGTAATGAAGAGGGAGCGTCCTGCAACAAAGTGGTGCTATAACAGTTACCGCGTTTTATTCATCCTCATTATTTCAACCATAATCACTGGTCTCTCCAGCCCGTAACTTTCACAAACGTTGAGCGCTTTTATTCCACTCGGCTCACATAATTTTTTATTTGTTCAGCTTTGCGCGTTTTCACGTGAACGTTCTCACAATTATTCGACCAGTCTGCGCCTATAAAACGCTCAACGAGTGATTGTTTTACGGTCTACGGAGATAGCTATGTCATTTTCTGTGCAGGAAACCCTGTTCTCGCTTTTGCAGCACAATGCGATTTCAGGACACGAAAACGCTGTCGCTGACGTCATGCTGTGCGAATTCAGGCGTCAGGCAAAAGAGGTCTGGCGAGACAGGCTTGGGAATGTCGTCGCGCGCTACGGTAGTGATAAACCCGATGCGCTGCGACTGATGATTTTTGCGCATATGGATGAAGTCGGTTTTATGGTGCGCAAAATAGAGCCGTCTGGATTTTTACGCTTTGAACGCGTAGGCGGTCCTGCGCAGGTCACTATGGCTGGTTCCATCGTCACCCTCACCGGGGACAAAGGGCCAGTCATGGGGTGTATCGGCATTAAGTCCTACCACTTTGCCAAAGGCGACGAGCGCACGCAGTCACCTTCTGTCGACAAACTGTGGATTGATATTGGTGCCAAAGACAAAGACGACGCTATACGGATGGGCATTCAGGTCGGTACGCCTGTCACTCTGTATAACCCGCCGCAACTCCTGGCAAACGATCTGGTGTGCAGTAAAGCACTAGACGATCGTCTAGGCTGTACTGCCCTGCTCGGTGTAGCGGATGCTATCAGTACTATGGAGCTTGATATCGCCGTTTATCTGGTGGCTTCGGTACAGGAAGAATTTAATATCCGCGGCATTGTTCCCGTATTACGCCGTGTAAAACCTGACCTGGCGATTGGTATTGATATCACTCCATCGTGTGACACCCCTGATTTACACGATTATTCCGAGGTCAGGATTAATCAGGGCGTTGGGATCACCTGCCTGAACTACCATGGTCGGGGAACGCTGGCCGGATTAATCACGCCTCCTCGCCTGATACGGATGTTGGAACAGACGGCTCTTGAACACAACATTCCGGTGCAGCGAGAAGTGGCTCCCGGCGTGATAACAGAAACCGGTTATATCCAGGTTGAGCAGGATGGTATTCCCTGCGCCAGTCTCTCTATTCCTTGTCGCTATACCCATTCTCCGGCGGAGGTTGCCAGCCTGCGTGATTTGACTGATTGCATCCGCCTATTGACCGCTCTGGCAGGTATGTCAGCAGCACATTTCCCCGTTGAGCCTGATTCAGGCACTACACAAGAGGCACATCCATTATGAAAAAGATCCTTGTGGCATGCGGTACCGGCATGTCGACTTCAACCATGATTGCACACAAGCTGCAAGAGTTCCTGACTGAACAGGGCATTTCAGCCACTACCGCCCAATGCTGTCTGAATGAGATCCCTCTTAACTGTAACGGTATGGACCTTATTGTAACCTCCATGCGAACCAACAGTGATTACGGCATCCCTACGCTTAATGGCGCCGCCCTGCTCACAGGGATCAACGACGACGCGTTAAAACAACAAATCAAGGCTCTGTTAACTCAATAAAAGGAGGCATTATGTTTGATTACATCCTGTCTCTCGGCGGTACCGTTTTCGTCCCTATCATCATGATCGTGATTGGCCTTATCTTCCGCATCCCCTGGCTGCAGGCGATTAAGGCAGGGGTAACGGTTGGGATTGGTTTTGTCGGTATGGGACTGGTGATCGTCATGGCGATCGACAGCCTCAGTCCCCCTATCAAAGTGATGATTGAGCGTTTCGGCCTAGCCCTGCATGTCTTTGACGTTGGCGCAGGCCCTGCCTCCGGCGTTGGTTATGCGACAGCCATTGGCGCCATGATTATCCCAGTTATTTTTCTTCTCAATGTCGCCATGCTGGTCACCCGTCTGACCAAAACGATGAACGTCGATATTTACAATTACTGGCACTACGCCATTACGGGTACGGTGGTCCAGCTTATGACCGGTAGCCTGATTTATGGTGTGCTGGGGGCAATCTGCCATGCGGCGCTATCGTTAAAAATGGCCGACTGGACGGCAAAACGGGTACAGAACATCGTCGGGCTGGAAGGTATTTCGATACCGCAAGGCTACGGTTCCAGTTCAGTACCGCTTTTCGTTCTACTTGATGCTATCTATGAAAAAATCCCTTTCATGAAGGGACGCAATATCGATGCTCAGGAGATCCAGAAACGCTACGGCATGGTCGGCGATCCGGTGATTATCGGCGTAGTGCTCGGTCTGATTTTTGGCCTGGCGGCTGGTGAAGGCTTTAAAGGTTGCGCCAGTCTGATGATTACCGTTGCGGCAATCATGGTGTTGTTCCCGCGCATGATCCGCCTGATTGTTGAGGGCCTGCTGCCCATCTCCGACGGTGCAAGAAAGTTCTTCCAGAAATATTTCAAAGGACGTGAAGTGTATATCGGTCTGGATACTGCTGTGACGCTGGGGCATCCAACCACCATTGCTGTCGGTCTGCTACTGATACCCATTATGTTAATTCTGGCCAGCATTTTACCGGGCAACAAAGTGTTACCCCTCGCAGACCTGCCGGTAGCACCGTTCTTTATCTGTATGGCTACGGTTATCCACCGCGGAGACCTGGTCAGGACGTTGATAAGCGGGGTCATCGTGATGATTACCGTCCTGCTGATCGCCACCCAGTTCGCGCCTTACTTCACTGAAATGGCGCTCAAAGGCGGTTTCAGTTTTGCCGGTGAAAGTGCGCAAATCTCAGCGTTGTCCGTGGGCAATATGTTCGGTTGGTCGATTTCTGAATTGATGTCGCTTGGGATTATTGGCGTTGTCGTGGCGGTCGGTATTGTCGCCAGCGTCGTGCTGTTCTTACGTAAACGTGAATTATCGGAATAAGGAGTACTTTCAATGAGTTGGCTGAAAGAGGTTATTGGGACGGAAAAAGCGGTCATCGCCATGTGCCATCTACGTGCATTGCCCGGCGACCCGAGTTTTGATGCGCAGTTGGGGATGAACTGGGTTATCGACAAAGCCTGGGACGATCTGATGGCGCTCCAAAATGGTGGGGTGGATGCAGTCATGTTCTCCAACGAGTTTAGTCTTCCCTATCTCACGAAGGTGCGTCCGGAAACCACTGCGGCAATGGCACGAATCATCGGGCAATTAATGAGCGATATCCGCATCCCGTTTGGCGTGAATGTTCTGTGGGATCCGGTCGCCTCATTCGACCTGGCGATGGCTACCGGCGCTAAGTTTATCCGCGAGATATTTACCGGTGCCTATGCCAGCGACTTTGGCGTCTGGGACACTAACGTCGGTGAGACCATCCGTCATCAACACCGGATTGGTGCAGGCGAAGTGAAAACCTTGTTCAATATCGTCCCAGAGGCCGCCGTGTATCTGGGCAATCGCGATATCTGTTCTATTGCTAAATCGACAGTATTTAACAACCATCCTGATGCGCTCTGTGTTTCTGGCCTGACCGCCGGGACGCGTACCGACAGCGCGCTGTTAAAACGGGTCAAAGAAACGGTGCCTGACACCGTCGTGTTGGCCAACACGGGCGTCTGCCTGGAAAACGTGGAGGAACAACTCAGTATCGCCGATGGCTGTGTGACCGCAACCACCTTTAAAAAGGACGGCGTTTTTGCCAATTTCGTTGACCAGGCGCGAGTCAGTCAGTTTATGGAGAAAGTGCATCATATACGCCGATAAGATGGGGATAAGCAGAGCGCTTATCCCCGGCAAAGAGCAATAACCCTTCTGCGATCCCTGCCGCCTTCGTCAAAAGTATCGACGGGGATCGCTACCAGATTAACCCGAATCGGCATGGAGTCAACGACGGATGATTAACGATATTAAATGGGTACAGGCACAACGTAAAGCCACCGACTGGCGTCAGGCCGTGGAAATCGCCACCCGCCCGCTGGTAGCCTATGGTGCCGCGCAGCCATGCTACGTTAATGGGATCATCGAAAATACCCTTAACTGGGGGCCTTATTATCTGATAGCCCCAGGAATCGCCTTGCCTCACGCCCGACCAGAGCAAGGCGCAAACTATAATCAGGTCAGTATCACCACGCTACGCACCCCGGTCGCCTTTGGTAACGAGGAGTGCGACCCCGTCTGGCTGCTTCTCTGCGTCAGCGCCACGGATGCCAACGCACATATTTTGACCATTCAGCGCATCAGCCAGTTTATTGATTCGCCACAACGCTTAACGGCAGTGGGAAATGCCAGCACAGACGATGCACTGTTTGCGCTGGTATCAGGTTAACGGAGGCGCTTATGATCCTGCACCCTTCTCTCGCCAGCGCAAATCCTCTGCACTATGGTCGTGAGCTGACGGCATTGGACAATCTGGATTTTGGGAGCCTGCATCTGGATATTGAGGACAGCAGCTTCATTAACAACATTACGTTTGGGATGAAAACGGTGCAGGCCGTCGCCAGACAGACGCCTCATCCCTTGTCCTTTCATTTCATGCTTGCCCGGCCACAGCGCTGGTTTAACGCGCTGGCTGAAATCAGACCCGCGTGGATCTTCGTTCATGCAGAAACGCTGGACTATCCTTCGGAAACGTTAACTGAGATCCGCCATACCGGCGCACGAGCCGGACTGGTATTTAATCCGGCAACCCCGATCGACGCCTGGCGATATCTGGCGTCTGAGCTGGACGGAGTGATGGTGATGACCAGTGAGCCCGATGGGCAGGGACAGCGGTTTATTCCCTCCATGTGCGAGAAAATCCAAAAAGTACGCACGGCTTTTCCTCAGACCGAGTGCTGGGCCGACGGTGGAATTACGCTGGCAGCTGCACAGCAACTGGCAGCAGCTGGGGCGCAACATATGGTGATTGGGCGCGCCCTGTTCTCTTCATCTGACTATCGCGCGACCTTAGCTCAATTCGCCACCCTGTAAGAGGAGATTGTTTCTGATGAGCCAACAGAGACCTGACCGTATCAAACAGATGCTGCACTACCTGTGGCAACATCGTCACCTCTCCACACAGCAGGCCATGGAGCTTTTTGGCTATGCGGAAGCGACTGTCCGTCGTGATTTCCAGTATATTGTCAACCAGTATCCAGGCATGATCCGCGGTCACGGTTGCCTGGACTTCGACGACAGTACAGACGACAAAGAGTACGTCTTCGACGTGAAACGTACATTGCAATCTGTGGCGAAAAGAGAAATAGCTGCCCTTGCCCGAACAATGATCAAAGATGGCGACTGCTTTTTTCTCGACTCCGGCTCAACCTGCCTCGAACTGGCGAAATGCCTGGCCGATGCGCGGGTAAAGGTCATCTGCAACGACATTAAAATCGCCAATGAACTGGGCTGTTTTCCCCATGTGGAAAGTTACATTATCGGAGGACTGATTCGCCCAGGTTATTTTTCGGTAGGAGAGAGTCTGGCGCTGGAGATGATCAATGCCTTTTCCGTAGAACGTGCGTTTATCTCCTGCGATGCGCTGTCGCTGGAGACGGGGATCACCAATGCCACCATGTTTGAGGTCGGGGTGAAAACACGGATTATTCAACGCTCGCGTGAAGTTATTCTCATGGCCGATCACTCAAAATTTGATGCCGTTGAGCCGCATGCTGTAGCAACACTATCATGTATTAAAACGATCATCAGTGACAGCGGGTTACCTGAGACTATTGCACAGCGTTATCAGCGAGCCGGATGTCAGTTGTTTTTACCTCATTCAATAAAGTGATAAGTAAGTTCATTCGAGAGGGATTTCAAGCAAAAATAATCAATGGCACCCAATAGAAAATATTGGCGATGCGCTCGAACGAATAAAGAAGCTCTAGGCGCAATCCACACACTACGATGTTGCAACAACACGCCATCTACTTTTTATTCTCATTCACTAAATGTGGCTGTTCTGGATTCATTATTCAAAGTGTGTACAAGATCACATTTAATCACATCATTACGGTTCAGCATGCTGAACAAAGCATATTTTCCACTATGTAATGCCGATACCATTTATTCCATGAGCAAGGAGGAGCCATTATGGTTCGCAAAGGGTGTAATTCATTAGTCCGTGCTGAAAAAATATTAACCCACATTGCATGGGTTGGTATGGCAAGTTATATGGAGTTATTAAATAAATTCCAGTACCCCAAAAGCAGCCTGCTTAATTTATTGAATGTAATGGTGGATTGTGGTTTCTTAATTAAAAACAAAAACGGCTACTATTCACTGGGAATAAAAAACTACGAATTGGGTTGTCAGGCGTTACACCGTCAAAATATATTTGAGGTGACTAAGCGGCCAATGCAGGAGTTGTCGCTGAAAAGTGGACTGGTTTGTCATCTTGGGGCGATGGAGAGCATTTCGGCTATCTATCTCGACAAGATCGAAAGTCCGGACTCTGTACCGACGAGCAAAAGCTGGATTGGCAAAAAACTTGAGTTGCATATTACCGCGTTGGGTAAGGCATTATTAGCCTGGAAGACACGAGAAGAACTGGATTATTTTTTAGAAGCACTCACGTTAACTCCACATACGCGCAATACATTTACCGATAAAAAATTGTTTCTGGAAGAATTACAAAAAACACGCCTTCGGGGATGGGCCATAGACAACGAAGAATCAACCTATGGGGCGGTATGTTTAAGTATGCCGGTATTCAATATGTATAACAGAGTTAACTATGCAATCTCACTTTCTGGCGATCCGGTAGTTTATTCAGGAAATAAGATAGACAGCTATCTGGAATTGCTCCGGAAATGCGCTGAGCAAATATCATATGGGCTGGGATACAGAAACGAAAATGAGCACTTACGAAAAGGAAACTGAGGTAATGAAAAAATTCAGCGGCATTATTCCACCGGTATCCAGCACGTTTCATCGTGACGGAACCCTTGATAAAAAGGCAATGCGCGAAGTTGCCGACTTCCTGATTAATAAAGGGGTCGACGGGCTGTTTTATCTGGGTACCGGTGGTGAATTTAGCCAAATGAATACAGCCCAGCGCATGGCACTCGCCGAAGAAGCTGTAACCATTGTCGACGGGCGAGTGCCGGTATTGATTGGCGTCGGTTCCCCTTCCACTGACGAAGCGGTCAAACTGGCGCAGCATGCGCAAGCCTACGGCGCTGATGGTATCGTCGCCATCAACCCCTACTACTGGAAAGTCGCACCACGAAATCTTGACGACTATTACCAGCAGATCGCCCGTAGCGTCACCCTACCGGTGATCCTGTACAACTTTCCGGATCTGACGGGTCAGGACTTAACCCCGGAAACCGTGACGCGTCTGGCTCTGCAAAACGAGAATATCGTTGGCATCAAAGACACCATCGACAGCGTTGGTCACTTGCGTACGATGATCAACACAGTTAAGTCGGTACGCCCGTCGTTTTCGGTATTCTGCGGTTACGATGATCATTTGCTGAATACGATGCTGCTGGGCGGCGACGGTGCGATAACCGCCAGCGCTAACTTTGCTCCGGAACTCTCCGTCGGCATCTACCGCGCCTGGCGTGAAGGCGATCTGGCGACCGCTGCGACGCTGAATAAAAAACTACTACAACTGCCCGCTATTTACGCCCTCGAAACACCGTTTGTCTCACTGATCAAATACAGCATGCAGTGTGTCGGGCTGCCTGTAGAGACATATTGCTTACCACCGATTCTTGAAGCATCTGAAGAAGCAAAAGATAAAGTCCACGTGCTGCTTACCGCGCAGGGCATTTTACCAGTCTGAGGAGAAACTCATGTCTGTTCGCAATATTTTTGCTGACGAGAGCCACGATATTTACACCGTCAGAACGCACGCCGATGGCCCGGACGGCGAACTCCCATTAACCGCAGAGATGCTTATCAACCGCCCGAGCGGGGATCTGTTCGGTATGACCATGAATGCCGGAATGGGTTGGTCTCCGGACGAGCTGGATCGGGACGGTATTTTACTGCTCAGTACACTCGGTGGCTTACGCGGCGCAGACGGTAAACCCGTGGCGCTGGCGTTGCACCAGGGGCATTACGAACTGGACATCCAGATGAAAGCGGCGGCCGAGGTTATTAAAGCCAACCATGCCCTGCCCTATGCCGTGTACGTCTCCGATCCTTGTGACGGGCGTACTCAGGGTACAACGGGGATGTTTGATTCGCTACCATACCGAAATGACGCATCGATGGTAATGCGCCGCCTTATTCGCTCTCTGCCCGACGCGAAAGCAGTTATTGGTGTGGCGAGTTGCGATAAGGGGCTTCCGGCCACCATGATGGCACTCGCCGCGCAGCACAACATCGCAACCGTGCTGGTCCCCGGCGGCGCGACGCTGCCCGCAAAGGATGGAGAAGACAACGGCAAGGTGCAAACCATTGGCGCACGCTTCGCCAATGGCGAATTATCTCTACAGGACGCACGCCGTGCGGGCTGTAAAGCCTGTGCCTCTTCCGGCGGCGGCTGTCAATTTTTGGGCACTGCCGGGACATCTCAGGTGGTGGCCGAAGGATTGGGACTGGCAATCCCACATTCAGCCCTGGCCCCTTCCGGTGAGCCTGTGTGGCGGGAGATCGCCAGAGCTTCCGCGCGAGCTGCGCTGAACCTGAGTCAAAAAGGCATCACCACCCGGGAAATTCTCACCGATAAAGCGATAGAGAATGCGATGACGGTCCATGCCGCGTTCGGTGGTTCAACAAACCTGCTGTTACACATCCCGGCAATTGCTCACCAGGCAGGTTGCCATATCCCGACCGTTGATGACTGGATCCGCATCAACAAGCGCGTGCCCCGACTGGTGAGCGTACTGCCTAATGGCCCGGTTTATCATCCAACGGTCAATGCCTTTATGGCAGGTGGTGTGCCGGAAGTCATGTTGCATCTGCGCAGCCTCGGATTGTTGCATGAAGACGTTATGACGGTTACCGGCAGCACGCTGAAAGAAAACCTCGACTGGTGGGAGCACTCCGAACGGCGTCAGCGGTTCAAGCAACTCCTGCTCGATCAGGAACAAATCAACGCTGACGAAGTGATCATGTCTCCGCAGCAAGCAAAAGCGCGCGGATTAACCTCAACTATCACCTTCCCGGTGGGCAATATTGCGCCAGAAGGTTCGGTGATCAAATCCACCGCCATTGACCCCTCGATGATTGATGAGCAAGGTATCTATTACCATAAAGGTGTGGCGAAGGTTTATCTGTCCGAGAAAAGTGCGATTTACGATATCAAACATGACAAGATCAAGGCGGGCGATATTCTGGTCATTATTGGCGTTGGACCTTCAGGTACAGGGATGGAAGAAACCTACCAGGTTACCAGTGCCCTGAAGCATCTGTCATACGGTAAGCATGTTTCGTTAATCACCGATGCACGTTTCTCGGGCGTTTCTACTGGCGCGTGCATCGGCCATGTGGGGCCAGAAGCGCTGGCCGGAGGCCCCATCGGTAAATTACGCACCGGGGATTTAATTGAAATTAAAATTGATTGTCGCGAGCTTCACGGCGAAGTCAATTTCCTCGGAACCCGTAGCGATGAACAATTACCTTCACAGGAGGAGGCAACTGCAATATTAAATGCCAGACCCAGCCATCAGGATTTACTTCCCGATCCTGAATTGCCAGATGATACCCGGCTATGGGCAATGCTTCAGGCCGTGAGTGGTGGGACATGGACCGGTTGTATTTATGATGTAAACAAAATTGGCGCGGCTTTGCGCGATTTTATGAATAAAAACTGAAAGCATAAATAAAAACATCCAGACACCTGAATTATCCGACTCTGCATCATTCGTTATTTGCTCAGTCGGATAATGATGGGTCGCTACCCTGTTATGAGAGGACGTTATGCCACTAATTATCGTTGTGGCAGGGATTGCTTTACTCCTGCTTTTAACCATAAAAATTAAGCTTAATACGTTTGTTTCGTTAATTATTGTCTCGATTGCTGTCGCCATCGCCAGTGGTATGGATTTGAGTAAAGTCGTCACCTCAGTCGAATCCGGACTTGGCGGTACGCTGGGCCATATTGGTTTGATATTTGGCTTCGGTGTTATGCTCGGTCGCTTGCTGGCCGATGCGGGTGGTGCGCAGCGAATAGCGCTGACCATGCTGAATTATTTCGGGAAAAATAAACTTGACTGGGCAGTGGTCTGTTCGGCGTTTATTGTCGGTATCGCACTTTTTTTCGAAGTCGGTTTAATTCTTCTGGTACCTATTTTATTCGCTATTGCCCGTGAAGCAAAAATATCACCGATGTTTATGTGTGTGCCGATGCTTTCTGGTTTGCTGGTCGCACACGGTTTTTTGCCGCCGCACCCCGGCCCGACTGTTATCGCCAGGGAATATGGCGCTGATGTAGGATTGGTACTGATATACGGTATCATTGTCGGCATTCCAACCTTTATTCTTTGCGGCCCGGTATTGAATAAATTCTGCCAGCGCATTATTCCGGACGCCTTTAAAAAAGAGGGGAATATAGCCTCTCTCGGCGCGACCCGCCGATTCAGCGAAAGCGAAATGCCAGGCTTTGGGATCAGTTTTCTCACGGCAATGCTGCCGGTGATCCTGATGGCGGTTGTCACCATCATCCAGATGACTCATGCCAAAAGTGCCGCGGATTCAGGCTTATTTTACAACGTGATACTGTTCTTAGGTAATTCAACGATCGCCATGCTGATTTCACTGCTATTCGCGATCTATACCATGGGCCTGGGGCGCGGGAAAACAATCCCTGACCTGATGGATTCTTGCGGAAAAGCTATCGCGGGTATTGCCGGTCTGCTGCTGATTATCGGTGGTGGTGGTGCATTCAAGCAAGTTCTCATCGACTCTGGCGTTGGTCAGTATATTTCCACCCTGGTTTCGGGTATGGATATTAACCCGATCCTGATGGCCTGGGGCGTGGCCGCATTCCTGCGTATTTGTCTGGGTTCAGCCACCGTCGCGGCGATCTCTACCGCCGGTCTGGTCATCCCATTGTTGGCAGTACATCCCAATACCAACCTGGCCTTGATTACGCTGGCTACCGGTGCCGGATCCTGTATTTGTTCTCACGTTAACGATGCCAGTTTCTGGATGATTAAAGACTTTTTTGGCCTGACCACCAAAGAAACGCTGTTATCCTGGACGCTGATGTCCACACTCTTATCCATCAGTGGGCTGATTTTTATTCTGCTCGCCAGCTTAGTTTTATAATCGGGTTCTTGCCAGTGAGCCAACCTGTTGTTCACTGTCCCCCATAATTTAGTGAGTGACGGCAACCGTCTGCACGGTGACGAATCGCTGGCGATCAAAAAGGGGCGATATTGAACCTTCGATTATGCTTGATGGGTGTATTCTCAGTAATACTGTAAAGCCGGAGCATGTCTCCGGCTTTACAGTATGGGGGAACAGCGGGCGATCGCTCAAATGGTATGCTGGTTTATTTCATGTAAAAGAATAAAATATCTGTATAAAATCATGCCACTGGCAATCTGCATCAACTCTCCGGGTAAACAGGGTTAAGATGAGCATTTCCCCGGTTTAATACAGGTATACAAAAGTGGATAGAGATCAAACAAACAGCAGCCTGTTCAATGATGATCCCGTACTTCATGCAACATGGCTGTACTATCAGGAAGGCAAAAGCCAGACTGAAGTTGCAGCTATCATGGGGGTGTCCCGCGTCACGGTTGTCAAATACCTGCAAACAGCCCGGGAAAATGGACTGGTTCATATCAACCTGGATGTGAATGTCTTTGGCTCTATCGACGCTGCTTTGCAAATTCGCGATAAATTCAATCTCCAGAGAGTGATCATCGTGCCGGATGGCGAACATGCCGGAAAACGTGATGATACAAAGCTGATGCGGACTCGCCTTTCACGTGCCGGTGGCATGTATCTGAATCAGGTGATTGAGAATGGTGATGTGCTGGGGGTTGCCTGGGGAAGAACAATCCATCAGATGAGCAAAACCATGACGCCGAAGTCATGTAAAAATGTCACCGTTATACAGATGCTCGGTTCCATGCCATCTCAGCCAGACCTGACGATCATTGAATCCTCATCGCAAATCGCCTACAAGCTTTCAGGCCGTGTCGCCTCGCTGCACGTGCCCGCCGTGGTATCAAGCGCCAGACTGGCCATGGAGTTACAGGCAGAGCCTATTATTCGATCGAATTTTGACGTTCTGACTCGCTGTACGAAAGCCTTTTTTGTCGTGGGTAACGCGCTTGATGAAAATCCCCTGATTCGGGTGGGCGTGCTGAATAAGAAGGAAATGCAGACGTATCGGGATTTAGGCGCAGTAGGTGTCATTTGTGGTCGCTTCTATGACAAGGAAGGGATGCCCGTCGTGGCTGATGTTGACCAGCGTATTCTGGGAATCAGTCTGGCTCAGCTAAGGCAGATTGAACGGAAGATCTTCCTTGCTGGTGGGGAAAGAGGCTATGACGCAACGTTGGGTGCCCTGCTGGGAGGATATGTCACGGACCTGATTGTTGATGAGGGAACGGCAGAGTTTTTGCTGGCGTGTGAATTACCACACTAAAAGAATGAACAACTGCCCCATGTAGATATGGGGCAGGATTTTATTGATTAGCGGCGATAATAAGAACAATACCCACAATGTATGAAATAAACATGGTCAGCAGCAGTTTATTGGTTCCGGCTGGCGCACTGGCAAATTCTCTCCAGATGAAGACTCCCCAGATCACGGCAATCATTGTGGCCCCCTGTCCCAGACCGTAGGAAATGGCATACCCCGCCTGACCAGACGCAATCAGACTGAATGCCAGACCGACACACCAAATCATACCGCCCAGCCAGCCGCAAACATGATCCCGTAAACTCCCGGAAAAATACATTTTCCCGTTGACCGGTTCTCCTGAAATAGGTTTTTTCATGACCAGCCTGTTAAGGACAAAGTTCGACAAAAACAGCCCCACGGCAAACAGAACAAGTGCTGAGTAAGGCGTCATCAGACCGCTGGCAGGCTGGCTGAAATTGTCAGACATGGAGTCCGCCAGGAAGCGGAAAAACCATCCCATGATGATACCCGCCAGAATGGCAGTAATGAGACCTTTATTACGGCGAGATTTATCCGCCTCCTGCGTGACACGACCATAGGCTATCGCGGTAAAAATAATGGCGATCACAACGCAGACGACACCGAGGAACAGAATGAGCGGATCGCCCTGCGGATTGCCGATATAGGTGGTGATCACACCCAGAGCCAGTGCCAGCCCCACACCCACAGGAAAAGCTACCGCCATACCGGCAAGATTAATAGAAGCGACCAGAAGAATATTGGAAATATTGAAGATAATCCCTGCCAGTATTGCCGACATCAGACTACTGCTGCTCGCCTGCTGAATATCAGGTATAAAACTGCGACCGGCTTCGCCCATAGAACCCAGCGTGAAGGCAAATAACAAAGAACACAGCAATAATCCAATTGAATAATCCCAATAGAATAGAGGGAACTCCCATTTTTTATTGCTGACAAGTTTAGTTGTATTCGCCCATGAACCCCAGCAAATCATGGTAATAAAACACATTATTATGGCGACAGCATACGATTCCACGATAAACATAAATAACTCCTTGTGGTAGTTATAATCAATCGTTGTGGACAGAGGGAATAGCAGCCATTCTGCGAATGGCTGTCATATGTTATTAATTAAAATAAAGCTGTAATTACGCTTTCAAACCATACGTTTTGAATTTTTCAAGGACGATGGTCATTTCGGCTTCAGACAGCACGGGAACATCGTGATGTAATCCGCCACATTTGATGTATAAATCAGCCAGCGTCTCGGTTTCACCCGCCAGCCACAACGTCTTTTCCAGCGTGACGTCCATGGCCAGCATACCGTGGTGCTGCATCAGCAAGGACTTACTTTCTCTGATTCCTTTAGATACACCGTCGGCCAGTTCAGGACTGCCAAAGGTATAATAGGGAATACAGGGAATATGATCCGTCCCCGATACCGCCACCATATAATGAATGGCCGGAATTGAATGATTATGTATTGCCACCGCCGTGGAATTCACCGCATGCGTATGTATGACAGCATTCAATTCTGGTCTGGCTTTATAACACGCCAGATGAATTAACCATTCACTTGATGGTATTTTACCCGCTTCAGGTTTTCCCTTATCGTCTACAAAGACAATCATGTCCGGCGTCATCTTTGAATAAGCGATCCCACTCGGCGTAATCAACATGCCACCGGTATACCTGGCACTCACATTACCTGATGTTCCTTGATTAAGACCTGACGCATTCATTTCCCGACAAGTGGAAATGATTTTTTCTGCTAACTTAATCCGTTCCATTCCTGATCCTTAATAGCAATGGCCGCTGTTTTAATGCTGTTCCCCCTGGAGTGCTTTACTCTTCAGGTCAGCAAACATATCCGCCAGCGCTGACTTACTGGCAGCACAGACTCCCCGCTCAGTAATGAAGCCGGTAATGTATCGGGCAGGCGTGACGTCGAAAGCGTAGTTCCCACAACGGGTTCCTTCAGGGGCGGTATTGACCCAGCTCAATTCTCCCTGAGGGTTTATCCCATAGACATGGGACTGCTCTTTTCCGTCACGTTGCTCAATCGGAATGCTTTTTCCGTCCTCGATAGTCCAGTCAATAGTGGGAGAAGGTAACGCGACGTAGAAGGGAACATGGTTATCATGGGCCGCCAGCGCCTTAAGATAGGTACCAATTTTATTACAGACATCCCCTCTGGCCGTGGTTCGATCGGTCCCAACAATGCAGAGATCAACGTCACCGTGTTGCATCAGGTGGCCACCCGCGTTGTCGGCGATCAGGGTGTGAGGAATACCGTGTGAGCCCAGTTCAAATGCCGTGAGTCCGCCCTGATTACGTGGCCGCGTTTCATCCACCCAGACGTGAACAGGGATTCCGTTTTCATGCGCTTTGTAGATGGGAGAAAGCGCGGTTCCCCAGTCTACAGTCGCCAGCCAGCCTGCGTTACAATGTGTCAGGATATTGACCACACTCCCGGCCGGTTTTTTCTGGGCTATTTCGCGGATGACTTCTGCACCATGTAATCCAATTTGTTCACACAACGCGACATCTTCCTCGGCAATTTCTGCCGCCAGCGCCCAGGCCACATCCTTGCGCTCTGATACACAGAGATCCTTCAGTGTGTCTATCATCCTGTCGAGGGCCCATTTGAGATTAATTGCCGTTGGTCGGGTTTTGATAAGAAGGTCATAGTAACGCTGCAGACCCATGTCACTGGCATCGTGATTCATTCCCAGCGCGATGCCATAGGCTGCAACGACACCAATAAGCGGAGCGCCACGAACCCACATATCCTGAATAGCCGTAGCGGCCATTTCCGCAGAGGTAAGCGCCACCACCTCGAACTTAAAAGGCAACTTAGTCTGATCGATGATTTCTACCGCTTTTCCATCCCCGGAAACCCAGACCGTACGATAGTGTTTACCTTTAATATTCATAATGACCTCTTACTTAACCTTCGCAGACTGGATGACGGAATCCATATTTTTAAACTGGCGGGCATTGACGATAAGATCGCGCGCCATGGTCAATGCACGTCGTTCACATCCTGCGCGAAGCTCTGTATTTTCAATCTGTTTCAGCTCGGCAACGCCAGCAAAACCAATGATCCGGCGATTCATTTCCATGCCGGCATTCACCAGGGAATCTTCAAGCAGCGTGGCAAAAAACTGATCCTGTGCGTCCTCAAGAGCGGCCCTGTTCTGTTGATACATTTCTGTCGACCACGCGTCGCCCTGTGTTTTGTTGTCCCAGAGCTGGCGGAACTCCCGGGTGAAAACGGACCAGGTTTGGACAATCTGCTGAAGCAGCCATTCCTGATAGTCAGCGCGACGTTGCTCATTCGCATCCCACCCAGGGCGTGAGAAGTACGCCAGCAGGAGGTTGCCAATATAGTTGCCGATATCAAACGCCATTGGCCCCATGAAACCGAACTCCGGATCAATCACTTTGGTATCCGTGTCGGTCACCATGATTGAGCCTGAATGAAGGTCGCCATGTAACAATGCCTGCGCTTCTGTCATAAATTTGTACTTATAACGCATGGCAACCTGGATCATCTCTACATCAGCCCAGGCCTTATGGACGGCATCGTCCAGCTCAGGAGAAGTCCAGTTATTCCGTTCAGCGTTGTAATAGGGCTCTGTGAAGATCAGATCTTCCGTAATTTTGCACAGCTCATGATTCAACGCGAACTCGGCAGTAAGCGCTTTTTTCTGTTCTGCTGACATGCCAATGTCAGACGTATTGAAGAGAGTCTGTGCTAAAAATCTGCCGATATCTTCAGCTAGTTTAGGGAATTTTTTACCGTTAATCAGTTCCTTACGCAGAATCACGTGAGGAGTCAGATACTCCATGGCAAACAGCGCCATTTCCGGGTCGTAAAAATAGACCTGCGGAATCAGTGTGTGACCCGCGTACTTGGCTTCCTGACATAAGACGTTGTACTCAAAGCCCGCACGGCTCAGAGATAAAGGCCATCCTTCGCCCCCGGCACGAAGCCAGGGCAGAGCTTGTTTTACAATGATGGTTTTATGTGTCCCCTCAACGATAAACACCATGTTCAGGTTTCCGTCCCCCACTTCTGAAACTTTCCACTCTTCAGGTAACCCTCCCGGTTCGCATGAAGGGGTCAGTCTGGACGAGAGATAACCCGGCAGCGTGTCACATGTCAGCGGCTTGTAACCTGATGGAATTGAATCCGTCATAACAGTTCTCCTTGTCTACACAGAATGATAATCAACTTGTCATGTGACAACTATACATTATCAAATGTAAAATTATTTGTGACACATGTAGATTTTTTGAACTGTATAAAATTAAAAATGATGTCGTATGGAGTCATGATCCTTACAGGAATCAGCAGAGGAAAACATCTATTATTACCATGTAATTCATGTTGTTATGTCGCAACAATAGTACTGCACGGGGAATTATTACGGGCAAACTTAGGCGAAAGGAAGTACTGAAGTGACAGAATAAATCACACTTTTTGTACATATGTACTTTTCTATTGTCTTTTGTTGTGGAAACAAATGGTGTTTGTCATGCCGATGCTAATAGACAGATAGATTCGAGGGCCAACAGCCCCATCATCATGATGGAGCAACAGAGGTGAGTCTAACGTTTCCGCACTTCTTATCGATCGGCACTAACGATCAATATCGATAAACTGATCTATCAAAACGATTATCTTTCTTGCAACCTGCCTAGTTATCCTTCTCTTACATTGCTCGCAGAAAAGCCCTTTTATTACGGTTAGTTATCTAGCTGAGGCTTGCTACGCCCATTTTCCATGTACCCCAAATCACGAGGTCACAAAGGCGCGGAAAGATGAAGGGATGTGCACGTTGCAACAAAAAAAAGAAGCGTCCTTGAACAGAGGCTCTCACTCGATAAAGAATTCTGCGACGAGTGCTTATTCGATATCGATGAGGAAATCAGGGAATGCTGGTCCAGTAACCGGGTGAGCAGTGTCTGCCAGATGGTGACTGGAGACGGGCAGCACGATACCTCCCGTACATGCGTGTCGGGTAATGTTTTCATACTGAAGATTTTCCTGATATGCAGAGATAAAAAATGGGACAGTGGCGTGGTGAAAACACCAGGCCGGAGCAGAAGGTTATTCTGGTGGTTTACTTTTTCGTTTCAGGTGTCGGATAAACAGCCAGATAAACGTAACCACAGGAGCCGAGGGTGTCGGCTTCACAGGTCAGCCCCTTCGCATACAGTGTCACGGTATGCTGATGGCGGGGATTCAGTTCACCACTGGTGAGCATTAATTTCAGTTGTTTCATCAGCAGCGGAAAGGCCTGGTCCAGAGGGTACGCATCCGCATCTCTGAACCGGCCTCTGATACCGGCACGGTCGGCAAGGTAATGCAACCGGTTACCCTCCTGCACCAGACGGGCGCCGAAACAGGGCGTCACTGTGCAGGGTAGTCCCCACCAGGGATGGTCGTCATTGTCATCGGGATGCGTTGTCCCGGAAAGTGTGTCTGACACGATAAAATCCTCACAGAAAATCGGTGAATGATAGTTTAACGATGACGGGTCAGCCGGCGCGCAGACCGGCTTCGGTAAAGGTGTATTCGTTGATGAGCAGGACCTCATCCACAGCGGCGTCTGAGCTCTGCCAGTCGTACTCGTTTTCCGGGTGACGGAACATCAGTTCAGGGTGACGCTCATCAGCCGGACATACGGACCAAAACTGTCCTTACGGCGTTCTGCAAACACGGCCAGCACACCGGGAATATCCTGCACTTCACGACCGGTATACGCTTCAGCACTGCCGTGCCAGCGGTATTTGCCGGTACAGAACGGAAAAAGACGGGATGCCGGATGCTGACGGTGAATACGCATGGCTTCGCCACGGGTGATGATTTTCATAGTGGGATACCTCTGAAGACAGAAGATAAAAGTGAAAACAGGTGTGATGTGGTTGTGACGGGTTAAAGCAGACCATATTCGGCAAAGGAGAAAACCTGGCTGCCACCGACTATCAGATGGTCCGGCACCCGGATATCCACCAGGCCCAGTGCCTGTACCAGACGTTCCGTGATAAGGCGGTCTGCCTTGCTGGGTGTGACTTCACCGGACGGGTGATTGTGTGCCAGCACCACAGCAGCGGCATTGTGATACAGGGCGCGTTTAATCACTTCCCGGGGATGGACTTCCGTGCGGTTGATGGTGCCGGTGAAGAGGGTTTCACCGGCAATCAGCTGATTCTGGTTGTTCAGATACAGCACCCGGAACTCTTCACGCTCCAGTCCCGCCATGTTCAGAATCAGCCATTCTCGTGCCGCACGGGTGGAGGTGAAGGCCACGCCGGGTTCATGAAGATGGCGGTCCAGGGTTTTCAGGGCCCGTTGAATGAGGCTGCGCTCGCCGGGCGTCATCTCTCCGGGCAGAAAGGAAAGCTGCTGCATTGTCCCTGCCTCCATTCAGTCGATGATGCGCATAATGGCGCTGCATTCCGGATGCTGCAGGGCGTAATCCCGCAGCCGGTAATAATGGACCGTCATGGCATAACACTCCGTACGACAGGCATGATGACTGTACGTCATCAGACAGGCAGCAATGCCGGCGGCTTCCGGGCTCATTTCAGCGCGGTTACCGTTCATGGCATTGAACAGTACCCATGTTTCGTCATCATCGTCATCCGGTTCGGGTGCCATAAATGCCCCGCCGTTGTTCAGGGTGTACAGATTCCAGATACCACCGCAGTAGTCTTCACACAGACGGTCCATCCAGCCGAAGATACGGGGCTCCAGGGTCACCCACTGTGGAATGAGGCCAAAGTGCTGCGGCCAGAAGCTGATGCGCCGTTCATCAGGGACGGGAGTGGCTACCAGTTGTTGCAGGTCAGTCTCCGGTGCACAGGCCGAAGAGGTGGTGTTCTGAGACAATGTTTTCATGTATGAAATCCTTGTAATGTGAATAAATGAGAGGGAGTAAAGGTCGGGAGCTGGCAACATCACGTTCATCACTGACCGTGATGACCCGGTAATATCAGGGATGAATGATATTCGGCTGAAATTCCGGACAGCCGTACGCGTAACCGTTCCGGTCACAGACGGATGGCCAGATGCCATTGCCTGTATACTCAGTCTGCACAGACTGATTTCTCCGGGACGGTAAAGCAGACGGGTACACCAGGCGCACAGGTCATCATCAGAAATGGAACGACACCCCGGCAGCGCCTCCGGGGCGTCGGGTGATTCTGGTGCCTGAATCACGCTTTCAGGGACATGCTGCATCAGCGCAGGCTCTCCAGCAGCGTTTCTGCCATTACCCACAATGCGCGGTTGAGCTTAATATCGGTGTCGATGTTGTGAATGGCACGGGTGTGGATACGTTTTCCTTTTGCACTGCGGCCGGAAATTCCGCCTTTCAGCATATTCTCCTGGATGGTCTGATATGCGCTCCACAGGTCCTGACCGTAATCCTCCCTGCGTCGTGGTGTCAGAATGTCAGCGGTGGTGACCGGCTGATGTTCGTCACCATAACGGTAAGTCAGTGCCGCCTGTGCCAGCGCCTGGCGTGCCGGTGGCGGCAGGACCAGCGACTGCATGGCATCACGCTTTTCCTCAATCCGGTCAAAAACCCCCACCACTTCGTAAGCCCCTTCGATAACTTTCTCCACCACATTTCCCCGGTGTGGAACACGCACTTCCCCCAGAGACTGACCGCAGACGCAGCCATTCTGGCAGACGAATCTGAAGTAACCCGGCAGCATCTGGTAGCTGGAGGTACCGTCATGAGAGTTGAGCAGAATAATTTCAGGGACATGTTCTCCGTTTATCTCTCCGGCCCGCCGCAGACGCAGCATGTGTTTTGTGTATCCCCGGCGGCCCGGGTCGCGCACGCGGGTCTGGCAGGCGAAGAATGGCTGAAAACCTTCCTGCTGCAGGCTTTCCAGTACGGTGATGGTGGGAATGTACGCATATCGTTTACTGCGGGAAGTATGCCGGTCTTCACCGAAAATACTGGGAACATAGTGCATCAGTTCTTCGTGTGTCAGCGGACGGTCACGGCGTATCTGGTTCGCATAACCAAAACGACTGGCTAGTCGCATAATTTGCTCCTTATCGGTGGTTACGATTTACTGGTGTAATAAATGAAAAAGCCACGTCTCCCGGAGAAGACGCGGCCTGACAGATGAAATGAATGACGTTTATTGTCTGAGAAGCCCTTAACTGGCGAGCTGAGTATTAAGCTGTGTTCCAGCATCACCAGCGCAACTGACCTTCAGCATTACGGATAACCAGCCGGGAATATGTTCCCTGGTCATCTTCAGTAAACACATTGCGGTAAGCTGTTTTGACGGCAACAGCCTGTTCGCGTGAGAAAGGGCCTTCGGGCAATAAACGTGATGTACAACCCGGCATATCTGTTGCTCCCTGAAAGTAAAAAGCCCCGGTCATGATGACCGGGGCCTGAAGGAGAGTGACCTGATTATCAGAAAGTCACATTCAGCGTGGCCTGACCGTTATAACCTTCAGCGCTGCTGCCGCTGACACTGTGGGCATAACCGGCCTGAACGCCCAGGGTGATATTTTCCCGGACACGGGCTTCCAGTCCGGCCTGCAGGTCCAGTGACGTGCCATTCCGGGACGGTGAGAACGTCATGTTACTGCCGGCTGCGGCTGTACCCATGCTCATGTCACCCCGGGAGCTGAAAGTGCGGATAACAGAAGGCTGTACCCACCAGTTCACCGGCAGTTCACGCACACGGTGTTTTGCACTGTCGCGCAGGGTGTCACGGGATGAGGTGCCTTCACCAAAGCTCATATCGTTGTGGCTGCCCAGACGGAAACCGGCACGCACATGTTGTGCACTGCCATGCCCGAACTTCACATAACCGGCGTTATCCTGGCCGTCATCCAGGGAAAGTCCCTGCCAGGTATACTGCAGTTGTGGCTCCAGCATCAGGTTGTCAGTGATACTGAAGGGCAGACCGGTTTCCAGTGAGCCCAGCCAGCCCCAGCCCCGGGCGCGGAAGTCGTTATTGTCCGATGACGCTTTCATGCTGTGGCGGGTTCCCTGTGCCACAATGTCAGCCCACAGGCCGGAGGACGTGTGTGTCAGATTCAGGTATCCGCCCAGGCTGCCGGCATCATCCCGGACCGTGCCGGCGCGGGAACCGTCATCATCCTTAACATCAACGGAAGAATGGCCTGCGGCACCATACACCCCTGTCGTCAGAGACATACCGGCAACCTCTGTTCTGAGCAGGTCACCCTCCAGACGGACGAAGCCATAGCTGCCGCTGCTTTCCGGCGTGGCTCCACGGGCAATACCGCCGTTGTTATCGTGACCGAGATGACCGCCCTGAATGCTGAGACGGACGCTGTTATTTTCACCGTTTACACCGGTCTGATGGCTGCGGGAGCCTGCCAGAATCCGGTCATAGTCCATTGCCTGTGTCAGCATGGATGTATACAGGGGGACTTCAGCACGATAAGCATTTTCACTGCGCAGATACCAGCTCTCATCACTGTCCCGGTTGAGGGAGTAGTTAAAGGCACCGGCCTGCAGCTTATTCCCCTGGATAAAGGCCCCTTCCTCCGTGGTGGCACCGTTAATGGCTTCCACCACCTGAATACCCTTACCGCTGGTCGCCAGCCCCGACGCACTGTTGCCGGCGTTCACCAGGTTCAGGATGGTTTTTCCGGTTGCCCTGCCACCGTCAATGACCAGTCTGTCAGCATTGTTCTGTGCCATATCCGGGCGTACACGCAGGCTGATGGTGCCATTCTGTCCGTTCAGGTTTTTCACTTTCAGGGTTGCCGGTACGAACTTCCCTGTGCGGGTGGAGGTGAAATGAATCTGTCCGGCATGGCTGAGGTCATCCACCACCGACTGCACCGTGGCGTTATCGGGAATATTCCAGGTGGCACCAGAGGCGAGAGTGACATTCGTGGGGTCAATGGCACCGTTCAGCACAGTGCTGCCGGTCAGCTTCAGGGCTGTACCGCGCTGAGCAATGACATCCGTGGTGACGGTACTGTCGTTCAGCGTCAGCGTGCCTTCATTCAGGTTGACGGCTTTCTGGGTGAGTGTGGTGTTGCTGACAGTGAGTGTGCCACTTCCTGATTTTTCCACGCTGCCGTTACCGGTGAGAGAGCCTCCCTGCAGGAGTGCATCGCCTTCACGGATGGTCAGGGTATCGTTGTTCACCGTCTTCCCGGAAAGGGTAAGTATGGCGCCGTTATTCAGCGTGGTGGTGCCCGCCAGTGTGCCGCCCCTGGCGGTGAACAGTCCGCCATTTACCGTGGTATCCGTGGCCGTATCACCGGCGTTCAGCGTGAATGAACTGCCTTTTTCCAGCATCAGGGCATCCGCCTGACCGCCTCCGATACTGAATGCCTTTCCGTCGCTCCGGGTACCACTGACAGCGGCACCGGAATCGGCCAGCAGTACACCGCCATTTCCCATGGATACGGTGGTGGCGGTGCCACCGTTGCGGACATCCAGCGTTCCGCCATCATCCACGCGGGTATTAGTGGCTGTGTGTCCGGTCAGCACATCCAGGCGTCCGCCATTTTCCAGTACGACATTATCAGCTTTACCCTCCACAACAGAGAATGCTCCCAGGCGGTTTATGCCGGTAACGGTTGCAGCCGTACTGGTAACCAGTGCGCCGCCCTGCTTCAGGGTGACATTCGTGGCTGTACCACCGGCGTCCACCTGCAGTCTGCCCTTCTGATTAACGGTGGTATTCCCGGCCACACCCCCGTTTTTGACAATCTGCCAGCCGTCACTGTTTACAACAGTGCCAGACGCCGTACCGCCGTTGTGCACATACTGGTACCCCCCATTCAGCGTGGTATCCAGTGCGTGACCATGTACAGTCTGGTCGCCGCCGGCATAAACCACAGTGGTATTTGCCGTTCCTTCAGCAGCCACAATCTGACGACCATTTTTATTGATGGTGGTGCGTACGGCATCTCCGTAGACGGTCTGCCCGGTATCACCATTTTCCGCATCCGGTCCCCCTTCCGCGCCGGTATTCACAACCGTGTCGGTTGCCACTGCGCCGGATTTGATGGCCTGCCAGCCCTTCTCATTAATGACGGTACCCGTTGCAATCCCGCCTTCATGTACCCACTGCTCACCGCCGTTCAGAGTGGTGTTCACTGCCTGCCCCTGAAGGCTCTGTCCGCCTCCGGCACTGATAACCGTGTCTGAAACGCTTCCTCCGGCATTCACTCTCTGAAGACCACCACCGGTGACAGTAGTGTTGTTGGCGATACCGCCATTTTGTATCCATTGTCCGCCGGTATTGGCCTCGTTATCCGGCCCATACTCCAGACCGGTACTGATGGTCATTCCGTTGGCCGTACCGAGGACAATCTGGTTGTCATGATTTGTCAGTGTTCCGTCGTTCACGGTTTCTCCCGCCTGTACAACCTTGTCAGCAGCCAGTGCCGGGACTGATGTGACAGCAGCAAGAGACAGCGCAACCGCCACACCAGCGCGTTTTCCCCGTGAGCGGGCCAGTTCGGAGGCCACCACCAGGGTGCCCGTAATGTGATTCCATACCAGCCTGTAGCTGGTGTTCAGATGTCGTTTCATCAGCTTTTCCTTACAGAGGGTGAATAAAAAAGCCGGTACCCACAAATGTGGATACCGGCAGGTACAAAACAGCATGCTCAGATAAAGTGGTTTTTCCCGGACATAAATGCTTCCCCTCTCTCATCCGCCAGAGAAGTATCAGTCCGTTGTGTGCAATTCCGTTCTGCATGATGAAGAGATTCAGCTGCCTTTTCGCAGACCATTAACCACTATAAACGATCGATAGCAACGATCGATACCTGTTTTATCGATCGTTTTATTCTATTAACGACAAGGCGGTCACGCAAGAGAAACAGGAGGAGTATGAGGGGTTTGTGTCATGTTTTCAGTTGGTTAACGTAATGTTATCAGGCATTTCCCTGGCAGACTGTTCAGAAGAAAATCCAGTTCCATACAGCGCGGGCAACAGAGACCACCGTGTCACGGACGGCACGCAGAACCGTACGGGCAACAGAGGCAACACAGACGCTCTCCGCCGTGTCAAATATCCGGTCCACCGCACCGGTAAACTGTTCACGGGCCTGAGCGCGGACAGATTCCGTGCGCAGCTCGTCCTGCAGGCGGGTCATCAGGGGACTGGCGGCATGGTCGGGAAGTGCTGTCATTAGCGCACTGACCAGCGTATCCAGTTCCCAGCCGGTGCGGGCCGATACGGCAACAACCGGATGTACGGGCCGGAACAGACGGAATACCGCCTCCGTTTTCTCCCGAATGTTCTGTGCCTGTGCGGGAGAAGGCTGAATGCCGGCCATATCCCATTCATGGCAGGGCTCCGTTTTGTCGGCCTGCGTCACCACAAACAGCACCTGCTGATGTCCCCGGTGCAGGATGTGTCGCCAGAAATACTCATCCACAGACAGGGCGCGGTCATCGGCTTTAATCAGCCACAGCACCAGGTCCAGTTCGGGCAGAATGTCACGGTACAGGGCTTCATACTCTGCATCCCTGTCCCGGCTCTCGCCCACCCCGGGCAGGTCAGTGATAACCATGCTGTGACCGTGGCCACTCAGACGGAAGCGCCGCACTTCCCGGGTGCCGGCGTGAACATCACTGACCGGGGTGACCTCCCCCTGAAACAGTGCATTACAGAGTGAGGATTTACCGGCCCCGCTTTTACCCATAATGCCAATCACGGGTTCGTGACTGGTGAGTTTGCGCAGATGTTCCAGGATGTGACGGGAAAGTGAGTAAGGCAGGGAGGAGAGCGGTTTTTCAATTGCCTCAATGGCATCAGACGGATTCATACATGTATTCCCGGTGAAAAAAGACAAAACCCCGCGCACCGGAAAGGTGGCGGGGGATTCACGGAGATAATATCTGTCTGAAATTGTTTTGAATCGATGGGATTGTTGCGTATTAACATGAAGGAGATCAGGACTTATCCGTTACTGGGTGATCTCCTTCCATGAAAATACGCCGTTATTGTTAAACAGCAGGCTGATTTCTCCGTAAAGGGGAAAATATTTATCGGCTGTATGATTATCAGGTGTATCTGTGTTTACTGCTGTGAGTATTTTTTAGTGTATTGTGGGGGAGATGTCAGTGGGAGATATTAAATTTACGTTTATAATTATCTTACTTCTTCTGTGTGTTTTTTATAAGAGTGCACACGTAATGATATCTGTTGATACCATGTGGTTAAGTGTTTCCCTTCCTGGTCATGCGTAATGATTAAATGCTTTTGTGACACCATTCTTCCGGTCTGAATATTTATCCCGTTCTTTTTTATTTGTGCAGTGATACTGTCGGAAGAGAATTCAGTAATGTGAGGTGTCCTGGTCAGGATAATATCTGCTGAGATATTATTAGTTGAGTGTGTTTTACTGAGCAAAAGCTGGCTTTTAATTCCTGTACTGAAACACTGTCGCTCGTCCGGGGTTAACTGAAACTGGATGATGATGTAAAATGAAGGCTGTTTTTGTGTTTGTCGAAGAAGTGTTATTTTAATCCATTCTCATCATTGGCTGGCGATTATACAGAAGTATTTGAAGAAAAAATGGTGCATTTTATCTGTGTCAGCAGGGAAGAAGTATTTTATTGATGTATCAGTATTAAATGGTTTTTGTTATTTATAAAAATGTCATCCTGTCCATAAAATATTGTACTCAGCATTCAGTGCAGGAACTGTAGTCTTCTTTATTTTATTCTTCTTCAGGAGGGGGGGTGATTCCTGAAGGCGTTATTCCCGGTGTTCTGTTTATGATTCTTCCCGGCAGGAAACCGGTATCTGCAATACCCGGGATGATGCTTTTTGTTCGTACGTGGTTGTGTAAAATTTGAATAGTGGATGTGCTCCGAAGGGAAGGAGGGGACACACAGATTCATTTTGTCTTTCTTCAGCAGCAAAATACACTGTGGTTATTATTTAACCATTAAATCAACAAAAAATTTTACCTCATATTGATTTGACTGCTATTTTTGCTATTAATAGCCAGAATTGCAGTGCTTTTATATCTGTGTATAGTGAGGTTACTATGTCATTCGGTCAGCCTTGTGATGAGTTTCCCCTGAGTTCGCTGCCTCCACTCATTCGTGATGCCGTTATTGAAGCTCAGCAAATTACGCAGGCTCCCCTTGGGCTTGTGGCAGCGTCTGCCCTGGGCGCTGTTTCACTTGTCTGCCAGAATCTGATTGATGTCTGCAGACTGAATACACTGCGGGGGCCGGTCTCTCTTTTTTTCCTGACGCTTGCCGAGTCCGGAGAACGAAAAACCGCAGTGGACAAATTATTAATGAAGCCCCTGTACCAGCAGGAGATGCAGTTATATTCCAGATACAAAAGTGAACTGGCTGTCTGGAAAAACAAGGAAGAGCTTTTAAAGGCTCAGAAAAAAGCATTGTTGTCAAAACTGAATAAAGAACTCCGCAAAGGCGCGGATGAGTCAGAAACCCTCAGACAACTGGAAGTACTTCAGAAAAACAGTGCGGAAGAACCTGTGAGGTATAAATTCATTTTTAATGATGCCACGACTGCGGCAATTAAGAATCAGCTTTGTGGTAAATGGCGTTCAGTTGGTATTATGTCAGATGAAGCCGGTATTATATTTGATGGATATACCCTGTCTGAGTTGCCTTTTATTAACAAAATGTGGGATGGCTCTGTATTGTCTGTGGACAGAAAGAATGAACCCGAACAGATGATTGAAAATGCCAGAATGACGTTATCCCTCATGGTGCAACCCGGTCTTTTTGACCGATATATGGAGCGAAAAGGTTCTGTTGCCAGGGACAGTGGTTTTCTTGCCCGTTGTCTTATCAGTAAACCTGCAACCACGCAGGGGAAACGCTTTATTAACGGAGCTGTGATTCCGGGAGGATCATTAACGGCATTTCATGAACGATTAATGGAACTGGCCAGAGGCAGTATTGAAAAATCCAGTGAGGATGAACGGTATTGTCTGCATTTTTCGCCTGAAGCGCAAAAAATATTTATTGAGCACTATAATGTTCTGGAGCAGGATTTATCCCCTTCCGGACCCTTAAGCCCGTTTCGGGGACATGTTTCAAAAAAAACAGAAAACATTGCAAGAATTGCAGCGTTATTTCAGTATTTCAGCTATGGTGAAGGGAAAATCTCTGCCGATATCATGACGTCTGCTGTCGTAATAAGTTCGTGGTACACAGATGAATATAAAAAATTATTTGCGTTACCTGATGAATCTGAACTGCAGCAGAAGGACGCCGAGGAGCTGTTCGACTGGCTCATTGAGGAGTGCCGCGGAGAATGCCCGCCCCGTGTCAGGAAAAATTATATTCTCCAGTGTGGCCCGGGCCGGTTCAGAAACAGGAAAAAACTGAACGCATTGCTGAACATTCTTGAATCTCAGTTCAGGCTTTCTGTCGTGCCGGAAGGAAAAACCATGTATGTTCTGCTTCCCCAGATAGCCAGTTTAAAGTTGTCTGATGTCTCTGGTATTTTTACCTCGGGTTATCACTACAATAAGCTGAGAGCGAAGTAACCGGTGAGCAGTTTTTCTCCATTATGCTTCAGACTTAGATGATTGATTATTATGGGGATTTCATCACCGATATTCAGATGTATGAATATCGGTGATGAACTAAAGCTCAGGAGCTGCGTGGTGGTGATGAATCAACAGGCATATAACTGATACCCGCCGGTCAGAAGTTCCAGCCTGCGACTTTCCTGTCTGCGTGCCCGCAGTCCGGCGTTCAGGTGCAGCGTGTGACAGAACGCACGGAGAGCGAAACGGCAGGCAGACAGGCCGTTCAGTCAGCCCTGGCACCCTGCCCGGATACCAGCTTCCCTGAAACAACTGGCATCAGGTGCGCTTATCGTCAACCGTTGTGCGGTATGACAGGAGCACGTACTGATCCATCAGATCCGTCAGTGCTGCGCTCTGCTTCTGACGGTTGATGATCCATTCCTCCAGCTCTTTTTCTGATTTCCGTTTCAGATTCTCCGTCCAGTCGTCAAGGCAGTTTCCGGTCATTAAATCAAGCCAGCAAAGCCAGACCAGTTTGAGGCGCAACTCCGTGCCACCAAACTGACGGAAGAGGCTGATCAGTTTATTTGCCAGAGAACGCTGCCTCAGACGTTCACATTCAGACAGGAGAATGCCTTCCAGCATCGGATGATGAACCAGCAGATGTTCACTGGTGCATAAATTCACTATCAGATCATCATCCAGGGGCGGTGTGGCCCGTTTGTCAGGGCCATAAATCAGCCGGTGCAGGCTCTGGGGTACGATGGCAATCTCCGGTTTTTCACCATTGAATGACACCCAACCGGGCGTCAGATTATGGAAGTAGTAGATATTCGGATGACACACGCCCCAGGATACGGCGTGCCGGGTGAAGCCGGTCAGCCATTTCTGGTAGCTTTCGTGGAGCCATTCGTAGCGGGTCTGATACTGTTGTTTCATTTTCATATTCCTCACGGGGATATAACAGGCAGCAGAATGCCGCCGGCAGGCCGGAGATTACGTCTGCTGCGGGTGAACGGATAACGGTCAGAAATTACGGACGGGACTGTGCAATACGCGCCTGCAGCCAGGCTTCCACTTCACTTTTCAGCCAGCGGGAGCTGCGCCCCATTTTGATGGGGGCAGGAAAGCCCCCATCTTTGATGAGTTTGTAAAACCACTTATCGGTTAAGCCGGTAAGTTGAGTGATAAACGCCATGTCGACCATCTGGTCATCCATCAGCGAAACAGGGGTAGCCATGAGAATGTTCCTCCGGATGTTGTTAAACCAGCCGGTGTGGTCATGAAAACAGCGCGCCACCTTCACTGGCATAACAACCGGGGAGAAACGTAAAAAATAATCGGGAATGTGGCTGTCCGGAGATAAACGGGGGGATTGCGATGGCAGAGCCGTAGCGGAATCCCGGGGGGTTGTTGCGAAAAGATGCTTCCGCACGCACGCGCGATAAAGGAGGGAGGACTTTCGTGAGACAAGGGGAAAACTAGCGTTCTGATAATTGCAGAGTTGTTTTCGGAGGTGGTTACAGTGAGTCAGCCCGTTCCTGGCGAGGAGGAGACTGATATCACCGATGGGATAAGGCTGTCTGATTGGTATTATAAATATAAGAAGTCATCAGAGAGTAACGTAAAGGATTTGCCAGAGTAAGCTAAGAGAGTAAATCTCTCCGGTAACAGAGCGCTGTGAAGCATTCTGTATCAGAGTGCAAATACATGAACGCTGATGCGTAAAATCAGCAGTGACACGCCAGCTCCCCCTGTGCCCATTCCTGTATAAGACATGAACTGAGCGTATTAATGCTCCTGCTCTGAGACTGAGCCGGTGAGTGAGGGGCTGAGAAATCCCTCTTGACACAGCTCTAAACCAGAAATACTTCCCCGGTTGTTGCGGTGCGTCCGGATCCCCGATAACGGAACACTAAGGCTGTATTGCGGGACACCGGGTAAGTGGCAGCCTGTAATGTGTTCTGTCAACGCCAGAAAAAATGATTTTTCACACGCGTTATAGACTCACTCCTGTGGACCTGGAAGCCCGTAACTCTGCGGTTGCCCACCGACTGACGGAACTGACCGCAAACTTTACGAGTGCGTGCAGGGCTTCAGTCTGGTCACCTGAGCGTTCGGTAACGGAGGCGCGGGCGGTAATAGGCTGATTTTCAGGTATTACCGGCTTACAGCGTGTGGTTGATATTGAGGGGCTGTGAGTTTCGCGTATTTGTCAGAAACCCAGACGAGTTTTCCTGTATGGGACGAAATAAGGCAGCGGCAATACCTGGAAAAATTTAATATGGTATGAAGGAGAACCTGTCGGTTACGCTTAATATACCCGGTACACTGTCAGCTCAGGGGATACATGAACCGTTATCTCACCAGCTACACAGTATATACACACTGACGCTGACAGTAGTCAGCAGGACCACAATAATCAGTGCCAGCAGTATGGTAACGATACGGTCTGTATTCCGGTAATAGCCGAAGGGGTCGACAGAACCACAATACGGGCAACACACTGTATTATGAGTAATCGCGTTTCCACAGTCCCTGCACTTCTTTTTGCGTATCACCATCACTCCCTCCTCACAGCCTTACCCGTAACCGGTTTTTTACATTAAAAAAACAACGCTGAAAATTCAACCGTCAGTCCGGAGACGACCGTTCGGGTTATCACAGAGTGCCTGAGACAGTGTCCTGCCGGAGGTCACTTCAGGGACTCTGCGCATTTTTTACGACGTGGCTATTCCGTATGAACCATACGGAGATTTAACCATGACCTACAAATACAACCCCTTCTGGCAGCAACGTATTCGTGAGACGGTGCGGCACGCACTGAATGTTCATCCCCGCCTGACGGCATTGCGGGTTGACCTGCGTTTCCCGGATGTACCGGCAGCAACGGACGCAGCTGTGATATCCCGCTTCATCAATGCCCTGAAAGCCCGAATCGACGCTTACCAGAAACGTAAGCATCGGGAAGGTAAACGCGTGCATCCCACAACCCTGCATTACGTCTGGGCCCGGGAGTTTGGGGAGTGCAAAGGTAAAAAACACTATCACCTGATGCTGCTGGTCAACCGGGATACCTGGTGTCGTGCCGGTGATTACCGCGCTCCGGAGTCTCTGGCCGGGATGATTAAACAGGCGTGGTGCAGTGCCCTGGGAGTGGATGTCGGGTGCCATGCCACGCTGGTGCATTTTCCGGCCTGGCCGGCGGTGTGGCTGGCGCGTAATGATGACACCGGCTTTCAGCAAGTGCTGGAACGTGCTGACTATCTGGCGAAGGAGTATACCAAAGCTCACTGCACCGGTGAGCGCAATTTTGGCTGTAGCCGGAGTTGAGCACGACTGGCGCGCCAATATCCGGCAAACCAAAAGTATGGGTTGTTGTCTGGCGGCAACGATGTATCCACTCGCCCACTGACTGTTTTTTACGTCAGTGTTCCATTGTGTGACAACCACAGTGCTGTAACAGCAACCAGCCTGCTTTACCCAAACTCCAGTCCAGATTTTAACTGAACCGCCATTCACACCCTGACCACGCTGCCCGTACCGGGACGGCTGTTGCCTGCGTGTCGTCTGGCGGCTAAGGAATATGACTATGTACGCAAAATCCTTTATCGCTCTTGATGGCAACGGACGTCTGACGGGCGCCCGTACTGCACAGGCCGCACCTTATGCTCACTACACCTGCCACTTGTGTGGCAGTGCACTCAGATACCATCCGCAATACGACACTGAACTTCCCTGGTTTGAACACACTGACGACAGGCTGACAGAGCACGGTCAACAGTGCCCTTATGTCAGGCCGGAGCGCAGAGAAATACAGTTGATTAAACGTCTGCAGCAATTCGTACCGGATGCCTTACCCGTGGTGCGTAAAGCCAGCTGGCACTGCAGACAATGTCACCACGATTATTATGGGGAGCAGTACTGCACACACTGCCAGACCGGAGGATTCAGTATTCCCCGGACAACTCAGGAGGAAATATGCGAATTCTGAACTGTTATATGGCGAATGACAGCAAAGGCCATTTTGTTACGGCGAAAGAAGCTGCGAAGCACAACCGACAGGACGTTTTGTGCTGTGTGTCCTGTGGATGCCCGTTAACACTTCAGCGGGGCAATGACGGACAACCACCGTGGTTTGAACATGACCAGATGACTGTCGCTGAAAAAATCCTGCTGCGATGTACCTGGCTTGACCCGGCAGAGAAAGAGGCCCGTCGTTTGCATCTGCAGGGCATGACGGTTCCGGATTATACGGTGAAGGTGAGAAAGTGGTTTTGTGTGATGTGTGACGAAGATTATGAGGGGGAAAAGTGCTGCCCACGCTGCGGTACCGGGGTATACAGCAGGGCGTGGGGGCGGCAGGAGGTGCCGTCGGAAGATGCCAGGGCTGATAATCCGTTACAGAGGCTGTAATGGTTGCCTCCGGAGCAGTTTGCGGTGATGCCTTTCCCGGGAATGGATTGCCAGTGCGGGGACTGTGGAGCTTAATTCCGGTGTTGGTGGCCTTTCCATTGATTTTATGCCAACAGCCCCCTGTGACTGACAGGCTGCCTCGTCATTCCATTCGTATCTCCAGTAACAGGGGGTTGTATTGTATTTTATTGTACCGGTTCAGGTGTGCGTTTCCCGGCGCGTCTGCACCGGCTTAACCAAATTCAACAGGGATAAAATAGTGGTAAGCGTACAGCCTGAACCGTCTGGTCAGAATCTGACGAATTAGACAAAGTGGTGTCCACCAAATAAGTAGTGGGAACCAAAGTGTCAGATATGCAGAAAAATGTGACTCCCGGCAGGCGAAAAGGCTGCCCTAATTATCCTCCCGAATTTAAACAGCTGCTCGTTGCTGCCTCCTGTGAACCCGGGATATCCATCTCAAAACTTGCTCTTGAAAATGGCATTAACGCCAATCTGTTGTTCAAATGGCGACAACAATGGCGCGAGGGAAAGCTGCTATTACCTTCTTCAGAGAGCCCCCAGCTACTTCCTGTGACTCTCGATGCAGCTGCCGAACAGCCAGAATCGCTCGCAGAGGACCCGGAAACCCTCAGTATCAGCTGTGAGGTAACGTTCCGGCACGGGACGCTCCGCTTCAATGGCAATGTCAGCGAAAAGCTCCTGACTCTGCTGATACAGGAACTGAAGCGATGATCCCGTTACCTTCCGGGACCAAAATTTGGCTGGTTGCCGGTATCACCGATATGAGAAATGGCTTCAACGGCCTGGCTGCGAAAGTACAAACGGCGCTGAAAGACGATCCCATGTCCGGCCATGTTTTCATTTTCCGGGGCCGCAGCGGCAGTCAGGTTAAACTGCTGTGGTCCACCGGTGACGGACTGTGCCTCCTGACCAAACGGCTGGAGCGTGGGCGCTTCGCCTGGCCGTCAGCCCGTGATGGCAAAGTGTTCCTTACGCAGGCGCAGCTGGCGATGCTGCTGGAAGGTATCGACTGGCGACAGCCCAAGCGGCTGCTGACCTCCCTGACCATGCTGTAAATCTCTTTATCCTGGTTGTCACAGAATAAGCCCGGTAAAATACGGGCTTATGAACGACATCTCTTCTGACGACATCTTCCTGCTAAAACAGCGCCTGGCCGAACAGGAAGCGCTGATCCACGCCCTGCAGGAAAAGCTGAGCAACCGGGAGCGCGAAATAGACCATCTGCAGGCGCAGCTGGATAAACTCCGCCGGATGAACTTCGGCAGTCGTTCCGAAAAAGTCTCCCGCCGTATCGCACAAATGGAAGCCGATCTGAACCGGCTTCAGAAAGAGAGCGATACGCTGACTGGTAGGGTGTATGACCCGGCAGTACAGCGTCCGTTGCGTCAGACCCGCACCCGTAAGCCGTTCCCTGATGTCACGA
>NZ_KE137316.1:3635543-3649840 GCF_000408845.1 Escherichia sp. KTE172 | reverse complement strand
CTGTTGCCTGCGGCGCCGTGCTGCCCGAACTGCGGCGGTTCACTGAGCTATCTGGGCGAGGATACCGCCGAACAGCTGGAGTTGATGCGTAGCGCCTTCCGGGTTATCCGGACGGTACGGGAAAAACATGCCTGTACTCAGTGCGATGCCATCGTGCAGGCACCTGCACCTTCGCGGCCCATCGAGCGGGGTATCGCCGGACCGGGGCTGCTGGCCCGCGTGCTGACCTCGAAGTATGCAGAGCACACCCCGCTGTATTGCCAGTCAGAAATATACGGCCGGCAAGGTGTGGAGCTGAGCCGTTCACTGCTGTCGGGCTGGGTGGATGCATGCTGCCGGCTGCTGTCTCCGCTGGAAGAGGCGCTTCATGGCTATGTCATGACTGACGGCAAACTCCATGCCGATGATACCCCGGTCCAGGTACTGCTGCCGGGTAATAAGAAGACGAAGACCGGGCGGTTGTGGGCGTATGTTCGTGATGACCGCAATGCCGGGTCAGCGTTGGCACCTGCAGTGTGGTTCGCTTACAGCCCGGACAGAAAAGGCATCCATCCGCAGACTCATCTTGCTTGCTTCAGCGGTGTGCTGCAAGCGGATGCGTACGCCGGGTTCAACGAGCTGTATCGCAATGGTGGGATAACGGAAGCTGCCTGCTGGGCTCATGCCCGCCGAAAGATCCACGATGTGCACGTCCGCATCCCGTCAGCACTGACGGAAGAAGCCCTAGAGCAGATCGGTCAGTTGTACGCCATAGAGGCGGATATAAGGGGAATGCCGGCAGAGCAGCGGCTTGCTGAACGTCAGCGAAAAACGAAACCGCTGTTGAAATCCCTGGAAAGCTGGTTGCGTGAAAAGATGAAGACCCTGTTCTTCGGCTCTGGCCATGGTGGTGAGCGGGGAGCGCTACTGTACAGCCTGATCGGGACGTGCAAACTGAATGACGTGGATCCAGAAAGCTACCTTCGCCATGTGCTTGGCGTCATAGCAGACTGGCCGGTCAACCGGGTCAGCGAACTGCTTCCGTGGCGCATAGCACTGCCAGCTGAATAACACATCCCCGTCAATACGGCCCTCGCTGTACGCTTACTTTTGTTCGGACTGCTTATGGCCTTTTTCCACTGGTGGCGCAGGAAAGTTAACCGGCTGCCACCATGGGATGACGTGTAAACCGTGCAGGCATGTTTTCACGTGGTGACGCTTTCATTGGGGGTCTACGCCGGAACCCCAATATTGTTCACATACATGAATTTGAAAAACTAAGCGATACTGCTGTCCGTACCTTATAAACTTATTTCAACGCTTCCGGCAGCGTCACAATCCACAGTTCACTGTCAGACTCCGGTTTCTCCAGTGGCTTCACTCTGAGGGTCGTTTCAACCTGCTTGTCGTCAAGCGTCAGCTTTCCTTCCGCGTTCACCCGATAATCCTTGAATGTCTTGCCCTCGACCGGATGTTGCATCGCCACCTTCACGCCAAAGTCGTTATCGTTCGCCACCGCCAGCGTTTTGCTGTCGATCAGCGCCAACCCTTCAGCCTTCTCCTGCTGCCAGCCCAAGGAGCGCAGATCAACAACCTGCGTTTTCTGCGCAAGGGTAATGCCGCGCTGTGACAGGGTTTTCTCATCATCAAACTCCGGATACTCACCCGGCTTGTCGAAGCCTGACAGGTCGCTCGCCTTATTGAGATCGACCTCGTAAATCAGGTTACGCATTCTGTTGTTTTTATCTCTTCCCTGTTCGATCAGCAGGATGTGCTGGTTATCGAGCGCCACGATGTCTCCGATTTTAGCGTCGCTGTTTTTGCTGTAGGCCGCGCTGTCGATAGGATAACCGTACATCGCGGTTTTTCCGCTTGCCGGATCGAAGCTCACCAGACGCGTAAACAGCGCCTTTTTCTTGCTCTTAGCGTCGATATCCAGCGTACTTTGCACGGCGACAATAATACGCCCGTCCGGCATACGGGTGAGGCCTTCAAAGCCGCGGTTCGCCTGACGCCATTTGAGGATATTTGGCAAACCGCCCGCAATCGCTTTTTCCCCTTCCGCCGCCTGCGGACCGTGGATTGCCAGGATTTTCCCTTTACTGTCGATGTTAATCAGGAACGGGCCATACTCATCGCACAGCCAGTAACCTCCTTTACCATCCGGAGTGATCCCTTCCGTATCCAGCCCGCGATTATCCCCCTTCAGTCTATGTAACGTGTCGCTGAAGGCCACTTCATTGGTGGAGCCAATCACGTCGCTTGCCAGCGGCAGACCGTTGATCGCGCCTTTATCGTCATGCAGAGGACGGGGATCGATGGCCTCCGCTTTGCCGTTTTGTACACGAATCGTCATCAGCAGCGGCGCGAAATCTGGCGTAACGAAAATTTTAGTTTCGTTTTTCCCCTCTTTCGGTGAATCCGCGTTCGGACCGCGATCGGTAATGGTTGCGAATGTCAGGGCATCGCCCTGTTTACCGGTGAACAGCAGGCCAGAACCTATCCCAACCGGAAGGCCGTTCGGGAATGCACTGGCAAATGCGCCGGCGTAGTTCACGTGCGTGCCTTCTGGAAAACTGACGACATAGCGCTCAGCCGTAGGTTGTGCCGCCAGGGCAGAGAAAGAGAGCGTACAACCGATTAGCACGGGAATAATTTTTCTTTTCATATTGTTAGCATCCATAAAGTGAAGATCACACTACACCATAAAGAAGAAACGAGTCAGGAAAATGACATCGAATGGCAACATGCGCGGGCCTGAGGCCAAAGAAATGTAAAACACTGTTGTTATTTGTAATAACGGAAACATTTACGGAAATTATTTGTCTTTCTTCGTGATCAAAAATGCTGTGTCTTGTTGGATTGGAGTGATGAGGGCTGCGTTTAGGAAACGCCCTATATTGTACGGTTGCATTATCGCGGTAGGGGTAATGCACGTGTCAGTATGATGAGCTGACCACACTCACGTGGGTGGACTGGTATAACAATCGACGATTGCTGGAAAGGCAGGGCCATATCCCACCGGCAGAAGCAGAAAAAGCTTATTATGCTTCCATCGGAAACGATGATCTGGCAGCCTGAGTTCACAGATAAAACACTCTCCAGGAAACCCGGGGCGGTTCAATTGCTGGATAAGATCATAACGATACACCGGGTTAAACAGGTGGTCACTGCTTCACTGAAGCTGCGTGATTATGATGGTCAGGTAGCAGAAGCTATGCCCATGATACAAAAATGACGAAAGCCGAAATGTCTGAAAGCGTGTGTATTACCTGAAAATATGACCGGCTCCGGGGTACGTAACCGATTCAACAAAGCCAATCGATATTACAAAACGAGAGGGACTATATATTTCGTTTTCAGATAAGACTCCTTGAGAGATTATCTTTTATGTAAAATCTCAAATATCACCTGATGTAATGTCAATGATAATATTAAGTGCGCTCTGAACAACATCTTTCTTGGTGTGATTAACATCTGACAAAAAGAACATCAGCTTCTTTATTATGTTCTTGTTGTTTATTATTTCACGCTCACAGAATAAAGCGTTGACTGCCTCTTCTATGACATTTCTCTCGTAAAAAAATTGAGAGTTAGCTTCATATAAAATATTGGCCAATTTTTCACCAAAAATCATATTATAATAATCACTGTGCATCTTTCTCCCCCAGGGTTCAGTCAATAATTTTACCATGCCTAATTATGACAGGTGTAACAAGCATATTTTGCTATATAAATAAAATACATAATACTGATTATTGTAAGAACAGGAAGCAGACTAATGGTTTTTTTTTGTGAGCACATTCCTTCTTATGTAGGAAGAGGCTGTATTATATTCAGTCAACTCTTTTTTACTAAAAACATTATCTATGCCATCAAAGTTGCCTGCTAGCTAATTTTTAGGATATCGCCTTGTCGTGGATTATGCACTCTAAACATGTAGAAGGTATTCATTACAAATACACAGACGGCCATCTTTTGTAAAATGGATGCCGTTTTAAGTGAGATTCTGATTTTCAAATTGTTCCGGACTGAGACCGCCACACCAACTGTACCATCGCCAGCGATTGTAATCGCACTCGATATAATTAAGTAAGTTTGCTGATTTTGCTGTTTACTGCGACAGATGTAAAGCTGTGGTGATTCATGCAGACTAAGTTCACGGACTCCGGCAGTAACACCGATGCATTCTGCAAGCTTCAGATCTTAACTACGAAATTCATGCGAATGGTGTTTACGTTTTTTTACTGGTTGAAACTGTTTTGTCTTGTGAGTCACCTCTGACTGAGAGTTTACTCACTTAGCCGCGTGTCCACTATTGCTGGGTAAGATCACAACACTTTAAAATGCCCTATATAGGGTTAACCAGTAATTATCTGTATGATAGCTTTGAGTTCGGGAGGAGGTAATGACTCCAACTTACTGATAGTGTTTTATGTTCAGATAATGCCCGATGACCTTGTCATGCAACTCCACCGATTTTGAGAACGACAGTAACTTCCGTCCCAGCCTTGCCAGATGTTGTCTCAGATTCAGATTATGTCGCTCAATGCGCTGAGTGTAACGCTTGCTGATAACGTGCAGCTTTCCCTTCAGGCGTGATTCATACAGCGGCCAGCCATCCGTCATCTATACCACGACCTCAAAGGCCGACAGCAGGCTCAGAAGACGCTCCAGTGTGGCCAGAGTGCGTTCACCGAAGACGTGCGCCACAACCGTCCTCCGTATCCTGTCATACGCGTAAAACAGCCAGCGCTGACGTGATTTAGCACCGACGTAGCCCCACTGTTCGTCCATTTCAGCGCAGACAATCACATCACTGCCCGGTTGTATGCGCGAGGTTACCGACTGCGGCCTGAGTTTTTTAAGTGACGTAAAACCGTGTTGAGGCCAACGCCCATAATGCGTGCACTGGCGCGACATCCGACGCCATTCATGGCCATATCAATGATTTTCTGGTGCTTACCGGGCTGAGAGGCGGTGTAAGTGAACTGTAGTTGCCATGTTTTACGGCAAGGAGAGCAGAGATAGCGCTGATGTCCGGCAGTGCTTTTGCCGTTACGCACCACGCCTTCAGTAGCGGAGCAGGAAGGACATCTGATGGAAATGGAAGCCACGCAAGCACCTTAAAATCACCATCATACACTAAATCAGTAAGTTGGCAGCATTACCGAAATCCCCATCCTTTAGGGCAGTGAGGATGTCAATAATAGCAGACCACATCATGAGTCATTCTGACCGACACATGCCAGAAGCAGAGGCTCCATCCCATTTTATACCTACCTTATAACACTTAGAAAAACAACATGTTAAAAATGTCTATTGGAAACAATTTTATTTCCAATTGTAATGATAACCATTCTCATATTAATATGACTACGTGATAATTAACTTTTGATGCACTCCGCATGTCTGACCGCGCCACTACCACAGCTTCCTTAACGTTCGAGTCGCTTTATGGCACACATCACGGCTGGTTGAAAAGCTGGCTGACGCGCAAACTCCAGTCTGCTTTTGATGCAGATGACATTGCCCAGGACACTTTTTTGCGGGTAATGGTCAGCGAAACGCTCTCGACGATCCGCGATCCTCGCTCCTTCCTCTGCACTATCGCCAAACGCGTGATGGTGGACCTGTTTCGCCGAAACGCGCTGGAAAAAGCGTATCTGGAGATGCTGGCGCTTATGCCGGAGGGGGGAGCGCCTTCACCTGAGGAACGCGAAAGCCAACTCGAGACCCTACAACTCCTCGACAGCATGCTGGACGGGCTAAACGGCAAAACACGTGAAGCGTTTCTGCTTTCGCAACTGGATGGTCTGACATACAGCGAGATTGCGCACAAACTCGGTGTTTCCATCAGCTCCGTGAAAAAATACGTGGCGAAAGCCGTCGAGCACTGCCTGCTGTTCCGTCTGGAGTATGGGTTATGAATCCTTTGTTAACCGATTCCCGCCGTCAGGCGCTGCGTTCAGCTTCCCACTGGTATGCCGTGCTAAGCGGCGAGCGCGTCAGCCCACAACAGGAAGCGCGCTGGCAACAGTGGTATGAACAGGATCAGGATAACCAGTGGGCCTGGCAGCAGGTTGAAAACCTGCGCAACCAGCTTGGCGGTGTGCCTGGCGACGTTGCCAGCCGGGCGTTGCACGATACCCGCCTCACCCGCCGTCACGTGATGAAAGGATTACTGCTGTTGCTCGGCGCTGGCGGAGGCTGGCAGCTCTGGCAGTCGGAAACCGGCGAAGGTCTGCGGGCAGATTACCGCACCGCCAAAGGCACAGTCAGCCGTCAGCAACTGGAAGATGGCTCCCTGCTCACGCTGAATACCCAAAGCGCGGCGGATGTGCGTTTTGATGCGCATCAGCGCACCGTCCGGCTCTGGTACGGTGAAATCGCCATTACTACCGCGAAAGATGCCCTGCAACGCCCCTTCCGTGTCCTGACCCGTCAGGGCCAGCTCACTGCTTTAGGGACAGAATTTACCGTCCGCCAGCAGGATAATTTCACGCAGCTTGACGTGCAGCAGCACGCTGTGGAAGTGCTTCTCGCCAGTGCCCCCGCGCAAAAACGCATCGTGAACGCTGGTGAAAGCCTGCAGTTCAGCGCCTCTGAGTTTGGCGCAGTGAAACCGCTGGATGACGAGAGTACAAGCTGGACGAAGGACATCCTGAGCTTCAGCGATAAACCGCTGGGTGAGGTGATAGCCACGCTAACCCGTTACCGCAACGGCGTGCTGCGCTGCGATCCCGCCGTTGCCGGGCTGCGCCTGAGCGGGACGTTCCCGCTGAAAAATACCGATGCGATCCTGAACGTTATCGCGCAAACGCTTCCCGTTAAAATTCAGTCTATTACGCGGTACTGGATAAACATTTCACCACTGTAAGGAAAATAATTCTTATTTCGATTGTCCTTTTTACCCTTCTCGTTCGACTCATAGCTGAACACAACAAAAATGATGATGGGGAAGGTATGACGCCGTTACGCGTTTTTCGTAAAACAACACCTTTGGTTAACACCATTCGCCTGAGCCTGCTGCCGCTGGCCGGTCTCTCGTTTTCCGCTTTTGCTGCACAGGTTAATATCGCACCGGGATCGCTCGATAAAGCGCTCAATCAGTATGCCGCACACAGCGGATTTACCCTCTCGGTTGACGCCAGCCTGACGCGCGGCAAGCAGAGCAACGGCCTGCACGGCGATTACGACGTCGAGAGCGGCCTGCAACAACTGCTGGACGGCAGCGGACTGCAGGTAAAACCGCTGGGAAATAACAGCTGGACGCTGGAGCCCGCGCCCGCACCAAAAGAAGATGCCCTGACCGTGGTCGGCGACTGGCTGGGTGATGCGCGTGAAAACGACGTATTTGAACATGCTGGCGCGCGTGACGTGATCCGCCGTGAGGATTTCGCCAAAACCGGCGCAACCACCATGCGTGAGGTACTTAACCGCATCCCTGGCGTCAGCGCGCCGGAAAACAACGGCACCGGCAGCCACGACCTGGCGATGAACTTTGGCATCCGGGGCCTGAACCCGCGCCTCGCCAGCCGCTCGACCGTCCTGATGGACGGCATCCCCGTCCCCTTCGCCCCTTACGGTCAGCCGCAGCTTTCACTGGCTCCCGTTTCGCTCGGCAACATGGATGCCATTGACGTGGTACGCGGTGGTGGTGCGGTGCGTTACGGACCGCAGAGCGTGGGCGGCGTGGTGAACTTTGTTACCCGTGCCATTCCGCAGGACTTTGGTATCGAGGCGGGCGTGGAAGGTCAGCTCAGCCCAACCTCTTCACAAAACAACCCGAAAGAGACGCACAACCTGATGGTGGGCGGCACAGCGGACAACGGTTTTGGCACCGCGCTGCTCTACTCCGGCACGCGCGGCAGTGACTGGCGCGAGCACAGCGCCACCCGCATCGACGACCTGATGCTGAAAAGCAAATATGCGCCGGATGAGGTGCACACCTTCAACAGCCTGCTGCAATATTACGACGGTGAAGCCGACATGCCCGGTGGCCTGTCTCGCGCGGATTACGACGCCGATCGCTGGCAATCCACCCGCCCGTATGACCGCTTCTGGGGTCGTCGCAAGCTGGCGAGCCTGGGCTACCAGTTCCAGCCAGACAGCCAGCATAAATTCAACATTCAGGGGTTCTACACCCAAACCCTGCGCAGCGGCTACCTGGAGCAAGGCAAACGCATCACCCTCTCGCCGCGTAACTACTGGGTGCGCGGTATTGAGCCACGCTACAGCCAGATCTTTATGATCGGCCCTTCCGCGCACGAAGTGGGCGTGGGCTATCGCTATTTGAATGAATCAACGCATGAAATGCGTTACTACACCGCCACCAGCAGCGGGCAGTTGCCGTCCGGCTCAAGCCCTTACGACCGCGATACGCGTTCCGGCACCGAGGCGCACGCCTGGTATCTGGATGACAAAATCGACATCGGCAACTGGACCATCACGCCGGGTATGCGTTTCGAACATATCGAGTCATACCAGAACAACGCCATCACAGGCACGCACGAAGAAGTGAGCTATAACGCACCGCTTCCGGCGTTGAACGTGCTCTATCACCTGACTGACAGCTGGAATCTTTATGCAAACACTGAAGGCTCGTTCGGCACCGTACAGTACAGCCAGATTGGCAAGGCTGTGCAAAGCGGCAATGTTGAACCGGAAAAAGCGCGAACCTGGGAACTCGGTACCCGCTACGACGACGGCGCGCTGACGGCGGAAATGGGGCTGTTCCTGATTAACTTTAACAATCAGTACGACTCCAACCAGACCAACGACACCGTCACTGCACGTGGCAAAACGCGCCATACCGGGCTGGAAACGCAGGCACGTTACGATCTGGGTACGCTAACGCCAACGCTTGATAACGTTTCCATCTACGCCAGCTATGCGTATGTGAACGCGGAAATCCGCGAGAAAGGCGACACCTACGGCAATCTGGTACCATTCTCCCCGAAACATAAAGGCACGCTGGGCGTGGACTACAAGCCAGGAAACTGGACGTTCAATCTGAACAGCGATTTCCAGTCCAGCCAGTTTGCGGATAACGCCAATACGGTGAAAGAGAGCGCCGACGGCAGTACCGGCCGCATTCCCGGCTTCATGCTCTGGGGCGCACGCGTGGCGTATGACTTTGGCCCGCAGATGGCAGATCTGAACCTGGCATTCGGTGTGAAAAACATCTTCGACCAGGACTACTTCATCCGCTCTTATGACGACAACAACAAAGGCATCTATGCAGGCCAGCCGCGCACGCTGTATATGCAGGGGTCGTTGAAGTTCTGATGTGTTAACGCCCGGCTTGCCGGGCTTTTAGCTGGAATGTGATTATGTTGGCATTTATCCGTTTTCTTTTTGCAGGCCTGCTGCTGGTGATCAGCCACGCCTTTGCCGCCACGGTTCAGGACGAACACGGCACGTTTACACTCGAAAAAACGCCACAACGGATTGTGGTGCTGGAACTCTCGTTCGCCGATGCGCTGGCCGCCGTGGACGTCATCCCGATCGGTATTGCCGACGATAACGATGCAAAACGCATCCTGCCCGAAGTGCGTGCGCACCTGAAACCGTGGCAGTCCGTCGGAACGCGCGCGCAGCCGAGCCTGGAAGCCATTGCCGCTCTGAAACCAGACCTGATCATTGCCGACAGCAGTCGCCATGCGGGGGTTTACATCGCCTTGCAGCAAATCGCGCCGGTACTGCTGCTTAAGTCCCGCAACGAAACCTACGCTGAAAATTTGCAATCTGCGGCTATCATCGGCGAAATGGTGGGTAAAAAGCGAGAGATGCAGGCACGTCTGGAACAACATAAAGAGAGGATGGCGCAGTGGGCCAGCCAGCTTCCCAAAGGGACACGCGTGGCCTTTGGCACATCACGCGAACAGCAATTCAACCTGCATACTCAGGAGACCTGGACCGGCAGCGTGCTGGCCTCTCTGGGGCTGAACGTTCCCGCTGCGATGGCGGGTGCGTCCATGCCGTCCATCGGCCTGGAGCAACTGCTGGCGGTCAATCCTGCCTGGCTGCTGGTTGCCCACTATCGCGAAGAGAGCATTGTTAAACGCTGGCAACAAGATCCGCTCTGGCAGATGTTAACCGCCGCGCAGAAGCAGCAGGTTGCTTCGGTCGACAGTAACACCTGGGCGCGGATGCGCGGTATTTTTGCTGCAGAGCGTATTGCCGCTGACACGGTAAAAATCTTCCACCATCAGCCGCTTACCGTTGTGAAATGACCGCGATAAAACACCCGGTGCTGCTGTGGGGGCTTCCCGTTGCAGCACTTATTATTATTTTCTGGCTGAGTCTGTTTTGCTACTCGGCCATTCCTGTTTCCGGAGCAGATGCAACCCGCGCCCTGCTGCCTGGACACACGCCAACGCTACCAGAAGCGCTGGTGCAAAACCTTCGTTTGCCACGAAGCCTGGTCGCCGTTCTGATCGGCGCAAGCCTGGCGCTCGCGGGCACGCTGCTGCAAACCCTGACCCACAACCCAATGGCCTCTCCTTCACTGCTCGGCATTAACAGCGGCGCGGCGCTGGCTATGGCGCTTACCAGCGCGCTGAGTCCGACGCCGATTGCAGGCTATTCTCTGTCATTCATCGCGGCATGCGGGGGCGGCGTGAGCTGGCTGCTGGTCATGACCGCAGGAGGCGGATTTCGTCATACCCATGACAGAAACAAACTGATCCTCGCGGGTATCGCGCTGTCGGCCTTTTGTATGGGCCTTACCCGCATCACCCTGCTGCTGGCCGAAGATCATGCTTACGGCATCTTTTACTGGCTGGCAGGCGGAGTGTCCCACGCCCGCTGGCAGGATGTCTGGCAGCTCTTGCCGGTGGTGGTCACTGCAGTCCCTGTCGTGTTGCTGCTGGCGAATCAACTGAACCTGCTCAACCTCAGCGACAGCACCGCCCATACGCTGGGAGTGAACCTGACGAGGCTACGTTTGGTCATCAATATGTTAGTGCTGCTTCTGGTTGGTGCGTGCGTCAGCGTAGCAGGTCCGGTGGCGTTTATCGGTCTGCTGGTGCCACATCTGGCGCGCTTCTGGGCAGGCTTCGATCAGCGCAACGTACTGCCAGTGAGCATGCTGCTGGGGGCCACGCTGATGCTGCTGGCAGATGTACTCGCACGCGCGCTGGCCTTCCCCGGAGATCTGCCCGCAGGCGCAGTGCTGGCGCTGATTGGCAGCCCTTGCTTTGTCTGGCTTGTGAGGAGGCGAGGATGAAAATTGCGCTGGTTATTTTCATCACCCTTGCCCTGGCGGGCTGTGCGCTGTTATCACTCCATATGGGAGTGATCCCCGTGCCGTGGCGCGCGCTGCTGACCGACTGGCAGGCCGGACACGAGCATTATTATGTATTGATGGAGTACCGACTGCCGCGCTTGCTGCTGGCACTGTTTGTCGGTGCAGCCCTCGCCGTGGCGGGCGTGCTGATACAGGGGATTGTGCGCAACCCTCTGGCATCACCGGATATTCTCGGTGTTAACCATGCCGCCAGCCTGGCCTCTGTGGGGGCTCTACTTCTTATGCCGTCACTGCCCGTGATGGTGCTGCCGCTGCTGGCCTTTGCGGGCGGCATGGCGGGGTTGATATTGCTGAAGATGCTGGCAAAGACCCACCAGCCGATGAAGCTGGCGCTCACCGGCGTGGCGCTTTCTGCATGCTGGGCCAGCCTGACGGATTATCTGATGCTCTCGCGCCCGCAGGATGTGAACAACGCCCTGCTGTGGCTGACCGGCAGCTTATGGGGCCGTGACTGGAGCTTTGTGAAGATTGCCATCCCGCTGATGATTTTATTTCTGCCGCTGAGCCTGAGTTTTTGCCGCGATCTCGACCTCCTTGCACTCGGCGATGCGCGCGCCACCACGCTCGGTGTGTCGGTGCCCCATACCCGATTCTGGGCTTTGTTACTAGCTGTCGCCATGACATCTACCGGCGTGGCCGCCTGCGGCCCGATTAGCTTTATTGGTCTCGTGGTGCCGCATATGATGCGTAGCATCACCGGTGGACGTCACCGCAGACTGCTGCCTGTTTCGGCCCTGACAGGTGCGTTGCTGTTGGTGGTTGCCGATCTACTGGCGAGAATTATTCATCCCCCACTGGAGCTCCCGGTTGGCGTGCTGACCGCCATTATCGGTGCGCCGTGGTTTGTCTGGTTGCTTGTGAGAATGCGATAAATGACTTTACGAACTGAAAATCTGACGGTCAGTTACGGGACAGACAAGGTACTTAACGACGTTTCACTCTCACTGCCAACGGGGAAGATCACCGCCCTGATCGGTCCTAACGGTTGCGGGAAATCGACGCTGTTAAACTGTTTTTCGCGGCTTTTAATGCCGCAGTCTGGCACCGTATTTCTCGGCGATAATCCCATAAATATGCTCTCATCGCGCCAGTTGGCCCGCAGGCTTTCGCTGCTGCCTCAGCACCATTTAACGCCAGAGGGGATCACAGTCCAGGAGCTGGTTTCGTATGGTCGTAATCCCTGGCTGTCACTCTGGGGGCGTCTCTCCGCTGAAGACAATGCACGAGTTAATGTCGCCATGAACCAGACCCGGATCAATCATCTTGCCGTTCGTCGGTTAACCGAGCTTTCCGGCGGTCAGCGCCAGCGCGCATTTCTGGCAATGGTCCTGGCCCAGAATACGCCCGTTGTATTACTTGATGAGCCAACCACCTATCTTGATATCAATCACCAGGTGGACCTGATGCGGTTGATGGGCGAACTCCGGACTCAGGGGAAAACGGTGGTCGCTGTGCTGCACGACCTTAATCAGGCTAGCCGGTACTGCGATCAACTGGTGGTAATGGCAAACGGACATGTTATGGCGCAAGGCACACCAGAAGAGGTGATGACCCCAGGATTGCTGAGAACAGTATTCAGCGTGGAAGCGGAAATACACCCCGAGCCGGTATCTGGCAGGCCGATGTGCCTAATGAGGTAGATTGCACAGGCCGTAAGAACCAAACCACGACTGAATGAAACTGGACTGGCGCCAGCAAGCCTGTTCAGACTGGGGCTGAACTTTTCCGGACTCTGAAAGATTACCAATACTCATCGTCCATCCGCTTGCTTTAGGCTGACATGTTCATAATCAACGCAAACCAGAGCTGTACAGGCTTGGGCGCGGCTTTCAAACCAGTCGTGATCACGGCAATCAATTTTGAACTCTGCTTAACGGACATTTCTGTATAACCCTTACGGCAACGAAAAACGCGAAGTTAAAATTTTAGAAACCCAAAAACGTGACATGACTAAGTTTAGATTTCAGGGGGGAGATCAAAAAATTTCGCTCTGTGCCAGAGCGGACATTCACGGAGCTGGTTCATTACCAATGAGGTTGGGCTTTTGAGGATAAATCAATGATCAGACGCCAACGTAAATCAAAAGCAACCCTGGAACGGAATTGCTAATCCAGTTTCTGACCATCGATTTTTCTAAAAAGTGTGCGTTTGCTACTACTTAGGTAGGTGCAGCTTTCTTAATCACCGGCAGCCACGTTATACAGGCCAGTTGATGGATCGATTGTTATCAATGATATCTTCATGAGTCGGTGTCTCACCCAGCTTACCGAAGCTGGCATAAAGTGAAGGCAGACGGGCCCGTCCTTCTCCCTTTTTCGCCAGAGGGAAAGCGCGAAGCATGGTGGCAGCCTCCCAGTCACAACAATAGGATGGTGTGCACGGCTGCTGACGCCATGATTCAGCGATAGAGCCGGAAAATACGGGGTCAAAGCCGGTATCATTAACCAGAGTCATCGTGACCTGTACTGCGGCTGGATGATCTCCTGCTACTGCAACTGCCAGGCGACCGCGGCTCCCTTCAGGTAGTCTGTTGTGGTCAACTAAAACTGGCCTCCGCGTTAGAGTTTTTCCAGTATCGGTTTTCTGATTCGTTTGGTGGTAACCCACCATTATATTCGTGCGGTCTTAGTGCGCTGTAATATCCAACGATATAGTCCGTTATTGCGTGAGCTGCATCGCTGAAGCTTACATAGCCCGTCGCTGGCACCCATTCGTTCTTCAGACTCCTGAAGAAGCGCTCCATTGGGCTGTTATCCCAGCAGTTTCCACGCCGACTCATACTCTGCCTGATCCGGTATCGCCACAGTAACTGCCGGAACTGCCTGCTCGTATAATGACTGCCTTGATCGCTTGGAACATCACCCCGACGGGCTTACCACGGGTTTCCCATGCCATTTCCAGTGCTTTCATGGTAAGCCTGCTGTCCGGCGAGAACGACATGGCCCAGCCCACTGGTTTTCTTGCGAACAGGTCGAGAACAACGGCGAGGTACGCCCAGCGCTTA
>NZ_KE137316.1:3625844-3631418 GCF_000408845.1 Escherichia sp. KTE172 | reverse complement strand
TGCTCCGGCCGAACCGTGGCTGATGCCATGTAGCTCAAGTACCTGACTGCGTAATACAGCCCGTCTGCCGTCTGGTTTTTCAGGACGGTTTTTCCTGAGGTAGCCTGAGTTTAACGGACACTCCTTCCTGAAATAGAATGGCATCAGAAGGAGCTAATAATGAGCAGAAAAACCCAACGTTACTCTAAAAAGTTCAAAGCCGAAGCTGTCAGAACGGTTCTTGAAAATCAACTTTCGATCAGTGAAGGCGCTTCCCGATTATCTCTTCCTGAAGGCACTTTAGGACAATGGGTTACCGCCGCCAGAAAAGGGCTCGGTACTCCTGGTTCCCGCACGGTGGCTGAACTGGAATCTGAAATTCTGCAACTGCGTAAGGCGTTAAATGAAGCTCGCCTTGAGCGAGATATATTAAAAAAAGCAACTGTAGCTTCAATTGGTCAACGCAACAGTTATGTGAAAACATGGGGTTGCGGAGGTTTTTTGAATGAGACGAACATTTACAGCAGAGGAAAAAGCCTCTGTTTTTGAACTATGGAAGAACGGAACAGGCTTCAGTGAAATAGCGAATATCCTGGGTTCAAAACCCGGAACGATCTTCACTATGTTAAGGGATACTGGCGGCATAAAACCCCATGAGCGTAAGCGGGCTGTAGCTCACCTGACACTGTCTGAGCGCGAGGAGATACGAGCTGGTTTGTCAGCCAAAATGAGCATTCGTGCGATAGCTACTGCGCTGAATCGCAGTCCTTCGACGATCTCACGTGAAGTTCAGCGTAATCGGGGCAGACGCTATTACAAAGCTGTTGATGCTAATAACCGAGCCAACAGAATGGCGAAAAGGCCAAAACCGTGCTTACTGGATCAAAATTTACCATTGCGAAAGCTTGTTCTGGAAAAGCTGGAGATGAAATGGTCTCCAGAGCAAATATCAGGATGGTTAAGGCGAACAAAACCACGTCAAAAAACGCTGCGAATATCACCTGAGACAATTTATAAAACGCTGTACTTTCGTAGCCGTGAAGCGCTACACCACCTGAATATACAGCATCTGCGACGGTCGCATAGCCTTCGCCATGGCAGGCGTCATACCCGCAAAGGCGAAAGAGGTACGATTAACATAGTGAACGGAACACCAATTCACGAACGTTCCCGAAATATCGATAACAGACGCTCTCTAGGGCATTGGGAGGGCGATTTAGTCTCAGGTACAAAAAACTCTCATATAGCCACACTTGTAGACCGAAAATCACGTTATACGATCATCCTTAGACTCAGGGGCAAAGATTCTGTCTCAGTAAATCAGGCTCTTACCGACAAATTCCTGAGTTTACCGTCAGAACTCAGAAAATCACTGACATGGGACAGAGGAATGGAACTGGCCAGACATCTAGAATTTACTGTCAGCACCGGCGTTAAAGTTTACTTCTGCGATCCTCAGAGTCCTTGGCAGCGGGGAACAAATGAGAACACAAATGGGCTAATTCGGCAGTACTTTCCTAAAAAGACATGTCTTGCCCAATATACTCAACATGAACTAGATCTGGTTGCTGCTCAGCTAAACAACAGACCGAGAAAGACACTGAAGTTCAAAACACCGAAAGAGATAATTGAAAGGGGTGTTGCATTGACAGATTGAATCTACAACAGCGTATTTTGCACAGGAGTCGCTGAAAAATACGCGTTAATCGAACAATGGCGACAACAATTTCCCATTGAAGCGATGTGTCAGGTATTTGGTGTATCCAGGAGCGGTTATTACAACTGGGTACAGCATGAACCCTCAGACAGAAAACAAAGTGATGAGCGGCTAAAACTGGAGATTAAGGTGGCACATATCCGCACTCGCGAAACATATGGAACCCGGCGGCTCCAGACGGAGCTGGCAGAGAATGGCATCATCGTTGGTCGTGACCGACTGGCACGTCTTCGTAAGGAGCTAAGGCTACGCTGTAAGCAGAAACGCAAGTTCAGAGCGACTACGAACTCGAACCACAATCTGCCAGTTGCGCCAAATCTGCTGAACCAGACGTTCGCTCCTACAGCACCAAATCAGGTCTGGGTGGCGGACCTGACGTATGTTGCCACACAGGAGGGATGGTTGTACCTCGCTGGCATCAAAGATGTTTATACGTGCGAAATTGTCGGCTACGCCATGGGAGAGCGCATGACAAAAGAGCTGACAGGTAAAGCCCTGTTTATGGCGCTCAGGAGCCAGCGCCCACCTGCCGGGCTAATCCACCACTCTGATCGAGGTTCACAGTACTGCGCATACGATTACCGGGTCATACAGGAGCAGTTTGGTCTGAAAACATCAATGTCGCGTAAAGGTAACTGTTACGACAACGCTCCGATGGAAAGCTTCTGGGGAACGCTGAAAAATGAGAGCCTGAGCCACTATCGTTTTAATAACCGGGATGAAGCCATCTCAGTAATACGGGAATACATTGAGATTTTCTACAATCGTCAGCGTCGTCACTCTCGTCTGGGGAATATCTCCCCGGCAGCCTTCAGGGAAAAATATCATCAGATGGCTGCTTAAAAAAAGAACAAATGGTAGTGTCCGCTATTGCCAGTACACCTCAACATTCCACCATGCATTCCGATTAACGCCGCATAGCCAGTTGAACTTTGCTACTTTGTGGGAGGTAGTACCTTCTATCCAGTGCGAATTTAATTAATGGAATAAATGATTATGAGTGAAAATGATACAATCCCAAAGAAGTCTACAAGTCAGATTAACAAAGCGGTATTCTTTACATCTGCTTTGCTAATTTTCCTTCTTGTCGCCTTTGCCGCCGTATTCCCGGATGTCGCCGACAAAAATTTTAAACTACTTCAGCAACAAATCTTCACGAATGCCAGCTGGTTCTACATCCTTGCTGTGGCCCTGATTTTACTGAGTGTCACGTTCCTTGGACTCTCACGCTACGGTGATATCAAGCTGGGCCCGGACCATGCGCAGCCTGATTTCAGCTACCACTCCTGGTTTGCGATGCTTTTTTCGGCAGGGATGGGGATCGGCCTGATGTTCTTTGGCGTTGCCGAACCTGTAATGCATTATCTTTCGCCACCCGTTGGCACTCCAGAAACCGTTGCGGCAGCCAAGGAAGCAATGCGTCTGACCTTTTTCCACTGGGGACTGCACGCATGGGCAATTTATGCCATTGTGGCGCTGATTCTGGCGTTCTTCAGTTACCGTCACGGTCTGCCTTTAACTCTGCGCTCCGCACTCTATCCCATTATTGGCGATCGCATATACGGACCTGTAGGACATGCGGTTGATATTTTCGCTGTTATAGGCACGGTCTTTGGCGTTGCGACATCACTGGGTTACGGTGTTTTGCAGGTGAATGCCGGTTTGAACCATCTTTTCGGGGTGCCCATCAATGAAACGGTGCAGGTAATTCTGATCGTGGTCATCACGGGGTTAGCGACGATTTCAGTGGTGTCCGGTCTGGATAAGGGAATACGTATCCTGTCTGAACTCAATCTGGGTCTGGCTTTGTTGCTCCTGGCGCTGGTCCTGTGTCTGGGACCAACCGTGCTTCTGCTGAAGTCATTTGTGGAAAATACGGGCGGTTATCTTTCGGAACTGGTGAGTAAAACGTTCAACCTTTACGCGTATGAGCCCAAGTCGAGCAACTGGCTGGGGGGCTGGACATTACTGTACTGGGGATGGTGGCTTTCATGGTCGCCGTTTGTGGGGATGTTCATCGCACGGGTCTCCCGCGGGCGAACCATTCGCGAGTTTGTCACCGGCGTGCTGTTTGTTCCCGCGGGTTTTACGCTAATGTGGATGACGGTGTTTGGTAACAGCGCGATCTATCTCATTATGAACCAGGGGGCCACAGACCTCGCCAATACTGTTCAGCAGGATGTGTCGCTGGCCCTGTTTAATTTCCTGGAGCATTTCCCGTTCTCTTCTGTGCTGTCATTCATTGCAATGGCGATGGTCATCGTCTTCTTTGTAACGTCTGCTGATTCGGGGGCAATGGTTGTGGATACTCTGGCATCAGGTGGAGTGGCAAACACACCCGTCTGGCAGCGAATATTCTGGGCCTCGCTCATGGGCATTGTTGCAATTGCGCTTCTCCTTGCCGGAGGGCTAAGTGCGCTGCAAACGGTGACAATAGCGAGTGCATTGCCCTTCTCAGTGATCTTACTAATATCCATATACGGACTTTTAAAAGCTTTGCGCCGGGATTTGACCAAGCGTGAAAGCCTGAGCATGGCGACAATTGCTCCTACGGCTGCACGTAACCCAATTCCTTGGCAGAGAAGGTTACGCAATATCGCGTATCTGCCGAAGCGATCTCTTGTGAAACGTTTTATGGACGACGTTATCCAGCCCGCCATGACGCTGGTTCAGGAGGAACTGAACAAGCAGGGGACGATAAGCCACATTAGTGATGCAGTCGACGATCGTATTCGTCTTGAAGTCGATTTGGGCAACGAGCTGAATTTTATATATGAAGTGAGGCTTCGCGGGTATATCTCACCGACCTTCGCGCTCGCCGCAATGGATAATGATGAGCAGCAGACTGAACAACATCGATATTATCGCGCTGAGGTTTATCTCAAAGAAGGCGGTCAAAATTATGATGTGATGGGCTGGAACCAGGAACAGCTGATTAATGACATACTGGACCAGTACGAAAAACACCTGCACTTCCTGCACCTGGTTCGTTAATAGCAACATGCCGTCCTGGGGGCGGCAATTATTATCTCGGCCGCAATATGAGGGAATGCAGAATGATTTCACGCTGGAAATGGATGCTGAAGCAGACAATTAAAAAACTATGGTTCAGGGCAACGTTATTCGCAATTGTCGCGATAATAACGGCCCTTTTATCAATTCTTTTTAAATCAATGATACCTGAGTCGGTTTCCGTGAAGGTTGGTGCGGAAGCAGTCGATAACATTCTGAACATACTGGCATCGAGTATGCTGGCAGTGACCACATTTTCGCTGAGTATCATGGTCACAGCCTACGGTTCAGCCACTACTAATGTGACTCCCAGAGCTACGCGTTTAGTTGTTGAAGACGTCACCACACAAAATGTACTGGCCACCTTCATCGGTTCTTTTCTCTTGAAGTGGTCAACAAAAACTGGCCACCGCGTTAGAGTTTTTCCAGTATCGATTTTCCGATTCGTTTGGGGGTAACCCACCGTTATATTCGTGCGGTCTTAGTGCGCTGTAATATCCAACGATATAGTCCGTTATGGCGTGAGCTGCCTCGCTGAAGCTTACGTAACCCACCACCGGCATCCATTCGTTCTTCAGACTCCTGAAGAAGCGTTCCATTGGGCTGTTATCCCAGCAGTTTCCGCGCCGGCTCATACTCTGTCTGATCTGGTATCGCCACAATAACTGCCGGAACTGCCTGCTCGTATAATGACTGCCCTGATCGCTGTGGAACATCACCCCGCCGGGCTTACCACGGGTTTCCCATGCCATTTCCAGCGCTTTCATGGTGAGCCTGCTGTCCGGCGAGAACGACATGGCCCAGCCCACTGGTTTTCTTGCGAACAGGTCGAGAACAACGGCGAGGTACGCCCAGCGCTTACCCGT
>NZ_KE137316.1:3407613-3622879 GCF_000408845.1 Escherichia sp. KTE172 | reverse complement strand
TGCTCCGGCCGAACCGTGGCTGATGCCATGTAGCTCAAGTACCTGACTGCGTAATACAGCCCGTCTGCCGTCTGGTTTTTCAGGACGGTTTTTCCAGTATCTGTAGCTGCTGCGATGAACCCCGAACACATGGCAGAGTGTGACCACAGGATAATGCGCTCTGAGTTTCCCGATTATCGAGAACTGTTCAGGGAGTCTGACATCAAGAGCGCGGTAGCCTTTTTAATATTTCATTCTCCATTTCAATGCGTTGTAGCTTTTTCCTCAGCTTACGTATTTCGATTTGTTCTGGTGTTATCGGAGAGGCTTTTGGTGTTTTGCCCTGACGCTCATCACGCAGTTGTTTGACCCATCTTGTCATTGTGGAAAGGCCAACATCCATAGCTTTCGCGGCATCTGCCACCGTGTATTTCTGGTCAACAACCAGTTGAGCGGATTCGCGTTTAAACTCTGCGCTGAAATTTCTTTTTTTCATTGGAGCACCTGTGTTGTTCTGAGGTGAGCATATCACCTCTGTTCAGGTGGCCAAATTCAGTGTGCCACTTCAGCCCTGATTCGACTTTTACAATGACTTATCTGGACGCATGAAGAACGTCAGGAATATACCAATAACAAGCAATGCGACGGAACCGTAGAATGGTAAACTCCAGTTGCCTGTTTTGTCGATAATAATGCCAAAGGCGATAGGTGAAATAATGTCGGCGACAGCGGAACCGGCGTTCATCAATCCGCTGGCAATTCCCACATACTTCGGCGTAATATCCATCGGGACAGCCCGGATAGGCCCAATGGTCAGCTCATCGGCCAGCAATGTCGTGAACTGTGAGACGAAACAGCGTACACAGTTTGAATGTATCTACTTTTCCCAATACTGGGCGAAGGGAGATTTTATTGCGAAGCGCGCGCCAATTGGTCAGTGGGAACCTTATTCGGAAGAGTCACTACTTGGCATCATCGTCACCAGCGTCTGTCGTATTAAAGTCGCGATGCTAAAACCTGAACCTCCCAGAGATCCCCATATCCCGCTGATGGGGGATTTTAACTAAAACTTAGCGCTATCGCTGCGTATCGTAACTATCCCGTATTACGTAGCGTAAATTATGACGCCATATGGGGAACAAATACACAGAGGAAGAAAAAGATTAGATTGGTTTTAAGGGATGTTTTTATCATAAATGGCACTGCTAAAATTATGAGATTATCGAAGATAAAATTCTTGATCATACATAAAAGGCCTCCTGAATTAAATCAAGAGGCGTATAGTTTTTACATTACTGATGTATGTTTAATGATCTCACTGATTTTCACTTTCCTGTCCTGCGATCTTGAAAGAGTGGCAGCATCAGCAGTAGCAATCGCCGACATGGCCGCCTCACCATTGAGAAGGTCAATATAATCTTCTTCAGGTTTTGCACCACAGAGGATATTATGGAGGAATAACGTCTCCTTTCTTATTAAACTGGCAAGCCATAATGGTGTTTTTTTTCCTGGATGACCATATGCTATAGCGCCATCCATTTCTGAGGTCATATTGCCTTTCCGACGATCATCATCTTCTTCTTGTGTTTCATGGACCAAAAAATGCTTTGTCTGACCGCCAATCCTAAGTGACCCTGCTGTTTCTTGCATATCAATTTTAATAGAGCCTTTAGTTCCATTGATGATGACATAATGTTCCGGCCAGTTAAATGCACTCCCCCACTCTAAGGTTGCTAGTTTTCCTGACGGGAATTCCAAGGTCATAAATAACATATCATCTTCATTGCCAAATCCTGGACCAGAATGGGCCAAATTTCCACCAATCATAGTAACCGTCTCTGGTATTTCTCCAAGTAAATGCTGAACACAATCTAACTCATGTATATGATGATATAGATGTCCACCAGATTGTTCTTTCATCTTTTTCCAGGAAAGTCTCTCTTGTTTGTTTTCCCAGCCATTTCTCTTAGTATGACATGATAATATTTCGCCGATAACACCTTCTTTAATTAACTTCCGTGCATATTGAACCCCATTGAAAAAATTCATAATATGCCCGGCCATAAAGGTCACACCAGCTTCTTTACACGCTTTGACCATATCCACACAATCTTCATAACTTAATGCAATTGGTTTTTCACAAAAAACATGCTTCTTATTCTTTGCTGCTTTAATTACTGGTTCTTTATGCAGATAATTTGGGGTGGCTACGATCACGCAATCGACTAATTTACTTGAGACTAAAGCATCCAAGCTTGACATATTGATACACTGCAATTCACGGGCAATATTTTCTCCATTTTCAGGATCGTATACACATGTAATTTTTGCATTATCATGCATATTCATAAAACGAGCTAATTCAGCGCCAAAGTATCCAACACCAACAACGCCATAATTAATCATAAAGCCTCCAATCATTTAGCCACGGATAGTTTATAAATTTTACCTGGAATATCAAAACCAACTAACAAAATTAATAAGGCAGAGAATGCAACCGTAACAATGAATAATGAAACACCTAAGCCATAATATCCTGAAATGTATGTAGCTAATACAGGTGCGGCCATTCCTCCAGTTGCCCCTAAGTTATAAATAAGACCGGTCCCTAATCCTCTTAATTTTGTTGGAAAGTAATCATATATAAATTTTGGAACCAACCCTGCAATACCTAAATTTGTAAACATTAATCCAAAGAGACATAATCCTATAAGAGAAGAGTTTTTCACAGAAATAAAAAAAAGAGGACAAAGGAAAATAAATGAAGTTATTAGACCGACTACAAAGGCTTTTTTTACACCAATCTTATCACCAACAAAACCAAAAAATATTGTACCTGTCAGTGTTCCTAAACCTGCTATTGTCATCAGAGTTGAAATGACCACTGTATTAACTCCATTATCTGCCAGGTAGGAAGGAAGTAGTCCGTTTATCGGCCAGTTTGCACCAAATAGACAAAAACAGACGAGGAAAACGATCATAGAGATTGAAAGATGTGGTTTTCTGAAGACAGACAAAAATGTTGATTTATCCTTATATTTATCTTCAATCCACTCCTGACTTTCTGGAGCACTTTTTCTGATCCAAAGAACTAGTAAAACTGGTAACAGGCCTATAAAAAAAGAGTTTCTCCATCCATATACTTCAGCAAACTGAGGGATTATTTGTGCCGCAATAATATTTCCAACAGAAAAACCACTTACCAAAAAAGCACTAGCTTTAGATTGAAGATTTTTAGGCCAACTTTCTACCGCATAAGTTGAAGCACATGCATATTCACCAGACATCCCTAAGCCAACAATAAAACGGCAAACTGCGAGCATATATAAGTTTGTAGCAATACCGCTAAGGCCTGTTCCGACTGAGTAAATGAAAATTGCCCACATCATCATTGGCTTACGACCATATTTATCAGCCATGGCACCAAAAAAACCACCTCCAATAGGTCTGGCTATGAAGGCCACTGTCCCTATTAAAGTAGCCTGAATATCCGTAATGCCAAGATCTGCTTTTATAATATGAAGAATGTAAAATATCATCATAAAATCAAAGCCATCAAATACATATCCAAGCCATGCGGAAAAAAGAGCTTTCCGTTGTGGTGGATTAACTTGTTTATACCATGCTGTTGCCATATTTGTTTCCTGTGTTATTCTAATATAGCCCTTAAAGTAAATATTAGGGAGCCTCAACAATATCCAGAAATAATTATATTGTCTTCAAATACGCCAGTACTATTGATTGTTATCAATACCTAATCAGTACAATCTTTTCCTCCATTTCTTCTTAACATATTTCACTCTATGAAAGATAAAACTGATACCCACCTACAGTTTTGGGTCACCAACAAAAAACAATGTTCGCCAGATATTCCACCACTGGCACAGTTCAACCCTGCTTCAAAAATTGACTTATTCATTGTGCTCATTTTCGTAGTCCGTTCAGGTTGAATAAAACTCCCTTCGTCAAATGAGGAAAGACTGAGAGGTTATTACTTTAGCTTACGTTATAGCTGTTTTCCTTTGCAGTATTTCTTTGCTTTTCTGTATACCTTTATACCTGTTATACCAGATCAAAAAACAAGCAATCCACATAACAAAACGCGTTTTGTTACTGATGTCACAAATTGAGCATATTTTTGTAGCTGATAGTTTGTTACAAACACCAGAACCAAGATTAATGCCGATCAGTTAAGGATCAGTTGACCGATCCAGTGGCTGTGTAAGAATCCGGAAACGCTCACTTGTTTCCGGATTTTTTTATGCACATTGGACAGGCTCTTGATCTGGTATCCCGTTACGATTCTCTGCGTAACCCACTGACTTCTCTGGGGGATTACCTCGACCCCGAACTCATCTCTCGTTGCCTTGCCGAATCAGGTACTGTAACGCTACGCAAGCGCCGTCTTCCCCTCGAAATGATGGTCTGGTGTATTGTTGGCATGGCGCTTGAGCGTAAAGAACCTCTTCACCAGATTGTGAATCGCCTGGACATCATGCTGCCGGGCAATCGCCCCTTCGTTGCCCCCAGTGCCGTTATTCAGGCCCGCCAGCGCCTGGGAAGTGAGGCTGTCCGCCGCGTGTTCACGAAAACAGCGCAGCTCTGGCATAACGCCACGCCGCATCCGCACTGGTGCGGCCTGACCCTGCTGGCCATCGATGGTGTGTTCTGGCGCACACCGGATACACCAGAGAACGATGCAGCCTTCCCCCGCCAGACACATGCCGGGAACCCGGCGCTCTACCCGCAGGTCAAAATGGTCTGCCAGATGGAACTGACCAGCCATCTGCTGACGGCTGCAGCCTTCGGCACGATGAAGAACAGCGAAAATGAGCTTGCTGAGCAACTTATAGAACAAACCGGCGATAACACTCTGACGTTAATGGATAAAGGTTATTACTCACTGGGACTGTTAAATGCCTGGAGCCTGGCGGGAGAACACCGCCACTGGATGATACCTCTCAGAAAGGGAGCGCAATATGAAGAGATCAGAAAACTGGGTAAAGGCGATCATCTGGTGAAGCTGAAAACCAGCCCGCAGGCACGAAAAAAGTGGCCGGGACTGGGAAATGAAGTGACTGCCCGCCTGCTGACCGTGACGCGCAAAGGAAAAGTCTGCCATCTGCTGACGTCGATGACGGACGCCATGCGCTTCCCCGGAGGAGAAATGGGGGATCTGTACAGTCATCGCTGGGAAATCGAACTGGGATACAGGGAGATAAAACAGACGATGCAACGGAGCAGGCTGACGCTGAGAAGTAAAAAGCCGGAGCTTGTGGAGCAAGAGCTGTGGGGTGTCTTACTGGCTTATAATCTGGTGAGATATCAGATGATTAAAATGGCGGAACATCTGAAAGGTTACTGGCCGAATCAACTGAGTTTCTCAGAATCATGCGGAATGGTGATGAGAATGCTGATGACATTGCAGGGCGCTTCACCGGGACGTATACCGGAGCTGATGCGCGATCTTGCAAGTATGGGACAACTTGTGAAATTACCGACAAGAAGGGAAAGGGCCTTCCCGAGAGTGGTAAAGGAGAGGCCCTGGAAATACCCCACAGCCCCGAAAAAGAGCCAGTCAGTTGCTTAACTGACTGGCATTACAGAACCAAGATGCCTATTTCGTTTCAGCATCAACTGTTAAATTATCTGGTTGCCAACGAGAATACTGAGCTTTTTTGTCCCCAAGACTGACCGTCAACGCCACAATCTTTGACTGTTTGACATTGTCATGCCCGCAGGCCAGCGGATCTAAAGACATTAGACTGCTTGCATCAGCCAGTTGCGTATCTGGCTATGTCCCTTAATTGGTAAGGGTTCGAGGAACTCAACATTAACGCATTTTTTAGCGCATCACCGACAGTGTATATGAACGATTGCACTCTGACGATGGTTGATTTATTTGGTTGCGTAGGGGCTAGCTAGTCTGGTACCGGAGGCTAGATCTGAAGTACTGACCCCAGGAATAACGCCGGGCTAACTCATATTCTGACCCATTGTCAGCCCGCGTGTTTACTGCTCTAGCTCATTTCCTGTTGTCAGGCGTTCAATTCCCAACTGCAGGTTATGGCCCGGTGCACAAACACCTGACGGCAGGTATCACTTACCCGAAGAAGGTAAAGCCCTCAAGAGGCAGTAACTCAGCCAACCTCTCCTCCGGCCACTCCGGCAGACGCGTCAGGACGTCCGTCAGCCAAGCATGTGGCTCCAGACTGCGGTTCCCAGAAGGCTCATTATCTGTGCCGCGCGGTTCCCGGCCACCAGTGAACCAGCGAACAACCAGGCCTTTCGTCCCATAACGACCGGACGGATAGCACGCTCGCAGATATTGTTGTGTGTGCCTTGAAATGCACGATCTTTCCGTCGGTGAAAGTCCGCCCCGGCTAACTCTCGCTCCGACTGGAAGGACAAGAAGCGGTCCAGGAGGTAACAAAAGGGCTGAATCTCTCCCTGAAACGACTTCTTCAGGAAGTCAACGGGTTATGCGGGCCGTAACGTGAGTGAACACTGAGCAGCCATCGAAATGCCGTCGAGGGTGCTGACACGCCACAATAACGGGGAAGGCCGACGATGACCGGGAAGAGAGTGAGAAAGGCATCGGTCATACCCACCGGGGTTGTGGTGTCAGCATGCATAACAATTGATCGATCGTGCAACAAGAGAAGTCCATAACGGTGTCTGTCCGGGTGACGGGCAACAACGCCTCGCGAGGGGGTGAATCGGTTGTTATGGATGGCAGATGGGGTGTAGTAGTGAAAATACTGAGTAATGTCAGAGGAGCGAAGGCCCCCTCTTGCAGTACCAGTGTAACATGCAGGAAGAGCCCGGCGATTGCCATCAGCCTCACAACCCCGCTAGAACCGGTTCAGAACCTACAGAAAACACTACAGGAGAAAGCAAAGTGAACCGCCCCGTGTTTCCTGTTTATCATTTTCTGGTCAGTGCCGCGATTCTGGTATTCGTGGTGATTTTCTGGCGGACACACCATCGCGACCACCGTAACTGGCTGGCTCTACGGCTATTCGTATTATGCTCTGTAAACCGTTGGCCATTGCGGATGGTTAAAGGAACAGTTGTGGGGACAACTGACACATTACGTGAAATGCAGCGTTATGAACAACTGAGTAGCACGGGGCTGACAACTGGAAAATCCAGCCGGGAGCACCGTTATATGATACGATTGTTATTGTCACTGGTGAGAGTGTGCGCAGGGATTATATGTCAGTGTATGACTATCCCGTACCAACCACACCGTGGCTGAATACGGCACCCGGTTTATTTATTGACGATTATACCTCGACAGCCTCCAGTACAGTGTCTTCCCTGAGCCGGACACTGATTTATGACTATGAGCAGAACCCTGATTCCGGCAACAATGTGGTGGCGCTGGCAGCAAAAGCAGGATACAGCACATGGTGGATATCCAATCAAGGAAAACTGGGGGAGCATGACACACGCATCTCTGTTATTGCTTCTGATGCGGAGCATGCCACTTTCCTCAAGAAAGGCAGCTTCGCTTCCCGTAAAACAGATGACAAACTGTTGTTACAGGAAACAGAACGTGCGCTGGCGGATACATCCTCTCCGAAGATAATTTTCCTGCACATGATGGGTTCTCATCCAAATCCGTGTGACAGCCTTAACTCCTAGCCGAATAATTACCTGGAGCAGTATCCCCGAAAAATTGCCTGTTACCTCGCCAGCATCAGTAAACTGGATAACTTTCTTGGCCAGCTTGATGGTATCCTTCGCCGGTACTCACGTCATTTCGCCATGCTTTACTTTTCTGGCCTTGGGCTGTCGGTCAGCGACAGTGCCAATCCTGTTCATCATTATGGTCATGTGCAGGGAGGCTACAGTGTGCCACTGATTATTACCGCCAGTGACATAACGTCTCATCAGCCCGTCAGTAGAAAAATCAGTGCCCGTCATTTCGCAGGTATTTTTCAGTGGATGACCGGTATTTGTACTGAAAATATACCGCCATTCAATCCGCTGACAGACGAAGATAACTAACCTGTTATGGTTTTTAAGGGAGAGAGGAATATACCGGCAGACAGTTTGAAACCTCAGCCACTTATTCTTCCTGATCACAGGTAATCATATATGGCAGACTGTAATACAGTCGCTTGTACTGAAAAGTATTCTGTATAAAATATCCGTATTCATATCAGCACAAGGGACCATCAAATCCCTGCAGCACTCCTTACGTCAGTTATCCCGCATCACCCTGTGAGTACAGGATTTTTTATGAGGTTACTTTTTTATTGAATGTATATAAATAATGAATAACCGCGGATTCTGATAATCCCCCCTGCAGGGAGCGGTAAATAGTAAATACATCAGTTAATACCGTTTGTCTTTTTTAACAAAGAAAATAATCCTAGAATAATTCCCGGGCATTTGCCCGGGATGATTACTGTTTTAATGGATTATTAATCTTTGCATATTCAAATGGACTGATAAACCTTTCTCTGTTTACATCCAGAAAATCGGCCCACCACTGTAGCATCAATCGCCGTTCTTCCAGATGCTCTGCTTTATGGATATACGCGGCCCTCACTGAATTTCGCGCCATGTGGCTCATCTGACGTTCAACAGCATCACGAGACCACAGACCTGATTCGACCAATGAACTACAGGCCATTGTTCGAAAGCCATGACCACAAACCTCTACTTTTGTATCATACCCCATGACCCGTAACGCACTATTTACCGTATTCTCACTCATGGGTTTGTGCGAATCGTGATCACCAATAAATATCAAGTCATGGGCCCCATAAAACTGTTTTATCTGCTTTAAAATTGCAAGAGCTTGCGTTGAAAGAGGCACTAGATGCGTTGTACGCATTTTTGAGCCTCTATGGGAATGTTTCACTCCAGGAATAGGCTCCCGCTCCGGTGGGATAGTCCATATAGACGCTTCGAAATCGATCTCTGACCAACGAGCAAAACGCAGCTCACTGGACCGAATAAAGATCAGCAAAGTGAGTTCTATCGCCCATCGGGTTAGCGGCCTACCAGTATAGCTATCTATTTTTGTAAGCAACTCAGGGATGCGCTTTAATTCAAGCGCGGGACGATGTTGTCGATTACAGGAAGCAACCGCCCCAGCCATCTCTTGTGCCGGGTTATAATCAATTAACCCACTTTGCACTGCATAGCGCATGATGGCTGTAGTGCGCTGCTGAAGACGAGCGGCCACTTCAAGACGTCCAGACATTTCTACGGCCTTAATAGGTGCTAATAAATCTCGAGTTTTTAACTCAGCGATATTACGTTCACCAAGCGCTGCAAAAAGATTATCTTCAAGACTTTTTAGCACACGATGGGCGTGATCTTCAGACCACTTTTTATTGGTGCCATGCCACTCAATCGCGACTTCTTTAAAGGTTCGTGCTTTACTCTGTTCAACCTTATCATTTTTCTTTTTGTCTCCCGGATCGACGCCATTCGCAAGCAGCTTACGCGCCTCGTCACGACGTACTCTGGCATCCGCTAGTGTGATTTCAGGATAAACCCCAAGTGCCAGCATTTTTTGCTTTCCCTCATAACGGTACTGCAAACGCCAGTACTTAGAACCATTTGGATGGACAAGCAGATGCATACCGCCACCATCAGTCAGCTAATATTGCTTATCCGTTGGCTTGGCTGCTCTGACTTTGATATCTGTTAATGCCATCGTATTCCCTCCCTGTTGGTACAAGCATTATCGAACCGGAAATACCATCATCTGTACCAACATATGTTGGTAGATGTACGTTGATATCGGTTGACCTTGAGAGAGTTAATATAGCGGGAAAGATAGATAAACACTGGATTTCAGGCATAAAAAAAGACCTCAGTTGAGGTCTATTTACATACTTTTGGTGCCGAAGGCCGGACTCGAACCGGCACGTATTTCTACGGTTGATTTTGAATCAACTGCGTCTACCGATTTCGCCACTTCGGCACTGAAGAGGTATGCGGAAAACGTTGTGGATTATACCTGTCGCACGCCACCATGCAAGCGCCAGCTTGCTCGCACCTCGCTAAGTGCTGAAATTTTCAGCATTGCATACAGCGATGTGTAACCTTTGTCACACTCCAGGCACCCCGCCCTGCCATGCTCTACACTTCCCAAACAACACCAGAGAAGGACCAAAAAATGTCGATGATAAAAAGCTATGCCGCAAAAGAAGCGGGCGGCGAACTGGAAGTTTATGAGTACGATCCCGGTGAGCTGAGGCCACAAGATGTTGAAGTGCAGGTGGATTACTGCGGGATCTGCCATTCCGATCTGTCGATGATCGATAACGAATGGGGATTTTCACAATATCCGCTGGTTGCCGGGCATGAGGTGATTGGGCGCGTGGTGGCACTCGGGAGCGCCGCGCAGGATAAAGGTTTGCAGGTCGGTCAGCGTGTCGGGATTGGCTGGACGGCGCGTAGCTGTGGTCACTGCGACGCCTGTATTAGCGGTAATCAGATCAACTGCGAGCAAGGTGCGGTGCCGACGATTATGAATCGCGGTGGCTTTGCCGAGAAGTTGCGTGCGGACTGGCAATGGGTGATTCCACTGCCAGAAAATATTGATATCGAGTCCGCCGGGCCGCTGTTGTGCGGCGGTATCACGGTCTTTAAACCACTGTTGATGCACCATATCACTGCTACCAGCCGCGTTGGGGTAATTGGTATTGGCGGGCTGGGGCATATCGCTATAAAACTTCTGCACGCAATGGGATGCGAGGTGACAGCCTTTAGTTCTAATCCGGCGAAAGAGCAGGAAGTGCTGGCGATGGGTGCCGATAAAGTGGTGAATAGCCGCGATCCGCAGGCACTGAAAGCACTGGCGGGGCAGTTTGATCTCATTATCAACACCGTCAACGTCAGCCTCGACTGGCAGCCCTATTTTGAGGCGCTGACCTATGGCGGTAATTTCCATACGGTCGGTGCGGTTCTCACGCCGCTGTCTGTTCCGGCCTTTACGTTAATTGCGGGCGATCGCAGCGTCTCTGGTTCTGCTACCGGCACGCCTTATGAGCTGCGTAAGCTGATGCGTTTTGCCGCCCGCAGCAAGGTTGCGCCGACCACCGAACTGTTCCCGATGTCGAAAATTAACGACGCCATCCAGCATGTGCGCGACGGTAAGGCGCGTTACCGCGTGGTGTTGAAAGCCGATTTTTGAAAATCATTCGCAGCGCTGATCTGAGGCGCTGCCCTCTTTCGCACATATTCTGTTTTGTCGTATCGCCAGCACAGCCTGCCGACATTGTTCGGTGACATTGGCAATATCATGGTTGATATCAATGCGCACAATATCCTGTTCATCTGCTTGTGGACGCTCCAGTGCCTCAAACTGACTTTTTAGTAACGCTACCGGCATAAAATGCCCAGCCCGACGCTGCATTCGCGCGAGAATAGTTTCATAGTCGCCATCTAACCAGAGGAAATGAACATGGGGGCTACCCTTGCGTAAAATATCACGATACTGTTTTTTTAATGATGAACAGACAATAAATCCTGTTTCATTCTTTTTATAAAGACTGTATGAAGCATCATTTAAGCGTTCCAGCCAGGGAAGTCGATCTTCATCAGATAATGGAATACCCTGCGACATTTTATCTATATTTTTGGCTGGATGAAGATCGTCACCATCAATAAATTTAGCAGATAATAACGCGGCAACCTTGCTACCAATTAATGTTTTACCACTCCCTGAAACGCCCATCAAAATAAAGCTTTCACCCGCCATTTAAAATCTCCTGAATCATCTTACCTGCTGCGATACTACGCCTGGCGGCATAATAATTTCACGTTTTTTTATTTCTACTGATAAGAATTACAAGGCACATCACGTTATGCGTAACATAGTAATGTAACAATTTTCTGACGTGATCTTCATCACAAATAATGACAGTTAAAACCGCTTAAATGCTTCCGAGGTGTCTACCTGACCAGTGAGGAATTTATGCAAGTGAAAACACAGTCCTGCGTTGTTGCGGGCAAGAAAACTGTTGCCGTTACCGAGCAGACGATAGATTGGAATAATAATGGAACATTAGTACAAATAACCCGAGGTGGAATTTGCGGTTCCGATTTACATTATTATCAGGAAGGAAAAGTAGGTAATTTCATGATAAAGGCACCGATGGTGTTAGGTCATGAAGTTATCGGTAAAGTTATTCATAGCGACTCATCAGAATTACATGAAGGGCAAACGGTAGCCATTAATCCGTCTAAACCGTGCGGTCACTGCAAATACTGCATTGAACATAACGAGAATCAGTGTACAGATATGCGTTTTTTTGGCAGTGCCATGTATTTCCCTCATGTTGATGGTGGTTTTACCCGTTATAAAATGGTCGAAACGTCGCAATGTGTCCCTTATCCGGCCAAAGCTGACGAAAAGGTTATGGCTTTTGCCGAACCTTTAGCCGTCGCGATTCATGCCGCACATCAGGCCGGCGAGTTACAGGGCAAGCGAGTATTTATTTCCGGTGTTGGACCCATTGGCTGCCTGATTGTCAGTGCAGTGAAAACACTGGGGGCCGCGGAAATTGTCTGTGCTGATGTGAGTCCCCGTTCCCTTTCGCTGGGCAAAGAGATGGGGGCGGATGTGCTCGTAAACCCACAAAACGACGACATGGATCACTGGAAAGCGGAAAAAGGCTATTTCGATGTCAGCTTTGAAGTGTCCGGTCATCCTTCATCAGTGAATACCTGTCTGGAGGTCACTCGTGCACGCGGCGTAATGGTGCAGGTAGGTATGGGAGGCGCGATGGCAGAATTCCCAATGATGACGTTGATTGGTAAGGAGATTTCACTCAGAGGCTCTTTCCGTTTTACCAGCGAATTTAATACCGCAGTGTCATGGCTGGCGAATGGCGTTATCAATCCACTGCCTTTACTGAGTGCTGAATATCCCTTCACTGACCTGGAAGAGGCGCTACGTTTCGCCGGTGATAAAACCCAGGCAGCAAAAGTCCAGCTTGTTTTCTAAGAGATAAATAAAGGAATAATACAATGAACGATCTATTTTCACTGGCAGGAAAAAATATCTTGATTACCGGTTCAGCACAGGGCATTGGCTTTTTACTGGCAACCGGCCTGGGTAAATATGGCGCACAAATAATTATTAATGATATTACTGCCGAACGCGCAGAACTTGCTGTAGAAAAACTCCACCAGGAGGGTATTCAGGCCGTTGCCGCACCTTTTAATGTTACTCATAAACATGAAATTGATGCCGCCGTTGAACATATCGAAAAGGACATCGGCCCCATTGATGTGCTGGTGAATAACGCCGGTATCCAGCGCCGTCATCCTTTTACTGAGTTCCCTGAACAAGAGTGGAATGATGTGATCGCAGTAAACCAGACCGCCGTGTTCCTGGTATCGCAAGCGGTAACTCGTCACATGGTTGAACGCAAGGCAGGTAAAGTTATTAATATTTGCTCGATGCAAAGCGAACTGGGACGTGACACCATCACCCCTTATGCCGCATCGAAAGGGGCGGTAAAAATGCTCACCCGCGGCATGTGCGTCGAGCTGGCGCGCCACAATATTCAGGTCAACGGTATTGCGCCGGGCTATTTCAAAACAGAAATGACTAAAGCACTGGTTGAGGACGAAGCCTTCACCGCCTGGTTGTGCAAACGGACCCCCGCCGCACGCTGGGGAGATCCGCAGGAACTGATTGGTGCTGCGGTGTTCCTTTCTTCAAAAGCCTCTGATTTCGTAAACGGCCACCTGTTGTTTGTTGATGGCGGCATGTTAGTGGCTGTTTAACAGCCCCCCTACGTGCAGCGCGAAAGCGCTGCTTTTCTGGCACTAATAAGAGATAAAGACTATGCCATTAATCATTATTGCGGCAGGCGTCGCGCTGCTTCTTATCCTGATGATCGGCTTTAAAGTTAACGGCTTTATTGCCCTCGTTCTGGTAGCTGCCGTCGTCGGATTTGCCGAAGGGATGGATGCACAGGCCGTCCTGCACTCTATACAAAATGGTATCGGCAGCACGCTCGGCGGGCTGGCAATGATCCTCGGTTTCGGGGCCATGTTAGGCAAGCTGATTTCTGATACGGGTGCGGCACAACGTATCGCCACTACGCTGATTGCTACTTTTGGTAAAAAACGCGTGCAATGGGCGCTAGTGATCACCGGTCTGGTTGTGGGCCTCGCCATGTTTTTTGAAGTGGGTTTTGTCCTGCTGTTGCCGTTGGTATTTACCATCGTAGCATCATCAGGATTACCCCTGTTGTATGTTGGCGTACCAATGGTAGCAGCGCTCTCTGTAACCCACTGTTTTCTGCCGCCACATCCAGGGCCTACTGCCATCGCGACTATCTTTGAGGCTAATCTCGGAACGACTTTACTGTATGGATTTATCATTACCATTCCGACAGTTATTGTCGCAGGACCGCTGTTTTCTAAACTGCTAACTCGCTTTGAGAAAGCACCACCGGAAGGCTTATTTAATCCTCATCTGTTTAGCGAAGAGGAGATGCCCTCCTTCTGGAACAGTATTTTCGCTGCCGTGATCCCGGTCATCCTGATGGCTATCGCCGCCGTTTGTGAAATTACGTTACCGAAAACTAACACCGTGCGCCTCTTCTTTGAATTTGTCGGTAACCCTGCCGTTGCGCTGTTTATTGCCATTGTTATTGCGATTTTCACACTGGGCCGACGTAATGGACGCACCATCGAGCAAATCATGGATATCATTGGGGATTCTATAGGCGCTATCGCGATGATTGTGTTTATTATCGCTGGCGGCGGCGCGTTTAAGCAGGTATTAGTAGATAGCGGTGTCGGGCACTATATTTCACACTTAATGACCGGAACTACACTTTCGCCGTTATTGATGTGCTGGACTGTTGCGGCGCTGTTGCGTATCGCTCTGGGCTCTGCCACCGTCGCGGCCATTACCACCGCGGGTGTGGTGTTGCCGATTATCAACGTTACCCATGCCGATCCCGCTTTAATGGTACTGGCAACCGGTGCGGGCAGCGTGATCGCGTCACACGTAAACGACCCTGGCTTCTGGCTATTTAAAGGGTATTTTAATCTGACGGTTGGTGAAACGTTGCGTACCTGGACGGTGATGGAAACCCTTATTTCTATTATGGGTTTGCTGGGCGTGTTAGCCATTAACGCCGTATTGCACTGAAAGAATAAAATATTGTGATGTAGTTTCGGGGGAAGATTGAAGATTCCCCCGACGTTGGGAGAAGTTATGCGCAATCACAGAATTTCTTTACAGGATATCGCTACGCTGGCTGGCGTAACAAAAATGACCGTGAGTCGTTATATCCGCTCGCCGAAAAAGGTGGCAAAGGAAACAGGCGAGCGCATCGCCAAAATTATGGAAGAGATCAATTATATCCCTAATCGCGCTCCCGGCATGTTGTTGAATGCACAAAGTTATACCCTCGGTATCTTGATTCCGTCATTTCAAAATCAACTCTTCGCTGACATTCTCGCGGGAATAGAATCCGTCACCTCTGAGCATAATTATCAGACCCTTATTGCTAATTACAATTACGATCGCGATTCCGAAGAAGAGTCGGTGATTAACCTGCTCTCTTATAACATTGACGGGATTATACTTTCGGAAAAATATCACACCATCAGGACGGTGAAATTTCTGCGTTCAGCCACCATTCCGGTCGTGGAATTGATGGATGTACAGGGAGAACGGCTGGATATGGAGGTCGGTTTTGATAATCGGCAGGCCGCTTTTGACATGGTGTGTACCATGCTGGAGAAGCGAGTCAGGCACAAAATTCTGTATCTCGGTTCCAAAGATGACACCCGCGATGAACAGCGTTATCAGGGGTATTGCGATGCGATGATGCTGCATAATCTTTCCCCATTACGCATGAATCCACGCGCCATCTCATCCATTCATTTAGGAATGCAGTTAATGCGTGATGCCCTTAGCGCAAACCCGGATTTAGACGGTGTATTTTGCACCAATGACGATATTGCGATGGGTGCGCTTCTGCTGTGCCGCGAGCGAAACCTCGCCGTGCCAGAACAAATTTCCATTGCGGGTTTTCATGGGCTGGAGATTGGCAGGCAAATGATCCCAAGCCTCGCCAGCGTAATTACTCCCCGTTTTGATATTGGTCGGATGGCCGCCCAAATGTTGCTGAGCAAAATTAAAAATAACGATCACAACCACAACACTGTTGACCTCGGGTATCAGATTTATCACGGCAACACGCTTTAGGTTATTTTCTCTTCATTACACGTATTCTCTTTGCCGGACGTTGCCTATACTCCAGGCAGGAAACTGGAGGATATCTCATGAGTGAACCCCTGTTAATTGCCCGCACGCCGGACACAGAACTGTTTTTACTGCCGGGAATGGCTAACCGTCATGGGCTGATTACCGGCGCAACGGGGACGGGTAAAACCGTTACGCTGCAAAAACTGGCGGAGTCATTGTCGGAAATCGACGTGCCGGTGTTTATGGCTGATGTGAAAGGCGATCTGACCGGCGTCGCGCAGGCAGGAACGGTGTCGGAAAAACTGCTCGCAAGGCTTAAAAATATCGGCGTCAATGACTGGCAACCGCATGCCAATCCGGTGGTGGTGTGGGATATCTTTGGCGAGAAAGGCCATCCGGTGCGGGCGACGGTTTCGGATCTGGGGCCGCTGTTGCTGGCACGACTGTTGAATCTCAACGATGTGCAATCTGGCGTGCTGAATATCATCTTCCGCATTGCTGACGATCAGGGGCTGTTACTGCTCGACTTTAAAGATCTGCGGGCAATTACCCAGTACATCGGCGATAACGCCAAATCCTTCCAGAATCAGTACGGTAATATCAGTAGCGCATCGGTTGGTGCCATCCAGCGCGGGCTGTTGTCGCTGGAACAGCAAGGCGCAGCACACTTCTTTGGTGAGCCGATGCTGGATATCAAAGACTGGATGCGCACCGATGCCAACGGTAAAGGCGTTATCAATATCCTCAGCGCCGAGAAACTTTATCAGATGCCGAAACTGTACGCCGCCAGCCTGCTGTGGATGCTTTCAGAGTTGTATGAACAATTGCCGGAAGCGGGCGATCTGGAGAAACCAAAACTGGTGTTTTTCTTCGACGAGGCACATCTGCTGTTTAACGATGCCCCGCAGGTACTGCTGGATAAGATTGAGCAGGTGATAAGGCTTATTCGCTCAAAAGGCGTGGGCGTCTGGTTCGTTTCGCAAAACCCGTCTGATATTCCGGATAATGTGCTCGGGCAGCTCGGTAATCGCGTTCAACATGCTTTGCGGGCTTTTACGCCAAAAGATCAGAAAGCAGTGAAGGCAGCGGCGCAAACCATGCGGGCCAATCCGGCGTTTGATACCGAAAAGGCGATTCAGGAACTGGGCACCGGCGAGGCGTTGATCTCTTTTCTGGATGCGAAAGGAAGCCCTTCTGTGGTGGAGCGTGCGATGGTGATCGCGCCTTGTTCGCGGATGGGGCCGGTGACGGAAGATGAGCGTAATGGCTTGATTAATCACTCTCCGGTGTATGGCAAATATGAGGATGAGGTGGACCGGGAATCCGCCTATGAGATGTTGCAAAAAGGCTTTCAGGCCAGTACCGAGCAGCAAAATAATCCTCCCGCGAAAGGGAAAGAGGTAGCGGTGGATGACGGCATTCTTGGTGGATTGAAGGATATTTTGTTCGGCACTACCGGACCACGCGGCGGGAAGAAAGATGGTGTGGTGCAAACAATGGCCAAAAGCGCCGCTCGCCAAGTGACGAATCAGATTGTACGCGGGATGTTGGGGAGTTTGCTGGGGGGGAGAAGAAGGTAAGTCAGGCGAGATTTGTCTTTGCCTGATGCGACGCTGGCGCGTCTTATCATGCCCACCCCACTGCAATATATTGAATTTTAATTATTTTTCAGGAATGAACGAAGCACACTTTGCTAACAATAATAAAGGGAGCTTTCGCTCCCTTTATTCGTTCATTCGGTTACGATTTTCTCATTAACAGCCACAGGCTGATTAAGAAGAAGCTGGCGCTTGGCAACAGTGCGCCGATGATCGGCGGGATGCCATAAACCAACGTCAGCGGGCCGAAGATCTGGTCCAGTACGTAGAAGACAAAACCGAAACTGATACCGGTGACCACACGCACGCCCATCGGTACGCTACGCAGTGGGCCAAAGATGAACGACAGCGCCATCAGCATCATCACCGCCACAGATAGCGGCTGGAAGATTTTGCTCCACATGTTGAGCTGATAACGTCCGGCATCCTGACCGCTCGACTTCAGATACTTCACATAGTTGTGCAAACCGCTGATAGAGAGTGCATCCGGGTCCAGCGCCACCACGCCCAGTTTGTCCGGCGTGAGGTTGGTTTTCCAGGTGCCGCTCACCGTCTGCGAACCGGTAATCTGTTTCGGATTGGTCAGATCAGATTCATCAACCTGCGACAGACGCCAGACTTTATGTTCCGGGTCAAACTTCGCAGTAGCGGCATAGCGTACGGATTGCAGACGACGATTCTCGTTAAAGGCATAAATGCTGATGCCACCTAACTCTTCGTCACCTTTAACCCGCTCAATGTAGACGAAGTTGTTGCCATCTTTCGCCCATAAGCCTTGCTGGGTAGAGAGCAACGAGCCGCCGTACATCGCCTGCGCACGGTAGTTACGCGCCATCTGCTCGCCCTGCGGCGCGACCCATTCGCCAATCGCCATCGTCAGCAAGACCAGCGGAATGGCGGTTTTCATCACCGACAGCGCCACCTGCATACGGGTAAAACCAGAAGCCTGCATCACCACCAGTTCGCTGCGCTGCGCCAGCATCCCAAGACCAAGCAACGCCCCAAGCAGAGCCGCCATCGGGAAGAAGATCTGCACATCTTTCGGCACGCTCAGCAAGGTATACATTCCTGCGCCTAACGCGTCGTAACTCCCCTGCCCGGCTTTTTTCAGCTGATCGACAAACTTGATAATGCCCGACAGCGACACCAGCATGAACAGTGTCATCATGATGGTGGTGAAAATAGTTTTACCGATATAGCGGTCAAGTACGCCAAAAGGTTGCATCACACCGCTCCTTTACGCGAAAAACTGGCGCGCAGGCGGCGGACCGGCACGGTGTCCCAAAGGTTGAGAACAATCGCTAAAGCCAGATAAATCAGGTTAACGGTCCACATCCACAGCGTCGGGTCCAGCTTACCTTTACCGCCGTTCGATTTCAGGGAGGTCTGGATCAGGAAGAAAAGTAGATACAGCAGCATGGCTGGCAGCATCGACAGTACGCGTCCCTGACGTGGGTTAACCACGCTCAGCGGTACGACCATAAGTGCCATCATAAACACGGTGAATACCAACGTGATACGCCAGTTCAGTTCTGCGCGAGCACGATCGGTGTCAGTGTTCCACAATGTGCGCATGTCCATCTGGTCGGTATCGTTCGGGTCGAGCGCCACCGCCTGGTGACCAATGATCGCCTGATAATCCTGGAAGTCCGTAATGCGGAAATCACGTAACAATGCAGTGCCTTCGAAGCGCGTTCCCTGGTTGAGAGTGACGACCTGGGAGCCGTCGCGCAGCTGGGTTAAATGTCCGGAATCGGCCACCACCACAGAAGGACGTGCATTACCTTTTGGTCGAATTTGCGCGAGGAACACATCTTTGAAATCGCTGCCGTCAACGCTTTCGATGAACAGCACCGAGCTGCCATTAGTCGCTTGCTGGAATTGCCCTTGCGCCAGCGCCGCCATGCCAGGGTTCGCTTTCGCTTCTGCTAACACTTCATCCTGATGACGCGATGACCACGGTCCCGCCCACATCACGTTAACCGCCGCTACGATTGCCGTGAATACCGCAAGGATCATTGCCGCTTTCACCAGAACCGCTTTGCTCAGGCCGCAGGCATGCATTACCGTAATTTCACTTTCGGTATACAGTTTGCCCAGCGTCATCAGCAGCCCGAGGAACAGGCTTAATGGCAGGATAAGCTGCGCCATTTCCGGCACGCCCAACCCGAGAAGGGAGAGCACCAGATTCGCCGGAATATCGCCGTCAACCGCTGCGCCGAGGATCCTCACTAACTTTTGACAGAAGAAGATCAAAAGCAAGATGAAGAGTATCGCCAGCTGGCTTTTGAGCGTCTCCCGCACCAGATATCTTATGATTATCACTTTAAATACGCCCGTAAAAACTCGTCTTTTGCAGGATTTTAGCTTGTTTCATGGCTTAAACGTCATTTATTCTCTTGAGTCGTCGAAATCGTCGCTAAGATAATTATACTCAACGGATTCACCTCTCAGATTTTGTTCTGACGTGCCAATGCCGTAATAACGTTAAGATTAACACGAAGTCATCGCAACAGCGGACATGAGTTACGAAAGCTTGCAATTCTATCTGTAGCCACCGCCGTTGTCTTTAAGATTCAGGAGCGTAGTGCATGGAGTTTAGTGTAAAAAGCGGTAGCCCGGAGAAACAGCGGAGTGCCTGCATCGTCGTGGGCGTCTTCGAACCACGTCGCCTTTCTCCGATTGCAGAACAGCTCGATAAAATCAGCGATGGGTACATCAGCGCCCTGCTACGTCGGGGCGAACTGGAAGGAAAACCGGGGCAGACATTGTTGCTGCACCATGTTCCGAATGTACTTTCCGAGCGAATTCTCCTTATTGGTTGCGGCAAAGAACGTGAGCTGGATGAGCGTCAGTACAAGCAGGTTATTCAGAAAACCATTAATACGCTGAATGATACTGGCTCAATGGAAGCGGTCTGCTTTCTGACTGAGCTGCACGTTAAAGGCCGTAACAACTACTGGAAAGTGCGTCAGGCTGTCGAGACGGCAAAAGAGACGCTCTACAGTTTCGATCAGCTGAAAACGAACAAGAGCGAACCGCGTCGTCCGCTGCGTAAGATGGTGTTCAACGTGCCGACCCGCCGTGAACTGACCAGCGGTGAGCGCGCGATCCAGCACGGTCTGGCGATTGCCGCCGGGATTAAAGCCGCGAAAGATCTCGGCAATATGCCGCCGAATATCTGTAACGCCGCTTACCTCGCTTCACAAGCGCGCCAGCTGGCTGACAGCTACAGCAAGAATGTCATCACCCGCGTTATCGGCGAACAGCAGATGAAAGAGCTGGGGATGCATTCCTATCTGGCGGTCGGTCAGGGTTCGCAGAACGAATCGCTGATGTCGGTGATTGAGTACAAAGGCAACGCGTCGGAAGATGCACGCCCAATCGTGCTGGTGGGTAAAGGTTTAACCTTCGACTCCGGCGGTATCTCGATCAAGCCTTCAGAAGGCATGGATGAGATGAAGTACGATATGTGCGGTGCGGCAGCGGTTTACGGTGTGATGCGTATGGTCGCGGAGCTACAACTGCCGATTAACGTTATCGGCGTGCTGGCAGGCTGCGAAAACATGCCTGGCGGGCGTGCCTATCGTCCGGGCGATGTGTTAACCACCATGTCCGGTCAAACCGTTGAAGTGCTGAATACCGACGCTGAAGGCCGCCTGGTACTGTGCGACGTGTTAACTTACGTTGAGCGTTTTGAGCCGGAAGCGGTGATTGACGTGGCGACGCTGACCGGTGCCTGCGTGATCGCGCTGGGTCATCACATTACCGGTCTGATGGCGAACCATAATCCGCTGGCCCATGAACTGATTGCCGCGTCTGAACAATCCGGTGACCGCGCATGGCGCTTACCGCTGGGTGACGAGTATCAGGAACAACTGGAGTCCAATTTTGCCGATATGGCGAACATTGGCGGTCGTCCTGGTGGGGCGATTACCGCAGGTTGCTTCCTGTCACGCTTTACCCGTAAGTACAACTGGGCGCACCTGGATATCGCCGGTACCGCCTGGCGTTCTGGTAAAGCAAAAGGCGCCACCGGTCGTCCGGTAGCGTTGCTGGCACAGTTCCTGTTAAACCGCGCTGGGTTTAACGGCGAAGAGTAATTGCGTCAGGCAAGGCTGTTATTGCCGGATGCGGCGTGAACGCCTTATCCGACCTACACAGCACTGAACTCGTAGGCCTGATAAGACGCGGCAGCGTCGCATCAGGCAATGCTGTTATTGTCGGATGCGGCATGAACGCCTTATCCGACCTACACAGCACCGAACTCGTAGGCCTGATAAGACGCGGCAGCGTCGCATCAGGCGCTGCGGTGTATACCTGATGCGTATTTAAATCCACCACAAGAAGCCCCATTTATGAAAAACGCGACGTTCTACCTTCTGGACAATGACACCACCGTCGATGGCTTAAGCGCCGTTGAGCAACTGGTGTGTGAAATTGCCGCAGAACGTTGGCGCAGCGGTAAGCGCGTGCTCATCGCCTGTGAAGATGAAAAGCAGGCTTACCGGCTGGATGAAGCCCTGTGGGCGCGTCCGGCAGAAAGCTTTGTTCCGCATAATTTAGCGGGAGAAGGACCGCGCGGCGGTGCGCCGGTGGAGATCGCCTGGCCGCAAAAACGCAGCAGCAGCCCGCGCGATATATTGATTAGTCTGCGAACAAGCTTTGCAGATTTTGCCACCGCTTTCACAGAAGTGGTAGACTTCGTTCCTTATGAAGATTCTCTGAAACAACTGGCGCGCGAACGCTATAAAGCCTACCGCGTGGCTGGTTTCAACCTGAATACGGCAACCTGGAAATAATGGAAAAGACATATAACCCACAAGATATCGAACAGCCGCTTTACGAGCACTGGGAAAAGCAGGGCTACTTTAAGCCTAATGGCGATGAAAGCCAGGAAAGTTTCTGCATCATGATCCCGCCGCCGAACGTCACCGGCAGTTTGCATATGGGTCACGCCTTCCAGCAAACCATCATGGATACCATGATCCGCTATCAGCGCATGCAGGGCAAAAACACCCTGTGGCAGGTCGGTACTGACCACGCCGGGATCGCTACCCAGATGGTCGTTGAGCGCAAGATTGCCGCAGAAGAAGGTAAAACCCGTCACGACTACGGCCGCGAAGCTTTCATCGACAAAATCTGGGAATGGAAAGCGGAGTCCGGCGGCACCATTACCCGTCAGATGCGCCGTCTCGGCAACTCCGTCGACTGGGAGCGTGAACGCTTCACCATGGACGAAGGCCTGTCCAATGCGGTGAAAGAAGTTTTCGTTCGTCTGTATAAAGAAGACCTGATTTACCGTGGCAAACGCCTGGTAAACTGGGACCCGAAACTGCGCACCGCTATCTCTGACCTGGAAGTGGAAAACCGCGAATCAAAAGGTTCGATGTGGCACATCCGCTATCCGCTGGCTGACGGCGCGAAAACCGCAGACGGTAAAGATTATCTGGTGGTTGCGACTACCCGTCCGGAAACCCTGCTGGGCGATACTGGCGTAGCCGTTAACCCGGAAGATCCGCGTTACAAAGATCTGATTGGCAAATATGTCATTCTGCCGCTGGTTAACCGTCGTATTCCGATCGTTGGCGACGAACACGCCGACATGGAAAAAGGCACCGGCTGCGTGAAAATCACTCCGGCGCACGACTTTAACGACTATGAAGTGGGTAAACGTCACGCGCTGCCGATGATCAACATCCTGACCTTTGACGGCGATATCCGTGAAAGCGCCCAGGTGTTCGATACCAAAGGTAACGAATCTGACGTTTATTCCAGCGAAATCCCGGCAGAGTTCCAGAAACTCGAGCGTTTTGCTGCACGTAAAGCAGTCGTTGCTGCGGTTGACGCACTCGGCCTGCTGGAAGAAATTAAACCGCACGACCTGACCGTTCCTTACGGCGACCGTGGCGGCGTAGTTATCGAACCGATGCTGACCGACCAGTGGTACGTGCGTGCCGATGTCCTGGCGAAACCGGCAGTTGAAGCGGTTGAGAATGGCGACATTCAGTTCGTACCGAAGCAGTACGAAAACATGTACTTCTCCTGGATGCGCGATATTCAGGACTGGTGTATCTCTCGTCAGCTGTGGTGGGGTCACCGAATCCCGGCATGGTACGACGAAGCGGGTAACGTTTATGTTGGCCGCAACGAAGACGAAGTGCGTAAAGAAAATAACCTCGGTGCCGACGTTGCCCTGCGTCAGGACGAAGACGTTCTCGACACCTGGTTCTCTTCTGCGCTGTGGACCTTCTCTACCCTTGGCTGGCCGGAAAATACCGACGCCCTGCGTCAGTTCCACCCAACCAGCGTGATGGTATCTGGTTTCGACATCATCTTCTTCTGGATTGCCCGCATGATCATGATGACCATGCACTTCATCAAAGATGAAAATGGCAAACCGCAGGTGCCGTTCCACACTGTTTACATGACCGGCCTGATTCGTGACGACGAAGGCCAGAAGATGTCCAAATCCAAGGGTAACGTTATTGACCCACTGGATATGGTTGACGGTATTTCGCTGCCAGAACTGCTGGAAAAACGCACCGGCAATATGATGCAGCCACAGCTGGCGGACAAAATCCGTAAGCGCACCGAGAAGCAGTTCCCGAACGGTATTGAACCGCACGGTACTGACGCGCTGCGCTTCACCCTGGCGGCGCTGGCTTCTACCGGTCGCGATATCAACTGGGATATGAAACGCCTGGAAGGTTACCGTAACTTCTGTAACAAGCTGTGGAACGCCAGCCGCTTTGTGCTGATGAACACAGAAGGTCAGGATTGCGGCTTCAACGGCGGCGAAATGACGCTGTCGCTGGCGGATCGCTGGATTCTGGCGGAGTTCAACCAGACCATCAAAGCGTACCGCGAAGCGCTGGACAGCTTCCGCTTCGATATCGCCGCAGGCATTCTGTATGAGTTCACCTGGAACCAGTTCTGTGACTGGTATCTGGAACTGACTAAGCCGGTAATGAACGGTGGCACCGAAGCCGAACTGCGCGGTACTCGCCATACGCTGGTGACCGTGCTGGAAGGTCTGCTGCGCCTCGCGCATCCGATCATTCCGTTCATCACCGAAACCATCTGGCAGCGTGTGAAAGTACTTTGCGGTATCACTGCCGACACCATCATGCTGCAGCCGTTCCCGCAGTACGATGCATCTCAGGTTGATGAAGCCGCACTGGCCGACACAGAGTGGCTGAAGCAGGCGATCGTTGCGGTACGTAACATCCGTGCAGAAATGAACATCGCGCCGGGCAAACCGCTGGAGCTGCTACTGCGTGGTTGCAGCGCGGATGCAGAACGTCGCGTAAATGAAAACCGTGGCTTCCTGCAAACGCTGGCGCGTCTGGAAAGCATCACCGTGCTGCCTGCCGATGACAAAGGTCCGGTTTCCGTTACTAAGATCATCGACGGCGCAGAGCTGCTGATCCCGATGGCTGGCCTCATCAACAAAGAAGATGAGCTGGCGCGTCTGGCGAAAGAAGTGGCGAAGATCGAAGGCGAAATCAGCCGTATCGAGAACAAGCTGGCGAATGAAGGCTTTGTCGCCCGCGCACCGGAAGCGGTCATCGCGAAAGAGCGTGAAAAGCTGGAAGGCTATGCAGAAGCGAAAGCGAAGCTGATTGAACAGCAGGCTGTTATCGCCGCGCTGTAATCAAAACACAGTAATGAAAACGAAGGCCGGAGCATGCTCCGGCCTTTTTTATCTCTTACAGAAATGGTAAAGAAGGCATAATTCCCCGTGAAATCCTGGCTAAGAAGCCTTTATCTGGTTGTTCTTCTTTATTGATTAAAGGAAGGTCATCCAAATCGCCCAGCAAATACGTATTTTTTGCCTGCCAGTCAATCATCCATATTTTCAGCAGTGGATAAGCCAGACCGCCCGTAATCCCGGATATCACCACCAACGCACACATGCGATAAAGCATACCGTGGTACGTTAAAGTTGAGCGAAAACGAATACGCCCATCATTCAGTGACAGGTTGCTCATAAAATGATTTCGCAACGACACCGTTAAATAACTGGTGCTAACAGCAATCCCAAAATAATAGATTAACTGCGCGATTATCATTTTACGTTGCATTTCCATAAATTGCTGTAAATTCTCAATATCATCATTTGCATACACAGAACTATCATACGCATTTAATATTTGATCGAAGATAATATAACCAGCAACAGCGAGAAAAGGTAATAAAGCTAAAAATGCGAGAATGGCATATTTTATACAATACGTAGTATCTAATTTCACCTTGAAACGATGTATACCGAAACTGGTATTGCTCCAGAGAAAACTCATTACCAGGCTATATAAAGTACCATTAAAAATACCAATGGAAACAATACCAACTATTGCCATCAGAACCACAGATATAATAACACTACTTGAACTATTGGCATGTAGCATCTTTGTCGAGATAAAGAAAACAGTCCCCATCCCAATGGCCATTAAAATCGGCAAGAAAAAGGTTACCCACCAGAACCCTTTCATAGAGCAATTAAAACTAAATCTTACGCCGTTGAGACTGGTCATCAAGGCCTGATAACGCAGTCCTTTTGCTGCCATAAATATAAGCAAAACCAACAGTAACAAAGTCAAAACACAGCCAACAAGTGGCATATCTGCTGACACTGTCATTAAGATTGCGAAATAGCAAAAAACAAAAACAAGACAACTAACAAAAACATTCCCACCAGTAATTCCATAAGAAAATCGTTGTCCGTTAACTTCCATATTAGCATAGAGATAACGCTTACATTTCATTAATGCCCATGGCAAATAGATACCTAGCGTTATAATCGTTAACAACACATTCACCACACAAATAAGAAAATATCTCTCACCTGTACCATGAAAAACAAACGAATGGGACGGAACATCCATTTCATTAATAACTTGAGCCATAAAAATTCCCTGAATTAAAAAATCCATTGATATAATTTATATATACAGACAGTAAAATGTTCTGCCACGTTACAATACTCTTATCAGTAATAGGCTGGCAAAAACTTTATTACTTTATAAGTCGCTTGCGCACGTAAGAAGAGAGTGGTATTAAACAAATGTATAATTACTTTATTTTTATTGGGTTAAACTATGAATAACATTGCGCCGCAATCACCTGTAATGCGTCGCCTGACGCAGCAGGATAATCCCGCCATCGCCCGCGTCATTCGTCAGGTATCCGCCGAATACGGTCTTACCGCTGATAAAGGCTACACCGTCGCCGATCCGAACCTGGACGAGTTGTATCAAGTGTATAGTCAGCCGGGTCATGCATATTGGGTGGTTGAGTACGATGGTGAAGTGGTCGGCGGCGGTGGGATTGCGCCATTAACCGGGAGTGAGTCGGACATTTGCGAACTGCAGAAGATGTATTTTCTTCCGGCTATTCGCGGTAAAGGGCTGGCGAAAAAACTGGCCTTAATGGCGATGGAGCAGGCACGAGAGATGGGCTTCAAACGCTGCTATCTGGAAACGACCGCTTTTTTGAAAGAAGCGATTGGTTTGTATGAACATTTAGGTTTTCAACATATCGACTATGCACTTGGCTGCACGGGCCATGTAGATTGTGAAGTGCGGATGCTACGCGAACTCTAAAAAAATGCCCGCTAGTGTGTGCTATCGGGCATTTTAATCAATTAATTAGTGGCGAACCCCGTCATCGTCTTCATCGACAAAATCTTCATCGTCGCCGTCTTCGCCATTGGGATCTTCAAAGTAAGTGCCCCAACCGTCGTACTCAACGTCAAATTTCTCCGCCAGCGTCATCAGTTGTTCAACCTGGGCATCGATCAGATCGGCATTCAACGCGCACTCGCTGAGGATGTCGCAGCAAATCACGATATCACCATCTTCAACTTCCAGCTCTTCTGGATCGGTCACTTCGTAACCGAGTTTAAACGCTTCAACTGCTGCTTTTTCCAGGGTTTCCAGATCGTCTGCGGAAAGATGGTGTTCGATGGTGTACAGCGCGTCCGGATCGCTGCCATCTTCCAGTAATTCTTCAATAATCAAACGTGTTTCTTCACGCTGTTCTTCCAGTTGTTCCGGGTTTGCCATGGCTCATTCCTCTTAATGTCCTGCCGATACTCTTATTGTCACACACCACTGACATTGCCTCCACCTTTGTGACAAAGATTTATGCTTTAGACTTGCAAATGAATAATCATCCATATAAATTGAATTTTAATTCATTAAGGCGTTAGCCACAGGAGGGATCTATGTCCGGGTTTTATCATAAGCATTTCCTGAAATTACTCGATTTCACGCCAGCTGAACTCAACAGCCTGCTGCAGTTAGCCGCGAAGCTGAAAGCCGATAAGAAAAGCGGCAAAGAAGAAGCCAAACTCACTGGTAAAAACATCGCGCTCATCTTCGAAAAAGACTCGACCCGTACCCGATGCTCTTTCGAAGTTGCCGCATATGACCAGGGTGCTCGCGTTACTTATCTCGGCCCAAGCGGCAGTCAGATTGGTCATAAAGAGTCGATTAAAGACACTGCCCGCGTGCTGGGTCGCATGTATGACGGTATTCAGTATCGCGGCTATGGTCAGGAGATTGTCGAAACACTGGCGGAATACGCTGGCGTGCCGGTATGGAACGGCCTGACCAATGAGTTTCACCCCACGCAGTTGCTGGCGGATCTCCTCACCATGCAGGAGCATTTACCCGGTAAAGCATTCAACGAAATGACGCTGGTCTATGCAGGTGACGCACGTAACAACATGGGCAATTCGATGCTCGAAGCTGCGGCGCTTACCGGTCTGGATTTGCGTCTGGTCGCGCCACAGGCATGCTGGCCGGAAGCTGCGCTGGTTACGGAATGCCGCGCCCTGGCACAGCAAAATGGCGGGAATATTACGCTGACGGAAGATGTAGCCAAAGGAGTTGAAGGTGCTGACTTTATCTATACCGATGTATGGGTGTCGATGGGGGAAGCAAAAGAGAAATGGGCAGAACGGATTGCATTACTGCGTGATTATCAGGTGAACAGCAAGATGATGCAGTTGACCGGTAACCCGGAGGTCAAATTCCTCCACTGCCTGCCCGCGTTTCATGACGACCAGACGACGCTTGGTAAGAAAATGGCGGAAGAGTTTGGCCTACATGGCGGAATGGAAGTGACTGATGAGGTCTTCGAATCTGCCGCCAGCATTGTTTTTGATCAGGCGGAAAACCGCATGCATACCATCAAAGCGGTGATGGTCGCGACGCTCAGTAAATAATTGATATCGCTATAAAGATGCCGGGAAATACAAAAACATCCCGGCATCACATTATTTTATGCAGTAATAGTTCAATTATTCCATCCATATTTTTCTATTGCTATACGTAAATCTTCCGGAGGATTTTCATCATTCTTGTTCTAATTTTTAATTCATTAACCATCTTTTCTTCAAAAATCTTAACGACATAACCCGGATTGTTTTTTACAATTTCATTTGTTTTTTCTTCATTACCATAAACATATCCTAACTCATTAAGATACAGCTGTTCGCCCTCATAATCTTTAAGTAATTGATAGAAATACCACTTAGCAAAATCAGGTTGCTTCATGAAAAAATCCTTCAAAAAAAATATCATTTACTAAAATGCTGACAGGCACTTCATTAAATAGCAACTTAACATCATCAAATAACCTTAGTATTAAGCGTGATTTTTCTTGATTGCTTAAGTTAAAATCATTGACATATGCAACCAACTTATCCCAAATCAATTCCTGTAATTTACGGCTATTTTTATAGTGTTCTTTATCGAGATTGAAAAATAAGGTCTCAGCTATTTTAATTTTAGATTGATCGCAGCTAAAATCTTTAGATTGATCGCGGCTAAAATCAATATGATTTATCACGGAGCATGCATACTTTATCTTTTCAGAATCACCAAAATATTGCATTCTTTTATTAAAACATCAATCCAGTATTCTTACGTCATTAATATATGGGAATTTTAAAAAAATCTCCAGAATCGAATCGATGACCGGTGTAAGGTTAACTTTTGCATCATCTAAGGAATCAATAAGAATATGAGACAGGTTAACTTTGATGTCATTAATTTCATTGTCAGTAGCTTTCTTATTATTAAGAAGATAATTATTTACTGCGTTAAGGTCATCTATTTCTTTCAGTATCCCTTTTTCACCAAGCAAGTATGAAATCGATTCATTACATACATAAGGCATTAATAGCAGATGTTCTTTCCTTATTGCTAATAATGCATTATTCAATGGTTTTTCTAATAAATCCGTAATCGTAGAATCAACTGAATCTTTACAACTCACCTGCGAGTTATTCAAGTCCTGAGAATTATTTAACTCCTGCGGAATATTTAATAGACGAGCTATTTCCTTGTTAGCTTCGCGTTGGTAACACGCCAGAATCTTGTTAGTAATCAGGTGTAATGAACTCTCATCTTTTCTTTCAAAGGACTTCCCTTCATAACGATTAGTCGAACCATCAGGTTGTGTAAATATAATGACTGTATGTCCTTCACGAATCCCATTATTAAAAGCTGAGGCAAGTGTAATTTCTATTTCCACCTTAGATAAATCCGCTCGCTCCCCTTCAGGATTATTCATAACAAACTTCATTATCTCACTACCATCATTATTTTTGATATAAGATGAGGACTTAATATGAGCCATCATATTTCTACCCGCTTCGTTGGAGCGTTTGCTAAAATCCACATAACCCAGGGTAAATATCTTAGCCAAAAACTCCAAAAATGCTCTGGGAGAAAGAATATTGCTTCTGCTATTCTGCCCTCCGGCAATTCGGGCAAAATCATTCATTCCCACATACCAGGTATCTAAGTCTTCATTTTTTTGTTTACAATTGTCGGCTGATGTAATGTTTTGAGAAAAATTCCAACCTGATATTTTGCTCATGACGGACTCCTTGAGTTAATAAGAACGTCTAAGCATTACAAATTTTACTCACAAAAAATATCAAAAAACGCTCTTTTCACAAACTCGCCGTAAATCTGGAGTTATTTACGGCGAAAAGTCATCACGCCATCAGCATCTTCACTACTGCTTTGCGAACCTGGGCTGGTGCACCCACTGCGCACAGCGGTTTATGCACTTCCCCCGGATAAAACACAACAAAATCACCTTCATTAAGGATAACTGTTTTCTCATCAACGCCTTCCGGCAAAAATGCGATGTCTTTATCAGCTAACCAGTCGGTATCCGGCGTGCCTGCAGGTTGCGTGCTGAAGGTCATGCCTTCCTGACCTTTTAACACAATCTGAATGTCGAGATAGCGGGCATGGTACTCCGCACGGCGGGCTTCGTACGGCTCGGTCATATCTTCCGAGATAAGATAAAACAGACGATTGCCTTCGATATCGTGCTTGCCCTTTGGCGTTTCTGCCGTAACGTGTGCTTTGATATGCTCAATCGCCTGGCGTAACTCCTGGGGTAGCCACGGCTGAAGATTATGAATATTTCCGATGATCATCTTTTCCACTCCTTAATTAAAACAACGTTTCATTTCTATCGTTATACGAAAAGATGATCAATTCCGCTAGCCTTAACGCGTGAATTATTGTCTTATCACAACTTATCGGCAGGCGCGTTCCCGCCTTTCGGATCAAGGCCAGCATCACTCCTTGAGAAGAGTTTTTATCGCTTCCCCCGCCAGTGCAGCTGTTGCACAGAGTTGTTCGATTGAGTGCCCCTCCCGTGCCTTCGCAGAAAGCCCTGACATCACGGTACTCATAAAATCAGTCACACATTGTGCGCTTTGTGGATGCCGCCTGGCGATATAGTCATAAATGGTCGTTTCTGCGGCGTGATAATATTGAACGGCAATATCACGCGCTAGTGGATCATGACTATGAATACCTTCAAGAACCATACAGCCAGCGCAGCCGCCGTTTTGGCTATATCTGCGCGCCGCTTCTTTTAATACCTCAACCAGGCACTCGCCTACTGGACGATCATCACGAAGAATATCGGCAAGCGGAATAGCTTCCGTACCGACGTATTCATTGAGTACACGGCTAAATAACCCAGCTTTACTGCCAAAAGCCGCGTAGAGGCTCGGGGGGTTAATACCAAGATAATCAGTAACTTCAGCAACACTGACAGCATCGAAACCTTTTTGGTGAAAAAGCACTTTTGCCGCAGAGATTGCCTGCTCAGGAGCGAAACGTCTGGGACGACCTGGAACGCGAGATTGTTTTTTAGTGACCATTACAAAACCTGTTGACAGAAAGTTAAAACAGTTTTGTAATGCATGTTACATAATAAATCAAGGAGTCCTTATGGGCGCTTTTACAGGTAAGACAGTTCTCATCCTCGGTGGCAGTCGTGGTATCGGTGCCGCTATCGTACGTCGTTTCGTCACCGATGGGGCCAATGTACGATTCACCTATGCGGGGTCGAAAGATGCCGCTGAACACCTGGCACAAGAGACTGGAGCGACAGCAGTATTCACAGATAGTACTGACAGAGACGCTGTCATTGATGTCGTTCGTAAGAGCGGCGCATTGGATATCCTGGTGGTAAATGCAGGTATTGGCGTCTTTGGCGATGCCCTGGAATTGAATGCCGACGATATTGATCGCCTTTTCAAAATCAATATTCATGCTCCTTATCATGCCTCTGTTGAAGCCGCCCGGCAGATGCCCGAAGGCGGGCGCATCTTAATCATCGGCTCCGTGAATGGCGATCGTATGCCTGTTGCAGGCATGGCTGCTTATGCCGCCAGTAAATCTGCCCTGCAAGGCATGGCGCGCGGGCTGGCCCGTGATTTCGGACCGCGTGGGATCACCATTAACGTCGTCCAGCCAGGGCCAATTGATACCGACGCTAATCCCGCCAACGGGCCAATGCGCGATATGTTGCATAGTTTTATGGCTATCAAAAGACATGGGCAACCGGAAGAGGTCGCTGGTATGGTCGCATGGTTAGCAGGGCCAGAAGCCAGTTTTGTTACCGGCGCGATGCATACCATTGATGGCGCGTTTGGCGCATAACCGACTACGCTCAATTAAGCCCAGCCATTTCCCATGATGTCTGGGTTTTGTTTACTCACGTCGTCCGCTAAAAGCGGCTCCTGGTAAATATAAATCTTCTGTTCATGTCGTAAATCTTGAGGATAACCAAATGGTAGAAAGAACCGCTGTTTTCCCTGCAGGCCGACATTCACTGTATGCTGAACATCGTTATTCTGCGGCTATTCGCTCCGGCGATTTGCTGTTTGTTTCCGGGCAAGTAGGAAGTCGAGAGGACGGAACACCAGAACCCGATTTTCAGCAACAAGTCAGACTGGCATTTGATAATTTGCATGCGACCCTGGCTGCTGCGGGATGCACTTTTGACGATATCATTGATGTTACGAGCTTCCATACCGATCCAGAAAACCAATTTGAAGACATCATGACGGTGAAAAATGAAATATTTAGCGCCCCACCTTATCCAAACTGGACGGCGGTAGGTGTTACATGGCTGGCAGGCTTTGATTTTGAAATTAAAGTGATAGCGCGCATCCCTGAGCAGTAAGCAATAGTGTTAGCCGTTCGTTTTCACACTCCGCCCTATAAGTCGGATGAATGGAATAAAATGCATATCTGATTGCGTGAAAGTGAAAAAGAAAAAAGCAGGAAATGTCTGCAATTATTGATACCGAACGACCGTTCCCCTGCAGAATCACAACAAATAAAAATGCATGCATTTTGACTTATAATTCAAATAAACCGTTTGCGCTGACAAAATATTGCATCAAATGCTTGCACCGCTTCTGACGATGAGTATAATGCCGGACAATTTGCCGGGAGGATGTATGGTTCAGTGTGTTCGACATTTTGTCTTACCGCGTCTGAAAAAAGACGCTGGCCTGCCGTTTTTCTTCCCGTTGATCACCCATTCCCAGCCCCTCAATCGAGGGGCTTTTTTTTGCCCAGGCGTCAGGAGATAAAAGATGGCTAATCCGCTATATCAGAAACATATCATTTCCATAAACGACCTTAGTCGCGATGACCTTAATCTGGTGCTGGCGACAGCGGCGAAACTGAAAGCAAACCCGCAACCAGAGCTGTTGAAGCACAAAGTCATTGCCAGCTGTTTCTTCGAAGCCTCTACCCGTACCCGCCTCTCTTTCGAAACATCTATGCACCGCCTGGGTGCCAGCGTGGTGGGCTTCTCCGACAGCGCCAATACATCACTGGGTAAAAAGGGCGAAACGCTGGCCGATACCATTTCGGTTATCAGCACTTACGTCGATGCGATAGTGATGCGTCATCCGCAGGAAGGTGCGGCGCGCCTGGCCACCGAGTTTTCCGGCAATGTACCGGTACTGAATGCCGGTGATGGCTCCAACCAACATCCGACGCAAACCTTGCTGGACTTATTCACTATTCAGGAAACCCAGGGGCGTCTGGACAATCTCCACGTCGCAATGGTTGGTGACCTGAAATATGGCCGCACCGTTCACTCCCTGACTCAGGCGTTAGCGAAGTTCGACGGCAACCGTTTTTACTTCATCGCGCCGGACGCGCTGGCAATGCCGCAATACATTCTGGATATGCTCGATGAAAAAGGGATCGCATGGAGTCTGCACAGCTCTATTGAAGAAGTGATGGCGGAAGTAGACATCCTGTACATGACCCGCGTGCAAAAAGAGCGTCTGGACCCGTCCGAGTACGCCAACGTGAAAGCGCAGTTTGTTCTTCGCGCCAGCGATCTCCACAACGCCAAAGCCAATATGAAAGTGCTGCATCCGCTGCCGCGTGTTGATGAGATTGCGACGGATGTTGATAAAACGCCACACGCCTGGTACTTCCAGCAGGCAGGCAACGGGATTTTCGCTCGCCAGGCGTTACTGGCACTGGTTCTGAATCGCGATCTGGTACTGTAAGGGGAAATAGAGATGACACACGATAATAAATTGCAGGTTGAAGCTATTAAACGCGGCACGGTAATTGACCATATCCCCGCCCAGATCGGTTTTAAGCTGTTGAGTCTGTTCAAGCTGACCGAAACGGATCAGCGCATCACCATCGGTCTGAACTTGCCTTCTGGCGAGATGGGCCGCAAAGATCTGATCAAAATCGAAAATACCTTTTTGAGTGAAGATCAGGTAGATCAACTGGCATTGTATGCGCCGCAAGCCACGGTTAACCGTATCGACAACTATGAAGTGGTGGGTAAATCGCGCCCCAGTCTGCCAGAGCGCATCGACAATGTGCTGGTCTGCCCGAACAGCAACTGTATCAGCCATGCCGAACCGGTTTCTTCCAGCTTTGCCGTGCGAAAACGCGCCAATGACATCGCGCTCAAATGCAAATACTGTGAAAAAGAGTTTTCCCATAATGTGGTGCTGGCCAATTAATTGCGGTTGGTAATAAAAGTCTGGCTCCCTATAATGAGCCAGACTTTTTACCGCTGTAATAAAGGAGAAATCATGAGCAAAACTATCGCGACGGAAAATGCACCGGCAGCTATCGGTCCTTACGTACAGGGCGTTGATCTGGGCAATATGATCATCACCTCCGGTCAGATCCCGGTAAATCCGAAAACGGGTGAAGTACCGGCAGACGTCGCTGCACAGGCACGTCAGTCGCTGGATAACGTAAAAGCGATCGTCGAAGCCGCAGGCCTGAAAGTGGGCGACATCGTTAAAACCACCGTGTTTGTGAAAGATCTGAACGACTTCGCAACCGTTAATGCTACCTACGAAGCCTTCTTCACCGAACACAATGCCACCTTCCCGGCACGTTCTTGCGTTGAAGTTGCCCGTCTGCCGAAAGACGTGAAGATTGAGATCGAAGCGATCGCTGTTCGTCGCTAATCTTGATGGAAATCCGGGCTATCATGCCCGGATTAAGTCTGATGACAAACGCAAAATCGCCTGATGCGCTACGCTTATCAGGCCTACGTGATTCCTGCAATTTATTGAATTTGTTGGCCGGATAAGGCATTTACGCCGCATCCGGCATGAACAAAGCTTACTTTGTCTGCAATCTGAATCGGGGCTATCGTGCCCAGTTTATTCTTTACTGCCAGCCGTAACGACGGCTATAAAATCCTTTCACCAACTGAGTTAATGTCATATACCCTGCCAGAATCGCAACCAGCCACGGGAAATAGCTTAACGGCAGCGCCTGCAGCTGCAGATAACTGGCCAGCGGTGAAAACGGCAATGCGATCCCGACAATCATCACGATCACGGTCATGATCATTAACGGCCACGATGCACAGCTCTGAATAAACGGCACACGGCGGGTGCGGATCATATGCACAATCAGCGTTTGCGACAGTAAGCCCACCACAAACCATCCCGACTGGAACAGCGTTTGCGTTTCCGGCGTGTTGGCATGGAATACCCACCACATCAGGCAAAACGTCAGAATATCGAAGATCGAGCTGATCGGTCCGAAGAAGATCATAAAGCGCCCCAGATCCGCCGGATTCCAACGCTGCGGCTTTTGAATTTGCTCGTCGTCGACGTTATCAAACGGGATCGCCACCTGTGACACATCATACAGCAGGTTCTGAATAAGCAAGTGTAACGGCAACATCGGCAGGAAGGGCAAGAAAGCACTCGCCACCAGCACGCTGAACACATTACCGAAGTTGGAGCTCGCCGTCATTTTGATGTATTTCAGCATGTTGGCGAAAGTGCGACGTCCTTCAATAACCCCCTCTTCCAGCACCATCAGGCTTTTTTCCAGCAGGATGATATCAGCCGCTTCACGGGCAATATCTACCGCGCCGTCCACAGAAATGCCGATATCCGCAGCGCGTAAGGCGGGCGCATCATTAATACCATCGCCCATAAAGCCAACCACATGCCCTTCGCGCTTCAGTAAGGTCACAATGCGTTCTTTATGCATCGGCGTCAGGCGGGCAAACAGCGTGGTGCGCTGTGCAAGATTTGCCAGTTCGTCGTCAGATAGCGTTTCAATATCACTACCAATGACCACCTCTCCCGCGTCCAGCCCCACTTCATGGCACACTTTCGCTGCAACTAACTCACTGTCGCCAGTAAGGATTTTTACGGTAATGCCACTCGCTTTTAATGCCTTCAGTGCCGGAGCGGTTGTCTCTTTTGGCGGATCAAGGAAAGCAATATATCCTTCGAGGATCAGGTCGGATTCATCCGCCCGCTGGTAATCTCCTTCACGCGCTGGCAGGTATTTCGTCGCCACCGCAACCACGCGCAGCCCCTGACGATTCAGCGTATCAGTAACCCGCTTAATCTTACGCAGCATGATGTCATCGAGCGGCACAATCTCGCCATTGTGACGCACCTGCGAACACACATTGAGGATTTCCTGCAATGCACCTTTGCAAACCAGCTGATGGTGCTCGGTATTTTCTGCCACTACCACCGACATCCGGCGACGCTCGAAATCAAACGGAATCTCATCAATTTTTTGCCAACGACTGGCCAGCGAGCGCGCTGACTCTTCATCCGTACCTTCGAGCACCGCTGTATCGAGCAGGTTTTTAAGTCCGGTCTGATAATGACTGTTCAACCACGCGCTATGCAGCACGCGTTCGCTGGTTTTACCGGAGATATCGGTATGATTCTCCAGCACAATTTTGTCCTGTGTCAGGGTGCCAGTTTTATCAGTGCACAGAATATCCATTGCGCCAAAGTTCTGAATAGCATCCAGATGTTTGACGATCACTTTCTGTTTCGACAGCTTTACTGCGCCGCGCGCCAGCGTCGAGGTAACAATCATCGGCAACATTTCCGGCGTTAAGCCTACCGCGACCGAAAGCGCAAACAGTGCCGCTTCCCACCAGTCGCCTTTGGTGTAACCGTTGATAAGCAACACCACCGGAGCCATCACCAGCATAAAGCGAATCAGCAGCATACTGACGCGGCTGATCCCCTGCTGAAAGGCATTCGGCTCGCTTTCCTGCTCACTAACACGCCCCGCCAGTTGACCAAACCAGGTATTGGCACCTGTAGCAATCACCATTGCTTGTGCCGTGCCGCTCACCACGGTGGTGCCCATAAAACACAGCGTGTCGCACTCCAGCGGATTGCTGTGCTCCGGCTGGCGAGTGGTAGCGGCTTTTTCCACGGGCAGAGACTCACCGGTTAACGACGCCTGAGCGACGAACAGATCCCGCGCCTGCAAGATACGTAAATCTGCCGGGATCATATCTCCCGCCGCCAGTTTTATAATATCGCCGGGCACCAGCTGGTCGATCGGGATCTCCAGCCAGCCATTTTCGCCTTTGTCGTTAATTACGCGCAGCACCGTCGCGGTATTGCTGACCATCGCTTTCAGGGCATCTGCCGCTTTAGTGGAACGTGCTTCCTGAATAAAGTTCAGTAACGTTGAAATAGCGACCATTAGCGCAATAACGCCCGCGGCAAATAAATCTTCCGTGGCGTAAGAAATAGCGCCGAGAATGGTGAGTAAAATATTAAAGGGGTTGCGATAGCAGACCCATAAATGTACCCACCACGGCGACGGTTGTTGTGCGGGTAATTTATTTTCACCATGTTGTTCGCGGGCAGATTCCACTTCCGCCTGATTTAACCCTTCCGGATGGGTGTCGAACGTTTTCCATAATTCTTCTTCGGGCATCACCGCCATTTTCAGGCAATGCGCACTTAAGGACGGCGGGACCGCCGTATTCACTGTCTGCTGCGCGCCAGGCAATGGATCGCGATGAACCAGACGGGAAGGTAAATGGCGAATGAGCCGGGTAAAAATTTCTTTAAACATAAGGAGTCCCTCCGCACTGTCTGAAACAGTACAGAAATGTCTTCAGGCGTGGCGAAGCCTTACCTGAAGGTAATAAAGCTGAGCAGGGACGTTAAAACGTCACGGCCTTACGCATCCGGTAACGCCGTGAAAAGACGGGCTTACCGGAAAAGTTTTAATCTCCGTCGAGGGAGAGGCGTGGGATCAGGTTCCATATAACCTCCGGTAAGTGAAAAAAGCGCCGCAAATAATAAGGAGAATCCAATAATATTCGTAGCATCTATGGCGATATAATACCTGCTGGCAACTAAACCAACGATAAACCAGACTTTACCCATTGCTGAATGCACGGGTAAAGTTAGGCTCAAATAATTAAACAACACGTTACAGGACAACAGGATGCAAAATCGGCTGACCATCAAAGACATCGCGCGCTTAAGCGGCGTGGGGAAATCTACGGTTTCCCGGGTGCTGAATAACGAAAGCGGCGTGAGCCAGCGCACCCGCGAGCGTGTTGAAGCAGTGATGAATCAGCATGGATTTTCCCCTTCCCGCTCTGCGCGCGCTATGCGTGGGCAAAGCGATAAAGTGGTCGCCATCATTGTTACCCGCCTGGATTCGTTGTCAGAAAATCTCGCTGTTCAAACCATGCTGCCAGCGTTCTATGAACAAGGTTACGACCCAATCATGATGGAAAGTCAGTTTTCCCCGCAATTAGTTGCCGAACATTTGGGGGTGCTGAAACGGCGTAATATCGACGGCGTAGTGTTGTTCGGTTTTACTGGCATAACAGAAGAAATGTTAGCCCACTGGCAGTCATCGCTGGTTCTGCTGGCGCGTGACGCAAAAGGCTTTGCTTCGGTCTGTTATGACGACGAAGGGGCAATCAAGATCCTGATGCAACGGCTCTATGACCAGGGGCATCGCAATATCAGTTATCTCGGCGTGCCGCATAGTGACGTGACGACCGGGAAGCGACGTCACGAAGCCTACCTGGCGTTCTGCAAAGCGCATAAACTGCATCCCGTTGCCGCTCTGCCAGGGCTTGCTATGAAGCAAGGCTATGAAAACGTAGCAAAAGTGATTACGCCTGAAACTACCGCGTTACTGTGCGCAACCGACACTCTGGCTCTTGGCGCAAGTAAATACCTGCAAGAGCAACGCATCGACACCTTGCAACTGGCGAGCGTCGGTAATACGCCGTTAATGAAATTCCTTCATCCGGAGATCGTCACCGTAGATCCTGGCTACGCCGAAGCTGGACGCCAGGCGGCCTGCCAATTGATCGCACAGGTAACCGGGCGCAGCGAACCGCAACAAATCATCATCCCCGCCACCCTGTCCTGATCGTTTCCTGAACGATAAATTGTGATCTTCGCTGCGTTTCGGGAACGTTCCCGTTTTTAAATTTTTCCGCGCAATATATTCTGCAGCCAACCAAAAATGTCATCTGCCATGGGGCTTTATGATGAGCAAAATAAACCAAACGGATATCGATCGGTTGATTGAACTGGTCGGCGGGCGCGGCAATATTGCGACGGTGAGCCACTGTATTACTCGCCTGCGCTTTGTCCTCAACCAACCGGCCAATGCCAGACCGAAAGAAATTGAGCAACTCCCCATGGTGAAAGGCTGTTTCACCAATGCCGGGCAATTTCAGGTGGTGATTGGCACCAACGTGGGTGATTACTATCAAGCACTAATAGCGTCAACCGGACAGGCGCAGGTTGATAAAGAGCAGGTAAAAAAAGCCGCCCGGCAGAATATGAAATGGCATGAGCAGTTGATCTCTCATTTCGCGGAGATCTTCTTCCCGTTGCTGCCCGCGTTGATTAGCGGCGGTTTGATCCTCGGTTTTCGTAATGTGATCGGCGATTTGCCCATGAGCAACGGTCAAACGCTGGCGCAAATGTACCCTTCCCTGCAAACGATCTACGATTTTCTGTGGTTGATCGGTGAAGCGATCTTCTTCTACCTGCCGGTCGGGATTTGCTGGTCAGCGGTGAAAAAAATGGGCGGCACGCCGATCCTTGGTATCGTGCTTGGCGTGACACTGGTTTCCCCCCAGCTGATGAACGCTTATCTGCTCGGGCAGCAGCTGCCGGAAGTGTGGGACTTTGGCATGTTCAGCATCGCCAAAGTGGGCTATCAGGCGCAGGTGATCCCGGCACTGTTAGCCGGGCTGGCGCTGGGCGTTATTGAAACTCGCCTTAAACGCATCGTACCGGATTACCTCTATCTGGTGGTGGTGCCCGTCTGTTCGCTGATCCTCGCGGTGTTCCTCGCCCATGCGCTGATTGGTCCGTTTGGTCGCATGATTGGCGATGGCGTTGCCTTTGCGGTACGTCACCTGATGACCGGCAGCTTTGCTCCGATTGGTGCGGCATTGTTTGGCTTCCTGTACGCGCCGCTGGTGATCACCGGCGTACACCAGACCACCCTTGCTATTGATTTGCAGATGATTCAAAGCATGGGTGGCACGCCAGTGTGGCCGCTGATTGCGCTGTCGAATATCGCTCAGGGCTCCGCCGTGATAGGCATTATCATTTCCAGCCGCAAGCACAATGAACGCGAGATCTCCGTGCCTGCCGCTATCTCCGCCTGGCTTGGGGTCACTGAGCCTGCAATGTACGGCATCAACCTGAAATATCGCTTCCCGATGCTGTGCGCGATGATTGGTTCTGGTCTGGCAGGATTACTATGCGGCCTGAACGGCGTTATGGCGAATGGTATCGGCGTAGGCGGCCTGCCGGGAATTCTCTCGATTCAACCGAGCTACTGGCAGGTATTTGCGCTGGCAATGGTTATCGCCATCATCATCCCGATTGTACTCACCTCGTTTATCTATCAGCGGAAATACCGCCTGGGCACGCTGGATATTGTTTAATTTTCTTCGGGGCGCAATTGCGCCCCCTCGCATTTGCAGGAATAACGTAATGACTAATCTTCCCCACTGGTGGCAAAACGGCGTTATCTACCAGATTTATCCAAAGAGTTTTCAGGACACCACGGGTAGCGGCACCGGCGATTTACGTGGCGTTATCCAACGCCTGGACTATCTGCATAAACTGGGCGTTGATGCCATCTGGCTAACCCCCTTTTATATCTCTCCCCAGGTCGATAACGGTTACGACGTAGCGAACTATACGGCGATTGATCCCACCTACGGCACGCTGGACGATTTTGACGAACTGGTGACGCAGGCAAAATCGCGCGGGATTCGTATCATTCTTGATATGGTGTTTAACCATACCTCTACCCAACATGCCTGGTTTCGCGAGGCGCTGAACAAAGAAAGCCCTTACCGCCAGTTTTATATCTGGCGCGATGGCGAACCAGAAACGCCACCGAACAACTGGCGTTCAAAATTTGGCGGTAGTGCGTGGCGCTGGCATGCGGAAAGCGAACAGTACTATTTGCATCTCTTTGCACCAGAACAGGCGGATCTCAACTGGGAGAATCCAGCGGTACGCGCAGAGCTGAAAAAAGTCTGTGAATTCTGGGCCGATCGTGGGGTCGACGGGTTGCGCCTGGATGTGGTGAATCTGATCTCCAAAGACCCGCGTTTCCCTGAAGACCTGGATGGCGACGGGCGTCGCTTTTACACCGACGGGCCACGAGCACACGAGTTTTTGCACGAGATGAACCGCGATGTGTTTACGCCACGCGGGTTAATGACCGTAGGTGAAATGTCCTCCACCAGCCTTGAGCATTGCCAGCGATACGCGGCACTGACAGGCAGTGAATTGTCGATGACCTTTAATTTTCATCACCTGAAGGTCGATTATCCCGGTGGTGAAAAATGGACGCTGGCTAAACCTGACTTTGTGGCGTTGAAAACATTGTTCCGCCACTGGCAACAAGGAATGCACAACGTGGCATGGAATGCCTTGTTCTGGTGTAACCACGATCAGCCGCGCATTATTTCTCGCTTTGGTGATGAAGGTGAATACCGCGTGCCTGCGGCAAAAATGCTGGCGATGGTGCTGCATGGCATGCAGGGAACGCCGTATATCTACCAGGGCGAAGAGATTGGCATGACCAACCCGCATTTCACGCGCATTACTGACTATCGCGACGTGGAGAGCCTCAATATGTTTGCCGAGCTGCGCAACGATGGTCGTGATGCCGACGAGTTATTGGCAATCCTCGCCAGTAAATCCCGTGACAACAGCCGCACGCCCATGCAATGGAGCAACGGCGATAATGCCGGGTTTACGGCTGGCGAACCGTGGATTGGCCTGGGCGATAACTATCAACAAATCAACGTAGAAGCCGCGCTGGCCGATGACTCCTCGGTGTTTTACACCTACCAAAAGTTAATCGCACTGCGTAAGCAAGAAGCCATCCTGACATGGGGCAATTACCAGGATCTGCTGCCAAACAGCCCTGTATTGTGGTGCTATCGCCGTGAATGGAAGGGGCAAACCTTGCTGGTCATTGCCAACCTTAGCCGTGAGATCCAACCCTGGCAGCCAGGGCAAATGCGCGGCAACTGGCAGCTTGTGATGCATAACTACGAAGAAGCCTCACCACAACCCTGTGCCATGACTTTACGGCCTTTTGAGGCTGTCTGGTGGTTACAGAAGTAAGTATCCGCTAAGCCCCGGGAATGCCTGTCATTCCGGGGTTTTGTCTGTCAGCATGTTGTTTTTGTTGATTTTTCAACCAGCAAATTCATTAAAAAATTTACATAACGCTGTAGCGCCCGTCATCCGTACGCTCTGCTTTTTACTTTGAGCTACATCAAAAAAAGTTCAAACATCCTTGATGCAAAGCACTATATATAGACTTTAAAATGCGTCCCAACCCAATATGTTGTATTAATCGACTATAATTGCTACTACAGCTCCCCACGAAAAAGGTGCGGCGTTGTGGATAAGCGGATGGCGATTGCGGAAAGCACCGGAAAACGAAACGAAAAAACCGGAAAACGCCTTTCCCAATTTCTGTGGATAACCTGTTCTTAAAAATATGGAGCGATCATGACACCGCATGTGATGAAACGAGACGGCTGCAAAGTGCCGTTTAAATCAGAGCGCATCAAAGAAGCGATTCTGCGTGCAGCTAAAGCAGCGGAAGTCGATGATGCCGATTATTGCGCCACTGTTGCCGCGGTTGTCAGCGAGCAGATGCAGGGCCGCAACCAGGTGGATATCAACGAGATCCAGACCGCAGTTGAAAACCAGCTGATGTCGGGTCCATACAAACAACTGGCTCGTGCTTACATCGAGTACCGTCACGATCGCGACATTGAACGTGAAAAACGCGGTCGCCTGAACCAGGAGATCCGTGGTCTGGTCGAGCAGACCAACGCCTCGTTACTCAACGAAAACGCCAACAAAGACAGCAAGGTGATTCCAACCCAGCGCGACCTGCTGGCCGGGATCGTGGCTAAACACTATGCACGCCAGCACCTGCTGCCGCGTGACGTGGTGCAGGCACATGAGCGTGGCGATATTCACTATCACGATCTCGATTACTCGCCGTTCTTCCCGATGTTCAACTGCATGTTGATCGACCTGAAAGGCATGCTGACCCAGGGCTTTAAAATGGGGAACGCCGAGATTGAACCGCCGAAGTCGATCTCTACGGCAACCGCGGTAACTGCGCAGATTATTGCTCAGGTCGCCAGCCATATTTATGGCGGCACCACCATTAACCGTATCGATGAAGTGCTGGCGCCGTTTGTTACCGCCAGCTACAACAAACATCGCAAGACCGCAGAAGAGTGGAACATCCCGGACGCCGAAGGCTACGCAAACTCTCGTACCATCAAAGAGTGCTACGATGCCTTCCAGTCGCTGGAGTACGAAGTAAACACCCTGCACACCGCCAACGGTCAGACGCCGTTTGTAACCTTTGGTTTTGGTCTGGGCACCAGCTGGGAATCGCGCCTGATTCAGGAATCTATCCTGCGTAACCGTATCGCAGGCCTTGGTAAAAACCGTAAAACTGCGGTGTTCCCGAAACTGGTGTTTGCGATTCGCGATGGCCTGAACCATAAAAAAGGCGATCCGAACTACGACATCAAACAGCTGGCGCTGGAGTGCGCAAGCAAGCGCATGTATCCGGATATCCTGAACTACGATCAGGTAGTGAAAGTCACCGGTTCGTTTAAAACCCCGATGGGCTGCCGCAGCTTCCTCGGCGTGTGGGAAAATGAAAACGGCGAGCAGATCCACGATGGTCGTAACAACCTCGGCGTGATCAGCCTGAACCTGCCGCGTATTGCTCTGGAAGCAAAAGGCGATGAAGCCACCTTCTGGAAGCTGCTGGATGAACGTCTGGTGCTGGCACGTAAGGCACTGATGACCCGTATCGCTCGTCTCGAAGGCGTGAAAGCGCGCGTCGCCCCGATCCTCTATATGGAAGGTGCTTGTGGCGTACGTCTGAATGCTGACGATGATGTTTCTGAAATCTTCAAAAACGGTCGTGCGTCTATTTCGCTGGGTTACATCGGCATCCACGAAACCATTAACGCGCTGTTCGGCGGCGAGCATGTTTACGACAACGAGCAGCTTCGCGCGAAAGGTATCGCCATTGTTGAACGTCTGCGCCAGGCAGTGGATCAGTGGAAAGAAGAAACGGGTTATGGTTTCAGTCTCTACAGCACGCCGAGTGAAAACCTGTGCGACCGCTTCTGCCGTCTCGATACTGCTGAGTTTGGCGTGGTGCCGGGCGTGACCGATAAAGGTTACTACACCAACAGTTTCCACCTCGATGTGGAGAAGAAGGTGAACCCGTACGACAAGATCGACTTTGAAGCGCCTTACCCGCCGCTAGCGAACGGTGGTTTCATTTGCTACGGCGAGTATCCAAACATTCAGCACAACCTGAAGGCGCTGGAAGATGTCTGGGATTACAGCTATCAGCATGTACCGTATTACGGCACCAATACACCGATTGATGAGTGCTACGAGTGTGGCTTTACCGGTGAGTTCGAGTGCACCAGCAAAGGCTTCACTTGCCCGAAATGTGGTAACCATGACGCCTCCCGTGTGTCGGTGACTCGCCGCGTGTGCGGATATTTAGGTAGCCCGGATGCACGTCCGTTTAACGCTGGTAAGCAGGAAGAAGTTAAGCGCCGCGTTAAACATTTGGGGAATGGGCAGATAGGTTAATCTTCACTCTGCGCTAAGCAAATGCCGGATGCGGCGTAAACGCCTTATCCGGCCTACATTTGGCAACGGCTCCAGGCCTGATAAGACGCGACAGCGTCGCATCAGGCATTGATTACCGGATGCAGCCTACACGCGGACTGATAAGCCAGGCGAAATAATGAATTATCATCAGTACTATCCTGTCGACATCGTCAACGGCCCCGGCACTCGCTGCACCCTGTTTGTCTCCGGGTGTGTTCATGAATGCCCCGGTTGCTATAACAAAAGCACATGGCGGGTAAATTCTGGTCAGCCATTTACCAAAGCAATGGAAGACAAGATCATTAAAGATCTGAATGACACTCGTATCAAACGCCAGGGGATTTCCCTCTCCGGCGGCGATCCGCTGCATCCGCAAAACGTGCCGGATATTCTGAAACTGGTAAAACGCATCCGCGCCGAGTGTCCGGGTAAAGACATCTGGGTGTGGACAGGCTATAAACTCGACGAACTCAACGCTGCGCAAATGCAGGTTGTTGATTTGATTAACGTACTGGTCGACGGCAAATTTGTGCAGGATTTAAAAGACCCTTCCCTGATCTGGCGCGGCAGCAGCAATCAGGTGGTGCATCATTTGCGATGATAAGTTCCCTGTTACCTGAGTGCAGGCAACAGGGAAATGAGGAATTAACGATACTTCTGGTGATAGGCGTTGCGGGTCGTTTTCAGTTGCTCTGCAGCAGCCTGCGCTTCTTTTACTTTACCTTCATTTGCCAGCTTCAGCGCGTCGTCAATCTGACCGACCAGAATGTCGAAACCGTGGCGGAAATCTTTCATTTCCGGGCTGTCCGGTGATTTATCTTCGAGCTTCGGCGGCGTTGCTTTTTGCGCATCCAGCGCTGCGGCGCGCATCTTCGTTAACGCGTCTTTGACTTGCGCCGCGTTATCCGCTTTTTCGATCACTTTTAAATTGTCGTTGAGGGTTTCCATATTGTCTTCAAGATCAGCGGCAAACGACGCAGAACTGAATACCAACGAGGAGACTGCAAGAATAGCTAACAGGCTTTTACGCATTGCTCACTTCCTTTTTTATTTACACTTCATCCTTCACACTGCCTCATCGACGGCTACGCTCATTCGCCCGGGTCACGTACTGCGAGTACGCTCCCCGGCCCTCATTCACTTTCCGTCTCGATGCAGTGCGAATGATTTTGTGTAATTTTTTAGTTTATAGCGCGGCAGGTCGCGCCAGTTTTTTACTGCCCGGCGATTTTCATCTCCGGCAACAGCACAGAACCACACTGTATATTACTGCGTGTTTCAATATCGTTACCGACGGTGACAATATTGCGCCACATATCTTTTAAATTACCTGCGATGGTGATTTCACTAACGGGATACTGAATTTCGCCATTCTCTACCCAGAAGCCCGCTGCACCACGGGAATAATCACCGGTAATGGCACTCACGCCCTGGCCCATCAGCTCCGTCACCACCAGCCCGGTGCCCATCTCTTTGAGCATTTGTTCGAAGCTTAGCCCTTGTCCGGCAATCCGCCAGTTGTGAATACCGCCCGCATGTCCGGTGCTTTTCAGCCCCAGTTTCCGCGCCGAGTAGCTGGTCAGCAGCCACTGAGTCAGGATGCCATCTTTAATAATATCGCGACGCTCGGTGCGCACACCTTCGCTGTCGAATGGCGTCGACGCCAGCCCTTTCAGCAGATGCGGATGCTCTTCAATGGTCAGCCAGTCCGGCAGAATTTGTTTACCCAGCGAATCCAGCAGAAAGGTAGATTTACGGTAAACCGAGCCACCCGCTATCGCCCCCACCAGATGGCCAAAAAGCCCGGTTGCCACTTCATTGGCAAAAATGACTGGCGCTTTCATGGTGGAGAGTTTACGCGGTGACAGGCGCGATAAAGTACGGCGAGCACAGTCGGCCCCAACCCACTCTGGCGTTTGCAGATCGCTCATCGCACGACCAATGGTGTAGGCGTAATCACGCTCCATATCGCCATTTTCTTCGGCAATTACACAGCTGGAGAGTGAATGACGCGTAGAGCAGTAACCCTGCAACATGCCGTGGCTGTTGCCAAAAACTTTGACACCGTAGTGGCTGTTAAAACTGCCGCCTTCGGTATTGGTAATGCGTTTGTCCGCCTGCAATGCCGCCTGTTCTGCGCGGGCCGCCAGTTCAATGGCTTCATCCGGGGAAACTTCCGCAGGGTGGAACAAGTCGAGATCTGGTGCGTCAAAGGCCAGCAGCTCTTTGTCTGCCACGCCGGCACAGGGATCTGGCGAGGTATAACGGGCAATATCCAGCGCCGCCTGTACGGTGCGGGCAATGGCCTGCGGGCTTAAATCGGTGGATGATGCGCTACCTTTGCGGTTCTGGTGATAAACAGTGATCCCCAGCGCGCCATCGCTATTGAATTCAACATTCTCCACTTCACCATAACGCGTGCTTACGCTAATGCCGGTGGTCTTGCTGACGGCAACTTCCGCACCGTCCGATTTGCCTGAGGCCAACTCCAGCGCAGTGGAAACTGCTTCTTCCAGAATCTTGCGCTGCGCTTCAACTTGAGAGATTACTTTCATTGCAAGTGCCATAATGTAGAGAGTTTCTCTGAAGTCTAACAGAGAACCGTTTTTCAGTGCGCATCTTAACTGGTAACATTAGCCTCTTTTTTTAAGGAGCCTGAGATGACTAAGCAGCCCGAAGACTGGCTCGACGACGTTCCCGGTGATGACATCGAAGACGAAGACGATGAAATTATCTGGGTCAGTAAAAGTGAAATTAAACGTGATGCCGAGGAGCTAAAACGCCTTGGCGCGGAAATTGTTGATCTGGGGAAAAACGCGCTGGATAAGATCCCGTTAGATGCGGATCTGCGCGCGGCTATTGAGCTCGCCCAGCGTATTAAGATGGAAGGTCGCCGCCGCCAGTTGCAGCTCATCGGTAAGATGCTGCGCCAGCGCGACGTAGAGCCTATTCGTCAGGCGCTGGATAAGCTGAAAAACCGTCACAACCAGCAGGTGGTGCTGTTCCATAAACTGGAAAACCTGCGCGATCGTCTGATCGATCAAGGTGATGACGCCATCGCTGAAGTATTGAATCTGTGGCCCGATGCCGATCGTCAGCAGCTGCGTACTCTGATCCGTAACGCGAAGAAAGAGAAAGAAGGGAATAAGCCGCCGAAATCCGCACGCCAGATTTTCCAGTATCTGCGCGAACTGGCGGAGAATGAAGGGTAATTTTCGTTGTTGATGTGAGTATGGTTTGCCGGATGCGGTGCACCTGTAGGCCGGATAAGACGCATCAAGCGTCGCATCAGGCACTATGCTCAAATGCCGGATGCGGCGTAAACGCCTTATCCGGCAATGCTATATCAGGCTGAAGCCGAATTACTGCGCAGCTTCCGCCTTCTTCGCCAGACCATCCAGCAGTTTCTGATGGATCCCACCAAAACCGCCGTTGCTCATCACCAGAATATGGTCGCCAGGCTGAGCGGTTTTCACCACCATATCTGCCAGCGTATCCACATCGCCACTCCAGTGTGCAGGCTGAACGCAGGCTTCTGCCACTTCTGCCACCTGCCACGGAATATGCGCCGGTTGCAGCAGGAAGACTTCATCGGCACGACCTAATGAAGGTGCCAGATCGTCTTTGCAGATCCCCATTTTCATGGTATTCGAGCGCGGCTCCAGCACAGCAATAATGCGCGCCGTACCACCAACTTTGCCACGCAGCGCCGCAAGCGTTGCCAGAATTGCCGTCGGGTGATGGGCAAAATCGTCATATACCGTCACGCCATTCGCTTCACCACGCAACTCCAGACGGCGACGAGCGTTAATAAACGAACCCAGCGCGTTAGCGGCATCTGCAGGCGCTACACCAACATGGCGAGCCGCCGCAATCGCCATCAGGCCATTGTGCATATTATGTTCGCCCACCAGCGACCATTTCACTTCGCCCACTTTTTCGCCATCCAGCAAGACTTCCCATTCAGAAGCGTCAGTGGTCAGCTTTTTCGCCTGCCAGTGACCCTGCTCACCCACCAGCTCCTGCTCGCTCCAGCAGCCCATCGCCATGGTCTGTTTCAGGTTGATGTCATTTTCCGGCCAGATAATACGGCCCTGCCCCGGAACGATACGCACCAGATGGTGGAACTGTTTCTGGATCGCTTTCAGGTCGTCAAAGATATCGGCGTGATCGAACTCAAGGTTGTTGAGGATCAGCGTACGCGGGCAGTAATGGACAAATTTAGAGCGTTTGTCGAAGAAGGCGCAGTCATACTCATCCGCTTCGATAACAAAGAAGTCGCTTTCGCCCAGACGCGCCGAAACCTCAAAGTTCCCCGGCACACCGCCGATCACAAATCCCGGTTTGTAACCGCACTGTTCCAGAATCCAGGTCGCCATTCCCGCGGTGGTAGTTTTGCCGTGTGTACCGGCAACGGCCAGCACCCAGCGGTCGCGCAGCACAAAATCGTGCAGCCACTGTGGACCTGACATATAAGGGATGTTTTTTTCCAGTACCGCTTCCACACACGGATTTCCACGGGTCATGGCGTTGCCAATAATCACCAGATCCGGCTGCGGATCGAGCTGGCTGGCATCGTAACCCTGAATCAGCTCAATGCCTTGCTTCTCAAGTAAGGTGCTCATCGGCGGATACACATTGGCGTCCGAACCCGTTACTTCATGGCCTAACTGGCGCGCCAGCATCGCCAGACCGCCCATAAATGTGCCACAAATTCCTAAAATATGAATGCGCATACGTCACTATCCTTTTTTAATCTGCCGCTCATTTTACGCATATGTCGGGCAAGTGAGAAACGCATTTCAGGATAATCCGCAATTTGCTGGCGCGATTCACCTGAGCGCAACATTGAGATTATTTGTTAAGATTGTTGCGGTCGCTTTACTCCATAAACATTGCAGGGAAAGTTTTATGAAAACGTTAGGTGAATTTATTGTCGAAAAGCAGCACGAGTTTTCTCATGCTACCGGTGAGCTCACTGCTTTGCTGTCGGCAATAAAACTGGGCGCCAAGATTATCCATCGCGATATCAACAAAGCAGGACTGGTTGATATCTTGGGTGCCAGCGGTGCTGAGAACGTGCAGGGCGAGGTTCAGCAGAAACTCGACTTGTTCGCTAATGAAAAACTGAAAGCCGCACTGAAAGCACGCGATATCGTTGCGGGCATTGCCTCTGAAGAAGAAGATGAGATTGTCGTCTTTGAAGGCTGTGAACACGCAAAATACGTGGTGCTGATGGACCCCCTGGATGGCTCGTCCAACATCGATGTTAACGTCTCTGTCGGTACCATTTTCTCCATCTACCGCCGCGTTACGCCTGTTGGCACGCCGGTAACGGAAGAAGATTTCCTCCAGCCTGGTAACAAACAGGTTGCGGCAGGTTACGTGGTATACGGCTCCTCTACTATGCTGGTTTACACCACCGGATGCGGTGTTCACGCCTTTACTTACGATCCTTCGCTGGGCGTTTTCTGCCTGTGCCAGGAACGGATGCGCTTCCCGGAGAAAGGCAAAACCTACTCCATCAACGAAGGAAACTACATTAAGTTTCCGAACGGGGTGAAGAAGTACATTAAATTCTGCCAGGAAGAAGATAAATCCACCAACCGCCCGTATACCTCACGTTATATCGGTTCACTGGTTGCGGATTTCCACCGTAACCTGCTGAAAGGCGGTATTTATCTCTACCCAAGCACCGCCAGCCACCCGGACGGTAAACTGCGTTTACTGTATGAGTGCAACCCGATGGCATTCCTGGCGGAACAAGCGGGCGGTAAAGCGAGCGATGGCAAAGAGCGTATTCTGGATATCATCCCGGAAACCCTGCACCAGCGCCGTTCATTCTTTGTCGGCAACGACCATATGGTTGAAGATGTCGAACGCTTTATCCGTGAGTTCCCGGACGCGTAATCTCCTGCGCCTCTCCACACGGAGAGGCGTTTTTATCGCTGCGCAATGTTGACTCTTGTCACTGGCGAACTCTGACGATTCTCCCACAGCACCGTTAATCCACGCTGTAAGGCAATAAAAATGAACAGCAAAATGCCGATGGCGATTTTCGTCCACCAGGAACTCAGCGTACCGTCAAAGTTGATATAAGTCTGAATTAGCCCCTGAATCGCCACGCCAAAAAGCGTCCCTAATACCGTTCCAACGCCACCGCTCAAAAGCGTACCGCCAATTACCACTGAGGCGATAGCATCCAGTTCCACACCTACGCCCGCCAGCGCATATCCGGCCTGGGTATAAATCGAGAAGACAATCCCCGCCAGCGTTGCCAGTCCGGTGGAGAGCATATAAATGCGAATAGTGGTGCTGCGGGTAGAAATCCCCATCAGGTTTGCCGACGTTGCGTTGCCGCCAATGGCGTATACCTGATTACCAAAACGGGTACGATGCGCGAGGAATATGCCGATAACCACCACCGCCAGCATCAGCAGTCCCATCGCACTTAAGCGACCGCCGCCAGGGATTTTCCACGCAAGGCTTGAGAGCGTGTCATAAATGGGATGGTTTATCGGGATCGACTCTTCTGAAACGAGATAGCTGACGCCGCGCAAAAAGAACATTCCTGCCAGGGTAATGATAAATGCCGGGATCTTCAGGGCGTCGATCAAAAGCCCCATAAATGCGCCAAAGGCACAGCCCATCACCAGCACTAGCGGAAACGCCAGCAGCGGCGAGAGGCCGAAATCGCCAATCACTTTTGCCAGAAACACGCCAGTAAAGGCGATCACCGAACCGACGGAGAGATCGATACCGCCAGAGAGGATCACAAAGGTCATGCCAACGGCGATTATCCCAAGAAAGGCGTTATCGGTCAGGATATTGCAGATCACTCTTGTGGAAGCAAAACCGGGAAACTGGGTCAGGCAGTAGAGATAGCCCAGCACAAAGACGCCGATGGTGATCATCAGCGGCAAGTTACGTTTTATCATGGCTACGTACTCCTTTAATCAGACTGATAAAGCGTTGCGACTGAACAATCAGCACACAAAGCACCACCACCGCTTTTACGACCTGGTTCATCTCCGGCGGAAAGCCAGAAAGTAAAATTCCGGTGTTCATCCCCTGAATAATCAGCGCCCCCACGACTGAGAGCAGCAGGTTAAAGCGCCCGCCCATCAGCGATCCGCCGCCAATCACCACCGCAAGAATGGCGTCCAGCTCCAGCCATAACCCGGCGTTATTGGCATCGGCACCGCGAATATCCGCCGCCACGATAATGCCCGCAATCGCCGCACACAGCCCGCTCAACACGTAGGTGAGCATGACGATGATCCGCGTGTTTACCCCGGCATTTTTTGCCGCCCGAATGTTGATACCAACGGCTTCGATAAACATCCCCAGCGCCGTTTTGCGGGTCAACAGCCAGAACAGGAGAAGCGTCAGCACCGCGATAATGACCGGCGTTGGCAGGAACAACAGCGATCCGCTGCCAAACCATGAGAGATCCGGCGAGTTAAACGTGACGATCTGCCCGGCGGTGATCAGTTGCGCCACGCCGCGCCCGGCGACCATCAGGATCAGGGTGGCGACAAACGGCTGAATTTTGAGGATCGCTACCAGTATGCCGTTCCACAATCCCGCCAGGATGCCGGTGCCCAGGGCGCTTAACAAAACAATCGGCAGGCTGAATCCCGCGACCGTCATCGCAGCCGTTGTGGCTCCGGCGATAGCCATCACCGCCCCTACGGAGAGATCAATCCCACCGGTGGCGATCACCAGCGTCATACCAATCGCCAGTAACGCAACGGGAGCTGCACGGTTAAGAATGTCGATAGGGCTACCGAACAAACGCCCATCCTGAAGCACCACCTGCCAGAAATGCGGGGCTACCAGGCTATCGACCAGCAGCACCAGCAATAGCGCCGCCAGCTGCGGCATTCCCGTTGGCCAGCGAAAGCGCCTTTTCGGCGGCGTAGTGTCCGGGAGAGATTGAGGCATCACACTATTCTCCTTACGCCGCAATGGCGTTCATGATCGCCGGAACGGAAAGCTCTGCCAGCGGGATCTCCGCCACCTGTTTGCGATCGCGCATGATGATCACCCGATCGGCATAGCCCACCAGCTCTTCCAGTTCGGAGGAGATCACCAGCAGCGCCAGACCATCGGCGCATAGCGTTTCAATCAGGCGGATGATCTCGGCGTGGGCACCAACATCAATGCCGCGGGTTGGCTCATCGAGGATCAGAAATTGCGGTCGGGTCAGTAGCCAACGTGAAAGCAACACTTTTTGCTGATTGCCGCCAGAGAGAAATTCAATCGGTTGTTCAGTTGAAGGTGTGCGAATGCCAAGCTGGCGGATAAAGCGTTCGGCAATCTCTTGCTGCTCTTTGCGGGAAATGGGTCGTAGCCAGCCGCGCTGGGCCTGGAGAGCGAGGATGATATTTTCCCGTACCGAGGCGGCGGCGATGATGCCATCGGTTTTCCTGTCTTCCGGGCAGAAGCCGATACCCAGTACCGAAGCCTGATGTGGCGATCGCAGGTTTTGCTGTTTGCCTTTGATCAACGCCGTGCCGCTGTCAGCAGGTTTGATACCGAAGATCACTTCGGCGGTTTCGGTACGTCCGGATCCCAGCAAGCCAGCCAGACCGACGATCTCGCCGGGGCGAACTTCGAGATCAAACGGTGCTATCGTTCCTTTTTTGCCGTAATTTTTGAACGCGGCAACGGGTTTGTCGCTCAACAATGTTCGCCCGGCACGCTGTAGCGCGTGGGTATCCAGCTCGCGCCCCAGCATCATTTTTACCAGTTCGATCTGCGGTAGCTCGCGCGTTTCCCGACAGCCTACGAAACTGCCGTTGCGTAAGACAGTGATCCGATCGCTGACCTGATAGACCTGATCGAGAAAGTGAGTGACAAAGATCAGGCTGACGCCGCGATCGCGCAACTGACGCATCAGGACAAATAATAGCTCCACTTCCTGGGTGTCGAGGCTGGCGGTGGGTTCATCGAGGATCAGCACTTTGGCGGAGAGAGCGATAGCCCGGCAAATGGCGACGATTTGCTGCATCGCCACCGAAAAACGGTTAAGCGGTTCACGCACGTCGAGGGAGAAACCGTAAGATGTCATCAGTTCGGTGGCACGCTTTTCCATCTCTTTGCGGCGTAGAAAGCCGAAACGTTTGGGTTCGCGACCTATGAATAGATTATCAGCGACCGACATATTGGGTAGCAGGTTGACTTCCTGATAAACGGTTCCGATGCCGAGTTGTTGTGCATGGGCGGTATTTTTCGGTGAGATAGCCTGGCCTTCCAGCCAGATGGTGCCGCGATCGGCGTGGTATACACCGGTTAATGCTTTGATTAGCGTCGATTTTCCCGCCCCGTTTTCACCGAGCAGCGCCATGATTTCGCCACGGCGCAGGCTGAAATCAACGTTGTCTAACGCTTTGACGCCGGGGAAAAATTTACTTAATCCTTCGGTGCGGAGGATTTCCTGGTGTTGGTCGGTCGTCATGGTTTCCCCCTTAGCCACGCTCTAAAAGTCTGGGAATAGATCGTGCCTGATGTTAAGAGCTGCGCCGTTTGTCCCCCTCACCCTAACCCTCTCCCCGAAGGGGCGAGGGGACAGATTGTGCACGGTGTTAAGTCCGGTGTTGCACCACTGCCGGATGCGGCGTGAACGCCTTATCCGGCCTACACAGAGCACCGAACTCGTAGGCATGATAAGACGCGGTAAGCGTCGCATCAGGCTTCAGCGCACCACCGCCGGATGCGGCGCGAGCGCCTTATCCGGCCTACGAATCGGCATCAGGCATAGCAACCCTCAATACCCCATATTTTTCTTCTTCTCTAACTCTTCTTTTGCGGTATCAGGCAGATAAAGGGTGGATTTGGTCAGCGTCAGCTTTTCAGGCATGGTGCCGTCTTTTTTGTATTTCTCCAGCGCGTCGAAGGCGGGACCTGCCATATTCGGCGTCAGTTCAACACTGGCGTTCGCTTCGCCATCAATCATCGCTTTGTAGATATCGGGTACACCGTCAATGGAACCCGTGAGGATATCTTTGCCCGGTTTCAGGCCCGCTTCTTTAATTGCCTGAATTGCGCCAATCACCATGTCATCGTTATGGGCGTAAACCATGCAGATGTTTTTGCCGTTGTTTTCCGCTTTGATAAAGCTCTCCATAACTTCTTTGCCTTTACTGCGGGTGAAGTCACCTGACTGCGAGCGGATGATTTTGATATTTGGCGCATTCTTAATGGCTTCGGCAAAGCCTTTCTTACGGTCAATGGCGACGCTGGCCCCAACGGTGCCCTGCAGCTCCACCACGTTGCATGGTTTGCCATTCACTTCTTTTACCAGCCAGTCACCGATCAACTTACCTTCGAGGATGTTGTCGGCAGTAACGGTGGTCATATAGAGAGATTTGTCTTTCACATCGATGGAACGGTCGAGCAAGAAGACCGGGATTTCGGCATCTTTCGCCTCTTTTAATACCGGTTCCCAACCTGTCGCGACCACCGGAGCGATAAAGATCGCATCCACCCCTTGTGCAACGAAGGAACGTACCGCTTTAATCTGGTTTTCCTGCTTTTGCTGACCATCAGCAATTTTCAACGTAATTCCGCGTTTTTCGGCCTCACTTTTCGCTACATTGGTTTCTGCAGCGCGCCAGCCGGATTCCGATCCGACCTGCGAAAATCCTACGGTTAATGGAGCGGCCAACGCCATAGACGACATGGCTGCCGAGACTGCAGAGACTACAAGTAAGCGTTTCCACATAGGGTTGTCCTCGTCGGGGTAATTATTATTGGTGAAAAGATGTTCGCGAAAAAACTATAGACAATTCGTTATGTAACGGATTGCGTTACATCACACTTCAAAAAAGTAAATAAAACGTTAATCACAAGTTTGTAATCGCTTTCATCTCACTATGAAAAATGCGGCTACGGTTATGGATTTTCCTGCTCTGTATACCGTCTTAAAACTGGCGAAAAAGGAAAATGAAGACGAAAACAAGCAAAGACATTCGGCGCGAGTTGGCTATAATACTCGGCACTTGTTTGCCACATATTTTTAAAGGAAACAGACATGAGCTTACTCAACGTCCCTGCGGGTAAAGATCTGCCGGAAGACATCTACGTTGTTATTGAGATCCCGGCTAACGCAGATCCGATCAAATACGAAATCGACAAAGAGAGCGGCGCACTGTTCGTTGACCGCTTCATGTCCACCGCGATGTTCTATCCGTGCAACTACGGTTACATCAACCACACCCTGTCTCTGGACGGTGACCCGGTTGACGTACTGGTCCCGACTCCGTACCCGCTGCAGCCGGGTTCTGTGATCCGTTGCCGTCCGGTTGGCGTTCTGAAAATGACCGACGAAGCCGGTGAAGATGCGAAACTGATTGCTGTTCCGCACACAAAGCTGAGCAAAGAATACGATCACATTAAAGACGTTAACGATCTGCCAGAGCTGCTGAAAGCGCAGATCGCTCACTTCTTCGAGCACTACAAAGACCTCGAAAAAGGCAAGTGGGTGAAAGTTGAAGGTTGGGAAAACGCAGAAGCCGCTAAAGCTGAAATCGTTGCTTCCTTCGAGCGCGCAAAGAATAAATAAGTTCTTCTAGCGCAATAACCCTGAACGCCGGGCTTCGGTTAGTAAGGGTTTTTTTATGCCCGCGATAAATAAACTCTCTATTCCACCATCATTATTCTCAGCGGTTGCAAGGCTTGAACGGTAAGAACAAGCAAACCCGACCACCATTTTGCTGTTCATAGCCACTTGCTGGAAGTTAGCCGACCTCACTCATACTCACCGTTCAAAGCGTGCCCCCGTTTTACCCCTGCACATTTGTGAACGCCAGCAGAGTTTTTTATGCGATTGCAGATATGGAAAGCGGCTCGGAGAGAAAAGCAAAAGATGGAAAAGTTACAAAAAAAAATCGCGAGATACATCGCATAAAACAACGCCACCCGAAGGTGGCGTGCTTTTATTATTACTTATCCCTGTCTAACCAGTCGCCGCTTTCAATTAGCTTTAATCCATCGACGGGTCGTTGATAAACGTACATCCATGCACTCCCGTACGGCGTCTGAATCAACTGGCGCGCGTATTCACCGCCCCTGGTGCGCAAGGCATCAAGTTCGGCCAGCGTGGCGTTGTCAATACGATAAACTTCACCGTGTACTGTTCCGTTCCCCGGAACTGCGCCTGGATAGTGGCCCAGGCTATACAACTGGTAGTTATCGATACTGAAATCGCCCAGTAACTGGGCATTGGTCATCCAGTGACTGTTGCCTTGTTTGTGGCGTAAACTGCCGTAGACAAATATTCGCATTGCTAAAACTCGAACTGATAGAGCAAATCCAGTGCCTGGTCTACACCAGACACGGCTTCCAGATATAGCTTAGGCATCAGGCGATAACGTAACGTGAGTGTTGCTATAGAGTCAAATATACCCACGCCGTATTTCACTTGCAGACCTGGCAATACATAGCCGCTGACCACTACCTGGGAGGAGTCGCCTACTCCCTGGGTGTCGAGCGCTAAATTGCTTACGCCAAACGTCTCGCCGATTTTACCCACAATCTGGCCACTTTGCGCAACCCCCAGACCAATCAGCATCGAGGTCATTGCCGCACTGTCGCTCTGATCGCTCTCCAGCCCTTGTCCACGTAGCAAATAAGACAATGCAGCTTGTTGCGACATCGCCGGGTCAGAGAAGATCTCCGCTTTCGGTTCGTCCGCCAGACCAGTGACGCGAACTCCGGCGATTACGTCGTCTTCTGTAGCATCCGGGTTACGAATAGCTTCAATATTAAGATACGGTTGATCTGGCGGACCAGAGAACAGTAACTCACCCTTACGCACAATCAGATCCTGACCATAGGCATGGAAGCGCCCTTCAGGGATGTTGATCTGCCCGTTCAGGCCCAGCCCTTGTTTGTCCTGTACGACGTTAAGATCGCCCGTCAGCCGCGCTTTCAGGCCAAAGGCGTCAATGCGCACATTATTGCCAACGTGGACAATCAGGTTACTGTTAATCGGAATCGACGCCGTTTTCGGCTCTTCCGGTTGCAGGTTATCGTTAAGCATCACCACATCGCTGGAGACGCCTACTGCGCTTTCCGGCAGATCGTGCACCACGATGCGCGCCCAAGGGACATCCACGCGACCATCGAGGGTAAACAGGTTTGGTGTAGCCTCGAATACAACATCTGGCGATACATCCATTCGTACCATCGGCGGCACGGTGATCCGCACTTTACTGCCTTTCGCCGTTACCCGCGCCCGCCAGTTTTCAATTTGGCTCCAGTCGGCATCACCGTTCAGGTAGATTTCACCCTGCTGGGTCCGTACTGTACCGGCAAGCGTCGAGCGCATACCGTTAAAGTTGACCGCAAGCTGGCTCGGTTGCATATCAAACGGCATAAAGTTGCCGTCGATATCCACACCCGTAACCTGAAGCTGACCAAACAACTGCGGGCTTTGCACATCACCACCCAGACGCAAGTTGGCACTCACCATCCCCGCTGCTTTTTCCCCACGGGTAAAGATGGGGTTTATCATCGCAAGGTTGAAGTTACGGATATTGACGTTGCCACCAAGATTACGGCGGCCTTGCGGATCGGTCACCTGCACCTGTCCATCAAACTGGCCGTTATTGGTCAGGCGGATGGTCCAGCCCAATTCGGCACGGTTGTTACGCAATTCCGCCGTCAGATTCAGTGTCTGAAACGCCACCGGCAGCGCCGCATCGTTGACGGTTTGCGTTACCTGCACGTTACGCCCCGAAAGGGTGATACTGCCCTGCGGCAGCCCCTCTTTCGTGGTGTCCCAGGCAACATCCGCTTTACCCGTGAAGATACCGCTGGCCTGAGTGGTTTCTGGCATAAACGGTTTCAGCATGGCGAGGTCGAAGCGGTTGAGATTCACCACCGCACGCCCTTCGGCCCCCGCATCGATAGTTTGCGGCACGCACAATTCCGCATTCGGGTTAAGCCAACAGTGTGGCCCGATGCTGATTTTTTGCTCCTTATTGCGGTAATCCAGCGCAATATCGCGGGTCAGCGACCACGGGCCGACCGGCGTCTGGAAGCGGGTATTGCTAAGAGTTCCCTTCCAGCGTTCTTCTTTGCGATCAAAACTTCCTGCCAGATTAAGCTGCCCGGAAACCGGCTCGCCCTGAATCCGCAACTGTAACTCGTGCTGTTGTTCGCTGCCTTTGGCATTCAGGGTGACGAGGTTGATACTCACATCGGGCTGCGAGATTTGCTCAACGCGTACGTCAAGTTTACCCGCAATCTGATCGGTGGATTTGATATCGCCTTCCACGCGAACCTGCGCCACGGAAAGTTCCTGCCAGCGCAGGCCGCGCGCGGTGATATCTGCCAGTAGTTGTGGCGCTTCCACCGTGCCGCGTACTTTCACCAGCCCTTTCGCTGTACCGCCAAGCCCCGGCAGCGCGTTATCCAGCCCCGGCGCGTTGATGGTGGCATCAAGATTGAGATCTTTTACCCCCAGCTCGCCTTTCACTTCGGCACTGTTTGGCCCCAGTTCCAGATGCAGCCCTGGGATCATCCACTGCATATAACTGTTGCCTTTCAGCGTGCCGTCAACGTTCACTTTGTTCTGTTTGACGTTACCGGTCAGCTTCAGTTCTGGCACTTCCATCTGCCAGGTGCCGCCGTACAGGCTACCGCGGGTTTTAATCAAGCCATTGAGTTTCGACGGCCACTCCGGGAACTCTTTGGCGGTGTTAATGCCGTTAAGCGTTAGCTCACCGCGCCAGCTAATTGCCTGCTGCCAGTCGAGCAACGCTTTGAGTTCAGTTTTCCCTTCCAGCGCCGCGACGGTGAGTTTGTCGAGATTGACCTGCTGTTCATTACCTTTGGCATCAAGGGTAATGGTGGCTGGCGGGATCTCCTGTCCCTTCACTGCCGTACGCATAGAGAGCGTGTAATCGGTCATTTTACCGGTAAGTTTCAGTTTCAGATCATCCGCCTGATACTGCTTCTCTCCAGTGAACGGCCAGTAAAGCTGTTTGCTGTTCACTTCCACGTTGAGCGGCAATCCGGCTTCCGCCAGTCGCGTCTGGGCGCGTAAATCCATATCCACCGGACCAGAAAGGTTAACGCCTATCTCCAGCTGTTCGCGCAGCGCGCCGCCCACTTTCAGCTTCACTTTTTCACCTTTCAACGGCTCCACGTTCAGTGTGCTGTTGAGGGTAATATCCACCGGCCAGTTGTCTGACAGCTGCGCCGTGCCGCTGGCGTTGACGATCCCTTGACTGGAGTCGATATCCAGGGCGTCCAGTTTAGTATTACCGTCGATGCTGCTCACTTTCAGCAGCATGGTGCTCACGGTGATGTCCGTGTCACCCGTCACGCGCAGCTGCTCGCCCTTAAACTCTTCAATGTTCAGGTTAAGCGGCAAATGCACGTCGGTCATTTCCGGCAATACCGGGCGAGAAAAGAGATCTTTCAGCGTTTCGCCGAGCGGTTTTTCATCCGGCTGCGGATTTTCAATTTTCGGTTCGACAACTTCTTCCTGCGCCACTTCCGCCACTTTCGGCAAAGCAATCAACAGGCCTTTCAGCGACGTCGGTTTCAGGGTCAGGGTTTTCTCCTGCCAGTTCAGGCCGGAGGTGAAGTCCATCACCGACACCGTGGTGTCATCAATCTTGATGTTGACGTTGTCCAGCGCCACCCGTGTCAGGGTGATGGGATACGGCGTGGAGAGATCCAGCGGGCCGCTATCTTCCTCTTCTTCAACCTGTTCAGAAGGAGGCATTTTTTTACTGTCGATGTTGACCTGAATGTCTTTCAGCGCCAGGTCATTAATACAAACGCTACTGTTCCACAGGCACTCAAGCCCGACCGCCAGATGCAGATTGCCCGCTTTTACCGCTACGCCTGGCTGCTCATAACGAACGTCAGACAAGGTGAGATCACGCCAGCCGCCGGTGACCTTGCCAATATCCAGTCCTGGCACCCAGCGATCCGCCGCTTTAAATACCAGATGCAGGCCGCTGGTGGTGCCCACCAGAAACGCCACCGATCCCAGCAACAGTAAGATAACGATAACCACGCCGAGGCTGATTTTTTTCCATAAACTCATAATTCTGGCCCCAGACCGATGTAAAACTGTAACCCGTGTTCGTCTTTATCCGCGACCGGTACGGCAAAATCGAGTTTGATTGGCCCGACCGGCGATTCCCAGCGCACGCCGACCCCGGTACCGGTTTTAAAGTCGCTGCGGCGAATATCGCTTACCGCTTCGCCGCTATCGACAAACACCGCGCCCCACCATTTTCCGGTCACGTTGTACTGGTACTCCAGCGATCCGGTTATCAACTTCGAGGCCCCTTTCAGGTCACCGTTGGCGTATTTCGGAGCGATTGATTTGTATTTGTAGCCGCGAATACTGCGATCGCCCCCGGCGAAGAAACGCAGATCCGGCGGTACTTTGTCGAAATCACCCGTTTCAATCCAGCCCAGCGTGCCGCGTGTCACAAAACGATGGCGATCGTACAGTGTGCGGATCCAGACGTTCTGCGCCTGGAAAACGGAGAAATCGACATCTGAGCCCCAGGCCGTGTTGGAGTAGTCGATAGAGTAGCGTTGCGAGTCGCCCCAGGTTGGCATCAGGCCACCGCGAGAACGCGTGCGGCTAATCATCACCCCAGGATAAAACAGCATCGTGGTGTTGGTAATTTCACCCTGGGTAAAGTGGTCGAGACTCCAGCGCAGGTTAATGGCACGCTGCCAGCCGCTGGAGAGATCCCAGTAGCGAGAAGCCACCAGCGTAGTGGAGTCAGACTCGGTATCGTTCAGGTCAGTGCGCTTAAAACCGCCCTGCACCAGATAATATTGTTCCAGTGGATTCTTCAACAGCGGCATTTTATAGCTGAAGTCGAGGATCTGTTCCGGCGCGGAAATACTGGTACTGGTGGTCAGACTGTGACCATAAGAGTTCATCCACGGCTTTTTCCACGTCGCTTTCACGCGCGGTCCCACGTCCGTAGAGTAACCGACCCCGGTTTCGATGGTGTTTTCAGTTCGCGGCGAAACCACGCCCGTCAATGGTAATACTTTCGTTTCGCGCGATTTATCAAATTGTGGAGCCACTACGACCGAGTTAAACCAGCCGGTAGCAGAAAGTCGACGGTTCAGCTCTGCCAGATCTTTCGATTCGTACTCATCGCCCTCTTTAAACGGCACCAGATTTTGCAGGTATTCATCGCGGATTTGTGATCCTTCAAAGGTCACATGCCCAAAGCGGTAACGTTCGCCACTGTTATAATCAATATCCCAGAAGGCTTTATGCAGGCCGAGCGCAATGCCCAGCTGCGCTTTGGTAAATTCGCTATCGAAATAACCTTTACGCAACGCAATGCTGGTTAAGGACTTTTTGAAATTTTCATAATCGCCCTGGTTCAGTACCGTACCAATAGCCGGGCGAGTATCGAGCAATTTCAAATAGTCTTTATCGGTCCGCGCGCCGCCGCGCAATACCACATCGGTGCCGCCAATTAACACCGGCACGCCTGGCGTGACTTTGGCGATCAATACCTGCCGCCCTTTCTTTGGCGGTGGACGGAGATCAAATTCAATGGTCGGCTGGTAATAACCCAGCGCTTTCAGACCTTCGCGGATGGCATCATCGACGCGTGCGCGAAAGCGACGGTCTGGCGTCACTTCATCACTTTCAATCGTAGAAAGCTGCGCACGAACGTTCTTTTCCAGCTGTCCCGATAACCCCTCGACCTGTAGACGGACGTTCGCGGCGACGGCAGATCCGCTTAAGCAGAGTAAGCTTACACAGCATAACTGTCGGATATAGCGCACATTTTCTCCTGAATATCCTTTTTTCCTGCCCCTGGAACGCCGTTAAACGGCTTAACAAAAATCCAGTAATATGGATTAAAAAGCAGACTAAACCCCAAATATTTCTTATGTTTTACTTTAGACCTATTCACAGCGGTTATTGTGTGCAAATACGCCTCTTGTTACAACCTTAACCCCAATGACCGATTTTCGGGAGAGCGACACCATGAGTTTATTTGATAAAAAGCATCTGGTTTCCCCCGCCGATGCCCTGCCTGGACGTAACACCCCGATGCCCGTAGCCACGCTGCATGCGGTCAACGGTCACTCAATGACCAATGTACCTGACGGAATGGAGATTGCCATTTTTGCGATGGGTTGTTTCTGGGGTGTGGAGCGTCTGTTCTGGCAGTTACCCGGCGTTTACAGCACCGCCGCAGGCTATACCGGCGGCTATACGCCAAATCCGACTTATCGGGAAGTGTGCTCCGGCGATACTGGCCATGCCGAAGCGGTGCGCATTGTTTACGATCCATCCGTCATCAGCTATGAGCAGTTGCTACAAGTATTTTGGGAGAATCACGATCCCGCCCAGGGAATGCGTCAGGGCAATGACCACGGTACGCAGTATCGTTCAGCGATTTATCCTCTGACCCCAGAACAGGATGCCGCCGCTCGCGCCAGTCTGGAACGTTTTCAGGCGGCGATGCTTGCCGCCGATGACGATCGTCGCATCACCACGGAAATCGCTAACGCCACACCGTTTTATTATGCCGAAGATGACCACCAGCAATATCTGCATAAAAACCCGTATGGTTACTGTGGAATTGGCGGAATTGGCGTCTGTCTGCCGCCGGAAGCATAGCGTTACGGGTACAAATGTAGATTGTTGATAAAGTGCATTTTGTTTATGTCGGATACGGCGTAAACGCCTTGCCAGGCCTACAAAATCGTCCAAATTCAATATATTGCGGGGACTGCGTAGGCCTGTTCGGTATAGCGCATCAGGCAGTTTTTCATTTTTCAGCTGTCTGAATTTTAACCCTCTGGCGGCTTTACAGTACCTTACGCTATACTAGCCACTGAAAATGCCGGTTCACTTTCTTCGAATCGGCTTTCAATGTGTATTTCACACAAATTAATCAACTTCCCCTTCCGAGGATCTGGCCTGAAAGGTCGGATAAGATATGTTAAACAGTATTTTAGTCATACTCTGTTTGATCGCTGTAAGTGCGTTCTTCTCGATGTCCGAGATCTCGCTTGCCGCCTCACGCAAAATCAAACTTAAACTGCTGGCTGATGAAGGCAATATAAATGCCCAACGCGTTCTGAATATGCAGGAAAATCCCGGCATGTTCTTTACCGTGGTCCAAATCGGTCTGAACGCAGTGGCGATTCTCGGCGGTATCGTCGGTGATGCGGCATTTTCTCCAGCTTTTCACAGCCTGTTCTCCCGCTATATGTCGGCAGAACTCTCTGAGCAACTGAGCTTTATTCTCTCTTTCTCGTTAGTGACTGGCATGTTTATCCTGTTTGCGGATTTAACCCCGAAACGCATCGGTATGATTGCGCCAGAAGCTGTGGCTTTGCGTATCATCAACCCGATGCGCTTCTGCCTGTACGTTTGCACCCCGCTGGTGTGGTTCTTCAACGGACTGGCGAACATAATCTTCCGTATTTTCAAACTGCCAATGGTACGTAAAGATGACATCACTTCTGATGACATCTACGCGGTAGTGGAAGCCGGTGCGCTGGCGGGCGTGTTACGTAAACAGGAACACGAGCTGATTGAAAACGTCTTTGAGCTGGAATCCCGTACCGTTCCGTCTTCAATGACACCGCGTGAAAACGTGATTTGGTTTGATCTCCACGAAGATGAGCAAAGTCTGAAGAATAAGGTGGCGGAACATCCGCACTCTAAGTTTCTCGTCTGTAATGAAGATATTGACCACATCATCGGATATGTCGATTCTAAAGACCTGCTGAACCGCGTGCTGGCTAACCAAAGCCTGGCACTGAACAGCGGCGTACAAATTCGCAACACGCTGATTGTGCCGGATACGTTAACCCTTTCAGAAGCGTTGGAAAGTTTTAAAACCGCAGGTGAAGACTTCGCGGTGATCATGAACGAGTACGCGCTGGTAGTGGGGATCATCACCCTCAACGACGTGATGACCACGCTGATGGGCGATCTGGTCGGTCAGGGGCTGGAAGAGCAGATTGTCGCCCGTGATGAGAACTCATGGCTGATTGACGGCGGCACCCCGATTGACGACGTCATGCGCGTGCTGGATATTGACGAGTTCCCGCAGTCGGGCAACTACGAAACCATCGGCGGCTTTATGATGTTTATGCTGCGTAAGATCCCGAAACGCACCGATTCGGTGAAATTCGCCGGCTACAAATTTGAAGTGGTGGATATCGATAACTACCGCATCGACCAGCTGCTGGTGACCCGAATCGACAGCAAGGCCACCGCCCTTTCGCCAAAACTGCCTGACGCTAAAGATAAAGAAGAAAGCGTCGCGTAACCCCAGAAACATCAACGGCTCCCGAATCAGGAGCCGTCTTATTACTGCATAGCACTTTGGTTAAGCCATCTCTGTTTGCAGACGCATAACCTGACGGTTAACTTCGGACATCACTGACAAATGCAGCTTATCCTTCACTTTTGGGATAAGAATCTTACCCTTATCAAATTCAAAAGCGCCAACGTCCTTGATGTATAACCGTCCACGGAACAGGATCTTTACGTACTTCGCCACCTGAAGTGGGTTGTACCGTTGGAAAATTTTCATTGTTATCTCCTGCTGAGTATTACGCCTGTGCGGTGCCACAATCGGCCCAACGATTATGAGGCGCAAATTTTAATGCCTAGTGACTATAGACTATCCGGGCAATGTTTCCACCGCGTATAACTTTTTTTACCTAAAGGTTACAATTATTCAGAATTATCTTTTTACCGAAGCGCGGTCTTCAGTATAAGCATTCATTTTTCATATGATTTGTGCGCTTGACCGCAAACTGGCATCACACTTGCGGGAAATTCGATAAATAGCACATATGATTAAAACTCAGACCCAAGTGGTCGGATCACCTGCATATCATAAGAAGGAAACACCATGACCCTACGCAAGATTCTGGCACTCACCTGCCTGCTGTTGCCGATGATGGCTTCCGCACATCAGTTCGAAACCGGTCAGCGAGTGCCGCCGATTGGCATCACCGATCGTGGCGAGTTGGTGCTTGATAAAGATCAGTTTAGCTACAAAACCTGGAACAGCGCGCAGTTAGTGGGAAAAGTGCGAGTACTGCAACATATTGCTGGTCGCACCTCTGCAAAAGAGAAAAATGCGACGCTGATTGAAGCGATTAAATCAGCGAAGTTACCGCACGATCGTTACCAGACCACCACCATTGTTAACACCGACGACGCAATTCCGGGTTCCGGCATGTTTGTGCGCAGCAGTCTGGAGAGTAATAAAAAGCTTTATCCCTGGTCGCAGTTTATTGTTGATAGCAATGGCGTCGCACGCGGTGCCTGGCAGCTGGATGAAAAAAGTTCCGCTGTAGTGGTGCTGGATAAAGACGGTCGCGTGCAATGGGCCAAAGACGGGGCGCTTACTCAGGAAGAGGTGCAGCAAGTGATGGACCTGCTGCATAAATTAATTAATAAATAGACACTCTGAACCCCGGATTCAGGAACGACTCGCGCGGAGTGTAATCCAGCGGTTTACCCTGCCAGTCGTGAACGTGCGCTCCGGCAGCCGCAGCCACAGCATGACCAGCGGCGGTATCCCAAATATTCGTTGGCCCGAAACGCGGGTACAGCTGCGCCTGTCCTTCCGCCACCAGGCAGAATTTCAGCGAAGAGCCGATGGACGTGGTCTGATGTTCGCCAAGCTGTTGCAGATACTCTTTCAGCTCCGCATCTGCATGGGAACGGCTGATCACCACCAGCGGCGGGCGCGCATCGCGGACCTGAATCTGCTTGCGCACACCGCACTCTTCTTTCCACGCTTTGCCTTCTGCCGCGCTGTACATTACGTTCATTACCGGCGCATACACCACACCTAAAATCGGTTTGCCGTGGTCGATGAGCGCAATGTTAACGGTAAATTCGCCATTACGTTTAATAAACTCTTTAGTACCATCCAGCGGGTCTACCAGCCAGTAACGCTGCCAGTGCTGACGGACTTCCCAACCGGGAGGATCTTCTTCAGAAAGGACCGGAATATCCGGTGTCAGCGTACGTAAACCGTCCATGATAACGGTGTGAGCGGCAATATCCGCTGCCGTTACCGGAGAATTGTCCGCTTTGCTGACGACGTCCATCGGTTTCGTCCCGTCGTAGACCTGCATAATGGCATCGCCTGCATTCCGTGCAAGCTGGCATACTTGATCTAACATTTCTCCACCTCGTCTCTGTGAGCGGTGTTAACTTATTGTTTTACTTATACCCTATCGTTAATGAATGCGCCAACTGTGATAGTGTCATCATTTTCAAAGCGTAAAATTGTGGCATTCTTCACTGTTCTATAAGTAAGACGTTTATTCTCTCTTTTCTTTCGTATTCCCGATGATAAAAGGATGTCCCTGATGATTAAGTTTAGCGCAACGCTCCTGGCCACGCTGATTGCCGCCAGTGTGAATGCAGCGACGGTCGATCTGCGTATCATGGAAACCACTGATCTGCATAGCAACATGATGGATTTCGATTATTACAAAGACACCGCCACGGAAAAATTCGGACTGGTACGTACGGCAAGCCTGATTAACGATGCCCGCAATGAAGTGAAAAACAGCGTACTGGTCGATAACGGCGATTTGATTCAGGGGAGTCCGCTTGCAGATTACATGTCGGCGAAAGGATTAAAAGCAGGTGATATTCACCCAGTGTATAAGGCATTAAATACGCTGGACTATACCGTCGGCACGCTTGGCAACCATGAGTTTAACTACGGTCTGGATTACCTGAAAAATGCGCTGGCGGGAGCGAAATTCCCTTATGTAAATGCCAACGTCATTGACGCCAGAACCAAACAGCCAATGTTTACACCGTATTTAATTAAAGATACCGAAGTGGTCGATAAAGACGGAAAAAAACAGACGCTGAAGATTGGCTATATTGGCGTCGTACCGCCGCAAATCATGGGCTGGGATAAAGCTAATTTATCCGGGAAAGTGACGGTGAATGATATTACCGAAACCGTGCGCAAATACGTGCCTGAAATGCGCGAGAAAGGTGCCGATGTTGTTGTCGTTCTGGCGCATTCCGGGCTGTCTGCCGATCCGTATAAAGTGATGGCGGAAAACTCAGTTTATTACCTCAGTGAAATTCCGGGCGTTAACGCCATTATGTTTGGCCATGCTCACGCCGTTTTCCCAGGTAAAGATTTTGCTGATATCGAAGGAGCTGATATCGCGAAAGGCACGCTGAATGGTGTTCCGGCGGTAATGCCAGGCATGTGGGGCGATCATCTTGGTGTGGTCGACTTACAACTCAGTAATGACAGCGGTAAATGGCAGGTAACACAGGCGAAAGCGGAAGCACGACCGATTTACGACATCGCTAATAAAAAATCCCTCGCGGCGGAAGACAGCAAGCTGGTAGAAACACTCAAAGCCGATCACGATGCCACACGCCAGTTCGTCAGCAAGCCAATCGGTAAATCTGCCGACAATATGTATAGCTATCTGGCACTGGTGCAGGACGATCCGACCGTGCAGGTGGTGAACAACGCGCAAAAAGCGTATGTCGAGCATTACATTCAGGGCGATCCGGATCTGGCAAAACTGCCAGTGCTTTCAGCTGCCGCACCGTTTAAAGTTGGTGGTCGCAAAAATGACCCGGCAAGCTATGTGGAGGTGGAAAAAGGTCAGTTGACCTTCCGTAATGCCGCCGATCTTTATCTCTATCCCAATACGCTGATTGTGGTGAAAGCCAGCGGTAAAGAGGTGAAAGAGTGGCTGGAGTGCTCCGCCGGACAGTTTAACCAGATTGATCCTAACAGCACGAAACCACAGTCACTCATCAACTGGGATGGTTTCCGCACCTATAACTTTGATGTGATTGATGGTGTGAATTATCAGATTGATGTTACCCAGCCTGCCCGTTATGACGGCGAGTGCCAGATGGTTAATGCCAATGCGGAAAGGATTAAGAACCTGACCTTTAATGGCAAGCCGATTGATCCGAACGCCATGTTCCTCGTTGCCACCAATAACTATCGCGCTTACGGTGGCAAATTTGCCGGTACGGGCGACAGCCATATCGCTTTTGCTTCACCGGATGAGAACCGCTCGGTACTGGCAGCGTGGATTGCTGATGAGTCGAAGCGTGCGGGGGAAATTCACCCGGCGGCAGATAACAACTGGCGTTTAGCACCGATAGCTGGCGATAAGAAACTGGATATCCGTTTCGAAACCTCTCCGTCAGATAAAGCCGCGGCGTTTATTAAAGAGAAAGGACAATATCCGATGAAGAAAGTCGCGACCGATGATATCGGCTTTGCGATTTATCAGGTGGATTTGAGTAAGTAAAACACTTCTTTTTCGGCCTACAAATCATCAACCGCATCCGGCATTTATTGGCGGATGCGATGCTGTCGCATCTTATCCGCCCTACAAGTCATGAACCGTAGGCCGGATAAGCGCAGCGCATCCGGCTGTTATGCCGCACGTTCATCCCGCACTGCCAGCACCTCAGGCAAATTCAACTCAATCCAGTCCGCCAGTGCAGCAACCTTTTCGCTCACCTGCTCGCCCAGCGGCGTGAGGCTGTATTCCACATGCGGCGGCACCACCGGATAAGAGATACGGTTAAGAAACCCATCCTGTTCTAATGCCTGTAACGACTGCGCAAGCATCTTTTCACTCACCCCACCCATCTTGCGGCGCAGGTCGCTAAAACGGTGCGTACCTTCGCGAAGCGCGACCAGAATCAATACCCCCCAACGACTGGTGACGTGTTTCAACACCTCGCGCGACGGGCACTGTTCGGCGAAGAGATTTCCCTCTTTCAGTTGTTGCGACAGGCTAACCTGACTCATCTCATACTTACCTTTTTGTACGTACTTACTAAAAGTAAGTTTAGGTGTTAGCGTATTTAAACACAAGACAAACGATGGAGACTTCCTATGATCGCAATTACTGGTGCCACTGGCCAACTTGGTCACTATGTTATTGAATCCTTGATGAAAACGGTTCCTGCCAGCCAAATAGTGGCTATCGTTCGTAATCCGGCAAAAGCCCAGGCACTGACAGCACAAGGCATTACCGTGCGTCAGGCTGACTACGGCGATGAAGCCGCACTGACATCTGCACTTCAGGGAGTGGAAAAACTACTGCTGATCTCTTCCAGCGAAGTGGGTCAACGTGCCCCGCAGCATCGTAATGTTATTAATGCCGCAAAGGCGGCTGGTGTGAAATTTATCGCTTATACCAGTCTGCTTCACGCGGATAAATCTCCGCTCGGCCTCGCCGATGAGCACATTGAGACGGAGAAAATGTTGGCTGATTCTGGCATCGTTTACACCCTGCTGCGCAACGGCTGGTACAGCGAAAACTACCTCGCCAGCGCCCCGGCAGCACTGGAACACGGCGTATTTATCGGTGCGGCGGGCGATGGCAAAATCGCCTCAGCAACGCGGGCAGATTATGCGGCAGCTGCGGCACGCGTGATTAGCGAAGCCGGTCACGAAGGCAAGGTTTACGAACTGGCGGGCGATAGTGCCTGGACGTTGACACAGTTAGCGGCAGAGCTGACCAAACAGAGCGGCAAACAGGTTACCTATCAAAATCTGAGTGAAGCTGATTTCGCCGCGGCACTGAAAAGCGTCGGACTGCCTGACGGACTGGCGGATATGCTGGCGGATTCTGACGTTGGCGCATCGAAAGGTGGTCTGTTTGATAACAGCAAAACGCTTAGCAAATTGATTGGCCGCCCAACGACAACGTTAGCCGAAAGCGTAAGCCATCTTTTTAATGTTAATAACTAGTTAATTAAAGTGGCATCCTCCCGCATCCTCTCTGATAATGACGGGATGCCGGGAGCAATCATATCTGCTTCCTGAACGTTTCTTCTGACAGATCAATGGATGCCAGTAATGATTAGCGGCGTGCTGTACGCCCTGTTAGCAGGGTTGATGTGGGGGCTTATTTTTGTCGGGCCGTTGATCGTACCGGAATACCCGGCGATGTTGCAGTCGATGGGGCGTTATCTGGCGTTAGGGTTAATTGCGCTGCCCATTGCCTGGCTGGGACGCGTGCGTCTGCGTCAGTTGGCGCGTCGCGACTGGCTTACCGCCTTGATGCTCACTATGATGGGCAACCTCATCTATTACTTCTGCCTTGCCAGTGCCATTCAACGTACTGGTGCGCCTGTTTCCACGATGATTATCGGCACCCTGCCGGTGGTGATTCCCGTTTTTGCCAATCTGCTTTATAGCCAGCGCGACGGCAAACTCGCGTGGGGAAAACTCGCCCCGGCACTGGTTTGTATTGGCATCGGCCTGGCGTGTGTGAATATTGCTGAGTTAAACCACGGACTCCCCGATTTTGACTGGGCACGTTATACCTCTGGCATCGTGCTGGCGTTAGTTTCCGTGGTCTGCTGGGCATGGTATGCCCTGCGCAACGCCCGCTGGCTGCGGGAAAATCCCGACAAACATCCGATGATGTGGGCAACGGCGCAGGCGCTGGTCACGCTGCCGGTTTCTCTCATCGGCTATCTCGTCGCCTGTTACTGGCTGAATACGCAAACGCCGGACTTCTCCCTACCCTTTGGCCCCCGTCCGCTTTTATTTATTAGTCTGATGATTGCGATAGCCGTGCTTTGCTCATGGGTCGGTGCACTCTGCTGGAACGTCGCCAGCCAGCGATTACCGACCGTGATTCTCGGGCCGCTGATTGTTTTCGAAACGCTGGCAGGTTTGCTGTACACCTTTTTACTCCGCCAGCAAATGCCGCCGCTAATGACGCTAAGCGGTATCGCGCTGTTAGTGGTTGGCGTGGTCATTGCGGTCAGAGCAAAACCGGAAAAACCCTTAATTGAACCTGTCTCTGAAAGTTGACACGCTGGCAGTGAGTTAAATAAGCCTCTGCTACGTAAGGGTTATAGCATTCACCTTAAAGATGCATTTAAAATACATCTTATCTTATTAAGAATGAGGTATCAGCTATGGCTTATCGCGACCAACCTTTAGGTGAACTGGCGCTCTCTATCCCTCGCGCTTCGGCTCTGTTTCGTAAATATGATATGGATTACTGCTGCGGCGGTAAGCAAACGCTGGCGCGTGCGGCGGCACGTAAAGAACTGGATGTTGAGGTCATTGAAGCTGAGCTGGCAAAGCTTGCTGAACAACCGATTGAGAAAGACTGGCGTAGCGCCCCGCTGGCAGAAATCATCGACCATATCATCGTGCGCTACCACGATCGTCACCGCGAGCAACTGCCGGAGCTGATCCTGCAAGCGACTAAAGTCGAACGCGTTCACGCCGACAAACCGAGCGTGCCAAAAGGGCTGACAAAATACCTGACTATGCTGCATGAAGAGCTTTCCAGCCACATGATGAAAGAAGAGCAGATCCTCTTCCCGATGATCAAACAAGGCATGGGCAGCCAGGCAATGGGGCCAATCAGCGTAATGGAAAGCGAGCACGATGAAGCGGGTGAACTGCTGGAAGTAATCAAACACACTACCAATAACGTCACACCGCCGCCAGAAGCCTGCACCACCTGGAAAGCGATGTATAACGGCATTAATGAACTGATTGATGACCTGATGGAGCACATCAGCCTGGAAAATAATGTGCTGTTCCCACGCGCGCTGGCGGGTGAGTGATTTGTTCGATCAACGATCCTGACATGGGCAGGATCGTTGATTATTCAGTCATTCAGTGGAAATAATTCATTGTTGTAACTGGTGTACTCACCTTCAACGGTAAGCAAACTGCCGTTTTTATCAAGATGCGCCGCATCGAGTTGTCGAGTCTCATTACGCCGCTTCGCATCACGTACCAGTCCATCGCCTACGTAATAAATATAGTGGTCATCATGAGCAAAGGTATCTGATAATTGACCATTGGCGTATTTAAACCACGTCCATTGGCCTTTCAGTTCAAAATGCTCAACCGTGTCTTCATCAATAAAATACGTATAGCGATCGTCATGTGCTAAATAATTTAATGGTGTGCCATCGGGGCTTTTATACCACTGCCATTGCCCATTAATATCAAAAATAGTCACATCATCGCTCGCAATGAAATAAACTTTATCCCCTACAATATTAACACCTTCCTGTAATTCTTGTTGCGGGTCTGGTAAATGAATGACCGACAGCGTTTTTTCGACCGCAGAAACATACTTCACCAGATAGAGCGAATCTTTATATTGCGCCACATTCTCCGTCAGCGGGCGAAAATATTCCGGATCAACATCAGGAATAGTCGCAACCCGGCAGTCATTAGCACGCCTGGAAGCATCACGCGTCAACCATGTTACTTTATCCCGCTGCAGGTCAAACGTACTCCGACAATTTTTACCGAACGCATAACGTTTCTCCCCGTCTTTATCGCGATAAATTAGCAGTGAACCGGCTATCCAGCGCACAATATGAAAGGTATCCGGATCGGCGTTGATGGCATCTCCATTCACAAAGACCTGTGATTTAGTCCGCCAGATTGTATCCCAGGGTCCCGGATTACTTTTGCTTTGGCAGCTATTGGGGGAAAATAAAATAATTCGTCGGTCCCAGGATTTAACGCCAAGAATAGAATACCCTTGCGCACTGCCCAACCAGTGCCCCTGAAAGTAAATATTGTGACGATCTTTCAGCACATCCGCGGAATCACCTGAACCGCCGACTTGTTGCAACGAATCCATATCGACCTGCTTTTCGTCGCGATTATCATCCGTGCGTTCACCATCAAAATAGAGACTATCTTTATCGGCGGCAAAACGCCCCCACGCGCGGAATGTTGCAACATCAACTTTCGGTGTTCCCGGCGGGTTCTGGACTATTTTCCCTGCCCATAAAATATGGCGGCCATCGGTTAACCAGTCGAAACGCCAGCCGCCATTTGACCGATAGCCAGAGAAGGGAGCCACCCGCACAAAATCATTATTGATATCATCAGGTGAATCGTATTCACCATCAGTGCCGTTGGGTACGCGGCGAAGTTGTTTGAACTTTACCTGCGGCAAATGAATATCCGGAAAATCGATACCGTAACCGTCACTATCTTCAACGATATATTTTGTGCCTTGCCCCCACGGCTGGTAGTAAAACGCAGCATAAGGCACGCCGGAGCAGGCTATCGAAGCGGTTGAAAATAAAGCCAGTGCGAGACAAACGGGTTTAATTGGCAACATAGCATCATCCTGAAGCTGTTAGCGTGTAAGAGGTTATTTAAATAAGGGTTTCAGACCGCTCGGGGGTTGCTTCACCGTAGACCATTCTGCTGAAATGGGGTTGTAACGCAGCCATTCAGTTTGCTCGTAGTGTTTTCCGTCGATTGTGGTTAATCCACTAAGTTCGTGACTGTAGAGTTGCCCGTCTGTAGTGATATACATGTAGCCAGTTACCATGCTTTCCCTATCTAATAATTCAAAAACATCCTCTGGCTTGGGTGTTATCAGTTCACCTTCACCTAATGCATTGGTTTTAACCTTATAGAATTGATCTTTGTAATAGCCTACCGACCCGGTAAGTAAGGTAAAATATTCCGGATCAACTCCTTTAAGCGTTTCATAAACACAATCACTGCCCGCAGGCGTCGCTTCTTGTTTGAGCCTGGACACATTCTTCAAACCGATATTAAATAACGCACAACTGTGACCAATATCTTCCAACGTATAGTCATGCTCGCCGCTTTTATCGCGATAAACTAACCGTTCGCCAGGCATCCAGCGGATTATCTGAAAGGTTTTGCGATCGGCGGGCAGCGGCTTGCCATTAACAATCACCTGCGAATTTGTCATTACAACAAATTGCAGGGATGAATCATGCCGCAGGATTTGAAACCCGTCAGCGCTGCCCAACCAGTGCCCCTTATGCCAAAGACTATTTTTATCACGCAGTAAATTCCAGATGTCCGTCTCTTCAAGCGTTGACATATCCACCTGCTTATCACCGCTATTATCATCGGTACGCTGGCCGTCAAAATAGATACTGCGTTTATCAGCAGCGAAAGCGCCGAATGCCTTAAAACTGGCGGCATCGACATTAGGTTCACCGGATGGATTTTTCAGGACTTTGCCTGCCCAAAGGACAGAACGTCCATCGGTGAGCCAGGTATGCTGGCAATCCCCCTCGTCATCACAGTCGAACTTATCGGGATTAAAATCGGAGAGCAGCCGGGTTTCTTGTTTATTGGCTAAATTGGCAATGCGCCAGAGGCGGGAAAAATTAACGTCTGGTAATTCGGAGAGGATCTCATCTTCTTTTCCCTTCTGTTCGGCAACGTAAACCGTGCCTTTTTCATGCTGGCGGTAATAAAAATCCGCGCCCCAGGAAGGTGAAATGGAGAGAGGTAATGCGGCGATTAATAACCAACTGCGCTTAACCATAGTGAACTCTGCAACGAGTGGCAAAGATTCACGGTAAGCTCGCGCCTGAGGGCTGTCTATGATGGTAGATATTTTTAAGAATATATAAAGACAAAGGCACCCGCAGGTGCCTTTCAGAGCTATAAACGCAGCATTACTTCGCCATGCGTTTTTTACCAATAAACAACCAGCCCAGCCCCAGAGCGATAAACCACAGCGGGGTAACCAGCAGCGCCTGGCGGGTATCATCTTCCAGTGTCAGCAGCACGACCACGAACACAAAGAATGCCATACATACCCAGCACATCAGCTTGCCGAGCGGCATCTTGTAGATCGACTTATCATGCAGGTGTGGACGCTGTTTGCGGTACACCAGGTACGAGCAAAGGATAATCGTCCAGACGAACATAAACAGAATCGCGGAAACGGTTGTAATCATCGTGAACGCGCCAATCACGCTGGGATTCACATACAACATCACCACGCCGCCGAGCAGACAGATACAAGAGAAGGTCAGCCCTTTCGCGGGTACTGCGCGCTTAGAGAGTTTAGCGAACGCTTTCGGTGCCACACCTTCCTGCGCCAGACCAAACAGCATACGGCTGGTAGAGAAGACACCGCTGTTAGCGGAAGACGCCGCAGAGGTCAGCACCACAAAGTTGATCACGCTGGCAGCCGCAGGCAAACCTACCAACACAAACAGCTCAACGAACGGGCTTTTCTCCGGGACTACCGAACTCCACGGCGTCACGGACATAATCACAATCAACGCGAAGACGTAGAACATAATGATACGGATCGGAATGGAGTTAATCGCGCGTGGCAGTGATTTCTCTGGATCTTTGGTTTCCGCAGCTGTTGTACCTACCAGCTCAATCCCCACGAAAGCGAAAACCGCTATCTGGAATCCGGCAAAGAAGCCACTTAAACCTTTCGGGAACCAGCCGCCGTCATTCCACAAATGCGCGAATGACGCTTCTACACCGGTCGGTGACTGAAAGTGCATCGCCACCATGACCAGGCCGACGACTATCAGCGACACAATGGCGACGATTTTGATCATCGCAAACCAGAACTCCATCTCACCGAACATTTTCACGGTGGCGAGGTTGAGCGTCAGCAGCAGCACTATCACCGCCAGCGAGGCGACCCAGTCGGAGAGATCGGGGAACCAGAACTGAGCATAAGCCGTGATCGCCACCACGTCTGCCATACCGGTTACAACCCAGCAGAACCAGTAAGTCCAGCCGGTGAAATATCCTGCCCACGGCCCGAGTAAATCGGAAGCGAAGTCACTAAAAGATTTGTATTCCAGATTCGAAAGCAGCAATTCCCCCATTGCCCGCATCACGAAAAAGAGCATAAAACCAATGATCATATAAACAAAAATGATCGACGGCCCGGCAAGGCTAATCGTTTTGCCGGACCCCATAAACAACCCCGTACCAATGGCACCGCCAATGGCAATAAGCTGAATATGTCGGTTTGTGAGATTGCGCCGTAGCGACTGTTCAGCCGGAGCCTGATCATCGGCAACGACTTTTACCTGATCTACCATGTTTTTTTCTTCCTGTACCTGTCTGTGTTGTTCAGGCTCTACGGCCTTTAGTCAGTCTATGATACGACGAATCTGTATCGGGACTCATCGATATTAGGTAACAATACGCGGGATGAATACTAAGATTTAGATCTAATGTTAATTTTATGTTTAAAGTGAGTGTCATATCACGGTGATAACGCGAAACAGCTCACAAAAATACACGCTTACGGGGTCTTTGCAACACAAAATAGCGCCGTTTGGCAAACTGAAGGGTTTATTGCTGAATGCCTGCTCCCCTCTGGCTCGAGGGGAACAGAATGCGCTGCTTAGAGGATTTCCAGCAGTTCGACTTCAAACACCAGGGTGCTGAACGGAGGGATGGACGCGCCTGCGCCACGCTCACCATATGCCAGTTCCTGCGGGATAGTCAGTTCCCATTTAGAACCTACCGGCATCAGAGTCAGCGCTTCAATCCAGCCTGGGATCACGCCGTTAACCGGGAATTCAGCTGGCTCGCCGCGAGCAACGGAGCTGTCAAACACGGTGCCGTCGATCAGTTTTCCGGTGTAATGAACACGAACGCGGTCGGTACGTGCCGGAATTGCGCCTTCGCCCTGGTTGATCACGCGGAATTGCAGGCCAGATTCGGTGCTATTCACACCTTCTTTTTTGGCGTTTTCTTCCAGGTATTTCACACCTTCAGCAGCCATCGCCTGGAAACGCTGACGACGAACGGCATCGGCGCGTTCGTGGATTTCACGCAGCGCGCGGTGCACCACATCAACCGGAACAGCCGGATGTTTGCCTTCCAGCGCATCAGCAATGCCTGCAACCAGTGCTTCTGGCAGCAGCCCTTCCAGGCCAGATTCACTCAGTTGTTGCCCTACCTGCAAACCAATGCCGTAGCTTGCTTGCGCTTCGATGGTGTCAAAAGTTGGGGTGGTCATCGTATTTCCTTTCTTAGGGTATAAAGTAGCGGGCAGCATATCAGCCACACTTCTTTGGGTAAAACTTTGTCGCGGGAATGATGACAAATCCCGGGGAAAAAGAAACAATAGCAATATCCCGTATGAATATAATAAAGGCGGGTTTACCACGGACATCATAGCGTTAGCTTATTCATAGGCTATGATTGAGGAACAAGACGCGGAGCAGGAGGAAACCATGCCCGGGCGCTTTGAACTAAAACCAACCCTGGAGAAAGTCTGGCACGCGCCGGACAATTTTCGCTTCATGGACCCGCTGCCGCCGATGCATCGTCGGGGGATCATTATTGCCGCCATTGTATTGGTGGTCGGATTTCTGCTTCCATCTGATGATACGCCCAACGCGCCAGTGGTGACGCGTGAAGCGCAGTTAGATATTCAGTCGCAATCACAACCGCCGACAGAAGAACAGCTGCGGGCGCAGCTAGTTACGCCACAAAATGATCCTGATCAGGTGGCCCCGGTCGCTCCAGAACCTATACAGGAAGGCCAGCCAGAAGAGCAGCCGCAAACTACCCAAACGCAACCATTCCAGCCAGATAGCGGAATTGATAATCAATGGCGCTCTTACCGTGTCGAACCCGGTAAAACGATGGCGCAGCTGTTCCGCGACCACGGACTGCCCGCTACCGATGTCTATGCAATGGCGCAGGTAGAAGGCGCGGGTAAGCCGCTGAGTAATTTGCAAAACGGGCAGATGGTGAAAATCCGCCAGAACGCCAGCGGCGTGGTGACGGGCTTAACCATTGATACGGGGAATAATCAACAGGTCCTGTTTACCCGCCAGCCGGATGGCAGTTTTATTCGTGCGCGGTAGATGAAGGGTCAACCAAAAGCCAGCTAAGGATTGTCTCTTTGATGACCTTACGTCTGGCTTCCAGTGCCTGAGGTGAAACCATACTGATATGTTGACATCCTCCACGCCCTGAAGGACGTGGATCCCTGCTACGTTCAGGCTGTCGCCTAAATCATTTCGGGGGGTTCCTGCTTCAACGAGCGGCCTGACTGCACCATCTCTCCACAGGCAAGAACGGCGTGCCCCGCCGCTAAAATGTTACGAGCGCCATTTACATCGGCGTTCGCTGTATATCCACATGCCTGGCATCTGAATTTACTTTGTGACAGGCGATTTTCTTTCGCTGTATGACCACAGCACGCGCAACGCTGGCTTGTGTACGCTGGCGGAACAGCAAGCACCTGACCGCCACGCCAGAGCTGCTTGTACTCAAGCTGGCGGCGCATTTCATACCAGCCCTGATCCAGTATCGAACGGTTTAAACCTGATTTTGCCCGGACATTGCGCCCCGGCTGGCTGACCGTACCCGCTGCTGACTTTGACATGTTGCTGACCTTCAAATCCTCAATGACTATCATTGCGTGGTTTTTGCTGACGGTCGTTGTGACTTTGTGAAGGTAGTCCCTGCGGATATTTGCGATACAGGAATGCAGTCGCTGTATTTTGCGTTTCTGCTTCTGCCAGTTGTTGCTGAATTTGACCTTGCGGCTTAACTGTCGCTGAAGTCTCGCCAGCTTCTTCTGGTTTTTCTGAAAACTGTTTACAGGCTCAAAGACTGTGCCATCTGACAGCGTGGCGAGTTTAGCCACGCCAGCATCCAGCCCGACCATTGATGCTGAAGGGTGAACCGGAGTTGATACTTCATTTTCAGTCTGAATACTGATGTACCACTTACCGCAGGACTGGCTGACAGTGACATTTTTCACAACACCCGTGACCTGACGGCTATTCCGGTAGCGCATCCAGCCAAGTTTCGGCAGAAAAATACGGCTGTTTTCCTGATCGAGCTTAACGCCCTGCGGGTAGCGGAATGCATCATTCTGTCCCCGCTTTTTGAATCGGGGAAAAGCAGCCCGCTTCTGGAAGAAGTTTTTGTAAGCCCGCTCAAGGTCTTTCAGTGACTGTTGCAATGGCTGTGAGGGCGAATCTTTAAGCCATTGCGTTTCAGTGGCGTTTTTCCACTCAACCAGCCAGGAAGCCATTTTCCCGTAAGGGATGTATTTATTACCGGCCTCATGATTCTCATTCTGACGTGCCAGAGCACGATTGAAAACGAAACGACATGCGCCTGCGAAGCGCCTCATTTCACGCTCCTGTTGACCACCGGGTCTTAACTGGAATTTAAATGCCTGTAGTCGTTTCACAGGCCAAATGATACTTTGGTCTGTGAGAAAAGAAACCGATATCCGGCGTGGAAGGCATTGTGTTTTCCTGATGCATGTTCACCAGGTCTTTGTCACCAAATACCGACGTCAGATTTTTGACCATGACGCGACAGAAAAACTACGCACTTACTTTTCAAATGTATGTGCTGATTTTGAAGCTGAACTGGTTGAAATGGATGGCGAACCAGATCACGTCCATTTGTTAATTAACTATCCTCCCAAACTGGCGATATCCAGTCTGGTAAACAGCCTCAAAGGCGTATCGGGTAGGTTACTGCGACGAGATCGACCAGATATTGCAGTCAGGTATTACTACAAAGGCGTTTTGTGGAGTCCTGGCTATTTTGCCAGTAGCTGCGGAGGTGCGCCAATATCCGTCATCCGCCAATACATTGAACAACAGCAAACACCTGATCAGGTGGAAAACCGCGCCTTATATCCCCGCCCTGAAGGACGGGGTTTTACGGCGCACCGGATAAACCAGGCCAAGCGTATGCTGGTTGATCAAATAATATCCCCCAAGCGCAGCAATATTAATATTCACCTGCAATGGGTCGATATCTGGCTTAAAAATATTGTGTTTCCTCCCTTCATCCAATAAGGATTCCATTAACTGCAAGTGCGCATGATTAATTTCTAAGAGACGCTGTGATTTTGCATAATGCACACCTTTACTTTGGTTTTCACTATGCACAATTTTTAAAAACCAGGGATTAGCAATATAATAATCCCAGGTAAAATCGATGATTTTTTCAATGGCTTTTTGTGGCTGGTTAACCTGCTGATTAACAAACGCACCGATACCGACAGCGTAGAATAATTACATACCGCACAACAAGAATGTATGGTGTAAGGCGTTGTCAGTCATCTCCCTCCCTGGGTGCATCATTATATCCGTGATGAGCGATTTTTGATATTAATATCTTTCACCATCCGCTATTTTCACTACTTCAGAAAACAAACTTATTTTTATTAATATCGATTCTTTTTCTTTGAGCATTTAACTACGATATTTATAAAAAAATTAAACAGGCAAAAATACAATGACATTACCAACCACTATTTATTCATTTCCTGCATATTCACCCCGTTTTTCGTCCACCGACAAACCAGTAAAATTAAAATTTCATCAATACGCACGCGCTACATTACTTTCAAATCGTGGAAGAGATCATAATTGCGATGGCAGACATACTGTTGAGATCCACAAACTAGATCTCTCAGACTGGCAAGCATTCAATAAACTAGCGATGGCGTGTAATGCTTACGATGGAATAACAATGAATGGTGATAATTCTTTTGGATGGAACCATGAGGCTACATTAGATAATATTCACGCCCAGAAATACAATAAAGCTTACGCGGGTGCGAGGTTAACCGCAGAACTGAAATATTTATTGCAAGATGTCGAATCCTTCGAACCCAACAGTAAATACACAATACACGAGGTTGTTTTGGGTCCAGGTTATGGTACTCCAGACTATACCGGCCAAACGATAGGATACGTTGTAACCCTTCCTGCCCAAATGCCTAATTGCTGGTCATCTGAACTACCAACAATCGATCTTTATATCGACCAACTTCGCACTGTTACAGGCGTTTCTAATGCCCTCGGATTCATCATTGCTGCATTGCTAAACGCGTATTCTGATTTACCCCATGATTTGAAAATTGGTCTGCGTTCCTTATCAAGTTCAGCAGCAATCTACTCGGGTTTGGGTTTCGAGCGAGTGCCGCAGGACCGAGACATAAGGTGCGATCATATGCATCTAACGCCAGCAAACCATCCTGAATTATGGACACAAGAGAATGGTGAATGGATCTACTTACGAAACTAATACCTGACGAAAAATAGAAAGCAAAACGCCGACCACTGGTCGGCGTTTTTACGTCTCGTTGAATAACGAATTATTCAGCTACTACGTTTACGATCACTTTCGCGAATACTTCGCTGTGAACCTGGAAGCTCACTTCGTGTTCGCCAGTGGTACGCAGAACGCCGTTCGGCAGGCGAACTTCGCTCTTAGCCACTTCAACGCCAGCTGCAGTTACAGCGTCAGCGATGTCGCGAGTACCGATGGAACCGAACAGTTTACCTTCGTCGCCAGCTTTAGACGCGATGGTAACAGTTTCCAGTGCATTGATTTTCTCAGCGCGAGCATTAGCTGCTGCCAGAACTTCAGCCAGTTTAGCTTCCAGTTCAGCGCGACGTGCTTCGAAGAATTCAATGTTTTTCTTGGTAGCTGGAACAGCTTTACCCTGCGGTACCAGGAAGTTACGAGCATAGCCCGCTTTAACGTTTACCTGATCACCCAGGCTACCCAGGTTTGCTACTTTATCAAGCAGAATAACTTGCATTACCTTATCCTCTCAAAGTCGTATTAATGGACCGTGACCGATTACTGATGGCGATCAGTGTACGGCAGCAGGGACAGGTAGCGAGCGCGTTTGATAGCGCGAGCCAGCTGACGCTGGTATTTTGCACGGGTACCGGTGATACGGCTTGGGACAATCTTACCGCTTTCGGTGATGTAGTTTTTCAGCGTAGCGATATCTTTATAGTCGATCTCTTGAACGCCTTCCGCGGTGAAACGGCAGAACTTGCGACGACGGAAATAACGTGCCATATGGCTAGTCTCCAGAATCTATCAATTCAATCTGCTCGGCATGCAAAACCATTTTGCTCAGTCCGTTCTTTGCCTTGTGGCATGAAATGAACCCCTGAACGGTTATGCGACTGCCGACCGTTATACTGTGAGTAATGGCCTGGTTTTCGTGTCCGCTAACAATAACGGGCATTTGGCACCACGCCTGCCGGTGAAAACCGGCTTCCTCCTGCACAGAACGATGCTCAAGCACGAACTGGCAGTGAGGAATTCCTGATGGACTGACCTTTCGAAGGGGAGTCCTGCACACGGTGCCGGACAACACCAGACGGTTGGTCATCAGAAATTACTCTTCAGAATCCCCAGCTTCAGCATCATCAGTGGTTTCGTTTGCGAAATCATCGCGACGCTCACGGCGCTCGTCTTTCGCTTTAACCATCGGAGATGCTTCGGTAACAGCGTGCTTGGTACGCATAACCATGCTGCGGATAACGGCATCGTTGAAGCGGAAGGTAGTTTCCAGCTCATCGATCACTTCCTGCGGAGCTTCAACGTTCATCAGAACGTAGTGTGCTTTGTGCAGTTTGTTGATCGGGTAAGCCAGCTGACGGCGGCCCCAGTCTTCCAGACGGTGGATCTTGCCTTCTGCACCAGTGATGGCAGCAGTGTAGCGCTCGATCATGCCCGGAACCTGTTCGCTCTGGTCAGGATGGACCATAAAAACGATTTCGTAATGACGCATCGAATTGCTCCTTACGGATTATTCAGCCTCCTGTCTGGGTCAGCCGAATCCCGGGGAGGCAAGGAACGTGTTAAAGGTCGGCTGAAAAATGACGCGTTATAGTACTGACATACCCCGCTAAACTCAAGGCCAGCCGACAAATAAATCTCATCTTTCACCAAATCGTACTAACACGCTGATTTGAAGTTCATCACACTTCATCATGGTGTTTTTTTGAACAACTGCATCAGAAATGGTCACCATCAACTTCTTTATCATTGATTAAAATTAAATCAGAAGATCATCACAGAGGAGAGCACACAAAGTCAGCCGTTGAGGAGGTATCTATGTTCAGTCGTGTTTTAGCCCTTCTGGCTGTGCTTTTGCTAAGTGCAAATACATGGGCAGCCATTGAAATTAATAACCACCAGGCCAGAAATATGGACGATGTGCAAAGCTTAGGCGTGATTTATATCAACCATAACTTCGCCACTGAAAGTGAAGCACGTCAGGCATTAAATGAAAAGACAGATGCGCAGGGCGCAACGTACTACTATCCGATCCTGATACGGGAACCGGGAAGTAACGGCAATATGCACGCCAGCGCGGATATTTATCGCTAGCACCAGGTATAACCAACGAAACATTGCCATAGTTTGCTTTGCCCCCTTCGCAGGGGGCTTTTTTTTGAAAAACGGCTGCGGAATTAGACCAGTTATCTCCCGAAGAAGGAAATTTCCGCAGCGCGTGTTTTACTTCTGCCCGTAATAAGCGTTGGGACCATGCTTACGCATGAAGTGTTTATTCATCAGGTAGCTGTCGATGTGATTCAGTTGTGGGTTAATGCCGCGGGCAATCCACGCCATTTTTGCCACTTCTTCCATCACCACCGCATTATGCACCGCATCGTGGGCATCTTTCCCCCAGGCGAACGGCCCGTGCTGGTACACCACAATCCCCGGTGTATGCAGAGGCTCGGCGTTGCCCAGCGTTTCGATAATCACTTTGCCGGTGTTCAGTTCATACTCGCCCTGCACCTCTTCTTCGCTTAACCCGCGCGTACACGGGATATCGCCAAAGAAGTAGTCGGCGTGCGTGGTGCCTAACGCCGGGATCGCCAGCCCCGCCTGCGCCCATGCGGTAGCATGAGTGGAGTGGGTATGGACAATGCCGCCAAGCGACGGATAACGACGGTAGAGTTCGAGATGCGTCGCAGTGTCGGAAGACGGACGATACTCCCCTTCCACCACCTTACCGCTCATATCGACCACCACCATATCGTCTGCTTTCATGGTTTCGTAGGCGACACCGCTGGGCTTGATCACCACCAGCCCGCGTTCGCGGTCAATGGTGCTGACGTTGCCCCAGGTAAAGGTCACCAACCCATAGCGCGGCAGATCCATGTTGGCTTCAAACACCTGCTGTTTTAGCTTTTGCATTATGCCGCCTCCACCATGCCTGCTTTGGCCATGCGCGCTTTCACCCAATCACGCGCTTTCGCCACTTCTGCCGCCGGGTCTTCCGCCGTTTCGCTCCACATCTCAATCAGGTACGGCCCGCAATAGCCACTCTGTTTGAGCGTTTCGAAGCAACGTTCGAAATCCACTACACCCTCACCAAACGGCACGTTTTTGAAGACGCCCGGTTTGGTGTCTTTCACATGCACCGCGACGATATGCCCGATTCCGGCCTGCAACTCCATCTGCACGTCGTTATCCCACGCCGACAGGTTGCCGATATCCGGGTAGAGCTGGAACCACGGGTTGTTGAGATAGTGCGTGTAACCCAACGCCTTACTGATGGAGTTCATCAACGGGTAATCCATGATCTCCATCGCCAGCGTCACCTGCGCGCGGCTTGCCATCTCAACGCTCTCTTTCAGCCCGTCACGGAAACGACGACGCGTTTCGTTATTGGCTTCCTGATAGTAAACGTCATAGCCCGCCAGCTGGATCACGCGAATACCGACGTCCTGGGCGAACTGGATAGCTTTGCGCATAATCTCCAGCCCCTGCGCCCGTACCGCGTCATCTTCGCTGCCCAGCGGGAAACGACGATGAGCAGAAAGGCACATGGACGGCACGCGCACGCCAGTTTCAACAATCGCATTCACCAGCGCCAGACGCTGCTCGCGGCTCCAGTCGAGGCGCGACAGGCGATCGTCAGTTTCATCTACCGACATCTCGACAAAATCGAAGCCTAACGTTTTTGCCAGTTGCAGCCGTTCCAACCAGCACTCCCCGGCGGGGAGCGCTTTTTCATAGATGCCAAGCGGGATTTGTTTGGACAACATATCCGCTCCTTAGCCCCACAGTTCGGCGATGGAACGTTTGAACTGACGCGCGGCTTCAACCGGAGAAGCGGCATCACGGATACTGCGACCAGCGATAAACACGTGAATCGGAATGCCTTTGAACAGCGGCAGATCTTCCAGCGCCAGGCCACCGGTGACGGTCACTTTGAAGCCCATATCGGAAAGACGTTTGATCGCGGTAATGTCCGCTTCGCCCCACGCCACGCCTGCGGCCTGTGCGTCACGGCTGCGGTGATAAACCACCTGTTGAATGCCTGCGTCGCGCCACTGTTGCGCCTGTTCCCAGGTCCAGTAGCCGGTCAGCTCGATCTGCACGTCGCCGTTAAACTCTTTTGCCACGTCCAGCGCACCTTTGGCGGTGTTGATATCCGCACAGCAAATCACGGTCACCCAGTCAGCGTTGGCTTCAAAGCACATACGAGAAAGGATTTTGCCCGCATCGGCAATTTTGGCGTCTGCCAGTACGATTTTGTGCGGGTAAAGCGCTTTCAGATCGCGAACCGCACGCACGCCTTCGCCCACGCACAGAATGGTGCCCACTTCGATAATGTCGACTTCTTCGGCAATCTGGCGAGTGGTTTCGTAGGCGCTATCCATAGTCTGGTTGTCCAGCGCGACCTGCAACATCGGTAATGACATTTTCAATTCCTTCTTAAGCTGCCGCGTTGGTGCGGTCAATGAGATCCAGTACTTCCTGCTCGGTACGGCAGGCACGTAAACGGTCGAAATTCTCTTCATCTTCAAACAGATTGACGATCTGCATGATGCCCACTTCCTGGTGAGTGTTGGCATCGACCGCCGCCATGGTGATGAGGATATCCACCGGATCGTTATCTTCGTGGTTGAACTCCAGCGGCTTTTTCAACGTTACCAGAGAGAAACCGGTTTTCTTAACGCCCTCTTCCGGGCGACCGTGCGGCATTGCCAGGCCTGGTGCGATAACGAAATAAGGACCAAACTGTTCAACGCCATCCAGAATCGCCTGGTAGTAACGCGGCTCTACCACATCTGCCGCTACCAGCAGGTCAACACCGATTTTCACCGCTTCCTGCCAGGTATTTGCTTCGGCCTGCAGGCGGATAGATTTATTTTCAGCCAGCGAATCACGTAATTTCATGGCGCGTCCTTACTTCACATCCTGCGGGAAATGCGCTTTGATCACTTCCAGCAGTTTCGGGCCAAAGTCAGCAGGAGAGAGCATGTTGCGCACGCCAACCACATATTTGTTGCCGGTCACGGTGATTTCGCCCGCAATGTGCGTAGAAGCGATGATGATATCCGCGCCGCTCAACTCGCTTTTGTATTCGCCAACCGCGCAGCTGTTTACCGTGTGGTCAATGTTTGATTGGGTTAAAAACTGGTCCACTTTCATTTTCATGATCATGGAACTGCCTTGTCCGTTGCCACACACAGCCAGAATACGTACGGTCATAATCAAAACTCCTTATTAAGCAGACTGTTCTGCCAGTTGTTTTTCTGCATCTTCTTCTGCGCGCAGCGCGCGGCCAGCGAAGAACATATAAGCCAGTGCAATTACAATGATGACGGCCATAAAGGCGATACCGATGGAGAAGAAGCCCTGCATCATCGGTGGTGCCAGAATCGACCAGTCCGCCATGCCCATCCAGGCACTCATACCGGTGAGTTTCACCGCCCAGACGCAACCAAAGATTTCGATCATCCCCATCACCAGACAAATCTTCAGCGCCGCACGCCAGCCGCCGAAGTGGTTAGCGAACACGCCGATGGTGGCGTTGGAGAAGAACATCGGGATAAAGCCGGGAATAATCAGGATCGAGGAACCGCAGGCGACCAGGATGCCAACTGCAATCAGCTGACCGATGGTGCCCCACATAAAGCCCCAGACCACGGCGTTCGGCGCGAAGCTATAGATAGCCGCACAGTCAATCGCCAGAACCGCACCTGGGATCAGGCGCTGGGAAATGCCGTTAAATGCTTCAGAGAGTTCCGCCACAAACATGCGCACACCCTGAGTGATGATGAAGATCGCCACCGCGAAGGAGAAACCAGTTTGCAGGATGTAGACCGTCCAGTTCACTTTGCCTGCCATCGCCTGCACGGTGTCGATACCGAAGGAGAGCAGAATGGCACCAAAGAAGATGGTCATGACAATCGCCGTGGAGACGATGTTGTCGTGGAAAATATTCAGCCAGCCTGGCAGTTTGAGGTCTTCAACGCTTTCCTCTTTTTTGCCGAGGAACGGCGCAACTTTATAGGCAATCCATGATGCAAACTGTTGCTGGTGACCGATGGAGAAACCGCAGCCGTCCGTCACTTCCTGAGTCGGCTTGTACATCATGTTGGAGGTAATGCCCCAGTAGAGCGAAACCAGAATCGCCGTGCAGATAATGGTCGCCCACATGGAGTAGCCGAAAATAAACAACGTAACGGCAATCAGCCCCGCCTGCTGGAACATGATATGACCAGTCAGCATGATGGTACGAATACCGGTAATGCGACGCAGCAGCACGTAACAGATGTTCAGCGCCAGCGCTAACAACACCGCGTAACCTACCCAGCTATAGGCATCGCCCATGCGGTCGATGGTTGCCATCATCGACGCGTAAGTATCGGAAATTGCGCCGTTAATGCCGTAGACTTCGGACATTTTCGCCACCACCGGTTTGAAGGTGCTGGTGAGGATGCCGGACCCTGCCTGCAACAACATGAAACCAATTATGGTTTTAATCGTGCCTTTAATAATAACGCTGACACTTTTGCGCAGTAGGATGTAGCCCAGACAGGTCACAATACCCAGCAACAACGGGGCATTGGTCATGACCTGGTTAAAAAACACGGTAAAGATGTTGTAGAGGATCTCCATAACGATCTCCTGAAGAAGAGGTAACCGGGTATTCCACACACCCGGAATGTTGTGCACTCACTCTAATTTTCAAAAGTAATCACAACAAGATTATTTATGATTAAATGTGACGCGACCCGCAAATAATTCCTCATGGATAGAGTGGGATTCACACAACGAAATAATTATTCATTTAAATTCATTTAGTTAATTGAATTACACATTCCATTAAATCTTTCCACACTCAAAATCAACAACAACTTCCCTGGCAAAAAGTCAAAAAATGGTCATTGCCTTCCTGAAAAAATAGTGTCAGGATTAATCAAAACCAATCACATGTTGATTCGAATTGAACTATCATGAAGGTAAATGGCGATGAGTAAAGTGAAAAGTATCACCCGAGAATCCTGGATCCTGAGCACTTTCCCGGAGTGGGGTAGCTGGCTGAATGAAGAAATTGAACAAGAGCAGGTCGCCCCTGGCACATTTGCGATGTGGTGGCTAGGCTGCACCGGGATCTGGCTGAAATCAGAAGGTGGCACCAACGTTTGCGTTGATTTCTGGTGCGGCACTGGCAAACAAAGTCACGGTAACCCGTTAATGAAACAGGGTCACCAGATGCAGCGCATGGCTGGCGTGAAAAAACTGCAGCCAAACCTGCGCACCACCCCGTTTGTTCTTGATCCGTTTGCAATTCGCCAGATCGACGCGGTACTGGCGACTCACGATCACAACGATCATATCGACGTTAACGTCGCTGCTGCCGTGATGCAGAACTGTGCTGATGACGTACCATTCATTGGACCGAAAACCTGCGTTGATTTGTGGATTGGCTGGGGCGTACCGAAAGAGCGTTGCATCGTGGTCAAACCGGGCGATGTTGTAAAAGTGAAAGACATTGAAATTCATGCGCTTGACGCTTTCGACCGTACTGCACTGATCACCCTACCAGCGGATCAAAAAGCGGCTGGCGTACTGCCAGATGGCATGGACGATCGCGCAGTAAACTACCTGTTCAAAACCCCTGGCGGTTCCCTGTATCACAGTGGCGATTCCCACTACTCTAACTATTATGCGAAGCACGGTAACGAACATCAGATCGATGTGGCGTTAGGATCGTATGGTGAGAACCCGCGCGGTATTACCGACAAAATGACCAGCGCCGATATGCTGCGTATGGGTGAAGCCCTGAATGCGAAAGTGGTTATCCCGTTCCACCACGACATCTGGTCAAACTTCCAGGCCGATCCGCAAGAAATCCGCGTGCTGTGGGAGATGAAAAAAGATCGTCTGAAGTATGGCTTCAAGCCGTTTATCTGGCAGGTGGGCGGCAAATTTACCTGGCCGTTGGATAAAGACAACTTCGAGTACCACTATCCGCGTGGTTTCGATGATTGCTTCACTATTGAACCGGATCTGCCGTTCAAGTCATTCCTGTAATCTGTCGTTTATACCGGATAGCGTGGAGTAGTTCGCGCTATCCGGCGTAGTATTTCCTGGCTATTTCAAATATCATCTAAAAAAATCAAATTTTATCGGAATAGCTCATGACTGAAGCACAAAGACATCAAATCCTCCTGGAAATGCTCGCACAATTGGGCTTTGTGACCGTTGAGAAAGTCGTTGAGCGTCTGGGAATTTCGCCTGCCACTGCGCGACGCGATATCAATAAACTCGACGAAAGCGGCAAACTGAAGAAAGTGCGCAACGGCGCCGAAGCGATTACCCAGCAGCGCCCACGCTGGACGCCGATGAATCTGCATCAGGCGCAGAATCACGATGAAAAAGTACGTATTGCTAAAGCGGCCTCGCAGCTGGTTAATCCGGGCGAAAGCGTAGTCATCAACTGCGGCTCCACCGCGTTTCTGCTTGGGCGGGAAATGTGTGGCAAGCCAGTGCAAATCATCACTAATTATCTACCGCTGGCAAATTACCTGATCGATCAGGAGCATGACAGCGTGATCATTATGGGCGGACAATACAACAAAAGTCAGTCCATCACTTTAAGCCCGCAAGGCAGCGAAAACAGTCTCTATGCCGGGCACTGGATGTTTACCAGCGGCAAAGGGCTGACAGCAGAAGGGTTGTATAAAACCGATATGCTGACGGCAATGGCAGAGCAGAAGATGCTAAGCGTGGTAGGGAAACTGGTGGTACTGGTTGATAGCAGTAAGATTGGCGAACGCGCGGGAATGCTTTTTAGCCGTGCCGATCAAATCGATATGCTGATCACCGGCAAAAATGCTAACCCAGAAATCCTGCAACAACTGGAAGCGCAAGGGGTCAGCATTCTGCGTGTTTAAAGATGCTGGCGGAAAAATGTCACGGCAGCATCTAACGCCTCAGGCGTAATGCGGTGACGCACGCCTGGCTGCCATGAACAGGTTAGCAGTTTATCTCGTCCCGTCTCGCTTAAGGCCTGCTGCAAACGTAGTGATTCGTCGGCAGGCACGACGTCATCGTCAAGGCCATGCCACAGCAGTAGAGGTCTGTCACCAAGTTGTTCCAGGTGGTTTGTCGCTTCCCACTCTGCCAGCGGCGCGACAATGTTATTGAATTCATTCTGCTGTGCTGCCGTTTCAGGTATCAGCGGTGGAAACAGTGAACGGGCGAGCGATGTAAAATAGCCCGATCCCATCATGCTGGCGGTACATTTCACCGTGGGGTGGCGAGCGGTAATTCCCAGTGCCGTCATCGCGCCCATCGACGCGCCACCGACTGCCAGACGGTCATCACGCAGCCAGTTTTCTTCGGCTATTGCCGCACGTAAGGTAGTGAATTCCTGCATACTTTGTAGCAAGATTTGCCAGAATTGATTTAACCGCCGCGCTGCGTCGCCACTAAAACGACTACCGTGATCGGGCGCATCCGGCATGATCACCCGCAAACCAGCCTGCGCCAGCGCAACGGCAAAATAGCTATACACCAGACTGGACGAAGTAAAGCCGTGATAAAAAATCGCGCACGGTAACGGGGTATCTTTTTGCCCGACAGGATAAGCATGAAGAACGGGAATATCTGCCAGCTCGCGTGATTCTATTTCAATCATCTGTCTCTCCTTTTTGTCTGGTATGACATGAAGAAATCCTTAGCACAAGTTTCTGCTGGCGGTATTAGTTCATAATGTTGAGATGTGGGTTACGCTTTCATCACGTTTTCATTCGAAAATCGCGTACCAGGTAACAATTCGGGAACATTCCCCCAAAGTTAAATTAATAAGGCACTACACTATGGTTAGCAGGAAACGTAATAGCGTTATTTACCGGTTTGCCAGTTTATTATTGGTGTTGATGTTAAGTGCCTGTAGCGCACTGCAAGGTACGCCACAGTCAGCACCGCCAGTAACGGACCATCCGCAAGAGATTCGCCGCGACCAGACGCAAGGGTTACAGCGAATAGGTAGCGTAAGCACGATGGTTCGGGGTTCTCCGGATGACGCATTAGCAGAAATCAGAGCGAAAGCTGTCGCTGCAAAAGCTGATTATTACGTTGTCGTCATGGTGGACGAAACCATCGTGACAGGACAGTGGTATTCACAAGCCATTTTGTACCGTAAATAAATCAGACAACTTACATAGTCAGCTTTACATTGCTTTGCGTCCCTATGCGTTTACCTGTGCACAATAAATTACCGGCTGGAAGCTCGGGCGTTTATTACCGCGATGGAATGCCCTGCAACATGTGGGGAAACGAAAAATGGAGCTGACGATGAAACAATTACTTGCCTCACCCTCGCTGCAATTAGTGACTTATCCTGCGAGCGCCACGGCACAGTCTGCAGAATTCGCCAGTGCTGACTGCGTGACAGGCCTGAATGAAATAGGTCAGATCTCAGTTAGCAATATTTCAGGGGATCCGCAGGACGTGGAACGTATCGTGGCGTTAAAGGCCGATGAACAAGGTGCGTCATGGTACCGCATTATTACCATGTACGAAGACCAGCAGCCTGATAACTGGCGCGTACAGGCGATACTGTATGCATGAGTGTCATCTACAGCAAATGAACAATGCCGGATGCGGCGCGAGCGCCTTGTCCGGCCTATAATTTTCACATATTTCATTGAGTTAATTGAAACCAGCGTTGCATCAGTCGTATACGCTTACACACACACTCCCCCCGTCGCCCGCAGCAATAAATCATTCTGGATCTGCTCTGACAACCGTACGCCGCCGCGCGTATCTAACATCACCTGACACCACGCCTGCGCCATTGGCGGAGAGGCATATTTCAACATTTGCGCACCGCAGCCCAGCAGGAATAGCTGATGAGTAATCTCTCGCCCCAGTTCTTCAGCAGGCTTACGCAGCTGCTGCTGTAAACGACGTACCGCGCGATCAAAATAGCGATCCTGCCCTTTCACTTCCACAAATGCTTCCGACAATAAGTCGTATACACCCGCTTGCTTATTGAGCACGCGCAGTACATCCAGGCACATAATATTACCGGAACCTTCCCAAATACTGTTTACCGGCATCTCCCGGTAAAGCCGCGGCAGCTCGCTCTCCTCGCAATAACCAATGCCGCCCAGCACCTCCATCGCTTCGGCCACAAACGGCATACCTCGTTTGCAGATCACAAATTTCGCCGCAGGCGTAAATAAACGCGCCCACAGAGCTTCTTTGGCATCGGCACGCCGGTCCCACGCTCGCGCAAGACGAAACAGCAACGCCGTTTGCCCTTCAAGCTGAAGTGCCATGCGACTTAAGACATGACGCATAAGGGGCTGTTGGATCAATGGATTACCAAAAACATGGCGTTGATGTGCATGATAAATCGCTAGCGAAAATGCACGGCGCATCATGGCATGGCTACCCAGGGCGCAATCAAAACGCGTCATCCCACCCATTTTCAGGATCAGACGAATTCCTTCCCCTTCCTGCCCCAACAACCAGCCAATGGCATCCTGAAACTCCACTTCGCAGCTGGCGTTAGAGCGATTACCCAGCTTATCTTTCAGCCGCTCGAGGCGAATCGCGTTGCGTTGCCCGTCAGGCAAAAAGCGCGGCACAAAAAAGCAGGACAAACCGCCCGTAGTCTGCGCCAGCACCAGATGCGCATCGCTTTGCGGCACCGAGAAAAACCATTTATGCCCCACCAGCCGATAAGAGCCATCTTCCAGGCGCTCTGCGCGGGTGGTGTTGCTCATGACATCGGAACCGCCCTGCTTTTCCGTCATTCCCATGCCAATCAACAAACCGCGTTTTTGCCCACCTGGCAATAAGTGAGAATCGTAGCGATCGCTCAACAGCGGCGTGGTCCAGTCCTGAAACGGCGCGGGTAACATCTGTAACAGCAATGGCATGGCGGCAAAGGTCATCGTTATCGGACATAACGACCCTGCCTCAACCTGTGCGTGCAACATAAAACGCGCCGCGCGCGCCACAAATGCGCCGGAGCGAGCGTCTTCTTCCCAGGCAAGATTGTGCACCCGATTGGTACATAGCGCCTGCATCAGCAGGTGCCAGGCGGGGTGAAAACGCACATCGTCCAGACGCCGCCCCTGGGCATCGTAGCGCAATAATTCAGGCGGATTCACATTCGCCAGCCGCCCCAGTTCAAGGGATTCAGCCGTCCCTAACTGCTGACCAATACTGGCTAGAAAATCGCTATCCCAGCCAGCACCTTCACGCGTTACCGCTTCGCAGAGCGCGCCATCAGACAGGTATAAGTTGCTGTTATTTAATGGCATAGGTTGATTAAAAACGGTGTGAGTTTGCCAGTGCACTGTGTCTCCCTCCATCAATGGCAGTCACCATTAGTATGGTCACTGCCATGGATTCATGACAGAAAGAGATTGCTAAAACATTCTTATCCAGCAATGTAATGCGGAACGAAACGTGAGGTGTCTTTGGTGATCAGCGTGTTATCTTCACGGATCCCCATTCCGCACGCTTCATCATCGACAATCCAGCTACCGATGAGTGTGTAGCTATCGCCAAATCGCGGCAGAGGTTGAAACGCCTGGTAGATCATCGGTTCATCGGCGTAATCACCATCAGCGTGGTCAACGACGTTATTCTGACCGTCGAAAATGGTGACATTGCCGCCTTCGCGCGAGTAGATCGGTTTACGCACATAGCTTTCGCCAGCGGCAATCTGCGATTTTTCACCCTCAAACCAGGATGCAAGAAGGTTAGGATGACCAGGGAAGAAGCGCCAAAGCAGTGGCATTAGCCCTTTATTACTCAAGATACTTTTCCATAACGGCTCCACCCATTGCTCGCGACGCTTGCGCAGCAGCGGACCGTTATCGTCACGCATCATCCACTCTAGCGGATACAGCTTAAATGCACGCTGGATGACATTATCATCAAGATCGGTCAGTACGCCGCCGACGCCCAAACCGAGATCTTCAATGTAGATAAACCGCGACTCCTGCCCTGCCTGCTGGGCGCAGTCCTGCAAGTACAGCACGGTACTCCTGTCTTCATCGGTGTCCTGACAGCAGCAAAAATAAAACGGTTCCCGACTGTAAAGCTCGCTAAAGCGTGAAATCAGGCGTTCCTGAATGGCATTGTACTGATCGGCATCACGCGGAATAATGCCGCTGCGCCGGGCATCCTCCAGCCACAGCCACTGGAAATAAGCCGATTCATACAACGAGGTTGGCGTATCGGCGTTGTACTCCAGCAGCTTCACCGGCGCATTGCCACACCAGGCAAAATCCATCCGGCCATACAGCGAAGGATCGCGTGCGCGCCAGCTTTCAGCGATCACATCCCAGTACAACGGAGGGATCGCCAGTTGCGTCAGGATCTCTTCGTCTTTAACCGCGCGATCCACCACCTCAAGGCACATCTGATGCAGTTCCGCAGTCGGTTTTTCGATCTGCTCTTCAATCTGGCGCAGAGTAAAACGGTAAGCCCGACTCTCGTCCCAATAGATTTCATTGTCGATGATATGAAAGTCGAAACCGTTGTCAGCGGCGATCTGGTCCAGATCCCGCCGCACAGGAACGTTGTGCCTCAGCATGATTAGCCTCCCCAATGCCCACGGGCGCTGGAAGAACGACCATAGCCGCCGCGAGAAACGGTTGACGCTTTTTTGGTGGTAAAGCCGCCCGAAGAGTAAGACTCTTTTTTGCCAGAACCGGAGCGCCAGGAGTAATCACCAGAAGTGTTGCGCCAGACGGGGCGCGAAGCAAAAGAGGAACCGCCGCTGTTATAAACAAACTGCTCATCACGATCTTTACGTATAACCCGGCTTAACAAAAATCCAGAAACGACCGGGATCCAACTCTGTTCAACGTTGTCGTAGTAACAATTTTCATACTTAGACTGACAATTCTGCTGAGTCATATTCTTCGGAACATCGGCATAAAACGCCGCTTTGGCGTTGTTCCAGCCATGAGCACAGATATCTGAATTATTACCGTCATCAATACAATCCTGCACAGTCGAGTAAAACGTTCCGTCGCCGTCGTTATCGACATCGCCACTATCGCCACAACCTTTCAATACGAAAAAAGCGGCACCGCCCATTAGCGCCAACGTTAAGTATTTTTGTGCGTAACGATTGCGACGCGGTTCAAAAGGATTATTCGGTCTACCAATGCGACTGATCGCTCCGTGACCAATTTTACTGTTATTTCTTGATTTGCGTTTTCTGGCCATGATCGTCCATTACCATGTCATACAAGCTGCGTTAAAAATACCGCCAGCCAGTGCGGCGGTTCCCATAAACATTCCTGCTGCGGTATTGTGATTAATAATTTTTTCGCTTAATGCGGGCATATAAAGTCTGACGCCAGCAAAAACGAGTAACTGAATCACCAGTGCGATCCCGCCCCAGGCGAAATAGTCTGGAATACTCACCGCATTGATTGCCGCACTGGATAACGGGATCACGTAACCCAACAATGTACCGCTGAACGCCAGTGACGCCGCGGTATTATTGTTTTTGATTAACTGCCATTCGTTGTGCGGTGTAATTTTGGAGTAGATAAACAGAAAAATAATCACCATAGCCACGCCAATAAAAAAATAGGCACTAAAGGCAAGAAGTGAATCCAGTATATGCATTGTAAACGTCCTTGTAATTAACCAATAATATGAAGTGATGTCAGCGGGATATCGACACCCAACGCGCGCGAAAATAACCACTCTGGCTCGCCGAGATCGTTAAAAGATTCCTCACCATTTAGCAGCAAATATTCGTAAGTATCTTCGGTTACTTGCCGTTGGTAGCCTATGGTAAAATTATGGACCTCCCATTTGGCATGGTTTTGATTTTCTACTTTTTCCAGCATGTAGACGGGTTCGATATTTCCCGGCTCTTCACTGTTAAAAAATCGCTGCCAGCGTTTTTCCTGCCAGTTTAAGGTTATAGCCCCCATCGCTTTGGCGTTGATCGCCTCGCGCCAGTGGCTCTCTTTACTGATACCGTAGCTCTCTTCATAGACAAAGAGCTTAATATCATCAATGTCATCAATATCTTCACCGCCGGTGGTATTGATTTGCAGAAATTCATCGCCCGAAGTGTAGTAGCGGAAAATCTGGCTACCGCCGCCCAGATCGATGCGGCTGACGGCAGCTACCGTAAATTCCTCACCCGGCAGCGCAATCAGCAATTCATCTTCCAGCAAACGAAACGCTAACGTGTCGAGCGTAAAGCCACTATTGAGATGAAGTCCCAGAGGACCGCGAGCGATAGCAGGCTTATTATCCTTGCCAAACAGACGCTGGAAAAAACCAGACATATTTTATCCTTAAAATAGTTGCCAGCCTTGCAGTGAGGCTGGCAAAAAAATTACTCGCCCTGTTGGCGTTGCAGTCTTGCTAATACATCCTGGGCGCTACTTTTATTGCTACCGCCTATTCCGGCTTCCGCCAGCTTTTCATCAAGATCGCGACCGTCTGCGACTTTTTCCAACTGTGCAGCAGCATCCAGGCGAGCCTGACGTTCGGCCTGACGCGTTTGCAGGCGTTTTAAGGATTCTGCCGCTGTCGAAACGCTGGAAGATGCGCCAACGGTAGAGGTCGTTACAGCCTGTTGTGCACGCTGCATGGCTTCAGTAGCTTTAACGACTTCCATTTGCTGCTCAAACTGAGCGATACGCTGCGCTGTCGCTGTAACTGCTTTTTCCACGCCATCACGAGAGACTTCCAGATTCGACAACACTTGCTCTTCAGCGGTAATGAGATTCTCAAGGCGCGCGATTTCTTCAGCAACTTCGTTAATCAACGACGGATTAACGTTCTTGCTTAACGCTTCCAGCGCACGGGCTTCCAGACTGGCTTTGCGCTCACGTAAATCTTTCAGCTTATCGTGACTTAATTTCACCCGCGCCAGCAGATCAACGCGAGATTTTCCGGCTTTATCGAGTTCAGCTTTAGCGTCACGAATATGCTGTTCCAGCATGCGCACGCCCTGGGTTTCTTCAATGGATTCTTCCGCCTGAGAGATAAACGATTTCCCCAGCGTAAATAAACTTTTTAAAATTCCCATAAATACCCGTCCTTGTAATTAGTGTGAATATTCTTCTGTAATTTCAGCCAGATCCAATGCGTTATCTACCAGCGAGGTTATCTCAAGCAGGATATCTTTAAGAGAAGATTTAAGCGATAACGCACCGAAAACAATGTAATACTCTTCATGTTGCACGCTGGAGATCCCTACCGATGACAACGGCATCATCTTCTGATTTCTTAATAAGAAGGTATTAAATTCATCTGGATTGCTGATACTACTTACCGGACAAATAAAGGTTTCGATAATCATTTGGCAGGAAGTAAATAGAATATTGATTTGCAAATCGCCATAATCATTCATTTTAATAATTAATGCGTTCTCGCCATTTGTTACATCAATATTTTGTTCAGGTACAGTTTGCAGCGCCGTCGCCAGCGCCAACGGATTCCATGTCATATATTATTCCATATAAATTAAGTTTAAATATTAATAAAATGAATATTTGCAGTACGTAATTATCTTACCAGCTATAGACAAAAAAAAACCATCCAAATCTGGATGGCTTTTCATAATTCAGAGGAACTAGCTGCGCTGTCGCACCGCTTCAAATAAGCAAATCCCTGTCGCCACAGAAACGTTCAGGGAAGAAACGCTTCCTGCCATTGGGATGCTGATCAACTCGTCGCAATGTTCACGAGTCAGGCGACGCATACCTTCACCTTCCGCGCCCATCACCAGTGCCAGCCGTCCGGTCATTTTGCTCTGATAAAGTGTATGATCCGCCTCACCTGCCGTACCGACGATCCAGATATTCTCTTCCTGCAACATACGCATGGTGCGCGCAAGGTTAGTCACCCGAATCAGCGGAACACTTTCTGCCGCGCCGCAGGCTACTTTTTTCGCCGTGGCGTTGAGCTGTGCGGAGCGATCTTTCGGCACAATCACCGCATGAACACCAGCGGCGTCCGCGCTACGCAGGCACGCGCCGAGGTTGTGCGGATCGGTTACACCGTCGAGGATCAGCAGGAACGGTTGATCGAGCGAAGCGATCAGATCCGGCAGATCGTTTTCCTGATACTGCCGTCCTGGCTTCACACGGGCGATAATGCCCTGATGCACGGCACCGTCGCTTTTCTCGTCGAGATACTGACGGTTCGCCAACTGGATAACCACGCCCTGGGACTCAAGGGCGTGAATCAGCGGTAACAGACGTTTATCTTCACGGCCTTTTAAAATAAAGACTTCCTGAAAACGTTCAGGGGCGCGCTCCAGCAGGGCCTGCACTGCGTGGATGCCGTAAATCATTTCGCTCATTAATGTACTCGTTGTTTACGTTTTGCCGGGAGCGCCACGCTTGCCCGGCCTACGGATAATTCACCCTCTTCTGTTTGAAGAGGGTAATGATCACTCTGCCACTTTTTTCTTCGCCGCACGCTTCGCTTTGGTCGCTGCAGCTATTTTCTGCGTTTTCGCCGATGGCTTTTTCGCTTTTCTCGCGTCTTTCTTCGCCGCTTTCGGCTTCGTTTTTTTCTCACCGCTGAAGGCGCTGTCTGGCTCAAAGTTTACCTTTTTACCGACCTGACGACGCTTGCCGCCTTTTTTACCTGCATCGCCTTTTTTCGCTTTCTCGCGCGCCGTTTTACCGACGTTGCGCGGTGCGCGTTCGCTGGAGATCAGGCTAAAGTCGATTTTACGCTCGTCCATATTAACCGCTTCGACGCGAACTTCCACGCGATCGCCCAGGCGATAAGTCTGGCCGCTGGATTCACCCATCAGGCGTTGCCCTACCTGGTCAAAGCGATAGTAGTCATTGTCCAGCGAAGAGACATGGACCAGACCATCAATGAACAAGTCGTCCAGACGGACGAAGAAGCCAAAGCCAGTGACGCTGGAAATTACGCCTTTAAAGACGTTACCTACCTGGTCGAGCATGAAGTCACACTTCAGCCAGTCAGCTACATCGCGTGTTGCTTCGTCGGCACGACGTTCCGCCATCGAACAGTGCTGACCCAGTTGCAGCATCTCTTCCATCGAATAATGGTAACCGCCGGTTTCAGTAGTGTTGCCCTGATGCCCCTGCTCTTTCGCCAGCAGATATTTAATGGCGCGGTGCAGCGTCAGGTCAGGATAACGACGAATCGGCGAAGTGAAGTGCGCATAGGACTGCAATGCCAGACCGAAGTGACCACGGTTTTCTGGATCGTAAATCGCCTGTTTCATCGAGCGCAGCAGCATGGTTTGCAGCATTTCTGCGTCAGGACGATCGGCAACCGACTCCAGCAGCTCCGCGTAGTCACGCGGTTCCGGCTTGTTACCGCCCGGCAATTCCAGCCCCAGCTCCGCCAGCACTGAACGGAAAGAGGTAATCGCTTCGGTGCTCGGCTTATCGTGAATACGGAATAGTGCTGGTTCTTTGGCTTTCTCAACGAAACGCGCCGCCGAGATATTCGCCAGAATCATGCACTCTTCAATTAACTTGTGTGCGTCGTTACGCTGAGTCTGTTCGATACGCTCAATACGGCGTTCGGCGTTGAAAATGAACTTCGCTTCTTCGCTCTCAAATGAGATCCCACCGCGTTCTTCACGGGCTTTATCCAGCACTTTATAGAGGTTATGCAACTCTTCGAGATGCTTAACCAGCGGGGCGTACTGCTCGCGCAGATCCTGATCGCCCTGCAGAATATGCCAGACTTTGGTGTAGGTCAGACGTGCGTGAGAGCTCATTACCGCTTCATAGAATTTGTAGCCAGTCAGGCGGCCTTTCGACGAAACCGTCATCTCGCACACCATACACAGGCGGTCTACCTGCGGGTTAAGCGAACACAGACCGTTAGAGAGCACTTCCGGCAGCATCGGGATAACCTGCGAAGGGAAGTACACCGACGTACCACGGTTACGCGCTTCTCTGTCCAGCGGCGTTGGAGGGCGCACATAGTAGCTGACGTCGGCAATCGCGACCCATAAACGCCAGCCGCCGCCGCGTTTTTTCTCGCAGTAAACCGCATCGTCAAAGTCACGGGCGTCTTCGCCATCAATGGTGACCAGCGGTAAATCGCGCAGATCAACACGGCCCGCTTTTGCTTCTTCCGGCACTTCTTCTTTCAGCCCGGCAACCTGTTGCTCAACAGCCTGCGGCCAGATGTACGGAATTTCATGGGTACGCAGAGCAATATCAACCGCCATGCCGGTGCCCATATTGTCGCCAAGTACTTCGACGATTTTACCCACCGCTTTGGTACGGCGAGTCGGGCGTTGGGTCAGTTCAACCACCACCACAAAGCCCATCCGCGCGCCCATGATCTGATCGGGCGGGATTAAGATATCGAAGCTCAAACGACTGTCGTCAGGAACCACAAAGCCGACGCCCGCTTCGGTAAAGTAGCGACCAACAATCTGGCTGGTTTTTGGTACCAGTACGCGGACGATACGCGCTTCACGACGACCTTTACGGTCAGCGCCCAGCGGCTGCGCCAGCACCTGATCGCCATGAATGCAGGTTTTCATCTGCTCGCTGGAGAGATACAAATCATCTTTACGCCCTTCAACCCGCAGAAAGCCGTAGCCATCACGGTGGCCAATAACGGTACCTTTCACCAGGTCGAGGCGTTCCGGCAGCGCATAGCACTGACGACGAGTGAAGACCAGTTGACCATCGCGCTCCATCGCGCGCAGGCGGCGACGCAGGCCTTCAAGCTGCTCTTCGCCTTCAATGTGCAGTTCTACCGCCAGCTCATCACGGCTGGCCGGTTTTTCACGTTTGGTTAAATGTTCGAGGATAAATTCCCGACTAGGGATGGGATTCGCGTATTTTTCAGCTTCGCGTTCCTGGAATGGATCTTGTGACATCTCGGTTCCTCCGTTGCCATCTCTGATGAAGATTTTCGTCACTCCACCAGCAATAATTTATAAAGCGGTTGATTCTCTTCAACCAAATCGGCAAGCGTGTAGTTATCCAGTTCCGTAAGAAAACTTTGCACGGCCTTAGAAAGCGCCTGTTTCAACCGACAGGCAGGTGTAATGTGGCAAAACTCACTGCTGCAATTCACCAGCGATAAGGGCTCCAGCTCGCGCACCACATCACCAATACGTATCGCACTCGCCGGTTTACCCAGACGAATGCCGCCATTTTTTCCACGAACAGCAGTCACGTAGCCGGCACGACTAAGTTGATTGATTATTTTGACCATATGATTACGGGAGACGCCGTAGACGTCAGTCACTTCAGAAATACTGGTCATCCGCCCTTCTGGCAATGACGCCATGTAGATCAGCGCACGTAATCCGTAATCAGTGAAACTCGTTAACTGCACATCAACCTCAAAAGGGAAATCGGGAAAAAATACATTTATATTGATGATAAACCAGCCACAAGCTGTGTCGCTAATTTATTTCAGTTCGGGGAAGGAAAAAAGCGAGGATTTAACACTGTGTCGGATAGCGTAATGGCTTACCCGACACAGCAATGTATCACACTGTTAGCCCGGCAGGCAAAATATCTGCCAGGCGTACCAGAATTACGCGTCGAACGGGTCGCGCAGAATCATGGTTTCAGTACGATCCGGACCGGTAGAGATGATATCGATCGGCACACCGGTCAGCTCTTCAATACGCTTGATGTAGTTCAGCGCCGCCTGCGGCAGGCCGCTACGATCTTTCACGCCGAAGGTGGATTCAGACCAGCCCGGCATGGTTTCGTAAATCGGCTCTACACCTTTCCAGTCGTCAGCTGCCAGCGGAGTGGTAGTCACTTCACGACCATCCGGCATACGGTAAGCCACGCAGAGTTTCACCTCTTTCAGGCCATCCAGAACGTCCAGCTTGGTCAGGCAGAAGCCAGACAGGGAGTTCAGCTGTACCGCACGACGAACGGCAACGGTGTCCAGCCAGCCGGTACGACGACGACGACCCGTAGTTGCGCCGAATTCGTTACCCTGCTTGCAGAGGAACTCGCCAGTTTCATCAAACAGTTCAGTCGGGAACGGACCTGCACCCACACGAGTGGAGTAAGCTTTGAGGATACCCAGAACGTAATCAACATAACGCGGGCCCAGGCCGGAACCGGTCGCCACGCCACCAGCAGTGGTGTTGGAAGATGTTACGTACGGATAAGTACCGTGGTCGATATCCAGCAGCGTACCCTGAGCACCTTCGAACATGACGAAATCGCCACGCTGACGCGCCTGGTCGAGCAGGTCAGAAACGTCAACCACCATAGAAGTCAGGATGTCGGCAACAGCCATCGTATCATCCAGAACTTTCTGGTAATCAACCGCTTCAGCTTTGTAGTAGTTAACCAACTGGAAGTTGTGATATTCCATCACTTCTTTCAGTTTTTCAGCGAAGGTTTCTTTGTCGAAAAGGTCGCCAACACGCAGACCGCGACGTGCCACTTTATCTTCATAAGCAGGCCCGATACCACGACCGGTGGTGCCGATCGCTTTCGCGCCACGCGCTTTCTCACGCGCGTTATCCAGCGCAACGTGATAATCAAGGATCAGCGGACATGCTTCAGACAGCAGCAGACGCTCACGAACGGGGATGCCACGGTCTTCCAGTTCTTTCATCTCTTTCATCAGCGCGGCTGGAGACAGCACAACACCGTTACCGATGATGCTGGTTACATTCTCGCGGAGAATACCTGATGGAATAAGATGGAGAACGGTTTTTTCACCGTTGATTACGAGAGTATGGCCTGCGTTGTGACCGCCCTGGTAGCGTACAACATATTTAGCCCGTTCAGTCAGAAGATCGACGATCTTACCTTTACCTTCGTCACCCCATTGGGTGCCCAGTACGACGACGTTGTTACCCATTTTTCAAAATCACCGTTTGCTTAAAAATGGATTCTACCATCGCTTTTTCAGAGTTACAGCACTTTTTGCACTCAAAAATGACCTCGATCAGTCTGTTTTTTGTTCAGCCAATCGTTTTCCTCAACATGTAGTAGACCACAACGCCCGCAACCACAAGTCCACCGCCAAAACGACGTAAAATATTATCGGGCAAATTGGTCATCGCAGAGATCATCTTCTTCCATGCCTTCGGGTAAAGCATCGGCCCTAAACCTTCCAGTACCAAAACCAGGGCAAGCGCCAGCCAGATTGTCGAATTCATTCATTATCCTTATAGAAAAAGAAAACCACCGACATCCCTGAGGATGCGGTGGCTTTATTGACCTGTACCGCAGTCGTTATATTAACGCGTTGCGGAAGTCGGCGTCTTCATGTAGCGGAAGAAATCGCTGTCCGGGCTCATGACCATCACGTCCTGATTGCCAGAGAAGCTGTTCTCATAAGCACGCAGGCTACGGATGAATGCGTAGAAGTCCGGATCTTTACTGAATGCATCAGCAAACAGTTTGGCTGCTTCGGCATCGCCTTCACCACGCATGATGCGGCCCTGACGCTCAGCTTCTGCCAGCGTTCTGGTCACTTCATAGTCGGCAGTCGCGCGCAGTTTTTCAGCTTCTTCCTGACCTTGTGAACGGTGACGACGCGCTACCGCTTCACGCTCGGCGCGCATACGGTTGTAGATCGCTTCAGACACTTCGGTCGGCAGGTTGATCTGCTTGATACGCACATCGACAACTTCAATACCCAGCGCCGCCATACTGTTCGGGTTGATGACCGGAACTTTGCCCTTCGTCTCAGCCGTTACGCGCTCTGCCGCTTCGGCAATGGCGTTATCTGCCGCCGGGGTAGTAACTTCATCTTCTGTACCCGCAGAACCGGAGTTCAGCGCGTCACGTACTTCGAGGGTCAGACGACCACGGGAATCAGTGACGATATCTTTCACGTCCAGGCGACCAATTTCAGAACGCAGACGGTCAGAGAACTTACGTTTCAACAGCACTTCCGCTTGCGAAATGTCGCCACCACCCGTTGCCAGGTAGTAACGGCTGAAATCGCTGATGCGCCATTTGATGTAAGAGTCGACGATCAGGTCTTTCTTCTCTTTGGTCACAAAGCGGTCGGCCTGGTTGTCCATGGTCTGAATACGTGCGTCGAGCATTTTCACCGTTTCAATGAACGGTATCTTGAAATGCAGACCCGGCTCATAAACCAGAGGTTTGTTGTCATCGTCACGCAGTACCTTACCAAAACGCAGCGTAATACCGCGCTCACCTTCTTTGACGACAAAGACAGACATGTAAAGCACTACCAGCACGATGATGATAATCGCGATAACTGACTTACGCATCGTTATTCCCCCTGACGCTGGTAGTCGTTACGCTGCGCGTTGGCGCGGCGTTGGTCCATAATATCGCCCTGACTGGTGGACGACGTGTTGCTTGCTCCACTGGTTGTGGAGGAAGAGGCTGGCGGCAGACGCAGCAGATTGCTGGCACCGTTATCGCTCTTCGCCGCAGGGGCGTTACCACCTTTCAGCATCTGGTCTAACGGCAGAACCATCAGGTTGCCACCTTTATCGTTAACCAGCACTTTGCGGGTGTTACCCAACACTTTTTCCATCGTCTCGATATACAGACGCTCGCGAGTAATTTCCGGCGCAGCTTTATATTCCGGCAGAAGTTTAGCAAAGCGCGCCACTTCACCCTGAGCTTCCAGGATGGTCTGGGCCTTGTACGCACGTGCCTCTTCGAGGATACGTTGCGCCTGACCGTTCGCACGCGGCTGAACTTCGTTGGTATACGCTTCTGCTTCACGAATGTATTGCTGTTCGTTTTCACGCGCGGCAATCGCATCGTCAAACGCCGCTTTTACTTCTTCTGGCGGACGAGCTGCCTGGAAGTTGACGTCCAGCAGAGTGATACCCATGTCATACGGACGAATCGTCTCTTCCAGTTCGCGCTGAGTATCGCTACGAATCACGGTACGACCTTCCGTCAGAATGCGGTCCATGGTGTATTTACCGATAACCCCACGCAGGGCGCTGTCGGTAGCCTGACGCAGACTGTCATCCGGGCTGGTCACGCTATACAGATATTTTTCCGGATTGGTGACGCGGTACTGCACGTTCATCTCAACGCGCACTACGTTCTCGTCCGACGTCAGCATCACACCAGAAGCGGCCAGTTCACGCACGGCTTCCACGTTCACCGGTTTGACTTCGTCGATAAACGTCGGTTTCCAGTTCAGACCCGGCTCAACCAGATGGCTGAATTTACCAAAGCGTGTTACCACGCCACGTTCGGCTTCTTTAATGGTATAGAAACCACTGGCCGCCCAGATAATGACAATCGCTGCCGCTGCGATGGTAACGACACGACCGCCAAGCTGCGGGCGCGGGCCTTGCGATGAACTGCCACCGCCAGATCCGGTGCCTTTACCGCCGCCCAGACCACCAAGCTTTTTGCTCAGCTTGCGGAAGATATCATCTAAATCAGGTGGCCCTTGATCGCGACCGCCTTTGTTTCCATTTCCCTCAGAGTTGCCGCCAGGTTTGCTGCTTCCCCACGGGTCGCGGTCTTGTCCGTTATTACCGGGCTGATTCCACGCCATGTTTGTGCTCCATATTTGTTATGCGGTGATCCCTGTTGTCTTTCGACGCCAGAGGATATGACTCCACGCTTCAGACGCTACGCCGTTAGATCAGGTAATCGATCAACGCCGGTTCTTGTTTACAGAGGCGACGCCAGTCAACGATCGGCATACGAACTTGCAGACTTACGCTGCCGTCCTCCTCCATCCACTCTTTTTCTATTGCCTGAAGCTGATAAAAACGACTTCTCAGACGCCCTTCCTGCGGTGGCAGACGCAATGTATGCTGCGCCACCTCGCCGGAAAGCCGCTCCGTCAAAGCCTGAAAAAGCTGTGGTATCCCCGCTCCGGTCTGTGCGGAAAGCCAGACACGGATCGGTTTGTTCTCTTCATCCCGATCAATACGCGGTTCGAAATCTTCCAGCATATCGATCTTGTTCATCACCAGCAGGGTTGGGATCTCGTGAGCGTCGATCTCTTCAAGAACCGTATTCACCGCTTCGATGTTTTCTTGTACACGTACATCCGCCGCATCAATGACGTGCAGCAGCAATGTGGCTTGCCGCGTCTCTTGTAACGTGGCTTTAAATGCCGCCACCAGATCGTGCGGCAGGTGGCGAATAAACCCTACGGTATCTGCCAACACGGTTTCACCGACATCCGCGACGTCAATACGCCGCAACGTCGGGTCGAGGGTGGCAAACAACTGGTCTGCCGCGTAGACCCGCGCTTCGGTGATGCGATTGAAAAGGGTAGATTTACCGGCGTTGGTATATCCCACCAGCGAAACAGTAGGAACGTCGGCTTTGATACGCGATTGCCGCCCCTGCTCACGCTGCTTTTCAACTCTTTCCAGGCGCGACTGTATCTGCACGATGCGATTACGCAACAAACGACGGTCGGTTTCGAGCTGGGTTTCACCCGGACCACGCAAACCTATCCCGCCTTTCTGTCTTTCAAGGTGGGTCCAGCCACGCACCAGGCGCGTAGCCAGATGGCGCAGCTGCGCCAGCTCAACCTGCAACTTACCCTCATGGGTACGGGCACGTTGGGCGAAAATATCTAAAATAAGGCCGGTGCGGTCGATGACACGACACTCGCACAAACGCTCCAGGTTACGCTCTTGCGCCGGGCTCAGGGCATGGTCAAAAAGAACGACCGAAGCACCCGTCGCTTTGACAGCTTCCGCAATTTCAACTGCTTTACCTTCACCTACAAAATACTTTGGGTGCGGCGCTTTACGGCTACCGGTAATCACCTGCAATGCTTCGACACCGGCGGAAGAGACCAGAGATTCAAACTCCTGGAGGTCTTCCATATCTTTGTCTTGCGTAAAATAGATGTGTACCAGTACCGCCTGCTCACCAGCATCATAACGGTCAAACAAGCGTATAACCCTCTAAATAGATCAGCGGGGAACGCAGGATCGCTGGCTCCCCGTGTAAAAAAAACAGCCCGAAACCTTATTCGTTTTCTTCGCTGTCCTGTTGCGCGGAAGTATTCTGCGCGCTGCTACCATGATGGTAGTTACTGCTGGTACTGCCACCGGCGTTGTTACTGTGATGAGAAACCGGGCGAGACGGGACAACAGTAGAAATCGCGTGCTTGTAAACCATCTGGCTGACCGTGTTTTTCAACAGGATCACGAACTGATCAAAAGACTCGATTTGCCCTTGCAGCTTAATACCATTCACCAAATAAATAGAAACTGGAACACGTTCCCGACGCAGTGCGTTCAGGAACGGATCTTGTAAAGATTGCCCCTTAGCCATTCTCTCTTTTCCTTATATGCTTATTTGTACTTTGAACCTTTCGATTCTGAAAAAATTGCGCACGATACGTCTCAATTGTACACATTCAGCCTGCGATAGCACCAACAACCTGTAATACTTCGTCACGCGCCTGTTCTGGTTTTTCACTATCAAGCCAGTGAACCCCTTCCCAACCACGCAGCCAGGTTATCTGCCGCTTCGCCAACTGTCTCGTGGCGCAAACACCTCGATAAACCATTTCATCGTATGATATTTCGCCTTCAAGGTAAGACCACATCTGGCGATAACCCACGCAACGAATGGAAGGCAAGTCCGTATGCAAATCTCCTCGGGCAAAAAGCGCCCGGACTTCTGCTTCAAAACCTGAAGCCAACATCTGATGAAAACGCTGCTCAATTCGTTGATGGAGCAGTTCACGGCTCGCCGGGGCGATGGCGAACTGATGCACCTGATACGGTAGAGCGTCTCCTGACGTTTGCGTCAGTTCCGTTAAAGTTTTACCCGAAATGAAAAAAACTTCCAGTGCCCGGGAAAGCCTTTGTGGATCATTTGGATGAATCCTTGCTGCCGCAACCGGATCGATCTCCTGAAGTTGACGATGCAATGACTCCCAACCTTGCTCTGCCGCCTGTTGCTCAATTCTGGCCCGCACTTCCGGGTCTGCCGACGGTAGCGGCGACAACCCTTCCAGCAATGCCTTGAAATACAACATCGTACCGCCCACTAACAGTGGGATCCGCCCCGCCGCGGTGATATCGGCCATTTCCGCCAGCGCATCGCGGCGAAAATCAGCAGCCGAGTAAGCCTGCGACGGATCGCGAATATCCAGCAATCGGTGCGGCGCGGCGAGTAACTCTTCAGCGTTCGGCTTCGCCGTCCCGATATCCATCCCTTTGTAAATAAGGGCAGAATCAACGCTTATCAACTCTACTGGTAAAATTTTACGCAGCTCAATGGCTAACGCCGTTTTACCGGAGGCCGTCGGCCCCATCAAAAAAATCGCCTTAGGCAGGCTCGCCTTACTGATATCACTCATCTTTCAGGGCTTTTATCGCCGGATGTAAATCAACAGATTGTAACAGACCACCCGGCGGCGTTTTCACAAGTTGCGGACATAACCGTTCCACGTCCGCCAGCAGAGTTATGGCCTGCGCCATTGACCACTGCGCATGTTCGCTCATCAGATTTCGTGCAATCCACTGCGCAATATTGCCAGGTTCGAATACGGACTGCTTCGCCAGGTAGCCTATCAGTTCAGGAATCAAGATTTGTAAATTTTGTTGGCGTAAGGGTAAAGGCACGGCCCTGATGGTCACATGCTGTGCATCTGACTGGAAATCAATACCCAATTCCGCCAGGGCAGACTGCGCTTTTTCTAATGCCGATTTTTCTTCGCCAGAAACTTTTAGCCGCAACGGAATCAGCAGCGGCTGGGCGCAAACTGGCGCTTCACCCGGCGTCAGTTGCGCCTGACGCAGCCAACGTTCTGCCACTGGCAAGGCTAAAAGTGAAATGTTGCCGCCGCGCTCCAGCAACGCACAGTCGGAATGGACGATAGTCAGTACCCGACCAAAACTCTGACTGTTCGCCGCAAGTGCAGGTTCCTGCGGTTCTGGCGCTTTTGGTTTTTGCATCGGCGCGGGCGTTTGCAAAAGCTGGCGATACACTTCACCTTGCTGTTTCTGGTAGCCTGGCTGCGCATTCGGCCAGGGGGCAGCCGGACGACTGCCTGAGGCGGGCGCAGGAGTGTAACGCGGAGCTACTGGTTCACGAACTGCCGGTTCAGCAAAGTGATTGCGCCCCGCCGCCACGCGGTTTTCCGGAATGGCACGCGGTGCAGGTTGGGGGTCATCGTCCAGCGGTAGCGGCGTTTCCAGTTGCTGTTGTAGCACGCTCAGCACACCCTGATAGATAAAGTCATGCACCAGACGCGACTGATGGAAACGCACTTCGTGTTTGGCAGGGTGCACGTTGACGTCCACCTGATGTGGGTCGATCTCCAGATACAACACAAATGCCGGTTGCTGATCGGCCCCCAGTTTGTCTTCACAGGCCTGGCGGATCGCGTGATTGATCAGGCGATCGCGCATCATGCGACCATTCACATAGCAATACTGAATTTCCGCCAGTGCGGGCGTGGTGTGATTCGGATCTGCCACCCAGCCGCGCAGCGTAAGATCGCCGTGTTGCCATTCAATCGCCAGCGCTTGTTCGAGAAAAGCGGTGCCGCAAATCGCGCCTAAGCGCCGTTCTTTTTGCCCGCCTTCCGGCACTGCGCGGTACTGACGCACAATTTTACCGTTATGCGACAGGTTGATCGTGACGTCGAAACGCGCCAGCGCAATGCGGCGAATAATTTCATCGATATGGTTAAATTCGGTTTTCTCGGTGCGCAGGAATTTGCGCCGCGCCGGGGTGTTGTAGAACAGATCCAGCACCTCCAGCGTCGTTCCCACCGGATGCGCCGCCGGTTTAACCGTTACGTCCATATCGCGCCCTTCGGCATAGGCCTGCCAGGCTTCCTGCTGTTCTGCGATGCGTGAAGTGAGCGTCAGGCGCGAAACCGAACTGATACTCGCCAGCGCCTCACCGCGAAAGCCAAGGCTGATAATGGCTTCGAGATCGTCCAGAGAGGCGATTTTACTGGTGGCATGACGAGCCAGCGCCAGCGCCAGCTCATCTTTTTTGATACCGCAGCCGTTATCACGAATGCGGATAAGTTTCGCCCCACCGCGTTCGATATCAATATCGATACGCGTCGCACCTGCATCGAGGCTGTTTTCCACCAGTTCTTTGACTACCGACGCAGGTCGCTCGACCACCTCACCTGCGGCAATCTGGTTCGCCAGTTGTGGCGGTAAGACCTGAATTGGCATCAATCGTCCTTAGTTTGGCAGCGTGCGATCTGGCGTCGTCACCGTACTGGCAGTTTGTGCCGTTGCACCCTGCGGCGCAGATTGCATCGGATGCGCAAGGAAATAATTACGCAGGCCTTTGTAAATGGCTTCTGCCAGCTGTTGTTGGTAATCGTCGCTCGCCAGCAAACGTTCTTCGCTGTTGTTGCTGATAAAACCGGTTTCGACCAGTACTGATGGGATATCCGGCGAACGCAGAACGCCAAGGCTGGCGTGTTCTGGTCGACGTTTATGTATTTCGCCAATGCGTTGCAACTGGCTGATCATACTGGTCGCTACATCATACCCTACACGCTGGGAATGGCCGAACTGTAAATCCAGCACAGCCTGGCTTAAATAGGGGTCAGACTGACTGTTCGCCAGCACATCGCCCGCTCCGCCCAATAGCTCCGACTGTTTCTCATGCTGTTCCAGCCAGCTTGCCATCTCGCTGTTTGCACGACGGTTAGAGAGCACCCATACGGAAGCGCCAGTCGCACTGCGGTTTGGTGCGGCATCAGCGTGAATCGACACGAGGAAATTGGCGTTTTGCTTACGAGCCACATCGCTGCGCCCCATCACCGAGATAAAGTAATCCCCGTCACGGGTTAAAACGCCTTTAAACATCGGATCGTCATTGAGCAAAGTACGCAATTTACGCGCGATGGCGATGGTGACATTTTTCTCCCGCGTACCACCGGGGCCGATAGCGCCAGGATCCTGACCGCCGTGTCCGGCATCAATAGCGATGATAATTTTATCGCCTGTGTTAGCCGTCGCGCGCGCTGCCGGACGCGTTACCGTATTACTGCTGATAACACCCGTAGTGCGGTTACTTTCCGTTTTAAACGGATTGCGCGCCGGTTCGCTGACGCGCGGTGCGACAACCGCAGGCGTTTCAACGCGTTTCGCAACCACAGGCGGCGGAGGAGGCGGTGGCGGCACATCGGCGTTAATCGTAAAGACGACAGTGTAATTGCTGCCATTCTGCCGCTTCACCGCTTCGGTTTTACCGTTTTCGGTAAGATCAACCACCAGCCGTAGCGTTTGTGCATCTTTAGGCGTTCCGGAGCGAATCGCCTTCACCAGATTATTGCCGCTGAACAACAACGGCAGCCCCTGAATCACGCCCGTTTGTTTGATATCGAGCGCCACGGTGCGTTTGCTTTGATGGCTAAACGCATAATCAGGATCGCCAATAAAACTCAACGTTATCCGCGCCTGTTGATTACCGTTAGAAACCTGAATATCAGAGAGCGTCGCGGCACCCACCTGCGCGCACAGCAGCAGCAACGTCGCTACCAACCAATTTCTGATGCGATACATCATCCCGCCACCTTTCAAAGGTTAACCGGCTAAACGCGCCAGCAACAATTCACCCGCAGAGGAAACCGCACTCACGCGCGCCTCACGGCCTTGTGCCTGATAATCAATGTGTATTTCGACATCCGGGTCAGGAAGAACACCTGTACCTTGTTGTGGCCACTCCACCAGGCAGATGGCATCGTTGGCAAAATAATCGCGGATCCCCATAAACTCCAGCTCCTCGGGATCGGCGAGGCGGTACAAATCAAAGTGATAAACCATTAAGTTGTCGAGCGTATAGGGTTCGACCAGCGTATAAGTGGGGCTTTTGACATTACCCTGATGGCCCAAAGCCTGCAAAAAGCCCCGGCTAAAGGTGGTTTTACCTGCGCCTAAATCGCCATACAGATAGATTACGGTTGCGCCATCGCAGGCTTTCGCTACCCGCTCGCCCAGGTCTAATGTTGCCTGCTCATCAGGGAGCGGAATTACTCGATTCATCATGGTTTTTATCAGTCACTTCCGGGTTAACAATACGCTGTAGCGTGGAAAAGAGATCGGTTGCCAGCATCCCGCGCGTTCCAAAACGCGCCGCCAGTACGTCAGCTGCCGCACCGTGCGCGACGCAGCCCGCACAGGCTGCATCATACGGCGACAGTTTTTGCCCAAGCAATGCGCCAATAATACCAGAGAGCACATCGCCCATGCCGCCGCTCGCCATGCCTGCATTCCCGGCATCAATAATGCCTAAAGCGTCAGGATGGGCGGCGACCACGGTTCCGGCACCTTTCAGCACCGCTACGCCGCCATAACGTTGTACCAGACGTTTGGCGCAATGTAAGCGGTCACTTTCAATTTCAGCGACGGAACAGCCTAACAACCGTGCGGCCTCGCCAGGATGCGGCGTGATCACGCGATTGTGACGCTTATCGGGATTGATTGCCAGCAGGTTCAATGCATCGGCATCCCACAACATCGGTTTGCGAAAATTCTCAACTTTTTGCAGGGCTTTTTTCCCCCACTCTTGCTGACCCAGACCGGGACCAATCACCAGCACATCGGCCCATTCCAGGCTTTCGGTAAGAGAGTCCATCGTCAGTTCATGCACCATCAATTCCGGTCGTGCAGTCAGCAGCGGCGCAATGTTTTCACTGCGGGTCAATACTCGAACTAAACCAGCACCAGCACGCAGTGCCGCTTCCCCCGTCATACGAATAGCTCCCGCCGTGCCGTGATCGCCGCCAATAATCACCACTCTCCCGTGATCGCCTTTATGCGATGTCGGGCGACGCGGTTTCAGCCAGTGAGAAAGTTGTTCTGCCGAAAACCGCTGAATTTTCGTCTCCTGACCTGCCAGCCAGCTATCCAGCCCCAGTGAGTCAAAATGCAGTTGTCCGGTAACATCCCGCGCTTTTCCAGTGAGCAAGCCTGGTTTCAGCGCAATAAAAGTGATGGTGTGATCGGCGTTGATCACCGCGCCTGGCGTAGCGCCAGTTTCAGCCAGCAGGCCGGAAGGGATATCAACCGCCACAATCGGCGCAGGATGGGAATTAGCGTGGTCGATTAACTGGCTAATGGATTCGCGGGGTGCTTGCTGCAAGCCGGTACCGAGCAGCGCATCAACAATCAGATCTACCGATTCGGGCCAGACAATATTCGAAGCATGGATCTCGCCTCCCGCGTTTAACCATGCTTCGCGTGCCAGCGCGGCCTCTTCCGGCAACGGTTTGTCACTTTCCTGGGCCAGCAGCGTGACCTCAATACCGACCGCTTTGGCCAGTCGCGCGACCACGTAGCCATCGCCGCCGTTATTACCATGACCGCACAGCACCAGCCAGTGGCGGGCGTCAGGATAAGCCGTGCGACACACCAGGAATGCGGCTTCGCCAGCGCGAAGCATCAGCTCATAGAGTGTGAGCCCCAGCGCATCTGCCGCCTCGCGTTCTCCGCGGCGGATATCGTCGGCGTACCAGACGGTGTGTGGTATACTTACGGGGTTTTTCTTCATTGTATGGTCCGTCATGTCAGAGCCCCTCGATCTCAATCAGTTAGCGCAAAATATTAAACAGTGGGGGCTGGAACTGGGCTTTCAGCAGGTAGGTATTACCGATACCGATCTCAGCGAGTCCGAGCCCAAACTGCAAGCATGGCTGGACAAACAATACCACGGCGAAATGGACTGGATGGCGCGTCACGGTATGCTGCGCGCTCGCCCCCATGAGTTATTGCCCGGTACGCTGCGCGTGATCAGCGTGCGGATGAATTACCTTCCTGCTAACGCCGCATTTGCCAGCACGCTGAAAAACCCCAAACTCGGCTATGTTAGCCGTTATGCGCTGGGCCGTGACTATCACAAGCTTCTGCGCAACCGACTCAAAAAGCTGGGCGAGATGATTCAGCAACATTGTGTTTCGCTGAATTTTAGACCGTTTGTCGATTCTGCGCCTATTCTCGAGCGCCCGTTAGCTGAAAAAGCAGGACTTGGCTGGACAGGTAAGCACTCACTTATCCTCAATCGCGAGGCCGGTTCGTTCTTCTTTTTAGGCGAATTGCTGGTCGATATTCCGCTGCCCGTGGATCAACCAGTCGAGGAAGGATGCGGTAAATGCGTGGCCTGTATGACGATTTGCCCGACCGGTGCCATCGTCGAGCCATATACCGTCGATGCTCGCCGCTGTATCTCTTATCTCACCATCGAACTGGAGGGGGCGATCCCGGAAGAGTTGCGACCGTTAATGGGAAATCGTATTTATGGTTGCGATGACTGCCAGCTTATCTGCCCGTGGAATCGCTATTCGCAACTCACTACAGAAGACGATTTCAGCCCGCGTAAGCCGCTACACGCACCGGAACTCATTGAGTTATTCGCCTGGAGTGAAGAGAAGTTTTTAAAAGTCACGGAAGGTTCGGCGATTCGCCGTATAGGTCACCTGCGTTGGCTGCGTAATATTGCCGTAGCCTTAGGCAATGCGCCCTGGGATGAAACGATTCTGGCGGCGCTGGAAAGTCGTAAAGGTGAGCACCCACTTCTTGATGAGCACATAGCGTGGGCGATTGCGCAGCAAATCGAGAGACGAAATGCGTGCATAGTCGAAGTGCAATTGCCGAAAAAACAGCGTCTGGTTCGGGTAATTGAAAAAGGGTTACCGCGTGATGCCTGATTCATCCACAGCTTGTGAATAAAAATAAAAACGCATTGCAATTCAAGACGAATAAAATCGTCAAGTGATCGACTCGACAAAACGAAATCTTAATTTTTAACTTATCTATCAATAGATTAAAAAAATACTATTCACCGTGCGAAGTTTCTTTGAAATTAAGATTACGGCCTGAGGCTGTGGATAACTCTGTTTACAAGAGTTTGTCAGAGACAACAAAAACCAGCAATAACGCATCGCGTCGCTGTGGATATTTTATTGAGAGAAGAATTTGGAGCGGGAAACGAGACTCGAACTCGCGACCCCGACCTTGGCAAGGTCGTGCTCTACCAACTGAGCTATTCCCGCTTAATCTTCGTCTTTCGAACCGCTACTGCCTTGGCTGCCTTCACTCACCTTAGTCACTTACTTTTGTAAGCTCCCAAGGATTCGTTCAGTTGCCGCCTTGTCGCAATTCGAAATACTGCGATTGGGTGGTCTGTGCTTTGCAGCACTTTTCAAATTTTGGAGCGGGAAACGAGACTCGAACTCGCGACCCCGACCTTGGCAAGGTCGTGCTCTACCAACTGAGCTATTCCCGCGTACTACTTAATTTTGCTTTCGTAATTTTCGCATTTCTGCGTCGTTACGGGAGGCGCATTATACGAGAAATCTTTCCCTCTGCAACCCCCCTAAAAAATTTTTTTTGAGTTTTTATCTCAAATGCTGAAATTATCAGCAAGACGTTCAATTTAGCGTCAAAATCACGCCGCCGCAAGTGGATTCCGGCGCTTACGTGACCAGGAAAAATTTTACAGCTTGATAAAATGCTCGCGGTAGTAAGCCAGTTCTGCCACCGACTCACGGATATCATCCATCGCCTGATGCGTCCCCTGCTTGGTAAAACCATCAAGAATTTCCGGCTTCCAGCGGCGCGCCAGCTCTTTCAGCGTGCTGACATCAAGATAACGGTAGTGGAAGTACGCTTCCAGCTCCGGCATGTATTTAAACAGGAAGCGACGATCCTGGCCGATACTGTTACCGCAAATCGGCGATTTACCCGCAGGCACCCACTGTTTTAAAAATTCGAGCGTTGCCAGTTCAGCTTCCCGATCGCCCATCGTGCTCGCTTTCACGCGCTCCACCAGCCCGCTGGCGGTATGGGTACGGACATTCCAGTCATCCATCAGCGCCAGCTGTTCATCAGACTGGTGTACTGCAATGGTCGGCCCTTCTGCCAGAATATTCAGGTTGGCATCGGTCACCAGCGTGGCAATCTCAATAATGCGATCGCGCTCGGGATCCAGACCGGTCATCTCAAGATCGATCCAAATCAGGTTGTTTTCATTGGCACTCATGCTATTTTCCACCCATTCACAGTGACTATATTGATCCACAATTGCGTGTATCATAGATGTTTTGCCCATCAGGGGCGACCAGGAGTCTGTACGATTGAGTAAAAATAAACTCTCCAAAGGCCAGCAGCGCCGCGTGAACGCCAATCACCAGCGTCGTCTTAAAACGTCTAAGGAGAAGCCCGACTACGACGACAATCTGTTTGGCGAGCCTGATGAAGGTATCGTCATCAGCCGCTTTGGTATGCACGCTGATGTGGAATCCGCAGATGGCGACGTTCACCGCTGCAATATTCGCCGTACCATCCGTTCGCTGGTGACCGGCGACCGCGTAGTCTGGCGTCCGGGTAAACCGGCGGCGGAAGGCGTAAATGTCAAAGGGATCGTGGAAGCGGTGCATGAGCGCACCTCAGTGTTAACGCGCCCGGACTTCTACGATGGCGTGAAACCTATTGCCGCCAACATCGACCAGATTGTCATTGTCTCCGCCATTTTGCCGGAGCTGTCGCTCAATATTATCGACCGTTACCTGGTGGCCTGCGAAACCTTGCAGATTGAGCCGATTATTGTGCTCAACAAGATAGACCTGCTGGACGACGAAGGTATGGAGTTCGTCAACGAGCAGATGGATATCTACCGCAATATCGGTTATCGCGTATTGATGGTTTCCAGTCATACTCAGGATGGGCTGAAACCGCTGGAAGAGGCGTTGACCGGACGCATCAGCATTTTTGCCGGGCAGTCTGGCGTTGGCAAATCCAGCCTGCTTAACGCGTTGCTGGGGCTGCAAAAAGAGATCCTGACCAACGATGTTTCTGACAACTCGGGTCTCGGTCAGCACACCACGACCGCCGCTCGGCTGTATCACTTCCCGCACGGCGGTGATGTGATTGACTCCCCAGGTGTGCGTGAGTTCGGCCTCTGGCACCTGGAGCCGGAACAAATCACTCAGGGCTTTGTCGAATTCCATGACTACTTAGGTCTGTGTAAATATCGCGATTGCAAACACGATACCGATCCGGGCTGCGCTATCCGGGAAGCGGTTGAGGAAGGAAAAATCGCGGAAACCCGTTTCGAAAACTATCACCGTATTCTGGAAAGCATGGCGCAGGTAAAAACGCGTAAAAACTTTTCTGATACGGATGACTGACAATTAAGCTAACCGTCGTTAGAATCGTCCCCTTTTTTTCAGGATCCGGCATGTAGGCCGGATCAGGAACGACAAAACAATGGCCTGGAGGCTACCTTGTTAAATTCATTTAAACTTTCGCTACAGTACATTCTGCCGAAACTATGGCTTACTCGCCTGGCGGGTTGGGGCGCAAGCAAGCGGGCAGGATGGCTGACAAAACTGGTTATCGATCTGTTCGTTAAATACTACAAGGTCGACATGAAAGAGGCGCAAAAGCCGGATACCGCCAGCTACCGCACCTTTAACGAATTCTTTGTCCGTCCGCTGCGTGACGAAGTACGCCCAATCGATACCGATCCGAATGTACTGGTTATGCCTGCCGATGGCGTTATCAGCCAGTTGGGTAAAATCGAAGAAGATAAAATCCTGCAAGCCAAAGGCCACAACTACAGCCTCGAAGCCCTGCTGGCAGGCAACTATCTGATGGCGGATCTCTTCCGTAACGGTACGTTTGTGACCACTTACCTCTCCCCACGTGACTACCACCGCGTACACATGCCGTGCAACGGTATTCTGCGTGAGATGATCTACGTGCCGGGCGATCTCTTCTCCGTTAACCATCTCACCGCTCAGAACGTGCCGAATCTGTTTGCCCGTAACGAACGCGTGATCTGCCTGTTCGATACCGAATTTGGCCCAATGGCGCAGATTCTGGTCGGTGCGACGATTGTAGGCAGCATTGAGACGGTCTGGGCGGGCACCATTACGCCGCCGCGCGAAGGCATCATCAAGCGCTGGACCTGGCCTGCCGGGGAAAACGACGGTTCTGTGGCACTGCTGAAAGGCCAGGAAATGGGTCGCTTTAAACTCGGTTCCACCGTTATCAACCTGTTTGCACCGGGTAAAGTGAATCTGGTTGAGCAACTGGAAAGCCTGTCTGTCACGAAAATTGGCCAGCCGCTGGCAGTATCTACCGAAACCTTTGTTACGCCAGACGCTGAACCCGCCCCGCTTCCTGCTGAAGAGATCGAAGCAGAACACGACGCCAGCCCATTGGTTGACGATAAAAAAGACCAGGTCTAATCCATCAAAGGAAACGCTGACGTGCGCCTGATTATCACTTTTCTGATGGCCTGGTGCCTCAGTTGGGGGGCGTACGCCGCGACGGCCCCCGATAGCAAACAAATCTCACAAGAACTGGAGCAGGCAAAAGCGGCGAAACCCGCGCAACCGGAAGTCGTAGAGGCGCTCCAGTCTGCCTTAAATGCGCTTGAGGAACGGAAAGGTTCCCTTGAGCGCATCAAGCAATATCAAGAAGTCATTGATAATTATCCGAAACTCTCCGCTACTCTGCGCGCGCAATTAAACAACATGCGTGACGAGCCGCGCAGCGTGTCACCGGGAATGTCTACCGACGCGCTGAATCAGGAAATTCTCCAGGTCAGTAGCCAGTTGCTGGATAAAAGCCGTCAGGCCCAGCAAGAGCAGGAACGCGCCCGCGAGATTGCCGATTCGCTGAATCAACTGCCGCAACAGCAAACCGATGCCCGCCGTCAGTTAAATGAAATCGAGCGCCGCCTGGGGACGCTTACCGGCAATTCCCCGCTCAATCAGGCACAAAATTTCGCGTTGCAGTCTGACTCCGCACGCCTGAAAGCGCTCGTCGATGAACTGGAACTGGCGCAGCTGTCCGCCAATAACCGCCAGGAATTAGCGCGCTTACGCTCAGAGCTGGCGGAAAAAGAGAGCCAGCAACTGGATGCGTATTTGCAGGCCTTACGTAATCAGTTGAACAGCCAACGTCAGCTTGAGGCGGAGCGGGCGCTGGAAAGTACCGAATTGCTGGCAGAAAACAGCGCCGATTTGCCGAAAGATATCGTCGCGCAATTCAAAATTAACCGCGAACTATCGGCGGCGCTGAATCAACAGGCGCAGCGGATGGATCTCGTTGCCTCGCAACAGCGTCAGGCTGCCAGCCAGACGTTACAGGTCCGGCAGGCGTTGAATACGCTGCGTGAACAGTCGCAATGGCTGGGATCGTCCAACCTGCTCGGTGAAGCGTTGCGGGCGCAGGTGGCACGGCTACCGGAAATGCCAAAACCACAACAGCTTGATACCGAAATGGCGCAGTTGCGTGTGCAACGGTTACGTTATGAGGATCTGCTAAATAAACAGCCGCTGCTAAGGCAAATCCATCAGGCCGACGGTCAGCCGCTGACCGCCGAGCAAAACCGTATTCTGGAAGCACAGCTACGCACTCAGCGTGAGTTGCTGAACTCATTGTTGCAGGGTGGCGACACGCTACTGCTGGAACTGACCAAGCTGAAAGTCTCCAACGGGCAACTGGAGGATGCGCTGAAAGAGGTGAACGAAGCGACGCACCGCTATCTGTTCTGGACCTCTGACGTGCGCCCGATGACCATCGCCTGGCCGCTGGAGATCGCCCAGGATCTGCGTCGTCTCATTTCGCTGGACACCTTCAGTCAGTTGGGCAAAGCCAGTGTGATGATGCTGACCAGCAAAGAGACAATTTTGCCGCTGTTTGGCGCGTTGATTCTGGTCGGTTGCAGTATTTACTCGCGCCGCTATTTCACCCGTTTTCTTGAACGTTCGGCGGCGAAAGTCGGCAAAGTGACTCAGGATCACTTTTGGCTGACGTTGCGCACTCTTTTCTGGTCGATTCTCGTCGCGTCACCGCTCCCGGTGCTGTGGATGACGCTGGGTTACGGCTTGCGCGAGGCGTGGCCTTATCCGCTGGCGGTAGCGATTGGTGATGGCGTAACAGCCACCGTACCGCTGCTATGGGTAGTGATGATTTGCGCTACCTTTGCCCGCCCGAACGGCTTGTTTATCGCTCATTTTGGCTGGCCGCGCGAACGGGTTTCCCGTGGGATGCGCTACTACCTGATGAGCATCGGGCTTATTGTGCCGCTGATTATGGCGCTGATGATGTTCGATAACCTCGACGACCGTGAATTCTCCGGTTCGCTGGGACGGCTTTGTTTTATCCTCATTTGCGGTGCGCTGGCGGTGGTCACTCTCAGTCTGAAAAAGGCCGGGATCCCGCTGTATCTCAACAAAGAGGGCAGCGGTGACAACATTACCAACCATATGCTGTGGAACATGATGATTGGCGCACCGTTGGTTGCCATTCTGGCGTCGGCGGTGGGTTATCTGGCAACGGCACAGGCGCTGTTAGCGAGGCTTGAAACCTCGGTTGCCATCTGGTTTTTGCTACTGGTGGTTTATCACGTTATCCGCCGCTGGATGCTGATCCAGCGCCGCAGGCTGGCGTTTGACCGGGCGAAGCATCGCCGGGCAGAGATGTTAGCGCAACGTGCGCGTGGCGAAGAGGAAGCGCATCATCACAGTAGCCCGGAAGGGGCAATTGAAGTCGATGAAAGCGAAGTCGATCTCGATGCCATCAGTGCGCAGTCCTTACGGCTGGTGCGCTCAATTTTGATGTTGATCGCCCTGCTTTCGGTCATTGTGCTGTGGTCAGAAATCCATTCCGCTTTCGGCTTCCTCGAAAATATTTCGCTGTGGGATGTCACTTCCACGGTACAGGGCGTAGAAAGCCTGGAGCCAATTACCCTCGGTGCGGTGCTGATTGCCATTCTGGTGTTTATCATCACCACGCAGCTGGTACGCAACCTGCCCGCGCTGCTGGAACTGGCGATTTTGCAGCACCTGGATTTAACGCCGGGTACGGGCTACGCCATCACCACCATCACCAAATATCTGCTGATGCTGATTGGCGGGCTGGTCGGCTTCTCAATGATTGGTATTGAGTGGTCGAAATTGCAGTGGCTGGTTGCCGCGCTCGGTGTTGGTCTCGGTTTTGGTTTGCAGGAAATTTTCGCCAACTTTATCTCTGGCCTGATCATCCTGTTCGAAAAACCGATTCGCATTGGCGATACGGTAACGATCCGCGATCTTACTGGTAGCGTGACGAAAATTAACACCCGTGCCACCACCATCAGCGACTGGGACCGTAAAGAGATAATCGTGCCGAACAAGGCATTTATTACCGAGCAGTTTATCAACTGGTCGCTCTCTGACTCGGTCACGCGCGTGGTGTTGACGATTCCGGCCCCTGCCGATGCCAACAGTGAAGAAGTGACGGAAATCCTGCTCACCGCAGCGCGTCGCTGCTCGCTGGTGATCGACAACCCGGCACCGGAAGTCTTCCTGGTGGATCTGCAACAGGGGATTCAGATTTTCGAGCTGCGTATTTACGCCGCTGAGATGGGTCACCGTATGCCGCTACGCCATGAGATCCACCAGCTGATTCTGGCTGGCTTCCACGCCCACGGTATCGATATGCCATTCCCGCCCTTCCAGATGCGTCTGGAAAGCCTCAACGGTAAACAAACGGGGAGAACGCTGACGTCTGCGGGCAAAGGTCGTCAGGCGGGAAGTTTGTAATGCATGAAGCTGCCAAATGATGTCAACGTGGCTCATTTAGCAGCTTAACATCATCTTCAGTTATCACCGGCCCTGGAGAGTATCATCCATACGCATTACTTCCTGACAACTCATCGTCGGAGAGACGATGAGTTGCAGGATTTCATAGGATCAGTCGAGAGCTAACTCAGGTTTATTCGCCATGCGACTGCAATAGTTCTGGTAAATCGCCATCGCTAACAGCGAGAAGAAGACAGGGCCGCCAATCATCCACAATGTGCTGTCCCAGTCTCCGGCTTCAACCACAGGCTGAATAATGGTGAAGACGTTCGCAAATGTCACCACCAGAACGACAACCACCGTCGCAATCATTGCCGACATACGCGTTTTGAAAATCACAAACGGTCTGTCGAGATCCTGACGTGCTTTAAAGAATGGGAAAGCCAGCGCGAGGAACAAGTAAGGAAGCGTCATAGACACGTTCGCCATCAGCGTCAGCTTGTTAAAGAACGCCGATGCGGTACCGCCACCAAACGAAACCAGCAGGATGAAGACAGTAACCAACCCGCACTGCATCCACATGGCGATAGACGGCATCCCCATCGCATTCAGGCGCGTCATCGGTTCCGGCCACAATGCTTTCGGCGTTCCCTGGATGATGGCTTTCAGCGGTGAATAGCAAAGCGTAAAGAACGCACCGGTATAAGCGAGGAACATCGAAAGTCCGGTAATACGCGCAAACCATACGCCCAGCGACAATGACGCTTCTGGTGACAAATGCAGTGCGTTACCCAGCGTCACCCCGAGGCTCTTCATCAGCACATAGGTAATATTGCCGAGGTTAACGGAACCATTACTTAATACCTGCTGCCAGTTTGTGCTGACGCCCCATAAAAATATTGCCAGCGAATAACCGATTGAAATAACAATAGCGGCAAAAACAATACCTTTGGCAAAGTTCTTTTCTGGATTTTCCGTTTTATCGACCAGACCACCAACCGCTTCAATTCCGCCATAGGCAAAAATAGCAAATACCACAAACGATAGCATTGCCAGACCGGACTGATAACCTGGGTTCGGTGATGCAAGGAAATTAATATCCTGCGCGAAATGCCCACCATTTAATAACAAAATAGTAATGCTTACTAACAGCAATACTAAATTCAGACACATTACTGCAATACCGCCCACCGCAGTAATGCGGGCAATTTTATTAATCCCCTTTGAAGCAACGACGGTGACCAGAATCATCCATGCCACTGCCAGCAGACCAACCACCTGCGTAGGCTCCAGTCCGGCAATATGCCAGTGCTGGGTCATGTCGCTACCATAGAGGAATGTTGAGAACGGTACCCAAACTTTCGCGGAGGTACTCACCATCCAGATGATATAAGAGGAAAACCACATAAACGTACCAATGAAGGCAAAACGTGGTCCGACACTATTATTCATCCAGGAATAGATACCGCCTTCTTCTTTGCGATAAGCAGCTCCCATTTCAGCCATCATTAAGGCGAATGGAATAAAGAATAACAATGCAGAAAATATATAAAAGGGAATCGCACTATAACCCATTAAGTAATAAGCCGATGGGCTATTGGCAAATCCAAATACGGAAGTAAAGATCATCAATATGAGTCCTATCAGACTCATCTTTTTTATCGTGTGAGGCATGAAACCATCCTTCATTTCAGCGCGTGTATAAAACGCGCCCACTGAACTGCACTGCCCAACATTGAGCGGGCAGCGTAAAAACCAATACAGAATTGATACCTGGATGATATCAAATATCCAGTCTTAAATTGTGGCCTTTAGCGGAAAAATGAAAACATATGCTACAGAATGGCGCTTATCACGCCATTCTTCGCGGTTAATTCAGTAATTTTTCAGAATTATGCCCGGTCAACGCTAAAGGCGATGACTTCAGCCAGTGTCTCCGCGCCCAGCGCCAACATCACCAGACGATCAACACCTAATGCCACGCCGGAACAGTCAGGCATACCGACTTTCAAGGCTTCAATCAGATTCTGGTCAATGGGGTGCTGCGGCAAACCGCGCGCCGCGCGCTTACGGTTATCTTGTTCAAAACGTTGTTGCTGCTCACGGGCATCCGTCAATTCATGGAAACCATTCGCCAGCTCAATACCTTTATAATAAACCTCAAAGCGTTCAGCGACCCGATGATCTTCGGTACTGATTTGCGCCAGTGATGCCTGGCTGGCTGGAAAGTGGTACACAAAGGTCGGTTTTTCTTTGCCAATATTTGGCTCTACGCCAAAGGTAAACAGCAATTGTAGCAACGTGTCGCGGTCTTCTTCGGTATCAGCAACGTTGCTTAAATCCAGTTTCGCTGCCACTTCCCGCAGTTGCGTTTTGTCGGCAGAGAGCGGGTCAATTTCCAGATAACGCAAGAAAGCTTGTTGATAAGAAAGGCTTTCTGCTGCCGGGCAGTCCAGCACTTGTTGTAAGAGATCGTCCACCTCGTTCATCAACCGGTACATATCATAGTGCGGTCGATACCACTCAAGCATAGTGAACTCAGGGTTGTGATAACGCCCCATCTCTTCATTACGGAAGCTGCGGCACAGCTGGAATACCGGCCCACAACCAGCAACCAGCAGGCGTTTCATATGGTATTCCGGGCTGGTCATTAACCAGAGATTCATCCCCTGCGAATGCCCGGGGCCAACGAAACGTGTCTCAAACGGGACCAAATGAATATCGGTTACCGTCGCCTGGCTCATACAAGGCGTCTCCACCTCCAGCACTCCACGATCGGCAAAGAAACGACGGATCTCCGCCATAATCGCCGCGCGTTTTAATAAGTTAGGGATGGATGCGCTCGGCTGCCAGGATGCCGTTTCGCTCATAGTTAAATCTCCAGTTTTTGACAAGGGCACGAAGTCTACTCGCAACGCGACGGCGAGACAAATTTTACGCAGGAATCAAACAAGGGTGGGCAGTGACTAAAAAAAGCACGATCTGATGGTTTAGTAATTAAATTAATCATCTTCAGTGATAATTTAGCCCTCTTGCGCACTAAAAAAATCGATCTCGTCAAATTTCAGACTTATCCATCAGACTATACTGTTGTACCTATAAAGGAGCAGTGGAATAGCGTTCGCAGACCGTAACTTTCAGGCACTTACCCTGAAGTACGGGGCTGTGGGATAAAAACAATCTGGAGGAATGTCGTGCAAACCTTTCAAGCCGATCTTGCCATTGTAGGCGCCGGTGGCGCGGGATTACGTGCTGCAATTGCTGCCGCGCAGGCAAATCCAAATGCAAAAATCGCACTAATCTCAAAAGTATACCCGATGCGTAGCCATACCGTTGCTGCAGAAGGGGGCTCCGCCGCTGTCGCGCAGGATCATGACAGCTTCGAATATCACTTTCACGATACAGTAGCGGGTGGCGACTGGTTGTGTGAGCAGGATGTCGTGGATTATTTCGTCCACCACTGCCCAACCGAAATGACCCAACTGGAACTGTGGGGATGCCCATGGAGCCGTCGCCCGGATGGTAGCGTCAACGTACGTCGCTTCGGCGGCATGAAAATCGAGCGTACCTGGTTCGCCGCCGATAAGACCGGCTTCCATATGCTACACACGCTGTTCCAGACCTCTCTGCAATTCCCGCAGATCCAGCGTTTTGACGAACATTTCGTGCTGGATATTCTGGTTGATGATGGTCATGTTCGCGGCCTGGTAGCAATGAACATGATGGAAGGCACGCTGGTGCAGATCCGTGCTAACGCGGTCGTTATGGCTACCGGCGGTGCGGGTCGCGTTTATCGTTACAACACCAACGGCGGCATCGTTACCGGTGACGGTATGGGTATGGCGCTAAGCCACGGCGTTCCGCTGCGTGACATGGAATTCGTTCAGTATCACCCAACCGGTCTGCCAGGTTCCGGTATCCTGATGACCGAAGGCTGCCGCGGTGAAGGCGGTATTCTGGTCAACAAAAATGGCTACCGTTATCTGCAAGATTACGGCATGGGCCCGGAAACTCCGCTGGGCGAGCCGAAAAACAAATATATGGAACTGGGTCCACGCGACAAAGTTTCTCAGGCCTTCTGGCACGAATGGCGTAAAGGCAACACCATCTCCACGCCGCGTGGCGATGTGGTTTATCTCGACCTGCGTCACCTCGGCGAGAAAAAACTGCATGAACGTCTGCCGTTCATCTGCGAACTGGCGAAAGCGTACGTTGGCGTCGATCCGGTTAAAGAACCGATTCCGGTACGTCCGACCGCACACTACACCATGGGCGGTATCGAAACCGATCAGAACTGTGAAACCCGCATTAAAGGTCTGTTCGCCGTGGGTGAATGTTCCTCTGTTGGTCTGCACGGTGCAAACCGTCTGGGCTCCAACTCCCTGGCGGAACTGGTGGTCTTCGGTCGTCTGGCCGGTGAGCAAGCGACAGAGCGTGCAGCAACTGCTGGTAATGGCAACGAAGCGGCAATTGAAGCGCAGGCAGCTGGCGTTGAACAACGTCTGAAAGATCTGGTTAACCAGGATGGCGGCGAAAACTGGGCGAAGATCCGCGACGAAATGGGCCTGGCTATGGAAGAAGGTTGCGGTATCTACCGTACGCCGGAACTGATGCAGAAAACCATCGACAAGCTGGCTGAGCTGCAGGAACGCTTCAAGCGCGTGCGCATCACCGACACCTCCAGCGTGTTCAACACCGACCTGCTCTACACCATTGAACTGGGCCACGGTCTGAACGTTGCTGAATGTATGGCGCACTCCGCAATGGCACGTAAAGAGTCCCGCGGCGCGCACCAGCGTCTGGACGAAGGTTGCACCGAGCGTGACGACGTCAACTTCCTCAAACACACCCTCGCCTTCCGCGATGCTGATGGCACAACTCGCCTGGAGTACAGCGACGTGAAGATTACTACGCTGCCGCCAGCTAAACGCGTTTACGGTGGCGAAGCGGATGCAGCCGATAAGGCGGAAGCAGCCAATAAGAAGGAGAAGGCGAATGGCTGAGATGAAAAACCTGAAAATTGAGGTGGTGCGCTATAACCCGGAAGTCGATACCGCACCGCATAGCGCATTCTATGAAGTGCCTTATGACGCAACTACCTCATTACTGGATGCGCTGGGCTACATCAAAGACAACCTGGCACCGGACCTGAGCTACCGCTGGTCCTGCCGTATGGCGATTTGTGGTTCCTGCGGCATGATGGTTAACAACGTGCCAAAACTGGCATGTAAAACCTTCCTGCGTGATTACACCGACGGTATGAAGGTTGAAGCGTTAGCTAACTTCCCGATTGAACGCGATCTGGTGGTCGATATGACCCACTTCATCGAAAGTCTGGAAGCGATCAAACCGTACATCATCGGCAACTCCCGCACCGCGGATCAGGGTACTAACATCCAGACCCCGGCGCAGATGGCCAAGTATCACCAGTTCTCCGGTTGCATCAACTGTGGTCTGTGCTACGCCGCGTGCCCGCAGTTTGGCCTGAACCCCGAGTTCATCGGTCCGGCTGCCATTACGCTGGCGCATCGTTATAACGAAGATAGCCGCGACCACGGTAAGAAGGAGCGTATGGCGCAGTTGAACAGCCAGAACGGCGTATGGAGCTGTACTTTCGTGGGCTACTGCTCCGAAGTCTGCCCGAAACACGTCGATCCGGCTGCGGCCATTCAGCAGGGCAAAGTAGAAAGTTCGAAAGATTTTCTTATCGCGACCCTGAAACCACGCTAAGGAGTGCAACATGACGACTAAACGTAAACCGTATGTACGGCCAATGACGTCCACCTGGTGGAAAAAATTGCCGTTTTATCGCTTTTACATGCTGCGCGAAGGCACGGCGGTTCCGGCTGTGTGGTTCAGCATTGAACTGATTTTCGGGCTGTTTGCCCTGAAAAATGGCCCGGAAAGCTGGGCGGGATTCGTCGACTTTTTACAAAACCCGGTTATTGTGATCATTAACCTGATCACTCTGGCGGCAGCTCTGCTGCACACCAAAACCTGGTTTGAACTGGCACCGAAAGCGGCCAATATCATTGTAAAAGACGAAAAAATGGGACCAGAGCCAATTATCAAAAGTCTCTGGGCGGTAACTGTGGTTGCCACCATCGTAATCCTGTTTGTTGCCCTGTACTGGTAAGGAGCCTGAGATGATTAATCCAAATCCAAAGCGTTCTGACGAACCGGTATTCTGGGGCCTCTTCGGGGCCGGTGGTATGTGGAGCGCAATTATTGCGCCGGTGATGATCCTGCTGGTGGGTATTCTGCTGCCGCTGGGGCTGTTTCCGGGTGATGCACTGAGCTACGAGCGCGTTCTGGCGTTCGCGCAGAGCTTCATTGGTCGCGTATTCCTGTTCCTGATGATCGTTCTGCCGCTGTGGTGTGGTTTACACCGTATGCACCACGCGATGCACGATCTGAAAATCCACGTACCTGCGGGCAAATGGGTTTTCTACGGTCTGGCTGCTATCCTGACAGTTGTCACGCTGATTGGTGTCGTTACAATCTAACGCATCGCCAATGTAAATCCGGCCCGCCTATGGCGGGCCGTTTTGTATGGAAACCAGACCCTATGTTCAAAATGACGCTCTGCGCCTTATTAATTACCGCCTCTTGCTCCACATTTGCTGCCCCTCAACAAATCAACGATATTGTGCATCGCACAATAACCCCGCTTATAGAGCAACAAAAGATCCCCGGTATGGCGGTGGCGGTAATTTATCAGGGTAAACCTTATTACTTTACCTGGGGCTATGCGGACATCGCCAAAAAGCAGCCCGTCACACAGCAAACGTTGTTTGAGTTAGGTTCGGTCAGCAAAACATTTACGGGCGTGCTTGGTGGCGACGCTATTGCTCGAGGGGAAATCAAGTTAAGCGATCCCGCAACAAAATACTGGCCTGAACTTACCGCTAAACAGTGGAATGGGATCACACTATTACATCTCGCAACCTACACTGCTGGCGGTCTGCCATTGCAGGTGCCGGATGACGTTAAATCCTCAAGCGACTTGCTGCGCTTCTATCAAAACTGGCAACCTGCATGGGCTCCAGGAACACAACGTCTGTATGCCAACTCCAGTATCGGTTTGTTCGGCGCACTGGCTGTGAAGCCGTCTGGTTTGAGTTTTGAGCAGGCGATGCAAACTCGTGTCTTCCAGCCACTCAAACTCACTCATACGTGGATTAATGTGCCGTCCGCAGAAGAAAAGAATTACGCCTGGGGATATCGCGAAGGTAAGGCAGTGCATGTTTCGCCTGGGGCGTTAGATGCTGAAGCTTATGGTGTGAAGTCGACCATTGAAGATATGGCCCGCTGGGTGCAAAGCAATTTAAAACCCCTTGATATCACTGAGAAAACGCTTCAACAAGGGATACAACTGGCACAATCTCGCTACTGGCAAACCGGCGATATGTATCAGGGCCTGGGCTGGGAAATGCTGGACTGGCCGGTAAATCCTGACATCATCATTAACGGCAGTGACAATAAAATTGCACTGGCAGCACGCCCCGTAAAAGCGATTACGCCCCCAACTCCTGCAGTATGCGCATCATGGGTACATAAAACGGGGGCGACCGGCGGATTTGGTAGCTATGTTGCGTTTATTCCAGAAAAAGAGCTGGGTATCGTGATGCTGGCTAACAAAAACTATCCCAATCCAGCGAGAGTCACTGCCGCCTGGCAGATTCTCAACGCTCTACAGTAAAATTTCATCGGGTCCGAATTTTTGGACCTTTTCTCCGCTTTTCCTTGCTGTCATCTACACTTAGAAAAAAACCAGTAAGGAAACATTTATGCGCCTGCTCCCTCTCGTTGCCGCAGCGACAGCTGCATTTCTGGTCGTTGCCTGCAGTTCTCCTACGCCGCCCCGTGGCGTGACAGTAGTGAATAATTTCGATGCTAAACGCTATCTCGGTACCTGGTATGAGATTGCCCGTTTTGATCACCGCTTTGAACGTGGACTGGAAAAAGTCACCGCAACATACAGCCTGCGGGATGACGGCGGCCTGAATGTCATTAATAAAGGCTATAACCCTGACAGAGAAATGTGGCAGCAGAGTGAAGGGAAAGCGTACTTTACCGGCGCACCAACTCGCGCTGCGCTGAAAGTGTCATTCTTTGGTCCTTTCTATGGCGGTTATAACGTTATTGCACTCGATCGGGAATACCGCCATGCGCTGGTTTGCGGCCCGGACCGCGACTACCTGTGGATACTCTCCCGCACGCCAACCATTTCTGACGAAGTGAAACAGGAGATGCTGGCAGTCGCGACCCGGGAAGGGTTTGATGTCAGTAAGTTTATTTGGGTACAGCAGCCCGGTAGTTAGTGAGTGCTGAGTTTCAGACCAATAATCCCCAATACGATTAACGCCAGACTCGCCAGGCGCATCGGGTTAGCGGACTCGCCGAGCAGCACAATGCCGGTGATGGCCGCGCCGACTGCGCCAATACCCGTCCACACGGCATAAGCCGTCCCTACTGGTAACGATTTCATCGCCCAGGCAAGTAGCGCCATACTGACAATCATCGCCGTCACAGTAATAACACTTGGCGTCAAACGACTAAAGCCGTGGGTATATTTCAGGCCAACGGCCCATACCACTTCCAGCAGACCAGCAATAACTAAGATAATCCAGGACATATCAGGCTCCGGAGAATTGGGGCCGTCCCCGGTGAAAAGAGGCGTTTGCAGGTCGTCCTGCAAAGCTGATGGTTGAACGGATATTTTGCCAGGTGGCAGGGGAATTTCAACTATTACCTTTGTGACTATCGCAAAAAAACAAACGGCACGACATAACTGTCGTACCGTTATTGCTTACTGCTGCGCTTTCGTTGCTGCGCCAGAAATCGCGTTACCGCCATCAGAAATGTCTTCACCAACGCCACGCGTGGTGTTGCAGGCAGTTAATACTGTTGAAAGCACCAGAACAGAAAAGATCGCTGCAATTGTCTTCTTCACCATAACGTCTTCCTTTTAGGTAATGTTATTTATGTTTGCCTATAGCAAATTAATAATAGACAACATCACCAAAAATGATGGAAATCTGATGATTTTTCGGAAGAGAAGAAAAATTAGCTGGCAGCGCGGGAGATGGAATTACCGAGATGTTTAATGTCTTCACCAAAACCGCGAGCGGTGTTACAGCCCGTGAGCAGCGCACTGGCAAGCAAAACAAGAACGATAAGGCGTTTCATCATCTCTGACCTGAATAAGTGATGGTGCAGCCTGCAGGCCGCACCACAACCGCATTACTTCACGCGAGAGACGTATTCACCAGAGCGGGTATCCACTTTGATGACTTCGCCGATTTGTACAAACAGCGGAACTTTAACCACAGCGCCAGTAGACAGGGTAGCCGGTTTGCCGCCAGTACCTGCGGTATCACCTTTCAGGCCCGGATCGGTATCCACGATTTCCAGTTCAACGAAGTTCGGCGGAGTAACGGAGATCGGCTGACCATTCCACAGAGTTACGATACACTCTGCCTGATCCAGCAGCCATTTAGCGTTGTCGCCAATTGCTTTTGCATCAGCAGACAGCTGCTCGAAAGTTTCGTTGTTCATGAAGTGCCAGAACTCACCGTCGTTGTACAGGTAAGTCAGGTTCATATCGACAACATCAGCGCCTTCAGCGGAATCAGTAGATTTGAAGGTTTTTTCTACGCGAGTACCGGTCAGCAGACGACGCAGTTTAACGCGAGCAAATGCCTGGCCTTTACCCGGTTTTACGAATTCACTCGCTTCAACCGCGTAAGGTTCGCCGTCTAACATGATTTTAAGACCAGCACGAAAATCGTTGCTATAGTACGTTGCCATAAGGCCCTCTGAAATTTGTTAATTGGTAGCTAAGCCACAAAATGGCGCATATTGTAACCCTAAATACCCCATCCAGAGAAGATTGGTTAACGCAACTTGCCGATGTTGTGACCGATCCTGATGAACTTCTGCGTCTTTTGAATATAGACGCGGACGAAAAACTGTTGGCCGGACGCAGCGCCAAAAAGCTGTTTGCCCTGCGTGTGCCCCGCTCATTTATCGATCGCATGGAGAAAGGCAATCCGAACGATCCGCTTTTGCGTCAGGTAATTACCTCGCAAGATGAGTTTGTCGTCGCGCCCGGATTCTCCACCGACCCGCTGGAAGAACAGCACAGCGTAGTGCCAGGTTTGTTGCATAAATACCACAACCGGGCGCTTTTGCTGGTCAAAGGCGGCTGCGCGGTAAATTGCCGCTATTGCTTCCGTCGCCACTTCCCCTATGCCGAAAATCAGGGCAACAAGCGTAACTGGCAAACTGCACTTGAGTATGTTGCTGCGCATCCGGAACTGGACGAGATGATTTTCTCCGGCGGCGATCCGCTGATGGCGAAAGATCACGAGCTGGACTGGTTGCTCACACAACTGGAAGCCATCCCGCATATCAAACGTCTGCGGATTCACAGCCGTCTGCCGATTGTGATCCCGGCACGCATCACAGATGCGCTGGTTGAACACTTTTCACATTCTACGCTGCAAATCTTGCTGGTGAATCACATCAACCATGCCAATGAGGTAGATGAAACATTCCGTCAGGCGATGGCTAAGTTGCGCCGGGTAGGCGTTACTTTGCTGAACCAGAGCGTTCTGTTACGTGGTGTGAACGATAACGCGCAAACGCTGGCAAACCTGAGTAATGCGTTGTTCGATGCGGGCGTGATGCCGTATTACCTGCATGTGCTCGATAAAGTACAGGGCGCGGCGCATTTTATGGTGAGTGATGACGAAGCACGGCAGATTATGCGTGAGTTGCTGACACTGGTGTCGGGATATCTGGTGCCTAAACTGGCGCGAGAAATTGGCGGCGAACCCAGCAAAACGCCGCTGGATCTCCAGCTACGCCAGCAGTAACTGATTAAACAGGGAAGTTTAATCTTTGCACGTTGCATAACCTTTAATTATTCATATACATTGCTGTTATTACTTTTTATATAACCAACACCAATAATTAACCTTTCTTTTCTGTTTATATAGAGTGAGCACGGCTATTTATGTTATTTTAACAACTATTACTACCAAGCCCATTTATCTGGCTTATAAATTAAAATTAATTATTTAATTGAGAAATGGTTAGGGAGAACCTACATGGCCATAAGCATCAAGGGTGTTAATACCGGTGTTATTCGCAAGAGCAATAATTTCATTGCACTGGCGCTGAAAATTAAAGAGCCTCGCAATAAAGAATCGTTGTTCTTTCTGTCTGTCATGGAACTGCGCGACCTTCTGATTGCGCTGGAAAGCCGTTTGCATCAAAAGCATAAACTGGATGCTGCTGCACGCCTTCAGTATGAGCAAGCTCGCGATAAAGTCATTAAGAAAATGGCAGAAAATATCCCAGAAATTCTGGTTGATGAGCTTAAAAATGCCGATATTAATCGTCGGGTTAACACGCTGGAACTTACCGATAATCAGGGTGAAAATCTTACCTTCGTATTAACGCTACATGACGGTAGCAAATGTGAATTAGTCATCAATGAATTGCAGATTGAAATGCTGGCGCGAGCAATCATTCATGCAATTAATAATGCGGAAATGCGTGAACTGGCATTACGTATTACCTCACTGTTAGATTTCCTACCGTTATACGATGTTGACTGCCAGGACAATGGCAATCTGGAATATGACACCTATTCCCAACCGGAATGGAAACATAACTTGTTCAACCATTATCTGGCGGTGCTTTACCGCTTTAAAGATGAAAGTGGCAAAGAACAATTTAGCGGCGCAGTGGTGAAAACGCGTGAAGCAACGCCGGGTAAAGAAGTGGAGGCGATCACTCGCCGAATGCTTGATTTCAGCCCACGACTGAAAAAACTCGCGGGTGTACCATGTCAGGTCTATGTTCGCACCGTAGCGGCAAATAACGCCCAACCGCTAACCCAGGATCAATGCTTACGCGCGCTACATCACTTACGTGTTCAATCCACCAGCAAAACTGCACCACAGGCGAAATAATCCCATCTGTTTTACTACGAGGCTGGAAGTATCCAGCCTCTGGATCCCATCAGTTCGGGCACTTATATACCTGGCCGATAATCTGGCTATCCGTCGGGACAAAACTGGACAACATCCCCTGCGACGGGCTGCTGATGCCATAAATCACGTTACCGCCCATTGCAGCAGCCTGGTTGCGCAGATCGTTTGCTGCGCCGCGCATAGAACCGCCCTCTTCACCGTGTTGCCCGGAAAGCCAGTTGCTTTGCTTACCTGTCGCAGTACCAATCAGCTGGCACTCTGCGCCTGGCTGCTCGTCCACAATGCGTACACTCTGACCGGCAGCACTCAATTCGTTGCTGGAGCTACAACCCGCCATCAGTAGCGCGGCACCGACAATCCCTGCTAAGTATTTTACGTGCATGTTATTCCCCATAATCAATGAGCTGGACGCCACTCGCGTCGTCCGTGTCTGAATCTTATACTAGAAAGATGACCAAAAGAAAAACCCCCAGACATTTCTGCCCGGGGGTTTGTTTATTTCTGCGAGGTGCAGGGCAATTACATCATGCCGCCCATGCCACCCATGCCGCCCATACCGCCAGCAGCGCCTAAGTCAGCTGCATCGTTTTTCGGCAGGTCGGTAACCATGCACTCGGTGGTGATCATCAGGCCAGCCACAGAAGCCGCGTACTGCAGAGCAGAACGGGTTACTTTGGTTGGATCCAGGATACCCATGTCGATCATGTTGCCGTATTCTTCGGTTGCTGCGTTGTAACCGTAGTTACCGTCGCCGCCTTTAACGGTGTTAGCAACAACAGACGGTTCTTCGCCGCAGTTCAGGACGATCTGACGCAGCGGAGCTTCCATTGCACGCAGTGCAACTTTGATACCCACGTTCTGGTCTTCGTTCTGACCACGCAGGTCAGCCAGTTTAGACGCTACGCGGATCAGCGCAACACCACCACCAGCAACCACGCCTTCTTCTACCGCAGCACGGGTCGCGTGCAGGGCGTCTTCAACGCGTGCTTTTTTCTCTTTCATTTCAACTTCGGTAGCAGCACCTACTTTGATAACTGCAACGCCGCCTGCCAGTTTCGCTACACGCTCCTGCAGTTTTTCACGGTCGTAGTCAGAAGTTGCTTCTTCAATCTGCTGACGGATCTGAGCAACACGGCCCTGGATTGCAGCTTCTTCACCCACGCCATCGATGATGGTGGTAGTGTCTTTGTTGATCACAACACGTTTAGCCTGACCCAGGTCTTCCAGGGTTGCTTTTTCCAGCTCCATACCGATCTCTTCAGAGATTACGGTACCGCCAGTCAGGGTTGCGATATCCTGCAGCATAGCTTTACGACGATCGCCGAAGCCCGGAGCTTTAACCGCAGCAACTTTCACGATGCCACGCATGGTGTTAACAACCAGAGTTGCCAGCGCTTCGCCTTCTACATCTTCAGCGATGATCAGCAGCGGTTTGCCTGCTTTGGCAACAGCTTCCAGAACCGGCAGCATTTCGCGGATGTTGGAGATTTTCTTGTCAGCCAGCAGGATGAACGGGCTTTCCAGTTCTACTGCGCCAGTTTCCGGCTTGTTGATGAAGTAAGGAGACAGGTAGCCACGGTCGAACTGCATACCTTCAACCACGTCCAGTTCGTCCTGCAGACCGGTACCGTCTTCAACGGTGATAACGCCTTCTTTACCGACTTTGTCCATCGCTTCAGCGATCAGTTTACCTACGGTTTCGTCGGAGTTAGCGGAGATGGTACCAACCTGAGCAATCGCTTTAGAGTCAGAGCACGGTACGGACAGCGCTTTCAGTTCTTCAACTGCAGCGGTAACAGCTTTGTCGATACCACGTTTCAGGTCCATCGGGTTCATGCCCGCAGCAACAGCTTTCAGACCTTCAGTGATGATAGCCTGAGCCAGTACGGTTGCAGTGGTGGTACCGTCGCCTGCAGCGTCGTTCGCTTTAGAGGCAACTTCTTTCACCATCTGCGCACCCATATTTTCGAACTTGTCTTCCAGTTCGATTTCACGAGCAACGGAAACACCATCTTTGGTGATGGTCGGTGCACCGAAAGATTTATCCAGAACTACGTTACGGCCTTTCGGACCGAGGGTAACTTTCACTGCATCTGCCAGTACGTTTACGCCGCGCAGCATTTTCACACGAGCGTCGTTACCGAATTTTACGTCTTTAGCTGCCATTATCTTTATTCCTTAAATTCGTATGTTCAGTGTCGTGCGCGGATTACGCTTCAACAATTGCCAGAATGTCGCTTTCGGACATGATCAACACTTCTTCATTGTCGATCTTCTCAGATTTCACACCGTAGCCATCGTTGAAAATAACGATGTCGCCAACTTTCACATCCAGCGGCTTCACTTCGCCATTTTCAAGGATACGGCCATTGCCGACAGCCAGCACTTCGCCGCGGGTGGATTTAGCCGCTGCAGAGCCGGTCAGAACGATGCCGCCAGCAGATTTAGTTTCAACTTCTTTACGCTTGACGATCACGCGATCATGCAATGGACGAATATTCATTGATAACTCTCCTTTGAGAAAGTCCGTATCTGTTATGGGTGACGCCGGAGCTTACGTGGTTTCCCGGCTGGTGACCAGAGAAATGGGGATGAGGCTTCGCCCCTTCAAGGGGGAAAAAGAAAAAAAATTCTGATCAGCACAAAATCGGGTGAAAACCCTGATTCACCTCACATTTCATCGCAATTTCTTCATCACCGTCATAAGCGAATCTGATTGTGCTACCATCGAAAATCTACGCAGTTGCCCATAATTTGGGCGCAATCGGACATCAACCCATGAGTGGACTCAAACAAGAACTGGGGCTGGCCCAGGGCATTGGCCTGCTATCGACGTCATTATTAGGCACCGGCGTGTTTGCCGTTCCTGCGTTAGCTGCACTGGTAGCAGGCAATAACAGCCTGTGGGCGTGGCCCGTTTTGATTATCTTAGTGTTCCCGATTGCGATTGTGTTTGCGATTCTGGGTCGCCACTATCCCAGCGCAGGCGGTGTCGCGCACTTCGTCGGTATGGCGTTTGGTTCGCGGCTTGAGCGAGTCACCGGCTGGTTGTTTTTATCGGTCATTCCCGTGGGTTTGCCTGCCGCGTTACAAATTGCTGCCGGGTTCGGCCAGGCAATGTTTGGCTGGCATAGCTGGCAACTGTTGTTGGCAGAACTCGGTACGCTGGCGCTGGTGTGGTATATCGGTACTCGCGGTGCCAGTTCCAGTGCTAATCTACAAACAGTTATTGCCGGACTTATCGTCGCGCTGATTGTCGCTATCTGGTGGGCGGGCGATATCAAACCTGCGAGTATCCCCTTCCCTGCACCTGGTAATATCGAACTTACCGGGTTATTTGCTGCGTTATCAGTGATGTTCTGGTGCTTTGTCGGTCTGGAAGCATTTGCCCATCTTGCCTCGGAATTTAAAAATCCAGAGCGTGATTTTCCTCGTGCTTTGATGATTGGTCTGCTGCTGGCAGGATTAGTCTACTGGGGCTGTACGGTAGTCGTCTTACACTTCGACGCCTATGGTGAACAAATGGCGGCAGCAGCATCGCTTCCAAAAATTGTAGTGCAACTGTTCGGTGTAGGAGCGTTATGGATTGCCTGCGTGATTGGCTATCTGGCCTGCTTTGCCAGTCTCAACATTTATATACAGAGCTTCGCCCGCCTGGTCTGGTCGCAGGCGCAACATAATCCTGACCACTACCTGGCACGCCTCTCTTCTCGTCATATCCCGAATAATGCCCTCAATGCGGTACTCGGCTGCTGCGTGGTGAGCACGTTGGTGATTCATGCTTTAGAGATCAATCTGGACGCTCTTATTATTTATGCCAATGGCATCTTTATTATGATTTATCTGTTATGCATGCTGGCAGGTTGTAAATTATTGCAAGGACGTTATCGACTACTGGCGGTGGTTGGCGGGCTGTTATGCGTTCTGTTACTGGCAATGGTCGGCTGGAAAAGTCTCTATGCGCTGATCATGCTGGCGGGGTTATGGCTGTTTCTGCCAAAACGAAAAACGCCGGAAAATGGCATAACCACATAATCCGGCGTTTCGACATTAATCCTGGCGATCGTCTTTATGATCAAGGCGGTCGCGGTCATCATCCTTTCGCTGGTACTCACCATCAAAAGTATTACCGCCACCGGTCCCGGCGCTAAAACCGCCGCCTGGCATGCGAGAAAAGCGCAAATGCGGCATCAACTTCACTGTCAGATGCTTTTGCACCGGCGGCAATAAAAGCAGAAGACCGAGGAAGTCGGTAAAAAAGCCCGGTAATAAAAGCAGCAAACCAGCAATGATCAGCGAAACACTTTTAATCATCTCCGCCGCTGGGTTTTCACCCGCCGCCATTTTTTGCTGCATCAGCACGAAATTCTTAAAGCCCTGGTTGCGTACCAGTGACATACCGATAACTGACGTGAATATAACCAGCACGAGGGTCAGCAATACCCCCAATACATGGGCAACCTGAATAAAGATTGAAATCTCAATATAGACATAAAGAAAAATGGCAATAAAAGGTAACCAGCGCAAAGGTTTCTCCTGTAATAGCAGCCGGTTAAACCCGGCTACCTGAATGGGTTGCGAATCGCGTTCAGCTTATATTGTGGTCATTAGCAAAATTTCAAGATGTTTGCGCAACTATTTTTGGTAGTAATCCCAAAGCGGTGATCTATTTCACAAATTAATAATTAAGGGGTAAAAACCGACACTTAAAGTGATCCAGATTACGGTAGAAATCCTCAAGCAGCATATGATCTCGGGTATTCGGTCGATGCAGGGGATAATCGTCGGTCGAAAAACATTCGAAACCACATATATTCTGTGTGTTTAAAGCAAATCATTGGCAGCTTGAAAAAGAAGGTTCACATGTCAAACAACATTCGTATCGAAGAAGATCTGTTGGGTACCAGGGAAGTTCCAGCTGATGCCTACTATGGTGTTCACACTCTGAGAGCGATTGAAAACTTCTATATCAGCAACAACAAAATCAGTGATATTCCTGAATTTGTTCGCGGTATGGTAATGGTTAAAAAAGCCGCAGCTATGGCAAACAAAGAGCTGCAAACCATTCCTAAAAGTGTAGCGAATGCCATCATTGCCGCATGTGATGAAGTCCTGAACAACGGAAAATGCATGGATCAGTTCCCGGTAGACGTCTACCAGGGCGGCGCAGGTACTTCCGTAAACATGAACACCAACGAAGTGCTGGCCAATATCGGTCTGGAACTGATGGGTCACCAGAAAGGTGAATATCAGTACCTGAACCCGAACGACCATGTTAACAAATGTCAGTCCACTAACGACGCCTACCCGACCGGTTTCCGTATCGCAGTTTACTCTTCCCTGATTAAGCTGGTAGATGCGATTAACCAACTGCGTGAAGGCTTTGAACGTAAAGCTGTCGAATTCCAGGACATCCTGAAAATGGGTCGTACCCAGCTGCAGGACGCAGTACCGATGACCCTCGGTCAGGAATTCCGCGCTTTCAGCATCCTGCTGAAAGAAGAAGTGAAAAATATCCAACGTACCGCTGAACTGCTGCTGGAAGTTAACCTTGGCGCAACAGCAATCGGTACTGGTCTGAACACGCCGAAAGAGTACTCTCCGCTGGCAGTGAAAAAACTGGCTGAAGTCACTGGCTTCCCATGCGTACCGGCTGAAGACCTGATCGAAGCGACCTCTGACTGCGGCGCTTATGTTATGGTTCACGGCGCGCTGAAACGCCTGGCTGTGAAGATGTCCAAAATCTGTAACGACCTGCGCTTGCTCTCTTCTGGCCCACGTGCCGGCCTGAACGAGATCAACCTGCCGGAACTGCAGGCGGGCTCTTCCATCATGCCAGCTAAAGTAAACCCGGTTGTTCCGGAAGTGGTTAACCAGGTATGCTTCAAAGTCATCGGTAACGACACCACTGTTACCATGGCCGCAGAAGCAGGTCAGCTGCAGTTGAACGTTATGGAGCCGGTCATTGGCCAGGCCATGTTTGAATCCGTTCACATTCTGACCAACGCTTGCTACAACCTGCTGGAAAAATGCATTAACGGCATCACTGCTAACAAAGAAGTGTGCGAAGGTTACGTTTACAACTCTATCGGTATCGTTACTTACCTGAACCCGTTCATCGGTCACCACAACGGTGACATCGTGGGTAAAATCTGTGCCGAAACCGGTAAGAGTGTACGTGAAGTCGTTCTGGAACGCGGTCTGTTGACTGAAGCGGAACTTGACGATATTTTCTCCGTACAGAATCTGATGCACCCGGCTTACAAAGCAAAACGCTATACTGATGAAAGCGAACAGTAATCGTACAGGGTAGTACAAATAAAGAAGGCACGTCAGATGACGTGCCTTTTTTCTTGTGAGCAGTAACTTAAAAATAACAATCCAATATCAACTTGTTAAAAAACAAGGAAGGCTAATATGCTAGTTGTAGAACTCATCATAGTTTTGCTGGCGATCTTCTTGGGCGCCAGATTGGGGGGAATAGGTATTGGTTTTGCAGGCGGATTGGGGGTGCTGGTTCTTGCCGCTATTGGCGTTAAACCCGGTAACATCCCGTTCGATGTCATTTCCATTATCATGGCGGTTATCGCCGCTATTTCTGCCATGCAGGTTGCTGGCGGTCTGGACTATCTGGTTCATCAGACAGAAAAGCTGCTGCGCCGTAACCCGAAATACATCACGATCCTCGCGCCGATCGTGACCTATTTCCTGACAATCTTTGCTGGTACTGGCAACATCTCTCTGGCGACACTGCCAGTTATCGCTGAAGTTGCGAAGGAACAAGGCGTCAAACCTTGCCGTCCGCTGTCTACTGCAGTGGTATCCGCGCAGATTGCGATCACCGCATCGCCAATCTCAGCAGCAGTGGTTTACATGTCTTCCGTAATGGAAGGTCATGGCATCAGCTACCTCCATCTGCTCTCCGTGGTCATCCCGTCCACCCTGCTGGCGGTTCTGGTGATGTCCTTCCTGGTCACTATGCTGTTCAACTCCAAACTCTCTGACGATCCGATTTATCGCAAGCGTCTGGAAGAAGGCCTGGTTGAACTGCGCGGTGAAAAGCAGATTGAAATCAAATCCGGTGCAAAAACGTCCGTCTGGCTATTCCTGCTGGGCGTAGTTGGCGTGGTTATCTATGCAATCATCAACAGCCCAAGCATGGGTCTGGTTGAAAAACCGCTGATGAACACCACCAACGCAATCCTGATCATCATGCTCAGCGTTGCAACTCTGACCACCGTTATCTGTAAAGTCGATACCGACAACATCCTCAACTCCAGCACCTTCAAAGCAGGTATGAGCGCCTGTATTTGTATCCTGGGTGTTGCGTGGCTGGGCGATACTTTCGTTTCCAACAACATCGACTGGATCAAAGATACCGCTGGTGAAGTGATTCAGGGTCATCCGTGGCTGCTGGCCGTCATCTTCTTCTTTGCTTCTGCTCTGCTGTACTCTCAGGCTGCAACCGCAAAAGCACTGATGCCGATGGCTCTGGCACTGAACGTTTCTCCGCTGACCGCTGTTGCTTCTTTCGCTGCGGTGTCAGGTCTGTTCATTCTGCCGACCTACCCGACGCTGGTTGCTGCGGTACAGATGGATGACACGGGTACAACCCGTATCGGTAAATTCGTCTTCAACCATCCGTTCTTCATCCCGGGTACTCTGGGTGTTGCCCTGGCCGTTTGCTTCGGCTTCGTGCTGGGTAGCTTCATGCTGTAATGATCAATCGCGGGGCTTCAGGCCCCGCTTTCTTTCCCGCCGACTAACATCCTTCCCCCGTCCGTTGTATAGTGACCTCTCTCTTGCGGTTCCATCTGTTCTTGCGAGGTGTTTATGCTTGATGAAAAAAGTTCGAATACCGCGTCTGTCGTGGTGCTATGTACGGCACCGGATGAAGCGACAGCCCAGGATTTAGCCGCCAAAGTGCTGGCGGAAAAACTGGCGGCCTGCGCGACCTTGATCCCCGGCGCAACCTCTCTTTATTACTGGGAAGGTAAGCTGGAGCAAGAATACGAAGTGCAGATGATTTTAAAAACTACCGTATCTCACCAGCAGGCACTGCTGGAATGCCTGAAGTCTCATCATCCATATCAAACCCCGGAACTTCTGGTTTTACCTGTTACACACGGAGACACAGATTACCTCTCATGGCTCAACGCATCTTTACGCTGATCCTGCTACTTTGCAGCACTTCCGTTTTTGCCGGATTATTCGACGCGCCGGGACGTTCACAATTTGTCCCCGCGGATCAAGCCTTTGCTTTTGATTTTCAGCAAAACCAACATGACCTGAATCTGACCTGGCAGATCAAAGACGGTTATTACCTCTACCGTAAACAGATCCGCATTACGCCGGAACACGCGAAAATTGCCGACGTACAGCTGCCGCAAGGCGTCTGGCATGAAGATGAGTTTTACGGCAAAAGCGAGATTTACCGCGATCGGCTGACGCTTCCCGTAACCATCAACAAGGCGAGTGCGGGAGCGACGTTAACTGTCACCTACCAGGGCTGTGCTGATGCCGGTTTCTGTTATCCGCCAGAAACCAAAACCGTTCCGTTAAGCGAAGTGGTCGTCAACAACTCAGCGCCACAGCCTGTGTCTGTTCCGCAGCAAGAGCAGCCCACCGCGCAATTGCCCTTTTCCGCGCTCTGGGCGTTGTTGATCGGTATTGGTATCGCCTTTACGCCATGCGTGCTGCCAATGTACCCACTGATTTCTGGTATCGTGCTGGGCGGTAAACAGCGGCTCTCCACTGCCAGAGCATTGTTGCTGACCTTTATTTATGTGCAGGGGATGGCGCTGACTTACACGGCACTGGGTCTGGTGGTTGCCGCCGCAGGGTTACAGTTCCAGGCGGCGCTACAGCACCCATACGTGCTCATTGGCCTCGCTATCGTCTTTACCTTGCTGGCGATGTCAATGTTTGGCTTGTTTACTCTGCAACTCCCCTCTTCGCTGCAAACACGTCTCACGCTGATGAGCAATCGCCAACAGGGCGGCTCACCTGGCGGTGTGTTTGTTATGGGGGCGATTGCCGGACTGATCTGTTCACCATGCACCACCGCACCGCTTAGCGCGATTCTGCTGTATATCGCCCAAAGCGGGAACATGTTGCTGGGGGGCGGCACGCTTTATCTCTATGCGTTGGGCATGGGCCTGCCGCTGATGCTAATAACCGTCTTTGGTAACCGCCTGCTGCCGAAAAGCGGCCCGTGGATGGAACAAGTCAAAACCGCGTTTGGTTTTGTGATCCTCGCACTGCCGGTCTTCCTGCTGGAGCGAGTGATTGGTGATATATGGGGATTACGCTTGTGGTCGGCGCTTGGTGTCGCATTCTTTGGCTGGGCCTTTATCACCAGCCTACAGGCCAAACGCGGCTGGATGCGCGTGGTGCAAATAATCCTGCTGGCAGCGGCATTAGTTAGCGTGCGCCCACTTCAGGATTGGGCATTTGGTGCGACGCATACCGCGCAAACTCAGACGCATCTCAACTTTACACAAATCAAAACGGTAGATGAGTTAAATCAGGCGCTCGTTGAAGCCAAAGGCAAACCGGTGATGTTAGATCTCTATGCCGACTGGTGCGTCGCCTGTAAAGAGTTTGAGAAATACACCTTCAGCGACCCGCAGGTGCAAAAAGCGTTAGCAGACACGGTATTACTTCAGGCCAACGTCACTGCCAACGACGCACAAGATGTGGCGCTGTTAAAGCATCTTAATGTCCTTGGCCTACCGACAATTCTCTTTTTTGACGGACAAGGCCAGGAGCATCCACAAGCACGCGTCACGGGCTTTATGGATGCTGAAACCTTCAGCGCACATTTGCGCGATCGCCAACCGTGAACGACACTTGCAGTGGGAAAGACGGAGGAAAATAGCGTGCAACGTGAAGATGTACTGGGAGAAGCCCTGAAATTATTAGAATTACAAGGGATTGCCAACACCACGCTGGAGATGGTTGCTGAACGTGTGGATTATCCACTGGACGAGCTGCGCCGTTTCTGGCCAGACAAAGAGGCAATCCTCTACGATGCGCTGCGTTATCTTAGCCAACAGATAGATGTCTGGCGTCGTCAGCTGATGCTGGACGAAACGCAAACCGCCGAACAAAAGCTGCTGGCACGTTATCAGGCGTTATCGGAGTGCGTTAAAAACAACCGCTATCCGGGCTGTCTGTTTATCGCTGCCTGTACGTTTTATCCCGATCCTGGCCACCCTATTCATCAACTGGCCGATCAGCAAAAAAGCGCGGCCTACGATTTCACCCACGAACTGTTAACCACGCTGGAAGTTGACGATCCGGCGATGGTAGCAAAGCAGATGGAACTGGTGCTGGAAGGCTGTTTAAGCCGAATGCTGGTGAATCGTAGCCAGGCGGATGTCGACACCGCACATCGGCTGGCAGAAGATATCCTGCGCTTCGCTCGCTGCCGCCAGGGTGGCGCACTGACCTGACAGAAACACAGAAAAGAAGCGATTTGCCGCAATCTTAAGCAGTTGAATCGCTTTTACTGAAATTAGGTTGACGAGATGTGCAGATTACGGTTTAATGCGCCCCGTTGCCCGGATAGCTCAGTCGGTAGAGCAGGGGATTGAAAATCCCCGTGTCCTTGGTTCGATTCCGAGTCCGGGCACCAAATTCATATAAACGGACCTCCACGGAGGTCCGTTTTTCGTTTCAGGACGCCACAATTTAAGCGTTCTGCCTAAAAATCATTTCTACCGAACTCAACCAGATTCTCCCCACATCACCAGCAATTTGCGGGCATATCCCAATTCGGGAAAATTTGTTCCTGAGCGATAGCACTGACTGACGTGAAATGTCGCGCGGCCCCGTGATGCTGTTGAACGTCAAATGACGTCATCAGGAGCGTAACGCATCCATAAAGCACAACCTCGGGCAGAACGCCGACTGATGAGATTTTCTGAATGAGAACAAAGAGAAATGTATCAGTCCGCTTGCTCATGCAAAGACTAACAATCCATAAAAATAGTAAGCGCTCCGGGCAATTTTCCATGGATTATTTTCTGAACATTTTTCTTTGGCAAAGATGATGAATTTTGATGGTAAGGAATATTACTTCTGGTTCTCAGTAAAATCCTTTCGTAATACTATGTGATCAAGAAGTTTATGGCTGGTAAAAATAACGTCTTGCATTCACCAATAATATGTAAATAAACCCATCTATAGATGGTAAAAATAGGTTGTGGCAATTATCATTGCATCATTCCCTTTTCGAATGAGTTTCTATTATGCAACAACCTGTAGTTCGCGTTGGCGAATGGCTTGTTACTCCGTCCATAAACCAAATTAGCCGCAATGGGCGTCAACTTACCCTTGAGCCGAGATTAATCGATCTTCTGGTTTTCTTTGCTCAACACAGTGGCGAAGTACTTAGCAGGGATGAACTTATCGATAATGTCTGGAAGAGAAGTATTGTCACCAATCACGTTGTGACGCAGAGTATCTCAGAACTACGTAAGTCATTAAAAGATAATGATGAAGATAGTCCTGTCTATATCGCTACTGTACCAAAGCGCGGCTATAAATTAATGGTGCCGGTTATCTGGTACAGCGAAGAAGAGGGAGAGGAAATAATGCTATCTTCGCCTCCCCCTATACCAGAGGCGGTTCCTGACACAGATTCTCCCTCCCACAGTCTTAACATTCAAAACACCGCAACACCACCTGAACAATCCCCTGTTAAAAGCAAACGATTCACTACCTTTTGGGTATGGTTTTTTTTCCTGTTGTCGTTAGGTATCTGTGTAGCACTGGTAGCGTTTTCAAGTCTTGATACACGTCTTCCGATGAGCAAATCGCGTATTTTGCTCAATCCACGCGATATTGACATTAATATGGTAAATAAAAGTTGTAACAGCTGGAGTTCCCCGTATCAGCTCTCTTACGCGATAGGCGTGGGTGATTTGGTGGCGACATCACTTAACACCTTCTCCACCTTTATGGTGCATGACAAAATCAACTACAACATTGATGAACCGAGCAGTTCCGGTAAAACATTATCTATTGCGTTTGTTAATCAGCGCCAATACCGTGCTCAACAATGCTTTATGTCGGTAAAATTGGTAGACAATGCAGATGGTTCAACCATGCTGGATAAACGTTATGTCATCACTAACGGTAATCAGCTGGCGATTCAAAATGATTTACTGGAGAGTTTATCAAAAGCGTTAAACCAACCGTGGCCACAACGAATGCAGGAGATGCTCCAGCAAATTTTGCCTCATCGTGGTGCGTTATTAACTAATTTTTATCAGGCACATGATTATTTACTGCATGGCGATGATAAATCATTGAACCGTGCCAGTGAATTATTGGGTGAGATTGTTCAATCATCCCCAGAATTTACCTACGCGAGAGCAGAAAAAGCATTAGTTGATATCGTGCGCCATTCTCAACATCCTTTAGATGAAAAACAATTAGCAGCACTGAACACAGAAATAGATAACATTGTTACACTACCGGAATTGAATAACCTGTCCATTATATATCAAATAAAAGCGGTCAGTGCTCTGGTAAAAGGTAAAACAGATGAGTCTTATCAGGCGATAAATACTGGCATTGATCTTGAAATGTCCTGGCTAAATTATGTATTGCTTGGCAAGGTTTATGAAATGAAGGGGATGAACCGGGAAGCAGCTGATGCATATCTCACCGCCTTTAATTTACGCCCAGGGGCAAACACCCTTTACTGGATTGAAAATGGTATATTCCAGACTTCTGTTCCTTATGTTGTACCTTATCTCGACAAATTTCTCGCTTCAGAATAAGTAACTCCCGGGTTGATTTATGCTCGGCAATATTTGTTGTTGAGTTTTTGTATGTTCCTGTTGGTATAATATGTTGCGGCAATTTATTTGCCGCATAATTTTTATTACATAAATTTAACCAGAAAATATCCCGCAATCCATTGTAAACATTGAATGTTTATCTTTTCATGATATCAACTTGCGATCCTGATGTGTTAATAAAAAACCTCAAGTTCTCACTTACAGAAACTTTTGTGTTATTTCACCTAATCTTTAGGATTAATCCTTTTTTCGTGAGTATTCTTAGCGCCAGTTTGGTCTGGTCAGGAAATAGTTATACATCATGACCCGGACTCCAAATTCAAAAATGAAATTAGGAGAAGAGCATGAGTTCTGCCAAGAAGATCGGGCTATTTGCCTGTACCGGTGTTGTTGCCGGTAATATGATGGGGAGCGGTATTGCATTATTACCTGCGAACCTAGCAAGTATCGGTGGTATTGCTATCTGGGGTTGGATTATCTCTATTATTGGTGCAATGTCGCTGGCGTATGTATATGCCCGACTGGCAACAAAAAACCCGCAACAAGGTGGCCCAATTGCTTATGCCGGAGAAATTTCCCCTGCATTTGGTTTTCAGACAGGTGTTCTTTATTACCATGCTAACTGGATTGGTAACCTGGCGATTGGTATTACCGCTGTATCTTATCTTTCCACCTTCTTCCCAGTATTAAATGATCCTGTTCCGGCGGGTATCGCCTGTATTGCTATCGTCTGGGTATTTACCTTTGTAAATATGCTCGGCGGTACCTGGGTAAGCCGTTTAACCACTATTGGTCTGGTGCTGGTTCTTATTCCTGTGGTAATGACAGCTATTGTTGGCTGGCATTGGTTTGATGCTGCGACTTATGCTGCTAACTGGAATACTGCGGATACCACCGATGGTCATGCGATCATTAAAAGTATTCTGCTCTGCCTGTGGGCCTTCGTGGGTGTTGAATCCGCAGCAGTAAGTACTGGTATGGTTAAAAACCCGAAACGTACCGTTCCGCTGGCAACCATGCTGGGTACTGGTTTAGCAGGTATTGTTTACATCGCTGCGACTCAGGTGCTTTCCGGTATGTATCCGTCTTCTGTAATGGCAGCTTCCGGTGCTCCGTTTGCAATCAGTGCTTCAACTATCCTCGGTAACTGGGCTGCGCCGCTGGTTTCTGCATTCACCGCCTTTGCGTGCCTGACTTCTCTGGGCTCCTGGATGATGTTGGTAGGCCAGGCAGGTGTACGTGCCGCTAACGACGGTAACTTCCCGAAAGTTTATGGTGAAGTCGACAGCAACGGTATTCCGAAAAAAGGTCTGCTGCTGGCTGCAGTGAAAATGACTGCCCTGATGATCCTCATCACTCTGATGAACTCTGCCGGTGGTAAAGCATCTGACCTGTTCGGTGAACTGACCGGTATCGCAGTACTGCTGACTATGCTGCCGTACTTCTACTCTTGCGTTGACCTGATTCGTTTTGAAGGCGTTAACATCCGCAACTTTGTCAGCCTGATCTGCTCTGTACTGGGTTGCGTGTTCTGCTTCATCGCGCTGATGGGCGCAAGCTCCTTCGAGCTGGCAGGTACCTTCATCGTCAGCCTGATTATCCTGATGTTCTACGCTCGCAAAATGCACGAGCGCCAGAGCCACTCAATGGATAACCACACAGCGTCTAACGCACATTAATTAAAAGTATTTTCCGAGGCTCCTCCTTTCATTTTGTCCCATGTGTTGGGAGGGGCCTTTTTTACCTGGAGATATGACTATGAACGTTATTGCAATATTGAATCACATGGGGGTTTATTTTAAAGAAGAACCCATCCGTGAACTTCATCGCGCGCTTGAACGTCTGAACTTCCAGATTGTTTACCCGAACGACCGTGACGACTTATTAAAACTGATCGAAAACAATGCGCGTCTGTGCGGCGTTATTTTTGACTGGGATAAATATAATCTCGAGCTGTGCGAAGAAATTAGCAAAATGAACGAGAACCTGCCGTTGTACGCGTTCGCTAATACGTATTCCACTCTCGATGTAAGCCTGAATGACCTGCGTTTACAGATTAGCTTCTTTGAATATGCGCTGGGTGCTGCTGAAGATATTGCTAACAAGATCAAGCAGACCACTGACGAATATATCAACACTATTCTGCCTCCGCTGACCAAAGCACTGTTTAAATATGTTCGTGAAGGTAAATATACTTTCTGTACTCCTGGTCACATGGGCGGTACTGCATTCCAGAAAAGCCCAGTAGGTAGCCTGTTCTATGATTTCTTTGGTCCGAACACCATGAAATCTGATATTTCCATTTCAGTATCTGAACTGGGTTCTCTGCTGGATCACAGTGGTCCACACAAAGAAGCAGAACAGTATATCGCTCGCGTCTTTAACGCAGACCGCAGCTACATGGTGACCAACGGTACTTCCACTGCGAACAAAATTGTTGGTATGTACTCAGCTCCGGCAGGCAGCACCATTCTGATTGACCGTAACTGCCACAAATCGCTGACCCACCTGATGATGATGAGCGATGTTACGCCAATCTATTTCCGCCCGACCCGTAACGCTTACGGTATTCTTGGTGGTATCCCACAGAGTGAATTCCAGCACGCTACCATTGCTAAGCGCGTGAAAGAAACACCAAACGCAACCTGGCCGGTACATGCTGTAATTACTAACTCTACCTATGATGGTCTGCTGTACAACACCGACTTCATCAAGAAAACACTGGATGTCAAATCCATCCACTTTGACTCCGCGTGGGTGCCTTACACCAACTTCTCACCGATTTACGAAGGTAAATGCGGTATGAGCGGTGGCCGTGTAGAAGGGAAAGTGATTTACGAAACCCAGTCCACTCACAAACTGCTGGCGGCATTCTCTCAGGCTTCCATGATCCACGTTAAAGGTGACGTAAACGAAGAAACCTTTAACGAAGCCTACATGATGCACACCACCACTTCTCCGCACTACGGTATCGTGGCGTCCACTGAAACCGCTGCGGCGATGATGAAAGGTAATGCTGGTAAGCGTCTGATCAACGGTTCCATTGAACGTGCGATCAAATTCCGTAAAGAGATCAAACGCCTGAGAACGGAATCTGATGGCTGGTTCTTTGATGTATGGCAGCCGGATCATATCGATACGACTGAATGCTGGCCGCTGCGTTCTGACAGCACCTGGCACGGCTTCAAAAATATCGATAACGAGCACATGTATCTTGACCCGATCAAAGTCACCCTGCTGACTCCGGGGATGGAAAAAGACGGCACCATGAGCGACTTTGGTATTCCGGCCAGCATCGTGGCGAAATACCTCGACGAACATGGCATCGTTGTTGAGAAAACCGGTCCGTATAACCTGCTGTTCCTGTTCAGCATCGGTATCGATAAGACCAAAGCACTGAGCCTGCTGCGTGCTCTGACTGACTTCAAACGTGCGTTCGACCTGAACCTGCGTGTGAAAAACATGCTGCCGTCTCTGTATCGTGAAGATCCTGAATTCTATGAAAACATGCGTATTCAGGAACTGGCTCAGAATATCCACAAACTGATTGTTCACCACAATCTGCCGGATCTGATGTATCGCGCATTTGAAGTGCTGCCGACGATGGTAATGACTCCGTATGCTGCGTTCCAGAAAGAGCTGCACGGTATGACCGAAGAAGTTTACCTCGACGAAATGGTAGGTCGTATTAACGCCAATATGATCCTTCCGTATCCGCCGGGAGTTCCTCTGGTAATGCCGGGTGAAATGATCACCGAAGAAAGCCGTCCGGTTCTGGAGTTCCTGCAGATGCTGTGTGAAATCGGCGCTCACTATCCGGGCTTTGAAACCGATATTCACGGTGCATACCGTCAGGCTGATGGCCGCTATACCGTTAAGGTATTGAAAGAAGAAAGCAAAAAATAATTAGCTCGTACAAGGGAAGTGGCTTGCCACTTCCCTTTTTTGCTCATAAGGAGAACACATGAAAACACCCTCACAGCCGCGCGCGATATACTATATCGTGGCGATCCAAATCTGGGAGTACTTCAGTTTTTACGGCATGCGTGCCTTACTCATTCTCTATCTCACCCATCAGCTTGGTTTTGATGATAACCATGCCATCAGCCTGTTCAGCGCATATGCTTCTCTGGTTTACGTTACCCCTATTCTCGGCGGCTGGCTTGCCGACCGCCTGCTCGGCAACCGCACTGCAGTGATTGCCGGCGCGCTGTTAATGACCCTTGGCCATGTGGTGCTGGGCATTGATACAAATACAACCTTTAGCCTGTATCTGGCGCTGGCAATCATTATTTGTGGCTACGGTTTATTCAAATCAAACATCAGCTGTTTGCTTGGCGAGCTCTACGACGAGAACGATCATCGACGTGATGGCGGTTTTTCGCTGCTGTATGCTGCGGGCAATATCGGTTCTATCGCCGCCCCCATCGCCTGCGGCCTGGCTGCTCAGTGGTATGGATGGCATGTTGGCTTTGCCCTTGCGGGTGGCGGCATGTTTATCGGTTTGTTGATTTTCTTAAGCGGTCATCGTCATTTCCAGTCCACGCGTAGTATGGATAAAAAAGCGCTCACTAGCGTTAAATTTGCCTTACCGGTATGGAGCTGGTTAGTGGTGATGCTCTGTTTAGCCCCAGTATTTTTTACCCTGCTGCTGGAGAACGACTGGTCCGGATATTTGCTGGCGATCGTTTGCCTTATTGCCGCACAAATCATTGCCCGCATGATGATCAAATTCCCCGAACACCGCCGTGCTCTTTGGCAAATTGTATTGTTGATGTTTGTCGGGACGTTGTTCTGGGTACTGGCACAACAGGGCGGCAGTACCATCAGCTTGTTTATCGATCGCTTTGTGAATCGTCAGGCATTCAATATTGAAGTACCTACTGCACTATTCCAGTCGGTGAACGCAATTGCGGTGATGCTCGCTGGGGTTGTTCTGGCCTGGCTGGTGTCGCCAGAAAGTCACGGCAACTCAACATTGCGCGTCTGGCTGAAGTTTGCCTTTGGCTTACTACTGATGGCTTGTGGCTTTATGTTGTTGGCATTTGATGCCCGACATGCAGCAGCTGACGGTCAAGCGTCAATGGGCGTGATGGTATCCGGGCTGGCGCTAATGGGCTTTGCCGAACTCTTTATTGACCCGGTGGCGATTGCGCAAATCACGCGTCTGAAAATGTCTGGCGTATTAACCGGGATTTATATGCTGGCAACAGGCGCGGTCGCCAACTGGCTGGCAGGCGTAGTGGCACAGCAGACGACAGAGTCGCAAATTAGCGGTATGGCAATTGCAGCTTACCAGCGATTCTTTTCTCAAATGGGAGAGTGGACGTTGGCTTGTGTCGCGATCATCGTCGTATTGGCCTTTGCTGCCCGTTTTCTGTTTAGCACGCCGACGAACATGATACAGGAGAGCAACGATTAACTGTCGTAAAAACAATTGGTTATGAATAAATTAACTTTCAGTTTATCACACTAGTAAATTGAGATTAATAAGTCATTTAAACCATTTTGATGGTTATTTATTAGTGATATCAACTTGAGGTAAGCGTTAGTTTCGATAAGATAAACTGAGTTATTAATAGTCGAGGCAGATAATACAGTGTACCGATCTGTCTCTTTATCTACGCTAAATTGAAAGCTGGATTTAGAGGAACCAAAATGTCTGAACGAGAAACACGGGGAGCCAATGAGGCTATTGATTTTAACGATGAACTGAGAAATCGCCGCGAAAAACTGGCGGCACTGCGTCAGCAAGGTGTGGCGTTTCCCAATGATTTTCGCCGCGACCATACCTCTGACCAGTTGCACGAAGAGTTTGATGCGAAGGATAACCAGGAACTGGAATCCTTAAACATTGAAGTCTCGGTTGCTGGCCGAATGATGACCCGTCGTATCATGGGGAAAGCCTCCTTTGTAACGTTGCAGGATGTCGGTGGCCGTATTCAACTGTACGTTGCAAGAGATAGCCTGCCAGAAGGTGTTTATAACGATCAGTTTAAAAAATGGGATCTGGGTGACATTATCGGTGCCCGCGGTACGCTGTTTAAGACGCAAACGGGTGAGCTTTCCATTCACTGTACTGAGCTGCGCCTGCTGACTAAAGCACTACGTCCTTTACCAGATAAATTCCATGGTCTGCAGGATCAGGAAGTCCGTTATCGTCAACGTTATCTGGACCTCATCGCTAACGATAAATCCCGTCAAACGTTTGTTGTCCGTTCAAAAATTCTGGCCGCTATCCGTCAGTTCATGGTCGCGCGCGGCTTTATGGAAGTAGAAACCCCGATGATGCAGGTAATTCCAGGTGGGGCATCTGCTCGCCCGTTTATTACCCATCATAATGCTCTGGATTTAGATATGTATCTGCGTATCGCGCCGGAGCTGTATCTGAAACGTCTGGTTGTAGGCGGTTTTGAACGGGTATTCGAAATCAACCGTAACTTCCGTAATGAAGGTATTTCTGTTCGCCATAATCCTGAGTTCACAATGATGGAACTCTACATGGCGTATGCGGATTACCACGATTTGATTGAACTGACGGAGTCCCTGTTCCGCACCCTGGCACAAGAGGTTCTTGGTACCACTAAAGTCACTTATGGCGAGCATGTGTTTGATTTCGGCAAACCGTTTGAAAAACTTACCATGCGCGAAGCAATCAAAAAATATCGTCCAGAAACCGATATGGCCGACCTGGATAATTTTGATGCTGCTAAAGCATTAGCTGAATCTATCGGTATTACGGTAGAGAAAAGCTGGGGGCTGGGACGTATTGTGACGGAGATCTTTGATGAAGTGGCAGAAGCACATCTGATTCAGCCAACCTTTATTACGGAATATCCGGCAGAAGTGTCACCGCTGGCACGCCGTAATGATGTTAACCCGGAAATCACCGACCGTTTTGAATTCTTCATCGGTGGTCGTGAAATCGGTAATGGTTTTAGCGAATTAAACGACGCAGAAGACCAGGCTGAACGTTTCCAGGAACAGGTTAACGCTAAAGCTGCAGGTGACGACGAAGCCATGTTCTATGACGAAGATTACGTGACTGCGCTGGAATATGGTCTGCCGCCAACCGCTGGTCTGGGTATTGGTATCGACCGAATGATTATGCTGTTTACTAACAGCCATACTATTCGCGACGTTATTCTCTTCCCAGCGATGCGCCCACAGAAATAAATTTCACTAAATGAACGAAGCAGTCAGGCGACTGCTTCGTTCGTCGTTCCGCAAATCCAGTTTTGAGGAGAGACGCTTCGTTTCAAGATAACCAGCGGGTCCACTCAACTACAGCTCCTAAAAGAGAGAAAAAAGTAATGCCACAGGCAGACTCATTGGCCAGGTTATTCCTACCAGGAATGCACTAAGTAAACGAATATGTGTTTTCTCATGTGAGATAAACCAGATAATGACAAAGGATATGTTCACACCAATCACATAAAAAATTAATATTTTAGAGAATAGTGCCATTTTTTATGTTCTTCTTATCCTTCCTGGCTACTTGTAAAACTGACGGAAATAGTCATCAACGGTCATAATGTTGAGGTCAAAATCAATATCCGGTAAGTCTAAGCATTTAAGCCTGATTAAATCTTCGATTTCACTTGCGGCTAACGATGTCGTTATTGCGAAGGAATTTTCATTCAATTGTCGTGGTATCCCATATTCATCAGCCACGATAGAGGAGAAATTCATATCATACATCAATGATCTTAACCTTAAGAACACTGAGGAATAAGATGATGGATAATCAAAAGAAACAACATAAGTATTGAACTTGTTTTTACCTTCCATAATATGACTCCTATCAATTTTAAACGCTCTGGGGACGCAAAACTTATTAACCCCGATCGATGATTCTCATATAGGAGATATTCTTTTTTTTTTGCTCAGTAAAGGGGATGACTTGGGACAAAAAAACGCGCTCTCTGACCATTCTTTGTGCATCCCCCTACCCTTCAGATGCTCTCCTGCATCACCCCGCGGAGAGCATGAAAAATATCGTGACTCTGTACTCTCCCATCAACTGCGAATATCATCATACTCCCGCGTTTTATCAAATTCGTGTTTCGCAAATGGACATAATGGGATAATTTTTCGTTTTTCCCGACGCATTTTTTCCACGACTTTCGCAACCAGCTGTTTACCAATCCCTTGCCCTTTCAGGCTTTCATCGACATCGGTATGTTCGATAATCGCTAAATTCTCTCCGGTCGGCACAAAGACAATTTCAGCGATTTGCTTGCCCTGTTCGTCATTAATGTAAAATTTATTGTGGCCTTCGCGTATTTCCATTTTACCCTCGCTTATTTATGACGGTATTTCAGCGCGCCACTCGGGCACGTATCAATCACTTTCACCACAGTGGCGACGTCGACTTCATCCGGCATGATCCACGGCTTACGTTTGAGATTAAATAACTTGCCGTTGCCACGTACGCAATTGCCAGAATGCTGACATATCGCAGTATTGAAATAGACATCGATCTTTTCGCCGGTATAACAGCGATAACCCCCGTCCAGTAGCGCCCGATCCATGACCTTCCCTCTCTCATCAGTATGGTTTTCACTATAAGCATAGCCCTGGAATCTTCATACAGCACTGGCAGTTTCCGTTGCCAGAATCTCTTCCCCTATATAGCCAATCATTCTTACTCCCTTTGAATTACCCGCCTCATCAGAGATAATGCTTAAGAAATTTGTCACACAAGGAAGCTGATGAGACATTCATTGCCCTACCGCATGTTACGCAAACGTCCGATGAAATTGAGTACCACTGTGATCTTAATGGTCAGCGCGGTACTGTTCTCGGTGCTATTGGTGGTGCATCTGATTTACTTCTCGCAAATCAGTGATATGACGCGAGACGGGCTAGCCAACAAGGCACTGGCGGTGGCGCGTACCCTCGCCGACTCGCCGGAAATCCGTCAGGGCTTGCAGAAAAAACCGCAGGAGAGCGGCATCCAGGCCATCGCGGAAGCCGTGCGCAAACGCAACGATCTGCTGTTTATTGTCGTTACCGATATGCAAAGTCTTCGCTACTCGCATCCTGAAGCCCAGCGTATTGGTCAGCCATTTAAAGGTGATGACATCCTTAAAGCGCTGAATGGCGAAGAAAATGTCGCTATCAATCGCGGTTTTCTGGCGCAGGCTTTACGCGTATTTACCCCCATCTACGATGAAAATCATAAGCAAATTGGCGTGGTGGCGATCGGCCTTGAGTTAAGCCGCGTGACCCAACAGATCAATGACAGTCGCTGGAGCATTATCTGGTCGGTATTATTTGGCATGCTGGTCGGACTGATTGGCACCTGCATTCTGGTTAAAGTACTGAAAAAAATTCTTTTTGGCCTGGAACCCTACGAAATCTCCACGCTGTTTGAGCAGCGCCAGGCCATGTTGCAGTCCATCAAAGAAGGCGTCGTTGCCGTGGACGATCGCGGTGAAGTCACGCTGATCAACGATGCCGCACAAGAATTGCTGAATTACCGTAAGTCGCAGGACGATGAGAAGCTGTCGACGCTAAGCCACTCGTGGTCACAGGTAGTAGATGTCTCGGAAGTGTTACGCGACGGTACGCCGCGCCGCGACGAAGAGATTACGATTAAAGACCGGCTATTACTGATCAACACCGTTCCGGTGCGCAGTAATGGCGTTATCATCGGTGCCATTTCAACCTTCAGAGACAAAACTGAAGTACGTAAACTGATGCAGCGACTCGACGGTCTGGTCAACTATGCTGACGCACTTCGTGAACGATCCCACGAATTTATGAATAAATTGCATGTGATTCTCGGATTATTGCATCTGAAGAGTTATAAGCAGTTGGAAGATTACATTCTCAAAACAGCCAATAACTATCAGGAAGAGATTGGCTCTCTGCTGGGTAAGATCAAATCTCCGGTTATCGCTGGTTTTTTAATCAGCAAGATTAACCGCGCGACCGATTTAGGCCATACGCTGATTTTAAACAGTGAAAGCCAACTGCCAGACAGCGGCAGTGAGGACCAGGTCGCGACGCTGATTACCACATTGGGAAATCTGATAGAAAACGCGCTGGAAGCATTAGGGCCGGAACCCGGAGGCGAAATTAGCGTAACATTGCACTACCGTCACGGCTGGCTGCACTGTGAAGTTAACGATGATGGACCGGGGATCGCACCCGACAAAATCGATCACATTTTTGACAAAGGTGTCTCGACAAAAGGAAGCGAGCGAGGCGTCGGTTTAGCACTTGTCAAACAACAGGTAGAAAATCTCGGCGGCAGCATCGCCGTGGAATCGGAACCCGGGATTTTCACACAATTTTTTGTCCAGATACCCTGGGACGGGGAGAGGTCGAACAGATGATCAATGTATTAATTATCGATGACGACGCAATGGTCGCGGAGCTGAATCGCCGATACGTAGCACAAATCCCAGGCTTTCAATGCTGTGGAACAGCCTCGACGCTGGAGAAAGCCAAAGAGATTATCTTCAATAGCGATACGCCTATCGACCTGATATTGCTCGATATCTATATGCAAAAAGAGAACGGGCTCGATTTACTGCCTGTCCTGCATAACGCGCGTTGCAAAAGTGATGTGATTGTCATCTCCTCCGCAGCCGATGCGGCAACCATTAAAGATTCCCTGCATTACGGTGTTGTGGATTACCTGATCAAACCCTTCCAGGCTTCCCGCTTTGAAGAGGCGCTCACCGGCTGGCGGCAAAAGAAAATGGCGCTGGAAAAACATCAGTATTATGACCAGGCCGAGCTTGATCAGCTAATCCACGGCAGCAGCTCCAACGAGCAGGATCCTCGTCGCTTGCCAAAAGGCTTAACGCCGCAGACGTTACGCACGCTGTGCCAGTGGATTGACGCGCATCAGGACTATGAGTTTTCAACCGACGAGCTGGCTAACGAGGTTAACATCTCGCGTGTTTCCTGCCGAAAATACCTCATCTGGCTGGTCAACTGCCACATCTTGTTCACCAGTATCCATTATGGCGTCACAGGGCGTCCGGTTTACCGTTACCGTATTCAGGCAGAACACTACTCACTGCTGAAACAATATTGCCAATAACGGATCGCTGGTTATCTGTAAGTAATAATTATTACCGTAATGCAAAATACCCCTGGCACAAGTTACATTCTTCATCAGTAAAACTTGTGCCAGATCAAATATAATTATCCCTCCATCATCGTTAAAAATTAATATCTCTTCAGATGAACGGTGTTTTTAATTTCAAAACGCTAACAAAAGTTAATTAACTATTATGTCACCCGCATTATGTGTATTTTTACCCACAAATGGGTAGATCAGATTAATCTATAAACCTAATGATATCTGCCCTGAGAACAAAAAATAGACCGATAAATATCAATAAGATAACAGCAAACAAAACATTAACATCTGCGCAGTACAAACTATAAACCCATCGCCAGAGAGTTTTTCTCTCTGAAAAAGCCGCTTATCACAGTGCATAAATTTGCCGCTGCTTTAATCAGCCAATATTCACTGTGAGGTATTTGCTAAAGCCGGTAACGACCAAACGGATATTTAGTCAGGCTCTGAAAACAGTTCATACAAAACAGAACGTGACTGTGATCTATTCAGCAAAAATTTAAATAGGATTATCGCGAGGGTTCACACATGTTATTTACTATCCAACTTATCATAATACTGATATGTCTGTTTTATGGTGCCAGAAAGGGTGGTATCGCGCTGGGTTTATTAGGCGGTATCGGTCTGGTCATTCTGGTCTTCGTCTTCCACCTTCAGCCAGGTAAACCACCGGTTGATGTCATGCTGGTTATCATTGCGGTGGTGGCGGCATCGGCGACCTTGCAAGCTTCGGGCGGTCTTGATGTCATGCTGCAAATTGCCGAGAAGCTGCTGCGCCGCAACCCGAAATATGTCTCAATTGTCGCGCCGTTTGTGACCTGTACGCTGACCATTCTTTGCGGTACGGGTCATGTGGTTTACACCATTCTGCCGATCATCTACGACGTCGCCATTAAGAACAACATCCGTCCGGAACGCCCGATGGCGGCAAGTTCTATCGGTGCACAGATGGGGATTATCGCCAGTCCGGTGTCGGTTGCGGTCGTGTCTCTGGTTGCAATGCTGGGTAATGTCACCTTTGATGGTCGCCATCTTGAGTTCCTCGACCTGCTGGCAATCACCATTCCATCGACGTTAATCGGTATCCTGGCGATCGGTATCTTCAGCTGGTTCCGCGGTAAAGATCTGGATAAAGACGAAGAGTTCCAGAAATTCATCTCCGTACCGGAAAACCGTGAGTATGTTTACGGTGATACCGCGACGCTGCTCGATAAAAAACTGCCGAAAAGCAACTGGCTTGCAATGTGGATCTTCCTCGGGGCAATCGCTGTAGTCGCACTTCTTGGTGCTGATTCGGACCTGCGTCCATCCTTCGGTGGCAAACCGCTGTCGATGGTACTGGTTATTCAGATGTTTATGCTGCTTACCGGGGCGCTGATTATTATCCTGACCAAAACCAATCCCGCGTCTATCTCAAAAAACGAAGTCTTCCGTTCCGGTATGATCGCCATCGTGGCGGTGTACGGTATCGCATGGATGGCAGAAACCATGTTCGGTGCGCATATGTCTGAAATTCAGGGCGTACTGGGTGAAATGGTGAAAGAGTATCCGTGGGCCTATGCCATTGTTCTGCTGCTGGTTTCTAAGTTTGTAAACTCTCAGGCTGCGGCGCTGGCGGCGATTGTTCCGGTCGCGCTGGCGATCGGCGTTGATCCAGCATACATCGTGGCTTCAGCACCGGCTTGCTACGGTTATTACATCCTGCCGACTTATCCGAGCGATCTGGCAGCGATTCAGTTTGACCGTTCCGGCACCACCCACATCGGTCGCTTCGTCATCAACCACAGCTTTATTCTGCCGGGGTTGATTGGTGTGAGCGTATCGTGCGTCTTCGGCTGGATCTTCGCCGCGATGTACGGGTTCTTATAAATGCACTTTGCGTGCCGCCCGTGACTACGCGGCACGCCATTTTCGAATAACAAATACAGAGTTACAGGCTGGAAGCTATGTCAAACAAACCCTTTATCTACCAGGCACCTTTCCCGATGGGGAAAGACAATACCGAATACTATCTACTCACTTCCGATTACGTTAGCGTTGCCGACTTCGACGGCGAAACCATTCTGAAAGTGGAACCAGAAGCCCTGACCCTGCTGGCGCAGCAAGCCTTTCACGACGCTTCTTTCATGCTCCGTCCGGCACACCAGAAACAGGTTGCGGCTATTCTTCACGATCCAGAAGCCAGCGAAAACGACAAGTACGTGGCGCTGCAATTCTTAAGAAACTCCGAAATCGCCGCCAAAGGCGTGCTGCCGACCTGCCAGGATACCGGCACCGCGATCATCGTCGGTAAAAAAGGCCAGCGCGTGTGGACCGGTGGCGGTGATGAAGAAGCGCTGTCGAAAGGCGTCTATAACACCTATATCGAGGATAACCTGCGCTACTCGCAAAACGCGGCGCTGGACATGTACAAAGAGGTCAACACCGGCACTAACCTGCCTGCGCAAATCGACCTGTACGCGGTAGATGGCGATGAGTACAAATTCCTCTGTGTTGCTAAAGGCGGCGGCTCTGCCAACAAAACCTATCTCTACCAGGAAACCAAAGCCCTGCTGACTCCCGGCAAACTGAAAAACTTCCTCGTTGAGAAAATGCGTACCCTCGGTACGGCAGCCTGCCCGCCGTACCATATCGCGTTTGTGATTGGCGGTACGTCTGCGGAAACCAACCTGAAAACCGTCAAGTTAGCAAGCGCTCACTATTATGATGAACTGCCGACGGAAGGGAACGAACATGGTCAGGCGTTCCGCGATGTCCAGCTGGAACAGGAACTGCTGGAAGAGGCCCAGAAACTCGGTCTTGGCGCGCAGTTTGGTGGTAAATACTTCGCGCACGACATTCGCGTTATCCGTCTGCCACGTCACGGCGCATCCTGCCCGGTAGGCATGGGCGTCTCCTGCTCCGCTGACCGTAACATTAAAGCGAAAATCAACCGCGAAGGTATCTGGATCGAAAAACTGGAACGCAATCCAGGCCAGTACATTCCACAAGAACTGCGCCAGGCCGGTGAAGGCGAAGCGGTGAAGGTCGACCTTAACCGCCCGATGAAAGAGATCCTCGCCCAGCTTTCGCAATATCCGGTATCCACTCGTTTGTCGCTCACCGGCACCATTATCGTGGGCCGAGATATTGCACACGCCAAGCTGAAAGAGCTGATTGACGCCGGTAAAGAACTGCCGCAGTACATCAAAGATCACCCGATCTACTACGCGGGTCCGGCGAAAACCCCTGCCGGTTATCCATCAGGTTCACTTGGCCCAACCACCGCAGGTCGTATGGACTCCTACGTGGATCTGCTGCAATCCCACGGCGGCAGCATGATCATGCTGGCGAAAGGTAACCGCAGTCAGCAGGTTACCGACGCGTGTCATAAACACGGCGGCTTCTACCTCGGTAGCATCGGCGGTCCGGCGGCGGTACTGGCGCAGCAGAGCATCAAGCATCTGGAATGCGTCGCTTATCCGGAGCTGGGTATGGAAGCTATCTGGAAAATCGAAGTAGAAGATTTCCCGGCGTTTATCCTGGTCGATGACAAAGGCAACGACTTCTTCCAGCAAATCGTCAACAAACAGTGCGCGAACTGCACTAAGTAACCTCTTCGGCCCAGCGCCTGGCAGCATGCTGCCAGGTGATCCCCCTGGGCCACCTCTTTTGCGATTGTAATTTCACGCTTGCTGGTGAATAGTCAGTATTTTCCCTGACTTGCGAACTCACCATGACCCGCACACTCAAGCCGTTAATTCTTAACACCAGCGCACTGACGCTAACGTTAATCCTGATTTATACCGGCATTTCGGCCCATGACAAACTCACCTGGCTGATGGAAGTGACACCGGTGATTATTGTCGTGCCGCTACTGCTTGCCACCGCCAGACGTTATCCGTTAACGCCGCTGCTCTATACGCTCATTTTCTTTCACGCCATCATCCTGATGGTCGGCGGACAATACACCTACGCGAAAGTCCCCGTTGGTTTTGAGGTGCAGGAATGGCTGGGGTTGAGCCGTAATCCGTATGACAAACTGGGGCATTTTTTCCAGGGGCTGGTGCCTGCACTGGTGGCACGAGAGATCCTTGTGCGCGGGATGTACGTTCGCGGACATAAGATGGTGGCGTTTCTGGTCTGCTGCGTGGCGCTGGCGATAAGCGCGATGTATGAATTAATCGAGTGGTGGGCGGCGCTGGCAATGGGCCAGGGAGCGGATGATTTTCTCGGCACCCAGGGCGACCAGTGGGACACGCAATCCGATATGTTCTGCGCGCTGCTTGGCGCATTAACGACGGTGATATTTCTCGCTCGCTTTCATTGCCGCCAGCTACGGCGCTTTGGCTTGATAACCGGATAACAACGTGCGCTTTGTTGACGCCGGATGCGGCGTGAATTCCTTATCCGGTCTACAAAATTTGCAAATCCAAAGCATTACATTAAGACATGGCCTGATAAACATATCGCATCAGGCCATTTTCGTTAGCTATTGTCCACGTCAGGCTTTCACATCACTCACTGCACCGACCGGAATATCAGCATGAACAGGCTCGGGCGGTACTTTGCGATATTTATCCAGCAGATGGATCTGGATCCTGCGCAGCGTGTCACCATTGAGGCGATAGAAACGGAAGTAGAGAATCAGCGTTACCATGAAAAACAGAGTCGGTAGAGCAATCATAATAAACTGCATACCTAATAGGGCTTGCGTAGACTGTTCAACATTCGGTACATAGCCAATCATCCCTAACACAACCGCAATGAAAAAAGCCGCAAAGGCTGAACCGCCCTTCACCACCATAGTCTGCACGGAGTAAGCGATGCTTTCACAGCGTACGTGCAGTTTATATTCACCGTAATCAACGGTATCTGCCACCATGATGACCTGTAATACCCAGAAAAGCGCCGTTCCCACATTCAGCAAGATACCCGCAATCACAATGAGGACGACGTTGTGATAGCTCATTAATGCCATTAACAGGAGAACACCACAGCTTAACACCGGAAGAATAGATGCTCCGGCCCATAAAATGCGTCGGGATAATGATTTAACTAAGCGTGGGAAGAATACTAACGTCACCAGGTTAGCAGCTCCCGCATACGACAGATAATAGGGGAACAAATCCGCATCACCGATAACATATGAGAAATAATAGATAGCAAAGCCGGTAATAATATTGCTGGCTACATTATAAGCAAGAGCCATACCCAAGAGGCATGAAAGCTGATCGTTTTTATAAATAAGCGCAACGATGGCTTTAAGTGTCAGATGGCTTCCTTCAGCAGACGGTTGATTGTCTGACGAAAAGACTTCATGCACATTGCGCAGAGTGATGATGGTTGAAACAATAAAAAAGGCGATCAGTACCAGAGTGAACATCTGAAAGCCAAATCCCCGATCGCCACCGCCGACATAATTAACAAATGGTAGCGTCACACCTGCCGTAACAAAGCCCGCCAGACTGGCAAAAAAACGCGGATAAGGAACCAGTTGTTCGCGCTCACGTTTATCGAGCGTTATGGTTGGAACCAGCGACCAGAAGGGAATATCCATAATGGTGTAAGTCATGCCCCAGAGGATGTAGGTCACGCAAACAAAGACAATCTGAGTAGTACCTTCAAACAGATGCGCACTAAAGAGGAGAAATAAGATTACAGAGTTTGCCAACGTACCGATCAGGATCCAGGGTTTGAACTTACCCCATCGCGATCGCGTAGCATTTACAATCCATCCCATAATCGGATCGTTAATAGCATCCCAGATCCTCGCCACCAGAAACAAAGTACCGACCAAACCCACAGACAGCCCGACGACATCGGTGTAGTAATACATGAGGTACATATACACAATGCCGATCGCAAAATCCTTCCCGAACGCTCCAAATCCATAACTGAGTTTTGTAGTCATTGAAATGCTCATAGGGTATCGGGTCGTTGTTACCAACGCCCGCCTTCTGTTATTGGTATCGTCAGAGGTGTGCGCCGGAATAAATCCCCCGGCGCAGTAGCGTTTAGTCGCGTTTTAACGGTGCAACCAGCCTGGCAGCCAGTCGCCGTGGGCGGCAATCAGGTCGTCAACAAGAGCATATATTTCGTCAATGCCCAGCACGGCGGCAGTATGCGGGTCCATCATCGCGGCGTGGTAAACACGGTCGCGGTTTTCCGTAAGAATGGCTTCGGTCAGCAGCGTCTGTACGTTGATGTTGGTTTGCATCAGAGCGGCCAGATGCGAAGGTAGCGTACCGACTTTGGTCGGCTGAATGCCATTAGCATCAACCAGACAGGCTACTTCCACGCAACATCCTTGTGGCAGGTTATCAATCAAATCATCGTTACGGACGTTGCCGTAAATCACACTCGGCTCGCCAGTCCAGATAGCGTTCATGATTGTGCTGGCATATTCCCGTGACGGTTTAATATCAATCCGGGAGGCGTTTTTATACTCCTCCAGCTCTTTATGCCAGTTCGCCAACTGCTCGACGCAGCGTTTCGGGTACTCATCCAGCGGTACTTTATAACGCTCAATCAAATCCTCACGACCTGGCTTAATAAACCACGGTGTGTACTCAGCAAAATGTTCTGACGATTCCGTGACGAAGTAGCCCAGCTTTTTGAACATTTCATAGCGCACAATATTCTGGCAGCGAGTATTGCCATGAATATTCGGCTTCGGTGCCTGCCCTGCTTCATAAGCCGCCAGCAGTTCCGGGTAGAGATTCACGTAACTGCCGTCGGCGGTTTTGCGCTCCAGTTCCAGGTAAAACGCCATATGGTTGATACCTGCGCAACGGTAACGCAGCGTAGCCGGGTCGATATTGAGGTCACGCGCCAGCTCTTCCGCCGTTCCCTGCACCGAATGGCACAGCCCTACCTGTTTGATATGCGGATAGCGGGCATACATCGCCCAGGTATTCATCGCCATTGGGTTAACGTAGTTGAGCATGGTGGCATCGGGGCAGACTTCCGTCATGTCCTCGCAAATTTGCCACAGATGCGGAATGGTACGTAGCGCGCGCATAATACCGCCCGGCCCCAACGTATCGGCAATGGTTTGTTCCAGACCATGCCGCTTACAGACCTCGAAATCAGTCACCGTGCAAGGTTCATAACCGCCAATCTGAAATGCCACCACGACAAAATCGGCATCCTGTAAGGCTTCTTTCTGTTGGGTGTGGCAGGTGATTTTGCCGCTGGCCCCTGCTGAATCCATCAGCTTGCGCACCACAATATGCGACTCTTCCAGGCGGGTGGGATCAATGTCCATCAGGGCAATATGCGCCGTTTTCAGCGCCTCGCGATGGAACACATCACCAAGAATATTTTTAACGAAAATCGTCGAACCAGCGCCGATAAATGTAATTTTGGGTGCAGACATCATGCAGATCTCCTGGCTTGCTTGAATAACTTCATCATGGCAGGCGAATCTGCAGAAAACCTCCGGCTTCCAGGTTGAGCATTCCCATAAACTCAGATCCTACGTGAAGCATCAATAAATCTGAGTTTATGGGAATAAATTACCTGAAAAGCAGAGTTTTCGGCCTCATGATGCTCGGACGCTCCCCTCGCCGCTGTGGGAAGAGGGTGAAAACCGTGCTCCCACTCGCAGTCATCCTCCCTCACTCCTGCCATAATTCTGATATTCCAGGAAAGAGAGCCATCCATGAATACAGATACGTTTATGTGCAGCAGCGACGAAAAACAGACCCGCAGCCCGCTGTCGCTGTATTCGGAATACCAGCGGATGGAGATTGAGTTTCGCGCACCGCATATCATGCCCACCAGCCACTGGCATGGCCAGGTCGAAGTGAATGTGCCTTTCGATGGCGATGTGGAATACCTGATCAACAATGAAAAAGTGAATATCAATCAGGGTCATATCACGCTGTTCTGGGCCTGTACACCGCACCAACTAACAGATACCGGAACCTGTCAGAGCATGGCGATTTTTAATCTGCCGATGCATCTGTTTCTCTCCTGGCCGCTGGATAAAGACCTGATTAACCACGTCACTCACGGTATGGTGATCAAATCACTGGCGACACAGCAACTTAGCCCGTTTGAAGTGCGCCGCTGGCAGCAGGAATTGAACAGTCCGAACGAGCAAATTCGCCAGCTCGCCATTGATGAAATTGGCCTGATGCTCAAGCGATTTAGCCTCTCTGGCTGGGAACCGATTCTGGTCAATAAAACCTCGCGCACACACAAAAACAGCGTCTCGCGCCATGCGCAATTTTATGTTAGCCAGATGCTGGGCTTTATTGCCGAAAACTATGATCAGGCGCTGACCATCAACGATGTGGCTGAGCACGTCAAACTTAACGCCAACTATGCAATGGGGATATTCCAGCGGGTCATGCAATTGACGATGAAACAGTACATAACCGCGATGCGCATCAACCACGTTCGCGCGTTACTGAGCGATACCGATAAAAGTATTCTCGATATTGCCCTGACGGCAGGCTTTCGTTCGAGTAGCCGTTTTTACAGCACTTTCGGCAAATATGTCGGCATGTCACCGCAACAATACCGCAAACTTAGCCAACAGCGCCGCCAGACGTTTCCCGGCTAAAGACGATATCAGTATCAGCCAAAAAAATAGTTTAGCCGTCGATAATAAGCAGTGAAAATAATTTAAAATAATCACATAACGTATTGTTTATAAAAATAAACATTTCAAAAATGTTTGTTTTTCACGCGCTTTACAGCCCGAAAAGGCCGGAAGATACTTGCCCGCAACGAAGATTCCTTCATAACCGGGTAAGCAATGATGAAAGTATTAATTGTTGAAAGCGAGTTTCTCCATCAAGACACCTGGGTCGGTAACGCCGTTGAGCGTCTGGCAGATGCTTTAAGCCAGCAAAATGTTACCGTGATTAAATCCACCTCCTTTGATGATGGTTTTGCCATTCTCTCTTCAAACGAAGCCATTGACTGCCTGATGTTCAGCTATCAAATGGAACATCCGGACGAACATCAAAACGTCAGACAATTGATCGGTAAGCTTCATGAGCGCCAACAAAACGTGCCGGTCTTCCTGTTGGGCGATCGGGAAAAAGCCCTCGCCGCAATGGACCGGGATCTGCTGGAGCTTGTCGATGAATTCGCCTGGATTCTGGAAGATACCGCCGACTTTATCGCCGGACGCGCCGTTGCCGCGATGACCCGCTACCGCCAGCAGCTGTTGCCGCCACTGTTCAGCGCGCTGATGAAATATAGCGACATCCATGAATATTCCTGGGCAGCACCTGGCCACCAGGGCGGCGTTGGTTTTACTAAAACACCCGCCGGACGTTTCTACCATGACTACTATGGTGAAAATCTGTTCCGCACCGACATGGGCATCGAACGCACTTCCCTCGGTTCTTTGCTTGACCATACTGGCGCATTTGGCGAAAGCGAAAAATATGCCGCACGCGTATTTGGTGCCGATCGCTCCTGGTCGGTAGTCGTCGGTACTTCCGGCTCTAACCGCACCATCATGCAGGCTTGCATGACCGATAACGATGTCGTGGTCGTTGACCGTAACTGCCATAAATCCATCGAACAAGGCTTGATGCTGACAGGCGCGAAACCGGTCTACATGGTGCCAAGCCGCAACCGCTACGGCATTATCGGGCCAATCTATCCGCAGGAAATGCAACCTGAAACCTTGCAGAAGAAAATCAGTGAAAGCCCGCTGACTAAAGACAAAGCCGGGCAAAAACCGTCTTACTGCGTGGTGACCAACTGCACCTATGACGGCGTGTGTTATAACGCTAAAGAAGCGCAGGATCTGCTGGAAAAAACCTCCGATCGTCTGCACTTTGACGAAGCCTGGTACGGCTATGCACGTTTCAACCCGATCTATGCCGATCACTATGCCATGCGCGGCGAACCTGGCGATCACAACGGTCCTACCGTTTTCGCCACCCACTCCACCCACAAACTGCTGAATGCGCTGTCACAGGCCTCTTATATTCATGTACGTGAAGGTCGTGGGGCGATTAACTTCTCCCGCTTCAACCAGGCCTACATGATGCATGCCACCACCTCCCCGCTGTATGCCATCTGCGCATCCAACGACGTGGCGGTGTCCATGATGGACGGCAACAGCGGCCTGTCACTGACGCAGGAAGTGATCGACGAAGCGGTTGATTTCCGTCAGGCGATGGCGCGGCTGTATAAAGAGTTCACCGCTGACGGTAGCTGGTTCTTCAAACCGTGGAACAAAGAAGTCGTCACCGACCCACAAACCGGCAAAACCTATGACTTTGCTGACGCACCAACCAAACTGCTGACCACCGTTCAGGACTGCTGGGTCATGCATCCGGGCGAAAGCTGGCACGGCTTCAAAGATATTCCGGATAACTGGAGTATGCTCGACCCGATTAAAGTCAGCATCCTTGCTCCGGGAATGGGTGAAGATGGTGAACTGGAAGAAACCGGTGTTCCGGCGGCGCTGGTCACAGCCTGGCTTGGTCGCCACGGCATTGTGCCTACCCGTACCACTGACTTCCAGATTATGTTCCTGTTCTCTATGGGCGTGACCCGTGGGAAATGGGGGACTCTGGTTAACACCCTTTGCTCCTTCAAACGCCACTATGACGCCAACACCCCGCTGGCGCAGGTGATGCCGGAACTTGTTGAACAATATCCTGACACTTACGCGAACATGGGGATTCACGATCTGGGTGACACCATGTTTGCCTGGCTGAAAGAAAACAACCCTGGCGCACGGTTGAACGAAGCCTATTCCGGCCTGCCGGTGGCGGAAATCACCCCACGTGAAGCGTACAACGCGATTGTCGACAACAATGTCGAACTGGTATCCATTGAAAATCTGCCAGGACGCATCGCGGCAAACTCAGTTATCCCGTATCCGCCAGGAATCCCGATGCTGCTGTCTGGTGAAAACTTCGGCGATAAAAACAGTCCGCAAGTAAGTTATTTACGCTCGCTGCAATCCTGGGACCATCATTTCCCTGGGTTTGAACACGAAACAGAAGGGACAGAAATTATTGACGGTATTTACCACGTTATGTGTGTGAAAGCGTAACCACTATTCCGCTGAAGGCGTAATTGTTAAATAACATTACGCCGCCTGGCTTGAGGCCTTTTAAGTATGGCAACGTTTTCATAAAAATTGCTGCAAACAAAAAATGTCATGCTTTTTGCGCGGTCCCACCCCGCGCTTTTTTTTGCCTGTTATTTATCCTTTTTTTAGCCTGTAAAAAAATATGTACATGAGAAATTACTATAAAAATTTGTAATATTAGTAAAACTCGTTATTTTTATGCATGTTTATATTCATCATACAATTATATAACCATTTCCCGGTATCGCTTCGCTTTAGCGAGAACTGGTCTTTTATTCGCACTCAGGAGTACATGTATGAGGATTTGCAGCGACCAACCTTGTATTGTTTTATTGACTGAAAAAGATGTCTGGATAAGGGTGAATGGGAAAGAACCTATTAGCCTTAAAGCTAACCATATGGCGTTATTAAATTGTGAAAATAATATTATCGACGTCTCCTCTCTTAATAACACTTTGGTTGCTCATATTAGTCACGACATCATCAAAGATTACCTCCGGTTTCTGAATAAAGATCTCTCGCAAATACCAGTATGGCAACGTAGCGCTACGCCCATCCTCACTCTGCCATGCCTGACGCCAGACGTCTTTCGCGTTGCCGCGCAACACAGCATGATGCCCGCTGAAACTGAGTCAGAAAAGGAACGAACACGTGCATTATTATTCACTGTGCTATCCCGTTTTCTCGACAGTAAAAAATTCCTTTCACTAATGATGTATATGTTACGTAATTGTGTAAGTGACAGCGTTTATCAAATTATTGAAAGCGATATCCACAAAGACTGGAATCTTAGTATGGTAGCCAGTTGTTTATGTCTTAGCCCGAGTCTGTTAAAGAAAAAGCTGAAAAGCGAAAACACCAGTTATAGCCAAATAATCACCACCTGCCGCATGCGTTATGCCGTAAATGAATTAATGATGGACGGTAAAAATATCTCTCAGGTATCACAGTCCTGCGGCTACAACAGTACGTCGTACTTTATTTCTGTCTTTAAAGACTTCTACGGTATGACGCCACTGCATTATGTTAGTCAGCACAGAGAACGCACTGTCGCCTGATTTTTAACCTTAACGAAGAGCTATATTAATAACGGCATCAGCGATAACCCGGTCGATAATAATTCAACTATCGAATGCAGGCGTATGATATGACGTAATTTATTGTCACGAAGCTCGCCTTCGCAGGAGTTTAATTATGTCTTCGGATGCTGATGCTCACAAAGTGGGCTTAATCCCCGTTACCCTGATGGTGTCGGGGAATATTATGGGGTCAGGTGTTTTTCTGTTACCTGCAAACCTGGCCTCCACTGGCGGGATTGCCATTTATGGATGGTTGGTGACGATTATCGGTGCGCTGGGGCTCTCGATGGTATACGCCAAAATGTCGTTCCTCGACCCAAGTCCTGGTGGTTCTTACGCTTACGCCCGCCGCTGCTTTGGGCCGTTTCTCGGTTATCAAACCAACGTCCTCTACTGGCTGGCCTGCTGGATCGGCAATATCGCCATGGTGGTCATTGGCGTAGGTTATTTAAGTTACTTCTTCCCGATTCTGAAAGATCCACTGGTATTAACCATCACCTGCGTCGTGGTGCTGTGGATCTTCGTCCTGCTGAATATTGTCGGTCCGAAAATGATCACCCGCGTGCAGGCCGTTGCCACTGTGCTGGCGCTGATCCCCATCGTCGGGATTGCCGTATTTGGCTGGTTCTGGTTCCGTGGTGAAACCTATATGGCGGCATGGAACGTCAGCGGCCTGGGCACCTTCGGTGCAATTCAAAGTACCCTTAACGTTACGCTGTGGTCGTTCATCGGTGTGGAAAGTGCCTCCGTTGCCGCAGGTGTGGTGAAAAACCCGAAACGCAACGTCCCTATCGCCACCATTGGTGGGGTATTGATTGCCGCCGTTTGCTATGTGCTCTCCACCACCGCGATTATGGGGATGATCCCGAATGCCGCACTGCGCGTTTCTGCCTCGCCATTCGGTGATGCCGCACGGATGGCGTTGGGTGACACCGCCGGGGCCATTGTTTCCTTCTGCGCAGCTGCGGGTTGCTTAGGTTCACTGGGCGGCTGGACATTGCTGGCGGGTCAAACGGCGAAAGCCGCTGCCGATGACGGACTGTTCCCACCAATTTTTGCCCGTGTTAATAAAGCGGGCACACCAGTGGCGGGGCTGATTATCGTCGGTATTTTGATGACCATCTTCCAGCTCAGCAGCATTTCGCCAAACGCGACCAAAGAGTTCGGTCTGGTTTCTTCCGTCTCGGTCATCTTTACACTGGTGCCATATCTTTACACCTGTGCGGCATTACTGCTGCTCGGCCACGGTCACTTTGGTAAAGCACGCCCGGCATACCTGGCAGTTACTACCATTGCCTTCCTCTACTGCATCTGGGCCGTGGTCGGGTCCGGGGCGAAAGAGGTTATGTGGTCATTTGTCACCCTGATGGTCATCACCGCCATGTATGCGCTGAATTACAACCGGCTGCATAAAAACCCGTATCCCTTAGATGCACCAATAAGCAAAGATTAATTCCCCTTAATCAAGCAAACATAAAAGCCAACCTTAAGAACTTAAGGTTGGCTTAATTTTGCTTTGCGAGCATATGCGCACTTTGTTCGATGGAAACACCGTGATGTTGAAGCGCCTACTAAAAAGACCCTCTTTGAATTTACTCGCCTGGCTATTGTTGGCCGCTTTTTATATCTCTATCTGCCTGAATATTGCCTTTTTTAAACAGGTGTTGCAGGCGCTGCCGCTGGACTCGCTGCATAACGTACTGGTTTTCTTGTCGATGCCGGTCGTCGCCTTCAGCGTGATTAATATTGTCCTGACACTAAGCTCTTTCTTATGGCTTAATCGACCGCTGGCCTGCCTGTTTATTCTGGTCGGCGCAGCTGCACAATATTTCATAATGACTTACGGCATCGTCATCGACCGCTCGATGATAGCCAATATTATTGATACCACTCCGGCAGAAAGTTATGCGTTGATGACACCGCAAATGTTATTAACGCTGGGATTCAGCGGCGTGCTTGCTGCGCTGATTGCCTGCTGGATTAAAATCAAACCAGCCACCTCGCGCCTGCGCAGTGTTCTTTTCCGTGGAGCCAATATTCTGGTTTCTGTACTGCTGATTTTGCTGGTCGCCGCACTGTTTTATAAAGACTACGCCTCATTGTTCCGCAATAACAAAGAGCTGGTGAAGTCCTTAAGCCCCTCTAATAGCATTGTTGCCAGCTGGTCATGGTACTCCCATCAGCGACTGGCAAATCTGCCGCTGGTGCGAATTGGAGAAGACGCGCACCGCAATCCATTAATGCAGAACGAGACACGTAAAAATTTGACCATCCTGATTGTCGGCGAAACCTCGCGGGCGGAGAACTTCTCCCTCAACGGCTACCCGCGTGAAACTAACCCGCGGCTGGCGAAAGATAACGTGGTCTATTTCCCTAATACCGCATCTTGCGGCACGGCAACGGCAGTTTCAGTACCGTGCATGTTCTCGGATATGCCGCGTGAGCATTACAAAGAAGAGCTGGCACAGCACCAGGAAGGCGTGCTGGATATCATTCAGCGAGCGGGCATCAACGTGCTGTGGAATGACAACGATGGCGGCTGTAAAGGTGCCTGCGACCGCGTGCCTCACCAGAACGTCACCGCGCTGAATCTGCCTGGTCAGTGCATCAACGGCGAATGCTATGACGAAGTGCTGTTTCACGGGCTGGAAGAGTACATCAATAACCTACAGGGTGATGGCGTGATTGTCTTACACACCATCGGCAGCCACGGTCCGACCTATTACAACCGCTATCCGCCGCAGTTCAGGAAATTTACCCCAACCTGCGACACTAACGAGATCCAGACCTGTACCAAAGAGCAACTGGTGAACACTTACGACAACACGCTGGTTTACGTCGACTATATTGTTGATAAAGCGATTAATCTGCTGAAAGAACATCAGGATAAATTTACCACCAGCCTGGTTTATCTTTCTGACCACGGTGAATCGTTAGGTGAAAATGGCATCTATCTGCACGGTCTGCCTTATGCCATCGCCCCGGATAGCCAAAAACAGGTGCCAATGCTGCTGTGGCTGTCGGAGGATTATCAAAAACGGTATCAGGTTGACCAGAACTGCCTGCAAAAACAGGCGCAAACGCAACACTATTCACAAGATAATTTATTCTCCACGCTATTGGGATTAACTGGCGTTGAGACGAAGTATTACCAGGCTGCGGATGATATTCTGCAAACTTGCAGGAGAGTGAGTGAATGAAAATTCTGATTGTTGAAGACGATACGCTGTTATTGCAGGGATTGATTCTGGCGGCGCAAACCGAAGGCTACGCGTGCGATGGCGTGACAACCGCGCGGATGGCGGAACAAAGCCTTGAGGCCGGTCATTACAGCCTGGTGGTACTGGATTTAGGGTTACCCGACGAAGATGGACTGCATTTTCTCGCCCGTATCCGGCAGAAAAAATACACCCTGCCGGTACTGATCCTCACCGCTCGCGATACGCTGACCGACAAAATCGCCGGGCTGGATGTCGGTGCCGATGACTATCTGGTGAAGCCTTTTGCGCTGGAAGAGTTACACGCCCGTATCCGCGCCCTGCTACGACGCCATAATAATCAGGGCGAAAGTGAGCTGATTGTTGGCAATCTGACGCTGAATATGGGTCGCCGTCAGGTATGGATGGGCGGTGAAGAGTTGATTCTGACGCCCAAAGAATATGCTCTGCTGTCACGGTTAATGCTCAAAGCAGGCAGTCCGGTGCATCGGGAAATTCTCTACAACGACATCTATAACTGGGACAATGAACCCTCGACTAACACCCTGGAAGTGCATATCCACAATCTGCGCGACAAAGTGGGCAAAGCCCGTATCCGCACCGTGCGCGGATTTGGCTATATGCTGGTCGCGAATGAGGAAAACTAATTGAATCTGATGCGTTTTCTGCGCCGACCAATATCGCTGCGCCAACGGCTGATATTGACCATTGGGGCCATTTTGTTGGTGTTTGAGCTGATCAGCGTCTTCTGGCTATGGCATGAAAGTACCGAGCAGATTCAGCTGTTTGAGCAGGCGCTACGCGACAATCGCAACAACGATCGCCACATCATGCGTGAGATCCGCGAGGCGGTCGCCAGCCTGATCGTCCCCGGCGTCTTTATGGTCAGCCTGACGCTATTTATCTGCTATCAGGCGGTACGCCGCATCACCCGCCCGCTGGCGGAGCTGCAAAAAGAGCTGGAAGCGCGCACCGCCGACAACTTAACGCCCATTGCCATTCACAGCGCCACCCTCGAAATCGAAGCGGTGGTTTCGGCGTTAAACGATCTGGTCAGTCGCCTGACCAACACGCTGGATAACGAAAGGTTGTTTACCGCTGACGTCGCGCACGAACTGCGAACGCCACTGGCGGGGGTGCGTTTGCATCTGGAACTGCTGGCGAAAACGCATCACATTGATGTAGCACCGTTAGTGGCACGGCTTGATCAGATGATGGAGAGCGTCTCCCAGCTGCTGCAACTGGCGCGTGCCGGACAGTCATTTTCTTCCGGTAATTATCAACATGTAAAACTGCTGGAAGATGTCATTCTCCCCTCGTATGACGAACTCAGTACCATGCTCGACCAGCGACAGCAAACCCTGCTATTGCCAGAGAGCGCCGCCGACATCACCGTTCAGGGTGATGCAACCCTGCTGCGGATGTTATTGCGAAACCTGGTAGAAAACGCCCATCGTTACAGCCCGCAAGGCAGCAACATTATGATTAAGCTGCAAGAAGATGGCGGAGCGGTCATGGCTGTTGAAGATGAAGGACCGGGTATTGATGAGAGTAAATGCGGGGAGTTGAGTAAAGCATTTGTACGTATGGACAGCCGTTATGGCGGGATTGGTCTGGGGTTAAGTATTGTCAGCCGCATTACACAGTTGCATCACGGGCAGTTTTTCCTGCAAAACCGGCAAGAGACTTCCGGCACGCGGGCCTGGGTACGGCTGAAGAAAGATCAGTACGTGGCAAACCAGATATAAAGAAAGCTGCTGACCACCAGCACGCTGAACACGGTAGTTAAACTTTCATAAACACGGTTTTTCATTGCACTCTCCTCCGTTAACCTGGAGGAGAGTATGCGCGTCAGAGATTAAGTGAACCTTAAGACTTCAATTGGCCTGATAAGACAGCGTCACATCAGGCCATCCGTTTCAGCTTATTCATCAATTCGCGGATGTTGCTGCACCAGGCGAGTACGTTTCGCCTGCAAATCGGCAATCTCGTGGTCAATATCATCGATTTTCTGCTCGATATTATCGTAATGCTCGACGAGAATTTCCTTCGCTTCCTGTATATCTGACGCCGCCGGTGTCGCACCTTTCAACGGACGATTCGCCGTCTCTTTCATGGTTACGCCGGTGATTAAACCAACCACCGCCACTACCATCAGGTAATAGGCAGGCATCATCAAATTCTGCGAGCTTTCGACCAGCCAGGCCGCCAGCGTTGGCGTCAGACCGGCAACCAGCACCGAAATATTAAATGCCGCCGCCAGCGCGCTGTAACGGATATGCGTCGGGAACATCGCTGGCAAGGTAGAGGCCATAACGCCCGTAAAGCAGTTAAGGATCACCGCCAGCATCAGTAACCCGGCAAAAATCAGGCCGATGACGTTACTGTTAATCAGAATAAACGCCGGGATCGCCAACACAAACAGTGCAACACTACCAAGTAGCACAAACGGACGACGGCCAAAACGGTCACTCAGCAAGCCCATCACCGGCTGGACAAACAGCATACCGATCATAATGGCGATAATAATCAGCACCCCGTGGTCTTCGGAGTAATGCAGGTTATGCGACAAATAACTCGGCATATAGGTCAGCAACATGTAGTAAGTCACGTTGGTGGCAATTACCAGACCAATACATGTCAACAGGCTGCGCCAGTATTTAGTGGCAATCTCTTTAAACGAGACTTTCGGGCCATCCTGCAAACCTTCGCGGTCGCCCTGCTCCAGTTTATCAACATGCTGCTGGAACGCCGGAGTCTCTTCCAGCGCATGGCGCAGGTAAAGCCCGATAATCCCTAACGGCAGAGCAATAAAGAACGGAATACGCCAGCCCCAGTCGAGGAAGTTCGCTTCGCCGACAATGGTCGAAATTAACACCACCACGCCCGCACCCAGCACAAACCCGGCAATAGAACCGAAGTCCAGCCAGCTGCCCATAAAGCCACGTTTACGGTCAGGGGAGTATTCCGCAACAAATATCGACGCCCCGGTATATTCACCGCCGACCGAGAAACCTTGTGCCATCTTACAGATCAACAGCAGAATCGGTGCCCAAATACCAATCGTGTCGTAGGACGGTATTAAGCCAATACAGAACGTACTGATCGACATAATCACAATAGTGATAGCGAGGATCTTCTGGCGACCATATTTATCGCCCAACATACCAAAGAAGAGTCCACCAAGCGGTCGAATCAGAAAGGGAACGGAGAAAGTGGCAAGTGCAGCAACCATCTGCACGCTGGGGTCAGCCCCCGGGAAAAAAACTTTACCTAATGCGTAAGCAACAAAACCATAAACACCAAAATCGAACCATTCCATTGCATTACCCAGTGATGCTGCGGTAATGGCTTTACGCAGTTTACCGTCATCAATAATAGTGACATCACGAAGGGTAATTGGTTTTACTTTTTTCCTTTTCAGCATAGCTTTCCTCGCAGAGTTGGCCCATTTCCGCAAACGCCAGAAAAATCAGCGCGACGGCCGCAAAAGGGGAGCGGGAATTGCAGGATGCAATCTCTGTAACAAGCGTAGCGGGTTTGCTTACACCCTCCGGTTAAGGAATGTACAATCAAACCAGTTGACGCCTGAATTGGGCAGTTAATGACCTTTTTACCCTACCAGTGTTTAAATTTGTGATCAACTTCACACATGGATTTCGTTTAGGACTCATTGATGTAACTGATTATTTACACCAAATTTACAGAGAAGATTTCCTCGACCATTGCCCCCGCCAGACGCTGCGCTGAACAGAGTCGTGGCATCCCCAGCGCGACAGTTTGCCAGCGTTGGGTCACTGACCAGCAAACGGGTTGTTTATCTGCCGTGGTCCACTTTCCCAGCCAACTTAAAAAATCAGCATGATCCCCGCCCGTCGGAATGGTCGAAGAGGCAAACCACTGATGGTAATAGTGACGCGTGGTCGGTGCCGCATTGATACTCTCTGCCAGATGTTGTGTCGCTTTCTCGCGCAAATCACCCAGCAACAACGCCACCGCTTGCGGGCTTCCCAGACGGCAGGCATCGCCAAATGCCCCCCAGCGCAACTCCTCCAGAACGATAAAACAGCGCCCAGGCAACGACCAGGCGTTATACGCCCCAGCACGCCAGCGGGTAAAAATTTGCTCGCTCTGATCACCTGCCTGCACCAGTAGGCCTCGTTGCGTTAACGCCTTTTCCTTCCAGCGACAACGGGCTGAAAACCACTCATACAAGGCGGCAATTTGCTGGGGGAGCTCCGGGAAAGCAGAGTGCTGGCGGTGATCCATTTTTTGCAGCAGCGCCAGATGTTGCGCGATCTGCGTCAGCGCCAGATGACCGGGATCCAGCATCGACGCCAGTTTTTCCACCAATGTCAGACGCAGGCTAAGCGGCGCATTTAACATCCCGCCGTTCGTCCATGCCTGAAGCTGCACACGCGCAAGAAGTTCCTGCATCAGTCGTTCACGAAACTGCTGCTGATGGGCTTGTGGATGGCGGGCATCATCGCCCTGCGCCAGATCCACTAAAAAGCGCGGATGAACCGACTCCAGCACGCGACCGGGGCCGTCCAGTAACGTCTTGATCAATATCGTTCTGCCGTGAAAAGTGTTTGAATATCATCGCGTAACAGCTGAGCGTCGATGTAAATCCAGCTGTGAGTCATCACAGCCTGCTGCAATTGCTGCTGCATCAGCCTGACCACCGATTCATTTTGTTGACGCAGAGCCAGGCTTTCGCGTAAACGCGTCTGTAATTCCGTCAAACATGAAGCGAACTCAGCGAAAAAAGTATTCATGCCTGCCGTAACAGATTCATCGACCTGCTCTGCCAAAACTTTAGCCATTTGTTGGCAATAAAGATCGACTTCTGCGCTTAATGCTCGTTGCAACACACTGTAATCAACCGTCTCTGTCGGGGATTTCTCATTTCCCCGTCCCCAGTCGGGCTGATTCAACCAGCGCGAAAAAGTCTCACGCACAACGCCTAAACGCGTGCTCTGCTCGTCCGTTGCTTCCTGGCGCGAAATGACTTCACTGAACAGCTGGCGAGTGTTGAAGTGGGGAACTGCGCCGTGAAAAACAGGAAAATGAAACCCAGGACGAAACCCTGACTCGCTCAATTCCATTTTGATTTGTTGCTCAATGGGGCGAATAACATCGGTTAACACCCGGCAAAGGGTGGATTCCAGCTCGGCAAAACGCAGCGTAAAGTCGCGACTGATGGTGTTCTGCGCCGTCTGTAACAGTGTCTCACAGCGGGTACGAATCTCGCTTAACGGCTCCGAATCATCCTGAAACAAGGCGGCAAACTGGGCATTCAGCGCATCTTGCTGTTGACGCAGAAAGTGGTTGGCGGAGGTCAGGGCCAGCTCGATTTCATGTTTAATCTCGCCGCTCACCTGCGCCTGATTGAGTTGCAATAGCTGCAAACTTTCTTCGACCTGATGGATATTTTGCCGCAATTGTTCACAAGCGACGTTTAACCCGTGCGCACGAAAATCCAGGTATTCCCGCGCCTGCTGCGCGTAATTCAACAGTTTATGCGCGGCAGATCGCAGAGCATACAACGAGGCGTTAGCGTAAGCGGCATGAAGCAACGCCTGAATTGGCTGGGCGAACAGCGAATCTTCCCACAACTGATCGGCAGCATGACGAATATGTTCGAGGTCAGCCAGATCGGCATGACGCCAGCGCCTGCCGAGCGCGGCATGGGCAAAATCTTCCACCCAGCGTTGTTGCTCTGGCGGTGGTAACTTACCGTTGTTGGCTAACTCATGGCGCGCCCGATTCGCCAGGTAGCCCCACATCGACGACACCGGAAATATCTGCTGTGGCGTAATACAGCCTTTCATCAGCGTCCCGGAAATCAGTGCCCGCACCTGGTCGGCGTCGTCACTGTTACGATCCTGTTGATCGAACTTATTGACCAGCACATACAGCGGCACCGATTGCCCCACCGCCAAAATCGCCTCACGGACCTCTTCATCGGAGATCGATTTCAGTTGCGTATAATCCAGCACCGCCAGTACCGCCGAGGCGCGTGCCAGCTGCTGGTTAAGCATTTTTTGCAGATGCGGTTGCCCGGCTTCATTTGGCCCGGGGGTATCCAGTAACGTCAATTGACCGGGATAACTCTCCAGCCCCGCCAGATGGACAAACTCCACTTCAATCACGGGAATATGCTCAATGGCGGCGTAAGCAGAAAAAGGAAAATCGACGTCCAGCGCCTTCGCCAGTCGCACCAAATCATTCAAACTTTTCAGACAATGAAAAATAGGCTGGGCACCCAGATAATATTTTTCGAAAGCGACGCCATTTTCGATCCGCTGCATAAGCGCACGCATATCTTTATCTATTTCCAGCACATCGGTCAGATGCTTAATATCGCAATCACGCAGGCGCTGTTGTAATTTTTGAATTAAACAATCGATTGGCGCGACATGTGAAAAATGCAGTACCGGTTCCTTTTGCCCGGGCGTATGGCGAATAAGCGTCGGCAGCGCAGTCATTGGGCGATTACGATTAGGCAAAACCTCCGTACCAACAATGGCATTAATGGTGGTTGATTTCCCTGCTTTCATGGTACCGACAATCGCCAGCACCATTTCCAGTCGGGAAATTTTACGCAACTCATTATTCAGCATCGCGTGACGTTCGGCGATATTAGGCTGACTCCAGGGTAAAGCCAGTTGTGGCGCATCGTCTCCGGGGACAGAGAGAGGCATTTTTTCCAGTAACTGCAACTGTTGGCGAGAAAGCTGTAACAGGCGTTCAGCCTCCTGACTTAACTCATACAGGGTCTGTGTGTACATAGAAAATTCTTCCTTAAAGCAAATTTTGTTACTTTTATTTAGCCAGATTGTTTTTGAGTTCTGTTTTCGGCTTTTATAATTACTGCAAGAAATAATTTTATATTTAGAGTGTTGTTTTTTATTAGAATAAATAACGTCTTCCGATACGTTTAAAACGTCAGAAAGATAAAAATATCATTTGAATTAAAAAAAGAACAAGTAGAGCATTAACCTTATCTTAAATAATAAATGGAGGCAAAAAGATTATTTTCTTTTTGCGTTTCCTTTCAAATGAAAACGATCGTCGTCTAAAATCAGCAGTACCCCCGACAAACTCAGGGATTTTGTGTATAATTGCGGCCTTTTTCGGCAATCTGCCGTTTTTTGGCGCTTTTGCCCTGCTGACTTTTGAGGAAATCCACATGTCATTACCACACTGCCCAAAATGCAACTCCGAATACACCTACGAAGATAACGGCATGTACATCTGCCCGGAATGTGCCTACGAATGGAACGACGCAGAACCTGCACAGGAAAGCGACGAGCTGATCGTTAAAGATGCTAACGGCAATCTGCTGGCTGACGGCGACAGCGTTACCATCATTAAAGATCTGAAGGTGAAAGGTAGCTCTTCGATGCTGAAAATTGGCACCAAAGTGAAAAACATCCGCCTGGTTGAAGGCGACCATAACATCGATTGCAAAATCGACGGTTTTGGTCCGATGAAACTGAAATCTGAGTTTGTGAAAAAGAACTGATTGTATTGTGATCGGTAAGCCGGATAAGGCGCTCGCGCCGCATCCGGCAACGATGCCGACTGCCTGATGCGACGCTGACCGCGTCTTATCAGGCTTCCCTCTCATCTGTATAAATTTCGAACTACACTTAACTGGCTTCTCTTAACTGAGGTCACCATCATGCCGTTAAGTCCCTACCTCTCTTTTGCCGGTAACTGTGCCGACGCAATTGCTTATTATCAACGTACGTTGGGCGCTGAACTGATCTATAAAATCAGCTTCGGCGAAATGCCAAAATCAGCGCAGGACAGCGCCGAGAACTGCCCTTCCGGAATGCAATTTCCCGATACCGCCATCGCCCACGCCAATGTGCGCATTGCCGGAAGCGATATCATGATGAGCGATGCTATACCGTCAGGAAAAGCCAGCTACTCCGGCTTTACGTTAGTGCTCGATTCGCAACAGGTCGAAGAAGGGAAACGCTGGTTTGACAATCTTGCCGCCAACGGAAAAATCGAAATGGCCTGGCAGGAAACTTTCTGGGCGCATGGCTTCGGCAAAGTCACCGATAAATTTGGCGTACCGTGGATGATTAATGTCGTCAAACAACAACCAACGCAATAATCCGCCGGGAGGCCCGCCCTCCCGCACTGTCATCGAATTCCCGTTAACTCTTCATCTGTTAGTCACTTTTAATTAACCAAATCGTCACAATAATCCGCCACGATGGAGCCACTTTTTTAGGGAGGCTGCATCATGCAAACGATTATCCGTGTCGAGAAGCTCGCCAAAACCTTCAATCAGCATCAGGCGCTGCACGCGGTTGATCTGAACATTCATCACGGTGAAATGGTGGCTCTGCTTGGGCCGTCGGGTTCCGGCAAATCCACCCTTTTACGTCACTTAAGCGGTTTGATTACCGGCGATAAATCTGCCGGTAGCCATATCGAGCTGCTGGGCCGCACAGTCCAGCGCGAAGGCCGCCTGGCCCGCGATATCCGCAAAAGCCGCGCCAACACCGGCTACATCTTCCAACAATTCAACCTGGTGAATCGCCTGAGCGTACTGGAGAACGTGCTGATTGGCGCGCTCGGCAGCACGCCATTCTGGCGCACCTGTTTTAGCTACTTCACCCGCGAGCAGAAACAGCGCGCGTTACAGGCGCTGACCCGCGTTGGCATGGTGCATTTTGCCCATCAGCGCGTTTCCACCCTCTCCGGCGGGCAACAGCAGCGTGTGGCGATTGCCCGCGCGCTGATGCAGCAGGCGAAGGTGATTCTGGCGGACGAACCCATCGCCTCGCTGGACCCGGAATCAGCGCGCATCGTGATGGACACCCTGCGCGACATCAACCAGAACGACGGCATTACCGTGGTCGTCACGCTGCATCAGGTGGATTACGCCCTGCGCTACTGCGAACGCATCGTCGCCCTGCGCCAGGGGCACGTCTTCTACGACGGCAGCAGCCAACAGTTTGATAACGAACGCTTTGATCATCTCTATCGCAGCATCAACCGCGTCGAAGAGAACGCGAAAGCTGCCTGACATCCCCATCATTGAGGAAAACGAATGAACGCTAAGATAATTGCCTCGCTGGCCTTCACCAGCATGTTCAGCCTCAGCACCCTGTTAAGCCCGGCGCACGCCGAAGAGCAGGAAAAGGCGCTGAATTTCGGCATTATTTCAACGGAATCACAGCAAAACCTGAAACCGCAATGGACGCCGTTCTTACAGGATATGGAGAAGAAGCTGGGCGTGAAGGTCAACGCCTTCTTTGCCCCGGACTACGCGGGCATTATCCAGGGAATGCGCTTCAACAAAGTGGATATCGCCTGGTACGGCAATCTGTCGGCGATGGAAGCGGTGGATCGCGCCAACGGTCAGGTCTTCGCCCAGACGGTCGCGGCGGATGGATCGCCGGGTTACTGGAGCGTGTTGATCGTCAACAAAGATAGTCCGATCAACAACCTGAACGATCTGCTGGCGAAGCGGAAAGATCTCACCTTCGGCAATGGCGATCCTAACTCCACCTCTGGCTTCCTCGTCCCCGGTTACTACGTCTTTGCCAAAAACAATATCTCCGCCAGCGACTTCAAACGCACCGTCAACGCCGGGCATGAAACCAACGCGCTGGCCGTCGCCAACAAGCAGGTGGATGTGGCGACCAACAACACCGAAAACCTCGACAAGCTGAAAACCTCCGCGCCAGAGAAGCTGAAAGAACTGAAGGTGATCTGGAAGTCGCCGCTGATCCCAGGCGATCCGATCGTCTGGCGCAAAAATCTGTCCGAAACCACCAAAGACAAGATCTACGACTTCTTTATGAACTACGGCAAAACGCCGGAAGAGAAAGCGGTGCTGGAGCGCCTGGGCTGGGCCCCGTTCCGCGCCTCCAGCGACCTGCAACTGGTGCCGATTCGCCAGCTCGCACTGTTTAAAGAGATGCAGGGCGTGAAAAGCAATAAAGGGCTGAATGAGCAGGACAAGCTGGCAAAAACTAGCGCCATTCAGGCGCAGCTGGATGACCTGGACCGCCTGAACAACGCGTTAAGCGCGATGAGTTCGGTGAGTAAAGCGGTGCAGTAATGTGCTCGATCGGTCCCCTCTCCCACAGGGAGAGGGAGAAAACATTAAACGGAGCAATATATGCAAACCATCACCATCGCCCCACCCAAGCGCAGCTGGTTCTCGCTTCTGAGCTGGGCCATTGTTCTCGCCGTGCTGGTCGTCTCGTGGCAGGGCGCGGAAATGGCCCCGCTCACGCTGATTAAAGACGGCGGCAACATGGCGACGTTCGCTGCCGACTTCTTCCCGCCCGATTTCAGCCAGTGGCAGGATTACCTCACCGAAATGGCCGTCACGCTGCAAATCGCCGTCTGGGGCACCGCGCTGGCGGTGGTTCTCTCCATCCCCTTTGGCCTGATGAGCGCCGAAAACCTGGTGCCGTGGTGGGTTTACCAACCCGTTCGCCGCCTGATGGACGCCTGCCGCGCCATTAACGAGATGGTCTTCGCCATGCTGTTCGTGGTCGCCGTCGGTCTCGGTCCGTTCGCTGGCGTACTGGCGCTGTTTATCCACACCACCGGCGTGCTCTCCAAACTGCTTTCCGAAGCGGTAGAAGCAATTGAACCCGGCCCGGTGGAAGGTATTCGCGCCACCGGTGCCAACAAGCTCGAAGAGATCCTCTACGGCGTGCTGCCGCAGGTGATGCCGCTGCTGATCTCCTACTCCCTCTATCGCTTCGAATCCAACGTCCGTTCGGCCACCGTTGTTGGCATGGTCGGCGCGGGCGGGATCGGCGTCACCCTGTGGGAAGCGATTCGCGGTTTCCAGTTCCAGCAAACCTGCGCCCTGATGGTGCTGATTATCGTCACGGTCAGCCTGCTGGATTTCCTCTCTCAACGGTTGCGTAAGCACTTTATCTGATAAGCGAGGCATTGATATCTATGCACTTGTCTACACATCCGACCAGCTACCCAACACGCTATCAGGAGATAGCCGCAAAACTTGAGCAGGAGCTTCGTCAACACTACCGCTGCGGCGACTATCTTCCCGCCGAGCAGCAACTGGCGGCGCGCTTTGAGGTGAACCGCCACACCCTGCGCCGCGCCATCGACCAACTGGTGGAAAAAGGCTGGGTACAGCGCCGTCAGGGCGTCGGCGTGCTGGTGCTGATGCGCCCGTTCGATTACCCGCTCAACGCCCAGGCGCGTTTTAGCCAGAACCTGCTGGATCAGGGCAGCCATCCCACCAGCGAAAAACTGCTGTCTGTGCTGCGCCCGGCCTCCGGTCACGTCGCTGACGCGCTGGGGATAACCGAGGGCGAGAACGTTATCCACCTGCGCACCCTGCGCCGGGTCAACGGCGTCGCGCTCTGTTTAATCGACCACTACTTTGCGGACCTCACCCTCTGGCCGACGCTGCAACGCTTCGACAGCGGCTCGCTGCACGATTTTCTGCGCGAGCAAATGGGGATTGCGCTGCGCCGCAGCCAGACGCGGATCAGCGCCCGCCGCGCCCAGGCCAAAGAGTGCCAGCGTCTTGAAATCCCGAATATGTCGCCGCTGCTGTGCGTGCGCACCCTTAACCACCGTGACGGTGAAAGCAGCCCGGCGGAGTACTCCGTCAGCCTGACGCGCGCCGACATGATTGAATTCACTATGGAGCACTGAATGCACGCAGATACCGCGACCCGCCAGCACTGGATGTCCGTACTGGCACACAGCCAACCGGCGGAACTGGCAGCCCGCCTGAAGGCGCTGAACATCACTGCCGACTATGAAGTAATCCGCACTGCCGAAACTGGCCTGGTGCAGATTCAGGCTCGAATGGGCGGCACCGGCGAACGCTTTTTTGCTGGCGACGCCACGCTCACCCGCGCCGCCGTCCGCCTGACTGACGGCACGCTCGGCTACAGCTGGGTGCTGGGGCGCGACAAACAGCACGCCGAACGCTGCGCGCTGATCGACGCGCTGATGCAGCAATCTCGCCACTTTCAAAACTTATCAGAAACTCTTATTGCCCCGCTGGACGCTGACCGTATGGCACGCATTGCCGCACGCCAGGCCGAAGTAAACGCCAGCCGGGTCGACTTCTTTACGATGGTTCGCGGAGACAACGCATGACCCTGGAAACCGCTTTTATGCTTCCCGTGCAGGATGCCCAGCACAGTTTTCGTCGCCTGTTAAAGGCCATGAGCGAGCCGGGCGTGATTGTCGCCCTGCATCAGCTCAAACGCGGCTGGCAGCCGCTGAATATCGCCACCACCAGCGTGCTGCTGACACTGGCCGATAACGACACGCCGGTGTGGCTTTCTGCGCCATTAAGTAACGATATCGTCAGCCAGAGCCTGCGTTTTCATACCAACACGCCGCTGGTCAGCCAGCCGGAACAGGCGACCTTCGCGGTAACGGATGAGGCGATTTCCAGCGAACAGCTCAACGCTCTTTCCAGCGGCACCGCTGTTGCGCCGGAAGCGGGCGCGACGCTGATTTTACAGGTCGCCAGCCTGAGCGGCGGGCGCATGCTGCGCCTTACTGGCGCGGGTATTGCCGAAGAACGAATGATCGCCCCGCAGCTGCCGGAGTGCATTCTGCACGAACTTACCGAGCGCCCGCACCCGTTCCCGCTCGGCATCGACCTGATCCTGACCTGCGGCGAGCGGCTGCTGGCTATCCCGCGAACCACTCATGTGGAGGTGTGCTGATGTACGTTGCCGTGAAAGGGGGCGAGAAGGCGATCGACGCCGCCCACGCCCTGCAAGAGAGCCGACGCCGGGGCAATACCGATTTGCCTGAACTGAGCGTCGCCCAGATTGAACAGCAGCTTAACCTCGCGGTAGATCGCGTGATGACCGAAGGCGGCATTGCCGACCGCGAACTGGCGGCGCTGGCGCTGAAACAGGCCAGCGGCGATAACGTCGAAGCAATTTTCCTGCTGCGCGCCTACCGTACCACGCTGGCGAAGCTTGCGGTAAGCGAGCCGCTCGACACCACCGGGATGCGTCTCGAACGGCGTATTTCAGCGGTGTATAAAGATATTCCCGGCGGCCAGCTGCTTGGCCCAACCTACGACTACACCCACCGCCTGCTCGATTTCACCCTGCTGGCAAACGGCGAAGCGCCGACGCTGACCACAGCCGACAGCGAACAACAGCCGTCGCCGCACGTTTTCAGCCTGCTGGCGCGTCAGGGGCTGGCGAAGTTTGAAGAAGATAGCGGCGCACAGCCGGACGACATCACCCGCACGCCGCCGGTTTACCCCTGCTCACGCTCCTCCCGCCTGCAACAATTAATGCGCGGCGACGAAGGCTATTTGCTGGCGCTGGCCTACTCCACCCAGCGTGGTTACGGACGCAATCATCCGTTCGCAGGCGAAATCCGCAGCGGCTATATCGACGTGTCGATTGTGCCGGAAGAGCTGGGATTTGCGGTGAACGTCGGCGAACTGCTGATGACCGAATGTGAAATGGTCAACGGTTTTATCGACCCGCCGGATGAGCCGCCGCACTTCACGCGCGGCTACGGGCTGGTGTTCGGCATGAGCGAGCGCAAAGCGATGGCGATGGCGCTGGTTGACCGTGCATTGCAGGCTCCGGAGTACGGCGAGCACACGACAGGCCCGGCGCAGGATGAAGAGTTCGTGCTGGCGCATGCCGACAACGTCGAAGCCGCAGGCTTTGTCTCGCACCTTAAACTCCCGCACTACGTCGATTTCCAGGCCGAACTGGAGCTACTCAAACGTCTGCAACAGGAGCAGAACCATGGCTAATCTGAGCGGCTACAACTTTGCCTACCTCGACGAGCAGACCAAACGCATGATCCGCCGCGCCATCTTAAAAGCGGTAGCGATCCCCGGTTATCAGGTACCTTTTGGCGGGCGCGAGATGCCGATGCCGTACGGCTGGGGAACTGGTGGTATCCAGCTTACCGCCAGCGTGATTGGCGAAAGCGACGTGTTGAAGGTGATTGACCAGGGTGCGGATGACACCACCAACGCCGTGTCGATTCGCAACTTCTTTAAGCGCGTGACCGGGGTAAACACCACTGAACGTACGGACGATGCGACGCTTATCCAGACGCGTCACCGCATCCCCGAAACGCCGCTGACCGAAGATCAGATCATTATCTTCCAGGTGCCAATCCCGGAACCGCTGCGCTTTATCGAGCCGCGCGAAACGGAAACCCGCACTATGCACGCGCTGGAGGAGTACGGCGTGATGCAGGTGAAACTGTATGAAGATATCGCCCGCTTCGGTCATATCGCCACCACCTATGCCTATCCGGTGAAGGTGAACGGGCGCTACGTGATGGACCCGTCGCCGATCCCGAAATTCGATAACCCAAAAATGGACATGATGCCCGCCCTGCAGCTGTTCGGCGCAGGACGCGAGAAGCGCATCTATGCGGTGCCGCCGTTTACCCGCGTGGAAAGCCTCGATTTCGACGATCACCCGTTCACCGTTCAGCAGTGGGATGAGCCATGCGCCATCTGCGGATCGACCCACAGCTATCTCGACGAAGTGGTGCTGGATGACGCCGGAAACCGCATGTTTGTCTGCTCCGATACCGATTATTGCCGCCAACAGAGCGAGGCAAAAAACCAATGAATCAACCGTTACTTTCGGTCAATAACCTGACCCACCTTTACGCGCCGGGCAAAGGCTTTAGCGATGTCTCTTTTGATTTATGGCCGGGGGAAGTGCTGGGCATCGTCGGGGAATCCGGCTCCGGGAAGACCACGCTGCTGAAATCAATTTCCGCGCGTCTGACGCCGCAGCAAGGGGAGATTCACTATGAAAACCGTTCCCTCTATGGCATGAGCGAGGCCGACCGCCGTCGCCTGCTGCGCACCGAATGGGGCGTGGTGCATCAGCATCCACTCGACGGCCTGCGCCGCCAGGTGTCGGCAGGCGGCAATATCGGCGAGCGGCTGATGGCGACCGGGGCGCGTCATTACGGCGATATTCGCGCCACCGCGCAGAAGTGGCTGGAAGAGGTGGAGATTCCCGCTAACCGGATCGACGACCTGCCAACCACCTTTTCCGGCGGCATGCAGCAGCGTTTGCAGATTGCCCGCAACCTGGTGACGCATCCGAAGCTGGTGTTTATGGATGAACCGACCGGCGGGCTGGATGTATCGGTACAGGCGCGCCTGCTCGATCTGCTGCGCGGTCTGGTGGTGGAGCTGAATCTGGCGGTGGTGATTGTCACCCACGATCTGGGCGTCGCCCGCCTGCTGGCGGACCGTTTGCTGGTGATGAAACAGGGGCAAGTGGTGGAGAGTGGGTTAACCGACCGCGTGCTCGACGACCCGCACCACCCGTACACCCAGTTGCTGGTGTCATCGGTTTTGCAGAATTGAGCCAGTGCTGGATACGGCGTAAACGCCTTATCCGGCCGACAAATGCGCTCCCCGTAGGTCGGATAAGACGCGTCAGCGTCGCATCCGACACCCGAACCACGAGGCGAAAAATGATTAACGTACAAAACGTCAGTAAAACCTTCATCCTGCACCAACAAAACGGCGTGCGCCTGCCCGTCTTACAACGTGCCTCGCTCACCGTCAACGCAGGCGAATGCGTGGTGCTTCACGGCCACTCCGGCAGCGGAAAATCAACCCTGCTGCGCTCGCTGTACGCCAACTATCTGCCCGACGAAGGGCAAATCCAGATCAAACACGGTGAGGAATGGGTAGACCTGGTCACCGCGCCAGCCCGCAAAGTGGTGGAGATCCGCAAAACCACCATCGGCTGGGTGAGCCAGTTTCTGCGCGTCATCCCGCGTATTTCGGCACTGGAAGTGGTGATGCAGCCTCTGCTCGATACCGGCGTACCGCGTGAAGCCTGCGCCGCAAAAGCCGCCCGATTACTGACGCGCCTGAACGTGCCTGAACGCCTGTGGCACCTTGCACCATCGACCTTCTCCGGCGGCGAACAGCAGCGCGTCAACATCGCCCGTGGCTTTATCGTCGACTACCCCATTCTGCTGCTCGACGAACCTACCGCCTCGCTGGACGCCAAAAACAGCGCCGCGGTGGTGGAACTAATTCTCGAAGCTAAAGCCCGTGGCGCAGCCATCGTCGGTATCTTCCATGACGAAGCCGTACGCAATGACGTCGCCGACCGCCTGCACCCGATGGGAGCCTCTTCATGATTATCAATAACGTCAAACTGGTGCTGGAAAATGAAGTGGTGCACGGTTCACTGGAAGTACAGGATGGCGAAATTCGCGCCTTTGCCGAAAGCCAGAGCCGCCAGCCGGAAGCGATGGACGGCGAAGGTGGCTGGCTACTGCCCGGACTGATTGAGCTGCATACCGACAACCTCGATAAATTCTTCACCCCGCGCCCGAAAGTCGACTGGCCCGCCCATTCGGCGATGAGCAGCCACGACGCGCTGATGGTGGCAAGCGGCATCACCACCGTACTGGACGCCGTGGCGATTGGTGATGTGCGCGACGGCGGCGATCGGCTGGAGAATCTGGAGAAGATGATCAACGCCATCGAAGAGACGCAGAAACGCGGCGTCAACCGCGCCGAGCACCGCCTGCACCTGCGCTGCGAACTGCCGCACCACACCACGTTGCCGCTGTTTGAAAAACTGGTGCAGCGCGAACCGGTGACGCTGGTATCGCTGATGGACCACTCGCCGGGCCAGCGCCAGTTCGCCAATCGCGAGAAGTATCGCGAATATTATCAGGGCAAATATTCCCTCACCGATGCGCAGATGCAGCAGTACGAAGAAGAGCAATTGGCGCTCGCCGCACGCTGGTCGCAGCCAAATCGCGAAACCATCGCCGCAATGTGCCGCGCGCGACACATTGCGCTCGCCAGCCACGATGACGCCACGCACGCCCACGTTGCCGAATCCCACCAGCTTGGCAGCGTGATCGCCGAATTTCCCACCACGTTCGAAGCGGCACAAGCCTCGCGCAAGCATGGCATGAACGTGCTGATGGGCGCGCCGAATATCGTGCGCGGAGGTTCGCACTCCGGCAACGTGGCGGCCAGTGAACTGGCGCAGCTTGGCCTGCTGGATATCCTCTCTTCCGACTACTACCCCGCCAGCCTGCTCGATGCGGCATTTCGCGTCGCCGATGACGAGAGCAACCGCTTTACGCTGCCGCAGGCGGTGAAGCTGGTGACTAAAAATCCGGCGCAGGCGCTTAATCTTCAGGATCGCGGAGTGATTGGCGAGGGCAAACGCGCCGACCTGGTGCTGGCGCATCGCAAGGGCAACCACATTCATATCGACCACGTCTGGCGTCAGGGTAAAAGGGTGTTCTGATGACGGGAAAACTGATTTGGTTAATGGGGGCCTCTGGCTCCGGAAAAGACAGTCTGTTGACGGAACTCCGCCAGCGGGAACAAACTCAGCTACTGGTAGCGCATCGCTACATCACGCGCGCCGCCAGCGCCGGAAGTGAAAACCATATCGCCCTGAGCGAGCAGGAGTTTTTTACCCGCGCGGGGCAGAACCTTCTGGCCTTAAGCTGGCACGCCAACGGCCTGTATTATGGCATCGGCGTCGAGATTGATCTCTGGCTGCACGCTGGATTTGACGTGCTGGTCAACGGCTCACGCGCGCATTTGCCGCAGGCGCGGGCGCGCTATCAATCGGCGCTGCTGCCCATTTGCTTACAGGTTTCGCCGGAGATCCTGCGCCAGCGCCTGGAAAACCGTGGCCGTGAAAACGCCAGTGAAATTAACGCCCGGCTGGCGCGCGCCGCCCGCTATACTCCCCAGGATTGCCATACGCTCAATAATGACGGCAGCCTGCGCCAGTCGGTCGACACGCTGCTGACGCTGATTCATCAGAAGGAGAAACACCATGCCTGCTTGTGAGCTTCGCCCGGCCACGCAGTACGATACCGACGCAGTTTACGCGCTGATTTGTGAGCTAAAACAGGCGGAGTTTGACCACCATGCGTTTCGCGTGGGGTTTAACGCCAATCTGCGCGATCCGAACATGCGCTACCATCTGGCGCTGCTGGATGGCGAAGTTGTCGGCATGATCGGCCTGCATTTGCAGTTTCATCTGCATCATGTCAACTGGATCGGCGAAATTCAGGAACTGGTGGTGATGCCGCAGGCGCGCGGTCTGAACATCGGCAGTAAATTACTGGCATGGGCAGAAGAAGAAGCCCGCCAGGCCGGGGCCGAAATGACCGAGCTTTCCACCAACGTGAAGCGCCACGACGCGCACCGTTTTTACCTGCGTGAAGGCTACGAGCAGAGCCACTTCCGCTTCACCAAGGCGCTGTAATATGAGCCTGACCCTCACACTTACTGGCACCGGAGGCGCACAGGGCGTTCCGACATGGGGCTGCGAGTGCGTAGCCTGCGCCAGAGCGCGGCGCTCACCGCAGTATCGCCGCCAGCCATGCAGCGGCGTCGTGAAGTTTAACGACGCGATCACCCTGATCGACGCCGGGCTGCACGATCTCGCCGATCGCTGGTCGCCCGGATCGTTCCAGCAGTTTTTGCTGACGCACTACCATATGGATCACGTGCAGGGGCTGTTTCCGCTGCGCTGGGGCGTGGGCGATTCGATCCCGATCTACGGCCCGCCGGATGAACAGGGCTGCGACGATCTGTTTAAACATCCGGGCCTGCTTGATTTCAGCCACACGATGGAACCGTTTGTGGTGTTTGATTTACAGGGGTTACAGGTCACGCCCCTGCCGCTCAACCACTCAAAACTGACCTTCGGTTATCTGCTGGAAACGGCACACAGCCGCGTGGCGTGGTTGTCTGACACCGCTGGCTTGCCGGAAAAAACGCTGAAATTTTTACGCAATAATCAGCCACAGGTAATGGTGATTGATTGCAGCCACCCACCGCGCGAGGATGCACCGCGTAATCACTGTGATTTAAACACCGTGCTGGCGCTGAATGAGGTTATCCGCTCGCCACGGGTGATTCTGACGCATATCAGCCACCAGTTTGATGCGTGGCTGATGGAAAACGCACTGCCGTCGGGGTTTGAGGCGGGGTTTGATGGGATGGAGATTGGGGTGGCGTGATGGGTGAGGGGCGATGCCTGCTCTAAACTCAACATCAACGCCCATACTCATCTTCCATTCTCCGCTCTTCATCCTCCAGTTGCCGACGCTCCTGATCAAGCTGGCGCTGGCGATCGTCCAGCTGCCTGCGGCGATCTTCAAACTGGCGGCGGCGGTCGTCATATTGTCTGCGCCGATCGTCGTTCACTTCACGCTGCCAGCCGTCGTCGCGCGAATCTTCATAGTCTCGCCCACGGTCAGGGTTATAAGCATCGTTAATCGCCTGCTGAATATTGCCAATGGTGTCGTCGATAATATCTGCCTGGGCCGGAACGGTGGACAGCGTGAGCAGGGTGAATAAAAGAAATAGCGGAAAGCGTTTCATTAGCCAACCTCAAAAAGAAACTCTATCCACATTAGTCATTACTCATCCATGCAAGTAGTGGATGAATCTCAATTTCTCCGCTGCTCTATTGCCGTAATCGCCTCCACGCGTTGTTGATGACTACCGCCTTCGTACTGTGCGCCCAGCCACGCATCGACAATCATTTTTGCCAGTTCGAGGCCAACCACTCGTGAACCAAAAGCCAGTGCAACTTCACTGGCGTAATGCGGATAATCAGTGCGCTCTGACGACCTGGTTTCTTTATCAATCCCCTCACTCATTGACCATGAATAAAAGGCTGGCACAGCAACGCAGAATCCTGCGGTGCCAGCGACATGACCGCCCATTGCTCCGGTACGTTTTTTAATAAAAAACACCGGTTGCATTGATTAATTGTGCTCAGTATTTGCCGAAGTACAATATATATAATAAATATATAAAACACCTCATATTATTTACAGAGATAATAAATTCGCGTAATTTTCCCTCTTCAGCACAAATGCCTAATAAAATGGCGCGTTCAGCTCACACTTCTACTTATTAAAGTCGCAATTTCCCAATTATGATAACGCCAGCTTCAAATGACGTATTTTGCATGGGTTACATATTTACGACATAAATGATAAATGGAGATTTATATGAATAACTCTCGGTTATTCCGTTTGAGCAGGATTGTTATTGCGTTAACTGCCGCCAGCGGCATGATGGTAAATACCGCTTACGCAACAGATGAAGCGAAAGCCGCCACTCAATATACCCAACAGATTAATCAGAATTACGCCAAATCATTACCGTTTAGCGATCGTCAAGATTTTGACGATGCCCAGCGTGGATTTATCGCCCCGCTGCTGGATGAAGGTATTCTGCGTGATGCTAACGGCAAAGTTTACTACCGCGCGAATGATTACAAATTTGATATTAATGCCGCTGCGCCGGAAACCGTAAACCCCAGCCTGTGGCGTCAGTCGCAGATCAACGGCATTTCTGGCCTGTTCAAAGTCACCGATAAAATGTATCAGGTGCGCGGCCAGGATATCTCTAACATTACATTCGTTGAGGGCGAGAAAGGCATTATTGTTATCGACCCACTGGTGACGCCGCCTGCCGCAAAAGCCGCACTTGACCTTTACTTCCAACATCGTCCGCAAAAACCGATTGTTGCTGTTATTTACACCCACAGCCACGCCGACCATTATGGCGGTGTGAAAGGCATTATCTCTGAAGCGGATGTTAAATCCGGCAAAGTGCAGGTGATCGCTCCGGCAGGCTTTATGGACGAAGCCATCAGCGAAAACGTGCTGGCGGGTAATATTATGAGCCGCCGTGCGCTCTACTCTTACGGTCTGTTACTGCCGCACAACGCGCAAGGCAACGTGGGTAATGGCCTGGGCGTGACGCTGGCAACCGGCGACCCGAGCATTATTGCACCGACTAAAACTATCGTCAGAACTGGCGAGAAGATGATTATCGACGGCCTGGAGTTTGACTTCCTGATGACTCCGGGTAGCGAAGCGCCAGCCGAAATGCACTTCTATATTCCGGCCCTGAAAGCCCTGTGTACCGCCGAGAACGCCACGCATACCCTGCACAACTTCTACACTCTGCGCGGCGCGAAAACCCGCGATACCAGCAAGTGGACCGAGTACCTGAACGAAACGCTGGATATGTGGGGTAACGACGCGGAAGTACTGTTTATGCCGCACACCTGGCCGGTCTGGGGCAATAAGCATATCAATGATTATATTGGTAAATATCGCGATACTATCAAGTACATTCACGACCAGACCCTGCACCTGGCAAACCAGGGCTACACCATGAATGAAATCGGCGACATGATTAAGCTACCGCCTGCGCTTGCCAATAACTGGGCCAGCCGCGGCTATTACGGTTCTGTCAGCCACAACGCCCGCGCGGTGTATAACTTCTATCTTGGCTATTACGACGGTAACCCGGCTAACCTGCATCCGTATGGTCAGGTGGAGATGGGTAAACGTTACGTGCAGGCGCTGGGCGGTTCTGCCCGTGTCATCAACCTGGCGCAAGAAGCGAACAAGCAAGGTGATTACCGCTGGTCGGCAGAACTGCTGAAACAGGTGATTGCCGCCAACCCTGGTGACCAGGTCGCGAAGAATCTGCAAGCGAATAACTTTGAACAGCTGGGCTATCAGGCCGAGTCCGCCACCTGGCGCGGTTTCTACCTGACCGGCGCGAAAGAGCTGCGCGAAGGGGTGCATAAATTCAGCCACGGCACCACCGGTTCCCCGGACACCATTCGCGGAATGTCGGTCGAAATGCTGTTCGACTTTATGTCCGTTCGCCTCGATAGTGCGAAAGCCGCAGGTAAGAATATCAGCCTGAACTTCAATATGAGCAACGGCGATAACCTCAACCTGACGCTGAACGATAGCGTGCTTAACTACCGTAAAACGCTGCAACCTGAAGCCAACGCCTCTTTCTACATCAGCCGTGAAGATCTTCACGCCGTGCTGACCGGACAAGCCAAAATGGCGGATCTGGTAAAAGCGAAGAAAGCCAAAATTATTGGCAATGGTGCGAAACTGGAAGAAATTATTGCCTGTCTGGATAATTTCGATTTGTGGGTGAATATCGTAACCCCAAATTAATGCCACTCACTTTTGGGGGCCCTTAAGCCCCCAAAAGCATTTATTTAAAAAATATATACAGCAAATTAATACATAAAATATATAAGTTATGAATGCGGTGGCTGAATAAAGCTATTTTTATTCATCGAGAAAATAGCCATACTGACGCCTTCAATGGATATTGATATTCACTACAGATATTGTTCGCAGCAGACAGGATGTATTTAATATGCCAACAGTTCTCTCTCGCATGGCGATGCAACTCAAAAAAACAGCCTGGATAATTCCCGTCTTCATGGTTTCGGGATGCTCATTATCTCCGGCAATCCCGGTGATCGGCGCTTATTATCCCAGCTGGTTTTTCTGCGCCATTGCCAGCCTTATTTTGACGCTCATCACGAGGCGAATTATTCAGCGGGCAAATATCAATCTGGCATTTGTCGGAATTATTTATACCGCCCTTTTTGCTCTCTACGCCATGCTGCTCTGGCTGGCATTTTTCTAATTTATTTGAGACGCGCTCATGGAAAGTACGCCGAAAAAAGCTCCTCGCAGTAAATTCCCTGCTCTGTTAGTGGTTGCGTTGGCGCTGGTTGCCCTTGTTTTCGTTATCTGGCGCGTAGACAGTGCGCCATCAACTAATGACGCCTACGCGTCAGCAGATACCATTGATGTGGTGCCGGAAGTCAGCGGTCGCATTGTAGAACTGGCGGTCACCGACAACCAGGCGGTGAAACAGGGCGATTTGCTGTTCCGCATCGACCCGCGCCCGTACGAAGCCAATCTGGCGAAAGCCGAAGCCTCCCTCGCGGCGCTGGATAAGCAAATTATGCTCACCCAGCGTAGCGTTGACGCGCAACAGTTTGGTGCCGACTCGGTTAATGCCACGGTAGAAAAAGCCCGTGCCGCCGCGAAACAGGCCACAGATACATTACGCCGCACCGAGCCATTACTGAAAGAAGGTTTTGTCTCAGCGGAAGACGTTGACCGTGCAAGAACTGCGCAGCGCGCTGCAGAAGCGGATCTTAATGCCGTATTGTTACAGGCGCAGTCAGCCGCCAGCGCCGTCAGCGGCGTCGATGCGCTGGTGGCGCAACGTGCGGCGGTCGAAGCGGATATTGCCCTGACCAAACTGCATCTGGAAATGGCGACCGTTCGCGCGCCGTTTGATGGCCGGGTCATTTCCCTCAAAACCTCCGTCGGGCAATTTGCTTCTGCCATGCGCCCTATTTTCACCCTAATCGACACTCGTCACTGGTACGTGATCGCCAATTTCCGCGAAACTGATCTGAAAAATATTCGCTCAGGTACACCCGCAACGATTCGCCTGATGAGCGACAGCGGCAAAACCTTCGAGGGTAAAGTGGATTCGATTGGCTACGGCGTGCTACCGGATGACGGCGGCCTGGTGCTGGGCGGCCTGCCGAAAGTGTCTCGTTCTATTAACTGGGTCCGCGTTGCCCAGCGTTTTCCGGTCAAAATCATGGTTGATAAACCTGACCCGGAAATGTTCCGCATCGGCGCTTCGGCAGTCGCTAATCTTGAGCCGCAATAATGAGCGCGCTCAACTCCCTGCCATTACCGGTGGTCAGGCTGCTGGCGTTCTTTCATGAAGAGTTAAGCGAGCGGCGACCAGGCCGCGTGCCGCAGACTATGCAACTCTGGGTAGGCTGCCTGCTGGTGATTCTGATCTCGATGACTTTTGAGATCCCTTTTGTGGCGTTATCACTGGCAGTGCTGTTTTACGGTATTCAGTCGAACGCGTTTTACACCAAATTTGTGGCGATCTTGTTTGTGGTCGCCACGATGCTGGAAATCGCCAGCCTGTTTTTGATCTACAAATGGTCATATGGCGAACCGTTGATCCGATTGATCATTGCCGGACCGATCCTGATGGGCTGTATGTTTTTGATGCGCACCCATCGGTTGGGGCTGGTCTTTTTCGCCGTCGCCATTGTCGCTATTTACGGGCAAACCTTCCCCGCCATGCTCGACTATCCGGAAGTGGTCGTGCGCTTAACCCTGTGGTGTATCGTTGTTGGCCTCTATCCAACCTTGCTGATGACGTTAATCGGCGTGCTGTGGTTTCCCAGCCGCACCATTACGCAAATGCATCAAGCGCTTAATGATCGGCTTGATGATGCCATTAGTCACCTGACGGACAGCCTCGCACCGCTACCCGAAACGCGGATTGAAAGAGAGGCGCTGGCGCTGCAAAAACTCAATGTCTTTTGCCTCGCGGACGATGCCAACTGGCGAACTCAGAGCGCATGGTGGCAAAGCTGCGTGGCAACGGTAACCTACATTTACTCGACGCTGAATCGCTACGATCCCACCTCTTTTGCTGATTCTCAGGCAATTATTGAATTTCGGCAAAAATTAGCCACAGAAATCAACAAACTGCAGCATGCCATTGCCGAAGGTCAGTGCTGGCAAAGCGACTGGCGGATCACTGAAAGTGAAGCGATGGCGGCACGGGAATGTAACCTGGAGAATATCTGCCAGACATTGTTGCAACTGGGTCAGATGGACCCGAATACACCGCCAACGCCCGCCACCAAACCGCCATCAATGGTCGCCGATGCTTTTACCAATCCAGACTATATGCGCTACGCGGTAAAAACGCTGCTCGCCTGTTTGATCTGTTACACCTTCTACAGCGGCGCGGACTGGGAAGGCATTCACACCTGTATGCTGACCTGCGTGATCGTCGCTAACCCGAATGTTGGTTCGTCGTATCAGAAAATGGCGCTGCGTTTTGGCGGTGCCTTCTGCGGTGCAATTCTGGCGCTGTTATTCACGCTACTGGTCATGCCCTGGCTGGACAATATTGTCGAATTGCTGTTTGTGCTGGCACCGATTTTCCTGTTGGGCGCATGGATTGCCACCAGCTCTGAACGCTCTTCTTATATCGGCACACAGATGGTGGTTACCTTCGCGCTCGCCACGCTCGAAAATGTTTTTGGCCCGGTGTACGACCTGGTGGAAATTCGCGATCGCGCCCTGGGTATCATCATTGGTACCGTGGTGTCCGCGGTGATTTACACCTTTGTCTGGCCTGAAAGTGAAGCGCGCACCCTGCCGCAAAAACTGGCTGGCGCGCTGGGTATGTTAAGTAAAGTAATGCGGATCCCACGCCAGCAGGAAGTCACAGCTCTGCGCACTTATTTGCAAATTCGTATAGGTCTGCATGCGGCGTTTAATGCCTGTGAAGAGATGTGCCAACGCGTGGCGTTGGAGCGTCAACTGGACAGCGAAGAACGCGCTTTACTGATTGAACGTTCGCAAACGGTTATTCGTCAGGGCCGCGATATTCTTCACGCCTGGGATGCAACCTGGAACTCGGCGCAGGCGCTGGATAACGCACTACAGCCGGACAGAGCAGGTCAGTTTGCCGACGCACTGGAGAAATACGCCGCCGGTCTGGCAACCGCACTCAGCCGTTCTCCTCAAATAACGCTTGAAGAAACACCCGCCTCGCAGGCCATCCTGCCCACCTTATTAAAACAGGAGCAACACGTCTGCCAGCTTTTCGCCCGCTTGCCAGACTGGACAGCCCCGGCATTAACGCCCGCCACGGAACAGGCACAAGGAGCCACGCAATGATCAATCGTCAACTTTCACGTCTGCTGTTGTGCAGCATTCTCGGCAGCACGACGCTGATTTCCGGCTGTGCCCTGGTACGCAAGGATTCTGCGCCTCATCAACAGCTCAAACCTGAACAAATCAAACTGGCAGATGATATTCATCTTGCCAGCTCCGGCTGGCCGCAGGCGCAGTGGTGGAAACAACTCAATGACCCGCAGTTGGATGCCCTGATCCAACGGACGCTAAGTGGTTCACACACCCTCGCCGAAGCGAAACTGCGGGAAGAAAAAGCGCAGTCCCAGGCCGATTTGTTAGATACCGGTTCACAGTTGCAGGTGGCAGCGTTAGGGATGCTTAACCGCCAACGCGTCTCGGCGAACGGCTTTTTAAGCCCTTATGCGATGGATGCGCCCGCACTGGGGATGGACGGGCCGTACTATACGGAAGCCACAGTCGGTTTGTTTGCCGGACTGGATCTTGATTTGTGGGGTGTGCATCGCTCAGCGGTTGCCGCCGCCATTGGCGCGCATAATGCCGCGCTGGCAGAAACCGCAGCAGTAGAGCTATCGCTGACCACTGGCGTAGCGCAGCTTTATTACAGTATGCAGGCCAGCTATCAGATGCTCGATCTGTTAGAACAAACTCGCGATGTGATTGATTACGCGGTAAAAGCGCACCAGAGTAAAGTGGCGCACGGTCTGGAAGCGCAAGTGCCTTTCCACGGCGCGCGGGCACAGATTCTGGCGGTCGATAAACAAATTGCTGCCGTCAAAGGGCAAATCACCGAAACGAGAGAATCTCTGCGCGCATTGATTGGCGCGGGAGCCAGCGATATGCCGGAGATCAAACCGGTGGCATTACCACGAGTCCAGACCGGTATTCCGGCGACACTCTCTTATGAGTTGCTCGCCAGACGCCCGGATCTGCAAGCTATGCGCTGGTATGTTCAGGCGTCATTAGATCAGGTGGATTCCGCGCGGGCGCTGTTCTATCCGAGCTTTGATATCAAAGCGTTTTTCGGCCTGGATTCTATCCACCTGGATACCTTATTCAAAAAAACCAGTCGCCAGTTCAACTTTATCCCGGGTCTGAAATTGCCGCTGTTTGACGGTGGACGGTTGAATGCCAATCTCGAAGGCACTCGCGCCGCCAGCAACATGATGATTGAACGTTACAACCAGTCAGTGCTGAATGCGGTGCGCGACGTTGCCGTCAACGGCACGCGTCTGCAAACGCTCAACGACGAGCGAGAGATGCAGGCTGAACGCGTGGAAGCCACGCGCTTCACCCAGCGCGCTGCCGAGGCCGCCTATCAACGCGGCTTAACCAGCCGCTTACAGGCCACCGAAGCCCGGTTGCCAGTGCTTGCCGAGGAGATGTCATTACTGATGCTGGACAGCCGCCGGGTGATCCAAAGCATTCAGTTGATGAAATCGCTGGGCGGCGGGTATCAGGCAAGTCCCGTCGTCGAGAAAAAATAAAATGTCTGCCGCGTGATGGCTGTCACGCGGTATTTCGTTTCGTCACGTCAAAACTGACGACAGCCTGTTTTTCGTCAGAGTTTTGAATAAATAGTGCCCGTAATATCAGGGAATGACCCCAAATAAAATGTGGCATAAAAGATGCATACTGTAGTCGAGAGCGCGTATGCGTGATTTGATTAACTGGAGCGAGACCGATGAAAAAAGTCGTCACGGTTTGCCCCTATTGCGCATCAGGTTGCAAAATCAACCTGGTCGTCGATAACGGCAAAATCGTCCGGGCGGAGGCAGCGCAGGGGAAAACCAACCAGGGTACCCTGTGTCTGAAGGGTTATTATGGCTGGGATTTCATTAACGATACCCAGATCCTGACCCCGCGCCTGAAAACCCCCATGATCCGTCGCCAGCGTGGCGGCAAACTCGAACCTGTTTCCTGGGATGAGGCACTGAATTACGTTGCCGAGCGCCTGAGCGCCATCAAAGAGAAGTACGGTCCGGATGCCATCCAGACGACCGGCTCCTCGCGTGGTACGGGTAACGAAACCAACTATGTAATGCAAAAATTTGCGCGCGCCGTTATTGGTACCAATAACGTTGACTGCTGCGCTCGTGTCTGACACGGCCCATCGGTTGCAGGTCTGCACCAATCGGTCGGTAATGGCGCAATGAGCAATGCTATTAACGAAATTGATAATACCGATTTAGTGTTCGTTTTCGGGTACAACCCGGCGGATTCCCACCCAATCGTGGCGAATCACGTAATTAACGCTAAACGTAACGGGGCGAAAATTATCGTCTGCGATCCGCGCAAAATTGAAACCGCGCGCATTGCGGACATGCACATTGCACTGAAAAACGGCTCGAACATCGCGCTGTTGAATGCGATGGGCCATGTCATTATTGAAGAAAATCTGTACGACAAAGCATTCGTCGCTTCCCGTACAGAAGGCTTTGAAGAGTATCGTAAAATCGTTGAAGGCTACACGCCGGAGTCGGTTGAAGATATCACCGGCGTCAGCGCCAGTGAGATTCGTCAGGCGGCACGGATGTATGCCCAGGCGAAAAGCGCCGCCATCCTGTGGGGCATGGGTGTAACCCAGTTCTACCAGGGCGTGGAAACCGTGCGTTCTCTGACCAGCCTCGCGATGCTGACCGGTAACCTCGGTAAGCCGCATGCGGGTGTAAACCCGGTTCGTGGTCAGAACAACGTGCAGGGTGCCTGCGATATGGGCGCGCTGCCGGATACGTATCCGGGATACCAGTACGTGAAAGATCCGGCTAACCGCGAGAAATTCGCCAAAGCCTGGGGCGTGGAAAGCCTGCCAGCGCATACCGGCTATCGCATCAGCGAGCTGCCGCACCGCGCAGCGCATGGCGAAGTGCGTGCCGCGTACATTATGGGCGAAGATCCGCTGCAAACTGACGCGGAGCTGTCGGCAGTACGTAAAGCCTTTGAAGATCTGGAACTGGTTATCGTTCAGGACATCTTTATGACCAAAACCGCGTCGGCGGCGGATGTTATTTTACCGTCAACGTCATGGGGCGAGCATGAAGGCGTGTTTACTGCGGCTGACCGTGGCTTCCAGCGTTTCTTCAAAGCGGTTGAACCGAAGTGGGATCTGAAAACGGACTGGCAGATTATCAGTGAAATCGCCACCCGTATGGGTTATCCGATGCACTACAACAACACCCAGGAGATCTGGGATGAGTTGCGTCATCTGTGCCCGGATTTCTACGGTGCGACTTACGAGAAAATGGGCGAACTGGGCTTCATTCAGTGGCCTTGCCGCGATACTTCAGATGCCGATCAGGGGACTTCTTATCTGTTTAAAGAGAAGTTTGATACCCCGAACGGTCTGGCGCAGTTCTTCACCTGCGACTGGGTAGCGCCAATCGACAAACTCACCGACGAGTATCCGATGGTACTGTCAACGGTGCGTGAAGTTGGTCACTACTCTTGCCGTTCGATGACCGGTAACTGTGCGGCACTGGCGGCGCTGGCTGATGAACCTGGCTACGCACAAATCAATACCGAAGACGCCAAACGTCTGGGTATTGAAGATGAGGCATTGGTTTGGGTGCACTCGCGTAAAGGCAAAATTATCACCCGTGCGCAGGTCAGCGATCGTCCGAACAAAGGGGCGATTTATATGACCTACCAGTGGTGGATTGGTGCCTGTAACGAGCTGGTTACCGAAAACTTAAGCCCGATTACGAAAACGCCGGAATACAAATACTGCGCCGTGCGCGTCGAGTCGATCGCCGATCAGCGCGCCGCCGAGCAGTACGTGATTGACGAGTACAACAAGTTGAAAACTCGCCTGCGCGAAGCGGCACTGGCGTAATACAGTCCTTTCTACAGCCTCCTTCCGGAGGCTGTTTTTTTATCCATTCGAACTCTTTATACTGGTTACTCCCTACCCAATCGTATTATCAAAATGAAAAAAATTATCGCATTGATGTTGTTTTTGACATTCTTTGCCCACGCGAACGACTCCGAGCCTGGCAGCCAGTATTTAAAGGCAGCAGAGGCCGGGGACCGACGCGCACAATATTTTCTTGCCGACAGCTGGTTTAGCTCCGGCGATTTGAGCAAAGCCGAATATTGGGCACAGAAAGCCGCCGACAGCGGTGATGCTGATGCCTGCGCGCTGTTGGCGCAGATCAAAATCACCAATCCGGTCAGTCTGGACTATCCACAAGCAAAAGTTCTTGCAGAGAAAGCAGCGCAAGCGGGGAGTAAAGAAGGTGAAGTAACGCTGGCGCATATTCTGGTAAATACGCAAGCGGGTAAACCGGATTATCCAAAGGCGATTTCGCTGTTAGAAAACGCTTCGGAAGATCTGGAGAACGACTCTGCCGTCGATGCCCAAATGCTGCTTGGTTTGATTTACGCCAACGGCGTGGGCATTAAGGCCGACGATGACAAGGCAACCTGGTATTTCAAACGCAGCTCTGCGATTTCCCGAACCGGTTATTCCGAGTACTGGGCGGGAATGATGTTCTTAAACGGTGAAGAAGGTTTTATCGAGAAGAACAAGCAAAAGGCGCTGCACTGGCTGAACCTGAGCTGTATGGAAGGGTTTGATACCGGTTGTGAAGAGTTTGAGAAATTAACCAACGGTTAAGGTAGGCCTGATAAGACGCGACAAGCGTCGCATCAGGCATTGATGTCGGATGCGGCGTAAACGCCTTATCCGACCTACAAAATCACGCTAAATCAGGCTATTGCGCAGTCTGGCGTAGGCCTGATAAGACGCGGTAAGCGTCGCATCAGATATTGATGTCGGATGCGGCGTAAACGCCTTATCCGACCTACAAAATCACCCTAAATCAAGCTATTGCGCAGTCTAGCGTAGGCCTGATAAGACGCGGCAAGCGTCGCATCAGGCATCCACACATTGCCGGGTGGATATCCCCGGCAATCTTCAATTATTGATCCGCAGTTTTATCAAATTTGCCCAGCACTTCGCGCTCATAAGCCAGCGCTTTCTTACGGTCAAATTTGTGTTCCCACTTGGCAATCACCAGCACCGCCAGCGCATTACCCACCACGTTCAGCGCAGTACGCGCCATGTCGAGGATACGGTCAACACCGGCAATAAACGCCAGACCTTCCAGCGGGATCCCTACGCTGCCCAGCGTTGCCAGCAACACCACAAACGACACGCCCGGCACGCCAGCAATCCCTTTCGAGGTCACCATCAGCGTCAGCACCAGAATGATTTCCTGCCAGATGGACAGGTCAATGCCATACAACTGCGCGATGAAAATAGCGGCAATACTTTGATACAGCGTCGAACCATCAAGGTTAAAAGAGTAACCGGTCGGCACCACGAAACTGGTGATCGACGCCGGTGCTCCGTAGGCTTCCATCTTCTCAATAATTCGCGGCAGCACGCTTTCAGAACTGGCAGTGGAGTACGCCAGAATCAGCTCATCTTTCAGAATACGAATCAGGATCCAGACGCTTAACCCGCACAGGCGCGCCACAATTCCCAGCACGACCAGCGCGAAGAACAGAATGGCGAAATGCACCAGCAGCACCAGTTTCGCCAGTGGCCACAGAGACGAGAAACCAAAGTTAGCCACCGTCACCGCAATCAGCGCAAACACACCCACCGGCGCATAACGCATCACCATGTGAGTCACTTTAAACATGGTTTCAGAGATGGAGCGGAACACGGTCACCAGCGGTTCACGATGCGTCGCGGGCAGGGAGGAAAGCCCCAGACCAAACAGCACCGAGAAGAAGATGATCGGCAGCATTTCGCCTTTCGCCATCGACGCCACAATGTTCGTCGGCACCAGCGACAAAATCGTGCCCATAATGCCGTGGGAACTGCTTTGTACCGCTTCCGTAGTGCTCTGATATTTCGAGATATCGACGGTCGCCAGCTGCGACATATCCACCCCGGCACCGGGCTGGAAGACGTTCGCCAGAGTGATCCCCAAAATGATGGCGACGGTGGTGATCACCTCGAAGTAGATAATGGTTTTCGCGCCAATACGCCCGAGCTGTTTGGCATCACCAACACCCGCGATACCCACCACCAGCGTGGAGATCACAATCGGCACAACAATCATTTTAATCAGATGGATGAAGATATCACCCGCCGGAGAGAGCAAATTGACGACCAGCCAGTCGCGGCTGTCGCTATGGTAGTGCAGGTAGCTTCCCAGGAGAATGCCCAGCACCATAGCAAACAGAATCTGCCAGGCCAGGCTGAATTTTATATTTTTCATCAGAATAACTTCCTCAATGGAGCGCCGTTCCCCGTTCAGAAACGTGAGAACGTGACATACTGCCAGGGCATGAATTGTGTTGCGTTGGTTTGTAGATTTTTTTAACGCTTATGATCAGTATCATTTGCGCGGTATGTTGCGCAACCCTTTAACAACAGAGCTTTTCGCTGCATTAATGCATAATAACGCGAGTTTATGGCAGGATTAATGAATAACCATTTGTTATAGAAAGATTTTTATTTGTTTAATCTGCAATAATACTGATTAGTGATTATTTTGGGCATATGTTCATTCGATTATTTTTTATGCAGCTCAATAACATAATCTTCATCACCAGATGATTAATCTGATCTCCGCTGCAACAATTTCGCCATATTAATCGACTCGACCAGCTGTGTCCGGTTGATCCGGGGTGAGTTGAGATCCATCACTTTTTGCCATAGTTCGATGGCTTGCGCGTAATTCGCCTGCATAAACGCATCGGAAGCCAGCAGCATCAGAGCGGTGATTTCGTTAGAGTCCAGCGCGAGGGCTTTGTCGATCATTGCGCGAGTCTGGGCGGTCATATGCTGGCTGGCCTGGTAATAAAGCACCGTCGCCAGCGCCGCATACAGTTCAGCGTTCTCACCACGTAGTTGCAACGCCTGACGGTAAGCCAGCAGCGAATTGCTGTAATCGTTTTGCCACAGATAATACTCGCCCAGTAACGCCCATTGTTCGCTGTTTTGTGGATTAGTGCGGATTTTATCCTGCAATGCCTGAAGCTGCGCTTTCGGGGTTTGCTGGCTGGCAAACTGATGTAGCGGATCGCGCTGACGCTGATACTCCGCACGTACCGCCTGCCATTTTGGACTTAACAGATAACTGCCGACACAGAGAAATACCATCAAAATCGTGAGTGTTGTCAGCATTTTCACCGGTATTTGAGGCTGTTTCATCGCTTCGCCCTTACCCGCCAGAGGATCAGTATCATCAGCAGTAACAACACCACTGGCAGCGCCCACAACACCAGCGTCTGACCCGTTAACGGTGGGTTATAGCGAACAAAATCTCCGTAGCGTTCGGTCATCCAGCCAATGATTTCGACTTCACTTTTCCCCTCTTCCACCATGCTGTAAACCTGATGGCGCATACTGACTGCCACCGGCGCATTGGATTCCAGTAAGTTCTGATTTTGGCACTGCGGACAACGTAACTGGCTGGCAATATTTAACGCCTGTTGCTGTTGTTGCGGATTGGCGAATTGCCAGGTGTCTACAACCTGAGCGCGCGCAAAACAGGTAAATAACAGCAGTAGCGTGAGAAGTCCTTTATTCATCGCGCTTCCTCCCCCGCCATCCGCTTAACAATGCGCCCGCAATCATCAACAATCCTCCCCCCCAGATCCAGCGCACACCGCTTTGTACATACAAACGAAAAGCGTAACGATCCGGCCCAGTTTTCTCCCCCATGACCGCATACCAGTCATGGATGCCGTTCCAGCGAATTGACGGTTCCATCATTTGCTGACGGCGTGCTTCATAAAAACGCCGCTCCGGCGTCAGTTCACCAATGCGTTGCTGATGGTCAAACAGTGCCACTATCGCTTTTTCGCTGGTGTAATTGCCTCTGGCTTGCAGATCGAGACGCTCAAAACGGAAGGTGTATCCTGCCAGCGTCACCTGCTGACCCGGCTGTAAATTCAGGCTGATCTCCTGACGGCTGACGCTGGAGACCACGATCCCCGCGGCAAATAACAGCACGCCCGCATGCGCCAGCAGCGCCGGAAGCTGCACGCGTTTGCCAGAGACAAACGTCGCCAGCACAATCACCACCAGCATCAACAGACCAAACGGTAACGTCGCGCGGTTAAAATACGGCGCGCCAACGGAGAGGCGTCCCCAGCCCAGCAGGCCGTAAATCATCGGATAAAGCGTTCCCACCAGCACGATCAGGAGCACTGCGCAAAACAGCAACAGCGTAGCGAGGATTAACATTTCCCGCGATAACCCCGAAAAATGCACCGCCGGGCCACCGTCCCGCGCTCGCCAGCCATACAGAGCCAGAGACGCAAGGCTAATCAGTGCAAACAGGCTGAACAACGGCACGGCGCGGACGTTATCCAGCGCGAACGCATGAACCGAAACCAGAATGCCAGAACGGACAATTAAGGTACCCAGCAGCGACAGCATCAGAGTAACTATCGCCAGTAACAGCGACCAGTGGCGGAAAATCCCCCGCTGGCGTGTCAGGGACAAACTGTGCAGCAGCGCAGTGGCAGAAAGCCAGGGTAATAAAGAGGCGTTTTCCACCGGATCCCAGAACCACCAGCCGCCCCAGCCCAGTTCGCAATAGGCCCACCAGGAACCGAGGATGATCCCCGCCGTTAATGCCCCCCAGCCTGGTAGTGCCCAGCGCCAGCAAATTCGGGCGCAGGCACCATCAAACTCGCTGCGCAGTAAACTCGCCAGCGCCACGCTCGCCGCCACCATCAAACCGCCATACCCGAGATAAAGCAGCGGCGGATGGAAGATAAGACCGGGATGTTGCAGCATCGGATTGAGATCGCGGCCTTCGATTGCTGGTGGAAATATCCGCACGAAGGGATCGGACCACAGCACTACAAACAGTAGCAGTGCGGCGAGCATGAGAGATAAAACGGCTAGCGTCAGCGGAAATAGCGGATCGGTTTGCTGCCGATAATGCCAGGCAAACAGCGCGCTCCAGGCGGAAAGCAACAGCACCCAAAGCAGCAGCGAACCTTCATGACCGCCCCACACCGCCGCCAGTTTGAGTTCCCACGACAGCAGGCTGTAGCTATGTTGGGCGACATAAATGACCGAGAAATCGCTGATGAGAAAACAATACGTCAGTACGCCAAAGGCGAGCAGCAGGAGCGCGAACTGCGCCAGAATGCCGATGCAAGTGAGTCGCATCATGGCAGGCCAGCGCAACCGCACTCCCGCGAAGGCCGTCAACGGGGTCAACACGTTGACCCCGAGACTTAACAACAACGCCAGAAAACCGACTTCAGGAAGGAATACGTCCAGAAACCACCTCTGTTCTGGCTTACGCCACCGTTAACTGCCCGGCGTAGAGAATGAAAAAACGCAGCATCAACACGCCGACCAGGCTGGCCCCACACGCCGCCAGCACAGCAGGAATGCCGGAACTGCGATTGACCCACGGTTTGAGCAACATTGGCACAATCAGCCCCAGCCCGGCGACACCAAGCCAGAACCACCACGTCCAGAAACCGCCGCCCAATGCCGCCACCAGCGCACGCACTTTACCGTCATCGCCCAGGGCCAGTCCGACAAAAAACGCCACCAGCAGGAAGATTTCGCCCCATACCACAGGGATCTCCATACGGTGTACAAAGTGCGCTTCCGTGGAATGCGGATTTTTGCGCTGACATATCGCCATGGCGATCAGCGCCACCGCCGCACCGGACGAGATGCCGGAGAAGAGGAACAGCACCGGCAGGATCGGGTTATTAAGGAACGGATACGATTTCAGCGCCGACAGCAGAAAGCCGGTATAAGCCCCCAACAACACCGCCAGCACCAGCATCAACGTTTCCAGTCCGCGATGAACGGGCGTCAGCAGGCTCAGAACCTTTTGCACGATCCCCAGCTTCGGCAACCAGCGTTGTTGCAGGGCAAGCAAATCATGTTCAAAGATTTTCGCCAGCCACAGCACCAGCACCACCATGTAAAACTGAAAAAGCATCACCCCCATCGACATCACCGAGGTACAACTGTAGTGGAACATCAGCTTCCAGAAGGTCCACGGTCTTGTCAGGTGGAAGACGAGGATCAACAGACCGAGGATCACCGCGCCCGGCCCGACAATCAGCGTGGTGCGCAGCAACGTGCTGTCTGCACCGCCCGCCTGCGGGTAGACGCGACGTAACATCACGGCCAGCGTCACCAGACCAGCAGAAATACCAATCAAAAACAGGTAGATGGCAATCGGCCAGTCCCACACCAGCGATTCAAAATGAAATGCGGAAGTCTGCGTCATTGGCTCACCTCCCCGTATTTAAACGGTACGCGGTACAGCTTCGGTTTGGTTCCCAGCGCCAGCTTGTAGCGGTAAGTGGGCTTCTGGCGCAGCAGTTGCGAAATCTCACTGTTGGGATCGTCCAGATTGCCAAACGTCAGCGCCTTCGTCGGGCAAGCCTCAACGCACGCGGGCAGCTTACCGGCCTGCAAATTGGTCTTACGGCAGAAATCGCATTTGTCCGCTGTCTTCGTGACCGGATGGATAAAGCGCACGCGGTACGGACAGGCGGCGATGCAGTACTGACAACCGACGCAGAGATCCGGATTAACATCGACAATCCCGCTGGCAGCGTCGCGAAAAGACGCACCGGTCGGGCAGACGTCAACGCACGGCGCATGATCGCAGTGCTGGCAAGACTTACGGAAAAAGCGATATTTCACATCAGGAAATTCGCCCTGCGGCTCGCTACGAATAATCGTCAGGCGCGAGACGCCTTCCGGCACCTTGTTCACTTCCCGACAAGCATCCATACAGGCGGTACAGCCGATGCATAACGACTCGTCATGCACCATGCCGTAACGCACCCCATTGATATTCAACGTTTTCGCCACCACGCGTCCTGCGGTGCCGCTGACGGCTGCCAGCACGCCGACGCCGGTGAGAAACTGGCGACGAGACCAGGTCATGGCTGCTCCTTAAGCAACGGAACAGACGCTGGGTTAAAGTTCGGATTGGTACGCTGATCGCTGTGGCAATCGACGCAAATCTTAATCCGTCCTTTGTCACTTAACGTCTGCATCGTATCTTGCTGTGGATGCAGGGAATGGCAGCTGGCGCACGCCACTTTGGTTACGTGGACATCGTGTGGCCAGAACGCTTTTTGCAACTGTTCCGGCAGATGACAGGACATACAGACGCTGTTCTGCTCTCCAACCTTGTACATCGGCTCGTTAAAGCGCATCACATCTTTCACCCCTTCGCGGTGTTGCGGTGATGGCTGGCCGTGACAGTTGGTGCAGGTGACCGGCAGTTTGTTATTCGGGTTGATAACGGAAGCATGTTTGCCATGCATACCTTCGGTATCTGGTTTATGGCAGTCCAGACAGGCGGCATCCGGGTTACGCTGCAGGGTAACTTCGTAGCGATCACCAGATGCCTGCGCCGCAGGGGTAGCGGTAATTCCGTTCAGGCTCCACAACAGGCCCGACGCCAGCACCCCGGCAGTTAATAACGAACGTAATACGCTCATATTCACTCCATTGTGTTTTCCGCCCCTTGCGAGGCGGAACGGGGTTATTGGCTTAACAGACCGTTTTTACGTTCCTGCTCTTCCCACTGCGGGATCACCGTTTTGATGAAGTCCTGCTTCTCGGCCTTGATTTGTTCCATGTTCAGGCCAATGGCCTGCTGGGCTTTCTCTTTGGTCGAGATATCCGGGATCTGGATTTCATGGGTGATGCCTTTGGTCGCCAGCAGGCGCGCCAGTTTGGTGCGTGCATCCGCCGCTTTATCCATCGCCGTACCGAGCATCCTCAGACCTTCTTCCGGCGCGTGCATATGAATGCCGTGGGAAGCGATCGCCAGATCCCAACGCCACTGGGCATGACGGATATCGTCCTGAATCGGCTTCATTTCGGCTTCCGTCGCGCCTGCATCCAGCGCCGCTTTCGCTTCGAAGTGAGCGTGAACCAGTTGATCTTCAACCTTGATTTTCAGGTCGTTAATCGACTGCTTACGTTCCGCGACCACTTTTTGCAAGGCAGCTTTGTCCTGGGTATGGCAGTTCGCACAAGTCTGGGCGAAGTTATCAAACGGATTACCAATTTTATGGTCGGTGTAGAGTTTGCCTTCGGCGTTCTGCACTTTTGGCATATGGCAATCGATACAGGTCACGTTGTTTTTGCCATGAATGCCCGCTGTCCAGGTTTCATATTCCGGGTGCTGCGCTTTCAGCATTGGCGTTTTCGACAGGGAGTTAGTCCAGTCAGAGAAGGCAATTTTGTCGTAATACTGCTCCATATTTTCGACTTTCATGCCGTCATCCCACGGGAATTTAACCGCTTTGTTTTTGCCGTCGAAGTAATACTCCACATGGCACTGACCGCAAACCATCGATTGCTGGTCGAAACGTCCGGCTTTCTCAAAAGGTTTACCAATGGCTTCCATCGCGCGAGCCGCATACGGACGGGAAAGGGTTAACTCCGGTTTGCCTTTGGCGAACTCTGGTGAGGCGGTGTTATGGCAATCGGCACAACCTAAGTTGTTGACGATTTCCGGGCCGCCGCGCGCCCATTTTCCGTGGAAGTAGCCATCTTCGCCGTCTTTCTGGATCAGACGCGCCACATCCGGGCTTTTACAACTCCAGCATGCCATCGGTAGCGGACCATCTTCAGCGTTTTTCGGCGCACCGGTACGCAGGGTTTCACGCACATCGGTCACAGCAAAGGCATGTCCACGCGGCTTGTTGTAATCGCGCGAGAAGGGATACCCCGCCCACAGGATCACCAGCCGTGGATCTTCCGCCAGGGCGTCAACACGCTCTGACTGTTCCGAGGTGGCTTTCCAGGAGAGATATTGATCGGGATGTTGCGGGGCAAAGGTTTCATTCTTCGCTTCCACAGTTACAGGTTTTGCGGGAGTAGCCGTTTGTTCAGCGTGAACAGAAGTGAAAAAGAAAAAAGGAATCAATAAGCTGAAGATACGGCGTGCGTTTATTTTTATCCTTGTCATAGGGCTTCATCCGAATTGCGCCATTGTTGCAATGGCGGTTTTTATTGTTTTTCACGACAGTAACCGCACCTACACTGTCATGACATTGCTCGCCCCTATGTGTAACAAATAACCACACTGTGAATGTTGTCTTTAATCAATTGTAAGTGCATGTAAAATACCACTTTAGAGTTAGTCAGTATCTTCCTCTTTTTCAACAGCATGCATAACTGCATGTTCCTCAAAGAATTAATCAACTTTTGTTGCTGACCTTCAAAAATTACCCTGCCGTTTATTTGCACAATTCTACTTTTGCGTGATCTGTCGCCCAAATACTAAACAAAACTGCCAATACCCCTACATTTAACGCTTATGCCACATATTATTAACATCCTACAAGGAGAACAAAAGCATGAGTCAAATTCACAAACACACCATTCCTGCCAACATCGCAGACCGTTGCCTGATAAACCCTCAGCAGTACGAGGCGATGTATCAACAATCTATTAACGCACCAGATACCTTCTGGGGCGAACAGGGAAAAATTCTCGACTGGATCAAACCTTACCAGAAGGTGAAAAACACCTCCTTTGCCCCCGGTAATGTGTCCATTAAATGGTACGAGGACGGCACGCTGAATCTGGCGGCAAACTGCCTTGACCGCCATCTGCAAGAAAACGGCGATCGTACCGCCATCATCTGGGAAGGCGACGACGCCAGCCAGAGCAAACATATCAGCTATAAAGAGCTGCACCGCGACGTCTGCCGCTTCGCCAATACCCTGCTCGAGCTGGGCATTAAAAAAGGTGATGTGGTGGCGATTTATATGCCGATGGTGCCGGAAGCCGCGGTCGCGATGCTGGCCTGCGCCCGCATTGGCGCGGTGCATTCGGTAATTTTCGGCGGCTTCTCGCCGGAAGCCGTTGCCGGACGCATTATCGATTCTAACTCACGACTGGTGATCACTTCCGACGAAGGCGTGCGTGCCGGGCGTAGTATTCCGCTGAAGAAAAACGTTGATGACGCGCTGAAAAACCCGAACGTCCCCAGCATTGAACATGTGGTGGTACTGAAGCGTACTGGCGGGAAAATTGACTGGCAGGAAGGGCGCGATCTGTGGTGGCACGACCTGATTGAGCAAGCCAGCGATCAGCACCAGGCGGAAGAGATGAACGCCGAAGATCCGCTGTTTATTCTCTACACCTCCGGTTCTACCGGGAAGCCGAAAGGCGTGCTGCACACTACCGGCGGTTATCTGGTGTATGCGGCGCTGACCTTTAAATATGTCTTTGATTATCATCCGGGCGATATCTACTGGTGCACCGCTGATGTGGGTTGGGTTACCGGACACAGTTATTTGCTGTACGGCCCGTTGGCCTGCGGCGCGACCACGCTGATGTTTGAAGGCGTACCGAACTGGCCGACGCCTGCCCGTATGGCGCAGGTGGTGGACAAGCATCAGGTCAATATTCTCTATACCGCGCCCACGGCGATTCGCGCGCTGATGGCGGAAGGCGATAAAGCGATTGAAGGCACCGACCGTTCGTCACTGCGCATTCTCGGTTCCGTGGGCGAGCCAATTAACCCGGAAGCGTGGGAGTGGTACTGGAAAAAAATCGGTAATGAGAAATGCCCGGTGGTCGACACCTGGTGGCAGACCGAAACTGGCGGTTTCATGATCACGCCGCTGCCTGGCGCTACCGAGCTAAAAGCCGGTTCGGCAACACGTCCGTTCTTCGGCGTGCAACCGGCGCTGGTCGATAACGAAGGTAACCCGCTGGAAGGCGCTACCGAAGGCAGTCTGGTGATCACCGACTCCTGGCCGGGTCAGGCGCGTACGCTGTTTGGCGATCACGAACGTTTTGAGCAGACCTACTTCTCCACCTTCAAAAATATGTATTTCAGCGGCGACGGCGCGCGTCGCGATGAAGATGGCTATTACTGGATCACCGGGCGCGTGGACGACGTGCTGAACGTCTCGGGTCACCGTCTGGGAACGGCGGAGATTGAGTCGGCGCTGGTGGCGCATCCGAAAATCGCCGAAGCCGCTGTCGTCGGTATTCCGCACAATATTAAAGGTCAGGCGATCTACGCCTACGTCACGCTTAATCATGGGGAGGAACCGTCACCAGAACTGTACGCAGAAGTCCGCAACTGGGTGCGTAAAGAGATTGGCCCGCTGGCGACGCCAGACGTGCTGCACTGGACCGACTCCCTGCCTAAAACCCGCTCCGGCAAAATTATGCGCCGTATTCTGCGCAAAATTGCGGCGGGCGATACCAGCAACCTGGGCGATACCTCGACGCTTGCCGATCCTGGCGTAGTCGAGAAGCTGCTTGAAGAGAAGCAGGCTATCGCGATGCCATCGTAACCCACAATTGCCGGATGCGAGTCGGTAACGGTTTGTAGGCCTGATAAGACGCGACAGCGTCGCATCAGGCATTAATTGCCGGATGCGGCGTAAACGCCTTATCCGGCCTACATTCGGCAA
>NZ_KE137316.1:3331413-3407603 GCF_000408845.1 Escherichia sp. KTE172 | reverse complement strand
ATTGCCGGATGCGGCGTAAACGCCTTATCCGGCCTACATTCGGCAAGGGTTACCCGAGCGTTAACCTTCTCCCATAAGGGAGCGGGAATTAAAACAATCCCTACATTACCTCTGGAGAATCTGTGATGAATGGTACGATTTATCAGCGGATAGAAGACAATGCGCATTTCAGGGAGTTAGTCGAAAAACGGCAACGGTTTGCCACCATCCTGTCGATTATTATGCTGGCAGTTTATATCGGCTTTATTTTACTGATCGCCTTCGCGCCCGGCTGGCTGGGCACTCCGCTGAATCCGAACACCAGCGTCACACGCGGTATTCCGATTGGTGTTGGGGTAATTGTGATCTCCTTTGTTCTCACTGGTATCTACATCTGGCGGGCGAACGGCGAATTCGACCGTCTTAATAATGAAGTCCTGCATGAGGTACAAGCATCATGAAAAGAGTTCTGACGGCGCTTGCCGCCACACTCCCTTTCGCAGCTAACGCCGCGGATGCTATTAGCGGGGCCGTAGAGCGCCAGCCAACAAACTGGCAGGCGATTATTATGTTCCTGATTTTCGTCGTGTTTACGCTCGGCATTACCTACTGGGCGTCAAAACGCGTACGTTCGCGTAATGACTACTACACGGCAGGCGGCAATATCACCGGTTTTCAGAACGGGCTGGCGATTGCCGGGGACTATATGTCCGCCGCCTCATTCTTGGGGATCTCCGCGCTGGTGTTTACCTCCGGCTATGACGGGCTGATCTACTCGTTGGGCTTCCTGGTGGGCTGGCCAATCATTCTGTTCCTGATTGCCGAACGTCTGCGTAACCTGGGACGCTACACCTTTGCCGATGTAGCCTCTTACCGCCTGAAACAAGGGCCGATTCGTATTCTTTCGGCCTGTGGTTCTCTGGTGGTGGTGGCGCTTTACCTTATCGCTCAGATGGTAGGCGCAGGTAAACTGATCGAGCTGCTGTTTGGCCTTAACTATCATATTGCGGTGGTACTGGTCGGCGTGCTGATGATGATGTACGTCCTGTTCGGCGGCATGCTGGCGACCACCTGGGTACAGATTATCAAAGCCGTGCTGTTGCTGTTCGGTGCCAGCTTTATGGCCTTTATGGTGATGAAACACGTCGGCTTTAGCTTCAACAATCTGTTCAGCGAAGCGATGGCGGTACACCCGAAAGGTGTCGACATCATGAAGCCGGGCGGGCTGGTGAAAGATCCCATCTCCGCGCTCTCTCTGGGGCTAGGGCTGATGTTTGGTACGGCTGGCTTGCCGCACATTCTGATGCGCTTCTTTACGGTCAGCGATGCCCGCGAAGCGCGTAAGAGCGTGTTCTACGCTACCGGATTTATGGGCTACTTCTATATTCTGACCTTTATTATCGGCTTCGGCGCGATCATGCTGGTTGGTGCGAATCCGGAATATAAAGACGCGGCGGGCCATCTGATTGGTGGTAACAACATGGCGGCAGTTCACCTGGCGAATGCAGTGGGTGGCAACCTGTTCCTCGGCTTTATTTCAGCGGTTGCTTTCGCCACCATTCTTGCGGTGGTTGCGGGTCTGACGCTGGCGGGCGCATCGGCGGTGTCTCACGACCTGTACGCTAACGTCTTCAAAAAAGGGGCGACCGAACGTGAAGAGCTGCGGGTATCGAAAATCACCGTCCTGATTTTGGGCGTGATTGCAATAATCCTCGGCGTGCTGTTTGAGAATCAGAACATCGCCTTCATGGTAGGCCTGGCGTTTGCCATCGCGGCGAGCTGTAACTTCCCAATCATTCTGCTTTCCATGTACTGGTCAAAACTGACCACGCGTGGCGCAATGATGGGCGGCTGGCTGGGGCTGATTACCGCTGTAGTGCTGATGATCCTCGGCCCGACGATTTGGGTACAGATCCTCGGTCACGAAAAAGCCATCTTCCCGTATGAATACCCGGCGCTGTTCTCTATCAGCGTGGCATTCCTCGGCATCTGGTTCTTCTCGGCAACCGATAACTCAGCGGAAGGCGCGCGTGAGCGTGAACTGTTCCGTGCGCAGTTTATCCGCTCCCAGACCGGCTTTGGCGTTGAGCAAGGCCGCGCGCATTAATCTCTCCCCTTCCCCGGTCGCCTGACCGGGGAATACTCTTCCTCTGCAAAATGCATCACCTTTTCCCATAATATTAAACAAATAAACGCATTAAAAAATGAGCGATTTTTGACAGTCGTAGAAAATGATAATGCAGAGAATATGCCTTTTCTTTCTTGTTAATTATAAGGATATTTTATGTGCTACAATGGTTTAAATAATATGTTTTTCCCTCTTTGCCAGATTAACAATAACCACTCTGTCACAAGTCCATCACATACAAAGAAAACAAAATCAGATAATTACAGAAAACATCATAAAAACACGTTAATTGACAATAAAGCCCTCTCTCTTTTCAAAATAGATGATCATGAAAAAGTGATAGGCTTGATTCAGAAAATGAAAAGATTTTATGATAGTTTACCATCAGGAAAAATCACGAAAGAAACGGACAGGAAAATACATAAATATTTTATAGATATAGCTTCACATGCAAATAATAAATGTGACGATAGAATTACGAGAAGAGTTTACCTTAATAAAGATAAGGAAGTGTCCATTAAGGTAGTATATTTTATAAACAATGTCACCGTCCATAATAATACTATCGAAATCCCACAGACAGTAAATGGTGGTTACGATTTTTCACACCTTAGCCTGAAAGGCATCGTGATTAAAGATGAAGATTTATCCAATTCGAATTTTGCAGGTTGCAGACTACAAAACGCTATTTTCCAGGACTGTAATATGTATAAAACGAATTTTAATTTCGCTATAATGGAAAAAATACTTTTTGATAATTGTATTCTCGATGACTCAAATTTCGCTCAGATAAAAATGACTGACGGAACTCTAAATGCATGCTCCGCTATGCATGTTCAATTCGTCAATGCAACAATGAATAGAGCCAATATTAAAAATACCTTCCTTGATTATTCAAATTTTTATATGGCGTACATGGCTGAGGTAAATCTTTATAAAGTAATAGCGCCATATGTTAATTTATTTAGAGCCGATCTTAGTTTCTCTAAACTCGATTTAATTAACTTTGAACATGCTGATCTGTCTCGCGTCAATCTGAACAAAGCAACCCTCCAGAATATAAACTTAATTGATAGCAAACTCTTTTTTACGCGGCTGACAAATACATTCCTTGAAATGGTTATATGTACCGGCTCTAATATGGCTAATGTTAATTTTAATAATGCCAATTTAAGCAACTGCCATTTCAACTGTTCTGTTTTAACAAAAGCCTGGATGTTTAATACCCGTCTCTATCGGGTTAATTTCGAAGAGGCTAACGTGCAGGGAATGGGCATTACCATTCTCCGTGAGGAGGAAAATATCCCCATTAATAGTGATACCCTGATAACACTACAGAAATTCTTTGAAGAAGATTGTACCTCTCATACTGGCATGTCACAAACTGAGGATAATATTCATGCAGTCGCTATGAAGATTACTGCAGATATTATGCGAGATGCAGATTGAGGTTAAGCCGAAGAACAGCCAATGAATTGACTTTAAAAGAGAGATAACTTATTTGTTTTAGAATCATGTATGTTAGCCCGAGCTAACCTGTTAAAGGTGCAAAAGATTGCACCTTTTTCAAATTACCTCGGGCCTGGTTACGTCGCTTTCGGCTTACTGATTTTCCTCAATCAACAACGCTTCAAGCAAATCGAGATCGTGCAGTAATTTTTGCAGCGTTTCGTTGCTGATCTCCCGCGTGGCGCGCAGGTGGTACAGTTCAGCACGTTCAGAACGCAATGCCGCCAGACGGAAGCGACGCTCAAGGTTCTCTTCCTGCACGGAACTTTCAACGTCGTTACGTCCATCGGCGCGACGACGCAGGTTACCAATGACGCGAGAACTGACCTCCGTAAGCAGCTGGTTATCGATATTCTCTTCGGTATCCGCCGCCAGACGCTCCTCCATTTTCTGGATCGCCACAATCGCCACTTCTGCCGTTGCCGCTCGCGCAATACGTTCCTCTTTCAATTGTTGCGAATGGTCCGCGACTTCAATGTGTTGTAGCAGAATAGGCAACATCACCACGCCGACAAACAGCGAGAAGAGAATGACACCAGCCGCCAGGAATACCAGCTCGTAGCGCGCCGGGAAGACGTTACCATCCGGCAAGAGCAGCGGGATAGAGAGCACACCAGCCAGAGTGATCGCCCCACGCACCCCGGCGAAAGACGCGATCAGGATTTCTCGTGTGGTCCACGAACCAAACTCCATCGGCTTCTTCTTCAGGAAGCGGTTGCTGAACTTTTTCATCGTCCACAGCCAGCCGAAACGGACCAGCATCAGCGCCGCATAAATCAGAATGATATCGGTAAACAGCATCCAGATTTCGACGTTAGGGTCGATTTCTGCCGCCATCAGCGACGTCTCCAGAATACCCGGCAGCTGCAGACCTAACAGCAGGAATACCATGCCGTTAAAGACAAATTCCAGCATCGCCCAGGTACTGTTTGCGCGCAGGCGCATTGCCAGCGGCGCACGGCGCATCACACCGGAGCGGGTGATGGTCATCCCGGCGGCAACCGCAGCGAGGATGCCGGAAACGCCAATATGTTCGGCAATCAGATAAGAAGCGAATGGCAGCAAGAACAGTAGAACAATCTGCGTCGCGGGTTCATCACCGCCCCAGCGGCTGAGGAATCGCAGCGAGCGACCATACAGCCAGCTCACTACAAAACCGGCGAGAATACCGCCAATGGCCACTTTCATAAATTCGACCGTCGCACCGCCGACGGTGAAGATCATCGTCCCCATCGCCACTGCTACGGCAAACTTCAACGACACCAGGCCAGAGGCGTCATTCATCAACGCTTCGCCCTGCAAAATGCCCATGATTTTTTTCGGGATGCGCCCTTCGCCAACAATCCCGGAGAGCGCCACAGCATCGGTCGGAGAAAGCACCGCCGCCAGCGCAAAGGCGGGGATCAGCGGAATGCCCGGCACCACCCAGTAAATAAGGAAGCCAATGCCGACCACGGTGACCACCACCAGCGCCAGCGCGAGGCCGAAAATCTCTCGACCATGTTCGAGAAATTCACGGGTCGGCGTTTTCCAGCCATCAGCGAACAGCAACGGCGGGATAAACAAGACTAAAAAGAGTTCAGGATCAAACTCCACATGCAAACCAAACGTCGGCCACGCCAGTAGCGCACCGATGGCGATTTGCATAAGCGGAAGCGGGATCTGAAAGGGCATGACACGAGTGACCACCCCGGACAGCGAGACCACGAGGGTCATTATCAGTATGGTGAAGAAGATTTCCATGCGTTCCCTGTTTGCGATGTTTTTTATGATCTGAGAAAGACGTTATGCCTGAATTCTCATTTTTTCAGAATATCGCAAAAGCTCACACAATGTGCGGAGAAAATAAAAACGGGCAGCCATTGCCACCCGTTTTCAGAATCATATGAAAGATTAGATAGCCCAGCCACCCGCATAGAAGGTCACCAGCGCCACAGCGATAACGACCGTACCGATGTTCAACTTGCGCCATTCGCCGGAAACCAGACGACCAATCACCAGAGTCGCGAAGCCGATCATGATGCCTGTTACGATGTTACAGGTCAGCACGATGAATACCGCCGTAACCAGACCCGCCATCGCATCAACAAAATCAGCAAAGTCGATTTTCGCCACGTTACTCAGCATCAGCAGGCCAACGTACATCAGCGCCGGAGCCGTTGCATACCCCGGAACGAGGTAAGAGAGCGGAGAGAGGAACAGAATCAGCAGGAACAGCACGCCAACGGTGATAGCCGTCAACCCGGTTTTACCGCCCGCCGCCGTACCCGCCGCAGACTCGATGTATACCGCTGCCGGAGCTGCACCCACCAGGCCAGAGAAAACGCTGCTCATGGAGTCGGTGGTCAGTGCTTTCCCACCGTCAATGATCTGCCCATCTTTATCCAGCAGGTTCGCCTGACCGGCGACGGCGCGGATAGTTCCGGTGGCATCAAATACTGCCGTCATCACCAGCGCCAGAACGCTTGGCAGGACTACAGGATTCAGCGCGCCCATAATGTCCAGGCTACCAATCAGTGAATTGCCGTTTTCATCGCTCAATGAAGGCATGGCGAAAACGCCGGAGAAATGGACGTTAGGATCGAAGATCAAACCGACAATTGAGATACCGATAATGGTCAGCAGAATGCCACCAGGGACTTTCAGTTTTTCCAGGCCGATGATCACCGCCAGACCTACCAGTGACATAATCACCGGGAAGGTCGCGAAATCACCCAGCGCAACGGGCAGACCATCAAGCGGGTTTTTAATCACCAGACCGACACCATTAGCGGCAATGAGCAGCAGGAACAGACCGATACCGATCCCCGTGCCGTGCGCCACACCGTGCGGCAAGTTGCGCAAAATCCAGCTACGGATACCCGTGGCAGAAATTACCGTAAACAGTACACCCATCAGGAACACAGCACCCAGCGCGACAGGTACGCTAATATGTTGCCCCAGCACCAGACTGAATGCGGTAAACGCCGTCAGGGAGATGGCGCAACCAATCGCCAACGGCAGATTAGCCCACAGACCCATCACGATAGAACCGAGTCCGGCAACCAGACAGGTCGCAACGAAAACTGCCGCAGGCGGGAAGCCTGCTTTACCCAACATGCCTGGAACGACGATAACCGAGTAGACCATCGCCAGAAATGTTGTTAACCCGGCAACCACTTCCTGACGGACAGTGCTTCCACGTTGTGAAATTTTAAACCAGGCGTCGAGTGAACCGCCGGTACGCGCTGATGGCGTAGACATAAGAAAACATCCCCTGAGAGTTTAATTTTCGTCAAGATGCGTGGCGGACAATCCCCTGCCAGCGAAACGTTATCTTCCTGCTCCAGGTTTGCGACAAATTGGTGCGTCGCAAAAAAGCAAACGTTTAGCTCCGCGCATACAAAACGGGTGGTAAAAAAAGCAAACGATTATCCGGCGATCATAGCGGCTTTTTCAACCGAAGTTTGCTGCTTTTTTCTCTTTTATTGTCTTGACGATGAAAAACCAGGCAATTGATGCGCAAACGTTATCGTCGATGCGCAAGATTGCAGCGTTATCGAGCCATATACCGTTCAGGATTGCGATAAAAAATCGTCTGAGATGACAAAAATATTGCGGCTAAAAAGTGTACTTTTACTCTGGCGAAGAAACGCCGGTGACATACAATTAAAGCATCAACACCAACCGGAACCTCCACCACGTGCTCGAATGAGGTGTGTTGACGTCGGGGGAAACCCTCCTGTGTACCAGCGGGATAGAGAGAAAGACAAAGACCGGAAAACAAACTAAAGCGCCCTTGTGGCGCTTTAGTTTTGTGTTTGCGAATAATTCCAAAAGAGCTCGATCAGTCCCCTCGCCCCTTCGGGGAGAGGGTTAGGGTGAGGGGAACAGGCAGCACCAGTGCAAATATTTACCCTCACCCTAAAGGGCGAGGGAGAAAATCGCCCCCATATTAACGATGAGTCAGCTTGCCCTTGTGGCGCTTTAGTTTTGTTCATCTTCCAGCAAGCGTGCGCCTGTGCCTTCTTCTCCTAAGCGGTCGCCCGGGTTACGCAATGGGCAATCACTGCGCGAAAGGCAGCCACAACCAATACATCCGTCCAGTTCGTCACGCAGCGCCACTAAGGTATGAATGCGCCGATCCAACTCTTCTCGCCATTGGGACGAAAGCTGTTTCCACTCTTTCGCACTTAATGTATGCCCTTCGGGCAACACGCCAAATGCTTCACGAATGGTCGCTAGCGGAATGCCAATACGCTGAGCAATTTTGATGATTGCGACATATCGCAACACATCACGTTTATATCGCCGCTGATTGCCACTATTACGGATACTGCTAATCAACCCTTTGCTTTCATAGAAATGCAGCGCCGATACCGCCACACCGCTGCGTTTCGCCACTTCGCCGGGGGTTAGCAGCGCTTTAATGCGGGGTAATTTCTTTTCCATAAATCGCTTTACCTCAAGTTAACTTGAGGAATTATACTCCCCAACAGATGAATTAACGAACTGAACACTGAAAAGAGGCAGATTTATGTCCCATCAGAAAATTATTCAGGATCTTATCGCATGGATTGACGAGCATATTGACCAGCCGCTTAACATTGATGTCGTCGCAAAAAAATCAGGCTATTCAAAGTGGTACTTACAGCGGATGTTCCGCACGGTGACGCATCAGACACTTGGTGATTACATTCGCCAACGCCGCCTGTTACTGGCCGCCGTTGAGTTGCGCACCACCGAGCGTCCGATTTTTGATATCGCAATGGACCTGGGTTATGTCTCGCAGCAGACCTTCTCCCGCGTTTTCCGTCGGCAGTTTGATCGCACTCCCAGCGATTATCGCCACCGCCTGTAGTTTTATTACCCGCGCGTTAACTCCCGCGCGGGTAATTGCTCCATCCATTGCATAAACACCTGCGGCGGCATCGCCTTCGCAAAGAACCATCCCTGGCAATAGCGCACGCCGCGTTTGCGCAGCCAGTTAACCTGCTCCTCAGTTTCGACGCCTTCAGCGATCGTTTTTAATCCCAGGCTGTGCGCCAGCTCGATGATATGTTCCGCAATCAAATGACTGGTTTTATGGGTGGTCAGCGTCTCAACAAACGATTTATCGATTTTCAAAATATCGACATTCAATGATTTAAGGTTATGCAAGTTAGAGTAGCCAATACCAAAATCATCAATTGCCACTTCGTAACCAGCCTGGCGGAAAGCCAGAATAATCGGCGTCATTTTGTCGACATCAAGAAATGCATGTTCAGTCACTTCAAATTTAATTTGCTGCGGACGCACCGCGTATTGCTCTGTTTTCTGGTTGGTTCGCGCTATCAACCGTGACGTATGAAAATCGGAGGCCGACAGGTTAATAGAAACATAGCGATCGGCATGTGTTGCCAGGTACGCGCCCAGATCGCGGAAGACATTATCAATAACATAATCAGTTACCTGTCCGATCATCCCCTCCTTTTCTGCCAGCGGAATAAACTCTGCCGGATTCATTACTTGCCCCTGCTCACCAGGCCAACGTAACAATGCTTCAGCTCCGATACATTTTTCTGTTTTGATATCGATTATTGGCTGGTAATAAAGGCAAAGTTGATGTTTTTCGAGGGCGCGTTGCAATTTGCGTTTGGGAGACAAATAGTTTTGTCGAATACGTAGCCAGAGTAATAACAGAACAAGACTCCCCAAAATACCGGCGGGTAACGCAAAAATAAGATGATTATAAAAATGCGCTATAAGACGTTGATATGAAGTCGCAACAATGGCTGCAATTGGGCGTTTTGTCGAATAAACTGTCGCATATAAATAGCCATTTTTTTGTACGGTTAAATCATTCAAATGAATCAGCGGAGAAAACGTTGCTGCCGAGGCCTCGTTGCTTAACGAGAAAAAGGTTTTCGTTACCGTATCATACACACCCCATTGCAATGTCGGATCATCAGACATCACTTCACTCCAGAAGAGAGGGTTGATGACCGCCACATAATTTCCCCGCTGCATATAGGTCATTTTATAGCCAGAGAAAAAAGGCGTATCGCGGTAATAATAGATAGAAACGTTAGGTTCACGCTTATAATCGGCCGGTGCAATCGTATAGCCGTTTACAGGCGCTATCAGCGATGAGCATAAAAAATGGTTATCACGGGCATAGATCAATTCATTAATATAAAGATAGCCACGAATAATATTCAACATTCGCTTTTGATGGGCTGGAGTGCAAACTTGCCCCTGATAGCGTTCAGCAGCATCGCTCACTAAATCTGCCTGGCGAATGACCAGCTCGGATTTATCCAGCGCCAGCTGAGCAAAAGTTTGGAGCTGACTATTCACTTCTGATTTTGCCCAAAGAAAGGCAATCCATAGCGACAGAATGATGGGAAAGAGAACTAAAAAGATAATGCCCGGCAACGCCAGTAATTGGTGTCGTGCACGATGACTCATTGCTATCAATTTCCTGCCTGTTTATACCCGGTCATTGCAAGGTGAAAACCCTGGTTACCGACGTCTTTAGATAAATCTTACGGTATAAATAGCACTTTTGCCTGATTTGAAATTGATACCTTTTTAATGGTCACCTGAATAAAAATAATTCATTGATATTCAAATTAATTTTCTACAGGAATGCAGAGGCGGCGGGAAGATATGCCCTTAATGCCACTGAAAAACCACATAATCTGTACGGCAATAAAAGTCACGGCCTAATCTGGCTAACAAACAATCAATTGTGATATAGTTCACAAAATTAATGAAACAAACAGAGTGTTTCATTTTTGTGTCCTGCAAGCCCCGCGATAGCCAGATTGTATCACGCCTCCCGTGAACAACGCCGCGCTGTCCGAGGCATCGGCTCTTTTCAGAGGAATTGTTTGATGGCTACCCTCACCACTGGCGTGGTTCTTCTTCGCTGGCAACTTCTTAGTGCCGTAATGATGTTTCTGGCCAGCACACTCAACATCCGTTTTCGTCGGTCTGATTATGTCGGGCTTGCAGTGATCAGCAGCGGTCTGGGCGTGGTTTCTGCCTGCTGGTTCGCAATGGGGTTGCTTGGTATCACAATGGCGGATATCACCGCCATCTGGCACAACATCGAGTCGGTGATGATAGAAGAGATGAATCAGACACCGCCACAATGGCCAATGATTTTGACTTGATATATAGAAGCCTCCAAAACGGAGGCTTCTTTTTTACGGCTGGCAGATGCTTTAATCATCCACCTTAAAACAATATAACCTATTGTTTTAATGACAAATCAGAACGGAATATCGTCATCAAAGTCCATCGGCGGCTCGTTAGACGGTGCTGCCGGAGCAGACTGCTGCGGGCGAGACTGCGCGCCGCCGCTGAACTGATTGCCGCCCTGCGGCTGCTGAGGCTGACCCCAACCGCCCTGCGGCTGACCACCACCGATATTGCCACCTGCAGGAGCGCCACCACCCTGACGACCACCCAACATCTGCATGGTGCCGCCAACGTTCACCACAACTTCTGTGGTGTAGCGATCCTGACCAGATTGATCGGTCCATTTACGGGTACGCAGCTGACCTTCGATATAAACCTGAGAACCTTTACGCAGATATTCGCTGGCCACTTCTGCCAGTTTGCCGAACAGCACAACGCGGTGCCATTCAGTCTGCTCTTTCATCTCGCCGGTCGCTTTATCACGCCAGGATTCGGAAGTAGCCAGCGTAATGTTGGCAACAGCGCCACCATTTGGCATGTAGCGTACTTCCGGGTCCTGACCCAGATTACCAACGAGAATAACCTTGTTTACGCCTCTGCTGGCCATGTTCGTGTCTCCTGAAAAAAAAACGTTCTGAATAAGTGTAAACGCGCGATTGTACCATTACCAATAGCGCTTTTACTATGTTGTGACCTCGGTTCCGGGAAACAAACCTGGCCAGACATTGTTACACAACACTCCGGGTAATGCATTCCAATACTGTATATTCATTCAGGTCAATTTGTGTCATAATTAACCGTTTGTGATCGCCGGTAGCACCATGCCACCGGGCAAAAAAGCGTTTAATCCGGGAAAGGTGAATGGATAAGATCGAAGTTCGGGGCGCCCGCACCCATAATCTCAAAAACATCAACCTCGTTATCCCCCGCGACAAGCTCATTGTCGTGACCGGGCTTTCGGGTTCTGGCAAATCCTCGCTCGCTTTCGACACCTTATATGCCGAAGGGCAGCGCCGTTACGTTGAATCCCTTTCCGCCTACGCGCGGCAGTTTCTGTCACTGATGGAAAAGCCGGACGTCGATCATATTGAGGGGCTTTCTCCTGCCATCTCGATTGAGCAGAAATCGACGTCTCATAACCCGCGTTCTACGGTGGGGACAATCACCGAAATCCACGACTATTTGCGTTTGTTGTTCGCCCGCGTCGGTGAGCCGCGCTGCCCGGACCACGATGTACCGCTGGCGGCGCAAACCGTCAGCCAGATGGTGGATAACGTGCTGTCGCAGCCGGAAGGTAAACGCCTGATGCTGCTCGCGCCAATCATTAAAGAGCGCAAAGGCGAACACACCAAAACGCTGGAAAATCTGGCAAGCCAGGGTTACATCCGTGCTCGTATTGATGGCGGAGTCTGCGATCTTTCCGATCCGCCGAAACTGGAACTGCAAAAGAAACACACTATTGAAGTGGTGGTTGATCGCTTCAAGGTGCGTGACGATCTCACCCAACGTCTGGCAGAGTCGTTTGAAACCGCGCTGGAGCTTTCCGGTGGTACCGCGGTAGTTGCGGATATGGACGACCCGAAAGCGGAAGAGCTGCTATTTTCCGCCAACTTCGCCTGCCCAATTTGCGGCTATAGTATGCGTGAACTGGAACCACGCCTGTTTTCGTTTAACAACCCGGCGGGTGCCTGCCCGACCTGTGACGGCCTTGGCGTACAGCAATATTTCGATCCTGATCGCGTGATCCAGAATCCGGAACTGTCGCTGGCTGGCGGTGCGATCCGTGGCTGGGATCGCCGCAACTTCTATTACTTCCAGATGCTGAAATCGCTGGCAGATCACTATAAGTTCGACGTCGAAGCGCCATGGGGCAGCCTGAGCGCGAACGTGCATAAAGTGGTGTTGTACGGTTCTGGCAAAGAAAACATTGAATTCAAATACATGAACGATCGTGGCGATACCTCCATTCGTCGTCATCCGTTCGAAGGCGTGCTGCACAATATGGAGCGCCGTTATAAAGAGACGGAATCCAGTGCGGTACGTGAAGAATTAGCCAAGTTTATCAGCAATCGTCCGTGCGCCAGCTGCGAAGGGACGCGTCTGCGTCGGGAAGCGCGCCACGTTTATGTCGAGAATACGCCGCTACCTGCTATCTCCGACATGAGCATTGGTCATGCGATGGAATTCTTCAACAATCTCAAACTCGCAGGTCAGCGGGCGAAGATTGCAGAAAAAATCCTTAAAGAGATCGGCGATCGTCTGAAATTCCTCGTTAACGTCGGCCTGAATTACCTGACACTTTCCCGCTCGGCAGAAACGCTTTCTGGCGGTGAAGCACAGCGTATCCGTCTGGCGAGCCAGATTGGTGCGGGCCTGGTTGGCGTTATGTACGTGCTGGACGAGCCGTCTATCGGCCTGCACCAGCGCGATAACGAGCGCCTGTTGGGTACGCTTATCCATCTGCGCGATCTCGGTAATACCGTGATTGTGGTGGAGCACGACGAAGACGCGATTCGCGCCGCTGACCATGTGATCGACATTGGCCCGGGCGCAGGTGTACACGGCGGTGAAGTGGTCGCAGAAGGTCCACTGGAAGCGATTATGGCAGTGCCTGAATCGTTGACCGGGCAGTACATGAGCGGTAAACGCAAGATTGAAGTGCCGAAGAAACGCGTTCCGGCGAATCCGGAAAAAGTGCTGAAGCTGACAGGCGCACGCGGTAATAACCTGAAAGACGTGACGCTGACGCTGCCAGTCGGTCTGTTTACCTGCATCACAGGGGTTTCAGGTTCCGGTAAATCGACGCTGATTAACGACACACTGTTCCCGATTGCCCAACGCCAGTTGAATGGTGCGACCATCGCCGAACCGGCACCGTATCGCGATATTCAGGGGCTGGAGCATTTCGATAAAGTGATCGATATCGACCAAAGCCCAATTGGTCGTACTCCGCGTTCTAACCCGGCGACCTATACCGGCGTGTTTACGCCTGTGCGCGAACTGTTTGCGGGCGTACCGGAATCCCGTGCGCGCGGTTATACGCCAGGACGTTTCAGCTTTAACGTCCGTGGCGGACGCTGCGAAGCCTGTCAGGGCGACGGTGTGATCAAAGTGGAGATGCACTTCCTGCCGGATATCTACGTACCGTGCGACCAGTGCAAAGGCAAACGCTATAACCGTGAAACGCTGGAGATTAAGTACAAAGGCAAAACCATCCACGAAGTGCTGGATATGACCATCGAAGAGGCGCGTGAGTTCTTTGATGCCGTACCTGCACTGGCGCGTAAGCTGCAAACGTTGATGGATGTTGGCCTGACGTACATTCGCTTGGGGCAGTCCGCAACCACCCTTTCCGGCGGTGAAGCCCAGCGCGTGAAGCTGGCGCGTGAGCTGTCAAAACGCGGCACCGGGCAGACACTGTATATTCTTGATGAGCCGACCACCGGTTTGCACTTCGCCGATATTCAGCAACTGCTCGACGTGCTGCATAAACTGCGCGATCAGGGCAACACCATTGTGGTGATTGAACACAATCTCGACGTGATCAAAACCGCTGACTGGATTGTCGACCTGGGACCGGAAGGCGGCAGTGGCGGCGGCGAGATCCTCGTCTCCGGTACGCCAGAAACCGTCGCGGAGTGCGAAGCTTCGCATACGGCACGCTTCCTCAAGCCGATGCTGTAATCGTTAAGGCCGCTTTCTGAGCGGCCTTTTCCTTTCAGAGTTGCACCAGCAATTTACGTTTTTCTTCCGGCAGCAAATTCACCGCCTGCTGATAAGACGCATCCACCAGATAATAGATTTGCGAATCTGGCAGCGAACCGTCGAGATACACGGTGCTCCAGTGCGCTTTATTCAGATGGCGGCTTGGACGCACATCGCTGTGCTGCTGACGTAGCAGCTCCGCCAGCTCCGGGCTGGTTTTCAGCGAAACCGCCGGGCGATTTTCTACTTCTTTCACCATCGCAAACAGTACATCTTCCACTTTGATCTGCGTCGCTTTCCAGTCGTTATGCACGCTCTGTTCTGCGCCTGGTTTTGCCATGCAATATTGTAGCAACTCCGAAATGGTCATTTTTTACTCCCCTTGTAGTGTCGCGATAATGCGACGCGATCCGCCGTGGATGCGATGTTCCCCCAGCCAGATGCCTTGCCAGGTGCCGGTCTGAATACGCCCTTTATGCACCGGCAATACAAGCGATGTTCCCAGCATTGAGGATTTGATATGAGAAGGCATATCGTCTGCTCCCTCATAGTCATGCTCATAATTTCCGTTGTCGGGAACGGTGCGGAGGAAAAAACGCTCCATGTCGTGGCGTACGGTGGGATCGCAGTTCTCATTAAGTGTCAGAGAGGCGGAGGTATGTTGCAGCAACAGATGCAGTAAACCGATGTTAACGCGCGGCATATCAGCCAGCTGATTCAGAATTTCATCCGTTACCAGATGAAACCCACGAGATTTGGCGCTAAGCGTGAGCGTCTTTTGATACCACATGTGCTGCTCCTTGATAAAACTCTCTTAATCAGTTTGCAGCAAGACAGAGAAAGGATAAAGGTGTGATTAAAAAAACAGCATTCGGGAGAGTGTCACGCTCTCCCGCTCTGTCAGTATTCTGAATTGACGATCACCTCTTCACCAAACGCACCCGCTTGTGGCAAGGGTTTGTAGGTAGAGTTGGAGGCGCGCAGAATGCGGATACCACGAGCGCCGACATCGCGTGCGGCGGTAATATCGTTATCGGAATCGCCATAAAAAATTCGGATATTTTTATCCTGCAGCCATTGCGATTTTGTATTTTGCCCTGGTTTATCACCCGCAAAGATCACCGGATTCATGTTGGTGGCAGGAATATGAAAATTATCCGCCAGCGTTTTTGAAACCGTTTCTGTTTTCGTCGGGCTACGACCAGTCACAAAGAAGATCGCGTCACCGCGGCGTACATGCATATCAATCAGCTGGCGAGCGACCTCTTTTGGAATGCTGAATTCATCCCAGCCATTGTTCATTTTTTCCCAGAACACAGGATTTTTCAGATAATCTTCGCTTTCTGGCGAGAAGGTTTTTTTGCCGCGCCAGAAGCCCGGACTGGAAAAAAGTACCGTGTCATCGATATCAAACCCCACCGCCATTGGCGGACGCCCTGCGAGGCTATTTTCAATTTGTGCGACCGAAACCCAATGAATTGGTGCCTGTTCAGCAAGCCTGGCAACGTTAGTACCAGGGTTAAGCGGCGAAGGAGATGAGGCCAGGGCAACAGCGGAACTGTTTAGAGCGAACAATAAGCAAACGGCACTGATTGCCTGTGTGATCTTGCGCATATTTTTCCCTAAATAGTCAGTATGTTGAAACTTTTTATTGTGAGATTTGTTGCAAAAACCATCTGACCATAACGCCAGCAGCAGGGGAAAGGAAGGATTATCTGCGGTTTTTGTGATGAAAAGCAGGATGATTATATTTAACCCAGTAAATACGTTCCTGTCGTTTTTTTGTAAAAAAATGTTTATTCCTCAATGAAGGATACATTAATTTTACGTTTATTATGATGAATCCTCTGCAAATGAGCGAAATTTGATAGAACATTTATCTGCTGTACGATTTAATGAACTTAATGATACAGCATTACAAAAACAATCGAAGTTTATAAAGATGATTTCTGGTTGACCAGAACCCTACCCTACAATGGTGACTAATTTTATTACTCTCGAAGGAGATGATGATATGAATATATCATATGTGAATAGCAACAAAATGACATCTTTATCTGTTGAGCTAGATGCACTAAATAATAAAGATATCTCTTATTCCAAAGATTTTTCTTATGCCAAAGATTTCTTTTTATATATAGAAACACAGTTAAAAATTGCAAAAGATTTTTGTAGACCAGGAGAGGAAGTATCAAGATCTATTGCAAATAAAGTTTTTCATGCATTTATTGATTTAGTTAACAAAATCAGAGGTAAGAAAGATTGTATGTATATTTGCACACTTTGCTGTTTTGCCGAGGAGGTTAAAGGTGATTATTCTCATTACAGGACCTTTTTATTTGATATTGGTAATCAATATAAGGTTAAACTTACACAAAGCGGAAAAAAAGAGTTCTCTTTAACATTAGAATTTAACGATACTATAATTGAATCTCAGAAAGTCACAGGCAATAAGGCAAAGCATATTCTTGAGGATATAGAAATATTCTATCGTAACAAACCCGATACTTATTATTAAATTTAATAATGGTTAGATGTGCAGAAATTATTACTCCACACGGTAAAACAGGGAAAAGTACTCCAGAACATTGGGATAAACTTAACAAGTTAGAACTAACAACGTTTTATTACCTCTCACGTAGAACGATGGCATCAAAAAAATCATCTATAAAGCAAGAGTGAAAGCGACGACAGTTTAATTTCACTGCAGGCTGGATAACTCCAGCCTGCTTTCCTGCATTACATTACCGCAGCAAACGCCTTTGCTACACGTTGTACATTTGCCGTATTTAACCCGGCGACACACATGCGACCGCTGGCGATGAGATAAACACCAAACTCCTCACGTAGTCGGTCAACCTGAGCGGCACTTAAACCGGTATAACTGAACATGCCGCGCTGATTAAGCAGATAATCGAAATTGCGTTCTGGCATCTCTGTGCTCAATACCTTCACCAGTTCCTGACGCATCGCCAGAATGCGAGTACGCATCTCTTCTACTTCCGCCAGCCAGCTGGCTTTCAATGCCTCGTCATTCAGCACTGCAGCCACCACCTGCGCACCAAAATTCGGCGGGCTGGAGTAGTTGCGGCGAACTGTTGCTTTCAATTGCCCCAGTACGCGGCCAGCGGCTTCGGCATCTTCACACAGAACAGAAAGTCCGCCAACGCGCTCGCCGTAAAGGGAGAAAATTTTCGAGAACGAATTGCTCACCAGAGCGGGTAATCCAGCGCTGGCAATGGCACGAATGGCGTAGGCATCCTCTTCCATACCGGCACCAAATCCTTGATAGGCAATATCGAGGAATGGAATAAGCTCGCGGGCTTTGAGAATTTCAATCACCGCATCCCACTGATCATTAGTGAGATCGGCACCCGTTGGGTTGTGGCAACATGGATGCAGCAACACAATACTGCGGGCAGGTAATGTTTTCAGCGTCGCCAACAGGTCATTAAAGCGCACGCCGTTAGTCGCTTCGTCATACCAGGGGTAAGTACTCACTTCGAATCCAGCCCCGGCGAATATTGCTACGTGGTTTTCCCAGGTAGGATCGCTGACCCAGACGCCTGATTCCGGGAAGTAGCGTTTCAGGAAATCTGCGCCCACTTTCAATGCCCCTGAGCCGCCAAGGGTTTGAATGGTTGCTACGCGCTGTTGTTGCAGTACCGGATGGTCCGCACCAAACAGCAGCGGCGCAATGGCATGGCGATAGCTGTTAAGCCCTTCCATCGGTAAATAAAGCGAAGCACCATGAGGCTGCGCATTCAGGCGCGCTTCCGCATCCGCCACGGCTTTCAGTTGTGGAATAATTCCGTCTTCGTTGTAGTACAGACCGATACTTAAATTCACTTTGTCGCTGCGAGGATCTTCTTTAAAACGCTCCATAAGCGTAAGAATCGGGTCGCCAGCGTAGGCGTCAACTTTTTGAAACACGCGATGGTTCTCCAGGTTTACGGGCAGGTGGTTAAAACACAATAAACCGGAAGTAGGCGAAGATCGAGAGGATGTTCAGGGGCGAACGGCAATTAGCAACAGAGTGAGACTCATGACAAACGTACATCCGCCAGAGGCACGGCCTTCATAAGAGCATGAAAGAATATCAACTTATTGAATTGGTAGGATTTTATTGGCCGGATAAGGCATTCACGCCGCATCCGGCACAAACAATCAAATATTACAGAACGATTAATCCACGTATTTCATCGCGACCCTTGAAGTCAGGCGCGTAATAAGTTCGTAAGCGCTCACTTTTGTCATTTCAGCGATACGTTCTACGGGCAAACCTTCGCCCCACAAAATGACCGGGTCCCCGGCTTTATCCTGCGCCTGTGGACCTAAGTCTACGCAGATCATATCCATCGCCACGCGCCCGACAATCGGCACTTCGCGACCGTTTACCAGCACTGGCGTACCGGACGGCGCGGCGCGCGGATAACCATCGCCATAGCCCATCGCGACTACGCCAAGACGGGTATCACGTTCGCTTACCCAGGTTCCACCATAACCAACAGGTTCTCCGGCTTTATGCTCACGCACGGCAATCAGGCTGGAGGTTAGTGACATCACTGGCTGACAGCCAAAATCGGCACCGGTGGAGCGATCTTCCAGCGGAGATACACCGTAAAGAATAATGCCCGGGCGCACCCAGTCAAAATGCGACTGTGGCCAGAGTAAAATGCCACCCGATGCGGCAATGGAACGTTGACCTGGTTTGCCTTCGCAAAAGGTATTAAAGATAGCGAGTTGTTTCTCGGTTGCGTCGCATTTTGGTTCATCCGCGCGCGCAAAATGGCTGACGATATTCACCGGCTGACGAACGTTTTTGCACTGGGTCAGGCGATGATAAAACGCCTCAGCCTGTTCCGGCCTTACGCCCAGACGGTGCATACCGGTATCGAGTTTCATCCAGACGGTAACCGGCTCGTCCAGGCTGGCCTCTTCCAGCGCAGCAAGCTGTTCTTCGTTATGCACGGCGGTATGAAAATGTTGCGCAGAAATCGTCGGTAGATCTCTGGCATCAAAAAAGCCTTCGAGTAACAGTACAGGTTTGGTGATTCCCCCCGCACGCAGTCGCAGAGCTTCTTCGAGACGGGCTACGCCAAAGGCGTCAGCATCGGGGAGCGTTCGCGCGGTCTCAAGAAGACCGTGACCATAAGCGTTCGCTTTCACCACCGCAACCATTTTACTGGCAGGAGCCAGTTCACGAAGACGTTGCAGGTTGTGTCGCAGAGCGCGGCGGTTAATCACAACAGTTGCCGCTTGCATTTGTGTTCCTTGATAAGTGTTTGCTTTAATTACCTAATTCATAAAATAATTATTATTCGTCGTCGTACTGCGGCCCCGCATAGTTGTCGAAGCGCGACCATTGACCGTTAAAGGTCAGGCGTACCGTCCCGATTGGGCCGTTACGTTGTTTACCGATAATAATTTCCGCGATGCCTTTTAAATCACTGTTTTCGTGATACACCTCATCACGATAGATAAACATGATCAAGTCCGCATCCTGCTCGATAGAGCCAGATTCACGCAGGTCGGAGTTGACCGGGCGTTTGTCGGCACGTTGTTCCAGAGAACGGTTCAACTGGGACAGCGCCACCACCGGCACGTTCAATTCTTTCGCCAGTGCTTTCAGCGAGCGGGAGATTTCTGCAATTTCCAGCGTACGGTTATCGGAAAGCGCCGGTACGCGCATCAGTTGCAGGTAGTCGATCATGATAAGCCCGATGCCGCCGTGTTCACGGGCAATACGGCGCGCGCGGGAACGCACTTCCGTTGGCGTCAGGCCGGAGGAGTCATCGATATAGATATTACGTTTTTCGAGCAAAATACCCATGGTGCCGGAAATGCGCGCCCAGTCTTCATCATCGAGCTGCCCGGTACGGATTTTAGTCTGGTCAACGCGCGACAGCGACGCCAGAGTACGCATCATAATCTGTTCTGATGGCATCTCCAGCGAGAAGATAAGTACCGGTTTATCCTGCAACATCGCCGCGTTTTCGACGAGGTTCATCGCAAATGTCGTTTTACCCATCGACGGACGCGCGGCGACGATGATCAAATCCGACGGCTGCAAGCCAGCGGTTTTTTTGTTGAGATCGTCATAACCGGTGTTTACCCCGGTAACGCCATCGTGTGGCTGCTGAAACAACTGCTCAATACGCGCCACGGTTGCGTCGAGCACATCGGCGATGTTCTTCGGGCCTTCGTCTTTGTTTGCACGACTTTCGGCAATTTTAAAGACGCGGGATTCAGCCAGGTCCAGCAGATCTTCGCTGGTGCGCCCCTGCGGATCAAAACCGGCTTCGGCAATCTCATTCGCAACCGAAATCATCTCGCGAACAACGGCACGTTCACGCACGATGTCCGCATAGGCACTGATGTTCGCTGCACTTGGCGTATTTTTTGACAACTCTGCCAGATAAGCAAAACCACCGACGCTATCGAGTTGCCCCTGGCGTTCCAGCGATTCCGCAAGGGTAATCAGATCGATAGGACTACCGCTTTCCTGCAAACGCGCCATTTCAGTAAAGATATGACGGTGTGGGCGGGTGTAAAAATCGTCTGCCACCACACGCTCGGCTACATCGTCCCAACGTTCGTTATCCAGCATTAAACCGCCCAACACCGACTGCTCCGCTTCGATCGAGTGCGGAGGCACTTTCAGCCCGGCAACTTGTGGATCGCGTTCGCGGGGTTCAGCCTGCTGTTTGTTGAAGGGTTTATTTCCTGCCATAGTGAATGGAGTTACCGAGATAAAGAATGGGTCGAAACTTTACCATATGAAGCAGACCCTGACGATACGTTCTGGAGGACACATGGCAACACGAATTGAATTTCACAAGCACGGTGGCCCGGAAGTACTTCAAGCCGTAGAGTTCACTCCTGCCGATCCGGCGGAGAATGAAATCCAGGTCGAAAATAAAGCCATCGGCATCAATTTTATCGACACGTATATCCGCAGCGGCCTTTACCCGCCGCCATCGCTACCCAGCGGATTAGGTACCGAAGCGGCAGGCATCGTGAGTAAAGTCGGCAGTGGTGTAAAGCATATTAAGGCAGGCGATCGTGTAGTCTATGCGCAGTCGGCGTTAGGCGCTTACAGCTCTGTGCATAACATTAATGCGGATAAAGCGGCGATTCTGCCTGCGGCAATTTCTTTTGAGCAAGCTGCGGCATCCTTCCTGAAAGGCTTAACGGTTTATTATCTGCTGCGCAAAACCTATGAAATTAAACCCGATGAGCAGTTCCTGTTCCACGCAGCGGCTGGCGGCGTTGGCTTAATTGCTTGCCAGTGGGCAAAAGCCCTTGGGGCGAAACTTATCGGCACCGTGGGAACCGCGCAAAAAGCGCAGAGTGCGCTAAAAGCGGGCGCATGGCAGGTTATTAACTATCGCGAAGAGAATCTGGTCGAGCGGTTAAAAGAGATCACCGGTGGCAAGAAAGTGAGCGTGGTGTACGATTCCGTGGGCAGAGACACCTGGGAGCGGTCGCTGGATTGCCTGCAACGCCGCGGCTTAATGGTCAGTTTTGGCAACTCATCAGGTGCGGTTACCGGTGTGAACTTAGGCATTCTCAATCAGAAAGGCTCGTTGTATGTGACACGCCCTTCCCTGCAAGGCTATATCACCACGCGGGAGGAATTAACCGAGGCCAGTAATGAACTGTTCTCTTTGATTGCCAGCGGTGTGATTAAGGTCGATGTCGCCGAGCAGCAGAAATATCCGCTGAAGGATGCGCAGCGTGCGCATGAGATTCTGGAAAGCCGGGCGACGCAAGGTTCCAGCCTGTTGATTCCATAAAAGAAATAGGGCTTCCACCTGGGAAGCCCTTTCTTTTTATAGTTCGGCTGTATGTAGGGTACAGCACGATGAATCTGTTAGAGGCGCAATAGTGACAGATTTGATTATCAATTCCTATTTTGTTCTAAGGATAAAACCTTAGGTTGTGATCATCCGCACAATCCCTTAGTAACGCCAGCGGTCATAACGCTGATATTTCGGCACTTTTGGTGCTTTAATCGCCTTAATAACCCACACCACCGCAATCGCCAGGAGTAACCACGGCAGCAACTTAATCATCAATGCCAGCATACCGCCGAGGAACATAATGGCCGTCGCCACAACCAGCACGGCGATAATGCCCAGCAACGAAACGCCGGTGACCATCAACATGACAAAAAAGCCAATCACAAAAAGTAGTTCCAGCATGATGCTCTCCCAAATATGAAATCTCTTGCTGGCATTACAAGAATCATGCCAAAAATAATCTATTGATTTAACAGCAAAACGCCCCGCGACGGTGCGCAGGGCGTGGTGAATTTGACTATTTTTTGGTGAAAAGTTAACGCTTATCCGCCACCAGTTTGAGCGCGTGTTCCAGCACATTAATGTCTGCACCCGCTTTATGGGCATTTTCACTTAAATAACGCCGCCACTGCCGCGCGCCAGGAATACCCTGGAACAAGCCCAGCATATGCCGGGTAATATGGCCAAGATACGTCCCCTGGCTGAGTTCACGCTCAATGTACGGATACATGGCGCGCACTACCGCCACCGGATCGGCATCGGTATCCGAGGAACCAAAGATCTCTCGGTCTACCGCCGCCAGAATACCCGGATTCTGATACGCTTCGCGCCCGACCATCACGCCATCCATATGTTGCAAATGCGCTTTAGCCTCTTCCAGCGACTTGATGCCACCGTTAATCGACATTGTCAGATGCGGAAAGTCACGCTTCAGTTGATACACACGCGGATAATCGAGCGGCGGGATTTCACGGTTTTCTTTCGGGCTTAACCCCGAAAGCCAGGCTTTACGTGCGTGGATGATGAACATCTCACACTCGCCTTTGCCGGAAACGGTGTTGATGAAATCGCAGAGAAATTCATAGCTGTCCTGGTCGTCGATGCCAATACGCGTTTTCACCGTCACCGGAATCGACACCACATCGCGCATCGCTTTCACGCAGTCGGCAACCAGCTGCGCATTACCCATCAGACACGCCCCAAACATGCCGTTCTGCACCCGGTCAGACGGGCAGCCGACATTCAGGTTGATCTCATCATATCCGCGCGCTTCTGCCAGCTTTGCACACTGCGCCAGCGCCGCCGGATCGCTACCGCCCAGTTGCAATGCTACCGGATGTTCTTCTTCACTGTACGCCAGGTAATCACCTTTACCGTGAATAATCGCCCCTGTAGTCACCATTTCGGTATACAGCAACGTATTGCGGGAAAGCAGACGCAAGAAATAGCGGCAATGTCTGTCCGTCCAGTCGAGCATTGGTGCAACGCTAAACCGACCACTCCAGTGAACGTCAGTTTTTTCAGGCATTGCGCTGGTTTGGTTGATTTTTTGCATTTCAGAATTACCGTGCATTTTCAAATGTAGAGATTATTTTATCGATATATCATGGGGTTATGTTATTCAGCATCACTGTTCAGGAGGCTCAATAGCGGGGTACTATACCATAACAACAGGAAGCGCCTGTCTCATTGCAAAAGAAAATTGAGATCCTCTCAAGGCATGAAGTTCTCACGAAGTGATGGAAATAATCTTATTAGCCGTTAGCTTTGTTAAGGCCAATGATAAACAATCCAGGTTCGACGATAAATAAAAATCACACATTAAACTACGGTGATATCTCTCCCTGCTAATAGCACTGATAGAGAAAAAAAGAACCCAATAAGCATTGGGTCCTTTTATATAATGCCTTCCATACTATCGAAGAACTTCACATATTATTTCTCCGATTTAACCCCGAATAAATCATAAATTAATTTAGAAGTGTCTGTAAGTATTTTAATCTTTTCCTTTGAGTTTGGGTCAAACGACTTAGCAAAGTCAATTAATTTCGGTGCAGCATCTCGCATTTTGCTTAAAATATCAGGTTCGAGCTTTCCTTCATTCACCAGAAGTGACATTTTATCCAGATAGTCATCAAAATTCATTTCTCCCCCATCTGCCAGACGCTTCATCTCTCCCAGGTACTTCTTCATATCACGTTGAGATAATTCTTCAAACTGAGCTGTCAGATAGTTCTCATTATATTCATTAATCTTCACTCTTTCTGCTCCTGCTAAATCTACGTAGGCACTAGAATATGAAAGTGAAATTAACAGCGAAGCGAATAATTTTAAGCTGTTGTCATCATATTCCTGACATGCATTAACAAACGTTAAAAAACCAGAACCTATTGCTTGCAAATGTATATTCGCTAAAGGTTCATTATCTTTAGATTCCTCATAAAAAAGCTGAACCGTGGAGGGAAGGCCATTCTTAGTTTCTACGTCAAAAGTACATCGTTCTATGGGCGTCGCATCTTTATTATCCTCGGGATTACATATACTATTAATCGCGAAATGAAAAATAGCCCGGTCAACAACTGATGCAATAAATTCACGATCGTTTAATTCCTCATCAGTACAATCTCCAATATACTCATTGACACACATTTTGAGATCATTTATTTGCTTAATTAACGTCACATTTTTTTCACGTGCAGTCCATAAATTATGAGTGATTCTTTGAATAAACAAATCTATTTTTGCAATAATTATATCCCGATGACGCATCGCTGAATAATCAATAGATTTACCATATATACTATTTACTTTACCTTTGATTGCATCTTCATTATCGAATTGATTTGAATTGAGTGTTTTATTAAAGTATCCAGTTGCACCGGGTATTATCTTCAACATGATTCATCTACCTTTTTTGTCGTACCGTGTCCTCCTTATAATTCTTTTGCCATCTGCTCACTATCAAAAATCGCTCATAATTTCTGAAGTACAGGTATGCGATCAAACCCAGCTAAATAAATAGCGAGTTATCTTGAAGCAATTTATTTAAAAATGAATTATTAATTATTATCGTGTAGATAATGGTACTACCAGGCAACACAACACCTTACCGACAAATCAAAAAATCAACATTACGGCAACATTAAGGGTTCTCGGTGTTTTTCCTGGAACATGGTAAAGTAAGGACATTCTTAACCCCCACTTTGAGGTGCCCGATGGAAAAGACCACAACGCAGGAGTTATTAGCGCAGGCTGAAAAAATCTGTGCGCAGCGTAATGTGCGCCTGACCCCACAGCGCCTGGAAGTGTTGCGCCTGATGAGTCTGCAGGATGGCGCTATCAGCGCTTATGATCTGCTTGATTTGCTGCGCGAAGCTGAACCGCAAGCCAAGCCGCCAACGGTTTATCGCGCGCTGGATTTTCTGCTTGAGCAAGGTTTTGTGCATAAGGTGGAATCCACCAACAGTTATGTGCTCTGTCATCTGTTCGACCAGCCCACTCATACTTCAGCCATGTTTATTTGCGATCGCTGCGGCGCAGTGAAAGAAGAGTGTGCAGAAGGCGTGGAAGACATTATGCATACGCTGGCGGCCAAAATGGGGTTTGCCCTGCGGCATAATGTGATTGAAGCACATGGACTCTGTGCGGCATGCGTGGAAGTGGAAGCGTGTCGTCATCCTGAACAGTGCCAGCATGATCACTCTGTACAGGTGAAAAAGAAATCACGTTAAGAGGGCGTACATCCTTGTACACGTCGGGCAGGAGGGATTAATTACCAGCGATACTCATTGCGGGTTTCCCAATCCACGACCTCTTTTTCTGCCTGATCTTTCTGATAACCATAACGTTCCTGGATTTTACCGACCAGTTGATCACGTTTACCTTCAATGATCGTCATATCATCATCGGTCAGTTTGCCCCATTGCTCTTTCACTTTACCTTTAAACTGTTTCCAGTTACCGCCGGCTTCATCTTTATTCATAATCAAGACCTCATCGTTAGGTTGTGAATGAGAGTACGTTCACTTTTCTTCTGAACGTGAGATTAAGTGTAGTCAGCAATTTGGCTTAGGATTATTTATTCAGAATTTTTAACCGTCACGTTGCGGCAAACCAGGTACCGTTGCGCCAGTGACGCCGCCAGATAGCCGCCAGAGAAAGCCCGCGCAAAGCCAGAAAGACGGTTAATGCCAGCCACAAACCATGATTACCCAGCCACGGCAGCGTAAGGAGCGTCAGCGCAAAACCTGCGGCGGCCACCGCCATACTGTTACGCATTTCGGCGGCGCGCGTTGCACCTATAAACATGCCGTCGAGCAGATAACACCAGACGCCGACCAACGGCAAAATCACCTGCCAGATAAGATAGCGGTCGGCCAGCTGCTGAATCTGGGTTAACGACGTCAGCAATGCAATGATGTGTTCCCCTGCCAGCAAATAAACCACCGAAAACAGTAACGCTACAATCCCCGACTGGCGGCACGCTGCCCGCCAGACATCCAGTAACTGGCTACCGTCGCGCGCACCGTACGCCTGACCAGAATGTGCTTCAACCGCGTAGGCAAAACCATCCAGCGCATAGGCGGTAAAGGTGAGTAACGTCATCAGAACCGCGTTAACAGCGATAATGTCACTCCCCAGTCGCGCGCCAAGTACGGTGATCGCGCCGAAACAGAGTTGCAACAACAGCGAGCGCAGCATGATATCGCGGTTAAGCGCCAGCAAGCGACGGAAGTTTCCTCGCCAGGCAGTTTTCAGCATTTCGCCGGAGATTCCGCGTAGTTTGAGGATTTTACGCACCATTAGCAGACCAATCAGCAATGTTGCATATTCCGCAATAACCGTCGCCAGCGCCGCGCCCTGCACGTTCATATGCAGCCCCATCACCAGCCAGACATCCAGCACAATGTTGAGGATATTGCCGACCACTAACAAAATTACTGGTGCACGGGCATATTGCACGCCGAGTAACCAACCAAGTAATACCAGATTCGCCAGCGACGCCGGTGCGCTTAACCAGCGGATTTCAAGAAAGCGCCGCGCCTGTTCTAGCACCGCTTCGCTGCCGCCAACAATATGCAGCGCCAGATCGATAATCGGCGTACGCAGCAGCGCAATTAACGCCCCGGCCCCCAACGCCAACAGCAACGGTTGCACCAGCGCACGGGCTAATGCCTGAGGATTTTTGGCACCATAAGCCTGCGCAGTCAGCCCGGTAGTGCTCATGCGCAAAAAAAGCAACAGCATAAAGAGAAAGCTGGTCGCCGTTGCACCAACCGCCACGCCGCCCAAATAAACCGGGCTATCAAGATGACCAATTACCGCCGTATCGACCAGTCCCAGCAACGGAACGGTGATATTGGAGAAAATCATGGGTAAGGCGAGATGCCAGAGTGCTTTATCAGATGAAGTGAGGAATGCCATGCAGACAAGCCTGATGAAGAGAGATGAAAAACAAACCGCGACGCCAGGCGGCATCGCGGTCTCAGAGATATGTTACAGCCAGTCGCCGTTGCGAATAACTCCAACCGCCAGCCCTTCAATGGTGAAGCTCTGCTGACGAAGGTCAACGACAATTGGTTTAAACTCGCTATTTTCTGGCAACAGTTCGACTTTATTGCCCTGTTTTTTCAGGCGCTTAACAGTAACCTCGTCATCAATACGTGCGACAACGACCTGACCGTTACGTACATCCTGAGTTTTATGCACTGCCAGCAAGTCGCCATCCATAATGCCGATATCTTTCATCGACATCCCGCTGACGCGCAGCAGGAAATCAGCATTCGGCTTGAATAAGGAAGGATCGACCTGATAATGACCTTCAATATGCTGTTGCGCCAGAAGCGGTTCACCGGCAGCCACACGACCTACCAGCGGCAACCCTTCTTCCTCTTCCTGCAACAGACGAATCCCGCGTGATGCGCCGGAAACAATTTCAATAACGCCTTTGCGTGCCAGCGCCTTCAGATGTTCTTCAGCCGCGTTTGGGGAACGGAACCCCAAACGCTGCGCGATTTCCGCACGCGTCGGCGGCATACCTGTCTGGCTGATGTGATCACGGATGAGATCAAACACCTCTTGTTGCCTGGCCGTTAACGCTTTCATTCCGCCCCCTGGGTGTATATACAGTTATGCTGTGAGTATATACAGCAAAAGGCGATTTTGGAACCATAAACTGCACAATAAACCAGAGATTTATCGAAATCTGGAAGGGTTATCCAAAATGCGACCATAACAGGATGCACCAGGTAATCACGGCGACGATAATCGCAATCAGCACCGCGGCGGATCCCATATCTTTAGCGCGTCCGGATAGCTCATGGTATTCAGAGCCAATTCGGTCAACCACTGCTTCGATGGCGCTATTGAGGATTTCCACAATCATCACCAGCATCACGGAGCTGATAAGCAGCACGCGGGTAATTGCGTCCACATCCAGCCAGCAGGCGATGACCACCGCCAACAATACCGCTACGCCTTCCTGACGGAATGCCGCTTCGTTGATCCATGCAGCGCGTAAACCTTTCCAGGAATAGCCAGCAGCTTTGATAATTCGGGTGAGTCCAGTGGTATTATTGGCCATTGAAAGAACCTTTTTACATTATGAGCGTCAATATCAGTGTACCGTTAAATCCGATGATTCGGGTTTGCGTAACGCCGCGCGAAACATGAGCGGATACCACAGAATTTCCCATGACTTTCTGCTATCCTTGCCGCGCATTTGCATTATTAACCAGAGGCTTTACATCGTTTATGTCCGGCTGGCCACGAATTTACTACAAATTACTGAATTTACCATTAAGCATCCTGGTAAAAAGCAAGTCTATTCCGGCAGATCCTGCCCCGGAACTGGGGCTGGATACTTCTCGTCCAATTATGTACGTTTTACCGTACAACTCGAAAGCAGATTTGCTGACGTTGCGCGCCCAGTGTCTGGCTCATGACTTGCCTGACCCGTTAGAGCCGCTGGAAATCGACGGCACGCTACTGCCGCGCTATGTGTTCATTCACGGCGGGCCGCGTGTATTCACCTATTACACGCCGAAAGAAGAGTCTATTAAGCTGTTCCACGACTATCTCGATTTGCACCGTAGCAACCCAAATCTGGATGTGCAGATGGTGCCAGTATCGGTGATGTTTGGTCGCGCGCCGGGGCGTGAAAAAGGCGAAGTAAACCCGCCACTGCGTATGCTTAACGGCGTACAGAAATTTTTCGCCGTACTGTGGCTCGGTCGCGACAGTTTTGTGCGTTTCTCACCGTCAGTTTCGCTGCGCCGTATGGCGGATGAACACGGCACGGATAAAACTATCGCGCAAAAACTGGCGCGCGTGGCGCGTATGCACTTTGCCCGTCAACGTCTGGCTGCCGTAGGCCCACGTTTGCCTGCTCGTCAGGATCTGTTTAATAAGCTGCTCGCCTCCCGCGCCATTGCCAAAGCGGTAGAAGATGAAGCGCGCAGCAAAAAAATCTCCCATGAAAAAGCGCAGCAGAACGCGATTGCACTGATGGAAGAGATTGCGGCGAATTTCTCTTACGAGATGATTCGCCTGACTGACCGTATTCTGGGCTTCACCTGGAACCGACTTTACCAGGGTATCAACGTCCATAACGCCGAGCGCGTTCGCCAGTTGGCCCACGACGGTCATGAGCTGGTGTATGTGCCTTGCCACCGCAGTCACATGGACTACCTGCTGCTTTCTTACGTGCTGTATCACCAGGGGCTGGTGCCGCCGCATATCGCCGCCGGGATCAACCTGAACTTCTGGCCGGCCGGGCCGATTTTCCGCCGTCTGGGTGCGTTCTTTATTCGCCGTACGTTTAAAGGCAATAAGCTCTATTCCACCGTTTTCCGTGAGTATCTCGGCGAACTGTTCAGCCGTGGTTATTCCGTCGAGTACTTCGTAGAAGGCGGTCGTTCCCGTACGGGGCGTTTGCTGGATCCGAAAACCGGTACGCTGTCGATGACCATTCAGGCGATGCTGCGTGGCGGCACGCGTCCGATTACGCTGATTCCGATCTATATCGGTTATGAGCACGTCATGGAAGTGGGTACTTACGCCAAAGAACTGCGCGGCGCGACGAAAGAGAAAGAGAGCCTGCCGCAGATGCTGCGCGGTTTAAGCAAGCTGCGTAATCTCGGTCAGGGTTACGTCAACTTCGGTGAACCAATGCCGTTGATGACCTACCTTAACCAGCACGTACCAGACTGGCGTGAATCTATCGATCCCATCGAAGCGGTGCGTCCGGCCTGGTTAACGCCGACGGTCAATAATATTGCTGCCGATCTGATGGTACGCATTAACAACGCAGGCGCGGCAAACGCCATGAACCTGTGCTGTACTGCGCTACTGGCGTCACGTCAGCGCTCACTCACCCGCGAGCAGTTAACCGAGCAACTCAACTGCTACCTGGATCTGATGCGCAACGTACCTTACTCCACGGACTCTACCGTTCCTTCAGCCAGCGCCAGCGAGCTTATCGATCACGCGCTGCAAATGAACAAGTTTGAAGTTGAGAAAGACACTATCGGCGACATCATCATTCTGCCGCGCGAGCAAGCGGTGCTGATGACCTACTATCGCAACAACATTGCGCATATGTTGGTGCTGCCTTCGCTGATGGCGGCAATTGTCACCCAGCATCGCCACATCTCCCGCGACGTATTGATGGAGCACGTCAATGTGCTTTACCCAATGCTGAAAGCGGAACTGTTCCTGCGCTGGGATCGCGACGAGTTACCGGACGTTATTGATGCGCTGGCAAATGAGATGCAACGTCAGGGGCTGATTACCCTGCAAGATGATGAGTTGCATATCAACCCGGCGCATTCTCGCACGCTACAGCTGCTGGCCGCAGGCGCGCGCGAAACGCTGCAACGTTATGCCATCACTTTTTGGCTGTTGAGCGCCAACCCGTCGATCAACCGCGGTACGCTGGAGAAAGAGAGCCGCACCGTCGCGCAACGTCTCTCCGTGCTGCACGGTATCAACGCGCCGGAGTTCTTCGACAAGGCGGTGTTCAGTTCTCTGGTGCTGACACTGCGTGATGAAGGGTATATCAGCGATAGCGGCGACGCCGAACCGGCAGAAACGATGAAGGTGTATCAGTTGCTGGCGGAGTTGATTACATCAGACGTGCGTTTGACGATTGAGAGTGCGACGCAGGGCGAAGGGTAATCAGTGAGAATTGCCGGATGCGGCGCAAACGCCTTATTCGGCCTACCATGATCTGCAAATTCAATAAATTGCGATATGTTGTGTAGGTCTGAGAAGCGCAGCGCATCAGGCAGCCCAGAAGAAAGCCGGATGATCATCCGGCTTTTTTACATCATCAGAAATGCCAGTAACTCATTGCCAGCCCTAAAAACAGTACCAGACCAACATAGTTATTATTCATAAACGCTTTAAAGCAGGCTTCACGCTCGCGGTTGGCAATCAGTTTTTGTTGATAAACAAACAGCGCGCCAGCCACCAGAATTGACCAGTAATATCCCCAGCCTAAGCCATTTAACTCACCGATAATCGCCATCAACGCCAGTACGCCAATCTGCAATATACCAATAATCAATTTATCGTATTGGCCGAACAGGATTGCGGTGGATTTAATGCCAATCTTCACATCATCATCGCGGTCAACCATCGCATACTGCGTGTCGTATGCCACCGCCCAGAGAATATTGGCGAGGAACATTAACCAGCAACTCAATGGCACCGACTCACTCACAGCAGCAAAAGCCATTGGAATCGACCAGCCAAACGCCGCGCCCAGCACCACTTGCGGTAGATGGGTATACCGCTTCATAAACGGGTACACCCACGCCAGCGCTAGCGCGGCAATCGACAACAGAATGGTCATCGTATTCAGCGTCAGCACCAGTAAAAACGAAATCAGTACCAGCACGACAAACAGCGCGCGCGCCTCTTTCTCCGTTACCGCGCCGCTGGGAAGCGGTCGGTTCGCCGTGCGCTTAACATGACCATCAAACTTGCGGTCAGCATAATCATTCACCACGCAACCAGCAGCGCGCATCAGCCAGACACCCGCGACAAACACCGCCAGGATCCAGAGCTGGGGAACGCCCGGTGTCGCCACCCACAACGCCCATAATGTTGGCCAGAGCAGCAGTAACGCGCCAATTGGCTTATCCGTACGCATTAAGCGATGAAACGCCAGCAGCTTATTCTGCGTCAGACTCCACTCCATATTTTTTTCCTCTTAGTACAACGGTGACGCCGGTAAAAACAGTTCTGTTAGCAACAGCGGTTTACCGCTTAATCGCAGGCGGGAACGTCGCCCCCACAGTCCGGCATCACGGCCTATCTCAATAAAGTCCCGGGTTAATGTCGATGATGTGAACAGATAGCGTCCTAACGGCGTTTTACCCAATTTTTGTAACGCCAGCTCCGGCCCGCTTAACGTTGACACAGGAACGACGGTACGACCGGCAAGCCACGGTTCACCATCGGCACATAACAAAATTTCACGTAACCAGTAACGAGACTCTTTCGGCAGCAGCGGCAGTTCTTCGGGGATTTCATTCTGCTCGACAAACCCTTCGCGGATCATCGTCACGCTCACCGTTTTTCCCTGCTGTTCAAAACGTTTTGTCATGGAATCTTCCAGCAACAGCCAGTCGAGCAGTTGCGTATCCAGGGCAGGGATCTCTTTAAAATAGCGCAGCGCACGCAGTTGCGTTAACGCGGGGTGTGACATGCCGAACTCTCCGTTACATAACGTAAAGGCATTGTATCGCAGAAAAGTGTTTACGGGAGATGTAAAGCAAATTAAGTGATCTAATGCGCAACAAAAACGCAACAATCGCATGAAGTGGTAAAACGCTGTTGAACCTTACGCTTTGCCGATGCCCGTGCTGGCGAGGGCAACCATAGGGACATCACCGCCCAGGATGCCAGGAACGATGATGTTTTCCTTTACTTAAATACCTTTATTCTTTATACGATTAGCTCGCCAACTCGCAGTAAAAATTGGGAAAAGCGCATGTTTATCCTGAGATTTAGAGCCGAAAAGTGTTTCCGGAGTAAGATTAACAGGCAACATCTCATGTCTGGATTTGTAGATATACGTGGAATTCCAATTGGTATCTTTTGTAGGATTCAACATATCATGTAAGCGCTGGGAGCTTACCACCATAACTGGCCCATCATAGACAGAGGAGAACAGGATAAAGATATTATCGTTTCGTGTTAATTCATTCGTGTTAAAGGTTCTTAAATTATCTTCAACTTCTATAAATAAAGGTGAAACATCATCACTACGAATCCACTCTTTATAAAGATGCCAGGCATTTTCTTTGATCGTATCATTCGTTGATCGTAGAGCCTGATCGATAAGTTGGATAAAAAAATTGTTATTTTGATCAATCAGCCATTTATTCATATTAAATCTGTTAATAAAATCGATCATCTGTTGGGTATCGAAATTCATCTTACTGAATCGATTTTGACGCATAAAATTATCGAACTTGTTATCTTCATCAGGATGGATATAACTACGTATAATTGGATCTTTTATATAAGGACAATGGCTAAATATTTTCTTCATATTCTCAATAAAGTTTTTATTAACAATATTAAGAATTTTTAATTGCATCACCAGTTTTACTGCCAGAACGGATTTCAATATCGCTGGATCATCTGGCAATGTATCAATCATTTTTATAATGTTATTGATATAACCATCGAGATATTCATTTCCAAATATATCTGAGTAATCAATAGATAATACCATTCGTTGTGTAACGCTGTCTTTAAAATTCCCTGTCGATATTCGCACATGATCAAACACGACAGCTGTCAAATTCGATTTAATAAATGATATTTCTTTGTCAGAAAGAAATTCTGCTCTGGTGAAGTGCGAAGCATAAAGATAACAATTATTGAACTTTGAATTTCTAATCTGACATTCACGAAAATTACTATGAGTAAGCTGGCTCCGCGAGAAGTCAACTGTATCAAGAATACTTTGGCTAAAATCGACATATTCGCCACTCGCTTTGATAAAAATCACATTGTGTAAACGTCGACATTTAAATATGACATTATCAACTGTTGCAGTAGTAAAATTGCAATCCCCTATTTCTTTACATTCGAATGTTACATGTTGTAGATTTGACGATAAAAAAGACACCTTCGAAATAACGTCACCTTTAAAATGACAACTTGTTAAATCCAAATCAGACAGGTCAGTATACCCCTGCGCATCTTTATCCATCAGAAAATCACAAGCACATTCTATTTCTTCATTTCTATAGAATTTTACGCTTATAATATCATTACTGATTGAGACTTCACGAAACATATTTATTGCATGATTTTTTTCGTTCCGTTGTTTTATATTTAAAAATATATCACTAATATAAATAAAGTTATCTCTATTTAAACCTGGCACCCCATTAAAATTACGTAGTAAATCAAGATCTAATTTATTATTTCCTTGCACCACATCATGTTTTATCAAAGAGTTATTGCCGTCAAACTTTGAGATATGACCTAACATAAAACCTCTGCATTACAGAAATGAAATAACTGGAAAAAGTAGCCTGAGCGTCCAGACACTACCGGCGAAAGGAAAAGAATCTCTGATAATGCATTGAGATAATGGATATTCTTAGTGAAGAAGAAGTGAAGTACTATAAAAAATCGCTCATATCCCTGGAATGAAGCATAAAAAAAGGTGCGCCAGGAGACGCACCAGTTGTTGCAAAATCAGCACTGTGGGGCGTAATTACCCCTTGCCTTTTACACTGCTGATAAAGGTGGAACGGGCAGATGTTGACCCCAGGCGTTCAGCTTCATCAAGCAGTTTTAACGCCTTATCAACATCACCTTTCGCGACAGCGTTTTTGATCGCGGTATTAAAATAACTTTCCGTGTCATTGAGCATCGGCTCGCTTTTCTTCACCGGTGCCGGAGCGGGTGCAGCCACAGCTGGTGCCGCCGTGTTGCCTACCGTAACCGGAGCTGGAGCGGAAGAACCAAATAGTGGCCCGACCAACACGCTGGAACTGGAGTTCGTTTTGACTTTCAGTTTCAGTAAGCCATCGGTGGTATGACGAGCAACCGGGTCAGGAATATCCGGGATCGAGTTACCGACGCCTTTGGCATAGGCTTTAGCCGGGTCGAGCAGTTGGGTCGTCTGCTGGAGATCTTTTTCCGTGGTAAAGACCAGAACATAAAGTTTTTGCTGCCCCAACGCCGGTGTCAGGCGCATAACGCCTTCCAGACGATCTGCACTCATCACGCCTGGTTCCTGGTAGGTGAAATAACTGCTGGGGAAGAAGGCTGATGGGGTCATATTCTGATCAAGAATCAGCACGTTCGGCGCAAATACGCTAGTTTGTTTGTTCACTTCGCTGGTCAGCGTTAGGGTCAGTTCGCCAATGTTTGCCGGGACGCTGTACGCAGCAACCGGACCACTGATGCCGGGAACGTTCAGTTGTTGGCCGCCAGTCGCCAGTTGGGTGGTCTGGGTTTTAGATTGATCGACCGGTGTCCAGGTGAGTTGTTGCAGCGCGGCAGATGGAATGGCTGGCGCGTCGCTGGTGTTTTGCGGTACGTAGTTAACATCGGCAAGGCTGATTCCAGGCGCGCTTGCCAGCAACCCTGCTGATAAACAGAGGGCGATGAGACTTTTATTCATTTTCATTGTTTCACCTCAAAATCTGGAGCTCAGCGGTAGCCAGGCAATAGCGCGCTAAACCCGATAATCAGAGGGGCTTTCGCCCCTTTCAGATAATGACAACCTGTTTTATGCCGGATGCGGCGTAAACGCCTTATCCGGCCCAGGTTTTGCTATTACCACCAGATTTCCATCTGGGCACCGAAGGTCCACTCGTCGCTGTCACCACGGCCGAAGCTGCCGCCGTTGAAATCAGCAGGAACGGCTTTGCCGTAGTTCGGGTTAACCTTGCTATCGCCGTTGTAGTCATAACCCCATTTCTCATCCCACTTGGCGTAGGTTGCGAAGACACGAATAGCCGGGCGTGACCAGATGCTGTCGCCAGCCTGCCATTGTTGTGCAAGGGTAATTTTGTACTGATTGTTCTTGTCGCCGGTGCGCTGGGATTCGACGTTGTCGTAGCCGATTTCCATCACGGTGCTCATGATTGGCGTCCACTTGTACATCGGGCGAATACCGACGGTCCACCACTTGGTGCCGTTGTCGTTATCCCAGTTGATATCCTGGTACATACCCACGTACATCATGTCCCAGTTGTCGCCCATGGAGATCGCTCCGTGGTCGAGGATACGCAGCATGTGACCGTTGTTGTTGATATTGTAGGCAAATTTTTCGTTATCAAACGCGACGCCAGAACCCTGCGACAGACCTTTACCCTGCGAGGTCATCGAGTCAGTAGCGTACTGAACAACAAACTTGTTAAAGCCCTTCAGGACACTCTGAGTATGTTCAGCAGTGAATAACCAGCCGTCTTTCGATGCGCCATCAACCAGACGATAGTTATCACGCAGGTTGGCACGACCGTAGTCGACACCCAGTTCTAATGTGCCGCCCGGGTTGATTTCCATCTGCGCTAAACGCACATCGAAAACGTCGTTCGCGGTTTCGTTGGTATAGTCATAAATATTGTTGCTGGCGAAAGAGGAAGAACCACCTGCTTCAGAGGAGCGGGTTGCTGCCAGAGAGAGTTTACCGAAGCCAACATCGATGTTTTCCAGACCGGCACCAGGACCAGAAATATCCCAGTAGTAGAAGTCGATCATATGAACGTCATGACGTTGGTAGAAGCGCTTACCTGCCCAGATGGTGGAGCCTGGCAGCCATTCGATCAGGTTTTTACCCTGCACGTTTGCTTCACGGAAGGCCGGATCGGTAGCTTCCCAGTCATTCTGTTGTGCGACGGAATAGGCCACGTTAGTGTCGAAATAGAAGCTCTTATCGCCCTCTTTCCACACTTCCTGACCCAATTTTAATTCAGCATAAGTTTCACATTCGTTGCCAAGACGGTATTTACTTTGAGCACCGGTAGTCTGGAAACACTGTTGTTCACCGCCGCTACCTGTCCAGCCAATACCGGAACGTGCATAGCCGTGGAAATCAACAGCCATTGCCTGAGCAGACATTACGCCCGCTGCGACGGCAACCGCCAGAGGAAGTTTGCGCAGAGTAATCATCATTCTATCTCCTGAGTCATTGCTTTTCTTTTTTCACATCACCTGTGACAGGCTTTGTGTGTTTTGTGGGGTGCTTAAACGCCCGGCTCCTTATGCAGTCGACGACATGCAGTGCCATCCTCACGGAACAGATGGCAACGCTCTGGCGGCAGGCCGATAGCGAATGTGGCACCTTCTTCTACCAACACCACGTCGTTCTGGCGGTACACCAGGTTTTGACGAATGGAAGGGATCTGGATATGGATTTGGGTTTCGTTGCCGAGTTGCTCGACGACCTGAACTTCACCCTCAAGGATGACGTCAGCGATATCACTTGGCAGTAGATGTTCCGGGCGAATACCCAGCGACATATTGGCTCCAACCTGGACATCACGGCTTTCAACCGGCAGCCAGACTTGCTGACGATTTGGCATCGGCAGCTCCACCTGCACTTGATCGATTGCAGTGGCGGTCACTTTTACCGGCAGGAAGTTCATCTTTGGCGAACCGATAAATCCGGCGACAAAACGGTCTGCCGGATAGTGGTACAGCTCCAGCGGTTTCCCAACCTGCGCCACGCGACCAGCGTCCAGCACCACGATTTTGTCGGCCAGCGTCATCGCTTCGACCTGATCGTGGGTGACGTAAATCATTGTGCGGCCCAGGCGTTTATGCAGACGGGAGATTTCGATACGCATTTGCACACGCAGTGCAGCATCGAGGTTGGAGAGCGGTTCATCGAGCAAAAATACGCTTGGCTCGGCCACCAGCGTACGGCCAATCGCCACACGCTGACGCTGACCACCGGAGAGCGCTTTCGGTTTGCGATCCAGCAAATGCGCCAGTTGTAGCACTTCCGCCACCTGGTTGACGCGTTGGTTAATCACCTCTTTTTTTGCGCCTGCCAGTTTCAGGCCAAATGACATGTTTTCTGCTACTGACAGGTGGGGATAGAGCGCGTAAGACTGAAACACCATACCAACGCCGCGTTCTGCTGGCGGAGTGTCATTCATCCGTTTCTCACCGATGAACAGGTCGCCGCTGGTGATCGTCTCAAGCCCGGCAATCATGCGCAGTAAAGTCGATTTACCGCAGCCAGACGGTCCGACAAACACCACGAATTCACCTTCATGGATATCGAGATTGATATCTTTCGATACCACGACCTCGCCCCAGGCTTTCGTTACATTTTGCAGCTGTACGCTCGCCATGCCCTTCTCCCTTTGTAACAACCTGTCATCGACAGCAACATTCATGATGGGCTGACTATGCGTCATCAGGAGATGGCTTAAATCCTCCACCCCCTGGCTTTTTTATGGGGGAGGAGGCGGGAGGATGAGAACGCGGCTTCTGTGAACTAAACCGAGGTCATGTAAGGAATTTCGTGATGTTGCTTGCAAAAATCGTGGCGATTTTATGTGCGCATCTCCACATTACCGCCAATTCTGTAACAGAGATCACACAAAGCAACGGTGGGGCGTAGGGGCAAGGAGGATGGAAAGAGGTTGCTGTATAAAGAAACTAGAGTCCGTTTAGGTGTTTTCACGAGCACTTCACCAACAAGGACCATAGATTATGAAAATAAAAACAGGTGCACGCATCCTCGCATTATCCGCATTAACGACGATGATGTTTTCCGCCTCGGCTCTCGCCAAAATCGAAGAAGGTAAACTGGTAATCTGGATTAACGGCGATAAAGGCTATAACGGTCTCGCTGAAGTCGGTAAGAAATTCGAGAAAGATACCGGAATTAAAGTCACCGTTGAGCATCCGGATAAACTGGAAGAGAAATTCCCTCAGGTTGCGGCAACTGGCGATGGCCCTGACATTATCTTCTGGGCGCACGACCGCTTTGGTGGCTACGCTCAATCTGGCCTGTTGGCTGAAATCACCCCGGACAAAGCGTTCCAGGACAAGCTGTATCCGTTTACCTGGGATGCCGTACGTTACAACGGCAAGCTGATTGCTTACCCGATCGCTGTTGAAGCGTTATCGCTGATTTATAACAAAGATCTGCTGCCGAACCCGCCAAAAACCTGGGAAGAGATCCCGGCGCTGGATAAAGAACTGAAAGCGAAAGGCAAGAGCGCGCTGATGTTCAACCTGCAAGAACCGTACTTCACCTGGCCGCTGATTGCTGCTGACGGGGGTTATGCGTTCAAGTATGAAAACGGCAAGTACGACATTAAAGACGTGGGCGTGGATAACGCTGGCGCGAAAGCGGGTCTGACCTTCCTGGTTGACCTGATTAAAAACAAACACATGAATGCAGACACCGATTACTCCATCGCAGAAGCTGCCTTTAATAAAGGCGAAACAGCGATGACCATCAACGGCCCGTGGGCATGGTCCAACATCGACACCAGCAAAGTGAATTATGGTGTAACGGTACTGCCGACCTTCAAGGGTCATCCATCCAAACCGTTCGTTGGCGTGCTGAGCGCAGGTATTAACGCCGCCAGTCCGAACAAAGAGCTGGCGAAAGAGTTCCTTGAAAACTATCTGCTGACTGACGAAGGTCTGGAAGCGGTTAATAAAGATAAACCGCTGGGTGCCGTAGCGCTGAAGTCTTACGAGGAAGAGTTGGCGAAAGATCCACGCATTGCTGCCACCATGGAAAACGCCCAGAAAGGTGAAATCATGCCAAACATCCCGCAGATGTCCGCTTTCTGGTATGCCGTACGTACTGCGGTGATCAACGCCGCCAGCGGTCGTCAGACTGTCGATGAAGCCCTGAAAGACGCGCAGACTCGTATCACCAAGTAATGCTGTGAAATGCCGGATGCGGCGTGAACGCCTTGTCCGGCCTACAAAACTGAAACGCATGTAGGCCTGATAAGACGCATCAGTGTCGCATCAGGCAGTTGTTGTCGGATAAGGCGTGAAAGCCTTATCCGTCCTGGAATGAGGAAGAACCCCATGGATGTCATTAAAAAGAAACATTGGTGGCAAAGCGACGCGCTGAAATGGTCAGTGCTAGGTCTGCTCGGCCTGCTGGTGGGTTACCTTGTTGTTTTAATGTACGCACAAGGGGAATACCTGTTCGCCATTACCACGCTGATATTGAGTTCAGCGGGGCTGTATATTTTCGCCAATCGTAAAGCCTACGCCTGGCGCTATGTTTACCCGGGAATGGCTGGAATGGGATTATTCGTCCTCTTCCCTTTGGTCTGCACCATCGCCATTGCCTTCACCAACTACAGCAGCACTAACCAGCTGACTTTTGAACGTGCGCAGGAAGTGTTGTTAGATCGCTCCTGGCAAGCAGGCAAAACCTATAATTTTGGTCTTTACCCGGCGGGCGATGAGTGGCAACTGGCGCTCAGCGACGGCGAAACCGGCAAAAATTACCTCTCCGACGCGTTTAAATTTGGCGGCGAGCAAAAACTGCAACTGAAAGAAACGACCGCCCAGCCCGAAGGCGAACGCGCGAATCTCCGCGTGATTACCCAGAATCGTCAGGCGCTGAGTGACATTACCGCCATTCTGCCGGATGGCAACAAAGTGATGATGAGCTCCCTGCGCCAGTTTTCTGGCACGCAGCCGCTCTACACACTCGACGGTGACGGTACGTTGACGAATAATCAGAGCGGTGTGAAATATCGTCCGAATAACCAAATTGGCTTTTACCAGTCCATTACCGCCGACGGCAACTGGGGCGATGAAAAGCTAAGCCCCGGTTATACCGTGACCACCGGCTGGAAAAACTTTACCCGCGTCTTCACCGACGAAGGCATTCAGAAACCGTTCCTCGCCATTTTCGTCTGGACCGTGGTGTTCTCGCTGATCACTGTCTTTTTAACGGTGGCGGTCGGCATGGTTCTGGCGTGTCTGGTGCAGTGGGAAGCGTTGCGCGGCAAAGCGGTCTATCGCGTCCTGCTGATTCTGCCCTATGCGGTGCCATCGTTCATTTCAATCTTGATTTTCAAAGGGTTGTTTAACCAGAGCTTCGGTGAGATCAACATGATGTTGAGTGCGCTGTTTGGCGTGAAGCCCGCCTGGTTCAGCGATCCGACCACCGCCCGCACGATGCTGATTATCGTCAACACCTGGCTGGGTTATCCGTACATGATGATCCTCTGCATGGGCTTGCTGAAAGCGATTCCGGACGATTTGTATGAAGCCTCAGCAATGGATGGCGCAGGTCCATTCCAGAACTTCTTTAAGATTACGCTACCGCTGCTGATTAAACCGCTGACGCCGCTGATGATCGCCAGCTTTGCCTTTAACTTTAACAACTTCGTGCTGATTCAACTGTTAACCAACGGCGGTCCGGATCGTCTTGGCACGACCACGCCAGCCGGTTATACCGACCTGCTTGTTAACTACACCTACCGCATCGCTTTTGAAGGCGGCGGGGGTCAGGACTTCGGTCTGGCGGCAGCAATTGCCACGCTGATCTTCCTGCTGGTGGGTGCGCTGGCGATAGTGAACCTGAAAGCCACGCGAATGAAGTTTGATTAAGGGAGATAACAAAAATGGCAATGGTCCAACCGAAATCGCAAAAAGCACGTTTGTTTATTACTCACCTGCTACTGCTACTTTTTATCGCGGCGATTATGTTCCCGCTGCTGATGGTCGTCGCTATCTCACTGCGCCAGGGGAACTTTGCGACCGGCAGCCTGATCCCGGAGCAAATCTCCTGGGATCACTGGAAACTGGCATTAGGTTTTAGCGTGGAACAGGCTGATGGTCGCGTTACACCGCCGCCGTTTCCGGTACTGCTATGGCTGTGGAACTCGGTAAAGGTCGCCGGGATTTCCGCGATTGGCATTGTGGCGCTCTCCACCACCTGCGCCTACGCTTTCGCCCGTATGCGCTTTCCAGGCAAAGCGACGCTGCTGAAAGGAATGCTGATTTTCCAGATGTTCCCGGCAGTACTTTCACTGGTCGCGTTGTATGCGTTGTTTGATCGTCTGGGTGAGTACATTCCATTCATTGGCCTGAATACTCACGGCGGCGTAATTTTCGCGTATCTGGGTGGGATTGCGCTGCATGTCTGGACCATCAAAGGCTATTTCGAAACCATCGACAGTTCGCTGGAAGAAGCGGCGGCGCTGGATGGTGCGACACCGTGGCAGGCCTTTCGCCTTGTCCTGTTGCCGCTGTCAGTACCGATTCTGGCGGTGGTGTTCATCCTGTCGTTTATCGCTGCCATTACTGAAGTTCCGGTCGCGTCGCTGTTACTGCGTGACGTAAACAGCTACACCCTGGCCGTGGGGATGCAGCAATACCTCAACCCGCAAAACTACCTGTGGGGTGACTTTGCTGCCGCTGCCGTGATGTCTGCTTTACCGATCACCATCGTCTTCTTGCTGGCTCAACGCTGGCTGGTCAACGGCCTGACGGCAGGTGGTGTGAAAGGTTAAAGATGTTGTTCTGCCAATGTTATGCCGCTGCACCCTCAACTTACGTTATCCCAACTTGTGACTGTTATTCGGCGCTCCACGGAGCGCCTTTTTTTACTCCCGCTTCAGCCGTTTCGAATTACACAGCCACAGGGTGATCACCAGCAACAGGATCGCTGCCGAGTAGATCAACACATCCAGTGGCGATTTATGATCGACGATGATCAAGCGCACAATGGCGGTGATCCCAATATAGACAAAGTAACGTAGCGGGAAGTGAAAACCGGACTGAAAGTATTTCACAATCAGCGCGATAAATTCGAAATAGAGAAAGTAAACCACCAGCCCTTCTACCAGCTCATATTTACTGGTTTGTTCTGGCGCGAACAGCACATCAGCCAGATGTACCGTTTCTTTGCCGAGGAAGACAACCAAAATCAGGCCGAGGCACAACAGGCCAAGATTGAGTACGGTCTGCAAAATGGTGGAGATAAACTCCACGCACGGACGAGAGAGTGACGTCATAGCAGTACCTCCTTCACAGTGGCGAGCTTCCTGTATAACGCAAAAATGTGACGGAGATCTATATTTTTTGTGTATGTTTTGTTCAACCTGGATTAAGTGGCATCTCCCATCAACATCGTATCTGGCAAAACACACTGTCCAAAAAATCACCCATTCAGGTGATTCCCAGCCACCAGCAATGCGCGAAAAATCGACAATGTTCCTCTGGAACAAATGAAACGTAACCTGATAAAGGTGGTAAAAATGAAGCCTTATTTTGCTGCTTTGATGTTATCAGTCTCTGCTCTTCCTGCTTATGCTGGTCCGCTCGGTACTGCTGATAAAACCGACCTACCGCAAAGCAATGTCTCCAGCCCAATGATGGCCCAGTCGCTCAGGCAACCAGACCTGCAACCAATATCGACGGACAGGAAGACAGAATGTTTTCGCCTTTACACACCAGATCGCAAACCGGGGGTGAACTGCGTTCCTGATGGCTCGACAGGCCATTAAGAATGAGGGTGCCAGTGAGTGCGAAAACTGGCACCTTTTCCATGACTTAGCGGAAATTGACGCTACGGTCGCTGGTCATGTCATACAACTGGAACTTACGCCCAAGTTGCTGACCACCGTCACGCGTCAGCGGCGTCCAGCCAATTGCCGCACGGCTGCGTGTCGGGCCAGACGAGAAGAGATCCAGCGGTACAGAGACATACACGCCTTTGGTGAAGTCCCCTTCGCCGTACTCCTCTTTCGAAACATTCGTGATCGTGGCATAGCCACCCACCACCACGCCGCTATCAAAGCGTTTGGCGATCTCCAGCGTGCCGCCTTTATCCCCAGCCAGATACTGCCCGACGCTGGCTTTAACTAACACATCCTGAGCGAAAGATGGCGTCCAGTAGGCGGTCAGATGTCCGGTTTTCACGCTGTAGTCGGTGAATTTCATCATATCTTTTGCACTACGCCAGTCGCGCTGTTTAACGTAGTTGGCATCCACACCAAACGCCCAGTTGCTGTCCAGCGGGCGATACAACACTTCTGCCCCCGCACCGCCAAACATGGTTTCGAGATAACCTCCGTAGACCTGGCCGTAGAAGCCGTTACCCAGATGCTGGAAGTAGTTGGCTTGCAGGTTATTCACATAGACATCGTTCTGCACATACTCGCGCACATGGGTACGAACGCGCGGTAAGTGCGAGTCCTGCGGTGGATTAGTGTAGTTAAACTTGTCGTAGTTGTTGGCAAGATTTGCAAAAAGGCTTCCAGTGGTCAGCAGATGGTCCGTCAGCCACAAATCTGCCGTTCCCATCACGCCCAGCTGATACATGTAAAAGTTTTCCGGGCCACCGACCGACTGGTTCAGCACCGGATCGATATGGAAATCAAAGCGTGATTTGTCGATATACCAGCCCTGCTCGGTGGACTGCGGAACCACTGGCTCGACGCGTTTTTGCGCCAGCGTCGTTTCGTGGCCCAACGGCTCTCCGGCGAGATGATTTTTCAGGCTGGCGACATCGGTTTCCGTCGTCACCTGCGGCATGTTAAGGCGATTTTCCGTAATGCGGATCGTTTTGATCCCATCCGGCAGATCGTTCATCACGATCCGATTAGCACGGATGATCCCTTCACGCGAATCACGATATTTCACCTGCTCGCCGGTGACATACAGCGTATCGCCTTTCGCCTGGATCTGTGGATCGGCAAGTCCGGCATTGTATTTCAACAGCGTTAACTGATTCGCCACCACCGAATGCTGCAAAATGGCATCCTGCGGCTGCGGTTGATATTGCGGGCGGGCGTTATCGTTGTAAGACGGGCGCAGATCGTTAAAGTTGGTGCGCAACGTAACGCCAAACATAAAGGTGTTGCCACGTTCATAGCTAAGGTTAACGTCGGCCCAATCGGTAACGCGATAAATCGCCCCGACGTTAAACTTACTTTTTTGCTCCAGCTTCCCGGCAAAATCCTGCTGATAATTATTACCTTCATACTCCAGTTTCAGGCGCAGCGGTTGCCAGGGCGTCTGGTATTCCACGCCGCCAAACAGTGAGGCAGGACCGTGGAACATCTGGCTACCGTCGATAGATCCCGCCTGTTTGTAGCTGTTATCGCGATAGCAATATTTATCACTGGCTGAACAGAGCGGATTTTTCACATTACCGCTGGTGCCCAGATATCCCCATCCCAGGCCGAGCGTAAAATCGAACGGCCCCCAGGCTTTGCTGGCAACAAGATATTCCGCATCAAACAGCCCCGTACCGCCGATATCCCGCGCACCAACCGCCACTTGCGGCAGCCAGTAACTCTCTTCCCACAAACGCAGTTTGAGATCGAAGGCTTTATCTTTATACGTTTGATCGCCAGAGAATGCTTCGACGCTGCTGTACTGCCGGGTGCGCACGTCGGTGTAGCGCAGCGTTGTTTCCAGCCACGGGAAGAGTTGCACTGAAGCTGAGTAATAACGGTACTGATCGTTATCGCGATAGTTCAGGCTCAGCTCCCCTTCCCGTGCCATACGTGCGGTGGGCGTTTGTAATAATCCTACGCCACCGAAATCCGACTGCGACGGACCAATGGGCGCAGGATATGTTTCGCCGTAGCAAGCTGTGCTAATGCCCAGCGCCAGTAAGCTAAGCAGATGTCTTTTTTTCATTATTGAGGTATCCGCTGCGTCAGAGTCTGAAGAATGTCGGCGTTAAGGGCATCAGGCGTCTCACTCCAGACGGAGTCCGCGAGGCCAACATAAATAATGCTGCCGGGCATCGGCTCTACGTGACGCTTGTTCCAGTAAGCCACCGGCGCTTTTTGCGTGCGTCCGTCCGGGTAAACCACCCACGCGTAGCTGCGATCCGCACCGCTAAGCAGGTTCTGCCCGGAGAGATAGCTCGCCACGTCGCGACCTGGAGTGAATGGCTGCTTGCCAGGACGGCTGATAAGCCCGAACAACGTGACCGTGGACGGCGGTGGTCCGACCCACAGCGTGTAGTTGCCCTGCAACGGCGGGTTACCGCGTTCGGCAACGCGGACGATATCGGGATCAAGATTGATTTTTTGCCTGCCCGTCACTTTCAACGCCTGAATTTGCTGGCGTAAGGCGTTAATCGCAGCGGCATCGTCGGCGCTGGAATCTGCGCCCTGTTCTGCCAGCCGTGTCAGCAACGCCTGCTGCTGACGCAATGCTGCCGCCGTTGCCAGCTCTTCGCTAATCACCGCACCGGGCCACCAACTGTTTGCCAGCCGCGGTTGGCCTACCAGATCGATTAAATGCTCTGCCCCCGTCAGCGTTTTGGCCTCACTGCTGCCATTGCTGAATACCTTGACGGTTCCCGCCGCGAAGACCGATGACGCCCCCACACTCAAAATCAATGCGACAATAGTTTGTTTAATCATTGTTTTGCCGCCTTGATGAGAGTGGTTTTCACCGGGAAATAATCCGCGCCGAGATACTGTTCCGACTGGCGAATTTGCCCTTCGCTGTCGATCCAATAGCGGTTATGCCAGCGCGCCTGGTCGGTGGAGACGTCTTCGTCCAGCACGCGAACCGGAGTTTCATCGCTGCCGACTTTGACGGTATCGGTGCCATCCCATTTGAAGACTGAGCGTGCGGTGGCGTAGCGTACCTGCTGGTACTCGGTCCAGCCCATCGTGCGCGTCCATGTTGCACCATCAACAATTTGTGCGGGTTTAATCAGCGGGTCGGCGGCAAGGTTATTCACGTCAATCAGGTTGTCGCCGCCAAGCAAAGTCTTCACCAGACGACCATGTTGTGTGACGAGAGTGGCCTGATCCTGAGTGACCCATTTTTGTTGTCCGTCTTCAGCAAAGGCCAGCACCACAAACAATTGCGGCCCGCCATTAAGCTGCATGTACTGGCTGGCGTAGGGCATATTTTGAATATCATCGTCCGTCAGCTGTACGCCTGGCGTGCCGAACAGACTGTCCCACAGCGAATTGCCCAGCTCTTTAGTCGTGGCTGAACAGGCCTGTAATAGCAGGCAGATAAGAATGAGTGCAGGTCGCTTCACGACTCTTCTCCAGAGGGGCAGAATAACCACACCGGAGTGTGGTTATGGTAAATCCCTTCATACTTCAAGCCACAGATGCAATGACTCGAATTATTTTGGGGATACATACTTTATTACTGGGTACTGGTGGTCGTGGTTGTTGTGGTCCCGGTATTAGAACCATCACCGCCACCGGTTGCCGCGAGCGCGACACCCACCGCCGAGCTTACGGTGCTGACGCTGGTCGCGGAGGAACTCCCCGCCGAAACCGACGTTGCTGCCGACCCTGCCGCTTCGCCCACCTGTACAGGTGCAGCCCACGCAGAAGTCGCCGCAAGCGCAGATATGGCAAAAATGCCATACAGAACTTTTTTCATAACAATTTCCCTTCATTGAATGAATGGAGATTTACCCAAAAACATTTCGGGCGGGATCGAGTATACACAACTAAAGCATGCGAATTACGGTGTGGGGAATTAGCGATGGGGTTTTAGGATAATTGGAATGAATATCAAATATAAGTTTCAACTTATATATAAATAAGATTAAAAATCAAAAAGTTAAAATAGAATTAAAAATAATCAATCTACGTATTTTCCGAAATCAATCACGATTAAAAATTTATTTTAGGATTAACCTCACGGCATGATTTCCGTTAAATCACAGACAAGGGGATTTATCTGATAAAAAAATGCCGACATAACGTCGGCATTGTTATTAAGGTTATTTAATCAATCGTGCTATGTATTAATTGCCGAATACGATGTACATATCGGCATCGGTTGCCGGATGCGGCGTGAACGCCTTATCCGGCCTACATAGCGGCATCAGGCATGAACGATGATTAACCGCGCCACGCTTTATAGCGGTTAATCAGACCATTGGTCGAGCTATCGTGGCTGCTGATTTCTTTATCATCTTTCAGCTCTGGCAGAATACGGTTCGCCAGTTGTTTACCCAGCTCCACGCCCCACTGGTCGAAGGTGAAGATGTTCAGGATCACGCCCTGAGTAAAGATTTTGTGCTCATACAGCGCAATCAACGCACCCAGGCTGAACGGAGTGATTTCGCGCAGCAGGATAGAGTTGGTCGGGCGGTTACCTTCGAACACTTTGAACGGCACCACGTAGTCAAGGGTTGCCGGATCTTTACCCTGATCGCGATATTCCTGCTCAACCACTTCGCGGGATTTACCAAACGCCAGCGCTTCGGTCTGAGCGAAGAAGTTAGACAGCAGTTTCTGGTGATGATCAGAGAGCGGGTTATGGGTGATAGCCGGAGCGATGAAATCGCACGGTACAATTTTGGTTCCCTGGTGGATCAGCTGGTAGAACGCGTGCTGACCGTTAGTACCTGGTTCACCCCAGATAATCGGGCCAGTCTGGTAATCCACAACGTTACCGTTACGGTCAACATACTTACCGTTGGACTCCATATTGCCCTGCTGGAAGTACGCCGCGAAACGGTGCATATACTGGTCATACGGCAGAATCGCTTCAGTTTCCGCACCAAAGAAATTGTTGTACCAGATGCCAATCAGCGCCAGCAGTACAGGCAGGTTTTTCTCGGCAGGCGTGGTGGAGAAATGCTTGTCCATCGCGTGTGCGCCAGAAAGCAGTTCAACAAAATTATCAAAGCCGATGGAGAGAACAATCGACAGGCCAATCGCTGACCACAAAGAGTAACGACCGCCGACCCAGTCCCAGAACTCGAACATGTTGGCAGTATCAATACCAAACTCGCCAACGGCTTTGGCATTGGTGGAAAGCGCCGCAAAGTGTTTCGCAACGTGTTTTTCATCACCAGCCGCTTTCAGGAACCAGTCACGCGCACTATGGGCGTTGGTCATGGTTTCCTGAGTGGTGAAGGTTTTAGAGGCTACCAGGAACAACGTGGTTTCCGAGTTTACTTTTTTCAGCACTTCAGCGATGTGAGTCCCATCGACGTTAGAAACAAAGTGCATGTTCAGGTGATTTTTGTACGGACGCAGTGCTTCGGTCACCATGTACGGGCCGAGGTCAGAACCGCCGATCCCGATGTTCACTACGTCAGTGATTGCTTTGCCGGTATAACCCTTCCACTCACCGGAGATAATCGCTTCCGAGAAGGTTTTCATCTTCTCCAGCACCGCGTTGACTTCTGGCATTACGTCTTTGCCATCAACCAGAATCGGGGTATTGCTACGGTTACGCAGCGCTACGTGCAGCACGGCGCGGTTTTCAGTGCGGTTGATCTTCTCGCCAGAGAACATCGACTTAATCGCGCCCGCCAGATCGCACTCTTTCGCCAGATCTTGTAATTTCGCCAGCGTCTCTTCAGTGATGCGGTTTTTGGAGTAATCCACCAGCATCTGATCGTCGAAGGTTGCGGAGAACTTAGAAAAACGATCGCCGTCTTTAGCAAAAAGATCGGCGATCGTAACGTCTTTCATTTCATCGAAGTGTTTCTGTAGTGCCTGCCAGGCAGCGGTCTGCGTTGGATTGATGTTTTTCATTAGCAATACTCTTCTGATTTTGAGAATTGTGACTTTGGAAGATTGTAGCGCCAGTCACAGAAAAATGTGATGGTTTTAGTGCCGTTAGCGTAATGTTGAGTGTAAACCCTTAGCGCAGTGAAGCATTTATTAGCTGAACTACTGACCGCCAGGAGTGGATGAAAAATCCGCATGACCCCATCGTTGACAACCGCCCCGCTCACCCTTTATTTATAAATGTACTACCTGCGCTAGCGCAGGCCAGAAGAGGCGCGTTGCCCAAGTAACGGTGTTGGAGGAGCCAGTCCTGTGATAACACCTGAGGGGGTGCATCGCCGAGGTGATTGAACGGCTGGCCACGTTCATCATCGGCTACAGGGGCTGAATCCCCTGGGTTGTCACCAGAAGCGTTCGCAGTCGGGCGTTTCGCAAGTGGTGGAGCACTTCTGGGTGAAAATAGTAGCGAAGTATCGCTCTGCGCCCACCCGTCTTCCGCTCTTCCCTTGTGCCAAGGCTGAAAATGGATCCCCTGACACGAGGTAGTTATGTCTGAAATTGTTGTCTCCAAATTTGGCGGTACCAGCGTAGCTGATTTTGACGCCATGAACCGCAGCGCTGATATTGTGCTTTCTGATGCCAACGTGCGTTTAGTTGTCCTCTCGGCTTCTGCTGGTATCACTAATCTGCTGGTCGCTTTAGCTGAAGGACTGGAACCTGGCGAGCGATTCGAAAAACTCGACGCAATCCGCAATATCCAGTTTGCCATTCTGGAACGTCTGCGTTACCCGAACGTTATCCGTGAAGAGATTGAACGTCTGCTGGAGAACATTACTGTTCTGGCAGAAGCGGCGGCGCTGGCAACGTCTCCGGCGCTGACAGATGAACTGGTCAGCCACGGAGAGCTGATGTCGACCCTGCTGTTTGTTGAGATCCTGCGCGAACGCGATGTTCAGGCACAGTGGTTTGATGTACGTAAAGTGATGCGTACCAACGACCGATTTGGTCGTGCAGAGCCAGATGTAGCCGCGCTGGCGGAACTGGCCGCGCTGCAGCTGCTCCCACGCCTCAATGAAGGCTTAGTGATCACCCAGGGATTTATCGGTAGCGAAAATAAAGGTCGGACAACGACGCTTGGCCGTGGAGGCAGCGATTATACGGCAGCCTTGCTGGCGGAGGCTTTACACGCATCTCGTGTTGATATCTGGACCGACGTCCCGGGTATCTACACCACCGATCCACGCGTGGTTTCCGCAGCAAAGCGCATTGATGAAATCGCGTTTGCCGAAGCGGCAGAGATGGCAACTTTTGGTGCAAAAGTACTGCATCCGGCAACGTTGCTACCCGCAGTACGTAGCGATATCCCGGTCTTTGTCGGCTCCAGCAAAGACCCACGCGCAGGTGGTACGCTGGTGTGCAATAAAACTGAAAATCCGCCGCTATTCCGCGCGCTGGCGCTTCGTCGCAATCAGACTCTGCTCACTTTGCACAGCCTGAATATGCTGCATTCTCGCGGTTTCCTCGCGGAAGTTTTCGGCATCCTCGCGCGGCATAATATTTCGGTAGACTTAATCACCACGTCAGAAGTGAGCGTGGCATTAACCCTTGATACCACCGGTTCAACCTCCACTGGCGATACCTTGCTGACGCAATCTCTGCTGATGGAGCTGTCTGCACTATGCCGGGTAGAAGTGGAGGAAGGTCTGGCGCTGGTCGCGTTGATTGGCAATGACCTGTCAAAAGCCTGCGGCGTTGGCAAAGAGGTATTCGGCGTACTGGAACCGTTCAACATTCGCATGATTTGTTACGGCGCATCCAGCCATAACCTGTGCTTCCTGGTGCCCGGCGAAGATGCCGAGCAGGTGGTGCAGAAGCTGCATTTTAATTTGTTTGAGTAAACACAGTATGGCCCGGAAGCTATATTTCGGGCCGTATTGTTTTTCTTGTCATTATGCTTATCAATAAACGAGCCTGTACTCTGTTAACCAGCGTCTTTATCGGAGAATAATTGCCTTTAATTTTTTATCTGCATCTCTAACTAATTAGAGAAAGAGATAAATAGTTAAGAGAAGGCAAAATGAATATTATCAGTTCTGCTCGCAAACGAATTCCCGTACACTGAACTCTCTGGCTAACTGAGGGCACCAGCATGGCACTCCCCCGTATTACCCAAAAAGAGATGACTGAACGCGAGCAGCGTGAACTAAAAACATTGCTGGATCGCGCGCGGATTGCGCATGGTCGCGTGTTGACTAATTCGGAAACCAACAGCATTAAAAAAGAGTACATCGATAAGCTGATGGTTGAGCGTGAAGCAGCAGCAAAAAAAGCCCGCCAATTGAAGAAAAAGCAGGCTTATAAACCGGATCCTGAAGCGTCATTTAGCTGGTCAGCAAATACGTCGACGCGCGGCAGGCGCTGATTAACGCCCCTTCTTTTTACGCCCCGGCGAGGTAAAACGCTTACCGTTGGACGCCGGGCGACCGCCTTTTTCCGCCGTTTTTTCCATCTTAACGACTGGACGTTTGATGCCTACAGTTTTCGGTTTGGCCTTCGCTTTAGGTTTTGCCTCGGAAGAGGAATTTTCAATGAGCTTAAAGAGGTCGATTAACTCATCGTCAGTTAAATCACGCCATTCCCCCAGCGGAATGCCGCTTAAGCTAACGTTCATGATGCGCGTACGTTCCAGCTTTTTCACTTCATAGCCAAAGTACTCGCACATGCGACGAATCTGACGATTCAGCCCCTGCACCAGGGTAATGCGGAAGACAAACGGCGCTTCTTTTTTGACTTTGCACTTTTTCGTCACCGTCCCGAGGATCGGCACCCCCGCCCCCATACCACGAATAAATTCATCGGTAATCGGTTTATCGACCGTCACCAGATACTCTTTCTCATGATCGTTACCCGCACGGAGGATCTTATTCACCAGATCGCCGTGATTGGTGAGGAAAATCAGCCCCTGGGAGTCTTTATCCAGGCGGCCAATCGGGAACACGCGTTTGCTGTGGTTAACGAAATCGACAATGTTATCGCGCTCGCCATCTTCGGTGGTGCTGACAATACCGACGGGCTTGTTCAGGGCGATAAGTACCAAATCTTCGGCTTCCCGAGGCTCAATCAACTGACCGTTTACTTTCACAACGTCGCCGGGTTTCACCTGATCGCCAATGGTGGCTCGCTTGCCATTAAGGAACACATTGCCTTGCTCGATATAGCGATCCGCTTCGCGGCGTGAGCAAATTCCGCTTTCGCTGATGTATTTATTTAAACGGACTGATGAGTCGGGCAGCATAAATTCTCCTGTAAAACGCGGAATATACCGTACCTCTTAGCGGGGAAAAACAGGGTTATGCGGCAACGTCGAAATTAAATGTGATCTGCCACGCCTTTTATCACAAAAGTGTCTCCGGAAGTACGATGCAAATTTGCCTGGCAAAATAAGGATAATCAACATATTACGAATCGCTGCACACCTGTGCTGATGACTACTACGCAGAGAAACAAATGTGCAAGAGAAAGCGCTATTTCTCCCCATGCAAAGAGTGAAAAATCGCTTTGAAAGGCCATCATGATGGGGTTATATCAGATCAAGCGGTGAGAAAGCGTATTTGCACAAATGTGCAGAACCAGGAGGCGGCAATGGAAAACAGTGACGATATCCGTTTGATTGTGAAGATTGCCCAACTCTATTACGAACAGGATATGACGCAGGCGCAAATCGCGCGCGAACTGGGTATTTACCGCACCACCATCAGCCGCTTGCTTAAACGAGGCCGCGATCAGGGAATTGTCACCATCGCCATCAACTATGACTACAACGAAAATCTCTGGCTGGAGCAGCAACTGAAGCAAAAGTTTGGCCTGAAAGACGTTGTGGTGGTGTCGGGAAATGATGAGGATGAAGAGACTCAACTGGCGATGATGGGGTTACACGGCGCGCAACTGCTGGATCGCTTGCTGGAACCTGGCGATATTGTCGGTTTTTCCTGGGGTCGCGCGGTGAGCGCACTGGTTGAAAACTTGCCGCAGGCGGGGCAATCGCGGCAGTTAATCTGCGTACCAATTATTGGCGGACCGTCCGGTAAACTCGAAAGCCGCTATCATGTAAACACATTAACCTACAGCGCGGCAGCGAAGCTGAAAGGGGAATCGCATCTCGCGGATTTTCCGGCTCTGCTGGATAACCCATTAATTCGTAATGGGATCATGCAGTCTCAGCACTTTAAAACCATCTCTGCCTACTGGGATAATCTGGATGTCGCCCTGGTGGGAATTGGCTCACCGGCCATTCGCGACGGCGCTAACTGGCATGCGTTTTATGGTGGTGAAGAGAGTGACGACCTGAATGCCCGCCAGGTTGCTGGCGATATTTGCTCGCGCTTTTTTGATATTCACGGCGCAATGGTTGAAACGAATATGAGTGAAAAAACACTCTCTATCGAAATGAATAAATTAAAGCAGGCACGATATTCCATTGGCATTGCCATGAGTGAAGAAAAATACAGCGGAATAGTTGGTGCACTGCGTGGAAAATATATTAATTGTCTGGTAACGAATAGCAGCACAGCTGAACTATTACTGAAATAAAAATCTTCCCGATGTTTACCGTAATAAAAATTACGGCGGGTCCCTATTATCTAAAAACAGGAGTCTGTTATGCAAACGTGGTTAAATTTGCAGGATAAAATCATTATCGTCACCGGCGGCGCATCCGGTATAGGTCTGGCGATTGTAGAGGAATTATTAGCACAAGGCGCGAATGTACAGATGGTCGATATTCACGGTGGCGATGGACAATATGAAGGTCATAAAGGCTATCAGTTTTGGCCGACCGATATTTCCAGCGCCAAAGAGGTAAATCATACGGTAGCAGAAATTATCCAGCGTTTTGGTCGCATCGACGGTCTGGTTAACAACGCCGGGGTCAATTTTCCGCGTCTGCTGGTCGATGAGAAAGCGCCTGCCGGGCAGTATGAACTCAACGAAGCTGCATTCGAAAAAATGGTCAATATCAACCAGAAAGGCGTTTTTCTGATGTCGCAGGCGGTGGCGCGACAGATGGTCAAACAACACGATGGCGTGATTGTGAATGTTTCCTCAGAAAGTGGGCTGGAAGGCTCAGAAGGCCAAAGCTGTTACGCCGCGACCAAAGCCGCGCTTAATAGCTTCACGCGATCCTGGTCGAAAGAATTGGGTAAACACGGTATCCGTGTAGTCGGTATCGCGCCGGGGATTCTGGAAAAAACCGGGCTACGCACGCCGGAATATGAAGAAGCGCTGGCGTGGACGCGAAATATCACCGTCGAGCAGCTGCGTGAAGGCTATACCAAAAACGCCATTCCTATTGGGCGCGCCGGAAGATTAGCAGAAGTCGCTGATTTTGTTTGTTATCTGTTGTCTGAACGCGCCAGCTATATCACCGGAGTAACCACTAACATTGCGGGCGGCAAAACGCGCGGCTAAGGAGGCTTTATGGTCAACGCCATTTTTTGTGCCCACGGCAAATTAGCTTGCGCCATGCTGGAATCGGTTCAGATGGTTTACGGCGACGCCCATGTTGAGGCAGTGGAATTTGTACCCGGTGAGAACGCCAATGACATTGTGGCAAAGCTGGAAAAGTTAGTGAGCATTCACAATCAAGACGAATGGCTGATTGCCGTGGACTTACAGTGCGGCAGCCCGTGGAATGCGGCAGCGATGCTTGCGATGCGCAATCCTCGTCTGCGGGTAATCAGCGGCCTTTCTCTGCCGCTGGCGCTCGAACTGGTTGATAACCAGGACAGCATGAATGTTGATGAACTGTGTGAACACCTGACGCAAATCGCAAAGCAATCCTGCGTCGTCTGGAGACAGGTGGCAACGGCAGAGGAGGATTTCTGATGAACATTACGCTCGCCCGCATTGATGACCGCCTGATCCACGGTCAGGTCACTACCGTCTGGTCGAAAGTGGCTAACGCCCAGCGCATTATTATCTGCAATGACGAAGTTTATAACGATGAAGTTCGCCGGACATTATTGCGTCAGGCTGCGCCACCGGGAATGAAGGTTAACGTGGTCAATATTGAAAAAGCCGTCGCGGTTTATCACAACCCGCAATATCAGGACGAAACCGTTTTTTATCTTTTCACTCGCCCACAGGATGCCTTAGCGATGGTTCGCCAGGGGGTAAAAATAGACACCCTGAATATTGGCGGCATGGCCTGGCGGCCCGGTAAAAAACAGTTAACCAAAGCGGTTTCATTAGATGATGATGATATTAACGCATTTCATGAGTTAAATAATCTTGGCGTCATACTGGATTTACGCGTCGTAGCGTCAGATCCCTCAATCAATATTATCGACAAAATAAACGAACAGTTAATCGCAAATTAAATAATAGCGCCTGTGTACATATGCTTTAACAGGCAGGGATGACGACACTTAAAAGGTGACAAATCATGGAAATAAGTACCCTACAAATCATTGCTATATTTCTTTTTTCCTGTATTGCCGGAATGGGCAGCGTGCTGGATGAATTTCAGACTCATCGCCCGTTAATTGCCTGTACGGTGATTGGTTTAATTCTCGGTGATTTAAAAACCGGAATAATACTCGGTGGTACGCTGGAATTGATAGCTCTCGGCTGGATGAACGTCGGCGCGGCGCAATCTCCGGATTCTGCACTCGCCAGCATAATCTCCGCCATTCTGGTTATCGTTGGTCAGCAAAGCATCGCCACCGGAATCGCCATCGCGTTGCCTGTGGCTGCGGCAGGCCAGGTGCTGACGGTGTTTGCCCGTACCATCACCGTAGTGTTCCAGCACGCGGCGGATAAAGCAGCGGAAGAGGCGCGGTTTCGCACTCTCGATATTCTGCATGTCTCCGCGCTTGGCGTGCAGGCGCTGCGCGTTGCTATTCCGGCACTGATTGTCTCGCTGTTCGTCAGCGCCGATATGGTCAGCAATATGTTAAACGCCATTCCCGAATTTGTGACCCGAGGACTGCAAATTGCTGGCGGTTTTATCGTGGTGGTCGGTTACGCCATGGTGCTACGTATGATGGGCGTGAAATATTTGATGCCTTTCTTTTTCCTCGGTTTCCTCGCAGGTGGCTACCTCGATCTCAGTCTGCTGGCGTTCGGTGGCGTCGGCGTGATCATGGCCCTGCTCTACATCCAGCTAAATCCACAGTGGCGTAAAGCTGAACCTCAACTCCAGGCCACCGCCTCCACCGCCCTTGACCAACTTGACGATTAACGGAGCCATCATGGAACAGAGAAAAATTACACGCAGCGATCTGGTGAGCATGTTTCTGCGCTCCAACCTGCAACAGGCGTCCTTTAACTTTGAACGTATTCATGGGCTGGGTTTTTGCTACGACATGATCCCCGCCATCAAGCGACTTTACCCATTAAAAGAGGATCAGGTTGCGGCGCTCAGGCGACACCTGGTGTTCTTCAATACCACGCCAGCCGTATGTGGCCCGGTCATCGGCGTCACTGCCGCCATGGAAGAGGCGCGGGCCAACGGCGCGGAAATTGATGACGGTACCATTAACGGCATCAAAGTCGGTCTGATGGGACCATTGGCAGGAGTTGGCGATCCACTGGTCTGGGGAACGCTGCGCCCGATTACCGCCGCGCTCGGCGCATCTCTGGCACTTTCGGGCAACATTCTCGGCCCGCTTCTGTTTTTCTTTATTTTCAATGCGGTGCGTCTGGCGATGAAGTGGTATGGCCTACAGCTCGGCTTTCGCAAAGGGGTGAATATCGTCAGCGATATGGGCGGGAATGTGCTGCAAAAACTCACCGAAGGCGCGTCGATTCTCGGACTGTTTGTGATGGGCGTGCTGGTGACCAAATGGACGTCAATCAACGTACCGTTGGTGGTTTCACAAACGCATGCCGCCGATGGCTCCACCGTCACCATGACCGTGCAGAACATTCTCGACCAACTTTGCCCTGGTTTGCTGGCGCTCGGTCTGACGCTACTGATGGTTCGTCTGCTCAACAAAAAAATTAACCCGGTATGGCTGATTTTCGCCCTGTTTGGCTTAGGGATTATCGGCAATGCGCTGGGCTTCCTGTCCTGATTCTTCGCCCCGGCACGACTGCCGGGGCCATCGCTCAACATGAGGTGGTTTATGAAAACAACAGCTCTGCGTCTTTATGGTAAACGTGATTTACGCCTGGAAACCTTTGATCTTCCTGAAATGCAGGAGGATGAAATCCTCGCGACGGTGGTCACCGACAGCCTGTGCCTCTCTTCCTGGAAAGAGGCCAATCTGGGTGAAAACCATAAAAAAGTACCCGACGATGTGGCGACCAACCCCATCATCATCGGCCACGAGTTTTGCGGCGATATTCTGGCCGTGGGTAAAAAGTGGCAGCACAAATTCCAGCCGGGTCAGCGTTATGTGATTCAGGCCAACCTGCAATTGCCGGATCGCCCGGACTGCCCCGGCTACTCCTTCCCGTGGGTGGGCGGTGAAGCCACACATGTGGTTATCCCAAATGAGGTTATGGAACAAGATTGCCTGCTGGCATACGACGGCGAAACCTATTTTGAAGGCTCGCTGGTTGAACCGCTTTCCTGCGTGATTGGCGCGTTCAACGCCAACTATCATCTTCAGGAAGGTAGTTATAACCACACGATGGGGATTCGCCCGCAAGGGCGCACGCTGATCCTCGGCGGCACCGGACCAATGGGACTGTTGGCGATTGATTATGCGCTGCATGGACCCGTTAACCCGTCGCTGCTCGTCATTACCGATACCGACAACGACAAATTGAGTTATGCGCGCAAGCACTATCCATCAGAACCGCAAACACTGATTCATTATCTCAATGCCGCCGATGCAGCATTTGATACGTTAATGGCACTGAGTGGCGGTCACGGCTTCGATGATATTTTCGTCTTTGTGCCTAATGAAGGACTGGTGACTCTCGCCTCTTCCTTGCTGGCGACAGATGGTTGCCTGAATTTCTTCGCCGGACCGCAGGATAAACATTTCAGCGCGCCAATTAATTTCTACGATGTGCATTATGCATTTACCCACTACGTGGGCACGTCAGGCGGCAATACCGATGACATGCGCGCAGCAGTCAAATTGATTGAAGAGAAAAAAGTGCAGGCCGCAAAAGTGGTAACACATATTCTTGGGCTGAATGCCGCGGGCGAAACCACGCTTGAATTGCCTGCCGTCGGCGGCGGCAAAAAGCTGGTGTATACCGGGAAATACCTGCCGCTTATGTCACTCACGCAGATTCAGGATCAAGCACTGGCGGCAATTCTGGCGCGTCATCAGGGGATCTGGTCCGGTGAGGCGGAGCAATATCTGCTCACTCATGCAGAGGCAATTTCCCATGATTAATCGCGCTACTTAACTCTGCATGTCGCTGGCTGGTCGCCGCGGCAACTTCGCGACCGGATGTGCGGCTGATTGCTGAAGCAGCACAATTTGCATGAGAAGGATAAAAAATATCAGCGCCTTAAGGGGCGCTCAAATTGGTGGCAAAGTACACATTGTTTATGCCGGATGCGGAATGAAGCCTTATTCGGCCTACATAATCTCGAAAATTCAATATATTGCAGTTATCTGGTAGGACTGGTAAGCGTAGCGCATCAGGCAATGCTGTGTTTGTCATCAGTCTCAGCGCCCGGTGCAATACGTGACATCGTGAGCCATGTCAGTAAGTGGTTAAATTCGCAGTGGTAGCATTCCTTCCGTGTTTTCTTACTAACCGGAGAAGTAATGGAACTGCTTTTATTGAGTAACTCGACGCTGCCGGGTAAAGCCTGGCTGGAACACGCGCTGCCGCTAATTGCTGAACAGTTGCAGGGTCGCCGCTCAGCGGTGTTTATCCCTTTCGCTGGCGTAACGCAGACCTGGGATGATTACACAGCGAAAACGGCTGCGGTTCTCGCTCCGCTGGGTGTTTCTGTCACCGGTATTCATAGCGTTGTCGATCCCGTTGCCGCGATTGAAAATGCTGAGATCGTGATTGTCGGCGGCGGTAATACTTTCCAGTTGCTGAAACAGTGCCGCGAGCGCGGGCTGCTGGCACCAATTACTGACGTGGTTAAACGTGGCGCGCTGTATATTGGCTGGAGCGCTGGCGCTAACCTTGCTTGCCCAACCATTCGTACCACCAACGATATGCCGATTGTCGATCCACAAGGTTTCGATGCGCTGAATCTGTTCCCGTTGCAAATCAACCCGCACTTCACCAACGCGCTGCCGGAAGGCCATAAAGGTGAAACGCGTGAGCAGCGTATTCGCGAACTGCTGGTCGTCGCGCCAGAACTCACAATTATTGGTCTACCGGAAGGTAACTGGATCACAGTAAGTAAAGGTCACGCTACGCTGGGTGGCCCGAACACCACTTATGTGTTTAAGGCTGGTGAAGAAGCGGTTCCGCTGGAAGCGGGTCACCGTTTTTAAGTGAATTGCCGGATGCATGATCCGGCATCTTGTACATAGTGCCTGATGCGACGCTTTACGCGTCTTATCAGGCCTTCAGGGGCGCAGTATTAATACTCGTCCCGTCCTTCATCTTCATCAGGCTGTTCCAGCACACTGTAAGCGACTGAACAAAACAGCGAGTTCAGACGTTGCATATCTCCCAATAAGCCTAAATGTAGCGAACTGGTTTCAATACTCTGCACGTTTTGCTGATGCAGGCGATCGACGTGGGCGTGGGAATAGCGGCGATTAAGAATGCGAAAACGATGTTTGCTGCGGCGCAAACGACGGGCGCTGGTAACATCGCCAGAGAAGAAAACCGACATTGCCAGTTTTAAATTACTGAGCAATTGCTCATAGAGCGCATCCAGTTCCTTCAAGCCATCAAGCGAAAATGCTCGCCTTGCAGCCAGCGATTTGTCGGCAATTTCACTACCCATGCGCTCGACGATATCGGAGGCCTGTTCAAGGTTTAGCGACATTTCGATGATCTCCGCCCAGCGGCGCGACTCTTCTTCTGCCAGTTCCTCTTTTGGCATTCGCGCCAGATAAAGTTTAATCGCGGTATAGAGCACGTTGATATCATCCGCCAGCTTGCGCAGCTCTTTCTCCTGCCGTGGCTCGCCGTGCATCACTTTATTCAACCCTTCCATCATCTGTTCCATGGCGTCGCCAATGCGCAGGGTTTCGCGCGCGGCGTTCGCCAGAGCAAGCGTGGGCGTATCCAGCGCGCTGACATCCAGATGTTTAGGCCGTAGCTGGGTATCCAGTTCCGGTTCATCGCGAATAATCGTTTTGCAAAACCGTGCCATCGGGTCAACAAATGGCAGCATGACCAGGCAACGTACAAGGTTGTAGAAGACGTGGAAATAGATCACCAGTTCCGCTTTTGGCAATGACAACTTCCCCATTGTCTCTGCCAGCAAATGGACAAACGGCAGGATAATCAGGCTACCCACCAGCTTAAACAGCAGACTACCCAGCGCGACACGGCGGGCTGCGGCATTGGCGGCACTGTTGTTGAGCATCGCCAGCAGGCCGGAACCGAGGTTAGCACCAATCACCAGACAGAGCGCCACGGGGAAGGAGATAATGCCTGCAGCGGTCAGAGTCGCGGTCAGCAGTACAGCAGCAAGGCTGGAGTAGCTGATAATGGCGAACATCGCGCCAATCAGCGCATCCAGCAGAATATCGCCGGTCAGCGAGGCAAAGATCACCTGAACGCCGTTTGCCTGGGTGATCGGCGTTACGGCCTGCACAATCAACTCCAGCGCCAGCAAAATCAGCCCAAGACCAATACCGACGCGGCCCAGTTGCCCGGCGCGTGACTGTTTGCGTCCGAGGAAAAAAATCACGCCGATAAAAATAAGTAATGGTGACAGCCAGGTTAAATCGAAGGTGAGAATACGCGCCATTAGCGCCGTCCCGACATCTGCACCCAGCACAATCACCAGAGCCGGTGCGAGGGCTACCAGATCCTGAGCGACGAACGAGGTCACCAGCATGGTGGTGGCATTACTACTCTGCACCAGTGCGGTAACGCCGATCCCCGCGCAAAAGGCAAGCGGCTTTTTTTCGACGCTCCGGCTAAGGACAGTACGCAAACGCGCGCCGAAGACGCGCATTACGCCGGTTCGAACAATATGCGTCCCCCAGACCAGCAGGGCGACGGCAGAAAGCAGGTGAAGCAGCGTTAACACGAGTTCAGGTTCTCCTTATCGTTATATGTTCCTGAAGCAATTGAATGACCAAAGGACCGGAAACACGCTGACTGGCATCTTTACTGTGCCTTTTGACCTTCGTTTTTCCGGCTAAGATTATTCCAGCCTGATTCCAGTATAAGTGTTTCATATTAATAAAGAGACAGGGCACTCATTGAGCGCCCTGTTTGTTGTAAGGAAAAGTGACAGATTTGTGAATCAGTCCGCGTCATACCCCAGATTCGGTGCCAGCCAGCGCTCAACATCTGAGACGCTCATACCTTTACGGCGGGCATAGTCTTCCACCTGATCGCGCTGGATTTGCGCCACCGCGTAATACTTGCTGTCCGGGTGGCTGAAGTACCAACCCGAAACCGATGCACCAGGCCACATGGCGAAAGATTCTGTGAGTTTCATGCCAGTGTGTTTTTCCACTTCCAGCAGCTCCCAGATGGTGGCTTTTTCCGTATGTTCCGGGCAGGCCGGATAGCCCGGTGCCGGACGGATGCCCTGGTAGTTTTCGCGGATCAGCTCTTCGTTGCTGAGGTTCTCGTTCGGCGCATAGCCCCAGTAGACTTTTCGCACCCGCTCATGGAGATACTCCGCAAAGGCTTCCGCCAGACGGTCAGCAAGGGCTTTCACCATGATTTTGTTGTAATCATCGTGCTGCGCTTCAAAGGCATCAGCCAGTGCGTCCTCTTCCAGACCGCCAGTCACGGCAAATGCGCCGATGTAATCTGCTTTACCAGAAAGCTTCGGCGCAACGAAGTCAGCGAGACAGTAGTTAGCGAAGCCGGTTTTTTCGGTCTGTTGACGCAGATGGTGGCTGACGTTGATCACATGGGTACGCGTTTCGTCACGGTAGATTTCAATGTCATCGCCCACACGGTTTGCCGGGAACAGGCCCACCACGCCACGCGGATTCAGCGTTTTTTCGGCGCTTAATTTATCCAGCATGTCGTTGGCGTCTTTAAACAGCCGCTGCGCCTCAACGCCCACCACTTCATCTTCCAGAATGCGCGGATACTTCCCGGCCAGCGACCAGGTCATAAAGAACGGTGTCCAGTCGATGTAATTACGCAGCGTTTCGATGCTGGCTTCGACTTCCTGCACGCCGAGACGGTGCGCCACCGGCGGCGTATAAGCCTGCCAGTCAAAAGCGAAGTCGTTATCACGCGCCGCTTCCAGCGTGACCGGTGGTGTGCGCGGTTTCTTGCGCCCGTGCTGAATACGTACGGTTTCGTACTCCTTGCGGGTACGAGCGACAAAATCATCACGCTGAGTATCGGAAAGCAGCGCCGCCACCACACCAACGGTGCGCGATGCGTTCTGTACATACACCGTCGGGCCGCTGTAGTTCTGCTCAATTTTCACCGCCGTGTGCGCTTTTGAGGTGGTCGCGCCGCCAATCAGTAACGGAATGGTGAAGCCCTGACGCTCCATCTCTTTCGCCACGTTAACCATCTCGTCCAGCGACGGCGTGATCAATCCTGAAAGGCCAATCAAATCAGCATTCACTTCTTTGGCGGTACGGAGAATTTTTTCCGCAGGCACCATCACGCCGAGATCGACAATTTCGTAGTTGTTACATTGCAGCACCACACCAACGATATTTTTACCGATGTCGTGGACGTCGCCCTTCACGGTGGCGATCACCATCTTGCCGTTGGTTTTGCCCTGCTCTTTGCTGGCTTCAATAAACGGTTCGAGGTAGGCCACCGCCTGCTTCATCACACGCGCCGATTTGACCACCTGTGGCAGGAACATTTTCCCTTCGCCAAACAGATCGCCGACCACGTTCATGCCGTCCATTAGCGGGCCTTCAATCACCTGAATAGGGCGCTCCGCCTGCAGGCGGGCTTCTTCGGTATCCTGCTCGATAAACTCGGTAATGCCTTTGACCAGCGAGTATTCCAGACGTTTATTCACTTCCCACGAGCGCCACTCCGCCTGCTGGGCGTTAGCGGTGTCGTCGGTTTTGCTGCCGCGATATTTCTCGGCAAGCTCCAGTAAACGCTCAGTGCCATCGTCGCGACGGTTAAGAATCACATCTTCCACCGCGTCGCGCAGTTCAGCGGGTAGGTCGTCGTAAATCGCCAGCTGCCCGGCGTTGACGATCCCCATATCCATGCCATTGCGAATAGCGTAGTAGAGGAACACCGCGTGAATGGCTTCGCGCACCGGATCGTTACCACGGAATGAGAAAGAAACGTTAGATACGCCGCCGGAAATCAGCGCGTGCGGCAGTTCGCGTTTGATGTCTTCACACGCGCCGATAAAGTCCTGCGCGTAGTTGTTGTGCTCTTCAATGCCAGTTGCGACCGCGAAGATGTTCGGGTCGAAGATGATATCTTCTGGCGGGAAGCCAACCTCTTCGGTGAGGATTTTGTACGCCCGACGGCAAATCTCGATTTTCCGTGCGCGGGTATCGGCCTGCCCCTGTTCGTCAAAGGCCATTACCACAACTGCCGCACCGTAACGACGCAACAATTTCGCGTGATGGATAAAAGCGTCGACGCCTTCTTTCATCGAAATAGAGTTAACAATGCCTTTGCCCTGGATACACTTCAGACCTTTTTCAATGACATCCCATTTTGAGGAGTCGATCATAATCGGCACGCGAGCGATATCCGGTTCACCGGCAATCAGATTGAGAAAACGCACCATCGCCGCTTCGGCATCGAGCATCCCTTCATCCATGTTGATATCGATAATCTGCGCGCCGTTTTCCACCTGCTGGCGGGCCACATCCAGTGCCTCGCTGTATTTCTCTTCTTTGATCAGGCGCTTGAATTTAGCGGAACCGGTGACGTTGGTGCGTTCACCCACGTTCACAAACAGGCTATCTTCGCCAATGTTCAGCGGCTCCAGGCCGGACAAACGGCAGGCTACGGGGATTTCCGGCAGTTTACGCGGCGCTAATCCTTCTACTGCACGACTCATCGCGGCAATATGTTGTGGCGTGGTGCCACAGCAGCCGCCGACGATATTGAGAAAGCCCGCTTCTGCCCATTCACGTATCTGTTTTGCCATCGTGTCGGCGTCGAGATCGTATTCACCAAAGGCGTTGGGCAGTCCGGCGTTCGGGTGCGCGGTGACGTAGCATTCCGCAATCCGTGATAGTTCCTGTACGTACTGGCGCAGTTCATCTGGCCCCAGCGCACAGTTCAGGCCAAAGGTCAGCGCTTCGGCGTGGCGCAATGAGTTGTAAAATGCTTCGGTGGTCTGCCCGGAGAGCGTGCGCCCGGAGGCGTCGGTGATGGTGCCAGAGATCATAATCGGCAGCTCAACGCCCAGCGCTTCAAACTCCGTTTTCACCGCAAAGACCGCCGCTTTGGCGTTAAGGGTGTCGAAAACGGTTTCAATCAGGATCAGATCCGCACCACCTTCCACCAGCGCTTTGGTGGATTCGCGATAGGCCGCCACCAGCTGGTCAAAAGTGATGTTGCGGAATGCCGGATCGTTGACGTCCGGAGAAATAGACGCCGTGCGGTTGGTCGGGCCGAGAACACCGGCAACGTAGCGCGGTTTCTCCGGCGTGCGCGCGGTCCACTCATCAGCACAGGCGCGCGCCAGTTTCGCCGCCGCAAAGTTGATTTCCGCCGACAGGGATTCCATCTGGTAATCCGCCATCGCAATGGTTGTGGAGTTGAAGGTGTTGGTTTCGATGATATCCGCGCCCGCTTCAAAGTAGGCGTTGTGGATAGCGGCGATCACTTCCGGTTTACTGAGTACCAGCAGGTCGTTGTTGCCTTTGAGGTCGCATGGCCAGTCGGCAAAGCGTTCACCACGAAAATCGGCTTCGTTCAGTCGATAGCTCTGGATCATGGTGCCCATACCGCCGTCCAGCACCAGAATACGTTCATTTAACTGCGCACGCAGTTGTTCCACTTTGCTGCTCACACTTGCTCCCGACACGCTCAACCCAGATTTAATAAAAATTCAACAAACCATACTGGCATAAACGCATCTGTGGTAAAAGCGACCACCACGCAACATGAGATTTGTTCAACATTAACTCATCGGATCAGTTCAGCAACTATTGCATTAGCTAACAATAAAAATGAAAATGATTTCCACGATACAGAAAAAGGAGACTGTCATGGTCGCACCCATTCCCGCGAAACGCGGCAGAAAACCCGCCGTTGCCACCGCACCAGCGACTGGACAGGTTCAGTCTTTAACGCGTGGCCTGAAATTACTGGAGTGGATTGCCGAATCCAATGGCAGTGTGGCACTCACGGAGCTGGCGCAACAAGCCGGGTTACCCAATTCCACGACCCACCGCCTGCTAACCACGATGCAACAGCAGGGCTTTGTGCGTCAGGTTGGCGAACTTGGACACTGGGCGATCGGCGCGCATGCTTTTATGGTCGGTAGCAGCTTTCTTCAGAGTCGTAATCTGTTAGCCATTGTCCATCCTATTCTGCGCAATCTGATGGAAGAGTCCGGCGAAACCGTGAATATGGCGGTGCTGGATCAAAGCGATCATGAAGCGATTATTATCGACCAGGTACAGTGTACCCACCTGATGCGAATGTCCGCGCCTATCGGCGGTAAATTACCTATGCACGCTTCCGGTGCAGGTAAAGCCTTTTTAGCCCAACTGAGCGAAGAACAGGTGACGAAGCTGCTGCACCGCAAAGGCTTACATGCCTATACCCACGCGACGCTGGTGTCTCCTGTGCATTTAAAAGAAGATCTCGCCCAAACGCGCAAACGGGGTTATTCATTTGATGATGAAGAACATGCCCTGGGACTGCGTTGTCTCGCGGCATGTATTTTCGATGAGCACCGCGAACCGTTTGCCGCAATTTCAATTTCCGGACCGATTTCACGTATTACCGATGACCGCGTGACCGAGTTTGGCGCGATGGTGATTAAAGCGGCGAAGGAAGTGACGCTGGCGTACGGTGGAATGCGCTGACTTTTTCTGGCGGGCAGAGGCAATATTCTGCCCGTCATACCCGACTGGCAATAGAATAAGGGTGTCTGTTAATCGCATTGACGCCAAAATAACTTATTGTCATACACTTCACACGCTTTTATTACCTCAGCATTATTTTTAAACATCAAACCACTTAATTATTAACAAAATCGCAAGAACTCATTGCGCCGAAACTTTTACAGCTGCATTATGAGATTGAGCGATTTATGATATTTCTTTAGTTGTAATCATATTAAATTTTTTCACTGTTCTGATAGTTAAAATTCAAGACATCAATAAACAATGAGATATTTAAATGATTACTCGTATTCCTCGTAGTTCTTTCTCTGCAAATATTAATAATACAGCCCGGACAAATGAACACCAAACCCTGAGTGAATTGTTTTATAAAGAACTCGAGGATAAATTTTCTGGCAAGGACCTGGCGACGCCTCTATTAAAAAGCTTCTCAGAGAACTGTAGACAAAATGGTCGTCATATCTTTAGTAACAAGGATTTTGTCATTAAGTTTTCCACGTCCGTCTTACAGACTGATAAAAAAGAAATTACGATAATTAATAAAAATGAAAACACGACACTCACTCAAACCATTGCTCCAATATTTGAAGAATACCTGATGGAAATTTTACCTCAACGCTCAGACGCTCTTGATAAACAAAAATTAAATCTAAAATCAGATAGAAAAGAAAAAGAATTTCCAAGAATTAAACTTAATGGTCAATGTTATTTTCCGGGGCGACCCCAAAACCGTATAGTATGCCGACACATTGCTGCACAATATATTAATGATATTTATCAGAATGTTGACTACAAACCTCATAAAGATGATTACTCTTCAGTTGAAAAATTTCTCACTCACTTCAACAAAAAATGCAAAAACCAGACTTTGGCGTTGATTTCCAGCCGTCCTGAGGGGCGTTGCGTTGCTGCCTGCGGTGATTTCGGGCTAGTTATGAAAGCATATTTTGACAAGATGGCATCAAATGGCATCAGTGTTATGGCAGCCATATTATTGGTGGATAACCATGCTTTGACGGTCCGGCTAAGAATAAAGAACACAACTGAAGGATGTACCCATTACGTGGTTTCGGTTTATGATCCAAATGTAACTAACGATAAAATAAGAATCATGAGCGAAAGTAAAGAGGATATTAAACACTATTCATTGATGGACTTTATGAATGTAGATTATAGCCTCCTGAAATGGTCAAATGATCATGTTATTAACCAATCTGTTGCAATAATTCCAGCACTTCCGAAAGAACAGCTATTGATGCTAAAAGGATCTGTGGATGAAATAACCCCTCCATTATCACCTGCAACGATGAATTTGCTAATGGCAATTGGTCAGAATCATCAACTTACGCAACTGATGACTCAACTCCAGAAAATGCAAGAACTACATAGAACAGAAATGTTGACTGCCTATAATAGTATTAACCTCCCCGGTTTATATTTGGCTATAAATTATGGTAATGCGGATATCGTTGAGACTATTTTCAATTCATTGTCAGAGCCAGGATATGAAGGGTTACTCTCGAAAAAAAATCTCATGCATATTCTGGAGGCAAAAGATAAAAATGGTTTTTCTGGATTATTTTTAGCGATATCACGTAAGGATAAAAATGTTGTAACCTCGATTCTGAACGTCTTACCTAAACTGGCCGCAACACATCATTTAGATAATGAACAGGTGTATAAATTCCTGAGTGCCAAAAATAGAACGTCCAGCCATGTTTTATACCATGTTATGGCGAATGGTGATGCCGACATGCTGAAAATTGTTTTGGACGCGTTACCTTTGTTAATTCGCACATGTCATTTGACTAAAGAACAGGTACTCGATCTCCTGAAGGCAAAGGATTTTTATGGTTGCCCAGGACTATACCTGGCGATGCAAAATGGACATAGCGATATCGTGAAAGTTATTCTCGAAGCATTACCCTGTCTGGCCCAGGAAATTAACATTTCAGCTTCCGATATTGTCGATCTTCTGACCGCTAAAAGTCTTGCGCGCGACACGGGTTTGTTTATGGCCATGCAGCGCGGACATATGAACGTTATTAAGACTATTTTTAACGTATTACCCACTCTGTTTAATACGTTTAAATTCGATAAAAAAAATATGAAGCCCCTCCTCCTGGCAAATAACTCTAATGAATATCCCGGTTTGTTTTCAGCGATACAGCATAAACAACAAAACGTTGTAGAGACGGTTTATCTTGCTTTATCTGACCATGCACGCCTGTTTGGATTTACTGCTGAAGATATTATGGATTTTTGGCAACACAAAGCGCCACAAAAATACTCTGCCTTTGAGTTGGCTTTTGAATTGGATCACCGGGTTATTGCTGAATTAATCCTTAATACGATAAATAAGATGGCTGAAAGCTTTGGCTTTACGGATAACCCTCGATACATTGCGGAGAAAAATTATATGGAAGCTTTACTCAAAAAAGCATCTCCCCATACCGTACGCTAAATCTTTGCCTGCGCCGATACGCATAAACATCTTCCACATGCCCGTCACGGATACGGTTTTGTAGCGCGCGCCAGTAATCAGCGCGGAACAGGTCGGCGTGCATCTCTTCAAAGAGTGGCCCAATGCGGGGGTCAGCGCATAGCCAGTGGCGAAACTCTTCCGGGAAAACATCGCCCGGCGAGACGCTGTACCACGGTTCGCTGGCAAGTTCGTCCTCCGGGTAGCGCGGCGGCGGGATGTCGCGGAAGTTCACTTCCGTCATGTAGCAAATTTCATCGTAATCATAAAACACCACACGCCCGTGACGGGTGACACCGAAGTTTTTAAACAGCATGTCGCCAGGGAAAATGTTAGCAGCGGCAAGCTGGCGAATAGCGTTACCGTATTCTTCAATGGCATCGCGCAACTGCTGACCTTCCACTTGCTCCAGCCAGATATTGAGCGGCACCATCCGCCGCTCAATATAAAGATGGCGAATCACAATTTGTTCGCCGAGATCGGTGATTTTTTCCGCTGCTTCCTGGAGCAGTAATGCCATTAATGCCGGGGAAATATGCCGCTTCTCCAGCACAAAGTTTTCAAACTCCTGGGTGTCCGCCATTCGGCCCACGCGATCGTGCTCTTTCACCAATTGATAGCAGGCACGAACGTGAGCGGCAGACATCTCTTTCTGCGGCGCGAACTTGTCTTTGATGACTTTGAATACTCGATCAAAACCCGGCAACGTAAACACCAACATCACCATTCCACGAATACCCGGCGCTTCAATGAACTGCTCATTACAGCCCTGTAGATAAACGAGATATTCGCGGTAGCTCTCGGTTTTGGCATGCTTCTGGCAGCCGATAGCCATATACAATTCAGCGGTGGTTTTACCTGGCAGAATTTCCCGTAGCCACTCGACCAGTGCTGCGGGCAGCGGCGCGTAAACCATAAAATAAGAACGCGCAAAGCCAAAAACAATGCTCGCTTCGGCGGTCGTCGTCAGGCAGGTATCAATAAATAACTCGCCGTCGTCCGTCTGGTGGATCGGCAGCAAAAATGGCAATGTGCCGGAAGGCGTGATCAGTTTGCCTACCAGCCAGGCGGCTTTATTGCGGTAAAACAGTTCGTTCGCCACCTGTAAATGACTTTCCGCGAGGTTGTCTGTCCCCAGCGTTTCCGTCAGATGGCGAACGATGTAATGAATGTCACGGCTTTTATTCTGCCAGCGCAGGCGCAGCGGCAGGTCGCTGATAACGCGCATCAGCAGAGATTCCCAGCCGTGATCGGGGTGAAAGTCTTTCGCCAGCGGGCGGGGAATGGTACGAAAGCGGCGCTCTGGCTGGGAGCTAAAGATAAAAAGCCGCTCGGGAGTAAGCGAGCGGTGGTCAAATAACCGACAGTACACGGAGTTAAAAAAGCTCTCCGCAATCTCGAAGCGCGGGTAATCCGGCAACAGCCGGGTGTAATGCTCTTTGACGCGCAGTAAAAATGCCGCGTCCGTGCTTTGGCCGTTGGTAATGCAGCGCAGTTGCTCCACGACCAGACCCACGTGATGATCGTAAAGATGGATACGGTTTTTCATCGCCTGCTGGACAGCGTGCCAGTCGGCTTGTTCGAAACGCTGCTGCGCCCCGGAAGTCACTTCGAGGAATCGACCATACTGAGCGTCGAAACCTTGCAAAATGGTTTGTGCAATCAGTAATTCCAGGCCACGCGGCATCGCCTCTCCTTAATTCGCCCCTCGCCTTACGGAAAGGGGCGTTGGTTGTTAGAACTGCGATTCTTCGGTGGAGCCGGTCAGCGCGGTGACTGAAGACGTGCCGCCCTGAATAATGGTCGTCACTTTATCGAAATAACCTGTACCCACTTCCTGCTGGTGAGAAACGAAGGTGTAACCATCTTTCGCGGCGGCGAATTCCGGTTGCTGCACTTTCTCAACGTAGTGCTTCATACCTTCGCCCTGGGCATAGGCGTTTGCCAGGTCAAACATGTTGAACCACATGCTGTGGATACCTGCCAGGGTGATGAACTGGAACTTGTAGCCCATATCCGACAGCTGCTGCTGGAAGCTGGCAATAGTTTTGTCGTCGAGGTTTTTCTGCCAGTTGAACGACGGCGAGCAGTTATAAGCCAGCAGTTTGCCCGGATATTTCGCGTGGATGGCTTGTGCAAAGCGACGCGCCAGTTCCAGGTCTGGCGTGGAGGTTTCACACCATACCAGGTCAGCATATGGCGCATACGCCAGGCCACGGCTGATCGCTTGCTCAATGCCCGCATGAGTACGGAAGAAGCCTTCGCTAGTACGCTCGCCGGTAATAAATTCGCTGTCATATGGGTCGCAATCGGAGGTAATCAGATCCGCCGCGTCGGCATCGGTACGAGCAACCAGCAGGGTTGGAACGCCCGTCACATCAGCTGCCAGACGCGCCGCGACCAGTTTCTGAATAGCTTCCTGAGTTGGAACCAAAACTTTGCCGCCCATGTGACCGCATTTCTTCACTGATGCCAGCTGATCTTCGAAGTGAACTGCCGCTGCACCGGCTTCAATCATCGCTTTCATCAGTTCAAAGGCATTCAGGACACCACCAAAACCGGCTTCCGCATCAGCAACGATCGGCAGGAAGTAATCGACATAGCGCGGATCGCCCGGCTCAATGCCCGCGGACCATTGGATCTGATCCGCACGGCGGAAGGTATTGTTGATCCGCTCCACCACCGCTGGCACCGAATTTGCCGGATAGAGCGACTGATCCGGATACATGCTGGCCGCCAGGTTGGCGTCCGCCGCTACCTGCCATCCCGACAGATAGACCGCTTCAATACCCGCTTTCGCCTGTTGCAGCGCCTGACCGCCAGTCAGTGCACCGAGGCTGTTGATGTAGCCTTTTTTCGACTCGCCGTGCAGCAGACGCCACATTTTCGCCGCGCCCAGTTGCGCCAGCGTGCATTCAGGATTGACTGAACCGCGTAATTTCACCACATCTTCCGCGCTGTAAGGGCGAGTAATGCCTTCCCAACGCGGTTGAGTCCACTCTTTCTGTAATTCTTCAATTTGTTGTGTACGGGTTTTCATGTGCAGATGCTCCATAGTTATGTGGTGGTTTACGCTAACAGGCGGTAGCCTGGCAGGGTCAGGAAATCAATTAACTCATCGGAAGTGGTGATCTGTTCCATCAAGCGTGCGGCATCGTCAAAACGCCCCTGGGAGAAACGTTCTTCGCCCAGTTCGCTGGCAATGACTTTCATCTCTTCGCCCAGCATCTGGCGGAACAAGGCTTTGGTCACCGGTTTGCCATTGCTCAACGTTTTTTGATGATGGATCCACTGCCAGATCGAGGTACGGGAAATTTCAGCCGTCGCCGCATCTTCCATCAGGCCATAAATCGGCACACAGCCGTTGCCAGAGATCCATGCTTCGATGTACTGCACAGCCACGCGAATGTTGGCGCGCATACCTTCTTCGGTGCGTTCACCATCACAAGGTGCCAGCAGCTGATCGGCAGTAATCGGCGCGTCTTGTTCGCGCATCACTTCAAGCTGATTTTTACGGGAGCCGAGAATGTCGTTGAATACCGCCATTGCCGTATCCGCAAGGCCTGGGTGGGCAATCCATGTGCCATCGTGACCGTTATTAGCTTCCAGCGATTTATCCGCTTTTACTTTGTTGAGCACCTGGTTATTGCGCTCTTCATCTTTGCTCGGAATAAATGCCGCCATACCGCCCATCGCAAAAGCACCGCGTTTATGGCAGGTTTTAATCAACAGGCGTGAGTAAGCATTCAGGAAGGGTTTATCCATCGTCACTGCCTGTCTGTCTGGCAGGACGCGATCGGGATAGTTTTTCAACGTTTTGATATAACTGAAGATGTAATCCCAACGACCGCAGTTCAGACCAACAATATGGTCACGCAGCGCGTGAAGGATTTCGTCCATCTGGAACACGGCGGGCAGCGTTTCAATCAGCAACGTCGCCTTGATGGTGCCGCGCGGCAGATTAAAGCGATCTTCTGCATAGCTGAAGACTTCGCTCCACCAGGCCGCTTCCTGCCAGGACTGGGTTTTCGGCAGATAGAAATAGGGACCGCTGCCCTTTGCCAACAGTGCCTGATAGTTGTGGAAGAAATAGAGCGCAAAATCAAACAGGCTACCGGGGATTGCCTCACCACGCCAGGTGACATGTTTTTCCGGCAAGTGCAGACCGCGTACCCGACAAATCAACACCGCTGGATTGGGCTTGAGCTGGTAAATTTTGCCTGCTTCATTGGTATAGCTGATGGTGCCGTTAACTGCATCACGCAGGTTAATTTGCCCGTCGATCACTTTGTTCCAGTCCGGGGCCAGTGAATCTTCGAAATCGGCCATAAAGACTTTCACATTGGCGTTGAGCGCGTTGATCACCATCTTGCGCTCAACCGGGCCGGTAATCTCTACCCGACGATCTTGTAAGTCCGCGGGAATACCACGAATTTTCCAGTCAGCATCACGAATGGAAGCTGTTTCCGAAATAAAATCAGGCAACGTTCCGTTATCGATATCCTGCTGCTGCTGAATGCGCGCTGCCAGAAGTTTATTGCGTTGTGGCGTAAAATGCGTCACCAGTTCAGTCAGAAATTCTACCGCTTCGGCAGTAAGAATTTGCTTCTCCTGCTCGCCATACGGCCTTATGAAAGCCAGTTCATCGGTTGTTGTTGCCTGTTCAGTCATCGTGCAGCTCCTCGTCATGGATCCGAAAACTTCCCCACTGTGAACGAAGGATCGTTGTGCGCTTTTCGTTCAGCACAACTAAGACTACTCATTTAAAATGCAAAATCAAAAACAATTTCCATTTTAATTAAAAATACTTGATAACTTATTGATAACAATATGAATAAAATTTATTCACCTACTGAGGTGCGTTTCGGAAATAAAAAAGGCACCCGAAGGTGCCTGAGGTAAGGTGCTGAATCGCTTAACGATCGACTATCACAGAAGATTAATCCAGCGTTGGATTCATGTGCCGTAGATCGTATGGCGTGATCTGGTAGACGTAATAGTTGAGCCAGTTGGTAAACAGCAAATTACCGTGACTACGCCAGCTCGCTCGCGGTGTATTTTGCGGATCATTGTGCGGGAAATAGTTATACGGTACTTCCGGGTCTAGTCCGGCTTCCACATCGCGGAAATATTCCTGCGCCAGCGTTTGCGCATCATATTCGGGATGGCCCGTCACAAAGGCAATGCGCTTATCTTTGCTGGCAAACAGATAGGCATCCCCTTCTTCTGTCTCCGCCAGAATTTCCAGATCGGTATAATCACGAATCAACGCTGCCGGAAAGTCAGCATAGCGCGAATGCGGTGCCAGGAATGAATCATCAAAGCCACGCGTCAGAAGCGCATGAGGATGGAGAATATGATGCTCGTAAACGCCAGAGAGTTTGTCGGTGCGAGTTTGCTTAGGAATGCCGTAGAGGATATTGAGCGCGGCCTGTACCGCCCAGCAGACAAACAGCGTCGAGGTGACGTGATCTTTCGACCACTCCAGCACCTGTTTGATCTGCGGCCAGTAAGCGACATCATTAAACTCTACCAGGCCCAGCGGCGCGCCGGTAACTATCAGACCGTCAAAGTTTTGTTCCTGAATATCTTCAAAGTTACAGTAGAAGTTATTCAGATGCTCTGCGGGCGTGTTGCGCGATTCACGGGAATCGATGCGCAACAGCTGAATATCGACCTGCAAAGGTGAGTTTGAAAGCAGGCGCAGAAACTGATTTTCAGTTTCGATCTTCTTCGGCATCAGGTTAAGGATAAGCACCTTTAGCGGACGAATTTCCTGACCAGACGCGCGAGAAGTTGTCATCACAAAGACGTTTTCTTCACGCAAGAAATTGACGGCGGGTAGCTCGTCCGGCACACGAATCGGCATAACCTGATTACCTCACTACATACGCTTATACGTTTAGACATCCAGATAGCTGAAGATAACCAGAAAATTTGCCAATGTCGAGCCTGCATGTTGAAGGTGAGAAAGTTTCAAGGAAAAGGCTACGTTAGAATATAAGAATGACGAAAAGGAGAGAAAATGGTTATTAGTATTCGCCGCTCACGGCATGAGGAAGGGGAGGAACTCGTTGCGATTTGGTGTCGTTCTGTCGATGCCACTCACGATTTTTTATCAGCAGAGTATCGGGCCGAGCTGGAAGAGCTGGTGCGTTCCTTTCTGCCGGAAGCACCGTTGTGGGTCGCGGTTAATGAGCGGGATCGGCCGGTTGGGTTTATGTTGTTAAGTGGGCAGCATATGGATGCGCTGTTTATCGATCCTGATGTGCGCGGCTGCGGCGTGGGTCGGATGCTGGTGGAACATGCGCTCTCGATGGCACCGGAAATGACAACCAATGTTAATGAGCAAAATAAGCAGGCTGTTGGGTTCTATAAGAAGATGGGTTTTAAGGTTACGGGACGCTCTGAGGTGGACGATTTGGGGAAACCGTATCCGTTGCTGAATCTGGCGTATGTGGGGGAATAAGCTGCCCCTGCCGTGCCTGCCCAGGCTGGAGAAGACGCGCCAGCGTCGCATCCGGCATTTTTTTTGCACCAACGCAAAAAGGCCATCCTGACGGATGGCCTTTCGCTTAATTTGATGCCTGGCAGTTTATGGCGGGCGTCCTGCCCGCCACCCTCCGGGCCGTTGCTTCGCAACGTTCAAATCCGCTCCCGGCGGATTTGTCCTACTCAGGAGAGCGTTCACCGACAAACAACAGATAAAACAAAAGGCCCAGTCTTTCGACTGAGCCTTTTGTTTTATTTGATGCCTGGCAGTTCCCTACTCTCGCATGGGGAGACCCCACACTACCATCGGCGCTACGGCGTTTCACTTCTGAGTTCGGCATGGGGTCAG
>NZ_KE137316.1:3290611-3328533 GCF_000408845.1 Escherichia sp. KTE172 | reverse complement strand
CGAAGATGAGTTTTGAGATATTAAGGCAGGTGACTTTCACTCACAAACCAGCAAGTGGCGTCCCCTAGGGGATTCGAACCCCTGTTACCGCCGTGAAAGGGCGGTGTCCTGGGCCTCTAGACGAAGGGGACGTATCAGTCTGCTTCGCAAGACGCCTTGCTTTTCACTTTCTATCAGACAATCTGTGTGAGCACTGCAAAGCACAGTTCTTTAAGGTAAGGAGGTGATCCAACCGCAGGTTCCCCTACGGTTACCTTGTTACGACTTCACCCCAGTCATGAATCACAAAGTGGTAAGCGCCCTCCCGAAGGTTAAGCTACCTACTTCTTTTGCAACCCACTCCCATGGTGTGACGGGCGGTGTGTACAAGGCCCGGGAACGTATTCACCGTGGCATTCTGATCCACGATTACTAGCGATTCCGACTTCATGGAGTCGAGTTGCAGACTCCAATCCGGACTACGACGCACTTTATGAGGTCCGCTTGCTCTCGCGAGTTCGCTTCTCTTTGTATGCGCCATTGTAGCACGTGTGTAGCCCTGGTCGTAAGGGCCATGATGACTTGACGTCATCCCCACCTTCCTCCAGTTTATCACTGGCAGTCTCCTTTGAGTTCCCGGCCGGACCGCTGGCAACAAAGGATAAGGGTTGCGCTCGTTGCGGGACTTAACCCAACATTTCACAACACGAGCTGACGACAGCCATGCAGCACCTGTCTCACGGTTCCCGAAGGCACATTCTCATCTCTGAAAACTTCCGTGGATGTCAAGACCAGGTAAGGTTCTTCGCGTTGCATCGAATTAAACCACATGCTCCACCGCTTGTGCGGGCCCCCGTCAATTCATTTGAGTTTTAACCTTGCGGCCGTACTCCCCAGGCGGTCGACTTAACGCGTTAGCTCCGGAAGCCACGCCTCAAGGGCACAACCTCCAAGTCGACATCGTTTACGGCGTGGACTACCAGGGTATCTAATCCTGTTTGCTCCCCACGCTTTCGCACCTGAGCGTCAGTCTTCGTCCAGGGGGCCGCCTTCGCCACCGGTATTCCTCCAGATCTCTACGCATTTCACCGCTACACCTGGAATTCTACCCCCCTCTACGAGACTCAAGCTTGCCAGTATCAGATGCAGTTCCCAGGTTGAGCCCGGGGATTTCACATCTGACTTAACAAACCGCCTGCGTGCGCTTTACGCCCAGTAATTCCGATTAACGCTTGCACCCTCCGTATTACCGCGGCTGCTGGCACGGAGTTAGCCGGTGCTTCTTCTGCGGGTAACGTCAATGAGCAAAGGTATTAACTTTACTCCCTTCCTCCCCGCTGAAAGTACTTTACAACCCGAAGGCCTTCTTCATACACGCGGCATGGCTGCATCAGGCTTGCGCCCATTGTGCAATATTCCCCACTGCTGCCTCCCGTAGGAGTCTGGACCGTGTCTCAGTTCCAGTGTGGCTGGTCATCCTCTCAGACCAGCTAGGGATCGTCGCCTAGGTGAGCCGTTACCCCACCTACTAGCTAATCCCATCTGGGCACATCCGATGGCAAGAGGCCCGAAGGTCCCCCTCTTTGGTCTTGCGACGTTATGCGGTATTAGCTACCGTTTCCAGTAGTTATCCCCCTCCATCAGGCAGTTTCCCAGACATTACTCACCCGTCCGCCACTCGTCAGCAAAGCAGCAAGCTTATTTCTGTTACCGTTCGACTTGCATGTGTTAGGCCTGCCGCCAGCGTTCAATCTGAGCCATGATCAAACTCTTCAATTTAAAAGTTTGATGCTCAAAGAATTAAACTTCGTAATGAATTACGTGTTCACTCTTGAGACTTGGTATTCATTTTTCGTCTTGCGACGTTAAGAATCCGTATCTTCGAGTGCCCACACAGATTGTCTGATAAATTGTTAAAGAGCAGTTGCGACGCGGCTTTCAGCTCACTGTCGCGAGGTGGCGTATATTACGCTTTCCTCTTTCAGAGTCAACCCTGAATTTCAGGATTTTTCTCTTCAACCGAACCGGCTGTTTGTGTGAAGTGATTCACATCCGCCGTGTCGATGGAGGCGCATTATAGGGAGTTCTCCGCAGGCCGCAATAGAAAAATTGCAGAAAAATGACTGACTGCTGCATTCCCCAGCAAAACCCCGCTTTATACCTTTTTACGCACAGAGTTATCCACAATCATCAATGTAATTTCTGTATTTTTCCCACGGTAAACACTGTCAAAATTGTGATCACCATTGAAAGAGAAAAATTCGCGAGCGTTGCGCAAACGTTTTCGTTACAATGCGGGCGAAAAATAAGGATGCCCCGTTAGGGGCGTTAGCTGAGTTTTTCGCGAAAAATTCAGCTAACGCTCTCTGTAATAGTCAAATCCAGGGGATTTACCATGCAACAACGTCGTCCAGTCCGCCGCGCTCTGCTCAGTGTTTCTGACAAAGCCGGTATCGTCGAATTCGCCCAGGCACTTTCCGCACGCGGTGTGGAGCTGCTGTCTACAGGGGGCACTGCCCGTCTGTTAGCAGAAAAAGGTCTGCCGGTAACCGAAGTTTCCGATTACACCGGTTTCCCGGAGATGATGGATGGACGCGTGAAGACCCTGCATCCGAAAGTACATGGTGGCATTCTGGGCCGTCGCGGCCAGGACGATGCCATTATGGAAGAACATCAGATCCAGCCTATCGATATGGTGGTTGTTAACCTGTATCCGTTCGCCCAGACCGTTGCCCGTGAAGGCTGCTCGCTGGAAGATGCGGTTGAGAACATCGATATCGGCGGCCCAACGATGGTGCGCTCCGCCGCCAAGAACCATAAAGATGTCGCCATCGTGGTGAAGAGCAGCGACTACGACGCCATTATTAAAGAGATGGATGCCAACGAAGGATCGCTGACGCTTGCAACCCGTTTCGACCTCGCCATCAAAGCCTTCGAACACACTGCCGCCTACGACAGCATGATTGCCAACTACTTCGGCAGCATGGTTCCGGCTTACCACGGTGAAAGCAAAGAAGCCGCCGGTCGCTTCCCGCGCACGCTGAACCTGAACTTCATTAAGAAGCAGGATATGCGTTACGGCGAGAACAGCCACCAGCAAGCTGCCTTCTATATAGAAGAGAATGTGAAAGAAGCCTCCGTTGCTACCGCAACCCAGGTTCAGGGTAAAGCCCTCTCTTATAACAACATCGCCGATACCGATGCGGCGCTGGAGTGCGTGAAAGAGTTCGCCGAGCCGGCATGTGTGATTGTGAAGCACGCCAACCCTTGCGGCGTGGCTATCGGCAATTCCATTCTTGATGCTTACGATCGCGCGTACAAAACCGACCCGACCTCCGCATTCGGCGGCATTATCGCCTTTAACCGCGAGCTGGATGCGGAAACCGCGCAGGCCATCATTTCTCGTCAGTTTGTTGAAGTGATTATTGCGCCGTCCGCCAGCGAAGAAGCCCTGAAAATCACCGCCGCCAAACAGAACGTACGCGTTCTGACCTGCGGTCAGTGGGGCGAGCGTGTTCCGGGTCTTGATTTCAAACGCGTGAACGGCGGTCTGCTGGTTCAGGATCGTGACCTGGGGATGGTCGGTGCGGAAGAACTGCGCGTCGTCACCAAACGTCAGCCGACTGAACAAGAGCTGCGTGATGCGCTGTTCTGCTGGAAGGTGGCGAAGTTCGTGAAATCCAACGCCATCGTCTATGCCAAAAACAATATGACCATCGGCATTGGCGCGGGCCAGATGAGCCGCGTGTACTCCGCAAAAATCGCCGGTATTAAAGCGGCCGATGAAGGTCTGGAAGTCAAAGGTTCCTCGATGGCTTCTGACGCGTTCTTCCCGTTCCGCGACGGTATTGATGCCGCCGCCGCTGCGGGCGTGACCTGCGTAATCCAGCCTGGCGGTTCTATCCGTGATGACGAAGTGATTGCCGCCGCCGATGAACACGGTATTGCAATGCTCTTCACCGACATGCGCCACTTCCGCCATTAATGGAGCAATAGATGAAAGTATTAGTGATTGGTAACGGCGGGCGCGAGCACGCGCTGGCCTGGAAAGCGGCCCAGTCGCCGCTGGTTGAAACTGTTTTTGTTGCTCCGGGTAATGCAGGCACTGCGCTGGAACCCACACTGCAAAACGTCGCTATCGGCGTAACCGATATCCCGGCGCTGCTGGATTTCGCGCAAAACGAAAAGATCGATCTAACCATCGTCGGCCCGGAAGCGCCGCTGGTGAAAGGCGTGGTGGATACCTTCCGTGCCGCCGGGCTGAAAATCTTCGGCCCAACCGCAGGTGCCGCGCAGCTGGAAGGCTCGAAAGCGTTTACCAAGGATTTCCTGGCCCGCCATCAGATCCCTACGGCGGAATACCAGAACTTCACCGAGGTAGAACCTGCGCTGGCGTATCTGCGTGAGAAAGGCGCGCCAATCGTCATTAAAGCTGACGGTCTGGCTGCCGGGAAAGGCGTTATCGTGGCGATGACGCAGGAAGAAGCGGAAGCGGCTGTTCACGATATGCTGGCAGGCAACGCTTTTGGCGACGCGGGGCATCGCATCGTTATCGAAGAGTTCCTCGACGGCGAAGAAGCGAGCTTTATCGTGATGGTGGACGGTGAGCATGTGCTGCCGATGGCCACCAGCCAGGATCACAAACGCGTAGGCGATAAAGATACCGGGCCAAACACCGGCGGGATGGGCGCTTACTCCCCTGCGCCAGTAGTGACCGATGAGGTTCATCAGCGCACGATGGAACGAATCATCTGGCCAACCGTGAAAGGCATGGCGGCAGAAGGCAACACCTACACCGGTTTTCTCTACGCGGGCCTGATGATCGACAAACAGGGCAATCCGAAGGTTATCGAATTTAACTGCCGCTTTGGCGATCCAGAAACCCAGCCGATTATGCTGCGCATGAAGTCCGATCTGGTTGAGCTTTGCCTGGCGGCCTGTGAAGGCAAGCTGGACGAGAAAACGTCCGAGTGGGATGAACGTGCTTCTCTCGGCGTGGTAATGGCTGCGGGCGGGTATCCGGGTGATTATCGCACCGGTGATGTGATCCACGGCCTGCCGCTGGAAGAAGTGGCAGGCGGCAAAGTGTTCCACGCGGGCACAAAACTGACGGATGACGAGCAGGTGGTAACCAGCGGCGGGCGCGTACTGTGCGTCACCGCGCTGGGTCATACCGTGGCAGAAGCGCAGAAACGCGCTTATGCCTTAATGACCGATATCCATTGGGACGACTGCTTCTGCCGGAAAGATATCGGCTGGCGCGCTATCGAACGCGAGCAGAACTAACGCGACAGTTTTGCCAACAGCGTTTTGCGCGTGATCCCTAACTGACGGGCGGCTTCGGTTTTGTTGCCGCCCGTTTTCTCCAGTGCCGCAAGAATCACCTCTTTTTCGACTTCCACCAGCGGCTGAATATCCTGACTTTGTACCAGCGGGATCGGCGTACTCGCAATCGCCAGCGGCAGCTCGCGTTCGGAAATATATTCCCCGGTCAGCAGCACCACCGCCCGTTCCACCGCGTTTTCCAGTTCACGAATATTTCCCGGCCAGTCGTAGTGAATCAGCAGATCCATCGCCTGGGGCGTAAAACCTTTTACCGCCTTGCGATTACGCTCGGCAAAGCGCTGAAGAAAATGGTCAGCCAGCAGAGGAATATCTTCCCGCCGCTGACGCAGCGACGGTACTTCAATCGCCACCACGTTCAGGCGATAGTAGAGATCCTGGCGAAAACGCCCGGCATTCACCTCTGCGGCAAGATCGCGATGGGTCGCGGCAATCAGCCGGACATCAACCGAGATGGTCTGGTTGCTGCCGACACGCTGAACTTCGCGCTCCTGAATCGCACGCAGCAGACGAACCTGCATCATCGGCGAGATATCGCCAATTTCATCGAGAAACAGCGTGCCGCCGTCCGCCTCAACAAAGCGCCCTTCCCGCCGTTTGTCGGCTCCGGTAAACGCCCCTTTTTCGTGACCGAACAATTCAGATTCCAGCAAGGATTCGTTGAGTGCCGCACAGTTGAGCGTTACCAGTGGTTTTTCACTCCGTGCGCTACTGGCGTGAATCGCCCTGGCGACCAGCTCTTTACCGGTGCCGGAATCGCCGTGGATCAGCACCGTGGCTTCCGATGGCGCGACGAGGGCGATTTCACTGAGCAGGTGTTGCATCGCCGGGCTTTTACCGACCATACCGAACTGGCTGGCAGACACCGCAGGCGTTTCAGCGTCAACACTGTGCGTATGTGCGAGCGCCTTTTCCAGCGTCGCCTGCAGGTTATCGAAATCCAGCGGCTTGATGAGATAATCCAGCGCCCCGGTTTTCAACGCCTCTACCGCCGTCTCGACGCTGGAGTACGCGGTCATAATCAGTACCGGAATTGCCGGATTTAACGCTTTGATCTCTTTGAGCGTGGCGATGCCGTCCATCTCTGCCATTCGCACATCGCAAAGCACAAGATCAAAAACCTGTTCCCGCACCTGCTCCAGCGCCTGTCGCCCGCTGTTCGCCAACGCGACGTTATAGCCCCAGCCGCGCAGCAAAGCCTGCAAAATAGTGCAGTGGCTAATGTCATCATCCACCACCAGAATATCGATATTATCGTGCGTCATCCTTGTGGGTCCTTACGCGTAATAGTGACCGGAAGCCAGAGGGTGAACGTTGCGCCTTTTCCCTCCTGGCTTGCGACCTGAATTGTACCACCGTGTTGTTCAACAATATTATGCACGACCGCCAGCCCCAGTCCGGTGCCTTCGGCTTTAGTGGTGAAGTACGGAGTGAAGATGGCATCAAGCTGATCTGCCGCAATTCCCTTACCGCTGTCGGTAACGCTGATTTTCACGCCCGCGCCGCTTTCGCTGGCCGTCACGCTAATCACGCCATGCTGACCAATCGCCTGAATAGCATTGAGATAGAGATTCAACAGGACCTGAGTCAGCCTGTCCGGGTCGGCCTGAATTTCCGGCAACGCGTCGTTGGCGGTAAAGCGTAACTGGATCTCCCGGCTGTTTGCATCCTGGCTTACCAGCTGTAATGAGTGGTTAATCAGCGTGTTGAGATCCACCGCCTGCAAAGCCAGATGCGTTGGCTTGACCAGTTCCAGCAACTCGCTTACCACGCGGTTTAAACGGTCGGCTTCTTTCGCCATCACCTGCGCCAGTTGATGCGCTTCTCCCCCTGCTGGCGCACGTTCGGCAAAGTATTTCGCCAGCCCTTTAATCGAGGAAAGTGGGTTACGGATTTCGTGGGCGACGCCTGCCGCCAGATGCCCCAGCGCCACCAGCTTCTCTTTGCGCTTCATCTCATCCTGTAGAAGCTGGCGCGAGCGCAGATAGCGGCGATACCAGAAGAATGACAACACGCTTGCCAGCAAGACCGTCGCCAGGGCGAAGAGGATAATCAGGGTGTTTCTCTGCTCACGATCCTCAGCACTCACAATGTTACTGGCGTCGAAAGCGATAAAAATTGCTTGTGGTGTCGCGGCATACTGCTGCATATGGCGCATCCGGTGCATTCCAGCAGCAAACATCGGTTGAAACTGGCGATAAATTTCCAGAACAGGCTCGCCGTCTGCGCTATCGATCCGCCGCCACGCTTCTTCATCTCCCGGATGTAACTGCTGCATTTCCTGCGGGGAATAAAGCTGTTTTCCCACCATGCCGGAGTTGCTATGCATCACGATTGTTCCTTGTTCATCCGTGACCGCAAACCAACGTACACCAGGTTGCCCGGCCATTTCTTCCAGTAATGCCTGCTGCTGCGCATGATGCATGCGCATCCCCATGCCGACGCGCGAGCCGGATTCGAGAGCACGGATAAGTACACTGCCTTTTTCCAGCAGCGTTTGTCTGGCGGCGGCAGTCTCGCGCCCATAATCGCGAATCACTGTCACCGCAAACAGCCCCACCAGCCCAACAATGACCACGGGGAGGATCGCGCTTAACCATTTAGCTAAGGAGTCTTTAGAACGTTGCATAAAACGCATCTTCTTCTTTGCCTGCTCATCCCTTTCTGACAGCAGAAATCATGCCATCTTTTATCAGCGCTTACCCTGCGCTGTAACACAAAGGCTTAAGTTTCAATGAGTAAAAATGACTCGCTACCCGCAGCAGGCGAGTCATTTTTACTCGCCTATTACGTCAGATTGCCCGTCATATCAGCGTTTCGTCGTTGGCACGGAAGATGCAATACCCGAAGTAAGACAACCACTGGAGGATTAACCATGAAACGGAACACGAAAATTGCCCTGGTAATGATGGCGCTTTCAGCAATGGCGATGGGATCGACATCTGCATTTGCTCACGGCGGACACGGTATGTGGCAGCAAAATGCCGCGCCTTTGACCAGCGAACAACAGACAGCGTGGCAGAAAATCCATAATGACTTTTACGCTCAAAGCAGCGCACTGCAACAGCAACTGGTGACGAAGCGTTATGAATACAATGTCCTGTTAGCCGCGAACCCACCGGATAGCAGCAAAATTAACGCGGTCGCCAAAGAGATGGAGAATTTGCGTCAGTCGTTAGATGAGTTACGGGTGAAACGAGATATTGCGATGGCTGAAACGGGTATTCCGCGCGGTACCGGAATGGGTTACGGCGGCTGCGGTGGTGGCGGTCATATGGGTATGGGCCACTGGTAAATCAGAACGTTTTCTCGTTGGGTTGCCAGCGACAGAAATCAGAGTTTGCCACTAACAGTAATTGCGAACCTTCGGGCGCTTCCAGCCATGCCACGCTGACATCAACAGAAGAGCGGCTCTGGCGGCGCTCGATATGCGCTATCGCCTGCGAATCTAAATCAGGTTTAATGGTTTGCCCTTCGCAGGTGGTCACAGTCTGCTCCATCGCATGCCAGCGCCCCTGGCGCAGCACGACTCTCCCCTGACGTAAGGCATCGCTAATCTGGCGGATCTGATCAGCACGATAACGGTATAAATCGATTTGGTCGTTAGAAAGCTGCTGCTTTTCCCCATCGGATTCACGTTGCATAAAGCTCAGATCGCCGCGATCGTCAAAACGCGCGCGAATGTTCACCGGCGGTTTGCTGTAAACATTGATATTGATGAGCGTAAGGTTATCGCCCTGCCAGCGATACTCTCGCGTCGTGGTATCGCCACTGCGCCACGGGCTAAACACGGCAAGCAGATGCACATTATCGCCGCTGTCTTTTCGCCAGATACGTACCGCGCCCTGGTCTTCAGCAAATCCACTGGCGGTAAAGGGAGGAAGTGAAGAGTTGTGGCTACAGGCAGTGAGAAACAGAGCGCCAGCCAGCATCAATGATCGACGCCAGAAAGACAAAAGGGGTGAAACCACCCCTTCGTTAAAACTGTTCACTGCCACGCAATCTTACTTAACTGCGTCTTTCAGTGCCTTGCCAGAAACAAATGCCGGTACGTTAGCTGCGGCAATTTTGATTTCTTTACCGGTCTGCGGGTTGCGGCCAGTACGCTCAGCGCGGTGGTTCACTTTGAAGGTACCGAAACCAACCAGTTGTACAGCATCGCCTTCTTTCAGAGACTCAGTAATTGCGGCCAGAGTGGACTCCAGAGCAGCTTTAGCCTGGGTTTTGGACAGTTCTGCTTTCTCTGCAATTACATCAATCAGTTGAGTCTTGTTCATAAGTTATCCTTACAATGTGTTTATCGCTTGCTAAGCATCGAGTGCGACGGAAATGCCAGAATAGCACTCTCCTGCATACACGCACCGATAGCCACTTTTTTTCGCCCCCCAAATGTAGACCAGACGGGGGGCGAAAGGGAAGACTCCAGGTACGACAAATCAGGCGTTAAATCACGTTTTCTGGTCTTATTGCTGAAAAATTATACCAATATTGCTCTCACCCGCCTCACGCAGGTCTGCCCTAAGGCCTTTTATCAGCTCGATATCGCGTTCTTCGCACTCAGCTAAAAGTCGGAATATTTCCCACTGAATGTCCCATTCTTGCTCTACAGCTGGGTTTTCTTTGAGCTCTTCATCGCTCATTTCGCGACCAGCCTGAGTCATTTCCAGCATCGCAACGGTCGTGATGGAGGTCTTACTCACTTCCACCGCGTGTTCGAGCGTTTCACCACTCAAACGCGAATGGACCAGTTCACTTAACGCCACGCATGCATCGATTGCCGGATAAACGCCGTACAGATCGAAATCGTCGGCTGAAGGAATCGCTTCTTCAAATTTCTCCAGTTGGCTGTCGAAATTTACTTTTGCGTCTTTGACGGTCAGCGTTTCCCAGATGAGATCGAGAATGCGGCGGTAAATCTGCCCATCACCAAAACCAGTTTGCTGACAGAATACGGCGTAATTGGGGTACATGCGTTCGCATAAGCAGGCCATAAAAGTGACGTGCTGCCAGCTTTCCAGGCGCTCCAGACGCAGATGAATTGGGTTTTGTAACATGTTGAGTTCTCAAATACGGAAATTATCCGCAGTTTACCTGAATTAGGGCTGATTTGCTGTATAGCGCACGAACGCCGGACGTTCCGAGGCCACCGCGTCCGCCCAGCGCGTTGGCTCCGGCAGACGATAGCCTTTCATGCAGCGTTGTACCCACGCCAGCGCGCTGTCCACGCTGACCCGATGACCGGTAGCGATAAACAACGGGTTACAGCGCGCTTTGCTGCGCCAGACCCATGCCAGCTGCTCGCCTTTATCCATCAGTGGGGCCAGCGCGCCCGGTTCGCTGGAGAGCGGTTCGAATTTACCGCAGAGCCGTTTTTTCGCTACGCCAATGGTCGGCACATCCACCAGCAAACCAAAATGGCTGGCGACGCCAAGACGGCGAGGATGCGAGATCCCGTGACCATCGACAAACACTAAATCCGGCTTTTGCGACAGCATCTCCCACGCTGCCAGCAGCGCAGGATATTCGCGGAACGAGAGAAAACCTGGAATGTAAGGCATGGTGGTGGCGATGCGGGCCACTTTATACTCCACCAGCTCAAGCGAGGGGTATTTCAGCAGCACCATCGCCGCTCGCGTCACTTCTCCGCCCTGCTCAAATCCGACATCGGCTCCGGCGATCAGATCCGGCGGATCTTTATCGAGTCGATCCTCGCGGATCACAGAAGAAGCCAGTTCAATTTGTTGAGCGCGTAATGACGCGAGATCCATAATCGCTCCTTAGCGGTGATATTGTTCAGACAAGCGATGCACTGCCTCCACAAATACGCCAGCATGTTCTGGCGGCACATCCTGATGAATGCCGTGACCAAGGTTAAAGACATGACCTTCGCCGTGACCGAAACCTGCAAGTATAGTCGCTACTTCTTCTTCAATGCGGGCTGGCGGCGCGTACAGCATCGACGGATCCATATTACCCTGCAACGCGACTTTATTGCCCACGCGGCGGCGTGCATCGGCGATATCCGTTGTCCAGTCGAGGCCCAGCGCATCGCAACCGGTTTCTGCCATGGCTTCCAGCCACTGTCCGCCGCCTTTGGTAAACAGCGTGACCGGTACGCGGCGACCGTCGTTTTCACGCAGTAAACCATCAACAATTTTATGCATGTAATAAAGCGAGAACTGTTGATAATCGCGCCCGGTAAGCACGCCGCCCCAGGTGTCGAAAATCATCACTGCCTGAGCACCGGCTTTAATCTGCGCATTCAGATACAAAGTGACGCTTTTCGCCAGTTTATCGAGTAGCGCGTGCAGCGCCTGTGGATCGGCATACATCATTTTTTTGATCACGGTGAACGCTTTGCTGCTGCCGCCTTCCACCATATAGGTCGCCAGCGTCCACGGGCTGCCGGAAAAACCAATCAGCGGCACTTCGCCTTTCAGTTCGCGACGAATGGTACGCACCGCGTTCATCACGTAACCCAGCTCATCTTCCGGGTCCGGAATTGGCAGTTTATCGACGTCGGCTTTGCAGGTGACTGGCGAGGTAAAACGCGGACCTTCTCCGGCTTCAAAATAGAGCCCTAACCCCATCGCGTCCGGCACGGTGAGGATATCGGAAAAGAGGATCGCCGCATCCAGCGGATAGCGACGCAGCGGTTGCAAAGTCACTTCGCACGCCAGCTCGGCGTTTTTGCACAGCGACATAAAATCGCCCGCCTGGGCGCGCGTGGCTTTATATTCCGGTAGATAGCGACCCGCCTGGCGCATCATCCATACTGGAGTGACATCAACGGGCTGGCGCAGCAGCGCCCGCAGATAACGATCGTTTTTAAGTTCGGTCATTTTGGCTGTTCCTTAGTGCGTCAGGCGGTCAGTGTATCATCACTCATACTCTGCCCGACACATCGCCACCGTATCTTCTATCAGACGGCGCGCTACGGTGCCGGGCGGCGGGAGTAACGGCAAATCGTCATAGCGATACCAGTTCGCCTCGAGCAATTCTTTCGGGTCGATCACGATGTCGCCGCTGTCATATTCCGCCATAAACGCGGTCATTAAAGACTGAGGAAACGGCCACGGCTGGGAAGTCACATAACGCAAGTTTTTAACTTTAATTCCGCTCTCTTCCATCACTTCCCGCGCGACCGCCTGCTCGAGGGTTTCGCCCACTTCGACGAATCCGGCAAGTACCGTATGGACACCGTTACGATGGCGGGTATGCTGGGCGAGGAGGATCGAATCATCGCGACGGATGGCAACAATAATGCAGGGGGCGATTTGCGGATAGTAACGCTCACGGCAATGGCTGCACAGCATCGCCCATTCGGTTTTGCTTGGATACATTTCATGCCCGCAGTAACCACAGTATTTATGCGATCGGTAAAACTCCGCCAGTTGCACGCCACGTCCGGCCAGTTGAAACAGCCCAACATCGAGATCAATGACCTGACGTACCGACCCCATATCGTGACGCCGCTGCTGTTGTATTAACCAAACAGGTTCCCCCTGCCATTCGCCGATTTGTAGTGCGCGCTGACCCACAAGATCGAAATTTGCCGCTTCGCCATATGGCAATTCTCCCTTCGGCAACCATAATTTTTGTTCATGGCTGACGACCCACCAGCCGTGATCTAATTTTTCAATTATACGATCCATAGCTCTTGCACTACCTTTGCATCACTGGCATGTTTAACATGGTTTTTACATTTCTCACTGAGCAGTTTTTGAATACAAACTTGCGGAGTCAATCATGCTTAACCAGCTCGATAACCTGACGGAGCGCGTCAGAGGAAGTAACAAACTGGTTGATCGCTGGCTACATGTACGTAAGCATCTGCTCGTGGCTTACTACAATCTGGTTGGCATTAAGCCTGGCAAAGAATCGTACATGAGGCTAAACGAAAAAGCCCTTGATGATTTTTGTCAGAGCCTGGTCGATTACTTGTCTGCCGGACATTTCAGTATTTATGAGCGCATTCTTCATAAGCTGGAAGGCAACGGGCAACTCGCGCGCGCCGCGAAGATTTGGCCGCAACTCGAAGCCAATACCCAACAGATTATGGATTACTACGATTCCAGCCTGGAAACCGCCATCGATCATGATAATTACCTTGAGTTTCAACAGGTTTTATCTGACATCGGCGAGGCGCTGGAAGCGCGCTTTGTGCTGGAAGATAAGCTGATTCTGCTGGTGCTTGACGCCGCCCGCGTCAAACATCCTGCTTGAGTTCTGTGCTGTTAACGCGTAATTTACATTCAACGCCCCGTTTGTGGGGCTAATTTCTTGTCGGAGTGCCTTAACTGGCTGAGACCGTTTATTCGGGATCCGCGGAACCTGATCAGGCTAATACCTGCGAAGGGAACAAGAGTTAATCTGCTATCGCATCGCCTTTGCGGCGATCGTCTCTTGCTTCATCCGTCGTCTGACAAGCCACGTCCTTAACTTTTTGGAATGAGCTATGTCTGCAACAAAACTGACCCGCCGCGAACAACGCGCCCAGGCCCAACATTTTATCGACACCCTGGAAGGCACCGCCTTTCCCAACTCAAAACGCATTTATATCACTGGCACACAACCCGGCGTGCGCGTGCCGATGCGTGAGATCCAGCTTAGCCCGACGCTAATTGGCGGTAGCAAAGAACAGCCGCAGTTTGAAGAAAACGAAGCGATTCCGGTCTACGACACCTCCGGCCCGTATGGTGATCCGCAGATCGCCATTAACGTGCAGCAAGGACTGGCAAAACTACGCCAGCCGTGGATCGATGCGCGCGGCGATACCGAAGAACTTACCGTGCGCAGTTCCGATTACACTAAAGCGCGACTGGCAGATGATGGCCTCGACGAGCTACGTTTTAGCGGCTTATTAACGCCAAAACGCGCCAAAGCAGGACGCCGCGTCACCCAACTGCACTACGCCCGCCAGGGCATCATCACACCGGAAATGGAATTCATCGCCATCCGCGAGAATATGGGCCGCGAGCGCATACGTAGCGAAGTTTTACGCCACCAGCATCCGGGAATGAGCTTTGGCGCACGTCTGCCGGAAAATATCACTGCGGAATTTGTCCGTGATGAAGTTGCTGCCGGACGCGCGATTATCCCGGCCAACATTAATCATCCGGAATCGGAGCCGATGATTATTGGTCGCAATTTCCTGGTAAAAGTTAACGCCAATATCGGCAACTCGGCGGTCACCTCTTCCATCGAAGAAGAAGTGGAAAAGCTGGTATGGTCCACGCGCTGGGGAGCGGATACGGTGATGGATCTCTCCACCGGTCGCTATATTCACGAAACCCGCGAGTGGATTTTGCGTAACAGCCCAGTGCCGATTGGTACAGTGCCGATCTACCAGGCGCTGGAGAAGGTTAACGGGATCGCCGAAGATCTTACCTGGGAAGCGTTCCGCGACACGCTGCTGGAACAGGCCGAGCAAGGTGTGGATTACTTCACTATCCATGCGGGCGTACTGCTGCGCTATGTGCCGATGACCGCGAAACGCCTGACCGGTATCGTCTCTCGCGGCGGTTCGATTATGGCGAAATGGTGCCTCTCCCATCATCAGGAAAATTTCCTCTATCAACACTTCCGCGAAATTTGTGAAATCTGTGCCGCTTATGACGTTTCGCTGTCGCTGGGCGACGGTCTGCGCCCCGGTTCTGTTCAGGACGCCAACGATGAAGCGCAGTTTGCCGAGCTGCATACGCTGGGTGAACTGACCAAAATCGCCTGGGAATATGACGTACAGGTGATGATTGAAGGCCCAGGCCACGTGCCGATGCAGATGATCCGCCGCAATATGACCGAGGAGTTAGAGCACTGCCACGAAGCGCCGTTTTACACTCTGGGGCCGCTAACTACCGATATTGCGCCGGGCTATGACCACTTCACGTCGGGGATTGGTGCGGCGATGATTGGCTGGTTTGGCTGCGCGATGCTCTGTTACGTAACGCCAAAAGAGCATCTGGGTCTGCCTAATAAAGAAGATGTTAAGCAGGGGCTTATCACCTATAAGATTGCCGCCCACGCCGCTGACCTGGCGAAAGGGCATCCGGGCGCGCAAATTCGCGATAACGCCATGTCGAAAGCCCGCTTCGAATTTCGCTGGGAAGACCAGTTTAATCTGGCCCTCGACCCGTTTACCGCCCGCGCTTATCACGATGAAACCCTGCCGCAAGAATCCGGCAAAGTCGCCCATTTTTGCTCCATGTGTGGGCCGAAATTCTGCTCGATGAAAATCAGCCAGGAAGTGCGTGATTACGCCGCCGCGCAAACCATTGAAGTGGGAATGGCGGATATGTCGGAGAACTTCCGCGCCAGAGGCGGAGAAATCTACCTGCGTAAGGAGGAAGTGTGATGTATCAGCCTGATTTTCCTCCTGTACCCTTTCATTTAGGACTGTACCCGGTGGTGGACAGCGCACAGTGGATCGAACGTCTGTTGGATGCAGGCGTGCGTACTCTCCAGCTACGCATCAAAGATCGGCGCGATGAAGAGGTGGAAGCCGATGTCGTGGCGGCAATTACGCTGGGCCGCCGCTATAACGCGCGATTGTTTATCAACGATTACTGGCGGCTGGCGATCAAGCATCAGGCGTATGGCGTCCATCTGGGGCAGGAAGATTTGCAAGCCACCGATCTCAGCGCCATCCGCGCGGCAGGTCTGCGACTGGGCGTTTCGACCCATGACGATATGGAGATCGACGTCGCGCTGGCAGCACGCCCCTCTTATATCGCGCTGGGACATGTGTTCCCGACGCAAACCAAACAGATGCCTTCTGCACCGCAGGGGCTGGAACAGCTGGCACGGCATGTTGAGCGCCTGGCGGATTATCCCACCGTGGCGATTGGCGGTATCAGTCTGGCGCGCGCGCCTGCGGTAATGGCGACGGGTGTCGGCAGTATCGCCGTTGTCAGCGCCATTACTCAAGCCGCAGACTGGCGTTTGGCAACGGCACAGTTGCTGGAAATTGCAGGAGTTGGCGATGAATGACCGTGACTTTATGCGTTATAGCCGCCAAATCCTGCTCGACGATATCGCTCTTGACGGGCAGCAAAAACTGCTCGACAGCCAGGTGCTGATTATTGGTCTTGGCGGGCTGGGTACACCTGCTGCGCTATACCTGGCGGGCGCTGGCGTCGGGACGCTGGTACTGGCAGATGACGACGATGTGCATTTAAGCAATCTGCAACGACAAATCCTCTTTACCACTGAAGATATCGATCGCCCGAAATCGCAGGTCAGCCATCAGCGACTGACACAGTTGAATCCCGATATTCAACTGACAGCATTACAACAACGGTTAACGGGTGAGGCGTTAAAAGATGCGGTAGCACGGGCCGATGTGGTGCTCGACTGTACCGACAATATGGCGACTCGTCAGGAGATTAATACCGCCTGCGTGGCACTCAACACGCCGCTTATCACCGCCAGCGCGGTCGGATTTGGCGGTCAGTTGATGGTACTGACGCCGCCCTGGGAGCAGGGGTGTTACCGCTGCCTGTGGCCAGATACCCAGGATCCAGAACGCAACTGCCGCACGGCGGGCGTGGTTGGCCCGGTGGTCGGGGTTATGGGCACTTTGCAGGCACTGGAAGCCATTAAGTTGTTAAGCGGTATAGAGACGCCTGCGGGAGAACTCCGACTGTTCGACGGTAAGTCTAGCCAGTGGCGCAGCCTGGCGCTGCGCCGCGCTACAGGTTGCCCGGTATGCGGAGGAAGCAATGCAGATCCTGTTTAACGATCAACCGATGCAGTGCGCCGCCGGGCAAACGGTTCACGAACTACTGGAGCAACTCGACCAACGACAAGCGGGCGCGGCTCTGGCGATTAATCAGCAAATCGTCCCGCGTGAGCAGTGGGCGCAACATATCGTGCAGGATGGCGACCAGATCCTGCTTTTTCAGGTTATTGCAGGGGGTTGAGATGTTACGTATTGCGGACAAAACGTTTGATTCACATCTGTTTACCGGCACCGGGAAATTCGCCTCATCACAACTGATGGTGGAGTCTATTCGCGCTTCCGGCAGCCAACTGGTGACGCTGGCGATGAAACGTGTCGACTTGCGCCAGCACAACGACGCTATCCTCGAACCGCTTATCGCGGCGGGTGTGACCCTGCTACCGAATACATCCGGGGCGAAAACAGCGGAAGAAGCCATTTTCGCCGCCCATCTGGCACGTGAAGCATTAGGCACAAACTGGCTAAAATTAGAGATTCACCCTGACGCCCGCTGGCTGTTGCCCGATCCCATCGAAACCCTGAAAGCCGCCGAAACGCTGGTACAACAGGGATTTGTCGTGCTGCCTTACTGCGGGGCCGATCCGGTATTGTGTAAACGTCTGGAAGAAGTCGGCTGTGCAGCGGTGATGCCGCTCGGCGCGCCGATTGGCTCGAATCAGGGACTGGAAACCCGTGCCATGCTGGAGATTATTATCCAGCAAGCCACGGTTCCGGTGGTTGTCGACGCTGGCATCGGCGTTCCCAGCCATGCCGCGCAGGCGCTGGAAATGGGGGCCGACGCGGTGTTAGTGAATACGGCGATTGCCATCGCGGACGATCCCGTCAACATGGCGAAGGCATTTCGTCTGGCAGTAGAAGCAGGCCTGCTGGCACGTCAGTCCGGACCGGGCAGCCGCAGTCATTTTGCTCATGCCACCAGCCCGCTGACCGGATTTCTGGAGGCATCGGCATGAAAACCTTCAGCGATCGCTGGCGACAACTGGACTGGGACGACATCCGCCTGCGTATCAACAGCAAAACGGCTGCTGACGTAGAGCGGGCGCTAAATGCCTCGCAACTCACCCGCGACGATATGATGGCGCTGTTATCGCCAGCCGCCAGTGGCTATCTGGAACCACTGGCCCAACGGGCGCAGCGTCTGACCCGTCAACGATTTGGCAACACTGTTAGCTTCTACGTCCCGCTTTATCTTTCCAATCTTTGCGCTAACGACTGCACGTACTGCGGATTCTCTATGAGCAACCGCATCAAGCGCAAAACGCTGGATGAAGCGGATATTGCCAGGGAAAGCGCCGCTATACGGGAGATGGGCTTTGAACATCTGCTTTTAGTCACTGGTGAACATCAGGCGAAAGTGGGGATGGATTACTTTCGTCGTCATCTCCCTGCCCTGCGTGAACAGTTCTCTTCACTACAGATGGAAGTACAGCCGCTGGCGGAGACGGAATACGCCGAGTTAAAGCAACTTGGTCTGGATGGCGTGATGGTTTATCAGGAGACATATCACGAGGCGACTTATGCCCGCCACCATCTGAAAGGCAAAAAACAGGACTTCTTCTGGCGGCTGGAAACGCCGGATCGGCTGGGCCGTGCGGGGATTGATAAGATAGGCCTCGGCGCGCTAATTGGCCTTTCCGACAGCTGGCGCGTTGACTGCTATATGGTTGCAGAACATTTGCTATGGCTGCAACAGCATTACTGGCAAAGCCGCTACTCTGTCTCCTTCCCACGCCTGCGTCCATGTACTGGCGGCATTGAGCCTGCGTCGATTATGGATGAACGCCAGTTAGTGCAAACCATCTGCGCCTTCCGGCTGCTTGCACCGGAGATTGAACTGTCACTCTCCACGCGGGAATCACCGTGGTTTCGCGATCGCGTGATTCCGCTGGCAATTAATAACGTCAGCGCTTTCTCGAAAACGCAGCCAGGTGGCTATGCCGACAATCACCCCGAGCTGGAACAGTTCTCACCACACGACGATCGCAGACCGGAAGCGGTTGCTGCCGCGTTAACCGCTCAGGGTTTGCAGCCGGTATGGAAAGACTGGGACAGCTATCTGGGACGCGCCTCGCAAAGGCCATGAGACGGAATGTAAGAACGTAAATTTATTCCGAGCCGCTACGGAAGATGAAAAACGCAAGGTTGTTGAAAGCGTTGTGTTTTTTTATGGTAGTGCCGTCAGCAGGAATGTTGTCCAGGGCGAAAAGCTTCTTCCTCGTTTCGCCCTGCCTTTCTTAAAAATTCCGTAATGCAAAGTCTGAAGCCATCGCCTGTTGAGCAATGAAAGAGATCTGATTGTAAGAGAGTAAATACTCAACTATGATAGAGACGAAAATAAGAACACATGTTCTCATCTTCCAGGATGCAGCAGACTGAAGAAATTCAGACATCCCGCAACCTGCGATTATCGCAAGGTCAAGGCAAAGTCCGGTAATGGCGTTCTGAATACCAGAGATAATTCTCTGGCGAAACCCACCTTAAGGTGGGTTTTGTTATTTTGAGGGCTGAGGAAGCTGCTTATTTCTCAATAAGTTGTAGGCAATGGTGAAAAATTTCACTGATTTACCTTTCTGTTTTTCAGAAATGGGATAAGCGCTAGTTACATGCAAACGAAGTTTTTTCTTTTCCCTGAAAGCCCTGAACGCAACAAAGTAAAATGCCTTGTCTCTTCCGTTTAAATCCACTTCAATCACGGCATAGCTACCATACCCAGCATGAATAACGTTGCTTTCTGGCAGCGCCAAAATGATTCTTTTTAAGTGTATGCGCGCTAAGTTATAACGGTGCTGGCAGAAGGGACGAGATTCTTTAGGCGCGTGGTACATTAACGATTGTTTTTCTTCGTTAGTCTGATGTTCATAATCTTTTGTGAAGCAGTGAAGAGAGTAGGTAACCCAGAAGCGATACTCTAAAGGCTCTTTGCCCTCATGATGCTGAACGTAGACAGCCTGATGAGCATCAAGAAATGATAAATCACGAATATCACCATCCGGATGTCCAAAAGGTCGCCACTTCTCCACTTCCTGTTTCATTATCGTTCCTTAAGAAAGTCACACAGGAATAGTATCGAATTCTTGCCGAGCTTGACTCAATTAGTTCAGTCAGTTTCAGGATATTAGTCATCTCTACATTGATTATGAGTATCCAGAAATTCATTAAATATTCTGACAAATGCTCTTTCCCTAAACTACCCCCATAAAAAAAACCCGCCGAAGCGGGTTTTTACGTTATTTGCGGATTAACGATTACTCGTTATCAGAACCGCCCAGACCTGCGTTCAGCAGTTCTGCCAGGCTGGCAGATGCGTCTTCTGCAGTCACCTGCGGTGCAGCCGGAGCTTCACCCGCAGCACGGCGACGCATACGATCCTGGTGATACGCGTAACCGGTACCAGCCGGGATCAGACGACCCACGATAACGTTCTCTTTCAGGCCGCGCAGTTCGTCGCGTTTGCCCGCAACGGCTGCTTCGGTCAGCACGCGAGTGGTCTCCTGGAACGATGCCGCGGAGATGAAGGACTCGGTTGCCAGAGACGCTTTGGTGATACCCAGCAGATCGCGGGAGTAAGTTGCACCCACTTTGCCGTTCGCTTCCAGTTCGCGGTTTGCGATCTTGACGCGAGAGTATTCAACCTGTTCGCCTTCCAGGAAGTCGGAGCTGCCCGCGTTAACGATGGTAGCTTTACGCAGCATCTGACGAACGATAACTTCGATGTGTTTATCGTTAATCTTAACGCCCTGCAGACGGTATACGTCCTGTACTTCGTTAACGATGTAACGAGTAACAGCATGAACACCACGCAGACGCAGAATGTCGTGCGGCGCTTCCGGACCGTCGGAAATTACGTCACCACGTTCTACACGTTCACCTTCGAACACGTTGAGCTGACGCCATTTCGGAATCATCTCTTCGTACGGATCGCTACCATCTACCGGGGTGATAACCAGACGACGTTTACCTTTGGTTTCTTTACCGAAGGAAACGATACCGCTGATTTCAGCCAGGATTGCCGGCTCTTTCGGACGACGTGCTTCGAACAGGTCCGCAACGCGCGGCAGACCACCGGTGATGTCCTTGGTACCGCCGGATTCCTGCGGAATACGCGCCAGGGTGTCACCAGAGCTGATCTGTACGCCATCTTCCAGCTGAACAATCGCTTTACCCGGCAGGAAGTACTGCGCTGGCATATCGGTACCCGGGATCAGAACGTCGTTACCCTGAGCATCAACGATTTTCAGTGCCGGACGCAGATCTTTACCACCTGCGGTACGTTCTGCGGAATCCAGAACCACCAGCGAAGACAGACCGGTCAATTCGTCGGTCTGACGCGTAATGGTCTGACCGTCGATCATGTCAGTAAAGCGTACAAAACCGCTTACTTCGGTGATAACCGGCATGGTGTGCGGGTCCCAGTTTGCAACGGTTTCGCCGCCAGCAACCTGTTCGCCATCGCCTTTCGCCAGTACCGCACCGTAAGGTACTTTGTAGCTTTCTTTGGTACGACCGAATTCGTCGATCAGTTTCAGTTCGGTGTTACGGGAAGTGATAACCAGTTTACCGCTGGAGTTCACAACCGACTTCACGTTGCTGAGCTTGATGCTACCTTTGTTTTTCACCTGGATGCTGGATTCAGCAGCCGCACGAGATGCCGCACCACCGATGTGGAACGTACGCATGGTCAGCTGTGTACCCGGTTCACCGATGGACTGTGCCGCGATAACACCGATTGCTTCACCTTTGTTGATGATGTGGCCACGCGCCAGGTCACGACCGTAGCAGTGCGCACATACACCAAAGTCGGTGTCACAAGATACAACAGAACGTACTTTAACCGCGTCGACAGAGTTCTCTTCCAGCAGGTCACACCACTGTTCGTGCAGCAGCGTGTTGCGCGGAACGAGGATATCAGCAGTACCCGGCTTCAGAACGTCTTCAGCAGTTACACGACCCAGTACGCGATCGCGCAGCGGCTCTTTAACGTCACCACCTTCGATAACCGGAGTCATCATGATACCTTCATGAGTACCACAATCGTCTTCGGTAACCACCAGGTCCTGCGCCACGTCAACCAGACGACGAGTCAGGTAACCGGAGTTCGCAGTTTTCAGTGCGGTATCCGCCAGACCTTTACGAGCACCGTGGGTGGAGATGAAGTACTGGAGTACGTTCAGACCTTCACGGAAGTTCGCGGTGATTGGCGTTTCGATGATGGAGCCATCCGGCTTCGCCATCAGACCACGCATACCAGCGAGCTGACGAATCTGTGCCGCAGAACCACGCGCACCGGAGTCGGCCATCATGTAGATGCTGTTGAAGGAAACCTGCTTCTCTTCCTGACCGTCACGGTTAATCACGGTTTCAGTTTGCAGGTTATCCATCATCGCTTTGGATACACGATCGTTCGCCGCAGCCCAGATATCGATAACTTTGTTGTAGCGTTCGCCCGCAGTTACCAGACCAGACTGGAACTGCTCCTGAATTTCAGCAACTTCTGCTTCTGCCTCGGAGATGATTTCGTGTTTCTTCTCCGGGATGACCATGTCATCGATACCAACAGATGCACCAGAACGCGCTGCATAGGCGAAGCCGGTGTACATGATCTGGTCCGCAAAAATAACGGTCGGTTTCAGACCGAGAATGCGGTAGCAGGTGTTCAGCATTTTGGAGATTGCTTTTTTACCCAGCGCCTGGTTGACGATGGAGTAAGGCAGACCTTTCGGTACAATCATCCACAGAATGGCACGGCCAACAGTCGTGTCTTTCAGGCTGGTTTTCGCTACTAATTCACCGTTAGCATCTTTTTCATACTCGGTGATACGCACTTTAACGCGCGCATGCAGAGAAGCCAGACCAGAGCGATACAGACGTTCTGCTTCTTTCGGGCCAGTCAGCACCATGCCTTCGCCTTTGGCGTTAACACAGTCACGGGTCATGTAGTACAGACCCAGTACAACGTCCTGAGACGGAACGATGATTGGTTCGCCGTTCGCCGGGGAAAGGATGTTGTTGGTAGACATCATCAGCGCACGCGCTTCCAGCTGGGCTTCCAGCGTCAGCGGTACGTGAACTGCCATCTGGTCACCATCGAAGTCGGCGTTATATGCCGCACAAACCAGCGGGTGCAGCTGGATAGCTTTACCTTCGATCAGTACCGGTTCAAATGCCTGGATACCCAGGCGGTGCAGAGTCGGTGCACGGTTCAGCAGTACCGGGTGTTCGCGGATAACTTCGTCCAGGATATCCCAAACGACAGCTTCTTCGCGCTCAACCATTTTCTTCGCAGCTTTAATGGTGGTAGCAAGACCACGCAGTTCCAGCTTGCCGTAGATGAACGGTTTGAACAGCTCCAGCGCCATTTTCTTCGGCAGACCGCACTGATGCAGACGCAGGTATGGACCTACGGTGATTACAGAACGACCGGAGTAGTCAACACGCTTACCGAGCAGGTTCTGACGGAAACGACCCTGTTTACCTTTGATCATGTCGGCCAAAGATTTCAGAGGACGTTTGTTAGAACCGGTGATCGCACGACCGCGACGACCGTTATCCAACAGGGCGTCAACCGCTTCCTGCAGCATACGTTTTTCGTTACGTACGATGATGTCCGGCGCAGCCAGATCCAGCAGACGCTTCAGACGGTTGTTACGGTTAATGACGCGACGATACAGATCGTTCAGGTCAGAAGTCGCGAAACGACCACCATCCAGCGGAACCAGCGGACGCAGATCTGGCGGCAGTACCGGCAGAACGGTCAGGATCATCCACTCTGGTTTGTTACCAGACTGAACGAACGCTTCCAGCAGTTTGATACGCTTGGTCAGCTTTTTACGCTTGGTTTCGGAGTTGGTTTCGTTCAGCTCTTCACGCAGCTGTTCACACTCTTGCTCCAGATCCATGCTCTTCAGCAGGGCCTGGATTGCTTCCGCACCCATCTTCGCGTCGAATTCGTCACCGAACTCTTCCAGCGCGTCCAGATACTGCTCTTCAGTCAGGATCTGCTGACGCTCCAGGTTGGTCATACCGCCTTCAATAACCACATAGGATTCAAAGTACAGTACGCGTTCGATATCGCGCAGCGGCATATCGAGCAGCAGGCCGATACGGGACGGCAGCGATTTCAGGAACCAGATGTGCGCAGTCGGGGAAGCCAGTTCGATGTGGCCCATACGCTCACGGCGTACTTTAGTCTGGGTCACTTCAACGCCGCACTTCTCACAGATGACGCCACGGTGTTTCAGGCGCTTGTACTTACCGCACAGGCACTCGTAATCTTTTACCGGCCCAAAGATACGGGCGCAGAAAAGGCCGTCACGTTCTGGTTTGAACGTACGGTAGTTGATGGTTTCCGGCTTTTTAACTTCACCGAAAGACCATGAACGGATCATGTCTGGCGAAGCCAGAGCAATTTTGATCGCATCAAACTCTTCGGTTTTAGTCTGCGCTTTCAGAAACTTTAATAAATCTTTCACGGATTTGCTCCCGTCGGAGTTAGCACAATCCGCTGCCGGGTTTTACCCCGACAGCAGTGACCTGTTTGAGCGAGAATTACTCGTCTTCCAGTTCGATGTTGATACCCAGCGAACGAATCTCTTTCAACAATACGTTGAAGGATTCTGGCATGCCCGGCTCCATCTGATGGTTGCCGTCCACGATGTTTTTATACATCTTAGTACGACCGTTCACGTCATCAGACTTAACGGTGAGCATTTCCTGCAGGGTGTATGCTGCGCCGTATGCTTCCAGCGCCCACACTTCCATCTCCCCGAAACGCTGACCACCGAACTGTGCCTTACCACCCAGCGGCTGCTGAGTAACCAGGCTGTAAGAACCGGTGGAACGCGCGTGCATCTTGTCGTCGACCAGGTGGTTCAGTTTCAGCATGTACATGTAACCAACGGTTACCGGACGTTCGAACTGTTCACCAGTGCGACCGTCGTACAGGCGGATCTGACCAGAAGTCGGCAGGTCGCCAAGTTTCAGCAGCTCTTTAATTTCTGCTTCTTTCGCACCGTCGAACACCGGCGTTGCGATTGGCATACCTTTGCGCAGGTTTTCAGCCAGACGCATAACTTCTTCATCGCTGAAGGTACTCAGGTCAACTTTCTGACGAACGTCAGCGCCCAGATCGTACGCACGCTGGATGAATTCGCGCAGTTTCGCGACTTCTTGCTGCTGTTTCAGCATGGCGTTGATCTTGTCGCCGATACCTTTCGCAGCCATACCCAGGTGGGTTTCGAGGATCTGACCGATGTTCATACGAGACGGTACGCCCAGCGGGTTCAGTACGATGTCTACCGGCGTACCGTTTTCATCGTAAGGCATATCTTCGATCGGGTTGATCTTAGAAATTACACCCTTGTTACCGTGACGACCTGCCATCTTGTCACCAGGCTGGATACGGCGTTTAACCGCCAGATATACCTTAACAATCTTCAGCACGCCCGGTGCCAGATCGTCGCCCTGGGTGATTTTGCGGCGTTTCGCTTCGAGTTTCTTCTCGAACTCGTGTTTCAGTTCGTCATACTGCTCAGCCAGCTGTTCCAGCTGATTTTGTTTCTCTTCGTCGGTCAGGCCCAGCTCCAGCCAGCGATCGCGCGGCAGTTTGTCGAGCTTCTCAGCTTCAACGCCACCGGCTACCAGCACAGCACGGATACGGCTGAACAGACCCGCTTCGAGGATCTGCAGTTCTTCAGACAGGTCTTTCTTCGCCTGTTTGAGCTGCATTTCTTCGATTTCCAGCGCACGTTTGTCTTTTTCTACGCCATCGCGAGTAAAGACCTGAACGTCGATAACCGTACCGGATACACCGTTTGGTACGCGCAGAGAAGAGTCTTTAACGTCAGACGCTTTCTCACCGAAGATCGCACGCAGCAGTTTTTCTTCTGGGGTCAGTTGAGTTTCACCTTTCGGCGTTACCTTACCAACCAGAATGTCGCCACCGGTCACTTCCGCACCAATGTAAACGATACCGGATTCATCCAGTTTGGAGAGCGCAGCTTCACCCACGTTCGGAATGTCAGCGGTGATCTCTTCCGGCCCCAGCTTGGTGTCACGGGACACACACGCCAGTTCCTGAATGTGGATGGTGGTGAAACGGTCTTCCTGAACAACACGCTCGGATACGAGGATGGAGTCTTCGAAGTTGTAACCATTCCACGGCATGAACGCTACGCGCATGTTCTGACCAAGCGCCAGTTCACCGAGGTCGGTGGACGGACCGTCTGCCAGCACGTCGCCTCGTTCTACCGGTTCACCCAGAGACACACACGGCATCTGGTTGATACAGGTGTTCTGGTTAGAACGGGTGTATTTGGTCAGGTTGTAGATGTCGATACCTGCTTCACCCGGATACATCTCGTCTTCGTTAACTTTGATAACGATACGGGAAGCATCCACGTACTGAACGACACCACCACGTTTAGCAACCGCAGTTACACCGGAGTCAACGGCAACAGCACGTTCCATACCCGTACCAACCAGCGGCTTATCAGCGCGCAGAGTCGGAACGGCCTGACGTTGCATGTTCGCACCCATCAATGCACGGTTGGCGTCATCGTGTTCAAGGAACGGGATCAGGGACGCACCGACGGATACCACCTGCTGGGTGGATACGTCCATGTAGTCAACCTGGTCGCGGCTGAACAAGCTGGATTCGCCTTTGCTACGGCAAGTTACCAGGTCTTCTACGAAGTGGCCTTCTTCATCCAGGTTGGAGTTCGCCTGGGCGATAACGTAGTTGCCTTCTTCGATAGCAGACAGGTAGTGAATTTCGTCAGTTACAACACCGTCGGTCACTTTACGATACGGAGTCTCAAGGAAGCCGTATTCGTTAGTCTGTGCGTACACGGACAGAGAGTTGATCAGACCGATGTTCGGACCTTCAGGGGTTTCGATTGGACATACGCGACCGTAGTGAGTCGGGTGTACGTCTCGAACTTCGAAGCCTGCACGTTCACGGGTCAGACCGCCTGGGCCGAGTGCGGAGATACGACGTTTGTGCGTAATCTCAGACAGCGGGTTGTTCTGGTCCATAAACTGAGACAGCTGGCTGGAACCGAAGAACTCTTTCACTGCTGCGGAAATCGGCTTGGCGTTGATCATATCCTGAGGCATCAGGGTATCCAGATCGCCCAGAGACAGACGCTCTTTCACCGCACGCTCTACACGTACCAGGCCAACACGGAACTGGTTTTCCGCCATTTCACCAACGGAACGGATACGACGGTTGCCGAGGTGGTCGATATCATCGACTTCGCCTTTACCGTTACGGATATCGATGAGCTTTTTCATAACATCAATGATGTCGTCTTTGCTCAGGATACCGGAACCTTCGATTTCTTCGCGCAGCAGAGAACGGTTGAACTTCATACGACCAACCGCAGACAAGTCATAACGGTCTTCGGAGAAGAACAGGTTCTCGAACAGGCTTTCAGCTGCTTCACGAGTCGGCGGCTCGCCAGGACGCATCATGCGGTAGATTTCTACCAGTGCGCTCAGACGGTCGTTAGTTGGGTCGACACGTAAGGTTTCAGAGATATATGGGCCGTGATCCAGATCGTTGGTGAACAGCGTTTCGATACGCTTGTGACCAGACTGGCTCAGCTTAGCCAGCAGATCCAGGCTCAGCTCCATGTTCGCAGCACAGATCAGCTCGCCGGTAGACTCATCAATATAGTCTTTAGCAACCACTTTACCTGCGATGTACTCAACCGGGACTTCGATCAGTTTGACGTCGTCTTTTTCCAGCTGGCGAATGTGGCGCGCAGTGATACGGCGGCCTTTTTCTACGTACACTTTACCGTTAGCTTCGATGTCGAAAGATGCGGTTTCACCACGCAGGCGTTCCGGCACCAGTTCCATCTGCAGCTTGTTATCACGGATTTCAAAGATAACTTTTTCAAAGAACAGGTCGAGGATCTGCTCTGTGGTGTAGTTCAGGGCACGCAGAATGATGGTCGCAGGCAGTTTACGGCGACGGTCAATACGTACGAACAGGTTGTCCTTCGGATCGAATTCGAAGTCCAGCCAGGAACCACGGTAAGGGATGATACGCGCGTTATACAGCACTTTACCCGAAGAGTGGGTTTTACCTTTGTCGGAGTCAAAGAAGACGCCCGGACTACGGTGCAGCTGGGAAACGATAACACGCTCAGTACCGTTGATAACAAAGGTACCGTTGTCTGTCATGAGCGGAATTTCGCCCATGTAGACTTCTTGTTCTTTAATGTCTTTTACGGTGCCTTCCGGCGCTTCGCGCTCATAGATCACCAGACGCAGTTTAACGCGCAGCGGTGCGGAATAGGTCACGCCACGGATTTGACATTCCTGGACGTCAAACACCGGTTCGCCAAGGCGGTAGCTGACGTATTGCAGCTCGGAATTACCGCTGTAGCTCTGAATCGGGAATACGGAACGGAAAGCAGCTTCCAGACCATACTGCCCTTCAGGATCTTGCTCGATAAATTTCTGAAACGAGTCAAGCTGGATAGAAAGGAGATAAGGTACATCCAGAACTTGTGGACGTTTACCAAAATCCTTACGAATACGTTTTTTCTCGGTATAGGAGTAAACCATAGGGTTCCTCAGCTCGCTGACAAGTCGACCCATCTGTCCATTGAGCGGACAGTTTGTGCAACACTATTTTGTTGACCGGAAAATGGAACACTTTCCGCAATGCCTGTTGCTATCACGCTTAAACCATTTCATTGCGATTTACACAGAACGGACGTCCTGTCGCAGTATATTAAGTCGTCGATAGAAACAAGCATTGAAAGGCACAGCAGTAGTCAAACAGTGTGAAACGCTACTGGCGCCTTACAGCGCAAAAAGGCTGGTGACTAAAAAGTCACCAGCCATCAGCCTGATTTCTCAGGCTGCAACCGGAAGGGTTGGCTTATTTAACTTCAACTTCAGCGCCAGCTTCTTCCAGAGCTTTTTTCAGTGCTTCTGCGTCGTCTTTGCTCACGCCTTCTTTCAGAGCAGCCGGTGCAGATTCTACCAGGTCTTTAGCTTCTTTCAGACCCAGGCCAGTTGCGCCACGTACTGCTTTGATAACAGCAACTTTGTTAGCGCCAGCAGCTTTCAGAATTACGTCGAATTCAGTTTTTTCTTCAGCAGCTTCAACCGGGCCAGCAGCTACAGCTACAGCAGCAGCAGCGGAAACACCGAATTTTTCTTCCATTGCAGAGATCAGTTCTACAACGTCCATTACAGACATAGCTGCAACTGCTTCAATGATTTGATCTTTAGTGATAGACATTTAAATTGTTCCTGAATATCAGAATAAGTTTATACGTAAGCGAATGCGTTAAAAAGATAACTGCGATTAAGCAGCTTCTTTCGCATCGCGTACAGCAGCCAGAGTACGAACCAGTTTGCCAGCCGAAGCTTCTTTCATGGTTGCCATCAGGCGTGCAATTGCTTCTTCGTAGGTCGGCAGAGTTGCCAGGCGGTCGATCTGAGACGCCGGGATCAGCTCACCTTCAAAGGCAGCGGCTTTGACCTCAAATTTTGCATTCGCTTTCGCGAACTCTTTGAACAGACGAGCAGCAGCGCCCGGGTGTTCCATAGAGTATGCAATCAGGGTCGGACCAACAAACGCGTCTTTCAGGCACTCGAACGGAGTACCTTCAACAGCACGGCGCAGCAGGGTGTTACGAACAACACGCATGTATACGCCAGCTTCGCGACCTGCTTTACGCAGTTCAGTCATTTTATCTACAGTTACGCCACGGGAATCCGCAACTACTGCAGACAGCGCGCCTTTGGCTACTTCGCTGACTTCAGCAACAATCGCTTGTTTGTCTTGAAGATTTAAAGCCATTAGCTTTGCTCCTGGATGTTTGCCAGAGAAAATCTCTGGAACTCACTTCACTCCTCCAAACGGAGAGAGCGTCTTAATTACGGTGAGCAGAAACAAGCCAGAATATAAAAGAATAATCTTAGCGTTCTGTCACCGTCTACGCAGGGGATTAAGTTTCTTGCGAAACTCCTGCGGTCTTCGACGGAGGCCTGGATAGGCCAGGCTCCAACGAACAAATCTTTTTAGCTGCTAACTTTCGTTAGCATACGTGGGGGTAAGATTGTAGACAAAATCACCGCCCACGTAAAGGCATTAGTTTACAGAAGCGCTCAGGCCAGCCTGGTCAACTGCAACACCTGCACCCATGGTGGTGGAGATGCTAACTTTCTTGATGTACACGCCTTTCGCCTGAGTCGGTTTTGCTTTTTTCAGCGCAACCAGCAGAGCTTCCAGGTTTTCTTTCAGTTTGTCAGCGTCAAAGTCCACTTTACCGATGGTGGTGTGGATGATGCCGTTTTTGTCGTTACGGTAACGAACCTGGCCAGCTTTAGCGTTTTTAACCGCTTCAGCAACGTTCGGCGTTACAGTACCCACTTTCGGGTTTGGCATCAGGCCGCGCGGCCCCAGAACCTGGCCCAGCTGGCCAACAACGCGCATTGCGTCCGGAGAAGCAATAACAACGTCAAAGTTCATTTCGCCTTTCTTGATCTGGTCAGCCAGATCTTCCATACCTACCAGTTCAGCACCTGCAGCTTTAGCAGCTTCAGCGTTTGCACCCTGGGTAAATACAGCTACGCGAACGGAACGGCCAGTACCGTGCGGCAGTACAGTTGCACCACGTACGTTCTGGTCAGATTTACGAGCGTCGATGCCGAGGTTAACAGCTACGTCCACGCTTTCTACGAATTTAGCAGTCGCCAGCTCTTTCAGCAGAGCGATAGCTTCGTTGATGTCGTACTGTTTGGTTGCATCAACTTTCTCGCGGATAACACGCATGCGCTTGGTCAGTTTAGCCATTTCTTAGTCCTCCACTACCAGGCCCATGGAACGTGCAGTACCTTCGATGGAGCGAGTCATCGCTTCAATGTCGGCACCAGTCATGTCGGCAGCTTTGGTCTGCGCGATTTCCTGCAGCTGAGCGCGGGAAATTTTACCCACTTTGTCTTTGTTCGGCTTACCGGAACCAGACTTGATACCAGCCGCTTTTTTCAGCAGAACTGCTGCCGGCGGAGTCTTGGTAACGAAAGTGAAAGAACGGTCAGCGTAAACGGTGATTACTACCGGAATCGGCAGACCTTTTTCGATGGAATCAGTTTTTGCGTTGAACGCTTTGCAGAATTCCATGATGTTTACGCCCTGCTGACCCAGAGCCGGACCTACTGGCGGACTCGGGTTAGCCATACCAGCTGCAACCTGCAGCTTGACATAGGCTTGTACTTTCTTAGCCATTATAAATTCCTCAAGTTGGGTAATAACGCCTCTGAGAGGCTCCCCGTGATATAAAAAATAGTTTTACGGGCAAGGCCCATAAAAACAAAAGGCGCGAAATTGTATTCCAATCTCGCGCCTTGTGCAACGATTAAATCGCCGCTTTTTTGATCGCTGGGTTAGGCTTTTTCAACCTGGCTGAAGTCCAGCTCTACTGGGGTCGCACGACCGAAGATAGAAACAGACACTTTCAGACGAGATTTCTCGTAATCCACTTCTTCAACAACACCGTTGAAGTCAGCGAACGGACCATCATTAACACGGACCATTTCACCCGGTTCAAACAACGTTTTCGGACGCGGCTTATCACCAACCTGCTGCAGGCGGTTCATAATCGCATCGACTTCTTTATCGCTGATTGGCGCAGGACGATCGGAAGTACCGCCGATGAAGCCCATCACACGCGGTACGCTGCGCACCAGGTGCCAGCTCGCGTCGTTCATCACCATCTGAACGAGGACGTAGCCAGGGAAGAATTTACGTTCGCTTTTGCGACGCTGACCGCCACGGATTTCAACCACTTCTTCGGTTGGTACCATGACTTCACCAAACAAATCTTCCATGTTGTGTAATTTGATATGCTCACGTAGCGACGTTGCTACGCGGCCTTCAAAACCGGAAAACGCCTGAACGACGTACCAGCGCTTTTTAGGAGCTTCAGACATCTCAGAACCTCAGGCCAGTGATAAAGGATACCAGGCGAACCAGAATACCATCCAGTCCCCACAGGATCAGTGACATTACTGCGGTAACCGCAGCCACAATCAGCGTGGTGTGCAATGTTTCCTGGCGAGTCGGCCAAATGACCTTACGGACTTCGGTACGCGCTTCACGGGCAAAAGCAACGGTAGCTTTACCTTTTGTCGTTAACAGCGCGACACCACCCGCTGCAGCAATCAGAATTACTACGGCCAGCGCACGCAGCGGCAGCATAATGTCGCGATAAAGGTAGTTGCCGACAATCGCCACCAGGAGCAATGCCACCACAACGACCCACTTCATCGCTTCCAGGCCGCGCCCGCTTCCTTGAGCTTCGGTATTCGCACTCATAAACCAACCTGTCAGAAGTATTCTACAAACATTTTCACCCCGCGATCGCGAGGCAAACCAAATCGAAACGCGTATTAGCTTTTCGGATTATACGCCCTCAACAGAGCCTGTCTCAGCAATGATTATGACAAAGAAAATCACTGATGAGCCAGGTTCTGGTACGAAAGCGTGCAAAAAGGGCATCAAATGATGCCCTTTTAGTGCGCATTGCGTCAAATGTTATCGGCAATTAGCTCAGAACTTTTGCTACAACGCCCGCGCCAACGGTACGGCCGCCTTCACGGATTGCGAAACGCAGACCGTCGTCCATCGCGATCGGGTGGATCAGGGTAACAACCATTTTGATGTTGTCGCCCGGCATTACCATCTCTACGCCTTCCGGCAGTTCGATGGTACCAGTCACGTCAGTAGTACGGAAGTAGAACTGCGGACGGTAGCCTTTGAAGAACGGAGTATGACGGCCGCCTTCATCTTTGGACAGAATGTACACTTCAGATTCGAACTTGGTGTGCGGCTTGATGGTGCCCGGCTTAGCCAGTACCTGACCACGTTCGATTTCTTCACGTTTGATACCACGCAGCAGAACACCTACGTTCTCACCAGCACGGCCTTCGTCCAGCAGTTTGCGGAACATTTCAACGCCAGTACAGGTAGACTTCTGAGTCTCTTTGATACCAACGATTTCAACTTCTTCACCAACTTTGATGATACCGCGTTCTACACGACCGGTAACAACGGTACCACGACCGGAGATGGAGAATACGTCTTCGATCGGCAGCAGGAACGGCTTGTCAATCGCACGCTCTGGTTCCGGAATGTAAGAATCCAGGAAGCCAGCCAGTTCCAGGATTTTCGCTTCCCACTCTGCGTCGCCTTCCAGCGCTTTCAGAGCAGAACCACGAACGATCGGAGTGTCGTCGCCCGGGAAGTCGTACTGAGACAGAAGTTCACGAACTTCCATTTCAACCAGTTCCAGCAGCTCTTCGTCATCAACCATGTCGCATTTGTTCAGGAACACGATGATATACGGAACGCCTACCTGACGACCCAGCAGGATGTGCTCACGAGTCTGCGGCATCGGGCCGTCAGTCGCAGCAACTACCAGGATCGCGCCGTCCATCTGAGCAGCACCGGTGATCATGTTTTTAACATAGTCGGCGTGCCCCGGGCAGTCTACGTGTGCGTAGTGACGGGTCGGGGTGTCGTATTCAACGTGAGAAGTGTTGATGGTGATACCACGAGCTTTTTCTTCCGGCGCGTTATCGATCTGGTCGAATGCGCGAGCAGCACCGCCGTAGGTTTTAGCCAGTACGGTAGTGATTGCAGCGGTCAGCGTTGTTTTACCATGGTCAACGTGGCCGATAGTACCGACGTTAACGTGCGGTTTTGTACGTTCAAACTTTTCTTTAGACATCGATTGTCCCTCTAAGACACGGATAAATCGGTGATATCACCACATCAACCAGGCAACATGCCCGACTTGTTGAATGCAATAAACAGAAGGAAAAAACAGGAAGGAGAAAAGAAGTGGTGCTGATAGGCAGATTCGAACTGCCGACCTCACCCTTACCAAGGGTGCGCTCTACCAACTGAGCTATATCAGCACATCTTGGAGCGGGCAGCGGGAATCGAACCCGCATCATCAGCTTGGAAGGCTGAGGTAATAGCCATTATACGATGCCCGCATCCTGGAACTCGGCTACCTGATTTTCATTCTGCACTGAATATCGAGAGAAGCTCTCTTTATTCGAGCCGGTAAGCGAACTTATCGTCTCGGGCTACGCCATCGCGTGGCCGAAATTGGTGGTGGGGGAAGGATTCGAACCTTCGAAGTCTGTGACGGCAGATTTACAGTCTGCTCCCTTTGGCCGCTCGGGAACCCCACCGGACTTGATGGTGCCGACTACCGGAATCGAACTGGTGACCTACTGATTACAAGTCAGTTGCTCTACCTACTGAGCTAAGTCGGCATCAAGTAGCGCGCATTCTATGGAGACATGCGAGTTCATGCAACTAAAAAATTGCATAATTTGTTTTATTGGTCACATTTTATGCGGCACGATGAAGAAACAGCCGAACGGAGGGCAGATTAGCACACTTTTTCAACATTATTGTGCTCAACAATGCGCTCCTGCTAAACCATAATTCTTTTTATCAGATGGAATATCTGTCACATTGCTTTTCAACGATAGCTTCCTGGGAGAGATTTTTTCTTATTATTCCTCCCCATCTGGTGTTACCCTCCTGCCCATTAACCCATTCAACAGAACTGTGACGCGCCATGGCAAATATCGCTTTGCCGATAGAGCTATGACCGCCAGAAACATGCTTATGAGTATAAAAGAGCAAACGTTAATGACGCCTTACCTACAGTTTGACCGCAACCAGTGGGCAGCTCTGCGTGATTCCGTACCTATGACGTTATCGGAAGATGAGATCGCCCGTCTCAAAGGTATTAATGAAGATCTCTCGTTAGAAGAAGTTGCCGAGATCTATTTACCTCTGTCACGTTTGCTGAACTTCTATATAAGCTCGAATCTGCGCCGTCAGGCAGTTCTGGAACAGTTTCTTGGTACCAACGGGCAACGCATTCCTTACATTATCAGTATTGCTGGTAGTGTCGCGGTGGGGAAAAGTACAACCGCCCGTGTATTGCAGGCGCTATTAAGCCGTTGGCCGGAACATCGTCGTGTTGAACTGATCACGACTGATGGCTTCCTTCACCCTAATCAGGTACTGAAAGAACGTGGTCTGATGAAGAAGAAAGGCTTCCCGGAATCGTATGATATGCATCGCCTGGTGAAGTTTGTTTCCGATCTCAAATCCGGCGTGCCAAACGTTACAGCACCTGTTTACTCGCATCTTATTTATGATGTGATCCCGGATGGAGATAAAACGGTTGTTCAGCCTGATATTTTAATTCTTGAAGGGTTAAATGTCTTACAGAGCGGAATGGATTATCCACACGATCCACATCATGTATTTGTTTCTGATTTTGTCGATTTTTCGATATATGTTGATGCACCGGAAGACTTACTTCAGACGTGGTATATCAACCGTTTCCTGAAATTCCGCGAAGGGGCTTTTACAGACCCGGATTCCTATTTTCATAACTACGCGAAATTAACTAAAGAAGAAGCGATTAATACTGCCATGACGTTGTGGAAAGAGATCAACTGGCTGAACTTAAAGCAAAATATTCTACCTACTCGCGAGCGCGCCAGTTTAATCCTGACGAAAAGTGCTAATCATGCGGTAGAAGAGGTCAGACTACGCAAATAATTTTCAGGGGAGCTAATGCTCCCCTATCTTATTTTTCCGCACTACGCAGGGATATTTCACCGCCCATCCAGGGTTTTATTATTCCATCCTGCTCAAGCAATAAAGCGCCCTGTTTGTCTATTCCGCGTGAAATGCCAAATATTTCTTTATCACCAATGATAAGTTTCACTGGGCGATTAATAAAATTATCCAGCTTTTCCCAGCGCGAAAGATAAGGTGCCAATCCTTCTTGCTCGAAGAGTTCCAGCGCCGCGCGTAATTCACGTATGAGCATGGCCGCCAACGTATTACGATCGAGATTGATCCCCGCTTCCTGCAGCGTGATCCACCCCTGATTAACGACACTCTCTTCAACACGACGCATTGCCATGTTGATCCCGGCTCCAATGACTATTTGCGCCGCATCGCCGGTTTTACCAGTCAGCTCCACAAGAATGCCTGCCAGCTTACGATCCTGCAGATAGAGGTCATTAGGCCATTTAACACGAACTTTATCTGCACCCAGCTTGCGTAATACTTCCGCCATCACGATACCGATAACCAGACTTAAACCAATCGCCGCCGCCGGGCCTTGTTCCAGACGCCAGAACATCGACAAATATAAGTTTGCGCCAAAAGGCGAAAACCATTTCCGACCCCGGCGACCACGGCCAGCCTGCTGGTATTCTGCAACGCAGGCATCGCCCGATTTAAGCTCTCCGATACGATCAAGAAGGTACTGGTTCGTGGAGTCAATAACGGGCAGCACAGTTACGCTACCGCCATCCAGCTGACCCAATATCTGTTCAGCATTAAGTAACTGGATAGGCTCAGGCAGGCTGTATCCTTTACCCGGAACGGTAAAGACATCAACGCCCCAGTCACGCAGTGTCTGAATGTGTTTATTAATAGCCGCCCGGCTCATTCCTAACGTTTCACCCAACTGCTCACCAGAGTGAAATTCGCCATTCGCTAACAGCGCGATTAATTTCAGCGGAACGGTATTATCCTTCATGAAATCGTCTCCACTGCGCTAACTTCGCCTGATGCACCAATAAAGCGAACTTCGGGCTCAAGCCAGACATTAAATTTTTCACCCACTTTTTGTCTTACATAATGTGCCAGTTGCACCACATCTTCGCTTTTTGCATTGTCTTCATTAATGAGAACTAACGCCTGTTGACGGTGCACCGCAGCCCCACCCATTTGCATCCCTTTTAGCTGGCACTGATCGATAAGCCAACCTGCTGCCAGTTTTACTGAACCATCTGCCTGGGGATAATTTGGTGCTGTTGGAAATTGTGCCAGTAATGCTTTAGCCGTTTCGGCAGATACAACAGGGTTTTTGAAGAAACTACCGGCATTGCCATTCACTTTTGGATCAGGGAGTTTGGTGGTGCGCATATGACACACCGCATTAAATACTTGCTGTGGCGTTACTGTTGTAGGATCCAGACGAGTTAAGTCACCATACGTTAGTACAGGTTGCCACTCTTTTGGCAGACGCAGACCTACGGCTACAATGGCGAAGCGGTCCTGGTATTCATGTTTAAAAATACTGTCGCGATAGCCAAAACGGCACTCTTTGGCAGTTAAGCGCACCTGCTTGCCTGTCGCCAGTTCAACACAGTCAACATAAGCGCAAACTCGCTGTAATTCTACGCCATAAGCACCAATATTCTGGATAGGTGATGAGCCGACACAACCAGGAATTAATGCCAGATTTTCCAGACCAGGCATACCTTCCTGCAAAGTGTATTTTACCAGGCGATGCCAGTTTTCTCCGGCTCCTACATGTAAATACCACGCATCAGGTTCATCATGAATTTCGATACCTTTGATCCGGTTGATGATCACCGTGCCGCGATAGTCTTCCAGAAAAAGTACATTACTTCCTTCACCCAGAATAAGAACGTGTTGTCCTTCTGCGGTTGCATGCTGCCAGGCATTGAGTAGTTGTTGTTCGTCTTCGGCACATACAATGTGCTGAGCATTATGATCAATGCCAAATGTGTTCCAGGGTTTTAAGGAGTGGTTCATAGCTGCTTTCCTGATGCAAAAACGAGGCTAGTTTACCGTATCTGCGGGGGGATGGCTTGTAGATATGATGACAGGAAGAGTTTGTAGAAACGCAAAAAGGCCCAGTCTTCCGACTGAGCCTTCTGCTAAATTTGATGCCTGGCAGTTCCCTACTCTCGCATGGGGAGACCCCACACTACCATCGGCGCTACGGCGTTTCACTTCTGAGTTCGGCATGGG
>NZ_KE137316.1:3199290-3286691 GCF_000408845.1 Escherichia sp. KTE172 | reverse complement strand
TTTTCGTCTTGCGACGTTAAGAATCCGTATCTTCGAGTGCCCACACAGATTGTCTGATAAATTGTTAAAGAGCAGTGCCGCTTCGCTTTTTCTCAGCGGCGCGGGGTGTGCATAATACGCTTTCCCGCTACAGAGTCAAGCATTTTTTTGCTTTTCTCTGTTGAGATTCTCAGGAGAACCCCGCTGACCCGGCGGCGTGTTTGCCGTTGTTCCGTGTCAGTGGTGGCGCATTATAGGGAGTTATTCCGGCCTGACAAGAGGAAATTTAAAATAATTTTCTGACCGCACAACATTCAACCAAATCAGCCTAAAACTGCCAGTTTTTCGAGCGTTTCGAAGCCGTAACGCTGTAAAACGGGCAATAATTGTTCAGCTTCTGGCGTCATTGCCATACAAAAGGCAATATTCGCATCGGCAGATTTTGCATCCGGGGCTTCATGCTCTAGCAACCAGGCCGTTCGGCGAGCAATCGCTGCGCCAGAATCCACCAGCCGGGTTCCCTCTGGCAGCACCTGTAACAGTTCTTCTTGTAGTAGAGGGAAATGGGTACACCCCAGTACAACGGTATCTGGCGGCTCTTTCATTCTTAACCACGGACGCAAGATACGTTTTAGCGCATCCAGAGAAACATCTTCGCCATGCAGCTTCGCTTCAGCCAACTCAACCATCTCTGCCGAGCCCAGCATTTCTATCTGGCATTCATTAGCGAAACGCGCGATCAGCTCATGAGTATAAGAACGTTTAACTGTTCCGCGGGTTGCCAGTAATCCGACAATGCCATTTGCCGTCAGACGTGCAGCAGGTTTAATCGCCGGCACGACACCAACAACCGGGAAGTCGAACTTTTCGCGTAATGCAGGAAGTGAAACGGTACTGGCAGTGTTGCAGGCGACCACAGCCAGCGCAAGGGGATAACGTTTTTGCACTGCGGTGACAATTGCCACCACTCGCTCAACAATAAACGCTTCGCTTTTTTCGCCATACGGGAAAGCGACGTTATCGAAAGCATAAATGTAATGGAGATCCGGTAAGAGATGCCGGATCTCGTCATAGACCGACAACCCACCGACGCCGGAGTCAAACACCAGCACGGTGGGACGTGGTTCAGAAGGTGTAGCTGCCAGACAAGGTGTATTCCCGTCCTGCAGTTTGGTAGCCATAGACTGTCTCATAATCTTTGTCGAACAGGTTGGCTATTTTACCACGAACTGTCAGGTGAGAGGTGACCGGATACGCAACCGCAAGATCCCACAAGCTCACACCACCCATTTTAACGGTTTGATAAGGATAAGATGAGTAATCCTTATCATAGCGAGTGCCTAAATACTGATAAGTAATACCCCAGTCGAAGTCATACAACTGCCAGTCGAGCTGGTATTTCACCTGCTGTTTAGCACGGCGTAACAACGGCGTGTCAGTAATCGCATTGCGCGCATCGACATAATCATAACTCACAGTATGCGTCAGTGGTCCGGTATCAAAATTGGCGGTCGCCTCGACGCCCTTAATCCGCGCTTTCCCTTCGTTGTAATATTTCAGGGTGTGATCATCATAATCGATCAAATCACTGACATCGTTACGATATCCGGAAATACGCCAGTTCACCCCAGCGGTTAAGCCTTCAAACGCGCCTTCCCACTGTTTGCTTTTCTCAGGATTCAGATTCGGATTTCCGTAGAAACCATACAGTTGCCCAAGATTAGGTGCCTTGTACGACGTGCCATAAGAAGCGATAAAACGATAGCCTTCGATGAATTCCCAACCGGCACTCGTTTGCCAGGTTCCATGACGACCAAACTGTGAGTTATCGTCGCTGCGGGCTGCGCCTTCAAACGTAAAATCGCCGACTTGTTGCAATCCGGTCAGATAGATACCAGTGTTACGTTGATCATACCCATCCTCAACATAACCAGTACCCGGCGTCGTAGTCTGTTTCTGCCAGTCAACGCCCGCACCAATATTACCGTGGCCAACGGTAACGTTATTTGCCCACTGGACGGTGTACTGCTTCATCTCATCCAGCGTCGCGGACGAATCATAACGACCATAATGGGGATCGTAGTTGTAATCTTTGCTATGGCTATAGCTGGTAATGAGTTGTGATTTAATCAGTTCGCCGTTATAGCGCAGCCCGGCGTCCCAACTTTGGCTATAGAGTTTACGGGTATCGAGCAACGGTGAGCCAGGAGAATAATACGCGTCATAATTGGTACGGTTATCATAGCCATAGCCGCGCACAAAGCCGCTCCAGGCATCAGTAAAGTTATGCTCCAGCGCGCCATAAAGCGTTTTACTTAAAAAACCATCGTTATCTGTCTGCGCTTGCGTTCCGGTATTACCATAGGCAACAACATCATAACCATGAGTATGGGCATAATCGCCCAACAGCGTTACCCGTGTCTTATCCCCCAGTTGTTGCTGCGTGGAGACATCATAGTTCTGATAACTATTGCTTCCCCACCCTGCTGAAATTTCCGTTCCGGGTTCATCGCGCGTCGTGATGATATTCACCACCCCGCCTATTGCATCGGAACCATAAACGGCGGAGCGCGGCCCACGGATATATTCAACACGCTGGACAAGCGCAATAGGGAACTGGCTAAGGTCGGCAGAACCACTCACCCCCGCCAGATTCAGGCGTACGCCATCAATTAACACCAACACATGACTGGCATTTGTACCGCGAATAAAAATAGATGAGAGCTGACCTGAACCGCCGTTTTGGGTGATATCGACGCCCGGAAGACGGCGCAGCACATCATTAACCGAGGTCGACTGCCAGCGGTCGATATCCTGACGCGTCACAACGGTGGTTGGTGCAAGCACAGTGCTGCGCGGCTGTTCAAAACGGTTAGCAGTAACGACGAGAGTATCCGGGCTGGTATCCTGTGCCCAAGCAGAAAAGGCTGTGACAGAACACGCCGTCAGCAGCGAAGCTTTTTTAATCATTGTAAAGCATCCACAATAGAAGAAGGATGCCGCAGGTTTCATCAATATTACGCGATGATGAGAACCAGATGCGACGTTAGCCGGCAGGTCTTCGGGCTTGGAGGGGTATCTAAGATACTAAGAGATGATGACTTCCCACCAGATGGCAGTGTCCGCATAACGCAATCATCGCACCTTTCCTTACCGCTGCGCGTCAGCTCCAGATTCGCACTGGATTCCCTATTAACTCACAGGACCGGCAAGTGGATGCTACAGGTTGTAACAAGTTACTGTCCAGACGTAGCTCACAAATAGGAATTCATCAAGATCTGGACATCTGATGAGCAATCCCTACAATCGCCGCGTACTTTAATTTTTCAGGATACATCATGACCCCCGAACACCTTCCAACAGAACAGTATGAAGCGCAGTTAGCCGAAAAAGTGGTACGTTTGCAAAGTATGATGGCACCGTTTTCTGACCTGGTTCCGGAAGTGTTTCGCTCGCCGGTCAGTCATTACCGGATGCGTGCGGAGTTCCGCATCTGGCACGATGGCGATGACCTGTATCACATCATTTTCGATCAACAAACCAAAAGCCGCATCCGCGTGGATAGCTTCCCCGCCGCCAGTGAACTTATCAACCAGTTGATGACGGCGATGATTGCGGGTGTGCGTAATAATCCCGTTCTGCGCCACAAGTTGTTCCAGATTGATTACCTCACCACGCTGAGTAATCAGGCGGTGGTTTCCCTGCTGTACCATAAGAAGCTGGATGATGAGTGGCGTCAGGAAGCGGAAGCCCTGCGCGATGCACTGCGAGCGCAGAATCTGAATGTGCATCTGATTGGTCGGGCAACGAAAACCAAAATCGAGCTGGATCAAGATTACATCGATGAACGTCTGCCGGTCGCAGGGAAAGAGATGATCTACCGTCAGGTAGAAAACAGCTTTACCCAGCCGAACGCGGCGATGAATATTCAGATGCTGGAATGGGCGCTGGACGTAACCAAAGGCTCAAAAGGCGATTTACTGGAGCTGTACTGCGGCAACGGTAACTTTTCATTAGCACTGGCGCGCAATTTTGATCGGGTATTAGCCACCGAAATCGCTAAGCCGTCGGTCGCTGCCGCGCAATACAACATTGCCGCTAACCATATTGATAACGTACAAATTATTCGTATGGCGGCAGAAGAATTTACTCAGGCGATGAATGGCGTACGCGAGTTTAACCGCCTGCAAGGGATCGATTTAAAGAGTTATCAGTGCGAAACCATTTTTGTCGACCCACCACGCAGCGGTCTGGACGGTGAAACCGAGAAAATGGTGCAGGCGTATCCACGTATTCTGTATATCTCCTGCAATCCGGAAACGTTATGCAAGAATCTGGAAACATTAAGCCAGACGCACAAGGTTGAACGTCTGGCTCTGTTTGATCAGTTCCCCTACACGCACCATATGGAGTGCGGCGTATTACTGACCGCGAAGTAAAACCCATGCCGGATGCATCAGCATCCGGCATGATTCCGATTACTCAGCAACTTCCTGCTTACGGTTACGCATCTTCGCGCCAATCCAGAACACCATAATGACGGAGAGTACTGCCGGGAAGAAGTTAGAGCCGATATCCGGATACTCCGCACGAACTACCGTGCTGTACAGCAGTACGCCGAGAATAAAACAGGCAGCAGCCAGACCCGGCAAGCCTACCGGCATGGTGCGATTAAGATAACGTTGATGCAGGCAATAAACCGTCAGCACCAGGGAAATAATCGGGAATACAGAAAATGGCACAATGGAGCTAAACAGCGCTGCGAAAGTACCATTAATCGATAAGCCAGCCACCAGCGCCAGCAGCAGCGTACCTCTATCTTGATTTGCTTGTTTCATTACTCGTCCTTCACATTTCCCGGAATAATTGCGGTTTTCTCTTGTTCACGGCGATACCAGTAATAAGCCCCTTTCGAAATCATTCGCAGTTGCAGTACCAGTCGCTCTTCTAATTGCCGACGTTGTTCGACGCCGACGTCCAACGCCTCGGCACCCGCACTGAAGACAATTGTCACCATGGCTTCGGCTTGCGCTTCAGTAAACGCACGCGGCATATGGTTTTCGAGTTCCAGATAGTCCGCAAGTTCCGCAATGAAGTGCTGAATTTCACGCGCAACGGCAGCACGAAACGCAGCGGAGGTGCCGGAGCGTTCCCGCAATAATAACCGGAAGGCGTTAGGATTATTACCGATGAACTCCATAAATGTGGAGACCGAGGTGCGGATCACACTCCCGCCTTTGGCGATACGCTGACGCGCCTGGCGCATGAGTTGGCGTAGCATTAAACCGCTCTCATCAACCATGGTCAGACCCAGTTCGTCTACGTCGCGGAAATGCCGATAAAAAGAGGTGGGAGCAATGCCCGCTTCACGCGCCACTTCACGCAAACTCAGGCTGGCGAAGCTGCGTTCAGCACTTAATTGGCTAAATGCGGCTTCCACCAGCGAACGGCGGGTTTTTTCTTTTTGTTGCGCTCTTACGCCCATCACGATGTCTGAATCCTTGCCAAAAGTACTGCTGGCACTATACCAGAGAATGAACATACTGGATTGCTCCAGTGTTGTGAATGAACGGTAACGCAATAAAACATATTTACTGCAATTCTTTGGCCGGTTCTTTTACGTACATCGGAAACCTGCCGCTTAAACGGAGAGTATCGTCGATAAAAATCCAATAAAACGTTCAGGTCAAAAGTAAGAAACAGACAAAGCAAAGGCCGCTCACGATATAGCCAGATAAATGACGGGGATCAATTGGCTTACCCGCGATAAAATGTTACCATTCTGTTGCTTTTATGTATAAGAACAGGTAAGCCCTACCATGCCACATTCCTACGATTACGATGCCATAGTAATAGGTTCCGGCCCCGGCGGCGAAGGCGCTGCAATGGGCCTGGTTAAGCAAGGTGCGCGCGTCGCAGTTATCGAGCGTTATCAAAATGTTGGCGGCGGTTGCACCCACTGGGGTACCATCCCGTCGAAAGCTCTCCGTCACGCCGTCAGCCGCATTATAGAATTTAATCAAAACCCACTTTACAGCGACCATTCGCGACTGCTCCGCTCTTCTTTTGCCGATATCCTTAACCATGCCGATAACGTGATTAATCAACAAACGCGCATGCGTCAGGGATTTTACGAACGTAATCACTGTGAAATATTGCAGGGGAACGCTCGCTTTGTTGACGAGCACACGCTGGCGCTGGATTGCCCGGACGGCAGCGTCGAGACACTAACCGCTGAAAAATTTGTTATTGCCTGCGGCTCTCGTCCATATCATCCAACAGATGTTGATTTCACCCATCCACGCATTTACGACAGCGACTCAATTCTTAGCATGCACCACGAACCGCGCCATGTACTTATCTATGGTGCTGGAGTGATCGGCTGTGAATATGCGTCGATCTTCCGCGGTATGGATGTAAAAGTGGATCTGATCAACACCCGCGATCGGCTGCTGGCATTTCTCGATCAAGAGATGTCAGATTCTCTCTCCTATCACTTCTGGAACAGTGGCGTAGTGATTCGTCACAACGAAGAGTACGAGAAGATCGAAGGCTGTGACGACGGTGTGATCATGCATCTGAAGTCGGGCAAAAAACTGAAAGCTGACTGTCTGCTCTATGCCAACGGTCGCACCGGTAATACCGATTCGCTGGCGTTACAGAACATTGGGCTGGAAACTGACAGCCGCGGACAGCTGAAGGTCAACAGCATGTATCAGACCGCACAGCCGCATGTTTACGCGGTGGGCGACGTGATTGGTTATCCGAGTCTGGCGTCGGCAGCCTATGACCAGGGGCGCATTGCCGCGCAGGCGCTGGTGAAAGGTGAAGCCACCGCACATCTGATTGAAGATATCCCTACCGGCATTTACACCATCCCGGAAATCAGCTCTGTGGGCAAAACCGAACAGCAGCTGACCGCGATGAAAGTGCCATATGAAGTGGGCCGCGCCCAGTTCAAACATCTGGCACGTGCACAAATCGTCGGCATGAACGTGGGCACACTGAAAATTTTGTTCCATCGGGAAACAAAAGAGATTCTGGGCATTCATTGCTTTGGTGAGCGTGCTGCCGAAATTATTCATATCGGTCAGGCGATTATGGAACAGAAAGGTGGCGGCAACACTATTGAGTACTTCGTCAACACCACCTTTAACTACCCGACGATGGCGGAAGCCTATCGGGTAGCCGCGTTAAACGGTTTAAACCGCCTGTTTTAACACTTTATCGAAATGGCCATCCATTCTTGCGCGGATGGCCTCTGCCAGCTGCTCATAGCGGCTGCGCAGCGGTGAGCCCGGACGATAAACCAGGCCAATAGTGCGGCGTGGTTCCGGCTTAATACACGGCAAATAAACAACCCCATCGCGTTTGCGCTCCGGCGGCACAGCCAGCGCAGGCAGTAAAGTGATCCCGCTACCTGCCGCCACCATGTTGCGCAGAGTTTCCAGGCTGGTCGCACGGAAATGCGTATCTTCATCCGCTCCAGCTTCAAAGCAGAAACCCATTGCCTGATCGCGCAAACAGTGACCGTCTTCCAGCATCAGCAGTTTTTCCCCTGCCAGATCGGCCATCGGTACGCATTCGCGGTTCGCCCACGGGTGATCTTCATAGATAGCCAGCAACATTGGCTCATCAAACAACGGCACTTCAATGAATGCTTCGCTCTCTTTCACCAGCGCGAGGATCACGCAATCGAGTTTGCCGCTGTCCAGTTGCGCCAGTAACTGGTGGGTCTGTGCTTCATGCAGATACATTTCCAGCTTTGGAAAGGTCTGGTGCAGCATCGGGATAATATGCGGTAGCAGGTACGGCCCGACCGTGGGAATCAAACCAATATGCAGCGGCCCGGACATGGTCTCACCCTGCTGGCTTGCCATCTCTTTAAGGACTTTCACCTCACGCAGCACGGTACGCGCCTGATCCACCAGCAGCATTCCCGCCTGGGTGAACAATACTTTACGGCTGGTCCGCTCCAGCAACATCACGCCCAGCTCATCTTCCAGCTTACGAATTTGCCCGCTAAGCGTCGGCTGGCTAACGTGGCAGGAGTCTGCCGCACGCCGAAAATGGCGGTGTTCAGCCAATGCCACCAGGTACTCAAGATCACGAATATTCATTATCCATCCTCCATCGCCACGATAGTTCATGGCGATAGGTAGCATAGCAATGAACGATTATCCCTATCAAGCATTCTGACTGATAATTGCTCACAGAAACGGAGCGGCACCTCTTTTAACCCTTGAAGTCACTGCCCGTTTCGAGAGTTTCTCAACTCGAATAACTAAAGCCAACGTGAACTTTTGCGGATCTCCAGGATCCGCTTTTTTTTGCCATAAAAAAGCCCGGCGATAAGCCAGGCTCAAATTTGTACATATAAATGTTCTTACCCCAACCGCGCCTGCGCAAAAGCAATTGCCTGCGCCACCTGCTGCGGTGAGACGCCGCCTTTTGCCGCACGCTTGTCGAGGCACGATTGCAGCGACAGAATCGGATAGACATCTTCGTCAATCACCTGACTGAATTTCTGCAACTCACTGAGTGGCAGATCTTCCAGCGGTTTGCCCTGACGAATGGCTTCCACCACCGCTTCACCAACAATATGGTGCGCCTCGCGGAACGGTACGCCTTTCGCCACCAGGTAATCCGCCAGTTCAGTGGCGTTGGCGTAACCCTGCTGAGCCGCTTCCTGGCAACGCGGACGTTTCACCTGAATGCCGTCCAGCACCAACGCCGCCATATGCAGGCAGTCCAGCCAGGTATCGAGCGCGTCGAACAGACCTTCTTTGTCTTCCTGCATATCTTTGTTGTAAGCCAGCGGCAAACCTTTCAGCGTCATCATCATGCCGGTTAACGCGCCCTGCACACGACCGCATTTACCGCGAATCAGCTCCAGCGCATCCGGGTTTTTCTTCTGCGGCATCAATGATGAACCGGAAGTCACGCGGTCAGAAAGCTCGACAAACCCCGCTTCGCCGGTGTTAAAGAAAATCAGATCTTCAGCAAAACGCGACAGATGCACCATGCCGATAGCGGCAGCAGACAGCAGTTCCAGCACGTGGTCACGGTCAGAAACGCTGTCGAGACTGTTACGGGTCGCTGAGGCAAATCCCAGCCAGCCTGCTAATTGTTCACGGTCGATTTCATAGGCCGTTCCCGCCAGCGCACCACAGCCTAGCGGGCTGACATCCAGACGCTTAAGTGCATCCTGCAAGCGGCTTTCATCACGCGCCAACATCTCAACATAGGCCAGGCACCAGTGCGCGAACGTCACCGGCTGGGCGCGTTGCAGGTGAGTGTAACCTGGCATCACAGCGTCCTGATTGTTTTGTGCGGTTTCCACCAGCGCCGATTGCAGCTGCCGGTTAGCCGTCAGCAACTCGCTAACGGTATCTTTGCACCACAGTTTCAGGTCAGTCGCTACCTGATCATTACGGCTACGCCCGGTGTGCAGTTTTTTGCCTAACTGACCCACTTTGTCGATCAGTTTGCCTTCCACCCAGCTATGGATATCTTCGGCGTCGCTTTCAAGGATTTGTTGTGGCCTGGCGCGAACATCTTCCAGCAGCACGTTCAGCGCCTCTTCCAGTTGCGCCTGTTCTTCTGCGGTCAACACCCCGACCGTTACCAGGGCTTTGGACCAGGCCACAGAGCCAACAATATCCTGCTCCGCCAGACGGTAATCAAAACGCAGTGAGTCGTTGAATTGTTTGAACCGTTGATCTGCTGCCTGGGTAAAACGCCCGCCCCAAAGTGCCATAACTCTGTTTCCTTATTTTGAAATTCAATGCCGGAAAGCTGCGCCTCCGGCTAACAAAACTTAAGCTAAAATCCGCGTACCCATCGGCATACCGTTAAACAGTGCCGGAAGCTGTTCCGCATGACGCCAGGAGGCGATATCTACCGGACGGCCGAGCGTGCGCGCAGCATCCAGCGCCGCGTTCACTTTCACTATCATGCCGTCAGTAATAATGCCCTGCTCAATCAGTTGTTCTGCTTTCGCGGCAGTCATTTCGGCAATGCGTTGCCCTTTGCCGTCGAGAATGCCGCTGACGTCGGAGAGCAAAATCAGATCCGCGCCCAGCGTTGCCGCCAGCGCCGTCGCTGCCTGGTCAGCATTGACGTTCATCAGTTGCCCTTCGTCTGTTACGCCAATGGAGCTGACCACCGGCAGATAACCGTTCTCCAGCAATGTGTTGATAAGCTTAGGCGAACCTGGCTGCGCCAGTCCAACATGGCCTAACTCTTCATCAAGCTGGGTCACTTTGACGCTGTCGCCGTCACCGAGAAACAAACCTACGGCCGCAATCTGATGTTTCTTCGCCCATGCCAGCAGGGTTTTATTTGCCGTTCCCGCCAGTGCTCCGGTGATAATGTCAATCTGATCAGCAGGCGTCACCCGCAGGCCGTTTTTCTTTTTCACCGGCAGATTCAGCCCTTTCATCAGCTCATCCACCACGCAACCGCCGCCGTGCACAATCACCAGCGGACGCTGATGTGACTCACGATAATTCACCAGGGCGCTAAACAGACGTTCCAGCGCCTCTTCACTATCCAGCAGTACGCCGCCCAGTTTTATAATTAATGGATTCATCATTGCACCCTTAAATAAGAGACTGCGTTTCCGCATAGCCGAAACGTATATTGGCGCACTGTACCGCTTGTGCCGCCGCGCCTTTCAGTAAGTTGTCTTCGGTCGCCACAATAATCAGGTGTTCGCCCTGAACGGCAAACCCGATATCGCAAAATGGCAGCCCAACGACATTTTTCAGCGCCGGAACGCCTTTGTCATACAGTCGCACCAGCGGTTTATGGGCATACGCCTGCTGTAACACTTGCGCGACTTGCGCCTGGGTCACACCCGGTTTCAGGCGGCAGGTAATGGTTTCGAGAATGCCACGCGGGAAATTGCCCAGATGCGGGGTGAAGATAACGTCAGCACCGAGGTGTGTGGCGATCTCTGGTTGATGGCGATGGGTAAAGACGCCATACGGTTGCAGGCTAACTTCACAAAAACTATTTGAAATCGCTGCCTTACGTCCTGCACCGCTCACGCCGCTGGTGGCGTTGATTACCGGCCACTGATTGAGGTCAAGAAGATCGGCATCAATCAACGGTTTCAGCGCCAGCTGTGCCGCCGTCGGATAACAGCCTGGCACGGCAATCAAGTTCGCTTCTTTTAATTTATTACCGCACCACTCGGCCAGACCGTAGGCTGCCTGTTCCAGCAGTTCCGGATACTGATGGGTAAAGCCGTAATATTTTTCATAGAAGGTGGCGTCGTTAACACGAAACGCGCCGGAAAGGTCGAACACCACGCAGCCGGCTTCAAGAAATTGCGGCGCTAAATCGTGGCTAACTTCATGGGCGGTGGCGAGAAACACCACGTCCACCCCTGGGCTAAACTCGCTGATATCCGACATCGGCTGCAACGGCAGATCAACGATGCCTTTTAGCTGCGGATGCAAATCGGAGATTAACTTTCCCGCATCATTGCTTTGCGCTGAAACAGTCAAAGCGGTTATGTTCATATGCGGATGGCGATTTACATAGGTCACTAGCTCTGCGCCAGCGTAGCCGCTGGCACCCACAATCAGCGTATTCAACATCGGGGCTATTCACCTTCTTATGTCTGGTTGCCAGGTTAAACGTAAAACATTCACCTTACGGCTGGTGGGTTTTATTACGCTCAACGTTAGTGTATTTTTATTCATAAATACTGCATGAATATTGATACTATCATGACCAGAGGTGTGTCAACAATGAAAAACAAATTACCGCCATTTATCGAGATTTACCGTGCTCTGATTGCCACACCTTCAATAAGCGCCACGGAAGAGGCACTCGATCAAAGCAATGCAGATTTAATCACTCTGCTGGCGGACTGGTTTAAAGATTTAGGCTTCAATGTGGAAGTGCAGCCTGTGCCAGGAACTCGCAACAAATTTAATATGCTGGCCAGTTGCGGACAGGGGGCTGGCGGTTTGTTGCTGGCGGGGCATACCGATACGGTGCCATTTGATGACGGACGCTGGACGCGCGATCCGTTTACACTGACGGAGCATGACGGCAAGCTTTACGGCTTAGGCACCGCCGACATGAAAGGCTTTTTTGCGTTTATCCTTGATGCGCTACGCGATGTCGACGTCACGAAACTGAAAAAACCGCTCTACATTCTGGCGACTGCCGATGAAGAAACCAGTATGGCCGGAGCGCGTTATTTTGCCGAAACTACCGCCCTGCGCCCGGATTGCGCCATCATTGGCGAACCGACGTCACTACAACCGGTACGCGCACATAAAGGTCATATCTCTAACGCCATCCGTATTCAGGGCCAGTCGGGCCACTCCAGCGATCCAGCACGCGGAGTTAACGCTATCGAACTGATGCACGACGCCATCGGGCATATTTTGCAATTGCGCGATAACCTGAAAGAACGCTATCACTACGACGCGTTTACCGTGCCATACCCTACGCTCAACCTCGGGCATATTCACGGTGGCGATGCATCTAACCGTATTTGCGCTTGCTGTGAATTGCATATGGATATTCGTCCGCTACCGGGCATGACACTCAATGAACTTAATGGCCTACTCAACGATGCGCTGGCTCCGGTGAGCGAACGCTGGCCGGGTCGTCTGACGGTCGACGAGCTGCATCCGCCGATCCCTGGCTATGAATGCCCACCGAATCATCAACTGGTTGAAGTGGTTGAGAAATTGCTCGGAGCAAAAACCGAAGTGGTGAATTACTGTACCGAAGCGCCGTTTATTCAAACGTTATGCCCGACGCTGGTTCTGGGCCCTGGCTCAATTAATCAGGCTCATCAACCTGATGAATATCTGGAAACACGGTTTATCAAGCCCACCCGCGAACTGATAACCCAGGTAATTCACCATTTTTGCTGGCATTAAAAAAGCAAATCAGGCTGATGACAAAGCCATGCAAGCGCACGGACAGTCCCCTCGCCCCTTCGGGGAGAGGGTTAGGGTGAGGGGAAAACCGTGCCCATACTGACCCGTAAGCGAGTTTGTCAGCAATCTCAAATGATGCCCAAATGGTAACTACAACTCATAACTCTTTGGTGTTAATTGAGGAGATTTTTTAACATTCCCATAAGTTACGCTTATTTAAAGCGTCGTGAATTTAATGGCGTAAATTCCTGCTATTTATTCGTTTGCTGAAGCGATTTCGCAGCATTTGACGTCACCGCTTTTACGTGGCTTTATAAAAGACGACGAAAAGCAAAGCCCGAGCATATTCGCGCCAATGCGACGTGAAGGATACAGGGCTATCAAACGATAAGATGGGGTGTCTGGGGTAATATGAACGAACAATATTCCGCATTGCGTAGTAATGTCAGTATGCTCGGCAAAGTGCTGGGAGAAACCATCAAGGATGCGTTGGGAGAACACATTCTTGAACGCGTAGAAACTATCCGTAAGTTGTCGAAATCTTCACGCGCTGGCAATGATGCTAACCGCCAGGAGTTGCTCACCACCTTACAAAATTTGTCGAACGACGAGCTGCTGCCCGTTGCGCGTGCGTTTAGTCAGTTCCTGAACCTGGCCAACACCGCCGAGCAATACCACAGCATTTCGCCGAAAGGCGAAGCTGCCAGCAACCCGGAAGTGATCGCCCGCACCCTGCGTAAACTGAAAAACCAGCCGGAACTGAGCGAAGACACCATCAAAAAAGCAGTGGAATCGCTGTCGCTGGAACTGGTCCTCACGGCTCACCCAACCGAAATTACCCGTCGTACACTGATCCACAAAATGGTGGAAGTGAACGCCTGTTTAAAACAGCTCGATAACAAAGATATCGCTGACTACGAACACAACCAGCTGATGCGTCGCCTGCGCCAGTTAATCGCCCAGTCATGGCATACCGATGAAATCCGTAAGCTGCGCCCAAGCCCGGTAGATGAAGCCAAATGGGGCTTTGCTGTAGTAGAAAACAGCCTGTGGCAAGGCGTACCGAATTACCTGCGCGAACTGAACGAACAACTGGAAGAGAACCTCGGCTACAAACTGCCCGTCGAATTTGTTCCGGTGCGTTTTACCTCGTGGATGGGTGGTGACCGCGACGGCAACCCGAACGTCACGGCCGATATCACCCGCCACGTCCTGCTGCTCAGCCGTTGGAAAGCCACCGATCTGTTCCTGAAAGATATTCAGGTGCTGGTTTCTGAACTGTCGATGGTTGAAGCAACCCCTGAACTGCTGGCGCTGGTCGGCGAAGAAGGTGCCGCAGAACCGTATCGCTATCTGATGAAAAACCTGCGTTCTCGCCTGATGGCGACACAGGCATGGCTGGAAGCGCGCCTGAAAGGCGAAGAACTGCCAAAACCAGAAGGCCTGCTGACACAAAACGAAGAACTGTGGGAACCGCTCTACGCTTGCTACCAGTCCCTTCAGGCATGTGGCATGGGTATTATCGCCAACGGCGATCTGCTCGACACTCTGCGTCGCGTGAAATGTTTCGGCGTACCGCTGGTGCGCATTGATATCCGCCAGGAGAGCACCCGCCATACCGAAGCATTGGGCGAGCTGACCCGCTATCTCGGCATCGGCGATTATGAAAGCTGGTCAGAGGCCGACAAACAGGCATTCCTGATCCGCGAACTGAACTCCAAACGTCCGCTTCTGCCGCGCAACTGGCAACCAAGCGCCGAAACGCGCGAAGTGCTCGATACCTGCCAGGTGATTGCCGAAGCACCGCAAGGCTCCATTGCCGCCTACGTGATCTCGATGGCGAAAACGCCGTCCGACGTGCTGGCTGTCCACCTGCTGCTGAAAGAAGCGGGTATCGGCTTTGCGATGCCGGTTGCTCCGCTGTTTGAAACTCTCGATGACCTGAACAACGCCAACGATGTCATGACTCAGCTACTGAATATCGACTGGTATCACGGCCTGATTCAGGGCAAACAGATGGTGATGATTGGCTATTCCGACTCAGCAAAAGATGCGGGCGTGATGGCGGCTTCCTGGGCGCAATATCAGGCACAGGATGCATTAATCAAAACCTGCGAAAAAGCGGGTATTGAACTGACGTTGTTCCACGGTCGCGGCGGTTCCATTGGTCGCGGCGGCGCACCTGCTCATGCGGCGCTGCTGTCACAACCGCCAGGAAGCCTGAAAGGCGGCCTGCGCGTGACTGAACAGGGCGAGATGATCCGCTTTAAATATGGTCTGCCAGAAATCACCGTCAGCAGCCTGTCGCTGTACACCGGGGCGATTCTGGAAGCCAACCTGCTGCCACCACCTGAGCCGAAAGAGAGCTGGCGTCGCATTATGGATGAACTGTCAGTCATCTCCTGCGATCTCTACCGTGGCTACGTACGTGAAAACAAAGATTTTGTGCCTTACTTCCGCTCCGCTACGCCGGAACAGGAACTGGGCAAACTGCCGTTGGGTTCACGTCCGGCGAAACGTCGCCCGACTGGCGGCGTCGAGTCGCTGCGCGCCATTCCGTGGATTTTTGCATGGACGCAAAACCGCCTGATGCTCCCCGCCTGGCTGGGTGCAGGTACGGCACTGCAAAAAGTGGTCGAAGATGGCAAACAGAGCGAGCTGGAGGCTATGTGCCGCGATTGGCCATTCTTCTCGACGCGTCTCGGCATGCTGGAGATGGTCTTCGCCAAAGCAGACCTGTGGCTGGCGGAGTACTATGATCAACGTCTGGTAGACAAAGCACTGTGGCCGTTAGGTAAAGAGTTACGCAATCTGCAAGAAGAAGACATCAAAGTGGTGCTGGCGATTGCCAACGATTCCCATCTGATGGCCGATCTGCCGTGGATTGCAGAGTCTATTCAGCTACGGAATATTTACACCGACCCGCTGAACGTATTGCAGGCCGAGTTGCTGCACCGCTCCCGCCAGGCAGAAAAAGAAGGCCAGGAACCGGATCCTCGCGTCGAACAGGCGTTAATGGTCACTATTGCCGGGATTGCGGCAGGTATGCGTAATACCGGCTAATCTTCCCCTCCTGCAAACCCTCGTGCTTTTGCGCGAGGGTTTTCTGAAATACTTCTGTTCTAACACCCTCGTTTTCAATATATTTCTGTCTGCATTTTATTCAAATTCTGAATATACCTTCAGATATCCTTAAGGAATTGTCGTTACATTCGGCGATATTTTTTTCAAGACAGGTTCTTACTATGCATTCCACAGAAGTCCAAGCTAAACCCCTTTTTAGCTGGAAAGCCCTGGGTTGGGCACTGCTCTACTTTTGGTTTTTCTCTACTCTGCTACAGGCCATTATTTACATCAGTGGTTATAGTGGCACTAACGGCATTCGCGACTCGCTGTTATTCAGTTCGCTGTGGTTGATCCCGATATTCCTCTTTCCGAAGCGGATTAAAATTATTGCCGCAGTGATCGGCGTGGTGCTATGGGCGGCCTCTCTGGCGGCGCTGTGCTACTACGTCATCTACGGTCAGGAGTTCTCGCAGAGCGTTCTGTTTGTGATGTTTGAAACCAACACCAACGAAGCCAGCGAGTATTTAAGCCAGTATTTCAGCCTGAAAATTGTGCTTATCGCGCTGGCCTATACGGCGGTGGCAGTTCTGCTGTGGACACGCCTGCGCCCGGTCTATATTCCAAAGCCGTGGCGTTATGTTGTCTCTTTTGCCCTACTTTATGGCTTGATTCTGCATCCGATCGCCATGAATACGTTTATCAAAAACAAGCCATTTGAGAAAACGTTGGATAACCTGGCATCGCGTATGGAGCCTGCCGCACCGTGGCAATTCCTGACCGGCTATTATCAGTATCGTCAGCAACTAAACTCGCTAACAAAGCTACTGAATGAAAATAATGCCTTGCCGCCGCTGGCGAATTTCAAAGATGAATCGGGTAACGAACCGCGCACTTTAGTGCTGGTGATTGGCGAGTCGACCCAGCGTGGCCGCATGAGTCTGTACGGTTATCCGCGTGAAACCACGCCGGAGCTGGATGCGCTGCATAAAACCGATCCGAATCTGACCGTGTTTAATAACGTGGTGACGTCTCGTCCGTACACCATTGAAATCCTGCAACAGGCGCTGACCTTTGCCAATGAAAAGAACCCGGATCTGTATCTGACGCAGCCGTCGCTGATGAACATGATGAAACAGGCGGGTTATAAAACCTTCTGGATCACCAACCAGCAGACGATGACCGCCCGCAATACCATGCTGACGGTATTTTCGCGCCAGACCGACAAGCAGTACTACATGAACCAGCAACGTACGCAGAGTGCGCGTGAATACGACACCAACGTGCTGAAGCCGTTCCAGGAAGTGCTGAATGACCCTGCGCCGAAGAAACTGATCATCGTTCATCTGCTGGGTACGCATATCAAATACAAATACCGCTACCCGGAAAATCAGGGCAAGTTTGATGGCAATACCGATCATGTTCCGCCGGGACTAAGCGCAGAAGAGCTGGAGTCATATAACGATTATGACAACGCTAACCTGTATAACGATCATGTGGTTGCCAGCCTGATTAAAGACTTTAAAGCAGCAGACCCGAACGGTTTCCTGGTTTACTTCTCTGACCACGGTGAAGAGGTTTACGACACGCCGCCGCACAAAACTCAGGGGCGTAATGAGGACAACCCGACGCGTCATATGTACACCATTCCGTTCCTGCTGTGGACGTCAGAAAAATGGCAAGCGACTCATCCGCGTGATTTCTCGCAGGATGTTGATCGTAAATACAGCCTGGCGGAACTGATCCACACCTGGTCAGATTTGGCGGGTTTATCTTACGACGGTTACGATCCAACCCGTTCAGTGGTGAATCCGCAGTTCAAAGAAACTACCCGCTGGATTGGTAACCCGTATAAGAAAAATGCGCTGATCGATTACGACACACTGCCGTATGGCGATCAGGTGGGTAATCAGTAATTATCAGCCAAGTGCTATTTGCCGGATGCGACGCTTGACGCGTCTTATCCGGCCTACAGATCGCGGCGGTAGGCAGGATAAGGCGTTTACGCCGCATCCGGCAATACAAGTCGACTGAAACTGCCGCAATGTTTACATCGAACTCCCCTCAGGCCACACTTTTCAGGTGGCCTTTTTTAATAATGCCAGTTACTGTTTTCCCGTCTACATACCTAAGGGAATAACATGTATCACGACGTCAGCTATCTGCTCTCCCGCCTGATCAACGGCCCGCTGTCCCTGCGCCAGATTTACTTTGCCAGCAGTAACGGCCCGGTGCCCGATCTTGCGTATCAGGTCGATTTTCCACGGCTGGAAATTGTGCTGGAAGGTGAGTTTGTTGATACCGGTGCTGGAGCAACGTTAGTTCCCGGCGATGTGCTGTACGTTCCTGCTGGTGGCTGGAATTTTCCACAATGGCAAGCCCCCGCCACTACCTTTAGCGTGCTGTTTGGCAAACAGCAACTCGGCTTCAGCGTCGTGCAATGGGATGGCAAACAATATCAAAATCTGGCGAAGCAACACGTCGCCCGGCGCGGCCCACGCATAGGTTCTTTTCTGCTACAAACGCTCAATGAAATGCAAATGCAGCCGCAGGAGCAGCAAACGGCAAGGCTTATCGTCGCCAGCCTGCTTAGCCACTGCCGCGATTTGCTTGGCAGCCAAATCCAGACCGCCTCACGCAGCCAGGCACTATTCGAAGCTATTCGCGATTATATCGACGAACGCTATGCCTCCGCGCTTACCCGCGAATCTGTCGCACAGGCGTTCTATATTTCACCAAACTATCTCTCGCACCTGTTTCAAAAAACAGGGGCCATTGGTTTTAACGAATACCTGAATCACACGCGACTGGAGCACGCTAAGACGTTATTGAAAGGCTATGACCTGAAGGTAAAAGAAGTGGCGCACGCCTGCGGCTTTGTCGACAGCAACTACTTCTGCCGTCTGTTTCGTAAAAATACCGAACGCTCGCCGTCGGAATATCGTCGTCAGTACCACAGCCAACTGACAGAAAAACCGACTACTCCAGAATAAGATGGGTTTGCTGCGGCGCAGAAAGCACTTTGCGCACCGCGCTCATCACCCGCTGCGGCTCACGCAGGAAAGCGTAGATGCTGCATTGCACATAGCGGCAATGTTCAAATCGCTCAGCACCGGCAAGCTCGATATCCGTAATTAACAGCGCAACATCCGCCCGGCGGATATCCTCGTCCGCTAAACGATTCTCCGTTCCCAACGCGCCCTGGGTTTCAATGCTGACGCCCCACTTCTCTAACTGGCACAACTTTTCCAGCCGTTCCGCCGCCATATATGTATGCGCCACGCCGCTTACGCAGGCGGTTACTGCCACCAGGTATGCCATTTTAACCTCCCACGGTAACCTGAAATCCGGCCCGTTCTGCCATTTCGCGCATCGTTGTCACATCGGCTGACGACGGCGCAGCAACATCTTTCATCGACCATGTTTTCCCCAGCAGGCGGTATTTCGGTTCGCCGTACTGATGAAACGGTAACAGATGGATCTGCCTGATATTCAGCGGGATCAGTACATCCAGCGCCTGCTGCATATTCTCCCGGCTGAGTGTGAAACCAGGGATCAGCGGTAAACGCGGGATCACGTTGACACCCTCACTCACCAGCAAACGCAAATTCTCCAGCACGCGTGGCAGGTTCATCTTCACCACATCCCGCGCCTGAGTCACATCCATAATTTTTAAATCGAACAACACTTCATCGCACAATTTCGCCAGCGGTAACAACTTGCTGGTTGGCGCGTCTCCGGCAGTTTCAATGGCGCATGACACCCCCCAAAGCCGAAGTCGCTGTAAAAAACGGGTAGCAAACTCCGCCTGCATTAACACTTCGCCGCCAGAAAGCGTGACGCCGCCGCCGGACGTGCGAAAGAAAATGTCATCTTTCATCACTTCCCGTTCTAGCGCGTCAAGGCTGATATCGCGACCAATCCGTTCAAACGCCCCGGACGGGCATTCATCCGCATCACGCAAACATTTCGCACAGTGCAGACATTTCGCCTCTCTGCGTACCGTCTGGATTTTGCCGGAGATCGACTCCGGATTAGCACACCACGGGCAAAGATGCGGACAGCCTTTAAAAAAGACCACCGTACGAATGCCCTCGCCGTCATTCAGTGAATAACGCTGAATGTTGAAAATGCGCGCCACATCATTGCGGCGCGTTTCCACAACGTTACAGCTGATGCGCTGTCCGGCGGATGATGTCATCCTGGATCTCCTTCGACAGTTCGACAAAGAAGGCGCTGTATCCGGCAACGCGCACCACCAGCCCGGCATAATCTTGTGGGCGCTGTTGCGCTTCCCGCAACGTGTCGGCGTTCACCACGTTAAACTGAATATGCTGCAACTTAAGCTGGGTAAACGCCCGTAAGAAGTCGGCCAGTTTGCGTAATCCCGCTTCACCTTCCAGGGTCGCCGGAGTGAATTTCACGTTCAGCAACGTACCGTTAGACAGCAGCGTATTATCGAGCTTACTGACTGACTTCAGTACCGCCGTTGGCCCTTGTGCGTCCTGACCCAGCATAGGTGACAAGCCGCCGTCTGCCAGTTGTTCCCCGGCAAAACGACCGTCTGGCGTCGCGCCAACCACCGATCCCAACGGGACGTGAGCAGAAACGGTATACGATCCCGGCGTGAAGTAGCCGCCGCGCGGGTTCTGGTATTTTTCCACTTCTTTGCAGTAGTGGCGTAACAGTTCGGCGCTGATGTTATCCACCTCGTCGATATCGTTACCGTATTTCTCGAAGCGGTTAATTAAGCGAGCACGGACTTTTTCGCCTTCTGGCGTTGCGAAGTTGGCTTTTAATACCGACAGCAATTCGTCAAAACTTAAACGCTGTTGCTCAAAAACCATACCTTTCAACGCATGGAGAGAATCGCTCAGGTTGGCGATACCGATCCCCTGTACGCCGGAGAAGTTATAACGCGCACCGCCATCGGTAATATCGCGGCCTTTTTCCAGACAATCGCTGATAAACGATGAGAGCAGCGGTACAGGTGCCCAGTCACGGTGACCGATATCGCAAATATTGCTGCCCTCAACCATCAGGGTGATGTAGTGGCTGATCTTGGCGCGGATCTGCTCCAGTAAACCTTCATAAGTCAGCGCAGCGTTGCCTTCATTTTCATGCAGGCAGATTTCCATCACTTTCAGCAGATTAAACATCGCGATGTCATGCAAGCCGTAGGTTCTGCCGGGAATAGATAATTCCACACAGCCCACTACGGAATAGTCGCGTGCATCTTCCAGCGAAACGCCACGGTTGAGGAACGCTGGCACCACCACTTCATCGTTAAAGATTTGCGGAATACCGGTGCCGAGGCGAATGGTTTCGGCGGTTTTCATCAGGAACGGCGTGTCGATCAAGGCGTTAGTGCGCACCCCCAGGTTCGGTTGCGGTAATTGCACACTTTGATAGGCGTCGAGACAGAGGAACGAAAGTACGTTCACCGCGCTACGTCCGTTCTCGGTTAACCCGCCGAGCAGTGCGGTATAGCCGGTCGGGAAACCGGCGAAATAACGCGCGCTACTGGTGGAGCGCAACAGCACGATGTCGTTGCATTTCACCCATAAAGATTCGAGCAGTTCTTTCAGGAACGCCGGATCTTCGCCCTGGGTTAATGATGCCTGATAGAACGGCAACATATACTGGTCGAAGCGCCCTAAAGACAGCGAACTGGCGTTGGATTCGTATTGCAGAATGATGTTCATGTACCAGAATAACTGGCACGCCTGCCAGAACGTCTGCGGCTTATGTTGCGCGTTATGGCGGGAGATCTCCGCAATAGTCAGCAGCTCTTCGCGACGCTGGGCATCTGTGCAGTTTGCCGCCATCGTTTCCGCCAGTTCGGCGTAACGCAAAATGTGTTTCTGCGAGGCTTCCAGCAGTAACAACGCGGCCTGATAAAAGTGATTCTCCGGCTGTTGCTGACAATGTTGCTGCATTTGCGCTACCAGCTCACCCAGCCCGTGATTCAGCAGGCGCGGGTAATCAATAATAATGTGCCCCTGGCCTTTATCCGTCTGGTTGATGCTGAAAATCTGCGTGCTGGTCGCGGCTTTTACTTCATCCGTCATCTGCCCGTTAATGAAATCTTTCATCGAACGTTTTTCCCAGTACGGGAACAACTCTTCACGGTAGATACGTTTATCTTCTTCGCTGATAGCAAAGCGGTCCTGCGGACGCGTCGGGAATTGATCCAGCTCTTTCAGCAGCCAGTAAGGGTCCATTTCCGGCGACATAATCCCGGCGCGCGGTTTTACGGTGCGGTTACCGGCAATCAGTTCTTCATCACGAATCGAAATTTCAACATGTTCAAGGATATACGCTGTTGCTTTCGCCCGGCGCAATATCACCGGTTCGCCTTCGGTTTGCCGATGGCTGGCGGTATAAAGCAGCGCACGCTCCAGCGAGATTTCACGGGTATTGGCAAACAGTGCAGTTTTGAGGCGAGAGATACGATTCGTCATGAGGAACTCCTGTGGGAAAGCGAACCCGCCCTTACGGGCGGGATAAGAACTTAAGCGGTTTGTGCCAGGTGAGCTTCAATTTTGCTCATAATGGCATCAGCGCGTTTTACCGCGTCGCTGATGTTGACGCGCACGATGGTCTTGCCAGCAAAACGCTCTTCAAACTTGATGCCGATATCTTTGGTCAGAATCACCATATCGGCGCTCGCCACGTCTTCCGCTGTCAGTTCATTTTCCAGACCAATTGACCCCTGGGTTTCTACTTTCACTTCCCAGCCTTTCGCTTTCGCGGCACTTTCCAGCGCCTCTGCCGCCATATAGGTATGGGCAACACCAGATGGACACGCGGTTACTGCAATAATTTTCGTCATGGCTCGTTCCTCAATTAATTAATTTCAAAATCCAAATCCAGGTCGTCTTCTTTTTCATCAGTCGAAGACCCATTTTTACGCGCCAGACTTTTCAGCACGTTCACGCAGACTGCCGTCACCACTGCTCCGACAGCCACTGCTGCGATATAACCCAGCTTGCCTTCAACCACCGGCAGCACAATCAGACCACCCCAGCCTGCATAGCACTGTGCACCGACCAGTGCCGCAGTTACCGCACCACAAACTGAACCGACCATGATGGAAGGAATAACACGCAGCGGATCGGCAGCGGCGAAAGGAATCGCCCCTTCAGTAACCCCAACGCACCCCATCACCAGCGCCGCTTTACCGGTTTCGCGCTCTTCTGCGGAGAAATTTTTACGACCAATCAGCGTCGCCAGCCCCATCCCCAGCGGCGGAATACAAATACCCACGGCAGCAATGGCCACCACGGTATAAACACCCTGAGCAACGCAAATCAGCATGAAGGCATAGGCCACTTTGTTAACCGGACCGCCCATATCGAACGCCAGCATCAGGCCCATGATCACCGCCAGCATAACAATGCTGCCCTGCTGCATCCCCTGAAGCCACTGAGTCAGGCTGTTGGTCAATGCCCCCACAGGCTCGCCCAGCCCCCACATCATGATGCCTGCGGTAATCAGTGTGCCGACGATAGGAATGATGAAGATTGGCATCACCGAGCGCAGAACTTTATGCACCGGAATTTTCTTCAGGTAATGCACCACGATGCCGCCGATAATCCCGGCGATCAGTGCACCAAAGAAGCCCGCACCAAAGCTGTTACCAACCCAGGCACCGATAGCGCACGGAGCCAGCGCAGAACGCTCTGCAATGGAGTAACCAATGTAAGCGGCGAGGAAAGGCACCATCAGCGTCAAACCCGCAACGCCGATATCAAACAGTTTTTTCAGATTCGGATCGGCTACGGCATCCGGCACTGCGCCTTTGCCATACAACATGACGGAAACCGCCAGCAAAATACCGCCCGATACCACGAAGGGAATCATGTGTGAAACGCCCGTCATTAAGTGCTGACGGGTATTTTTCAGGATCTGCACCAACTCATTCATAAGCTGCTCCCGGGCTTGCAAAAGCCCATGTCCATATTTTTGATGGAGGAAACAATAGGCAATCGCAGGCGGAGCAAACAGTGGATAAAAAGGCCATTTACTGGACTTTTGTAATATCAGTACAAAAATGCGATCCGCCTCATAACTTGCGATAACCCGGAAGCATGCCGCAGAACGGTGTCTTGTGAGACGCGTCGCAAATTGACGGTTACATTACATTTGTCCAGCTTTTGGCAGATTTGTCACATGGCAGGCCGTTGCCGTGCGCTCTTATCCTGTAAACAGAAAACCGTACCGGGAGAAAGGCAATGGCCCTGATTGTGGAATTTATTTGTGAGCTACCTAACGGCGTACATGCGCGTCCGGCAAGCCACGTTGAAACGCTGTGTAATACTTTTTCATCACAAATTGAGTGGCATAACCTGCGCACTGACCGCAAGGGCAACGCCAAAAGCGCCCTTGCGCTGATTGGCACCGACACGCTGGCGGGCGATAACTGCCAGTTACTGATTTCCGGGGCCGACGAACAGGAAGCGCACCAGCGTTTAAGCCAATGGCTGCGCGATGAATTCCCCCACTGCGATGCGCCGCTGGCGGAAGTTAAATCTGACGAACTGGAACCACTGCCGGTTTCACTGACCAATCTGAATCCGCAAATTATCCGCGCCCGCACCGTGTGCAGCGGTAGTGCAGGCGGCATTCTGACGCCGATCTCTTCTTTAGATCTCAATGCGCTGGGTAATCTTCCTGCTGCCAAAGGCGTTGACGCCGAGCAATCCGCGCTGGAAAACGGCCTGACACTGGTAATGAAAAACATTGAATTTCGTCTGCTGGATAGCGACGGTGCTACCAGCGCGATACTGGAAGCTCACCGATCCCTGGCTGGCGATACTTCTTTACGTCAGCACTTACTGGCAGGCGTCAGCGAGGGATTAAGCTGTGCCGAAGCGATTGTCGCCAGTGCACACCACTTCTGCGAAGAGTTCGCCCGTTCCAGCAGCAGCTACCTGCAAGAACGTGCCCTGGACGTACGCGACGTCTGCTTCCAGTTACTCCAGCAAATCTACGGTGAGCAACGCTTCCCGGCACCGGGCAAACTGACGCAGCCCGCCATTTGTATGGCTGATGAACTGACCCCCAGCCAGTTCCTCGAACTGGATAAAAATCACCTCAAAGGATTGTTGCTCAAAAGCGGCGGCACCACGTCACACACGGTGATCCTTGCCCGTTCGTTCAACATTCCGACGCTGGTTGGTGTGGATATTGATGCCCTCACTCCGTGGCAGCATCAAACGATTTATATCGACGGCAACGCTGGGGCGATTGTGGTTGAGCCAGGGGAAGCCGTAGCTCGTTATTATCAGCAGGAAGCCCGCGTACAGGACGCCCTGCGTGAGCAACAGCGTGTCTGGCTGACCCAACAAGCCCGTACCGCTGACGGTATCCGCATTGAAATTGCCGCTAACATCGCTCACTCCGTGGAAGCGCAGGCCGCATTCGGCAATGGTGCGGAAGGCGTTGGTTTATTCCGCACTGAAATGCTCTATATGGATCGCACCAGTGCACCGGGCGAAAGCGAGCTGTACAACATTTTTTGCCAGGCGCTGGAGTCCGCCAACGGACGCAGCATTATTGTGCGCACTATGGATATTGGCGGTGACAAACCCGTTGATTATCTGAACATTCCCGCAGAGGCAAACCCGTTCCTCGGTTATCGCGCCGTGCGTATTTATGAAGAGTACGCGTCGTTATTTACCACACAACTACGGTCGATTCTCCGTGCCTCCGCTCACGGCAGCCTGAAAATCATGATCCCGATGATCTCTTCAATGGAAGAGATCTTATGGGTGAAAGAAAAACTGGCGGAAGCCAAACAGCAACTGCGTAACGAACACATTCCGTTTGATGAGAAGATCCAGCTCGGCATCATGCTGGAAGTGCCGTCGGTGATGTTCATCATCGATCAATGCTGTGAAGAGATTGATTTCTTTAGTATTGGTAGTAATGACCTGACGCAATATCTGCTGGCAGTGGATCGCGATAACGCTAAGGTTACTCGTCACTATAACAGCCTGAATCCAGCATTCTTGCGGGCGCTCGATTACGCCGTGCAGGCGGTACATCGCCAGGGCAAATGGATTGGTCTGTGCGGTGAACTGGGAGCGAAAGGTTCCGTGCTGCCATTGCTGGTCGGTTTAGGGCTGGATGAGCTGAGCATGAGCGCACCATCAATTCCGGCGGCGAAAGCGCGAATGGCGCAACTTGATAGCCGTGAGTGCCGCAAGTTGCTCAACCAGGCAATGGCCTGCCGTACTTCGCTGGAAGTGGAACACCTGCTGGCGCAATTCCGCATGACCCAACAAGACGCACCGCTGGTCACCGCCGAGTGCATCACACTGGAAAGCGACTGGCGCAGCAAAGAAGAAGTGCTCAAAGGCATGACCGATAACCTGCTGCTGGCGGGCCGCTGCCGCTATCCGCGTAAACTGGAAGCCGACTTGTGGGCGCGCGAGGCCGTTTTCTCTACCGGTCTGGGCTTTAGTTTTGCCATTCCCCACAGCAAATCGGAACATATTGAGCAATCCACCATCAGCGTAGCGCGTCTGCAAGCGCCGGTGCGCTGGGGCGATGATGAAGCGCAATTCATCATTATGTTAACGCTGAACAAACACGCTGCGGGCGATCAGCACATGCGCATTTTCTCGCGCCTCGCTCGCCGCATCATGCACGAAGAATTCCGTAACGCGCTGGTTAACGCCGCCTCTGCCGACGCTATCGCCAGCCTGCTGCAACATGAACTGGAACTGTAAAAGGAAACATCATGGAACTGTATCTGGACACCGCTAACGTCGCAGAAGTCGAACGTCTGGCACGCATATTCCCGATTGCCGGGGTGACAACTAACCCGAGCATTATCGCTGCCAGCAAGGAGTCCATATGGGAAGTGCTGCCGCGTCTGCAAAAAGCGATTGGTGATGAGGGCATTCTGTTTGCTCAGACAATGAGCCGCGACGCGCAGGGGATGGTGGAAGAAGCGAAGCGCCTGCGCGACGCCATTCCGGGCATTGTGGTTAAAATCCCGGTGACTTCCGAAGGTCTGGCAGCAATTAAAATACTGAAAAAAGAGGGTATTACTACACTTGGCACCGCTGTATATAGCGCCGCACAAGGGTTATTAGCCGCACTGGCAGGGGCAAAATACGTTGCTCCGTATGTTAACCGCGTAGATGCCCAGGGCGGAGACGGCATTCGTACGGTTCAGGAGCTGCAAGCGCTGTTAGAAATGCACGCACCAGAAAGCATGGTGCTGGCGGCCAGCTTTAAAACGCCGCGTCAGGCGCTGGACTGTTTACTGGCAGGATGTGAATCCATCACCCTGCCCTTAGATGTAGCGCAACAAATGCTCAACACCCCTGCGGTAGAGTCAGCTATAGAGAAGTTCGAACACGACTGGAATGCCGCATTTGGCACTACTCATCTCTAAAGGAGCAATTATGGACCGCATTATTCAATCACCGGGTAAATACATCCAGGGCGCTGATGTGATTAATCGTCTGGGCGAATACCTGAAGCCGCTGGCAGAACGCTGGTTAGTGGTGGGTGACAAATTTGTTTTAGGTTTTGCTCAATCCACTGTCGAGAAAAGTTTTAAAGATGCTGGACTGGTAGTAGAAATTGCGCCGTTTGGCGGTGAATGTTCGCAAAATGAGATCGACCGTCTGCGTGGCATCGCGGAGACTGCGCAGTGTGGCGCAATTCTCGGTATCGGTGGCGGAAAAACCCTCGATACTGCCAAAGCACTGGCACATTTCATGGGTGTTCCGGTAGCGATCGCACCGACTATCGCCTCTACCGATGCACCGTGCAGCGCATTGTCTGTTATCTACACCGATGATGGTGAATTTGACCGCTATCTGATGTTGCCAAATAACCCGAATATGGTCATTGTCGACACCAAAATCGTCGCTGGCGCACCTGCACGTCTGTTAGCGGCGGGTATCGGCGATGCGCTGGCAACCTGGTTTGAAGCGCGTGCTTGCTCTCGTAGCGGCGCGACCACCATGGCGGGCGGCAAGTGCACCCAGGCGGCGCTGGCACTGGCTGAACTGTGCTACAACACCCTGCTGGAAGAAGGCGAAAAAGCGATGCTTGCCGCCGAACAGCATGTAGTGACTCCGGCGCTGGAGCGCGTGATTGAAGCGAACACCTATTTGAGCGGCGTGGGTTTTGAAAGCGGAGGTCTGGCTGCGGCGCACGCAGTACATAACGGCCTGACCGCTATTCCAGATGCGCATCACTATTATCACGGTGAAAAAGTGGCATTCGGTACGCTGACGCAGCTGGTTCTGGAAAACGCGCCGGTGGAGGAAATCGAAACCGTAGCTGCACTTAGCCATGCGGTAGGTTTGCCAATAACTCTCGCTCAACTGGATATTAAAGAAGATGTCCCGGCGAAAATGCGAATTGTGGCAGAAGCGGCATGTGCAGAAGGTGAAACCATCCACAACATGCCTGGCGGCGCGACGCCAGATCAGGTTTACGCTGCACTGCTGGTAGCCGACCAGTACGGTCAGCGTTTCCTGCAAGAGTGGGAATAACCTACTCCAAACTCCCGGCTTGTCCGGGAGTTTGAGAGTGCAGGCAAAGTGGCTCACTCGTCACTGCGGGCATGTTTTTCCCCCTCGCCCTTTCAGGGAGAGGGTCGGAGTGAGGGTAAATATTCGCCCCGGAGCTGGCCTGTTCCCCTCACCCTAACCCTCTCCCCAAAGGGGAGAGGGGACTGTTCGAGCACTTTTTATACGTTATCACCCGTCTGAAACTCACACGTTGTTCAGGAATTTTTTATCCGCTTCTGGACATTTTCTCTACAGAACAATCGTTAGCCCGGAAGGTCGAATCTGTGACTCTTATTTTCACGGACGAACCAGATGAAAGCTTCACTGGCGCTGGTCAGCCTGCTAACGGCGTTTACCAGCAACTCCTTAAAATCTCCGGCCGTTCCACCAACCGTGGTACAAATCCAGGCCAACACCAACCTTGCCATCGCAGACGGTGCCAGACAGCAAATCGGCAGCACGCTATTTTACGATCCGGCGTATGTGCAGCTTACCTATCCTGGCGGTGATGTCCCGCAAGAACGCGGCGTATGTTCCGATGTGGTGATCCGCGCCTTGCGCAGCCAGAAGGTCGATTTGCAGAAACTGGTTCACGAAGATATGGCGAAGAATTTTGCTGAGTACCCGCAAAAATGGCAGTTAAAGCGCCCGGACAGCAACATCGATCACCGTCGGGTGCCTAATCTGGAAACCTGGTTTAGCCGCCATGATAAAACACGCCCCACCAGCAAGAACCCCAGTGACTATCAAGCGGGCGATATTGTCTCCTGGCGACTGGATAACGGGCTGGCGCATATTGGGGTGGTGTCAGATGGCTTTGCCCGCGACGGTACGCCGCTGGTGATACATAACATTGGCGCAGGCGCGCAGGAAGAAGACGTGCTGTTTAGCTGGCGGATGGTGGGGCACTATCGGTATTTTGTTAAATAAGCGATCGCCCCACATGAAGAAAAAATTCAGATGTTTTTTACACTGACAGCTTCTTTTTTCTTACGGCTCACCAGCGCCAGTGCCAGCACAATCAGCACAATACCGCTACCTTCAACGGCCCCCGGATTCTCACCGAGCAACCACCAGGAAAAGAGTACGCCGCAAACGGGAACGGCCAGTGTGCTTAAGCTGGCAATACTGGCAGGCAAGTTTTTCAATACAAACAACCATAAGCTCCACGCCAGCGCCGTCGCCAGAATCGCACTGTAGGCCAGAGCCCAGAACACGGTGGGCTGCCAGTCAATTTCACGTTGTGGCACCAGTAAAGCGACCGCACTCATCACCAGCGCCGCATAAAGCATCTGCCAGGATGTTAACGACAATAAATCCACGCGTGGATGGCGGGCGTATAGGCGTTTCGCGACAATCGCGCTCGCCCCCCAACTAACACCGGAGAGGATTGCCAGCAGGGCACTTTTCATCGAAGAGAAATCGAGTTGCCACGGCTGCAACACCAAAAATAAGCCGAAAGCGGCAATCAGTATCGCGAAATATTGCCCACGTCGCAGGCGTTCACCGAGAAACAACGCGGCGAAAATCACCACCCAGAACGGCATGGTATAGCTCAGGATCGCCACCTTCCCCGCTCCTCCGCTAACCAGCGCCCACTGCGCCAGGCCAACCATCCCACAGGTTTGTAACAGGGCAATGGCTAAGGTGTATTTAAACGGTGTCGGGCGCATTCCGCGACCACGTAATAAAAGGACAATGAATAAAACGAGAGCGCCGAAAATGCAGCGTAAGGCGGTGAAGTCGAAGGCACCGATGTAGCTGGTGACTTGCTTCATGAAAATCCAGCTATAACTCCAGATAAGTGTGAGCACAACCAGGCCACTGATTGCCAGTGGGTTGCTCTTTCCTGCGGCAGACATGAGAGATCCAGTGTGTAGTTTTCCTGTGGACACTATACGCCGGTAAAGAAACTTCAGCGACTGCCATCAGGCAGTCGCTGAAGAAGGTCAGATTACAGCAGGTCGAAACGGTCGAGGTTCATCACTTTCACCCATGCCGCCACGAAGTCTTTAACAAACTTCTCGTGGGCATCGCTGCTGGCGTAAACTTCCGCCACCGCACGCAGGACAGAGTTAGAACCAAAGACCAGATCCGCACGGCTGGCAGTGTATTTCACTTCGCCGGTTTCGCGGTCACGGCCTTCGAACAGCTCTTTCGATTCGTCGGTCGCTTTCCACTCGTAACGCATATCCAGCAAGTTCACGAAGAAGTCATTACTCAATACACCAACGCGGTCAGTGAAGACGCCGTTTTTGCTGCCATCGAAGTTGGCACCCAGTACACGCATCCCGCCCACCAGCGCGGTCATTTCCGGCGCGGTCAGCGTCAGTTGCTGTGCTTTATCAATCAGCAGTGACTCGGTGGTAGAAACATCCAGACGAGCGCGGTAGTTACGGAAACCGTCAGCAATTGGCTCCAGCAGTTCGAACATTTCAATGTCAGTCTGATCCTGACGCGCATCAACGCGACCCGGCGCAAACGGTACATGAATGCTCAAACCTGCGGCGCTTGCGGCTTTCTCAACGCCAACCACACCTGCCAGCACGATGATATCCGCCAGCGAAGCTTTGCCAGACTCTTTCTGAATTTTCTCCAGAACTGGCAGAGCACGAACGGCTGCGGCGTTCACATCCCAGTCGCGCTGCGGCATTAATGCCAGACGTGCACCATTGGCACCACCACGTTTGTCGCCACCACGGAAGGTAGAAGCAGACGCCCAGGCCACCGATACCAGTTCGCTGACAGACAGACCAGAATCCGCAATCGCGAATTTCAGATCGATAATGTCCTGCTCGGTCGGGTTGTAGATCGGCTGCGGCAGCGGATCTTGCCAGATCAGATCTTCTTTCGGTACTTCCGGTCCGATGTAGCGAGATTTCGGCCCCATATCCCTGTGCGTCAGTTTGAACCAGGCACGGGCAAAGGCTTCGTTGAACGCCTGCGGATCGTTGAGGAAACGACGAGAGATCTTCTCGAACTCAGGATCAAAACGCAGCGTCAGGTCGGTCACCAGCATTGTCGGTTTACGTTTCTTCGACGGATCGAACGGATCCGGGATAATTTCCGGTGCGTCTACCGCTTCGAACTGGATTGCGCCAGCCGGACTGCGGGTCTGTACCCACTCATACTTGAACAGGTTCTCGAAGAAATAGTTGCTCCACTGGGTCGGCGTCTGGGTCCAGACTACTTCCAGACCAGAGGTAATGGCATCTGCGCCAACGCCGCTGCCGTAAGTGCTCGCCCAGCCTAAACCTTGTTCTTCAATCGGTGCAGCTTCTGGATCAGGACCTACGTTTGATGTCGGACCGGCACCGTGGGTTTTACCCAGCGTATGACCACCCGCAATCAGCGCCACGGTTTCTTCGTCGTTCATGCCCATGTTGCCGAAGGTCGCGCGGATAGCTGCTGCCGCAGAAAGCGGTTCGCCGCTGTGATCCGGGCCTTCCGGGTTAACGTAAATCAGGCCCATCTCGGTTGCGCCCAGCGGTGCTTTCGCCAGTGCTTCCGGATGACGGTGGGTCAGCCAGGCTTTTTCATCACCCCAGTTAACATCCAGATCCGGTTCCCAGACGTCTTCACGACCGGCACCAAAACCGAAGGTACGGAAGCCGGAGTTTTCCAGCGCCACGTTACCCGCGAGGATAAACAGGTCGGCCCAGGAGATTTTCTGACCATATTTCTGTTTGATTGGCCACAACAGGCGACGCGCTTTATCGAGGCTTACGTTATCCGGCCAGGAGTTCAGCGGTGCAAAACGTTGCTGACCACGACCCGCGCCGCCGCGCCCGTCGATTGAACGGTAAGTACCCGCGCCGTGCCAGGCCATACGAATAAACAGACCGGCGTAGCTGCCCCAGTCGGCAGGCCACCACGGCTGAGATTCTGTCAGCAGGGCTTTCAGATCTTTTTTCAGACCGTAGTAATCTAATTTGCTGAATTCTTTGCGGTAGTCAAAGTCCTCACCCAGCGGGTTAGAACGATTAGAATGTTGGTTTAACAGGTCAACACGGAGTTGATTTGGCCACCAGTCGCGCGTGGTTGTGCCCCCACCTGCGCTCTGGTCGTGACCGCCCTGATGGAACGGGCATTTGCCAGTGGCTGTCGTGTTATGGATATCGTCTGACGTGCTCATCAATGTGCTCCCCTCTACAGTGTTACCGTTACGATACACAGCGTTAGAGAGAAGTTATAATTGAATTAATCCACGGATGCGATAGTTGAGATCTTACATATTGTTGGTTAAAGAGATGTAGATCAAATTGATCGTAATTAAGCTTTTTTGATTATGTCCGAATTCGGACAAATGCTTTATAAAAAAGGGTTTTAGCTTTATATCCTTCAAGTAATGAGGGAGAAAACAAGGCTGACACCCTTATTTTCCCGCCCTCATTTCGAGGCAGCATTTTGTGCTCTGTTTAAAATTTGTGATCACTGTGTGATTTTCACAAAAGCCACACTATTTATAAACCAGGTCGAACACCCAGCGTATGGCAAATCGCGTAACTCATTTCAGCACGGTTAAGCGTATAGAAGTGGAAATCTTTCACTCCTTCACGGCTTAAAATCTTCACCATATCCATGGCGATATTCGCGCCCACCAGCTTGCGGGTTTCGGCATCATCATCAAGCCCGTCGAACATTTGTGCCATCCACGCCGGAATACGCACATTGGTCATGTCGGCAAATTTCTTCGCCTGTTTAAAGTTAGATACCGGCAAAATTCCCGGAATGATTTCCACATCAATGCCCGCCGAGACACAGCGGTCACGAAAACGCAGGTAGCTTTCGACATCAAAGAAGAACTGAGTAATCGCGCGGTTGGCTCCGGCATCGACTTTGCGTTTCAGATTAAGCAAATCCGCCTGAGCGCTTTTTGCTTCCGGGTGAACTTCCGGATACGCCGCCACGGAGATATCGAAATCTGCCACTTCTTTTAACAGCGTCACCAGGTCAGAAGCATACATTTCTGGCTTACCACTTCCCGGCGGCAGGTCACCACGCAGCGCCACGATATGACGAATACCGTTATTCCAGTAGTCACGTGCAATGGTGCGCAGCTCGTCGGGCGTCGCATCAATGCAAGTAAGATGCGGTGCCGCTTCCAGACCAGTGCGATCTTTAATGCCTTTAATAATGCTGTGCGTACGGTCGCGCTCGCCGGAGTTCGCGCCATAGGTCACCGACACAAACTTCGGTTTCAGGTTGCTAAGGCGATCGATGGAGTTCCACAGGGTCTGCTCCATTTCACTGGTACGCGGCGGGAAAAACTCGAACGAAACGTTAATCTGCCCCTGGACTTCTGCCAGACTCTGATTCAGGGCATCCCGCTGGCTGGCGTGAAAAAAGCTCATACCTTACCTCATCAATCGCTTGTAGTTATATGTTGTGTTGTGAACATCTATCCATTTAGACGTCCAGATGTAAAGATGAAGGAAAAGCCGAGGGGCGTCAACCGAAAAATGACCAATGATGGTGAGGAAAAATCAGGGAAGTTGAAAAAAACTCATCTTAATTAGAGGCGATAAAAGATTTCTCTATAGCGCAATCCACCTCGCACGTTTTGACTGATATTCTGACAACACAGCGACACCTGGGCTTATTCGAAAAACAACGTCCTGCCACCGGATGGTGATGCTAAGGCATCTGATTCGGCCTGCGCCCTCGCGTAGGCCGAATACTGGATCTGCAAAATCAACTGGTAACAAACAGATGAATCAACTCAATACGTACTTTTACTTGATATCTTTCACGCGCATACCGTTGATCTGTTCATCCGTGATGGTGTTACCCGCTTTGAAGTAATCAACCACGGCGTGATAAACGTAATAACCGCCCGTTGTGTTACGCGCTTTCCCTTCGGTAAAGGCGGTAAAACCATCTCCACCATCAGCAAGGAAACTCTGAGTAGCAATGTGGTAAATCGTCGCATCTTCAATGGGTTTGCCATTCAGAGCCAGCGTGATTACCCGCTGACCAACCGGCTTACTGCTGTCGTACTTCATTTCCAGGCCTTTCGATACCTGTAAAACGCCATTACTTAAACTTGCGCCGTGTTCCATCAAACTGCGTAATTGTTTACCTGTGAGATCCATCGTCACCAGTTCATTGGGGAACGGGAAGGTACTGATGACGCCGCCCATCGTAATCGCCCCTGCGGGGATCTCATTGCGAATACCACCAGAGTTGGTTAACGCCAATTGGGTGTTTTTACCCGCCGCTACCAGTAAAGCGTCCGCCGCCAGGTTCCCGAGGGAAGCCGATTCACCATAGGCACGTTTTAATTCAACCGGCGATTGCGCGACCGTTTGTTGCACCACTTCATCAAGCTTTTTATTCCAGCCGTCGATCACCTGTTTCGTTTGCGGATCGGGCTTCCACTCGTCGGCGTAAATGGTTTTAAGCTCGAAGTTTTTCACCGTAAAATCATGCGGCTTCTCTTTGTAGTCGAGGACCAGTTTGCCCACATCAATCCCGCCGCTGTCAGTGGAGAGGATGAGCGTATTGCCGACTTTAATCGGTTTCGGCGTACCCACATGCGCATGTCCGGTGATCAAAATATCCAGCCCTTTCACCTGACTTGCCGTCTGAATATCTTTATCCAGCGCGCGACGCACATCTGTGCCTCCCATACTGGACTGGCGGGCCGGAACACCTTCATGGATCAGGGCGACGGTCAAATCAACCTTGCCTTTAAGTTCATCGATATAACGTTGTAGCCATTTAATTTCATCACGCGCCTCAATACCCACTCGCGTTGCCGCAGATACCGTGTCATTAAAGGCAAATACACCGTGCAAACCTATAACGCCTATTTTCACACCGTCTTTTTCGATGATGGTATAGGGCTTATCCCAGAATGATTTACTGCTGTTCTGATAAAAAACATTGCCCTGCACAATAGGGAATTTTGCCTGACTCAACTGTAATAATGTGTTGTCCCAGCCGTGGTCAAATTCATGGTTGCCTATCGTGACGGCATCAAACGGCATAGTATTCATAATATCGATAATAGCCTTACCTTTGGTCAGGCTGCTGATATATGGCCCGGTAAAATAATCACCCGCATCAAAAAACCATGTCGCTTTATTTTTTGCTTTTTCTTGCTTAACCAGCGTAGTGATATTTGCCCAGCCACCAATATCCCGTTTACCGTCAGCGATCCACGGCACTTTATAAGGCTCGACATGCGCATGGAGGTCGTTGGTATAAATGATGGTGACATCTTTGGCGCAAGCCCAGAACGGCAATGTTAATGCGATACCCGCAGCAAGTATTTTAATTTTCATAAATAGTCCCTTTCAGTGATTTAAAGGATTGCTACATTACGTTCTGAAAGAGTTATTTATGTGAGAGTAATCACATCCACAGGGGAGCGTTGCCGGACAAAATCAACGACCTTGTGAAATCGTTGGTGATATATGTCGACTCTGTTTACGATTAATGCCTGCAAGTCGTTTGGTTGCCGTAATTTAGGGCAGCCAACATCGACAGATTATAGCTGGCCCGACTATCGACTGGGTTATCCGGCATTGCACTGTCGGGCATGCGGAAGTTACCCGCCGTTGTTTGACGAGCAACAATTTCGTGACTGGTTGACAGTTCACTTATCTACTTTTGCAACAGAGAAAGGCCATTTTTGCCCGGTATGTTATGGTACAGATACGATTTGTTATGGTCACAATCCACAGGGTTCGCAACGCATTCAATGCCGTAACTGCAAAAAAGTATGGACACCCAAACAATATCAGAAAGAAATAACGCCTCCTGAAATAATCGAAACGGTTGCTTTTCTCGTGCCATTTCAGGGAGTCAGCAGCGGGCAGAAACTGTATGTTTTAATCAGTTTTGATGCTCTTCGCGGTAATATTCTTCATCTTTCTACTAATTACACGCAGCATCAGGCTGGAGAAAGTCTGCATTATCGATACAGAGGGAATGCAGAACCAGAGTTACACGAGAGTAATATTGTACAACGCGTTGATATGCGCGAAGCACAATTTCTACGCCGCAGTCAGTTTGATGAAATTCAGTATGGCAGCGCAGCGCTCAAACGCAATGCTAAAGGTGTTATTCTGCGTCCGGTTATCACAGCGCACGGGCATTTCAGAGTACTGAATATTCTCTTCCCTACAGTAAAAACACATGTAATTTCACACGAGTGTTTTTTAAGAGGTGCCATTATTACGGCATGGGCTGATCTGTTTCGCCAACAGCAAGGTGAGATTTGGTTTATTGAAGAGGAAATAGCTGACGATACCGATAATATGCCCTGGCGTTTTCAGGGAACAACTTATCACGGCTGGTGGAAAAATCAGTGGCAACTCTGGGTTCAGGGAAAAAATCGTAAAATGGTATGTGCATTAACGGGCGGAAAGAGTAGCAAAGCCCAAATGCTCTCTTTAGCAACCAGCAGACATTTTATCGACTGGCTACATAAACAGACAGAATTTACGCACAGCGCCCCGCTTTCCGCAGGGCGCGTTACGCAAATACTGCTTTCTCTGACTCAGGATTACAACAACTGCGCCAGCCGGTTAATATCCGACTGAATCGCCCCTGCGGTGACGTCGCGCCCCGCGCCAGGCCCACGGATCACCAGAGGGTTATCGCGATACCAGCGGCTTTCGATGGCAAAGACGTTATCGCACGGCAGCAGTGATGCCAGCGGATGGTCTTCACGCACCGCTTCCACGCCCACACGCGCTTTGCCATTGGCATCGAAACGCGCCACGTAGCGCAGCACCAGCCCCATTTCGCGGGCCGCTTCCAGCCGTTGCACCATCTGCTCGTTAAGTTCATCGCCGTTTTCAAAGAAATGGTCGATGCTACCGCCTTCGCAATGGGCAGGCACCAGCGATTCCACGCGCACCTGATCTGGTTCGATGTCGTAACCCGCTTCACGCGCCAGAATCACCAGCTTGCGCATCACGTCTTTGCCGGAAAGGTCATCACGCGGATCAGGCTCGGTTAAGCCCTGCTGCCACGCCTGATCCACCAGCTCGGTAAACGGCACGCTACCGTCGAATTGCAGGAACAGCCAGGAGAGCGTGCCAGAGAAGATCCCGCTGATCGACAAAATAGTATCGCCGCTGTCGATCAGATCGCGCACGGTGTGGTTGATCGGCAAGCCCGCACCGACAGTGGCATTGTACAGCCAGTGACGCCCGGTTTTTTCGAAGGCGTCGTGGATCTGGCGATATTTATTGCTGTCGCTGGCTCCTGCCAGTTTGTTGGCACTGATGACGTGGAAACCGTGGCTGGCAAAATCGAGATACTGATCAGCAAGCAGCTGGCTGGCGGTAACGTCCAACACCACTAAATCATCATACGGATGGGCGCGCATCCACAGGAACAGCGACTCTTCATCCTGCTCGACCGCTTCATCGTTGAAGAAGGCTAACGCGCGGCTGGCGTCCAGCCCGTCATAGCTCAACAGGCTGCGGCGGCTGTCCACCACGCCTGCCAGCACAAATTCAAAGCCGGTACGCGCCGAAAGCGTGCTCTGCTCACGGGCGAACAGTTCCAGCCAGCGGGAACCGATATTGCCCTTGCCGAACAATACCAGGCCGATGCGTTTTTCCGCGCGAAAGACGGACTGATGCAGACCCTGAATCAGGCTTTCGGTCGGCCCGGTGCGCAGTACTGCCACCAGGCTGATGCCGTCATCCGACTGCCAGGTAAATTCGACCGGCTGGCCTTTCAGTTGCTGCCAGAAGCGGTGGCAATGTAGCGGGTTACGGGTGACGCCTGCACCAACCATCGCCACCAGCGCCAGCCCCTGACGCAGACGCAGTTCGCCAGGTAATCCCGCTTCGTCGAGGATTTTCAGCGCACTGTCGGCCACTTCTGAGGTGTAGCAAAATTGCAGCAACTGGCGATCGTTATGCACGCCAACCGCCAGTGGGCGCACCTGAGCACGTTTCAGGATCTGGTCGATCTCTTTATGCGCCAGTTTGAAATCCTGGCTGGCGGGCACCTGAAACTCAATCAAGCAGACATCATCATGGCTGGTGACAATACGCGCACCAGTACCGGAGGCCAGCACGCGTTCAATGCGCGTGGAACCTTGATCCGGCGTGTAGCTACAGCGCAGTTGCAGGTCGATTTCGCTGCCAGAAACTGGCTGTAAAGTACGGGCGTGAAGAACGGGAGCCGCCAGACGCGCCAGTTCGCTGGCCTCATCCAGACGCAGCAATGGCAGCAGACAGGCATCTTTCACTTTACGCGGGTCGGCACTGTATACCCCGGCGACGTCGCTCCAGATGGTTACACGAGAAACACCCGCCAGCGCACCGATTTGTGTCGCGGAATAGTCGGAACCGTTACGCCCCAGCAGCACCGTTTCACCGGCGTTGTTACGGCTGATAAACCCGGTCACCACCAGACGTTTGCCTGGATGTTGTACCAGTAGCTGTTGCAGCAACGGGTAAGAAAGCCCTTCATCAACCTGCGGTTGCGCAGCGCGTTCAGCGCGTAAAAACTCGCGGGCATCAAGCCAGGCCGCTGACAGCCCTTGTTGATTAAGCACCGCAGACATCAGGCGCGCCGACCACACTTCGCCGTGGCCCACCACTTCCGCATACACCGCGTCGTTAATACCGCTGTCGAGCAGCGCCGCCAGGCGCTCAAGATCGCTGATAAAGGCACTAATGAGGCTATCGGCTTCTTCGGCGGGTAGCAGGCCGCTAATCAGATCGCACTGATAGCGACGCAGCGTTTGTTGAATCTGATGCGCAGAGAGACGATCGGTCTGGCTTAGTTTCAACCAGTTAATCAGCTGGTTAGTGGTGCTACCGGCGGCGGAAACCACCATCATATCGTCAGGCTGAGAGTACTCCGCCATAATGCCCGCGACACGCAAATAACACTTCACATCAGCCAGACTACTGCCACCAAATTTATGCAGTTGACGACCTTTCGCCCCTGCCTGCGCAATCACACTCATTTTTACCCCTTGTTTGCAGCCCGGAAGCCATTTTCCAGGTCGGCAATTAAATCTTCGCCATCTTCAATACCGGTGGAGATACGCAGCAGCGTCTCGGAGATCCCGGCGGCAGCACGCGCTTCTGGTGCCATGCCTGCATGTGTCATGGTTGCGGCGTGAGAGATTAAACTTTCCACTCCCCCTAATGATTCCGCCAGCGTAAACAACGACAGCCCGCCCAAGAAACGACGCAGCGTCTGCTCATCGCCATCCAGTTCAAAACTCAACATTGCGCCAAAGCCTTTTTGCTGGCGCGCGGCAATTTCATGCCCCTGATTTTCCGGCAGCGACGGGTGATACAGTTTTTTCACCAACGGCTGGGTTTGCAGATATTTCACAATCGCCTGCGCGTTGCGCTGGGCCAGCTCCATACGCGGCACCAGAGTTCGCAACCCGCGTAGCAGCAGATAGCTGTCAAACGCGCCGCCCGTCACGCCAATATTGTTTGCCCACCAGGCAAGTTCAGTGACAACGTCCGGATCTTTAGCAATCACCACGCCGGCCACCACGTCTGAGTGACCGTTCAGATATTTCGTGCATGAATGCAACACCAGATCGGCACCTAATGCCAGCGGATTTTGTAATGCCGGGCTTAAGAAGGTGTTATCCACCACGCTCACCGCCCCGACTTCCCTTGCCAGATGGCAGATTTTCGCAATATCCACGACGCGTAACAATGGATTACTTGGGCTTTCTACCAGTACCAGTTTGGGTTTTTCTGCCAGCGCTGCCCGTAATGCATGTTCATCGCCTTGATCAACAAACAACACGCGATAGCAACCACGTTTAGCCAGGCTGTCGAACAGGCGATAGCTGCCGCCATAGCAGTCGTGCGGCGCAACCAGCAGATCGCCCGGTTTCAAAAAGACGGTCGTTACCAGGTGAATCGCGGACATGCCGGTATTAGTAAGTACGGCACCGGCACCGCCTTCCAGTTCTGCCAGCGCACGCTGAACCACATCGCGCGTTGGGTTGCCACGACGCGAGTAATCATGCGCGCGCGGTTCATTAAATCCGGTAAAGTTATAGGTGCTGGAAAGATGGATCGGTGGGACAACGCAACCATACTGTTCGTCGTCATTTAACCCGCTACGCACTGCGATGGTGGCCTGTTTACGCGTCATGTGATGAAGTTCCCTGGGCTTGGTCGGTGAAATGTCAGGCACCAGAGTAAACATTGTGTTAATGGACGTCAATACATCTGGACATCTAAACTTCTTTGCGTATAGATTGAGCAAATCCCAAATAGCCGTTAAAATTATATGCATTATCACGCCGACAGGTGCATTACACGATGTCACGGTAACGCCTGTACGGTAAACTATGCGGGTTTACGGTCAGTACCCACACTAACTGTGTGGTCTGGTCTCAATTTATTGACGAAGAGGATTAAGTATCTCATGGCTGAATGGAGCGGCGAATATATCAGCCCATACGCTGAGCACGGCAAGAAGAGTGAACAAGTCAAAAAGATTACGGTTTCCATTCCTCTTAAGGTGTTAAAAATCCTCACCGATGAACGCACGCGTCGTCAGGTGAACAACCTGCGTCACGCTACCAACAGCGAGCTGCTGTGCGAAGCGTTTCTGCATGCCTTTACCGGGCAACCTTTGCCGGATGATGCCGATCTGCGTAAAGAGCGCAGCGACGAAATCCCGGAAGCGGCAAAAGAGATCATGCGTGAGATGGGGATTAACCCGGAGACGTGGGAATACTAAAGCGGAAAAGAGCGGCGCGGAGTTAACCTGCCGCTTTTTTTATACATGGACGTTTAACGATGAAAATCAGGCTACTGATCCCCGGTCTGCTGGTTTCTGTGCCTGCATTTGCCTGGCAACCACAAACCGGCGACATCATCTTTCAGATCTCTCGCTCATCGCAAAGTAAAGCGATCCAACTGGCGACCCATTCCGATTACAGCCACACCGGTATGCTGGTGATGCGTAACAAAAAGCCCTACGTTTTTGAAGCGGTCGGCCCGGTGAAATACACCCCGCTCAAGCAGTGGATTGCCCATGGTGAAAAGGGCAAATACGTTGTTCGCCGCGTTGAAGGCGGACTGAGTGTTAAACAACAGCAAAAACTGGCGCAAACGGCAAAACGTTATCTCGGCAAACCGTACGATTTCAGCTTCTCGTGGAGCGACGATCGCCAGTACTGTTCGGAAGTGGTGTGGAAGGTTTACCAGAATGCGCTGGGAATGCGTGTGGGCGAACAGCAGAAGCTGAAAGAGTTCGATCTTAGTAACCCGCTAGTTCAGGCAAAGCTCAAAGAACGCTACGGCAAAAATATTCCGCTTGAGGAAACGGTGGTCTCACCACAAGCTGTTTTCGATGCACCACAACTCACCACTGTCGCCAAAGAATGGCCGCTGTTTTCGTGGTAATACGACCAAAATTCAGGCACAAAAAAAGCGCCGTGCGGCGCTTTTTTCGGAAATCCGGTCTTATTTGCTGCCCGGGATGTTGAAACGCTTGTTGAAGCGGTCAACACGGCCACCGGTAGCAACATCACGCTGTTTGCCAGTGAAGAACGGGTGGCACTTGCTGCACACGTCGAGGTTCAGGTCATGACCAACGGTGGAGCGGATTTTCATTACGTTACCGCAAGAGCAGCTAGCAGTAATTTCTTCGTATTTCGGGTGAATATCTTTTTTCATGGGAAAACCTCGGTTTAAGGCCGCGTCGCTCTTCCAGCCCTAACGCCAGACACCACGCGATGTTAAAAGTATAGCTTCAATACGATCATTTCGTACGAAGGCGCGAAATCATACAGAAATTAACCAGCGTATGCAAACTGATCCGCACTCTTCTACGGCAATGTGTATACTAACCCACCGAATTTCAAGTCAGGATGATGCTATGCCCGTTGCCCACGTTGCCTTGCCCGTTCCGCTTCCCCGTACCTTTGACTATCTGCTGCCAGAAGGCATGACGGTCAAAGCCGGGTGTCGCGTGCGCGTGCCGTTTGGCAAACAGCAGGAGCGCATCGGGGTTGTGGTGTCAGTTAGCGATGTCAGCGAGCTGCCGCTCAACGAGCTGAAAGCGGTAGTTGAAGTGCTGGACGTTGAGCCGGTATTTACTCACTCCGTCTGGCGATTACTGCTCTGGGCGGCAGATTACTATCATCATCCGATTGGCGATGTGCTGTTTCATGCCTTGCCGATTTTACTACGCCAGGGGCGGCCTGCGGCGAACGCGCCGATGTGGTACTGGTTTGCCACTGAACAAGGTCAGGCGGTGGATCTGAACAGCCTGAAACGCTCACCCAAGCAACAACAGGCGCTGGCAGCGTTACGGCAAGGCAAAATCTGGCGCGACCAGGTTGCCACGCTCGAATTTAATGATGCCGCGTTGCAGGCGCTGCGCAAAAAAGGTCTGTGTGATTTAGCAAGTGAAACACCAGAGTTTAGTGACTGGCGAAAGAATTATGCCGTTTCTGGTGAGCGGTTGCGATTGAATACTGAACAGGCCACCGCCGTTGGCGCAATTCATAGTGCGGCGGATACCTTCTCTGCCTGGCTGCTGGCGGGCGTTACCGGTTCCGGTAAAACGGAGGTTTATCTCAGTGTACTGGAAAACGTGCTCGCTCAGGGCAAACAGGCGCTGGTGATGGTGCCGGAAATCGGCCTGACGCCGCAAACTATCGCCCGTTTTCGTGAACGTTTTAATGCCCCCGTAGAAGTTCTGCATTCCGGCCTGAACGACAGCGAGCGTCTTTCGGCGTGGTTGAAAGCGAAAAATGGTGAGGCGGCGATTGTGATCGGCACCCGCTCCGCGCTGTTTACGCCGTTTAAAAATCTCGGCGTGATTGTCATTGATGAAGAGCACGACAGTTCCTACAAGCAGCAGGAAGGCTGGCGCTATCATGCCCGCGACCTGGCGGTTTATCGTGCGCACAGTGAGCAAATCCCGATTATTCTTGGCTCCGCAACACCCGCACTGGAAACGTTATGCAACGTCCAGCAGAAAAAATACCGCCTGCTGCGCCTGACGCGTCGGGCGGGGAATGCGCGTCCGGCAATTCAACACGTGCTGGATTTAAAAGGTCAGAAGGTGCAGGCGGGGCTGGCTCCGGCGTTAATCACCCGTATGCGCCAGCATTTACAGGCCAACAATCAGGTTATCCTCTTTCTTAACCGCCGAGGGTTTGCGCCTGCGCTACTGTGCCACGACTGTGGCTGGATAGCCGAATGCCCACGTTGCGATCACTACTACACGCTGCATCAGGCGCAACAGCATTTGCGCTGCCACCATTGCGACAGTCAGCGTCCGGTGCCGCGCCAGTGCCCTTCCTGCGGTTCCACGCACCTGGTGCCGGTGGGGCTGGGCACCGAACAGCTTGAACAGACGCTTGCGCCGCTGTTCCCTGGTGTGCCCATTTCTCGTATCGACCGCGATACCACCAGCCGCAAAGGAGCGCTGGAACAACAACTGGCGGAAGTGCATCGCGGCGGCGCGAGGATCTTGATCGGCACGCAAATGCTGGCGAAAGGTCACCACTTTCCGGATGTGACGCTGGTGGCGTTACTGGATGTGGACGGTGCGCTGTTTTCTGCCGATTTTCGCTCGGCAGAGCGTTTTGCCCAGCTTTACACCCAGGTCGCCGGTCGTGCCGGGCGTGCGGGTAAACAGGGCGAAGTGGTGCTGCAAACGCATCATCCAGAACACCCGCTATTGCAAACGTTGCTCTATAAAGGCTACGACGCCTTTGCCGAACAGGCGCTGGCTGAGCGACGCATGATGCAGCTGCCGCCATGGACCAGCCATGTGATTGTGCGGGCGGAAGATCATAACAATCAGCACGCGCCGCTGTTCCTGCAACAACTGCGTAATCTCATCCTCGCCAGCCCGCTTGCAGACGACAAACTGTGGGTTCTCGGTCCCGTTCCGGCACTGGCACCTAAACGTGGCGGCCGCTGGCGCTGGCAAATTTTGTTGCAGCACCCTTCCCGCGTGCGATTACAGCACATCATCAATGGTACGCTGGCGCTTATTAATACAATACCGGATTCCCGTAAGGTGAAATGGGTGCTGGATGTCGATCCCATCGAGGGCTAATGCGCAAACGATGCGAGGCGGATCGAAAAATTCAATATTCATCACACTTTTCATGAAAATTCTGTAACCGTTTTCACGCGCTATCTGCTAAAAATGTTGCCGATGTGAAGTAAACATGGATGTAGTACGCCTGACGTGCCAGGCGAGGAGTGAGTGTGAAAGCGAAGAAGCAGGAAACTGCCGCGACCATGAAAGACGTTGCCCTCAAGGCAAAAGTCTCTACAGCGACTGTCTCCCGAGCATTAATGAATCCCGATAAAGTCTCCCAGGCCACCCGTAATCGGGTTGAAAAAGCGGCCCGGGAAGTGGGTTATTTACCGCAGCCTATGGGACGCAACGTCAAGCGTAATGAATCCCGCACCATTCTGGTGATTGTCCCGGATATCTGCGATCCCTTCTTTAGCGAAATTATTCGCGGTATCGAAGTTACGGCGGCAAATCACGGATATCTGGTGCTGATTGGCGACTGTGCGCATCAAAATCAGCAGGAAAAAACCTTTATCGATTTGATCATCACCAAGCAAATTGATGGCATGTTGCTGCTGGGTTCAAGGCTGCCGTTTGATGCCAGCATTGAGGAACAGCGTAATCTGCCGCCGATGGTGATGGCGAACGAATTTGCACCGGAACTGGAGCTGCCTACCGTTCATATCGACAATCTGACCGCCGCATTTGATGCAGTAAATTATTTATATGAGCAAGGGCATAAACGGATTGGCTGTATAGCCGGTCCCGAAGAGATGCCGCTGTGTCACTACCGCCTGCAAGGCTACGTTCAGGCGCTGCGTCGCTGCGGCATTATGGTTGATCCGCAATACATCGCCCGTGGCGACTTCACCTTCGAAGCCGGAAGCAAAGCAATGCAACAGCTGCTTGATCTTCCACAACCGCCTACTGCTGTCTTCTGCCATAGCGATGTGATGGCGCTCGGCGCACTTTCGCAGGCAAAACGCCAGGGGCTGAAAGTCCCGGAAGACCTTTCCATAATCGGTTTTGATAACATCGACCTGACGCAATTTTGTGATCCGCCGCTGACAACCATCGCGCAGCCGCGTTACGAAATCGGTCGGGAAGCTATGCTGTTATTGCTTGATCAAATGCAGGGGCAACACGTTGGCAGTGGCTCTCGTTTAATGGACTGCGAACTTATCATCCGGGGATCAACACGCGCGTTACCTTAAAGTAAACCTTTAAGACTGCCGTGACTGGTCAAAGGCCCGCCGCTTAAGTAACATGGCGGGCTGACGAACGAATAAATACAGCGAAACGATAGTGGCACAACGAGATTATGTACGCCGCAGCCAACCGGCACCTTCGCGGCGAAAAAAGAGCACCTCACGGAAAAAGCAACGAAATCTGCCTGCGGTTTCTCCCGCTATGGTCGCTATTGCTGCCGCCGTTCTTGTGACCTTTATCGGTGGTCTGTACTTCATTACGCATCACAAGAAAGAAGAGTCCGAGACGCTGCAAAGCCAGAAAGTGACCGGAAACGGACTACCACCAAAACCAGAAGAACGCTGGCGCTACATCAAAGAGCTGGAAAGTCGCCAGCCGGGTGTGCGTGCGCCTACAGAACCTTCTGCCGGTGGTGAAGTGAAAACGCCGGAGCAACTGACACCAGAACAACGCCAGCTTCTTGAGCAAATGCAGGCTGATATGCGCCAGCAGCCAACGCAGCTGGTTGAAGTTCCGTGGAATGAACAGACGCCGGAACAGCGTCAGCAAACGCTACAGCGCCAGCGTCAGGCGCAGCAATTAGCGGAGCAGCAACGCCTGGTTCAGCAGTCGCGTACGACTGAACAAAGCTGGCAGCAGCAGACGCGTGCGTCGCAAGCCGCGCCGGTACAGGCGCAACCGCGCCAGTCTAAACCGGCTTCTACTCAGCAGCCGTACCAGGATCTGCTGCAAACCCCTGCGCACACGACCGCGCAGTCGAAGCCGCAGCAAGCTGCGCCGGTTGCTCGTGCCGCTGACGCGCCAAAACCGACGGCGGAGAAAAAAGACGAACGCCGCTGGATGGTGCAGTGCGGTTCGTTCAGAGGCGCGGAACAGGCAGAGACGGTACGTGCTCAGCTGGCGTTCGAAGGCTTTGACTCAAAAATTACCACCAACAATGGCTGGAATCGTGTGGTCATTGGCCCGGTGAAAGGCAAAGAGAACGCAGACAGCACCCTCAATCGCTTGAAGATGGCGGGTCATACAAACTGCATTCGGCTCGCCGCCGGGGGTTGAAACCCTCAAAATCCCCCCCATCTATAATTGCATTATGCCCCGTACTTTTGTACGGGGTTTGTACTCTGTATTCGTAACCAAGGGGTCAGCTCGTGACAACTATAGTAAGCGTACGCCGTAACGGCCATGTGGTCATCGCTGGTGATGGTCAGGCCACGTTGGGCAATACCGTAATGAAAGGCAACGTGAAAAAGGTCCGCCGTCTGTACAACGACAAAGTCATCGCGGGCTTTGCGGGCGGTACTGCGGATGCTTTTACGCTGTTCGAACTGTTTGAACGTAAACTGGAAATGCATCAGGGCCATCTGGTCAAAGCCGCCGTTGAGCTGGCAAAAGACTGGCGTACCGATCGCATGCTGCGCAAACTTGAAGCACTGCTGGCAGTCGCGGATGAAACTGCATCGCTTATCATCACCGGTAACGGTGACGTGGTGCAGCCAGAAAACGATCTTATTGCTATCGGCTCCGGCGGCCCTTACGCCCAGGCTGCGGCGCGCGCGCTGTTAGAAAACACTGAACTTAGCGCCCGTGAAATTGCTGAAAAGGCGTTGGATATTGCAGGCGACATTTGCATCTATACCAACCATTTCCACACCATCGAAGAATTAAGCTACAAAGCGTAAGGATCTCCCATGTCTGAAATGACCCCACGCGAAATCGTCAGCGAACTGGATAAGCACATCATCGGCCAGGACAACGCCAAGCGTTCTGTGGCGATTGCTCTGCGTAACCGCTGGCGTCGCATGCAGCTCAACGAAGAGCTGCGCCATGAAGTGACCCCGAAAAATATCCTGATGATCGGCCCGACCGGTGTCGGTAAAACTGAAATCGCCCGTCGTCTGGCTAAGCTGGCGAATGCGCCGTTCATCAAAGTTGAAGCGACCAAATTCACCGAAGTGGGCTATGTCGGTAAGGAAGTGGATTCTATTATTCGCGATCTGACCGATGCCGCCGTGAAAATGGTACGCGTCCAGGCTATCGAGAAAAACCGTTATCGCGCTGAAGAACTGGCAGAAGAACGTATTCTCGACGTGCTGATCCCACCTGCTAAAAACAACTGGGGACAGACCGAACAGCAGCAGGAACCGTCCGCTGCTCGTCAGGCATTCCGCAAGAAACTGCGTGAAGGCCAGCTTGATGACAAAGAAATCGAGATCGATCTTGCCGCAGCACCGATGGGCGTTGAAATTATGGCTCCTCCGGGAATGGAAGAGATGACCAGCCAGCTGCAGTCCATGTTCCAGAACCTGGGCGGCCAGAAGCAAAAAGCACGTAAGCTGAAAATCAAAGACGCCATGAAGCTGCTGATTGAAGAAGAAGCGGCGAAACTGGTGAATCCGGAAGAGCTGAAACAAGACGCTATCGACGCTGTTGAGCAGCACGGGATCGTGTTTATCGACGAAATCGACAAAATCTGTAAGCGCGGCGAGTCTTCCGGTCCGGATGTTTCTCGTGAAGGTGTTCAGCGTGACCTGCTGCCGCTGGTAGAAGGTTGCACCGTTTCCACCAAACACGGGATGGTCAAAACTGACCACATTCTGTTTATCGCTTCTGGCGCGTTCCAGATTGCGAAACCGTCTGACCTGATCCCGGAACTGCAAGGTCGTCTGCCAATCCGCGTTGAGCTGCAGGCACTGACCACCAGCGACTTCGAGCGTATTCTGACCGAGCCGAATGCCTCTATTACCGTGCAGTACAAAGCACTGATGGCGACTGAAGGCGTAAATATCGAGTTTACCGACTCCGGTATTAAGCGCATCGCGGAAGCAGCATGGCAGGTGAACGAATCTACCGAAAACATCGGTGCTCGTCGTTTACATACCGTTCTGGAGCGTTTAATGGAAGAGATTTCCTACGACGCCAGCGATTTAAGCGGTCAAACCATCACTATTGACGCAGATTATGTGAGCAAACATCTGGATGCGTTGGTGGCAGATGAAGATCTGAGCCGTTTTATCCTATAATCGCGTTCAATCATTTTCATCATTGTTTGATGGGGCTGAAAGGCCCCATTTTTATTGGCGCGTATTATGACTGAACAACAAATTAGCCGAACTCAGGCGTGGCTGGAAAGTTTACGACCTAAAACCCTCCCCCTCGCCTTTGCTGCAATTATCGTCGGGACGGCGCTGGCATGGTGGCAAGGTCACTTCGATCCGCTGGTCGCCCTGCTGGCACTGATTACCGCCGGGCTATTACAGATCCTTTCTAACCTCGCCAATGATTACGGCGATGCGGTAAAAGGCAGCGATAAACCTGACCGTATCGGACCGCTACGCGGCATGCAAAAAGGGGTCATTACCCAGCAAGAGATGAAACGGGCGCTCATTATTACCGTCGTGCTCATCTGTCTCTCCGGGCTGGCACTGGTTGCAGTGGCGTGCCATACACTGGCCGATTTTGTCGGCTTCCTGATTCTTGGCGGGTTGTCGATCATTGCCGCTATCACCTACACCGTGGGCAATCGTCCTTATGGTTATATCGGTCTGGGTGATATTTCCGTACTGGTTTTCTTTGGCTGGTTGAGCGTCATGGGCAGCTGGTATTTACAGGCTCATACATTGATTCCGGCGCTGATCCTTCCGGCGACCGCATGCGGCCTGCTGGCAACGGCAGTACTGAACATTAATAACCTGCGTGATATCAATAGCGACCGCGAAAATGGCAAAAACACGCTGGTGGTGCGCTTAGGTGAAGTGAACGCGCGTCGTTATCATGCCTGCCTGCTGATGGGCTCTCTGGTGTGCCTGGCGCTGTTTAATCTCTTTTCGCTGCATAGCCTGTGGGGCTGGCTGTTCCTGCTGGCGGCACCATTACTGGTGAAGCAAGCCCGTTATGTGATGCGGGAAATGGACCCGGTGGCGATGCGACCGATGCTGGAACGCACTGTCAAGGGAGCGTTACTGACTAACCTGCTGTTTGTTTTAGGGATATTCCTAAGCCAGTGGGCAGCATAACTGACAAATATCAATTAACAATTGATGATTTTGCCAACAGCCTACATAGCGCGATATACTGAAAATTCTCGCAGCAACTGAATGTTAAGCCTATGAAATACGATACTTCCGAGCTTTGTGACATCTATCAAGAAGATGTTAACGTCGTGGAACCGCTGTTCTCCAACTTTGGCGGACGGGCGTCGTTTGGCGGACAAATAATCACGGTAAAATGTTTCGAGGACAACGGGTTGCTGTACGATCTGCTCGAACAGAATGGCCGTGGTCGTGTTCTTGTCGTCGATGGCGGTGGTTCTGTTCGTCGCGCACTGGTCGATGCTGAACTGGCGCGTCTGGCAGTACAAAATGAATGGGAAGGTCTGGTCATTTACGGCGCGGTGCGTCAGGTAGATGACCTGGAAGAGCTGGATATCGGCATCCAGGCGATGGCGGCAATTCCGGTTGGTGCTGCTGGCGAAGGCATTGGCGAAAGCGATGTCCGCGTCAATTTTGGCGGTGTCACCTTCTTCTCCGGCGACCATCTTTATGCCGACAATACCGGGATTATTCTTTCAGAAGATCCGCTGGATATTGAATAACTCTCTGCCATGCGTTAAAAGGGGAATTAAATTCCCCTTTTTTATACATGGACGTATTCATGCAAAATATTATTCTTTTAATTTTATATTTATTTCTTATAGCCGTTAACCATTTCCGCTACAAATTTCTTTTATCTGGCAACACCGGTGAAATGATTTTATATTTTGCTAACGTATTTTTTAACCCACTTGCCCTATCATTTATTATCGCCACAATCATCTGTATAACGATAAAAAAAAGAAGCAGCCGCAGCTTTATTCGCGGCACTTGTTGGTTAATGGGATTATTTCTAATCTATAGCAGCTATACGGTGTGGGAACGACACAGCACATGGGATTATTCTTTCCCGGGGCCAGGTATCACCGTCACGGTTCCGAGCAAACAGTGGGTTGCCAATATAGTAAAACAAGGACCAACCCTGGTGACTCGGGATGCCCATGCTATTTTAGCTATTGTTGCCTTCTCACAAAATGAAGTCGGTGTGCATTCAATCGAGGAACTTACCGCGACTCAAAACGGAACTGCAGAAATGCATGTTTGTGATGTTCAGGGATTTGCCTGCGCTTATCAGGAAGGAGTGCAAACAATGAGTGATGGCAAAGTAAGACATGCTATTTTCATGACTCTACTGGATAACACTAATTTGATACAACTGGTCGCAGCCATCGACCCAGATTATTTGGACGAATATCAAGAAGAAGTAATGAAAATGATGCTTTCTGCCCGTCAATGATCTGATGTGCATGTTAATAATAAGGGATTGATATGAGATACGTTATCTTATTAATACTATGGATAATAACTGCTTGTCTTAGTCATCTTCAGCACAGCAACCTACTGTCTGGAGATCCTGGCATGGTTGGCGAGTATATCGGTTCAGTATTTCTGGGGCCGTTATTACTTCCCGTGCTTGTGTCAGGCATTCTGTGCGCATTCGCTAAAAAAACGCGTAACTTCGCCAGTTTTACTCGCGGGTGCTGTTGGGTATTGGGAATCCTGCTTTTATCCAACATCAGCAATACGTTTCGCATAATCACCCCATGGCAATATACGTTTGAGAATGCCGCTATTTCCGTGACTGTCCCAAACCGACACTGGAATACGGTTTCTATTAGTACTGATAAAACCATTGATATAAGAAGTGAAGATAATAGCGTCTTTATTTCTGCTTTCCGCCTGCCCGCAGGACGTAGCGCCGATGGCTCGCTGGAAGAGTTAAAGAAGATGCAGCGAGACAATCTCAAGGATCAATACAATGAAGAAACCTTCCAGTTTCATGATTGTAATGCCAAACATTTCACCTGTAAGTATCAGGATGTGTTGATAAATTTTGATGGTCAGCAGAAAAGAACCATCAGTGTTTATCTTGAAGACACCCCCAGGGCTGTGGGGATCATTGCATTAATGGAGCCAGATACGGCAGATAAATATCGCCAACAGGCGATGGAGATTATGTTGTCTGCTAAAAATACAGTGAAGTAAAAAATAAGGCGCCTTGCGGCGCCTCTGCGTGGAAGAGATTAAACCTCTTCCATGCGACCCAGCAGGGCCTGCAGACGTTCCTGCCAGCCGTTCTGCTGTTCTTTCAGATGGTTGTTCTCACGCTCCAGCTCTTCGCGCTGATGCTGGGCATTTTGAACTTCCTGCGACAGTGAGTTGTTTTTTTCTTTCAGCTCTTCGATTTCCATCTGCAACAGAGTGATGGTATCAATCGCCTGCTGTACTTTTGCTTCCAGTTTCTCAAACACTTCTAATGACATTGTCATACCTCTCCTGAATTGCAAGGCGTTGATGGATAAAAATCCTCGTCCCGATTACCGGTGACGCCTTAATAAATACGAGCGCACTTTAGTTAGCTCCGATTGTATGAAGCCGCGCCATCGCTGTCCAGCGGCACGCCTTGCAGATTACGGTTTGCCACACTTTTCATCCTTCTCCTGGAGACATAATCCACACCAATCGAAAATGTTAATAAATTTGTTGCGCGAATGATCTAACAAACATGCATCATGTACAATCAGATGGAATAAATGGCGCGATAACGCTCATTTTATGACGAAGCACACACATTTTAAGTTCGATATTTCTCGTTTTTGCTCGTTAACGATAAGTTTACAGCATGCCTACAAGCATCGTGGAGGTCCGTGACTTTCACGCATACAACAAACATTAACTCTTCAGGATCCGATTATGAGTCAAACATCAACCTTGAAAGGCCAGTGCATTGCTGAATTCCTCGGTACCGGGTTGTTGATTTTTTTCGGGGTGGGTTGCGTTGCAGCACTAAAAGTCGCTGGTGCGTCTTTTGGTCAGTGGGAAATCAGTGTCATTTGGGGACTGGGGGTGGCAATGGCCATCTACCTGACCGCAGGGGTTTCCGGCGCGCATCTTAACCCCGCTGTTACCATTGCATTGTGGCTGTTTGCCTGTTTCGACAAGCGCAAAGTTATTCCTTTTATCGTTTCACAAGTTGCCGGCGCTTTCTGCGCTGCGGCTTTAGTTTACGGGCTTTACTACAATTTATTTTTCGACTTCGAGCAGACTCATCATATTGTTCGCGGCAGCGTTGAAAGTGTTGATCTGGCTGGCACTTTCTCTACTTACCCGAATCCTCATATCAATTTTGTGCAGGCTTTCGCAGTTGAGATGGTGATTACCGCTATTCTGATGGGGCTGATCCTGGCGTTAACGGACGATGGCAACGGTGTACCACGCGGCCCTTTGGCTCCCTTGCTGATTGGTCTACTGATTGCGGTCATTGGCGCATCTATGGGCCCATTGACGGGTTTTGCCATGAACCCAGCGCGTGACTTCGGTCCGAAAGTCTTTGCCTGGCTGGCGGGCTGGGGCAATGTCGCCTTTACCGGCGGCAGAGACATTCCTTACTTCCTGGTGCCGCTTTTTGGCCCTATCGTTGGCGCGATTGTAGGTGCATTTGCCTACCGCAAACTGATTGGTCGCCATTTGCCTTGCGATATCTGTGTTGTGGAAGAAAAGGAGACCACAACTCCTTCAGAACAAAAAGCTTCGCTGTAATATGACTACGGGACAATTAAACATGACTGAAAAAAAATATATCGTTGCGCTCGACCAGGGCACCACCAGCTCCCGCGCGGTCGTAATGGATCACGATGCCAATATCATTAGCGTGTCGCAGCGCGAATTTGAGCAAATCTACCCAAAACCAGGCTGGGTAGAACACGACCCAATGGAAATCTGGGCCACCCAAAGCTCCACGCTGGTAGAAGTGCTGGCGAAAGCCGATATCAGTTCCGATCAAATTGCAGCTATCGGTATTACGAACCAGCGTGAAACCACTATTGTCTGGGAAAAAGAAACCGGCAAGCCTATCTATAACGCCATTGTCTGGCAGTGCCGTCGTACCGCAGAAATCTGCGAGCATTTAAAACGTGACGGTTTAGAAGATTATATCCGCAGCAATACCGGTCTGGTGATTGACCCGTACTTCTCTGGCACCAAAGTGAAGTGGATCCTCGACCATGTGGAAGGCTCTCGCGAACGTGCGCGTCGTGGTGAATTGCTGTTTGGTACGGTTGATACGTGGCTTATCTGGAAAATGACTCAGGGCCGTGTCCATGTGACCGATTACACCAACGCCTCTCGTACCATGTTGTTCAACATCCATACCCTGGACTGGGACGACAAAATGCTGGAAGTGCTGGATATTCCGCGCGAGATGCTGCCAGAAGTGCGTCGTTCTTCCGAAGTGTACGGTCAGACTAACATTGGCGGCAAAGGCGGCACGCGTATTCCAATCTCCGGGATCGCCGGTGACCAGCAGGCCGCGCTGTTTGGTCAGTTGTGCGTGAAAGAAGGGATGGCGAAGAATACCTACGGCACTGGCTGCTTTATGCTGATGAACACCGGCGAGAAAGCGGTGAAATCAGAAAACGGCCTGCTGACCACCATCGCCTGTGGCCCAACTGGCGAAGTAAACTATGCGCTGGAAGGTGCGGTGTTTATGGCGGGCGCATCCATTCAGTGGCTGCGCGATGAGATGAAGTTGATTAACGACGCGTACGATTCCGAATATTTCGCCACCAAAGTGCAAAACACCAATGGTGTATATGTGGTTCCGGCATTTACCGGGCTGGGTGCGCCATACTGGGATCCGTATGCGCGCGGGGCGATTTTCGGCTTAACGCGTGGAGTGAACGCTAACCACATTATCCGCGCGACGCTGGAGTCTATTGCTTATCAGACGCGTGACGTACTGGAAGCAATGCAGGCCGACTCCGGTATTCGTCTGCACGCGCTGCGCGTGGATGGCGGTGCAGTAGCAAACAATTTCCTGATGCAGTTCCAGTCCGATATTCTCGGTACCCGCGTTGAGCGCCCGGAAGTGCGCGAAGTTACCGCATTGGGTGCGGCCTATCTTGCTGGTCTGGCGGTTGGCTTCTGGCAGAATCTCGACGAGCTGCAAGAGAAAGCGGTGATTGAGCGCGAGTTCCGTCCAGGCATCGAAACCACTGAGCGTAATTACCGTTACGCAGGCTGGAAAAAAGCGGTCAAACGCGCGATGGCGTGGGAAGAACACGACGAGTAATGTAAATGCCGGATGAAGCGTTTATGCCGCATCCGGTAGTCCTGAATCGTGCGGGGGCAACCCCGCACACATCAATAATCCCGCCCTTCCCCTGTGCTACACTTCGCGCCATTCCTTACTGCTTAGAGTTTGCTATGAGACGAGAACTTGCCATCGAATTTTCCCGCGTCACCGAATCTGCGGCGCTGGCTGGCTACAAATGGTTAGGACGCGGCGATAAAAACACCGCGGACGGCGCGGCGGTAAACGCCATGCGTATTATGCTCAACCAGGTCAACATTGACGGCACCATCGTCATTGGTGAAGGTGAAATAGACGAAGCACCGATGCTCTACATTGGTGAAAAAGTCGGTACTGGTCGCGGCGACGCGGTAGATATTGCTGTTGATCCGATTGAAGGCACGCGCATGACGGCGATGGGCCAGGCTAACGCGCTGGCGGTGCTGGCAGTAGGCGATAAAGGCTGTTTCCTCAACGCGCCAGATATGTATATGGAGAAGCTGATCGTCGGACCGGGAGCCAAAGGCACCATTGATCTGAACCTGCCGCTGGCGGATAACCTGCGCAATGTAGCGGCGGCGCTCGGCAAACCGTTGAGCGAACTGACGGTAACGATTCTGGCTAAACCTCGCCACGATGCCGTTATCGCTGAAATGCAGCAACTCGGCGTACGCGTATTTGCTATTCCGGATGGCGACGTTGCGGCCTCAATTCTCACCTGTATGCCAGACAGCGAAGTTGACGTGCTGTACGGTATTGGTGGCGCGCCGGAAGGCGTGGTTTCTGCGGCGGTGATCCGCGCATTAGATGGTGACATGAACGGTCGTCTGCTGGCGCGTCATGACGTCAAAGGCGACAACGAAGAGAATCGTCGCATTGGCGAGCAGGAGCTGGCACGCTGCAAAGCAATGGGCATCGAAGCCGGTAAAGTATTACGTCTGGGCGATATGGCACGCAGCGATAACGTCATCTTTTCTGCCACCGGTATTACCAAAGGCGATCTGCTGGAAGGCATTAGCCGCAAAGGCAATATCGCGACTACCGAAACGCTGCTGATCCGCGGCAAGTCACGCACTATTCGCCGCATTCAGTCCATCCACTATCTGGATCGCAAAGACCCGGAAATGCAGGTGCACATTCTCTGAGTGATTTGATCGATTGAGCCTTCCAGTCCTTCGGGACTGGAATTTTTTTGTTCGGAGAACGAAGATAAGGCAAGTCAATCAAAACAGGAGAAAAACATGGCTGATTGGGTAACAGGCAAAGTCACTAAAGTGCAGAACTGGACCGACGCCCTGTTTAGTCTCACCGTTCACGCCCCCGTGCTTCCGTTTACCGCCGGGCAATTTACCAAGCTTGGCCTTGAAATCGACGGTGAACGCGTCCAGCGCGCCTACTCCTATGTTAACTCGCCCGATAATCCCGATCTGGAGTTTTACCTGGTCACCGTCCCCGATGGCAAATTAAGCCCACGACTGGCGGCACTGAAACCGGGCGATGAAGTGCAGGTGGTTAGCGAAGCAGCTGGCTTCTTTGTGCTGGATGAAGTACCAGATTGCGAAACGCTATGGATGCTGGCAACCGGTACAGCGATTGGCCCTTATTTATCGATTCTGCAACTGGGCAAAGATTTAGAGCGCTTCAAAAATCTGGTCCTGGTTCACGCCGCACGTTATGCCGCCGACTTAAGCTATTTGCCACTGATGCAAGAACTGGAAAAACGCTACGAAGGCAAACTGCGCATTCAGACGGTGGTCAGTCGGGAAACGACAGCGGGGTCGCTCACCGGACGGATACCGGCATTAATTGAAAGTGGTGAACTGGAAAGCGCGGTTGGCCTGCCGATGAATAAAGAAACCAGCCATGTGATGCTGTGCGGCAATCCACAGATGGTGCGCGATACGCAACAGTTACTGAAAGAGACCCGGCAGATGACGAAACATTTACGTCGCCGACCGGGCCATATGACAGCGGAGCATTACTGGTAAGCGGTTACTTATCGATAAACGGCACGATGAGCAAATCCGCACTCAACTTATTGATCATCCCGCGATATGCCGGCATCAAACGGTTGATAAATGAGTGGTGATGACCACAGACAAGGAGGTCGCACTGCTCTTTTTGCATAATTTCCAGCAGTGTTTCCGGCATTTCTCCGCGTTCAATACGCAGTTTTGTCTTCGGCCATTGAATATTTTTCGTCAGTTTATACAGCTTGTTATCCGACTTATTCTTCAACAATTGAAGAATATCTTCTGTTGCAGGGAAGTAGATACCCGGATACAACTCGCTTAAGCCATCATCAATATGAATTAACGTCAGGTGAGCGTCATTATGTCTGGCGAGCTCCAGGGCTTTATTCACCAGTAAGGCATCTTCTTCATTCCCGGAAATTGCCACGCCAATGTGTTTATAAGCCATGTTTAACTCCTTCTAAAGCAACTCCATCAAGCTAACGAACGCAGTGATAACTCAAAAATAATCATCTCGGCCTGGCATGAGAAGGTGAAGGCCGCATCAAGCTCAACTTGCCCCTCCAGATCCTTAATCTTATAGGCCACGCTGGCCCCTTCATCTGCAGAGGATGCAGCGGCGGCAAGCTCTTTCAGTTTGGTCATAAAGGACTCTGCTTCTTCGCGGGTGGCAAAAAAGCGCGAAAACTTACTGGTACAGTTGTCGTTATCAATCACCGTACCGATATCAATCGCACATCCTTTAGTACTGCATTTATCTACGACATCTTTCATAGGGCACCTCTGTATATTCGCCTCTCTGTCGATTACGACTTAAGAATAATGCGCCGTTAAGGGAAGAACAAACAAGTAATGATCTTATGGATTACCATTTTTTTTGATATTGCTTAATGTGAAGAGTTCAGAAGGATTTTCCGGGTATTGTCATTTGCATCGTGGAAATAACAATCCCGGAAAAAAATAGCAGTAAGAGATATATTAAAGGTTAATTACTTGATTTATTGTCGGCTTTATACTTCACATCCTCGGTATCTTTACCATATTTATTTTCGCCTTGTGTGCCAACAAACGCACCAAGATCGATAAGCATCATCACCAGAATCAACGTCGGGACAAAACGCCCCACCGCCCATTGCCAGACACCCGGTAAAATCGCCCAGTTACCCGCCAGCAGCATCCACGCCACAATCATCAAAAATGCCCATGCGCCGGAACGCCCGCGATCATGCAAGCGCTTAACGGTTACTGCCGCTGTTGGCCAGAGCAAGCACACAAGGCAAAACGCCGCAGTCTGAATATCGAGTAAATTTTTACCCGCCAGTGAGAAAAGCACCAGCATGCCTGCGAACCACAGGCCTATCCAAATCCAGAAATCACGGCGTCCAATACGCCCTTTAAATGAGAATAACCATTGCTGTATGGTCATGTAAGTTCCTTGATGGTTGTCTTTTCCAGGATTCTACCCTTTTGACAAGGGCGACAGATATCGTTTTAATCGGAGCCAGTCATAACAAAAGGTACTGTCAATGAAGCCAGGGTGTACGCTGTTTTTTCTCTTATGTTCTGCATTAACCGTTACAACAACGGCGCATGCACAAACACCAGATACGGCAACGACCGCGCCTTATCTGCTGGCTGGAGCCCCTACTTTCGATCTCTCCATCAGCCAGTTTCGAGAAGACTTTAACAGCCAGAATCCCAGCCTGCCACTGAACGAATTTCGTGCCATCGACAGCAGTCCCGACAAAGCCAATCTCACTCGTGCTGCCAGTAAAATTAACGAGAACTTGTATGCTTCTACAGCGCTGGAGCGCGGTACCTTAAAAATCAAAAGCATTCAAATGACCTGGCTACCCATCCAGGGGCCAGAGCAAAAAGCCGCGAAAGCGAAAGCTCAGGAATACATGGCAGCGGTGATCCGCACACTCACCCCATTAATGACCAAAACACAAAGCCAGAAAAAACTGCAGTCGCTACTAACGGCGGGGAAAAACAAACGTTATTACACCGAGACCGAAGGTGCACTGCGTTATGTTGTCGCGGACAACGGCGAAAAGGGGCTGACCTTCGCTGTTGAACCGATTAAGCTGGCGCTATCTGAATCGCTTGAAGGTTTGAATAAATGACAAAAAGCAAAGCCTTTGTGCCGATGAATCTCTATACTGTTTCACAGACCTGCTGCCCTGCGGGGCGGCCATCTTCCTTTATTCGCTTATAAGCGTGGAGAATTAAAATGCGACATCCTTTAGTGATGGGTAACTGGAAACTGAACGGCAGCCGCCACATGGTTCACGAGCTGGTTTCTAACCTGCGTAAAGAGCTGGCAGGTGTTGCTGGCTGTGCGGTTGCAATCGCACCACCGGAAATGTACATCGATATGGCGAAGCGTGAAGCTGAAGGCAGCCACATCATGCTGGGTGCGCAAAACGTGGACCTGAACCTGTCCGGCGCATTCACCGGTGAAACCTCTGCTGCTATGCTGAAAGACATCGGCGCACAGTACATCATCATCGGCCACTCTGAACGTCGTACTTACCACAAAGAGTCTGACGAACTGATCGCGAAAAAATTCGCGGTGCTGAAAGAGCAGGGTCTGACTCCGGTTCTGTGCATCGGTGAAACCGAAGCTGAAAACGAAGCGGGCAAAACTGAAGAAGTTTGTGCACGTCAGATCGACGCGGTACTGAAAACTCAGGGTGCTGCAGCATTCGAAGGTGCGGTAATCGCTTACGAACCAGTATGGGCAATCGGTACTGGCAAATCGGCAACTCCGGCGCAGGCACAGGCTGTTCACAAATTCATCCGTGACCACATCGCTAAAGTTGACGCTAACATCGCTGAACAAGTGATCATTCAGTACGGCGGCTCTGTAAACGCGTCTAACGCTGCAGAACTGTTTGCTCAGCCAGACATCGACGGTGCGCTGGTTGGCGGTGCTTCTCTGAAAGCTGACGCTTTCGCAGTAATCGTTAAAGCTGCAGAAGCGGCTAAACAGGCTTAAGTCTGAAAGGTGCCGGATTTCATATCCGGCACTTACTTTCCTTAACTCCTCGCCTTAACGCAAAATCTCACACTGATGATCCTGGATTTCCTCGGCTGAAGCACGGTTCAGCGTCAGTAGATTTCGTTGTGTCGCCAGCAATACAAATGAGTTATCACTCTGCCGCACCATCGCCAGCCCGTAGCTTCCCATATGTTCCCGCGCCTCAGGCACTTCCTCTGCAAGCATCATAAATGGGCTGCGTTGTACCAGTTCGCTTTCCGTTACCCGACGCGCCAGGTACTCATGCCCACGCAAACCACCTGGCAGTGGCAACCAGCGGCTGCTGATGTTAGCCAGATTGTTATCCAGTTGTTCGCGCACATCAGGACGAATACAAGAGATATGAATATGAAAATGGTTTTGCGTACGCCCGGTGCGAGAGTTGATCGCCAAAGAAACCGCGCGATCGGGAACCGGCTGACCGTATTTTTTGCTCATAAAATCACGCGCCTGCCAGGCCAACCAAAAGAAGTTCGGCGTTGAAGGATCGGTCAACAAAGGACTTTCAGTACCGTTAATACGATACGTTGGCATCAACAGATATTGCAGTGGGCCATTAAGATCTTTTAAAACCACGTATCCGGCATTGGGTTTGACTTCCGCACATGGCGAAGGATTTTGATTTTGCTGTTGATTGGGCAAACATTCCTCAAGGACAATCTTACGTAGTGTATCCGACTCTTCACCGGTTAATTTCCAGTAACCAATACCGGCAGCCACAACGGCGATAACTATCATCACCAAAAAAAGAAGACCCGCTTTTTTCATCTTTTTTTCCCTGTACCTCAAAGAGATGCAAGGGTAACGCAAAATCGTGACAAATAAAAAACCCGGTCGCGAGAAACCACCGGGTTTGATAATTATCCTGGGGAAATCAGCGTTTGCTGATCTGATCGAACGTACCGCCGTTAGCAAAATGCTCTTTTTGCGCTTTCGTCCAGCCGCCGAACTCTTCATCAATGGTGAATAACTTCAGCTTTGGAAACGCATTTTCGTACTTTTTCGCCACCTCAGCATCGCGCGGACGGTAGTAGTTTTTCGCGGCAATTTCCTGACCTTCTGGCGAGTAGAGATATTTCAGGTAGGCTTCCGCCACCTCTTTGGTGCCTTTTTTCTCGACCACTTTATCGACCACCGACACGGTTGGCTCTGCGAGGATAGACTCACTCGGCGTAACGATTTCGAATTTATCTTTCCCCAGCTCATTCGCTGCCAGCAGAGCTTCGTTTTCCCAGGCAATCAGTACATCGCCAATTCCGCGCTCGACAAAGGTGTTAGTGGAGCCGCGCGCGCCAGAATCCAGAACTTCGACGTTTTTATACAGTGCCCGAACAAAATCCTGTGCTTTTGCCTGATCGTTGTTGTTGTGATGCAGCGCGTAGCCCCAGGCTGCCAGGTAGTTCCAGCGCGCGCCACCAGAGCTTTTCGGATTAGGCGTGATCACCGAAACACCCGGTTTAATCAGATCGTTCCAGTCATGGATCTGCTTCGGATTGCCCTTACGTACCAGGAAAACAATGGTGGAAGTGTACGGTGCGGAGTTATCCGGCAGACGTTTGATCCACTCTTTATCAATCCGCCCGCGTTCCGCAATCGCGTCCACGTCATAGGCCAGAGCCAGCGTGACAACATCAGCTTCAATACCGTTGATTACCGACGTCGCTTGTTTGCCTGAACCACCGTGGGACTGACGAATCACCACGTTATCGCCAGTTTGCTGTTTCCAGTGGGCGCTGAATGCCTTGTTGTACTGTTCGTACAATTCGCGCGTTGGATCATATGAAACGTTAAGAAGCTGAATATCCTTTGCCATAACGCTGGTTGCCGCCAGCAAAAATGTTAACCCTACGCCCCACTTGTTCATCGCCCGACTCTCTTATGTTGTGTTGTGATGAGCAAAGCGTGCCAGAAGGTTAACCAAACATTAAAGAATAAAAAAAGATTGGCTATAACTTGCGGGTATATGTTGGGGGATTAAAAAGGCGGAAGAAATCCGCCTCATATTGCTGACAAAGTGCACTTTGTCCATGCCGGATGCGGCGCGAACGCCTTATCCGGCCTACAAAAGTTTGCAAATTCAATAAATTGCAGAATTCATGTAGGCCTGATAAGCGAAGCGCATCAGGCATTTTTGCTTCTGTCATCGGTTTCAGGCTAAAGGAATCTGCCTTTTTCCGAAATCATTAATACAGTTTTTTCGCGCAGTCCAGCCAGTCGCCTTTGAACGGACGCTTCATGTTTTCGATAGCGTCGATGATGTCGTGGTGAACCAGCTGTTCGTTCTGGATACCTACGCAACGACCGCCGTAACCTGCCAGCAGCAGATCGATAGCGTAAGCGCCCATACGGGAAGCCAGAATACGGTCGTAAGGCACCGGAGAACCACCGCGCTGGATGTGGCCCAGCACAGTTGCGCGGGTTTCACGACCGGTTTCTTTCTCGATGAAATGCGCCAGTTCGTCAACATCACACATATGTTCGGTAATCGCCACGATCGCGTGTTTTTTACCTTTCGCGATACCCGCTTTGATTTCGTTTACCAGGTCTTCACGGCTGAATTCAACTTCCGGAACTACAACGAATTCACAGCCACCGGCAATGGCCGCAGCCAGGGTCAGATCGCCACAATAACGACCCATCACTTCCACCACGGAAATACGCTGGTGAGAAGAAGAGGTGTCACGCAGACGGTCGATCGCTTCTACAACGGTGCTCAGCGCAGTGAAGAAACCGATAGTGTAGTCAGTGCCTTTGATGTCGTTGTCGATAGTGCCCGGCAGGCCGATGCACGGGAAGCCCATTTCGGTCAGACGCATTGCACCCATGTAGGAACCGTCACCGCCGATAACCACCAGCGCGTCGATACCACGTTTTTTCAGGTTTTCGATAGCCACGGCGCGGATGTTCTCGTCGCGGAATTCCGGGAAACGCGCAGAACCGAGGAACGTACCACCACGGTTGATCATGTCAGAAACGCTGTAACGGTCTAGCTGTACCATACGATCTTCATACAGACCCAGATAGCCGTCATAAATGCCCATTACTTCCAGACCTTCTGTCAGCGCAGAACGAACAACCCCGCGAATTGCGGCGTTCATGCCTGGCGCATCACCGCCGCTTGTCAACACACCGATTTTCTTAATCATGACTACCTCTGAACTTTGGAATGCAAAATGAAATCTGTTGCCGGAAGTCTTCTTGCACATCGAAGTGATCCAACGAATGTGCAAATAGTATAACAATCACTTCCTGCTGAATTGATTCAGGTCAGGCCAAATGGCGGTATTTTATACACAAAATGCGGGTCTGGCTCTCTTTTATACTGATTATGAAAGCATAGACCGTTTACCCTCCCTGGGTACGACGGAACAGGGGTCCTGATGGATAATCACATCCGATCCCGGAAAACGCCGTAAAATAGCCTGCTCTACCTGATCCGCCACCATATGTGCCTGAACCAAAGGCAGAGAGTCTTCCATTTCCAAATGAATCTGAATAAAGCGGGTCGGCCCTGACTGCCGCGTGCGAAGATCGTGAGCGCCGCTAACACCCGGCCAGGAAGTCACGATATCAATAATTTCTTGCCGTTCCTCATCAGGTAATGCGCGATCCAGTAATGACTGTACCGCCTCATATCCCATGCGTAACGCGCTATATAAAATATAGATGCCGATTCCCAATGCAAACAGAGCATCGGCGCGATGCCAGCCGTACCAGGACAACCCCAGCGCCAGCAGAATTGCGCCGTTCATCATAACATCAGACTGGTAATGTAGCATATCAGCCCGCACCGCCTGGCTTTGCGTCCGGCGCACCACCCACCGCTGAAACGAGACAAGGATAATCGTACAAATTAGCGCCACAATTGTCACGATAACCCCGACGCCTGGATCTGTCATCGGTGTTGGAGATATCAGATGTTGAATACCCGTCAAAAAGAGGAATAGTGCCGAACCGGAGATAAACATACTTTGCGCCAGCGCCGCGAGGGACTCAGCTTTACCGTGACCAAACGAGTGATTATCGTCGGCAGGTTGCAGGGAATATCGCACCACCAGTAAATTCGTCAACGACGCGCCGATATCCACCAGCGAATCCACCAGCGCGGCGAGAATACTCACCGACCCGGTATACCACCATGCAAAAATTTTAATCAGCAATAGCAGTGAAGCCATCGCCGTTGCAGCAATCGCCGCCCGACTGACCAGCCGTCCATAAGATTGATTCATAAATACTCCCGCTATCAACTGACGCTAGTATAACGGAAGCAAATCATCTGCAATGCATTAAGCAGCAGGCAAATTGAGGATAAAAAAAACCCCCACATCATGTGGGGGAAGACAGGGATGGTGTCTATGGCAAGGAAAACAGGGTTTACTACTGGGAACGTGAGTTGCTACTACTCAATAGCTTCAACGATGAACTTTTTTGCCATTGCGTCACGTCGCGCAACTGCTCCATTCGTTGTTGATGTTTCTCGTTTAAAACCGCTTGCTGCTCCGGCGTTAACAGGCGATACATTTGGTTGCGGACTTTTGCCATCTCAACCTGACGAGCAATTTGCTCATTCGCCATTTTTTCTGCCTGTGCGCGCACAGCGTTTTCATCAAAATTTTCTGCGGTGACAAGGCGATGCATTGTCTCCAGTTCGCTAACATTAACAGGAGGCTGTTCGTGCCGGGCCTGTTGCATAAGATCTCGCATCTGCTGACGCTGATGTTCGGTTAAACTTATGCCGTCGAACATATGGCTCTGCGTACTGCGCTGCGTAAGTTCTTCACCCGGATGCCAGTTATCGCCTGAACCGACTTCAGCAGCGTGGCTTAATGAACTGACTGCCAGCGTTGAGGCCATGACGGCAGCGGTAACTATGCGCATCATTTGCTCCCAAAATCTTTCTGTCGCGATTCAACGATAGAGAGTTTACGATTCAGGCTGCAAACATGCGTCAGGGGGTGTAAAACAACGTAAAGTCATGGATTAGCGACGTCTGATGACGTAATTTCTGCCTCGGAGGTATTTAAACAATGAATAAAATCCTGTTAGTTGATGATGACCGAGAGCTGACTTCCCTATTAAAGGAGCTGCTCGAGATGGAAGGCTTCAACGTGATTGTTGCCCACGATGGGGAACAGGCGCTTGATCTTCTGGACGACAGCATTGATTTACTTTTGCTTGACGTAATGATGCCGAAGAAAAATGGTATCGACACATTAAAAGCACTTCGCCAGACACACCAGACGCCTGTCATTATGTTGACGGCGCGCGGCAGTGAACTTGATCGCGTTCTCGGCCTTGAGCTGGGCGCAGATGACTATCTCCCGAAACCGTTTAATGATCGTGAGCTGGTGGCACGTATTCGCGCGATCCTGCGCCGTTCGCACTGGAGCGAACAACAGCAAAACAACGACAACGGTTCACCGACACTGGAAGTTGATGCCTTAGTGCTGAATCCAGGCCGTCAGGAAGCCAGCTTCGACGGGCAAACGCTGGAGTTAACCGGTACTGAGTTTACCCTGCTCTATTTGCTGGCACAGCATCTGGGTCAGGTGGTTTCCCGTGAGCATTTAAGCCAGGAAGTGCTGGGCAAACGCCTGACGCCTTTCGACCGCGCTATTGATATGCACATTTCCAACCTGCGTCGTAAACTGCCGGATCGTAAAGATGGTCACCCGTGGTTTAAAACCTTGCGTGGTCGCGGCTATCTGATGGTTTCTGCTTCATGATAGGCAGCTTAACCGCGCGCATCTTCGCCATCTTCTGGCTGACGCTGGCGCTGGTGTTGATGTTAGTTTTAATGTTACCCAAGCTCGATTCACGCCAGATGACCGAGCTTCTGGATAGCGAACAGCGTCAGGGTCTGATGATTGAGCAGCATGTCGAAGCGGAGCTGGCGAACGATCCGCCCAACGATTTAATGTGGTGGCGGCGTCTGTTCCGGGCGATTGATAAGTGGGCACCGCCAGGACAGCGTTTGTTATTGGTGACCACCGAAGGCCGCGTGATCGGCGCTGAACGCAGCGAAATGCAGATCATTCGTAATTTTATTGGTCAGGCCGATAACGCCGATCATCCGCAGAAGAAAAAGTATGGCCGCGTGGAACTGGTCGGTCCGTTCTCAGTGCGTGATGGCGAAGATAATTACCAACTTTATCTGATTCGTCCGGCCAGCAGTTCTCAATCCGATTTCATTAACTTACTGTTTGACCGCCCGCTATTACTGCTGATTGTCACCATGTTGGTCAGTACGCCGCTGCTGTTGTGGTTGGCCTGGAGTCTGGCAAAACCGGCGCGTAAGCTGAAAAACGCTGCCGATGAAGTTGCCCAGGGAAACTTACGCCAGCACCCGGAACTGGAAGCGGGGCCACAGGAATTCCTTGCCGCTGGTGCCAGTTTTAACCAGATGGTCACCGCGCTGGAGCGCATGATGACCTCTCAGCAGCGTCTGCTTTCTGATATCTCTCACGAGCTGCGCACCCCGCTGACGCGTCTGCAACTGGGTACGGCGTTACTGCGCCGTCGTAGTGGTGAAAGCAAGGAACTGGAGCGTATTGAAACCGAAGCGCAACGTCTGGACAGCATGATCAACGATCTGTTGGTGATGTCACGTAATCAGCAGAAAAACGCGCTGGTGAGTGAGACCATCAAAGCCAACCAGTTGTGGAGTGAAGTGCTGGATAACGCGGCGTTCGAAGCCGAGCAGATGGGCAAGTCGTTGACGGTTAACTTCCCGCCTGGGCCGTGGCCGCTGTATGGCAACCCGAACGCTCTGGAAAGTGCGCTGGAAAACATTGTTCGTAATGCCCTGCGTTATTCCAATACGAAGATTGAAGTAGGCTTCGCGGTAGATAAAGACGGCATCACCATTACGGTGGATGACGATGGTCCTGGCGTTAGCCCGGAAGATCGCGAGCAGATTTTCCGCCCGTTCTATCGTACCGATGAAGCACGCGATCGTGAATCTGGCGGTACAGGTTTGGGGCTGGCGATTGTTGAAACCGCCATCCAGCAGCATCGTGGCTGGGTGAAGGCAGAAGACAGCCCGCTTGGCGGTTTACGGCTGGTGATTTGGTTGCCGCTGTATAAGCGGAGTTAAACTCCGCATTGTAGGCAGGATAAGGCGTTTACGCCGCATCCGGCATTTGAGCAGGATGCCTGATGCGACGCTGATAGCGTCTTATCAGGCCTACACTCCGGGGGTTATTTTCCCCACAACCGGCGGGAAAAATCTTCGATCTTGCCGCTCAGTCGGCGCTTTTGCATCGTCCGCGTCCAGCTTTTCGATAACCCGGCGGCGGAGAGTAAACGGTGATACTGCTCGTCATCAAACGGCATATGCCATGCGATGGCGGCAGCCTCCTGCACGGTCACATCACTGACACGGGAAACCAACTCCAGCGGCGCATCAGCAGATACCAACCCTGGCGCAATCACGCTATACAACCACCCCACTTTACCCGTGTTTTGCATCAACTGCGCTATGTCGCTGATATCAAAATGGTAATTGAGTTTATAGCAAGGGGAGCGTGGCTGGCTGACCTGAATTAATGCCTCTCCCCAGCGGAAAATATCGCCAATATAAACATTACTTTCCGTGAGGCCGTCGGTTGAGAGATTTTCGCCAAACGCAGGCGCAACAAACAACTCCGCCTGTTCCGGAAATTCCCGCGCCCAGTAGAGATAGTGCTCACGAGGATAATGACACAGCGCTCTGTCTGGCCCGCCGTGAACCTTTTTCTCCGCCTGCTCGTCACCTTCCAGCCCCAGCTCCGTCAGCATCAACTCACCATCAACCTGGATTTTGGCAATTGCGCTGGGTTTGCCTTCGGGATAAGCCTGAATCTTGCCTGTGTATACATCAACCGGATATCGCATCTGTTCCCTCTCCACGAGAAATTTCCCCATTAGACCATATTTATTTTATGTCAGGCGTGCTGTTTTCGCGGTATGTATCCAGGCAGGAGCTCAATAGCAAACCGGACGAACGTTAGTTCATCCGGCTGTGGGGATTAAGGAAGCAGGTTTATTTTACCGTGCCTAAAATTTCGATTTTCGCCACTCTGGCTTTGACTTTACGTGACCAGATAGAGGTAAGAATTGGCACCAGAATCGAAGTCACAATGACCGCCGTCGCAACCAGCGAAGTTGCTGCCGGAGCCATCGGTTTAAACGCAGGCACCATTTCAGCAATCAGCACAGGTGTCGCTACCGCGGCCCCTGCGGAACTGGAAGCGGCAATTCCGGCAGTGCCATCGCCACCGCCAATCAATTTATCGGCGATAATCAACGGAATACCGGTCACGATAATTACTGCCACACCCAACAGGATCCCCAGCAAACCTGTCTGGGCAATTACAGTCAAATCAATGGTATTGCCCAGCGCGAAGGCAAAGAATGGAATCAGCGTCTGCACCGCTTTGCTGAAAAATTCTCGTAATTCAGGGTCAAGGTTCCCAAGGGCAAAGCCCACCAGGAACGGTAATACTGCGCCGACGAAAACATGCGGTTCAAATGAGGCAATCCCGGCAGTGCCCAGAATAATCATCGTCATGAGCGGCCCGGACTCCAATGACATCAACACAAATGCCCCAGCTTCTTCTTTTGTGCCGTACTGTTGCATGATGGAAGCGTAAAGTCCGCCGTTGGTCATATCCATCGCCGCCACCAGCGCCAGCGTTGAAAGTCCGGCAAAGAATCCAACTTCAACACCATGTTCCGGAATAATGCGTGAGGCAATTGCCGCAACCACCCACGCGACGGCAATTTTTGTTACCACCAGCGTACCGGATTTACGTAATACCGTTCCCGTCGCGCTTAATTTTATTGACGCCCCCATGCAAAAAAACCACACCGCCAGAATGGGCACCGTACCGGTAATCATCCCGTTGGTGAATGATCCAAAATATTTCCCCGCCTCCGGCGAGAAGGTGTGGCACAGTGCGCCAAGGAATAGCGGGACGAGCATCATCCCCCCCCGGGATTTTCTCAATCGAGCGTTTTATCTGCATTTCCATCACCTGTCGGCATATTTTTAAGGGCTGATGCGTAATTCCTCAACGGAGCATCAGTGTTGATGGAAACGAAGATAGACATTCATTTAATCAATAAAAGTGATCAAAACCACATCAATTGAAACACTGTTTTATTTTTATCGGATCATTGTTTTATTTTGAAATTGATCACAAAAAAACCACCGCCGTTGGCGATGGTTCATTTTTTAAGCTGATATGCGGCGTAAACGCCTCATTGCAGCAGGCGGCAAATGATTATTTTTTCGCCGCGAAACGTGCCGCTGCTTCATCCCAGTTCACCACGTTCCAGAACTCTTTGATGTAGTCCGGACGGCGGTTCTGGAATTTCAGGTAGTAAGCATGTTCCCACACATCCAGGCCCAGAATCGGGAAGCCGGAAGCGCCAGAAATAGCTTCACCCATCAGCGGGGAGTCCTGGTTAGCAGTAGAAACCACCGCCAGTTTATCGCCTTTCAGCACCAGCCATGCCCAGCCGGAACCAAAGCGGGAAGCTGCCGCTTTCTCAAATTCTGCTTTGAAGTTATCAACGGAGCCGAAGTCACGTTCGATAGCCGCTTTCAGGTCACCCTGTAAGGTGGTGCCTTTTTTCAGACCTTTCCAGAACAGGCTGTGGTTAGCGTGACCGCCAGCGTTGTTGCGCAGTACGGTTTTCTTGTCTGCTGGCAGCTGGTCCAGTTTGGTGATCAGCTCTTCAACCGGCAGGTTGGCAAATTCTGGCAGGCTTTCCAGCGCCGCATTGGCGTTGTTGACGTAGGTCTGATGGTGTTTGGTGTGGTGGATTTCCATGGTCTGCTTATCGAAGTGCGGTTCCAGGGCATCGTAAGCATACGGCAGGGATGGCAGGGTATAGCTCATATTCATCTCCAGTATTGTCGGGCGGCCGATTGTTAATGCCGCGTAAGCAGTTGGTTCATTATAGTTAATTAAATGATATTGAAAATGATTATCAATGCCGTACTTTTCGTAAGGGTATGGTTTTGCAGGAAAATGCCCGAGATGTGAAGCAAATCACCCACTTAATGCCGTGATTGCCAGCAAATCGACAACGGCGGCAACAGGCGAAAGGTTAATCGACAGCACGATTTTTACACTCATCTCGTCGGAGATGTGACGCGACGAAAAATGATGAGGATAAGAAGATGAGTAACGCGATTACGATGGGGATATTTTGGCATTTGATCGGCGCGGCCAGTGCAGCCTGTTTTTACGCTCCGTTCAAAAAAGTAAAAAAATGGTCATGGGAAACCATGTGGTCAGTCGGTGGGATTGTTTCGTGGATTATTCTGCCGTGGGCCATCAGCGCCCTGTTACTACCGAATTTTTGGGCGTATTACAGCTCGTTTAGTCTCTCTACACTGCTGCCTGTTTTTCTGTTCGGCGCTATGTGGGGGATCGGTAATATCAACTACGGCCTGACCATGCGTTATCTCGGCATGTCGATGGGGATTGGTATCGCCATTGGTATCACGTTGATTGTTGGTACGCTGATGACGCCAATTATCAACGGCAATTTCGATGTGTTGATCAATACCGAAGGTGGACGCATGACATTGCTCGGCGTTCTGGTGGCGCTGATTGGTGTAGGGATTGTGACTCGCGCCGGGCAGTTGAAAGAGCGCAAGATGGGCATTAAAGCCGAAGAGTTCAACCTGAAAAAAGGGCTGGTGCTGGCGGTGATGTGCGGCATTTTCTCTGCCGGGATGTCCTTTGCGATGAACGCCGCAAAACCGATGCATGAAGCCGCTGCTGCACTGGGCGTCGATCCACTGTATGTCGCTCTGCCAAGCTATGTTGTCATCATGGGCGGCGGCGCGATCATCAACCTCGGTTTCTGCTTCATTCGTCTGGCAAAAGTGAAGGATTTGTCGCTAAAAGCCGACTTCTCGCTGGCAAAACCGCTGATCTTTCACAATGTGTTACTCTCAGCACTGGGCGGGTTGATGTGGTATCTGCAATTCTTTTTCTATGCCTGGGGCCACGCGCGTATTCCGGCGCAGTATGACTACATCAGCTGGATGCTGCATATGAGCTTCTATGTATTGTGCGGCGGTATCGTCGGGCTGGTGCTGAAAGAGTGGAACAATGCAGGTCGCCGTCCGGTAACGGTGTTGAGCCTCGGTTGTGTGGTGATTATTGTTGCCGCCAACATCGTCGGCATGGGCATGGCGAATTAATCTTTCTGCGAATTGAGATGACGCCACTGGCTGGGCGTCATCCCGGTTTCCCGGGTAAACACCACCGAAAAATAGTTACTATCTTCAAAGCCACATTCGGTTGAAATATCACTGATTAACAGGCGGCTATGCTGGAGAAGATATTGCGCATGACACACTCTGACCTGCCGCAGATATTGATTGATGGTCATTCCAGTCTGCTGGCGAAATTGCTGACGCAAAACGCGCTCACTGCACGATGCCTCATCACAAAATTCATCCAGCGCAAAGGGACTTTTCAGGCTGGCCGCCAGCCGGGTAATCAGCTTATCCAGCAACGTTTCGCTGGATGTTGGCGGCAACGAATCACTGGTGTAACGATGGCGATTCAGCAACATCACCAACTGCCCGAACAGCAACTCTGCCATTTCGTTAGCAAACGGCACATGCTGACTACTTTCATGCTCAAGCTGACCGATAATCTGCCGCGCCTGTGCCATCCCCATGCTACCTAAGCGCCAGTGTGGCTGCCCTGCGCTGGCGCTAAATCCCGGAATCGCCCTCTGCCAGTCAAGATTCAGCTTCAGCCGCTCCGGGCAATAAATAATATTCTGCAAAACCAGATCGTTAACGGAAGCGTAGGAGTGTTTATCGTCAGCATGAATGTAAAAGAGATCGCCACGGGTAATGCGATAAGGGCGATCGTTGAGTACATGCAGACCATTACCGCGCCAGACAATCACCAGCTCACAAAAATCATGTGTATGTTCGGCAAAGACATCTTGCGGATAACGGTCAGCCACAGCGACTGCCTGCTGGTCGCTGGCAAAAAAATCATCTTTGAGAAGTTTTAACTGATGCGCCACCGTGGCTACCTCGGCCAGAGAACGAAGTTGATTATTCGCAATATGGCGTACAAATACGTTGAGAAGATTCGCGTTATTGCAGAAAACCATCCCGTCCCTGACGAATATCACGCGGTGACCAGTTAAACTCTCGGCGAAAAAGCGTCGAAAAGTGGTTACTGTCGCTGAATCCGCAGCGATAGGCGATGTCAGTAACGCTGGCCTCGCTGTGGCGTAGCAGATGTCGGGCTTTCATCAGTCGCAGGCGGTTCAGGTAACGCTGAGGCGTCAGTCCCGTTTTCTGCTTAAGCTGCCGATGTAGCGTACGCAGCGAAAGAGAAAATTGATCCGCCACGGCATCCCAATTCACCTCATCGGCAAAATGGTCCTCCAGCCAGGCCAGAAGCAAGTTGAGACGTGACGCGCTGTTTTCCAGGTTCTCCTGCAAACTGCTTTTACGCAGCAAGAGCAGTAATTGCATAAATAAGATCTCGCGACTGGCGGTCGAGGGTAAATCATTTTCCTCTTCCTGCTGTTCCATCTGTGCAACCAGCTGTCGCACCTGCTGCAACACGCTGTGGTTAACGCGCCAGTGAGACGGATACTGCCCATCCTGCTCTTGTGGCAGCAACTGATTCAGCCCGGCGAGAAACTGAAATCGATCCGGCGAGCGATACAGCACATTGGTCAGACACAGATTATCGGTATGTTCATACAGATGCCGATCATGATCGCGTACGAAACAGACCGTGCCACCGGTGATGGTATAGGGCTGCCCATTAAACACATGAATACCCGTGCCATGTTCGACAATCACAATTTCATGAAAATCATGATGATGTTCAGGAAAATCCGCCTGCGGGAGCCGGGGTTCTATCGCCACGGACGCGTTACCAGACGGAAAAAAATCCACACTATGTAATACGGTCATACTGGCCTCCTGATGTCGTCAACACGGCGAAATAGTAACCACGAGGTCAGGTTCTTACCTTAAATTTTCGACGGAAAACCACGTAAAAAACGTTGATTTTTCAAGATACAGCGTGAATTTTCAGGAAATGCGGTAAGCATCACATCACCACAATTCAGCAAATTGTGAACATCATCACGTTCATCTTTCCCTGGTTGCCAATGACCCATTTTCCTGTCAGTAACGAGAAGGTCGCGAAGTCAGGCGCTTTTTAGACTGGTCGTAATGAAATTCAGCAGGATCACATTATGACCTTTCGCAATTGTGTCGCCGTCGATCTCGGCGCATCCAGTGGGCGCGTGATGCTGGCGCGTTACGAGCGTGAATGCCGCAGCCTGACGCTGCGTGAAATCCATCGTTTTAACAATGGGCTGCATAGCCAGAACGGTTATGTCACCTGGGATGTGGATAGCCTGGAAAGTGCCATTCGCCTTGGATTAAACAAGGTGTGCGAGGAAGGGATTCGTATCGATAGCATTGGGATTGATACCTGGGGCGTGGACTTTGTGCTGCTCGACCAACAGGGTCAGCGTGTGGGCCTGCCCGTTGCTTATCGCGATAGCCGCACCAATGGCCTGATGGCGCAGGCACAACAGCAACTCGGCAAACGCGATATTTATCAGCGTAGCGGCATACAATTTCTACCCTTCAATACGATCTATCAGTTGCGTGCGCTGACGGAGCAACAACCTGAACTTATTCCACACATTGCTCACGCTCTGCTGATGGCGGATTACTTTAGTTATCGCCTGACCGGCGAGATGAACTGGGAGTACACCAACGCCACGACCACGCAACTGGTCAATATCAATAGCGACGACTGGGACGAGTCGCTACTGGCGTGGAGCGGTGCCAACAAAGCCTGGTTTGGTCGCCCGACGCATCCGGGTAATGTCATAGGTCACTGGATTTGCCCGCAGGGTAATGAGATTCCGGTGGTCGCCGTTGCCAGCCATGATACCGCCAGCGCGGTTATCGCCTCGCCGTTAAGCGGTTCACGCGCCGCTTATCTCTCTTCTGGCACCTGGTCATTGATGGGCTTCGAAAGCCAGACGCCATTTACCAATGACACGGCGCTGGCAGCCAATATCACCAACGAAGGCGGGGCGGAAGGTCGCTATCGGGTGCTGAAAAATATTATGGGCTTATGGCTGCTTCAGCGGGTGCTTCAGGAGCGGCAAATCAACGATCTTCCGGCGCTTATCGCCGCGACACAGGCACTGCCGGCTTGCCGCTTCACCATCAATCCCAATGACGATCGCTTTATTAATCCTGACGAGATGTGCAGCGAAATTCAGGCTGCGTGTCGGGAAACGGCGCAACCGATCCCGGAAAGTGATGCTGAACTGGCGCGCTGTATTTTCGACAGTCTGGCGCTGCTGTATGCCGATGTGTTGCATGAACTGGCGCAGCTACGCGGTGAAGATTTCTCGCAACTGCATATTGTCGGCGGTGGCTGCCAGAACGCGCTGCTCAACCAGTTATGTGCTGATGCCTGCGGTATTCGGGTGATCGCCGGGCCTGTTGAAGCCTCGACGCTCGGCAATATCGGCATCCAGTTAATGACGCTGGATGAACTCAACAATGTGGATGATTTCCGTCAGGTCGTCAGCACCACCGCGAATCTGACCACCTTTACCCCTAATCCTGACAGTGAAATTGCCCACTATGTGGCGCAGATTCACTCTACACGACAGACAAAGGAGCTTTGCGCATGACCACTCAACTGGAACAGGCCTGGGAGCTGGCGAAACAGCGTTTCGCGGCGGTGGGGATTGATGTCGAGGAGGCGCTGCGCCAACTTGATCGTTTACCCGTTTCAATGCACTGCTGGCAGGGCGATGATGTTTCCGGTTTTGAAAACCCGGAAGGTTCGCTGACCGGGGGGATTCAGGCTACTGGCAATTATCCGGGCAAAGCGCGTAATGGCAGCGAGCTACGTGCCGATTTGGAACAAGCTATGCGGCTGATTCCGGGGCCGAAACGGCTTAATTTACATGCCATCTATCTGGAATCCGATACGCCCGTCGCGCGCGACCAGATCAAACCAGAGCACTTCAAAAACTGGGTTGAATGGGCGAAAGCCAATCAGCTCGGTCTGGATTTTAACCCCTCCTGTTTTTCGCATCCGCTAAGCGCCGATGGCTTTACGCTTTCCCATGCCGACGACAGTATTCGCCAGTTCTGGATTGATCACTGCAAAGCCAGCCGCCGTGTTTCAGCCTATTTTGGCGAGCAACTTGGCACGCCATCGGTGATGAACATCTGGATCCCGGATGGCATGAAAGATATCACCGTTGACCGTCTCGCTCCGCGCCAGCGTTTGCTGGCAGCACTGGATGAGGTGATCAGCGAGAAGCTGGATCCGGCGCACCATATCGACGCCGTTGAGAGCAAATTGTTTGGTATTGGCGCGGAGAGCTACACGGTTGGCTCCAATGAGTTTTACATGGGGTATGCCACCAGCCGCCAGACGGCGCTGTGCCTGGACGCCGGGCATTTCCACCCGACTGAAGTGATTTCCGACAAGATTTCCGCCGCCATGCTGTATGTACCGCAGTTGCTACTGCACGTCAGCCGTCCGGTTCGCTGGGACAGCGATCACGTAGTGCTGCTGGATGATGAAACCCAGGCGATTGCCAGTGAGATTGTTCGTCACGATCTGTTTGACCGGGTGCATATCGGCCTCGACTTCTTTGATGCCTCTATCAACCGTATTGCTGCGTGGGTCATTGGTACACGCAATATGAAAAAAGCCCTGCTGCGTGCGTTGCTGGAACCTACCGCTGAGCTGCGCAAGCTGGAAGCGGCGGGCGATTACAGTGCGCGTCTGGCACTGCTGGAAGAGCAGAAATCGTTGCCGTGGCAGGCGGTGTGGGAAATGTATTGTCAGCGTCACGATACCCCAGCAGGTAGCGAATGGCTGGAGAGCGTGCGGGCTTATGAAAAAGAAATTTTGAGCCAGCGTGGGTAAACACTGCCGGATGCGGCGCGAGCGCCTTATTCGGCCGACAGATCGTGCATCCGACAACACCGAATTTACAGGAACACCGAACATGCAAAACATTACTCAGTCCTGGTTTGTCCAGGGAATGATTAAAGCCACCACCGACGCCTGGCTGAAAGGCTGGGACGAGCGCAACGGCGGCAACCTGACGCTACGCCTGGATGACGCCGATATCGCGCCTTATCACGACAACTTTCATGCACAACCGCGCTATATCCCGCTCAGCCAGCCCATGCCTTTACTGGCAAATACACCGTTTATTGTCACCGGCTCCGGCAAATTCTTCCGCAACGTCCAGCTTGATCCTGCGGCTAACTTAGGCGTCGTAAAAGTCGACAGCGACGGCGCGGGCTACCACATTCTCTGGGGGCTAACTCACGAAGCCGTTCCAACCTCTGAACTTCCGGCGCACTTCCTCTCTCATTGCGAACGCATTAAAGCCACCAACGGTAAAGATCGGGTGATCATGCACTGCCATGCCACCAACCTGATCGCCCTTACCTACGTACTGGAAAACGACACCGCGGTCTTCACTCGCCAACTGTGGGAAGGCAGCACCGAATGTCTGGTAGTGTTCCCGGATGGCGTCGGCATTTTGCCGTGGATGGTGCCCGGCACGGACGAAATCGGCCAGGCGACCGCACAGGAAATGCAAAAACATTCGCTGGTGTTGTGGCCCTTCCACGGCGTCTTCGGCAGCGGTCCGACACTGGATGAAACATTCGGTTTAATCGACACCGCAGAAAAATCAGCACAAGTATTAGTGAAGGTTTATTCGATGGGCGGCATGAAACAGACCATCAGTCGTGAAGAGTTGATAGCACTCGGCCAGCGTTTCGGCGTTACACCACTCGCCAGTGCGCTGGCGCTGTAAGGAGCAAACATGATCCGCAAAGCCTTTGTCATGCAGGTTAACCCCGACGCCCACGAAGAGTATCAGCGTCGGCATAATCCAATCTGGCCGGAACTGGAAGCAGTGTTGAAATCTCACGGTGCGCATAACTACGCCATTTACCTCGACAAAGCGCGTAATCTGCTGTTTGCCACGGTAGAGATTGAATCTGAAGAACGGTGGAATGCGGTTGCCAGCACTGAAATCTGCCAACGTTGGTGGAAATATATGACCGACGTTATGCCAGCTAACCCGGATAACAGCCCAGTCAGTAGCGAGCTGCAAGAAGTGTTTTACCTGCCCTAATGAGTTGCGGTGCCGGAAAATATCCAGCACCGCGCCTTCATCAGAAGAAGTATTTAAAGCGAACGCGTGCGCCGTAACGGTCATCAGTATCATCACCGTGTTTTTTATCACCGTCGCTATCCAGAATGGAGTAATACGTCCCGAGGTAAATATTAAAGTTCTCCATATCCATCACATTAGCGAACTGATAAGACGCATGAATGGTGTGAATGGTGTACGTCCCTTCATCATCAATCCAGCAGTCGTTATCACAAACTACACCGCTGAATTCATCAATCTTATTGTGCGCGTAGATATAACCCAGCTCGAAACGTTTCCACAGCGCGTTAATCCCGGCAGTGAAATCTTTCTCATTATTAGCATCTAAATAGGCGGTATTAAGATTAACCACGACGCCATTTTCCGGATCCGTTTTCAGGCCATTCCAGGTCATGCTCATACCATAGCCGGTACGATCGGACTGATCGACAAAATTACCCTTGCTATCGGTATAACCATAAGCATTATTTACCACGTTCGCTTCCATCGCTGCGGAAACGGTAAATTCTTCCGTCGGCGACCAGGCAATTACCGGACGCAGATAAGCAACATTTTTCTGCTGCTCCATATCGCGTCCATGATAATTACCGTCATTATATAAAGATGTTCCGTCTTCAAGTAACGTGTTTAATTCAAAATACCAGTTATCAAGTTGTTTGCTGACGAGAAAATTACCGCCAGCGTTAGAGCGCCCGCGGCCCTCTTTCATCATATAGATATAACCGCTGCCATCGTCATAAAGATCGTTCGCAGTATTACCGGAATGTTCAACAAAGGTATCCTGATTCAGCGGGAACATATCGTAGGCTTCGAAACGGCCTACTTTGACCTTCCAGTCGTTTTCTTTGCCAAAGAAGAATACCGCATCATCGATATTTACTGAACCGTGCATGTCCCCCAGCGGTTGCGCGGAGAACCCGGCGAAATAACCATTATCCAGTTTTCGCATACCATCAAAACCTAACAGAATACGACCATTGAGATTCCACTGTTCATTAGTGGGATCGCTATTCACATCAGCGTTGGTCATTGCCAGCAGGCCATGATTACTTTCTGCATCCATATTAAATTCTACGTCGCCGTAGATTTTTAAATCGCCATAACCTGAGAGCAAAAGATTAGGTGAGGTGGAATTTTTCTTTGCAGATTCCGCCGTTGCCTGTCCATTTACCGGCGTATTGCCCTGGGCAGCCTTAATTTCGCGGATCTCAGCGGCTTGTTGTGTCTGCAGCTGTTTAACCTGGCTCTCTGCTTTTGCTGCCCGCATTTCTGCCGCTTCCAGGCGTTCTTCCAGCAATGCCATGCGTTGTTCCAGCGTTAAATGCTGTGTTTTTGCCATTCCGGTACTACATGCCAATAATAAACCGATGGCTAAAGATAATGTCGATTTTTTCATTATTTACGTTCCCTGAAATAAAAGAGACCCTACGCTTTCCAAAAGGAATACGTATATAGAGAAATATAAGGTGTGCACTTTCGAATTTTCAATCCAACTTCAGCAGGCCGATGGATAGTATCCCGCTGCATAATATGAGTAAATCCGCTGATTTCCTGGAACGTGAGGAATATAACAATAGTGCCGTTTTTAACCAAATATCGTAAAAAATATTAGATATAATTCACGCTGACTCATAAGCCACAAATATAAATAACGCTTAAACAAATTATCTGAGAAATTTAAACATTCACAAAATCATTAAATAATGATACTTTATTCACAAAATTTATCCTTCACTCTGCTTTATATTGTCACGACTTCGTGACATATCCGCGCTCATCACAAACCCGCCCCGCGATTACAATTGACTGAAATATTTCATCGACCATTTCGTTGTACTCGCATAATGTTCTCGGGAAATGAGTCTTCGGCCATCCAGCTTGAGTTTGCGTCCTGAAGTTGCTCTTTATCCCAGTCAGAGTACAGGACTTTATCTCTGATGCGGCGAACATATTTTTTAGCCTCGAGTTGATACTGGTCTGCCGAATTAATGAACGAGAAATTCATACCGCCTTTATCCGCTTCTTTGGCCTGCGCCACCAGCGTTTCCAGTTCAGAGACTTTCTTCATTGCCGCATCAACATCAAACTTCTCTTGCGAAATCAGGTTATTAATTTGTTTCGCTGAAATCATGACTGCCAGAGAGTAGTAGTGGAATGTTTTCCCTTCTCTTTGTTCAATATTTTTCAGTTCCGCAAGCTGGCGCTTATCGTTAATTTCCTGAATCGCCGCATGATAAGATTCTGCTACAGGTTCAAAGGCTTCAAGATTTTTTAAGAATGTCTGGTGCAGCGTTTTCCCTTTCGCAAACGCATCGTCTTTATAATTTTCCTGGGTGTAATATTTATCCATTTCGTTAATGGTATTACCCAACGCCACGGCAGCATCAATATAACTTACCGCCACGCCATCAATAGGTTGCAGCGCAGGCGTTAACGCCACTACACGCATTTTGTTTATAAATAAAATAATAAAATTCACGAAATGAATAAGTCCTGCAATTTAATATATATCGCAGGACTTATTTTAATTAATTGCTCAAACGCTGCGGATGGGTATAAACCGTTGCCCGACCCGGTTTACAAAAGCCCACCAGCGTCAAATTACAGCGTTCAGCCACTTCTACAGCAAGTGTGGTCGCGGCAGACACCGCAAACAAAATCTCTACGCCACACATCGCCGACTTTTGCACCATTTCATAACTGGCACGACTGGAAACCAGCACCGCACCTTGCTGCCAGCTTTCCCCTTCTTGTGACCGGCGGCCTAACAGTTTGTCCAGCGCCACATGGCGACCCACGTCTTCATGCCCGCCGACCAGTTCGCCAGATGGCAACATCCAGGCAGCGGCGTGTGTACAACCAGTCAGTTGCCCCACTGGCTGGAAATCATTGAGATGACGTAATGCATCATCCAGTTTGTTGAGATCAAACGTCTGGGTGAACGGCAGCGGCTGCACCGGTTTACCGATATCGTTAAGCTGTTCTACACCGCATACGCCACAGCCCGTACGTCCCGCCAGCGCCCGGCGGCGCTCCTTCAACCCCATAAAGCGGCGGCTGGAAAGCTCAATTTGCACTTCCAGACCATTACAGGAAGGAACGACATCCATACCGAAGATATCGCGCGGACTTTCGATAATCCCCTCGGAAAGCGAAAAACCGAGCGCAAAGTACTCAAGGTCTTTGGGCGACGCCATCATCACCACATGCGAAATGCCGTTGTAGACCAGCGCAACGGGAACTTCTTCCGCGACCTCATCTAACCGTGGGTGTTGTAAATCATCACGCCGCCATAACTCAATTTGACGAACACCTGTGATATTTGTCACATTTTCGATTTCTTTTTGCTGTGTTTTTTTCACTTTCTCTTAACCAGATAAGAACACACACACCAACATTATGGTATTCTGTTACAAACCCTTCCTGGATGGAGGGAAATTGAGCCAATTCTGGACCTTTGCGGCCCCTTCCGCAAAGAAAAATAACTCCCACTCCCTGCACACGCAGCAAGCGAATGTAAATGGGACGTGACAATGTCGAAACAAGGAGCAATCCATGCAGGTCAGCAGAAGGCAGTTCTTTAAGATCTGCGCTGGCGGTATGGCAGGCACCACGGCAGCGGCACTGGGTTTTGCACCCAGCGTAGCACTCGCGGAAACCCGGCAGTATAAACTGCTGCGCACCCGCGAAACCCGTAATACCTGCACCTATTGTTCCGTAGGCTGTGGGCTGTTGATGTACAGCCTCGGTGACGGAGCAAAAAACGCCAAAGCATCTATCTTCCATATCGAAGGCGATCCGGATCACCCGGTCAACCGCGGTGCACTTTGTCCGAAAGGCGCTGGCCTGGTGGATTTCATCCACTCCGAAAGCCGTCTGAAGTTTCCGGAATACCGTGCGCCAGGTTCTGATAAATGGCAGCAAATCAGTTGGGAAGAGGCGTTTGATCGCATCGCCAAACTGATGAAAGAAGACCGCGATGCTAACTACATTGCGCAAAACGCCGAAGGCGTGACTGTTAACCGCTGGCTCTCCACCGGGATGCTGTGTGCTTCCGCGTCGAGTAACGAAACCGGCTATTTAACGCAAAAATTCTCCCGCGCGCTGGGGATGCTCGCGGTCGACAACCAGGCGCGTGTCTGACACGGACCAACGGTAGCAAGTCTTGCTCCAACATTTGGTCGCGGTGCGATGACCAACCACTGGGTCGACATCAAGAACGCCAACCTCGTCGTGGTGATGGGCGGTAATGCCGCTGAAGCTCACCCGGTCGGGTTCCGCTGGGCGATGGAAGCCAAAATTCACAACGGCGCGAAGCTGATTGTGATCGATCCTCGCTTTACGCGTACGGCGGCGGTGGCTGACTACTATGCCCCTATTCGTTCCGGGACTGACATTGCTTTCCTGTCAGGCGTATTGCTGTACCTGCTGAACAATGAAAAATTCAACCGCGAATACACCGAAGCCTATACCAACGCCAGCCTGATCGTGCGTGAGGATTACGGCTTTGAAGATGGCCTGTTCACCGGCTACGACGCGGAAAAACGCAAGTACGATAAATCCTCCTGGACTTACGAACTGGACGAAAACGGCTTCGCCAAACGCGATACCACGCTGCAACATCCGCGTTGCGTGTGGAACTTGCTGAAACAGCACGTTTCCCGTTATACGCCAGATGTGGTTGAAAACATCTGCGGTACGCCAAAAGACGCGTTCCTGAAAGTCTGCGAATACATCGCCGAAACCAGTGCTCACGATAAAACAGCGTCGTTCCTCTATGCCCTCGGCTGGACGCAACACTCCATTGGTGCGCAAAACATTCGTACGATGGCGATGATCCAGCTGCTGCTCGGCAATATGGGGATGGCTGGCGGCGGCGTTAACGCCCTGCGCGGTCACTCCAATATTCAGGGGCTGACCGACCTGGGGCTGCTGTCGCAGAGCCTGCCAGGTTACATGACGCTGCCAAGCGAGAAGCAGACCGATCTGCAAACCTACCTTGCCGCCAACACGCCGAAACCGCTGCTGGAAGGCCAGGTTAACTACTGGGGCAATTACCCGAAATTCTTCGTCTCCATGATGAAGGCCTTCTTTGGTGATAAAGCGACGGCAGAAAACAGCTGGGGCTTTGACTGGTTGCCGAAGTGGGATAAAGGCTACGACGTCCTGCAATACTTCGAGATGATGAAAGAGGGCAAAGTCAATGGCTATATCTGCCAGGGCTTTAACCCGGTTGCCTCATTCCCGAACAAAAACAAAGTGATCGGCTGTCTGTCGAAACTGAAGTTCCTCGTGACCATCGACCCGCTGAACACTGAAACCTCTAACTTCTGGCAGAACCACGGTGAACTGAACGAAGTTGACTCGTCGAAGATCCAGACCGAAGTGTTCCGTCTGCCATCGACCTGCTTCGCGGAAGAGAACGGTTCAATCGTCAACTCTGGTCGCTGGTTGCAGTGGCACTGGAAAGGTGCGGACGCCCCGGGGATTGCGCTGACTGACGGCGAGATCCTCTCCGGTATCTTCCTGCGCTTGCGCAAGATGTATGCCGAACAGGGTGGCGCGAACCCGGACCAGGTGCTGAACATGACCTGGAACTACGCCATTCCGCATGAGCCATCTTCAGAAGAAGTGGCGATGGAGAGTAACGGTAAGGCGCTGGCCGATATTACCGATCCGGCAACCGGTGCGGTTATCGTCAAGAAAGGCCAACAACTTAGCTCGTTCGCCCAACTGCGCGATGACGGTACAACCTCCTGTGGCTGCTGGATTTTCGCCGGTAGCTGGACGCCAGAGGGCAACCAGATGGCACGCCGTGATAACGCCGATCCGTCTGGCCTCGGTAACACGCTGGGCTGGGCATGGGCATGGCCGCTTAACCGCCGTATTCTGTATAACCGCGCCTCCGCAGATCCGCAGGGTAACCCGTGGGATCCGAAGCGTCAGTTGCTGAAATGGGACGGCACCAAGTGGACCGGCTGGGATATTCCGGACTACAGCGCAGCGCCTCCGGGCAGTGGCGTCGGGCCGTTTATCATGCAGCAGGAAGGCATGGGGCGTCTGTTTGCCCTCGATAAGATGGCGGAAGGTCCGTTCCCGGAACACTACGAGCCGTTTGAAACGCCGCTGGGGACTAACCCGCTGCATCCAAACGTTATCTCGAACCCGGCTGCACGTATCTTTAAAGACGACGCCGAAGCATTGGGTAAAGCCGATAAGTTCCCGTATGTCGGAACCACCTATCGTCTGACCGAGCACTTCCACTACTGGACCAAACACGCGCTGTTGAACGCGATTTTGCAACCAGAGCAGTTTGTGGAAATCGGTGAGTCGCTGGCGAATAAACTTGGCATTGCCCAGGGCGATACCGTGAAAGTCTCCTCCAACCGTGGCTATATCAAAGCCAAAGCGGTGGTGACCAAACGTATTCGCACGCTGAAAGCGAACGGCAAAGATATCGATACCATCGGTATTCCGATTCACTGGGGCTATGAAGGTGTTGCGAAAAAAGGCTTTATTGCCAATACGTTAACACCATTCGTTGGTGATGCGAACACGCAGACGCCAGAGTTTAAGTCCTTCCTTGTGAATGTGGAAAAGGTGTAACGGAGACGACATATGGCTTATCAATCTCAAGATATCATTCGTCGTTCCGCGACTAACGGTCTGACCCCCGCGCCTCAGGCGCGGGACTTCCAGGAAGAAGTGGCGAAACTCATCGACGTCACCACCTGTATCGGCTGTAAAGCCTGTCAGGTGGCGTGTTCAGAGTGGAACGACATTCGCGATACCGTCGGCAATAACATTGGGGTGTACGACAACCCCAATGATTTAAGTGCCAAATCGTGGACGGTGATGCGCTTCTCGGAAGTGGAACAGAACGACAAACTGGAATGGCTGATCCGCAAAGACGGCTGTATGCACTGTTCCGATCCAGGCTGCCTGAAAGCGTGCCCGGCGGAAGGAGCAATTATTCAGTATGCCAACGGTATCGTCGACTTCCAGTCCGAGCAGTGCATCGGCTGCGGTTATTGCATTGCGGGCTGTCCGTTCGACATTCCGCGCCTCAACCCGGAAGACAACCGCGTCTACAAATGTACGCTGTGCGTTGACCGCGTGGTGGTTGGGCAAGAACCGGCCTGCGTGAAGACCTGCCCAACGGGCGCGATTCACTTCGGTACGAAAGAGTCGATGAAAACGCTGGCGAGCGAGCGCGTGGCGGAGCTGAAAACTCGCGGTTACGACAATGCGGGTCTGTACGATCCGGCAGGCGTTGGTGGTACACACGTTATGTACGTGCTGCACCATGCTGACAAGCCAAATCTGTATCATGGCTTGCCGGAGAACCCGGAAATCAGCGAAACCGTGAAATTCTGGAAAGGCATCTGGAAACCGCTCGCAGCTGTTGGCTTTGCGGCTACCTTCGCAGCCAGTATCTTCCACTACGTGGGTGTCGGTCCGAACCGTGCGGATGAGGAAGAGAATAATCTGCACGAAGAGAAAGACGAGGAGCGCAAATGAAACGACGTGACACCATCGTGCGCTACACCGCGCCGGAACGTATCAACCACTGGATCACCGCCTTCTGCTTCATCCTGGCGGCGGTGAGCGGGCTGGGCTTTTTGTTCCCGTCCTTCAACTGGTTGATGCAAATCATGGGCACACCGCAGCTGGCGCGAATTCTGCACCCGTTTGTCGGCGTGGTTATGTTTGCCTCGTTCATCATCATGTTTTTCCGTTACTGGCATCACAACCTAATCAATCGGGATGATATCTTTTGGGCGAAGAATATTCGTAAGATCGTCGTCAACGAGGAAGTAGGTGACACCGGGCGTTATAACTTCGGTCAGAAATGCGTTTTCTGGGCGGCGATTATTTTCCTGGTTCTGCTGCTGGTGAGCGGCGTGATTATCTGGCGTCCTTATTTTGCGCCTGCTTTCTCAATCCCGGTGATCCGATTCGCGTTAATGCTGCATTCATTTGCCGCAGTGGCGTTAATTGTGGTTATCATGGTGCATATCTACGCCGCCCTTTGGGTGAAAGGCACGATTACCGCCATGGTGGAAGGATGGGTTACCAGCGCCTGGGCGAAGAAACATCACCCGCGCTGGTACCGTGAGGTCCGCAAGACAACGGAAAAGAAAGCTGAATGAGTATTCGCATAATCCCGCAAGATGAGCTGGGTTCGAGCGAGAAACGTACGGCGGATATGATTCCGCCGTTATTGTTCCCTCGGCTCAAGAATTTATACAACCGCCGCGCCGAGCGTCTGCGCGAGCTGGCAGAAAATAATCCGCTGGGTGATTACCTGCGCTTTGCTGCGCTTATCGCCCACGCCCAGGAAGTGGTGCTGTACGACCATCCGCTGGAGATGGATCTGACCACGCGCATTAAAGAAGCCAGCGCACAAGGCAAGCCCCCGCTGGATATTCACGTTCTGCCGCGTGATAAGCACTGGCAAAAGCTGCTGATGGCGCTGATTGCTGAGCTGAAACCTGAAATGAGCGGCCCGGCGCTGGCAGTGATTGAGAATCTGGAGAAGGCATCGACTCAGGAGCTGGAAGATATGGCCAGCGCACTGTTTGCCTCTGATTTCTCGTCCGTCAGCAGCGATAAAGCGCCGTTTATCTGGGCTGCACTGTCGCTCTACTGGGCGCAGATGGCTAATCTGATCCCCGGCAAAGCCCGCGCTGAATATGGCGAACAACGTCAATATTGCCCGGTTTGTGGCTCTATGCCGGTGTCCAGCATGGTGCAAATTGGCACCACTCAGGGTCTGCGTTACCTGCACTGCAACCTGTGCGAAACCGAATGGCACGTGGTGCGCGTAAAATGCAGCAACTGTGAACAGAGCGGCAAACTGCATTACTGGTCGCTGGATGACGAACAGGCCGCGATTAAAGCCGAAAGCTGCGATGACTGTGGCACTTACCTGAAGATTCTTTATCAGGAAAAAGAACCGAAAGTTGAAGCCGTGGCAGATGACCTCGCCTCTCTGGTACTGGACGCGCGAATGGAGCAAGAAGGCTACGCCCGCAGTTCCATCAACCCGTTCCTGTTCCCGGGTGAAGGGGAGTAATCTCTGACGTTTTCCGGGTGGCGCTGGTCGCCCGGATTACAGCTCATAGGGTGTGACGACACTATCTCTCGTATTCCGCGTTACAACCTCAAGCTATGCCGCCAGTGCCTGTTTTGCCTCAATTTTCACACTGAGAAAATCGATAAGGATATCGATATCAAATAGCCAAATCTTTTTGCCATTACCATTCCTCGCGCAGCTTACGCTGGTATTCGACACCATCTTCCTCACTCCCTTGCCAGATGCCAAAAGCACTGGCTCTTGCTGTTTGCGATTGATTTACCAGGTATTGATCTACCGCTTCCCGTAATAGCTCCGCACGAGGAAGATTACGCTGCACCTCGAGATCATCAAGTTGCTTAAACAACTCATTCGATAAATTGAGTAAAATTCTGCCCATATCTATACCTGCCAGAGAGTTCATAAATATCTCGCCAATATCATTTTTGAATCTATGGAGAGAAAAGTACCCTTGCCGAATCTTTAAAGAAAGCTTATTTACGCATCATTTTTTATTTTTGCGAGGCGTTTTCCAGATATGATGTAACAGTTGCAGTTATTATAAGTTCAAGTAAAACAGCCTTGTATTAATACCAGAATAAGGGCATCTGTTTTTTTATATTCAAGAATGAAAAATTTTTGTCATTCCTTATGCTCCTTACACTGATCATCAACACCAACTACCTCCCCCTTTTGCCTGCCACCCTTTGCTTTACGCACCGGGAATTGCTGACGCTCCAGATATTGCTCTACCGCTTCGCGTAAAATTGCAGATCGTGAAACCTTACGCCAGCCCCGAAGCTTGTTCAGCCGTTTAATTGCCTCTTCTGATAAATGAAGAAAAACCGTATTCATCGCCATTACCACCACCTTACATATATTACTCATTAATGTATGTGCGAAAATTACGCCGGAAAATCATTTAAAAAAAGCGGATTTTTGCATGTTGTTTTGTTTTTGCGAGGCGTTTTCCAGAAATAATAAGAGCGTTGCAGTTGTTTCATTTATTACTCAAAAATGGTTGGTGATGCTGCCAACTTACTGATTTAGTGTATGATGGTGTTTTTGAGGTGCTCCAGTGGCTTCTGTTTCTATCAGCTGTCCCTCCTGTTCAGCTACTGACGGGGTGGTGCGTAACGGCAAAAGCACCGCCGGACATCAGCGCTATCTCTGCTCTCA
>NZ_KE137316.1:3178891-3198748 GCF_000408845.1 Escherichia sp. KTE172 | reverse complement strand
TCTCAAAATCGGTGGAGCTGCATGACAAAGTCATCGGGCATTATCTGAACATAAAACACTATCAATAAGTTGGAGTCATTACCAAAATGGTTTAGTTATCGCCCAAGATGAGTTATGGGTGCTATGAATATATTATATTCAGGGATATTTATTTTTTGATTGGATCTTTATTTGCATAATCTGAATGGTGTACCCGAAAAACGTCAGCATCCTAACAGCACCAGGATTTAAGGTGAAATTTAACATCCATCACAGACCGTTCAATGCTGCCACCAACCGGTCTTTACTTGCTCGTCGTTATAATTTTGTGGGTAACAGTTCGGGAAACAAGGAATTCCTTCCGGAACACCCCTGACATCATCCGCTAGCATTGTCGTCAATCATCGGCGCGACGATGAGTTTTTTTAATCGCATCATAGGGTGGCAACGGTCAGCACGATACGGGTCATAGCAAAACTCCTGCACAGGCGGCCACTATGCCGCTTTCACAGGAGTTCTGAATGCTAGTGCTTTCTGTATGGCTTCGCTATGCCCCTCGCGGCTAAGCGCCTGCACACATCTCTCTTTGAATGTCATTTTTGCAATGCATTGTCCGAATTCTGATAATCCTAATGAGTTTTACCCGTCAGACTCCCATCCCTACGGTATACGAGCTAGATTCATGAATGAAATCGACATTTTTAAAAAACGAATCTTGTAAAACATCCGTGTTGATATTACCTTGCAACCCAACATTAAATTTGTTAGAGAGATGAAGAACTCGAATATCAAAAAGGTCTTTTAACATCATTAATTCTTTGGCTGTTAATGAATCGCAGTTAAAATATCCCTGTTGATCAAAAAGATTTTCTATTTCTCCATCATCGGCGAGGCGTTTTTCAAAGAGTGTTTGCAACATCGAGTTGCCAAGGACAATGGATATCGTGCGATCTTTCGCAGATTTACACCCCATCACAACGGCAACATTCGTATCCCCCTCAGGAGTTTCATTTATCGCCGTCGATAAAATGGTGGTCAAACACGCAAACGGAACTGTATTTCTTTCGTGATTTAATTTATCTACCAGCTCATTCCATTTATCAAAAGCCGGGCGATATTTGTTGCGCACAGAAGCATCCAACTGGGTAAACAATTGAGCCATGCGATTTTTTATCATCTCGATATCCGGAGAACCAGAAAGACTTTGCGCATAATACGGTCCTGATGATGTTGCATACATTAAAGCCGATCCCACGCCTGTCGCCATGATGGGCGCAGCTACGGTTTTGGCAAGGGCGACGCTGCGATGGCTATGCGCTTCACAGGCTAAAGGAACATATTCCACTGACTGCGGTAATTCCTTACATGCCTCCCTCATCATTGCGGTATGCTTTACAAACAACGGTTTTTCACTGCCCAAAAAAACTTTCTGCTTAATTGCACTAAGAAAACGTAAATCAAAAATGATTGTTTTTGGTTTATTATTTTTTGGCACATTTCCTATTATCCCGCTAAGAACCTTCCTTGCTGCATGGAGATTTTTTTGCACAGCACATAACACAATTGACGAAGCCTTCTCTACTGCGTTATTGATTTTAATTTTAAAATCTGCATGATATACGTTGACGGGCAATGCAAGTATATCTTCCCCTACATCTTTGGCTGAGTATTTATTTGTGATCGACGGTCGTGAATCCACGAGAAAACTTAGCTGCAAATTATGCTCTATATTACCAGCTGTTTTTGTAGTGTGGTTAAACATAGAGATGCCACCTCTCATTCTTTCACACATATCCTCAACTTTTTCACTTCGTTCTTGTGGCAATTTGGCTTTAACGTTAATTTGATGATTTTTACCCGTGCATTCCTTAACTACAAGAGGAATGTTATCTAAAGTGCCATACAGGCTAATAACGTCACCAGGATTTTTATCATGTAAGTAAGTTTGATTAATACTCGAAGCATTCACAAAGAGGTCAATATTATAACTGTTTATAACTTCACCTACATCAAATGTGTAGTGCTTACTCTGGAGGCTGCCATCCTTATTTAATTGTATATCAATCAATATATCCCCGGACTTTGTCACCATATCTTTGCCATAAACCATTTGCATAGCCATTTCGAGGAGATTTTTATCTAACTGATTGCGGGCGTTGAGTAAGCGACTACCAAATAATTTATATACTGTTCCCGTCATTGCCAGCGCTGCACTTTCTGGTACTTTGCGTTTCCACAGTGAGGTTTCTTTATTTTTAAACAGGTCATATTTATTATTACTCGACAACCCGAGTTTAAGTTCGTTAACACAATCGCACAGTTGCTCCTCACCTTCCATTTTAAGGCGATGTGAAAAATCATTTAATAGCGTTTGCTTCGGTGATTCATTACTCATTAGTTGTTTTTCTAAATTAACAATAGAATAACTTTCTTGTTTAATGAGATTAATATTGGCAACCATTACAGCCTCCTTCCCACGGTTTAAGAGCAAACATGCCACATAATTATTTACAACATCCAGAAGCAGTAAATGAATGATACTGACAATGACGCCAATCCATTATCTTTGCATAATGTTTGTTAGCTATAGATTTTAAAAATATTTATGAGAAAAGTATGGCACCAGAGGGGGTTTTGACTATCAAAAATCGCTCAAACATGAACTAAGATGATGAATTAAGCATTATCAGCGATAATTGCCACTCAGCTCTACAAATAATATTTAAATGCTCCTGAACAGTGATGTAGCAAGACACGTATGGTGCCAACGAAGAATAAAAATTTATAGAGTTCTTATTCAATATAACCGGAATAGTCAGAGACTGAAGTAAATGACCTGAAAGAATGAGAGAGGCAGCACCGCCCCTCTCCATCAGCTACTCTTCTTCGTTCCCGCCCTCTTCATACGGGCCAAATGGCTTCGCGGGCAGAACGATATACGTGCCTTCAAACACTGCACCCAGCGTCTCGTCGCCAAAGATTTCGACCTGCATTTGTACCCGCGCTTTGCGCCCGCGCGCCAGACGGTCGAGATCGCCGCTTAAGGCACCGAGGTCGGCTACCGCATGAGGTTTACCGCTAATCGGCTTGCTGTAGCGGATATGCGCATCCGCAAGAATAATCGTTCCGCCGAGGTGCCGTTCACGCAGCATCAGCCAGATAAGCCCCCAACCGGTGAGCGTCGCCAGTGAGAATAAACTCCCGGCAAACAACGTGTGGTGCGGATTCTGATTGCCGGTTTCCGGCATGGTGGTGATAAATTTTTGCCCGGTATATTGCTGAATGCGCACGCCCATTTTTTCACTTAGCGGGATATGTTCGTACCACGCCTGTTGCAGCTGCGCGCACCAGTCGCCGCGATGCAGAATGTCATCCAGAGTGGCGACAGGTTTTATCATCAAAAAATGGCGAATCGGCGTGGTGGTTGGCGTGGTGATCTCCCCTTGATTGACAAACCCCAGCTTGGCGAAAAACTCCACCGCGTCTTCACGGGCGCTACAGGTCACGCGCTTAACGCCTTCCTGACGCGCCACCGACTCCAGGGTCATCGCCATCAGCGTTCCTAACCCTTTGTCCTGCACGTCGGGATGAACGGCCATAAAGCGAATGGACGCTTCATTGTCGGCATTAATATACAGTCGGCCTACCGCCACCAGATTACCCTGCTCGTCGACGACCATCTGGTGATGCGCCATCGCATCCCACGCGTCGCGTTCCGAACCTTTCGGTTGATGCAGGGGCTTACGCAACATTTCCCAGCGAAACTGATAGTAACGCTCTAATTCTTCTTCTGTTTGTGGAACCCGAAGGTGATACATAGCGATACTCTCTCTTGTTTCCCGTGACAACCCTGGAAGCTGGCTCATACCTGCAACCAGAATGTCACGGGGCCATCATTGACCAGCGATACCTGCATATCCGCAGCGAAGCGTCCTGTTTGCGTGTTCATCTCTTGCTGACGGCAGCGTTCGACGAAATAGTCATATAACGCCTCTGCGCGATCCGGTGATGCACCTTTGGAGAAACTTGGACGCATCCCCCGTTCGGTATCTGCGGCAAGGGTAAACTGGGAAACCACCAGTACACTGCCGCCCGCCTGTTGCACGTTGAGATTCATCTTGCCTTCGGCATCGCTAAAGATGCGGTAGCCGAGCACACGCTCGCACAGACGGTTTGCTTTCTGTTCGTCGTCATCCTTTTCGACACCCAATAACACCAAAAGTCCCGCGCCAATTTCGCCCGTCACTTCTCCCTCCACGGTGACGCTGGCACGGGTTACGCGTTGAATTAATGCAATCATGGTTCGTCGTCTTCTTCTTGTTCAGCAGCTTGTTTTAATTTGCGGTATTCCCCGAGAGTGACAGTAATTTCCGCGCCAAGCAAGACGATACACCATGTCCAGTAGACCCAAACAAAGAGAATGGGGATCACCGCCAGCACGCCGTAAATGAGCTGATATGACGGGAACATGGTGATATAAAGCGCGAAACCTTTCTTTCCTGCTTCGAACAGGAGTGCAGCGACAAACGCGCCGACAATCGCGTCGCGGTTAGGTACGCGGATGGTAGGAACAATGCTGTACAGCAACCAGAAGGAGATCCACGACAACAGCAGCGGAAAAATACGCAGCACGTTGTCGATGACAGTATTGAGATCGCTCGCCCAGCGCAGGGAGAGCAAATAGGAACTGATCGCCAGACTGGCCCCTGCCAGCAGCGGCCCCAGCGTTAAAATCATCCAGTACACGGCGAACGAGTAAATTTTTGGTCGAGCTCGTTTACTGCGCCAGATGGTATTCAACGCGCTATCGATGGAGTACATCAACAATAACGCGGTGACGATCAGCCCGCACGCCCCAACGGCGGTCATCTTGTTGGAATTGGCAACAAATTGTTCGATATACCGCTGAATAACATCGCCAGTAGCAGGCAGAAAGTTGGCAAAAATAAAGTGACGCAACTGAATGCTGACGTCGGAAAACATGGGAAAAGCGGCGAAAAGCGCAAAAACAACGGCAACCAGCGGCACTAATGAGAGCAACGACACATAGGCAAGGTTACCTGCCAAGGTAGTCATGTTGTCCTCATCAATGCGTTGCCAGAGTAGTTTTAGCCAGGCCCATAGTGGACGGGTACGGTGCCTGGCTTTGTCCTGAATGGTTTTTAGCATAACACCTTCGCGAAATAGCCCGGGATGGTGGTTTTATCTTTCACCAGAATGCTGGTAATGCCTAGCTGATTAGCTCCTTCTATATTATCGGCGTTATCGTCGAAAAAGACCGTATCGCTGGGTGAAAAACCTTCCGCCTGCAAAACATGCTGGTAAATTCGTGCTTCAGGTTTGCGCATCCCCAGATCTTGCGACAGATAGATATGGTCAGCAGCATCACGAATTTCCGGGTATTCTTCCGGCCAGAAGGTGGTATGCAGGCGGTTGGTATTGGAAAGCACCACCACGCGATGCCCCTGCTCACGCAGTTTATGCATGATGGCGATCACTTCCGGGCGCAGCGCAACAAACACCGCCTGCCAGCCGTGAGAGAACTGCTCATAGCTTAGCGGTAGAGCCATCTCATGACACAGCGCCTCTGCGAACGCTTCGTCGCTAATTTCCCCACGCTCATGCTGATGAAACGCCTCGCCCATGTGGAAACTCTTCTTAAGCGTAGCCAGTGGAACACGCGTTAAATCGCTCCAGGCACCCAGCACACGGTTAAAGTCGATATCGACAATCACATTACCTAAATCAAAGATATAGAGCATTTTTGCCTCCTTTCGCGCCACAAGAAATTAACTGTAGCGGGAAAGGATAGGTTTGGCTATGTGGTCAGGTATGAAGCAAGGTCAACGGTCACAAAATTCTACGCGTCTTCCTGGGGAAGGATGATTTCAATTTGGCTGTCTTGTAAGCGTGATTTTAGCGCAGCGGGCGGCAGCTCGTCGGTAAAGAGCGCAGTGACCTGTGCCACGTTACCAATTTCAACCGCCGCCGAAGCATGATACTTAGTGTGATCGGCGACCAGCAGAATATTTCTCGCGTGCGCCATCATCGTTTTCACCACGTTAGCTTCGTTTACATCAAACTCCATCAACGCGCCATCGCTCTCAATCGCCCCAACGCTTGTTACCAGATAATCAGCACGAAAATCAGCCACAAAGGACGCCGCTGAAGGGCCAATGATCCCGCTATTATGAGAGCGCAACGTACCGCCGGGCACCATCACTTCAAAGCGCGGGTTGTGGTAAAGAATATGCGCCACACGCAGGCTGTTGGTGATTATCCGCAAATGATTGTGGTTAAGTAACGCCCGGGCGACATGTTCAACGGTCGTACCAATGGTGATAAATATTGTTGAACCATCAGGAATATAGTCTGCCACCGCTTCGGCAATCGCTTTTTTCTCTTCAGTTTGCGAAACCTCACGCTGCTCAAACGCCGTATTAACGACGCTGGAGGCCCGACCCGCGCCACCGTGATGGCGCGTGATCAGCCCTTGCTCGCTTAATTTACGAATATCCCGGCGGACCGTCTGCGTGGAGACATCCAGCAGATTTGCCAGCTCATCAATATTCATATACCCACGCTCGGCGATCAGCATGAGGAGTTGGTCGTGCCGCGGGTTACCGGTTAGTTCGGTAAGGCTCATGAAAATTCCTCGAAAAACCATCACCCTGGCATTTTATACAAAAAGTGACAAAAAAGATCGGGTTTGATCACAGTCAGGGATCCCGGCTCGTCCACCGGGACGCGTGCATTTCAACGCCGCTACACCGCTGGCGAAGCGGACTGACTCCGCTAAATCCCCATCTGTTGCCAGCGCCACCGCCAATGCGCCGTGAAAAACATCACCCGCACCGGTGGTATCTACCACATCAACTTTGAAGGCCGGTTGATGTTGACGTCCGCCATTTTCCAGCCAGTCACAGCCGGCACTCCCCTGGGTCACATAGACATGACCATTTGTGAGCGTTTGTGCCTGTTTTAGCGCACTGGCCATCTCTTTCACGCCCGTTAAGCGCGCCAGACCCGGTTCTGAAAAGGCCGCGTGATCGCTTAATGCCACCAGCTCGCTGATATCCTGCGGCGTAATGTCCCCGTCCAGAACAGTCATCACGCCCGCCTGCCGGGCCAGAGTGAAGGCTTTTTTAGCACCGTCGTGCCAGCGTACATCTGCCAGCACAACATCCCACTGAGAGAAATCAATTTCCTCCAACCACTCTGCGTCAGGCAGCAGATCCGGGCTGGGGTAGTTAATGATTATCCGCTCGCCTTTGGCATCCACCATGATGGCGGATTGCGAAGATTTCGCCTGGTTATACCGTTTGGTGTAACGGGTGTTAACGCCCCAGGATTCCAGCTCTGCCAGCAGGCTGTTGCCCGTGTCGTCATCACCTACGCGACCAATAAAATCAACCTGCGCCCCCAGCCTTGCCGCCGCAACCGCTGCCGTCGCCGCTGGCCCGCCACCAACTTCCGTATAATTTCTCGCCACGTATTTACCGCTCTCCGTCGGTAATCCTTCCACGTAATAAATACGATCCATCACGGTAATACCTACACAAGCAACACGAATCATGGTCATTCCTTAAGCATTTTGGGATGCGTTCATTTTAATTTCACCAATTGTTTAAAAAGTGACGGCTGTCAATTTTTTGACGATAAATTACAAATACGATCAAAAACAGACAAGCAAAGCATGTCATAAATGACAAAAAGTGACATCACTGTATTCAGGAGAGGGTTATGGCAGCAATCGCGTTTATCGGTTTAGGACAAATGGGTTCGCCAATGGCGAGCAATTTATTGCAGCAAGGGCATCAACTTCGCGTCTTTGATGTGAACGCCGAAGCTGTGCGGCATCTGGTAGACAAAGGTGCGACTCCCGCCGCCAACCCGGCGCAGGCCGCTAAAGATGCCGAATTTATCATTACCATGTTGCCGAATGGCGATCTGGTGCGCAGCGTGTTGTTCGGTGAAAACGGCGTTTGCGAAAGCTTATCTACCGATGCGCTGGTCATCGATATGTCGACCATCCACCCGCTGCAAACCGATAAATTGATTGCCGATATGCAAGCCAAAGGCTTCAGCATGATGGATGTTCCGGTAGGCCGTACTTCTGCAAATGCCATTACCGGTACTCTGTTACTGCTGGCTGGCGGCACCGCTGAACAAGTTGAACGCGCCACACCGATCCTGATGGCGATGGGCAGTGAGTTGATCAACGCGGGCGGTCCGGGCATGGGGATCCGCGTTAAGCTCATCAACAACTACATGAGCATCGCGCTCAATGCGCTTTCGGCAGAAGCCGCTGTTTTGTGCGAAGCCCTGAATCTTCCCTTCGATGTTGCCGTCAAGGTGATGAGCGGCACCGCCGCCGGTAAAGGCCACTTCACCACTTCCTGGCCAAACAAAGTCCTCAGCGGGGATCTTTCTCCCGCCTTCATGATCGATCTTGCCCATAAGGATCTTGGTATCGCCCTTGATGTCGCCAACCAGCTGCATGTGCCAATGCCGCTGGGGGCCGCCTCACGGGAGGTTTATAGCCAGGCGCGCGCAGCGGGTCGCGGTCGCCAGGACTGGTCCGCCATTCTGGAACAGGTCCGTGTCAGTGCCGGGATGACTGCCAAAGTAAAAATGTAACGACTGGATAAAGGAATAAATGAATGAATAAGTACACCATCAACGACATTACGCGCGCATCGGGCGGTTTTGCCATGCTGGCGGTCGATCAGCGCGAAGCCATGCGCATGATGTTTGCTGCGGCTGGCGCACCCGCTCCGGTAGCCGATAGCGTTTTAACTGATTTCAAAGTTAACGCGGCGAAGACCCTCTCGCCTTATGCCTCGGCGATTCTGGTAGATCAACAATTCTGTTACCGCCAGGTGGTTGAGCAAAACGCGATTGCCAAAAGTTGCGCCATGATTGTCGCCGCCGATGAGTTCATTCCTGGCAACGGTATTCCGGTAGATAGCGTGGTCATTGACCGCAAAATCAATCCGCTACAAATCAAACAAGACGGTGGCAAAGCCTTAAAACTGCTGGTGCTGTGGCGTAGTGATGAAGATGCGCAGCAACGTCTGGATATGGTGAAAGAGTTTAACGAACTGTGCCACTCACACGGCCTGGTAAGCATTATTGAGCCAGTCGTCCGCCCACCACGTCGTGGCGATAAATTCGATCGCGAACAAGCGATCATCGATGCTGCCAAAGAGCTGGGCGACAGTGGCGCTGACCTCTACAAAGTTGAAATGCCGCTTTACGGTAAAGGTCCGCAACAAGAGCTTCTCAGTGCTTCACAACGTCTGAATGACCATATCAATATGCCGTGGGTGATACTTTCTTCCGGTGTCGACGAAAAACTGTTCCCGCGTGCCGTACGCGTGGCAATGACAGCGGGTGCATCGGGCTTCCTGGCTGGTCGTGCCGTCTGGGCATCGGTTGTCGGTTTACCAGACAACGAGCTGATGCTGCGTGACGTTTGCGCACCGAAATTACAACAACTTGGCGATATCGTCGACGAAATGATGGCTAAACGCCGTTAAGATGGGGATACAAAAATGAAATGGTTTAACACCTTAAGTCACAACCGCTGGCTGGAACAGGAAACCGATCGCATCTTTGATTTTGGTAAGAATGCCGTAGTGCCGACTGGCTTTGGCTGGCTGGGCAATAAAGGGCAAATCAAAGAAGAGATGGGCACGCATCTGTGGATCACCGCCCGTATGCTGCACGTTTATTCCGTTGCTGCGGCGATGGGCCGCCCTGGCGCTTACTCGTTGGTTGATCACGGTATCAAAGCCATGAATGGCGCACTGCGCGATAAAAAATATGGCGGCTGGTATGCCTGCGTGAATGACGAGGGCGTGGTGGATGCCTCCAAACAAGGCTATCAACACTTCTTTGCTCTGCTGGGTGCCGCCAGTGCCGTCACTACCGGTCACCCGGAAGCACGCAAGCTGCTCGATTACACCATTGAAATTATTGAAAAATATTTCTGGAGTGAAGAAGAGCAGATGTGCCTGGAGTCGTGGGACGAAGCCTTCAGCAAAACCGAAGAGTACCGCGGCGGCAATGCCAACATGCACGCGGTGGAAGCCTTCCTGATTGTTTATGACGTAACGCACGACAAAAAATGGCTGGATCGCGCGATTCGCGTGGCTTCCGTGATTATCCACGACGTCGCCAGAAATAATCATTATCGCGTTAACGAGCACTTCGATACCCAGTGGAATCCGCTGCCGGATTACAACAAAGATAACCCGGCGCACCGCTTCCGCGCATTCGGTGGCACGCCGGGCCACTGGATCGAATGGGGCCGTTTAATGCTGCACATCCACGCGGCCCTGGAAGCCCGTTGTGAACAGCCGCCTGCCTGGCTGCTAGAAGATGCCAAAGGTCTATTTAACGCCACCGTGCGCGATGCCTGGGCACCCGATGGCGCGGACGGGATTGTTTATACCGTTGACTGGGAAGGCAAACCGGTGGTTCGCGAACGTGTGCGTTGGCCTATCGTCGAAGCGATGGGTACGGCTTACGCGCTCTACACCGTCACCGGCGATCGCCAGTATGAAACCTGGTATCAGACATGGTGGGACTACTGCATTAAGTACCTGATGGACTATGAAAATGGTTCCTGGTGGCAGGAGCTGGATGCGGACAATAAAGTCACCACGAAAGTCTGGGACGGCAAACAGGATATTTATCACCTGCTGCATTGCCTGGTGATCCCGCGTATCCCGTTAGCCCCTGGTCTGGCACCGGCTGTTGCCGCAGGCCTGCTGGACATTAACGCGAAATAACTGAGCTGAAATAACGGCATATCAGGCTACATGCCGGGTATGTCGTTATTCAATAAAGGTGCCTCGTATGCAAATCACCAACATGCATTGCAGTGGACAAACCGTTTCACTTGCCGCGGGGGATTATCACGCGACTATCGTGACGGTTGGTGCTGGTCTGGCTGAATTAACCTTTCAGGGTTGTCATTTAGTCATCCCGCACAAACCCGAAGAGATGCCGCTGGCGCATCTGGGTAAAGTGCTTATTCCGTGGCCGAACCGGATCGCCAACGGCTGTTACCGCTATCAGGGGCAGGACTATCAGTTACCCATTAATGAACATAGTTCAAAAGCCGCTATTCACGGGCTGCTTGCCTGGCGTGACTGGCAAATTAGCGAATTAACCGCCACCAGCGTTACCCTGACAGCTTTTCTGCCGCCCAGTTACGGCTATCCGTTTATGCTGGCTTCGCAGGTTGTTTATTCGCTCAACGCTCGCACGGGCCTTTCCGTTGAGATCGCAAGCCAGAATATTGGTACTGTGACCGCACCTTATGGTGTGGGTATTCATCCTTATTTAACCTGCAACTTAACATCTGTTGATGACTATCTTTTCCAGCTTCCGGCAGAACAGGTTTATGCCGTCGATGAGCACGCAAATCCGACAACGCTTCACCACGTTGATGAGCTGAATTTAAATTTCACGCGGGCGACAAAAATAGCCGCGACAAAAATAGACCATACCTTTAAAACCGCTAATGACCTGTGGGAAATGACCATTACCCATCCACAGCATTTGCTTTCGGTGAGCCTCTGTTGCGATCAACCCTGGGTGCAGGTTTATAGCGGTGAAAAATTACAGCGTCAGGGACTGGCAGTTGAACCTATGAGTTGCCCGCCTGATGCGTTTAATTCCGGCACCGATTTAATATTACTGCAACCCGGAAAAACACACCGCCTGTTTTTTAATATTTACGGACAGAGAAAATAACTTGTATTGATTAGCAGTCAAAATCATTGAAGAACATTTCACTCGCTAAAGGCAACGTTATGTATCATCAATTTATTAAGTTAAAAACAGCTCAGCTTCTTTAAAGTTTATATATATCAGTTTTATGAGAATCATTTTACATAAGCCTGTAATAACAATAACAGGAAGGAAACAACCTCGTTCTCAACTCTATGGAGATTATTTATGGATACGCCACGCCCACAGTTATTAGATTTTCAATTTCATCAGAATAACGACAGTCTTACCCTACGTTTTCAGGGCCGTCTTATTTTAACCCATAGTAAAGATAATCCTTGTTTATGGATTGGCTCAGGTATAGCGGATATCGATATGTTCCGCGGTAATTTCAGCATTAAAGATAAATTGCAGGAGAAGATTGCGCTCACCGACGCTACCGTCAGCCAGTCACCGGATGGTTGGTTAATCCATTTCAGCCGTGGTTCTGACATTAGCGCCACGCTGAATATCTCTGCCGACGATCAGGGCCGTTTATTGCTGGAACTACAAAACGACAACCTTAACCACAACCGCATCTGGCTGCGCCTTGCCGCTCAACCAGAGGACCATATCTACGGCTGCGGCGAACAGTTTTCCTACTTCGATCTGCGCGGCAAACCGTTCCCGCTATGGACCAGTGAACAAGGCGTTGGTCGCAACAAGCAAACCTATGTCACCTGGCAGGCCGACTGCAAAGAGAACGCGGGCGGCGACTATTACTGGACTTTCTTCCCACAGCCTACGTTTGTCAGCACGCAGAAGTATTACTGCCATGTTGATAACAGTTGCTACATGAACTTCGACTTTAGCGCCCCGGAATACCATGAACTGGCGCTGTGGGAAGACAAAGCAACGCTGCGTTTTGAATGTGCTGATACATACATCTCCCTGCTGGAAAAATTAACTGCCCTGCTGGGACGCCAGCCAGAACTGCCCGACTGGATTTATGACGGGGTAACGCTCGGCATTCAGGGCGGGACGGAAGTGTGTCAGAAGAAACTGGACACCATGCGTAACGCGGGTGTGAAGGTTAACGGCATCTGGGCGCAGGACTGGTCCGGGATCCGTATGACCTCTTTTGGCAAACGCGTAATGTGGAACTGGAAGTGGAACAGCGAAAACTATCCGCAACTGGACTCACGTATTAAGCAGTGGAACAAAGAGGGCGTGCAGTTCCTGGCCTATATCAACCCGTATGTCGCCAGCGATAAAGATCTCTGCGAAGAGGCGGCAAAGCGCGGTTATCTGGCAAAAGATGCCTCTGGCGGCGACTATCTGGTGGAGTTTGGCGAGTTCTATGGCGGCGTTGTCGACCTCACCAATCCAGAAGCCTACGCCTGGTTCAAGGAAGTGATCAAAAAGAACATGATTGAACTTGGCTGCGGCGGCTGGATGGCTGACTTCGGCGAGTATCTGCCCACCGACACGTACCTGCATAACGGCGTCAGCGCGGAGATTATGCATAACGCCTGGCCAGCGCTGTGGGCGAAATGTAACTACGAAGCCCTTGAAGAAACGGGCAAGCTCGGCGAGATCCTTTTCTTTATGCGCGCCGGTTCTACCGGTAGCCAGAAATACTCCACCATGATGTGGGCGGGTGACCAGAACGTCGACTGGAGTCTGGACGATGGCCTGGCGTCGGTTGTCCCGGCGGCGCTGTCGCTGGCAATGACCGGACATGGCCTGCATCACAGCGACATTGGCGGTTACACCACCCTGTTTGAGATGAAGCGCAGCAAAGAGCTGCTACTGCGCTGGTGTGATTTCAGCGCCTTCACGCCGATGATGCGCACCCACGAAGGCAACCGTCCGGGCGACAACTGGCAGTTTGACGGCGACGCGGAAACTATCGCCCATTTTGCCCGTATGACCACCGTCTTCACCACCCTGAAACCTTACCTGAAAGAGGCCGTCGCGCTGAATGCGAAGTCCGGTCTGCCGGTCATGCGCCCGCTGTTCCTGCATTACGAAGACGATGCGCACACTTACACCCTGAAATATCAGTACCTGTTAGGTCGCGACATTCTGGTCGCTCCGGTGCATGAAGAAGGCCGTAGCGACTGGACGCTCTATCTGCCGGAGGATAACTGGGTGCACGCCTGGACGGGTGAAGCGTTCCGGGGCGGGGAAGTGACCGTTAATGCGCCCATCGGCAAGCCGCCGGTCTTTTATCGCGCCGATAGCGAATGGGCGGCACTGTTCGCGTCGTTAAAAAGCATCTAATCACATTCGCCCGTGGGGAAACTCATGGGCAAAGGGAGAACATCGATGAGTCACATCACAACGGAAGATCCAGCAACTTTACGCCTGCCCTTTAAAGAGAAACTCTCTTACGGTATTGGCGACCTGGCCTCTAACATCCTGCTGGATATTGGTACGCTTTATCTTTTGAAGTTTTATACCGACGTTCTGGGGCTACCTGGTACCTATGGCGGCATTATCTTTTTGATCTCGAAATTCTTTACCGCCTTTACCGATATGGGAACCGGCATCATGTTGGATTCCCGACGCAAGATCGGTCCAAAAGGTAAGTTCCGTCCTTTTATTCTGTATGCGTCATTCCCGGTTACCTTACTGGCGATCGCCAACTTTATCGGTACGCCGTTCGATGTCACCGGTAAAACGGTGATGGCCACTATCCTGTTTATGCTTTATGGACTGTTTTTCAGCATGATGAACTGTTCCTACGGCGCAATGGTGCCTGCCATCACCAAAAATCCCAACGAGCGCGCCTCACTGGCGGCATGGCGTCAGGGCGGCGCTACGCTGGGCCTGCTGCTGTGTACGGTGGGATTCGTGCCGGTTATGAATCTTATCGAAGGTAATCAGCAAATTGGCTATATCTTCGCTGCCACGCTGTTTTCACTGTTCGGCCTGCTGTTTATGTGGATCTGCTACTCGGGCGTGAAAGAGCGTTATGTCGAAACCCAACCTACCAATCCGGCGCAAAAGCCTGGCCTGTTGCAATCTTTCCGCGCAATTGCCGGTAACCGCCCGCTGTTCATTCTGTGTATTGCTAACCTCTGCACCTTAGGGGCGTTTAACGTCAAGCTCGCCATTCAGGTTTATTACACCCAGTACGTGCTTAACGATCCCATCCTGTTGTCATATATGGGATTTTTCAGCATGGGCTGTATTTTCATCGGCGTGTTCCTGATGCCTGGCGCAGTCAGACGTTTTGGTAAGAAGAAGGTCTATATCGGCGGCCTGCTGATTTGGGTGCTTGGCGATCTGCTCAACTATTTCTTTGGCGGCGGTTCGGTCAGCTTCGTGACGTTCTCCTGCCTGGCATTCTTCGGCTCAGCGTTTGTTAACAGCCTGAACTGGGCGCTGATTTCCGACACCGTGGAATATGGCGAATGGCGCACCGGCGTGCGTTCGGAAGGGACGGTCTACACCGGTTTCACCTTCTTTCGCAAAGTTTCTCAGGCGCTGGCTGGTTTCTTCCCAGGCTGGATGCTGACGCAAATCGGCTATGTGCCAAACGTCGCCCAGGCTGACCATACCATCGAAGGTTTACGCCAGCTGATCTTCATCTACCCAAGCGCACTGGCGGTAGTCACCATTGTTGCGATGGGTTGTTTCTACAGTCTGAACGAGAAAATGTACGTCCGCATTGTTGAAGAAATAGAAGCCCGTAAACGCACGGAATAAATAATAAACAACGCCCTGCGGGGCGTTATAAGGAGTGATTATGTCTGACCATAATCCACTGACATTAAAACTGAATCTGCGGGAAAAAATCGCCTATGGCATGGGCGACGTCGGTTCGAATTTAATGCTTAGCATCGGCACTCTGTATCTCCTCAAATTTTATACCGATGAATTAGGGATGCCTGCTTACTATGGCGGGATTATCTTTCTGGTGGCGAAGTTTTTTACCGCGTTTACCGATATGCTCACCGGATTTTTACTCGATTCGCGGAAAAATATTGGGCCTAAAGGAAAGTTCAGGCCGTTTATTTTATACGCAGCGGTTCCGGCGGCGTTAATTGCAACGCTCCAGTTTATCGCCACCACTTTTAGTTTGCCGGTTAAAACGACGATTGCCACAGCACTGTTTATGATGTTTGGGCTTTCATACAGTCTGATGAACTGCTCGTATGGCGCGATGATCCCGGCCATTACCAAAAACCCGAATGAGCGCGCGCAGCTCGCGGCTTACCGCCAGGGTGGTGCAACCATAGGGCTATTGATTTGTACCGTGGCGTTTATTCCGTTGCAGTCGCTTTTTTCTGACTCCACCGTCGGTTATGCCTGCGCGGCACTGATGTTCTCCATTGGTGGCTTTATTTTTATGATGCTGTGCTACAGAGGCGTCAAAGAGCATTATGTGGACACAGCGCCAACCGGACATAAAGCCAGTATTCTCAAATCTTTTTGCGCGATATTTCGTAATCCGCCATTGCTGGTTTTGTGCATTGCTAACCTGTGTACCCTGGCGGCATTTAATATCAAACTGGCGATTCAGGTCTATTACACCCAATATGTGCTGAATGATATTAATTTATTGTCGTGGATGGGATTTTTCAGTATGGGATGTATCCTCGTCGGCGTATTACTGGTGCCATTAACTGTAAAATGTTTTGGTAAAAAACAGGTTTATTTAGCTGGCATGGTGCTATGGGCGGTTGGTGATATCCTGAATTATTTCTGGGGAAGTAACTCTTTCACTTTTGTCATGTTCTCTTGTGTCGCCTTTTTTGGCACGGCCTTTGTGAACAGCCTGAACTGGGCGCTGGTACCAGATACCGTAGATTACGGTGAATGGAAAACCGGTATTCGTGCCGAAGGTTCTGTTTATACCGGTTATACCTTCTTTCGTAAAATTTCTGCCGCACTTGCTGGCTTCTTGCCAGGCATTATGCTGACGCAAATCGGTTATGTTCCCAACATCGCGCAAAGTGATGCGACATTACAGGGTTTGCGTCAGCTCATTTTTATCTGGCCTTGTGCGCTGGCAATTATTGCTGCATTAACGATGGGATTCTTTTACACACTCAATGAAAAACGGTTTGCATTGATTATTGAGGAAATCAACCAACGCAAAAATAAAGAGATGGCGACAGAAGAAAAAACGGCTTCCGTAACGTTATAAATGTCAATAGCCGCTATTTCCATCCTGGTGGGTGGCGGCCTCCCTACGTTTAAAAATGGACTTATTATGAAAAAGATTAATGCAATAATTCTATTATCCTCTCTGACCTCTGCCTCGGTATTTGCTGGCGCATACGTCGAAAACAGGGAGGCATATAATCTCGCCTCCGATCAGGGCGAAGTTATGCTACGCGTGGGTTATAACTTCGATATGGGCGCGGGTATTATGTTAACCAATACCTACACCTTTCAGCGAGAAGATGAACTCAAACATGGCTATAATGAAATTGAAGGTTGGTATCCTTTATTTAAACCAACCGATAAATTAACCATCCAGCCCGGTGGCTTAATTAATGACAAGAGTATCGGTTCGGGTGGTGCCGTTTATCTGGATGTTAACTACAAATTTACTCCGTGGTTTAACCTGACGGTGCGTAATCGCTATAACCATAATAATTACAGCTCTACAGATTTGAACGGCGAATTGGATAATAACGACACCTATGAAGTTGGCACCTACTGGAATTTTAAAATCACCGAGAAATTCTCCTATACATTTGAACCACATTACTTCATGCGAGTAAATGACTTTAATAGCAGCAATGGAAAAGATCATCACTGGGAAATCACTAACACCTTCCGTTATCGCATTAATGAACACTGGCTCCCTTATTTCGAATTACGCTGGTTAGATCGTAATGTCGAACCGTACCACCGCGAGCAAAACCAGATTCGTATCGGGACGAAGTATTTCTTCTGATGTAAAACTGCCGGATGCGGCGAAAACGCCTTATCCGGCCTACGGTTGATACGGTTTCCGTTGGCCGGATTAAGCCACATCCGGCCATTAATCAAGCTTCAGCCGCCAGCATCTCTTTCTTACGTTGGCTAATACGCTTAACCAGCATTACGGAAACCACCGCACCACAGAATGCGAAGCAGGCCATAATGCCAAACACAATTTTGTAGCCAATAATCCCCGGATTTAAATCCAGAATGTAGCCATACAGACTGAAGCAGAACATCGCCGGGGCGTAACCAATAAAGCTACCCAACGCCATCGCCGCGCCTGTTTTATTTTCAGCAATTTTTGCTTCGCCGATAGGTGCAAAAAATACGGCTCGCTGTGTAAAGACTATCGCGCCAAAGCCCAGCGTACATGCCATCCCTAAATATACCGGCATACTTTCGTGCGGCAGCATAATCAACAGTACGAGCGCAGCGGTACTGATGATAAAGGTGTAGCATAGATATTTACTCGGCGATTTCAGGATCTTATCTGAAATCATGCCACCAATCGGTCCACCAATCATTTTCAGACAGTATTGGTTAATGATGCCGTAAGCCCCCACCAGCGCAACGGGCAATAGATAGATGTTTTTCAGGAATGGAATGAAGAATGTCAGGCCACAGTAAACCGCGTAAACGAAGAAGACGTTGAAAGCGATAAGCCAGATAGTTTTGTCTTTCAGCACCGAGGTCATACTGGTGTTTTTCGATGCTCCGTCTTCTTTTTTCACCTCAACGGACGGTGCCTCTTCTTTGTCATTCAGAACAAAGAAAATGATAATGCCTACGGCAATCACAATAAGGGAATAGAACCAGATGCCTGCTTTAAAACCCAATAAGCCACTGCCAAACCAGGTAAATACTGCCAACGCAGAAAATGCCACCACGGTATCGACAATGCCACGCCCTGTTTCGAAGAAGCCAAACAACCGACCTTGTTGTTCGCTATTGCCCAATCGACTTACCGACTTGAGCAAGACCGGCCAGTTCATCATGTCGCAAGTAACGCCAAATAGCGCCCAGACAAAGAGGATGCCCCAATATCCCGGCATTGTCGTCAAATAAACACCCAGTAATCCTGTCGCAATGAGTGAGAATGACATGGTGTATCTGCGCGGTAGTTTATCGGCAAAATAAATAGACAGAAAAAAGCCCACTGTCGTGACAAATGAGTTTACCGACATAGCATTACCAATTTGACCATTGGTCAAATGGAAATATTCCTGCATCGGGATATAAAACGCATCTTTCAGCGACGGTAATTTATAAATTGTACCGCCACACAATGTTAATAGACTAAATAACGCCCATTTCTTTTTCGTGAGCATAACATCCCCTAAGCGATTTTTAAAATCACTGTTTTAAAGGCAATAAGATACCGACCATTCATATCGAATGGTTTTATTAACTGCGTATGAGTTAAAACTTATTAGTGGTTCAGAAGATGGTTTGCCTCTTGTTTGATTTGTTGTAGTACGTTACGGACATGATTTATCTGATTAATTGCATCTTCTTTTTCTTTACGTAACCGCGCATCCAGTAAATGATTTTCTGGCAATGGTGTTTCACTCATCTGGCGATAAGGGATCCACGGATTATCATCTTCGTCTTCAAAGCGGAACGCCGGCGCATAGTAATCAACCTCTTCTTCCAGGCCATATGCCGTCACCTGCGGCTCATCATCACCCAGGCATATAAGGTGCGTTAATAACGCTTTGAACGGCATATCACCCTGACCTGAAATACAGGCTTTATGACCCAGGCCACCCTCTTCTTTAACGATCAAGGCATCTTTGATATGGACCTGGGTAATATGCGGTGCCATCGTTTTTAAAGCGTCGATGGGATGCTCATTTGCATTGATCATGTTCGCAAAATCAAACAGTAAGGAAAGAGATTCCATCTCACTTTCTTTGACCAGCGACACCAGCTCATGGCTTTTTAAATCTTCATGCTGTTCGATCGTAAAAGTCAGGCCGCTGTCCTGATACGTTTCCCGTACATAGGCAATGTCGTTAGCGATGATCGATAATACGTCGCGCAAATTACCTTCATATGTAGTGGCACAGTAAATTTGGCCACCTGATTAAAGGTGATATCCTCACCACAACACAAAACAGGTGACTTAATGAACAAGAAAACCAAACGTACTTTCACCCCTGAATTCAGGCTGGAATGTGCACAGCTAATTGTTGATAAGGGCTA
>NZ_KE137316.1:3154316-3175181 GCF_000408845.1 Escherichia sp. KTE172 | reverse complement strand
CGCTTCTTCCGCAGTCTGAAAACAGAATGGGTGCCAACCGATGGCTACACAGGCAAAGACGTGGCCCGGCAGCAAATCAGCAGTTATATTCTGAATTATTACAATAGCGTCAGGCCTCACCATTATAACGGAGGGCTGACGCCGGAAGAGTCAGAGAACAGATACCATTTTTACTGTAAAACCGTGGCCAGTATTACTTGACCACTACAATAACGTGGATAAAAACGTACGGACGATGCCCCAGTTTTCAACGCAATGGCGACGGCTTCGTCAATAGATGCCTTATCTGAAGCGCTGGTTTCAATATGAATATCAAGGTTCAGACGGCGGGCTTTATCCCCAAAGGCAGAGAGTTCTTTATCGTCCATATTACCAAGAGAAAAACGCTCGCCATCCAGAACATGGATTTTGACGCCACGTAGATTATTTTCACTTGCGATATCAAGTAAATCAGCAGGCAACATTCTTTCCAGCCGCATATTTAAATGAAAGGCATAAGCATGTAAATAAAGAGGAAGAGTGTCGACACGTTGTAGAATCTTTCTTGCGTTATTTATTGTCACCATAAAACACCTACAGATTAATGATGAGGTCTACGGCCTCAAATCGCCAATATTCAATATCTATCTGGACAATATTGCCTTGCTGGTCGGCGCGATGCTTTTCAATTAAGATCGCTGGCATACCCACAGAACCGCCAAGATACTTGCTGATATCGCCCGGCATTCTGACGGGTTTGAAAATCAATTTTTTTACTACCGTCTCTTTTTGGTAGCACTTTTCCCAGACTGCAGAAAATGAGTGGTTTTCAAGTTGTTCAATAAAACCCGGAGCAACTTCAGGATTAATATATGTTTCGTGATAGAAAACTTTATGTCCTTCCAGCGCCCCCCAGCCGGTGATGCGATAGAGTTCAGTTGATGGTGTCACTGCAATCAGTGGCGCGAGCGTCTCGGGAATATCGCTGGTACGGTTTTTCTCGGTAAACCCCCAGGAAGGCTCTCGTCCTTGCTCAATTGCGGCCCGCTGAAAGCTCGCTGACAGCTCCGGACTGTAATTAAATCGCGGCTGGGTCACGAACCACCCCTTACGATCCTTACGGAAGATTTTGGATTCTGCCTCGAGGTTCAACAACGCCTGGCGCAGCGTCATACGTTTAATGCCCAGCAGTTCTCCCAGCTCTCTTTCTGAAGGGAGTTTTCCACCCGGCGTGGTGATGCCATCTTTCAACCACCGATCCAGTTTCTCTTTTGCATTTTCTACGGTGGATTGATTCTCCGCCATTGTTTAATCCTTTTGGTTTAAACCAGATGAAGCATCTTACGCTTACGCCAAAAAAGAAAGCAATTAACGGTGTATGACTTTGCAGATAATTGTGACAAAGCTCTCTATTGACGTAATCACAGACTTATAAGGGAGATACTCGCATTGGTGTGCGCTCACGACAGGTAAAAAAAAACCTGCCAGCAATGGCAGGTTTTTTATGACTGAAAAACGAAATTAATCGTCTTTCGGTGCGCGGTTGGCACGGCGACGATCGTTTTCCGTCAGGTGACGTTTACGAATACGGATAGAGGTTGGAGTCACTTCTACCAGTTCGTCATCATCGATGAACTCCAGAGCTTGTTCCAGAGTCATGCGGATAGGCGGAACCAGAACAACGGCTTCGTCAGTACCGGAAGCACGCATGTTGGTCAGTTTCTTACCGGTCAGGCAGTTTACAGTCAGGTCGTTAGAGCGGCTGTGAATACCGATAATCTGACCTTCGTAAACTTCTGCACCGTGACCGAGGAACAGCTTACCGCGATCCTGCAGACCGAACAGCGCGAACGCTACCGCTTTACCCTGACCGTTAGAGATCAGTACGCCGTTCTGACGCTGACCCACTTCACCCGGACGTACGTCGTCGTAGTGGCTGAAGGTGGAGTACAGCAGACCAGTACCGGAAGTCATGGTCATGAACTCAGAACGGAAGCCAATCAGACCACGGCTTGGGATCACGTAGTCGAGACGTACGCGGCCTTTACCGTCTGGATTCATGTTTTTCAGGTCGCCTTTACGTTCGCCCAGCGCCTGCATCACAGAACCCTGATGCTGTTCTTCAACGTCCAGCGTCACGTTTTCATACGGCTCTTGTTTACGACCGTCGATTTCACGGAAGATTACTTTCGGACGGGATACCGCCAGTTCGAAACCTTCACGACGCATGTTTTCGATAAGAACAGACAGGTGCAGTTCGCCACGACCAGAAACGCGGAACGCATCGGCGTCTTCGGTTTCTTCTACGCGCAGCGCAACGTTGTGTACCAGTTCTTTGTTCAGACGATCCAGGATCTGACGAGACGTTACGAACTTACCTTCTTTACCGCAGAACGGCGAGGTGTTAACGCAGAAGAACATAGAAACGGTCGGCTCATCAACGGAGAGTGCCGGCAGCGCTTCAACGTTTTGCGTGTCGCAAACGGTGTCAGAAATGTTCAGTTCGCCCAGGCCCGTGATCGCCACGATATCGCCAGCTTCCGCCAGATCGGTTTCAATACGTTCCAGACCGAGGTGGCCCAGCACTTTACCGACTTTCGCGTTACGGGTTTTGCCTTCGCTATCGATGATAGTGACCTGCTGGTTCGGCTTCACTTTACCGCGCTTGATGCGGCCAATGCCGATAACGCCAACATAGCTGTTGTAATCGAGCTGAGAAATCTGCATCTGGAACGGACCGTCAAGGTCAACGTCCGGCGCAGGAACGTGGTCAACAATCGCCTGATACAGCGGGGTCATGTCTTCCGCCATATCTTCGTGGTCCAGACCCGCGATACCGTTCAGCGCAGAAGCGTAAACGATCGGGAAGTCCAGCTGCTCGTCGGTCGCGTCGAGGTTAACGAACAGATCGAATACCTGATCCACAACCCAATCAGGACGCGCGCCAGGGCGGTCAACTTTGTTGATAACAACAATCGGCTTCAGGCCGTAAGCAAACGCTTTTTTGGTTACGAAGCGCGTTTGCGGCATCGGGCCGTCAAATGCGTCAACCACCAGCAGCACTGAGTCTACCATGGACATTACACGTTCAACTTCACCACCGAAGTCGGCGTGCCCCGGGGTATCAACGATGTTGATACGGTAATCATTCCATTTGATAGCGGTGTTTTTCGCGAGGATGGTAATCCCACGCTCTTTCTCCAAATCGTTGGAGTCCATCACGCGCTCTTGGGTTTCGGCACGAGAGTCGAACGTACCGGATTGTTGGAGCAGCTTGTCTACCAGGGTGGTTTTACCATGGTCTACGTGCGCGATGATGGCGATATTACGCAATTTTTCGATCACAACTTTGCCTCAGGCATTAGAAATAGCGCGTTATTGTACACGGATTAATCGCACTACAAAACAGGATCACAAACATCCTCCGCAAACAAGTATTGCAGAGTCCCTTTGTGATCGCTTTCACGGAGCATAAAAAGGGTTATCCAAAGGTCATTGCACCAATATGGTGCTTAATGTTTCCATTGAAGCACCATATTGGTGCAACATTCATATCATGGTGCAGCCCTTTTGCACGATGTTAAGCATGATAACGCCTTTTAGGGGCAATTTAAAAGTTGGCACAGATTTCGCTTTATCTTTTTTACGGCGACACGGCCAAAATAATTGCAGATTTCGTTACCACGACGACCATGACCAATCCAGGAGAGTTAAAGTATGTCCGCTGAACACGTACTGACGATGCTGAACGAGCACGAAGTGAAGTTTGTTGATTTGCGCTTCACCGATACCAAAGGTAAAGAACAGCACGTCACTATCCCTGCTCATCAGGTGAATGCTGAATTCTTCGAAGAAGGCAAAATGTTTGACGGCTCCTCGATTGGCGGCTGGAAAGGCATTAACGAATCCGACATGGTGCTGATGCCAGACGCGTCCACCGCAGTGATTGACCCGTTCTTCGCCGATTCTACCCTGATTATCCGTTGCGACATCCTTGAACCTGGCACCCTGCAAGGCTATGACCGTGACCCGCGCTCTATTGCGAAGCGCGCCGAAGATTACCTGCGTTCCACTGGCATTGCCGACACCGTACTGTTCGGGCCAGAACCTGAATTCTTCCTGTTCGATGACATCCGTTTCGGATCTTCTATCTCCGGTTCCCACGTTGCTATCGACGATATCGAAGGCGCATGGAACTCCTCCACCCAATACGAAGGTGGTAACAAAGGTCACCGTCCGGCAGTGAAAGGCGGTTACTTCCCGGTTCCGCCGGTAGACTCTGCTCAGGATATTCGTTCTGAAATGTGTCTGGTGATGGAACAGATGGGTCTGGTGGTTGAAGCCCATCACCACGAAGTAGCGACTGCTGGTCAGAACGAAGTGGCTACCCGCTTCAATACCATGACCAAAAAAGCTGACGAAATTCAGATCTACAAATATGTTGTGCACAACGTAGCGCACCGCTTCGGTAAAACCGCGACCTTTATGCCAAAACCGATGTTCGGTGATAACGGCTCCGGTATGCACTGCCACATGTCTCTGTCTAAAAACGGCGTTAACCTGTTCGCAGGCGACAAATACGCAGGTCTGTCTGAGCAGGCGCTGTACTACATTGGCGGCGTAATCAAACACGCTAAAGCGATTAACGCCCTGGCAAACCCGACCACCAACTCTTATAAGCGTCTGGTCCCGGGCTACGAAGCACCGGTAATGCTGGCTTACTCTGCACGCAACCGTTCTGCGTCTATCCGTATTCCGGTGGTTTCTTCTCCGAAAGCACGTCGTATCGAAGTACGTTTCCCGGATCCGGCGGCTAACCCGTACCTGTGCTTTGCTGCCCTGCTGATGGCCGGTCTTGATGGTATCAAGAACAAGATCCATCCGGGCGAAGCCATGGACAAAAACCTGTATGACCTGCCGCCAGAAGAAGCGAAAGAGATCCCACAAGTTGCAGGCTCTCTGGAAGAAGCACTGAACGAACTGGATCTGGACCGCGAGTTCCTGAAAGCCGGTGGCGTGTTCACTGATGAAGCGATCGATGCGTACATCGCTCTGCGTCGCGAAGAAGATGACCGCGTGCGTATGACTCCGCATCCGGTAGAGTTTGAGCTGTACTACAGCGTCTAATAGTTGAAGTTGTACTACCCGGCGCAACAACGCCGGGATTTAGTTGCCGTGGAAACTTTCAGCCCATCTCTGCATGGGCTTTTTTCTCCGTCAATTCTCTGATGCTTCGCGCTTTTTATCCGTAAAAAGCTATAATGCACTAAAATGGTGCAACCTGTTCAGGAGACTGCTTTATGGCAACAGGCACGCAGCCCGATGCTGGGCAGATCCTCAACTCGCTGATTAACAGTATTTTGTTAATCGATGACAACCTGGCGATCCATTACGCCAACCCCGCCGCGCAACAACTGCTCGCCCAAAGCTCCCGCAAATTGTTTGGTACACCGTTACCGGAACTGTTGAGCTACTTCTCATTAAATATCGAGCTGATGCAAGAAAGTCTGGAGGCGGGGCAAGGTTTTACCGATAACGAAGTGACGCTGGTCATCGACGGGCGCTCGCATATCCTTTCTGTGACGGCCCAGCGTATGCCGGACGGCATGATCCTGCTGGAGATGGCACCGATGGATAACCAGCGCCGCTTAAGTCAGGAACAGCTACAGCACGCCCAGCAGGTTGCTGCCCGTGATTTAGTGCGCGGCCTGGCACATGAGATTAAAAATCCGCTTGGCGGTTTACGTGGCGCGGCGCAGCTGCTCAGCAAAGCATTACCTGACCCGTCACTACTCGAATATACCAAAGTTATTATCGAACAGGCGGACCGGCTGCGAAATCTGGTCGACCGTCTGTTGGGACCGCAACTGCCCGGTACGCGCGTTACCGAAAGTATTCATAAAGTGGCTGAACGCGTGGTGACGCTGGTGTCGATGGAACTGCCGGACAACGTGCGGTTGATTCGTGATTACGACCCCAGCCTGCCGGAACTGGCGCACGACCCGGATCAAATTGAGCAAGTGCTCCTGAATATTGTGCGCAATGCGCTACAGGCGCTGGGGCCAGAGGGTGGTGAAATCATTCTGCGTACCCGCACAGCTTTCCAACTGACCTTACACGGCGAGCGTTATCGGCTGGCGGCGCGAATTGATGTGGAAGATAACGGGCCAGGTATTCCGCCTCATTTGCAGGATACGCTGTTTTACCCGATGGTCAGCGGCCGCGAAGGTGGCACCGGGCTTGGCTTATCCATCGCCCGTAATTTGATTGATCAGCATTCAGGCAAAATTGAATTTACCAGTTGGCCAGGTCATACCGAGTTCTCGGTTTACCTGCCTATCAGGAAATAAAGGTGACGTTTATGCAACGAGGGATAGTCTGGGTAGTCGATGACGATAGTTCCATCCGTTGGGTGCTTGAACGTGCGCTCGCTGGAGCGGGTTTAACCTGTACGACATTTGAGAACGGCGCGGAGGTACTGGAGGCGCTGGCGAGCAAAACGCCGGATGTGCTGCTTTCAGATATCCGTATGCCGGGAATGGACGGGCTGGCGCTGCTCAAGCAGATTAAACAGCGCCATCCGATGCTTCCGGTCATCATTATGACCGCACATTCCGATCTGGATGCTGCCGTCAGCGCCTATCAACAAGGGGCGTTTGATTATCTGCCCAAACCGTTTGATATCGACGAAGCCGTCGCGCTGGTTGAGCGCGCCATCAGTCATTACCAGGAACAGCAGCAGCCGCGTAATGTTCAGCTTAACGGCCCAACGACCGATATCATCGGCGAAGCGCCAGCCATGCAGGACGTGTTCCGTATTATCGGTCGGCTTTCGCGTTCTTCTATTAGCGTGCTGATTAACGGCGAATCCGGCACCGGTAAAGAACTGGTCGCTCATGCCCTGCATCGCCACAGTCCGCGAGCCAAAGCGCCATTTATCGCGCTGAATATGGCGGCTATCCCGAAGGATTTGATCGAATCAGAACTGTTTGGTCACGAGAAAGGCGCGTTTACTGGCGCGAACACCATTCGTCAGGGGCGTTTTGAACAGGCCGATGGCGGCACGTTATTTCTCGACGAAATTGGTGATATGCCGCTGGATGTGCAGACGCGTTTGCTGCGCGTGCTGGCAGACGGTCAGTTTTATCGCGTTGGCGGCTATGCGCCGGTGAAAGTGGATGTGCGGATTATCGCTGCCACTCACCAGAATCTTGAACAGCGGGTGCAGGAAGGTAAGTTCCGTGAGGATCTGTTCCACCGCCTGAACGTCATCCGCGTTCATCTGCCGCCACTGCGTGAGCGTCGGGAAGATATTCCCCGTCTGGCACGTCATTTTTTACAGGTTGCCGCGCGCGAGCTGGGCGTAGAAGCGAAGTTGCTGCATCCGGAAACCGAAGCCGCGCTGACGCGTCTGGCATGGCCGGGTAACGTACGCCAGCTGGAAAACACCTGTCGCTGGCTAACGGTGATGGCTGCCGGACAGGAAGTGTTGATTCAGGATTTGCCCAGCGAACTGTTTGAGTCAACGGTTGCGGAGAGTACTTCGCATATGCAACCGGACAGTTGGGCGACGCTGTTAGCGCAGTGGGCAGACAGGGCGCTGCGTTCCGGTCATCAAAATCTGCTTTCCGAAGCGCAGCCTGAGCTGGAGCGGACTTTACTGACAACCGCATTGCGACATACGCAGGGGCATAAACAGGAAGCGGCGCGGCTACTCGGCTGGGGCCGCAACACTCTGACGCGTAAGTTAAAAGAGCTGGGGATGGAGTGATTCACGGCTTGTGTGTAAAGATTGATTATTGAGCGCAAATTGCTGGTATTTTGCGCTTTACTGTTCCGATAAGTTCAGTATGATCTTGCCCGGAAAACGGGGAGAGTCGTTATGCTGGAATCAATAATTAATCTGGTATCGAGTGGCGCAGTTGACAGCCACACACCGCAAACTGCCGTTGCTGCCGTGCTGTGTGCCGCAATGATTGGGCTGTTTAGTTGAGTTTCAGATTGCTGATGAAGTGCTCTTTGTTCATGCCGGATGCGGCGTGAACGCCTTATCCGGCCTACAAAAGCAATATTTTCAACAGGTTTTGTAGGCCTGATAAGCGTAGCGCATCAGGCAATCTTGTTCTCAGCACATTGATGGCGCTTTCGTTTTCTACTTTGTAAACGAAGCGCCATTCACTATTTAAATCACCCGAGAGAACTGCTGCATCCGCGCTTTCTGGCGCAGATAGGTATCAAAGCACATGCAAATGTTGCGGATAAGCAGGCGACCTTTCGCCGTCACCTGAATCCCCTTCTCATCCACATCCACCAGCCCATCTTTTGCTAACGGGGCGAGCAGCTTGAGATCTTCGGCAAAGTAATCAGGGAAGTGCAAATCCCACTGTTGCTCAATGGGGGCGAAATCCAGACGGAAGTTGCAGATGAGCGACTTAATCACATCGCGGCGAATACAGTCATCACGCGTTAGCGCAATACCACGCCACAGCGCATTGCCTTGTTCATCCACTTGCTGATAGTACTGCTTCAACTCTTTCTGGTTCTGCGCGTAGCAGTCGCCAATCATGCTGATGGCGGAAACGCCCATCCCCAGCAGATCGGTATCGCCCTGAGTGGTGTAGCCCTGGAAGTTACGATGCAGCACGCCTTCACGCTGGGCCACCGCCAGCTCGTCATCCGGGCGAGCAAAGTGATCCATACCGATAAACTGATAGCCCGATTGCGTCAGGAAGGCGATGGTTTCCTGCAGGATATCGAGTTTTTGCTGCGGACTCGGCAAGTCAGCATCTTTGATTTTGCGCTGAGCAGCAAAAATGGTCGGCAGATGCGCGTAGTTGAAGACACTCAGACGATCGGGGTTCAGCTCCGCCACGCGTTTCAGGGTAAAGGCGAAACTCTCCGGCGTCTGTTTCGGCAGGCCGTAAATCAGGTCGATGTTGGTGGAGGTAAAACCAATCTCACGCGCATGGTTAAGCAGTGCAAAGATGAACTCTTCATCCTGCTCGCGGTTAACCAGACGTTGCACTTCTTTGTTGAAGTCCTGCACGCCCATGCTCAGGCGATTAAAGCCCTCGGCGCGTAAATGATCGAGTACATCCAGTTCGATTTCACGCGGATCGACTTCGATCGAAATCTCCGCATCGGCATTGAACTGGAAGTTTTCGCGCAGCAGCTTCATCAGACGGCTGATTTGCGCTTTGTTCAGATACGTCGGCGTACCACCGCCCCAGTGCAATTGGCTGACGTGACGCCCGGCGAACAGCGGTGCACGATGGACGATTTCTTGCTCCAGCGCGTCCAGATACTGATCGGCCTTGTGCTGCTGGCGAGTAACAATCTTATTGCAACCGCAGAAGTAACAAAGCTTATGGCAGAACGGAATATGTACGTAGAGAGATAATGGACGCTCAGGATAGCGCGCCACGGCTTGTAAAAACGCCTGTTCGCCGAAGTCTTCTGAAAACTCCAGCGCGGTCGGGTACGAGGTGTATCGTGGCCCGGAATAGTTATATTTCTGGATCAGGGCCAGATCCCAGTCGATTTGCTGTACAGACATGCTCACTCCTTCCGATGGCGTCTCTGGCGGCTACGGCGTACCGGCGGATGCCCGTTTCGGGTCATCAGCCGGTTGCGCAGCCACTTTTGTCGCCGCGACAACCGCTGTAGTTTAACGAATAACCACACCAGATAACATATAACCGGAAGGGTTATCAGCAGAACGGGAAGGCCCACGGCGGCAATCCGTTAGTTGCCCCGCAGCAGACGCATCATGTCTTCTTGCTTCTCGTCTTCTTCCTCTTCTTCGTCATCGTCATAAGAGAGGCCGAGTTTCTGCATCAACTCATCAATACGATCCAGTTTGGCATCCACCCAGGATTGCTCTTCGGCACTCAGGGTTTCGCCTGCTTCCAGACGTTCCAGCAGCGCATCCAGACGCTCATCCGTTTCCAGTAATTCCAACTCCGCCTGCGGTGAAAGCATAGGTTTCTCACTCTTCGGTTTGTGCTGTTTGGTGACTTTTTCAGTCACGCCCAATGGAATAGGGGTTTTACTGCCAATACGTGGATCTTTCGGTGCGTTCTGGCCTTTGCTGCCTGACGTGGTGTTACCGCCCGCTGCGCGGCTGCCCGGCGCATGACCACGACGTTTTTTCTGACGCTTACGGTCACGAGCTTCCTGATCCAGCTCCTCGCGTGTTTTTCGACGCGCTTTTGCATGACCTTTGCTGCGTGAGTTTGAAGATGATGGTTTCATAATGGTTCGTCTTTTAGCCGTTTTATTCAGTATAGATTTGCGGCGGAATCTAACAGAAAGCAAGCAAAGAAAAAAGGCGACAGATTACTCTGTCGCCTTTTTTCCTGACTCATAACCCTTAACGGGTCTTACAATCCTTGCAGGCCGCCAACACACCCTGTTTTTCCATTAGCCGGAACAATCCGTGTTGATTCCATTTCCGTTTAATTACGTCTCCGGACGTTTGTCTTCCTGACAATCCTCTGTCTTCGCCTCCTGGCGCTCCTGACCCTCATCCTGAGTCATTGTTCCTGTTAGCGTCCTCGCTCTATGGGTGCTACTTTACGCCTTTGCTTTAAACAAACAATCAACCGCCATCAGTATTTGCACATTTTCAGAGTTTTATATAAAAGCAATTAACTGATTTATATAGCTTATTTGACATGCATCGCAGAATTTTCTCTGCTATTTCGCATAAAGACTATCGGCAATGTCTCACAAAGCGTATGGCTTTTACTTACAACGCTCACGCCGAAAAATCCGCCTTTTATTATGGTTCAGGTATAATCGCCGCAAAGCTTTGACTGACGGAGACGACCGCTTTGACTAATTTGAATTATCAACAGACGCATTTTGTGATGAGTGCGCCTGATATTCGCCACTTACCTTCCGATACCGGAATTGAAGTGGCTTTTGCAGGCCGTTCCAACGCAGGTAAATCCAGCGCGCTGAACACGCTGACTAACCAGAAAAGCCTGGCGCGGACCTCAAAAACCCCAGGGCGCACCCAGCTTATCAACCTGTTTGAAGTGGCTGACGGCAAGCGTCTGGTTGACTTGCCCGGCTATGGCTACGCGGAAGTCCCGGAAGAGATGAAGCGCAAATGGCAGCGCGCGCTCGGCGAATACCTCGAAAAACGTCAGAGCCTGCAAGGTCTGGTGGTGCTAATGGATATTCGCCATCCGCTGAAAGATTTGGATCAGCAGATGATTGAGTGGGCGGTAGACAGCAATATCGCCGTGCTGGTGCTGCTGACCAAAGCGGACAAACTGGCAAGCGGCGCACGTAAAGCGCAATTGAATATGGTGCGTGAAGCGGTGCTGGCGTTTAACGGTGATGTGCAGGTTGAAACGTTCTCTTCACTGAAGAAACAAGGCGTGGACAAGCTGCGGCAGAAACTGGATACCTGGTTTAGCGAGATGCAGCCTGTAGAAGAAACGCAGGACGGCGAATAATTTTCTTGCCTTAATGCTTGTGCCGGATGTGGCGTATCCGGCCCGTAAATTCAATAGATTACACTTCTACCGTTGGCCTGATAAACAGGGCGCATCAGGCATTACGGAGCTTTTCTTTCGCCCAATAAAAAACGCCCCAGTCATTACTGACTGGGGCGGCTAAAATATTCAGCCAAATCCGATTACGTGAAGTAAAAGGTCTGAAAGATAGAACATCTTACCTCTGTACCCTACGCGACTAACTTTACTCTTTTTTGTTCAGTTCAGAAAGCACTTTTTGTAATTTTTTTTCAGTTGTTGCATAGGAATTTCTAATAGCCATCACAAAACGTGACAGCTTATGTTGCTTACTTACGAAAAAAGGGCATGTTCAGGCGAATCTTAGTGCGCCTGATCCCAGTTTTCGCCACTCCCCACTTCCACCAGCAACGGCACATCCAGACGGGTACAGTTTTCCATCAGTTGATGAATCTGCTTCGCGACGGCATCGACATCATCTTTATGAACTTCAAATACCAGTTCATCGTGTACCTGCATGATCATACGCACACGCGGTTGCTCAGCCTGTAGCCACGCATCAACGGCAATCATCGCCCGTTTGATAATGTCGGCGGCGGTTCCCTGCATTGGCGCGTTAATGGCTGCACGTTCAGCCGCTGCACGACGAGCACCATTGCTGGATTTGATATCCGGCAGATACAGACGGCGTCCGTCCAGTGTTTCAACGTAGCCCTGCTCTTTCGCCTGAGCACGGGTGCGTTCCATATACTCCAGCACGCCAGGGTAGCGTTCGAAGTAAAGGTCCATGTACTTCTGCGCTTCTTTACGTGGAATGTTCAATTGCCGCGCCAGACCGAAAGCACTCATGCCATAAATCAGACCAAAGTTGATCGCTTTCGCGCTACGGCGTTGCTCGCTGGTGACGGTTTCCAGTGGCAAACCAAACACTTCTGCCGCCGTAGCCCGGTGGATATCTTTTCCTTCCGCGAATGCGGTCAGCAAGCCTTTGTCACGCGAGAGATGCGCCATAATGCGCAGTTCAATCTGCGAGTAGTCCGCCGAGACAATCACATAATCCTCTGGCCCAATAAACGCCTGGCGGATACGACGACCTTCTTCGTTACGCACCGGAATGTTTTGCAGGTTAGGATCGGTTGACGATAAACGTCCCGTTGCAGTTACTGCCTGGTGATAAGAGGTATGTACACGCCCGGTTTTCGGGTTGATCATCAGCGGCAGCTTGTCGGTGTAGGTCGATTTCAGCTTCGCCAGACCACGATACTCCAGAATCACTTTTGGCAACGGATAGTCCAGCGCCAGTTCTTCCAGTACCTCTTCCGACGTTGACGGCGCGCCACCCGGCGTTTTCTTCAGCGGTTTAATTCCCTGTTTTTCAAACAGAATGGTTTGCAACTGCTTGGTGGAGGAAAGGTTAAACTCCTCACCTGCAATTTCATGCGCTTTCTTTTCCAGCTCAGCCAGACGAAGAGTGAGCTCTTCAGAATGATTGTGCAGCACTTTCGGATCGATCTTCACACCGTTACGTTCAATGCGTGAAAGCACCGGCACCAGCGGCATTTCGATATTCTCGAAGACGTTCAACGGCCCTTTGTGTTTTTGCAGATCCGGCCACATTTTCAGATGCAACTGCAAGGTGACATCCGCATCTTCGGCGGCGTAACGTCCGGCCTCTTCGAGGGCAATCTGGTTAAAGGTCAGTTGATTTTTGCCTTTACCCGCAATCTCTTCAAAAGTGATGGTTTTGTGCTTCAACCAACGTTCCGCGAGGCTGTCCATATCGTGACGCCCGGCAACGCTATTGAGAATGTAGGACTCCAGCATGGTATCAAACGCAATCCCACGCAGCTCAATTCCGTAATTCGCCAGAATACCGCGGTCGTATTTCAGGTTTTGCCCGACCTTCAGCGCCTTTTCATTTTCCAGCAACGGTTTTAGCAACTCGAGTGCACGCTCGCGAGAGATTTGATCGGGCGCATCAAGATAATCATGAGCAACCGGAATATATGCCGCTACGCCTGGCTCGATAGCAAAAGAAAGCCCGACCAGGTTGGCAGAGATGTTATCGAGGCTGTCGGTTTCGGTATCAAATGCAAATACTGGCGCTTTTTCCAGCTTCGCAATCCACGCTTTCAGTGTTTCTTCATCAAGGATGGTGACGTAGTTGTCATAAGAAATCACCGTTGCCGTCACTTCTGGCGCTTCGTCTGCAACACTGGTTTCCTGCGGCCTGGCTGCGGGTTTCGCCCCTTTAGCCTGTAACCATTTGCCCGCTTCGACATCAGCAGTCCAGCGTTTGAACTCATACTTTTTGAACAGCCCCAACAACTCTTCCGCCGCCGGTTGCTGCACTTCCAGTTGTTCACAGGTCAGCTCCAGTTCAACGTCGGTTTTAATCGTCGCCAGCTGGTATGAGAGATAAGCAACTTCTTTGTTTTGCTCGAGCTTCGCTGCCATTGTTTTCGCGCCACGGAAGCTCAACCCAGCAATTTTTTCTGGCTCGGCATACAGCGTATCCAGTCCGCCAAGACCTTGCAGCAATGCCTGCGCGGTTTTTTCACCGACGCCCGGTACGCCAGGGATGTTATCAGAGGAGTCACCCATCAGCGCCAGGAAGTCGATGATCAGTTCTGGCGGCACGCCGTACTTATTCACCACCTCTTCCGGGCCGAGGATGGTATTCGTCATGGTATTGATAAGCGTAATATTTGGCGTCACCAGCTGCGCCATATCTTTATCGCCAGTGCTGATCAGCACCGGACGCCCGGCTTTTTCGGCTTCCCGCGCCAGAGTACCGATAACGTCGTCCGCTTCTACGCCAGAAACCGCCAGCAGCGGCAGTCCCATCGCTTTAACCATCGCGTGCAAGGGTTCGATTTGTGCACGCAGATCGTCCGGCATTGGCGGGCGATGTGATTTGTAATGTTCAAACAGTTCATCACGAAAGGTTTTTCCCTTGGCGTCAAAGACCACCGCTGCATGCGTCGGTTTATATTGCATGATCAGACTGCGCAGCATGTTGAGGACACCATACATCGCACCGGTCGGCTCGCCTGCGCTGTTAGTCAGCGGGGGAAACGCGTGATATGCGCGATAAAGATAAGATGAACCATCTACAAGGATAAGTGGATTTTGGGGGATCTGAACCATAATGTCCGTGCCTGTTTATCAGATTATGGGTAAAGGATGCCACAGACAGGATGAAAACATGAGTTTTTCACCGCTTTTCGTGAAAATCTTTTGTAGATCTTCTGGATCGCTCGCAAATCGTCATGTGGATAACTTTGTGCATAAATTATTTACATCGCTTTTAATTTATTATCATGCTTTTTACAGCATGATGTTTGTCTTTGTTTTTCATGAAGTTAAAAATAAGACCATCCCTAATAATTGAGATGATGGGATTTTTTCTAATGTGGATAGATATGAATTATTTTTCTCCTTAAGGATCATCCGTTATTTGGGTCGTTTTCTGCTAAAATCTGCGCCTTGCGCTTCTTTAGCGCACTGTCTATGGCTAACTTTTTGAATAAATTCATTATGACGAGAATACTCGCTGCGATAACCCTTTTGCTGAGTATCGTATTGACCATTTTGGTCACTATTTTTTGCTCCGTCCCGATCATCATTGCCGGGATTGTAAAACTATTGCTTCCTGTGCCAGTCATTTGGCGAAAGGTTTCGCGTTTTTGTGATTTTATGATGTATTGCTGGTGTGAAGGTCTGGCGGTATTACTGCATTTGAACCCACACCTGCAATGGGAAGTTCACGGGCTGGAAGGGTTAAGTAAGAAAAACTGGTATCTGCTTATTTGTAACCACCGTAGTTGGGCAGATATTGTCGTACTGTGCGTGCTGTTTCGTAAGCACATTCCGATGAATAAATATTTCCTCAAGCAGCAGCTGGCCTGGGTGCCTTTTCTTGGCCTGGCATGCTGGGCGCTGGATATGCCGTTTATGAAGCGTTATTCCCGCGCTTATTTATTACGTCATCCGGAGAGACGTGGTAAAGATGTTGAAACTACTCGGCGTTCTTGTGAAAAGTTTCGCCTGCATCCCACCACCATTGTTAATTTCGTTGAAGGCTCCCGTTTCACGCAAGAAAAACATCAGCAAACGCACTCCACTTTTCAAAACTTGTTGCCACCAAAGGCGGCAGGCATTGCGATGGCGCTAAATGTACTGGGTAAACAATTCGATAAACTGCTTAATGTTACGCTATGTTATCCGGACAATAACCGTCAGCCGTTCTTCGATATGTTAAGCGGTAAACTGACGCGAATTGTCGTACATGTGGATTTACAGCCTATTGCCGATGAGTTACATGGCGACTACATCAATGACAAAAGCTTTAAGCGCCATTTTCAGCAATGGCTGAACTCACTGTGGCAGGAAAAAGACCGACTTCTGACGTCGTTGATGTCATCACAGCGTCAGAATAAGTAAGTTTTACTCGCCTCTGAATGAGCAGAGGCGAGTGAGTATTTTAATGAACAAAACGTCCGGCACGAGACATAAATTCTTCTTCGCTCATTTCCTGTCCGTTAAAAACAACTTTACCCGGTGTATAACGCAGTTGCAGCGAGGCGGTATTGTTGTCAATCGTGATTAACTGAAACATCTGACCTAATGTCATCATCCCGCTGATTTGTTTATCAGCCCGCTTTTGCGCTTTTTCAGCATCCATTCCTTCAGATAAATTAAGCTGTTTTGCGGTTTCTGTGACGACATTAAGCGGTAACTTCACATCAAAATTGAGCGATTTAATATCTTTGTTTGTGGATGATGAGGATTTGGCTGGGTCGGCAATACTGATATCCAGATTGGCATTTAGTTCGCCGAGTGCATTCTTCCATCTTACCGGTTGTTTAATGGTCGGCTCACTTTTTTGTAATAACGGTAAATACTCTTTGAACAATGCAGCATTCACTTCTTGCAGAGCAACTTCATCGTTTGCTAACTCAGGGTGTGCAGCAAGCTGCTTCTGCATCGCAATGTTATACTGGATGATAAATTGGCGCACTGCTGAGGGATCAATAGATTCAGCAATCAATGACCACTCACCACTACCGAGTTGCTGATTCCCTTTTGTTAACTTATCAAGTTCGTAGGTCAGATTGACATTGATATAATCTTTGTCTTTAACGCGATCCAGCCTGGTTTTTGCAACGAAAGCATCGATTTGGGCAACGTCTTCCCCGTGATTGATAATGTTAATCTGATTAAATTTCGACTCGCTTTCACCAACCGGAAATTTCTTTTCTTCTAATCGCGCCAGAGAATCAATGGTAAAACTTTTTGCCGTTACTTTGTTCATTGGTGATAATTGCAGAACAATATCTTCGACTTTGCCTTCAATATCCAGGTTAGACAATGAACTACCATCACCATTAAAAGTAAACTGGCCCTCACCAAAAGAAAACTTTCCATACTCTGCAGGGGCAACATCTAATGTCGTAGAGAATGAGCCACCAAACGCGAATCGCAATGTCGCTTCCACGGGCGATTTATTTTTCGCGGCGATAAATAGCGGTTGTGTCAGTTCATTATTCACTAAGTTCACTTTTGCCGCTGCCAGTGCGGGGATGACATTACCACGCATTAACATTGTGATGGGCAACGGACCGTGCTCAACATCCACATCAAATGCAACTTTCTGGCCTGGCTTGATATTGAGATCGGGTGCACCGTTATCAAATGTTATTTGCATTTGAAAATGAGAATTAAAAAAGCCTTTGTCAAAGTTTTTATAACTTAACGTCATATCGCAGGCATGTTCACCTTTCTTTTTAGCATCGTTAAAATCTTTAATAAACTTTTCGACACCAGGCTGAATTTGCGTACCTGTGTACCATGTGCCACCACCCCAGATTACGGCTAACGCAACAATAACACCTGTAGCTGACTTACGTATCATATAAATATTCCCTGATAAAACAGCAAAACTTTGAATATCCACTTATGCTGAAATAATGTCCAGCGGCAGGATGCATTATCAGAATGTATTTATATTTATTAAATAATAAAAAAAGCCCGTGAATATTCACGGGCTTTATGTAATTTACATTGAATTATTTTTTCTCGGACAGATATTTCACCGTATCAGCATACTGCTGAACAAAAACATCCATATTGCTGGTATCCATACCCTGCGGATTCAGCTGATATTTACCGTTAACAAACATCGCCGGAACGCCACGCAATTGCACGTCAGCTGCAGCTTTTTCCTGCTGAGCGACCAGGGATTTCACCACGAAGCTGTTCCACGCCGCGTCGTACTCTTCACCTTTAATACCTGCGTTGATAAATACATCGCGGATATCAGATGCTGAACGAATGGTCTGGGTTTTCTGTACGCCTTCAAACAGCGGAACAGTGACTTTGTCTTCCACGCCCAGTGCCATCGCCACTGCCCATGCCTGAGTCAGATCTTTGCCCAGGTCACCACCCATGAAGTTGACGTGGTATTTAGTCATCTTCACGCCTTCCGGCAGTTTTTTCTTCACGTTATCAGAAATATGCAGAACTTCTTCAAACTGATAGCAGTGCGGGCAGAAGAAAGAGAAAAACTCCAGCACTTGCGGCGCGCCAGCAACTGGTTTTTCCAGGGTAGTGTACTGTTTACCATCTTCATACTGCGCCGCCGATGCGCTAAACGCTAAAACTAAACCAGCCAGCGCCAGCCAAATCTTTTTCATGATCTACTCTCTCCGATTAATACATAGGTGTTAATTGCAAAGGGGGTTCTTGTAGAACTTTTGCCTGTTCTATAAAAGTCGCCGTCTGTCGCAGCCAGTAATCTTCCCCGGTTAACCACGGGAAATTTTTCGGGAACGCGGGATCAGCCCAACGCCGCATCAGCCAGGCAAGATAATAAACCAAACGCATGGCGCGTAAAGGTTCAATCAGTCCGATTTCAGCGGTGTCGAACTCGCTAAATTCTTCATAAGCTTCAATAATAGTTTCCAGTTGCATCCGCTGCTCGGCTTTATCGCCATTGAGCAACATCCACAAATCCTGAACGGCTGGACCATTACGTGCATCATCCAGATCAACAAACATTGGACCATCGCGCCAGAGGATATTACCGGCGTGGCAGTCTCCATGTAGCCGCAGAACGGTGAAATCTTCCCGCCAGTGTGCTGTAACGGCGGCGATCAGCTCATCTGTCGCTTTCAGGAATGCCGCTTTCAACCCGGAAGGTATCAGTGTAGCGTCCTCAAACAGCTTGCGAGGCTCAATGAGATATTCATTCAGACCGATGGTCGGGCGATGGATAAAAAGCTGTTTGCGCCCCGTCTGATGCATACGCCCTAAATAACGCCCAACCGCTTCCATCTGATCGATATTATCAGCTTCGAACTGGCGACCACCGACGCTTGGAAAAACAGCGAAATAAAATCCCTGATGATTCAATAAAGTCTGACCGTTAAAGGCCACAGGCGCTGCGACCGGAACTTCATCGTTAACCAGCTGCAACGCAAATTGATGTTCTTCGAGGATTTGATCGGCTGTCCAACGTTCAGGGCGATAAAATTTGACGACAAAACGTCGACGATCTTCGTCCTGAAATTGATAGACACGGTTTTCATAGCTGTTAAGCGGGGTAAGACCGGAATCCACCCGGATCCCTTGCTCAAATAGAGCATCCATGATGGTATCCGGGTGTAGTGTCTGGAAAGTAAAAGCGCTGTTGTTCATCCCATCATCCGGAAAACATTACGAATGATGAAGGATATCATTTCACGATGATTTTGGTGGCGCCGCTTACAAGCTTTTACTCTTTAATTACGCCGCGAGCGCGTAACAGCGCCGTTTTGAAATCTTCTTCATAATCTTTCTGCAAACCCGGGATCACCGCATCTTTCGCGGAATCACGCATTTTCAGATGATAGATCAGAATGTCATCCGTCAAATCCGCCAGTTCGCCGTCAAAACCTGACTCTTTCGCCAGTTTCTGCAAAAATTGCAGCAGGTTAAGGTCTGGCTCTTTTTGCCAGGCTGGCTGGAGGAGTTCAATAACTTCATTCAGACGTTTACATTTCATAGTAATGCTCCTTACTCTTGAGACAGACACGTTAGCAGGGTCAATCCCACAATAAAAGAGGCGATATCGGTGAATCTGATGACGACGATAACAGGCGTTGTGCTGGCGGGCGGTAAAGCCAGACGAATGGGCGGCGTAGATAAAGGATTGCTTGAATTAAACGGCAAACCGCTGTGGCAACATGTCGCTGACGCGCTTATGACGCAGCTCTCGCACGTCGTGGTTAATGCCAATCGTCATCAGGAAATCTATCAGGCAAGCGGTCTGAAAGTGATTGAAGATTCACTTGCGGATTACCCAGGCCCTCTGGCAGGAATGCTTTCAGTAATGCAGCAGGAAACGGGGGAGTGGTTTTTGTTTTGTCCGTGCGATACGCCTTACATTCCCCCTGATTTAGCAGCCCGGCTTAATCATCAGCGCAAAGAGGCACCTGTCGTGTGGGTCCACGACGGTGAACGCGATCACCCGACTATTGCTCTGGTAAACCGCGCAATTGAGCCTTTATTACTGGAATATCTGCAAGCAGGAGAACGCCGGGTAATGGCATTTATGCGTCTGGCTGGCGGTCATGCGGTTGATTTCAGCGATAATAAAGATGCATTTATTAACGTGAATACGCCAGAGGAGCTTGCCCGATGGCAGGAAAAACGATGATACCGTTACTCGCCTTTGCCGCGTGGAGCGGCACTGGAAAAACTACGCTGCTGAAAAAACTGATCCCGGCATTATGCGCCAGAGGGATCCGTCCAGGGCTGATTAAGCATACGCACCATGATATGGATGTTGATAAACCGGGCAAAGATAGCTATGAGCTGCGCAAGGCTGGCGCGGCACAAACCATCGTTGCCAGCCAGCAGCGATGGGCCTTGATGACGGAAACACCAGACGAAGAAGAGCTGGATCTACATTTTCTCGCAAGTCGAATGGATACCTCAAAGCTGGATTTGATTCTGGTCGAAGGGTTTAAGCATGAAGAGATCGCAAAGATTGTGCTTTTTCGCGATGGAGCCGGACATCGACCGGAAGAATTAGTGATAGACAGACATGTTATTGCTGTAGCCAGTGATGTGTCACTTAATCTTGATGTCGCGTTACTGGATATTAATGATGTTGGGGGGCTGGCTGATTTTGTGGTGGAGTGGATGCAAAATCAGGACGGATAAGCAAGAGTAGGCTGGATCAGACGCAGCCAGCGTCGCATCCGGCCTTCTTCTGCTCCAGCGCAAAAAGGCCATCCTGACGGATGGCCTTCTGCTTAATTTGATGCCTGGCAGTTCCCTACTCTCGCATGGGGAGACCCCACACTACCATCGGCGCTACGGCGTTTCACTTCTGAGTTCGGCATGGGGTCAG
>NZ_KE137316.1:3146381-3148561 GCF_000408845.1 Escherichia sp. KTE172 | reverse complement strand
CTACAGAGATGGTGGAGCTATGCGGGATCGAACCGCAGACCTCCTGCGTGCAAAGCAGGCGCTCTCCCAGCTGAGCTATAGCCCCATAACATGTAGTTAAAACCTCTTCAAATTTGCCGTGCAAATTTGGTAGGCCTGAGTGGACTTGAACCACCGACCTCACCCTTATCAGGGGTGCGCTCTAACCACCTGAGCTACAAGCCTGTAGAGGTTTTACTGCTCATTTTCATCAGACAATCTGTGTGAGCACTGCAAAGTACGCTTCTTTAAGGTAAGGAGGTGATCCAACCGCAGGTTCCCCTACGGTTACCTTGTTACGACTTCACCCCAGTCATGAATCACAAAGTGGTAAGCGCCCTCCCGAAGGTTAAGCTACCTACTTCTTTTGCAACCCACTCCCATGGTGTGACGGGCGGTGTGTACAAGGCCCGGGAACGTATTCACCGTGGCATTCTGATCCACGATTACTAGCGATTCCGACTTCATGGAGTCGAGTTGCAGACTCCAATCCGGACTACGACGCACTTTATGAGGTCCGCTTGCTCTCGCGAGGTCGCTTCTCTTTGTATGCGCCATTGTAGCACGTGTGTAGCCCTGGTCGTAAGGGCCATGATGACTTGACGTCATCCCCACCTTCCTCCAGTTTATCACTGGCAGTCTCCTTTGAGTTCCCGGCCGGACCGCTGGCAACAAAGGATAAGGGTTGCGCTCGTTGCGGGACTTAACCCAACATTTCACAACACGAGCTGACGACAGCCATGCAGCACCTGTCTCACAGTTCCCGAAGGCACCTATTCATCTCTGAAAACTTCCGTGGATGTCAAGACCAGGTAAGGTTCTTCGCGTTGCATCGAATTAAACCACATGCTCCACCGCTTGTGCGGGCCCCCGTCAATTCATTTGAGTTTTAACCTTGCGGCCGTACTCCCCAGGCGGTCGACTTAACGCGTTAGCTCCGGAAGCCACGCCTCAAGGGCACAACCTCCAAGTCGACATCGTTTACGGCGTGGACTACCAGGGTATCTAATCCTGTTTGCTCCCCACGCTTTCGCACCTGAGCGTCAGTCTTCGTCCAGGGGGCCGCCTTCGCCACCGGTATTCCTCCAGATCTCTACGCATTTCACCGCTACACCTGGAATTCTACCCCCCTCTACGAGACTCAAGCTTGCCAGTATCAGATGCAGTTCCCAGGTTGAGCCCGGGGATTTCACATCTGACTTAACAAACCGCCTGCGTGCGCTTTACGCCCAGTAATTCCGATTAACGCTTGCACCCTCCGTATTACCGCGGCTGCTGGCACGGAGTTAGCCGGTGCTTCTTCTGCGGGTAACGTCAATGAGCAAAGGTATTAACTTTACTCCCTTCCTCCCCGCTGAAAGTACTTTACAACCCGAAGGCCTTCTTCATACACGCGGCATGGCTGCATCAGGCTTGCGCCCATTGTGCAATATTCCCCACTGCTGCCTCCCGTAGGAGTCTGGACCGTGTCTCAGTTCCAGTGTGGCTGGTCATCCTCTCAGACCAGCTAGGGATCGTCGCCTAGGTGAGCCGTTACCCCACCTACTAGCTAATCCCATCTGGGCACATCCGATGGCAAGAGGCCCGAAGGTCCCCCTCTTTGGTCTTGCGACGTTATGCGGTATTAGCTACCGTTTCCAGTAGTTATCCCCCTCCATCAGGCAGTTTCCCAGACATTACTCACCCGTCCGCCACTCGTCAGCAAAGAAGCAAGCTTCTTCCTGTTACCGTTCGACTTGCATGTGTTAGGCCTGCCGCCAGCGTTCAATCTGAGCCATGATCAAACTCTTCAATTTAAAAGTTTGATGCTCAAAGAATTAAACTTCGTAATGAATTACGTGTTCACTCTTGAGACTTGGTATTCATTTTTCGTCTTGCGACGTTAAGAATCCGTATCTTCGAGTGCCCACACAGATTGTCTGATAAATTGTTAAAGAGCAGTGCCGCTTCGCTTTTTCTCAGCAGCGCGGGGTGTGCATAATACGCTTTCCCGCTACAGAGTCAAGCATTTATTTTTGCTTTCTCTGCCGAAGTTCTCAGGAGAACCCCTCTGACCCGGCGGCGTGTTTGCCGTTGTTCCGTGTCAGTGGTGGCGCATTATAGGGAGTTATTCCGGCCTGACAAGAGGAAATTTAAAATAATTTTCTGACCGCGCATTTTTT
>NZ_KE137316.1:3143603-3146371 GCF_000408845.1 Escherichia sp. KTE172 | reverse complement strand
AATTTGATGCCTGGCAGTTCCCTACTCTCGCATGGGGAGACCCCACACTACCATCGGCGCTACGGCGTTTCACTTCTGAGTTCGGCATGGGGTCAGGTGGGACCACCGCGCTAAGGCCGCCAGGCAAATTCTGTTTTATCAGACCGCTTCTGCGTTCTGATTTAATCTGTATCAGGCTGAAAATCTTCTCTCTATCCGCCAAAACATCTTCGGCGTTGTAAGGTTAAGCCTCACGGTTCATTAGTACCGGTTAGCTCAACGCATCGCTGCGCTTACACACCCGGCCTATCAACGTCGTCGTCTTCAACGTTCCTTCAGGACTCTCAGGGAGTCAGGGAGAACTCATCTCGGGGCAAGTTTCGTGCTTAGATGCTTTCAGCACTTATCTCTTCCGCATTTAGCTACCGGGCAGTGCCATTGGCATGACAACCCGAACACCAGTGATGCGTCCACTCCGGTCCTCTCGTACTAGGAGCAGCCCCCCTCAGTTCTCCAGCGCCCACGGCAGATAGGGACCGAACTGTCTCACGACGTTCTAAACCCAGCTCGCGTACCACTTTAAATGGCGAACAGCCATACCCTTGGGACCTACTTCAGCCCCAGGATGTGATGAGCCGACATCGAGGTGCCAAACACCGCCGTCGATATGAACTCTTGGGCGGTATCAGCCTGTTATCCCCGGAGTACCTTTTATCCGTTGAGCGATGGCCCTTCCATTCAGAACCACCGGATCACTATGACCTGCTTTCGCACCTGCTCGCGCCGTCACGCTCGCAGTCAAGCTGGCTTATGCCATTGCACTAACCTCCTGATGTCCGACCAGGATTAGCCAACCTTCGTGCTCCTCCGTTACTCTTTAGGAGGAGACCGCCCCAGTCAAACTACCCACCAGACACTGTCCGCAACCCCGATTAGGGGCCAACGTTAGAACATCAAACATTAAAGGGTGGTATTTCAAGGTCGGCTCCATGCAGACTGGCGTCCACACTTCAAAGCCTCCCACCTATCCTACACATCAAGGCTCAATGTTCAGTGTCAAGCTATAGTAAAGGTTCACGGGGTCTTTCCGTCTTGCCGCGGGTACACTGCATCTTCACAGCGAGTTCAATTTCACTGAGTCTCGGGTGGAGACAGCCTGGCCATCATTACGCCATTCGTGCAGGTCGGAACTTACCCGACAAGGAATTTCGCTACCTTAGGACCGTTATAGTTACGGCCGCCGTTTACCGGGGCTTCGATCAAGAGCTTCGCGTTACCGCTAACCCCATCAATTAACCTTCCGGCACCGGGCAGGCGTCACACCGTATACGTCCACTTTCGTGTTTGCACAGTGCTGTGTTTTTAATAAACAGTTGCAGCCAGCTGGTATCTTCGACTGATTTCAGCTCCATCCGCGAGGGACTTCACCTACATATCAGCGTGCCTTCTCCCGAAGTTACGGCACCATTTTGCCTAGTTCCTTCACCCGAGTTCTCTCAAGCGCCTTGGTATTCTCTACCTGACCACCTGTGTCGGTTTGGGGTACGATTTGATGTTACCTGATGCTTAGAGGCTTTTCCTGGAAGCAGGGCATTTGTTGCTTCAGCACCGTAGTGCCTCGTCATCACGCCTCAGCCTTGATTTTCCGGATTTGCCTGGAAAACCAGCCTACACGCTTAAACCGGGACAACCGTCGCCCGGCCAACATAGCCTTCTCCGTCCCCCCTTCGCAGTAACACCAAGTACAGGAATATTAACCTGTTTCCCATCGACTACGCCTTTCGGCCTCGCCTTAGGGGTCGACTCACCCTGCCCCGATTAACGTTGGACAGGAACCCTTGGTCTTCCGGCGAGCGGGCTTTTCACCCGCTTTATCGTTACTTATGTCAGCATTCGCACTTCTGATACCTCCAGCATACCTCACAGTACACCTTCACAGGCTTACAGAACGCTCCCCTACCCAACAACGCATAAGCGTCGCTGCCGCAGCTTCGGTGCATGGTTTAGCCCCGTTACATCTTCCGCGCAGGCCGACTCGACCAGTGAGCTATTACGCTTTCTTTAAATGATGGCTGCTTCTAAGCCAACATCCTGGCTGTCTGGGCCTTCCCACATCGTTTCCCACTTAACCATGACTTTGGGACCTTAGCTGGCGGTCTGGGTTGTTTCCCTCTTCACGACGGACGTTAGCACCCGCCGTGTGTCTCCCGTGATAACATTCTCCGGTATTCGCAGTTTGCATCGGGTTGGTAAGTCGGGATGACCCCCTTGCCGAAACAGTGCTCTACCCCCGGAGATGAATTCACGAGGCGCTACCTAAATAGCTTTCGGGGAGAACCAGCTATCTCCCGGTTTGATTGGCCTTTCACCCCCAGCCACAAGTCATCCGCTAATTTTTCAACATTAGTCGGTTCGGTCCTCCAGTTAGTGTTACCCAACCTTCAACCTGCCCATGGCTAGATCACCGGGTTTCGGGTCTATACCCTGCAACTTAACGCCCAGTTAAGACTCGGTTTCCCTTCGGCTCCCCTATTCGGTTAACCTTGCTACAGAATATAAGTCGCTGACCCATTATACAAAAGGTACGCAGTCACCCCATAAAGAGGCTCCCACTGCTTGTACGTACACGGTTTCAGGTTCTTTTTCACTCCCCTCGCCGGGGTTCTTTTCGCCTTTCCCTCACGGTACTGGTTCACTATCGGTCAGTCAGGAGTATTTAGCCTTGGAGGATGGTCCCCCCATATTCAGACAGGATACCACGTGTCCCGCCCTACTCATCGAGCTCACAG
>NZ_KE137316.1:3052217-3140551 GCF_000408845.1 Escherichia sp. KTE172 | reverse complement strand
TTGCCGTTGTTCCGTGTCAGTGGTGGCGCATTATAGGGAGTTATTCCGGCCTGACAAGAGGAAATTTAAAATAATTTTCTGACCGCGCATTTTTTATTCTTTATGCTTATTTCAGCGTCGGTTTGTCGGTTAAATGGGCGATTTCTCGGGCGAAATTCGCCACCTGCTCCCAATCGGTATAGACAACTTCTTTGCGCGTATCCGTTTCACCGCCTGACATCTTCATAATTAGCTTGATCATAAAACGGTCGTACCAGCGATAACGTGGGTAACGCAGCGCCCCGGCAATGACCGCGCAGCGATCGGGACGCCATTGTGAACTCATCAGAAACTTCCGCGCGTAGCTGTTGGTCTGTGGAGTACGCTTCTCAGGTTTACGCGCCACCAGGTTTACGGAGTAAAAGGCGCTCGGCATCGAATTCAGTCGCGTCGCATGCTTTTTGACAAACTCCTGGAACGCAGAGTGGTAGTGACCATAGCGAATAGAAGCACCAATGACCACACGGTCGTAGTTTTCCCACTGTGGTTCTTCAATGCGGTGCACATTGGCGACATCCGCCTGGATCCCCAGTTCTTTCAGTTCCGAAGCCAGGTAGGAGGCAATCTCGCGCGTTTGTCCGTCCCTTGTTGAGAAAAGAATTAATGTTTTCACGTATTACTCCATCATTCACGCCAGAAAGTCGGGGTAAAGAGCACCAGCAATGTAAAGACCTCGAGACGACCAAACAGCATGTTGGCAATCAGGATCCATTTAGCCACCGGGTTCATACTGGTAAAGTTATCAGCAACCACGCCAAGCCCTGGCCCCAGGTTATTCAATGTCGCAACAACCGAGGCAAAGGCAGAAAAGTCATCCACGCCCGTGGCGATAATCGCCAGCATACTGACAATAAACACCAATGCATAGGCGGAGAAAAATCCCCAAACGGCTTCGAGGATACGTTCCGGCAGTGCGCGATTCCCCAGCTTAATGCTATAGACGGCGTTCGGATGCACCAGTCGTTTCAGCTCACGGTTCCCCTGCTTAAACAGCAGCAGGATGCGGATCACTTTCAGGCCACCGCCCGTTGACCCGGCGCAACCGCCGATAAAAGCTGAACATAAAAGCAGTACCGGCAAAAAGAGCGGCCAGCGGGCAATGCTGTCAGTCGTAAACCCGGCGGTTGTCGCCATCGATACCACCTGGAAAAACGCCTGGTTAATTGTCATCAGCGCCGAACTGTAGACATTATGAAACCACAGTACGAGTGTACAAATAACCACCAGCGTAAACTGTACGCCGATAAACATGCGAAATTCCGGATCGCGCCAATAAACCTTCAGACTACGCCCACTTAACAGTGAAAAGTGCAGACCGTAGTTACAGCCGGAGATCAGCAGGAAGATAGCAATGATAGTGTTAATAGTCGGGCTGTCGAAATAACCGATACTGGCATCATGTGTCGAGAAGCCGCCAATAGCGATAGTCGCAAAGCTATGGCCGATGGCATCAAAGGCATCCATTCCGGCAAACCACAACGCCAGCGCACAGGCGACGGTCAGCAAGACATAAATCAACCACAGGGTTTTCGCCGTTTCCGCAATTCGCGGGCGCATTTTGTTATCTTTCAGTGGGCCGGGCATTTCTGCGCGATAGAGCTGCATCCCACCCACGCCGAGGATAGGCAGTATCGCAACCGCCAACACGATGATCCCCATCCCGCCAAACCATTGCAGCATCTGGCGATAAAAGAGGATGGCGTGAGGGAGCGAATCCAGCCCCACCAGCGTAGTGGCCCCCGTGGTGGTCAGGCCAGAGAAAGATTCAAAAAACGCATCGGTAATCGTGAGGTTCGGGCTTTCCGAGAAGATAAAAGGGAGCGCACCGACGCTACCCAGCACGGTCCAGAACAGCACCACTATCAGAAACCCCTCACGGGATTTCAGTTCGCCCTTCTCTTTGCGGTTCGGCCACCACAGTATAGAGCCAATGGCGAGGGCGACAAAAAAGGTCTGGGTAAAAGCGCGGCCCGCTCCATCCCGGTAGATGAGTGCTACCAGCCCAGGGATAATCATGGTCCCTGAAAATAAGATGACCAGTAGTCCAACGATTCGGGTAATGGCGCGAAAATGCATCTCTGCCGCTTCCTTAGTTCTGCAAAACGAAGTGGGGATTATTCTTCAATCGCTAACAATTGCAATGAACCACGGCTAAAATCCGCCAGCTTTGCGGAAAATTCAGCCACTTTCGCCGCCGGAAGCGCCACCCGCAGCAGAACGAATGCCTGATAATCACTGTTGATAATTTTGCCGTCACACTGCCCCAGCAACGCTTCAATGCCGGTTAACTGACTATATTCACATTGCAAAGTATATTCGGTTAATGGCGTCTTGCGTTGGGTCGTTAGCTGGCGCAGCGCCTGATTCACGCCGCCGCCATACGCTTTCACTAACCCACCGGTACCAAGCAATATGCCGCCGTAGTAGCGCACCACCACAGCGGTAATTTCCCCGACGCCGCTGCCCATTAGTTGGGCGAGCATCGGTTTACCGGCCGTTCCCGCCGGTTCCCCGTCGTCAGAGAAACCGAGCTGTTGAGAATCATCCGGCGCACCCGCCACCCACGCCACGCAATGGTGGCGGGCATCGGGGTGTTCTGCCCGCACCGATTCAACAAACGCTTTCGCCGCCTCAACGCCATCGGTATGCGCCAACATCGTTATGAAGCGGCTCTTTTTGATCTCTTCAACGACCGTGACTGGTGCCGCAGGAATTAACCAGCTTTCCATCACGCCAGTTTCAGATCCCGGGTCATGTTTTCCACGTTGTTTTCGTGGATCACCACGTTGTCTTCGATACGAATGCCGCCGAACGGTTTCAGTGCTTCAATTTTCTGCCAGTTGAAGTGCTTGCTGAACTGCCCTTCACGCCACGGTGCCAGCAGCGATTCAATGAAGTAAATACCCGGTTCGATGGTTAACACCATGCCCGGCTGGAGAATACGGGTGCAGCGCAGGTACGGATATTTTGCCGGTGCCGCGAGGTGCGTACCGCTATCATCTTGCATAAAGCCAGCTACGTCATGCACCTGCAGGCCCAGCGGATGACCGATACCGTGCGGCATAAACGGTCCGGTGAGATCGTTTTCGACCATCGCTTCTTCACTCATATCGGTGATGATTTGATGTTTACGCAGCAATTTGGCGATGCGCTGATGGAACTGGATGTGGTAATCCACATAGCTGACGCCTGCTTTCATGGTGGCGATCAGCGCCAGTTGTTCATCATTTACGTCTTTCACCAGCTGTGCGTAGTCGTTATCGCTTTTTGCCGACCAGGTACGGGTCAGGTCAGCCGCATAGCCGTTATATTCGGCCCCGGCATCCAGCAGGAAGCTGCGCATCTCTTCCGGTGCCTGGTGGTCCAGTTTGGTGTAATGCAACACCGCAGCGTGTTCGTTAAGCGCCACAATGTTGCTGTAAGGTACGTCGGTATCACGATGACCGGTCGCGGTCAGATAGGCAATATTGATATCGAACTCGCTCATGCCAGAACGGAACGCTTCTTCTGCCGCGCGATGACCGTTGACCGCCATTTTCTGCGCTTCACGCATACAGGCCAGTTCGTACTCGGTTTTGAAGGAGCGGTAGTAATGCAGGTAGTCGATCACCCCTTTCGGGTTGATATTGCTGGCCTCAATACCCAGTTGCAGCGCACGCTCCGGCACCGGACCGATATAACCGATATTCCCGCGCGCAGCAGGCAGCAGGCTACCAATGCCATCGGCTTTCGGCAGCGCGATCACTTCTACATCTTCAGTCCAGAAGGAGGTCGGCAGCGGTTCGACGTTGTGCCAGTAATCAACCGGCAGATAAAACCACAGTTTCGGCTTGTTCACGCCATCCACCAACAGCCAGCAGTTTGGCACCTGAGTTACCGGCACCCACGCTTTGAATTGCGGATTCACTTTAAACGGATAGGGATGATCGTCGAGAAAAACGTTGAACAGTTCGCCGGAGTGAATAAGTAACGCATCCAGCTTGAAGCGCGCCAGCGCATCGCGAGTCCGTTCTTGTAAGGTAGCTATATGATTTTTATAGAGTGAGGCCAGTGATTCCATTTTTTACCCTTCTGTTTTTTTGACCTTAAGTCTCCGCATCTTAGCACATCGTTCATCCAGAGCGTGATTTCTGCCGAGCGTGATCAGATCGGCATTTCTTTAATATTTTATTTGCATATTTTTAACACAAAATACACACTTCGATGCATCTGGTACGACCAGATCACCTTGCGGATTCAGGAGACTGACATGCTTTACAAAGGCGACACCCTGTACCTTGACTGGCTGGAAGATGGCATTGCCGAACTGGTATTTGATGCCCCAGGTTCAGTTAATAAACTCGACACTGCCACCGTCGCCAGCCTCGGCGAGGCCATCGGCGTGCTGGAACAGCAATCAGATCTAAAAGGGCTGCTGCTGCGTTCGAACAAAGCAGCCTTTATCGTCGGTGCTGATATCACCGAATTTTTGTCTCTGTTCCTCGTTCCTGAAGAACAGTTAAGTCAGTGGCTGCACTTTGCCAATAGCGTGTTTAATCGCCTGGAAGATCTGCCGGTGCCGACCATTGCTGCCGTCAACGGCTATGCGCTGGGCGGTGGCTGCGAATGCGTGCTGGCGACCGATTATCGTCTGGCGACGCCGGATCTGCGCATCGGTCTGCCGGAAACCAAACTGGGCATCATGCCGGGCTTTGGCGGTTCTGTACGTATGCCACGTATGCTGGGCGCTGACAGTGCGCTGGAAATCATTGCCGCCGGTAAAGATGTCGGCGCGGATCAGGCGCTGAAAATCGGTCTGGTGGATGGTGTAGTCAAAGCAGAAAAACTGGTTGAAGGGGCGATGGCGATTTTACGCCAGGCCATTAACGGCGACCTCGACTGGAAAGCGAAACGTCAGCCGAAGCTGGAACCGCTAAAACTGAGCAAGATTGAAGCCACCATGAGTTTCACCATCGCTAAAGGGATGGTCGCACAAACGGCGGGGAAACATTATCCGGCCCCCATCACCGCAGTAAAAACCATTGAAGCGGCGGCCCGTTTTGGTCGTGAAGAAGCCTTAAATCTGGAAAACAAAAGTTTTGTCCCGCTGGCGCATACCAACGAAGCTCGCGCACTGGTCGGCATTTTCCTTAACGATCAATATGTAAAAGGCAAAGCGAAGAAACTCACCAAAGACGTTGAAACCCCAAAACAGGCCGCTGTGCTGGGCGCAGGCATTATGGGCGGCGGCATCGCTTACCAGTCTGCGTGGAAAGGCGTGCCGGTTGTCATGAAAGATATCAACGACAAGTCGTTAACCCTCGGCATGACCGAAGCCGCGAAACTGCTGAACAAGCAGCTTGAGCGCGGCAAGATCGATGGTCTGAAACTGGCTGGCGTGATCTCTACAATCCACCCAACGCTCGACTACGCCGGGTTTGACCGCGTGGATATTGTGGTAGAAGCGGTTGTCGAAAACCCGAAAGTGAAAAAAGCCGTACTGGCAGAAACCGAACAAAAAGTACGCCCGGATACCGTGCTGGCGTCTAACACTTCAACCATTCCTATCAGCGAACTGGCCAACGCGCTGGAACGCCCGGAAAACTTCTGCGGGATGCACTTCTTTAACCCGGTGCACCGGATGCCGTTGGTAGAAATTATTCGCGGCGAGAAAAGCTCCGACGAAACCATCGCGAAAGTCGTCGCATGGGCGAGCAAGATGGGAAAGACGCCGATTGTGGTCAACGACTGCCCCGGCTTCTTCGTTAACCGTGTACTGTTCCCCTACTTCGCCGGATTCAGCCAGTTGCTGCGCGACGGCGCGGATTTCCGCAAGATCGACAAAGTGATGGAAAAACAGTTTGGCTGGCCGATGGGTCCGGCATATCTGCTGGACGTTGTGGGCATTGACACCGCGCATCATGCCCAGGCTGTCATGGCAGCAGGCTTCCCGCAGCGGATGCAGAAAGATTATCGCGATGCCATCGACGCGCTGTTTGATGCCAACCGCTTTGGTCAGAAGAACGGCCTCGGTTTCTGGCGTTATAAAGAAGACAGCAAAGGTAAGCCGAAGAAAGAAGAAGACGCCGCTGTTGACGACCTGCTGGCAGAAGTGAGCCAGCCGAAGCGCGATTTCAGCGAAGAAGAGATTATCGCCCGCATGATGATCCCGATGGTCAACGAAGTGGTGCGCTGTCTGGAAGAAGGCATTATCGCCACTCCGGCAGAAGCGGATATGGCGCTGGTCTACGGCCTGGGTTTCCCTCCGTTCCACGGTGGCGCGTTCCGCTGGCTGGACACCCTCGGTAGCGCAAAATACCTCGATATGGCACAGCAATATCAGCACCTCGGCCCACTGTACGAAGTGCCGGAAGGTCTGCGTAATAAAGCGCGTCATAACGAACCGTACTATCCCCCGGTTGAGCCAGCCCGTCCGGTTGGCGACCTGAAAACGGCTTAAGGAGTCACAATGGAACAGGTTGTCATTGTCGATGCAATTCGCACCCCGATGGGCCGTTCGAAGGGCGGTGCTTTTCGTCACGTGCGTGCGGAAGATCTCTCCGCTCATTTAATGCGTAGCCTGCTGGCGCGTAACCCGGCGCTGGAAGCTGCTGCCCTCGACGATATTTACTGGGGCTGTGTACAGCAGACGCTGGAGCAAGGTTTTAATATCGCCCGTAACGCGGCGCTGTTGGCAGAAGTGCCGCACTCTGTCCCGGCGGTTACTGTCAATCGCTTGTGTGGTTCATCCATGCAGGCACTGCATGACGCAGCACGAATGATCATGACCGGCGATGCGCAGGCATGTCTGGTTGGCGGCGTGGAGCATATGGGCCATGTGCCAATGAGTCACGGCGTCGATTTTCACCCCGGCCTTAGCCGTAATGTCGCCAAAGCGGCGGGCATGATGGGCTTAACGGCAGAAATGCTGGCGCGTATGCACGGTATCAGCCGTGAAATGCAGGATGCCTTTGCCGCGCGGTCACACGCCCGCGCCTGGGCTGCCACGCAGTCGGGTGCATTTAAAAATGAAATTATCCCGACCGGTGGTCACGATGCCGACGGCGTCCTGAAGCAGTTTAATTACGACGAAGTGATTCGCCCGGAAACCACCGTGGAAGCCCTCGCCACGCTGCGTCCGGCGTTTGATCCCGTCAGCGGTACGGTAACGGCGGGTACATCTTCTGCGCTTTCCGATGGCGCAGCTGCCATGCTGGTGATGAGTGAAAGCCGCGCCCATGAATTAGGTCTTAAGCCGCGCGCCCGCGTGCGTTCGATGGCGGTCGTTGGTTGTGACCCATCGATTATGGGTTACGGCCCGGTTCCGGCCTCGAAGCTGGCACTGAAAAAAGCGGGGCTTTCTGTCAGTGATATCGGCGTGTTTGAAATGAATGAAGCCTTTGCCGCGCAGATCCTGCCATGTATTAAAGATCTGGGACTGATTGAGCAGATTGACGAGAAGATCAACCTCAACGGTGGCGCGATCGCGCTGGGTCATCCGCTGGGTTGTTCCGGTGCGCGTATCAGCACCACGCTGCTGAATCTGATGGAGCGCAAAGATGCCCAGTTTGGTCTGGCGACGATGTGTATCGGTCTGGGTCAGGGTATTGCGACGGTGTTTGAGCGGATTTAACCACTTACCGAATGCGGCGTGAACGCCTTATCCGGTCTACCGATCCGGCACCAATGTAGGCCTGATAAGACGCGCCAGCGTCGCATCAGGCATCGTGCACCAATTGCCGGATGCGACATAGATCTAAATGCCACTGAATAAAGTTTTAGTTGCCGTTCTTCCCGCCTGTCAGGGGCGGGTTTTTTATATCTCAGATAAATGCAAACGCATCGCCAAACAGGCGATCTTCCCGCGCATTACGCTCACTGCAAAACAGGTCACGGGCAATTTTCGCCATCTCAAAACGTCCGGCAATATAGATATCATGCTCTGCCAGCGTACCGTGATCCTGCAATACCGCCGTTAACACAGTGCCAGTACGCCCACGCCAGCCCGCTTCCGGTTGTTCAACCACCGGCACCACTTGCAGACCAGGATGCTTAAGCGAAAGCGCCTCAAGCTCGGAGAGATCATAAAGATGCTGCTCTTCACGCCCGCCCCAGTAAATGGTGATATCACGGTTTGGGTTACGCGCCAGCGCCGTCAGCAAAATCGAGCGCGCATAAGAGAACCCGGTGCCGCCCGCGATGAGAATCATTGGACGTTCTTCATCATCGCGCAGCCACGCTTCTCCGTGGGGAATATCGACCACGATTTGATGATCTTTGAGGATGCGGTCCATGACTGCTTTCGCGTAAAGGTTGATTTCAGAAGCGCCAATATGCAGCTCGATAAACCCTTTTTCATCCGGCGTCGAAGCCATTGAGAACGGACGTTTGTCACGCTCATCCATCACTACCATCAAATACTGACCAGCACGAAAAGAAAAGGCCGCGTCTGGTACGATTCGGACACGGTATACGGTATCCGTGATAGCTTCTACCGAGGTCACTTTACAGCTTAAGGTTGTCATGCGCTTTCTCTGTCGGATCGATAAATAGGGCAAAACAAACGCGCATCAGGCGCTTTTACCGTTGTTAAAAATAGCCAGTTCATCCCAGATGGCGTCAATATGCGCGACAACATCCGGATCTTTTTTGATGGGACGTCCCCATTCACGCTGGGTTTCCCCTGGCCATTTATTCGTGGCATCCAGCCCCATTTTTGAACCCAGCCCGGACACAGGCGAGGCAAAATCCAGATAATCAATAGGCGTATTTTCTACCAGAACAGTATCCCGCGCCGGGTCCATACGGGTAGTAATCGCCCAAATCACATCGTTCCAGTCGCGTGCGTTGACGTCATCATCGCAAACGATCACAAATTTAGTGTACATAAACTGGCGTAAGAACGACCAGACGCCCATCATGACGCGCTTCGCGTGTCCGGCGTACTGTTTTTTGATCGTCACTACCGCCAGGCGATAAGAGCAGCCTTCCGGCGGCAGGTAAAAATCGACAATTTCCGGGAACTGTTTTTGCAGAATCGGCACAAACACTTCGTTCAACGCCACGCCCAGTACCGCAGGTTCATCCGGCGGACGCCCGGTATAGGTGGAATGATAAATCGCATCTTCACGCTGGGTAATATGCGTCACAGTAAATACCGGGAAACTATCGACTTCGTTATAGTAACCGGTGTGGTCGCCATACGGCCCTTCCGGCGCAGTTTCGCCTTGTTCGATATACCCTTCCAGCACAATCTCCGCACTGGCGGGCACTTCAAGGTCATTGGAGATACACTTCACCACTTCGGTCTTGGTGCCGCGCAGCAATCCGGCAAACGCATACTCTGAAAGCGTATCTGGAACGGGGGTGACTGCACCGAGAATTGTGGCGGGATCAGCACCCAGCGCCACAGAAACCGGGAAACGTTCGCCCGGATGCGCCGCACACCACTCCTGGAAATCCAGCGCGCCGCCGCGATGCGACAACCAGCGCATAATCAGTTTGTTTTTACCAATTAGCTGTTGACGATAAATACCCAGATTCTGCCGCTCTTTATGCGGGCCACGCGTCACGGTCAACCCCCAGGTAATCAGCGGCGCGGCGTCTTCCGGCCAGCAGGTCATAATGGGAATGCGATTGAGATCGACGTCATCGCCAGAGACGATTTTTTGTTGGCAGGGCGCACCACGCAGTCGCTTTGTCGGCATGTTCAATACCTGCTTAAACTGCGGCAGTTTATCAAACAGGTCGCGAAAACCTTTTGGCGGTTCAGGTTCCTTGAGAAAGGCTAATAATTTACCGACTTCACGCAGCGCAGAAACATCTTCCTGCCCCATGCCCATCGCCACGCGCTTTGGCGTACCGAACAGGTTGCACAGCACCGGCATCGAGTAGCCTTTAGGGTTTTCGAACAACAGCGCAGGCCCACCGGCACGCAAAGTACGGTCAGCAATTTCAGTGATTTCCAAATGCGGATCCACCGGGAGCGTGATACGTTTTAGCTCACCCTGCTGTTCAAGCAGCGTCAAGAAGTCGCGTAAATCGTTATATTTCATGGCGTCCATTGTAGCCTCTTAATCTGCGCCCATTATACGGCGTTCATCTTTGCGATGCTGTAAATTTGTTAAATTAGCGTGAACTCTGACGGTATAACGCAAACTGGGGAATATAATTAACTTAGCGTAAAGCTTTTGCTATCCTTGCGCCCCGATTAAACGGATAAGAGTCATTATGCAATCCTGGTATTTACTGTACTGCAAGCGCGGGCAACTTCAACGTGCCCAGGAACACCTCGAAAGACAGGCTGTGAATTGCCTGGCACCGATGATCACCCTGGAAAAAATCGTGCGTGGCAAACGTACTGCAGTCAGTGAGCCATTGTTCCCCAACTACCTGTTTGTGGAATTTGATCCAGAAGTGATTCATACCACGACTATCAACGCGACCCGCGGTGTCAGCCACTTCGTGCGCTTTGGCGCATCGCCAGCGATAGTCCCATCGGCGGTGATTCATCAGCTATCGGTATATAAACCGAAAGACATTGTCGATCCGGCAACCCCTTATCCGGGTGATAAGGTGATTATTACCGAAGGCGCGTTCGAAGGTTTTCAGGCCATTTTCACCGAACCCGACGGCGAGGCTCGCTCCATGCTGTTACTTAATCTTATCAATAAAGAGATTAAGCACAGTGTGAAGAACACCGAGTTCCGCAAACTCTAAAACGCAATCCCAAACAGTGTTTTGACATTGGCATCCGTGGTGGCAGCCAGCCATGCGGCATCTTCTCCACGCCAGTGCGCAATACGTTGCAAAATATGGGCCAGATGGGCTGGCTCGTTGCGCCGGGATGATGGTTTCGGCGTGAGATCGCGCGGGAGCAGATACGGCGCATCAGTTTCGATCAGCAATTTCTCCGCCGGAATCAACGGCAACAGTTCCCGCAGCTCCAGTCCGCGTCGTTCATCGCAAACCCAACCGGTAATGCCGATATAAATTCCATGCGCCACGCACGCCTGCATCTCTTCGCGTGTGCCGGTAAAGCAATGAAGAACCGCACCAGGCACTTTATCCAGCCACGGCTCCAGCAATGTCATAAACCGCTCGTGGGCATCGCGACAGTGCATAAATACCGGCATGTTTAATTCTGCGGCAATGCGTAGCTGGGCAACAAAAGCGCGTTCCTGCTCTTCCGGCGTCGAAAAGTTGCGGTTAAAGTCGAGGCCACATTCACCAATCGCCACCACTTCTGGCTGCGCGGCCAGCTCAATAATCGCTTCTTCAGTCGCAGCTTGCCACTGGCTGCTGTCGTGAGGATGTACGCCCGCCGTTGACCAACAGGACGAATACTGACGCGCCAGCTTTTGCGCCTGCTGGCTTTCACGCAGGTTAGTGCCGGTGATGAGTAGCCCATTAACTCCCGCGTCAAAAGCGCGCGCTACAACATCATCACGGTCTTTCGCAAATTGCGAACTGGTCAAATTAACGCCGATATCAAACATCCTGAACTCCATATGACAACCGCCCTGACGGGCGGTTGAGTTTATTCTTTAGTTTTTTCGCTTTCTGCTTCAGCGTCGTTTTCTTCTTCTCGGTTTCGACCCTTACCAACGTAAAAGCGTGAGAAGAAGACACCGATTTCAAACAGGCAGTACATCGGGATCGCCAACAGCGTTTGCGAGAAGACATCCGGCGGTGTCAGCAGCATCCCGACAACGAATGCACCAACCAGCACATACGGGCGTTTTTTGCGTAAGTCTTCTGGCGAGGTAATCCCCATCCAGCACAGCAGCACTATTGCCACCGGCACTTCAAAGGAGACACCAAACGCCATAAACAGCGCCATAACGAAGCTTAAATAGCTGGCGATGTCGGTGGATACCTGTACCCCTTCCGGCGCGGTATTGGCAAGGAAGCCAAATGCCAGCGGAAAGACCACAAAGTAGGCGAACGCCATGCCGATATAAAACAACAGAGAGCTGGAAACCAGCAGCGGCACCACCAGGCGACGTTCATGCTTATACAGCGCTGGGGCGATAAACGCCCACACCTGATAGAGAATCACCGGCGCTGACAGAATCAGCGACACCATAAAGGTCAGCTTGATCGGCGTAAAGAACGGTGAGGCCACGTCGGTGGCGATCATCGTTGAACCTTGCGGCAACTGCTTGATCAATGGCGCGGATACCAGGTGATAGATGTCATTGGCGAAATAGACCAGACACAGGAATATCACGATCACCGCGATAATGCAGTTCAGCAGACGCTTACGCAGCTCAATCAGATGCGTGATAAGCGGTTGAGTATCTTCTACAGACATGTTTACGGTTTATCACTCGACGAAGGGGAAGGTGCAGCGGTTTTCGGTTCAGCGTCCGCAGCAGGTTTTACCACCGGCTCTGGCGTGGTTTCTGGCTTCTGTTCCGGCGAACTGGCCTGCGTTTGTGCAGCGGCAGGCGTTACGCCTTCATGCGCAGCTTCATTGTCTTTCACCACCGGGTTATGGATGGTGTGCGCTTCATCGCTCGCCTTTTCAGGATCGTTTGCAACGTAGGAACGCTTCATCGACTCCGCGGCCTGGCGTAGTTCATCCATCGACGCTTTCAGTTCGGGCGTCAGGTTAGTGAGGCTCGCCTTTTCAACCTTTTTCAGACTGTCCTGAAACTCCTGGAGTTTTAACTCCTGGGTCAGTTCGTTCTGCACCGTTGTCGCCAGTGAACGCAACGCGCGAATCCAGCCCGCGACCGTTTTTACCGCCACAGGCAGTCGTTGCGGCCCCAGAACGACGAGGCCGATGATGAATACCAATAGCAGTTCGCTAAAACCGATATCAAACACGGATTACACCTGCTCTTTATCGTGGCGCTTCGCGTCTTCTGTTTTAGCCTGTTCCTGATTCGTATCCGCCTGCTTATCGGCGATAGTTTTCGCAGTAAAATCAGCATCCTGACTGGTTTTATCCTGCTTTGGTTCATCATCGCTCATTGCTTTTTTAAAGCCTTTGATCGACGCACCAAGATCGGAACCGATGGAGCCGAGCTTTTTGGTGCCAAAAAGCAGTACAACGATGACGGCAATAATCAATAACTGCCAAATACTGATACCACCCATACATGTTCCTCTGTGGTAGATGATGATTAAACAAGGCCGCATTATACGTTACACGGCCCGCCTTGAGCGATGAAAAAATCAGCGTGTTTTGCGCCAACCGACAAACCAGGCGATCAGACCACCTGCCATTAACCAGCCGGGCATCAGCCCCCATTCAGGTCGGCTGACCAACAAGAATGTGCCACTTAATACTAACGTAGCGCCAATTCCGAGAAAATAACGCGATTGTCCCTGACGTACATGATTTGACTGAAGCTCGCGGGCAATCTTATCAACACTGTGCTGTAAATACTTGCCCTGGCGCAAACTGTCGTAAACCAGTTCAGGCAGTTCTGGCATTTTTTCGACCCAGAACGGCGCTTTTTCTTTAAATGCTCTCACCAGCGCAGGAATACCGACCTGATCTTTAATCCACGACTCCAGGAAAGGCTTCGCCGTTTTCCATAAATCGAGTTGCGGATAAAGCTGGCGTCCTACCCCTTCGACGTAGAGCAGGGTTTTCTGGAGTAACACCAGTTGCGGCTGCACTTCCATATTGAAGCGACGCGCCGTATTAAACAGATTTAACAGTACATGTCCAAACGAAATTTCGGCCAGCGGTTTCTCAAAGATAGGTTCACAGACCGTACGAATGGCAAATTCGAACTCTTCAACGTTGGTATCTGGTGGCACCCAGCCAGAATCGACGTGTAGCTCTGCCACTTTGCGATAGTCGCGATTAAAGAAGGCGATAAAGTTTTCTGCCAGATAGCGTTTATCTTCTTTGTTTAGCGAGCCAACAATCCCGCAATCAATGCCGATATATTTCGGGTTTTCCGGGTGTTCATAGCTTACGAAGATGTTGCCAGGGTGCATATCGGCATGGAAAAAGCTGTCGCGAAAGACCTGAGTGAAGAACACCTGCACGCCGCGTTCCGCCAGCAATTTCATGTTAGTGCCGTTTTTCTCCAGCGCCGCAACATCAGACACCGGAATGCCGTAAATGCGCTCCATCACCATCATCCCTTCACTACAATAGTCAGGGTAAACTTCCGGGATGTAGAGCATCGGGCTGTCTTCAAAATTGCGCCGAAGCTGAATGGCGTTGGCAGATTCCCGCAGCAAATTCAGTTCATCAATCAATGTCTTTTCGTACTCGCGCACCACTTCGGTTGGGCGCAGACGGCGACCATCCGGCAGCAAACGCGGCACCCAGCGAGCCAGACGGTAGATAAGTTTCAGATCCGCTTTAATAACCGGCAAAATATCCGGGCGGATGACTTTAATCACCACCTCTTTACCATTCGATTTCAATCGCGCGGTATGAACCTGGGCGATAGAAGCAGAAGCCAGCGGCTTGATTTCAAAATCGTCAAACCACGCTTCTACCGGCAAGCCGCCCATTGCAGCTTCAATCTGCTGCTTCGCCAGCTTGCCATCAAACGGAGCGACTTTGTCCTGCAATAACGCCAGCTGATCGGCAATATGCGGCGGAAAAAGATCGCGGCGGGTTGATAACATTTGCCCGAACTTGATCCATACCGGCCCCAGTTCTTGCAGGGCCAGTCGTAGCCGCTCACCTAAAGGTTTGTCTTTATGCCGATTTGGCATCCAGAATAATGAGTATCGCCATAGCCGTAGCGGCAGGGTGATACGCATTTTGGGGATCAGTTCATCAAGTCCGTAGCTTAAAAAAGTGCGAATGATGAAATATAGGCGCCGTACTTCACCTGGCGTCATTTAGCCTCCAGTTTTTCCAGCCGTTTGGTCAGGGCATCAACAGCACGCTCGACGGCAGCCGTCTCTTCCGCAAACCAGGCCACTTCAAGCGGACCGGGTGCCATACGCCACTCTTCAGTAATGGCTTCTGCCACATAACGTTGCTGGCGCTTAATGCCGTGATGCAGGAACTTTGCGCCTCCGCGCATGGCTTTGCTGATTCCTTCAGCGGCGATATCACCGGTATAAGGGGCCAGCAGTTCCGCAGGGTCGAACTCTGCCAGATCTGCCAGCGCAACGAAGTTTTGCACCACCTGAATATCGCCCTGCACTTCCAGCTCACCACTGCGAATCAGGGCGGCAAGCTGCTGGCGATCGCGAAGTTTCGGCAACACACTGGCGTAAGCGATAACGGTGCAGTCAGCATCGCCTGCCCATTCGCCCAGTACATCAACCTGGCGTTCGCTGAACACCAGAATCAATGACGTCGAAAAGCCCTTTACCTCCACGCGCAGCACTTTGCCCAACAGACGCGAGCGGGCCGTTTTCAGCGCGGGTGAGCGATACAGGAAGGTGTTGAGCAGACTTTCAATTCCTGCCGTCACTAAAGGTTTAAAAGGCATTTCCGGTCTCCTGTCAGAACTTATAACCACGATGCAACGCCACAACCCCTGCCGTCAGATTGTAGTAGTCGACACTTTCGAATCCGGCATCCTGCATCATGGCTTTCAGGGTATCCTGATCGGGATGCATACGGATGGATTCTGCCAGATAACGATAGCTGTCGGCGTCGTTCGCGACCAGTGAGCCAATACGCGGCAGCACATGGAAGGAGTATGCATCATAGGCTTTGCTCAGCGGCTCGATAATCGGCTTCGAGAACTCAAGCACCAGCAGGCGGCCGCCGGGTTTCAGCACGCGATACATTGAACGCAGTGCTTTATCTTTGTCGGTGACGTTACGCAGACCAAACGAAATGGTGATGCAATCAAAGGTGTTATCCGGGAACGGCAGCGCCTCAGCGTTCGCTTGAACATACTCAACGTTGCCAATCACACCGATATTACGCAGCTTCTCGCGTCCCATTTTGAGCATGGATTCATTGATATCAGCAAGGACCACTTTGCCAGTTTCTCCGACCAGGCGGGAGAATTTCGCTGTCAGGTCGCCGGTGCCACCAGCCAGATCCAGCACGGTCTGCCCGCGGCGTACGCCGCTGCAATCAATCGTGAATCGCTTCCACAAACGATGAATACCGAATGACATCAAATCATTCATGACATCGTATTTTGATGCCACGGAATGGAAAACGTGAGCGACCATATCCGCTTTTTGTTCCTTCGCGACGGTCTGAAAACCAAAGTGCGTCGTTTCTTGTGACTTATCCACCATCTCAATGCCTGCTCATCAAAAAATTGTTCCAGAAGTGTAACAGATTGGGCGTCGATGCCCTAGATTTCTACCCGGCTTAACTACCCCCAATGGGCTAGCGCGACTGCTGATTATATTCATCATCGCGTTGATAAGCTTCATCATTCGGCTGCTCCGGAACCGACCGCAGTCGATACTCTTCATCCTGGCTCACCGCCTGTTCAGCCAAATCCGGATTAATCTCGCGTTTAATTTCTACCCCTAAACCGCGAAACGCTTCTGCCTGCGCCAGCACATTTCCGCGACCTGAAGAGAGTTTTTTCATTGCCTGGCGGTAGTTATCCTGCGCTTTGTCGAGACTTTGACCAATCGCGGACATGTCATCGATGAACAAACGCATCTTGTCGTACAGCTTGCTGGCACGATCGGCGATTTGCTGGGCGTTGCGGCTTTGATGCTCATAACGCCACAGGTTGGCGATAGTGCGCAGCGCCACCAGCAGCGTAGTCGGGCTAACCAGCATGATATTGTTTTTCAACGCTTCGGTGATCAGCTCCGGCTGGCGGTCAAGCGCCAGTAAAAAAGCGGGTTCAACGGGAATAAACATCAGCACGTAATCCAGGGTTCGCAGCCCCGGCAGCTGTTGATAATCTTTGCGTCCCAGCAAACGGATATGGTTACGCACCGACGCGATATGTTCCTGTAGCGCGCTTTCGCGGGTGTAGTCATCTTCGGCGTTGAAATAGCGTTCATAGGCGACCAGCGTCATTTTGGCGTCGATCACCACATCTTTTCCCTGCGGCAACCGCACGATGACATCCGGCTGCATCCGCGAGCGGGCGTCATTTTCGATGCTGACCTGGGTTTCATATTCATACCCTTCACGCAGACCGGAAGCCTCCAGCACCCGCGTCAATACTACCTCGCCCCAGTTGCCCTGGGTTTTATTGTCGCCTTTCAGCGCGCGCGTCAGGTTGATCGCTTCCTGGGCCATTTGCGCGTTGAGCTGCTGGAGATTGCGAATTTCGTGGGTCAGGGTATGGCGTTCTTGTGCTTCTTTACCAAAGCTGTCCTGAACCTGACGGCGGAAACCGTCCAGTTGTTCACGTAGCGGCGACAACAGGCTGTTCAGACTCTGACGGTTTTGCTCATCAACCCGGCGATTGCTGTGCTCAAAAATACGGTTGGCGAGGTTTTCAAACTGCTCACTGAGGCGCTGCTCGCTGTTAATCATCTGGCGAATTTTATCGTCAGCGTGTTGCTGTGCGGCTTCCATCCGCGTGGTCACCTCACGCAGATCGGCCTCCAGAGAGGTGTTAATACTTTGCAGGCTGCGCACTTCGTTATTGAGTAACTCGCACTCAGCGCGCCAGTGCTCGCTTTGAGTAATTTGTTGTTTTGCCGCGCTTAACTCCGCGACCATCTCTTCACGTTCAGCTAATTGCTCGGCTTTTTGCTGCGCATGTTGATAACTGGCAAACAGCCAGCCAATTGCCACACCCACCAACGCAATAACTGCGTAAACCATGATTGAGAAATCCACAACGCCTCCTGACGCAACAACTTACCCGCACAAAATAGAATTGTGCTGTACAAACGTCCAGTTGGAAAGGCATTTCCTGCGAGGCGCTACGCAAAAATACAAAAGGCCGAACGCGTCGGCCTTCAGACAGGAGAAGAGGATTACAGCAGACGACGCGCCGCTTCCACCACGATTTTCACCGCTTGGCTTTCAGTTTGTTTCATCGTCTCAGCATTCGGGATCTCTTGCTGGGTGCGGTTAACGATAACACCCGCTACCATACCGGCACGTAGGCCCTGACTTGCACACATGGTCAGCAGGGTTGCAGATTCCATTTCATAGTTCATTACGCCCATCGCCTGCCACTCTTCCATAGAACCTTTAAAGTGACGAACTACGCGACCAGAGTAAGTATCGTAACGTTCCTGACCTGGGTAGAAGGTATCAGAAGAAGCCGTCACGCCAACGTGAGTCGTCGCGCCGATGGATTTCGCAGCCTCAACCAGCGCAGTCGTACATTCGAAATCAGCGACAGCCGGGAATTCCAGCGGTGCGAAGTGCAGGCTCGCGCCATCCAGACGAACAGACGCCGTGGTAACCAGAACATCGCCAACATTAATATGCGGCTGAATAGCGCCCGTTGTACCGATACGCAGGAAGGTGCGAATGCCCAGCTGTGCCAGCTCTTCAACAGCAATAGAGGTAGACGGGCCGCCGATACCGGTAGAGCAGACGATAACAGGTTTACCATCCAGCTCTGCACGCCAGGTGGTGAATTCGCGGTGAGATGCCAGCTTAACCGGCTTATCCATCAGCGCGGCGATCTTTTCCACACGATCCGGGTCGCCAGGGACGATGGCAAGCGTAGCCCCTTGTAAATCGTTTTTAGTGAGGCCGAGATGAAAAACATCAGACTTGGACATATACAACTCCTCTGTGAATCGGTTTAGTCAGAAGAAGCAAAAAGACACTTTACCGAAGGGTTTAACATTTTTTCGTGATACTCATCACCATGACGAAAATGCGTTGCATAAATTTACCCGCCAAAAGTGATGCAAATCACATAAATCACTCTTCATTCTGCAGGACTGCATAAAAGATGAGCCGATTCAGGCAATGTGATTTGTTGCATGCTGACTATAGTTAACATTGCGCAACATTTTTATAAGGGTACGGAGAATACCATGGCAACAACACAACAATCTGGATTTGCACCTGCTGCATCGCCTCTAGCTTCGACCATCGTTCAGACCCCGGACGACGCGATTGTGGCGGGCTTCACCTCTATCCCTTCACAAGGGGATAACATGCCTGCTTACCATGCCAGACCAAAGCAAAGCGATGGCCCACTGCCAGTGGTCATTGTAGTGCAGGAAATTTTTGGCGTGCATGAACATATCCGCGACATTTGTCGCCGTCTGGCGCTGGAGGGGTATCTGGCTATCGCTCCTGAACTTTACTTCCGCGAAGGCGATCCGAATGATTTTGCCGATATCCCCACGTTACTTAGCGGTCTGGTAGCAAAAGTGCCTGACTCGCAGGTGCTGGCCGATCTCGATCATGTCGCCAGTTGGGCTTCCCGCAACGGCGGCGATGTTCATCGTTTAATGATCACCGGATTCTGCTGGGGTGGACGTATCACCTGGCTGTATGCTGCGCATAACCCGCAACTGAAAGCGGCGGTGGCATGGTACGGCAAACTGACGGGCGATAAGTCGCTGAATTCACCGAAACAACCTGTTGATATCGCAACCGATCTTAACGCGCCGGTTCTCGGCTTATATGGTGGTCAGGATAACAGCATTCCGCAGGAGAGCGTTGAAACGATGCGCCAGGCGCTGCGGGCTGCTAATGCGAAAGCAGAGATTATCGTGTACCCGGATGCCGGACATGCATTCAACGCTGATTATCGCCCGAGCTATCATGCCGAATCTGCGAAAGACGGCTGGCAGCGTATGCTGGAGTGGTTTAAGCGGTATGGTGGGAAGAAGTCGCTGTAATGAGAAAAGACCGGGTGGTATTACCACCCGGTTTGGATTTACCCCCGACGCAAATTCTGCGCCGCCTGCACCATGTTCGCCAGTGCCGCGCGGGTTTCTGGCCAGCCGCGCGTTTTCAGGCCACAGTCCGGGTTGACCCACAGGCGCTCTGCCGGAATGCGTTTTGCCGCTTTCTTCAGCAAGGCTTCAATCCATTCTACGCTCGGTACGTTTGGCGAGTGAATGTCATAGACGCCAGGACCGATTTCATTTGGATAATCAAACTCTTCAAACGACTCCAGCAACTCCATGTCGGAACGCGAGGTTTCGATGGTGATGACGTCTGCGTCCAGCGCCGCAATCGAATCCATGATGTCGTTGAACTCGCAGTAACACATGTGAGTGTGGATTTGTGTGTCATCTTTCGCCACGGCGGCGTTGATACGGAAAGCCTCGACGCCCCACTGGAGATATGCATCCCAGTCGCTACGACGCAGCGGTAAACCTTCGCGCAGCGCCGGTTCATCAATCTGAATGATGCCAATTCCAGCGGCTTCCAGGTCCGCGACTTCATCACGCAGCGCCAGCGCAATTTGTTTGGCGATGGTTTCACGGCTGACATCTTCACGCGGGAACGACCAGCAGAGAATGGTCACTGGGCCGGTCAACATCCCTTTCACCGGTTTATCAGTCAGGGATTGCGCATATTTTGCCCACTCCACGGTAATCGGTGCCGGGCGGCTAACGTCACCAATAACAATCGGTGGCTTCACGCAGCGGGAACCGTAGCTCTGTACCCAACCGTTTTGCGTAAAGACAAAACCGTCGAGGTGCTCGCCAAAGTATTCCACCATGTCATTACGCTCAGCCTCGCCATGTACCAGCACATCCAGTCCCAAACGTTCCTGCTCAACAATGGCCTGCTTGATATGTTCCGCAATGCCCGTGCGGTAGTTGTTAGCGTCGAGATTACCCTTTTTGAAATCCAGACGCAGGGTACGAATTTCCGTAGTTTGCGGGAAAGAACCAATCGTGGTGGTCGGCCATGCTGGGAGTTTAAAACGCGCACGCTGGGCTTCAGCACGCACTTCATAGACATTCGCACGCTGACTGTCCTGAGCGGTGATCGCCGCCAGACGCTTTTCTACTGCCGGATTATGTACGCGGGTTGAGTGACGACGCGCCTGAATCGGGGCGCTCCACTCTGCCAGAGCTGCCGTATCACCACTGTTCAGCGCATCGCGCAGCAGTGACAGTTCATGGCATTTTTGTAGGGCGAAGGCAAACCAGCTTTTCACTTCTGCATCAAGACGCGTTTCCACGCTCAGGTCGATGGGGCTGTGCAGCAACGAGCAGGAAGATGCCACCCACAAATCACGTTTGCCGACAATGTCCTTAATTTGCGCATATTTCTCGGTAAGATCGGCGCGCCAGACGTTACGACCATTGATAAGACCCGCAGACAGTAGCCAGTCTGAAGGCAGACGCTTGTGCAGTTCAGCAACGTCATCTTTACCATGTACAAGGTCCACATGCAGCCCCTGAACAGGCAGCGCAGTAATCGTGTCGAGATTTGGCGTTACGCCTTCAAAATAGGTAGTCAGCAGCAGTTTCACCTGGCCCTGAAGCGCGTCGTAAGCGGGTTTGTATGCGTCCAGCCACGCCTGCGGTAGTTCCAGTACCAGTGCGGGTTCGTCGATCTGTACCCACTCAATGCCGCGTTTTGCCAGTTCTGCCAGTACTTGCTGATAAACCGGCAGAATGTCGTTTAGCAGGCTCAGGCGGTCAAACTGTTCACCTTTCACTTTCCCAAGCCATAGGTAGGTAACCGGCCCCAGCAGCACAGGTTTCACCTTGTGGCCCAGCGCCTGCGCCTCGTCCACTTCCTCCAGCAGCTGCGTCCAGGTCAGTTTGAACTGCTGGCCTTTAACGAACTCCGGCACCATGTAGTGATAGTTGGTGTTAAACCATTTGGTCATTTCCGCTGCCGCCGCAGGTTCGCCAGTCGGCGCACGTCCACGACCAATACGGAACAGGGTGTCGATATCTACCGAACCATCTTTGTTCTGATGACGTGGCGGAACATTACCCAGCAGCAGACTGGTGGTCAGTACATGATCGTACCAGGCAAAATCGCCCACCGGCAGCAGGTCGATACCCGCCTGCTTTTGTTGATCCCAGTGACGGGCACGCAGTTCACGCCCTACTGCCAGCAGTTCTTCACGCGTGGAGTTCCCCGCCCAATAACTCTCTTGCGCTTTTTTCAGCTCGCGACGCAGGCCAACGCGAGGGAAACCGAGGGTGTGATTCAATATTGTCATTTCTCTTCCTCTAATTATATGTAAATCCTATGGATTTTGAATTTAGGGAAGGCGGCAAGTTTATTCATCCCCGGGAGCTTACTGAAGTAAGTGACCGGGGTGAAGAAACGCAGCCAACGCACCATAAATTTAAAAGACGAAGGATTTTAGCCGTCCAGATGTTTACACATCCATAATTGGCGGTTACTGTATATTCCTCAAGCGCAAATTATTCATGCCGAAGTGAAGGACTTTCATGATCGAAGTAAAACACCTGAAAACGCTACAAGCGTTGCGGAACTGCGGCTCTCTCGCAGCCGCTGCGGCGACGTTGCATCAGACGCAATCCGCCCTATCTCACCAGTTTAGCGATCTGGAACAACGCCTTGGCTTCCGGCTATTTGTGCGTAAGAGCCAGCCGCTTCGCTTTACACCGCAGGGAGAAATCCTGTTGCAACTGGCAAACCAGGTGCTGCCACAAATTAGCCAGGCACTGCAAGCCTGCAATGAACCGCAGCAGACGCGTCTGCGCATCGCCATTGAGTGCCATAGCTGTATTCAGTGGCTGACGCCCGCGTTAGAAAATTTCCATAAGAACTGGCCGCAGGTCGAGATGGACTTTAAATCGGGCGTGACATTTGACCCGCAGCCCGCCTTGCAACAGGGAGAGCTGGATCTGGTAATGACGTCCGATATTCTGCCGCGCAGTGGCCTGCATTATTCGCCGATGTTCGATTATGAAGTGCGTCTGGTATTGGCACCTGACCATCCACTGGCGGCGAAAACGCGTATTACACCGGAAGATCTCGCCAGCGAGACGCTGTTGATTTATCCGGTGCAGCGTAGTCGACTGGATGTCTGGCGGCATTTTCTTCAGCCAGCAGGCATCAGCCCGTCACTGAAAAGCGTCGATAACACCTTATTGTTGATTCAGATGGTTGCCGCACGGATGGGTATTGCCGCACTACCGCATTGGGTGGTGGAGAGTTTTGAACGCCAGGGTCTGGTGGTGACCAAAACCCTGGGCGAAGGCTTGTGGAGCCGACTGTACGCCGCCGTGCGTGATGGCGAGCAGCGTCAGCCGATTACAGAAGCGTTTATTCGCTCAGCGCGCAATCACGCCTGCGATCATCTGCCGTTTGTGAAGAGCGCGGAGCGACCCACTTACGATGCACCCACAGTGAGGCCAGGATCACCAGCGCGCCTGTAATAAACGTTGGCCAGTGCGGCTGTTGGTGCCAGATAGCCAGGTTTACCAGCAGCCCTGCCGGAACGTGCATATTATTCATAATGCCCAGCGTTCCGGCGTCTACTTGGGTTGCGCCGTAGTTCCACATAAAGTAGCCAATCCCGGAAGCCACCACGCCAAGAAACACCAGAATGCCCCATTGCAGCGTGGTTTGTGGCATTTTCTGCGCATTTCCCAGCAAGAACCATGCAATCACCGCCACCAGGAACGCGCCAAGATAGAACCACGCAAAGGCGTTATGCTGCGGCATCGGGCGAGTTTCCATCAGACGTTTGTAACCCACCATGCCGATGGCAAAAGTGATATTGGAGAGCTGCACCAGCAGCAGGCCAGTCCAGAAGTGGTCGGTGACCTGATCATAGCGAATAATCCCGGCACCAATCACCGCCAACAAGGCGCTAAAAGCATAGCCCCAGCGCAGACGGCGCTGACTCATGATGTCATAAATCAACGTGATGTAGAGCGGCGTCAGTACGGTGAACAGCAGCAGCTCGGAGACCGTCAGGTAGAGATAGGCGCGAAAACTCAGCATATACATCACGCCGAGCTGCATCGCGCCCACCAGCATATACAGGCCGACCGTTTTCAGGCTATTGCCACGGGTACGCAGAAACGGCAGAAAAACGAGTGCCGCCAGGCCAACGCGCACCAGCACCGCAAAATAGCTATCGACGTGCCCCGCAAGGTACTCGCCATAAAAGCTAAAGGAGAAGGCCCACAGAATCGTGGTGATGATAAGTAGCGCCACAATGGAAAACTCTTTGATTAACGAGTATCCATTGTAGCGAAGTATCAGGTTGACAACTGACCAAATAAAGAACGATTACGATAAATAGAGCTTACGCAGATAATGCGGCACTGCGTCCTCGGCGTTAGTACCAATCACTTCCAGCTCCGGATGCAGATCTTTCAGCCGTTGGTGCGCACTGCCCATAATGCAGCCTTTCCCCGCCATCGACAGCATTTCGGCGTCGTTCATCCCGTCACCAAACGCAATACAATCCTTCAGGCTGTAGCCCAGTTTCTTCGCCACTGCTTCCAACGCATGGCCTTTCGACACGCCGCCCGCCATCACTTCCAGACAGGTTAAGGTAGAGAAACTGACGTTGACGCGATCGCCCCAGCGAGCGTTAATCGCCTGCTCCAGCGGCAGCAGTTGTTCATGGGAATCGCAGGTGAAGAACACTTTGCTGACGCCTTCCGGCTCCAGTAATCCAGGCTCATACAGCGCATATTTGAACACCGCTTCTTTAAAAAAGCGCATCTCTTCCGGGCGATGGCGATTCATAAACCATTCGTCGTCGCGATAAACGTTAGTAATGATGTCCGGATTGTCGTTGACTACGCCAAACAGATCGCTGGCAATGTCGCGATCCAGGTTATGAGCAAAAATCAGATTGCCATCCAGATCGTGAACGCGCGCGCCATTGGAGGTAATCATGTAAGACTTAATCTCCAAATTATCGCGAATTTGCCCCACATCAACGTGGTGACGACCGGTCGCAAACACAAAGTTGATGCCGCGCGCGGTGAGCAGCTTCAGAGTTTCTTTGGCGTAAGGGGATAACGTATGGTCGGGAGAAAGTAACGTGCCATCTAAATCAGACGCAACAACCTGGTACATAAGAAATTTAAACCTCTGTAGAGCGGTTTCCGCTGGGTGAGTTATGCCTGTTGAAAAAATCAACGATAGCGTGGAGCGCGACTGAGCGCATTGCGTCCTTTTCAAAAAGGATCTCATGGTACGCACCTTTAATTACCAACGGCCGTCCTCCTTCGACAGGATGGCCCGCAGCGGTGCGGAGTTCACAAAAACGGTCATGCATGCGGTTATCCACCACGCGTTCCTCTTCAGCTTGTAAGAGAAGCGTTGGCGTGGCGTCATCACCCGCACCGGCTAACACCTGTTCGCCAGCCAGAATACTTTCGCGTACCCAATGGTAGGTCGGCCCACCGACGCGAATCGTTGGGTCATCAGCATAAAAGCGTAAGTTACGTCGATATCGCTGTCTGCTGTGGGTCAGTACGTTGATAGCAAACGGCAACGCGCGCCAGCGCCCGGTGCCTATTGCATAGCCATCGCGGAAACGTGGATGCGCTTCGGCCCAGTTGAGGATCTGCCGTGCCATAAATGACGGCATACGAATCACGATCCCAAACATTGGCGCAGTTAGCGCAATGGCGTCACATACACCTGGATGGCGTTGCAGAAATAATGTGGAGATCGCACCGCCCATCGAGTGCGCCAGTATAAAGCGTTTACGCCACGGACCGGGCTGAACCTCCTGTTGCCAGAATGCCGCCAGATCATCAACATAATCATTAAAGCGATTAACATGCCCGAGATGCGGATCGGCTAACAGGCGACCGGAACGTCCCTGCCCGCGATGGTCGATGATTAAGACATCAAACCCCAAATGGAACAGGTCGTAGGCCAGTTCCGCATATTTTACGTAGCTCTCAATACGCCCCGGGCAGATGACTACCACCCGGTCATGGTGCTGTGCGCGAAAACGGACAAAGCGCACCGGAATGTCATCCACACCAGTAAACTCTGCTTCATCTCGCTGACGCCAGAAATCAGTCAGCGGTCCCATGGTAAAAGCAGCAAACGCGTTTTCTCTTGTTTCCCAGTCTTTTTGCTGCTGAAACATCGGGTAATCTGCCTCTTAAACCACGTAAAATCGTTTTTTTAAGCGTGCCTGACACAACGCTGCGACAGTAGCGTATTGTGGCACAAAAATAGACACACCGGGAGTTCATCATGACCTTAGAATGGTGGTTTGCCTACCTGCTGACATCGATCATTTTAAGCCTGTCGCCAGGCTCTGGCGCAATCAACACCATGACCACCTCGCTCAACCATGGTTATCGCGGCGCGGTGGCGTCTATTGCTGGGCTTCAGACCGGACTGGCGATTCATATTGTGCTGGTTGGCGTGGGTTTGGGGACGCTATTTTCCCGCTCAGTGATTGCGTTTGAAGTGTTGAAGTGGGCGGGCGCAGCTTATCTGATTTGGCTTGGGATTCAGCAGTGGCGCGCCGCTGGCGCAATTGATCTTAAATCGCTGGCCTCTACTCAATCGCGTCGACATTTGTTCCAGCGCGCAGTTTTTGTGAATCTCACCAATCCCAAAAGTATTGTGTTTCTGGCGGCGCTATTTCCGCAATTCATCATGCCGCAACAGCCGCAGCTGATGCAGTATATCGTGCTCGGCGTCACGACTATTGTGGTCGATATTATTGTGATGATCGGTTACGCCACCCTTGCCCAACGGATTGCTCTATGGATTAAAGGACCAAAGCAGATGAAGGCGCTGAATAAAATTTTCGGCTCGTTGTTTATGCTGGTGGGAGCGCTGTTAGCATCGGCGAGGCATGCGTGAAAAATAATGTCGGATGCGGCGTAAACGCCTTATCCGACTTACTCTGATGACGCGTCTGGCATCAACGCGAAATAATCAAATGAATGCCAAATCCGGCAAATAACGCCCCGGCAAAACCATCAATCCACTTCGCCAGACGTTGATAACCACGGCGCATTTGCGGCAGGGCAAACAGGCTGGCAACGACGGTAAACCACGCCAGTGTTTCGATAATAATCAACGCGAAAATGCCCCAGCGCTCAGTGGTGCCGACGTTATCGCCGACAAACAGCGAGAATACCGAACCAAAGTAGATAATCGCTTTCGGATTGGCGAGATTGGTCAGTAAGCCTTTCAGGAAACTGCGCCCGCTTTTCGCCAGCTCAACCTGTGGTGCAGGCGCAGATACAGCCTCTTTTTTCAGTGCACCACGTAGCATCTGGTAACCCATCCAGCAGAGATACAGGCCACCGCCCACCATAATCAGCGTATGCAGCCAGGCCATTTTTTCGATAATCAAATGCAGGCCAAGCAACGCAATCCCAGCCCAAACCATTACGCCGCAGGTAATGCCCAGCACGCCCATCATCGCTTCTTTACGGGAACGACTGACAGCGGTCTGAGAGACAAAAAAGAAATCGGGACCGGGGCTCATAAGCGCCACAATGTGCACCATGGCGACGGTGAGGAATAACATCAACATACATTAGACTCGCGGGGAAAACGTTTACGGAGTCTTCATCCTGGCACTTTTTTATCCTGCTGACTACTCTTCGTCATCGCCATCAACATGCGCACGAATCAGCGCCATGAACGGTTTGCCAAAGCGTTCCAGCTTGCGCATCCCAACGCCGTTAACGCTGAGCATTTCGCTGGCAGTGATCGGCATCTGTTCAGCCATCTCAATCAAGGTCGCGTCGTTAAACACCACGTACGGCGGGACATTGCTTTCATCGGCAATCGATTTACGCAGTTTGCGTAATTTGGCGAACAGTTTGCGATCGTAGTTGCCGCCGAAGGATTTCTGCATCGCTTTCGGTTTGAGCGCCACGATACGCGGCACGGCAAGTTGCAAAGAGGATTCGCTGCGCAGCACCGGACGCGCAGCCTCTGTCAGTTGTAGGGCAGAATGCTGGGCAATATTTTGCGTCACCAGGCCGAGGTGAATCAGCTGGCGGATCACGCTCACCCAATGTTCATGGCTTTTATCACGGCCCATGCCATAGACTTTCAGTTTGTCATGACCATAGTCGCGGATACGCTGGTTATTAGCGCCACGAATCACTTCCACCACATAACCCATCCCAAACCGCTGATTCACACGACCAATGGTGGAAAGGGCAATCTGAGCATCGGTTGAACCATCGTATTGTTTCGGCGGATCGAGGCAGATATCGCAGTTCCCGCACGGCTCCTGCCGCCCTTCGCCAAAGTAGTTCAGCAGCACCAGACGACGGCAAGTTTGCGCTTCGGCAAACGCGCCCATCGCATTGAGTTTATGACGTTCGATATCCTGTAACTGCCCCTGCGGTTTCTCTTCCAGACAACGACGCAGCCACGCCATATCCGCCGGATCGTAAAACAGCATCGCTTCCGCGGGCAGGCCATCACGCCCGGCGCGTCCGGTTTCCTGATAATAGGATTCAATGTTGCGCGGAATATCAAAATGCACCACGAAGCGAACGTTTGGTTTATTGATGCCCATGCCGAACGCCACCGTCGCCACCACAATTTGCAGGTCATCGCGCTGGAATTTCTCCTGCACATCAGCGCGAACATTATTTTCCAGCCCGGCATGATAGGCCGCCGCGCTAATTCCCTTGCTTTGCAGGCGCGCAGCGGTGTCTTCTACTTTCGCACGACTATTACAGTAAATAATCCCCGACTTACCGCGTTGTTCCTGTACATAACGCATCAACTGATCGAGCGGTTTGAATTTCTCCATCAGCATGTAGCGAATATTCGGACGGTCAAAACTGCTGATTTGAATCAGCGGATCGTTCAGCCCCAGCAGGCGCACGATATCCTGGCGCGTGGTGTCATCGGCTGTGGCAGTCAGCGCCATAAACGGCAGCGTCGGAAAACGCTGACGCAGCTGACCGAGGGCAGCGTATTCCGGGCGGAAATCGTGACCCCATTGGGAGATACAGTGTGCTTCATCAACGGCTAATAACACCGGATTCCAGTGCGCCAGATGCTCAAGAAAGTTATCCAGCATCAGACGTTCCGGCGCGATATAAAGCAGGCGGATTTGCCCGGTGCGACAGCCTGTCATAACTTCAAGTTGCTGCTCGCGGGTTTGCGTCGAGTTAAGGCACGCCGCCGCCACGCCGTTGGCTTGCAGTTGATCCACCTGATCTTTCATCAACGAAATCAGCGGTGAAACAACCACGGTAAGGCCGTTTAGCAATAAGGCAGGGATTTGATAGCAAAGGGATTTTCCGCCACCAGTGGGCATGACGACGAGGCAATCGCGGCCGGAAAGCACAGTGTCGATAATTTCTTCCTGGCCGGGGCGAAACTGTTGGTAGCCAAAGGTTTCTTGTAAAACCTGTTTAGCTCCGGACTCCAGATTCAACACTTCCGCCTGCGCCACATTCACCCCGATTGCCTGAAATAAAAACAGGCGCTATTTTCAGCGCCTGCGCGAGAAACTGCAATGCTTTTAGTCTCTGAGAGGGTAATCCTGGATACTGGATTCCAGATTTGCCAACCACTCAACCGTTCATCAAAACAAGTCGTTTAGCATAACCCCTACACCAACGCGGGTCTGGTTGAAGTTATAGTCGATGAGCGATTCGCCGTAACCGCTGTAAACCTGAGTATAAAGGCGCACATGTTTGGTGATCGGGTAACTTAAGCCTAACTCCGCGCCGCCGTAGCCCGTGTTCCAGTTGTACTGTCCTTTCGCACTCAACACCGCATCACCGAGGTGATAGCCGATTTTAAGCTGGTAGTAACCCATATATTTGGTGATATCCGGGTTATCGTCAGTATTACCCACCACATACCACGGCTTCACTTCTACCAGCCAGTTACCGTTTTCTGCCATCAGGCGGGTATAAAGGCGGTTCCAGCTACGGGAAGTCGGGTCTGAACGCCCGTTAGAGTCGTGGTTATACCCCATCTCCACATCGCGCAGCGTCCAACCTGCAAAACGGTAATCGGTGGCAAAACCGAGGAACAATTGCGGTTCGTAGTTGGTTTCACGAAACGGTGAAGACTCTTCGCTATTGGACAGTTGCCACCAGGATTTTTGCGTATAAGACGCACCCAATACCGAGTTCGGGCCTAAAATCCCACGCCACAGCGGAAACGCCAGGCTCAACTGAAACTTTACTTCATCCTTACGCGCATTTTCCGCCCAGTCGTAACTGGCAATCGCTTCTTTATTCAGATCGCTGGTTTGGGTATAGATGATGTAGTTGGTGTCATAAGGATAAAGGGTGAACGGATTGTCATGCTCCTGCAGCATATTGGCGATAATACTGCCACGCACCGCTGGCGCGTCATGCACCTCTTTCACCGTTGCCTCTTGTGCATATACTGCCATAGGCAACATAAACACCGGCAACAACCAGCCCTGCAGAGTCCGCATCGCTCGTGTTCTCCGTAACGAATTATTGATAAGGTGAATATTTTTCTGCGGGCTATTTTACATACTTAACTCCATAGCCGTTAGTTATCCCTTCCTAAAGTAGAAACCAACAACAAAGAAGCATAAAATCAACATTTCATTAACTAATGAAGTGTAAGGATGATATGTCTGCCGTACTGACCGCTGAACAAGCCCTGAAATTAGTGGGTGAGATGTTTGTTTATCACATGCCATTTAACCGCGCATTGGGGATGGAACTGGAGCGTTACGAAAAAGAGTTCGCACAGCTGGCCTTTAAAAATCAGCCAATGATGGTGGGTAACTGGGCGCAAAGCATTTTGCACGGCGGGGTCATTGCGTCGGCGCTGGATGTCGCCGCAGGTCTGGTGTGCGTGGGAAGTACCTTAACCCGCCACGAAACCATCAGTGAAGATGAACTACGCCAGCGGCTATCGCGGATGGGGACCATTGATCTTCGCGTCGATTATCTGCGCCCAGGCAGAGGCGAGCGTTTTACTGCTACCAGTAGCCTGTTACGTGCAGGCAATAAAGTCGCCGTCGCCCGCGTTGAATTACACAATGAAGAACAGCTTTATATTGCCAGTGCTACAGCCACCTATATGGTAGGTTGATAACGTAAAAGCAGGTAAACTGCTGTTACCAATTAAAAATGAGTATTCCCGATGGATGCAAAACAAACGCGGCAGGGCGTATTACTCGCTCTTGCCGCTTATTTTATTTGGGGTATTGCGCCAGCGTACTTCAAGCTGATTTACTACGTGCCCGCCGATGAGATCCTGACGCATCGCGTGATCTGGTCGTTTTTCTTTATGGTGGTGCTGATGAGCATTTGCCGCCAGTGGTCCTATTTAAAAACGCTGATTCAGACGCCACAGAAAATTTTTATGCTGGCAGTCTCTGCCGTGCTGATTGGTGGCAACTGGCTACTGTTTATCTGGGCGGTGAACAATCACCATATGCTGGAAGCGAGCCTTGGTTACTTTATTAACCCGCTGGTGAACATTGTGCTGGGGATGATTTTCCTCGGCGAGCGATTCCGCCGGATGCAATGGCTGGCGGTGATTCTGGCGATATGTGGCGTGTTGGTTCAGTTGTGGACTTTTGGTTCACTGCCGATTATCGCGCTGGGGCTGGCGTTTAGTTTTGCCTTCTACGGCCTGGTACGCAAGAAGATTGCTGTTGAAGCGCAAACCGGCATGTTAATCGAAACTATGTGGTTGCTGCCCGTGGCGGCGATTTACCTGTTTGCTATTGCCGACAGCGCAACCAGCCATATGGGGCAAAACCCGATGTCGCTGAATTTACTGCTGATCGCCGCCGGTATTGTCACTACCGTACCGCTGTTGTGTTTTACTGCGGCTGCGACACGCCTGCGTCTCTCAACGTTAGGCTTTTTTCAGTACATTGGCCCGACGCTGATGTTCCTGCTGGCTGTGACGTTTTATGGCGAAAAACCGGGTGCCGATAAGATGGTGACCTTCGCCTTTATTTGGGTGGCGCTGGCAATTTTTGTGATGGATGCGATTTATACGCAGCGTAGAACGTCCAAATAAAAAATAAATATATTCTGAAAAAATATGCCGACTCTTGCATGAGAGTGGGCATATTGCCATGCTGACAGGAGACTCACACAAGGATGTAAAATTTATGTTGCGTATATTTATCCCAACATCTAACGGTAAGATTTCCAGACGTCGTTATATATTTTCATTTATTTTAATAAATTTCATTTTTGCCTTTCTTATTATCTTTTTTAACGATGGGGACGCAGGTTTTCTTGTTATTGTCTCTACCATCGCACTCCATTATCTCGTCATCAACATAAATTGCCAACGACTCCGTGATAGTGGTTTCATATATATAAAAACTTATGTTTTTGGTACATTAGCAGTATATATCATCTCTATCATCACAATGATAGCCGAACATTTTGATTGTTCAGGCAATGGTTCGATGATTTTTTTGATTTGTTATTTTTCCACTTTCAGTATGCTAATGCTTGCACCTACTGATTCATCAAAACAATAGTTATGGAGTATTTATGAGTAAGGAGTATATGAACGATGGTTCATTAAGTGAAAAATGGAAATACCGATTTAACTTTTATGATCAACATGGCTTTCCTGGATTCTGGGGGGCAACACCAGAATATAAAGCAGCATTTAAAACATTAAAAGTAAGACAACGATTAACTATTAAAATGAATTTCATTGCTTTCTTCTGTTCCTGGATCTATTTATTTGTTCTGGGATTATGGAAAAAAGCAATTATAGTTCTATTACTTGGCATTCTATCTCTATTTGTTGGTGCACTAATTGGCGTTAACATTCTGGGAATTGCCGTAGCAGCCTATGTTGCTGTTAACACGAACAAATGGTTTTATGAGAAAGAGGTAAAAGGGTTAAATACCTGGAGCCTTTGAATAACAGGTGGCTTAGCCAGGCTAAGCCACCGCTCTCGTTTTTTACAACCAGTTCTTCCGCTTAAAGTACAAATACGGTGCCAGGCCCGCGAGGATCATAAAGATAATCGCGCCAGGGTAGCCGAAACTCCACTTCAGTTCCGGCATAAACTCAAAGTTCATCCCGTAGCTGGAAGCAACCAGTGTTGGCGGCAGGAACACGACGGATACCACCGAGAAGATTTTGATGATGCGGTTCTGCTCGATATTGATAAAGCCCATCGCCGCCTGCATCAGGAAGTTCACCTTCTGGAACAGAGATTCGTTATGCGGCAGCAGGGATTCGATATCTCGCAGGATTTCACGCGCCTGCTCCAGTTGACCACCCGGTAAACGCGCCTTGCGTACCAGGAAGTTGAGCGCGCGCTGGGTATCCATCAGACACAGGCGAACTTTCCAGCCGATATCTTCCAGTTCCGCCAGCGTGGAGAGCGCCTCGTCGTACTCATCGCCCTGATGCCCTTCCATAATTACCCGGCTCAACTGCTCCAGGTCGCTGTAGATATTTTCAATTTCATCTGCCAACTGTTCGATTTTGGTTTCGAACAGATCCAGCAGCAGCTCGTAGGCGTTACCGTCCACCATTGACTGGCTACGGGCACGCATACGATACAGACGGAATGCAGGCAGTTCACGCTCACGCAGAGTAAACAGACGACCATCACGGATGGTAAATGCCACAGTGGAGTTACCGGCGTGATCTTCCGCATCTTCAAAGAAGAAGAAGGAGTGAATATGCAGGCCGTCATCGTCTTCAAAGAAACGTGCCGATGCTTCGATGTCTTCCAGTTCCGGGCGGGTTGCCAGGCTCTGGCCAAGTTCAGATTGTACGCGCAGTCGCTCGTCGTCGTCCGGTTCGACAAGATCAATCCATACTGCATTTACAAGGGGTTGTGACTCTTCGACTTCCAGCCGGGTCAGTCGGTTATTTTCCAGTTGAAATGCGCTCAGCATGACCGGGACTCCCAATGCTTAAAATATCGGACAGTTCGGTGGGCACACAGAAACAAATTGGGTTTCAGACCATTAAACAGCCTGACTCAGCGCGACGGGAAAAATTGAGGTCGCTGACAACCGCTAAGGCTATCAGCAAAAAGGGATAGCCTTAGGAGTTGATCCTGGATGACAGGATAGTGAGCCAGTATCTACTGGGTGTGTCCAAGGCGAATGTCCTCTTAGAGTGATCGTGCGCGCATGTTACGCCAGCAAAATTTTGCCGTCAACACGCAACAGAACACCACAGAACAATAGTTGAACTTCGCGCTTTTTGGTACTCGTCAAGGTCGCTAACAGGATAAAAAAATCCCACATCCAGGACCTATAATGGCGCATCGGCTACTCATTGGTAAAGGAATGATCACCTTGAATCTCAAACGGATTTTTCTCGTCCTCACCTTACTTCCCTTGTTTGCTGTTGCCGCTGATGATTGCGCACTCTCAGATCCGACGCTGACCGTACAGGCGTATACCGTTAATCCTCAAACAGAGCGGGTGAAAATGTACTGGCAAAAAGCCAATGGCGAAGCGTGGGGAACGTTACATGCTCTGCTGGCGGATATGAATAGTCAGGGTCAGGTGCAGATGGCGATGAACGGCGGCATCTATGATGAAAGCTATGCGCCGCTCGGTTTGTACATCGAAAACGGTCAGCAGAAGGTGGCGTTAAATCTCGCTTCAGGTGAAGGGAATTTTTTTATCCGTCCTGGCGGCGTGTTTTATGTCGCGGGAGATAAAGTCGGCATCGTTCGTCTGGATGCCTTTAAAGCCAGTAAAGATATTCAGTTTGCGGTGCAGTCAGGGCCAATGTTGATGGAAAACGGTGTAATTAATCCGCGTATTCATCCCAACGTCGCCTCACGCAAAATTCGTAACGGTGTTGGGATTAATAAACAAGGGAACGCCGTGTTTTTGTTGAGCCAGCAGGCGACAAATTTTTATGATTTTGCCTGTTATGCCAAAGCGAAACTGAACGTTGAGCAGTTGCTTTATCTTGATGGCACAATTTCACATATTTATATGAAAGGCGGGGCAATCCCGTGGCAACGCTATCCTTTTGTCACCATGATTTCCGTCGAGTGGAAAGGTTAAGCATTGTACACTCGAGGAGGCCAGACAAACTGGGACTGGCTACACAGCTGGAAAATCATCAGATAAATGAAGGGAAACAAAAATGAAAAAAACGCTCGCAACGTTATTTTTATTAACGTGTCTGGGATCATCATCCGCCTATGCGGATAACGCTCTGATTTTACAAACTGATTTTAGCCTGAAAGATGGTGCCGTCTCGGCGATGAAAGGGGTCGCATTCGGCGTTGACCATAATCTTAAAATCTTTGATTTAACACACGAAATTCCACCGTATAACATCTGGGAAGGCGCTTATCGTCTGTATCAGACTGCCAGTTACTGGCCGCAAGGTTCGGTGTTTGTTAGCGTGGTCGATCCGGGCGTAGGCACTGACCGTAAATCGGTAGTGCTGAAAACCAAAAACGGTCAATACTTCGTTTCACCAGATAACGGTACGCTCACTTTGGTGGCACAAACTCTGGGTATTGATAGCGTCCGGGAAATCGACGAAAAAGCTAACCGCCTGAAAGGTTCTTAAAAGTCATATACCTTCCACGGTCGTGATGTGTATGCCTACACCGGTGCGCGTCTGGCTTCCGGGGCGATTACGTTCGAACAGGTGGGGCCAGAGCTTCCTGCAAAAGTTGTCGAACTTTCTTATCAGAAAGCCAAAGCAACAAAAGGTGAAGTGAAGGGCAATATCCCGATTCTCGATATTCAGTACGGCAACGTCTGGAGCAATATCAGCGACGAGTTGCTGAATCAGGCAGGAATCAAACTCAACGACACGTTGTGTGTGACCATTTCCGAAGGTTCCCAGCAAAAATACGCAGGGAAAATGCCGTATGTCGCAAGCTTCGGCGATGTGCCGGAAGGCCAGCCGATGGTGTATCTGAACAGCTTGTTGAATGTTTCCGTGGCGCTGAATATGGATAATTTCGCGCAGAAACATCAGGTTACGTCTGGTGCTGACTGGAATATTGATGTGAAGAAGTGCGCTAAGTAAGGTGCTGATGCGGGATGCGGTGTGGCGCACCGCATCCCGCAACGTCACACCGTCTCCAACCGGGCATAAGCCGCCACCAGCCATTTAATACCCTGGCCCTGAAATGCCACCTGCAAACGGCTATGCTCACCGCTGCCTTCCATATTGACGATGGTGCCTTCACCAAACTTAGCGTGGCGTACGCGCTGGCCGAGCTTGTAGCCGCTGTCGTTCTCGACCATCGGCGTACCCATCCGTTGATGGCTGACCGGGCGGCTTACCGTGGCGCGCAGGCGCACCTCTTCCACACACTCTTCCGGCAGCTCGCCGATAAAGCGCGACGGGCGATGGTAAACCTCTTTGCCATACAGACGGCGGGTTTCCGCGTAGGTCAGCGTCAGTTTCTGCATCGCGCGGGTTACGCCAACGTAGGCCAGACGGCGTTCTTCTTCCAGACGTCCGCCTTCATCCAGCGACATCTGGCTTGGGAACATGCCTTCTTCCATACCAACGATAAACACCTGCGGAAACTCCAGCCCTTTCGCCGAGTGTAGCGTCATCAACTGCACCGCATCCTGCCAGGTATCCGCCTGCCCCTCGCCCGCTTCCAGTGCCGCATGGGAGAGGAATGCCTGCAGCGGCATTAAATCTTCGTCTTCTTCGTTGTAGCTGAACTGGCGCGTCGCCGTTACCAGTTCCTCTAAGTTTTCGATACGCGTCTGGCCTTTTTCGCCTTTCTCCTGCTCGTACATGGTGCGCAGGCCGGAGTCTTTAATTACCCGGTCAGTCTGTACATGCAGCGGCATATCGGCAGTTTCCTGCGCTAAGGCGTCGATCAGTTCCATAAACCGCTGTAAGGCACTGGCAGCACGTCCGGCGAGGGCTTTTTCCTGCAACAGTTCACGACATGCCTGCCACAGCGTTAACTGGCGATCGCGCGATGTCTGACGTACCACGTCCAGCGTCCGGTCACCAATACCCCGCGTTGGTGTATTCACCACGCGCTCAAAGGCCGCGTCGTCATTACGGTTGGCAATCAGGCGCAGATACGAGAGCGCGTCTTTGATTTCCTGGCGTTCGAAGAAGCGCATCCCGCCGTAAATACGGTACGGCATACTTGCCTGTAACAGTGCTTCTTCCAGCACACGCGACTGGGCGTTGCTGCGGTAGAGAATGGCGCACTCGGCAAGCGCCCCGCCTTTGTCCTGCCAGGTTTTGATACGGTTAACCACAAAACGCGCTTCATCGAGTTCGTTAAAAGCGCAATAGAGGGAAATCGGCTCACCGTCCGCGCCATCGGTCCACAGTTTTTTACCCAGACGCCCGTTGTTGTTTTCAATCAGGGCGTTCGCGGCGCTCAGAATATTGCTGGTAGAGCGGTAGTTCTGCTCCAGACGGATAGTTTCAGCACCGGGGAAATCATTGAGGAAACGCTGAATATTCTCCACCTGCGCTCCGCGCCAGCCGTAGATTGACTGATCGTCATCGCCAACGATCATCACTTTGCCGGTATCGCCCGCTAGCAGGCGGATCCACGCATACTGAATGTTGTTGGTATCCTGGAATTCGTCCACCAGGATATTGGTAAACCGTTCGCGATAGTGCTGAAGGATATACGGCTTGTTAAGCCACAACTCGTGAGCACGTAGCAGCAGCTCGGCGAAGTCCACCAGGCCCGCGCGGTCACACGCTTCCTGATACGCCTGATACACCTTCTGCCAGGTCTGCTCCACCGGATTACCGTAGCTTTGAATATGATGTGGACGCAGGCCTTCATCTTTCTGGCTGTTGATGTACCACATTGCCTGGCGCGGCGGCCACTGCTTCTCGTCGAGGTTCATCGCCTTGATTAGGCGTTTGAGCAGGCGTAGCTGGTCCTCGCTGTCGAGAATCTGAAAATCCTGCGGCAGATTGGCGTCCATATGGTGCGCACGCAGCAGACGGTGCGCCAGCCCGTGGAAGGTGCCGACCCACATGCCGCCCTGGCTGGTGCCCATCAGCTGCCCGATACGATGACGCATCTCCGCCGCCGCTTTGTTGGTAAACGTTACCGCCATAATCGAATATGGCGAGCAGTTTTCCACGCTCATCAGCCAGGCGATACGATGCACCAGTACGCGCGTCTTACCACTGCCCGCGCCCGCCAGCACCAGAAGGTTGCTGCGTGGCGCGGCCACCGCTTCGCGCTGTTTGTCATTAAGGCTGTCGAGCAGGTAAGAAACGTCCATTGGCACCGCCGCGTAAAAATAGGTTGGGCGGAGAAGCGCAACGCCCTCCGCCAAAAAGCTGGGTATATATACAGATTTGCTGATTATATCAGCGAGGTCAGAGATGCCAACCGGGAAATTTCCAGATGCGGGAGTAAACGGCTGTCCCAGGTTTGCATCAGATCGCCATTTTCCGGTCTGATCCAACAAGCCTGCATTCCGCTACGAATTGCCCCACCCACGTCAGTGGTGAGATCGTCCCCAACATGTAAGATCTCGCCGATCGGCACGTTGAGTTTTTCCGCAGCCAGAAAGTACATATCGCTGAACGGTTTTGAGCGCCCGTGCGGGCCAGCGCGCAGCACAAACTCAAAATAATCCCCCAAACCAAACAGTTCCGGCTGGGCGTTACCGTTGGTGATCGCCACCAGCGGCCATTTCTTCGCCAGCTGTTTTAAGGTGTCGTGGGTTTGCTGCGGGACATCGATTCGGCTGCGCCATTTGGCAAAGTTGATCATTGCCGCGTGTGCGCCTGCACTGGCTTCTTCGGCACTCAGCCCGGCGTCGAGCATGGCTTGTTCAATCGAACGAAAACGCCAGCGCGTCACGTCGTGATAAATCTCGGGTTCCGCTTCCCGTACCGCCTGGCGCAGGCGTTGCAGATCTTCATTCTGGAAGCTGCGCAGCGCCGGATGATAATTTTGCACAAAGGTAAGCGCCTCTCGCTCGGTGCGCAAAATCACCGGACGGTTATCGTAAAGGGTATCATCCAGGTCAAAGGTGAGCGCCGAGATGCGCCCCAAAGGCCGGTAAAAACGCATTATTTCCCCCGTTTGGCGCGTGGATGCGCCGCATCGTACACCGAGGCAAGGTGTTGAAAATCAAGATGAGTATAGATTTGCGTGGTGGAGAGGTTGGCATGACCCAGCAGCTCCTGCACACCACGAAGATCGCCGCTCGACTCCAGCATATGCGTAGCGAACGAGTGACGTAATTTATGCGGGTGAACGTGATTATTCAGCCCTTGTTTTATGCCCCATTCGGCAAAGCGTTTCTGCACATTACGCGCGGAGATACGCTTGCCCAGTTTCGACAGAAAAAGCGCGTCGTCTTCGCTACCAAACAGGTCGCGCAAATCAAGCCAGTGCTCAATCCACGCCACAGCGTTGCGACCAATCGGCAGGCGGCGCTCTTTGCTGCCTTTCCCCATCACCCACACTTCACCAGACTCCAGGTCGAGGTGTTTGATATCGAGCCCCACCAGTTCGGAAAGACGCAGACCCGCGCCGTACATCACTTCCAGCATTGCCCGATCGCGCACGGCGAGGGGATCGTTGATATCAATATCCAGCAGCCGATTCATATCATCGACGTCGATGTTTTTCGGCAGATGACGCGGCGCTTTCGGTGCCGAAACACCTTTCGCCGGGTTGGCTTTGAGCTCGTTCTGGCTGACCAGCCAGTCAAAAAAGCTACGTAGCGCAGAAAGCCGTAACGCCAGACTTGCAGCTCCCAGCCCTTTACGGCGACTGCGTACAGCGAAATTGCGCACCATCGTCACATCACATTGCTGCCAGCTTTGCAGACCGTTTTCGCTGGCAAAATTGATGATCGCCTCAAGCTGACGCTGGTAGTTAAGCAGGGTTATCGGGCTTAGCTGGCGCTCCACGCTCAGATAACGTAGGTAGCGTTCTACATCGGTGTGTAAATCGGTCATACGCGTTCAATCCAACGCTCCAGAAGCTCCGGCAACATCAGCGCAATTTCATGAAGTAACTGCGTTCCCTGCCCTTGTTGATAGTGACTGGCATCGCGACTGGTAAACAGCACAACACCCAAATCAGCATCGCTTCCCAGCATCGACATCGCCACCGATCCCACCGCTTTCGCTTCCGGTAGCACCACCAGAAGCTCCGGTCCGTTAAGCGGCCCCAGATAGTGCTGTTCCTGCCCCAGACGCTGAATACGCAGCGGTTCGAAAGACTGACGGCTTAATGCCAGATGAATGTGGTTCGACGGCGCACCTAAGCGCCAGCGATCTGGAAACAGGCGCAAACTCGCCCCTGCCAGGCCGAGATCGCGCGCCCAGCGGTGAAAGCGCATCAGCATATCATCGAGACTGCTGGCGGCGGTGAGACTACGCTGCAAGTAGAGTAAGCGATAAAACAGGCCTTCGTTGGCAATAGCCTGTTCCATCAACAGCGCCATGTTCTCTTCCAGAACATGAATATGATTACGTGCGCGGGCCATGTGCCATTCGACCAACGAAACGGTGCCGCGTACCGGATGCGGCACACGTATCGCTTCAACTGCGCGCGCATTGCGGATAAAAAACTCAGGATTTTTAATCAGATAATCGACAACCGCCCGGTCATCAAGCTCCGTGAGTGTTTCCTGCAGTTCTTCCCCTGGTTGCTTCATAGATGAATAAATCCGTCGTAGACATGTACCGCCGGGCCAGTCATATATAACGGGTGACCCGGACCTTTCCAGGCGATATCAAGACGACCGCCGGGGAGTTCCACGCGTACTTCTTCGGCCAGCAAACCTTGCTGGATCCCTACCGCCACCGCCGCACATGCGCCGCTGCCGCAGGCCTGGGTTTCTCCTGCCCCACGCTCATAAACGCGTAAACGAATATGCTCGCGCTTAACCACTTGCATAAAACCGATATTGGCGCGCTCCGGAAAACGCTCATGGCTTTCCAGAACAGGACCAAGCGTTTCTACCGCCGCAGTATCGACATCATCGACCTGAATCACGCAGTGCGGATTTCCCATCGACACCACGCCACATAAGATTGTCTGCTCGGCGGCGCGCATAATATAGGTCTTTTCCGCTTTGTTAGCGCGAAACGGCACAGCGGAAGGTTCGAAGTTGGGCTCGCCCATGTTTACGCGAACCAGATCATCATCGGTGACGGTCAGAACCATCCGCCCGTTGGCGGTGCTGACGCGGATATCGCGCTTATTGGTCAGCCCTTTCAGACGCACAAAACGGGCAAAGCAGCGCGCGCCGTTGCCGCACTGCGCCACTTCACTGCCATCAGCATTGAAAATGCGATAGTGAAAATCCAGTTCAGGATCATACGGCGGCTCAACCACCAGCAGCTGGTCAAACCCTACCCCCAGGTGCCGATCCGCCAGGCGACGAATCAGCTCCGGTGAAAAAAAGACATTCTGCGTTACCGCGTCGACGACCATAAAATCGTTGCCAAGGCCATGCATTTTCGAGAACTGCATCATTTACTCCAATCACGCGGGTACAGAAACTGACTTTTAGTAATTCACCTGGGATGGACCATCGCCAGTGGCGCGGTCGTTTTTATCCGGCACCGTGGATTGCGTTTGCGTCTCTACCGGTTTGGTCGGCGGCGGTGCGTTTTTATCTGCAGGCGGGAAATAGAGCGGACCTTTCAGACCGCAGCCCGTCAGGCTGAAGAGAGTAAGTAATACAGTGAGTGCCTTAAACACGTTTTTCATTATGGATTGCCTGTAAAGTTCATCGCTTTCTGCTTTCTATCATCGCAGGAGAAGGCGTAAAAGCAAGCGTTTAGCGACTCTTTATGAAGTCTGAAAAGTGAGGAAATGCTGCGAGTATAACGCTTACTCGTGGCGATTTATGTTTTGCTGGTAGTTTCGTGATCGGCACCTCGCGCCAGGATGGCTTTATGCACTATCGCAATGTGGTTTGTTTGTTGGCTTGTTCGTTGTTTTTATCGTCGGCATGGGGATGTCGGCTTGATGAGCGGAACATAATATTTACCAGAAACAGGGAAAAGGCGTGGTGTATTTGCGCCCTTATGAAAAGACCAATCTTTCGCTATATAGAGACATTATTATTCCGTTGACGGATGAATCATGCCAGAACGCAGCAGACGAGCAAACTTTGAAGCCCTGACCCCATGCCGCTATACTGCCGCCATCACTTAAAAACAGGATACAACAATGAACGACAGTGAATTTCATCGCCTGGCTGATCAACTGTGGCTGACCATTGAAGAGCGTCTGGACGACTGGGATGGCGACAGCGATATCGACTGTGAAATCAACGGCGGTGTACTAACCATTACCTTTGAGAACGGCAGCAAAATCATTATCAACCGCCAGGAACCGCTGCACCAGGTATGGCTGGCAACCAAACAGGGCGGCTACCATTTTGATCTGAAAGGCGATGAGTGGATTTGCGATCGTAGCGGCGAAACCTTCTGGGATTTGCTGGAACAGGCGGCAACGCAGCAAGCGGGTGAAACAGTCAGTTTCCGCTAAGATTGCATGCCGGATAAGCCTCGCTTTCCGGCACGCTCATCACGAAAAATACTGCTGTAATAGCGGCGTGTCGTGATCCTGATTGGCAGGCGGCATGTTGCCAATCGATTTGGTGCGGAACGGAATCACCTGTTCACGACCATCAACCTTCACAATCTGATAGAACTGCGGCAGGTTGAAGTTGATGAAGCTTGAGCCGTAGGTAAAACGGTCGTGCGATGACGAGTAGAAGCGACTGACGTCACGCACCAGCTCCTCTTTGCTGCCTTCGCAGTGGTGATACACCTCAACCCGGTTGCTTTCGTCGAGAATGTAGATATTAAAGCCATTTTCGTCTTGCGTTTCTTCGAAGAAGAACTGGATGATCCCTTCGCTGGCAAAGCCGTCCACCACCGCCGGTAATTTGACGTGATTGGTTTCAACCTGCACTGACAGGCCGTGCAGTTTGTTATGCGAAATAGCGCCATAAAACTCGATGGCATTTTCTAGTTTCTGTACCGATACATTCAGGCGCTCGAAGAATAAGCCCCAGGTTTGACCAGAAACGCGCAGCGCCTTGAAGCGCCCGGTTTCCTGGCGGGTGCTGGAAAGACGCAGTTCAATGCACTCAGAAACCAGTTGCTGCACGCGAGTACGGATTAATCCGCGCAGATGCTGGCTGTAGCAGAAGACTTCCACGCTATCTGGCGGTGCGGCGTCCTGATGCATTTTGCCGAGAATAGTTTTCAGGGCTTCGATCATCGACTGCTCGCCGTTGAAGTGCAGCGTACGCACTTCGTTCCACGAGTTGCGATACAGCAGGTCCACGCTACCTACCAGGCAATTTTGATTCTCGCCAAAGCTGAAGACATCCAGCTTACGGAAATCGAAATGCACCACCTGATTGCGGAACGCAGCTGTCGGGTCATATTCCAGGTTAACGATAATCGCCAGATGGCGAATTTCACACGGGCTGTAGAGCGCTTTTGGCGTCGGTGCAGGCAGGCGCAGCGGGAAATGGTGTGACACATCGGCGACCATCTCCTGCAACTTAGGCAAATCGACAATGCCGTTGCCTTTAATATACAAGCGGGTACGCGAGGTCAGCAGGCCGTTAAACCATGCCCACGCCACCAGTTTATTCAGGTAACGGTTATATTCCAGCGGCTGATGGCTGATGATCGACTCAATATTTGGCGCGCGGTTATACAGATACCAACCTGAACGGTTAGCCCGGCCCGGCGGCACATAAATAAAGGTCAGATTCGGTTCCGAGAGATCGGGCGAAATCTGCGGGTTTACCAGCGTCACTTTACCTGGCAATGCTTCAAACGCGGCGTACAGTTTACGCGTCAGCACGCCGATATCCTGCGGACTGGCGGAGACGCTCAGGTTATTGCGACGCGCAAAGCGGATCAGATTACGGTAGCTCTGCATCATTGCATCGAGCAGCTCGTTGTGCGCCTCACGCACCTGATCAATCTTCCAGTTAGCGCGGTTATCGAGCATTGCCAGACGCGCATCGTCCCATTCCCACTCTTTCACTAACTGGGTTAGCACTTCACGACGCCAGCCTACACAGGCGCGTTCACGGCTGAGTTTTTCGCACACTTTTAAATAGAAGCAGCGACGCACTAAATCCAGACGGGTGAAATCTTCAATCGCCGTCAGGTACTCAGTAACACGCTCCAGCATCATGCAGTACGGGTCGAGGCCAAACGATACAATCTCGCCGTCGTGCAAACGCTGTTTGATATCTTTCGCCAGCAGACGTGGGTTCGGGTATTCCCAGGAATAGGCTTCCAGCAGCAGTGTTTTCAGCACCGCTTTGTATGGGGAATCAATACTCTTGTAGAGCTGCCAAAGGCTGGCACCAAAGTACTCTTCAGCAGAAAGTGAGCTTAAACCACCGAGATCCAGCCATTCATTTGGCGTCAGCACGCCCTGCGCGTAAAGCGTCATCACATAGTCGTCGTAATGCTCTTCTTCGTCGCACGGCACCATATTCCACAGAATACGCTTACCAGCGAGACGCACGGCGGTACGGTAAAATTCGTCAAGCAGCAGTATATGCTGGGTGGAGCCACAATCTTCGCCCCCCAGGCTGCCGCTTTCATTATGACGGAAGCGATTTTCATCAATCAGGAAGAAGCTAACTTCCACGCCCAGCGAGGCGGCCCAGCTTTCCAGCAGGCTGCATTTACGTTGTAGTAACTGGCGCTCTTCGCTATCAAGCCAGGATTGATGACAGACCCAGATATCCAGGTCAGAGGAACAACTTTGCCCTACGGACGAGGTGCTGCCCATGGTGTATACACCAGTAATTGGAAGCTCACCTTTCGGCGGATCCTGTACTGACATTCCACGATACAGTTCAAGCTCGTTCAGGTAGTGGCGTTGAGTTTCATCAGGCGTGTAAAGGCAAATGCCTTTGGGAACGTTACCATCAAGGTAACCCGGCATTAGCGGATGGTGATAGTGCAACAATGTCGGCAGTAGACTGTAGACCTGTTGGAATGCAGGCCCCATAGCAGCAAGCGCGCGATCCACACGCAATTGATTTATGGCATCCAGTCTCTGTTTCAGAGTCTCAATATAGAGGTACAAGACGTATCGCCTGATTTGCTACCCGTCATGACTGTGATTCCGCCAACATCAACGGTAACACGCGGCATTCGGGATATTTCGTATGTCAAAGGTAACCGTTACCACTTTTCGCGCCTGGTTTTTTTAGTTTCACGACGAAAAAATGGTCTAAAACGTGATCAATTTAACACCTTGCTGATTGACCGTAAAGAAAGATGCGCTACATACAAGTGTAGCACCGTTTATTCTCTGTAAATTCCTTATTACGACGGCGTGAAATGCCTGTCAGGATCCACTGCCAGACCTCATTTTACGGTTTGCGCAGGCGTCTACGTTTCACCACAACACTGACATCGCTCTGGCAAGGATGTTAGGATGGACCACGGATGATAATGACGGTAACAAGCATGTTAGACAATGTTTTAAGAATTGCCACACGCCAAAGCCCACTTGCACTCTGGCAGGCACACTATGTCAAAGACAAGTTGATGGCGAGCCATCCGGGCCTGGTCGTTGAACTGGTACCGATGGTGACGCGCGGCGATGTGATTCTTGATACGCCGCTGGCGAAAGTAGGCGGAAAAGGCTTATTTGTAAAAGAGCTGGAAGTCGCGCTCCTCGAAAATCGCGCCGATATCGCCGTACATTCAATGAAAGATGTGCCGGTTGAATTCCCGCAAGGTCTGGGACTGGTCACTATTTGTGAGCGTGAAGATCCTCGCGATGCCTTTGTGTCCAATAACTATGACAGTCTGGATGCGTTACCGGCAGGCAGTATCGTCGGGACGTCCAGTTTACGTCGCCAGTGCCAACTGGCTGAACGCCGCCCGGATCTGATTATCCGCTCCCTGCGCGGCAACGTCGGCACTCGCCTGAGCAAACTGGATAACGGCGAATACGATGCCATCATTCTTGCCGTAGCCGGACTAAAACGTTTAGGTCTGGAGTCACGTATTCGCGCCGCGTTACCACCCGAGATTTCTCTTCCGGCGGTAGGACAAGGTGCGGTCGGTATTGAATGCCGCCTTGATGATACACGCACTCGCGAGCTGCTTGCCGCGCTGAATCACCACGAAACTGCACTACGCGTTACCGCAGAACGCGCCATGAATACCCGTCTCGAAGGCGGATGTCAGGTGCCAATTGGTAGCTACGCCGAGCTTATTGATGGCGAAATCTGGCTGCGTGCGCTGGTCGGCGCGCCGGACGGTTCGCAGATTATTCGCGGTGAACGCCGCGGTGCGCCGCAAGATGCCGAACAAATGGGGATTTCGCTGGCAGAAGAGCTACTGAATAACGGCGCGCGCGAGATCCTTGCTGAAGTCTATAACGGAGACGCCCCGGCATGAGTATCCTGGTCACCCGCCCGTCTCCCGCTGGAGAAGAGTTAGTGAGCCGTCTGCGCACACTGGGGCAGGTGGCCTGGCATTTTCCGCTGATTGAGTTTTCTCCGGGTCGACAATTACCGCAACTTGCTGATCAACTTGCAGCGCTGGGGGAGAGGGATCTGTTGTTTGCCCTCTCGCAACACGCGGTTGCTTTTGCCCAATCACAGCTGCATCAGCAAGATCGTAAATGGCCCCGACTACCTGATTATTTCGCCATTGGACGCACCACCGCACTGGCGCTACATACCGTAAGCGGACAGAAGATTCTCTACCCGCAGGATCGGGAAATCAGCGAAGTCTTGCTACAATTACCTGAATTACAAAATATTGCGGGCAAACGTGCGCTGATATTACGTGGCAATGGCGGTCGTGAGCTAATTGGGGATACCCTGACGGCGCGCGGTGCTGAGGTCACTTTTTGTGAATGTTATCAACGATGCGCAATCCATTACGATGGTGCAGAAGAAGCGATGCGCTGGCAATCCCGCGAGGTGACGACGGTCGTTGTTACCAGCGGTGAAATGTTGCAGCAACTCTGGTCGCTGATCCCACAATGGTATCGTGAGCACTGGTTACTACACTGTCGACTATTGGTCGTCAGTGAGCGTTTGGCGAAACTCGCCCGGGAACTGGGCTGGCAAGACATTAAGGTCGCCGATAACGCTGACAACGATGCGCTTTTACGGGCATTACAATAACTCTCATAACAGGAAGCCATAATGACGGAACAAGAAAAAACCTCCGCCGTGGTTGAAGAGACCAGGGAGGCCGTGGACACCACGTCACAACCTGTCGCAACAGAAAAAAAGAGTAAGAACAATACCGCATTGATTCTCAGCGCGGTGGCTATTGCTATTGCTCTGGCGGCGGGCGTCGGTTTGTATGGCTGGGGTAAACAACAGGCCGTCAATCAGACCGCCACCAGCGATGCCCTGGCTAACCAACTGACGGCATTGCAAAAAGCCCAGGAGAGCCAAAAAGCCGAGCTGGAAGGCATTATCAAGCAACAGGCTACGCAGCTTGAACAGGCGAATCGTCAGCAAGAAACGCTGGCAAAACAGTTGGATGAAGTCCAACAAAAGGTCGCCACCATTTCCGGCAGCGATGCTAAAACCTGGCTGCTGGCTCAGGCCGATTTTCTGGTGAAACTCGCAGGACGGAAGCTGTGGAGCGATCAAGACGTCACGACCGCTGCAGCGTTGCTGAAAAGTGCAGATGCCAGCCTGGCGGATATGAATGACCCGAGTCTGATTACCGTTCGTCGGGCAATTACCGATGATATCGCCAGCCTTTCTGCGGTATCGCAGGTGGATTATGACGGCATCATCCTTAAGCTTAATCAGCTTTCAAATCAGGTAGATAACCTGCGTCTGGCCGATAATGACAGCGATGGTTCGCCGATGGATTCCGACGGTGAAGAGCTTTCCAGTTCCATCAGCGAATGGCGTATCAATCTACAAAAAAGCTGGCAGAACTTTATGGACAACTTCATTACGATTCGCCGTCGTGATGACACCGCCGTACCGCTGTTAGCGCCAAATCAGGATATCTATCTGCGCGAAAATATTCGCTCTCGCCTGCTGGTCGCGGCACAAGCCGTACCGCGTCATCAGGAAGAGACTTATCGCCAGGCGCTGGAGAACGTCTCCACCTGGGTACGTGCTTACTACGATACTGATGATGCCACCACCAAAGCGTTCCTCGACGAGGTGGACCAGTTAAGCCAGCAAAATATCTCGATGGATCTCCCGGAAACCCTGCAAAGCCAGGCGATGCTGGAAAAACTGATGCAGACTCGCGTGCGTAACCTGTTGGCACAACCGGCAGCGGGGACAACGGAAGCTAAACCTGCACCTGCACCTGCACCTGCACCTGCACCTGCACCTGCACCTGCACCTGCACCGCAAGCTGATACTCCGGCAGCCGCGCCGCAAGGAGAATAACCATGCTAAAAGTGTTATTGCTCTTTGTTTTGCTGATTGCGGGGATAGTGGTTGGCCCGATGATTGCCGGTCATCAGGGTTACGTATTGATTCAGACCGACAACTACAATATTGAAACCAGCGTCACTGGCCTGGCGATTATTTTGATTCTGGCGATGGTAGTGCTGTTTGCCATTGAGTGGCTACTGCGGCGGATCTTCCGCACAGGCGCACACACCCGTGGGTGGTTTGTCGGACGTAAGCGTCGCCGTGCCCGTAAGCAGACCGAACAGGCGCTGCTGAAACTAGCGGAAGGCGATTATCAGCAAGTTGAAAAGCTGATGGCGAAAAATGCCGATCACGCTGAACAACCGGTGGTGAACTATCTACTGGCTGCCGAAGCCGCGCAACAACGTGGTGATGAAGCACGCGCCAACCAACATCTGGAACGCGCAGCGGAGCTGGCCGGCAATGACACCATTCCGGTAGAAATCACCCGTGTACGTCTGCAACTGGCCCGTAATGAAAACCATGCTGCACGCCACGGCGTGGATAAGCTGCTGAAAGTTACGCCACGCCATCCGGAAGTATTACGTCTGGCGGAACAGGCGTATATCCGCACAGGTGCATGGAGTTCGCTGCTGGATATCATCCCATCAATGGCGAAAGCCCATGTTGGTGATGAAGAACATCGTGCAATGCTGGAACAACAGGCATGGATTGGCCTGATGGATCAGGCGCGTGCCGATAACGGTAGCGAAGGTTTGCGTAACTGGTGGAAAAACCAAAGCCGGAAAACGCGTCATCAGGTGGCGTTGCAGGTGGCAATGGCGGAACATCTTATTGAATGTGACGATCATGATACTGCCCAGCAAATTATCATCGACGGCCTGAAACGCCAGTATGACGATCGCCTGCTGCTGCCGATCCCGCGTCTGAAAACCAATAACCCGGAACAGCTGGAAAAAGTGCTGCGCCAACAGATCAAAAACGTGGGCGATCGCCCGTTGTTGTGGAGCACACTGGGTCAGTCGCTGATGAAGCACGGCGAATGGCAGGAAGCATCGCTCGCCTTCCGCGCGGCGCTGAAACAACGTCCGGACGCCTACGATTACGCATGGCTTGCCGACGCGCTGGACAGACTGCACAAGCCGGAAGAAGCCGCAGCGATGCGCCGCGACGGTTTGATGTTAACGTTGCAGAACAACCCGCCACAGTAGTTCTTTCTCACCCGGAGGCAAGCACCTCCGGGACCTTTCTGATACATAAAAAAACGCCTGCTCTTATTACGGAGCAGGCGTTAAAACAGGTCTGTATGACAACAAGTGGGTGCTTCACTCAACGTTGTGTCCATGGTGTCTGATGAGGCATAAGCGACATCTGTCAGTGGACGATAAGCACCGTAAACGGCTCTGCGTCATTCCGGAGTTTATGAGGCACTAAGGCGAACATAAGAGATGGAATGAGCATCTACTCGTTTATTATGCCACAGAGAACCGGGAAATAACATCCCTTAACACTTGTTATGAGATAATTCTGTAATCCTCTTTGCTTCCTGAGTAATAACTTCCTGAGTGAATATTTCTCCTGCGCACGATTCTACACATATATATAATGAATAATAAAAGTCATTTAATTAATAATATATATATTAATTGCCGTTAAAACTAAAAACAGCATCAATAATCAACGCGATATAACATCACCGCCTTACATATCACCTGCGCCAGAGGTAGGATTGAAAACGCTCTCCTGATTTTCCAATTCATTTTCTGGATAAATAAATAATTTATTTTCATCACTATTATTTATGCAATCATCCTGTCAGGGAGAGGGATCTCAATTATCAATGCTTAATTACGTCATCATTTTGACGACATGAAACCGGAGCATTTTGCATGGAATTTTCGTTTTCACCCAAACTTCTTGTTGTGGCTGTCGCCGCCGCTCTTCCACTCATGGCCAACGCAGCAGATACCCCGTCAACCGCCACCGCACGCAAAGGCTTTGCCGGATACGATCACCCAAACCAGTATCTGGTTAAACCGGCGACCACTATTGCCGACAACATGATGCCGGTGATGCAGCATCCTGCACAAGACAAAGAAACCCAGCAGAAGCTGGCAGAACTTGAGAAAAAAACCGGTAAAAAACCGAACGTGGTTGTTTTCTTGCTGGATGATGTGGGCTGGATGGATGTTGGCTTTAACGGCGGCGGCGTGGCGGTGGGTAACCCTACACCAGATATCGACGCCGTTGCCAGCCAGGGGCTGATTTTAACTTCGGCGTATTCTCAACCGAGTTCTTCCCCAACCCGCGCCACGATTCTTACCGGGCAATACTCCATCCACCACGGCATTCTGATGCCGCCAATGTACGGGCAACCGGGCGGTCTGCAAGGGTTAACCACTCTGCCGCAGTTGCTGCACGATCAGGGCTACGTCACTCAGGCCATCGGGAAATGGCATATGGGGGAAAACAAAGAGTCGCAGCCGCAGAACGTTGGCTTTGATGATTTCCGCGGCTTTAACTCGGTGTCCGATATGTATACCGAATGGCGTGATGTTCATGTCAACCCGGAAGTCGCCCTGAGCCCGGATCGTTCTGAATACATCCAAAAACTGCCGTTCAGCAAAGATGACGTTCATGCCGTGCGCGGCGGTGAACAGGAAGCCATTGCCGACATTACGCCGAAATATATGGAAGACCTGGATCAACGCTGGATGGAATATGGCGTTAAGTTCCTCGACAAGATGGCGAAGAGCGATAAGCCTTTCTTCCTCTACTACGGCACTCGCGGCTGTCACTTCGATAACTACCCAAATGCGAAATATGCGGGTAGCTCTCCGGCGCGCACCTCTTACGGCGACTGCATGGTGGAGATGAACGATATCTTCGCCAATCTGTATAAAGCACTGGAGAAAAACGGTCAGCTTGATAACACGCTGATTGTGTTCACCTCTGATAACGGTCCGGAAGCCGAAGTTCCGCCGCACGGTCGCACACCGTTCCGCGGTGCGAAAGGTTCTACATGGGAAGGCGGCGTTCGTGTGCCAACCTTCGTTTACTGGAAAGGCATGATCCAACCGCGTAAATCTGACGGCATTGTCGATCTGGCGGATCTCTTCCCTACGGCGCTGGATCTGGCGGGGCATCCTGGGGCGAAAGTAGCGAATTTAGTACCGAAAACCACCTTTATCGATGGTGTGGACCAGACATCTTTCTTCCTGGGAACAAATGGTCAGTCTAACCGTAAGGCCGAGCACTACTTCCTCAACGGTAAACTTTCTGCTGTGCGTATGGATGAGTTCAAGTATCACGTCCTGATCCAGCAACCGTACGCGTATACCCAGAGCGGGTATCAGGGTGGATTCACCGGCACAGTAATGCAAACGGCGGGATCGTCGGTGTTTAACCTGTACACCGATCCGCAGGAAAGCGACTCTATCGGCGTGCGCCATATCCCAATGGGTGTACCGCTACAGACCGAAATGCATGCGTATATGGAGATCCTGAAAAAATATCCACCACGCGCGCAGATTAAATCTGATTAAGCCGGCGCTAACGCTACATCGGGCCACACTGACCTTGCCGGATGCGGCGTGAACGCCTTATCCGGCAATCAACCGCAGGCGGCCACAAAATGGCCGCTTTTTTACTTATTCACCACCATCAAATGCGCCTGCATAATGTCGCTGGCCGGACGACCGTGCGCCAGCAAATCAGCCATTGCTTTAAGATATGGCGGTAGATGGCGGAAATAACGCTGATACCCGGCACACAAATAATTCAGCCCCGGTTTGCCGCTGGCATCGAGCATAAAGCGGTGTTTCGGACAGCCTCCCCAGCACGCTTTTAACACGTTGCAACTGCGACACTGCGCCGGTAACTGCTTAAATTTATCTTCACCAAACACCTGCTGTTGCGGGGAATCTACCATTTCTGCAATTGTCTGCTGAAGCATATTCCCCAGTCGATATTGCGGATAAACATAGTGATCGCAGGCGTAAACGTCGCCGTTGTGTTCAACAATCACCGAGCGCCCACAGGTTGGCTGATGATGGCAAACCGCTCCTGGCGCACCGACAAAATTGGCAAACGCCCATTCGATATTCATCACGAAAATCTTGCCGACGTCGCGTTTGATCCAGTGGTCGAATATCGCCACCAAAAATTCACCGAACTCATCGGGGCGTACCGACCATTCCGTCAGTTCGCCCTGAATATCGCCGGGAGCATGTAGCTTAAGTCCAGCATGAGCAGCCGTTTCATCAGCCAGGCGCTCGACCACCGGAATAAACTGGATGAACTCAGCGCCTGCATCACACAGAAAATCATAGACTTGCAAAGGTTGTAACGCACTGGTGCGATTAACGCAGACCAGCACGTTATAGTCGACATGATGTTTTTGCAGGAGCGTCAGGGCACGCATCACCAGCTTATGCGTTGGTCTGCCGCCTTTGGTCACGCGATATTGATTGTGGATCTCAGCCGGACCATCCAGCGATAACCCTACAAGAAAATGATTTTCTGCCAGAAATGCACACCATTCGTCATCAAGCAGAACGCCGTTAGTCTGGAAGCTGTTACTTATCTTCCTGCCAGCACCATATTTCGCCTGTAGCGCCACGGCACGGCGGTAAAAATCCAGCCCGAGTAACGTTGGTTCGCCGCCCTGCCAGGTAAAAGCCACTTCGTTTTGGGTTTCGCTGGCAGCGATATAGTGACGGACATACGCTTCCAGCGTGTCATCGTCCATATGCGTGACTGGCTTTTCGCGGTAAAGGGATTGTTTTTCGAGATAAAAACAGTAGTCACAGTTCAGATTACAATCGGAACCGCTCGGTTTCGCCATCACATGAAAAGCACGCGTTGGAACCTGTTGCAGCATGGTCGCTCCTTGCCTGAAGTCATCCTTCAATAAGTTAAGGGCGAAATCATACCGTGGCGCAATGAGTTATTACGGGCGTTTATTGCGAAGGGAAAGTGACGAAATGCACAGAAAACAAAAAACCCCGCCGAAGCGGGGTTCAAAATTGGTCGGCGAGAGAGGATTCGAACCTCCGACCCACTGGTCCCAAACCAGTTGCGCTACCAAGCTGCGCTACTCGCCGAAATACTGCTTTTTGAATTTTTAGTTCAATTCTTTAAAGTCGTGGTGCGAGGGGGGGGACTTGAACCCCCACGTCCGTAAGGACACTAACACCTGAAGCTAGCGCGTCTACCAATTCCGCCACCTTCGCATTGTCACAACTTCTAATAATGGGGTGGCTAATGGGATTCGAACCCACGACAACTGGAATCACAATCCAGGGCTCTACCAACTGAGCTATAGCCACCACTACAAATCTTGTTACGCGGTATTACTACCACCGCAGCTCAAGCGCCGGGACTAAATGGCGCGCCCGACAGGATTCGAACCTGAGACCTCTGCCTCCGGAGGGCAGCGCTCTATCCAGCTGAGCTACGGGCGCTTAGCGCCGTTGCGGGGGTGGATAATACGGACTTCCCACCCCTCTGTCTAGTCCCTTTTTAAATAAATTGCGCGTTTGGTTACGGTTTGTGCGTTTTGCTGCTTATTCCTCCAGTTTATGCGCTTTACCGTGGCGATTAAGCCCAAAAATTTTATAAATCGCCGTCACCGCCAGCATAAAGATGATGCCGACAAACAGCGACATACGCGTATCTTCATTAAAGTACATGCCGATCAAAACGCAAATCAGGAATGCCATTGTTACGTAGTTGGCCCACGGGAACAGGATTGAGCGGAACGGATGGCTGGCAATCGCCGCTTTATGCGCACGACGAAAACGCAGCTGGCTTATCAATATCACAAACCATGGCACCATCCCCGGAAGCACGCTGGCACTGTAGACGTAGACAAACACACGCTGCGGATTGGGAATGATGTAGTTCAGGCATGAGCCAATTAACAGGATAGCAATAGATACTGCCACACCCGCAACCGGTACGCCGTTACGGGAAACTTTCGCCATCGCCGTCGGTAACTGACGGTTTTTCGCCAGTGCGTAGAGCATACGTCCGCAACTGTACATGCCGCTGTTACAGCCAGAGAGCGCAGCCGTCAGCACCACAAAGTTGATAATGCCCGCCGCTGCGGTAATGCCGATTTTGGCGAAAGTCAGTACGAACGGGCTACCGTTGCTGCCTATTTCATTCCACGGGAAGATAGTAACGATAACGAAAATCGCGCCTACGTAGAAAATCAGAATCCTCCACAGCACTTTGCCTACTGCACTGCGCAGCGTCACCTGCGGATTCTTCGCTTCACCAGCGGTAATGCCAATCAGCTCCACGCCCTGGTAGGACGCCACCACAATACACAATGCGGTCAGGAACCCTTTCCAGCCCCCCGCAAAGAAACCGCCATGCTCTGTGAGGTTGCTAAAACCAATCGACTGCCCGCCATTGCCAAAGCCAAAGAAAATCACGCCCAGGCCAATGACAATCATCACGATAATCGTGGTGACTTTGATCATCGCGAACCAGAACTCGATTTCGCCGTACAACCGCACCGCCGCCAGATTCGCCAACGCCACCAGCGCCACCGCGATCAATGCGGGTATCCACTGCGCCATCTCCGGGAACCAGAACTGGACATAAACGCCAATGGCGGTGATTTCTGAGATCCCCACCGCCATCCACATAAACCAGTAAGACCAGGCGGTGAGATAGCCAAAGAACGGGCTCATATAGCGATGCGCATAAACGGCGAACGAACCGGTAACCGGTTCGAGGAATAACATTTCGCCCATTGAACGCATGATGAAAAAGACGAACAGCCCGGCGATGATATAGGCCAACAATACGGATGGCCCGGCCCATTTCAGGGTACTGGCGGCCCCCATAAACAGGCCGACGCCAATGGTGCCCCCCAGGGCGATGAGTTCGATATGTCGAGCTTCCAGCCCACGCTGTAGCTCTGGTTTGTTATCTGCCATAAATCCTCGTGTTGTGTTTGCATGCTTTCCGGTGTTACCGGTTATCGTTATGGGTACATCGAGTGTTGCGAATGTTTTCGTAATTCAGGAGAAATGGCAAATAAAGCATTAAAAATTTGAATGCTTTGTGTAATAAAAAAGCAGACAGGCGACGGAGTGACCACTCCGTCGCTTTACAAAGAGAGGAAAATCAGAGGTTGCCGGTGTAGTGCCAGCGTAAATAACGCAGCAAACGAAGCTGACGCTTAATGCGGCTCGGCTGCGAAAGCAGGCGGTAGAGCCACTCCAGCCCCAGCGTTTGCCAGATTTTCGGTGCGCGTTTTACGTGACCGGTGAAAACATCGTAAGTCCCGCCAACGCCCATATACAGCGCATCTGGATGCACCAGACGGCAGTCGCGCATGAAGATCTCCTGCTTTGGCGATCCCATCGCAACGGTGACGATTTGCGCTCCGCTGGCATGAATGCGTTCAAACAGCGCCTGACGCTGCTCGGGTTTAAAATAACCATCCTGGCTGCCAACGATATTCACATTCCACTGGTTGCGCAGTTTAGCTTCAGTTTGCGCCAGCACTTCAGGTTTACCGCCCACAAGAAATACCGGTGTCCCTTCTTTGCCTGCGCGCGCCATCAGCTCTTCCCAGAGATCGGCCCCGGCAACGCGGGAAACCTGCGCCTGCGGGTACTTTTTACGTACTGAACGTACAACGCTGATGCCATCCGCATATTTAAATTCGGCAGCGTTAATTAACTCCCTGACCTCGGCGTTATCTTCAATGGTCAGCATTTTTTCGGCATTAATGGCAACCAGCGTTCCCTGCTTAAGCTGCCCGTCAGCGAACAGATAATCGAGGGCGTGCTGCATATCACGCCAACCGATCAACTGTAAGCCACGCAGCGTATAGGTCGGTGCCGTGGTGTTGTTATTCATTGTTATCCTTCAACCTGCGTCCGGAGCGATGATTTTGTACGTTTATGAATGAGTCCGGCGCTTTCAAAAAGCCAGTACAACAGTTTTGCGATCATCAGACATGCGCCGAAGACCACGATAAAAAAGACCACGCGTGAGACAAACGAATCCAGCCCTTCACGCGCCAGCACGATCATATTGAAGATCGCCCCAAAGCAGAAACTGTGCAATATCGCAGCTTTATAGCGATTAGGCTCGCGGTTGCCCAGCTCATACAGCCAGTCGAACCATTTGATGATCAGTCCAACAACAATCGCCCCGAGCGGGATGAACAACGCGCCGCCCATCACCACCAGTGAGCCTATAAGCGTAGGCGAGATCGCCAGTCCGGAGTGGTTATTCAGCACTTCCCAGGTAAAGTAGTTGGCGGTGTTCAGTACCATACTCGGGCGACCCGGCCACAGCCAGGAAGGGATAAAGACATAGAAATCGCGGACAATGGGAGCCAGACCCTGGAAGTCGATGTTGTCGTAGTTCTGCAACAGCAATGCCAGATTCTCCCACGGCGAAAAGGTATCGCGGGTGAGATAGAGAAACGTATAGAACGCTTCATCACCGCTCACATTCATTCCATAGCGTTTTAGCGCCAGCCAGAACATGCCCACAATCCCCAGCACGCCCGCCGCCGCCAGCATCCACAACGAAATCCAGCCGCGAATAATGCCAATAAACAGGAAGATAGCGAATGCGATGATGATATTGGCGCGAGTGCCGCCGACAATCATATAAGTCAGCAAGCCAAAGGCGACCGTGCTGACGAGGAAAAACAGCCACGCTTTGCTGTCCTGGCGCAGAAAGTAGACCACCAGCATCGCCGGGATGAAAAAGTAAAAGAAGCGTTTTAACGCCACGCCGGAGACTTCACTGGAGAAGATCTGACTGTAGGAGTTAAGCCGGAACAGCAAAAAGCCGTTGTGCATGAAGAAGATGCCGACGCTTACCAGCGCGACGCCCATCAGGATCACCCACGTGAGATTGGTCTCCACGCGGTTCATGGTAAACAGCGGACGGCGCGGTACATCGGCAACGCGTTTGCGTAGGCGGGTTTTGTAGGTGACGTAGTAAACCGCGTAGAAGCAGCCCGCAGAAAGCAACGCCTGCAACAAGATTTCTGGCGGCGCGACACCAACATCAAAGCGAAATACCAGCACGCTGGTCAGCGGGAAGCCGAAGAAAAAGGTGAGCAAAAACAGCAATGAAAAGAAGACATTGAAGTTAAAACGCACACGGCGAAACTCAAACCAGGTCAGCGTGGCAATAAACAGCGTGCAGAGCAGCCAGACAACAAACAGGCCACTGAATTGCAGCAGACTCATGCAACCTCCCCGGCGGCAATCGCCAACGCCCGCTGCCAGCCTTGCAGATAGTTCGGGCTAAAGAAGGCAATGGTGTTTTTATCCACCGACGCCAACTGGCGCTGCGCTTCACGCACAATATCCTCGTTGAGATCGTCGGTAGTAAACAGCACCGGCAAATGCTGTTCCGTCATATCCTGCCAGAACGGATTTTCCCGGTTAAGCACACAAGGAATGCCCGCCTGAATTAGTAAGCACAGCGTACCAATGCCCTGCTGGCGGGCAAAAATAAAGTAACCAAGATCGCACTGACGAAGTAGCGCCAGATAGGCGTCAAATTCCAGTTTTTCGTTCAGAATTTGCAGATTTTCTTCGCTGAATAACGCCAGCCCCGCCTGACGAACTTCCTCGATGTACGCTTCGTTATTAGGCGGATATCCCATCGGCACCACCACTTTTACCGTATCGCCAAATTGCTGATGAACGGCGCGCAAGGCAGCAATATGCTCATTGCTGCGGTCGCCGGAGTTCCCCACCAGAATGGTCATTTTCCCTTTACGTTGCCGATCATTCGCCATCATATTGAGTGAAGGGTCCATCCGCGTCGGGAAGTACAGCAGTTCGCCCCGCACCTTTGGATGCGTTTTGGCAAAAAAGCTCAAATCGCCGCGGGTGGCAAATACACAGCCGACTCGCTTTTGCGCCAGGCGACGTAGTGGGTAAAAAAGCTTATATCTCAAGCCACTGGAAAGCTCGTACAGGTCTGCCCCCCAGATATGCCAGTAAAACTGGCTGGGCTTAATGCCACCACTCAGCAGAGCCAGCCACAGTGTGGGATTGAACTGACCGTGGAAGAAAAAACGCTGCTGACGGTTAGCTTTTGCTTTCGCGATGACCGCTTCCGCCAGCGATTTTTTCCCAGGGAAAAATTGCACAGAAAGCGCCGGACAGCTATCACTTAAGCCGTCGTCCTTGCCAACAACCATAAACTCGCGCGCGTGCTCGCTCGTCGCGGCCAGCGCGTCGTTGAAAAACCGCAGAACGGTTCGGTTATGGTGAGGGATATCCGATCCCAGTACGTGAATCAGTACAGTCATGCCCGCCTACGCCAGAGTAAAAACACGCCACAACAAAGAGAAAAATAGACGATATAGGTTGCCATATAGGCCTGCGCCGCGCCCAGTGCACCATGCGCAGGGATTAGCCAGTGGGCAAATACCATCAATAAAGTGAACTGGCTGACTTCCGCCAGAATATAAAACCGCAGTGACGCTTTGGCGATCACCAGATAACCAAAGACATAAGCGCCCACTTTTAACACATCACCCACTAACTGCCAGGCAAAGAGATCGCGCATAGCGGTAAATTTATTCGACAACAGCAGCCAGATAGCAAAATCACGCAGCAACCAGACGGTAAAACTCGCCGCCGCCACTGCCGGTAAGACGAATTTCAGCGATTTAACCACTTCCCGGGTGATATCGCGCTTTTCCGTTAGCCGCGACAACGTGGGCAGCAAATATACGCTGAACGATGCCGTAATAAATTGCAGGTAGGCATCGGAAATACTGCTCACCCCTTGCCAGATCCCCACCTCATCCCAGCTATACTGCGCCGCCAGCAGTTTACGCATCATGATGTAAGCAACAGGCAAGGTCACCGACGTAATCAACGCCATGAGCGTAAATTTGCTCAACTGCCCTGCCAGGCCGTTATCCCAGCTGGGTTTCAGATAGCTTAACGGGATTGCACCACGCTTAATTAGCATGATGACGGCAGGAATCACCACCAGCGCGGGAATCAGCGCCAGACCCAGCAACGCCCCTTCATAACCGCCCAAACGGTAACTGACGTAGTACGCAAAAACGCCAATCAAGCTGCCGACAATCAGGGATAACGCATTACCTGCGGCATCGCGAAAGCCTTTCATCAACGCCAGTAACAGGTTGCCCCAGGCAATCCCCATTTGCACCAGCGCCACTAAACGCACCAGTCCCTGATAGTCGGTATTACCAAACAATCCCTGGCTGATTGGCGCTGCTGCCAGCACAAAAACCAGCGCCATTAGCGTAGAGAAGCCAAGTACCATCGCTGATGAAGTGCCGACCACGCGGCGCAGCTGTTGGGGATTATCATGGTACTGAGCAACGTATTTGGTTACGCCATTAAAGATGCCAGCCCCGGCAAGCACGCCGAGCACGGTAATCAACTGGCGGAAATTTGCCGCCAGCCCAAGCCCCGCCGGACCAAATGACACCGCCAGCAACTTACCGACCAGTAACCCGGCACCAATCTTGACCAGTGTACTGGCCGCCGTCCACAAGGACGCTTTTGCCAACGACATATCAGGAGAAGTAGTTCAACAAAGTCGCAATTACCGTACGCTGATTGACGGGCGACAGGTTGTAGAACAGCGGCAGGCGCAGCAGGCGCTCACTCTCTTTGGTGGTGTAGCGATCTTCACCGTGGAACTCACCAAAGCGTTCCCCCGCAGGGCAACCGTGCAGCGGAATGTAATGGAACACCGCCATGATTTCCGCTTCTTTCAGAAAGTTAATCAACGCGCTCCGGTCATCAATATCCCGCAGTTTAATGTAGAACATATGCGCGTTCTGCACGCAGCCATCGGGAATCGACGGCAGCTCGATACGCCCGGCTTTCGCCAGAGGTGCTAACGCATCGTAGTAGTTTTGCCACAGCGCCAGACGTTGCTGATTGATACGATCTGCTGCTTCCAGTTGCGCCCACAGGTACGCAGCTTGCAGATCGGACATCAAATAGCTGGAGCCGATATCGCGCCAGGTATATTTATCGACCTGACCACGGAAGAACTGGCTGCGGTTTGTGCCTTTTTCACGGATGATCTCGGCTCGTTCGATCAACGCTTTATCGTTAATCAGCGTCGCGCCGCCTTCACCGCCCGCCGTGTAGTTTTTGGTTTCATGGAAGCTAAAGCAGCCAATATGACCAATGGTTCCCAGTGCACGCCCTTTGTAAGTGGACATCACGCCCTGAGCAGCATCTTCCACCACAAACAGATTATGCTTTTTCGCCAACGCCATAATGGTGTCCATTTCGCAGGCCACACCCGCGTAATGGACCGGCACGATAACGCGCGTTTTGTCGGTGATCGCTGCTTCAATCAACGTTTCGTCGATGTTCATGGTGTCCGGGCGAACATCCACAAAAACGATTTTTGCGCCACGCAGCACAAAGGCATTGGCAGTGGAGACAAAGGTGTAGCTCGGCATGATCACTTCATCGCCAGGCTGGATATCGAGCAGCAGCGCCGCCATCTCCAGCGAAGCGGTGCAGGACGGCGTCAGTAACACTTTGGCGCTGCCAAAACGTTGCTCCAGCCACTGCTGGCAGCGACGGGTAAAACCGCCATCGCCACACAGTTTGCCGCTACCCATTGCCGACTGCATATAGTCGAGTTCGGTTCCCACCACCGGCGGTGCGTTAAATGGAATCATGTGATCACCTGTATAACCAGTACGCGGTGCTTTCTACATTCGCACCACTTTGTATGTATCGTTTAAGCGCGGCGGTGTTGCCCATCTGGGTCGCCACCCGCAAAGTTATTTTACCGCGAGCATACGCCCAGTTTAGCGCCGTTTGCATAAGCTCAGCACCTGCACCGCGTCCAGCCAGCAGGCCAATTCGCGCATCTGTCGCATTGAGTTCCCGTAAAGAGACATAACCGCGAATATCGCCGGACGCCGCACGTAAAATCAGACATTGATGATCAAAGGTGCCGCGCACGGCATTTTCAATCCACTGTGCATAAAAGCGACCGCTGGCGTCAGGCGCATACCACGGCGCACGAAAACGGCTTTGCGCAAATGCGGCGCTGGCTAACTGACGTAATGCGGGAATATCGGTCTCTTGTGCCACTTCTGCGCCGCTATCACCGACATTGTTCACGGGTAGCGCCAAATCAACTTCACCTTCTACCAAGGAGAATCCCAGCTGTTGCAGGGCATCCAGTTCCCCCGTATTTGATGCCGCAATTTTGGCCTGCACCCGTGACCACGGCGCTAAAGCGTCTGACGTCAGGAGTGCCGCGTCAGGACTAATGCGCACAATGGCGCTGTTAACACCAAAGAAGGCGTTTTCCCAGGTTAGTGGCTCAATACTGGCGCGGACGGGCACGAAGTAACTCCAGCAGATATTGGCCGTAACCAGTTTTCGCCAGCGAGCTGGCGGCGCGCTTCACGCCTTCGTCATCAAGCCAGCCGTTACGCCAGGCGATCTCTTCCAGGCAGGCAATCTTAAAGCCCTGGCGTTTTTCCACCGTCTGTACAAAGGTGCTGGCTTCAATCAGGCTGTCGTGAGTGCCAGTGTCCAGCCAGGCAAATCCGCGCCCGAGCAGTTCAACGGTCAGGTTGCCCGCCTCGAGGTACATCTGGTTGATGGAGGTAATCTCCAGTTCACCACGCTCCGACGGCTTCACCTGCTTTGCGTACTCCACGACTTTACTGTCGTAGAAATAAAGTCCGGTCACCGCCCAGTTTGACTTCGGCTGTTTTGGCTTTTCTTCCAGCGAGATAGCGCGGAAATTGTCGTCAAACTCCACGACGCCAAAGCGTTCCGGATCCATCACCTGATAGCCAAATACCGTCGCGCCTTGCGTGCGCGCCGCAACATGACGCAGCTTCGGACTGAAGCCCTGACCGAAGAAGATGTTATCACCCAGCACCAGACAAGAAGGTTCACCGTTAAGGAAGGTTTCACCGATGATAAAGGCCTGCGCCAGACCGTCCGGACTGGGCTGTTCGGCGTATTCCAGCTGGATACCGAACTCACTACCATCGCCCAGCAGGCGCTGGAAATAACCTTTATCTTCCGGAGTAGTGATGATGAGAATTTCGCGGATACCGGCCAGCATCAGCACCGACAGCGGATAGTAAATCATTGGCTTATCGTAAATCGGCAACAGTTGCTTCGATACGCCGCGCGTAATCGGATGCAATCGGGTGCCGGAACCGCCCGCCAGGATAATACCTTTCATGTTTGCCTCCGCTGAAAATTAGCCTTTCAGACCTAAACGCTCGCCCTGATAGCTGCCGTCCTGCACCTGCTTCCACCAGCTTTCATTAGCCAGATACCACTGCACCGTTTTACGCATTCCACTTTCAAAGGTTTCCTGCGGCAGCCAGCCAAGTTCACGGGCAATTTTCGAAGCATCAATGGCATAACGCAGATCATGCCCCGGACGGTCAGCGACAAAGGTGATCAGGTCACGATAGTGCGCCACGCCGTGCGGCTTGTTCGGGGCAAGTTCTTCCAGCAACTCGCAAATGGTTTCCACAACATCGAGATTCTTACGCTCGTTGTGACCACCAATATTATAGGTTTCACCGACTTTCCCGGTGGTCGCCACGCAATACAGCGCGCGGGCGTGATCTTCAACATACAGCCAGTCACGGATTTGCTGCCCGTTGCCATATACCGGCAGCAGTTTACCCGCCAGCGCGTTGAGGATCATCAGCGGGATCAGTTTTTCCGGAAAGTGGTAAGGGCCGTAGTTATTCGAGCAATTGGTGATAAGCGTCGGCAGACCATAGGTCCGCAGCCAGGCGCGTACCAGATGGTCGCTGCTGGCTTTTGAAGCGGAATAAGGGCTGCTCGGCGCATACGGCGTGGTTTCGGTGAAGAAATCATCCGTCGAGTGCAGGTCACCATATACTTCGTCGGTAGAGATATGATGAAAACGGAACGCTGATTTTTTATCTTCCGTCAGCGCATTCCAGTAAGCCCGCGCCGCTTCAAGCAATGTATAAGTCCCGACAATGTTGGTTTCAATAAACGCTGCCGGGCCGTCAATAGAACGGTCAACATGGCTTTCGGCTGCCAGATGCATGACACAGTCTGGCTGATGCTCAGTGAATACGCGCGCCAGTTCTGCCCGATCGCAGATATCAACTTTCTCAAAGGCAAAGCGCTCGCTTTGCGCGACCGGTGCCAGCGACATCAGGTTTCCGGCGTAGGTCAGCTTATCGACCACTACCACCGCATCGCTCGTTTCGTTGATGATATAACGCACCAGCGCCGAGCCAATAAACCCGGCACCACCTGTTATCAGAATCTTTCTCATCAGCGCCAGACTCCTTTGGCATCGACGACATACTGCTGATGGACGTTGTCGCCATTGATAACTTTGAACTGACTATGATCGACCAGCATCACCAGCACATCTGCCGTTGCCAGCGCCTCGTCAAGCTGCGCCAGAGTACAAAGCCCGGTCAGTTTCTTCGGCAACTGGTGGATGTTAGGCTCAACAACCAGCGTTTCGCCGCTGTGCCACTGGGCGATCAGTTCAGCGATTTCCATCGCCGGGCTTTCGCGCAGGTCATCAATATTCGGTTTAAACGCCAGACCAAAGCAGGCGATTTTCAGTTCACTGGCGCGTTTATCGGTAGCCGCCAGGCAATCAGCCACCGCCGCTTTCACCTGATCGATAACCCAGAAAGGTTTGTGATCGTTCACTTCGCGCGCGGTACGGATAAGCCGCGCCTGCTGTGGGTTCTGTGCCACAATAAACCACGGATCAACAGCGATGCAGTGGCCGCCCACGCCAGGGCCAGGCTGAAGAATATTGACGCGAGGGTGACGATTCGCCAGGCGAATCAGTTCCCAGACGTTAATTCCCTGATCGGCACAAATCAGCGACAATTCATTAGCAAAAGCGATATTCACATCGCGGAAGCTGTTTTCGGTGAGCTTACACATTTCCGCCGTCCGCGAGTTAGTGACGACACACTCACCTTCGAGGAAAATCTTGTACAGTTCGCTGGCGCGGGCCGAGCAAACCGGCGTCATGCCGCCAATCACGCGATCGTTTTTAATCAGCTCGACCATTACCTGTCCCGGCAACACGCGTTCCGGGCAGTAGGCAATATTGACGTCAGCCTGCTCGCCCACCTGCTGTGGGAAAGTGAGATCTGGACGCATCTCTGCTAACCATTCTGCCATCTTCTCGGTTGACCCCACCGGCGAGGTGGATTCGAGGATCACCAACGCGCCTTTTTTCAGCACTGGCGCAATGGAGCGAGCAGCCGATTCAACGTAGGTCATATCTGGCTCATGATCGCCTTTAAACGGCGTGGGTACAGCAATCAGCCAGGCATCCGCTTCAACTGGCGTCGTGCTCGCTCGTAAAAAACCGCCTTCTACGGCAGTTTTTACTACGCTCGCCAAATCAGGCTCGACGATATGGATTTCGCCACGATTGATGGTATCAACCGCGTGTTGGTTGATATCGACACCAATCACCTGTTTTTGCCGTGAGGCAAACGCAGCTGCTGTAGGCAGCCCGATGTAACCCAGTCCGATAACAGAAATGGTCGCAAAACTCATAGTGATATCCGATTATTTTTTAACGCTTCCAGAATGCGAGAGCATGCCTGACCATCACCATACGGGTTATGGGCGCGGCTCATAGCTTGATATTCGTTTTCGTCTTTTAAAAGACGCGTCACTTCCTCGACGATTCGCTGCTTATCCGTGCCGACCAGACGTACCGTACCCGCCGTCACCGCTTCCGGACGCTCAGTGGTATCGCGCATTACCAGCACCGGTTTCCCCAGCGAAGGCGCTTCTTCCTGAATGCCGCCTGAGTCGGTCAAAATCAGCCAGGCGTGGTTCATCAGCCAGACAAACGGTAAATACTCCTGGGGATCGATCAGAATGACATTTTTCACGTGCCCCAGAATGCGATTGACCGGCTCTCTGACGTTCGGGTTGAGATGCACCGGATAGACAATCTGGATGTCCTGGTGCGTGGTGGCGATGTCTGCCAGCGCATGGCAGATTTCTTCAAAGCCACGACCGAAGCTCTCACGCCTGTGACCGGTCACCAGAATCATTTTTTTATTGGGGTCGATAAACGGGTAATTTGCCGCCAGTTCTGAACGCAGCGTATCGCTGCTCATCACCTGGTCACGCACCCATAACAGTGCATCAATAACTGTATTACCGGTAATGAAGATTCGGCTGTCAGCAACATTTTCACGCAGCAAGTTTTGCCGGGAAGTTTCGGTTGGAGAGAAGTGATACATCGCCAGATGCCCGGTCAATGTACGGTTAGCCTCTTCCGGCCACGGCGAATAGAGATCGCCCGTGCGTAAACCAGCCTCAACGTGACCAACAGGAATACGCTGATAAAACGCCGCCAGGCTGGTTGCCAGCGTTGTAGTAGTATCGCCGTGAACCAGCACGACGTCTGGTTTGAACTCGGCAAGAATTGGTTTTAGCCCTTCCAGAATCCGACAGGTTATCTCTGTCAGGCCCTGTCCTGGCTGCATTATGTTGAGATCGTAGTCAGGTACAATGGAAAAGAGTTTCAGCACCTGATCGAGCATCTCCCGATGCTGCGCAGTGACGCAAACTTTAGCCTCAAAAAAAGGATCTTTTGCCAACGCATGCACCAACGGAGCCATCTTGATGGCTTCCGGGCGCGTACCAAATACAGTCAGTACTTTCACATCGATTCTCTTCGAATAAGCGGCGAGCGCCTTTGCGCTCACCGCAGCAGTGTTGCTATTTCGAGCAACGGCGGGTTAATGCGACACCAGCCCCGATCAGCCCCCCGACAATGCCCCACATAATCATCAGGAAGGCACGACGTGGGCTATCGCGTTTTACCGGTTCTTCCGGCGTACGCAAATAGCGATAGGTCTGAAAACGCGGATCCAGGGTTGGACCAACATTCAGGGTGTTTAACATGGCCCGATTCTGATCATAGTCGAGATCAAAGGCCGGACCGACGGCCTGTAAATTTTCCAGTCGAGCCTGGAGCATTGGACGCCCAAGCAGGAACATTTCTGAATCAGGCAATTCCTCGGCAGGCACATCTGTCGCACTGCGCGAAATATTATGCTGCTCAGCAATTTTCAACGCCTGTTCAATACTGTTCATCCGGCGGTCGTAGATGGCTTTCGCCACCTCTTCCTGACGCTTTACCTGAGCTTTCATCTGGATGGTGCGCGCCGCCCATGCACCTTTCAGCTCATCATTCAGATGGCTGGCTGCACGCTGGCTGGCAAAAGCAACATACTGACGTAACAGGTTATTAGCGTCAGGCGCGGTTTCGGCAATCAGCTTCACGCTGTCATTGACCGCGCGGGTAAAGTCTCCGGGGATAAACTGGATGTTGTTAATCATTTCATCCAGCAACGCCGCATCGGCTTTGCTGTTGCCCACCATCCGCTGCTTGTAATAGTCGGTTTGCAGCCAGAACTCTCTGCGGGTATCCCACGAGGCCAGTTGCATAACAAACTCTTTATAGGCTTCGTCCATGACCGATGGTTGGTCGGCAGAAGCCATGTTTGAACGGACATCCAGGTTACGCAAAAATTGCTGCTGTGAGTAATATCCCCCCAGCATATTCACCGTTGGACGATCGGTAATCGCCGTCGAGCTCCACTCCTGACGAGCAAAAAAAGTATACGCCAGCGCGATTAACGCAAACGCCAGTCCCATGCCAATAATCCACAGCTTCCCAGCCCACAAGGTACGAAACAACCCACGAATATCCAGTTCATTTTCAGCGTCTTCGGCCGGTTTCCCAGGCATTGGTTGTGTCATCACATCCTCATTTATTTGGTTAAATTGGGGCTGCCACCACGATTTCTACGCAGTCTGCGTTTTACGCGCTTAATAAAGCGAGCAACTTTCCAGGCACGCTTAATGCAATATCCATAAAGGAAGAATGCTAGCAAAAAGAGCACCAGCATGACCCACTCCGGGACAAAATGAGAATATTCTGCCAGCACCCCAATGGAGGCGAGCAGAGCTGCGGCAAGGGTAATCAGCACAAACGCCTGGCGGGAAGTAAACCCGGCACGCATGATCAAATGGTGAATATGCTGGCGATCAGGAGAGAACGGACTCATGCCTTTACGCAGGCGACGGTACATAATCGCCACCATATCCATTAGCGGAATGGCGATTATCCACAAAGCGGTAACCGGGCTGATGGGATGGGTTTTGCCCTGGGTCGTTTCGAGCAGGATCCAGATAACGGTAAAACCAATCAGCGTACTGCCCGCATCACCCATAAAGACTTTGTAGCGGCGACCCAGGATACCAAGGTTAAGCATGATGTATGGCAGGATGGCGGCGATCATCGCAAAACACCAGATTGCAAGGCTGGTTTGCCCGTCGAACCACAAAATCATACCGATTGCTGCAAACGAGACGCAGGACAACCCGCCCAGCAAGCCATCAATGCCATCAACCATGTTGAACGCATTAATGGCCGCCCAGACGGCAAATAGCGTCAGGAAGTAACCAAACGGTCCGAGCACCATCTCCCAGGAGCCAAAGATATAACCCAGGCTACTGAGATAAAGGTTGCCAAACACCATCATAACAATGCCAACAGCAGCCTGTATGGTGGCACGGATTTTTACGCTGATATCAAAACGGTCATCCAGCGCACCGATAAACACCAGTACACCGGCACAAGCGAGATAGAGAGATGCATGCGGAATATAGTAATCGACAATTCCGAACGTGAAGCAAATCCCTGCGTAAACCGAAATACCCCCAACGAGTGGTATCAACCCCTGGTGACGTTTGCGGAAGTTAGGTTTATCCACTAAACCGACTTTTTTTGCCACCTTACGGGCAAAAAACAGAAACAGTGTCGTGAATAAAAAAATACTGATGAGATCAGTACTCACTGTCAGTAAATTCACAATGCATGCTCTCAGAGAAAATTATTAGCAGAAGTATAACCACGAAGACCTTTATTCAGAAGGGAAAGTCCGTTCCGAACCCACCAGTCCTGTGCAAAAATTAACCATTTGATATGCAAATTGCATAACACACCAGCAAAATCCAGGAATTTTCCTAACATTGCCAGCGCGGCATTAAGATTACAGATATAAAAGCAAAACGCCACGTAAACACGTGGCGTTTTTGGCATAAGACAAATTTATGAGCGTTTCATCATTTCGAAGAAATCGTCATTGGTCTTGGTCATTGCCAGTTTATTAATGAGGAATTCCATTGCATCGATTTCGCCCATCGGGTGAATGATTTTGCGCAGGATCCACATTTTCTGCAGTTCTTCCTGAGTAGTGAGCAGCTCTTCTTTACGGGTACCGGAACGGTTGTAGTCGATTGCCGGGAAGACGCGTTTTTCAGCGATCTTACGAGAGAGGTGCAGTTCCATGTTGCCTGTACCTTTAAACTCTTCGTAGATAACTTCGTCCATCTTGGAACCGGTATCGATAAGCGCGGTAGCGATGATGGTCAGGCTGCCGCCCTCTTCCACGTTACGCGCCGCACCGAAGAAGCGTTTCGGACGATGCAGGGCGTTGGCATCCACACCACCGGTCAGCACTTTACCTGACGCCGGAACAACGGTGTTGTAAGCGCGCGCCAGACGAGTGATGGAGTCGAGCAGGATGATAACGTCTTTCTTGTGCTCAACCAGGCGTTTCGCCTTCTCGATCACCATTTCCGCAACCTGAACGTGGCGAGATGCTGGTTCGTCAAAGGTAGAAGCAACAACTTCACCTTTTACCAGACGCTGCATCTCGGTTACTTCTTCCGGACGTTCGTCGATCAGCAGAACCATCAGCACACAATCCGGGTGGTTGTAAGCAATGCTCTGAGCAATGTTCTGCAGCAGCATGGTTTTACCGGCTTTCGGCGGTGCCACAATCAGACCTCGCTGACCACGACCGATAGGTGATGCCAGATCCAGTACGCGAGCGGTTAAATCTTCAGTAGAACCGTTACCACGTTCCATACGCAGACGAGAGTTTGCGTGCAGCGGGGTTAAGTTCTCAAAGAGGATTTTGTTGCGGGCGTTTTCAGGTTTGTCGAAGTTAACTTCGTTAACTTTCAGCAGCGCAAAATAGCGTTCACCTTCTTTCGGCGGGCGAATCTTACCAGAGATGGTATCACCAGTGCGGAGGTTGAAACGGCGGATTTGGCTAGGGGAAACGTAGATGTCATCAGGACCGGCGAGGTAGGAGCTGTCTGCGGAACGGAGGAAACCAAATCCATCCTGCAATATCTCCAGTACACCATCACCAAAGATATCTTCGCCACTCTTTGCGTGCTGCTTCAGGATGGCAAAAATAATGTCCTGCTTACGCATACGAGCCAGGTTTTCCAGCCCCATATTTTCGCCGAGAGTGATCAGCTCAGAAACCGGCGTATTCTTTAATTCGGTAAGATTCATAGTGGTGTGAGTTCTTAAACTTGGGGTAAATCTCGAACTTAATGTTGTGAATGGTATGGCAGGATCATCCATGCCTGTTTACGGTCATCGACTCATGTCTTTTCGCTGTCTGGTCACAGGAGAGTACGCAGAACTGAAACGACAAGACGGATTGAGTGACGAGCCAGAAATCTGTTCACTTCGCATTTAAGATAAAACGGGAAGCGTTGGAAATTACAAGATTCAAACTTAATAAGGTATGTTTAATACGAAGTCAACACTAAGTTAGCATGACTCACGCCGGGCGTCCAGTTTTTAGCGACGGGGCACCCGAACATGAAATTCCCTTACGCCAGGTTAGCGTCGAGGAACTCTTTCAACTGACCTTTAGACAGTGCGCCCACTTTGGTTGCCGCCACTTCACCGTTTTTGAACAGCAGCAGAGTCGGGATACCACGGATACCATATTTCGGCGCAGTGCCAGGGTTTTGATCGATGTTCAGTTTTGCAACGGTCAGTTTGCCCTGATATTCGTCAGCGATTTCATCCAGAATCGGGGCGATCATTTTGCACGGACCGCACCACTCTGCCCAGAAATCGACGAGGATCGCCCCGTCCGCTTTGAGTACATCCGTGTCAAAACTGTCGTCAGTCAGGTGAATAATTTTATCGCTCATATATAACTCCACAGGAATAAGCCTGGCGTGTTGGTTTAGTTGTTGGTGTAACATTAACCAACTAAAGGTTGACTTTATTTCACCGGATACGCTTTCGTAAAGCAATAGTAAGCTGATATTCTACCACACTATGAGCAAAACACATTTAACAGAACAGAAGTTTTCCGACTTCGCCCTGCATCCGAAGGTTGTAGAAGCCCTTGAAAAAAAAGGGTTTCATAACTGTACGCCCATTCAGGCACTGGCCCTTCCGCTGACGCTGGCGGGTCGTGACGTAGCCGGGCAGGCGCAAACCGGTACCGGGAAAACGATGGCGTTTCTTACGTCAACGTTTCATTATCTTCTCTCTCATCCCGCGATTGCCGATCGCAAGGTGAATCAACCGCGTGCCTTAATTATGGCACCGACGCGTGAACTTGCCGTGCAGATCCACGCCGACGCGGAACCGCTGGCGGAAGCTACCGGCCTGAAGCTGGGTCTGGCTTACGGTGGTGATGGCTACGACAAACAGCTGAAAGTGCTGGAAAGCGGCGTTGACATTCTGATTGGCACCACGGGGCGTTTAATTGACTACGCCAAGCAGAACCACATTAACCTCGGTGCCATTCAGGTAGTGGTACTGGACGAAGCCGATCGTATGTACGATCTGGGCTTTATTAAAGATATCCGCTGGCTGTTCCGCCGTATGCCGCCTGCAAACCAGCGCCTCAACATGCTGTTCTCCGCCACGCTTTCGTACCGGGTACGTGAACTGGCGTTCGAGCAGATGAACAATGCCGAATATATTGAAGTGGAACCGGAACAGAAAACGGGCCACCGTATTAAAGAAGAGCTTTTCTACCCTTCTAACGAAGAAAAAATGCGTTTGCTGCAAACGCTGATCGAAGAAGAATGGCCAGACAGAGCGATTATTTTCGCCAACACCAAACACCGTTGTGAAGAGATCTGGGGCCACCTGGCGGCAGATGGTCATCGTGTCGGTTTGTTGACAGGCGATGTCGCGCAGAAAAAACGTCTGCGTATTCTTGATGAATTTACCCGTGGGGATCTGGATATTCTGGTTGCCACCGACGTTGCCGCGCGTGGTCTGCATATCCCGGCTGTGACGCACGTCTTTAACTACGATTTACCCGATGACTGTGAAGATTACGTTCACCGTATTGGTCGTACAGGTCGTGCAGGCGCAAGTGGTCATTCCATCAGCCTGGCGTGTGAAGAGTATGCATTGAATTTGCCTGCTATTGAGACCTATATTGGTCACTCAATTCCGGTAAGCAAATACAATCCGGACGCATTGATGACCGATCTGCCAAAACCGCTGCGCCTCACGCGCCCGCGCACAGGCAATGGTCCGCGTCGTACTGGCACTCCGCGTAATCGTCGTCGTTCAGGTTAAATAAAAAATGTCATACTCCAAATCATTCAAGCTGTATCAAGATGGCAAGAGAATGAATCCCGATGAGTTTACTGTAGTAAGTGATTCAGGTGAAAGAATGCAGCCAACGCAGAGACAGATTGAAGGATGAAGAGTATGGGTTCCACCTCGTCGCTGTATGCAGCCATTGATCTCGGTTCGAATAGTTTTCATATGCTGGTTGTGCGCGAGGTGGCTGGAAGCATCCAGACGCTGACGCGAATTAAACGCAAAGTGCGTCTGGCTGCTGGCCTGAACAGCGAAAATGCCCTCTCTAATGAAGCAATGGAGCGCGGTTGGCAATGTTTGCGCCTGTTTGCTGAACGTCTGCAAGATATCCCTCCCTCGCAAATTCGCGTTGTCGCTACGGCGACATTACGACTAGCCGTCAATGCGGGTGATTTTATCGCCAAAGCACAGGAAATCCTTGGCTGCCCGGTACAAGTCATCAGCGGTGAAGAAGAAGCCCGCCTGATTTATCAGGGGGTGGCCCACACAACAGGCGGTGCCGATCAGCGCCTGGTGGTGGATATAGGCGGTGCCAGTACTGAACTGGTAACCGGCACGGGTGCACAAACCACCTCGTTGTTCAGCCTGTCGATGGGCTGCGTCACCTGGCTGGAACGCTATTTTGCCGATCGTAATCTGGCGCAGGAAAATTTTGATGCTGCAGAAAAAGCGGCACGCGAAGTGTTACGTCCGGTTGCCGATGAATTACGGTATCACGGCTGGAAAGTGTGCGTTGGCGCTTCCGGCACCGTGCAGGCGTTACAGGAAATCATGATGGCACAGGGGATGGATGAACGCATTACCCTAGAAAAGTTGCAGCAACTGAAACAGCGAGCCATTCATTGCGGTCGGCTGGAGGAACTGGAGATTGACGGGCTGACGCTGGAACGTGCGTTAGTGTTCCCGAGTGGTCTGGCAATCCTGATAGCCATTTTTACCGAACTGAATATTCAGTGTATGACCCTGGCAGGTGGTGCGCTGCGTGAAGGCCTGGTCTACGGCATGTTGCATCTGACCGTCGAGCAGGATATTCGCAGCCGTACGCTGCGTAATATTCAGCGCCGCTTTATGATCGATATTGATCAGGCACAGCGCGTAGCCAAAGTTGCGGCTAACTTCTTCGATCAGGTGAAAAACGAATGGCATCTTGAAGCAATAAGCCGCGATTTGCTCATCAGCGCCTGCCAGCTTCATGAAATCGGCCTGAGCGTTGACTTCAAACAAGCGCCGCAACACGCTGCTTATCTGGTACGTAATCTGGATCTTCCCGGTTTTACCCCCGCACAGAAAAAACTGCTGGCGACGCTACTGCTCAACCAGACGAATCCGGTCGATCTCTCATCGCTGCATCAGCAAAACGCCGTACCGCCGCGCGTCGCAGAACAACTCTGCCGTTTACTACGCCTGGCCATCATTTTTGCCAGCCGTCGCCGTGACGATCTCGTGCCAGAGATGACATTACAGGCTAACCATGAACTGTTGACCTTGACGCTTCCGCAAGGTTGGCTAACCCAACATCCGCTGGGTAAAGAGATTATTGCTCAGGAAAGCCAGTGGCAGAGCTATGTCCACTGGCCGCTGGAAGTGCATTAATGAGTAAGTGCCGGATGCGATGCTGACGCATCTTTTCCGGCCTTGATTATTTCCCTCGTTTTGCCGCCATCATCGCTTTCAGATTCGCCAGATGGCTTTGCCCTTTCTGCATCCGTTCTTCGGCGCTCACCACTTTGCGCTCCTGTTCCCAAATCAGATCATCCTGCGGCAGCTCCAGCAAAAAGCGGCTCGGCTCCGGGCGCACTAGTTCGCCGTACTGACGGCGTTCTTTACACAGCGTAAAGGTCAATTCCTTCTGGGCGCGAGTAATGCCGACATAGGCCAGCCGCCGCTCCTCATCGATATTATCTTCATCGATGCTGCTCTGGTGCGGCAAAAAACCTTCTTCCATACCGACCATGTAGACATAAGGAAACTCCAGCCCTTTCGACGCGTGGAGAGTCATCAGTTGCACCTGATCCAGCTCTTCCTCGCTCTCGCCGCGCTCCATCATGTCGCGCAAAGTAAAGCGCGTCACCACCTGGGTGAGCGTCATCGGCTCATCCAGTTCGCTGCCTTCCAGCATCTCCGTCATCCAGCTAAACAGTTGGTTGACGTTCTTCATGCGCATTTCGGCGGCTTTCGGGCTGGGCGATGTTTCGTACAGCCAGGATTCATAATCCATGCCATGGATTAGATCACGCACCGCAGCAATCGGCTCCCGCTCCGCCAGGCGCTGGATTTCTGCCAACCAGTGAGTGAAGCGGGTCAATGCTTCATAACCACGTCCGCTAAGCGTCTGACTCAGGCCCATATCAAAGCTGGCGGTAAACATGCTTTTATTGCGCGTCATCGCCCACTCACCCAGCTTTTTCAGCGTAGCCGGGCCAATCTCTCGCTTCGGCGTGTTAACGATACGCAGAAATGCGCTGTCATCGTCCGGGTTAGTCAGCACGCGCAGATAAGCCAGCAAATCCTTGATTTCAGGACGAGAGAAAAACGACGTACCACCAGAAATTTTGTACGGGATGCGGTTTTGCATCAGGAATTTTTCAAACACCCGCGACTGATGGTTGCCGCGATAAAGAATGGCGTAATCTTTGTACTGCGTTTTATTGACGAAGTGATGCGCGATCAGCTCGCCGGTGACGCGCTCGGCTTCATGTTCTTCGTTATTCGCGCTTAAAACTTTTAGCTCCGCGCCATAGCCCAGTTCGGAGAACAGACGCTTTTCAAAGACGTGCGGGTTATTGGCGATCAGGATATTCGCCGCTTTCAGAATACGTCCGGAAGAGCGGTAGTTCTGCTCAAGCTTAATCACCTTCAGTGCCGGGAAATCCTGACTCAACAGCACCAGGTTTTGCGGACGTGCACCGCGCCAGGAGTAGATCGACTGGTCGTCATCGCCAACTACGGTAAAGCGCGCGCGGCTGCCCACCAGCAGTTTCACCAGTTCATACTGGCTGGTGTTGGTGTCCTGATACTCATCCACCAGCAGGTAGCGAATTTTGTTCTGCCAGCGTTCGCGTACTTCTTCATTGCGTTGCAGCAGCAACGTCGGCAATAAAATCAGGTCATCGAAGTCGAGAACGTTACAGGCTTTCAGGTGTGCATCATACAGCCCATAACAATGGGCAAAAATACGATCCCGCTCGCCCTTTGCCTCTGCCGCCGCCTGCGCCGGAGTTTTGAGATCGTTCTTCCAGTTGGAGATGGTCGAAATCAGCTGTTGCAGGAGAACTTTGTCATCTTCAATCAGCCCCTCGGTCAGCTCTTTAAGCAAAGCAAGCTGATCGGTATCGTCAAACAACGAGAAGTTTGCTTTCATCCCAAGCGCCGCATACTCGCGTTTGATGATATCCAGCCCCAGCGTGTGGAAGGTGGAGATCATCAGCCCACGCGCCTCTTTGCGACCCAGCGTCTGCCCGACACGCTCTTTCATCTCGCGCGCCGCCTTATTGGTAAAGGTCACCGCCGCGATATGTCGCGCCTGATAACCGCAACCGCGGATCAGATGGGCGATTTTATTGGTGATAACACGAGTTTTACCGGAACCCGCGCCCGCCAGCACTAGGCAGGGGCCGGTAACGAATTCGACAGCTTGTTGTTGGCCGGGGTTTAGACGCATAGGAAAATCGCTCAATGAAAGTCGGGAGGGGAAAATAACAGCGTGGTAGTATAGCCAGCCTCATCCTTACCACTCAAGGCACGATCATGGCAAAAACAGCAGCAGCACTGCATATCCTTGTAAAAGAAGAGAAACTGGCTCTGGATCTTCTGGAGCAGATTAAGAACGGTGCCGATTTCGGCAAGCTGGCGAAGAAACACTCCATTTGCCCATCAGGCAAACGCGGCGGCGATTTAGGTGAATTCCGCCAGGGTCAGATGGTTCCGGCGTTCGATAAAGTTGTGTTCTCTTGTCCGGTACTGGAGCCGACTGGCCCGCTGCATACCCAGTTCGGTTACCACATCATTAAGGTGCTTTACCGTAACTAACAGCAAGGCCTTCTCCGGGAGAAGGCCTTGAACTCTGAATCGCACTTAACCCGCAACTGCAATACGTTTCATATCCGTCATGTAGCCGCGCAGTTTCTTACCTACCTGCTCAATCGCATGGCTGCGAATCGCTTCATTCACATCACGCAGCTGCGCGTTGTCTACCGCACCTTCCGGAATAGCTTTACCCAAATCGCCCGGTTGCAGCTCTGCCATAAACGGTTTCAGCAACGGCACACAAGCGTAAGAGAACAGATAGTTACCGTACTCGGCGGTATCAGAGATAACTACGTTCATTTCGTACAGACGCTTACGGGCGATGGTGTTGGCAATCAGTGGAAGCTCGTGCAGTGATTCATAGTAAGCAGACTCTTCGATGATGCCGGAATCAACCATGGTTTCAAACGCCAGCTCAACGCCCGCTTTTACCATCGCGATCATCAGTACGCCTTTATCGAAGTACTCCTGCTCGCCGATTTTGCCTTCATACTGCGGCGCGGTTTCGAACGCGGTTTTGCCGGTCTCTTCACGCCAGGTCAGCAGTTTCTTATCGTCGTTGGCCCAGTCTGCCATCATGCCGGAGGAGAATTCGCCGGAGATGATATCGTCCATATGTTTCTGGAACAGCGGTGCCATGATCTCTTTCAATTGCTCAGAGAGCGCGTAAGCACGCAGTTTCGCCGGGTTAGAGAGACGGTCCATCATCAGGGTGATGCCGCCCTGTTTCAGTGCTTCGGTGATGGTTTCCCAACCGAACTGAATCAGTTTTTCTGCGTATGCCGGATCGGTGCCTTCTTCCACCAGTTTGTCGAAGCACAGCAGAGAGCCAGCCTGCAACATACCGCACAGGATGGTTTGCTCGCCCATCAGGTCAGATTTCACTTCCGCAACGAAAGAGGATTCCAGCACGCCCGCACGATGACCACCGGTTGCCGCCGCCCACGCTTTAGCGATCGCCATGCCTTCGCCTTTCGGATCGTTTTCCGGGTGAACGGCAATCAGCGTCGGTACGCCGAATCCACGTTTGTACTCTTCACGCACTTCGGTGCCAGGGCATTTCGGCGCAACCATTACTACGGTGATGTCTTTACGGATCTGCTCGCCTACTTCCACGATGTTGAAACCATGCGAGTAACCCAGCGCCGCGCCGTCTTTCATCAGTGGCTGTACGGTGCGCACTACATCAGAGTGCTGCTTGTCCGGCGTCAGGTTAACCACCAGATCCGCCTGCGGGATCAGTTCTTCGTAAGTACCCACTTTAAAACCGTTTTCGGTCGCTTTACGCCAGGATGCGCGCTTTTCGGCAATCGCTTCTTTACGCAGAGCGTAGGAAATATCCAGACCAGAATCACGCATGTTCAGGCCCTGGTTCAGACCCTGTGCGCCACAGCCGACGATGACTACTTTTTTACCCTGAAGGTAGCTCGCGCCATCGGCGAATTCATCGCGCCCCATAAAGCGACATTTGCCCAGCTGTGCCAGCTGCTGGCGCAGATTCAGTGTATTGAAGTAGTTAGCCATGGTGATTCCTCATGATGTTGTGCTTCTTATTGTTCGGTTCGCGTTTGCGAGATTGAATTCACTATATGACAGGAAATTTATTGCGGAAATTGATATATTCACAACGTCACATTGCAATTTTTGCAACGTCAACATTGAGGGCTGCGCCATTGAATTTACGCGATCTGAAAACCTTCCTGCATCTGGCGGAAAGCCGCCATTTTGGCCGTAGCGCGCGGGCAATGCACGTTAGCCCGTCTACGCTTTCGCGACAAATACAGCGCCTGGAAGAAGATCTCGGTCAGCCGCTGTTTGTGCGTGATAACCGCACGGTAACGCTGACGGAAGCGGGCGAAGAACTGCGCGTTTTCGCCCAGCAAACGCTGTTGCAATATCAGCAATTGCGCCACACCATCGACCAGCAAGGGCCGTCGCTCTCTGGTGAATTACATATCTTCTGCTCGGTGACCGCTGCCTACAGCCATCTTCCACCGATTCTCGACCGCTTCCGCGCGGAACATCCGTCAGTGGAGATCAAACTCACTACCGGTGATGCGGCCGATGCGATGGAAAAGGTGGTCACTGGCGAAGCGGATCTGGCGATTGCCGGGAAACCGGAAACCTTGCCGGGCGCAGTGGCGTTTTCGATGCTGGAGAATCTGGCGGTGGTGCTGATTGCTCCCGCGCTGCCCTGCCCGGTGCGTAATCAGGTATCTGTCGAAAAGCCCGACTGGTCTACAGTGCCGTTTATCATGGCCGATCAGGGACCGGTACGCCGCCGCATTGAACTGTGGTTTCGGCGTAACAAAATCAGCAACCCAATGATTTACGCCACGGTTGGCGGGCATGAAGCGATGGTATCGATGGTGGCGCTCGGCTGTGGCGTGGCGCTGTTGCCGGAAGTGGTGCTGGATAACAGCCCGGAACCGGTGCGTAACCGCGTGATGATTTTAGAGCGCAGTGATGAAAAAACGCCGTTTGAGCTGGGCGTGTGTGCGCAAAAAAAGCGGCTGCATGAGCCGCTGATTGAGGCATTCTGGAAGATTTTGCCGAACCACTAACCCGCCAAAAAGAACCTGAACGCCGGGTTATTGGTTTCGTCGTGGCAATCGTAGCCCAGTTCATTCAGCCGGGTTTCAAAATCCGGTTCATGATCGCCAAGCTCGAACGCCGCCAGTACGCGCCCGTAGTCGGTACCGTGGCTGCGATAATGGAACAGCGAGATGTTCCAGTGCGTACCCAGCGTGTTGAGGAAACGCAGCAGCGCGCCCGGTGATTCCGGGAATTCGAAGCTGTAGAGGCGTTCCTGCAACGGATGCGATGGACGCCCGCCAACCATATAGCGCACATGTAGCTTCGCCATTTCGTCGTCGGAGAGATCAACCACGCTGTAGCCACCGTCGTTGAGCATCTGCAAAATTTCTTTGCGCTCTTCGAGACCGCGGCTCAGGCGCACGCCGACAAAAATGCAGGCGTTTTTGGCATCAGCAAAGCGGTAGTTGAACTCGGTGACCGAGCGCCCACCAAGTAACTGGCAGAATTTGAGGAAACTGCCCTTTTCTTCCGGAATGGTCACCGCCAGTAACGCTTCACGCTGTTCGCCCAGTTCGCAGCGTTCCGAGACGTAGCGCAGACCGTGAAAGTTCACGTTAGCACCGGAAAGAATATGCGCCAGCCGTTCACCGCGAATGTTGTTCTGAGCGATGTATTTTTTCATCCCCGCCAGCGCCAGCGCGCCGGAGGGTTCCGCCACTGCGCGCACATCTTCGAACAGGTCTTTCATCGCCGCACAGATGGCATCGCTATCGACGGTGATGATGTCGTCAAGATACTCCTGGCATAAACGGAAGGTTTCATCGCCGATGCGTTTTACCGCTACGCCTTCAGCAAACAGCCCCACGCGGGGCAGATCAACGGGATGACCTGCATCAAGTGCCGCTTTCAGGCAGGCGGAATCTTCCGCTTCCACGGCGATCACTTTGATTTGCGGCATCAATTGTTTGATCAGTACCGCGACGCCCGCCGCCAGACCGCCGCCGCCGACCGGTACAAATACGCGGTCGAGATGGGCGTCCTGCTGGAGCAGTTCCAGCGCCAGCGTGCCTTGCCCGGCGATCACCATCGGATGGTCGAACGGCGGTACCCAGGTGAAACCCTGCTGCTGTGACAGTTCGATCGCTTTCGCTTTCGCTTCATCGAAATTTGCGCCGTGAAGCAGCACTTCGCCGCCAAAGCCGCGCACCGCATCAACTTTGATATCGGCGGTGGCGGTTGGCATGACGATCAGCGCCTTCACGCCTAACCGTGCGGAAGAAAACGCGACACCCTGCGCGTGGTTACCTGCAGAAGCGGTAATCACGCCGTGCGCTTTTTGTTCTTCCGTCAGGCCCGCCATCATGGCGTATGCGCCGCGCAACTTAAAGCTATGAACTGGCTGGCGATCTTCGCGCTTCACCAGAATCACGTTATCGAGACGCGACGACAGTTTTTCCATTTTCTGTAGCGGCGTGACCTGCGCCGCTTCGTAGACCGGCGCGCGCAGTACCGCTCTTAAATATTCGGCACCTTCCGGGGTACCGGACAGGGGTTGCGAGTCAGCCATTATTAACCCCCCAGTTTCGATTTATCGCGCACCGCACCTTTGTCGGCGCTGGTTGCCAGGCTGGCGTAGGCGCGCAATGCAAAGGAGACCTGACGTTCGCGATTTTTCGGCGTCCAGGCTTTGTCGCCACGAGCTTCCTGCGCTTCACGACGCGCCGCCAGTTCGGCATCGCTTACCTGTAACTGAATGCCACGATTCGGAATGTCGATAGCGATAAGATCGCCGTCTTCAATCAGACCAATGCTGCCGCCGCTTGCCGCTTCCGGCGAGACGTGGCCGATGGAAAGACCAGAGGTGCCGCCGGAGAAGCGTCCGTCGGTGATCAGCGCGCAGACTTTACCGAGACCCATTGATTTCAGGAAGCTGGTTGGGTAGAGCATTTCCTGCATCCCCGGACCGCCTTTCGGACCTTCGTACCGGATCACCACCACATCGCCAGCGACAACTTTGCCGCCGAGAATCGCTTCTACCGCGTCATCCTGGCTTTCGTACACTTTCGCCGGACCGGTGAATTTGAGGATGCTGTCATCGACGCCCGCGGTTTTAACGATGCAGCCGTTTTCTGCGAAATTACCGTAGAGCACCGCAAGGCCACCGTCTTTGCTGTAGGCGTGTTCCAGCGAGCGGATACAGCCGTTTGCGCGATCGTCATCGAGAGAATCCCAACGGCAATCCTGCGAGAATGCCTGTGTGGTACGAATGCCTGCCGGGCCTGCGCGGAACATATTTTTTACCGCGTCATCCTGGGTCAGCATAACGTCGTATTGTTCCAGCGTTTGCGGCAACGTCAGGCCAAGTACGTTTTTCACATCACGGTTCAGTAACCCCGCGCGATCCAGTTCGCCGAGAATACCGATAACACCACCAGCACGGTGAACATCTTCCATATGGTATTTCTGGGTGCTCGGCGCAACTTTACATAACTGCGGGACTTTACGCGAAAGTTTGTCGATATCACTCATGGTGAAGTCGATTTCCGCTTCCTGCGCCGCCGCCAGCAGGTGAAGTACGGTGTTGGTAGAGCCGCCCATTGCGATATCCAACGTCATGGCGTTTTCAAACGCCGCTTTGCTAGCAATATTGCGCGGCAGTGCACTTTCGTCATTTTGCTCGTAGTAACGTTTGGTCAATTCAACAATGCGTTTACCGGCATTGAGGAACAGCTGCTTACGATCGGCGTGAGTTGCCAGCAGCGAGCCGTTGCCCGGCTGCGACAGGCCCAGCGCTTCGGTCAGGCAGTTCATTGAGTTAGCGGTAAACATCCCGGAGCAGGAGCCGCAGGTCGGACACGCGGAACGTTCAACCTGATCGCTCTGGGAGTCAGAAACTTTCGGGTCTGCGCCCTGGATCATCGCATCAACCAGATCGAGCTTGATGATCTGATCGGACAGTTTGGTTTTCCCGGCCTCCATCGGGCCGCCGGAAACAAAGATCACCGGAATATTCAGGCGCAGGGAAGCCATCAGCATCCCCGGGGTGATTTTGTCGCAGTTAGAGATGCAGACCATGGCGTCGGCGCAGTGAGCGTTGACCATATACTCAACGGAATCAGCGATCAGTTCGCGAGATGGCAGCGAATAAAGCATCCCCCCGTGGCCCATGGCAATCCCATCATCCACCGCAATGGTGTTGAACTCTTTGGCAACGCCGCCAGCCGCTTCAATTTGTTCGGCGACCAGTTTACCGAGATCGCGCAGATGGACGTGACCCGGTACAAATTGGGTGAACGAGTTCACAACCGCGATAATCGGCTTACCGAAATCGGCGTCGGTCATTCCGGTGGCGCGCCACAGCGCACGAGCACCCGCCATATTACGACCATGAGTGGTGGTGGCGGAACGGTACTTAGGCATACTTTATTTACTCCCAGTGTCTGTCTCGTAAATGGGACGGTGCGTGCCGTCCCATTTTTTGTATTTATTGATTAACTTGATCTAACCAGCCCCATTTATCTTCGGTTTCGCCAGTGAAGAGGCCGAAGAAGGCTTGCTGAATGCGTTTGGTAACCGGGCCACAACGGCCTTCACCAACCTGAATACCGTCTACACTTCGCACTGGCGTGATTTCTGCCGCAGTACCGGACATAAACACTTCATCCGCCAGGTACAGTGATTCGCGCGACAGCACCTGCTCACGCACTTCAATTCCCAGCTCTTTCGCCAGTTTGATGATGGCATCACGGGTAATACCCGGCAGCGCGGAGGAGGTGAACGGTGGGGTGAACAGCACACCGTCTTTCACTTCAAACAGGTTTTCGCCTGCGCCTTCAGAGATATAACCATTCACATCCAACGCGATACCTTCCTGATAACCGTGGCGGCGTGCTTCGCTACCCACCAGCAGGGAAGAGAGGTAGTTACCACCGGCTTTCGCCGCGGTTGGGATGGTGTTTGGCGCTGCGCGGTTCCAGGAAGAAACCATCGCATCGATCCCCTGCTCCAGCGCTTCTGCGCCTAGATACGCTCCCCACGGGAAAGCGGCGATAATCACGTCGGTTGAGTATCCCGCTGGCGGGTTTACGCCCATGCCAACATCACCAACGAAGATCAGCGGACGGATATAGGCGCTGGTGAGATTGTTTTTGCGGATCACGTCACGACAAGCTTCCATCAGCTCATCAATGCTCTGCGAAACCGGGAAGCGATAGATTTTGGCGGAGTCATGCAGACGCTGCATATGCTCACGATGGCGGAATACAACCGGTCCTTTGTGCGAGTCGTAGCAACGGATGCCTTCAAAAACCGAGGTGCCATAGTGCAGCGCGTGCGACATCACATGCACCTTCGCGTCTTCCCAGCGAACCATCTCCCCATTGAACCAAATGTAATCAGCTTTCTTCGTGGTCATTTTTATATTCCTTTTGCGCTCAGGCGCGGATTTGTTGTGATGTGGTTGTGCTCTGGCAGATGGCAACGTGTGCGACGTCCACCAGTTTATTTAACTGACTAAACAGTAAGTCGACCGACCGTGGGCTGGCAACGGTCAATTCGATATTTATATTTTGTGCATCGCTGGCGGCGGCCATATTCATTGAGCAGACGTGGAAACCACGATGACGCACCACGCGTAAAACACGTTCTAAGGTTTCCGGATTGAAGCGAGCCGATACATTGACCTGATGTTGCATCATGATAATTTCTCCAACATTTCTGAATTACTGGCACCAGGCGGCACCAGCGGCCAGACGTTCTCAAGTTCGTCGATTGAGACATGAAGCAGGTATGGCCCATCACTGTTCAGCATGGTGTCGAGTGCCGCTTCAACCTGGTCTTTACGGGTGATGTGTTGGCCAGGGATGCCGAAGGCGCTGGCTAACATGAGGAAATCGGGGTTATCGGTAAGGGTGGTTTCGCTGTATCGTTCCTGGAAAAACAGTTGCTGCCATTGTCGAACCATCCCTAACCGTTGGTTATCGAGTAAGACGATTTTCAACGGTAACTGCTTGCGTTTTACGGTGCCCAGCTCTTGCACATTCATCATGAAAGAGCCGTCACCGGAGATACAGACGACGGTATCGTTCGGTCGCGCGACTTGTGCGCCAACCGCCGCAGGTAAACCAAAACCCATGGTGCCTAAGCCGCTGGAGGTGATGAAATTTTCCGGGCGAGTGTGGGCGATGTGCTGGGCAGCCCACATCTGGTGCTGCCCCACATCTGTGGTCACGACGCAATCCGCAGGTTTACGATCCGACAGTTGTTTTAACAACAACGGCGCGTAGATAGCGTCACCGGGATGGTCGTAACGCCAGGTATGTTCATCACGCAGCTGCGCGCAGTATTGCTGCCAGTCATTGATATTTAACGGCTGCTGTAATGCTGGTAACAGAGCATTTAAATCACCCTGTAATGCCACATGTGCCTGACGCAGCTTGTTCATTTCTGCCGGGTCGATATCCATATGGATAACACTGGCGAGTGGTGCGAAGGTGTTCAGTTTGCCGGTCACCCGGTCATCAAAACGTGCACCCACGGCGATCAGCAAGTCGCACTCCTGAACCGCGAAGTTCGCCGCTTTGGTGCCGTGCATTCCCAGCATGCCCAGATAGTACGGATAATCTGCTTCAACTGCGCCCAGCCCTTTCAGCGTGCAGGTGACAGGCATTTTTGTAGCAGCGAGAAATTCACGCAGAGCGGGAACTGCCTGCGCCATGCCCACGCCACCGCCAACGTACAGCATCGGTTTTTGCGCCTTTGCCAGCATCTGGCGCGCTTGCTCGACTTCGGCATGTGGGAAATTCACTTCGTTTTCAACGGTGGTGAACCATGGTTCCAGATCGCCGCTGGCTAACTGGATATCTTTTGGGATATCGACCAGAACCGGACCAGGACGACCTGAGCCGGCAACGTCGAATGCTTCAGCCATGATGCGCGGCAACTCTTCCAGCGACTGCACCAGAAAGCTGTGCTTGGTACAGGCTAATGACAATCCCAGTACATCCACTTCCTGAAATGCGTCAGTGCCGATAAACGGTGCGGATACCTGACCGGTGATAGCAACAACGGGGATGGAATCTAACAGCGCGTCCGCAAGCCCGGTTATCAGGTTGGTTGCACCTGGACCAGACGTGGCGATACATACGCCAGTTTTGCCGGTAGCACGGGCATAACCGATAGCCGCCATTGCTGCACCTTGCTCGTGTCGGCACAGCAAGTGTTCCACGCCACCGTCATACAATGCATCGTAAACCGGCATAATTGCGCCACCCGGATAACCGAAAACGGTGTTCACACCCTGTGCCCGCAACGCATGTACCACCCACTGTGCGCCATTCATAGTTAGTTCCCCGTCCTGAATCTTGAGAAACAGAATTTTGTGCTGTTATTCATTGTCTGCTCCTCAGTTATGTTTTTAAGGTCAAAAAAAACCCCCGGACCTTTCGGTGCGGGGGTCTTAGTTCGTTAAGGCTTGATCTCTAAGCCTTTCCTCGTCCAAGTGCAGCCCCGCACGGTGGGATAATAATCACCACCACGCTAATCACGACCAGGCTAATCACTCGTAGAAGGGCTGTCATTTTGTCTTTTCTTGCATCTTGTTCGAAGGAATGCCTAAAGAGTTACCATAGATTTTGCGAATAGCACAAGATATTTTTTGGCCGATTTTTATGATGTCTTTAATAATTTCAAGAGAAATTGTTGTTTTTTAAAAAGAAAATAGTGAGTGAAAAAAATTCAATTTCAGTATGAATGTTGTTCCCTTCCTCGTAGTTCATCCTTTGCCCGCTGCATTTTTGCGAGCATCATTCCACCGCCAGAACAACTCAACTTCACTTGCACAAATAAACAGGAATCAGCCACTAAAATTCACGAATTAGCGGGCTACAGCAGCGATATCTTATGCACATAATGGTGACTCAAGGAGGGCTTATGTCACTGTCAATTGTTCATACCCGCGCAGCCCTGGGAGTAAATGCGCCCCCAATCACTGTTGAGGTACATATCAGTAAAGGTCTACCCGGCTTAACGATGGTGGGCTTACCAGAAACAACGGTAAAAGAAGCTCGCGATCGCGTGCGCAGCGCCATTATCAATAGCGGATATGAATATCCGGCGAAAAAAATCACCATCAACCTTGCTCCAGCCGATCTGCCAAAAGAAGGGGGACGATATGATTTGCCTATCGCTATTGCGTTGCTGGCGGCCTCAGAACAGCTTACAGCCAATAAGTTAGATGAATATGAATTAGTCGGAGAACTGGCGCTTACAGGCGCTCTGCGTGGCGTTCCCGGCGCAATCTCCAGTGCAACTGAAGCCATTAAGTCGGGCAGAAAAATTATCGTCGCGAAAGATAACGAGGATGAAGTGGGGCTAATTAACGGTGAAGGATGCCTGATAGCCGATCATCTGCAGGCTGTCTGTGCGTTTCTGGAGGGTAAGCACGCTCTCGAACGCCCGAAACCAACTGATGCAGTATCCCGGGCGCTACAACATGATCTCAGTGATGTTGTCGGTCAGGAGCAAGGAAAGCGAGGGCTGGAAATTACCGCCGCTGGCGGGCACAACCTTTTACTGATTGGGCCGCCGGGAACAGGTAAAACAATGCTCGCCAGCCGTATTAATGGCCTGTTGCCAGATTTAAGCAATGAAGAGGCACTGGAGAGCGCTGCGATATTAAGTCTGGTAAATGCTGAATCAGTACAAAAACAATGGCGGCAGCGCCCGTTCCGCTCACCTCATCACAGTGCGTCGTTAACTGCGATGGTGGGCGGTGGTGCAATTCCAGGGCCAGGTGAAATTTCGCTGGCGCATAACGGCGTGCTTTTTCTTGATGAGCTACCTGAATTTGAACGGCGTACACTGGATGCCTTGCGAGAGCCGATTGAATCCGGGCAGATCCATCTTTCACGCACACGAGCAAAAATAACCTATCCAGCCCGTTTCCAGCTTGTCGCGGCGATGAATCCCAGCCCTACCGGACATTATCAGGGAAACCATAACCGCTGCACACCAGAACAGACATTACGTTATCTCAACCGGCTCTCGGGGCCCTTTCTCGACCGCTTCGATCTCTCACTGGAGATCCCATTACCGCCCCCCGGCATTTTGAGTAAAACGGTAGTGCCGGGAGAAAGCAGCACCACCGTTAAACAACGTGTAATGGCCGCCAGAGAGCGCCAATTTAAGCGGCAGAATAAGTTGAACGCCTGGCTGGATAGTCCGGAAATACGCCAATTCTGCAAGCTTGAGAGCGAAGATGCGCAGTGGCTGGAAGAAACGCTGATCCATCTGGGGTTATCGATTCGTGCCTGGCAGCGGTTATTGAAAGTTGCACGAACAATTGCTGATATTGATCAGTCTGACATTATCACACGTCAGCATTTGCAGGAGGCAGTTAGCTATCGTGCGATTGACCGTTTGCTCATCCATCTGCAAAAACTACTGACATAAAAAAAAGGGCATTTCGCCCTTTTTATTAATCGTCAGAATCGGTGTAGTCTTCAGCACCTTCAACCTGCGGTTTGCCGCCGGAAAGGGTGTGAAAACGTTTTGGACGCTTGATACGCGTCATATACTTGGACCACACGCGTTCTGCTTCTGTCACTGGCTCACGTTCGCCACGGCATACTGCTACGAAGAGTTTCTCTTCCTCGGTAACCGGCTCGCGTTTGCCAAGATCCAACTCATTGAAGGCATAACCATGACGCTCAAGCAGTTGTGCCTCTTTGATGGTGAAGTCACCATGACGAGAGAATCCACGTGGATAATGTTTATTGTCGAAATATCGATTAGTCGTCGTAAAGCTTTCCGCCATCCTGCACGCTCCTAATTCTTTGACCGAGCTAGTTATGGCGCGGAGTATTAGTTACGCTTGACAGAGTGTAAAACAAAACATTTAAATCATAACGACAAATAATTTTGCGGAGAGCACTGTGGATACGGAATTGTTAAAAACTTTCCTGGAAGTTAGCCGAACGCGTCACTTTGGTCGAGCGGCTGAATCGCTCTATCTGACCCAGTCAGCAGTGAGCTTTCGAATCAGACAACTGGAAAATCAACTGGGTGTGAATCTTTTCACCCGCCACAGAAACAATATCCGTTTAACCGCTGCTGGTGAAAAACTACTGCCTTATGCAGAAACGCTCATGAGCACCTGGCAGGCCGCCCGTAAGGAGGTGGCGCATACCTCACGACATAACGAGTTTTCTATCGGTGCCAGCGCCTCGTTGTGGGAATGTATGCTTAATCAGTGGCTGGGACGCTTGTATAAAAATCAGGATGCCCATACAGGCTTACAGTTCGAAGCGCGAATTGCCCAACGGCAGTCTCTGGTAAAACAGCTGCATGAACGCCAGCTTGATCTTCTTATTACTACTGAAGCGCCCAAAATGGACGAATTTAGCAGTCAGTTGCTCGGGTATTTCACTTTAGCGCTTTATACCAGTGCCCCTTCCAAACTAAAGGGAGATCTTAACTATCTGCGACTGGAATGGGGGCCAGATTTTCAACAGCATGAGGCAGGTTTGATCGGTGCTGACGAAGTTCCCATTCTGACAACCAGTTCTGCTGAACTGGCACAGCAACAGATTGCGACGCTTAATGGTTGCACCTGGCTACCCGTCAGTTGGGCGCGTAAAAAGGGCGGCCTGCATACCGTTGTCGATAGCACAACACTTTCACGGCCGCTTTATGCCATATGGCTGCAAAATAGCGATAAAAATGCGTTGATTCGCGATCTATTGAAAATTAACGTGCTGGATGAAGTGTATTAATCTGAATGGCTGGCAAGGATGCCGGTAGAAGGATTTACTTCGGAGAGGTTATTTCAGATAAAAAAAATCCTTAGCTTTCGCTAAGGATGATTTCTGGCAGGGGCGGAGAGACTCGAACTCCCAACACCCGGTTTTGGAGACCGGTGCTCTACCAATTGAACTACGCCCCTAATTAGGGTGGCGGAACGGACGGGACTCGAACCCGCGACCCCCTGCGTGACAGGCAGGTATTCTAACCGACTGAACTACCGCTCCACCGAATTCTTTTACAACCACCGGTTTTATGACCGGCTAACTGCTTAATTTGATGCCTGGCAGTTCCCTACTCTCGCATGGGGAGACCCCACACTACCATCGGCGCTACGGCGTTTCACTTCTGAGTTCGGCATGGGGTCA
>NZ_KE137316.1:2933739-3050432 GCF_000408845.1 Escherichia sp. KTE172 | reverse complement strand
TGCTTCGCAAGACGCCTTGCTTTTCACTTTCTATCAGACAATCTGTGTGAGCACTTCAAAGAACGCTTCTTTAAGGTAAGGAGGTGATCCAACCGCAGGTTCCCCTACGGTTACCTTGTTACGACTTCACCCCAGTCATGAATCACAAAGTGGTAAGCGCCCTCCCGAAGGTTAAGCTACCTACTTCTTTTGCAACCCACTCCCATGGTGTGACGGGCGGTGTGTACAAGGCCCGGGAACGTATTCACCGTGGCATTCTGATCCACGATTACTAGCGATTCCGACTTCATGGAGTCGAGTTGCAGACTCCAATCCGGACTACGACGCACTTTATGAGGTCCGCTTGCTCTCGCGAGGTCGCTTCTCTTTGTATGCGCCATTGTAGCACGTGTGTAGCCCTGGTCGTAAGGGCCATGATGACTTGACGTCATCCCCACCTTCCTCCAGTTTATCACTGGCAGTCTCCTTTGAGTTCCCGGCCGGACCGCTGGCAACAAAGGATAAGGGTTGCGCTCGTTGCGGGACTTAACCCAACATTTCACAACACGAGCTGACGACAGCCATGCAGCACCTGTCTCACAGTTCCCGAAGGCACCAATCCATCTCTGGAAAGTTCTGTGGATGTCAAGACCAGGTAAGGTTCTTCGCGTTGCATCGAATTAAACCACATGCTCCACCGCTTGTGCGGGCCCCCGTCAATTCATTTGAGTTTTAACCTTGCGGCCGTACTCCCCAGGCGGTCGACTTAACGCGTTAGCTCCGGAAGCCACGCCTCAAGGGCACAACCTCCAAGTCGACATCGTTTACGGCGTGGACTACCAGGGTATCTAATCCTGTTTGCTCCCCACGCTTTCGCACCTGAGCGTCAGTCTTCGTCCAGGGGGCCGCCTTCGCCACCGGTATTCCTCCAGATCTCTACGCATTTCACCGCTACACCTGGAATTCTACCCCCCTCTACGAGACTCAAGCTTGCCAGTATCAGATGCAGTTCCCAGGTTGAGCCCGGGGATTTCACATCTGACTTAACAAACCGCCTGCGTGCGCTTTACGCCCAGTAATTCCGATTAACGCTTGCACCCTCCGTATTACCGCGGCTGCTGGCACGGAGTTAGCCGGTGCTTCTTCTGCGGGTAACGTCAATGAGTAAAGGTATTAACTTTACTCCCTTCCTCCCCGCTGAAAGTACTTTACAACCCGAAGGCCTTCTTCATACACGCGGCATGGCTGCATCAGGCTTGCGCCCATTGTGCAATATTCCCCACTGCTGCCTCCCGTAGGAGTCTGGACCGTGTCTCAGTTCCAGTGTGGCTGGTCATCCTCTCAGACCAGCTAGGGATCGTCGCCTAGGTGAGCCGTTACCCCACCTACTAGCTAATCCCATCTGGGCACATCCGATGGCAAGAGGCCCGAAGGTCCCCCTCTTTGGTCTTGCGACGTTATGCGGTATTAGCTACCGTTTCCAGTAGTTATCCCCCTCCATCAGGCAGTTTCCCAGACATTACTCACCCGTCCGCCACTCGTCAGCGAAACAGCAAGCTGTTTCCTGTTACCGTTCGACTTGCATGTGTTAGGCCTGCCGCCAGCGTTCAATCTGAGCCATGATCAAACTCTTCAATTTAAAAGTTTGATGCTCAAAGAATTAAACTTCGTAATGAATTACGTGTTCACTCTTGAGACTTGGTATTCATTTTTCGTCTTGCGACGTTAAGAATCCGTATCTTCGAGTGCCCACACAGATTGTCTGATAAATTGTTAAAGAGCAGTGCCGCTTCGCTTTTTCTCAGCAGCGCGGGGTGTGCATAATACGCTTTCCCGCTACAGAGTCAAGCATTTATTTTTGCTTTCTCTGCCGAAGTTCTCAGGAGAACCCCTCTGACCCGGCGGCGTGTTTGCCGTTGTTCCGTGTCAGTGGTGGCGCATTATAGGGAGTTATTCCGGCCTGACAAGAGGAAATTTAAAATAATTTTCTGACCGCGCATTTTTTCAGCAAAAGCCCCGTTAATGTGCCATAAAACAAGCAATTTGCCGTTTTTGCAACCGTAATCACACTTCCTGGTGGCATACTAAGGAGGAATAAAAAGAAAAAGGAAGATTAGTAATGCCTTTAAGCGCACAACAGTTAGCTGCACAGAAAAACCTTTCGTATGTTCTGGCTGAGAAGCTGGCGCAACGCATCTTAAAAGGTGAATATGAACCCGGCACCATTTTGCCTGGTGAGATTGAGCTGGGCGAGCAATTTGGAGTGAGTCGTACAGCGGTACGCGAAGCGGTCAAAACGTTAACGGCAAAAGGGATGGTTTTACCGCGACCGCGAATTGGTACCCGGGTCATGCCACAATCAAACTGGAATTTTCTTGATCAGGAATTGCTTACCTGGTGGATGACAGAAGAGAACTTTCATCAGGTCATCGATCACTTTCTGGTTATGCGTATCTGTCTGGAGCCGCAAGCTTGCCTACTGGCTGCAACGGTTGGCACCGCGGAACAGAAGGCGCATCTCAATACGTTAATGGCCGAAATGGTGGCATTAAAAGAGAACTTTCGCCGTGAACGCTGGATTGAGGTCGATATGGCTTGGCATGAGCATATCTATGAAATGAGCGCCAATCCGTTTTTGACCTCATTCGCCTCGCTATTCCATTCGGTTTATCACACTTACTTCACGTCAATTACCAGCGACACAGTGATAAAGCTGGATCTGCACCAGGCGATTGTCGATGCGATTGTCCAAAGCGATGGCGACGCGGCATTTAAAGCTTGTCAGGCGCTGCTACGCTCACCTGATAAGTGACAACCCGATAACAGGACATTGAATGAGCGATAAAAAGAAGCGCAGTATGGCGGGTTTGCCGTGGATCGCGGCGATGGCCTTCTTCATGCAGGCACTTGATGCCACTATTCTGAATACCGCCTTACCCGCAATCGCTCATAGCCTTAATCGTTCTCCTCTCGCGATGCAATCAGCCATCATCAGTTATACGCTGACGGTGGCGATGCTTATTCCGGTAAGCGGATGGCTAGCCGATCGCTTCGGTACGCGTCGCATATTTACCCTTGCCGTGAGTCTGTTCACGTTGGGTTCTCTGGCCTGCGCACTTTCTAACTCGCTACCACAGCTGGTTGTCTTCCGGGTTATTCAGGGGATAGGCGGCGCAATGATGATGCCTGTTGCTCGGCTGGCCTTACTGCGCGCTTATCCTCGTAATGAGCTTCTTCCTGTATTGAATTTTGTCGCCATGCCGGGTCTGGTGGGGCCAATTTTAGGCCCCGTTCTTGGCGGCGTGCTGGTCACCTGGGCAACCTGGCACTGGATATTTTTAATCAATATCCCCATAGGTATTGCGGGCCTTCTTTACGCGCGCAAACATATGCCCAATTTCACCACCGCACGACGCAGATTCGATATCACTGGCTTTTTGCTGTTTGGCCTTAGCCTTGTTCTCTTCTCAAGCGGAATAGAGCTATTCGGGGAAAAGATTGTCGCCAGTTGGATTGCCTTGACGGTAATTGTCACCAGCATCGGGTTACTGCTTCTCTATATTCTCCATGCACGACGCACGCCAAACCCATTAATTTCATTAGATTTATTTAAAACCCGCACTTTCTCGATCGGTATCGTAGGCAATATTGCAACCCGTCTGGGGACCGGCTGTGTACCGTTCCTTATGCCATTGATGTTACAGGTAGGATTTGGTTATCAGGCGTTTATTGCCGGCTGTATGATGGCACCGACAGCGTTAGGTTCCATTATTGCAAAATCGATGGTTACCCAAGTCTTACGTCGTCTGGGCTATCGCCATACGTTAGTGGGGATCACGGTGATTATTGGGCTAATGATCGCTCAGTTCTCTTTGCAATCACCAGCAATGGCGATATGGATGCTGATCTTGCCGTTGTTTATATTAGGGATGGCTATGTCGACGCAATTTACCGCAATGAATACCATCACACTTGCCGATCTGACCGATGACAACGCCAGCAGCGGTAACAGTGTTCTGGCGGTCACGCAGCAACTGTCTATCAGTTTAGGCGTTGCTGTAAGTGCGGCCGTTCTTCGCGTTTATGAAGGGATGGAAGGTACAACGACTGTCGAACAATTCCACTATACGTTTATCACAATGGGCATTATTACTGTTGCTTCAGCAGCAATGTTCATGCTTCTGAAAACAACCGATGGTAATAATTTGATCAAAAGACAGCGTAAATCTAAGCCGAACCGCGTTCCATCAGAATCGGAGTAAGTTGTAATCGTTGTTGCTGAAGAGTTGGCTGGGTTATCCGATGGATGAGTACATCAATCGCCAGCTCCCCCAGTTCATCTTTCGGTTGATGGATAGTGGTTAATGGTGGCGTCATAAAGCTTGCCAGTTCGATATCGTCATAGCCAATCACCGCGATATCCTGCGGAACCTGTAACTCTGCCTGATACAGCGCCTGGTAAACACCAACAGCCATAGCGTCATTTCCGGTAAAGACGGCCTGAGGACGCAGCGGATGTGATAACAGTTGGCGCATAGCGTCAAACCCGCCGTTAAATTCAAAATCACCAGTGACTTCATAGCCATCAGGAATGTTGAGACCCGCACGTTTCATCGCCGCCCGATAACCTTCCAACCGCAGGCGCGCCGGAGTTTTATCCAGCGGGCCGGTAATACAGGCGATACGGGTATGACCTTTATCGATCAGATATTGCGTTGCTAAGTCTCCGCCCAGCAACGAGTTATCCTGAATAAGATCGCTGTCGCCATCGAACGGTGCCCAGTCCATCATCACGGTAGGCACTGTCGGATAACGTTGCATGATTTCACGCGAAGGCTGATGCGTTTCGGTGCACAGTAACAGCAAGCCATCAACGCGTTTTTGCATCAGCGTTTCCAGATTGCGATTCATCCGCTGTTCATCGCCTTCGGTATTGCAAAGGACAAGACTATAACCGCGTTCGAAGCAGCTGCGTTCAACGCCACGCACCAGTTCAGAATAGAAAGGATTGGTACTGGCAGTGATCAACATGCCAATGGTATGTGTTTGATTGAGTTTGAGGCTACGCGCCAGAGCTGATGGCGCGTAATTGAGTTCTTTAATCGCCGCTTCAACTTTGGCGGTAATCGCTTCACTGACGAAGCGATCTTTATTGATAACGTGAGAAACTGTTGAGGTAGAAACGCCCGCCAGGCGGGCAACATCTTTCATTGTAGCCAAGCGTCACCTCTGCCTGTCTAAAAATGCGTCGATCTCTTCACGCCACGGTACGGAAGGTTGTGCGCCTTTACGTGTTACGGCAATCGCAGCGGCAGCATGAGCAAACCGAATCGCCTCTGGCAATGGTTTTTCTTCCAGCAACGCCGTGATTAACGCGCCGTTAAAGGTATCTCCGGCAGCAATGGTATCGACAGCCTGCACCCGGAATCCAGGAACGCGCTGACCTTCACCATTCACGCTAGCCCATACACCACGACTTCCTAAAGTAATCAGTACAGTACGGATACCTTTTTCATGCAGTACCTGCGCTGCCTTCGCTGCATCTTCATCATTTTCAACACGAATACCGGTGAGCTTTTCTGCTTCCGTTTCGTTTGGCGTAATAATGTCCACCAGTGCCAGCAGTTCGTCAGGAAGTTCGCGAGCCGGAGCCGGGTTAAGCGCAACGATAGTCTTATTTTGATGGGCGATTTTCGCCGCTGCCATCACACTTTCGAGTGGTGATTCCAGCTGCATTAATAATGCTGACGTGTTGGCAATACGCTCACGTTGCGCTTCCACCAGCGCAGGGGAAAGGGCAGCATTAGCGCCGGCATGAATACCAATGACATTCTCACCTTCGCCATTAACAAAAATCAGCGCCACACCTGTTGATTCGCCTTTGATCACGCTGACCGGAGTAATATCGATGTTATCAGTGGCGAGCTGCTGGCGAACGCTCTCGCCAATACTGTCATCACCCGTACAGGCAATAAACGCGATATTCGCACCGCTACGCCCAGCAGCCACAGCCTGATTCGCGCCTTTGCCGCCAAATGCAACCTGATAGTGGTTACCGGTTACGGTTTCGCCTGGAGTAGGAAAAGATTGAAGATTAAGAATGTGGTCAGCATTAATGCTGCCAAGAACAACGAGGCTGCCTGCGTTTTGCATATTCGGGATGTCCATAAAATGCGCCACCGTGTTAGGGTGGCGCGTGCCCTGCTTTTCTTTATATTACACGTTCATCTGTCGATGACGTATTTATGTCACCATCAGGTCATACAACCTGATTAAAACTACTGCTTAACAACCAGTTTCAGATCAACCGGATACTTAGCCTGAACTTTCTCGCCTTTCAGCACTTTATCTGCGGTTTCGACGCCTTTCGCGCCAATCTGATCGGGTAGCTGAGCGATAGTCGCTGCTAGTTTGCCATCATTCACCGCTTTTTCGCCATCCGGTGTACCGTCAAATCCGACGACCATCACATCCGATTTACCGGCAGTTTGCAGTGCGCGCAGCGCGCCCAGCGCCATTTCATCATTCTGCGCGAATACAGCCTGAACATCCGGATGTGCGGTCAACAGGTTCTGCATTACGTTCAAACCTTTAGTGCGATCAAAATCTGCTGGCTGGCTGGCAAGAACATTAAACTTGTGGGCAGCAACAGCCTGCTGGAAGCCTTCGCCACGTTCACGGGCTGCGGATGTACCGGCAATGCCTTGCAGCTCGATAACTTTGGCACCTTCACCCGCTTTCTTCGCGATGTAATCACCGGCGATTTTGCCGCCCAGTACGTTATCAGAAGCAATGTGGCTCACCACTTCACCTTTCGTTGCCTGGCGGTCAAGAGTGATAACCGGGATGTTCGCCTGGTTAGCCATCTTCACAGCATTACCCACTGCGTCGGAGTCGGTCGGGTTAATCAGCAGAATTTTTGTACCGCGAACGGTTAAGTCCTGCACGTTCGCCAGCTCTTTCGCCGGGTTGTTCTGGGAGTCCAGCACCACCAGGTTATAGCCAAGTTTATCCGCCTCTTTCTGCGCGCCATCTTTCAGCGATACAAAGAACGGGTTGTTAAGCGTGGAGACCACCAGCGCGATGGTGTCTTTTGCCATCGCATTCGCACTGACGGTGGCGCTTAGCGCAACAGCGGAAACCAGGGTAGCCAGTTTTTTCATGTTCATATTCAAGATGTCCTGTAGTCGTTATTACTGCTTTTTGTTGTCTACCAGCACCGCCAGCAAAATCACCACCGCTTTGACGATCATCTGGTAATAGGAGGAAACACCTAACAAATTCAATCCATTATTAAGGAAGCCAAGAATTAATGCGCCGATCAACGTCCCAACAATGCGACCTTTTCCGCCCGCCAGACTCGTACCGCCCAGAACCACCGCAGCAATAGCATCCAGCTCATAGCCAGTCCCCGCCGTAGGTTGTGCGGAGGAGAGACGCGCCACTTCAATGATCCCGGCCAGCGATGCCAGCAGACCACAAAGAGAATAGACGATGATTTTGATTTTATTGACGTTGATACCAGAAAGGCGCGTTGCCGCTTCGTTGCCGCCCAGCGCGTAGATGTAACGCCCCAGACGCGTGTGATGCAGCATGTACCAGGCCGCGAGGAACACAATCCCCATGATCCAGACTGGCGTCGGTACGCCCAGCGGACGACCAATACCAAACCAGCCAAACAGATCGGCGTTCTCAGTAAAGCCGGTATTCACTGGGCTACCGTTGGTATAAACCATGGTCACGCCGCGCAGTAAAAGCATCATAACCAGCGTAGCGATAAACGCCTGGACGCGACCTTTCGCTACAATCACCCCGGTTACCGCACCAATTGCGGCACCTAACGCGAGAGCAGCAGCAACAGCCACCAGCGCATTGACTTCAATGCCAACGATAGATGCAGCAACTGCGCCGGTCAGCGCCAACAGAGAACCTACCGACAAGTCGATGCCCGACGTCAGGATCACCAGCGTCATCCCGACTGCCATAATGGCGTTCACCGAGGTTTGCTGGAGAATATTGAATAAGTTATTGATGGTGAAAAAGTTCGGACTTAACGTCGAGACAATCGCGATCAGCACCAGCAGAGCGATAAGCGATTTCTGCTCCATCAGCCACGCTTTCGTGAAATAACGGCGACCAGAGACAGTCTGGGTTGTCATTTTTTTACTCCTGATTCACGCGATTAAGCTTGCCCACAGCGGCAGCCATTAACACTTCCTGGGTGGCCTGCTCACGAGTAAATTCCCCGCTGAGATGCCCTTCATGCATGACGATGATGCGATCGCTCATGCCTAATACTTCTGGCATCTCCGATGACACCAGAATGATGCTCAAGCCATCGGCTTTGAACTGGTTAATCAGTTGATAGATCTCTTTTTTCGCGCCGACATCTACGCCACGGGTAGGCTCATCGAGGATCAACACTTTGGGGCGTGTCATCAGACCACGGGCAATCGCCACTTTTTGCTGATTGCCACCGGAAAGCAGACCAATTGCCTGTTCCATCGACGGCGTTTTCACATTAAACAGACGAATGAAATCACTTACTGCCTGCTGTTCATCGGCATGCTTCAAACTGCCGCCAGCGCGGCTGAAGTAGCGCAGCGCGGTCAGCGACATATTCTCTTTTACTGACATGCCCAGCACTAAACCGTCACGTTTACGGTCTTCGGAGATATACACAATGCCGTTTGCCAGGCCATCCTGCGGTGAACGGGTAACAACTTCATGCCCATCCAGGGTGACGTAACCGCTGGTGCGCGGCAGTGCGCCGTAGAGCACTTTCATCAGTTCGGTACGACCTGCGCCCATCAAACCAGAGACGCCAAGAATTTCGCCTTTGCGTAAAGTAAAAGAGACATCGTTAACGCCAGGTCCGCAGAGATTATCGACTTTCAGGCGAATATCTCCTGGCGCTTTGTCCAGGTGCGGATATTGATCTTCCAGCTTGCGGCCCACCATCATCTCAATCAGCGAATCTTCGGTCAGTGATGCTACTTCACGCTCAGCAATAAATTGCCCATCACGAAAAACGGTAACGTCATCGCAAATCTCGAAGATTTCTTTCATGCGGTGGGAAATATAGACAATACCGCGGCCTTGCGATTTCAGCTCGCGGATGACGCGGAACAAGGATTCGGTTTCGGTATCGGTCAGCGCATCGGTCGGTTCATCCATAATGATGGCTTTCGACTCAAAGCTCAGCACTTTGGCAATTTCAACCATTTGCTGGTCACCGATGGAAAGATCGCCCACCAGCTTGTCGCTTTTAAAGCGCAGGTTAAGTTTAGCCAGCAATTTATCCGCTTCGGCATACATGGTTTTCCAGTCAATTTTGCCAAAGCGATTAACAAACTCACGACCGAGGAAAATGTTTTCGGCAATGGTCAACTGCGGGATCAGGTTCAGTTCCTGATGGATAATCCCAATCCCGGCTTCCTGGGAAGATTTCGGCCCGGTAAACGTCGTTTCTTTCCCCAGCCATAAAAGCGTACCGGCATCGCGAGTATAGATACCCGTAAGCACTTTCATCATGGTGGATTTACCCGCACCGTTTTCGCCCACCAGCGCCATCACGCGGCCAGGATAGACATTTAACGCTGCACCCGAGAGGGCTTTTACGCCCGGGAAGGCTTTATCGATGCCTTTAAGCTGAAGTAATGCTTCCATGACGGCCTCAGAACGTCACGCCAGCACAGAGAATGATATTCGCATACGGAGAACATTCTCCGCTGCGAATTACCGCCTGACTTTCTGCGGTTTGTTGTTTGAATTGTTCATGCGTGGTGTAACGAATTTCAATGGTATTTCCCTGGTGTTTTTGCAGCTGCTCAAGGTGAGTGAGCAACGTTTCGTGGAGTTGCGGATTATGTTGTTTGATCTCTTCCGCGATAATGGCTGCCTCGACCTGCATTTCATTTGTGACGACGCCCAGCACCTGCATAAAAGAAGGTACACCCTGGGTTAATGCCATATCGATACGCGTTGTACTTTTGGGGATGGGTAAACCAGCATCACACACCACCAGCGTATCGGTATGTCCCAGACGGGAGATCACCGATGAAATATCAGAATTAAGAACGGTGCCTTTTTTCATTTTTTTCTCCATCAGCGAAACGTTTCGCTGACCCGCAGTTTAATCCTGACTGAGTTGGGAAAACCATCGTGACGTTACGGAAATGTGATCAACCTCGAAACGTTTTACATGGTGATTAACCATGAAAACAAAAACGCCCCCTTATGGAGAAAGGAGGCGTCTGGCGTTAGATTTCGACCTGAGTACCCAGTTCGATAACCCTGTTTGGCGGGATTTCAAATTGATCCGGCGCACGCAGCGCATTACGTTGCAACAGCAAGTACAGCTTACCGCGCAGACGCAAATACCACGGGCGTTTGCCGAGGATCAACGACTCATGCGACATAAAGAAGGAGGTTTCCATCATCCGGCAACTTAATCCTTCCAGACCGCAGCGGTGGAATACTTCTTCCACGTTTGGCGTTTCTCGCCAACCATAACTTGCCACCACGCGCCAGAACGTGGGCGACAGTTGTTCAATCTGTACCCGACGGACGTTATGGACATATGGCGCATCTTCGGTGCGCAGAGTTAACAGAATCACCCGCTCATGCAATACCTTGTTATGTTTAAGGTTATGCATCAGCGCAAAGGGAATGACGTTGATTGCACGTGACATATACACCGCGGTCCCAGGCACGCGAACGGGCGGTGATTTCTCCAGCGAAGCAATCATCGCCTCCAGAGAGTTGCCATGTTCATGCATCCGCCGCAGCAAGCGGAAACGCTCGCTCTTCCAGGTGGTCATCACGATAAACATCACCGTACCGAGGCTCAATGGCAACCAGCCGCCGGAGAGCAGTTTATCGAGGTTAGCGGTGAACAATGGAATATCGACACAAAGGAAAGCAATCAGGATCAGCGCAACAAAATACTTATTCCAGTGCCAGTTCTGACGTGCCACGGTAGTCGAGAGAATAGACGTCAGCACCATGGTTCCGGTCACCGCAATCCCGTACGCCGCCGCCAGGTTGCTGGAGTGCTCAAAGCTGACAATCACAATCACGACCGCGACATAGAGCATCCAGTTCACAAACGGAATATAGATTTGCCCTGACTCCATTTCGGAGGTGTGAATAATGCGCATCGGCGACAAATATCCCAGACGTACCGCCTGACGCGTCAATGAGAAGACGCCAGAGATAACCGCCTGCGAGGCAATTACCGTCGCCAGTGCGGCGATGATCAGCAGCGGGATCAGCGCCCAGTCCGGTGCCAACAGGAAGAACGGGTTCTTAATTGCTTCCGGGTTCTTTAACAACAGAGCGCCCTGACCGAAGTAATTAAGAGTTAAGGAAGGTAATACGACGGTGAACCACGCCAGGCGAATAGGGAACTTACCAAAGTGCCCCATATCAGCATACAGAGCCTCGACCCCCGTAATCGACAGCACCACTGCCCCTAATGCAATAAAAGAAACCGTTTTGTATTCAAGGAAGAAATGCACCGCCCACATCGGATTCAGCGCATGCAGCACTTCCGGGTTAGCAATAATGCTACGTAACCCCAGTCCTGCCAGAATCAAAAACCAGGTCAGCATGATCGGCGCAAACAGCTTACCGACCATAGCCGTGCCATGTTTTTGAATCATAAATAATAAAGTGAGAACGATAATTGAGAGGGGAACTATCCAGGTATCCAGCTGCGGGGCGACGATTTCCAGACCTTCAATGGCTGACATCACCGAAATAGCGGGTGTTATGACGACTTCACCATAGAAAAAGCTGCCGCCGATTAGCCCCATAATCACCAGCATTGATGTGGTTCGCGCCGACGTATTACGCCCAGCAAGCGACATCAACGTCAGGATCCCCCCTTCACCGGCGTTATCTGCCCGCATCACGAAGGTGAGATATTTAATGGAAACCACAAAGATTAGCAGCCAGAAGATCAGCGATAAAAAGCCAAACACGGCATCGCGTTCAACGCCAAAACCAAACTGGCCGGACAAACATTCACGAAGTGTATATAACGGGCTGGTACCAATATCGCCGTAGACAACTCCAATCGCCGCGAGGGTAATCGCGGGCAATGATTGCTTATTATCAGTGCTCATAGACTAGTCTTTCGTTGAAATATGAAATGTGTGCTTAGTCCCTTGGCCCACAAAAAAGCGCACAGTATGCACGATTAACGGCAAAATCGTACTCCTAAATGCGGCCACATTAACCTGGCTCAAAGAAAAATACCCCCCCTTTGAGACTATTTTAGCCACCAGCAAGAAACGTCTATACTCGCAATTTACGCAGAACTTTTGACGAAAGGACGCCACTTCATTATGGCTCACCCTCATTTATTAGCGGAAAGAATTTCCCGCCTGAGCAGTTCGTTGGAAAAGGGGCTTTATGAACGTAGCCACGCCATCCGCTTGTGTTTATTAGCGGCATTAAGTGGTGAAAGTGTGTTCCTCCTTGGCCCGCCAGGTATTGCCAAAAGTTTGATCGCCCGGCGCTTAAAATTCGCCTTTCAGAATGCCCGCGCGTTTGAATATCTGATGACTCGCTTCTCCACGCCGGAAGAGGTTTTTGGTCCCCTTTCTATTCAGGCGCTAAAAGATGAAGGGCGCTATGAACGTTTAACCAGCGGTTACCTGCCGGAAGCAGAAATCGTCTTTCTGGATGAGATCTGGAAAGCGGGTCCGGCAATTCTTAATACCCTGCTCACCGCCATTAACGAGCGCCAGTTCCGCAACGGTGCACACGTAGAAAAAATCCCGATGCGTCTGCTGGTGGCGGCCTCCAACGAGCTGCCGGAAGCAGACAGCAGTCTGGAAGCGTTATATGACCGCATGCTGATTCGTCTGTGGTTAGATAAAGTGCAGGATAAAGCGAATTTCCGCTCCATGCTGACCAGTCAACAGGATGAAAACGACAATCCGGTTCCTGCCTCCTTGCAGGTCACAGATGAAGAATATGAACGCTGGCAGAAAGAGATTGGTGAAATTACGCTGCCCGATCATGTATTTGAGCTGATTTTTATGCTGCGCCAGCAACTGGATAAATTACCGGATGCGCCTTATGTCTCGGATCGTCGCTGGAAAAAAGCGATTCGATTATTGCAGGCCAGCGCCTTTTTTAGCGGTCGCAGTGCTGTTGCCCCGGTTGATCTCATTTTGCTGAAAGATTGCCTGTGGTATGACGCGCAAAGCCTGAATTTGATACAACAACAAATTGATGTATTGATGACCGGTCATGCCTGGCAACAGCAAGGGATGTTGACCCGCCTGGGCGCGATTGTGCAACGTCACCTGCAACTCCAGCAGCAACAAAGCGATAAAACAGCCTTAACGGTAATTCGTCTGGGCGGCATTTTCAGCCGTCGTCAGCAGTATCAACTTCCTGTTAACGTTACTGCTTCCACTCTGACTCTGCTGCTGCAAAAACCGTTAAAATTGCATGATATGGAAGTGGTTCATATCTCCTTTGAGCGTAGCGCGCTGGAACAGTGGCTGAGTAAAGGTGGTGAGATTCGCGGCAAACTGAACGGTATCGGCTTTGCCCAGAAACTGAATCTGGAAGTGGATAGCGCCCAACATCTTGTTGTACGCGATGTAAGTTTACAAGGCAGTACGCTGGCACTTCCCGGTTCATCGGCTGAAGGTCTGCCAGGTGAAATAAAACAACAACTGGAAGAGCTTGAAAGCGACTGGCGCAAGCAACACGCTTTATTCAGCGAACAGCAAAAATGTCTGTTTATCCCTGGCGACTGGTTAGGTCGCATTGAAGCCAGCCTACAGGATGTCGGCGCACAGATTCGCCAGGCACAACAATGCTAACGCTGGATACGCTTAATGTGATGCTGGCCGTCAGCGAAGAGGGATTGATCGAAGAGATGATCATCGCGCTGCTGGCCTCACCGCAGCTGGCAGTCTTCTTTGAAAAATTCCCACGACTGAAGGCGGCAATCACTGATGATGTTCCCCGCTGGCGTGAGGCGCTGCGCAGTCGGCTGAAAGATGCCCGAGTCCCGCCGGAACTCACCGAAGAGGTGATGTGCTATCAGCAAAGCCAGCTCCTCTCCACGCCGCAGTTTATTGTGCAGCTACCACAGATCCTGGACTTACTGCATCGTCTGAATTCCCCATGGGCAGAACAAGCCCGACAGTTGGTTGATGCTAACAGCACGATCACTTCAGCGTTACACACGCTTTTTCTCCAGCGTTGGCGTTTAAGTCTGATCGTGCAAGCAACGACGTTAAATCAACAGCTATTAGAAGAAGAACGCGAACAACTGTTGAGTGAAGTTCAGGAACGCATGACGCTGAGCGGACAACTTGAACCGATTCTCGCAGATAACAATACCGCAGCTGGTCGTCTGTGGGATATGAGCGCCGGTCAGCTTAAACGTGGCGACTATCAGTTGATTGTGAAATACGGTGAATTTCTTAACGAACAGCCGGAACTGAAACGCCTGGCAGAACAGCTGGGGCGTTCCCGGGAAGCCAAATCAATACCGCGCAACGATGCGCAGATGGAAACCTTCCGCACCCTGGTGCGCGAACCGGCGACGGTTCCTGAGCAGGTTGATGGTCTGCAACAAAGCGATGATATTTTACGTCTCCTGCCGCCAGAACTGGCGACACTGGGGATAACGGAACTGGAGTATGAGTTTTACCGTCGGCTGGTGGAAAAACAGTTGCTCACCTATCGCCTGCACGGTGAGTCGTGGCGTGAAAAAGTGATCGAACGCCCGGTGGTGCATAAAGATTACGACGAACAGCCGCGCGGACCGTTTATTGTCTGCGTGGATACTTCCGGCTCAATGGGCGGCTTTAATGAACAATGTGCGAAAGCGTTCTGCCTGGCCTTGATGCGCATTGCTCTCGCTGAAAACCGGCGCTGCTATATTATGCTATTTTCCACCGAGATCGTCCGTTATGAGCTTTCAGGCCCACAAGGCATCGAACAAGCAATCCGTTTTTTAAGCCAGCAGTTTCGTGGCGGCACCGATCTTGCCAGTTGTTTTCGCGCCATTATGGAACGCTTGCAAAGCAGGGAATGGTTTGATGCCGATGCGGTGGTGATTTCTGATTTTATCGCCCAGCGGTTGCCTGACGACGTGACGAGTAAAGTGAAAGAGCTACAGCGGGTACATCAGCATCGCTTTCATGCCGTGGCGATGTCGGCACATGGCAAACCCGGCATCATGCGCATTTTCGATCATATCTGGCGCTTTGATACCGGGATGCGAAGCCGCCTGCTCAGACGCTGGCGGCGATAAATTATTACAGCAGAGAAGGGACGCTCTCGCGAACAGCTGCCGGCCATACACCACACTGAACCTGGCCGATATGTGGCAGTTGCAGCAGCAGCATGGTCAAACGAGACTGCCCGATACCGCCGCCGATGGTCTGCGGCATTTCACCGCGCAGTAGCGCCTGATGCCACTCCAGCTGCAGACGATCTTCATCACCGGTCAGCGCCAGCTGATGCTTCAACGTATCGGCATCCACGCGGATCCCCATGGAAGAAAGCTCAAACGCATCTTCCAGTACCGGGTTCCATACCAGAATATCGCCGTTCAGACCCGCATGGCCCAGCTCTGACGGGGTGCTCCAGTCATCATAATCCGGTGCGCGCACGTCGTGACGATGACCATCACTCAACTTGCCGCCAATCCCGACGAGGAATACCGCGCCAAGATCTTTCGCAATCGCCCGCTCACGCCCTTTGGCATCGAGATCCGGATAACGAGACAGTAACTCCTGGCTGTGTACGAAGTGGATCTGATCCGGCAGGAACGGTGCCAGGCCAAACTCTTCGCTAACCGCAGCTTCGGTTGCTTTAATTCCCTCCCAGATCGCCTCTACCGTGCTTTTCAGAGTCGAGAATTGACGCTCGCCGTCGCCCATTACGCGTTCCCAATCCCACTGGTCAACATAGACCGAGTGCAACGGGGAAAGACGGTCTTCATCGGGGCGAAGGGCTTTCATGTGCGTGTACAGCCCTTCGCCCGCGCTGAAGTCGTGTTGCCCTAAGGTCTGACGTTTCCACTTCGCCAGTGAATGAACCACTTCGAACTGGGCATCAGGCAGAGCTTTCACTTTTACCTGCACCGCTTTTTCACAGCCCGACAAGTTATCCTGCGTGCCATCCCCCACACGGCTAAGAATCGGCGCCTGGACTTCGATCAGCCCCAGACGTTCTTCCAGTTGACGAGAAAAGTGAGATTTCACGAAGCTAATTTGACGTTGTTTGGCAATGTAAGCGGTTTTCATTTTTTATACTCCTGCGTCCTGTTGCTTATGATTAAGCAACAAAAACCGACACGCATGCAATAATCATTCAATAAAAAGCCTCATGAACTTTTGATTCATTAAAAAATAGGGCTAAAATAGAATGAATCATCAATCCTCATAAGAAAATCCTATGGAAAATTATCTGATCGACAATCTGGACCGTGGCATCCTGGAAGCATTAATGGGCAATGCGCGCACCGCTTACGCCGAACTGGCGAAACAATTTGGCGTCAGTCCGGGGACAATTCACGTTCGAGTAGAGAAAATGAAGCAGGCGGGGATCATTACCGGGGCGCGTATTGATGTCAGCCCGAAGCAGCTCGGTTATGACGTAGGCTGCTTTATCGGCATTATATTAAAGAGCGCCAAAGACTATCCTTCCGCGCTGGCAAAGCTGGAAAGCCTCGATGAAGTCACTGAAGCCTATTACACAACTGGCCACTACAGCATCTTTATCAAAGTGATGTGCCGTTCGATCGATGCTCTCCAGCATGTACTTATCAACAAGATCCAAACAATTGATGAAATTCAGTCCACCGAGACACTGATCGTCCTGCAGAACCCGATCATGCGTACCATTAAGCCCTGATCGGCTTTTTTAATCCCATACTTTTCCACAGGTAGATCCCAACGCGTTCACAGCGTACAATACGCCACTCTTAATAAAGGTGGCGGTTTATGGCAGATATCACTCTTATCAGCGGCAGCACCCTCGGCGGTGCCGAATATGTGGCAGAACACCTGGCTGAAAAGCTGGAAGAGGCGGGTTTTACCACCGAAACGCTGCACGGTCCGCTGTTGGAAGATTTATCTGCCTCGGGGATCTGGCTGGTTATCAGCTCAACCCACGGTGCCGGAGATATTCCGGACAACCTTTCTCCTTTCTATGAAGCATTGCAGGAACAGAAGCCCGATCTTTCTGCGGTCCGCTTTGGCGCAATCGGTATTGGTAGTCGTGAATATGACACCTTTTGTGGGGCTATCGATAAACTCGAGGCAGAACTCAAAAATTCCGGTGCAAAACAGACAGGCGAAACACTGAAGATCAACATTCTTGATCACGACATTCCGGAAGATCCGGCAGAAGAATGGCTGGGATCGTGGATTAATTTACTCAAATAAGTATACAGATCGTGCGATCCACTGTGGATAACTCTGTCAGGAAGCTTGGATCAACCGGTAGTTATCCAAAGAACAACCGTTGTTCAGTTTTTGAGTTGTGTATAACCCCTCATTCTGATCCCAGCTTATACGGTCCAGGATCACCGATCATTCACAGTTAATGATCCTTTCCAGGTTGTTGATCTTAAAAGCTGGATCCTTGTTATCCACAGGGTAGTGCGATCCTAATAAGAGATCACAATAGAACAGATCTCTAAATAAATAGATCTTCTTTTTAATACCCAGGATCCCAGGTCTTTCTCAAGCCGACAAAGTTGAGTAGAATCCACGGCCCGGGCTTCAATCCATTTTCATACCGCGTTATGCGAGGCAATCACCATGTTTTATCCGGATCCTTTTGACGTCATCATCATTGGCGGGGGTCATGCAGGCACCGAGGCCGCGATGGCCGCGGCGCGTATGGGTCAACAGACTCTGCTTTTGACACACAATATCGACACTCTGGGGCAGATGAGCTGCAACCCGGCGATCGGCGGTATTGGGAAGGGACATCTGGTAAAAGAAGTGGATGCACTCGGCGGTCTGATGGCGAAAGCGATCGATCAGGCGGGTATCCAGTTTAGGATACTAAACGCAAGCAAGGGACCAGCGGTTCGCGCTACCCGTGCTCAGGCGGATCGTGTGCTCTACCGGCAGGCGGTACGTACGGCGCTGGAGAACCAACCGAACCTGATGATCTTCCAGCAGGCGGTTGAAGATCTTATTGTCGAAAACGATCGCGTGGTTGGTGCTGTTACCCAAATGGGACTGAAGTTCCGTGCCAAAGCCGTCGTGCTCACCGTTGGGACGTTCCTCGACGGTAAAATTCATATCGGTCTGGATAACTACAGCGGTGGTCGTGCTGGTGATCCGCCGTCCATTCCGCTCTCTCGCCGTTTGCGTGAACTGCCGCTGCGCGTTGGTCGTCTGAAAACCGGGACACCGCCGCGTATTGATGCGCGTACTATCGACTTCAGCGTGCTGGCGCAACAGCATGGCGATAACCCAATGCCGGTATTCTCGTTTATGGGTAATGCGTCCCAGCATCCACAGCAGGTGCCGTGTTATATCACCCATACCAACGAGAAAACCCATGATGTGATCCGCAGTAACCTCGATCGTAGCCCAATGTATGCAGGGGTGATCGAAGGTGTCGGCCCACGCTACTGCCCGTCGATCGAAGACAAAGTCATGCGCTTCGCCGACAGAAATCAGCATCAGATCTTCCTTGAACCGGAAGGGCTGACCTCAAACGAAATTTATCCGAACGGTATCTCCACCAGCCTGCCGTTCGATGTGCAGATGCAAATCGTCCGCTCCATGCAGGGGATGGAAAACGCGAAGATCGTGCGTCCGGGTTATGCCATTGAGTATGACTTCTTCGATCCACGCGACCTGAAACCGACGCTGGAGAGCAAGTTTATCCAGGGGCTGTTCTTTGCTGGTCAGATTAACGGCACTACCGGTTACGAAGAAGCCGCTGCGCAAGGTTTGCTGGCTGGTCTTAACGCTGCCCGTCTGTCTGCTGACAAAGAAGGTTGGGCTCCGGCGCGTTCTCAGGCGTATCTCGGCGTACTGGTTGATGACCTGTGCACTTTAGGAACCAAAGAACCGTATCGTATGTTTACTTCGCGCGCAGAATATCGTCTGATGCTGCGCGAAGATAATGCGGATCTGCGTTTGACTGAAATCGGTCGTGAACTGGGCCTGGTGGATGACGAACGTTGGGCGCGCTTTAACGAGAAACTTGAGAATATCGAGCGTGAGCGTCAGCGTCTGAAATCGACCTGGGTAACCCCGTCGGCGGAAGCTGCAGCCGAAGTGAATGCTCACCTGACTGCGCCACTTTCCCGTGAAGCCAGTGGTGAAGATCTGCTGCGTCGTCCGGAAATGACTTATGAAAAATTAACCACGCTGACGCCGTTTGCCCCTGCGTTGACAGACGAACAGGCGGCGGAACAGGTTGAGATTCAGGTTAAATACGAAGGTTATATCGCGCGCCAGCAAGATGAGATCGAAAAGCAGCTGCGTAACGAGAACACCCTGCTACCAGCGACGCTGGATTACCGCCAGGTATCCGGTCTTTCTAACGAAGTGATCGCCAAACTTAACGATCACAAACCGGCCTCTATCGGTCAGGCTTCGCGTATTTCTGGCGTCACGCCTGCGGCCATCTCCATTCTGCTGGTGTGGCTGAAAAAACAGGGTATGCTGCGTCGTAGCGCATAACGCATTAAAAATGCCTGGTAAGCACCCGCTTACCGGGCAACGCATCAAGAACAGGTAATCACCGTGCTAAACAAACTCACCTCTCTGCTGAAAGACGCAGGAATTTCGCTTACCGATCACCAGAAAAACCAGCTAATTGCCTACGTGAATATGCTGCATAAATGGAATAAAGCGTACAACCTGACTTCGGTCCGCGATCCTAATGAGATGCTGGTACGCCATATTCTCGATAGCATTGTGGTGGCACCGTATCTGCAAGGTGAACGGTTTATCGATGTCGGCACCGGACCAGGACTGCCTGGCATTCCACTCTCTATCGTGCGTCCTGAAGCCCACTTCACGTTGTTGGATAGCCTTGGTAAACGCGTGCGTTTCCTTCGTCAGGTGCAACATGAGCTTAAACTGGAGAATATTGAGCCAGTACAGAGCAGGGTAGAAGAGTTTCCATCTGAGCCGCCATTTGATGGCGTAATTAGCCGCGCTTTTGCCTCTCTGAACGATATGGTGAGCTGGTGCCACCATCTTCCTGGTGAGCAAGGCCGTTTCTACGCGCTGAAAGGGCAAATGCCGGAAGATGAAATCGCTTTGTTGCCCGAAGAATATCAGGTCGAATCAGTGGTTAAACTTCAGGTTCCAGCCCTGGATGGCGAACGTCATCTGGTGGTGATTAAAGCAAATAAAATTTAATTTTTATCAAAAAAATCATAAAAAATTGACCGGTTAGACTGTTAACAACAACCAGGTTTTCTACTGATATAACTGGTTACATTTAACGCCACGTTCACTCTTTTGCATCAACAAAGTAACGTGGCTTTTTTTGGTAAGCAGAAAATAAGTCATAAGTGAAAATATCAGTCTGCTAAAAATCGGCGCTAAGAATCATCATTGGCTGTTAAAACATTATTAAAAATGTCAATGGGTGGTTTTTGTTGTGTAAATGTCATTTATTAAAACAGTATCTGTTTTTAGACTGAAATATCATAAACTTGCAAAGGCATCATTTGCCAAGTAAATAAATATGCTGTGCGCGAACATGCTCAATATGTGATCTGAAGCACGCTTTATCACCAGTGTTTACGCGTTATTTACAGTTTTTCATGATCGAACAGGGTTTGCAGAAAAGTCGCAATTGTATGCACTGGAAAAATATTTAAACATTTATTCACCTTTTGGCTACTTATTGTTTGAAATCACGGGGGCGCACCGTATAATTTGACCGCTTTTTGATGCTTGACTCTAAGCCTTAAAGAAAGTTTTATACGACACGCGGCATACCTCGAAGGGAGCAGGAGTGAAAAACGTGATGTCTGTGTCGCTCGTGAGTCGAAACGTTGCTCGGAAGCTTCTGCTCGTTCAGTTACTGGTGGTGATAGCAAGTGGATTGCTGTTCAGCCTCAAAGACCCCTTCTGGGGCGTCTCTGCAATAAGCGGGGGCCTGGCAGTCTTTCTGCCTAACGTTTTGTTTATGATATTTGCCTGGCGTCACCAGGCGCATACACCAGCGAAAGGCCGTGTGGCCTGGACATTCGCATTTGGCGAAGCTTTCAAAGTTCTGGCGATGTTGGTGTTACTTGTGGTGGCGTTGGCGGTTTTAAAGGCGGTATTCTTGCCGCTGATCGTTACGTGGGTTTTGGTGCTGGTGGTTCAGATACTGGCACCGGCTGTAATTAACAACAAAGGGTAAAAGGCATCATGGCTTCAGAAAATATGACGCCGCAGGATTACATAGGACACCACCTGAACAACCTTCAGCTGGACCTGCGTACATTCTCGCTGGTGGATCCACATAACCCCCCAGCCACCTTCTGGACAATCAATATTGACTCCATGTTCTTCTCGGTGGTGCTGGGTCTGTTGTTCCTGGTTTTATTCCGTAGCGTAGCCAAAAAGGCGACCAGCGGTGTGCCAGGTAAGTTTCAGACCGCGATTGAGCTGGTGATCGGCTTTGTTAATGGTAGCGTGAAAGACATGTACCATGGCAAAAGCAAGCTGATTGCTCCGCTGGCCCTGACGATCTTCGTCTGGGTATTCCTGATGAACCTGATGGATTTACTGCCTATCGACCTGCTGCCGTACATTGCTGAACATGTACTGGGTCTGCCTGCACTGCGTGTGGTTCCGTCTGCGGACGTGAACGTAACGCTGTCTATGGCACTGGGTGTATTTATCCTGATTCTGTTCTACAGCATCAAAATGAAAGGCATCGGCGGCTTCACGAAAGAGTTGACGCTGCAGCCGTTCAATCACTGGGCGTTCATTCCTGTCAACTTAATCCTTGAAGGGGTAAGCCTGCTGTCCAAACCAGTTTCACTCGGTTTGCGACTGTTCGGTAACATGTATGCCGGTGAGCTGATTTTCATTCTGATTGCTGGTCTGTTGCCGTGGTGGTCACAGTGGATTCTGAATGTGCCGTGGGCCATTTTCCACATCCTGATCATTACGCTGCAAGCCTTCATCTTCATGGTTCTGACGATCGTCTATCTGTCGATGGCGTCTGAAGAACATTAATTTACCAACACTACTACGTTTTAACTGAAACAAACTGGAGACTGTCATGGAAAACCTGAATATGGATCTGCTGTACATGGCTGCCGCTGTGATGATGGGTCTGGCGGCAATCGGTGCTGCGATCGGTATCGGCATCCTCGGGGGTAAATTCCTGGAAGGCGCAGCGCGTCAACCTGATCTGATTCCTCTGCTGCGTACTCAGTTCTTTATCGTTATGGGTCTGGTGGATGCTATCCCGATGATCGCTGTAGGTCTGGGTCTGTACGTGATGTTCGCTGTCGCGTAGTAAGCGTTGCTTTTATTTAAAGAGCAATATCAGAACGTTAACTAAATAGAGGCATTGTGCTGTGAATCTTAACGCAACAATCCTCGGCCAGGCCATCGCGTTTGTCCTGTTCGTTCTGTTCTGCATGAAGTACGTATGGCCGCCATTAATGGCAGCCATCGAAAAACGTCAAAAAGAAATTGCTGACGGTCTTGCTTCCGCAGAACGAGCACATAAGGACCTTGACCTTGCAAAGGCCAGCGCGACCGACCAGCTGAAAAAAGCGAAAGCGGAAGCCCAGGTAATCATCGAGCAGGCTAACAAACGCCGCTCGCAGATTCTGGACGAAGCGAAAGCTGAGGCAGAACAGGAACGTACTAAAATCGTGGCCCAGGCGCAGGCGGAAATTGAAGCCGAGCGTAAACGTGCCCGTGAAGAGCTGCGTAAGCAAGTTGCTATCCTGGCTGTTGCTGGCGCCGAGAAGATCATCGAACGTTCCGTGGATGAAGCTGCTAACAGCGACATCGTGGATAAACTTGTCGCTGAACTGTAAGGAGGGAGGGGCTGATGTCTGAATTTATTACGGTAGCTCGCCCCTACGCCAAAGCAGCTTTTGACTTTGCCGTCGAACACCAAAGTGTAGAACGCTGGCAGGACATGCTGGCGTTTGCCGCCGAGGTAACCAAAAACGAACAAATGGCAGAGCTTCTCTCTGGCGCGCTTGCGCCAGAAACGCTCGCCGAGTCGTTTATCGCAGTTTGTGGTGAGCAACTGGACGAAAACGGTCAGAACCTGATTCGGGTAATGGCTGAAAATGGTCGTCTTAACGCGCTCCCGGATGTTCTGGAGCAGTTTATTCACCTGCGTGCCGTGAGTGAGGCTACCGCTGAGGTAGACGTCATTTCCGCTGCCGCACTGAGTGAACAACAGCTCGCGAAAATTTCTGCTGCGATGGAAAAACGTCTGTCACGCAAAGTTAAGCTGAATTGCAAAATCGATAAGTCTGTAATGGCAGGCGTTATCATCCGAGCGGGTGATATGGTCATTGATGGCAGCGTACGCGGTCGTCTTGAGCGCCTTGCAGACGTCTTGCAGTCTTAAGGGGACTGGAGCATGCAACTGAATTCCACCGAAATCAGCGAACTGATCAAGCAGCGCATTGCTCAGTTCAATGTTGTGAGTGAAGCTCACAACGAAGGTACTATTGTTTCTGTAAGTGACGGTGTTATCCGCATTCACGGCCTGGCCGATTGTATGCAGGGTGAAATGATCTCCCTGCCGGGTAACCGTTACGCTATCGCACTGAACCTCGAGCGCGACTCTGTAGGTGCGGTTGTTATGGGTCCGTACGCTGACCTTGCCGAAGGCATGAAAGTTAAGTGTACTGGCCGTATCCTGGAAGTTCCGGTTGGCCGTGGCCTGCTGGGCCGTGTGGTTAACACTCTGGGTGCACCAATCGACGGTAAAGGTCCGCTGGATCACGACGGCTTCTCTGCTGTAGAAGCAATCGCTCCGGGCGTTATCGAACGTCAGTCCGTAGATCAGCCGGTACAGACCGGTTATAAAGCCGTTGACTCCATGATCCCAATCGGTCGTGGTCAGCGTGAATTGATCATCGGTGACCGTCAGACCGGTAAAACCGCACTGGCTATCGATGCCATCATCAACCAGCGCGATTCCGGTATCAAATGTATCTATGTCGCTATCGGCCAGAAAGCGTCCACCATTTCTAACGTGGTACGTAAACTGGAAGAGCACGGCGCACTGGCTAACACCATCGTTGTGGTAGCAACCGCGTCTGAATCCGCTGCACTGCAATACCTGGCACCGTACGCTGGTTGCGCAATGGGCGAATACTTCCGTGACCGCGGTGAAGATGCGCTGATCATTTACGATGACCTGTCTAAACAGGCTGTTGCTTACCGTCAGATCTCCCTGCTGCTCCGTCGTCCGCCAGGACGTGAAGCATTCCCGGGCGACGTATTCTACCTCCACTCTCGTCTGCTGGAGCGTGCTGCGCGTGTTAACGCCGAATACGTTGAAGCCTTCACCAAAGGTGAAGTGAAAGGGAAAACCGGTTCTCTGACTGCGCTGCCGATTATCGAAACTCAGGCGGGTGACGTTTCTGCGTTCGTTCCAACCAACGTAATCTCCATTACCGATGGTCAGATCTTCCTGGAAACCAACCTGTTCAACGCCGGTATTCGTCCTGCGGTTAACCCGGGTATTTCCGTATCCCGTGTTGGTGGTGCAGCACAGACCAAGATCATGAAAAAACTGTCCGGTGGTATCCGTACCGCTCTGGCACAGTATCGTGAACTGGCAGCGTTCTCTCAGTTTGCATCCGACCTTGACGATGCAACACGTAAGCAGCTTGACCACGGTCAGAAAGTGACCGAACTGCTGAAACAGAAACAGTATGCGCCGATGTCCGTAGCGCAACAGTCTCTGGTTCTGTTCGCAGCAGAACGTGGTTACCTGGCGGATGTTGAACTGTCGAAAATCGGCAGCTTCGAAGCCGCTCTGCTGGCTTACGTCGACCGTGATCACGCTCCGTTGATGCAAGAGATCAACCAGACCGGTGGCTACAACGACGAAATCGAAGGCAAGCTGAAAGGCATCCTCGATTCCTTCAAAGCAACCCAATCCTGGTAACGTCTGGCGGCTTGCCTTAGGGCAGGCCGCAAGGCATTGAGGAGAAGCTCATGGCCGGCGCAAAAGAGATACGTAGTAAGATCGCAAGCGTCCAGAACACGCAAAAGATCACTAAAGCGATGGAGATGGTCGCCGCTTCCAAAATGCGTAAATCGCAGGATCGCATGGCGGCCAGCCGTCCTTATGCAGAAACCATGCGCAAAGTGATTGGTCACCTTGCACACGGTAATCTGGAATATAAGCACCCTTACCTGGAAGACCGCGACGTTAAACGCGTGGGCTACCTGGTGGTGTCGACCGACCGTGGTTTGTGCGGTGGTTTGAACATTAACCTGTTCAAAAAACTGCTGGCGGAAATGAAGACCTGGACCGACAAAGGCGTTCAATGCGACCTCGCAATGATCGGCTCGAAAGGCGTGTCGTTCTTCAACTCCGTGGGCGGCAATGTTGTTGCCCAGGTCACCGGCATGGGGGATAACCCTTCCCTGTCCGAACTGATCGGTCCGGTAAAAGTGATGTTGCAGGCCTACGACGAAGGCCGTCTGGACAAGCTTTACATTGTCAGCAACAAATTTATTAACACCATGTCTCAGGTTCCGACCATCAGCCAGCTGCTGCCGTTACCGGCATCAGATGATGATGATCTGAAACATAAATCCTGGGATTACCTGTACGAACCCGATCCGAAGGCGTTGCTGGATACCCTGCTGCGTCGTTATGTCGAATCTCAGGTTTATCAGGGCGTGGTTGAAAACCTGGCCAGCGAGCAGGCCGCCCGTATGGTGGCGATGAAAGCCGCGACCGACAATGGCGGCAGCCTGATTAAAGAGCTGCAGTTGGTATACAACAAAGCTCGTCAGGCCAGCATTACTCAGGAACTCACCGAGATCGTCTCGGGGGCCGCCGCGGTTTAAACAGGTTATTTCGTAGAGGATTTAAGATGGCTACTGGAAAGATTGTCCAGGTAATCGGCGCCGTAGTTGACGTCGAATTCCCTCAGGATGCCGTACCGCGCGTGTACGATGCTCTTGAGGTGCAAAATGGTAATGAGCGTCTGGTGCTGGAAGTTCAGCAGCAGCTCGGCGGCGGTATCGTACGTACCATCGCAATGGGTTCCTCCGACGGTCTGCGTCGCGGTCTGGATGTAAAAGACCTCGAACACCCGATCGAAGTCCCGGTAGGTAAAGCGACTCTGGGCCGTATCATGAACGTACTGGGCGAACCGGTCGACATGAAAGGCGAGATCGGTGAAGAAGAGCGTTGGGCGATTCACCGCGCAGCACCTTCCTACGAAGAGCTGTCAAACTCTCAGGAACTGCTGGAAACCGGTATCAAAGTTATCGACCTGATGTGTCCGTTCGCTAAGGGCGGTAAAGTTGGTCTGTTTGGTGGTGCGGGTGTAGGTAAAACCGTAAACATGATGGAGCTTATTCGTAACATCGCGATCGAGCACTCCGGTTACTCTGTGTTTGCGGGCGTAGGTGAACGTACTCGTGAGGGTAACGACTTCTACCACGAAATGACCGACTCCAACGTTATCGACAAAGTATCCCTGGTGTATGGCCAGATGAACGAGCCGCCGGGAAACCGTCTGCGCGTTGCTCTGACCGGTCTGACCATGGCTGAGAAATTCCGTGACGAAGGTCGTGACGTTCTGCTGTTCGTTGACAACATCTATCGTTACACCCTGGCCGGTACGGAAGTATCCGCACTGCTGGGCCGTATGCCTTCAGCGGTAGGTTATCAGCCGACCCTGGCGGAAGAGATGGGCGTTCTGCAGGAACGTATCACCTCCACCAAAACTGGTTCTATCACCTCCGTACAGGCGGTATACGTACCTGCGGATGACTTGACTGACCCGTCTCCGGCAACCACCTTTGCGCACCTTGACGCAACCGTGGTACTGAGCCGTCAGATCGCGTCTCTGGGTATCTACCCGGCCGTTGACCCGCTGGACTCCACCAGCCGTCAGCTGGACCCGCTGGTGGTTGGTCAGGAACACTACGACACCGCGCGTGGCGTTCAGTCCATCCTGCAACGTTATCAGGAACTGAAAGACATCATCGCCATCCTGGGTATGGATGAACTGTCTGAAGAAGACAAACTGGTGGTAGCGCGTGCTCGTAAGATCCAGCGCTTCCTGTCCCAGCCGTTCTTCGTGGCAGAAGTATTCACCGGTTCTCCGGGTAAATACGTCTCCCTGAAAGACACCATCCGTGGCTTTAAAGGCATCATGGAAGGCGAATACGATCACCTGCCGGAGCAGGCGTTCTACATGGTCGGTTCCATCGAAGAAGCTGTGGAAAAAGCCAAAAAACTTTAACGCCTTAATCGGAGGGTGATATGGCAATGACTTACCACCTGGACGTCGTCAGTGCAGAGCAACAAATGTTCTCTGGTCTGGTCGAGAAAATCCAGGTAACGGGTAGCGAAGGTGAACTGGGGATCTACCCTGGCCACGCACCGCTGCTCACCGCCATTAAGCCTGGTATGATTCGCATCGTGAAACAGCACGGTCACGAAGAGTTTATCTATCTGTCTGGCGGCATTCTTGAAGTGCAGCCTGGCAACGTGACCGTTCTGGCCGACACCGCAATTCGCGGCCAGGATCTCGACGAAGCGCGAGCCATGGAAGCGAAACGTAAGGCTGAAGAGCACATTAGCAGCTCTCACGGCGACGTAGATTACGCTCAGGCGTCTGCGGAACTGGCCAAAGCGATCGCGCAGCTGCGCGTTATCGAGTTGACCAAAAAAGCGATGTAACACCGGCTTGAAAAGCACAAAAGCCAGTCTGGAAACAGGCTGGCTTTTTTTTACGCGTTGCCCCGTCCTGAAGAGCGTTCACATAGATCCTGCTGATATAAAACCCCCTGTTTTCCCGTTTATTCATTGATCGAAATAAGAGCAAAAACATCCACCTGACGCTTAAATGAAGGTATTGCCTTAATTTTCTGCAGACAAAAGGCGTGACGATGGTCGAAAATGGCGCTTTCGTCAGCGGGGATAATCCGTTATTGAACAATTTATCCTCTGTCCATTTCACGATGAAAAAAATGTAGTTTTTTCAAGGTGAAGCGGTTTAAATTCGTTCTCAAATTACAGTCAGGACGCGTATGTTGAATAATGCTATGAGCGTAGTGATCCTTGCCGCAGGCAAAGGCACGCGCATGTATTCCGATCTTCCGAAAGTGCTGCATACCCTTGCCGGGAAAGCGATGGTTCAGCATGTCATTGATGCTGCGAATGAATTAGGCGCGGCGCACGTTCACCTGGTGTACGGTCACGGCGGCGATCTGCTTAAACAGGCGCTGAAAGATGACAACCTGAACTGGGTGCTTCAGGCAGAACAGCTGGGTACAGGTCATGCGATGCAGCAGGCCGCACCTTTCTTTGCCGATGATGAAGACATTTTAATGCTCTACGGCGACGTGCCGCTGATCTCTGTCGAAACACTCCAGCGCCTGCGTGATGCTAAACCGCAGGGTGGCATTGGTCTGCTGACGGTAAAACTGGATGATCCGACCGGTTATGGACGTATCACCCGTGAAAACGGCAAAGTTACCGGCATTGTTGAGCACAAAGACGCCACCGACGAGCAGCGTCAGATTCAGGAGATCAACACCGGCATTCTGATTGCCAACGGCGCAGATATGAAACGCTGGCTGGCGAAGCTGACCAACAATAACGCTCAGGGTGAATACTACATCACCGACATTATTGCGCTGGCGTATCAGGAAGGGCGTGAAATCGTCGCCGTTCATCCGCAACGTTTAAGCGAAGTAGAAGGCGTGAATAACCGCCTGCAACTCTCCCGACTGGAGCGCGTTTACCAGTCCGAACAGGCTGAAAAACTGCTGTTAGCAGGCGTTATGCTGCGCGATCCGGCGCGTTTTGATCTGCGCGGTACGCTTACTCACGGGCGCGATGTTGAAATTGATACTAACGTTATCATCGAGGGCAACGTGACTCTCGGTCATCGCGTGAAAATCGGCACCGGTTGCGTGATTAAAAACAGCGTGATTGGCGATGATTGCGAAATCAGTCCGTATACCGTTGTGGAAGATGCGAATCTGGCGGCGGCCTGTACCATTGGCCCGTTTGCCCGTCTGCGTCCTGGTGCTGAGTTGCTGGAAGGTGCACACGTCGGTAACTTCGTTGAGATGAAAAAAGCGCGTCTGGGTAAAGGCTCGAAAGCTGGTCATCTGACTTACCTGGGCGATGCGGAAATTGGCGATAACGTTAACATCGGCGCGGGAACCATTACCTGCAACTACGATGGTGCGAATAAATTTAAGACCATTATCGGTGACGATGTGTTTGTCGGTTCCGACACTCAGCTGGTGGCCCCGGTAACAGTAGGCAAAGGCGCGACCATTGCTGCGGGTACAACTGTGACGCGTAATGTCGGCGAAAACGCCCTGGCGATCAGCCGTGTGCCGCAGACTCAAAAAGAAGGCTGGCGTCGTCCGGTAAAGAAAAAGTAATTCTGGCTGGGAAATCCGGTCATATGGGATGAGGAGATAACATAATCTCCCGCCCACAAGCAGTAACTATAAAAATAACCCCACTCTCTACAAGGCTCGGGGCGCCCGAAAAAACGGGCATACAGGTTGACCGACAACGATATAAATCGGAATCAAAAACTATGTGTGGAATTGTTGGCGCGATCGCGCAACGTGATGTAGCAGAAATCCTTCTTGAAGGTTTACGTCGTCTTGAATACCGCGGATATGACTCTGCCGGTCTGGCCGTTGTTGATGCAGAAGGTCATATGACCCGCCTGCGTCGCCTCGGTAAAGTCCAGATGCTGGCTCAGGCAGCGGAAGAACATCCTCTGCATGGCGGCACCGGTATTGCTCATACTCGCTGGGCGACCCACGGTGAACCTTCAGAAGCTAACGCGCATCCGCATGTTTCTGAACACATTGTGGTGGTGCATAACGGCATCATCGAAAACCATGAACCGCTGCGTGAAGAGTTAAAAGCGCGTGGCTATACCTTCGTTTCTGAAACCGACACCGAAGTGATTGCCCATCTGGTGAACTGGGAGCTGAAACAAGGCGGTACTCTGCGTGAGGCTGTTCTGCGTGCTATCCCGCAACTGCGTGGTGCGTACGGTACAGTGATCATGGACTCCCGTCACCCGGATACCCTGCTGGCGGCACGTTCTGGTAGCCCGCTGGTGATTGGCCTGGGCATGGGCGAAAACTTTATCGCTTCTGACCAGCTGGCGCTGTTGCCAGTGACTCGTCGCTTTATCTTCCTTGAAGAGGGCGATATTGCGGAAATCACTCGCCGTTCGGTAAACATCTTCGATAAAACTGGCGCGGAAGTAAAACGTCAGGATATCGAATCCAATCTGCAATATGACGCGGGTGATAAAGGTATTTACCGCCACTACATGCAGAAAGAGATCTACGAACAACCGAACGCGATCAAAAACACCCTTACCGGGCGCATCAGCCACGGTCAGGTTGATTTAAGCGAGCTGGGACCGAACGCCGACGAACTGCTGTCGAAGGTTGAGCATATTCAGATCCTCGCCTGTGGTACTTCTTATAACTCCGGTATGGTTTCCCGCTACTGGTTTGAATCGCTGGCAGGTATTCCGTGCGACGTCGAAATCGCCTCTGAATTCCGCTATCGCAAATCTGCCGTGCGCCGTAACAGCCTGATGATCACCTTGTCACAGTCTGGCGAAACCGCGGATACCCTGGCGGGCCTGCGTCTGTCGAAAGAGCTGGGTTACCTTGGTTCGCTGGCAATCTGTAACGTTCCGGGTTCTTCTCTGGTGCGCGAATCCGATCTGGCGCTGATGACCAATGCCGGTACGGAAATTGGCGTGGCGTCCACTAAAGCATTCACCACTCAGTTAACTGTGCTGTTGATGCTGGTGGCGAAGCTGTCTCGCCTGAAAGGTCTGGATGCCTCCATTGAACATGACATCGTGCATGGTCTGCAGGCGCTGCCGAGCCGTATTGAGCAGATGCTGTCTCAGGACAAACGCATTGAAGCACTGGCAGAAGATTTCTCTGACAAACATCACGCGCTGTTCCTGGGCCGTGGCGATCAGTACCCAATCGCGCTGGAAGGCGCATTGAAGCTGAAAGAGATCTCTTACATTCACGCTGAAGCCTACGCTGCAGGCGAACTGAAACACGGTCCGCTGGCGCTGATTGATGCCGATATGCCGGTTATCGTCGTTGCACCGAACAACGAATTGCTGGAAAAACTGAAATCCAACATTGAAGAAGTTCGCGCGCGTGGCGGTCAGTTGTATGTCTTCGCCGATCAGGATGCGGGTTTTGTAAGTAGCGATAACATGCACATCATCGAGATGCCGCATGTGGAAGAGGTTATTGCACCGATCTTCTACACCGTTCCGCTGCAACTGCTGGCTTACCACGTTGCGCTGATCAAAGGCACCGACGTTGACCAGCCGCGTAACCTGGCGAAATCGGTTACGGTTGAGTAATATCTCTCGTTGATAGAAAAGGGCTGCCGACCGGCGGCCCTTTTTTATAAGTGATATCAATAATTCCATTATTCATATGCCCATTGATATAAATATATTCTGAATTATTGCTAATGTCTGATAATAAACTTGATTTCTTGCTGTTTTAATAATATTTAAATAATAAATTTATATTTAAGATTGAGTAATTAATATTATTTTTAGATAAAGTTGTCTCTTTGGTGTACTATTCCTTTGGATCAAAAATACACTTATTAATATAAGTGATGATTCATGGTAAAGGATATATTATATCAATGGAGTTTTTATGAAGCGTAATATTATAGGCGGTGCATTCACTCTGGCATCTTTAATGCTGGCCGGACATGCACTGGCAGAAGATGGTGTTGTTCACTTCGTCGGTGAAATTGTCGACACTACTTGTGAAGTTACCTCCGATACAGCCGATCAAACCGTACCACTGGGTAAAGTCAGTAAAAATGCTTTTTCAGGTGTAGGTAGTCTGGCGTCACCACAGCAGTTCAGTATTAAACTTGAAAAGTGCCCGGCAACCTACACTCAGGCAGCCGTTCGTTTTGATGGTACAGAAGCGCCTGGCGGCGACGGCGACCTGAAAGTGGGTACGCCGCTTACAGCGGGCAACCCTGGCGATTTTACCGGTACAGGACAAGCGATTGCGGCAACGGGTGTCGGTATTCGTATTTTTAACCAGTCAGATAACTCGCAGGTTAAACTTTATAACGATTCTGCCTATACCGCTATCGACGCTGAAGGCAAGGCTGAAATGAAGTTTATTGCACGCTATGTGGCAACCAATGCAACTGTAACGGCGGGTACGGCGAACGCCGATTCACAATTTACTGTCGAATATAAGAAATAATTTATCAAGGGCCTTTTTATTCAGTTGGCTTTGGCCAGGGAGTCGTTATGTCCAGAAAAAGTTGTTTAATCAGGCTCTTTAAAACAACCGTTTCATGTAAGTTATTTACCGCGATTATACTCAGTGTTTTTTTAGTCCAACCAGCATTAACCTATGCAGGCGTTGTCATTGGTGGTACACGGGTAGTTTACTTAAGTAATAACCCAGATAAATCTATTTCTGTATTTAGCAAGGAAGAAAAAATTCCTTATCTCATCCAGGCATGGGTAGATCCGTTTAATAAAGAGGATAAAAGCAAAGCACCGTTTACCGTTATTCCTCCGGTATCACGATTAGAACCCGCGCAAGAAAAAGTATTACGCATTATTCATACCAAAGGTGTGTCATTGCCTGATGATCGCGAGTCAGTCTTCTGGCTGAATATTAAAAATATTCCGCCCTCTGCGAGCAACAAAGCGGCGAACTCACTGGAAATCGCAGTTAAAACGCGTATCAAGCTGTTCTGGCGACCGGCAAGCATTCGCCTGATTCCCGAAGATGCTGCACCGAAGGTGAAGTGGCACCGGGAAGGGCGAAACCTGATTGTAGAGAATCCCAACCCGATTCATATCAGTGTGATGGATGTCATCGTTGATGGTCATGATGTGCCCCTCAACATGATCCGTCCTTTTGAAACGCTCACGTTACCTTTACCTGCTAATTCTGCGGGAGGCCAAATGATCTGGCGATTTATTAATGATTACGGCGCAGTCAGTGACCCGATAAAAATGACGCTGTAAGCAAGGGAAAAGGATAGGCGTATTATGATGACGACCAGAATAAAGGTTGGCCTCACGGCAGGGACGTGTCTGATTTTCTCGCAAAGCCTGATGGCCGAGGTCAGTGTATTCAATCCGGCGCTTCTGGAAATCGACCATCAATCCGGAGTCGATATTCGCCAGTTTAATCGGGCAAACCTGATGCCCCCAGGTGTTTATAGCGTTGATATTTTTATCAACGGTAAAATGTTTGAACGTCAGGATGTGACCTTTGTTCAGGATAATCCCGATGCTGATTTACACGCCTGCTTTGTCGCTATTAAAAAAACGCTAACCACCTTTGGCGTAAAAGTTGATGCGCTGAAATCGCTCAATGATGTAGATGAAACAGTCTGTATTGATCCTGGGCCACGCATTGAAGGCTCATCATGGCAGTTCGACAGCGATAAACTGCAACTGAATATCTCCATTCCCCAAATCTATATGGATGCGATGGCTTATGATTACATCAGCCCCTCGCGTTGGGATGAGGGGATTAACGCGCTCACCATCAACTACGATTTTTCTGGTTCACATACTCTACGTTCGGATTATGGTTCACAAGAGACAGATACCAGTTATCTCAATCTGCGCAATGGACTGAATATTGGGCCGTGGCGATTACGCAATTACAGCACCTTAAATACGACCGATGGCAGTGCAGAATACAACTCTATAAGCACCTGGATACAACGTGATATAGCTGCGTTAAGAAGCCAGATTATGATAGGTGATACGTGGACGGCGAGCGATATCTTCGACAGTACGCAAATTCGTGGCGCACGCTTGTATACCGATAACGATATGTTGCCTGCCAGCCAAAACGGATTTGCCCCCGTAGTGCGTGGGATTGCAAAGTCTAACGCCACTGTCATTATTCGCCAGAATGGCTACGTGATTTATCAGTCAGCCGTTCCACAAGGTGCTTTTGAAATTACCGATCTCAACACCGCCAGTACAGGTGGTGATCTGGACGTAACCATCAAAGAAGAAGACGGTAGCGAACAACGATTTACTCAACCTTATGCGTCGTTAGCCATCCTCAAACGTGAAGGTCAAACTGATGTTGATGTCAGTGTGGGAGAATTACGCGATGAAGATGGCTTTACCCCTGACGTTATTCAGGCTCAGATCCTTCATGGTTTTCCCTACGGTTTCACCTTATATGGAGGTATGCAGGCTGCTGAAAAGTATGGTTCTGCCGCTTTGGGTGTCGGTAAAGATCTTGGCGCATTGGGCGCAATTTCTTTCGATGTGACACATGCTCGCGCGAAATTTAGCCATGATGATACGGAAACCGGTCAGTCTTATCGCTTCCTGTACTCGAAACGCTTTGACGATACGGATACCAGCTTGCGCCTGGTTGGCTATCGTTACTCCACCGAAGGTTATTATACCCTCAATGAATGGGCGTCCCGGCGTAATAATCCTGAAGATTTCTGGGAAACCGGTAACCGCCGCAGCCGTGTGGAAGGAACGTTAACGCAATCACTGGGCAGAGATTATGGCAACTTATATCTGACATTAAGTCGCCAGCAGTACTGGCATACCGATGATGTTGAACGATTAATGCAATTTGGCTACAGCAGTAGCTGGAAGCGTCTCTCGTGGAACGTCTCCTGGAGTTATTCCAATACTGCCCGGCAGGGGACGGGGAACAACAATGCCAGTGATAACACCAGTGAGCAGATCTACATGCTCTCTTTATCTGTTCCTTTATCGGGCTGGTGGGGGAATAGTTACGCCACCTATTCTGTATCGCAAAACGATAATTCCGGTAGCTCACATCAACTTGGACTCAGCGGTACGGCGCTGGAAAGAAATAACCTTTCCTGGAATTTAATGCAGTCCTATAACAGCCATGATGATGAGGTTGGCGGTAATATGTCCCTGACCTATGATGGCACTTATGGCACGGTGAACGGCAGCTATAACTACAGCCAAAATTCTCAGAGGCTGAATTATGGTATCAGAGGGGGAATTCTGGCTCACAGCGAAGGCGTAACGTTAAGCCAGGAGTTGGGTGAAACCATAGCTCTTGTTAAAGCACCAGGGGCTGCCGGGTTAGAAATAGACAATATGCGTGGTGCTGCGACGGACTGGCGTGGTTATACGGTCAAGACACAGCTAAACCCTTATGATGAAAACCGGGTAGCAATCAGCGATAACTATTTCTCGAAGTCGAATATAGAACTTGATAATACCGTCGTTACGATGGTTCCCACCCGTGGCGCGGTGGTTAAAGCAGAATTTGTTACCCACGTGGGCTATCGCGTACTCTTCAAAGTGGTGAATGCAAAAGGTAAGCCAGCACCTTTTGGCGCTATTGCTGCCGTACAAAATACAAGCTCTGCTGATTCAGGGATTGTCGGTGACCTGGGGGAGCTTTATCTCTCCGGCCTTCCTGAAAAGGGGCAAGTGATGCTCTCCTGGGGGGAAAATGCCGCCACTACATGCACCTTCGATTATTCACTTTCAATACCAGAAAGTGAAAGCGGCTTAATTGAACAAGGTGTGACATGTCATTAAAAGGATTTTTATGAACAAGTATATTATACAGTGGTGCTTGACTGTTTTTATCTTCTCCTTTAGTGGTGCAACATTTGCGGCCCCAAAAGGTATCTGCACCTCAGATAATGGGGCCTTTCATAGCACACTTGATTTTTCCGGCTATCTGATTACGGCAGACGAGAACAGAGTGGGAGAGACCTTTAATAAAACCGTGACAAATGGGGACTCTTATCCTGCTCACTGCCATTGTGATACAGGGAAAGTGGGGGAGTTTCCTTATATTTACTATACAGCGAGAATAAACGAGGCCTTAAGTTATGCGGGTGTTCGTTCTAATGTAAACTACTTTAATTTGAATCCTAATCTGGATGTTGGAATATCGATAGACCTTCTCGGTGTAGGATACATTAATGCACCTTTTGAATACCATGCTAACAGGCCTACTGGAGGTTCGGTAATGACTCCAACTTATTGATAGTGTTTTATGTTCAGATAATGCCCGATGACTTTGTCATGCAGCTCCACCGATTTTGAAAACGACAGCGACTTCCGTCCCAGCCGTGCCAGGTGCTGCCTCAGATTCAGGTTATGCCGCTCAATTCGCTGCGTATATCGCTTGCTGATTACGTGCAGCTTTCCCTTCAGGCGGGATTCATACAGCGGCCAGCCATCCGTCATCCATATCACCACGTCAAAGGGTGACAGCAGGCTCATAAGACGCCCCAGCGTCGCCATAGTGCGTTCACCGAATACGTGCGCAACAACCGTCTTCCGGAGACTGTCATACGCGTAAAACAGCCAGCGCTGGCGCGATTTAGCCCCGACATAGCCCCACTGTTCGTCCATTTCCGCGCAGACGATGACGTCACTGCCCGGCTGTATGCGCGAGGTTACCGACTGCGGCCTGAGTTTTTTAAGTGACGTAAAATCGTGTTGAGGCCAACGCCCATAATGCGGGCAGTTGCCCGGCATCCAACGCCATTCATGGCCATATCAATGATTTTCTGGTGCGTACCGGGTTGAGAAGCGGTGTAAGTGAACTGCAGTTGCCATGTTTTACGGCAGTGAGAGCAGAGATAGCGCTGATGTCCGGCGGTGCTTTTGTCGTTACGCACCACCCCGTCAGTAGCTGAACAGGAGGGACAGCTGATAGAAACAGAAGCCACTGGAGCACCTCAAAAACACCATCATACACTAAATCAGTAAGTTGGCAGCATCACCTGGAGGTTCATATAAATGTAGTCGCACGGACCCATTAAGTATTTCCAGTGGTGCAAAAGCAATAATTTATTTTTATATTAAGAAGACTTTTGCTGGAAAGTTAATTGTCCCTGAAACTCTCGTGGCAAAATTGTACGGAACTATAAGCCGTGACACTCCGGTTGATTACTCACAACCTATGGCCGATGTTTATATTCGTGGCGATATCACTGCACCGCAAAGCTGTGAAATTAACAGTTTAAGACCCATTAATTTTGATTTTAAAGAAATTCCTGCAGCAGATTTTTCTTCGGTAGCTGGAAGTACCGTGACAACGCATAAAATTACCAAAACCGTCACCATTGAGTGTGAAAATTTAGGAATACTAAATACTGATGATATCAGTACCTCTTTTTATGCTACCGAACCCAGTACTGACAACTCAATGGTCGTGACATCAAACCCGAACGTTGGGATAAAAATTTATGATAAAAATAATAAGGAAATCAACGTTAACGGTGGTGAACTACCGACAGATATGGGTAAATCAAACGTCTTTGGTGAAAAAGCCGGTAGCGTCACTTTTTCTGCTGCTCCTGCAAGCCTCACGGGGGCTCGCCCCGCGCCAGGAACATTTACCGCGACTGCAACGATAACAATTGAGATTGTACGCTAAACGAACTGACCGCGGTGTTCCTCACACCGTTGTCATCTTACGCATTTTTGTCCGCGAGTTTTCACTTTGCATGACAAAAAGATGACACTACTTTTCTTTTTCTTAGTCAATAAAATCAAAAAGTTAATTAATAATTCTGATTTGTCATAAAACTGTCATAAACCTTACATATAACTGTCACCTGTTTGTCCTATTTTGCTTCTCGTAGCCAACAAACAATGCTTTATGAATCCTCCCAGGAGACATTATGAAAGTTATGCGTACCACCGTCGCAACTGTTGTCGCCGCGACCTTATCGATGAGTGCTTTCTCTGTGTTTGCAGAAGCAAGCCTGACAGGCGCAGGTGCAACCTTCCCTGCGCCGGTGTATGCCAAATGGGCTGACACTTACCAGAAAGAAACCGGTAATAAAGTTAACTACCAGGGTATCGGTTCTTCCGGTGGCGTAAAACAGATTATCGCTAATACCGTTGATTTTGGTGCCTCTGACGCGCCGCTGTCTGACGAAAAACTGGCTCAGGAAGGTTTGTTCCAGTTCCCGACCGTGATTGGCGGCGTGGTACTGGCGGTTAACATTCCAGGGTTGAAGTCTGGCGAGCTGGTGCTGGATGGTAAAACCCTTGGTGACATCTACCTCGGCAAAATCAAGAAGTGGGATGATGAAGCCATCACCAAACTGAATCCAGGCTTAAAACTGCCGTCACAGAACATTGCTGTAGTACGCCGCGCAGATGGCTCCGGGACGTCCTTCGTCTTCACCAGCTACCTGGCGAAAGTGAACGAAGAGTGGAAAAACAACGTTGGTACGGGATCTACCGTAAAATGGCCGATTGGTCTGGGCGGTAAAGGTAACGACGGTATCGCCGCGTTCGTTCAGCGTCTGCCAGGTGCAATTGGTTACGTTGAATATGCTTACGCTAAGCAGAACAACCTGGCGTATACCAAATTGATCTCCGCTGATGGTAAACCTGTTTTGCCGACCGAAGAAAACTTCGCTAATGCAGCAAAAGGCGCAGACTGGAGCAAAACCTTCGCTCAGGATCTGACCAACCAGAAAGGCGAAGATGCGTGGCCTATTACCTCTACCACGTTCATTCTGATCCACAAAGATCAGAAGAAACCAGAACAAGGCACAGAAGTGCTGAAGTTCTTCGACTGGGCATACAAAACCGGGGCTAAACAGGCGAACGACCTGGATTACGCCAGCCTGCCGGATAGCGTAGTGGAACAGGTTCGCGCTGCGTGGAAGACCAATATTAAAGACAGTAGCGGCAAGCCGCTGTACTAATAAAACTCAGGCCGGGTACGGTATTTTTTACGCCGCATCCGGCATTACAAAATGACTTTGTAAACGCGTTTAACTGAAGAGTAACTTATGGCTGCAACCAAGCCTGCTTTTAACCCACCGGGTAAAAAGGGCGACATAATTTTCAGCGTGCTGGTAAAACTGGCGGCGCTGATTGTGCTATTGATGTTGGGTGGCATTATTGTCTCTCTGATCATCTCCTCCTGGCCGAGCATTCAGAAATTTGGTCTGGCTTTCCTGTGGACCAAAGAGTGGGATGCGCCGAACGATATCTACGGGGCGCTGGTGCCGATCTACGGTACGCTGGTGACCTCGTTTATCGCGCTGCTGATCGCCGTTCCAGTGAGTTTCGGTATCGCCCTGTTCCTGACCGAGCTTGCTCCTGGCTGGCTGAAGCGCCCGCTGGGTATCGCCATTGAGCTGCTGGCAGCCATTCCAAGTATCGTTTACGGCATGTGGGGCCTGTTTATCTTTGCGCCGCTGTTCGCCGTTTACTTCCAGGAGCCGGTCGGCAATATCATGTCGAATATCCCGATTGTCGGCGCGCTGTTCTCCGGCCCGGCCTTTGGTATCGGTATCCTCGCGGCAGGCGTGATCCTCGCCATCATGATTATTCCGTACATTGCGGCGGTAATGCGCGATGTATTCGAACAAACCCCGGTGATGATGAAAGAGTCGGCCTACGGTATCGGCTGCACCACCTGGGAAGTTATCTGGCGTATCGTTCTTCCGTTCACCAAAAATGGTGTTATCGGCGGCATTATGCTGGGTCTGGGGCGTGCGCTCGGTGAAACCATGGCGGTGACCTTTATCATCGGTAACACCTACCAGCTCGACAGCGCCTCGCTGTACATGCCGGGCAACAGTATCACCTCTGCGCTGGCGAACGAATTTGCCGAAGCGGAATCCGGTCTGCACGTTGCCGCACTGATGGAACTGGGCCTGATCCTGTTTGTGATTACCTTCATCGTCCTCGCCGCATCGAAGTTTATGATTATGCGCCTGGCTAAGAATGAGGGGGCACGCTAATGGCTATGGTTGAAATGCAAACCACTGCGGCGCTGGCGGAATCCCGCCGTAAAATGCAGGCGCGTCGCCGCCTTAAGAACCGTATTGCGCTGACGCTCTCGATGGCGACGATGGCCTTCGGCCTGTTCTGGCTGATCTGGATTTTAATGTCCACCATCACCCGCGGTATCGATGGTATGTCGCTGGCGCTGTTCACTGAAATGACGCCGCCGCCCAATACGGAAGGTGGTGGTCTGGCGAACGCCCTGGCGGGTAGCGGGCTGTTAATTTTGTGGGCCACGGTATTCGGTACGCCGTTGGGCATTATGGCGGGGATTTATCTGGCTGAATATGGTCGTAAATCCTGGCTGGCAGAAGTGATTCGCTTCATTAACGACATTCTGCTCTCCGCACCGTCGATTGTGGTTGGTCTGTTTGTTTACACCATTGTGGTGGCGCAGATGGAGCACTTCTCCGGCTGGGCGGGCGTGATTGCGCTGGCGCTGTTGCAGGTGCCGATTGTTATCCGCACCACCGAGAACATGCTGAAACTGGTGCCGGACAGCCTGCGTGAAGCGGCTTATGCGCTGGGTACACCGAAGTGGAAGATGATCTCCGCGATCACGCTGAAAGCGTCGGTGTCCGGGATTATGACCGGTATCCTGCTGGCGATTGCCCGTATTGCTGGTGAAACCGCGCCGCTGCTGTTTACCGCGCTTTCCAACCAGTTCTGGAGCACGGACATGATGCAGCCGATCGCCAACCTGCCGGTGACGATCTTTAAGTTTGCGATGAGTCCGTTTGCGGAATGGCAGCAACTGGCCTGGGCCGGGGTGTTGATCATTACCCTGTGCGTACTGCTGCTGAACATTCTGGCGCGCGTTGTTTTTGCGAAGAATAAACACGGTTAACACTTCGCCGGATGCGGCGTGAACGCCTGATCCGGCCTACGGTAAGCCTGATTAGCGAAGTGCATCAGGCACGATGAGGAAAAGATTGCAATGAGTATGGTTGAAACTGCCCCGAGTAAAATTCAGGTTCGTAATTTGAACTTCTACTACGGCAAATTCCATGCCCTGAAAAACATCAACCTGGATATCGCTAAAAACCAGGTAACGGCGTTTATCGGGCCGTCCGGCTGCGGTAAATCGACGCTGCTGCGTACCTTCAATAAAATGTTTGAACTGTACCCGGAACAGCGTGCGGAAGGTGAAATTCTGCTCGATGGCGACAACATCCTGACCAACTCTCAGGATATCGCCCTGCTGCGTGCGAAAGTGGGCATGGTGTTCCAGAAACCGACGCCGTTCCCGATGTCCATCTACGACAACATCGCCTTTGGTGTGCGTCTGTTTGAGAAGCTCTCCCGTGCCGACATGGACGAGCGCGTGCAGTGGGCATTGACCAAAGCCGCATTGTGGAACGAAACCAAAGATAAATTGCATCAGAGCGGTTACTCTCTCTCTGGTGGTCAGCAACAGCGTCTGTGCATTGCGCGTGGTATCGCCATTCGCCCGGAAGTGCTGCTGCTCGACGAACCGTGTTCGGCGCTCGACCCTATCTCTACCGGGCGTATTGAAGAGCTGATCACCGAACTGAAGCAGGATTACACCGTAGTGATCGTCACCCACAACATGCAGCAGGCTGCGCGTTGTTCCGACCACACGGCGTTTATGTACCTGGGCGAATTGATTGAGTTCAGCAACACGGACGATCTGTTCACCAAGCCAGCGAAGAAACAAACAGAAGACTACATCACCGGTCGTTACGGTTGATTCAGGAGTGCGTTATGGACAGTCTCAATCTTAATAAACATATTTCCGGCCAGTTCAACGCCGAACTGGAAAGCATCCGCACGCAGGTGATGACCATGGGCGGCATGGTGGAGCAGCAGCTTTCTGATGCAATCACCGCGATGCATAACCAGGACAGCGATCTGGCGAAGCGCGTCATCGAAGGCGACAAGAACGTCAACATGATGGAAGTGGCGATCGATGAAGCCTGCGTGCGCATTATCGCCAAACGTCAGCCGACGGCGAGCGACCTGCGTCTGGTTATGGTGATCAGTAAAACCATTGCCGAGCTGGAGCGTATTGGCGACGTGGCGGACAAAATCTGCCGTACTGCGCTGGAGAAATTCTCCCAGCAGCATCAGCCGTTGCTGGTAAGTCTGGAGTCGCTGGGCCGTCATACCATCCAGATGCTGCACGACGTGCTGGACGCGTTCGCGCGGATGGACATTGACGAAGCGGTACGTATTTATCGTGAAGATAAAAAAGTCGATCAGGAGTACGAAGGTATTGTTCGTCAACTGATGACCTACATGATGGAAGATTCGCGCACCATTCCGAGCGTACTTACCGCGCTATTCTGTGCGCGTTCAATCGAACGTATCGGCGACCGCTGCCAGAATATTTGTGAGTTTATCTTCTACTACGTGAAGGGGCAGGATTTCCGTCATGTAGGCGGTGATGAGCTGGATAAACTGCTGGCCGGAAAAGACCCGAAAGAGTAACGCTAACTGTAGGTCAGATAAGGCTTTTACGCCGAATCTGGCAATCAGCCCGGTCATACATAGTTACCGGGCTGATACACTTTCTCCCTGCACTCAAACTCACCTCGAAACTCTCCCCAGTGCAATGCAAATATATTATTTCATTTGAATTATTTTACTTTTAATGTAGTGCCCCGTTATAAATTTTTTTTGTTATTCCTTTCATTTATATCGTTACCCGCACAGAAAATGGAAAAGAAAACAAAAAACCAGGGTAAAAGCCCTATATCGGAACATAAAAAATGAGCGATTTTTTACAGTATTCATAGGTGGTTTAGTCATAATCGTAGCAAACCAACACCCAAGTATGCTTTCTTAAGACAAATCGGCAATGTGTTGTGCTCGGGCGAATAAATATTGTGTTCAGGAGAAATGATTATGGCTATATCATCATATAGTACAGTTACAGATAAATTTGCTACTCTGACTAAAATGCAAGATGAAAATCTGAATGAAAAAAATAGAACGCAAAAATATTCTGGAAAAATTGGTTTGTCTGTTGATGATGTGGGTAAGTATTCAGTAACTCATAAAGATATAACAAACATTTTAGCTGGTGATAGTCAATCTTTCCTTAAACGAAGTCTTTGGGAATTTATACTCGATCTTTTTCCCATGTATCATATTAAGGAGGCTAAACAAGCCATTATAGATTTCGTGTCGGAAACTGGTGATAAAGCTGATATATTTAATAAAATTAAATCTCTCGCCGATCAAGATCAACAATGGCGCTTTAATGCGACGACAGAATTTATTGTAGATGAAAATAAAGATATTATTGTTAGTAGAGTATTTAAAATAAATATTAATGCGCAAGATCATCATATTGATGCTGAAAAAAAGACAATGCATTCTTTATTTTCAGAAAAAATCAGTTTTGATATTTATAAGCATGATATTCATTTTGATGAGAAAGCTTTTCAATCAGGGATGTTGAAAATACAGTTCCCAAATGATAATGAAAAGCTTAGCGTATATTTAAAAAATAAAATCCCCTTTGAAAATATCACAATTGATTTATCTGCACTGGAAAAAGAAGCCCTGGCATCTTTAAAATATTGTAACTTTAAAAATGTGACATTCACTGGTAATATATCTTACGAAAATCTTAATGGTTCAGTATTTGAAAATTGTTTTTTTGAGGGCTGTAAATTTGAGAATGTGTCACTTATAAGCTCCAGGTGTCGAGTAAAACTAAATAATGAAATACCTATTTACGGCGTGTTTAAAGAGTGTTTTCTGTATCGATGTGAAATAAAAAATTTTAACATAGATACATCAAAAATATACTCTGTAAATCAAGATCCCAATGTGGGTAAGCCAGTTGGTGCATATCTGTTTATGCAATCATTTGTATATGAATGTACTCTTCTGAATGGAGTGTGTAAAAATGCAAGTATTATTGCAAGCAGTTTGTTATGTTGTAAAATAGCAAAGCTTAATGGTGCTGAAATGGATTTCATAGGGACTTCGTTTTATCACAAATATAGATGTGAATTAAAATATGATAATCATTTTTATATGTGTGATTTTAGCTCCTCTGATATGACATGCAAACGAAATGGAATTCGCAAAGATTTACTGGATTTTGATCCCAGAGAATATTTCAAAAAGGATGGAGGTAAACTTAATCTGGATAAACACATTTCAAACCTTATCTACGTTAATCTTTTCCCTAATATGAGTGGCGGTCGTTATATAAATGATAAATACGTTGCTGATGATATAGATAAATATTTAAAACTTAGTAATTGCAATTTACTTAAAACCTGTTTGGGCGAGTCAATCAATGGAATTAAATTGGATGATTGTGCTATTGATCCTTCAACCACTTGGTTAAGTGGTAATCTTGCTGCGAATAGCCAGATTAGAATTCCTGTTTATATGGACATGAAAGGAGCTATAGCTGAAAATGGCATTTCAGATTTCATGGAAAATTTAATGGAAGTTAATTCATGGGTAGAAGAATTCAATAATTATGGCAAGGATGCGATAAGTCATTACGAAAAGGAACTATTATATTTACAATCTTTGTTGGTCAAGCTGGGTAGCTTCAATCTTGATGATGAAGGCAAAAAATATCAACTTAATGGTGAAGCTATCCAGTATATTATATTAAATGTTTTGTACAATATAGAAAAAGATATAGCCAATGAAATAGATATTGATAAAGTGAATTTCATGCATAACCTCTATACTGGATTCTTTTGGCAAAGACATTACGATGAACGTAACTATTTAAAAATAAATCGTTCTGCTATTTCAAACAGCGCAAGATTTCACTTCCACTTTAATTTTAATGATTTGCGGGATATTTACAAAGACTATAATAATAATCATGAAGATGATAATTTTGATAAAATGCAAAAGATTTTTTTAGCATTGAATGAATTTAAGGAAAGAACGGAAATAAATTACAGGGATTATAGGAAAGTATCAAAATATGTAGATGATAAAGTCGATTTATTCTCTAGCATTGAGCAATATTTACGGTGGGTAATTGAGAAAAATAATGACTATAATAAGGAAAATTATGGCGATATAAAAGACAAATATGCCAAACTTATTGTCGAAAGAAATGATTTAGTCGATACTAAGGATCAATTGATTAAAGAGGGTTTTTACTTAAATAATAAAGACAATAAAGATAAAAAAGATGCGGAAAGAATTAATGAGATTAAGGGGATAATAAAGGTGATAGATGGAAAAATACCAAATATAAGTAAAGAGATTCTACATCTTAAGGATGAAACAGAGAGATTGGAGAAAGAGTATCAACAAGAAAATACACTTAATGATGTAGTTCAAAATATCAGGAGTTGGCTAAAAGAAAATGAAAATATGGTGAAAGCTATTAAGAAAATTGATACTGAATAACATGGCGAATAAATAAACGGATCAAGTCGTTCCTGTGACAATGAGGTTATACGAAAAGACGCTTACTCATCAGAAATTTGGTATACTTTAATTAAACCAGTGTCGCTGATGTGTAAGCGTTGACGTTGGGAGGCGATTAAATGGTTATACCACTCCTACGCCTTTTCCAGACGGCGTATAAGAGTGCAACATGTTGAGTTTTCCGAGCGAATGGTGCATTTTACTAACCGAGCCATTTGAAACAACCAACGCAATAAAAAAGACTGGAATAATAAGCCTGTATTTATTATTCATCGCAATCGCACTCTACGGTTTTATCCTGCAGAAATGAGACTACTTCCAGCGGTTGTGGATTATCCCTGGGCGATAGTCATAGTCTGGTGTCAGGATTCACAAATGACCTGTTACCTGACATGGATATAAACACAACATAGAGTGCGGTAGTTAATCTGAATCATCTATTTTTCGGCTACACAGCACAAAACAACATTATTGATTCTTTATAAGAGAGAATCTCTCCATTATTTTTATATAAATCATTATTAAGAAAATCCAGAAGCTCTTGCCTTACACTATAAATATTGACTTTTTGGTCAACCAACGACAGTAATATATCCTTGATACCTTTTAATTTCATATTTCTATCAGATATTGTATTAAAAGTGAAGATGATATTACGTTTATTACAACTGGAGAACCAATATTTTAGAGTATTATTCGTCCACTTTGTTGGTGTCTTAATTAGTTGCGCTGTTGTTGTTTTTACATTGTTAAATGTAGAACCGCTAAAATTTGTCCCGACGCACGAAATGAAATTCATCTCTGAATTGTCAAAATTGCAATTCTTTATCTCACACATATCAAGGTTAACATCATGAAATGTCGAATATTTCATGTTTGCATGTGAAAATAAACATGCAATAAACGTTATATATTGCAACCTGGCATTACAAAAAGATTTATTTTTAAAATCAAAACAACAGGTTTTTTTTATTTTGAAATTGTTATTATATCTGCAATGTAAAGAAATCATGTTTTTTATTAACTGATAACACCATTGTGATGATTCTGGTAATTCATAGGGATGTAAATGGATGTTTTCATCGAATATAACCTGTGCGTTATGGTTGTTTATTGAAGATATATGGAAGCTATCATTTGTTAAAGCTATGGTTGTGCTAAAATTATGGTGGTGATCAGCGCTCATGAAATCAAATGTAACAATGTCGTTGTTTCCTTTCTTTTCTTTGTGATATGCGTTTAAAAAAGAAATATTTTCGATCTGTTCATCAGTTAATGTAAATGGCATTTCGTCATCAAAGAAAGCGTAATCGGCATTTGGGAGAGGAATACTCTCAATTGAGCATAGTTTTAATAAAAAAACATGAAAACAATGAAACATGTTTTTATACATAAGAGAACTTAATCGCTGTTGTATCTTCTGTAGTTGTCCTTTGGGAAATAAATGCTGTAAATTTGAAAATGAGCCATCTAAAATATATTTATATGTAAAAAGGTCCTCTCTCTGACCAGTTATCAAAAAATCGTCAGGTGATTTAGAAAAACGATTGAGATGACATAAATATTCCATTTGCTCCGTGTCTATATACTTATGGGGAACTACGTAGTTTGGTGGTGTGCCAATAAGATTATCCATAAATCACCTTGATAAAAGTTAATGAAATCTATTTATTTTAACCTCGACAATAAAAGCGGCTATAAAAAAACGCTCATTTTCTGATGCTGCGGTTAACCCGTGGAATGTACCGTTAACCCCCTAAAAATTGCAAATCCAGGGTGAACACCCTGGGTTAAAATGGAAATAATGAGCTATTTTTTACAGTATTCACCGGTAATATAAGTAACACTTGTTGCTAACCTAACTAGCAGTACAGTTAATTAACAACATAGAAGTTATTGTTTTTCAAACAAAACAACTCAATATTGCACGCCGGAGGGTTTATGGTTGCTAAATTAAAACCAGATGTTCTTTTTAATACTAATCCTTTTTTAGAAGCAATGAATAAGGAGAGACTTAATCATAAAGGATATTGTGATAAAATTGCTGTAAGTATTAATAATAAGAAATATAATGTAAACTCTAAGGATATTGAAAATATTCTTGATGGCAAAGGGGATTTATTTAAAAAACGTACGCTGTGGGAGTTTGTCCGCGATCTTTTTCCCGGCTCTCATATTAAAGAAGTCAAAGGCTTAATTTACGAATTTGTCACGAAAGTTGATAACAAAGCCGAGGTGTTCGATAAGATTAAATCTCTGGCAAAAAAAGAACAACAATGGCGATTTAGTACTAAGACAGACTTTACCACAAATGAAAATAATGAAGTTATTGTGAGTAGATCCTTTAATCTCTACACGGGGGCTACTTCGAATGATAACGAAAAAAAACAGGTTTCTTCAGAGAGATTAACGCTTGATAATTATATTGATGATTTACATTTTGATAATTCTCCCTTGAAGAGATTTATGCTTGATGATTATGCTGTAAAACTTACGACACTGATTAAAAATAAAATTCCTATTATTAATACAACAATCAATTTATCATCGTTGTCTAAGGATGTTTTAAATTCATTAAAATATTGTAGTTTTAAAAATGTAGTTTTTTCAGGAGTGATAAACAGCCCTAACCTTGAAGGTCCGGTTTTTGAAAATTGTTATTTCGATGATTGTAAATTCAACAACATACAGCTTTATGAGACTAATGATGATACTGTGGGGTCAGGAAATAAAAAACCAATAAAAGGTATGTTTAAAGGTTGTTTTATTTCTAAATGCAAAATTGAAAATTATAGATGTGAGACGTCTAAAATCTACACCGTTACACAACCTGATAGTATTCAAGAAAAATTAGGTTCTTATCTCTTTATGCAGTCTTTCGTTCAGGATTGTATAATCCAGGGAGGATGTTGTCCTGGCTCGAGTATACTTCTGAGTCATTTTTATAACTGTAATATAATAGGGCTTGATGCTCATGGAATGGATTTTTTGGCAAATTCGTTCAACAAGTCTAATTATGATGAAATCAGGGGTCCGGATACGGGGACTGTGTTTTATAATTGTAATTTGAAGCATATTAAAATAAACGATGGTCTTCGTGAAGATGGTTCAGATAGATCTATGTTTAACCCCAAAGAGTATTTTTCTGATTACATTGAAAGAAGATCGAGAAATCTTAAGTTAGATGATAATTTTTCGAAATGCGTAGAGAGTATAAAGAAAGGGACCGATTCTTCATTTAGCAAGAAAAATACAGAGAACAATAATGTCTTCTTTAAAAATAGTAATTTGATTGGGGCAAATTTAGGCTATTATTACAGTGGAGATAGGTGCAAAGACTGTGCTATTGATCCAAATACAAATTATTCAAAAGATGGTCTTACAGCGCAAAAATACATGTATATGGATCTGGACGGAGCTATAAGTAAAGAACAAATACCTGATTTCTTAAAAAAGGTAAGTGCTATCAATATCGATGTAATAAATTTTTATAATTCCGAGTCAAAGACTAAGGAAAAATATAAAAACGCATTTTTAGAGTTAGAGTCGTTTTTATCAACACTTTATGTTGAAAATAAATCGTACGAGGGAAAATATCATTTTGATAATAGTAGGATTGAGTTTTTTATTTTTAAAGATATGCAGGAAAATGCACAAAATATCATTAACAATATGATAGAAAATGATCGAATTAAGTTTGTTGAATCTATAATAAATAAAATGATTCCGCCGCCAGATGGAACAATACTTACTGAAAATCCAAAAGAATATGTCCAAAAGCAAATAAAGGAGTCTCATAAAGAATCTGCTACAAATGTAACATTTGATTATAAGGAACTTGCACCCATTTTTGAAGGTGTTCAAAAAAAACAAATTGAAGCGCTATCAAACCAACTGGAACATATAAAATCTTTTAAGACAGATTACGATTCAAGGCTCAATAAGTTTGCTCGCGATTTTCAATATTTATCCAGTGCATTTTCAATTAACAGGCAGGATTTATTAAAAAACTATCAGGAAATAAGAGCTTCCATTACAGATTACGATGACTTATTGCGAGAAATTAAAGAGTTGACCATAAGTCGGGATAAATCAGTAGATGATAAAAGGACTTTATTTGATAAAAAAAGGGACAACTGGAATAGTCAAGAAGTACAGGATGAAGTAAAGGCATTAAATGAGGATATTTCTGACTCTGACAATAAGATACGTTCTAAGCTTAATATTGTTCAAAATCATAGACGCGAGAATCAATATAAGGCTAATAAAAATATCAGTAACGCGATGCTTAATATTCTGGATTGGTTCGAACGGTATCCCGATATTGTGAAAAATATAAACCAGGCTTAACCATACAGAGGGGGAGCGACTGGACGATTAACGACATAAATTATTTATAGGGAATAGACGCTTACTCATCAGACACCTGGTATTTTTTATCTCAAACCAGCGTGACTGATGTGTAAGCGTTGAAGTAAGGAGGCGATTATCGCGTTATCTTCCAGCCGCGTGCCTTCCAGAGTGCAGGCAGCTGCGCCAGCTCGGTAAAGGTGGTGACTTTCGGGTGAACGATCGGTTTATTGTGCGGGTCAGCGCAGAAGTAAAACACTTCCATTCCGGCATCTATCCCTGATTGCGCGCCGGCGCTGGAGTCATCGACCAGAATGCAGTTTTCAACGTTCACATTCATCGCTTTTGCCGCATGGAACATTAATGCCGGATCGGGCTTCCAACGCTGAATGTCGTAACCGCTGAACAGTTTTTCCGGGAAGTAGTGCAGCATGTTGAGTTTGCCGAGCGAATGCTGCATTTTTTTCACCGGGCCATTAGAGACAACGCACATCGGCACGTTAATGCTCGCCAGCAATTCGTTCGCTCCTGCGATGACCTCAAGTTCGGTATCAAACAGACGAGCTACTTCTGCGCGGTAAACGTGCTCGGCATCGGCCTGGATCATCGTCACGCCCTGTTCTTTACTGATGATGTCGATGATTTCGTAGAGTTTTACGCCTTTAAAACGGGTAAAAATCTCTTCCAGCTCAACGTGAATGCCAAATTCCCTGAACATCGTGACATAGGCGCGAGAGCAAATGACCTCGCTATCGACCAGCGTACCGTCGCAGTCGAAAAATACCGCTTCTATCTGGGACATGTCTTTCCTTTATCGTTAGTTTAACGTTTTCGTCATGCCAAATCGCATGACGCAATCGTTGCCGTATAAGCAAATACAATGAAAAAAAGTTATCTTCAGCCGTCCATATTGTCTCATTTTGGTATACGATAGCGACGGATTTTCCCTCCTTGTTCGGAAATAGATAATGAGTCAACAACACACAACCCAGGCTTCTGGCCAGGGGATGCTGGAACGCGTGTTTAAACTGCGCGAACATGGCACGACGGCACGGACCGAAGTGATCGCCGGTTTTACCACCTTCCTGACGATGGTTTACATCGTTTTTGTTAACCCGCAAATTCTTGGCGTTGCTGGCATGGATACCAGCGCCGTCTTCGTTACTACCTGTCTGATTGCTGCATTCGGCAGTATTATGATGGGGCTGTTTGCTAATCTGCCAGTTGCGCTGGCACCGGCAATGGGCCTGAATGCGTTCTTCGCTTTTGTCGTTGTACAGGCGATGGGCTTGCCGTGGCAAGTCGGGATGGGCGCAATCTTCTGGGGTGCGATTGGTCTGCTGTTACTGACGATATTCCGCGTTCGCTACTGGATGATAGCCAACATTCCGGTAAGTCTACGTGTGGGCATCACCAGTGGTATCGGTCTGTTTATTGGCATGATGGGGCTGAAAAACGCAGGTGTGATTGTCGCTAACCCGGAAACGCTGGTGAGCATCGGTAATCTGACTTCTCACAGCGTGCTGCTGGGGATCCTCGGCTTCTTCATCATCGCCATTCTGGCCTCGCGCAACATTCACGCGGCGGTGCTGGTTTCCATCGTGGTGACGACGCTGCTGGGCTGGATGTTGGGTGATGTCCACTACAATGGCATCGTTTCTGCGCCGCCGAGCGTAATGACAGTCGTGGGTCATGTAGATTTAGCCGGGTCGTTTAACCTCGGGCTGGCAGGTGTGATTTTCTCTTTCATGCTGGTCAACCTGTTTGACTCCTCCGGTACGCTGATTGGCGTGACCGATAAAGCAGGTCTGGCGGATGAGAAAGGTAAATTCCCGCGCATGAAGCAGGCGCTGTATGTCGACAGTATCTCTTCGGTGACCGGTTCGTTTATCGGGACTTCTTCTGTTACGGCGTATATTGAGTCCTCTTCCGGCGTTTCCGTTGGCGGTCGTACCGGTCTGACGGCAGTGGTTGTCGGTCTGCTGTTCCTGCTGGTTATCTTCCTGTCGCCGCTGGCGGGAATGGTGCCGGGATATGCCGCAGCTGGCGCGCTGATTTACGTTGGCGTGTTGATGACCTCAAGTCTTGCTCGCGTGAACTGGCAGGATCTTACTGAATCTGTTCCGGCGTTTATTACCGCTGTGATGATGCCGTTCAGCTTCTCGATTACCGAAGGTATTGCGCTGGGCTTTATCTCCTACTGCGTGATGAAAATCGGTACCGGACGTCTGCGTGATCTAAGCCCGTGCGTAATCATCGTTGCGCTGCTGTTTATCCTGAAGATTGTGTTTATCGACGCTCACTAAAATCGATAGCGCGTTAAAAACCCGCCATGCATGATTGCTGGCGGGTTTTTTATTTAGATCTTAACTCGCTGAATAAACTCACCAAATGCGGTTAATTGCCCGGTCAGGTGGTCCAGCGTACCCTGATCAATCACTTCTCCGGTTTGCGGATCAACTTTGTTCTGAATCACGCCGCCCATAAATTCCGGCTTGTTCATCACCATTGCATCGAGGAAAACCAGAATCTGGCGCAGGTGATACTGACAGCGCGCGCCGCCAATCACGCCCATTGAGCTGGTCTGAATCAACACCGGTTTACCGGCCAGAGGTTGATCCGGCAGGCGGGAAAGCCAGTCGATGGCATTTTTCAGCCCACCCGGTACCGAGTAGTTATATTCCGGCGTGACGATCACCACACCGTCAGCCTGACGGATCTGTTCCGCCAGAGCTTCAACCGTTGCTGGAAAACCTTCTTCCTGCTGTACGTCAGCGTCATACAAGGGAATGTCGGCAATGGAAGGTAACGCATTGACTTCCATGCTCGCCGGAGCAATTTTCGGCAGGGTACGTGCAACCATGCCATTAAATGAGCCTTTGCGCAGGCTCCCCAGTAACGTAACCACCTGCAATTTTTCAGACATGATGACTCCTGTGGTTGTCTATCAATTTGGCGAAAAAGCCTTCACGGTAGAGAGCTGGGCAAAACGCATCATCCGGCTGGTAGGATTGTTGGCGCGGCTGTGAATATCGGGCAGGCTTTTCCAGCCGTGTTTGCCATCTAACTCCCAGACACTGAGCTTTTCAATCGTGGGCGTGACCGCCACGGACCACACCAGCACGTCCTCCGCGTCGCATAACGCTTCTACATGATTTACATGAGCACATTTCAGGCGTCCGGCAATGGGCAGCAGCTGCAGATCGCGCGGATCGTCATTCAAAACATCACCGGTTAGTTTTAGCACGCTTCGGCGCAGCGTGATGAGCTGCGCCCGCGCTTCGTTTGGATCATTTTGTTTACTGATCCATAGCGATTCATTGCTGGAAAAGGTGTGGTTATCGGGCGCGTGTGGGCTATGAAACCCGCGCGTCGCACGCTGTAGTTCCATATCGAGGCCACATTCACCTTCGGTTGTTAACGCCACGCCAACCATATTCCCGGCATAGGAAATAGAAAACGAAGGCAAATTTTTATCGCTGAAAACCGGTTTACCTTTCGGCAGGGTGACGATTTCCGGCAATTCGCCAATGCCATACAGCATGAACATCAGTTCTGCGAGTAAACCTCTGGACGCCAGAAAACGGCTTTGACGATGAGGGGGAATGTTTCGGGCTTCTTGATGACAATGGGAGGGGAGACGAACAGAAATCAGATGTCCTTCCGTTAAAATCCCTCGGGCAAAGTGAGTCGCCATTTTTCGCTCCATGCTTAATGGTCCATTATGAATACAAGAGTAATCATTTACTGGAATGATGGACAGACTAAAGCGGCTAAAAGTTCGATTCAGACAAGCTTATTACAACTTTTTTACATTTTATTGTGAAATTGGGTCGCGTTTCATACGATTCGGTTATGCCATCGACGCGTAAAGATGTTTAATGGTTTCCCGTAACCAGACGATCTTCGGATTATGGCTGTTCCGTTTATGCCACAGCAGGGTAAAAGGGACTTCCAGCTTTTTTTGCTGGCTTTCGTCAAACGGGAGAGGAAGAGCAACCAACGGCAGTTGGTGGAGTTGATTGTAGTACTGACAGTAGCGCGGTGCGGTCGCCAGTAGCAGATTGTCGGGCTGTGCTGCCATAAACAGTGACTGCTCGAATTCCGGCAGGCTCATTGCAATCGTACGTTCGCGCCCCAGCTCCTGTAACACATTGTCCAGCGCCCAGGTATCGCTCTGTTCCCAGCAAATGCTGATATGCGGATAACGTAAAAAGGTGTCCAGATTCCACGTTTCATGCAGTGCCGGATGATCTTTGCGTAACCAGACGCAGGGCACATCACTAAACAGCACTTCATAATCAATGGCTAACGGTAGCGAGCTTAACAGCTCCCGCGAACGGGGATGACTTTCGCGACCGGAAAAACCAATATCCACTTCACCACGAGTAATGGCATCTAAGGAATCGTAATCCCAGTTACGTAATTTGATGGTCGCCTGCGGGTAACGTTGGTAGATCCGTTTCGACAGCGCATTAAGCATGATCATCATCAGCGGCGATTCCGCCGCCAGCTCAAACTTCAGGCCGCGCGGTGTTTGGTGATGCGGTTTATCCAGCAGCAGGTTGCTCATTTGCATCCACTCCGCCAGATTTTGCTCCATGCTGACCATTAGCGGTGTGGGCGACAGCCCCAGCGGTGAGTTCACAAAGAGCGGGTCGTCAAACCACGCTCTTAACTTTGCCAGCGACTTACTCACCGCCGAAGGGGTCACGTTCATCCGCTTCGCCGCTTTGGTCACGCTGCGCTCCTGCATCAGCAGTTGCAGACAGAGCAGCAGATTGAGATCAAGCGTGGTGATGGATTTCTTCATGAGCGGCAACCGGGCGTCCAGGCGCGACGAACATAATCAGCAACAGGCTCACTATGCTACAGGCAATCAGAATCCCGATCAGCATATTCCATGCGCCGATACCAACCACCGCTGCCAGCCAAATCCACAGTGACGAACCGCAAACCTGCGCAATACCTAAGGTCGAGCTGGCTACGCCCGCGCGTAATGAAAACGGCCCTAACGCCTGACTCATCGCTACGCCAAAACCTACCGAGAAACCGGCGCAAATCAGCGTGATACCAAACAGAGAAACCGCATGGGAAGGTGAAACGGCAAGGGTGATGCCCGCCGCCAGGAATAATACCTGCGAGGTGATCATCAACGTACGTGGCTTAAAAATTCCCAGCGCAAATGGCGTGGAGAATGAAACGGTCATGCTGACGCCAGCGGTCAACGCCATAATGGTGGCGTATTCTCCGCGCTCAAAACCCATGATTTCCATCAGCAATACCGGCGACGTGTTGACGAAGGTGAGGATCACCGAAACGCTGAGGGTGGTGATAACAACACGGCTGAGGAAAAACCGGTTAAGCAGCGACTCGCTATTTTCTCGTGGTTTGTCCGAATTTGTGGGGGCCGCAGGGCGCGTTTCTTTTAAAATAAACAAAGACAACATCAGTACCGCGATGCCCATCGTTGCCATCGTCCAGAACAGACTCTGCCACGGGAATTTAAGCATAATCAGGTGTCCGAGCACTGGCGCTAACACCGGAATGATGCAGGTAATGCCGTTGAGTAACGACAGCACTTTAGCCCGACGTCGATCATCCAGTGTGTCGCGTAAAATGGCGAACGCAACCACGTAACAACAGCCCGCGCCCAGCCCCTGTAGAAAGCGCCCTGCAAGAAATAACGTGCTGGTTTCAGCCAGTGAACAGAACACCGAGGCGATAATAAATAGCGCCGCGCCGGGTATGGCGACAGGCTTTCTCCCTGAACGATCGGCCACTTTACCGGCAAATAACATCGCAGCTGCCATGCCCGCCAGATAAACGGAGAACGCAATATGCAACTGCGCTTCGCTGGCATTGAGATCGGCGGCGATGCGCGGTAAACCAACGAGGTACATATCAATCCCGGCGGGATAAAGTAAAACCAGGGCAAAACTACAAATCAAAAAGCGGGACATGGGCTAAAGCGTCCTGATAGTAAGGTGACGCAAAGCATACGTGGTGAAGGAGAATCAGGCGAGTTGCCATTTGGACATAAGTGATTTCCTGACAGGCAATAAGCCAGCGAAATGGCTGGCTTCTTGAAGGGATCAGCCAAATTTAGGTAACACGTTAAAGACGTTACCGAACCAGCATAAAATTACGGTTATACCAAAGAGAATGACAATCGCCGGAATAAGATTGCCGCCCCAGACCGTGAACATCTGATTGGGAAACTTCTTGCGAGCTTTGATTGCCAGCACCGCGGGGATAATGACCGCCCAGATGGTGGCACACAGTCCGGCACCGCCGATCCCGTAAATGAAGCCGTTCGGGAAGATCAGATACAACAACGCAGGTGGCAGGAAGGTTAACAGCACGGTTTTGAAACGCCCGCCGTGGGAGTTATCAATCTTAAACAGATCCGCCAGATAATCGAACAACCCCAGCGTGACACCAAAGAAGGAACTGGCAACAGCTAAGTTGGAGAACACCAGCAGGCAAAACTCGATAATGCCGTGCTGTTTGGTGCCGAGGAACGATTTGACCAGCGAATCAACGTTGCCGCCTGAGGAGATTATCGCCTTAAAGCTTTCTCGCGGGATATTCCCCATCGTGCAATAGAGCCAGAAGAGATAAATCACCAGCGCCAGCAGCGAACCAAATACCACGCTTTTGATTAACTTATCTTTGCGTTTGCCATAGCAAATAATCAGGCTGGGAATATTGCCGTGGAAACCAAATGACGCCAGACACACCGGCAAAGCCATAAAGATATACGGGGAGTAAGACGTTCCCGCAGTGGTGCTGGTGGCATCGCGCAGAATGGAATAATCGACCTGGAAGAAGAAAGAACCAAACACGATCACAAAGGAGATAATCTTCAACCCGAGGAACAACGAGGTAATACGACTGGCGGCTAACGAGCTTATCCACAATACGCTGGCAACGAAAATGGCTGTGCAGATCCCGACAATACGTGGATTAGCGTGATAACCCAAATTCATTGATATCGTTTCACTAATGATCGCACCATTAGCAGAGATATAGGCATAAGTGAGGATATAGAGAACGAAGGCAACGGTAATACCGCTGATAATGTTCCAGGTGTTACCGATTAAATCTTTGGTGATGGTGTTAAAACTGGAGCCGACGGGATAATTTAAATTTGCTTCTAATAACAACAACCCGGAATGAAGCATTGAAAACCAGGCAATGATAAGGATAAAGGCACCCCAGAAAAACCAGGCACCGGCAAGATCAACAGGTAAAGCAAACATACCTCCACCAATTACTGTACCTGCTATAACCATAACACCCCAAAATGCAGAGTGTTTTTTTTCAGCTTGATCAGTCATGATGCCACCTTTAGAGGAAGGCTATTTTTGTTATTGAGGATGTAGGGTAAGAGAGTGGCTAACATCCTTATAGCCACTCTGTAGTATTAATTAAACTTCTTTCAGTTTTGCGGTGAAGTGACGCAATACTTTCGGTTCGTAGGTAAAGGTTAACCCTTTAATATTCGCCGCGTTCTCTTTCACATGTTTAAAGGCTTCAATAATGAAGTCCATATGTGTTTGAGTATATGTTGCACGCGGAATGGTTAAACGCAGCAGTTCAGCCGGGCATGGCAGTTGTTTACCGGTTTTCGGATCGCGGCCTAACAGGAAAGAGCCAATTTCTACCGCACGGATACCGGCGACTTTATACAGCTCGCAGGCCAGCGCCTGTGCCGGGAACTGGTCTGCCGGGATATGCGGCAGCAGTTTACCGGCATCAACGAATGCCGCGTGACCGCCCGCCTGCTGGCAGACAACGCCAATCTCTTCCAGACCATCGACCAGATACTGCACCTGCGCGATACGATAAGCCAGCCAGTCCAGATTCATGCCGTCATACAGACCTACCGCCAGACGCTCCATCGCGCCGCCTTCCAGACCACCATATGTCGGGAAGCCTTCCTGCACCACACAAAGGGTTCTGCATTCGGTGTACACATCAAAGAAGCTGTCGTCTTTCATGCACAGCAAGCCGCCCATCGGCACCATCGCATCTTTCTTGGCGGACATCGCCAGCATATCGGCATATTTGTAGGTTTCGCGGGTGATCTGCTCGATGGTCCAGTCTTTATATTCTGCTTCACGCTGCTTGATGAAATAGGCGTTTTCAGCAAAGCGTGCGGAGTCCATTACCACCGGAATATCGTATTTCTTCGCGATGCTGTACATCGCTTTTAAGTTTGCCAGTGAAACCGGCTGACCGCCTGCGGAGTTACTGGTGATGGTTGCAACGATATACGGCACGTTATTCGGGCCAACTTCTTCAATGCCGCGCTCTAATCCTTCGAGGTCAAAGTTGCCTTTAAAGTCGTAACGCACGCCCGTATCGAAGGCTTCTTTGATATAGACGTTACGCACGGTACAGCCGTTAATCTGGCTATGGCCCTGCGTGGTATCAAAGAAATAGTTTGAGAACGCCACCATTTTGCTGCGATCCAGGCCTTTTTCCTGCTCGCGTTTTTTAATCAGTACCGGAATATAGATTTGTTCTGCACCACGGCCCTGGTGAGTCGGAATAGTGTATTGATAACCAAAGATATTTTTTACTGACTCGGCTAACGCATAGTAGCTGCGGCTGCCGCTGTAAGCTTCGTCGCCGCGCATCATCGCGGCCTGCATGCTCTGCGTCACCGCCCCGGTGCCGCTGTCGGTCAGTAAATCGATAAACACATCTTCGCTATCCAGCAGGAACGGGTTCATACCGGATTTAATAATTGCCTCTTCACGATAAGCGCGAGTGGTACGTTTTACTGGCTCAATAACACGAATCCGGAACGGTTCAGGGAGATGTTTAAAGTTTTCCATTACATAATCCTTCATTTATTTTAATTACAGTGATCCCTGTGAATATTACATCTGCTATACCGATTAATTCGCCAGATATATATGTAAGTACCATCATTTACTAAAACAAGTAAATAAACGAGAGATGGCCTTTGCAAAAGGCAAAATTAAGATATAGCAAACAAATAGATCACATTGAATCTAATCGGTTTGGCTCTGGTGATGGCTACAGAAGGGCAAATCAAGGGCGATGATCGACAATCTTATTGTCAATATTGAACCATTTTGAGGTCACACATATATGTAAGATATTCATAATGCACTTATCCTCGAAAGACACGAGGCTACATTATTACACTCAGAATTTTTGTCTATTCTGAAATTGTTTAAATGTGAATCGAATCACAATCGTTCGGGGAGCAATATTAAATGTTTTTTTTTAAGATTATAAATTACGTAAGAATTTTAATGTTTAAAAAAGGGGTGAGGCATAACAGGAGTGCTAACAATGAAGCGAAGCCGCATCTGACAGTCAGAATACGGCTTCGTAAGCGCAGTTACTTACCAATACAGAAGCTGGAGAAAATCCGCCCAAGCAGGTCGTCTGAAGTAAATTCCCCGGTGATTTCGCTTAAGTTCTGCTGCGCCAGGCGCAACTCTTCCGCCAGCAGTTCGCCCGCCCATGCTCCCAACAGTTGCGCTTTGCCCTGTTGTAGATGTTCCGCCGCTTGTTCCAGCGCCTGTAAGTGGCGACGGCGCGCCAGGAAGCCGCCTTCCATATTGGTGTCAAAGCCCATGCTCTGTTTGAGATGGTTACGCAGCACGTCCACGCCTTCGCCAGTCCTTGCCGAGAGACGAATCAACGCATGGCCGTTCACTTCACTCATTCCCAGCGTTTCGCCGGTTATATCGGCTTTATTGCGTACCACGGTGATCGGCAGTTTGGCGGGCAGACGGGCGATAAATTCCGGCCAGATCTCTGCCGGATCAACGGCGTCTGTCGTGGTGCCATCGACCATAAACAGCACGCGGTCGGCCTGTTCAATTTCCTGCCACGCGCGCTCGATACCAATACGTTCCACTTCGTCACTGGCTTCACGTAGCCCGGCGGTATCGATGATATGCAGCGGCATTCCGTCAATGTGGATATGCTCACGCAGCACGTCACGCGTGGTTCCGGCGATATCGGTTACGATTGCCGCTTCACGGCCCGCCAGCGCGTTTAACAGGCTCGATTTACCGGCGTTAGGACGTCCGGCAATCACCACCTTCATCCCTTCGCGCAACAAACTACCCTGACGTGCTTCAGCACGCACTGCATCAAGATCGGCAATCACGTCATTGAGCTGGGCTTCAATTTTGCCGTCGGAGAGGAAATCGATCTCTTCATCAGGGAAATCAATTGCCGCTTCGACGTAAATGCGCAAGTGGGTGAGGGCTTCCACCAGATGGTTGACCCGTGCGGAGAATGCGCCTTGCAGCGAGTTAAGTGCCGAACGGGCCGCCTGTTCCGAACTGGCGTCGATAAGATCCGCAATCGCCTCGGCCTGGGCTAAGTCGAGTTTATCGTTAAGAAACGCGCGTTCGGAAAACTCACCAGGGCGGGCAATCCGCAGGTCGGGAATGGTCAGAATGCGTTTTAACAGCAGGTCGAGGATCACCGGACCGCCATGACCCTGCAGTTCAAGCACATCTTCGCCGGTGAACGAGTTCGGGCCAGGGAACCATAGCGCAATCCCCTGATCGAGCACGCTGCCGTCGGCGTCTTTAAACGGAAGATAATCGGCGTAGCGCGGCTTAGGCAGTTTACCCAGCACGGTTTCGGCAACTTCACGGGCTTTGAGGCCGGAGATGCGCAGGATGCCAACGCCGCCACGTCCCGGAGGCGTGGCCTGGGCTACGATAGTGTCATTATCGCTCATGATGTTCCTGTTGCTTTGTGTGGCGGATGCGCGGTGCTTATCCGCCCTACGAAAAGAAAAAAGGCGGTCAACTGACCGCCCTTATTTTAGCGAAAACTCACCGAATCAGGATTTTTTCTTCTCGCGGCTATGCAGGCCACGTTTTTCCAGACCACGGTAAATCAGCTGCTGCTGAATAATGGTTACCAGGTTGCTGACGATATAGTACAGCACCAGACCTGACGGGAACCACAGGAAGAACACGGTGAAGATGACCGGCATAAAGGTCATGATCTTCTGCTGCATCGGGTCGGTCACGGTGGTCGGCGACATCTTCTGAATGAAGAACATCGTTACGCCCATCAGGATCGGCAGGATGTAGTACGGGTCCTGTGCAGACAGGTCGTGGATCCACAGTGCAAACGGTGCCTGACGCAGTTCAACGGAACCCATCAGCATGTAGTACAACGCCAGGAAGATTGGCATCTGGATCAGCAGTGGGAAGCAGCCGCCCAGCGGGTTAACCTTCTCAGCTTTGTACAGCGCCATCATTTCCTGACTGATACGCTGTTTGTCATCGCCCAGACGCTCACGCATTGCCTGAATCTTCGGCTGCAGCATACGCATCTTCGCCATGGAGGTGTACTGCGCTTTGGTCAGCGGGTACATGATGCCACGAACGATAAAGGTGATGATGATAATGGAGAAGCCCCAGTTACCCACAAAGCTATGGATCCATTTCAGCAGTTTGAACAGCGGCTGAGAGATGAACCACAACCAACCGTAATCAACGGTCAGATCCAGGTGCGGAGCAACAGCTGCCATTTTGTCCTGGATTTCCGGGCCAACCCACAGGGTGCTGTTCATCGCGCCAGTCTGACCAGGCTGAACCAGTACCGGCTGAGACTTGTAGCCGATAGCGGCGATGCCGTTACCCAGATTAGCGGTATAGAAGTTATTGGTACCGTCGTTATGCGGGATCCACGCCGTCGCGAAATACTGTTGCAGCATTGCCACCCAACCACCTTTCGAAGAGATGTTCAGGTTTTCGTTATCGGCAATGGTATCGAACTTGTATTTCTCGTACTTCTCGTCAGGCGTGGAATACGCCGCGCCGCGGAAGGTGTGCAGTGCGAAGTTGCTGCTTCCGGTATCGAGATGCGGTGGCAGAGTGATGGATTGCTTCAACTGACCAAAGGTGGAGATCTCCAGCGGTTTCTCGCCAGCGTTCTGCACGTTGTAGTTGACGTTGACAGCGTAATCACCACGTTTCAGGACAAACGTTTTGGTAAACGTGTTGCCTGCCGCGTCGGTATACGTCATCGGCACCTGCAGTTCGTTTTGACCTTCAGCCAGCACATAAGCGTCCTTTTCAACGTTATACAGCGGACGCGGGCCGTTAGCCGGGTTATCCGGGCCATCACGACCGGTCAGACCGCTCTGTGCCTGATAAATAAACTGCGGTGAAGTTTCCAGCAGCTGGAACGGCTGGGTAGAGTTCAGCTCTTTCGGGTAAGCAGGCAGCAGAGCTTGCTCAACATCACCACCACGGGTGTTGATGGTCAGATCAAGCACGTCGGTCTTAACCGAGATCAGTTTCCCCTGGCCACTGGCCGGTACGCCCTGGTCGGCGGCGCTACCCGCTGCGGTGGTCGTTGTCTGCGTGGTCTGTTGGGCCTGAGGTTGCGGGTTTTTATCCTGCTCCCAGGCTTGCCAGATCATGAAAGACACGAACAGCAAAGCGATGACTAAAAGATTGCGTTGCGAATCCATCGTTAGTGTTCTCTGGTATCAAATGGTCCGGGCGGGACGGGATCGTCACCACCAGGGTGTAAAGGGTGGCATTTTAATACGCGTTTCACCGTCAACCAACTGCCTTTTATCACTCCAAACCTGCGCAATGCCTCAATTCCGTAGCTTGAACAGGTTGGAGTGAAACGACAATGCGGCCCGAGTAGCGGACTAATCAGGCGTTGATAGACCCGAATGAGGGCTATCAGGACCCGCGAGCCAGGCGACAGTGGCGGCGCCATAATTTTTCCAACGCTTCCGAGAGAGCACGGTTATCGAGGTCGGCAACCCCTTTTTTCGCCACCACCACGAAATCCATAGCCGGGAGTTCATGTTGGCGCAGACGGAAGCTTTCACGCGTCAGACGTTTAATCCGATTGCGTTCATGGGCGCGTCGAACGTTTTTCTTGGCGACTGTAAGACCGATACGGGGATGCCCCAGCGAATTCAGGCGGCCGAGAATGGTAATTTGCGGCGTGCCAGCCCGTTGTGGCTGCTGGAAGACGAATGTGAATTGACTGGGAGTTAACAAGCGTAACTCCCTGGGAAATGCGAGCTTAACCACTCAGGGGTTAGCTTTATTACTTAGAAACGGTCAGACGAGCGCGGCCTTTAGCACGACGACGTGCCAGAACCTGACGACCATTTTTAGTAGCCATACGAGCACGGAAGCCGTGAGAACGGTTGCGCTTCAGTACAGACGGTTGAAAAGTGCGTTTCATGGCGATTTCTACCTAAACTTGAATAAATTCAATGGCTTTATTGGATATCCGCCGAAAAATGAAACGATGGACACCGAAGCCATGGGTGATTAAAGAGGCCGGATTGTAATAATTGTACACTCCGGAGTCAATTCTCTTTCCTTATTTACCGCGCTTTTCCGCACCTTTTCGCAGGGAAAACGTACGGCCTCACACCAGTGAAAACCAGCATGGCGCGCCGGGTGGAGGATTATACGGGCTGACGGGTAAAGCGCAAGGATCGTCCTGGATCTTTATTAGATCGATTAAGCCAATTTTTGTCTATGGTCATTAAATTTTCCAATATGCGGCGTAAATCGTGCCCGCCCTGCGGCAGGATCGTTTACACTTAGCGAGTTCTGGAAAGTCCTGTGGATAAATCGGGAAAATCTGTGAGAAACAGAAGATCTCTTGCGCAGTTTAGGCTATGATCCGCGGTCCCGATCGTTTTGCAGGATCTTGATCGGGCATATAACCGCAGACAGCGGTTCGTGCGTCACCCTCATGCAGGGTCTTTTCGACGTACGTCAACAATCATGAATGTTTCAGCCTTAGTCATTATCGACTTTTGTTCGAGTGGAGTCCGCCGTGTCACTTTCGCTTTGGCAGCAGTGTCTTGCCCGATTGCAGGATGAGTTACCAGCCACAGAATTCAGTATGTGGATACGCCCATTGCAGGCGGAACTGAGCGATAACACGCTGGCCCTGTACGCGCCAAACCGTTTTGTCCTCGATTGGGTACGGGACAAGTACCTTAATAATATCAATGGACTGCTAACCAGTTTCTGCGGAGCGGATGCCCCACAGCTGCGTTTTGAAGTCGGCACCAAACCGGTGACGCAAACGCCACAAGCGGCAGTGACGAGCAACGTCGCGGCCCCTGCACAGGTGGCGCAAACGCAGCCGCAACGTGCTGCGCCTTCTACGCGCTCAGGTTGGGATAACGTCCCGGCCCCGGCAGAACCGACCTATCGTTCTAACGTAAACGTCAAACACACGTTTGATAACTTCGTTGAAGGTAAATCTAACCAACTGGCGCGCGCGGCGGCTCGCCAGGTGGCAGATAACCCTGGCGGTGCCTATAACCCGTTGTTCCTTTATGGCGGCACGGGTCTGGGTAAAACTCACCTGCTGCATGCGGTGGGTAACGGCATTATGGCGCGCAAGCCGAATGCCAAAGTGGTTTATATGCACTCCGAGCGCTTTGTTCAGGACATGGTTAAAGCCCTGCAAAACAACGCGATCGAAGAGTTTAAACGCTACTACCGTTCCGTAGATGCACTGCTGATCGACGATATTCAGTTTTTTGCTAATAAAGAACGATCTCAGGAAGAGTTTTTCCACACCTTCAACGCCCTGCTGGAAGGTAATCAACAGATCATTCTCACCTCGGATCGCTATCCGAAAGAGATCAACGGCGTTGAGGATCGTTTGAAATCCCGCTTCGGCTGGGGGCTGACTGTGGCGATCGAACCGCCAGAGCTGGAAACCCGCGTGGCGATCCTGATGAAAAAGGCCGACGAAAACGACATTCGTTTGCCGGGCGAAGTGGCGTTCTTTATCGCCAAGCGTCTACGATCTAACGTACGTGAGCTGGAAGGCGCGCTGAACCGCGTTATTGCTAACGCCAACTTTACCGGACGGGCGATCACCATCGACTTCGTGCGTGAGGCGCTGCGCGACTTGCTGGCATTGCAGGAAAAACTGGTCACCATCGACAATATTCAGAAGACGGTGGCGGAGTACTACAAGATCAAAGTCGCGGATCTCCTTTCCAAGCGTCGATCCCGCTCGGTGGCGCGTCCGCGCCAGATGGCGATGGCGCTGGCGAAAGAGCTGACTAACCACAGTCTGCCGGAGATTGGCGATGCGTTTGGTGGTCGTGACCACACGACGGTGCTTCATGCCTGCCGTAAGATCGAGCAGCTGCGTGAAGAGAGCCACGATATCAAAGAAGATTTTTCCAATTTAATCAGAACATTGTCATCGTAAACCTATGAAATTTACCGTAGAACGTGAGCATTTATTAAAACCGCTACAACAGGTGAGCGGTCCGTTAGGTGGTCGTCCTACGCTACCGATTCTCGGTAATCTGCTGTTACAGGTTGCTGACGGTACGTTGTCGCTGACCGGTACTGATCTCGAGATGGAAATGGTGGCACGCGTTGCGCTGGTTCAGCCGCACGAACCAGGGGCGACGACCGTTCCAGCGCGCAAATTCTTTGATATCTGCCGTGGTCTGCCTGAAGGCGCGGAAATTGCCGTGCAGCTGGAAGGTGAGCGGATGCTGGTGCGCTCCGGGCGTAGCCGTTTTTCGCTGTCTACCCTGCCAGCGGCGGATTTCCCGAATCTCGATGACTGGCAGAGCGAAGTCGAATTTACCCTGCCGCAGGCGACGATGAAGCGTCTGATTGAAGCGACCCAGTTTTCTATGGCGCATCAGGACGTTCGCTATTACTTAAACGGTATGCTGTTTGAAACCGAAGGTGAAGAACTGCGCACCGTGGCGACCGACGGCCACCGTCTGGCAGTCTGTTCAATGCCAATTGGTCAATCTTTGCCAAGCCATTCGGTGATCGTGCCGCGTAAAGGCGTGATTGAACTGATGCGTATGCTCGACGGCGGCGACAATCCGCTGCGCGTGCAGATTGGCAGCAACAACATTCGCGCCCACGTTGGCGACTTTATCTTCACCTCGAAACTGGTGGATGGTCGCTTCCCGGATTACCGTCGCGTTCTGCCGAAAAACCCGGACAAACATCTGGAAGCAGGTTGCGATCTCCTCAAGCAGGCGTTTGCTCGCGCGGCAATTCTCTCTAACGAGAAATTCCGCGGCGTACGTCTGTATGTCAGCGAAAACCAGCTGAAAATCACCGCCAACAACCCGGAACAGGAAGAAGCGGAAGAGATCCTCGACGTTACCTATAGCGGTGCGGAGATGGAAATCGGCTTCAACGTCAGCTATGTGCTGGATGTTCTGAACGCGCTGAAATGTGAAAACGTGCGCATGATGCTGACCGATTCGGTTTCCAGCGTGCAGATTGAAGATGCCGCATCACAGTCGGCTGCCTATGTTGTCATGCCAATGAGACTGTAATGTCCCTCACCCGCTTGTTGATCCGCGATTTCCGCAATATCGAAACCGCGGATCTCGCTTTATCTCCCGGCTTTAACTTTCTGGTAGGTGCCAACGGTAGTGGCAAAACCAGCGTGCTGGAAGCCATCTATACGCTCGGCCATGGTCGGGCGTTTCGCAGTTTGCAGATTGGTCGCGTCATTCGCCACGAGCAGGAGGCGTTTGTTCTCCACGGGCGATTACAGGGCGAAGAGCGCGAGACGGCGATTGGCTTAACCAAAGACAAACAGGGCGACAGCAAAGTCCGCATCGACGGTACTGACGGGCATAAAGTCGCGGAGCTGGCGCACCTGATGCCGATGCAACTGATAACGCCTGAAGGGTTTACTTTACTCAACGGCGGCCCCAAATACAGAAGAGCATTCCTCGACTGGGGATGCTTTCACAACGAACCCGGATTTTTCACCGCCTGGAGCAATCTCAAGCGATTGCTCAAGCAGCGCAATGCGGCGCTGCGCCAGGTGACACGTTACGAACAGCTACGCCCGTGGGATAAAGAACTGATCCCGCTGGCGGAGCAAATCAGTACCTGGCGCGCGGAGTATAGCGCCGGTATCGCGGCCGATATGGCTGATACCTGTAAGCAATTTCTCCCTGAGTTTTCTCTGACTTTCTCTTTCCAGCGCGGCTGGGAGAAAGAGACAGAATATGCTGAGGTGCTGGAACGTAATTTTGAACGCGATCGCCAGCTAACCTACACCGCGCATGGCCCGCATAAAGCGGACTTACGCATTCGCGCCGACGGTGCGCCGGTGGAAGATACCTTATCGCGTGGGCAGCTTAAGCTGTTGATGTGCGCCTTACGTCTGGCGCAAGGAGAGTTCCTCACCCGTGAAAGCGGGCGGCGGTGTCTCTACCTGATAGATGATTTTGCCTCTGAGCTTGATGATGAGCGTCGCGGGTTGCTTGCCAGCCGCTTAAAAGCGACGCAATCACAGGTCTTTGTCAGCGCGATCAGTGCTGAACACGTTATAGACATGTCGGACGAAAATTCGAAGATGTTTACCGTGGAAAAGGGTAAAATAACGGATTAACCCAAGTATAAATGAGCGAGAAACGTTGATGTCGAATTCTTATGACTCCTCCAGTATCAAAGTCCTGAAAGGGCTGGATGCGGTGCGTAAGCGCCCGGGTATGTATATCGGCGACACGGATGACGGCACCGGTCTGCACCACATGGTATTCGAGGTGGTAGATAACGCTATCGACGAAGCGCTCGCGGGTCACTGTAAAGAAATTATCGTCACCATTCACGCCGACAACTCTGTCTCTGTACAGGATGACGGGCGCGGCATTCCGACCGGTATTCACCCGGAAGAGGGCGTATCGGCGGCGGAAGTGATCATGACCGTTCTGCACGCAGGCGGTAAATTTGACGATAACTCCTATAAAGTGTCCGGCGGTCTGCACGGCGTTGGTGTTTCGGTAGTAAACGCCCTGTCGCAAAAACTGGAGCTGGTTATCCAGCGCGAGGGTAAAATTCACCGTCAGATCTACGAACACGGTGTACCGCAGGCTCCGCTGGCGGTTACCGGCGAGACTGAAAAAACCGGCACCATGGTGCGTTTCTGGCCAAGCCTCGAAACCTTCACCAATGTGACCGAGTTCGAATATGAAATTCTGGCGAAACGTCTGCGTGAGTTGTCGTTCCTCAACTCCGGCGTTTCCATTCGTCTGCGCGACAAGCGCGACGGTAAAGAAGACCACTTCCACTATGAAGGCGGCATCAAGGCGTTCGTTGAATATCTGAACAAGAACAAAACGCCGATCCACCCGAATATCTTCTACTTCTCCACCGAAAAAGATGGTATCGGCGTCGAAGTGGCGTTGCAGTGGAACGATGGCTTCCAGGAAAACATCTACTGCTTTACCAACAACATTCCACAGCGTGACGGCGGTACTCACCTGGCAGGCTTCCGTGCGGCAATGACCCGTACCCTGAACGCCTACATGGACAAAGAAGGCTACAGCAAAAAAGCCAAAGTCAGCGCCACCGGTGACGATGCGCGTGAAGGCCTGATTGCGGTCGTTTCCGTGAAAGTGCCGGACCCGAAATTCTCCTCCCAGACCAAAGACAAACTGGTTTCTTCTGAGGTGAAATCGGCGGTTGAACAGCAGATGAACGAACTGCTGGCGGAATACCTGCTGGAAAACCCAACTGACGCGAAAATCGTGGTTGGCAAAATTATCGATGCTGCCCGTGCCCGTGAAGCGGCGCGTCGCGCGCGTGAAATGACCCGCCGTAAAGGTGCGCTCGACTTAGCGGGCCTGCCGGGCAAATTGGCAGACTGCCAGGAACGCGATCCGGCGCTTTCCGAACTGTACCTTGTGGAAGGGGACTCCGCGGGCGGCTCTGCGAAGCAGGGGCGTAACCGCAAGAACCAGGCGATTCTGCCGCTGAAGGGTAAAATCCTCAACGTCGAGAAAGCGCGCTTCGATAAGATGCTCTCTTCCCAGGAAGTGGCGACGCTTATCACCGCGCTTGGCTGCGGTATCGGTCGTGACGAGTACAACCCGGACAAACTGCGTTATCACAGCATCATCATCATGACCGATGCGGACGTTGACGGCTCGCACATTCGTACGCTGCTGTTGACCTTCTTCTATCGTCAGATGCCGGAAATCGTTGAACGCGGTCACGTCTATATCGCTCAGCCGCCACTGTACAAAGTGAAGAAAGGCAAGCAGGAACAGTACATTAAAGACGACGAAGCGATGGATCAGTACCAGATCTCTATCGCGCTGGACGGCGCAACGCTGCACACCAACGCCAGCGCACCGGCATTGGCTGGCGAAGCGTTAGAGAAACTGGTGTCTGAGTACAACGCGACGCAGAAAATGATCAACCGCATGGAGCGTCGTTATCCGAAAGCTATGCTGAAAGAGCTTATCTATCAGCCGACGCTGACGGAAGCTGACCTCTCTGATGAACAGACCGTTACCCGCTGGGTGAACGCACTGGTCAGCGAACTGAACGACAAAGAACAGCACGGCAGCCAGTGGAAGTTTGATGTCCACACCAATGCCGAACAAAACCTGTTCGAACCGATTGTTCGCGTGCGTACCCACGGTGTGGATACTGACTATCCGCTGGATCACGAGTTTATCACCGGTGGCGAATATCGTCGTATCTGCACGCTGGGCGAGAAACTGCGCGGCTTGCTGGAAGACGATGCGTTTATCGAACGTGGCGAGCGTCGTCAGCCGGTAGCCAGCTTCGAGCAGGCGCTGGACTGGCTGGTGAAAGAGTCCCGTCGCGGCCTCTCCATCCAGCGTTATAAAGGTCTGGGCGAGATGAACCCGGAACAGCTGTGGGAAACCACTATGGACCCGGAAAGCCGCCGTATGTTGCGCGTTACCGTTAAAGATGCGATTGCTGCCGACCAGTTGTTCACCACGCTGATGGGCGACGCCGTTGAACCGCGCCGTGCGTTTATTGAAGAGAACGCTCTGAAAGCGGCGAATATCGATATTTAATGACGTTAACAATGCGAGCGTGCCTGATGCGCTACGCTTATCAGGCCTACGAGACTCCTGCAATATATTGAATTTGCATGATTTTGTAGGCCGGATCAGACGTTAACGCCGCATCCGGCAAGAAGCTATAAGAAAAGGGCGGAGATCATCTTCGCCCTTTTTATTTCTGCAATCCGCAATTATCATCCCGCAGATCTATACTTTTTGAGTCAACACGTAACGCTTTACAGGTGATTATCATGGGGCTTTTTGATGAAGTTGTCGGTGCCTTTCTGAAAGGCGATGCGGGGAAATATCAGGCTATTTTAAGTTGGGTTGAGGAGCAGGGCGGCATTCAGGTGCTGCTGGAAAAACTGCAAAGTGGCGGCTTAGGTGCCATTCTCTCAACCTGGTTGAGTAATCAACAGGGCAACCAACCAGTTAGCGGCGAGCAACTGGAATCAGCACTCGGCTCAAACGCGGTATCCGATCTTGGACAAAAACTTGGCGTGGATACCAGTACAGCTTCCAGTTTACTGGCAGAACAATTGCCGAAGATTATTGATGCACTCTCACCGCAAGGTGAAGTGTCACCACAAGCCAATAACGATCTGCTTTCCGCAGGTATGGAACTGCTGAAAGGGAAACTCTTCCGCTAAGCAAAAGGGGAGCACGCAACGCGCGTTGCATCCCCCTTTTCCTTCGGGTGTTGTACTGATTTTTGAGCGGAATCGCGTTAGCATGGGTCAGGAACCAATCTACCTGGGGAACTCATGGCTATCAAACTCATTGCTATCGATATGGATGGCACCCTTCTGCTGCCCGATCACACCATTTCACCCGCCGTTAAAAATGCGATTGCCGCAGCTCGCGCCCGTGGCGTGAATGTCGTGCTAACGACGGGTCGCCCTTATGCAGGCGTTCACAACTACCTGAAAGAGCTGCATATGGAACAGCCGGGCGACTACTGCATTACTTATAACGGCGCGCTGGTACAGAAGGCCGCCGATGGTAGCACTGTGGCGCAAACCGCTCTCAGCTATGACGACTACCGTTTCCTGGAAAAACTCTCCCGCGAAGTCGGTTCTCATTTCCACGCCCTGGACCGCACCACGCTGTACACCGCCAACCGAGATATCAGCTACTACACGGTGCATGAATCCTTCGTTGCCACCATTCCACTGGTGTTCTGCGAAGCGGAGAAAATGGACCCCAATACCCAGTTCCTGAAAGTGATGATGATTGATGAACCCGCCATCCTCGACCAGGCCATTGCGCGTATTCCGCAGGAAGTGAAAGAAAAATACACCGTGCTGAAAAGTGCGCCGTACTTCCTCGAAATCCTCGATAAACGCGTTAACAAAGGTACGGGTGTGAAATCACTGGCCGACGTGTTAGGTATTAAACCGGAAGAAATCATGGCGATTGGCGATCAGGAAAACGACATCGCAATGATTGAATATGCAGGCGTCGGTGTGGCGATGGATAACGCTATTCCTTCGGTGAAAGAAGTGGCGAACTTTGTCACCAAATCCAACCTTGAAGATGGCGTGGCATTTGCTATTGAGAAGTATGTGCTGAATTAATCAGTGAACGGGCAAACGGCATGAATGCGTTTGCCCGCAGCGATTAACAATTTCTGGTCGTGCATAAAATCAGGAACTGGAGTGGTGACGTTACTATATCCAGCGTAAGAGTGACTGGCAGCAGCGCATTAACGAGGCCGCGCGGGACGCCATCTGTTGCTTTGTATTCATAAAATCCCACCGTAAAGGGTTGATGGAAAACCATCACGTTTGAGTAATCCGCTTTTTTATTTTTCTGGTGGATTGAGCCTTTCAAACCGTCCAGCATCCATGTACAACGCCGGGTATCACAAATAAAACCATATTGTGTTGCCAGTGCCTTATCTTCTTCGTTGTTCCAGTCGTAATAGAGCGTAATAGCACCAGAGAATTTCTTATTACTGCTGCTTAAAATAAATTTCGCGTTATCAGAAACGGTGATTCTTTCACCATGAATTGCCGGATCGTTCAGCATTTTAACCACCTCACCGCCGCCGGTGGTCAACAGATAGTCCAACGATTCACCAACAAAAACATAGCCTTTCGTACCGTTACTGTCTTCAGCCAGCGATAAACCCTTAATCGTGTCTGACCGCCATTGCTCGGCATGTGGACGGCTTGCAGTATTGGAAACCAATCCCCAGGTGATACATCCGGTCAACGCAAATGCCAAAGAACACAAACCGGCAGCCTTAAAAAATCCCTTAAAATTCAACTTCATGATTAATCCTTTAAACGAGTAGCTAAGCCGTTGAAAGCATACTCTTCTTTCCCTCCTGTTTAGCGCCTGACATCCCTTTTCAGATTTCTGCCCGACGCATGTCATTTTTTTATGCATTGTTCTTTTTGTGATCTAAATTGTAGTACAACAATATAAGTTTGTACTACATTACACACACAGCAAACGCGAACGTCATCACGCTGGTACTACAAAGTTGCCGCGTTATGCATCGATCGGGGTAAAGTAGAGAAGAACATACAGAGCACAAGGACTCTCCATGACTCTCAATAAAACCGATCGCATCGTCATTACGCTGGGCAAACAGATCGTTCACGGCAAATACGTGCCAGGCTCGCCGCTTCCGGCTGAGGCGGAACTCTGTGAGGAGTTTGCAACCTCGCGCAACATCATCCGTGAGGTGTTCCGCTCGCTGATGGCGAAGCGGCTGATTGAAATGAAACGTTATCGCGGCGCGTTTGTGGCACCGCGTAACCAGTGGAATTACCTCGACACTGACGTACTGCAATGGGTGCTGGAAAACGACTACGACCCACGGCTTATCAGTGCCATGAGCGAAGTGCGAAATCTGGTGGAACCGGCGATTGCCCGTTGGGCGGCAGAACGCGCGACTTCCAGCGATCTGGCGCAGATTGAATCGGCGCTGAACGAGATGATTGCCAACAATCAGGACCGCGAAGCGTTTAACGAAGCGGATATTCGCTACCACGAGGCGGTGCTGCAGTCGGTGCATAACCCGGTGTTACAGCAACTTAGCATTGCGATCAGTTCGCTGCAGCGGGCGGTTTTTGAACGAACCTGGATGGGCGATGAGGCCAACATGCCGCAAACGCTCCAGGAACATAAGGCGCTGTTCGATGCAATACGGCATCAGGACGGCGATGCGGCAGAGCAGGCGGCGCTTACCATGATCGCCAGCTCGACACGAAGGTTAAAGGAAATCACATGACAGCTCGCTACATCGCAATTGACTGGGGATCGACCAATCTGCGCGCCTGGCTTTATCAGGGCGACCACTGCCTGGACAGCAGGCAATCAGAAGCAGGCGTCACGCGCCTGAACGGAAAATCTCCGGCTGCGGTGTTAGCAGAAGTGACGACCGACTGGCATGAAGAGAATACGCCAGTGGTGATGGCAGGAATGGTCGGCAGCAATGTCGGCTGGAAAGTTGCACCGTATTTATCCGTTCCTGCCCGTTTTTCGTCTATTGGCGAACAATTAACGTCTGTTGGCGACAATATCTGGATTATTCCCGGATTATGCGTCTCTCATGACGATAACCATAATGTGATGCGCGGCGAAGAAACACAATTGATCGGCGCGCGCACTTTGGCTCCTTCCTCTCTTTATGTTATGCCCGGAACCCATTGCAAATGGGTGCAGGCCGATAGCCAGCAAATCAACGATTTTCGCACCGTGATGACCGGTGAATTACATCATTTACTGTTAAATCACTCATTGATTGGCGCAGGTTTGCCGCCGCAGGAAAACTCTGCCGATGCCTTCGCGGCTGGCCTTGAGCGTGGCCTTAATGCTCCCGCCATATTGCCGCAGCTTTTTGAAGTTCGCGCCTCGCATGTGCTGGGAACACTTCCCCGCGAACAGGTCAGTGAATTTCTCTCTGGTTTGTTGATTGGCGCAGAGGTTGCCAGTATGCGCGACTATGTGACCCATCAACACGCCATCACCCTTGTCGCCGGAACATCGCTGACCGCGCGCTACCAGCAAGCCTTTCAGGCGATGGGTTGCGACGTGGCGACGGTGGCGGGCGACACGGCATTTCAGGCTGGTATAAGGAGCATCGCTCATGCAGTGGCAAACTAAACTCCCGCTGATCGCCATTTTGCGCGGCATTACGCCCGACGAGGCGCTGGCGCATGTTGGCGCGGTGATTGACGCCGGGTTCGACGCGGTTGAAATCCCGCTGAATTCCCCACAATGGGAGCAGAGCATTCCCGCCATCGTTGATGCGTATGGCGACAAGGCGTTGATTGGCGCAGGTACGGTACTGAAACCTGAACAGGTCGATGTGCTCGCCAGGATGGGCTGCCAGCTCATCGTTACGCCCAATATCCATAGTGAAGTGATCCGCCGTGCGGTGGGCTACGGCATGACCGTTTGCCCCGGCTGCGCGACGGCGACCGAAGCCTTTACCGCGCTCGACGCGGGCGCTCAGGCGCTGAAAATATTTCCGTCATCGGCTTTTGGTCCGCAATACATCAAAGCGTTAAAAGCGGTATTACCACCGGACATCGCAGTCTTTGCCGTTGGCGGCGTGACGCCAGAAAACCTGGCGCAGTGGATAGACGCAGGTTGTGCAGGGGCAGGCTTAGGCAGCGATCTCTATCGCGCCGGGCAGTCCATAGAACGCACCGCGCAGCAGGCAGCAGCATTTGTTAAGGCGTATCGAGAGGCAGTGCAATGAAAATCACCAAAATTACCACGTATCGTTTACCTCCCCGCTGGATGTTCCTGAAAATTGAAACCGATGAAGGCGTGGTCGGCTGGGGCGAGCCCGTGATTGAAGGCCGCGCCCGTACGGTGGAAGCGGCAGTTCACGAGCTGGGTGACTATTTGATTGGTCAGGATCCATCGCGCATCAATGACTTATGGCAAGTGATGTATCGCGCCGGATTTTATCGTGGCGGTCCAATCCTGATGAGCGCCATCGCCGGGATCGACCAGGCGTTATGGGATATCAAAGGCAAAGTGCTGAATGCGCCGGTGTGGCAACTGATGGGCGGCCTGGTTCGCGACAAAATTAAAGCCTACAGTTGGGTCGGCGGCGATCGTCCGGCGGATGTTATCGACGGCATAAAAACCCTGCGCGAAATCGGCTTCGATACCTTCAAACTGAACGGTTGTGAAGAGCTGGGGCTAATTGATAACTCCCGCGCGGTAGATGCGGCAGTCAACACCGTGGCACAAATTCGTGAAGCTTTTGGCAATCAGATTGAGTTTGGTCTTGATTTCCACGGTCGCGTCAGCGCGCCGATGGCGAAAGTGCTGATTAAAGAACTGGAGCCGTATCGCCCGCTGTTTATTGAAGAGCCGGTGCTGGCGGAACAAGCCGAATACTACCCGAAACTGGCGGCACAAACGCATATTCCACTGGCGGCGGGTGAGCGCATGTTCTCACGTTTCGATTTTAAACGTGTGCTGGAGGCGGGTGGTATTTCGATTCTGCAACCGGATCTCTCTCATGCAGGCGGTATTACCGAATGCTACAAAATTGCCGGAATGGCAGAAGCCTATGACGTGACACTTGCGCCGCACTGTCCGCTCGGACCGATTGCACTGGCGGCTTGTCTGCATATCGACTTTGTTTCCTATAACGCCGTACTTCAGGAACAAAGTATGGGCATTCATTACAACAAAGGCGCGGAGTTACTCGACTTTGTGAAAAACAAAGAAGACTTCAGCATGGTTGGCGGCTTCTTTAAACCGCTAACGAAACCGGGCTTAGGCGTGGAAATCGACGAAGCTAAAGTTATTGAGTTCAGTAAAAATGCCCCGGACTGGCGTAATCCGCTCTGGCGTCATGAAGATAACAGCGTAGCAGAGTGGTAATTCCTGCCACGTAAGCCCCTCATCGGGCACTAAAACAGTAATACAAAAATATAACCCTCTGTAAATTACAGGGCATGGTGAGCGGCTTCGCTATGCCCAAAATCTGGAGAAAGCTCGCTATGGATATTCCCGTTAATGCAGCAAAGCCGGGGCGTCGGCGTTATCTGACGCTGGTGATGATCTTTATTACGGTGGTCATTTGTTATGTTGACCGCGCTAACCTGGCCGTGGCTTCCGCTCATATTCAGGAAGAGTTCGGCATTACGAAAGCGGAAATGGGCTATGTATTTTCGGCCTTCGCATGGCTTTATACGTTATGCCAGATCCCCGGCGGTTGGTTCTTAGATCGCGTAGGTTCACGCGTGACTTATTTTATTGCGATATTTGGCTGGTCAGTGGCGACTTTATTCCAGGGCTTTGCCACGGGATTAATGTCATTAATTGGTCTGCGCGCGATAACCGGTATTTTCGAAGCGCCCGCTTTCCCGACCAATAACCGGATGGTGACCAGCTGGTTCCCGGAACATGAACGCGCTTCCGCCGTTGGTTTTTATACGTCTGGTCAGTTTGTCGGTCTGGCGTTTCTGACTCCGCTGCTGATCTGGATTCAGGAAATGTTGAGCTGGCACTGGGTGTTCATTGTCACCGGTGGTATCGGCATTATCTGGTCGCTGATTTGGTTTAAGGTTTATCAGCCGCCGCGCCTGACTAAAGGTATCAGCAAAGCTGAACTGGATTACATTCGTGATGGCGGCGGTCTGGTGGATGGTGATGCGCCGGTGAAAAAAGAGGCACGTCAGCCGTTAACAGCCAAAGACTGGAAGCTGGTGTTCCATCGTAAACTGATCGGCGTTTATCTTGGGCAATTTGCGGTGGCTTCTACACTGTGGTTTTTCTTAACCTGGTTCCCGAACTATTTAACCCAGGAAAAAGGAATCACGGCGCTGAAAGCAGGCTTTATGACCACTGTGCCATTCCTCGCGGCGTTTGTCGGCGTCCTGCTCTCTGGCTGGGTCGCGGATCTGCTGGTACGTAAGGGCTTTTCACTGGGCTTTGCGCGTAAAACGCCGATTATCTGCGGCTTGCTGATCTCCACCTGCATTATGGGCGCTAACTACACCAATGACCCGATGATGATTATGTGCCTGATGGCGCTGGCATTCTTCGGCAACGGTTTTGCTTCGATTACCTGGTCGCTGGTCTCTTCTCTGGCACCGATGCGCCTGATTGGTTTAACCGGCGGCGTGTTTAACTTTGCCGGTGGTCTGGGCGGCATCACCGTTCCGCTGGTGGTGGGGTACCTGGCGCAGGGTTACGGTTTCGCCCCGGCACTGGTTTATATCTCCGCCGTCGCGTTGATTGGCGCGCTCTCTTACATCCTGCTGGTGGGCGATGTGAAACGCGTTGGATAATCTTTCAACTGTGGAATATGCGCCACACCACTGCGCATAATCCACTTTCTTAAAGCCGGTGCGGTCAGGCATCGGCTTTTTACTATCTTACCGAAGAGTTTTAAACGCAGTTTGCGGGTGGCGCGCCAGTAGGCGGCGTTACTCTTCTCCGGCTGCTTCAGTAACACCGAACGCAGAATCTCTGCGCTATCCAGCGCATAGCTAATCCCCTCCAGCGAGCTGGCGCTGATAAATCCCGCCGCTTCACCAATCAGAAAGGCATTGTCCTTACCGCAGACAAAATCCTGCCAGCGTGAGGGAAACAACACGGTACATTTCTCACTTTTCACCGCTTCGCCAAACTGGAACTGAAAGGCGCTCATTTTCTCTTTCAGTGCTGTGAAACGCGTCTGACCGTCTTTCATGGGATAGGCACCGCCAAAGATAAAATAACCGTCTTTGCTGATACTCCATGAGTAACAGTCAGTTATCGCATTATCAAAGATGCAGGAGTAGAACGGCACCGGATGCTTCTCTGCGAACCACTGCTGGATAGCGACATATTTACGAATTTGATGGTTCGGGTAGAGATGTCGCCGCACCATCGAGTTGGCACCATCGGCACCGACCAGATAGCGGGCAGAAATATGCTGCTCCCAACCGTCTGCACGAAAAATGACATGCCATTTATCATCCTCACGCCAGATTTTTCGACACAGGCTGTCGTGATAAACCTCAACGCTGGCGGGGATCAGAGATTTCATCCACAAGTCGAAAGCATGGCGATTAATATTGATATAGCTTCGCTGGTAGTTACGCGTGAGCAATGCGGCGACGTCGACGGTTTTGACGCTGAAAATCTGCGGGTTGGCGATCACATCGACAGGAAGCGTCAGTCCATCGCGAATAAAAGATCGCTGCGCGTCCGGTGCCAGCAGACCGCCACAAGGTTTGCTGAAACCTTCAGTACCATGCTGGTGCTTTTTATCCAGCGCGATCACCTGCATTTTGCCGGCTAACTTTCGCGCCAATGCCGACCCTGCCGGGCCGAGGCCAATAATCGCCACGTCGAAATGTTCCATCTTTTCACTCACATTCATCACGATGGCGAAAGACTATTGTCTGAAAGTGAAGTCCTTGTGAAGTATGATGGCGGGACCCGTTTTGTATCAGGACCGCGCCATGAAACAGATAACCTTTGCTCCCCGTAATCACCTGCTCACCAATACCAATATCTGGACGCCCGACAGCCAGTGGCTGGTATTTGACGTGCGTCCTTCTGGCGCGTCGTTTACCGGCGAGACCATTGAGCGTGTGAATATCCATACCGGCGAGGTCGAGGTTATCTATCGCGCGTCACAGGGCGCACGCGTCGGCGTGGTGACCGTTCATCCGAAGTCAGAAAAATATGTCTTCATCCACGGACCTGAAAATCCTGATGAAACATGGCATTACGATTTCCATCATCGTCGCGGCGTGATTGCTGAAAGCGGCAAGGTGAGCAATCTCGATGCAATGGATATTACCGCACCGTACACTCCAGGAGCGCTGCGCGGCGGCAGTCATGTACATGTCTTTAGCCCGAACGGTGAAAGGGTGAGCTTTACCTATAACGACCATGTAATGCATGAACTCGATCCGGCGCTGGATTTGCGAAACGTCGGTATTGCTGCACCGTTTGGCCCGGTCAACATACAAAAGCAGCATCCGCGTGAATACAGCGGCAGCCACTGGTGCGTGCTGGTAAGTAAAACCACGCCCACGCCGCAGCCTGGCAGTAATGAAATCAATCGTGCTTATGAAGAAGGATGGGTAGGAAATCACGCGCTGGCGTTTATTGGCGATACACTTTCGCCAAAGGGCGAGAAAGTGCCGGAGCTGTTTATCGTTGAGTTACCGCAAGATGAAGCTGGCTGGAAAGTAGCAGGTGATGCGCCGTTAAGCGGAACGGAAACAACCCTGCCCGCGCCACCGCGTGGCGTTGTGCAGCGACGTTTAACCTTTACCCACCATCGGGCTTATCCGGGGTTAGTCAACGTCCCGCGCCACTGGGTGCGCTGTAATCCGCAGGGTACGCAAATCGCGTTTTTAATGCGTGATGATAACGGCATTGTGCAACTGTGGCTTATCTCGCCACAGGGCGGCGAGCCGCGCCAGTTAACCCATAACAAAACGGATATTCAGTCTGCATTTAACTGGCATCCGTCAGGAGAATGGTTGGGCTTTGTGCTGGATAATCGAATTGCTTGTGCCCATGCGCAAAGTGGCGAGGTTGAGTATTTAACCGAAAACCACGCCAATCCACCTTCTGCGGACGCCGTGGTCTTCTCGCCGGATGGTCAGTGGCTGGCGTGGATGGAAGGTGGCCAGCTGTGGATCACCGAAACTGAGCGCTAAATCAGTTATCAGGCATTCTGGCGGGTGGAATAACCGCATTGGTGGCTTGCGCGTTGGCTTCGCTTTTTTCAACGCGCGAGCGCACCGAGCTGTCTTTGCGGAACACATCCCACGGCAGTAAAAGCGTGTCCATCACAGCGGTAAACGGCATATCGAGAATCGCCAGCGACTTAGTGCCCCAGTTGGTTTCATCGTCGCCAATCATGGTGGCGCTGGCGCGGGTGCCGGGATACGTTCCTTCTTTCCCCCCGGTATGGGACATCACGCTGGAGCATCCTCCGAGTAATGTCATTCCGCTGCATATCATGAACGCTAACAACACATTTCTTATCATAATAAATTCATCTGTTGATCGTGGGTGTTGGCCTGATGAGTTATAGCGATCCCTTGCTGAAAATAACATCATCATAACGTCGCACTGTGGCGGCTATCGCACTTTAACGTTTCGTGCTGCCCCCTCAGTCTATGCAATAGACCATAAACTGCAAAAAAAAGTCCGCTGATAAGGCTTGAAAAGTTCATTTCCAGACCCATTTTTACATCGTAGCCGATGAGGACGCGCCTGATGGGTGTTCTGGCTACCTGACCTGTCCATTGTGGAAGGTCTTACATTCTCGCTGATTTCAGGAGCTATTGATTATGCGTAACTTTGATTTATCCCCGCTTTACCGTTCTGCTATTGGATTTGACCGTTTGTTTAACCACTTAGAAAACAACCAGAGCCAGAGTAATGGCGGCTACCCTCCGTATAACGTTGAACTGGTAGACGAAAACCATTACCGCATTGCTATCGCTGTGGCTGGTTTTGCTGAGAGCGAACTGGAAATTACCGCCCAGGATAATCTGCTGGTGGTGAAAGGTGCTCACGCCGACGAACAAAAAGAGCGCACCTATCTGTACCAGGGCATCGCTGAACGCAACTTTGAACGCAAATTCCAGTTAGCTGAGAACATTCATGTTCGTGGTGCTAACCTGGTGAATGGTCTGCTGTATATCGATCTCGAACGCGTGATTCCGGAAGCGAAAAAACCGCGCCGTATCGAAATCAACTAATTCCTTAAGGCCGCCTGGCGCGGCCTGACATCTCCATGCTCGCCGTCAGGGAGCATATGCGAATCTTCGGATTTGCAGGTACTTACTCGCTTCTTAGAAGGAGAAATGACTATGCGTAACTTCGATTTATCCCCACTGATGCGTCAATGGATCGGTTTTGACAAACTGGCCAACGCACTGCAAAACGCCGGTGAAAGCCAGAGCTTCCCGCCGTACAACATTGAGAAAAGCGACGATAACCACTACCGCATTACCCTTGCGCTGGCAGGTTTTCGTCAGGAAGATTTAGAGATTCAACTGGAAGGAACGCGCCTGAGCGTAAAAGGCACGCCGGAGCAGCCAAAAGAAGAGAAAAAATGGCTGCATCAAGGGCTTATGAATCAGCCATTTAGCCTGAGCTTTACGCTGGCTGAAAATATGGAAGTCTCTGGTGCAACCTTCGTAAACGGTTTACTGCATATTGATTTAATTCGTAATGAGCCTGAACCCATCGCAGCGCAGCGTATCGCTATCAGCGAACGTCCCGCGTTAAATAGCTAACTAGCTATTCTCTTTGCCCCGCCATTCTGGTGGGGCTTTTTTTGTCTTTCTTCTTCAACAATGCGTTAATTTTCGCCTGTTTAAGATATTTCGGCACGTTCTTTCCCGTGATAATGTGCGCTATAAGGCAAATCTGCTTCACCGATTCAGCCATAATCCGTAGCAATTAAAATGTTATCTCAAGAGAAATGGACGATGAGTGATATAGCATTAACGGTCAGTATTCTGGCTTTGGTGGCAGTCGTCGGTTTGTTTATCGGCAACGTCAAATTTCGCGGCATAGGATTAGGTATTGGCGGCGTGCTGTTTGGTGGGATCATCGTCGGCCATTTTGTTTCTCAGGCGGGGATGACATTAAGTAGCGATATGCTGCATGTTATTCAGGAATTTGGCCTGATCCTGTTCGTTTATACCATCGGGATTCAGGTGGGTCCGGGCTTCTTTGCCTCATTGCGCGTCTCCGGATTACGCCTCAACCTGTTTGCTGTTCTGATCGTCATCATCGGTGGTCTGGTTACCGCCATCCTGCATAAACTGTTTGATATTCCACTGCCGGTAGTGCTGGGGATTTTCTCCGGTGCGGTAACCAATACGCCAGCGCTGGGGGCAGGGCAGCAGATCTTGCGCGACCTGGGTACACCAATGGAAATGGTCGATCAGATGGGGATGAGTTACGCGATGGCGTATCCATTCGGCATTTGCGGGATTTTGTTCACCATGTGGATGTTGCGGGTTATTTTCCGCGTCAATGTCGAGACCGAAGCCCAGCAGCACGAGTCTTCACGCACCAATGGCGGCGCGCTGATCAGGACTATCAATATTCGCGTTGAGAACCCTAACCTGCATGATTTAGCCATTAAAGATGTACCGATTCTCAACGGCGACAAAATTATCTGCTCGCGTCTGAAACGCGAAGAAACCCTAAAAGTACCTTCGCCAGATACCATTATCCAACTGGGCGATTTGCTGCATCTGGTGGGGCAGCCAGCGGATTTACATAATGCGCAACTGGTGATTGGTCAGGAGGTCGATACCTCGCTGTCCACGAAAGGCACTGATTTACGCGTCGAGCGTGTGGTGGTCACCAATGAAAACGTGCTTGGTAAGCGTATTCGCGACCTGCACTTTAAAGAACGCTATGACGTTGTTATCTCGCGCCTGAACCGTGCCGGGGTCGAACTGGTTGCCAGTGGCGATATCAGCCTGCAGTTCGGCGATATTCTCAACCTGGTGGGGCGTCCGTCCGCAATTGATGCCGTTGCCAATGTGCTGGGGAATGCGCAGCAAAAACTGCAACAGGTTCAGATGTTGCCGGTGTTTATTGGTATCGGGCTTGGCGTATTGTTAGGCTCTATTCCCGTCTTTGTGCCGGGATTCCCGGCCGCGTTGAAACTGGGGCTGGCGGGCGGTCCGCTGATTATGGCGTTGATCCTCGGGCGTATCGGCAGTATCGGTAAGCTGTACTGGTTTATGCCGCCAAGCGCCAACCTCGCGCTGCGGGAGCTGGGGATCGTACTGTTCCTCTCGGTAGTGGGGCTGAAATCTGGTGGGGATTTTGTGAATACCCTGGTCAATGGCGAAGGGCTAAGCTGGATTGGTTATGGTGCGCTGATCACCGCCGTTCCGCTGATTACTGTTGGTATTCTGGCGCGGATGTTAGCCAAAATGAATTACCTGACCATGTGCGGGATGCTGGCTGGCTCCATGACCGATCCACCGGCGCTGGCGTTTGCTAATAATCTTCATCCAACGAGCGGTGCGGCGGCGCTCTCTTACGCCACTGTCTATCCGTTGGTGATGTTCCTGCGCATTATCACCCCCCAATTACTGGCGGTGCTCTTCTGGAGTATCGGTTAACTCTTCTCCGGGTGGAGTCGCCGTAAATGGTACTCCACCTGGTATTCGCTGGCATTTCTGAACATCACTGAATAATTCAAAAACTCCCCGCTCTCGCTATATGACAACGAGGTGATCCGCAGCAGTGGCGTGTGTTCCGCTACCTTCATTTGCCGCGCCAGCAGTCTATCGGCGAGCACCGGCGTCAGGCTTTCATAATTACCGCCAATCAGAATCCCGCACTCTTGTTCAATATATTCAAACTTCGACCCTTCCAGATGTTGCAGCGATAGGTTGCGGAACAGTTTTACCGGCATATAGCTGTCTTCCAGCATCAGCGGTTTCCCTTCCACAAAACGAACGCGACGGGAGAAGTAGATCTGCTCGTTGATTTGAATCCGTAACTGGCTGGCAATGGCCGGAGGCGCAGGCATGATTTCAAAAATCAGCACCTGGCTGGTGACCGTTTTTCCCTGGCGTTTTAACACCTCCACCAGCCCGGTCAGGCTGGCGGTTTGATGCAATACATCTTTACGCACCAGGTAAGTACCGCTGCCGTGGCGGCGGACCACCAGCCCCCACGCCACCAGAAGGTCAATGGCTTTACGGATGGTCATCCGCGATACCGCAAATTCTTCCGCCAGCTTTTTTTCACCGGGAAGAAGGCTGTTTAGCGTGAAATCTGCGGAATTAAGTCGAATTCTTAATCGCTCCGCAATGCTTTTGTAGATCATCTCTAGATCTCTTTTTTGCCTGCAAGCCCGGGTAATGCGCCCACAAGTTCTGCTTAATCGATTGAAAAAAAATCTTTTTTTTAAAGATGTGTTCGATGCTGTGTACCTGTGCTCACAGATGTCTACTTTTTTGCGAAAACGTAGATCTCTACCGCCCAACGAAAAGCATGAAAGCGATCACGAATCCCACTGGGTCGTCATGTTCTGCCGATCGCATCTTCCTATCCTCGCTCCAGGCCTGCCGCATAACCAATCAGGCTTCCTACTTACAGAATTGAGAAAAGAGGATGTGGAAATGCTCAGTCAAATTCAACGCTTTGGCGGCGCGATGTTCACGCCAGTGCTGCTGTTTCCCTTCGCCGGGATTGTGGTGGGTCTTGCCATCTTGCTGCAAAACCCGATGTTTGTCGGGGAATCACTGACCGATCCGAACAGTTTATTCGCGCAAATCGTACATATTATTGAAGAGGGCGGTTGGACGGTATTCCGTAATATGCCGCTGATTTTTGCTGTCGGTTTACCCATTGGCCTTGCGAAGCAAGCGCAGGGGCGTGCTTGTCTGGCGGTGATGGTGAGTTTCCTGACCTGGAACTATTTCATCAACGCGATGGGAATGACCTGGGGAAGCTACTTCGGCGTCGATTTCACTCAGGACGCGGTGGCAGGTAGCGGGCTGACAATGATGGCGGGAATTAAAACCCTCGATACCAGCATTATCGGCGCAATTATCATTTCCGGCATTGTGACGGCGTTGCATAACCGTCTGTTCGATAAAAAACTGCCGGTGTTTCTCGGCATTTTCCAGGGGACATCTTATGTGGTGATTATCGCCTTCCTGGTGATGATCCCCTGCGCCTGGCTGACGTTGCTCGGCTGGCCAAAAGTACAAATGGGGATTGAATCTCTGCAAGCGTTCCTGCGTTCGGCGGGTGCCCTTGGGGTGTGGGTTTACACCTTCCTCGAACGTATTCTGATCCCAACCGGTTTACACCACTTCATCTACGGACCGTTTATCTTTGGTCCGGCAGCTGTTGAAGGCGGCATTCAGATGTACTGGGCGCAGCATCTGCAAGAGTTCAGTTTGAGCGCCGAGCCGCTGAAATCGTTGTTCCCGGAAGGCGGTTTTGCCCTGCACGGTAACTCAAAAATCTTTGGTGCCGTGGGCATTTCTTTAGCGATGTACTTCACTGCCGCACCGGAAAATCGGGTAAAAGTGGCGGGCTTGCTGATCCCCGCAACCTTAACCGCCATGCTGGTGGGAATTACCGAACCGCTGGAATTTACCTTCCTGTTCATTTCACCGTTGCTGTTTGCGGTACACGCCGTGCTGGCGGCCTCAATGTCGACCGTAATGTATCTCTTTGGTGTGGTGGGCAACATGGGCGGTGGTTTGATTGACCAGGTTTTACCGCAAAACTGGATCCCGATGTTCAGCAACCACGCGGATATGATGCTGACCCAAATCGCCATTGGGTTGTGCTTTACCCTGCTGTACTTCGTGGTTTTCCGCACCCTGATTCTGCAATTCAACATGTGCACGCCGGGACGTGAAGATGCGGAAGTGAAACTCTACTCAAAAGCCGAATACAAAGCCTCGCGAGGCCAAACCACCGCGGCAGAGCCAAAAAAAGAGCTGGATCAGGCTGCCGGTATCCTGCAAGCCCTGGGCGGGGTCGGCAATATCTCCAGCATCAACAATTGCGCGACGCGTCTACGGATTGCACTGCATGACATGTCACAAACGCTGGATGACGAAGTCTTTAAAAAGCTGGGAGCGCACGGCGTCTTCCGTAGTGGCGATGCCATTCAGGTGATCATTGGTCTGCATGTATCCCAGCTGCGTGAACAGCTCGATAGCTTAATTAATTCTCATCAATCAGCAGAAAATGTTGCCATTACGGAGGCAGTATAATGACCAAATTCTCAGTGGTTGTCGCAGGCGGTGGAAGCACCTTTACGCCAGGCATCGTGTTGATGCTCCTGGCGAATCAGGACCGTTTCCCGCTTCGTGCACTGAAATTTTATGATAACGATGGCGCGCGGCAGGAAGTGATTGCCGAAGCCTGTAAAGTCATCCTAAAAGAAAAAGCGCCGGACATTGCGTTTAGTTACACCACCGATCCTGAAGTGGCATTCAGCGACGTTGATTTTGTCATGGCGCACATCCGCGTCGGCAAATACCCGATGCGCGAACTGGATGAAAAAATCCCGCTGCGCCACGGCGTTGTTGGTCAGGAAACTTGCGGACCCGGCGGAATAGCGTACGGCATGCGTTCCATTGGCGGCGTCCTGGAACTGGTGGATTATATGGAAAAATATTCACCAAATGCCTGGATGCTCAACTACTCCAACCCGGCAGCTATTGTCGCAGAAGCCACGCGTCGTCTGCGCCCGAATGCGAAAATCCTCAACATCTGTGACATGCCAATCGGTATTGAAAGCCGGATGGCGCAAATTGTTGGGCTGCAAGATCGCAAACAGATGCGCGTGCGCTACTACGGCCTGAACCACTTTGGCTGGTGGACATCAATTGAAGATTTGCAGGGCAACGACCTGATGCCCCAGCTGCGGCAATATGTCTCTAAGCACGGTTATGTTCCACCGCAGCAAGATACACATACTGAAGCGAGCTGGAACGACACCTATGCAAAAGCGCGGGATGTCCAGGCACTGGACCCGGATACATTACCAAACACCTATCTGAAATATTATCTCTTCCCGGATTATGTCGTTCAGCATTCCAACCCTGAACATACCCGCGCGAATGAGGTGATGGAACATCGCGAGAAACAGGTTTTCGATGCTTGCCGCGCCATTACGGCGGCAGAAAATTCAGCGGCGGGCAAGCTGGAAATTGACGAACATGCGTCATATATCGTCGATCTGGCGGCGGCAATTGCCTTCAACACTCAGGAGCGGATGTTGCTGATTGTGCCTAACAACGGGGCAATCCATAACTTTGATGATGAAGCGATGGTCGAGATCCCGTGTCTGGTCGGGCACAACGGACCAGAACCACTGGTGGTCGGCGATATCCCGCAGTTTCAGAAAGGGTTAATGAGTCAGCAAGTGGCGGTGGAAAAACTGGTCGTGGACGCCTGGGAGCAGCGTTCATATCAGCACCTGTGGCAGGCGATTACGTTGTCGAAAACGGTACCGAGCGCCGCGGTCGCCAAAGCTATTCTGGATGAGTTGCTGGAGGCCAACAAAGCGTACTGGCCAGAGTTACGTTAATTGTGTGGACTGGCATCCGTTGGGTGCTGGTCCGTATTCTTCAGCACAGCTGACGGCGCATAACCAAATTTATGTTTAAAGGCTTTGCTGAAATGAAAGGAGTCGAAGAAGTTGAGCGTATCAGCGACTTCGCCAACCGAGTTCCCTTGTTGCTTTAATAGCGATAGCGCCAGATCCAGACGTGCATTGAGGTAATATTCTTTCGGCGTCTTGCCGGTATAGCGTAAAAACAGACGACGCAACCAGGCTTCGCTACAGGGGATCGTGGCAGCCATATCAGCTACGCTCCAGCGTTGTTGCAGACTGGCATGTAAAGTGGCAATTAGTTTTTCAATTTGCCGCCGTTGTGGATCTTTTTTACCGTCTGAGTACATAAGACAAATCCACTGATAAATAATTTTCGTCAGAAAAGCGACTGCCAGATTATTTTTTATTGCTTCTGGTGAAGTAATTAATTCAGCAACTTCGGTGAGTTCCTGATTATAAACTTCGCCATTATAAATAACGCTTTGCTGACCAACGGGAATATCCATCATACTGGTGGGGGTAAATTCCATCCAGTACTGTTCCCAGACTAAACCTTCACAGTGATAAGAGTGAATATCCATTGGCTTTAAAAATATAATACAGTTGCCATGCAGTGTTATTTGTTCACCATTCTTTAAAATAATTTTCCCACATCCTTGTACGGTATACACCGCAACCCATGAGTTGGCGATAAGCGGTTTCTTCTTGTCCCGCGGCCAGATCACCCGGTAATGCTCGTCGGCGTAGGTATGCCAGAGCGAGATCAGAGAAATTCCGCTGGAGATCACATTTTCGTTAATCAATAAGGGAATATTGTACGGAGTTTCGTTTTTTACATCCGAACTTTGCAATTTTCCATTCATTTTAATATCCCTTCGGCGAATTATGCTCACAACCTGAACTTAACAGAAAACAATCCGTTCAGGGATAAGATGTTTGTATTTTAAGAATCTGACTGCCTGACCCGACGCATTTTACCTCTCCCTATATTCATGCGTCCGGGACATAAACATAAATAAGGGCTATGAGATGAATTCGTTACAAATCTTGAGTTTTGTCGGTTTTACGCTGCTGGTGGCGGTGATCACCTGGTGGAAGGTCCGCAAAACAGATACCGGATCGCAACAAGGCTATTTTCTTGCCGGACGTTCACTAAAAGCGCCGGTTATTGCCGCTTCGTTAATGCTAACCAACCTTTCCACGGAACAACTGGTCGGCCTTTCCGGGCAGGCCTACAAAAGCGGCATGTCGGTGATGGGCTGGGAAGTGACTTCAGCGGTGACGCTGATCTTCCTCGCGCTAATCTTTTTACCGCGCTATCTGAAGCGCGGCATTGCCACCATCCCCGATTTTCTGGAGGAACGTTATGATAAAACGACGCGTATTATCATCGACTTCTGCTTCCTCATTGCCACCGGCGTCTGCTTTCTGCCGATTGTTCTCTACTCCGGCGCGTTGGCGCTCAACAGCCTGTTTCACGTCGGGGAATCGCTACAGATTTCTCACGGTGCGGCTATCTGGCTACTGGTAATTTTGCTTGGTCTGGCGGGAATTTTGTATGCGGTGATCGGCGGACTGCGCGCAATGGCAGTGGCGGACTCCATCAACGGTATTGGGCTGGTTATCGGCGGGTTGATGGTGCCGGTATTTGGCCTGATCGCGATGGGCAAGGGCAGCTTTATGCAGGGCATTGAGCAACTCACCACCGTTCACGCCGAGAAATTAAACTCAATCGGTGGCCCGACCGATCCCTTGCCGATTGGCGCGGCATTTACCGGTTTGATTCTGGTGAACACCTTTTACTGGTGTACAAATCAGGGCATCGTGCAACGCACGCTGGCGTCAAAAAGCCTGGCGGAAGGGCAAAAGGGGGCGCTGTTAACGGCGGTGCTGAAAATGCTCGACCCGCTGGTACTGGTGCTGCCAGGGTTGATTGCGTTTCATCTGTATCAGGATTTACCGAAAGCCGACATGGCCTACCCGACGCTGGTCAATAACGTTCTGCCAGTGCCAATGGTGGGTTTCTTCGGCGCGGTGTTATTTGGTGCGGTGATCAGTACCTTCAACGGCTTTCTGAATAGCGCCAGTACGTTATTCAGTATGGGTATTTACCGTCGCATCATTAACCAGAATGCCGAGCCGCAGCAGCTGGTCACCGTCGGGCGCAAATTTGGTTTCTTTATCGCTATCGTTTCGGTGCTGGTCGCGCCGTGGATCGCCAACGCGCCGCAGGGGCTGTATAGCTGGATGAAACAGCTCAACGGCATTCACAACGTGCCGCTGGTTACCATCATCATTATGGGCTTTTTCTTCCCGCGCATCCCGGCGCTGGCGGCAAAAGTGGCGATGGGGATTGGCATAATCAGCTACATCACCATCAACTATCTGGTGAAGTTCGACTTCCATTTCCTCTATGTGCTGGCCTGTACGTTCTGCATCAACGTGGTCGTGATGCTGGTGATCGGTTTTATCAAACCGCGCGCCACGCCGTTCACCTTCAAAGATGCGTTTGCGGTGGACATGAAACCGTGGAGAAACGTCAAGATCGCGTCAATTGGCATCCTGTTCGCGATGATTGGCGTCTATGCCGGGCTGGCTGAATTCGGCGGCTACGGTACGCGCTGGTTAGCGATGATCAGTTATTTCATTGCCGCCGTAGTGATTGTCTACCTGATTTTTGACAGCTGGCGGCATCGTCACGACCCAGCCGTAACCTTTACTCCCGACGCGAAGGATAGCCTATGAAACGCCCCAATTTTCTGTTCATCATGACCGATACCCAGGCCACCAATATGGTCGGTTGCTATAGCGGTAAACCGCTGAATACGCAAAATATTGATAGTCTGGCGGCGGAAGGTATTCGCTTTAATTCCGCCTACACCTGTTCACCGGTTTGTACGCCTGCACGCGCCGGACTATTTACCGGTATCTACGCTAACCAGTCCGGCCCGTGGACCAACAACGTCGCGCCAGGCAAAAACATCTCCACTATGGGGCGCTACTTTAAGGATGCCGGCTATCACACCTGTTACATCGGCAAATGGCATCTCGACGGTCATGACTATTTCGGCACTGGCGAGTGTCCGCCGGAGTGGGACGCTGATTACTGGTTCGATGGGGCGAACTACCTTAGCGAACTGACGGAAAAAGAGATCAGCCTGTGGCGCAATGGCCTAAACAGCGTTGAGGATTTACAGGCGAACCATATCGACGGAACCTTCACCTGGGCGCACCGCATCAGCAATCGGGCGGTAGATTTTCTGCAACAGCCCGCGCGCGCCGAGGAACCCTTCCTGATGGTGGTTTCGTATGATGAGCCGCATCACCCGTTCACCTGTCCGGTGGAGTATTTAGAGAAATACGCTGATTTTTACTACGAGCTGGGCGAGAAAGCACAGGATGACCTGGCTAACAAACCGGAACATCACCGCTTATGGGCGCAGGCGATGCCATCGCCAGTCGGTGATGGCGGGCTTTATCACCATCCGCTCTATTTTGCCTGCAATGACTTTGTTGATGACCAAATCGGACGGGTCATCAATGCCTTAACGCCAGAGCAACGTGAAAATACGTGGGTTATTTATACATCCGATCACGGCGAAATGATGGGCGCACATAAGCTGATCAGTAAAGGAGCGGCGATGTATGACGACATCACCCGCATTCCGCTGATCATCCGTTCGCCGCAAGGGGAGCGGCGACAGGTCGATACGCCAGTCAGTCATATCGATTTACTGCCGACAATGATGGCGCTGGCAGATATTGAAAAACCAGAGATTCTGCCGGGGGAAAATATCCTTGCCGTGAAAGAGCCACGCGGCGTGATGGTGGAATTTAACCGCTACGAGATTGAGCATGACAGCTTTGGCGGTTTTATTCCGGTGCGTTGCTGGGTGACGGATGACTTTAAACTGGTACTCAACCTCTTCACCAGTGATGAACTTTACGATCGCCGTAATGACCCAAATGAAATGCATAACCTGATCGATGATATCCGTTTTGCAGACGTTCGCAGCAAAATGCATGACGCCTTATTGGATTACATGGACAAAATTCGCGATCCGTTCCGCAGTTACCAATGGAGTCTGCGTCCGTGGCGTAAAGATGCACGGCCGCGCTGGATGGGGGCGTTTCGTCCACGTCCACAAGATGGCTATTCGCCAGTTGTACGCGACTATGACACCGGCCTACCGACACAAGGGGTGAAGGTGGAGGAGAAAAAACAGAAGTTCTGACGATAATGCCCGCTGATGATCACCCGGCGGGCATTATTCAGGCTGCTTAAACCAGTGAACCGCCGGTCAGGAAGGAAAAGATAAGGAATATCAGCAAAATGCTGCACACGATGCCGATACCAAAAAGCAAGGTATGGAAAGCCAGCGTCCCGCCGCCAAAAACCAGCGCGCCGCGAATGCCCCAGCGATTTTCCTTACGCATACCGCCAATAAATGCGCAAAGTAGCGCAGCAATGGCCAGTGCGATACCGCTTTGATTGAGGATTTTATCGACATCTACGTCCTCTTTTTTCTCCACGGTGGTAATTTTTTCGCCTTTTATTCCGGCGAGAAGACCTCTTTTAATTTCAGCCGTTTTGTCCGCCACGATGCTTTCAAACGTTGGCGGTGGTGCGGAGAAAGGGCCGAATGAAAAGTGGATAATCCCCATCATTAAAGCGATGGCACCGAACAGCATGCCCAATGAACTGATTTTATTTTGCGCTATGATACCCATCTGACCTCCTTGTAGCGGATGGCAAAAGCATATCAGGAAACGGGCGGACGAAATTCTTAAAAAAACCGCTAAAGGTAGAGCGTTAGTGAAATTGCAAAGGAGCAACAATGAAAATTTCCCGCCTCGGAGAAGCGCCTGATTACCGCTTCTCGCTGGCTAATGAGCGTACTTTTCTGGCGTGGATCCGTACTGCACTAGGATTTCTGGCGGCGGGGGTTGGGCTTGATCAACTTGCGCCAGATTTCGCCACGCCCGTCATTCGCGAACTGCTGGCGTTGTTGTTGTGTCTGTTTTCCGGCGGGTTAGCGATGTATGGCTACTTGCGCTGGTTACGCAATGAAAAAGCGATGCGTCTGAAAGAGGACCTGCCCTACACCAACAGCTTATTAATCATTAGCTTAATATTGATGGTCGTGGCGGTGATCGTTATGGGACTGGTGTTGTATGCCGGATAGCCGCAAAGCCAGACGCATTGCCGACCCAGGACTGCAGCCGGAGCGCACATCACTGGCGTGGTTTCGTACCATGCTGGGCTACGGCGCGTTGATGGCGTTGGCTATCAAACACAACTGGCACCAGGCGGGCATGTTATTCTGGATTTCGATTGGCATTCTCGCCATCGTGGCGCTGATCCTCTGGCACTACACCCGTAATCGCAATTTAATGGATGTCACGAATAGCGATTTTTCCCAATTTCACGTAGTCCGTGACAAATTTTTGATCTCCCTCGCGGTGTTATCTCTCGCAATACTGTTTGCTGTAACGCATATACATCAACTTATCGTATTTATTGAGAGAGTCGCATGACAGGAAGTCAGGTCATTGATGCTGAAGAGGACAGGCATAAACTGGTTGTAGAGTACAAGGATGCTCTGCAACCTGCCGATTTTTATCACAATTTCAAACAACGGGGTATCCGCTCCGTACAGCTCATTCCCCATCTTGAATTTGATGACCGGGGCGATCTGACGGCCGCTTCGGTGACAGCAGAGCTGTGGGGGAAATTTTTAATTGCCCTGTTTGAGTGTTGGGTGCGGGCAGATATCAGTCGTATCTCGATTGAGCTTTTTGACGCCACATTACAAAAATGGTGTGGCAGCGAAAACCCGCAACCGCGCCGTGGCTGCCAGGCGTGCGACTGGCATCGGCTGTGCCCGCACGCTCGGGAGGAGACGCCAGACAGCGTGCTATGTGCGGGCTATCAGGCGTTTTATTCTTACTCCGCACCGCATATGCGGGTGATGCGTGATCTGATAAAGCAGCATCGTTCTCCCATGGAGCTGATGACGATGCTGCGGTGACGTGAGCTTAAACGGGCTGCCCCTGATGCGACATCCGCGTCGCCAGCGGTAGCCAGCACAGCACGATCAACAATCCCATTAAGGTCATCAACAACCCCAGGCTGCCCTGACCGGTTTGCGGCAACATCGCAGAGAGCGACGCCAGCACGCCGGAACCAATGTTTTGCAGACCGCCGACCAGCGCGCCAGCCGTGCCCGCCAGGAAGGGGAACGGTTCCATCGCGCCGCTGGTCGCCAGCGGAAACAGCATCCCGGCACCGAAAAAGAACAGCGCGGCGGGAACGAGCAGCGTCCAGACATTCATCACGCCAAACCAGTCGGGGATCCACATCAGCAAGCCAGCCAGCAGGCAGCAGATAACCGACTGCCACATTAACGTTGAGAAGCGTTTATTAGGACGTCCGGCAAACCATGCCCCAAAAAATGCCGCCGGAATCGGCAGAATAAACAAAATACTGACCGTCATACTGCTCAGCCCTAACACCGCGCCCATCAGCACGCCGGAGCAGGCTTCAAAGGCGGCAATCCCGGCCAGACCGCCAATCAGCATCAGCAAATAACAGTTAAAACCGCTGTTACCGAAAAGCGTTTTATAACTGGTAAGCAGGCGTGTGCGCGGTGCGTCGACCGGACGCGTTTCTGGCATCCAGCGGGCCATACTGAAGGTCACACCGGCACAAAGTACCAACAAAAAGAGATAACAGGCGCGCCAGTTCCACATCGTATCCAGCAGACCGCCGATTAGCGGTGCGAGCAACGGACTGACAAGAATTCCCATGTTTAACAGGCTATTAGCATGGCGCAACTGTGTCCGTTCATATAAATCACGCGGCAAAGTACGCGCCATTACGCCGCCAACGCCGGTGCCCATCCCCTGCATCGCGCTGGCGGCAATCAATACTGTCAAACTGGAGGTCGTGACCGCGACCAGCGTTGCCAGCATAAAAATGGACATTCCGACGAGGATCACCGGTCGGCGACCCACACGGTCGGAAATTGGGCCATAAAACAGCTGTGAGACACCGTAAGTCAGCAGATAAGCGCCCATTACGCTCTGCACCGCCCCTTCACGGACGTTGAGATCGCGCGCCATATCGGCAATAGCTGGAATATAAATGGTTTGCGCCATCTGACCGACGGCCACGAGTAATACCAACATCAATAACAAATTGACGTTTCTATGCCTTTTCATTATCACGGATGCTTTTATAAAAATAATTAGAATAAGTCACTACGCATTCCCATAAATGCGGGAGAGGAATCTATCACATTGATAAATGTTAGCCAGATATACGCCAGGAATGGGGAATTGTTTAGCGGCAGAATATGTAAACAAAAGCGGCAATAAATGTTGCCGGGAGGGATGGTAGGGCGGATAAGATGCATCAGCATCGCATCCGACACCAACCCGCACGCTAAATATAAAAGGGGAGCGGTTACCCGCTCCCCTTTAGTGCGACTTGAATCTGAATTACTTCAGGTATTTCAGAACAGCATCAAGCAGTTGCAGTGCTGCAACAATGAGTTTGAGGATAAGAATGGCGATATCCACCAGGCTCATACGCGTCTCCTGTGGTTCAGGAGCACTGCCAGCTGACGTACCTTTCCGCTGCCTGTTGCCAGCTGTTGTGCACGCGGTATCTCAAGGAGAAACGTTGTGCTCGTTGACATAACACAGTGTGCTCACGCGGGGTTAAGGCGCTGACGGCACCACCCGTTTCAGCCAGGACTTAGTGCGCCGGGTAACGATGCGGCCCCCACATAACACATTGCGTACAGTGATATTATAGAAGTTTACTGTATAAATAAACAGTAATATTTGGACAAAACGCAAACTGTGATCGATACTCAACTATGCACTAAATACGTCAAAATTCGTGCCGAAATTGCGCGTTCTGCGCGGAACACGTATACTTTCAGTGTTGACATAATACAGTGTGCTTTGCGGTTACCAGCCGCAGGCGACTGACGAAACCTCGCTCCGGCGGGGTTTTTTGTTACCTGCAATTCAGTACAAAACGTGATCAACCCCTCAATTTTCCCTTGCTGAAAAATTTTCCATTGTCTCCCCTGTAAAGCTGTGCTTGTATAAATATTGTTAAACACAAAACCAACAAGGTCCCCAATGACTACTTCCATGTTCAACGCAAAACTACTACCAACTGCGCCATCCGCCGCAGTGGTCGTCGTGCGTGTGGTGGTGGTCGTCGGCAATGCGCCGTAGGGACTGGAACAACACACGATTCCAAAACCCCGCCGGCGCAAACCGGGCGGGGTTTTTCGTTTAAGCACCTCCCGGAAAGTCGGCCCAGAAGAAAAGGACTGGAGCATGGCAAGTTCGGGCACAACATCGACGCGTAAGCGCTTTACCGGCGCAGAATTTATCGTTCATTTCCTGGAACAGCAGGGCATTAAGATTGTGACGGGCATTCCGGGCGGTTCTATCCTGCCTGTTTACGATGCCTTAAGCCAAAGCACGCAAATCCGCCATATTCTGGCTCGCCATGAACAGGGCGCGGGGTTTATCGCTCAGGGAATGGCGCGCACCGACGGTAAACCGGCGGTCTGTATGGCCTGTAGCGGACCGGGTGCGACTAACCTGGTGACCGCCATTGCCGATGCGCGGCTGGATTCCATCCCGCTGATTTGCATCACCGGTCAGGTTCCTGCCTCGATGATTGGCACCGACGCCTTCCAGGAAGTGGACACCTACGGCATCTCTATCCCCATCACCAAACACAACTATCTGGTCAGACATATCGAAGAACTCCCGCAGGTCATGAGCGATGCCTTCCGCATTGCGCAATCAGGCCGCCCTGGCCCGGTGTGGATAGACATTCCTAAGGATGTGCAAACGGCAGTTTTTGAGATTGAAGCACAGCCCGCGGTGGCAGAAAAAGCCGTCGCGCCCGCCTTTAGCGAAGAAAGCATTCGTGACGCAGCGGCAATGATTAATGCTGCCAAACGCCCGGTGCTTTATCTGGGCGGTGGTGTGATCAATGCGCCTGCGCGAGTGCGTGAACTGGCGGAGAAAGCGCAGCTGCCTACCACCATGACTTTAATGGCGCTGGGCATGTTGCCAAAAGCGCATCCGTTGTCGCTGGGTATGCTGGGAATGCACGGCGTGCGCAGCACCAACTATATCTTGCAGGAGGCGGATCTGCTGATTGTTCTCGGCGCGCGTTTTGATGACCGGGCGATTGGCAAAACCGAGCAGTTCTGCCCGAATGCCAAAATTATTCATGTCGATATCGACCGCGCAGAGCTGGGTAAAATCAAGCAGCCACATGTGGCGATCCAGGCGGATGTTGATGACGTGCTGGCGCAGTTGATCCCGCTGGTGGAAGCGCAACCGCGTGCAGAGTGGCACCAGTTGGTAGCGGATTTGCAGCGCGAATTCCCGTGTCCAATCCCGAAAGCGTGCGATCCGTTAAGCCATTACGGCCTGATCAACGCCGTTGCCGCCTGTGTCGATGACAGCGCGATTATCACCACCGACGTGGGTCAGCATCAGATGTGGACCGCGCAAGCTTATCCGCTCAATCGCCCACGCCAGTGGCTGACCTCCGGTGGGCTGGGCACGATGGGTTTTGGCCTGCCTACGGCGATTGGCGCGGCGCTGGCGAACCCGGATCGCAAAGTGTTGTGCTTCTCCGGCGACGGCAGCCTGATGATGAATATTCAGGAGATGGCGACTGCCAGCGAAAACCAGCTGGATGTCAAAATCATTCTGATGAACAACGAAGCGCTGGGGCTGGTGCATCAGCAACAGAGTCTGTTCTACAAGCAGGGCGTTTTTGCTGCCACCTATCCGGGCAAAATCAACTTTATGCAAATTGCCGCCGGATTCGGCCTCGAAACCTGTGATTTGAATAACGAAGCCGATCCGCAGGCTGCATTGCAGGAAATCATCAATCGCCCTGGTCCGGCACTGATCCATGTGCGCATTGATGCCGAAGAAAAAGTGTACCCGATGGTGCCGCCAGGTGCGGCGAATACTGAAATGGTGGGGGAATAAGCCATGCAAAACACAACTCATGACAACGTGATTCTCGAACTCACCGTTCGCAACCATCCGGGCGTAATGACCCACGTTTGTGGCCTTTTTGCCCGTCGCGCTTTTAACGTCGAAGGCATTCTCTGCCTGCCGATTCAGGACAGCGACAAAAGCCATATCTGGCTACTGGTCAATGACGACCAGCGTCTGGAGCAGATGATAAGCCAAATCGATAAGCTGGAAGATGTGGTGAAAGTGCAGCGTAATCAGTCCGATCCGACAATGTTTAACAAGATTGCGGTGTTTTTTCAGTAAGGAGCAATATTAAACCGCTCGGGGGGGTTACTGATGAGCGATTTTTGATAGATCCGTTCAGATATATAGGGTGAAATTGTGCCAGAGACCATCTCAGGCACAATTTATTAGCCCAGGACGTTAATTTAAGTCGCTGCACCGATAACCAGGGGGTTGACAGTTAGGGCTAAAAATTTCCAGCGATGGTGTTAAATTCTGATTGCTGTCTATACCAGTGGTCATGACCAGCATTCTATTAATTAATGGTTCATCGTGAGGTATATTATGGCAAGCCCTATAAACAGCGGAACAATTATGTCAAATCCCTGCCCCTCCACCTTTTTGGATAAAAATAGAATTATTGCTGCTGAGCTTAATATCACAAATAACGAGAAAAAATATTCACCTGGCAGTAATTTCGCAAAATGGATGTTACAGGAAATAAAACGCTTAATAGCAAATATTATGTCCGGTTCTCGCAGTGTTAATACCGAAATCCTTAACTATTTTCACCCTATGCCAGGCACTGAAAATAATGGTAATCGTACCTGGATGGCGGCAACTGGAGAGAACGAATATACCGTAATCGAACAAACAGGTGGCAAATCCTTTAAAGTTATACAGTTTGATGCAGGTGAAAAAAATACAAAAAAAATAGTAAAAGAAACATCATATTCTGGAGTGGCTGTGGCGACTATTATCAAATCGCTGTCTGAAAAAACTGCTGCGTTAGAAACACATTCTGCTGACACGGTTTTGAGGAAAAAATTAGTTAATAGTATTGTTATGATGAATACGGATTGTAGTTACGAAATGCCTGCAGACATTGTGAGTAATACATATGATTTATTAAACCTGCGAATTCAAAAAGATGAGGGCCATTTACCTGTTCAGGAAAAAATTGATATTACTGAGGATTATTTACACTCTATGACTATGGATGCTCATAGATGTATAAAAGAACAAACTAAACCAAGTGGTGCTGCAAAAATAACTTGCTGTGGTGTTGAGTTAAGTAAAGATATTCTTAAAAAGTTTGCAAACAAAATTGAAAAAATTGAACAATATCCAAAATATATTCAAAACACACTTGAAGAAATGGTTAAACAGCTTTGCTTTGATGTTAATGATTGTGCTGAGGTAAGAGAATTATTAAAACAATCAAACGGTAATATTACGGATGATAAGATTGATGAAATAATCGCTTGCTTAGCCAGTCCTCAGGGGATTACATGTTTTTATTATTCTTCCGCACAAGGCTATCAGACTCGCTTACAACATACATCTCAAGATGTTCGCGAGTTACTCTCAAAGAGTTTGGATGGTGCCACTTCATTAACATTGCATTTAAAAAAATCAGGAAATGCTTTTTTTGGGTCTGGAAAGTATCTTAATGAAATGGATTTTACTATAAATGGGTTTAGTCAGAAGATGTATTCGATGGCGGTTAATAATGTTGGAAATGAAGTTAAGCTTCAGTGTTCTCGTTATTTTACTACCGGTAGGGTCGACGAACAAAACTCCAAAATCGATAAAGTCACTTTTACATTTTTCGGTGCCGCAACAACTGCTGATTTATGATTTTTGCCTGATAAATCGCGTTTATCATTAAGGTGAACGCGTATTGTTAACCGTCTGTGTATAAACAGTCTTTTTGAAAAAATGAGCGATTTTTGATAGTGAATAAGTAGAATTAGTGATGCAATTGCATTGGGAAAATCGTTAAAAATTAACGACACATGGTCTTATTATTGAAATAAATGAAATATAGCGGTTAGCATTGACATATTTATCATGCTAACCATTGATGCTTCTAAAATGTCAAAATATGCAAGGTGTCATATTGCGAGGTTACTATGGTTAGTGTGACGAGTTATACATATCCAACGGAAACAGAGAATGATAATAGCCAGTTTCAGAGTCAAACTCAGAGTCAGGGCCTGAGCCAGAGTCTAAGAGATAGTATCGAGGGTAATATTGCTGCATTTGATGCGATGGAACAAAGCGGCCTGCTCGATAATTGTAGAACATTATCTAAAGATGCCACTTTTCGTGAAGTTTTCCGAAATATATTATTATACATTTTAGATTCTTTTCATATCTATCGGCATGATATCAGTGGTAAATTGGTTTCTTATTTTCATGTTACGCCTGAATCAGCGAATGCGAATTATAAAACATGGATCGCTACCACTGGCATGGATAGCTATATAAAAATTGAACAGACCGGCAGTGATAAATTTAAAGTCACTGATGTGTATCGTGAGTTAAATGGCAAGAGTTTGGAAAAAAAGAGTAGGGACAGGGATTTTAGTGGTCGAAATGTGAAAGAGTTTATAGGGTTATTATCAGAGCACGATGTATTGGAAAAGTATCAACTCTCAAAAGTAACAGTTGCTGCAAATGCTCTTAAGTTAGAAGTTGTTAATAATAATTTTAAAAATGAACTCAGCAGTGGAGTTACTGATGCTGAGCACCAATTAAAAAAAGCGTTATATGAACAAACTCAATCAACTCCAGATAAATCAATCCAATATGAATTGATTCCAGATAAATTAATTCCAGATGATTGTAGTTATAAATCAGACATAAAAAAACTAGATGTTCGGGAGGGAGAGTTTAGTGCACTTCTTGCTGATGCATCAAGACATGTTGGAGAGGCTAGCTCATTTATTGCATGTTGTGGAGTTAAAATAAATAGCACTATCCATGAATTACTGAGGAGTAAAACCATGGCTTTGTCTGGTCATGGAGGTGTTAGAAAATATAAAGATTTCGAAAAACTTTTTAGTGAAATTGTATTTACGCCAGATGAATGTAATATTGTGAGAAACTCTCTACAGAAAGATGGTGTTGAGAAAAAAACCAGAGAAAATATTATTTCTTGCCTCTCCAGTATTTCAGGAATAGGTAACCTGTATTATGCTTGTTCACAGGCATTTCCTGTCGCGCTTGATAGGGGGGATATTAATGCAATACAGGCAAGCAATTCTATTTCTGCCGGGTTTAATAGTAACCCAGGGTTTTGTGCTTTGATGGGAAAAACAAATTTTCTTTTTGCTGACTTTTCACAGCATACATTCACACAAACTCATTATATTGTAAAAGCCGAAATAAATGAAGCTGGTAACGATTTTAATATTGCTAATTTCATTTATCGAACATACGGTGAGGATTATATTCATAACGACTCAGTGGATGACTCTCTTAATGAGCGTTCCGCTGAAGATTATAGGTTTCTGGATGACTCTTTGTTACCTGAAAACGATTTCCGCAACAGGAGGAGAAATTTCTCAGGCAATATTGCAATCGCAACCTACAAATAATTCGCTTTTTCGCAATAACACGTACCAAACGCTTACCTTTCAGGTAAGCGTTTTGACGATAAGACCAACATCATTAAGCCAATACATACCCCATATCCAACTTGAACAACATCGCGCTTATCGTTAAGGTATGCGCGTTTTTTATCCGCCAGGACCCAATCATGATCACCGTTGCCCTTATAGACGATCACCTTATCGTCCGCTCCGGCTTTGCGCAGTTGCTGGGGCTGGAACCTGATTTGCAAGTAGTTGCCGAGTTTGGTTCGGGGCGCGAGGCGCTGGCGGGGCTGCCGGGGCGCGGTGTGCAGGTGTGTATTTGCGATATCTCCATGCCCGATATCTCCGGTCTGGAGCTGCTAAGCCAGCTGCCGAAAGGTATGGCGACGATTATGCTCTCCGTTCATGACAGTCCGGCGCTGGTTGAGCAGGCGCTTAACGCGGGGGCGCGCGGCTTTCTCTCCAAACGCTGTAGCCCGGATGAACTGATTTCTGCGGTGCATACGGTTGCCACGGGCGGCTGTTATCTGACGCCGGATATTGCCATTAAACTGGCATCCGGTCGCCAGGACCCGCTAACCAAACGTGAACGCCAGGTGGCGGAAAAACTGGCGCAAGGAATGGCGGTGAAAGAGATTGCCGCCGAACTAGGTTTGTCGCCAAAAACTGTGCATGTACATCGTGCCAACCTGATGGAAAAACTGGGTGTCAGTAACGACGTTGAACTGGCGCGCCGCATGTTTGATGGCTGGTGATGAAGACGTTGTTCTCCCGCTTAATTACCGTTATTGCCTGCTTTTTTATCTTCTCTGCCGCATGGTTTTGCTTGTGGAGTATCAGCCTGCACCTGGTTGAGCGCCCTGATATGGCGGTGCTGTTATTTCCGTTTGGTCTGCGTCTGGGGCTAATGCTGCAATGCCCGCGCGGATACTGGCCGGTGCTGCTGGGCGCGGAGTGGCTGCTGATTTACTGGCTAACGCAGGCGGTCGGTTTAACCCATTTTTCCTTATTGATGATCGGTAGTTTACTGACGTTACTACCCGTTGCGCTGATCTCGCGCTATCGCCATCAACGTGACTGGCGCACCTTGCTGTTACAGGGGGCGGCCCTGACGGCGGCGGCGTTGTTGCAGTCGCTGCCCTGGCTTTGGCACGGCAAAGAGTCGTGGAATGCGCTACTACTGACTTTAACTGGCGGCCTGACGCTGGCCCCTATATGTCTGGTGTTCTGGCACTATCTCGCCAATAACACCTGGCTGCCGCTCGGCCCGTCGTTAGTTTCTCAACCGATCAACTGGCGCGGGCGACATCTGGTCTGGTACTTGCTGCTGTTTGTTATCAGTCTCTGGCTCCAGTTGGGATTGCCGGCCGAACTGTCGCGCTTTACGCCATTCTGTCTGGCGCTGCCGATTATCGCGCTGGCCTGGCACTATGGTTGGCAAGGGGCGCTGATTGCGACGTTGATGAACGCCATCGCGCTGATCGCCAGTCAAACCTGGCGCGATCATCCGGTGGACTTATTGCTCTCGCTGCTGGTGCAAAGTCTGACAGGGTTGTTGCTTGGCGCTGGCATCCAGCGGTTGCGTGAACTTAACCAGTCGCTGCAAAAAGAACTGGCGCGCAATCAGCATCTGGCTGAACGTTTGTTAGAAACCGAAGAGAGCGTGCGCCGTGATGTGGCGCGTGAGCTGCACGATGATATAGGTCAGACCATCACTGCCATTCGTACTCAGGCGGGCATTGTCCAGCGACTGGCGGCAGATAACGCCAGCGTGAAGCAGAGCGGGCAGCTCATCGAACAACTGTCGCTGGGTGTTTACGATGCGGTGCGCCGTTTGTTAGGGCGGTTACGTCCGCGCCAGCTGGATGATCTCACCCTGGAGCAGGCCATCCGCTCACTGATGCGGGAAATGGAGCTGGAAGGGCGCGGCATTGTCAGCCATCTCGAATGGCGTATCGATGAGTCAGCGTTAAGCGAAAACCAGCGCGTGACGCTGTTTCGCGTCTGCCAGGAAGGGCTGAACAACATTGTGAAACATGCCGATGCCAGCGCGGTTACGCTGCAAGGCTGGCAGCAGGATGAACGGTTGATGCTGGTGATTGAAGACGATGGCAGCGGTTTGCCGCCGGGTTCCGGGCAACAAGGTTTTGGCCTCACCGGAATGCGCGAGCGCGTAACGGCGCTGGGCGGCACATTACACATTTCCTGTCTGCACGGCACGCGTGTCAGCGTTTCTCTACCTCAACGTTATGTCTAAGGTTCGATGATGTTGCCGTTTCTGAAAGCGCCTGCCGATGCGCCATTAATGACTGACAAACATGAAATTGATGCACGCTATCGCTACTGGCGTCGGCATATTCTGCTGACCATCTGGCTGGGTTACGCGCTGTTTTACTTCACGCGGAAAAGTTTTAACGCCGCCGTACCAGAAATCCTTGCTAACGGCGTGCTCAGCCGTAGCGATATCGGCCTGTTAGCGACCCTGTTTTACATTACTTACGGCGTGTCGAAGTTTGTCTCCGGCATTGTCAGCGATCGCTCAAATGCCCGTTATTTTATGGGGATAGGGCTTATCGCCACGGGCATTATCAACATTCTGTTTGGCTTCTCGACGTCGCTATGGGCGTTTGCCGTACTCTGGGTGCTGAACGCCTTTTTCCAGGGCTGGGGTTCACCGGTGTGTGCGCGTCTATTAACCGCCTGGTATTCTCGTACCGAGCGCGGCGGTTGGTGGGCATTATGGAACACGGCGCATAACGTCGGCGGCGCACTCATTCCCATTGTGATGGCAGCGGCTGCACTACATTACGGCTGGCGTGCCGGGATGATGATTGCTGGTTGTATGGCGATCGTCGTGGGGATTTTTCTCTGCTGGCGGCTGCGCGATCGCCCGCAGGCGTTAGGTTTACCGGCGGTCGGTGAATGGCGGCACGACGCGCTGGAGATTGCTCAACAACAAGAAGGGGCAGGGCTGACGCGTAAAGAGATCCTCACCAAGTATGTGTTACTGAATCCGTATATCTGGCTGCTTTCGTTTTGCTATGTGCTGGTCTATGTGGTCCGGGCGGCAATCAACGACTGGGGCAATTTGTATATGTCCGAGACGCTGGACGTCGATCTGGTCACGGCGAATACGGCAGTGACGATGTTTGAACTGGGCGGATTTATCGGTGCGCTGGTAGCCGGTTGGGGCTCGGACAAATTGTTTAACGGCAACCGTGGGCCGATGAATTTGATTTTCGCCGCCGGAATTTTGCTTTCAGTCGGCTCGCTGTGGCTGATGCCATTTGCCAGCTACGTGATGCAGGCAACCTGCTTCTTCACTATTGGTTTTTTTGTCTTTGGCCCGCAGATGTTAATCGGCATGGCGGCGGCAGAGTGTTCCCACAAAGAGGCGGCAGGGGCGGCGACGGGGTTTGTCGGCTTGTTTGCTTATCTGGGGGCGTCGCTTGCTGGTTGGCCACTGGCGAAAGTACTCGATACCTGGCACTGGAGCGGATTTTTTGTGGTTATCTCTATCGCCGCCGGGATTTCCGCACTGCTGTTACTGCCCTTTTTGAACGCCCAGGCACCGCGCGAAGCGTGATGCATCTCACCTTTTCACTTCATATCCGGCAAAACTAAGAAATTTTCCAGGTTTTGCCTGGACGCTATCTCAGGCCTGATTTGCTGCTGATTTTTACAATGCATGCCTCACGCAGGTATTCATTTCAGGAGTAACCCATGCTGGCTTTCTTAAACCAGGTCCGCAAGCCGACCCTGGACCTTCCGCTCGAAGTGCGGCGCAAAATGTGGTTCAAACCGTTCATGCAATCCTACCTGGTGGTCTTTATCGGCTACCTGACGATGTACCTGATTCGCAAGAACTTTAACATCGCGCAGAACGATATGATTTCGACCTACGGGTTGAGCATGACGCAGCTGGGGATGATCGGCCTGGGCTTCTCCATCACTTATGGCGTGGGTAAAACGCTGGTTTCCTACTACGCCGACGGCAAAAACACCAAACAATTCCTGCCGTTCATGCTGATCCTGTCTGCCATTTGTATGCTGGGCTTCAGCGCCAGTATGGGCAGCGGCTCGGTTAGCCTGTTCCTGATGATTGCCTTCTACGCCTTAAGCGGCTTTTTCCAGAGCACCGGCGGTTCGTGCAGTTACTCCACCATCACCAAATGGACGCCGCGTCGTAAGCGCGGGACCTTCCTCGGTTTCTGGAACATTTCTCACAACCTTGGCGGTGCAGGCGCGGCAGGTGTAGCGCTGTTCGGCGCAAATTACCTGTTCGATGGCCATGTCATCGGCATGTTTATCTTCCCGTCGATTATCGCGCTGATTGTCGGTTTTATCGGCCTGCGTTACGGCAGCGACTCCCCGGAATCTTATGGCCTCGGCAAAGCTGAAGAACTGTTCGGCGAGGAGATCAGCGAAGAGGACAAAGAGACAGAATCTACCGATATGACCAAGTGGCAGATCTTTGTTGAGTATGTGCTGAAAAACAAAGTGATCTGGCTGCTGTGCTTCGCCAACATTTTCCTCTATGTGGTACGTATTGGTATCGACCAGTGGTCAACTGTGTACGCGTTCCAGGAACTGAAACTCTCTAAAGCGGTGGCGATTCAGGGCTTTACGCTGTTTGAAGCTGGCGCGCTGGTCGGTACGCTGCTGTGGGGCTGGCTCTCTGACCTGGCGAACGGTCGCCGTGGCCTGGTGGCCTGTATCGCGCTGGCGCTGATTATCGCCACGCTCGGTGTGTATCAACACGCCAGCAACGAATATATCTACCTGGCTTCTCTCTTTGCGTTGGGTTTCCTGGTCTTTGGCCCGCAATTGTTGATTGGTGTGGCTGCTGTTGGCTTTGTACCTAAAAAAGCGATTGGCGCTGCCGATGGTATTAAAGGCACCTTTGCTTACCTGATTGGCGACAGCTTTGCCAAGTTAGGTCTGGGAATGATTGCCGATGGGACGCCAGTATTCGGCCTTACCGGCTGGGCAGGCACCTTCGCTGCGCTGGATATCGCCGCGATTGGTTGTATCTGCCTGATGGCGATAGTGGCGGTGATGGAAGAACGCAAAATCCGCCGCGAGAAAAAAATTCAGCAGTTGACAGTGGCATAAACGTAACTGGTGACTTTTGCCCGGCATGACGCCGGGCTTTTTTTGTGCACAGAAAACCCCCAGCTAGGCTGGGGGTTCCGGAAAGCTTTCAGCTTTAAGCCAGTTATTAAAACCCCTTTTGATTTGTTAAAACACCTTGCGGTCTGGCAACTGCAAGTGTCAAACAAGAAATCAAAAGGGGGTCCCAATGGGGAACGAAAAGAGCTTAGCGCACACCCGATGGAACTGTAAATATCACATAGTATTTGCGCCAAAATACCGAAGACAGGTGTTCTACAGAGAGAAGCGTAGAGCAATAGGCAGTATTTTGAGAAAGCTGTGTGAGTGGAAAAGTGTACGGATTCTGGAAGCTGAATGCTGTGCAGATCATATCCATATGCTTGTGGAGATCCCGCCCAAAATGAGCGTATCCGGCTTTATGGGATATCTGAAAGGGAAAAGCAGTCTGATGCTTTACGAGCAGTTTGGTGATTTGAAATTCAAATACAGGAACAGGGAGTTCTGGTGCAGAGGGTACTACGTCGATACGGTGGGTAAGAACACGGCGAAGATACAGGATTACATAAAGCACCAGCTTGAAGAGGATAAAATGGGAGAGCAGTTATCGATTCCCTATCCGGGCAGCCCGTTTACGGGCCGTAAGTAACGAAGTTGGATGCAAATGTCAGATCGTGTGCGCCTGTTAGGGCGCGGCTGGTAAGAGAGCCTTATAGGCGCATTTGAAAAACCTCCGGCTATGCCGGAGGATATTTATTTATTATTCAGTGACTTCCAGCGTGGTGAAGGCAAACTTCTCGCCATCAAACAGCCCCTGACTGGTTAGTTTCAGCGCGGGGATCACTGGCAGGGAAAGAAACGCCATCTGAATAAACGGCTCATCCGGTAACGGACCGCATTCACGGGCGGCGGCTTTCAAGGCGTCAATTTGCTCCGCCAGTGACTGCGCCGTGTCGGTGCTCATCAGGCCGGCAATGGGTAACGGTAGATGACTTTGGACCTGTCCGTTACGTACCACGCACAGCCCGCCGCCATCCTGAATCACCTGATTGACCGCCAGCGCCATCTCTTCGGCACTGCGACCGATCACCACAATATTATGGCTGTCATGGCTGACCGTCGCAGCCAGCGCGCCTTCATTCAGACCAAAGCCGCCGAGCAAACCACAAGCCGGAGCCAGACGTTGCCCGTAACGCTCAAGTACGGCAATAAAGCACACATCATCGCGATCAAAACCATTTTCGCTGTAGACGCTGGAGCGGGAGTGCGTAATCAATTCGTTATGGATGACGTCAATGACCCGATAGCGTTTTCCGGGCGTAAATTGCAGGGCAAAGTCGCTGGCGGAAACTGGCTGGCGGGCAATGGTGTTGCCATATGGCGGAGCGGATTGTGCCAGTCTCGCCGACTCTTCCGCCTGTAAGGTTTGCGCGTCAATCGGTTCGCCTTTCACCAGTACCTGCTGCACCGTGACCTTACGCGCATCGCTCAACAGGACGATATCAGCCTGCTTACCGGGTGCCAGTAAGCCGAGGTGATTCAGACCAAAGTGGCGCGCCGTCGACCAGCTGGCGACGCGATATGCCACATGCAGCGGCACATTGTGTTGTTCGATCAGGCGGCGAATTAAGGCATCGATGTGTCCTTCATGGGCGATCTCCCACGGGTTACGGTCATCAGTACAGAGCATGCATTGCGGGCTGTTAAATTCGTTGATCAACGGTGCCAGTGCGTTGAGATTGCGGGCAGCGGACCCTTCGCGGATCATCAACGACATGCCGAGTTGTAATTTCCGGCGTCCTTCTTCCAGCTGATAACTTTCGTGGCAGTTTTCAATACCCGCAGCAATATAGGCGTTAAGTTCTTTACCACCCAAACCCGGGCAGTGACCGTCCAGCGTCAGGTGGCGAAATGCATCCAGTTTATCGAGCAGCGCATTCTGCCCGCTAATTACGCCAGGGTAGTCCATCATTTCTGCAAGGCCGGTAACCTGCGGATGGTCCCGCCAGGCGAGCATCTGTTCAAGGGTAAAACTGGCACCGTTAACATCGCAGCCTTCCAGGGCGGGTACGCAAGAGCTGACCTGCAAGTATTGGTTTTGCCTTGCCTGTTCGGCACAGCGGGCAAACCAGGCGAAACCGGCTTCGCCCATCACGTTGACGATTTCATGAGGGTCGCAAATAACGGTCGTCAGGCCGCGCGGCAGGGTAGCGGTTTCAAAGGTGACCGGCGTCATCATGCTGGATTCAATATGCAGGTGAGCATCAATAAACCCTGGCACCGCCGTTGCGCCGCGGGCATCAATCCGCTGCAAAGCCGGAGCATCAGTGTATTCTGCGCCAACACCAGCAATGTAACGTCCTTTAATCACAATTGGGCCGGAAATTTCTCCGCCATTGATCAGGTCGAGAATAGAGACATTATCAATAATATAATCGGCAACAGCGTCGCCACGGGAAACGGCTAACAATTCCTGGTATTCCGCCCGGCTAATGTGATGAAATTTATGGTTAATAGAATTATTCATATTTTTCTCATTTTGATTTTATCAATTTGATTATTATTTATCATAAAGAAACGTCGCGAGATTATTAAAGAATATCCATTAATGTGCAATTGAAATGTGATAATTATCACTGAACCGTTGTTGTCATTTGTTTTACAAAAGCAAGGGATTAAATCTCCTCCAATGGACAAAAAAATGAATAATGACAATACCGATTACGTGAGTAATGAATCAGGGACGCTTTCGCGATTATTTAAACTACCTCAGCATGGGACCACCGTCCGCACAGAATTGATTGCGGGGATGACCACTTTTTTAACCATGGTGTACATCGTTTTTGTGAACCCGCAAATCCTCGGCGCGGCACAAATGGACCCGAAAGTGGTGTTTGTTACCACCTGTTTGATTGCCGGTATCGGCAGTATTGCGATGGGGATATTTGCTAACTTACCCGTGGCGCTGGCTCCGGCAATGGGGCTGAACGCCTTCTTTGCGTTCGTGGTCGTGGGGGCGATGGGTATCTCTTGGCAGACCGGGATGGGCGCGATATTCTGGGGCGCAATTGGGCTATTTTTGCTCACGCTGTTTCGTATCCGTTACTGGATGATCTCCAACATTCCATTAAGTTTACGTATTGGCATCACCAGCGGAATCGGATTATTTATTGCCTTAATGGGATTAAAAAACACTGGCGTTATTGTCGCCAATAAAGACACCCTGGTGATGATTGGCGATTTAAGTTCTCACGGCGTGTTGTTAGGTATTTTAGGGTTTTTTATTATAACCGTGTTGTCATCACGTCATTTTCATGCCGCGGTGCTGGTTTCTATTGTGGTGACGTCTTGCTGTGGATTATTTTTCGGTGATGTTCATTTTAGCGGCATCTATTCCATTCCGCCTGATATTAGCGGCGTCATTGGTGAAGTAGATTTGAGCGGCGCGTTAACACTTGAACTCGCCGGTATCATTTTCTCCTTTATGCTGATCAACCTATTTGATTCATCAGGAACATTAATTGGTGTAACTGATAAAGCTGGCTTAATAGATAGTAACGGTAAATTCCCCAATATGAATAAGGCGCTATATGTTGATAGCGTCAGTTCGGTGGCGGGCGCGTTTATCGGCACCTCGTCTGTTACCGCCTATATTGAAAGTACTTCTGGTGTGGCAGTCGGTGGTCGCACGGGGCTGACTGCGGTTGTGGTCGGCGTTATGTTCCTGTTGGTTATGTTCTTCTCACCGCTGGTGGCGATGGTTCCTCCTTACGCAACCGCCGGAGCGTTAATCTTTGTTGGCGTGCTGATGACTTCGAGCCTGGCGCGCGTTAACTGGGATGATTTTACCGAATCGGTGCCCGCATTTATTACCACGGTGATGATGCCCTTTACTTTCTCGATTACCGAAGGGATTGCACTTGGCTTTATGTCGTACTGCATCATGAAAGTGTGCACCGGGCGCTGGCGCGATCTGAACCTGTGTGTGGTGGTGGTCGCAGCTCTGTTTGCACTGAAGATTATTCTGGTGGATTAGTAACTGGCGAGGGTTTCCAGATATCATGAGTTCTGATTACGCAGGAGAACTCATGATCTGGATAATGCTCGCCACGCTGGCGGTAGTGTTTGTGGTTGGTTTTCGGGTGCTGACATCCGGGGCCAGAAAAGCGATTCGCCGTCTCAGCGATCGGCTGAATATCGATGTCGTACCCGTGGAGTCGATGGTCGATCAAATGGGAAAGTCAGCCGGTGACGAATTTTTACGTTATTTGCATCGTCCGGATGAGTCGCACCTGCAAAACGCCGCGCAGGTGTTGCTCATCTGGCAAATTGTCATTGTCGATGGTAGCGAACAGAATCTGCTGCAATGGCATCGGATTTTACAAAAAGCCCGCCTTGCCGCGCCGATTACTGATGCTCAGGTCAGGCTGGCGCTGGGTTTTCTGCGCGAAACCGAACCTGAAATGCAGGATATTAATGCTTTTCAGATGCGCTATAACGCGTTCTTTCAGCCTGCCGAGGGCGTTCACTGGCTGCATTAAAACCGCTTCGTCTTATCAGCCTACAGACCGCGCCTGACCTGTAGGGTGGATAAGGCGTTCACGCCGCATCCGGTATTGGAACTGACAGTAGGTGAATGCATTATCTACGTTCTATTTACAGCAGCACCTCCAGCCCGTGTTTTTGCACAATGCTGAGCAGTTTTAATGAAATGCCATTGGGGCGTTTAGCGCCACTTTCCCATTTTTGTACAGTTGAAACGCTGGTATTGAGATAGTGAGCGAAGACGGGCTGACTCACTTTTAATTTTTCCCGCAGTGCTTTTATCTCAACAGGTTGTAAGTCTTGCACGCTGGTCAGGCAGGCTTTGTCAAAAGTACGCATCGTTTCGGCAGAAATAGCATCGACGCTGGACAATCCAGCCGCTGCGCTGTGAATAGCCTCAAATGCAGGACTTTTAAATTTAGTTTTTGCAGTCATAGCAGATCTCTGTCAGTTCTTTAGTGTTAATCATTGCTGTTAGTTGGGCTTTCGTCAGGAAGGCATAATGCTTTGCAATTTCACGAAACCCAGCCAGTTCCTGACTATTGATGTTCGACATATCCTGTTTTGCATATAAAAACGTGTAAAACCAATTGCTTCCTCCTTTCGCCAGAATAATTGCACGCTCACGATTTTGGTGAAGGCGCTTTTTAAAAACGCCACCGCCAAGTGCATCAGCTTTACCTTGTTCCGTTTCTAAAATGGCCCGGCACAACTCTTCATCTGTTATTGCATGAGACCTGGCTTCCCTTGCAAACCATTTGGTTTTAAACACGCGCATATCGTTGAGGTCCTGTTATTAAAGTATATCACCAAGTGCAATACTTTATCCCTTGTTCCCAACACAATCGCGAAAATACATATCACCTTGCCCTATGATTTTTATTTCTTCGAGCAGCCTCGAACTTTCCCACAACACCGTAAAAGTTGCAAAAACGTTAAATGCGTCACACATTTCAATGTTAAAGTGGTCGGCTTTTCCCCTGAAACATGCCACGGGTAACACCATGAGTGAATTTATTGCCGAAAACCGCGGCGCGGATGCCATCACCCGACCGAACTGGTCAGCCGTTTTCTCGGTGGCGTTTTGCGTCGCCTGTCTGATTATCGTTGAGTTTTTGCCTGTCAGTTTGTTGACGCCAATGGCCCAGGATTTAGGCATTTCGGAAGGGGTTGCCGGGCAATCGGTGACCGTGACCGCCTTTGTGGCAATGTTTGCCAGTTTGTTTATTACCCAGACAATTCAGGCCACTGACCGCCGCTACGTTGTTATTTTGTTTGCCGTTTTGCTGACGCTCTCCTGCTTGCTGGTTTCCTTTGCTAACTCATTCAGTTTGCTTTTAATCGGTCGTGCCTGTCTGGGGCTGGCGCTGGGCGGGTTCTGGGCGATGTCGGCGTCGCTGACCATGCGTCTGGTACCGCCGCGTACGGTGCCGAAGGCGCTGTCGGTGATCTTCGGCGCGGTTTCTATTGCGCTGGTGATTGCTGCGCCGTTGGGCAGTTTTTTAGGCGAGCTTATCGGTTGGCGCAATGTCTTTAATGCGGCGGCGGCGATGGGCGTGTTGTGTATTTTCTGGATTATCAAATCATTGCCTTCGCTGCCAGGCGAACCCTCGCATCAGAAACAAAATACTTTCCGCTTATTACAACGTCCGGGTGTGATGGCAGGGATGCTCGCCATCTTCATGTCTTTCGCCGGGCAGTTTGCTTTCTTCACGTATATTCGCCCGGTGTATATGAACCTGGCGGGATTCGGCGTGGATGGCTTAACGCTGGTGCTGTTGAGTTTTGGTATCGCCAGCTTTATTGGTACGTCGCTTTCGTCGTTCATTCTTAAACGTTCGGTAAAACTGGCCTTAGCAGGCGCGCCGTTAATACTGGCTGTGAGTGCGTTGGTGCTGACGTTGTGGGGAAGCGATAAAATCGTTGCTACCGGCGTGGCGATTATCTGGGGGCTAACTTTTGCATTGGTTCCTGTCGGCTGGTCAACGTGGATCACCCGCTCACTGGCCGATCAGGCAGAAAAAGCCGGGTCTATTCAGGTGGCGGTTATTCAGCTTGCTAATACCTGTGGCGCGGCAATCGGCGGTTATGCGCTGGATAATATTGGTCTGACTTCGCCGTTGATGTTGTCCGGCACATTGATGTTGCTGACGGCGTTATTGGTCACCGCAAAGGTGAAAATGAAGTAACGTATTTACAGGAGGGGTTACTGCTCTGGCGGGAAAGCTCTCCTGTTCTTCCCCTGATAACCATTGATCAGGCATTGTTCTTATCTTGTTGTTATTTCCATTATTCCGCCTGTATTCATCATTTGCTAATCATGAATCATCATTTTCTCTCATGTTAAAGAAAGGTCATTTAATCTGAACGCATAGCGACAGGGATGACAAATGGCAGGGAAAGCGCATGGGAATGGCGATCGTCGGGGCGATAACACCATATGTGGATTGGGGGATCGTTTACGTCGTCTGACCGCCGGTATTTGCCTGATAACACAAACTATTTTCCCTGTTATGGCTGCTGCCCCTACGCATATTAATCCTGCGCACTCGGATACTGCCGCGTCACTGATCCTGCCGAACGTTAAAACTATTCCATATACCCTGGGTGCGTTGGAATCGCCACCAACGGTCGCGGCACGCTTTGGTATCACCGTTGATGAATTACGTCGCCTGAATCAGTTCCGTACCTTTGCGCGGGGCTTTGACAATGTGCGTCAGGGCGATGAAATAGATGTGCCCCTCATTAACAGTAACAGCCCTGAAGCGCGCAACCTGAAAGCAATGCAGATGGAGCGCGACGGCAAAGATCCGCAAATGCAGGTCGCGGAAATGGCGCAGCAAAGCGGAACACTTTTAGCTCGCGATATGGACAGCGAACAGGCGGCGAGTATGGCGCGTGGCTGGGTGGCTTCTTCTGCATCTGCGCAGGCAACGGACTGGCTCAGCCGTTGGGGAACTGCCCGGGTATCTCTTGGTGTGGATGAAGATTTCAGCCTTAAAAGCTCGTCATTTGAATTTCTCCATCCCTGGTACGAAACGCCGGATAACCTGGTCTTCAGCCAGCACACACTTCACCGTACGGATAATCGCACTCAAACCAACCACGGTATCGGCTGGCGTTATTTCACATCGAGCTGGATGTCTGGCGTCAATATGTTTATCGATCATGACCTGACCCGCTATCACACCCGAACCGGGATGGGCGTTGAATACTGGCGCGATTACCTGAAACTGAGCGGCAACGGTTATCTGCGCCTCAGTAACTGGCGTAGTGCACCGGAACTCGACAATGACTATGAAGCACGTCCGGCGAACGGTTGGGATCTTCGCGCCGAAGGCTGGTTACCGGCCTGGCCGCAGCTGGGCGGCAAGGTGGTCTATGAACAATATTATGGCGATGAAGTGGCGCTGTTTGGTAAAGACGAGCGTCAAAATGATCCTCACGCGATTACCGCAGGTTTGAGTTATACCCCTGTTCCTCTGATCTCCTTTAGTGCCGAGCAACGGCAGGGCAAACAGGGAGAAAACGACACCCGAATTGGTATGGAGTTGACGTTGCAACCCGGCCATTCACTGCAAAAACAGCTCGATCCGGCTGAAGTTGCAGCACGACGTAGCCTTGTGGGCAGTCGCTATGACCTGGTCGATCGTAATAACAATATTGTCCTCGAATATCGCAAGAAAGAGCTGGTGCGGCTGACGCTGACCGATCCGTTGAAAGGCAAGCCGGGTGAGGTTAAATCGCTGGTTTCTTCCTTACAAACCAAATATGCGCTGAAAGGTTATGACATTGAAGCCGCCTCCCTGCAATCAGCGGGCGGAAAAGTAGCTGTTTCCGGCAAGGATATTCAGGTCACTATTCCTCCCTACCGATTCACGGCAATGCCTGAAACCGACAACACTTACCCGATAGCGGTTACAGCGGAAGATTCGAAAGGAAATTTCTCCCGGCGTGAAGAAAGTATGGTGGTCGTGGAAAAACCCACATTAAGCCTCGCCGGTTCAACGCTTTCTGTCGATCTGCAAATCCTGCTTGCTGATGGAAAATCAACCTCAACGCTGACCTATACCGCGCGAGATTCCAGCGGCAAGCCAATCCCAGGTATGACGTTAAAAACACAGGTGAAAGGTTTGCAGGATTTCGCCTTAAGCGAATGGAAAGACAACGGTAACGGAACCTATACCCAAATAGTTACCGCCGGGAAGACGTCTGGCGCGTTATCGCTGATGCCGCAATTTAACGGCGATGATATCGCTAAGACGCCAGCGCTGATTGCTATCGTGGCGAATACAGCATCCCGCGCTGACTCCACGATTGAGACAGACCAGGATAATTACGTCGCGGGTAAGCCGATAGTCGTTAAAGTGACCCTGAGAGATGATAACGGCAACGGGGTTACCGGACGAAAAGAACTTCTCAAACAAACCGTTAAAGTTGACAACACGAAGGCTGATGCCGTTAGTGCCTGGACGGAAGAAAGTGAGGGAATTTACAAAGCAAGCTATACGGCCCATCTCATTGGCGACAAATTAACGGCCCAGCTGACGATGCCCGGCTGGCAAACCAAACATTCGGATGCGTTCAGTATTGCGGGTGATAAAGATACCGCCAAAATCGCTGCGATGCAGATCACCGCGAATAACGCAGTTGCCAGACGCGATCACAATACCGTCGCTGTGACGGTCAGGGATGTGCATCAAAATTTACTGCAGGGACAAAATGTTACCTTCACGGTCGTGAATGGTGCGGCGGTTTTTGCCGATCCAAATGGCGGTATTGTGACGACAGATAAAGACGGGATTGCCAGCGTTAACCTTGCCAGTGACCAGGCGGTAAACAGTCTTATCAAGGCCGAGACCAATGGCAGTAGTCAGTCTGTGGAAGTGAGCTTTATTACTGGCGATATCTCGCAGCTGACCTCCACCATCAAGACAGACGATGTGTCATACACCGCGGGTGGCAAGATAAAAGTGTCAGTTACCCTTATGGATGAGCAGAAAAACCTGGTGAAAGGGATGGCTTCGCTGCTGGCGGGTAGCAGTGTGGTCGAGGTGAGCGGTACAGATAAAAATGAAACGGGTAACTGGAGCGAAGAGTCTGATGGCGTTTACACCAGCACCCGAACCGCGAAGATTGCTGGCGATCGCCATTACGCCACGCTGAAACTATCGACATGGAGTAGCGCGCAGCAATCTGATGCGTATGCCATACGCGAAAGCGGAGCTGTGTTGGCTTATTCCTCCATCGTTACCGACAAAACGGCCTACACCGCAGGCGGTGCGATAAAAGTTACGGTAACACTCAAGGATAGCTATGAAAACCTGGTCGGGGGGCAACGAGACGCTATCAACCAGGCTATCCAGCTGCCAAATACAAAAGCGGAAAGCATCGCCTGGAATGAAGATCAAAAAGGAATTTATACCGCAACGTATACCGCCTTACTCCCTGGCACCGGTTTAAAAGCACAGCTACAGATGTCCGGCTGGGCGAGCGCTCTGACTTCAAATGATTACAGTATTAGTGGCGATGCCGCCAGCGCACAAATTGTCGCGATGCAAGTGACAACGGGTAACCCGGATGTGCTGGCGAATGGCAGCGATCGACATACGGTGAATGTCCGGGTGGAAGATCAGTTTGGCAATGTGCTGCCGGAGCAGACCGTCACCTTTACGGTGACGAAGGGGGCGGCTGTATTTGCCAATGCAGGGCAGAGCGCAGATATCAGGACGGATGCGCATGGCATGGCAGAGGTTGATCTGAGCAGTACCGTAGCGGATGCCAGCACTGTTGAGGCTAAGATCAATCAAAGCAGCGATAGTAAAACGGTGAACTTTATTGCTGATGTTAGCACGGCGCAGGTCGCTGAGCTGGTGGTGACGCAGGACGGCTCAGTGGCTGATGGTTCGACGGCGAACATGCTGCGGGTGAGGGTGACCGATGTGTTCGGGAATGTACTTGCCGGCCAGACGGTCAGCGTGTTGGCGGACAACGGCGCAACGGTCGCTCCGACGGTGATTACAGAGCCGGACGGCACGGTGGAGATCTCAGTCACCAGCCAGACCGCCGGAACCAGTGCGGTCACCGCCAGCATCAACAACAGCAGCCAGAGCCGGAACGTGACGTTTATTGCGGATGTCAGCACGGCGCAGATCGCGGATCTGGTGGTCACCCGGGATAACTCGGTGGCTGACGGTGCAATGGCGAACACGCTGCGGGTGAGGGTGACCGATGCGTTCGGGAATGCGCTGAATGGGCAGACGGTCAGCGTGTTGGCGGATAACGGTGCAACGGTCACTCCGACGGTCACTACAGAGCCGGACGGCACGGTGGAGATCAGTATCACCAGCCAGACGGCGGGAGTCAGTGCAGTCACTGCAACCATCAACAGCAGTACTCAGAGTCAGAACGTGACATTTATCGCCGATGTCAGGACGGCGAAGATCGCGGATCTGGTGGTCATTAAGGACGACTCAGTGGCAGACGGTGCAATGGCGAACACGCTGCGGGCGAGGGTGACCGATGCATTCGGTAATACGTTGGGCGGGCAGACGGTCAGCGTGTTGGCGGATAACGGCGCAACGGTTGCCCCGACAGTCACTACGCAGCCGGACGGCACGGTGGAAATCAGTGTCACCAGTCAGACCGCCGGAACCAGTACAGTCACTGCCAGCATCAACAACAGCA
>NZ_KE137316.1:2930914-2932464 GCF_000408845.1 Escherichia sp. KTE172 | reverse complement strand
AGATCGCGGACCTGGTGGTCATTAAGGATGGTTCAGAGGCGGACGGTTCGACGGCGAACACGCTGCGGGCGAGGGTGACCGATGCGTTCGGTAATACGCTTGCCGGGCAGACGGTGAGCGTGTTGGGAGGCAACGGCGCAACGACTGCCCCGACGGTCATCACAGGGCCAGACGGGACGGTGGAGAGCAGTGTCACCAGCCAGACGGCGGGGATCAGTACAGTCACTGCAACCATCAACAACAGCAGCCTGAGCAGGAACGTGACATTTATCGCCGATGTCAGGACGGCGCAGATCGCGAGTCTGGAGGTGACGCAGGATAACGCCGTGGCTGACGGCGCAATGGCGAACACACTGCGGGTGAAGGTCACCGATGCGTTCGGTAATGTGCTGGCCGGGCAGATGGTCAGCGTGACGGCAGGCAACAGCGCAACGGTTGCTTCGACGGTCACCACGCATCCGGACGGCACGGTGGAGATCTCTGTCACCAGTCAGACGGCGGGTACCAGTACAGTCACCGCCAGCATCAACAGCAGCAGCCAGAGCCAGAGCGTGAAGTTTATTGCCGATGTCAGCACGGCGCAGATTGCGGTGCTGGAAGTGACGCAGGATAACTCAGTGGCAGACGGTTCGACGGCGAACACGCTGCTGGTGAGGGTGACCGATGCGTTCGGTAATACGCTTGCCGGGCAGACGGTCAGCGTGACGGCAGGCAACGGTGCAACGGTTGCCCCGACGGTGATTACAGAGCCGGACGGCACGGTGGAGATCTCTGTCACCAGCCAGACCGCCGGAATCAGTGCGGTCACTGCCAGCATTAACAGCAGCAGCCAGAGCCGGAACGTCACGTTTATCGCCGATGTCAGGACGGCGCAGATCGCGGACCTGGCGGTTATTAAGGACGGCTCAGTGGCGGACGGTTCGACGGCGAACACGCTGCGTGCGAGGGTAACCGATGCATTTGGTAATGCGCTTGCCGGGCAGACGGTGAGCGTGTTGGCGGACAACGGCGCAACGGTGTCTCCGACGGTCATCACAGGGCCGGACGGTACGGTGGAGATCTCTGTCACCAGCCAGACGGCGGGAATCAGTGCGGTCACCGTCAGCATCAACAACAGCACCCTGAGCCAGAACGTGACATTTATCGCTGATGTCAGGACGGCGAAGATAGCGGAGCTGGTCGTTAGCCAGGATAACGCGGTGGCAGACGGTGCGACGGCGAACACGCTGCGGGTGAGGGTGACCGACGCGTTCGGTAATGCGCTTGCCGGGCAGACGGTCAGCGTGTTGGCAGGCAACGGTGCCACGACTGCTCCGACGGTCACCACACAGCCGGACGGCACGGTGGAGATCTCTGTCACCAGCCAGATGGCGGGCACCAGTGCGGTCACCGCCAGCATTAACAGCAGCAGTCAGAGCGGGGATGTCACATTTATCGCCGATGCCAGCACGGCGCAGATCGCGGACCTGGTGGTCATTAAGGATGGTTCAGAGGCGGACGGTTCGACGGCGAACACGCTGCGGGCGAGGGTGACCGATGCGTTCGGTAAT
>NZ_KE137316.1:2493975-2930904 GCF_000408845.1 Escherichia sp. KTE172 | reverse complement strand
ACGGTGGAAATCAGTGTCACCAGTCAGACCGCCGGAACCAGTACAGTCACTGCCAGCATCAACAACAGCAGCCTGAGCCAGAACGTGACGTTTGTCGCCGATGTCAGCACGGCGAAGATCGCTGATCTGGTGGTCATTAAGGATGGTTCAGAGGCAGACGGTTCGACGGCGAACACGCTGCAGGTGAAGGTGACCGATGCGTTCGGGAATGCACTTGCCGGACAGACGGTCAGCGTGATGGCAGGCAACGGCGCAACGGTTGCCCCGACGGTGATTACAGAGCCGGACGGCACGGTGGAGATCTCTGTCACCAGCCAGACGGCAGGAACCAGTACAGTCACCGCCAGCATCAACAACAGCAGCCAGAGCCGGGATGTGACGTTTATCGCCGATGTCAGGACGGCGCAGATCGCGAGTCTGGAGGTGACGCAGGATAACGCCGTGGCTGACGGCGCAATGGCGAACACGCTGCGGGCGAGGGTGACCGATGCGTTCGGTAATGCGCTTGCCGGACAGACGGTCAGCGTGATGGCAGGCAACGGTGCCACGACTGCTCCGACGGTCACCACGCAGCCGGACGGCACGGTGGAGATCTCTGTCACCAGCCAGACGGCGGGGATCAGTACAGTCACTGCAACCATCAACAACAGCACCCTGAGTCAGAACGTGACATTTATCGCCGATGTCAGGACGGCGAAGATAGCGGATCTGGTGGTTATTAAGGATGGTTCAGAGGCGGACGGTTCGACGGCGAACACGCTGCGGGTGAAGGTCACCGATGCGTTCGGTAATACGCTTGCCGGGCAGACGGTGAGCGTGTTGGGAGGCAACGGCGCAACGACTGCCCCGACGGTCATCACAGGGCCAGACGGGACGGTGGAGATCAGTGTCACCAGCCAGACGGCAGGAATCAGTGTGGTCACCGCCAGCATCAACAGCAGCAGCCAGAGCCGGGATGTGACGTTTATCGCCGATGTCAGAACGGCGCAGATCGCGGATCTGGTGGTCATTAAGGACGGCTCAGTGGCTGACGGCGCGACGGCGAATACGCTGCAGGTGAAGGTCACTGATGCTAACGGTAATGCGCTTGCCGGGCAGACGGTCAGCGTGATGGCAGGCAACGGCGCAACGACTGCCCCGACGGTGACCACTCAGCCGGATGGCACGGTGGAAATCTCTGTCACCAGCCAGACCGCCGGAACCAGTGTGGTCACCGCCAGCATCAACAACAGCAGCCAGAGCCAGAACGTCACCTTTGTACCGGGTGATGCATCGCAGCTCACTTCAACCGTTGAAACAAATAAGTCGAACTATACGGTTGGAGAGACAATCACCATCACGGTAACGCTCCGGGATGCGTTCGATAATCTGGTAACCGGTGCAGCTTCACAGTTAGCCGCTAATGGTGTGCTGACGGTGGCTGGCACCGACCCGTCAGAAACGGGAAGCTGGGTTGAATCAGGTGGCGTGTATACCACAACCCGAATGGCGACGATTGCCAGTACCAATCAGCACGCCAACCTGCAATTGCAGTCGTGGAGTGATGGCGTAACGTCAGATCGCTATGACATACAGTCCGGTTCTCCGGCGCAAGCCACATCAACTATCGCCACGGATAAAAACGCATACACCGCTGGCGAGACCATAACCGTCGCCGTGACGCTGAAAGACGCGCACGGTAACCTGGTTGAAGGGGGCGAGTCCTTACTGTCTGGTGATAACGTAATAGTGGAAGGAGCCGTACGTTCAGGAGGATGGTCTGAAAACGCCGGTGTTTATACTGCTACATGGTCGGCGCAAATGGCGGGAGACTCTCACCACGCGACGCTGAAGTTGTCTGAGTGGGGCAGCAGTAAACAATCAGAGAGTTATTCCATCCACAGCGGTGCTCCGGTGCAGGCAAATTCTGCTATCAGGACAGATAAATCGGCATATATCGCCGGGGAGCCATTAACCGTCACAGTAACGTTACGGGATGAGTTTGGTAACCCTGCTTTCGGGCTGACATCAGAAGTCATCGAGTCTTATATTGATAGTTTCGCGGTAGGCGGCGCAACTCCCGATTCTATGCAGTGGGTCGAGCAGAATAATGGTGAATATACCATTGTCTGGACAGCATGGGGTGCCGAGGAAAATCTGGTTGCCAGTCTGAAATTAAAAACATGGGCAGCGGAGATTAAGTCCTCATTATATGGAATACAACCAGGTGCAGCGGCAAAAACTCAATCAACGATTGTCGCGGACAAAACGATATATATCGCTGGGGATAGCATAACGGTGACCGTTGTTCTTAAAGATGCCCAGGGTAACTTTATTACTGATGGTGTTGTTCAGCTTAATGAGGAAAACGTACAAGTCAGGAATGCGGATCCTATCCAGGGCAATAATTGGGTTTACAACGGCAATGGGCAATATCAAAGACAGTATATGGCACATTTTGCGGAAGCGAATTTGAATGCGCAACTGAAGATGGCTGGTTGGAGCGATGCCAATTATTCAAACAATTATACTATCAAACCAGGTGAAGTGAGTCCGCTTGGTTCACAGCTTCGTATACGAGAAGTTTTAGTAGTGGAAGGGGCGGATTTACCTGTCAGTGCTTTATTAGTTGATGATTTTGGAAATCCGGTGGATAACGGTCTGGATTTGCTGGATGATGCAGTGTACTTACAAAATGTAGAAAAGAAAGAAGGGGAAAAATGGAGATATGTGGGTGATGGCATATATGAACGTACATATATGGCCTACCAAGAAGGAGAAAATTTAACTTCATTTATGGAGATTAAAGGTTGGCGTATATACGGGCAACCATCCTATAACATCCTTCCTTTTGTGGAAGTCGAGTCGCTGAGTGTTAATGGTGTAAAATTCAGGGCGACAGATGGTTTTCCAGAAACAGGGTTTGATGGTGCAAAATTCACGCTGTTACTAACCCATAATATGAAAAATACGGATTATAATTGGACGGCTGGGATTTATGGAATTAATGTTGATAGTAATGGAGAAGTAACATTATCTGTGCTGATAAGAAGTGAAGTTACTATTACTGGGAAACCCAAGAATGGTAAAGGGAATGATGTTGTATTTAAATTCAAGATTAAAAAATGGTTTACTAGTTTAGGTGCTAGCAGTAGTAATACCTGGGATATCATAAATACTTCATGTAGCTATGGTCAAATGCCGTCATCTTTAGAATTAGCGCAGCGGCCAAGCGGTGGGGTAGTACCGCGAAAAGTAGGTACGTTGTGGGGCGAATATGGTAATTTAAAAACGTATGGGAACGCTTTTAGCAGTACGGATTATTGGACAAGTACTCAGCTCATGGGAGTACACGAGAAATTTAATCCTGAAACTGGTATATCAGAGCTTGGGACAGGAAAGTCTTCTGGCTTGTGCGTAGAGTATTATTAACGAAGTAATCACTAGATTGCCCTGCTTCAGCAGGGCAATTTATATTCGTTATTACGCAGAAGTACGCATCACACCAATAGTATTAAATTCGTTTTTCACACTGAGCAAACGGGGGTCATGAAGCAAAACATTTGACCATAAATCATTCTCTTTAATTAATTGTTGCCAGCGCTTTTCATATTCTTTTTTACCATACACAGTGTAAATTAACGGCAAAATAACACCATTGATTTTGTTGGTGCTAATATTTGCCAGTAACTTCATAATGTCATTTTTTATAGATGCGCCATAGATCAGAAACTTCGTATAAAGCGAGTTAACACAGGTGTAATCAAGACCATGTTCAGGCTCAAGTTTAAGCAATAAACTTTTGGCTTTATCATTATGTCCTTTCAGTGCCATGAACATAGCCAGAATAGAGGTAATAATTGGATTGTTACAGGTGTTTTGACTGTTAAGATTTAATGCAAAAGATATCGCGTTATCGAGGGGGGATGTGTAATAAAGTATAATTAATTTAAGAATGCTTATACCCATTTTATTGGGTTCAAGAGCAATGCTTTTTTCTATTAGATTAAATGCTCTTGCAAGGTCACCGTTCAAAAAACATAGCAGAGACTGATAATAATAAACGTCTGGCGAATTAGGTTTGAGTAAATGTGCTTGCTTAAATAGCACATTAGACACTGAATGTTCATCTTTTAGCCCACTGATTAAACCCAGTAAACCCAATGCCTGAGAATTTGAAGGGTTAATTTCAAGAGCCTTTTCAATGGAGGTTACTGCCGTAGTTATTGCTTGTTTTTGTTCACTGAGTCCAAGGAGGGCTAATGATATATGGCATTCCGCCAGGCAACAGTAGGGCAAGGTATTTTGCGGTTGCGTACTTACACAATCTCTAAATATTACTAATGCTCGTTTCAAACTCTCTGGTGTATAACGGTACATTTCCATTCTGCCATTCATATACATAACAGCAGAATCCAGAGATGGCATTTGTTGTGTATTAATAGATTTAAAATTAATGTTGGGTATTTTTTCAATAAGAATATTAATTACTTGTGATAATAATACGGAAAGAGGATTATCGGGATTGAAATCAATGCTTTGATGATCAATCAATTTATGTGTTCTGGCATGAATTAACTCAATAAATAAACGCCAGTTTTTACCATAGTGAACGACCTGACCCATAATATAATATTCTGGACCTGTTTTATTGATAAACTGATGGATAGTGGAGAAATCACTGGCCTCATTTGTTACCGAAGCGGGTAAAATATCTAAACCACAAAAAGCATATTTTGAAAGGCCCTGGACAAGTTCGTAATGGAGTTTTAGAACATTGATCGAACCTTCGGTACGAAAGGGAAAAACGGCAAGAGTGGTGGTCGACTTTACCGGTTCATTATCGGTCACAATCACAATAGGTACAGTAAAACGGTATCCACGACCATAGACCGTTTCGATATACTTACACTGTTTATTCTCATGCAAAAGTTTGCGCAATGCATAAATACATCGTGTTAGAGATTCATCACTGGCAACACTCGCGCTCCAGACCTTATCGATAATCTCTTCTTTGCTAACAATTTCACCGTCAGCATTAAGTAATAGAATGATAACGCCAAGTTCTTTCGGTGGAATATGATATTCTTTGTTTTTGAATAATAATATTCCATTGTTTTTTAATACAAAGTCGCCAAATATATATTGTTGTGTAGTATTTTTTCCATGTTGCAGTTGCATAGAACGCTCCTTCCGTTTTCTCTATTCATAGTATTAATTTGATCAATATAAAATAAAGTATTGGCAGAATTGCTCTATCAAAAAACGCTCATTTTGTAAGATTGTGATGAGGAAATGAATGAAAGGTGATGCTTAATAATATAAAGCGCTGGTCCCATTTTTCGGGACCAGATAGTGGATGATAATTGTGGGTGTTACTTAATCAGAAACGTAAATAATCCTTCGCTGAATCAAACAATGCAGTAATGGTTGACGATAATAATTTGATAATCGTATCGTAGGTGGAGTTGGCTGTACTGTATTTAGTCGTGATAACCTGCACGTCGGTTTTCATGTTTTCTGCCTGGCCGTTATAACCCGCCAGCCATGCCTGGTATTCAGCCGTGCTTATTTCGTAGCCGGTGAATTCTTTAGATATATTTTTTTCCTTCCCTTTATCGTCCCTGTGTACCATTGAGTCTGAAGACTGACTCATACTGTCAATAATCTGAGGGTTGGGAATAATAACATACAGACCGCTACCTTGCGGTTCAACTTCGACAATCGGAGAAGGTGTGCGGTGTTTGGGATCGGGTGGAATTACCGGAAGATCTAAAGCGGCGCACCATTTTTCTGCTTCTTCCAGTGGAACACCAATTTTGTCAGCTGGTGCCGGAGGGTATAAAACATAGTCTGGATTGTAATGATAGTGGAAATCACCATTAGGATATTTATCGATATAATAAAAATGCATCAAGGCCTTTTGAAATGCATTGACATCAAAAACTATCGCATCGCCTTTTTTATTAGAGTGAGTCCACTTTCCCATATTGCTTTGGATATGTTCACTGAAGTCCTGCCAGTATGCGCTCATTATCTCAACGCTATTTGCATAGATTTCGAGGTAGTCGCTACCGAGCACACTCATCAAATCAGCAATATCACTGCATATATATTTATCACTTTTAAATTCGCTTGAACTACTGGCAGTTAAAGTACTGCTGGTTTCTGAACTTCTCACTTCAGGTGCAGAACTCTCTAAAGAAGCGATAGCGTGAGTTAAGGTTCCTTTGGTCGTTGCCATTGCAATTGACCCGGTTGTGTTGTCAGCAACGTTAGCCAGGGTTTTTCTCACAGAGTTATGCAGGGTCAATATTTTAGCGGGATCCTTTAACTTTCCGTCAATAGTATTAACATTTTCTGTAAGCTGCAGAACGTTTTTTATCAGCAAATAACTTTCGTGTAAGAGCGCGGATCCTTTCTCTGACAGGTTCTCAGTTGGAAAATTTCTGAGCATGTTTTTAACGAAGTTAAGTTGTATGTCGTGCTGGCATTTCCAGTCTTCATTTCGCGGGCTACATTCACTGACTAAAGTTGATAGTTTCTCAACATCTTTCTTGAGCATAGCGCCAATATTATTATCCTTACTGGCGCTGTTATGAAAATTACCCTCGCTTTCGCTGTTTCCCAGTTGATGAGGCTCCTCACTTTGCGAGGATGCCTCTTTGAGAGGAATGTTTGCATTCTGCTGACGTAGAATATCTATATTTAAATTATTATCTTTATTAATCATGAGTCATTCCTCCTTAAATATAATTAACTATTATTGCAATTATTTATGAGCGAATGCCTTGAACGATAGCGCTATCAGTATCAATAATGGTTTGTATTATTTGTTGTAATAAATTAAGTGCCTGATCTCTTCCTTGAACATCACGACTAATTTGATCCAGATAGCTACTCATAACTGAATGCATAACATTTTTAGCCTGTTCAACAATGTCTTTTTCTGCATGAGTAGTGCTTTCTAGATATCTAGATGTTGCTCGAATTGATTCATTGCTAAGCTGTGAAAGTACATCTGCTTTACCTATAGTAAAATATTTATTATACCTATTGTTATGTTTTGTGCTAATTTTCTCGTTTGTATCTCTAATCTTTTCTAGAGTAGCTTCTTTTTCTTTATCATATGATTTCAGCGCCTCTTCTTTTTCTTTTTCATTAAGATTCGTATCTTTCGTTGTATTTTTTATTTTTTCATCTATTTGTTTGAGAGAAGCTTGTTGCTCTATAACTTCCCTTTTTGACGCGCGCTGTGCATTATCATCAGTTCTTTCGATAGTATGCTCTTGGTCAGGTGTAAGGGTTACCATCTTTTTGGGATGGCTTCTGTAATTTGCTACGGCAGATGCCGAGGCCCCGACTGCGCCAACTCCTGACCCGATAATAACACCTATCGAACTTGCTGCTGTGGCGCGTTCGGTTTCTTTTCTCTGATACTGGACAAGTTGTTCAAAAACATTGCTCATAATAGCCTCAGACATAGCTGAGGCTTTATACATTGATGTGAATACCCTTAAAAATTCCTCCATAACAGCTTGTTGTCGCATGGTCAAATTATCTAGCATATCAAGGATATTAAATTTAGATATTTTAATAGTGGTCTGCTCTGTAGAACTGCTTGATTGACTGGATGTAATTGTAGGTTTGTTAAGGTCACCCCTCAAATTATCTAGCGTATTCCTTGAATAATTAAGATTATCCAATAGTTTTACTCTTAGTTCCGGACAGACTTCTCTGTCTGTATTTTTTAATATTATAAACTGAGAGCTTATGTCATGCTTAATATCTTTAAGGTTATAGTATTGCACAATTTTATTATCATTTGGTATGTTGTTTTCTTTACTATAATCTCTATCAAAGATTGTTTTATCGAGATTGTTAATATTATGTGTGCTGGTCGCATTTTTAATTTCATAGGTGGCCATGTTAGAACCCTCTTATACGATAGAATGGGAAGCAAATTTTAAGGTTTCAGTTCGGTGTTGTAATACTCTTACCATCTGACTTACCTCTTGTTCGACGGTTTTATCCACCCTTTGCAATACTGAAAGCATTTGTTCACGCGTTTTTGATAGATTACTCATGTCCTGTTGTAAAATTGCCATGTCGGCAGAGTTTTCAGCAACACAATAATTCATTATCGATGTTGCTGTTTCACAGATAGCTAAGCCTATTTTCTCCAGAGCATTACTTATCTTGGCAATCAACTTCAAAACTACGACTGATGTTTGTATCATGCTGCATACTCTGTTTAATACCTTTATAATATTTTTTGAAACGGATTTAATAATAGATTCAATGGTTGATTTTATAGTGCTTGTTATTTCTTTGGTGACTTCTTCTGCGGCTGTTTTTGATAATGCAGAAACAACGGCCCCTATTGCTACAGAACATATTACAGCTGCACCAATCATTACTGTCGCCATGACAATAGAAGCGGCTGCACTTGCGTAAATACTTTTAACCAGTTCAATCGTATCTTGATCGACACCAATAACGTCCAGAAGCGCGGTGATTGCGAGCAGAGTGGGATCAACTGTTTTAATAGCAGCCGAAAGACCTTCTACAACTTTCCCTAAAATCCAGCCGGTAGCCGTGGTGCCCAGAGCGATTTGACAAGTGATATCTACACCTAATACTACTGCGCCCGCTATTCCTCCAATAAGTGCCAATGCACCCGCAATACTTGAACCACCACTTGGAACTGCAGCAAGAAGACCAACAACAATTAAGATTGCGCTCATGGCAATGGTAGCTACAGTTACACACTCATTAACGATTTTTACAACTTTTGTCCATTTAGTATATTTACGCGCTGTTTCATTGGGTTTATTTTCCCTGACATGGTTAATCTCTTTCATTACCTCAGACTGATTTTTAATAGATTCGCAATTGGTATCACCAATAACTTCCATTACTGAGGTAATCAAAAGGATAAATGTGGCTGTCGCGTTTCTGTTTTTCTGGTTTTCCTGGGTCAGGCAAATATTGGTGGTAAAGTTATTAATCTGTTCTTGCTGTTGAATTTCGTCAAAAATTTCCATACTTTGGCCGATCGCAGCATCAGCATCCATAATGGCTGTATTTAACGATTTCTCAGCTAACGATTTTTTTTGTAATGATAGCGTGAGTGTTTTCTCAGCCGCATTTTTTTGCGTCAGCACTTTATTATATTGCGGATCGCCAGGTTGCAGTTGCGACAGCTCTTGATTCAATGCATTGACTTTTTTCTCCAGCGATTGCACCTTTTTATCGACCGCATTGTAATTATTATTGGCCTGATGCATGATGTCGTCGGCTTTTTGCGCGGAATCTAATGACGAGGAGTAAGCGTCACTTAATTCACGAAACTTATTATGTGCCATTTCGTGTCGAAGCAGGGTGCTGTCAAGGTTATTATGCAATCGTGTTGTAATATCCTGATCGGCAATGCCTGTTAGATTACCCAAAATCATCGTCAGGCGGGCATCGTTCGTCTTTGCTGTAGTGGCGTTGTCTGAATCTAAAACCTGCATTTCAGGCGGAGCAAGCATCGGTTTGTTTTCAAGACGAGCGCGAATATCATTATCAAGGGATTTCGGGTTTTTATTAAGCCGCATGGGATCAACTTGCGTTTTGCTGCTGTCCTGCAGTCTTTTTTCCGCATCGCTATACTGTGTGCGCAATGTTTCGCTGATTTGTTCAAACGTGATCGTTTGTCCCGTAATCGGTGCCGACATAATTCACCTCCTTTTTAAGCTATCATCGGGTGTAATTAATTCTTTTTTATTTAACTCATGGCAGATGTTTATTCCCATCTAAAATGGCATCAACGGGAAAGTAAGCAATGTGTTTATTGTTATTCTTCTCATTTATTTTATCGCTATGGTTATTTTTAAATCAACCGGGGCTTTCTCATGATATTTCCTGGTTAACTCTTCAGGCGTAAAAGAAGAGTTTTTTCCGTTTATGTTCATTTTGCCGACTCACTCTGTTTGAACTTCCTCTTCGGTATTGGCTGTCAAGAGTTCAAGATAAGCAGTAGCCATCTCTTTAATTTTTTCATTTTGGCTGTAGGTTACGACTGTATTAAATAACTCCGTGGCCATTTTAGTGTTTTTTAAGCCCATCTGGCACTGGCCCATGTAATAAACCAAAGAGAAATCGTTATCGGGAGATAGCATTAAACAGATATGATACATGTCGAATGCCTTTTGATAATCTTTCTTCAACTGACAGACGGCGGCATATCCTTTTAAATAGTTATAATTTTGGAAATCATAAATACAGAGAAATTTAAAAAAGAGTTCAGCTTCGTCAAGTCTTCCTTTTTCATAAAAGTTATAAGCGTAAGCATAAACGCCTTCAAGTGTATCCGGAGTAATGCCATGCAGCTCTGCAAGTGTTGCTCCCATACCTAGTGCACGTTCGAACTTACTGGCAATTTCTTTATTTTCTTCTAAATCCAGATTTGCGCTTTCCATCTCTACTCTCTCCTTTCGAACATTCTTTGTGCAGACTTCACCATTTTTTAGAGGGTGGTGATATCAAAATTCGCTCATTTTTATGCCCATCCGTTGGGCTTCCTTTTCTTCATTAAAAACAAGTATTGTTTCAATGAGATAAGATTTTCTATGTGATGAAATGAAAACAATGTAGAGGGAAATTCCTCCACAATCCTGATGAACGGGTGCAATTTTGATTGGAATTTGAAAAAGCAGGTGATTTACTGATGTGCGAGCGTACGTCAGCGGCTGCTGGCCTGAGCGCGGAGGTGTGCGAAATTCACATATCCGGGCATTCCACCTTACCCAGCGCTTCCCAGTAGTTATTCTGATTATTACGCTCCATCGCCACAATAGCTTCGCGGATATGTTGTTTGTTATTCTCATCAGACAACATTAATTTTTCCCACGCTTCGTCTGATAATGACGCCTGTGGCGTGCAAATTTTACGTAAATCTTGCAATACCGTGGTCTTTTCTTTTGCCGACTGTAGAGAACTGAATGGCGATTCGGCCTGAGAAATGGCTGAAAAAGTCAGGAATACGGTAATCATGAGTAGCATCGTTGGCTTCATAGCTGCAACCTTCTGCAAATGTGCATCGAATGAAGCATAAGTGTAGTTTGCTTTTGCCGCTCTCATCATGCTGTACGAAAGGTGTTTGCGTGGTCAGTAAGAAGTGCCAGTTTTATATACCTTTTTCTTCTATTCGATAGCTTTTCGTTTTTTAAATCGTAGTGATCTTGCCATTATAGTCAGTTAACGATTAAAAAAAGGATAAAAAAGTGAAACTGACAACACATCATCTACGGGTGGGGGCCTCATTATTGCTGGCAGGAATTCTGCTGGCAGGTTGCGACCAGAGCAACAGCGATGAAAAGCACATTAAAGTGGGCGTTATTAATGGCGCAGAACAAGATGTCGCGGAAGTCGCTAAAAAGGTGGCAAAAGAGAAGTATGGCCTCGATGTTGAACTGGTAGGATTTAGCGGTTCGTTGCTACCGAACGATGCGACAAATCATGGCGAGCTTGATGCGAACGTCTTCCAGCATCGCCCCTTTCTTGAACAAGATAATCAGGCGCATGGTTATAAACTGGTAGCGGTGGGAAATACGTTTGTCTTCCCCATGGCGGGTTATTCCAAAAAAATCAAAACCGTGGCGCAAATAAAAGAAGGCGCGACAGTGGCGATCCCCAACGACCCGACCAACCTTGGTCGCGCGCTTTTACTGTTGCAAAAAGAGAAGCTAATTACTCTGAAAGAGGGAAAAGGGTTACTACCTACCGCGCTGGATATAACCGAGAATCCTCGTCATTTGCAGATTATGGAACTCGAGGGGGCACAGCTCCCGCGCGTACTGGATGATCCCAAAGTTGATGTGGCGATTATCAGCACCACTTACATTCAGCAGACCGGGCTTTCTCCGGTGCACGACAGCGTATTTATTGAAGATAAGAATTCGCCGTATGTGAATATTCTGGTGGCACGGGAAGATAATAAGAATGCAGAAAACGTGAAGGAATTTCTGCAATCTTATCAATCGCCCGAAGTCGCTAAAGCGGCAGAAACCATCTTTAACGGTGGCGCGGTGCCTGGCTGGTAATTCTCACTCATGCCGCGCCGGACGATTTATTTTTCTGGCGCGGCGACGAGAATCCATTGAAATCAAAATCACCGATGACAGAATCAGCAGCGTTCCCAGCCAGTCCGGCAATGTGAACGTGATCCCCAGCAACAGCAAAGAGAGCAGCGCGCTACTTAATGGTTCTGCACAGCTCAGAATGCTGGCTTTTGGCCCGCCAATGAGCTGTGCGCCTTTCAGATATAGACTAAAGGTTAGCGAAGTTCCGATTACCACCAGATAGAAAAACGCCAGAATCAGGCTGCCATTAACCACGAAGTTTGTTCCTTGCCCGGCATAGAAGGGCAGCAGGATCAGACCACCGATCAGCATACTCCAGCCGACGACCGGTAACGTGCCATAGCGGGCAATCAGCGTTGAGGGATAGGTGGTATAGAATGCAGCAGCAAATGCCGAGGCAATGCCCCAGAATAACGCGGCCGGAGAGATCGATAATGACGTCGGATTACCGTGTGTCACCAATAAAAAAGTCCCGATCAGCGATGTCAAAATAGCGCAGAAAACCAGAATGCCCGGGCGAGATTTACGCACCAGTGAGAACCAGGCGACGATAATCGTCGGTGAGAGGAATTGCAGCACCGTTGCCGTGGCAGCATTCGATTTTTCAATGGTTAGTAAAAAAGTGAGCTGTACGGTTAGCGCACCAACCACGGAAAAAATCAGCAGACTAATGGCATCTTTGTGATTGTTAATAATAGAAAAGATTTTATCGCCATGCACAAATGACAGCGTCAGCAGAATCAAACCGGCGAATATCAAACGCGTCATAGTCAAAAACTGCGACGACATCTGGCTTTGCTCCATGATGTATTGCGCGCAGACCCCTGAACTTCCCCACAACACGGCGGCAATCAGAACGTTCAGCATCCCCTTTCTGGTGGAACCCATTTTTCCCTCTGCATACTGTTTTGTCGTTTATGTATGCAGGCATGATAGCAAAAATGGCGAGGATGGCTCTGTTTGCGCCACGCCGATTTTTCTTAGCCCAGACAGGTGAGCTAAATATCTTTAATAAACAGCAGGCAAATCATCGCAATACCCAACATCCCTATCGCCAGCCAGAACAACGCGTGGTAGCTCCAGATTTCAACCATAATTCCGTCAACAGAGCCGGCGATAATCCAGCCGACGCGTGAAGTATTTGCATATAACGTTGTCGCAGAGCCTATTTTTTCAGGCATCAGGTCCTGAAAATAAAGCATGCCGATACCACAGAGAATACCAAGGAAGATGGCATTTAGAATTTGCAATTCCAGCTCAACTGCCGGAGTCGTCGCCATGAGTACGCTGGCGTAAAAACACATTCCACTCACGATAGCAATGAGCATTAATAGCCGCTTGCCAATACGTTTCATGTAATAGCCTGCGATTAACATCATCGGAATTTCCAGACCGGCAGCAATACCAATCATTTCTCCAGCCAGTTTATCGGTTAGATGCAGTTCATCAATAATAAATAGCGGCATATTTATCATGTAGAGATTATTCGCCGCCCACATCATTGAACAAACCACGAAAAGTAGCCGTGTATCCCGCTTCCTATGGGTGGAGGGTAAAATTTCTACGGGTTGGGTAACGACAGGAATATTTCTTTGTATTGATGGCAAAAACAACCAGACTATCAGCCCGCAAACAACAAATGCGATGGCTGCGGTGAGATACATCACTTTAAAACTAAATCCCATTGCCAGCTCATAAGCGAGCGGTGGCCCGATAACCCAGGCAAGCGAGATCTGAGCACGTAAAAATGTACTGAACATTACCGTCTCACGGCCTGTTCTGTCGGCGTGTTCACGGGCGAGGGCGAACATTTGCGGGTTTGCGGTGGAAGCAAAACTACTCAGAAGTACGCCCGTAGAGAGGAGAATGAAGTAGTTGCGATTCCACGCAAAAAGCGTGCAGGCCAGCACTCCAAATAAGCAACATAGCAGGATCAGTAATTTACGGTCGCCTTGTTTATCGGAGTGTCTTGCCAGAAATTGACTGACAAGAATTCCCATAATAGCGCTACCGGTGAAGAAAAAACCTACCATTATAGGACGGGCTTTCAGTTCATCTGCGAGGAATATACTTAGGGTAGGAGTCTGGAGAGCGCCCGCAATACCCGTCAGAAAGGCGACAAGTAAAAATGCCGCGGCAGTGAGATCAAGTATTTTTGATGGAGTGGTAGCCGTTTTTTGCATTCTTCTGAATCACCGGGCGACAAAATATAACTGAGTTACAAATAAGTACCAGTCGAATGAGTATTGTATTAAGAATTTTTGAGTGTCGCTGATACAACCAGAAAGCAATGCTAGCGCAATATTATAGGGCCAGCAATTGAGATTATTAGCAAAAGCATGTTAAGAATTAATCACCGAATTTATATATTAATTATAGTAAGGCAATGAGCTATTTTTGATAGTAAAAATAAAACAAGTTGATTTGATATATTAAATGAAAAAATTAATCTTGATGACAGTCTGATTATTGGTGAAGTTTACAGGTCAGTTTTTTTCGCCAGCTGTTAAAGGAATAGAATCGTCGTATAAAAAAGGGTGTTATGGAGCGTGTAAAACAATATCTTCACCTTAATGGCGATACAGTTGGCTGAGAGCCAGCAGGGGGCAAATCACCTGCAAATAAACACGGCACATGCTGGCGCGCATATCGCGGATGCGTTCGAGGACAGAAGAACCGACAGGCGGATTCTTCAGTCGCTCATCGTCCATCACAAAACTTTTGATCAGGTATTCCTGAAGCCGATTGAATATTGAGCAGATAGAAAATCTCTGGAATGACAGTATTACAAGGGGTTGGAGAATGTCAGAAGAGGCTAATTGGCGGAAGATCACAGGAGTCGAACCTGCCCGGGACCGCTGGCGGCCCCAACTGGATTTGAAGTCCAGCCGCCTCACCGGAGACGACGATCTTCCGCGCCTCGATTGCTACATGGAGGCGGGGCGCATTATAGCTACTTCCTTGAGTTTCTACATCCCCCAGATCAGTTTTTTCCGCCTAATACACGCAGCGTATTATCACGAAAGCATTATAGTTCATATAAAACCCATATTTTACAATGATATATGAGCGAAATTAACGCTACCACGATCACATAAAACAAGAATCATAAATTAATAACCAGATATCGGAATATTCGCTCTCACAGGGATGGTTTACAAAATGCGTTATCGGTCTCAGCACCCCTATAGCATCAAGGAAAAGCAGATGAAGAGTGAAGTGTTGTCCGTTAAAGAGAAAATTGGTTATGGCATGGGAGACGCCGCCAGCCACATTATTTTCGATAACGTAATGTTATATATGATGTTCTTTTATACCGATATTTTTGGCATACCTGCCGGATTTGTCGGAACCATGTTTTTGGTCGCTCGTGCACTGGATGCGATTTCCGATCCTTGCATGGGGTTGTTGGCCGATCGAACGCGCTCTCGCTGGGGTAAATTTCGTCCGTGGGTACTGTTTGGCGCACTGCCATTTGGGATCGTCTGTGTACTGGCCTATAGCACGCCAGATCTCAGTATGAACGGAAAAATGATTTATGCAGCAATTACTTACACCCTACTTACCTTACTTTATACCATCGTTAATATCCCTTACTGCGCATTGGGTGGTGTAATCACCAATGACCCGACTCAGCGTATCTCGCTGCAATCCTGGCGTTTTGTGCTGGCGACCGCGGGAGGCATGCTCTCTACTGTGCTGATGATGCCGCTGGTTAATTTAATTGGTGGTGATAATAAACCACTCGGTTTCCAGGGCGGTATCGCGGTCCTTTCCGTGGTGGCATTTATGATGCTGGCATTTTGTTTCTTCACCACTAAAGAACGCGTTGAAGCACCACCTACAACGACGTCTATGCGGGAAGATTTACGTGATATCTGGCAAAACGACCAGTGGCGGATTGTCGGTTTACTAACCATTTTCAATATCCTGGCGGTGTGCGTACGCGGTGGAGCGATGATGTATTACGTCACATGGATTTTGGGTACGCCGGAAGTGTTTGTCGCTTTTCTCACCACTTATTGCGTGGGTAACCTGATTGGTTCCGCACTGGCAAAACCGCTGACCGACTGGAAATGTAAAGTCACTATCTTCTGGTGGACGAACGCCCTGCTGGCAGTGATTAGCCTCGCGATGTTCTTTGTTCCTATGCAGGCCAGCATCACCATGTTTGTCTTCATCTTCGTGATTGGTGTGTTGCATCAACTAGTGACACCTATCCAGTGGGTAATGATGTCCGATACCGTCGACTACGGCGAGTGGTGCAATGGTAAACGCCTGACCGGGATCAGTTTTGCTGGCACGCTGTTTGTGCTCAAACTGGGGTTGGCCTTCGGCGGCGCTCTTATCGGCTGGATGCTGGCTTATGGCGGATATGATGCGGCAGAAAAAGCGCAGAACAGCGCCACGATTAGCATCATTATTGCGCTATTCACGATTGTTCCGGCGATCTGTTATTTGCTGAGCGCGATTATCGCTAAACGCTACTACTCACTCACGACGCACAATCTGAAAACCGTTATGGAACAGCTGGCCCAGGGCAAACGCCGTTGCCAGCAACAATTCACCTCTCAAGAAGTGCAGAACTAAGGAACGGCAATGAAAATTAGCGATGGAAACTGGTTGATTCAACCTGGCCTCAATTTGATTCACCCGCTTCAGGTGTTCGAGGTTGAACAGCAGGGTAATGAAATGGTGGTCTATGCTGCCCCCCGTGATGTGCGTGAACGAACCTGGCAGCTTGATACGCCTTTATTTACGCTGCGCTTTTTCTCCCCACAGGAAGGTATTGTCGGTGTACGGATTGAGCATTTTCAGGGGGCGCTGAATAACGGTCCTCATTATCCGCTCAATATTTTGCAGGACGTGAAGGTCACAATCGAAAACACAGAACGTTACGCTGAGTTTAAAAGTGGCAACTTAAGCGCGCGTGTCAGCAAAGGTGAGTTCTGGTCACTGGATTTTCTGCGCAACGGCGAACGTATTACCGGTAGTCAGGTGAAAAATAATGGCTACGTGCAGGACACGAATAATCAACGAAATTATATGTTTGAGCGGCTGGATCTTGGCGTTGGCGAAACAGTTTACGGTCTGGGTGAGCGCTTTACTGCCCTGGTGCGCAATGGCCAGACGGTAGAGACCTGGAACCGGGACGGCGGCACAAGTACTGAACAGGCGTATAAAAATATCCCGTTCTATATGACTAACCGTGGTTATGGGGTACTGGTCAATCATCCTCAATGCGTCTCTTTTGAAGTGGGAGCGGAGAAAGTCTCCAAAGTGCAGTTCAGCGTTGAGAGTGAATATCTCGAATACTTTGTTATCGACGGCCCGACGCCGAAAGCGGTACTTGATCGTTATACCCGTTTTACTGGTCGTCCGGCGCTGCCGCCCGCGTGGTCCTTCGGTCTGTGGCTAACCACTTCATTTACCACCAACTACGACGAAGCGACGGTAAACAGCTTTATCGATGGTATGGCGGAACGCAATCTGCCACTGCATGTTTTCCACTTTGACTGTTTCTGGATGAAAGCCTTCCAGTGGTGCGATTTTGAGTGGGACCCGCTGACTTTCCCGGACCCGGAAGGGATGATCCGCCGCCTGAAAGCGAAAGGGCTGAAAATCTGCGTCTGGATTAACCCCTATATCGGGCAAAAATCCCCTGTCTTTAAAGAGTTACAAGAGAAAGGCTATTTACTCAAACGCCCGGACGGTTCGCTGTGGCAGTGGGATAAATGGCAGCCAGGTCTGTAATGCCAGTCAGTTAAGCAACTGACTGGCTCTTTTTCGGGGCTGTGGGGTATTTCCAGGGCCTCTCCTTTACCACTCTCGGGAAGGCCCTTTCCCTTCTTGTCGGTAATTTCACAAGTTGTCCCATACTTGCAAGATCGCGCATCAGCTCCGGTATACGTCCCGGTGAAGCGCCCTGCAATGTCATCAGCATTCTCATCACCATTCCGCATGATTCTGAGAAACTCAGTTGATTCGGCCAGTAACCTTTCAGATGTTCCGCCATTTTAATCATCTGATATCTCACCAGATTATAAGCCAGTAAGACACCCCACAGCTCTTGCTCCACAAGCTCCGGCTTTTTACTTCTCAGCGTCAGCCTGCTCCGTTGCATCGTCTGTTTTATCTCCCTGTATCCCAGTTCGATTTCCCAGCGATGACTGTACAGATCCCCCATTTCTCCTCCGGGGAAGCGCATGGCGTCCGTCATCGACGTCAGCAGATGGCAGACTTTTCCTTTGCGCGTCACGGTCAGCAGGCGGGCAGTCACTTCATTTCCCAGTCCCGGCCACTTTTTTCGTGCCTGCGGGCTGGTTTTCAGCTTCACCAGATGATCGCCTTTACCCAGTTTTCTGATCTCTTCATATTGCGCTCCCTTTCTGAGAGGTATCATCCAGTGGCGGTGTTCTCCCGCCAGGCTCCAGGCATTTAACAGTCCCAGTGAGTAATAACCTTTATCCATTAACGTCAGAGTGTTATCGCCGGTTTGTTCTATAAGTTGCTCAGCAAGCTCATTTTCGCTGTTCTTCATCGTGCCGAAGGCTGCAGCCGTCAGCAGATGGCTGGTCAGTTCCATCTGGCAGACCATTTTGACCTGCGGGTAGAGCGCCGGGTTCCCGGCATGTGTCTGGCGGGGGAAGGCTGCATCGTTCTCTGGTGTATCCGGTGTGCGCCAGAACACACCATCGATGGCCAGCAGGGTCAGGCCGCACCAGTGCGGATGCGGCGTGGCGTTATGCCAGAGCTGCGCTGTTTTCGTGAACACGCGGCGGACAGCCTCACTTCCCAGGCGCTGGCGGGCCTGAATAACGGCACTGGGGGCAACGAAGGGGCGATTGCCCGGCAGCATGATGTCCAGGCGATTCACAATCTGGTGAAGAGGTTCTTTACGCTCAAGCGCCATGCCAACAATACACCAGACCATCATTTCGAGGGGAAGACGGCGCTTGCGTAGCGTTACAGTACCTGATTCGGCAAGGCAACGAGAGATGAGTTCGGGGTCGAGGTAATCCCCCAGAGAAGTCAGTGGGTTACGCAGAGAATCGTAACGGGATACCAGATCAAGAGCCTGTCCAATGTGCATAAAAAAATCCGGAAACAAGTGAGCGTTTCCGGATTCTTACACAGCCACTGGATCGGTCAACTGATCCTTAACTGATCGGCATTACAGCCAGGTCTGGCGATTTATGACTTTACCAATCCGGATGCCTGCAAATGGTACGCCGACAAACTGAAAGGTCTGGTCGCGATGGGCGTTGATTGCTTTAAGACTGACTTTGGCGAACGTATTCCAACCGATGTTCAATGGTTTGACGGTTCCGATCCGCAGAAAATGCATAACCATTATGCGTACATCTACAACGAACTGGTGTGGAACGTGCTCAAGGAAACCGTTGGCCAGGAAGAAGCCGTCTTGTTTGCTCGCTCGGCCTCCGTTGGTGCGCAGAAATTCCCGGTACACTGGGGTGGCGACTGTTACGCTAACTACGAATCAATGGCGGAAAGCCTGCGCGGTGGTTTGTCTATTGGCCTTTCAGGTTTTGGCTTCTGGAGCCACGATATCGGCGGCTTTGAGAATACCGCTCCGGCGCACGTTTACAAACGCTGGTGCGCGTTTGGTTTGCTCTCCAGCCATAGCCGTTTACATGGCAGCAAATCTTATCGTGTGCCGTGGGCCTATGATGATGAGTCCTGTGATGTGGTGCGCTTCTTCACGCAACTGAAATGCCGCATGATGCCGTATCTGTATCGTGAAGCTGCTCGTGCGAACGCGCGGGGTACGCCGATGATGCGGGCCATGATGATGGAGTTCCCGGACGATCCGGCTTGTGATTACCTTGACCGTCAATACATGTTAGGCGACAACGTGATGGTTGCTCCGGTGTTCACTGAAGCGGGCGATGTGCAGTTCTACTTGCCGGAAGGTCGCTGGACACATCTGTGGCACAACGATGAACTCGATGGTAGTCGCTGGCATAAACAGCAGCACAGCTTCCTGAGTCTGCCCGTTTATGTGCGTGATAACACCCTACTGGCGCTGGGCAACAACGAGCAACGTCCCGATTACGCGTGGCACGAAGGCACGGCATTCCATCTCTTTAATCTGCAAGACGGGCATGAAGCTCTTTGTGAAGTGCCCGCTGCTGACGGTTCGGTGATCTTTACTCTAAAAGCAACACGTACTGGTAACACGATTACTGTGACTGGTGCGGGCGAGGCGAAGAACTGGACACTGTGCTTGCGCAATGTTGTGAAAGTAAATGGTCTGCAAGGCGGTTCGCAGGCTGAAAGTGAGCAGGGGCTGGTGGTGACGCCTCAAGGGAATGCGCTGACAATTACGTTGTAATCTATTGACGGAATGCCGGGTACGTCTGAGTCGTACCCGGCGAGATTGATTTTTACTGCACCGGCTCCGTCGACGTAACTTCACCACTGGAAACGACGCCCGCATTCATGGTTTGAGTCACTTGCTGCTTTGCGGCGTTCACGGCATGGAGTTGCCCGCTAACCGTAGGTTTCAGCGGGATATTGGCCTGAATATCGCCGCTGGCGGTAAGCTGAATATTGCCGTCGCCAGTCAACGGTAATTCAGGCCATCCCCACTGTTGCAAAATATTCACCGGCACACCGCGTCCATTCAGGCTGATATGGGTCTGACGTTGTGGCGTTTGTGAAACACTGGCGGTGGCTTCCAGAATGCCTTTTTCAGTAAATGCACTCAGTTCGCTGATATTCACCGTGCTGCTGTTGGCGGTCAGCGCCAGCGATGGGCGACGAACATCAACACGATTGAATGTCGCGGCGGCGGCATTCAGATTCGCCGAACCACTCCAGACGCCCCATTTATGATCGGTAACCAGCGTCAGGTTGGCACCGTAACCATCGAGCGCGGTGAGCTGCCACGGGAAGTCAGGGTCGATATCAATGATCAGATTGCGGCTGGCGCTAAATCTCTTCAGTTGCAGGCTGTTTAACCAACCCGGTGTCGTTTCCATCCACAACTGTTGCCAGTTTTTTGGCAAGGTATATTCCAGTCCGGCAATTGCCGCATCATCAAGGATCAACGTTTTCCCGTTGCGCAGCCAGTTTCCGGACGTTCTGACCATGCCCCCTTCCCAGCGGCTGGTGAACTGGCGCAGCGCTACGCCCTGCGGGGAAAATTCCGCGTTTATAATCGGGTCAAATAAATGCAGCGAACCATAAATGAACTCGCTAGCGTTCATCGACAGTTTGCCTTCCTGTGTCTGCCAGTCATCTTTACTGAAGGTCATGTTGCGCAAGCTGAGATCGAGGTCGGTCACCGCCCAGTCCGGACCTTGCAGGCGAGCGTCGATGACTTCCAGGCGACCAATCTGCAACGACGGGACAGAGAGTAATGGCGCAAAGAAGTCGGTTAGCGATTTTTCGCTTTGTAGACGGATATCCGCCATGCGCAGATTTTCCACTTGCCAGCTGCCGTCGGCGTTACGCTGCGCGTTTCCGGTTAATGTCCCGCGGGCGATGTCGGCACCCAGGTTAGTCAGCGTAACGCGATCGTTATCAATACTGCCTTCAATCAGTACATTGGTGGCAGGAACATCATTGAGCGAAAGCGATCCGGCACTAAACTGAATCTGCGCCTTCGTACCCAGCACTTTACCGGCTTCTGGTGACCACGGAACCACGCCGCCATTTACCCGCTGCGCGCTCAGTTTCCATTCGCTATTCGGGCTATTAAACGCCATATCACGCAGTTGCAGACGATCGGCTTTGAACGGTAGCGGCGCGGTCTGGTCGGTGAGATTCAGCGTCCCGTTTTCCAGCAGGATGGTATCGACATGGCGTGATTCGGTCAGTTGGCGACTGCTTAGCGCAATGTCGACACTTTTGGCCACCAGGGTCGCGGGCTGACCATCACGACCAAACGTGACGTTCTCCAGCACGATATGAGATGGCGCGGAAAAACGGTGATCCATCGCCCCGAAGGCCAGATGATAGTCACTATTTTCGGAAACCCATGCGCTGATATGTTCTGCTCCCCAGCGGGTTTGCAGAAGAAAATAGAGGCCAGCGATCACCACTAACAGAGCGATGAGAATGTAGAGAAGCAGCTTCCCAATAAATTTCATGGTCTTCCATCCCGTGAAATGCACATAAGGGAGTTATGCACGATTTACGCGCAATCCTCAAGGCGGGAATGGTGAAAGAGGTGAGACTGCGGCGGTAATTATCTTACCGCCGCCAGTGAATTACTGTTTTTCTGGTGGGAAAATCAGATTCAGCACGATGGCAGTAATACCGCCCGCGGCGATCCCGGAGGAGAGCAGGTTTTTCAGCCATTCAGGGGCAAACTGCAAAATCAGCGGCTGCTGAGACACGCCCAGACCGACCGCCAGCGACAGCGCGATAATCAGAATCGCCCGACGGTTCAGCGGCTCACGAGACACAATGCGCACACCGGAGGCGGCGATGGTGCCAAACATTACAAGCGTTGCGCCGCCCAGAACCGGTTCTGGAATATGTTGTACAAAACCGCTCACCGCCGGGAAGAGACCCAGCACGATCAACATCAGCGCGACGACAAAACCGACATAGCGGCTGGCAACACCGGTCAACTGGATCACACCGTTGTTCTGCCCGAAGCAGGAGTTCGGGAAGGTGTTAAATACCGCCGAAACAAACGAGTTCAGGCCGTTTGCCAGCACGCCGCCTTTCAGGCGTTTCATGTACAGCGGACCGGACACTGGCTGTTCGGAAACGTCAGAGGTCGCCGTGATATCGCCAATGGTTTCCAGCGAAGTGATCATAAAGACCAGCATCAGCGGCAGCAGCAGACTCCATTCAATGCCAAGGCCGTAATAGAGCGGCGTTGGTACCATAATCAGTTCTTGCGTCATCGGTTCGTTGCTTTCTGGCAACATGCCCATAAACCACGCCAGCGCATATCCGGCCGCCATCGCAATCACCAGTGAGGCCACGCGCAAATATGGGTTACGTTGACGGTTAAGCAGGATAATTAAGGCTAAGACCACGCCTGCCAGCAACAGATTTTTCGGTGCGCCGAAGGTGTTATCGCTCATGGCTGCGTAACCGCCGCCAATGGATGTTAGCCCCACCTGAATTAGCGACAGGCCGATAATCATCACCACAACGCCAGAAACCAGCGGCGTAATAATGCGGCGCGCCAGATGCAGAACACGGGAGATCACCATCTCGGTGCAACTTGCCAGCATCAACGTGCCGAACAAAGCCGCCATCATGGTAGGAACATCAGCACCACCGGTTTTCAGCGCGGTACCGCCCATAATCAGCGGGGCAACAAAGTTGAAGCTGGTGCCCTGAATAGACAACAGCCCGGAGCCAACCGGACCCCAGGCCTTAATTTGAATAATCGATGCCACACCGGAGGCAAACAGCGACATACTAATAATGTGTTGCGTGTCTTGTGCCGGTAAACCCAGCGCCTGGCAGATTAATAGCGCTGGCGTGATCACCGCAACGAACATCGCCAGCAGATGCTGACAGGCGGCAAACAGAGTTTGAGGAAGCGGCGGACGATCTTCAAGACGGTAAATCAGTTCGCTGTTTTGAGTCTGCGCAACCGGTTGCGCATTTTCTGACTCGAGGGTGGAAACAGACATCGAAAACAATCCCGTGGTAGCAAAGCGGGCATTTTAGCTGACCGAAAGATAAAAGCAAACGTTTGCCACATCCTCATCTAAATATTTAAATGAGATAAATGCACTTTTTTATATAACTTTTGGTATTTTTCTGCTTAAAATCCATGCCATTTGTTCATTAACAGCTGAGAATTTGACCCAGGAAAGCATAACTCGATACCCGTCATAGTTCATAAGTTGCCACTGCGCGATGAAGTATGACGAGTATGAAAGAGTGATGCGGATACAAAGGAGTAACTATGTTTCATCTCGATACTTTAGCAACGCTTGTTGCCGCAACGCTGACGTTGCTGCTCGGGCGTAAGTTGGTCCATTCCGTCTCCTTTTTGAAGAAATACACCATACCGGAACCAGTTGCGGGTGGTTTGTTGGTGGCGCTGGCGCTACTGGTACTGAAAAAAAGCATGGGCTGGGAAGTCAACTTTGATATGTCCCTGCGCGATCCGTTAATGCTGGCATTCTTCGCCACCATTGGCCTGAACGCCAACATTGCCAGTTTGCGTGCCGGTGGGCGTGTGGTTGGCATCTTCTTGATTGTGGTTGTTGGTCTGTTGGTGATGCAAAATGCCATTGGCATTGGTATGGCTAGCCTGTTAGGGCTTGATCCGCTGATGGGGCTGCTGGCCGGTTCTATTACGCTTTCCGGCGGTCACGGTACGGGAGCAGCATGGAGTAAATTGTTCATTGAACGTTATGGCTTCACCAATGCGACGGAAGTGGCGATGGCCTGTGCGACGTTTGGTCTGGTGCTGGGCGGCTTGATTGGCGGTCCGGTAGCGCGCTATCTGGTGAAACACTCCACCACGCCGAACGGTATTCCGGATGACCAGGAAGTCCCGACGGCGTTCGAAAAGCCGGATGTGGGCCGCATGATCACCTCGCTGGTGCTGATTGAAACTATCGCGCTGATTGCTATCTGCCTGACGGTGGGGAAAATTGTTGCGCAACTTTTGGCTGGCACTGCTTTTGAACTGCCGACCTTCGTCTGTGTACTGTTTGTTGGCGTGATTCTGAGCAACGGTCTGTCAATGATGGGCTTTTACCGCGTCTTTGAGCGTGCGGTATCCGTGCTTGGTAACGTAAGCCTGTCGTTGTTCCTGGCGATGGCGCTGATGGGGCTGAAACTATGGGAGCTGGCTTCGCTGGCGCTGCCGATGCTGGCGATTCTGGTGGTACAGACCATCTTCATGGCGTTGTATGCCATCTTCGTTACCTGGCGCATGATGGGCAAAAACTACGATGCGGCAGTGCTGGCTGCGGGTCATTGTGGTTTTGGCCTCGGTGCAACGCCAACGGCAATCGCCAACATGCAGGCGATCACTGAACGTTTTGGCCCGTCGCACATGGCGTTCCTGGTAGTGCCGATGGTCGGTGCGTTCTTTATTGATATCGTTAACGCGCTGGTGATTAAGCTGTATTTAATGTTGCCGATTTTTGCCGGTTAACCGATGAAGCGGCGGTCTTCTCACCGCCGCCTTTTACGCATTCGAGTAACGTTCCGTCTCCGGCATCCAGCGTTCTATCAGGGCTTTTGCCTGTTGTGGGTAACGTTCGTGAATATGTCGCGCCAGGCGCTGAACTTCCGGGATCATCGCCTGATCGCGCAGTAAATCCGCCACTTTAAACTCAGCATTACCCGTCTGACGCGTACCTAACAGTTCACCCGGTCCGCGAATCTCTAAGTCTTTCTGTGCAATCACAAAACCGTCGTTGCTGTCGCGCAGTACCTGCAGGCGAATTTGCGCCGTTTTAGAGAGCGGTGTTTTGTAGAGCAACACGCAGTGAGAAGCCACCGCACCACGACCTACACGCCCGCGAAGCTGGTGCAACTGCGCCAGACCCAGACGCTCCGGGTTTTCGATAATCATCAGGCTGGCGTTAGGCACATCAACGCCGACTTCAATAACGGTAGTGGCAACCAGCAGGTGTAACTCGCCTTGTTTAAATGATGCCATGACGGCCTGCTTCTCGGCTGGTTTCATCCGTCCGTGTACCAGACCAACATTCAACTCTGGTAGCGCCAGTTTCAACTCTTCCCAGGTAGCTTCCGCCGCCTGCGCTTCCAGTAACTCTGACTCTTCAATGAGTGTGCACACCCAGTACGCCTGACGCCCTTCAGTCATACAGGCGTGGCGCACGCGGTCGATAATGTCGTTACGACGCGTATCCGGGATTGCCACTGTCGTCACTGGCGTGCGGCCTGGCGGCAGCTCATCTATCACCGAGGTATCGAGATCGGCATACGCGGTCATCGCCAGCGTGCGGGGGATCGGCGTCGCGGTCATGATCAACTGATGCGGATGGAAGCCCTGCTGCTGGCCTTTCTCCCATAACGCCAGACGCTGATGCACGCCAAAACGATGCTGTTCGTCGATAATCACCAGCGCCAGGCCGTTAAACTGCACCTGTTCCTGGAAGATGGCGTGTGTTCCGACAATCATCTGCACCTGACCGCTGGCGATGGCTTCCTGCTGTGCCAGCCGTGCTTTACCTTTCTGTTTACCGGCGAGCCAGCCCACTTCGATACCGAGCGGTGCAAACCAGTTGCGGAAGTTATTGGCGTGCTGTTCGGCGAGTAATTCGGTTGGTGCCATCAATGCCACCTGTTTGCCGTGGGCAATCGCACGCAGCGCGGCGAGGGCAGCGACCAGCGTTTTACCGGAACCTACATCGCCCTGTACCAGGCGCATCATCGGCGCATCCAGCGCCATATCGCGCTCGATCTCCGCCACCACGCGTGCCTGTGCGCCCGTTGGCTTGAACGGTAAGGCTGCGAGGAGTTTATTTTTCAGCGCGTCATTGGCGCTAAGCGGCTGGGCATGGAAACGTTGTGCACCAGCGCGTAACGCCAACATGCTGAGGTTGTGCGCAAGCAGTTCTTCCAGAATCAGACGGCGTTGTGCTGGATGCTGCCCGGTTTCGAGATCGCTAAGCTGTAGCGTCGGCGGCGGGCGGTGCAAAGTGCGCAACGCTTCCGGTAGCGTCATCATTCCTTGTGACAGTTCCGGCGGCAGGAGTTCTTCAATGGCGCAGGTGTCGAGCAGATCCAGCGCCTGATCGGTTAATTTACGCAGCGTGGCCTGCTTTACGCCTTCCGTAGTTGGGTAAACCGGCGTGAGCGTTTCCTGTAATTCTGGCGTGCTGAGATCGCCCTGCACGCGGTATTCCGGGTGGATCATCTCCGCACCATATTTACCGCGCTTTGCTTCGCCATAAGCCAGTACACGGCGGCCCGTCGCCAGGCTATTTTTCATTGCCGCGTTGAAGTTGAAAAAGCGCATGGTGAGAATGCCGGAACCGTCGCTGATCTGGCAGGTCATCATCCGCCGACCGCCGAAGGAGATATTGCAATTCAGTACTTCGCCTTCTACCGTGGCATAAACGCCCGGTAGTAGTTCTCCGATGGGGTAGAGATGGGTGCGATCTTCGTAGCGCAGGGGAAGGTGTAAGAGTAGATCCTGCACGGTATGCAGGTTGATTTTCGCCAGCTTGTTACTAAGCGCTGCACCAACGCCCGTTAGGGAACTGAGCGGGACAGCATCTAACAGGCGACCTTTCATGGTACTTACCCTGCAGCTTGCATAGTGGCCCACCAGTCGGCATCGGCTTCAATTTCGCCCTGCTGATTGACGTGGGGGTAAGGCAGGCCTTTGCGTTTTGCGACTTTCGCCAGCACCGGATAGCCGCCTTCAAACAGCAGGCGTTGTTGCTCTGCTTCCGGCAACATGCTGTTTTCACGCAGGTACATGCCCGCATTTTGCCGCTGGCGCTGGGCTTCGTAAAGAATGAGGGCTGAGGCAACGGAAACATTCAGCGATTGCACCATGCCAATCATCGGAATGATGATGTCCCGATCCGCCAGGGCCAACGCTTCCTGCGTGATGCCTGTTTTCTCCTGTCCCATCAAAATACAGGTCGGGCGAGTGTAATCAATTTCGCGGAAATCGACAGCGTTATCAGAAAGATGGGTTGCCAGAATCTGCATGCCCTGGCCTTTCAGATGAGCGACGGCATCGCCAATGGTGCGGTGCGTTTTCACCTGTACCCAGCTGTTACTACCCGCAGCTGCCGAAGCCATGGTGCGCATCCGACTGCCAGGCCAGACAGCATGAACTTCATGTACGCCAACGGCATCTGCAGTACGAATAATCGCAGAAACGTTATGAGGTTTGTGGACCTGCTCCATGCAGACGGTCAGATCAGGCTGCCGCCTGGCGAGCATTTCGCAGATGCGTGCATAACGTGTTGGGTTCATAAAACATTAATTTCGGTTTCGGGTGACTTTAATCACGTCTGGCATCACGCGGATTTTGCGCATGATATTCGCCAGATGCACACGGTCACGGGCGGTCAGACGAATAAAGGCGCTGTAGACGCGACCATCTTTCTCTTCCGTATTCAAACTTTGAATATTCGAGGTGGTGGTGTTAATTGCCGCTGTCAGGTTTGCCAGCGCGCCCTGATGATTGAACATCTCCACCTTGATTTCGGTGATGAACTCCTGCGCCGTCTCTTTATCCCATTCCACAGCCATAAACTTCTCTGGCTCTTTCTGGTAGCCACGGATGTTACGGCAGGATTCATGGTGGATCACCAGACCTTTACCGGGGCTGACGTGGGCGATAATCGGGTCGCCAGGAATAGGGCGGCAGCATTTCGCAAAGGTGATCAGCACGCCATCGGCACCTTTAATGGGCAGATGTCCGTGACTTTGGGTTGCCGGTGGAATGGAGGCGTCCCCATGTTGCAGATTTTTCGCGACCACCACGCTCATTGCGTTACCAAGGCCGATTTCAGCCAGCAGATCGTCAAGCGTAGCCAGCTTCATGCGATCCAGCTCGCGCTGAATATTTTCCTGCGGGATTTCATTGAGCTTACGGCTACCCCCCAACGCATGGTTGAGCAGACGACGGCCCAGACTAACAGAATCATCACGCTTGAGGTTTTTCAGCAACTGACGAATTTTTGCGCGCGCTTTCGAGCTGACGACAAAGTTCAGCCACGCGGCATTCGGGCGAGCGCCCGGTGCGGTAATGATTTCAACGGTTTGACCGCTGGTAAGCGGCTGCGACAGCGGGTAAGGCTGACGGTCGACACGCGCGCCCACGCAGGCATGACCGATATCGGTATGCACCGCATAAGCGAAGTCGACGGGCGTTGCACCGGCAGGCAGCTCTACAATGCGCCCTTCCGGTGTGAAAACGTAAATCTCATCCGGGAAGAGATCGGATTTAACGCTCTCGATAAATTCAAACGAGCTACCGGCACTCTGTTGCAGCTCCAGCAGGCTTTGCATCCAGCGCTGGGCGCGGATTTGTGCGGTGGTGCTGGTTTCGCCGTGCTCTTTATAAGCCCAGTGCGCGGCAACACCCATCTCTGCCATCTGATCCATATCTTCGGTACGGATCTGGACCTCAACCGGCACGCCGTGCGGGCCAATCATCGAGGTGTGCAAAGACTGATAGCCGTTCGCTTTTGGAATGGCGATGTAGTCTTTCACGCGACCCGGACGCGGCTTGTACAGGCTATGCATTTGCCCGAGCACGCGATAACAGGTGTCGGAATCATTGACGATCACGCGGAAAGCGTAGATGTCCATGATTGAGTGAAAACGCTGCTCTTTGAGCACCATTTTGCAGTAGATCGAATAAAGATGCTTTTCGCGACCACTGACGCGGCACGGTATTCCCGCTTCCTGCAAACGCCCTTCGATTTCAGAAAGAATCTTCTGGATCATCTCTTTACGGTTGCCGCGCGCGGCTTTCACCACTTCTTTGATTACGCGATAACGGTTGGGATACAGCGCCTCAAAACCCAGCTCTTCGAGTTCGGTTTTAATGTGGTGGATACCTAAACGGTGCGCCAGCGGGCTGTAAATTTCGAGTGTTTCACGGGCGATGCGGCGACGTTTGTCCGGGCGAAGTGAGCCCAGCGTGCGCATGTTGTGGGTACGGTCGGCAAGTTTGATGAGAATGACGCGGATATCCTGCACCATCGCCATAATCATCTTGCGAAAGTTTTCGGCCTGCGCCTCTTTCTTATCGCGGAACTTGAGCTTATCAAGTTTCGACACCCCCTCTACCAGCTCGGCGACGCTTTTACCAAAAAGCTGTTCCATGTCCTGGTAGGTGGCGGGTGTGTCTTCAATCACGTCATGCAGCAGCGCCGCCATCAGCGTTTCATAGTCGAGTTTCATCTCGGCCAGAATGCAGGCAACCGCCACCGGGTGCGTGATATAGGGTTCACCGCTTGAACGTGTTTGCCCCTCGTGAGCATCACGTGCAACGAGATACGCCTGCCGCAGACGCTTGATTTGGTCTTCCGGCAGGTAGGTTTGAATCAGTTGATTCAGGCTTTCAAACAGATACAAGGGCGACCCGCTTTGTGATTAACGACGACCTTCAGCAATAGCGGTAACGGCTTGTAATTCAGCGGCTTCCTGCTCTTGCTGTTCCTGGCGTTCGCGAACGTCGAGGATCTGGTTGTTGATCAGACCTTCTTCGATTTCGCGCAGCGCGATTACAGTGGTTTTATCGTTTTCTTCCGGTACCAGCGGATCCTTTCCGCCTACCTGCATCTGACGAGCGCGACGCGCGGCGACCAGTACCAGGTCAAAACGGTTACCAATTTTCTCTACAGCGTCCTGAACAGTTACGCGTGCCATACTTAAAAAGCTCCACAGGTGAAGAAATGACTGGGCATGATACTGAAATCAGGTTCAGTCTGCCAACAATTTGCTGATTAAAGCGTCATGACGCTGCTTTTGGCGGCTCATGCGCAGACGTTCGGCGCGAATAATGGTCTTCAAATCGGTCAACGCAGTATCGAAGTCATCATTCACAATCAGGTAATCATATTCGGCGTAATGGCTCATTTCTGCAACAGCTTGCGCCATACGCTTTGCAATGACCTCTTCGCTGTCCTGACCGCGACCGCGTAGACGGCGGTCCAGTTCAATTTTGGACGGCGGTAAAATAAAGATACTCCGCGCGTGCGGCATCTTCTGGCGAATTTGCTGCGCGCCCTGCCAGTCGATATCGAGAAAAACATCGACACCGGTCGCCAGGACTTGCTCAATGGCCTCACGCGAAGTGCCATAGTAATTACCAAAAACTTCTGCGTGTTCGAGGAACGCATCTCTGCTAATCATTTCTTTAAATTCATCATGATTAACAAAGAAATAATGTTCACCGTGGACTTCACCAGGACGCGGTTGGCGTGTGGTGTGTGAAACAGAAACCTGGGTGTCATACAACGGTTGGGTTTTTAATAAAGCCTGAATCAGGCTGGATTTACCCGCGCCACTGGGGGCAGAAACAATATAAAGCGTGCCTTGAGCCATGAGTATCTTTCGTATGTGATTAGCGAAATAAAGCCTACATACGAGCTTATTATACACGGCGCGGCCATGTGACGTAGCCCTTGCTCACACTTTTTGCGCAAAGTTGTTGCGTTTTGCGTAGCTGCTTCCGCATTTGCCTGTCATTCACTGCAATAAAGACGATTCTCAGGAAGCGTCCTCGCAGACTCCGTTTTTGCCACTCGGCTTTGCTTTCATCACGTTGTATATCTGCCTGACAATCTACAGCGGAGGTGATGATGAAAGTATGGATGGCGATATTAATAAGTATCTTGTGCTGGCAATCATCGGCGTGGGCGGTCTGTCCGGCCTGGTCGCCAGCCAGAGCACAGGAAGAAATTTCCCGCCTGCAACAGCAAATAAAACAGTGGGACGATGACTACTGGAAGGAAGGGAAAAGTGAGGTTGAAGACGGTGTTTACGATCAGTTAAGCGCCCGTCTTACGCAGTGGCAACGCTGTTTTGGGAACGAGACCCCCGATGTGATGATGCCGCCTTTAAACGGTGCGGTTATACATCCGGTAGCCCATACGGGTGTACGCAAAATGGCGGATAAAATCGCATTAAGTCTGTGGATGCGCGAACGTAGCGATCTTTGGGTGCAGCCAAAAGTTGATGGCGTTGCGGTAACCCTGGTTTATCGGGACGGGAAACTGAACAAAGCAATCAGTCGCGGCAATGGCCTGAAAGGCGAGGACTGGACGCAGAAAGTTCGCTTAATTTCCGCTGTGCCGCAAACCGTTAGCGGGCCTTTAGCCAACAGTACGCTTCAGGGGGAAATATTTCTCAAACGCGAGGGGCATATCCAACAACAAATGGGGGGAATAAATGCCCGCGCAAAAGTTGCTGGTCTGATGATGCGCCAGGACGATAGCGACACGCTGAATTCTCTAGGCGTTTTTGTCTGGGCATGGCCGGATGGACCGCAGTTAATGACCGATCGTTTAAAAGAGCTGGCTACCGCTGGTTTTACTCTAACGCAGACGTATACCCGTGCGGTGAAAAATGCTGATGAAGTTGCGCGCGTACGCAATGCGTGGTGGAAAGCGAAATTACCCTTCGTCACCGATGGCGTGGTTGTGCGAGCGGCGAAAGAACCCGAATCCCGCCATTGGCTACCAGGCCAGGCAGAATGGTTGGTGGCCTGGAAATATCAACCTGTAGCTCAGGTTGCCGAAGTGAAGACGATTCAGTTTGCGGTGGGTAAGAGCGGTAAAATATCGGTGGTTGCGTCACTCGCACCTGTCATGCTTGATGATAAAAAAGTCCAGCGGGTGAATATTGGTTCCGTCAGGCGCTGGCAGGAGTGGGATATTGCGCCTGGTGATCAGATCCTCGTCAGCCTTGCCGGTCAGGGTATTCCTCGCATTGATGATGTGGTGTGGCGCGGTGCAGAACGTACAAAACCGACACCGCCAGAAAACCGCTTTAACTCGTTGACCTGCTACTTTGCTTCTGATGTTTGTCAGGAACAGTTCATTTCACGCTTAGTCTGGCTGGGGTCAAAACAGGTTCTTGGGCTGGATGGCATTGGTGAGGCCGGCTGGCGCGCGCTGCATCAGACTCATCGCTTTGAGCATATCTTTTCCTGGCTTTTATTAACGCCAGAGCAATTACAGAACACGCCGGGGATCGCGAAAAGTAAAAGTGCGCAGCTATGGCATCAGTTTAATCTGGCTCGTAAGCAGCCTTTTACTCGCTGGGTGATGGCAATGGGAATACCGCTAACCCGGGCGGCGCTTAATGCCAGTGATGAACGGTCCTGGTCGCAACTTTTATTGAGCACGGAGCAGTTCTGGCAGCAGCTGCCGGGGACTGGATCGGGGCGCGCCAGACAGGTTATTGAATGGAAGGAAAATGCGCAAATCAAGAAGCTGGGCAGTTGGCTGGCTGCCCAGCAGATCACAGGTTTTGAACCTTAGTGACCTTCGTGGCTGTAGTAAAAGACCGGTAATCCCAGCTTAAGGCGTAGCGCCAGTAAGCGGGCAAAAAAGCCGAATACCAGGGTGGAGATAATTACCACATCATGGTTAGAAACATAGTGTTGCAGCGCGATGTACAGCACGGCGGAGGCAAATGAGACACCGGCATACAACTCTTTCTGGAATACCAGTGGGATGCGTTTACAGAACATATCGCGCAAAACGCCGCCAAATACGCCGGTCGTCACAGCTGCGACAACGGCAATGATCGGGCCGTGTCCCATATCCAGCGCAACCTGTGCGCCAATGATAGAAAAGACCACCAGTCCGAGCGCATCGAGCACCAGAAACACTTTGCGCAGGTAAGGCATTACAGGAGCAACGATAGTGGTGAGTACTGCGGCGGTAGCGACAATAATCACATATTCCGGGTGTTTGACCCAGCCGAGCGGATAGTGGCCCAGCAGAATATCGCGCACTGACCCTCCGCCAATTGCCGTGGCGGTCGCAATAATAATTACGCCAAATGTATCCATGCGCCGTCGTCCGGCCGCCAGCGCCCCCGTCATGGCTTCGGCAGTAATGCCAACCAAATACAAAATGTGTAACAGCATGGTTATCTCCCTAAAAATCTGTCTGGCAGGGTAGCGATTTGTACGCATTGTCACGATTGAGATTTTTTAAGGTGAGAGGAAATTGATAATTTTTAGTTATGTGAAATCGTTGTTTTCTGTAGCGTAGATGCATTCTTCTGACTTCTTGTCTGAGAAAATACATAAGAAAAAGTAGGTTAAAACTGAGGGGTGGAAAAGAAAGGTGCAATGTTAGCCATTGTGTTCACCGCACCTGGACTTTGGCTTACGCATCGGGTATCTCAATCAACAAAAAGAGTTTTTAGTTTCTGCTATTTCTTCTCTGTAATTTTTACACTGTTTTCCAACTGCTTGATGCTGACCTGCGAGGTCGGCAACTCCTCAGGCATGGTTCCGCCAAGTTCCTGAATGGTTTGCCTCACCTTGCTACCCACGTCAAAGTGTGTGGTGTTAGCTTGCTGTTTTGAATTCACGCCATCCCGCTTGAGTTTTTCTTCTGTTTGGGTAGCTCGAAAGAGATTAGCCGCCAGTTCTGTTGAACCCATATGATCCAGGATCTTCTGACTCTTTTTCAGCCCCTTCCGCTGATGGATAGCTTTCTGATCTAATCCACCATACAGTCCCCGGTAACCATGATTCTGAAATATGGCGAAATCGATAGCTGTCGCTACCCCAGCTTGCTGCGCTGCCTCAACTAATTGTTTGTTATGTTCTTTCAACTCATTTCTCAGAAAAAGACGCTTTTCGTCTTCACGAAGTTGCCTGAAAGCTTCATCGTCAGCCAGCTCCTGCCGTCGGGTCTGGATAGCAAAATAAGTTTGCCCTGCCGCAATAACCGGTTTCGCAGGGTCGCCGTTTTGTACTACCAGGTAACAGGCATAGCGGGAGAGTACGATGTCTTTTAATGCTCTTTTGGCATTTGAGCCAATTTTGACCATATCGAGGATCTCCTCGAAATGGTCATCAATTGTGTGACCACTATTCAGACAAGCTTCTTTGGCGCGCGTTAATACAGGTATAAAGTGACGATACTCTGAATAACCCAGTAGTTTTCCAAGTTGTCTTGCTGACCATTGTTCTGCTCCGTTTGCATTAATCAGCTTTATCTCTTCAAAAGGTTGATGATGTTCGTTCATTGCCCACTCCATGTGATATCGATTGCAAGGAAAGTAAGTCTACAACTGTGTTTATATACAGTTGTAAGTATCTCACGTTCTCACTGCGCTGGGCAAAAAAACATCGCAAAATCTGGAGCAGGCACGCAAAACAGAATTGAATGTTGCGGGGAGGAAAAATGCCGCTCTGTTTGAGTGGGCGGCATTTGTGAAGGCTGAAAAGGAAGAATTGGCGTTACGAGTTATTCAATGTTCTGGATCTGCTCGCGCATCTGCTCAATCAACACTTTCAGCTCGATGGCAGAATTCGTCACTTCGGCATTGATAGATTTCGACGCAAGAGTGTTCGACTCGCGGTTGAACTCCTGCATCATAAAGTCCAGACGACGACCAACCGCTTCTTTTTTCTTCAGAATGTTGTAGGTCTCTTTGACATGCGCTTCGAGGCGATCCAGTTCTTCGGCAACGTCAATTCGTTGTGCCAGCAGAACCAACTCCTGCTCCAGACGGTTGTTTTCCAGTTGCACCTGAGCATCTTCCAGCTTCGCGACCAGACGCTCACGCTGCCATTGCAGGATTTCCGGCATATGGGCGCGGACTTTGACCACTTCGGCGGTGACGCCTTCCAGACGCTGCTCGATCAATGCTTTCAGCGCCTGACCTTCGGTTTCGCGTGCGACGATAAAGTCGTCCAGCGTACCATCCAGCGCCGCGAGAATTTCAGCGGTAATCGCGTCGAGATCCTGCTCCTGGGCTGCCATTACCCCCGGCCAGCGGAGAATATCAACCGGGTTGATTTCCCCTTCGTCACTCTGCATTTTTACCCAGTTCGCGGCAGTTACCAGCTGTTTAGCCAGTTTTTCGTTGAGGATCAGCTCACCTTGTGCGCTAACATCTGGTTCATAGCGCAGGGTACATTCCACTTTACCGCGCGTCAGGCGAGAACGAATACGCTCGCGAACGACAGGTTCAAGGCTACGGAACTGCTCCGGCAGACGAAAGTAAGTTTCCAGATAACGCTGGTTTACCGAGCGCATTTCCCAGGTTGCGCTCCCCCATTCACCCTTGATTTCACGCCGGGCGTAGGCGGTCATACTGCGGATCATAGACGTTCCTGTTTATAAAAGGAGAGGTGGAAGGATTATAGCCATCGATGCCTTGTCAGGATAGGAATAACCGCCGGAAGTCCGTATAATGCGCAGCCACATTTGTTTCAAGCCGGAGATTTCAATATGCGTCCAGCAGGCCGTAGCAATAATCAGGTGCGTCCCGTTACCCTGACTCGTAACTATACAAAACATGCAGAAGGCTCGGTGCTGGTCGAATTTGGCGATACCAAAGTATTGTGTACCGCCTCTATTGAAGAAGGCGTGCCGCGCTTCCTGAAAGGTCAGGGCCAGGGCTGGATCACCGCAGAGTACGGCATGCTGCCACGTTCTACCCACACCCGTAACGCGCGTGAAGCGGCGAAAGGTAAGCAGGGTGGACGCACCATGGAAATCCAGCGTCTGATCGCCCGTGCTCTTCGCGCGGCAGTAGATTTGAAAGCGCTGGGTGAGTTCACTATTACGCTGGACTGCGACGTGCTTCAGGCTGATGGTGGCACGCGTACCGCGTCGATTACGGGTGCCTGCGTGGCGCTGGCAGATGCGCTACAGAAGCTGGTGGAAAACGGCAAGCTGAAAACCAACCCGATGAAAGGGATGGTAGCCGCGGTTTCTGTCGGGATTGTGAACGGCGAAGCGGTTTGCGATCTGGAATACGTTGAAGACTCAGCCGCAGAGACCGACATGAACGTAGTGATGACCGAAGACGGGCGTATCATTGAAGTGCAGGGAACGGCAGAAGGCGAGCCGTTCACCCATGAAGAGCTACTCACCTTGTTGGCGCTGGCCCGAGGGGGAATCGAATCCATTGTAGCGACGCAGAAGGCGGCGCTGGCAAACTGATTTTTAAGGCGACTGATGAGTCGCCTTTTTTTTGTCTGTAGAAAAGTAAGATGAGGAGCGAAGGCATGAAACCATATCAGCGCCAGTTTATTGAATTTGCGCTTAGCAAGCAGGTGTTAAAGTTTGGCGAGTTTACGCTGAAGTCCGGGCGCAAAAGCCCCTATTTCTTCAACGCCGGGCTGTTTAATACCGGGCGCGATCTGGCACTGTTAGGCCGTTTTTACGCTGAAGCGTTGGTGGATTCCGGCATTGAGTTCGATCTGCTGTTTGGCCCTGCTTACAAAGGGATCCCGATTGCGACCACTACCGCCGTGGCGCTGGCGGAGCATCATGACCTTGACCTGCCGTACTGCTTTAACCGCAAAGAGGCAAAAGACCACGGTGAAGGCGGCAATCTGGTTGGTAGCGCGTTACAAGGACGCGTAATGCTGGTAGATGATGTGATCACCGCCGGAACGGCGATCCGCGAGTCGATGGAAATTATTCAGGCCAATGGCGCGACGCTTGCTGGCGTATTGATTTCGCTCGATCGTCAGGAACGGGGGCGCGGCGAGATTTCGGCAATTCAGGAAGTTGAGCGTGATTACAACTGCAAAGTGATCTCTATCATCACCTTGAAAGACCTGATTGCTTACCTGGAAGAGAAGCCGGAAATGGCGGAACATCTGGCGGCGGTTAAGGCCTATCGCGAAGAGTTCGGCGTTTAAAGAAACTCGCCGGATGAAAAGTCATCCGGCGTCATATTACTGCAACTGTGCGGCAATTAGCGGCCAGCGGGCGTCAAAATCATCCGTCGGGCGGTATTTAAACTCGCTGCGGACAAAGCGTGACAGCATACCTTCACAGAAGGCCAGGATCTGGCTTGCCAGCAGGGTTTCATCGGTGGTGTAACCTTCACCCTCACGCATTCTCTTTTCGCGCAATACCTGACGCAACTGCGCTTCAATACGCTCGAACAGCTGGTTGATGCGCCCTTGCAGGCGATCCTGTTCAAACATTAGTGCATGACCAGTGAGGATGCGGGTCAGGCCAGGATTACGCTCACCAAAACCGAGAAGCAGCAACACAATCAGACGCAGGCGCGCTGTGGTGTCCTTCTCATCTTTCAGAATCAGATTGATGCGAGTAATCAGGCTATCTTCGATAAACTCAATCAGGCTATCGAACATGCGGGTCTTACTGGGGAAGTGGCGATACAGTGCCGCTTCGGAAACGCCGACAGAGGCGGCCAGTTTTGCCGTCGTGATACGTTGGCTTCCATCGCTGGATTCCAGCATCAGCGCCAGAGACTGAAGTATTTCCTCGCGACGGTTCCTTTTCGCAGTTTGTTTTTCTGCCATGTTACAAAATACCCCTGAAAATAAGCACTTGCCAGGCGGCACCCACGCTATGACCGCAAACGAAATGTTTGCGGCTATGTTATGACGTTATTCGGATGCGTATGTGTTACTGACGACCAGAGTGACCAAAGCCGCCTTCACCGCGGTCGGTGGCGTCGAAATCTTCCACCAGATTAAATTCAGCCTGTACTACCGGAACAAAAATCATCTGGGCGATGCGTTCGCCAGGTTGAATGGTGAAGCTGTCCTGACCACGGTTCCACACGGAAATCATCAACTGGCCCTGATAGTCAGAATCGATCAATCCTACCAGGTTACCAAGCACGATACCGTGCTTATGTCCCAATCCGGAGCGCGGCAGCATCATTGCCGCCAGTGAAGGATCGGCAATATGAATCGCCAGCCCGGTCGGAACCAGCGTAGTGTCACCCGGAGCCAGTTCTACGGCGTCGTCGAGACAGGCACGCAGGTCAAGTCCGGCAGAGCCAGAGGTGGCATAAGTCGGGAGCGGAAATTCCTTCCCAACGCGCGGGTCCAGAATCTTAACGTCGATTTTTTTCATCATAACGGGTCACGATCTCGTCGAGTAATAATTGGCCAAGGAGCTCTTTGCGCTCAAGCGGTAAGACTTTATCTCCGTCCTGCCAGAAAAGGTGTAATGCGTTGTTGTCGCTGTTAAATCCTTGAGTTGGCTGGGAAACATCGTTCGCGCAGATCAGATCAAGGTTTTTACGGATACGTTTTTGCCGGGCGTATTCTTCCACATTATTTGTTTCGGCGGCAAATCCAACGACGTAGGGTCGATGGTCTTTTAGTGCGGCAACGCCTGCGACGATATCGGGGTTTTTAACCATTTTTATTGTTAATTCATCACCCTGCGTGGCCTGCTTTTTGATTTTCTCTGGGGCCACGGTAGCTGCGCGATAATCCGCCACGGCGGCGCAACCGATAAAAATATTTTGCTGCTGTACAGAAGCATTCACGGCCGCTTCCATTTCCAGCGCAGTCATCACATCAACACGTTTAACAAACGGTGGCGTCGGTAGTGAAACCGGACCTGATACCAGCGTGACGTTCGCGCCACGACGGGCAGCGGCGGCGGCGATAGCAAAACCCATCTTGCCTGAGCTGTGATTAGAGATATAACGCACCGGATCGAGCGGTTCACGCGTCGGGCCGGCGGTAATCATAATGTTCAGATGTTTCAGGTCGTTGACGGGCGAAAAATACGCTACCGCCATATCAACAATGGTTAACGGATCGAGCATTCGCCCAGGGCCGATATCACCACAAGCCTGACTGCCACTGTCTGGCCCCCAGATGAGCAAACCACGGGAAGCAAGCACCTCTAAATTATGCTGCGTGGCAGCGGCACGGTACATCTGCTGGTTCATGGCGGGGAGCACGGCTACAGGCGCAGGTGTGGCCAGACAAATCGTCGATACCAGATCATTCGCCATTCCGGCAGCAACACGGGCAATCAAATCTGCCGTGGCAGGGGCGAGAATCACTAAATCAGCCCATTTACCCAGCTCAATATGGCCCATAGCGGCTTCGGCTGCCGGGTCCAGCAGACTGTCGGAAACGGGATAACCAGAAACCGCCTGCAAGCTAAGTGGGGTGATAAAGGCTTTTGCCGCTTCGGTCATGGCTACGCGGACGTCGGCCCCGCGATCGCGCAAACGACGCACCAGTTCAGGGGTTTTATAGGCAGCAATACCGCCGCTGACGCCGAGAACGATTTTTTTACCGGCCAGGCTCATGATGATTTTTCCTGTTGGGTGACACCAGAAGTTGGCGATTTTATCACAATACTTTTGTTGTCGTGCCTTCACCTGAGAATCACTTTGCGAGGCGCTTTCCAGGATTGAAAACTGGCCGTCGATTTAACGGAACGGCTATGACAGGATGCGAGCACCACAAAGGAGGTGAAGGTGAAAAACAATGCACAGCTGTTGATGCCGCGCGAAAAAATGCTGAAGTTTGGTATTAGCGCCTTAACGGATGTCGAGCTGCTGGCGCTATTTCTGCGTACCGGAACGCGCGGTAAAGATGTATTAACCCTGGCAAAAGAGATGCTGGAGAATTTCGGCTCTCTTTATGGCTTGTTAACCTCTGAATATGAACAATTTAGTGGCGTTCATGGAATTGGCGTGGCGAAATTTGCCCAGTTAAAGGGGATTGCTGAACTGGCGCGGCGTTACTACAACGTGCGGATGCGTGAAGAAAGCCCTTTACTCAGCCCGGAGATGACGAGGGAATTTTTACAAAGCCAGCTCACGGGTGAAGAGCGGGAGATCTTTATGGTGATCTTTCTCGACTCACAACACCGGGTTATAACGCATAGCCGTCTTTTTTCCGGCACGCTAAACCATGTTGAAGTCCATCCTCGGGAAATTATCCGCGAAGCGATAAAAATAAATGCCTCGGCGCTGATCCTTGCACATAATCACCCTTCGGGTTGTGCTGAACCCAGTAAAGCGGATAAACTCATTACTGAACGGATAATAAAGAGTTGTCAGTTCATGGATTTACGCGTGCTCGACCATATCGTGATTGGGCGTGGAGAGTATGTTTCTTTTGCCGAACGCGGCTGGATTTAACCCGCTATGCGCGATCCTTCGGGATCTTTGTCTGTTCGGGACTTGAGCACATCGCTGAGTCAGCGTATACTACGCCACCTTTGAGAATCTCGGGTTTGGCATTTGGGCCTGGCAATCGAGAGTTCACATAGAACTGCGATGACCGGGCTGTAAAGCCTGACGAGGCGCCAATACCCCATACGAAGCTCGAGCTAATTTGATTTTTGGAGAATAGACATGTCCCGAGTCTGCCAAGTTACTGGCAAGCGTCCGGTGACCGGTAACAACCGTTCCCACGCACTGAACGCGACTAAACGCCGTTTCCTGCCGAACCTGCACTCTCACCGTTTCTGGGTTGAGAGCGAGAAGCGTTTTGTCACCCTGCGCGTATCTGCTAAAGGTATGCGTGTAATCGATAAAAAAGGCATCGATACAGTTCTGGCTGAACTGCGTGCCCGTGGCGAAAAGTACTAAGTACTTAGAGGAAATAAATCATGGCTAAAGGTATTCGTGAGAAAATCAAGCTGGTTTCTTCTGCTGGTACTGGTCACTTCTATACCACTACGAAGAACAAACGTACTAAGCCGGAAAAACTGGAACTGAAAAAATTCGATCCAGTTGTTCGCCAGCACGTGATCTACAAAGAAGCGAAAATCAAATAATTTTTGCTTTGATGTAACGAAAAACCTCGCCCCGGCGGGGTTTTTTGTTATCTGCCTGCCCCCATATTGACTGCATCTGTTCATTCCTGGAGATGCTATGCCTGAATTACCCGAAGTTGAAACCAGCCGTCGCGGCATAGAACCGCATCTCGTTGGTGCAACCATTCTTCATGCGGTGGTGCGCAACGGACGCTTGCGCTGGCCGGTTTCAGAAGAGATCTACCGTTTAAGCGACCAACCAGTGCTTAGCGTGCAGCGGCGGGCTAAATATCTGCTGCTGGAGCTGCCTGAGGGCTGGATTATCATTCATTTGGGGATGTCTGGCAGTCTGCGCATCCTTCCAGAAGAACTTCCCCCTGAAAAGCATGACCATGTGGATTTGGTGATGAGCAACGGTAAAGTGCTGCGCTACACCGATCCGCGCCGCTTTGGTGCCTGGCTATGGACCAAAGAGCTGGAAGGGCACAACGTTCTGGCCCATCTTGGACCGGAGCCGCTTAGTGACGATTTCAACGGTGAGTACCTGCATCAGAAGTGCGCGAAGAAAAAAACGGCGATTAAACCGTGGCTGATGGATAACAAGCTGGTGGTAGGCGTAGGGAATATCTATGCCAGCGAATCTCTGTTTGCGGCGGGGATCCATCCGGATCGGCTGGCGTCATCACTGTCGCTGGCAGAGTGTGAATTGTTAGCTCGGGTGATTAAAGCGGTGTTGCTGCGTTCGATTGAGCAGGGTGGTACAACGCTGAAAGATTTTCTGCAAAGTGATGGTAAACCGGGCTATTTCGCGCAGGAATTGCAGGTTTACGGGCGAAAAGGCGAACCCTGTCGGGTGTGCGGTACGCCGATTGTGGCGACTAAACATGCGCAGCGGGCAACGTTTTATTGTCGGCAGTGCCAGAAGTAATTCATGCGCGCCGGATGGCATACCATCCGGCATAAACGCTACGCTAACTTCGCCATCAGCGCCTGATGGACATTCTCCGGCAGGAAATGGGTGACATCGCCCTGATGGCGCGCCACCTCTTTCACCAACGATGAAGAGATAAACGACCACTCTTTCGACGGCATCAGAAACACACTTTCCAGTTCCGGCATTAAGTGGCGATTCATATGCGCCAGCTGCATTTCATATTCAAAATCCGCCACCGCACGCAGGCCACGAATCAGCACCGTAGCGTGTTGATTGCGGGCGAAGTTCGCCATCAAATCACTAAACCCGACCACTTCCACGTTCCCCAGATGCGCGGTTGCCTGCTGTGCCAGCTCCACACGCTCTTCCAGGGTAAACATCGGTTTTTTACTGGGGCTGGCGGCAATCGCCAGAATAACGTGATCGAACATTTGCGTGGCGCGCGTCACGATATCGATATGACCATTGGTAATGGGATCGAAAGTACCCGGATAAATCGCCCGTTTTTGCATAACAACCTCAATGCGTTTTCGGTGGCAGGTAAGGTTCCAGCAGTTGAAGCAGACGCTGTAGCGCGCCCTGGTTTTGATACAGTACTTCAACGGCATGACGGCCATAGAAACTACGGTAATCGGCGTCGGTGAGTAAAGAGGAAACCTCTTTTGCAAGCGTAGTGGCATCGGTAACGGTAATCAGCCCGCTTGCCTGCTCCAGCCGCGCGCAAATGTCTTTAAAGTTAAAAGTATGCGGCCCCATCAATACCGGAATAGCGTGTGCGGCAGCTTCCAGCGGATTATGCCCACCACGTTCAACCAGTGAACCGCCAACAAAGGCGAGATCGGCAATGCCATACAGTAACATCAGCTCGCCCATCGTATCGCCAACCACAACCTGCGTGCTGGTGGAGGGGACTTCCCCTGAAGAGCGTGTGATATAGCTTAGTCCAGCCTGGCGGACAAGGTTAATCGCATCCGGGAAGCGTTCCGGATGACGGGGTACCAGGATGAGCAATAAATTCGGGAATTGCTGTAACAATGCCTGATGTGCGGCGATCACCACACTCTCTTCGCCTTCGTGAGTGCTGGTGGCAATCCATACCGGGCGGTGTGGTGCCCACTGGCGGCGCAGCGTCACTGCTTTAGCAGCCAGTTGCGGCGTTACAGAAATATCGAATTTCAGGCTACCGGTAACGGTCACCTGATTATTTTTTGCGCCCAGTGATACAAAACGTGCACCATCTTCTTCATTTTGCGCAGCAATCAGCGTAATACGACGCAGCAAGCGACGGACGAATTTGCCCAGTTTGGCATAACCTGCGGCCGAGCGGGCAGAGAGTCGCGCGTTAGCGATCACCAGCGGAATTTTACGTTTATGTAGCGCCGCAATCAGGTTAGGCCATAGTTCGGTTTCCATAATCAACACTAGTTTAGGGTCGACTTTATTCAGGAAACGATTAAGTGCATCGGGCAGGTCATACGGCAGATAAACGTGCTGAACATCCTTCCCGAAAGCCGATTGTACGCGCTCCGAACCGGTTGGCGTCATGGTTGTTACGGTAATCGGTAAATCAGGATAACGATGACGCAGTGCGCGCACCAACGGGATCGCCGCCAGAGTTTCACCGACGGAGACGGAGTGCAGCATAATGCCGCCTGGTTTTAGCGGATGGCGGTAAAAACCGTAACGTTCACCCCAGCGTTTTCGATAGGCCGGAGCCTTACGTCCGCGCACCCAGAGCCGTATCCAGATCAGCGGCTGAATAAGGTAGAGAAGGGCGGTGTAAAGCAATTCGAGCATAGTAAATAGCTGACTTATGGATGTGCTGGGGATTCTATGTATTTAGCTGTGGCTTTACCATTACTTTTCCCGTTTTTGACTTAAATAGCAATTTACCCGCCAATTCTTGCTGAACATCTATACTTTTTTTGTATTTTTATGCGATTCATTGATTTCTGCAGTACGTGCAGGAAGGAATCGCAGAGCAACAGTGAAAGAATATGGTTGCTAATGATTTTATTTGATTGATTTCTTTATTGAAAATCAACAATGTGCTTAAAAATCATTCGGGTCGGATTGCCGCGAAAGAAGTGATACACTAGCGCGTCAATATCAGTGCGGTATCAGTATTCAGGTAGCTGTTGAGCCTGGGGCGGTAGCGTGCTTTTTCTGCTTCACCTTAATCGGATAATCTCAACAAAAAGAGTTACTTGTGGATAAGCCATTTCGAAGAATTTTGCTCATTAAGATGCGTTTTCATGGGGATATGTTATTAACTACTCCCGTCATTAGTTCGCTGAAAAAAAATTACCCTGACGCAAAAATCGATGTGCTGCTTTATCAGGACACCATCCCGATCCTGTCTGAAAATCCAGAGATTAACGCGCTCTACGGCATAAAAAATAAAAAAGCAAAAGCCGCAGAAAAAATTGCCAACTTTTTTCATCTCATCAAGGTATTACGTGCCAATAAGTATGACCTTATCGTTAATCTTACCGATCAATGGATGGTTGCTATACTGGTGCGCTTATTAAATGCCCGTGTGAAAATTTCCCAGGATTATCATCATCGGCAGGCTGCTTTTTGGCGTAATAGTTTCACTCATTTGGTGCCGTTGCAGGGTGGAAATGTGGTGGAAAGTAACTTATCCGTGCTGTCGCCATTGGGGCTTGAATCGTTGGTGAAGCAGACAACCATGAGTTACCCGCCTGCAAGCTGGAAACGTATGCGTCGCGAACTTGATCACGCTGGTGTTGGACAAAATTATGTGGTTATCCAACCTACGGCGCGGCAAATCTTCAAATGCTGGGACAACGCCAAGTTTTCCGCTGTGATTGATGCCTTACATGCTCGTGGTTATGAAGTCGTTCTGACGTCCGGCCCAGATAAAGACGATCTGGTCTGCGTCAATGAAATTGCGCAGGGATGCCAGACGCCACCAGTAACGGCGCTGGCCGGAAAGGTGACCTTCCCGGAACTTGGTGCGTTAATCGATCATGCGCAGCTGTTTATTGGCGTTGATTCCGCACCGGCGCATATTGCCGCAGCAGTTAATACGCCGCTGATATCGCTGTTTGGTGCGACAGACCATATTTTCTGGCGTCCCTGGTCAAATAACATGATTCAATTCTGGGCGGGAGATTACCGGGAAATGCCAACGCGCGATCAGCGTGACCGAAATGAGATGTATCTTTCGGTTATTCCGGCGGCAGATGTCATTGCTGCTGTCGATAAATTACTGCCCTCCTCCACGACAGGTACGTCGTTATGATCGTTGCTTTTTGTTTATATAAATATTTTCCCTTTGGCGGTTTGCAGCGCGATTTTATGCGTATTGCTCAGACAGTCGCCGCCCGAGGTCATCATGTTCGGGTTTATACCCAGTCGTGGGAAGGCGAATGTCCTGATGTATTTGAACTGATCAAAGTGCCGGTTAAATCGCATACCAATCACGGGCGCAATGCGGAGTATTTTGCCTGGGTGCAAAAACATTTACGCGAACATCCCGTCGATAAAGTCGTTGGATTCAACAAAATGCCGGGGCTGGACGTTTATTATGCCGCTGATGTTTGTTATGCCGAGAAAGTAGCGCAGGAAAAAGGCTTTTTCTATCGCCTGACGTCACGTTATCGCCATTATGCCGCCTTTGAGCGGGCAACCTTCGAACAGGGCAAGCCGACACAGCTGCTGATGCTGACAGATAAGCAAATCGCCGATTTCCAGAAACATTATCAGACTGAAGTGGAGCGTTTTCATATTCTGCCACCGGGGATTTATCCTGATCGTAAATATAGCCAGCAGCCAGCCAATAGCCGTGAAATCTTCCGTAAGAAGAATGGAATAACCGAACAACAATATTTATTGTTGCAGGTTGGTTCAGACTTCACGCGTAAAGGTGTCGATCGTTCCATTGAAGCACTTGCTTCGTTACCGGATTCGCTGCGCCACAACACATTGCTATATGTTGTTGGGCAGGATAAACCGCGAAAATTTGAGGCGCTGGCAGAAAAACGCGGCGTGCGCAGTAATGTTCACTTCTTCTCGGGGCGCAACGATGTCTCGGAATTAATGGCGGCGGCGGATTTATTACTGCATCCTGCCTACCAGGAAGCCGCGGGAATTGTACTGCTGGAAGCGATAACTGCAGGATTACCGGTACTAACAACAGCCGTTTGTGGCTATGCGCATTATATTGTCGACGCCAATTGCGGCGAGGCTATTGCTGAGCCATTCCGCCAGGAAACATTGAATGAGATTTTACGCAAAGCGTTAACGCAATCTTCATTGCGCCAGGCCTGGGCGGAAAATGCGCGACATTATGCTGATACACAAGATTTATACAGTCTGCCAGAGAAAGCGGCGGACATCATAACGGGTGGTCTGGATGGTTGAACTTAAAGAGCCGTTTGCCACGTTATGGCGCGGTAAAGATCCTTTTGAGGAAGTTAAAACCTTGCAGGGTGAGGTATTTCGTGAACTGGAAACTCGCCGCACTCTGCGCTTTGAAATGGCGGGCAAAAGCTATTTTCTCAAATGGCATCGCGGCACGACCCTGAAAGAGATAATCAAAAATTTACTCTCATTGCGGATGCCAGTATTAGGCGCAGACCGCGAATGGAATGCGATTCATCGACTGCGGGATGTCGGCGTTGATACTATGTATGGGGTGGCATTCGGCGAAAAAGGCATTAATCCGCTCACCAGAACCTCGTTTATTATAACTGAAGATCTGACACCAACCATCAGTCTGGAAGATTACTGTGCTGACTGGGCGACTAACCCACCAGATGTTCGCGTAAAGCGTATGCTTATTAAGCGTGTCGCGACGATGGTGCGCGATATGCATGCTGCGGGCATTAACCACCGTGACTGTTATATCTGTCATTTCCTGCTGCACTTGCCTTTTTCCGGTAAGGAAGAGGAGTTAAAAATTTCGGTAATTGACCTGCACCGGGCGCAGCTTCGCACGCGCGTTCCACGTCGTTGGCGCGATAAAGATCTTATAGGGCTTTATTTTTCTTCGATGAATATTGGCCTGACTCAGCGGGATATCTGGCGGTTTATGAAAGTGTATTTTGCCGCCCCGCTTAAAGACATTCTCAAGCAGGAACAAGGACTGCTGTCGCAAGCAGAAGCAAAAGCCACAAAAATCAGGGAAAGAACGATTAGAAAATCGTTGTAACCCGTAACTTATTTTTGCCAAAATTTTGGATACAGAATAAATATGTCTCAACTCAATGATAGTGACATCATCCTTTTTGAGTATAACTTTCATTATCAAAATATAAGATCTAAAAATACTCTTGATATCGCATTTGGTATTGACAGAAATTTTCTTTTTGGATGTGGTGTAGCCATCGCATCTATTCTATTAAACAATAGCGAAATCTCTTGTGAATTTCATGTTTTCACAGATTATATCAGTGATAAAGACAAGTTATATTTTTCCGATTTAGCAAAACAATATAATTCAAGAATTAATATTTATGTTATCAATTGTGATAAGCTGAAGTCATTACCAAGCACGAAAAACTGGACTTACGCTACATATTTTCGATTTATAATTGCAGATTATTTCTATAATAAACATGAAAAAATACTATACCTTGATGCAGATATTGCTTGCAAGGGTAGTATTAAAGAACTCTTAGATTATCAATTCTCTACTAATGAAATTGCCGCAGTTGTAGCTGAAAGAGATGTTGAATGGTGGCAGAATCGAGCCTCGGTATTAACTACACCACAATTAGCTTCTGGATATTTCAATGCTGGTTTTTTGCTGATAAATATTGATGAGTGGAATCTAAATAACATTTCGTCAAAAGCTATTGAAATGTTGCGTGACCCAGATTGGGTAAGTAAAATCACCCACCTTGATCAAGATGTACTGAATGTATTATTGAATGGTAAAGTGAAGTTTATTTCGGGGAAATATAATACCCGATATAGTATTAACTATGAATTAAAAGACAAAGTTGATAATCCAGTCAATGATGACACCGTGTTTATACACTATGTGGGACCTACAAAACCCTGGCATGAGTGGGCTGATTATCCGGTGTCACGTAGTTTTTTGATCGCCAAAGCAGCTTCTCCGTGGTGTAAAGAAGATTTACTTAAACCTGTGAATAGCAATCAGTATCGGTATTGTGCAAAACATAAATTTAAACAAAAGCATTATATGGCAGGCATTTTTAATTATTTAAAGTATTATAAAGAAAAATGCTTCTAAAGATTTAAGGTTAAAATAATTCATTATGATATATAATAAAACGATAAATGGGTTGAAAGTTTTCATAAAAGATAATGATCCCTTTTATGAGCAAGTGCTGAATGACTTTTTAACTTGCAGGGTTAAAACATTAAAAGTTTTTCGTTCTATTGATGATACTAAAGTCATTCTTATTGACACTGCTCGTGGACCTCTTGTACTTAAAGTTTATGCGCCAAAGCATAAAATGATCGAACGTTTCTTAAAATCTTGCGTAAAAAAAGATTATTATGAAAATTTAATTTATCAAACCGATCGGGTACGTGGTGAAGGCATTCAATCAATTAATGACTATTTTTTGCTTGCTGAACGTAAAACATTAAATTTCGCGCATTATTATATTATGCTCATTGAGTATATTGAAGGTGTCGGGTTAAATGAGTATTTGGAAATTTCTGAAGATCTGAAGGAACAATTATCAGAATCGATAAAAGAGTTGCATCAGCATGGAATGGTGTCTGGCGATCCTCATAAAGGAAATTTTATAGTATCCGAAAAAGGTTTAAGACTAATTGACCTTTCAGGTAAAAAAACAACCGCAGTTTTAAAAGCAAAAGATCGCATTGATCTTGAACGGCACTATAATATAAAAAATGAATTGAAAGACTTTGGCTATACATATCTCATATTCAAAAAGAAAATTAAAAAAGCAATCAGGGATGTAAAAGTAAAACTAGGATTGAAGAGCAAATAATGATTATGATGAAGGGTAATTAAATTGGATTTTAAACATCTTACTCAATTTAAAGATATAATTGAACTGGACAAGCGCCCCGTTAAACTTGATGAACGGGAAACGTTTAATGTCTCATGGGGTATTGATGAGAACTACCAGGTTGGGGCTGCGATTTCAATTGCTTCAATTCTTGAAAATAATAAACAAAACAAATTTACCTTTCACATAATCGCTGATTACTTAGACAAAGAGTATATTGAATTATTATCACAATTAGCAACGAAGTATCAAACAGTAATTAAATTATATCATATTGATTCTGAGCCATTGAAGGCGCTACCTCAATCAAATATCTGGCCAGTATCTATTTATTATCGTTTGCTTTCATTTGATTATTTTTCTGCGCGATTGGATTCATTATTATATCTTGATGCTGATATCGTCTGTAAGGGTTCATTGAACGAGTTAATAGCATTAGAGTTTAAAGATGAATATGGGGCTGTGGTAATTGATGTAGATGCTATGCAAAGTAAAAGCGCTGAGCGTTTATGTAATGAGGATTTTAACGGTAGCTATTTTAACTCTGGTGTAATGTATATTAATTTACGGGAATGGTTACAACAAAGACTAACGGAGAAATTTTTTGATCTATTATCAGATGAGTCAATTATCAAAAAATTAAAGTATCCGGATCAAGATATTTTAAACTTAATGTTTTTACATCATGCTAAAATATTACCGAGAAAATATAATTGTATTTATACTATAAAGTCAGAATTTGAAGAAAAAAATAGTGAATATTACACCCAGTTTATTAATGATGAAACTGTCTTCATACATTATACTGGTGTAACTAAGCCATGGCATGATTGGGCGGACTACGCATCTGCAGATTATTTTCGTAATATTTATAATATATCTCCATGGAGAAATATACCTTATAAAAAAGCTGTTAAAAAACATGAGTACAAAGAAAAATATAAACACTTGCTTTACCAGAAAAAATTTCTCAATGGTGTTTTTACAGCAATTAAATATAATGTTATGAAAGGTTAATATTCGAGATGGTTGATAAAATAATATTTACAGTTACTCCTATTTTTTCAATTCCTCCCCGCGGAGCGGCCGCTGTTGAAACGTGGATGTATCAGGTTGCTCAGCGTACCAATTTCCCAAATCGCATTGTTTGTATCAAGAATCCAGGATACTCAAATTACACCTTTGTTAATGATAATTGTAGTATTCATAGGGTTGGATTCAGTCGCATATATAAGCGGTTATTTCAAAAATGGACAAGACTTGATCCTCTACCATATTCACAGAGAATATTGAATATTGCCCATGATTTTCCTATAACGAAAGAAAGTATTATTGTAGTTCATAATAGCATGAAGCTATACACTCAAATTCGTAAGCGAGCTCCTCAGGCAAGAGTGGTTATTCATATGCATAATGCATTTGAACCAAAATTGCTTGAGCAAAATGTTAAAATGATAGTGCCTAGTTTATACTTGAAAAAGTATTACCAATCTTATTTAGCAAATGCAGATATTGAGATTGTACCAAATGGAATTGATTTAGAAACCTATCAATCTACTTTTCAGCCGATCACTAGAAGCGAACTTAATATCTCCCCTGAAGAGAAAATTATTTTTTATGCTGGGCGTATCGTCCCTGACAAAGGCATATTACTGTTGATGCAATCATTCGAAAAATTGGCCGTTGCTCACAAAAATTTAAAATTAGTTGTGATTGGTGATTATACAGAAATGAGTAAAAGTGACAAAGGTGCATATCAACACAATGTCAGGGAAATTGCAAAACGTTTGAAGGATCGTTGCATTATGTTAGGAAGCATACCGCCTGAAAAGATGCATTGTTATTACCCACTGGCAGATTTAGTTGTCATTCCTTCCCAGTTCCAGGAACCATTTTGCATGGTGGCAATTGAAGCTATGGGGGCTGGTAAGCCTGTTTTAGTGAGTACGCGTGGGGGGATGACGGAATTTGTCAAAGAAAATACTACGGGATTCCATTTAAAAGAACCTATGACTGCAGACTCCATAAGCAGCGATATTTTAAAAACGTTAGCGAATCCTGAATTAACAGCAGTTGCAAAGCAAGGTCAGGATTTTGTGTTTGATCACTACAGTTGGGATGGCGTAACTCAAAGATTCGAAGAGGTCATTCATAATTGGTTTGAATAAATAAAAAGGCCGCATTATGCAGCCTTTTTTATTTTTTTTACTTGTTTTTCATTGCTAATAATAAGCCGGCGTAAACGCCTAATAAATTTGGTTCAATTTGTTCTACGTTTCCACGGATAACAAAATAACCTATAAAAGATAGTAAGATTATATAATATGCATTATATGGTGAGCGGTTTTTATTCTGGACGCCATTTTTTATACACTCTTTCAATATTGCGCAGTATAGCATCATAAGACTTATCAGCCCTAATAAACCAGTGCCAAACCAGATGAATAGCGCAAAATTATGTGGCCCTATCGATTGTCTAAAGGTCCATTCTGGATAATCAACGACACGTTTATTATAGACATCTTTATATGCAACGTTACCGTAACCGTAACCAATAACAGGATTTTCTAATATTAGATCGAGTGCGCTGCCTTGAGTACCATTTGCATAGCGATAAGAACTATTAGTTTGTTGAAGTTTATACGTTAGATTTGCGGTCATCTCCTTATGTGTGAAAATAACCGATAATGCAATGATGGAAACCATTACTCCTACTAATAGTAACTTCCATTGTTTAAACATCAGAATCCATATTAATCCAATGACTAACACGGAAAGCCAGGCTCCTCTGGATAAAGTTCCTAATATCAGAAAAATAAAAATAACGCTTAGAACCGCAAAAGAAATGCGGTATTTTGCTGATTTGATAAGCCAGAGATTTAACAATGCAGGAAATAAAAAGACCATCGAGTCAGAAATGCTACGGTGTCTATAATCTGCAAATGGCATTACCCCTTGTTGATAGTCCTTATAATAGGCAATCAATTCAGAAAAACAACGTAAGCCCAACGCACTTATAAATGAGAAGAAAACGATTTTTTCGACATCTTCTCTTTTCTCGTCTCTCAATATGACCGGTATTGCTATTGTGCATAGTAAAGTATTTTCAATGATAGCTTTGAAAATTTCCTTCATGCTAGCACCTGCATCTGGGGATTGAAGAAGTGATAGCAATGCAGCAATAGTTAATATGGCAACACTACCAAAAAGACATGTTTTAAATAGTGAAAGATAGTGTTTTGGCCGTTTGCAGAGATAGACGATTGTCGTTATTGTCATAAGAATAACAATAAGATGTTTATACCTTGTAATCCCACCCAAAAAATAGGTGGTAATGAATAAGAATACGAGAGCTCTGTTCCAGTACGCTATCCAGTTTTTTTTCTCGAGAGAGAAAAATAATGTTGAGGTCATCTTATCTCCGATGTCAACTTATTGGTTATTATTTCAAGATTTAAATTTTGAAAAACGGTTTGAGCTGGCAAATCTGCAAGAGACATACTTGTAGAACGACACTCTACTTGATTCTTCCCATACCCGCCAATTAATCCCGGATCGGTAGGTCCATAAACCGTGATATTGGGTCTATCCAGTGCCGCCGTTAAATGGCTTAACCCCGTATCCACCGACACTACAAATTTAGCCCCGGCCAGCACGCGGGCAACGCCTTCCAGACTCATCTTCGGCAATACTTCAACATAAGCAAATCCTTCCGCCAGTCGTTTCGCCCGTTCTTCCTCATGCGGCGCGCCCCACGGAAGTTTAATCCGTATTCCTGAATCTGCCAGTAAACCAATCAAATCTCGCCAGTGTTCTTCCGGCCAGTGTTTATCATCACGGGTCGTCGCATGAAGAAATACGGCATATTCGCCAGCATCTGTAGGCAGGTTCGTCAGGAAATGCTGTGCAATAGCATAATCGCCCTGGGTTTGCGGTTTGCTATAGCCCAGACTTTTGGCAAACAGTTCGCGGGTGCGTTCTACGGCGTGCTGCTGTTTCGCAATATGATGCTTACGATTGTAAAACAAGCTTGCCAGTGGTTCGCGAGCGGTTTGCCAGTCCATTCCATGCTTTACGCCATGTGCCAGACGCGTCACCAGCGCCGCGCTTTTTACCAGCCCCTGAGCGTCGATAACTGCGTCATAGTTCTCTGCTTGTAGCGCTTCACGAAACGCTTTCCGTTCAGCTTTTATGGGAGCCGAGAACCAGGCTTTACGCCAGCGACGTATTGCCACAGGAATAACTCGCTCAACAGCGGCGTGCCAGGAAGGAATTTGTGCGAACCCTTCTTCCACCACCCAGTCAAACTTAATCCCTGGGATTGCCTGCTGGGCATCAGTGAGTGCGGGCAACGTATGGAGAACATCGCCCATCGACGATGTTTTAACGATCAAAACCCGCATCCGTCAGGCTTCCTCTTGTAACAATAGCGCGTTGAGTTCTTCCAGTGCGCGCTGGGGAGTAATGTCGATCAAGCTCTGGTGATAACCCTCCGCAGCGTCACCTTTACGCACTTTGTGATAGCCGGTAATCAGGCGGATCACGCGTGCTTTATGGGATAGCGGCGGTGTGAAGTCCGGGCTACTCGGACCATACAGGGCAACCAGCGGACGATTGAGCGCCGCCGCAACGTGCATCAGGCCAGAATCGTTAGTGACAATGGCTTTACAGGCTGCAATCAGGATAACCGCTTGATCAAGCTGTGTTTCCCCCGCCAGGTTCCGGCACCATGCCTGCTGCTCGGTATTCAAAGCGGCAAGAATCTCATTGCCCGCTTCATGATCTTTCGCCGAGCCAAACAGAACCACCTGATAACCTTCATCAATCAGCTGCTTTGCCAGTTCCGCATAGTGGTAGTGTGGCCAGCGTTTTGCCGGACCAAACTCCGCACCCGGGCAAAAGCCAATCATCGGACGTTCTGATGAAAGCGAAAATTGATTACAGGTATATGATTTTTCACCTTCGCTCACCTGCAACTGCGGCCATAACAATGGCTGCGGCAGATCTTGTGCTGTACGCATAATGCCTTTGTCATAGGCCAGCGCGACATAGCGTTCCACCATTAGCGGCCAGGCTTCTTTATCGAGCACGCGTACATCGTTAAGTAAACCGTAGCGCATCTCGCCGCGCCAGCCGGTGCGATGAGGAATACCCGCGAAGAAAGGCACTAATGCGGACTTGAAGGAGTTGGGTAAGACGTAGGCGCGGTCGTAGCGCTTTTCACGCAGACTATGACCCAGTTTGCGGCGTTCGCCGATTTCCAGCGCTCCGTGACCGAGAGGCATAGGGATAGCTTCGTTAACTTCCGGCATCCGCGATAATAATGGACGGCACCATGCCGGTGCCATCACGTCGATTATCGCCTGGGGATAGCGCGCCTGGAGCGTGCGATAGAGACTTTGCGACATCATCATGTCGCCAACCCAAGACGGGCCGATCACCAGTATTTTCATGCAGAGCTCTTATGCGTCGCGATTCAGCCAGGCCATGTATTCCGTTACACCTTCAGCAACGGTTTTGAACGGTTTGTCGTAACCCGCCGCGCGCAGATTTGTCAGATCAGCCTGAGTGAACGCCTGATAGCGGCCTTTCAGTTTATCCGGGAACGGAATGTATTCGATCTGCCCTTTCTTGTGATAAGCAAGCGTAGCATCTGCTACTGCCTGGAAGGATTCTGCACGACCGGTGCCGAGGTTGAAGATACCGGAAACGCCATTTTCCAGGAACCACAGGTTTACATCTGCTACGTCGCCCACATAGACGAAGTCACGTTTGAAGTTCTCGCTACCTTCAAACAGCTTCGGTGATTCACCGTTGTTAAGCTGAGTGTTGAGATGGAAAGCGACGCTCGCCATGCTACCTTTATGGCCTTCACGCGGTCCATAAACGTTGAAATAGCGGAAGCCAACAATCTGCGAGTTCGCTTCAGGCAGGATTTGGCGAACATATTCATCAAACAGGAATTTTGAGTAACCGTAGACATTCAACGGTTTTTCATATTCGCGGGATTCAATAAAGTCGGAGGTGCGACCGCCGTAAGTGGCTGCAGAAGAAGCGTACAGGAACGGGATTTCGCGCTCAAGGCAGTAGTGCAGCAGCTCCTTGGAGTATTGATAGTTGTTATCCATCATATATTTGCCGTCCCACTCGGTGGTGGAAGAGCACGCGCCTTCGTGGAAAATCGCTTCGACATCGCCGAACTCTTCGCCAGCCATAATCTGGATCAGGAAGTCTTCCTTATCCATATAGTCCGCGATATCCAGATCCACCAGGTTCACAAACTTGGTGCCGTCTTTCAGGTTGTCCACCACCAGAATATCGGTGATGCCTTTGTCATTCAGGGCTTTAACGATGTTGCTGCCGATAAAGCCCGCGCCGCCGGTAACGATGATCATAACTGTAACCTTCGAATTATGGAGTCAGAGACAATCTCAGACACGAATGTCTGTAATCATACCATCACATCCGAATCCCTTCAGCCCTTTACATAGAGATGCAAGGATGCTAATTGCAACAAACTAGTTTGGGTTTTAGCCAGTCCTTCATGGCGGATGTTGGATTTGCACGTGAATAGTGCTTTAGTATCAATATTCCGATGTATGATAAATAACTGAAACATTTGAATGGATAATATACAGTATACATTCTGTTAATATTTATGATATAATTCTTTTTTTATATTAATGGTCTTATTAGTAATGAAATCATCCACCACAATTATCACTGCATATTTTGACATTGGTAGAGGGGATTGGACTGCTAATAAAGGGTTCCGTGAAAAACTAGCTCGTTCAGTTGATGTTTATTTTAGTTACTTTGAGCGTCTGGCCGCACTTGAAAATGAGATGATTATTTTCACTTCTCCCGATTTGAAATCAAGGGTTGAAGCGATTCGCAACGGAAAACCAACAACGGTTATCGTTATCGATATAAAAAAGAAATTTAGATATATCAGAAGTCGTATCGAAAAAATTCAAAAAGATGAGTCGTTTACAAATAGACTTGAGCCTCGACAATTAAAAAACCCAGAGTACTGGTCACCAGAGTATGTTTTGGTATGTAACCTTAAGGCCTATTTTGTAAATAAAGCTATCAACATGGGCTTAGTGAAAACGCCTCTTGTTGCGTGGATAGATTTTGGCTATTGCCGTAAGCCAAATGTAACTCGAGGATTGAAAATTTGGGATTTCCCATTTGATGAAAATAAGATGCATCTTTTCACTATAAAAAAAGGGCTTACTGTCACATCTCAACAACAGGCTTTTGATTTCATGATTGGCAATCATGTATATATTATTGGTGGCGCAATTGTTGGTTCACAGCATAAATGGAAAGAATTCTATAAATTAGTTCTGGAAAGTCAAAAAATAACCCTAAACAATAACATTGTGGACGATGACCAGGGCATCTTTGTCATGTGCTATTACAAACGTTCCGATCTCTTCAACCTAAACTATCTGGGGAGAGGAAAATGGTTCGATTTGTTTCGCTGCTTCAGGAGTAACACTTTAGGGGCAAAAATGCAGGCGCTGAGAATTTTCCTTTCAAGAAAATAGGTTTCCCTCCATTAGTGGGTAGCGTTTTGATGCCAACTGAGATAGGAAAAAATGATGCTTTGGCATCATTTTTTCTTTTTATATCAATGCAGTAAAATCACTCATCATTATGCCCAGCCAAAACTGTACAGTTTTTCTACTATCTATAGGTGTTGAGAGACATCAAGATTCACGTTATTTATCCTGAATTTTGCAGAAGTGTTAACGCGTCATCTCGTCGCAACCTATAAGTTTGGGTAATATGTGCTGGAATTTGCCCTGTCTGGAGAATCGCAATGCGTGGAGAATTTTATCAGCAGTTAACCAACGATCTGGAAACCGCACGGGCGGAAGGGTTGTTTAAAGAAGAGCGCATTATTACGTCTGCGCAGCAAGCAGATATCACTGTGGCTGATGGAAGCCACGTCATTAACTTTTGTGCCAATAACTATCTCGGACTGGCGAATCATCCGGATCTGATTGCGGCGGCAAAGGCGGGAATGGATTCTCACGGTTTCGGCATGGCTTCGGTGCGTTTTATTTGCGGCACTCAGGACAGCCATAAAGAGCTTGAACAAAAACTGGCGGCCTTCCTGGGGATGGAAGATGCGATTCTCTACTCTTCCTGCTTTGATGCTAACGGTGGCCTGTTTGAAACGCTGTTGGGCGCGGAAGACGCCATTATCTCCGACGCACTGAACCACGCGTCTATTATTGATGGTGTGCGTCTGTGCAAAGCTAAACGCTATCGTTATGCCAACAACGATATGCAGGAGCTGGAAGCACGTCTGAAAGAAGCGCGTGAAGCCGGTGCGCGTCATGTGCTGATTGCCACCGATGGTGTGTTCTCGATGGACGGCGTGATTGCCAATCTGAAAGGCGTTTGCGATCTGGCAGATAAATATGATGCCCTGGTGATGGTAGATGACTCCCACGCGGTAGGTTTTGTCGGTGAAAACGGTCGTGGTTCCCATGAATACTGCGATGTGATGGGCCGGGTCGATATTATCACCGGCACGCTCGGTAAAGCGCTGGGCGGGGCTTCTGGTGGTTATACCGCGGCGCGCAAAGAAGTGGTTGAGTGGCTGCGCCAGCGTTCTCGTCCGTATCTGTTCTCCAACTCGCTGGCACCGGCCATTGTTGCCGCTTCCATCAAAGTGCTGGAGATGGTTGAAGCGGGTAGCGAGCTGCGTGACCGTCTCTGGGCGAACGCGCGTCAGTTCCGTGAGCAAATGTCGGCGGCGGGCTTTACCCTAGCGGGAGCCGATCACGCCATTATTCCGGTCATGCTTGGTGATGCGGTAGTAGCGCAGAAATTTGCCCGTGAGCTGCAAAAAGAGGGCATTTACGTCACCGGTTTCTTCTATCCGGTCGTTCCGAAAGGTCAGGCGCGTATTCGTACCCAGATGTCTGCGGCGCATACCCCTGAGCAAATTACGCGTGCAGTAGAAGCATTCACGCGTATTGGTAAACAACTGGGCGTTATCGCCTGAGGATGTGAGATGAAAGCGTTATCCAAACTGAAAGCGGAAGAGGGCATCTGGATGACCGACGTTCCTGTACCGGAACTCGGGCATAACGATCTGCTGATTAAAATCCGTAAAACAGCCATCTGCGGGACTGACGTTCACATCTATAACTGGGATGAGTGGTCGCAAAAAACCATCCCGGTGCCGATGGTCGTGGGCCATGAATATGTCGGTGAAGTGGTAGGTATTGGTCAGGAAGTGAAAGGCTTCAAGATTGGCGATCGCGTTTCTGGCGAAGGCCATATCACCTGCGGTCACTGTCGCAACTGTCGTGGCGGTCGTACCCATCTGTGCCGCAACACGATCGGCGTCGGCGTTAACCGTCCGGGCTGCTTCGCCGAGTATCTGGTGATTCCGGCGTTCAACGCTTTCAAAATCCCTGACAATATCTCCGATGATCTGGCTTCCATTTTTGATCCCTTCGGTAACGCCGTGCATACCGCGCTGTCGTTTGATCTGGTGGGCGAGGATGTGCTGGTCTCTGGTGCAGGCCCGATTGGTATTATGGCGGCGGCGGTGGCGAAACACGTTGGTGCACGTAACGTGGTGATTACTGATGTTAACGAATACCGCCTTGAGTTGGCGCGTAAAATGGGTGTCACCCGTGCGGTTAACGTCGCTAAAGAGAACCTCAATGATGTGATGGCAGAACTGGGCATGACCGAAGGCTTTGATGTCGGTCTGGAAATGTCCGGTGCGCCGCCAGCGTTTCGTACCATGCTCGACACCATGAACCACGGCGGTCGTATTGCGATGCTGGGTATTCCACCATCTGATATGTCTATCGACTGGACCAAAGTGATCTTTAAAGGCTTGTTCATTAAAGGTATTTACGGTCGTGAGATGTTTGAAACCTGGTACAAGATGGCGGCGCTGATTCAGTCTGGCCTCGATCTCTCGCCGATCATTACCCATCGTTTCTCTATCGATGATTTCCAGAAGGGCTTTGACGCCATGCGTTCGGGCCAGTCCGGGAAAGTTATCCTGAGCTGGGATTAACACAAACAAGGGCTGGTATTCCAGCCCTTTTTCCTGAGGATAATCCGTTAAATATGTAAAATCCTGTCAGTGTAATAAAGAGTTCGTAATTGCGCTGATCTCTTATATAGCTGTTCTCATTATCTCTCTACCCTGAAGTGACTCTCTCACCTGTAAAAATAATATCTCACAGGCTTAATAGTTTCTTAATACAAAGCCTGTAAAACGTCAGGATAACTTCAGAGGTTGTCGGTAATTTATGATGAACAGCACCAATAAACTTAGTGTTATTATCCCGTTATATAATGCGGGTGATGATTTCCGCACTTGTATGGAATCTTTAATTACGCAAACCTGGACTGCTCTGGAAATCATTATTATTAACGATGGTTCAACGGATAATTCTGTTGAAATAGCAAAGCATTACGCAGAAAACTATCCGCACGTTCGTTTGTTGCATCAGGCGAATGCTGGCGCATCGGTGGCGCGTAATCGTGGGATCGAGGTGGCGACGGGCAAATATGTCGCTTTTGTCGATGCTGATGATGAGGTGTATCCCACCATGTACGAAACGCTGATGACCATGGCGTTAGAGGACGACCTCGACGTGGCGCAGTGCAACGCTGACTGGTGTTTTCGTGAAACGGGAGAAACCTGGCAATCCATCCCCACCGATCGCCTTCGCTCAACCGGCGTATTAACCGGCCCGGATTGGTTGCGGATGGGGCTTTCTTCCCGCCGTTGGACTCACGTTGTCTGGATGGGGGTTTATCGCCGCGATGTTATTGTTAAAAATAACATTAAATTTATTGCCGGATTACATCATCAGGATATTGTCTGGACAACAGAATTTATGTTTAATGCGCTGCGTGCGCGATATACCGAGCAATCGTTATATAAATATTATCTGCATAATACGTCAGTGAGTCGGTTGAATAGACAAGGGAATAAAAACCTTAATTATCAACGTCACTATATTAAGATTACCCGCCTGCTAGAGAAATTAAATCGAAATTATGCCGACAAAATTACGATTTATCCGGAATTTCATCAGCAAATAACTTACGAAGCATTGCGTGTTTGCCATGCGGTGCGCAAAGAGCCGGATATTATTACCCGCCAACGGATGATTGCTGAGATATTTACTTCCGGTATGTATAAGCGCCTGATTACCAATGTGCGCAGCGTGAAGGTGGGTTATCAGGCGTTACTGTGGTCTTTCCGCTTATGGCAATGGCGCGACAAAACGCGGTCGCACCATCGCATTACGCGTAGCGCCTTTAATTTACGCTAGCGTTAAGCTTCGCCGCTTCAGGCTGTTTGCCCCAGCCTTGCCACTGATGCTGGAAGTAAACGATCAGCGTGCTCTGGCTGATGCTTTCGCTTAATACTTCAAAGAAGCGATTAGCATAAACAGGTTCCAGCGGTTTCTTCGGTTTGCAGAGCTTCACGCCACGGAACGGATTACGCGGTGTGTCGGGCACAGTGTTTTTCGGCGGTGTAGACGTATCAACCTGCGGTTCATTCAGCAAGCTGCTGGCTTTCACCAGCGTAATGTCTGGCGGCAGGTTATAAACCATCTGTTGTAACACGCGTACCGTGGAAGGGTGAGGATGCCCAATGGCAATGGTCGAACCGTTGCGACGTGCCAGGTCAATTGCGCGATTGAATTGCACACGGATGTCCGCTTCATTTTGCGAATCGTCGAGGAACACTTTCCGTTTGATCACCTTCACGCCAGTGCCTTGCGCTGCGCGCATCGCCTGGGTATTACCGATGGTTACGCTGTCGAGGAAGTAAAGATTGTAACGCTCCAGCGCCTGCATCACTTTCTGCATACCAAACAGGTTAGAGGTCATCTTGCTGCCCATGTGGTTGTTGATCCCCACGGCATAGGGCACGTTATTGACCGCACTACGAATAATGCGCTCAATTTCGTCGCTGCTCATCTCCGGGCGTAGCGTATTTTTCTCCAGCGGCTGTTTACTCAGTGGTGCCATCGGTAGATGAATCAACACTTCGTGACCGCTGTTATGCGCTTTGGTCGCCATCTCTCTGGCGTGCGGTGAATCGGGTAATACAGCGACGGATATAGCGGAAGGCATCGCCAGCACCTGGTTTTCGTTGTGCGGGCGATACCCAAAATCATCAATGACGATGGCAAGCTTGCCAGCAATTACGGGGGAGGAGAGCGCCAACAGAGCGGCAAATGCAAGAACGTTACGACGAAATGGAAACAAAACTTATCTTCCCAACCACGGCTGTGGATTGACCGCCTGACCCTGGCGGCGAATTTCGAAATAGAGTGAAGGCCGACCCTGACCGCCACTGCTGCCCACCAGTGCAATCGGCTGGCCCGCGCGAACCTGCGAACCAACGCTCACCAGTGCGCTCTGATTATAGCCGTAAAGACTCATGTCGCCTTTACCATGCTCAACCACCACCACCAGACCGTAGCCTTGCAGCCAGTCAGCCAGAATCACCCGACCGTCGGCAATTGCTTTAACTTCAGTACCTTCAGAGGCACCGATAACCATTCCTTTCCAGCGTAATTCACCCTGTAGCTGCTCGCCATAGCGATGCAGCGTCGGCCCGCGAACTGGCCAGAATGCCTGACCACGCGGCGCACCCAGGCCACCAGTTCGGGACATCAGCGATTTTTCGCTTTCGGTCGGTTTGTAGGTGGTGCCTTTGCGCGTCGCTTCTTTCTGGCGGTCGCGAACCGCCTGGGCCTCACGCGCTTCTCGTTCAGCACGCGCTTTCGCCGCGGCTTCCGCACGGGCAATGCTGTTACGCAGACGGGATTCGTTGGCGCGCAGCTCGCTCAACTGTTGCTGACCTTGCTGGATGGAAGACTCCAGCCCTGCCAGCGTCTTTTTACGCTCGTTCAGCGCCTGGGTCAGCTTCGCCTGTTGGGCGCGCTGCTCATACAACAGCGTTTGTTGCTCGCTCTGTTTCTCTTCCAGCTCGGCGCGTTGCATAGCGACTTCTTCACGCGTTTGTTTCAACTGAGCAATGGTTTCTTGTCGCGCCTGGTTGAGATAGCCGAAATAAGCCTGTAAACGCTGTCCACGCTGGCTTTCTTCACCGCTGAGAATCAGCTGAATACCGGTATGCTCGCCCTGACGGAATGCGGCATCCAGTTGTGCGGCGAGGCTGCGCTCCTGGGCGGCTTTTTGCTGCTCCAGTTTGGCAATCGACGCGTTCATCTCATCAATCTGTTTATTCAGTTGATTGAGCGTGTTTTGCGTTTCGCGCAGCTTACGGGTGGCTTCCGAGATCGCTTCTTCCTGCTTTTTCAACTGAGCAAGCAGGCTGGAGCGTTGTTGTTGCTTTTGGCGTACCGCGCGCTCTTTCGCGGCGATATCGGCCTGAATAGATTTGAGTTGGTCACGCTCATCCGCGTGGGCGGAAAAGGCGCACAACAATACGCCAGCGCTAAGAACGCTGGCGTAGATGATGGGCCTGATTGCAAACCTGCGCGGTTTCACGGCCCGTGTCATGGTATTAATCGCCTTTCCCCTCATGGGGAGGGATTATTCCACGATGAACAGCGGCTTACCAGTCATCTCTTGCGGGATTTCCATACCCATCAGCGACAACATGGTCGGCGCGATGTCAGAAAGTTTGCCGCCTTCAACCGCTTTCACGTTCTTATCACCAACATAAATCAGCGGAACTGGCAGGTTGGTGTGTGCCGTGTGTGCCTGACCCGTTGCCGGATCGCGCATCTGTTCAGCGTTACCGTGGTCAGCGGTGATCAGCAGTTGTCCACCCACGGACTCAACTGCTTTCGCGACTTCTTCCACGCAGTGATCCAGCGCTTCAACCGCTTTAACCGCCGCTTCCATCACCCCGGTGTGACCTACCATGTCGCCGTTCGGATAGTTACAGATAATGGTGTCGTATTTGCCGCTCTTGATTGCCGCAACCAGTTTTTCGGTCAGCTCTGCGGAGCTCATTTCCGGTTGCAGATCGTAGGTAGCCACTTTCGGTGAGTTGATCAGAATGCGATCTTCGCCTTTGAACGACTCTTCTACGCCACCGTTGAAGAAGAAAGTAACGTGGGCATATTTTTCGGTTTCGGAAATACGTAACTGAGTTTTGTCGTTTTTCGCCATCCACTCGCCGAAGGTGTTAACCAGGGAAGCGGGTGGGTAAGCAACCGCAGTTTTGATGTCAGCGGCGTATTCGGTCAGCATCACGAAATCGACGTTAACCACTTTCTTACGCGCGAAGCCATCGAAATCAGCGTTCACGAATGCACGAGTGATTTCACGTGCGCGGTCAGCACGGAAGTTCATGAAAATCAGCGCATCGCCGTCTTCCATTGCCGCGTCTGGCTGACCTTCTGCACGGATAACGGTCGCTTTCACGAATTCGTCGTTTTCGTCGCGAGCATAAGCAGCCTGCAAACCAGCAACGGCGGTATCGGCCTGGAACTCACCCTGCGCCAGAGTTAGCAGGTCATAAGCTTTTTCAACGCGATCCCAACGGTTATCGCGGTCCATGGCGTAGTAACGACCAATGATGGACGCTACGCGGCCTTTGCCCAGTGCGGCAAATTTTTCTTCGAATTTTTTCAGCGAGGATTCGGCACTGCGCGGTGGAGTGTCGCGACCGTCAAGGAATGCGTGCAGGTAGATTTTTTCTGCGCCGCGTTCAGCGGCCAGTTCTACCATCGCCATGATGTGATCTTCGTGGCTGTGTACGCCGCCTGCGGACAGCAGACCCATAATGTGAACTGCTTTGCCTGCGTTTTTCGCTTTATCTACCGCGCCAGTCAGTACCGGGTTAGCGAAGAAAGCGCGATCTTTGATTTCAACGTCCAGACGAGTCAGGTCCTGATACACGATGCGGCCGGCACCCAGGTTAACGTGGCCTACTTCGGAGTTACCCATCTGACGGTCAGGCAGACCGACTTCCAGACCGGAAGCGTCGATCAGGGTATGCGGACGATTGGCCCACAGTGCATCCATTACCGGGGTTTTAGCACTAAAAATGGCGTTATCCTGCTGTTCTTCACGATAGCCATAGCCATCCAGAATCACCAGTACCATAGGTTTTTTAGAAACCGACATTGCGACAACCTCATACTCAAGAGTCAAAATTTGCGTAATTTTACTACAGCTGAATCGATAAAATAGCCTCTGAAGATCAAAATATACGACCGCTCGCAGCAAGCCGATGCCAGATTTGCGCTTTTTTTTCGTCGCGCCCCGCAAAATTGCATTCCAGTTAACGCGCTGGCTGTATTTGCCGCACCGCGCAGGTATACTCCTTTCCTGGTTTTTTTAATCACTACGTCGGGAGTTGTTACCCCCCATGCAAGAAATTATGCAATTTGTTGGCCGTCATCCCATACTGAGTATCGCCTGGATCGCGTTACTGGTGGCGGTTCTTGTGACTACGTTTAAGAGCCTGACCTCGAAAGTGAAGGTGATTACTCGTGGTGAAGCTACGCGTCTGATCAACAAAGAAGATGCTGTGGTTGTGGATTTACGTCAGCGTGATGACTTCCGTAAAGGCCATATCGCAGGTTCTATCAACCTGTTGCCGAGCGAAATCAAAGCCAACAATGTTGGTGAGCTTGAGAAGCACAAAGACAAACCGGTTATCGTGGTAGACGGTTCTGGCATGCAGTGCCAGGAGCCTGCAAACGCGCTGACGAAAGCTGGTTTTGCGCAAGTATTCGTGCTGAAAGAGGGCGTTGCTGGCTGGGCTGGCGAAAACTTACCTCTGGTGCGCGGCAAATAATTTACCTGTCGTCTTTCATGATGCAGGCCGTTAGCTGCAATTAGGCCCCCAGCGACTTATTGTTATAAGCTTCTGGGGACACTCCATTTTGCAGCCGCCCTGCAACAAGAAATTTTCAGGGTAAAAAAACAGGAGCTAAGTTATGGCCAATGTTGAAATCTATACCAAAGAAACCTGCCCGTATTGCCATCGTGCGAAAGCACTGCTGAGCAGCAAGGGCGTGAGTTTTCAGGAGTTACCGATCGATGCCAACGCCGCTAAGCGTGAAGAGATGATCAAACGCAGCGGTCGCACCACGGTTCCCCAGATTTTTATTGACGCACAGCACATTGGCGGCTGTGATGACTTGTATGCATTGGATGCACGTGGTGGACTGGATCCCCTGCTGAAATAACGTGTGAACGTTGGCATTACATTGCGCAGTATTTAAGGACAACACTTAAGGGTTTTCTACACATGTCAGAACAAAACAACACCGAAATGACTTTCCAGATCCAACGTATTTATACCAAGGATATTTCTTTCGAAGCGCCGAACGCGCCGCACGTTTTCCAGAAAGATTGGCAGCCAGAAGTTAAACTTGATCTGGATACGGCATCTTCTCAACTGGCAGATGACGTTTACGAAGTGGTACTGCGTGTTACCGTAACGGCCTCCCTGGGCGAAGAAACCGCGTTCCTGTGTGAAGTTCAGCAGGGCGGTATTTTCTCCATCGCGGGTATCGAAGGCACCCAGATGGCACATTGCCTGGGTGCATACTGCCCGAACATTCTGTTCCCGTATGCTCGTGAGTGCATCACCAGCATGGTATCCCGCGGTACATTCCCGCAACTGAACCTTGCGCCGGTTAACTTCGATGCGCTGTTCATGAACTATTTGCAGCAGCAGGCTGGCGAAGGTACTGAAGAACATCAGGATGCCTGATGAACCAACGTAATGCTTCAATGACTGTGATCGGTGCCGGCTCGTACGGCACCGCTCTTGCCATCACCCTGGCAAGAAATGGCCACGAGGTTGTCCTCTGGGGCCATGACCCTGAACATATCGCAACGCTTGAACGCGACCGCTGTAACGCCGCGTTTCTCCCCGATGTGCCTTTTCCCGATACGCTCCATCTTGAAAGCGATCTCGCCACTGCGCTGGCAGCCAGCCGTAATATTCTCGTCGTCGTACCCAGCCATGTCTTTGGTGAAGTGCTGCGTCAGATTAAACCGCTGATGCGTCCTGATGCGCGGCTGGTGTGGGCGACCAAAGGTCTGGAAGCGGAAACCGGGCGTCTGTTACAGGACGTGGCGCGTGAAGCGTTAGGCGATCACATTCCGCTGGCGGTTATCTCTGGCCCAACGTTTGCGAAAGAACTGGCAGCAGGTTTACCGACGGCTATTTCGCTGGCCTCTACCGACCAGACCTTTGCTGATGATCTCCAGCAACTGCTGCACTGCGGCAAAAGTTTCCGCGTTTACAGCAATCCGGATTTCATCGGTGTGCAGCTTGGCGGCGCGGTGAAAAACGTCATTGCCATTGGCGCGGGAATGTCCGACGGTATCGGTTTTGGTGCGAATGCGCGTACGGCGCTGATCACTCGTGGGCTGGCTGAGATGTCGCGTCTTGGCGCGGCGCTGGGTGCCGATCCTGCCACCTTTATGGGCATGGCGGGGCTGGGCGATCTGGTGCTTACCTGTACCGACAACCAGTCGCGTAACCGCCGTTTTGGCATGATGCTCGGTCAGGGCATGGATGTACAAAGCGCGCAGGAGAAGATTGGTCAGGTGGTGGAAGGCTACCGCAATACGAAAGAAGTCCGCGAACTGGCGCATCGCTTCGGCGTTGAAATGCCAATAACCGAGGAAATTTATCAAGTATTATATTGCGGAAAAAACGCGCGCGAGGCAGCATTGACGTTATTAGGTCGTGCACGCAAGGACGAGCGCAGCAGCCACTAAACCAAGGGAACCTTTGTTACCTCTATGACCCGGCCCGCGCAGAACGGGCCGGTCATTATCTCATCGTGTGGAGTAAGCAATGTCGTGTGAAGAACTGGAAATTGTCTGGAACAATATTAAAGCTGAAGCCAGAACGCTGGCGGACTGTGAGCCAATGCTGGCCAGTTTTTACCACGCGACGCTACTCAAGCACGAAAACCTGGGCAGTGCACTGAGCTACATGCTGGCGAACAAGCTGTCATCGCCAATTATGCCTGCTATTGCTATCCGTGAAGTGGTGGAAGAAGCCTACGCCGCCGACCCGGAAATGATCGCCTCTGCGGCCTGTGATATTCAGGCAGTGCGTACCCGCGACCCGGCGGTGGATAAATACTCAACCCCCTTGTTATATCTGAAAGGTTTTCATGCCTTGCAGGCCTATCGTATCGGTCACTGGCTGTGGAATCAGGGCCGCCGCGCACTGGCAATATTTCTGCAAAACCAGGTTTCTGTAACGTTCCAGGTTGATATTCACCCGGCAGCAAAAATTGGCCGCGGTATCATGCTTGACCACGCCACGGGCATCGTTGTGGGTGAAACGGCGGTGATTGAAAACGACGTATCGATTCTGCAATCTGTGACGCTTGGCGGTACGGGTAAATCTGGTGGCGACCGTCATCCGAAAATTCGTGAAGGTGTGATGATTGGCGCGGGCGCGAAAATTCTCGGCAATATTGAAGTTGGGCGCGGCGCGAAGATTGGCGCAGGTTCCGTGGTGCTGCAACCGGTGCCGCCGCATACCACCGCCGCTGGCGTTCCGGCACGCATTGTCGGTAAACCAGACAGCGATAAACCGTCAATGGATATGGATCAGCATTTCAACGGTATTAACCATACGTTTGAATATGGGGATGGGATCTGACGTCCTGTGATTGTGCCGGATGCGATGTAATTGAACTGCACCCCAAATGTTGGACATAATCTGACATCTGAAGGTGCAGTTTATGAAACATTCATTTGAAGTAAAACTTGCCGCTGTAAATCACTACCTGGCTGGTCATGCAGGCATCATTTCTACGGCAAAACTCTTTCAACTTTCTCACACCAGCCTCTCACACTGGATTAATCTTTTTCTTCTTCACGGTCCTCGGGCACTGGATTGCAGACACAAGCGTAGCTATTCTCCTGAAGATAAACTTTGCGTGGTTCTTTATGCTCTCGGGCATTCTGAGTCTCTACCCCGGGTAGCTGCCCGGTTTAACATTCCCAGCCACAACACGGTTAAAAACTGGATAAAAGGCTACCGCAAATCTGGTAATGAGGCCTTTATCAGGCGCAGGAAGGAGAAAAGCATGACCCGTTCTGATGATACCCATGAAAACGAGGCAAACATGACGCCGGAAGAGATGAAGAATGAGCTGCGTTATCTTCGCGCAGAAAATGCATATCTGAAAGCCATGCAGGAGCATCTCCTGGAAAAAAAGCGCCAGGAGCTGGAGAAAAAACGAAAGTCATCCGGAGCCTGAGGTGCGGACACTGCCAGTCTGACCTGTTAAAGGCTGCAGGGCTGGCCAGAAGCACGCTGTACTACCAGCTGTCACTGCAGAAGGCTAAGGACAAGTATGCTGATGTGAAACAGCTCATAGCCTCCATCTTCCATGAACACCGGGGATGTTATGGGTACCGGCGGATCCATTGTGAGCTTCAGAAAAGAGGTCTTAAGTTCAGTGGCAAAACGGTGCGAAAACTGATGCAACAGCTCGGCCTGAAGTCTCCTGTGCGCCTGAAGAAATACCGGTCTTACCGGGGAAATATGGGACTCGCTGCAGAAAATATCCTTCAGCGGCAGTTCAAAGCGGAAGCTCCCTGTGAGAAATGGGTGACAGATATCACCGAATTCAGGGCTGGCGGACAAAAACTGTACCTGTCCCCGATACTTGATTTGTTTAACGGGGAAATCGTGGCGTGGGAAACGGCCTGCAGGCCTACAGAGGAGCTGGTGAAGCGGATGTTAAATAAGGGGCTGGAAAGCCTTGCTGAAGGGGAGAAACCGCTGCTCCACAGTGATCAAGGATGGCATTACCGGATAAAAAGTTATCAGTCCGCCCTGGCGGACAGAGGGTTAGTGCAGAGCATGTCGCGCAAGGGCAACTGCCTTGATAATGCGGTAATGGAGAACTTCTTTGGTCACCTGAAAGAAGAAATGTACTATCGCCGGGACTACAGAAATGTAGAAGAGCTGGAAAATGCCGTTAACGAATACATAACTTACTGGAATCAAAAAAGAATAAAACTCAGTCTTGGGGGACTCAGTCCGGTAGAATACCGGACTGAGCATCAAAAAGCCGGTTAACTGAAACTGTCCAGGTTTTGGGGTTCAGTTCAAATCATCTATCCGGCATACAGTAACTAATCTCTCAACACCGCTCCCGGATATCCCAGCTGCCGCCAGGCTTCATACACCACGACCGACACCGCATTGGACAGGTTCATGCTGCGGCTGTCCGGCACCATTGGAATGCGAATTTTTTGTTCAGCGGGCAGGGCATCGAGAATGCTTGCTGGCAGGCCGCGCGTTTCCGGGCCGAACATCAGATAATCGCCATCCTGATAGCTTACGGCGCTGTGAGCAGGCGTACCTTTCGTGGTGAGGGCAAACAGGCGCTGGGGATTTTCTGCTTCGAGGAACGCGCGATAGTCATGATGACGCGTAACGGCGGTAAACTCGTGATAGTCCAGCCCCGCGCGGCGCAGGCGCTTATCGTCCCAGGCAAATCCCATCGGTTCGATGATATGCAGACGAAAGCCGGTATTAGCGCAAAGACGGATGATGTTGCCAGTATTTGGCGGAATTTCTGGTTCGTAAAGTACGATGTTTAGCATACTGCCCCCTTAGTGCGGGGGCAGGATAGCAGAAAATTGGTGATTGGTACGGCCTTTTCCCCTCACCCCCAACTATGCCGCATTCCCTTTCGCCATCGGAGCCAGTGCCGCAGGCAACTCTTTACCCAGCCCTTGCACCAGCGAATCTTGCGTAATTTCACTGATCGATTTCGCGCCAGTCAGCGTCATTGCCACTTTCATCTCTTTCTCGATTAGATTAAGCAGATTTGCCACGCCCGCCTGGCCCGCTGTTGCCAGCGCATACAGGAAAGCACGACCCAGCAGTACGGTGTCGGCACCGAGCGCAATCATACGCACGACATCAAGCCCGTTACGAATCCCGCTATCCGCCAGAATGGCGATATCACCTTTCACGGCATCCGCAATAGCAGGCAGTGCACGGGCAGAAGAGAGCACACCGTCCAGCTGGCGGCCACCGTGGTTAGAAACCACAATTCCATCAGCACCAAAACGTACTGCATCGCGCGCATCTTCCGGATCGAGGATCCCTTTGATCACCATCGGGCCATCCCAGAAATCGCGGATCCACTCAAGGTCTTTCCATGAGATGGACGGATCGAAATTATTCCCCAGCCAGCCGATGTAATCTTCCAGTCCGGTCGGTTTGCCGAGGTAAGCCGAGATATTACCTAAATCATGTGGACGACCGTTCAGGCCCACATCCCACGCCCATTGCGGATGCGTCACCGCCTGTAAGTAACGGCGCATTGCCGCATTTGGGCCGCTCATACCCGAGTGTGCATCACGGTAACGCGCGCCCGGTGTCGGCATATCCACGGTGAAAACCAGCGTCGAGCAGCCTGCCGCTTTTGCTCGCTCCAGTGCGTTACGCATAAAGCCGCGATCGCGCAGCACATAAAGCTGGAACCACATCGGACGTTTAATGGCTGGAGCGACTTCTTCAATCGGGCAAACGGAAACCGTCGAGAGAGTAAACGGAATGCCATGCGCATCCGCCGCTTTGGCAGCCTGAACTTCGCCACGACGCGCATACATGCCACACAAACCCACCGGAGCCAGCGCCACCGGCATCGACAATTTCTCATTAAACAGCGTCGTTTCCAGGCTTAAGTCAGACATGTTTTTCAGAATACGCTGGCGCAGCGCCACTTCTGACAAATCTTCCACGTTGCGGCGCAGCGTGTATTCAGAATATGCACCCCCATCCATATAGTGGAACAGGAACGGCGGCAGAATGCGTTGTGCTGCGGCGCGATAATCGCTGGCTGCGGAAATAATCATGCGTTTTTCTCCCTCGAATGCTCATTATGGTCACCAGGCAGGCGGGTAATGCGTGCATGGCGAGCTTGATCTTCATCGAATCGTTTCATGGTGGTGTGAACAAAGCTAAGGTGCGCCATCATTGCTTTACGCGCCCCGTCAGCATCACCGGCAAAAATGGCGTCAATGACTGCCTGATGTTGTTCGGTCAGCTGTGAAAAAACCGGGGGTACCAGATACATTCGCTGGCGGCTATGCTTCACAGAGGATTGCAGGACATCGAAGAAACCGCGCATGGTTTGCAGCAGCACGATGTTATGTGAGGCTTCGGCAATCGCCAGATGAAAACGAACGTCCGCTTGTGAGGCGAGATCCGGGTCTTCACTTAGCGTTGCTTCAAAGCAAAGCTGAATTTTCTCTTTTTCGCCTGGTGTGGCGCGCATTGCCGCATGCCACGCGGTGCTGGCTTCAATGGCGTAGCGGGCTTCCAGAATATCGAAACTGTAATCCGGATCATCGGCCATCAGCGTTTTCAGCGGTTGGACGATGTTTTGCTCCGACCATGTGTCATGACGCCAGCGAATAAACGTCCCGCCGCCGCGTCGACTAAGCAGCACGCCTTCGCTCACCAGTTTTGCCAGCGCCTCGCGCAGTGAATTACGTGATACGCCGAGTTGCATCGCCAGTTGACGTTCAGCGGGCAACTTCATGCCCGCCTCCAGGTTTTTTTCATCAATCAGCGCCCGCACACGATCGGCAACCTCGTCTGACAGGCGTCTGGGTAAAACAATCATTAAGGAATCATCCACGTTAAGACATAAGCCTGAAGCGTGGTGATCACGCCCACCATACAGGTGAAGATCAGGCTGTGTTTGACGGTAAAGCGGAACAGATCTGACTCTTTGCCTACCAGGCCTACCGCCGCACAGGCGATAGCGATAGATTGCGGAGAGATCATCTTACCGGTGACACCACCGGTGGTGTTGGCGGCAACCAACAACAGGTCAGAAACGCCAATTTGTTGTGCTGCAGTGGCTTGCAGGGCGGCGAACAGGGCGTTAGATGAGGTATCCGATCCGGTCAGGAAGACACCAAGCCAGCCGAGGAACGGCGAGAAGAAGGTGAATGCATGGCCGGTGTGCGCCAGTGCCAGCGCCAGCGTTGATGATAGTCCGGAATAGTTCGAGATAAAGGCGAACGCCAGCACCATACCGATGGAGTAGATAGGCAGAGCCAGTTCTTTCAGCGTGCTGCCGAAGGTGCTGATAGCGTCAGATGGTTTCATCTTCAGCCAGACAATCGAGAGCAGGGCAGCAAAAAGAATGGCGGTACCGGTGGCAGAGAACCAGTCGAACTTAAACACGGCGGCATACGCTGTCGCTTCACTGACCACTGGCGGCATACGGGCAACCAGTTTATCGAGGTACGGCACCGGAATATTGATCACCCATTCATACAGCGCACCACCCGAAGCGAACAGGGCTTTAAACGGTGGAATACTCCACAGCGTTACGGTGGCGGTCAGGAACAGGAACGGTGTCCAGGCGCGAAGCACCTGACCTGCGGTGTAACCGGTGTGAGCCAGCGTCATATCAACCTGTGACGCCCCCAAGTCACCGAAGCGGAATACGCGCACTGGTTGCCAGCGTTTGAGGAACAGCGTCAGGCAGAGCAGTGATACCAGCGAAGAGATAATGTCTGGCAGTTCCGGCCCAATGAAGTTAGAGCTGAGGTATTGAGCAATGGCAAACGAACCACCTGCAACCACGACCGCAGGCCACGTTTCTTTGATTCCGCGCCAACCGTCCATAATCGCCATGATCCAGAACAGCACGATAATGGTCATAAACGGCAGCTGACGCCCCACCATCTGACCAATCTCAAAGCTGTCGATGCCTGTTACCTGCCCGGCGACCAGAATCGGAATGCCCATCGCGCCAAATGCCACTGGCGCGGTGTTAACAATCAGGCACAGTCCGGCGGCGTAGAGTGGTTTAAAGCCCAGACCGACCAGCAATGCGGCGGTAATTGCTACCGGAGCGCCAAAGCCTGCGGCTCCTTCAAGGAAAGCGCCGAAACAGAAACCGACGATCAGCATTTGCAGGCGCTGGTCAGGGGTTATCGAAAGAATAGACGAGCGGATGATGTCAAACTGCCCGGTTTTCACCGAGATCTTATAGACGAACACTGCCGCAATAATGATCCACGCGATGGGCCACAAACCGTAGAAGAAGCCATAAACCACCGAGGCCAGCGCGTTAGCGACCGGCATTTTATAGAACAGCAAAGCCACGGCAAGGGCGATTGCCACCGTCCATGAGGCGGCGACATAACCTTTGAGTTTGAGCTTAATCAGCGCAAAGAAGAAAAACAGGATGGGAAGCGATGCTATCAGACTGGAAAGCCAGATATTCCCGGCGGGATCGTAGTTTTGTTGCCAGAGATTCATTGCAGGTCTCCTGCAGTCCACGCACATCGTGTAATGAGTCTGATGCTCATCTCCTTGTCACACGTTGTGTAAAAGTGGTACTGCCAATTGTGTTGTGTAGGGATAATGACAATGAATGGTTAACTAAATGTTATGTATTGGCAACATTGATGTGAGTTTTAATTGGAGATCTGTGAACCAGAGGTCAGATAAGCGAAGAATTGGTAGGGCCAATCTTGGGAGAGAGGTAATGAAGAAAAGGGCAATTCCCATCAGAGAATTGCCCCAGATTGTTGAACTGGTGCGCCTTATCTTGCCGGATGCGGCGTGAACGCCTTATCCAACCTACAGGAATGTGCTGAATCACCCCGTAGGCCTGATAAGCGTAGCGCATCAGGCAATGTGGCGTTTACCCATTCGTTAATGGATGATTACCACTGAATACCGGCACCGAGCGCGGCGGAGTATTCACCCTGGCTATTGGTACTACCTTGTAATTTGTAGACCCAACGACCATTGGCGCTCACCATCGACACACCTAAAGCAACAGCCGATTCACCATTGTAAGTACCGCCACCAATAGAGGCCATGCTGGCACCTGGAGTGTAAGCCTGCGGCAGACCGGTCATTGCCATTGCAGAAGCGATACCACCGCTCAACTTGCTTTCGGTTTTGGACAGTTTGTTATCCATCTCAACCATCCGCTGATCGGTATATTGCTTCGTTTCCTGCACGCTTTGCTTCAGCTGCGCATAGTTCACTGCGTCGTTGTTGTTCACGCCAGCGGAGACGTTGCTGATGCGAGTCGTACCGCCATTACCACCACCGAGAGTGATGTTGCTGTAGTCTACAGAGCCATCAGCTTTGGTGTCGTAACGAACGCCGCCTGCCTCAGAAGACTTCAGCTGCGAAACGTTAACCGCATCGGTGGCATTAACACCTGCAGCAACGTTGGTGATACGACGCTGGTTGGTAGAAGAACCCACAGAGATGGTATTTTCTTCGTTGGCCACGGAGCCTGTACCCAGCGCGACGCTGTTGTCAGCGGCAGCAATGGAACCAGAACCAATCGCAACACTATCTTTACCCTGCGCGTTGGCATCTACGCCATCGGTGTTGGTCTTGAAGTATTTGGTGCTACCGGTGGTTACGATATCGCCAATGCCGTTTTCGATATTGGTAACGCGAGTATCCAGATTCGTCACCTGATTGTTCAGGTTAGTAATGCTCTGGGTATTCTGGGAAACCTGCGCGTCCGTTACTTTCAACTGACCTACGTTAACCGCATCGGTATCCGCTGAACCAGCCGCGACGTTGGTGATCTGACGTTGACCGTCTTCACTGCCGACAGAGAATTCACCGACAGAATTCTGCGGTGCGTCCATGTTGTAGGCGGTGTAATCAGTTTGCGCACCACGGGTGGTCTGGGAACCACTACCCATCGCAATACTGTTTGCATGATTTGCACTCGCGTTGCTACCAATAGCAATGCCATTAAGTGCATTCGCGTCCACGTAGGCACCATAACCGATACCAATACCCACATTACCATTAACGATAGTTTTCGCGCCCATTGCTAGCGAGTCTTCACCTACTGCCAGTGAATCTTCAGCTGTTGAGTTAGCGTGGAAGTATTTGGTCGGCGTGGTAGCGACTGCACCAATGGCATTTTGCAACTGGCGAACCGTAACGGCGTCATGGGCTTCGGAACCATCGGCTACGTTGATGATTTGACGATATTTACCGTCATCACCAATAGACAACGCACCAAGTAGTTCGCCATCCGTGGTGTCATAACCAATCACAACACCTTCTTCCGACACGCTGGTGTCACGAGAACCTTTAACTATTACACGGCTGGAAACAGAACTGCTACCCAGGGCGATACCCGTATCAACGGAGCTGCTGCTACCTTGACCAATGGCTACGCTGCTTTCGCCTGAGGCGACAGCGTTATAACCCACAGCCGTAGCGCCAATACCTGAAGCGCTGGCATCGTTGAACGCTAAGCCGTTGTCGTTGGTACGTACATAGTTAATGCCCGCACCGTTATCTTCGATGTAGGTTTCGCTGGTGTTACCGGCAAGCTGATTGATGATTTCGCTGTTCTGCTGGATCAGCATATTGGTGTTAAACAGCTGAGAACCGTTGATGGCGTCAGTGCTGCCTTCGCCAATGTTACCATCAGCAACATTTGTGATGATGCTGGCCTTGCCGTCATGGCTGGCGTTGTAGGCACCTGCGCCGTCATTGGCTGTTGCATCCCACAGCAGAGCGTTATCGTCGAGCGCATCCAGGGCGTCACCGACGTTGTTGTACTCGGCATTTGCAATGGTGTAAGTCGGCGCAGTAATAGAACCATCAGCGTTAACTTCTGCGTCACCACCCAGGGCATCGGCAATGTACTTGTTGGTGGTATACAGTTGTGAACCGTTAATGGCATCGCTGCTGGTGGCAGAGATTGCACCGTTAGCGACGTTAGTGATTACACTGGCTGTTTTATCTTTTCCGTGAGCGGCGCTAAATGCACCATTGCCATCATTGGCTGTTGCATCCCACAACAGAGCGTCATCCAGCGTGGTATCGATCGCTTCCAGCGCGTCACCGACGTTGCTGTAACTGCCGCCAGCGATGGCATAAGTCGGTGCGGTGATTGTGCCGTCAGCATTGACTTCTGCGTCACCACCCAGAGTATCGGCAATGTACTTGCTGGTGTCATAGAGCTGTGAGCCGTTAATAGCGTCGCTGCTGGTAGAGGAAATTGCACCGTCTGCAACATTAGTAATGATGCTGGCTGTGTTATCTGTCCCGCGACCGGCGCTAAACGCACCGTCACCGCCCTTGGCGGTCGCATCCCAGAGTAGGGCGTCACCGAGTGATGTGCTAAATGACGTGTTAATGGCAGCCAGAGCATCACCGACGTTATTGTAATCAGTACCACCAATAGTGTAGGTTGGCCCGGTTAATACACCCGCATCGCTGATATCAGCACCACCGCCAAGGTATGACGTAAATGAATCAGCTAAGCCATAAAGTTGTGAGCCATTAATAGCGTCAGTGCTATCAGAGGATACAGTGCCTGCCAGTAAGTTGGTGATTTTGCTGTCAGTACCGTTGGTGCCGTGTTTGGCACTGAATGCACCCGCCGTAGCGTTCCACAGCAGGGAATCGTCACCGAGACTGTCAACAGCGTCAGTCAGGTTGGTGATGTTGGTGGTGTTCGTGGCGATATTGGTGGTGTTGGCTGCCACGGCATCGTTAGTGGTTTTGAGCTGAGAGCCGTTAACCGCGTCAGTGCTGCCAGCCGTCAGGTCACCGTCTTTGACGTTAGTGATTTTGCTGGTGGCATCAGTACCGTGCGCGGCGCTGAATGCCCCCGCAGTAGCGTTCCACAGCAGGGAATCGTCACCGAGGCTGTCAACAGCGTCAGTCAGGTTGGTGATGTTGGTGGTGTTCGTGGCGATATTGGTGGTGTTGGCTGCCACGGCATCGTTAGTGGTTTTGAGCTGAGAGCCGTTAACCGCGTCAGTGCTGCCAGCCGTCAGGTCACCGTCTTTGACGTTAGTGATTTTGCTGGTGGCATCAGTACCGTGCGCGGCGCTGAATGCCCCCGCAGTAGCGTTCCACAGCAGGGAATCGTCACCGAGGCTGTCAACAGCGTCAGTCAGGTTGGTGATGTTGGTGGTGTTCGTGGCGATATTGGTGGTGTTGGCTGCCACGGCATCGTTAGTGGTTTTGAGCTGAGAGCCGTTAACCGCGTCGGTGCTGCCAGCCGTCAGGTCGCCAGCGGTGACGTTGGTGATTTTGCTGGTGGCATCAGTACTGTGTGCGGCGCTGAATGCCCCCGCTGTAGCGTTCCACAGCAGGGAATCGTCACCGAGGCTGTCAACTGCGTCAGTCAGGTTGGTGATGTTGGTGGTATTCGTGGCGATATTGGTGGTGTTGGCTGCCACGGCATCGTTAGTGGTTTTCAGCTGAGAGCCGTTTACCGCGTCAGTGCTACCAGCCGTCAGGTCACCGTCTTTGACGTTGGTGATTTTGCTGGTGGCATCGGTACCGTGCGCGGCGCTGAACGCGGTGCCATTCCACAGCAGGGCATCGTCTTTAAGGTCGCCAACGGAATCCGTCAGGTTGGTGATGTTGGTGGTGTTGGTTGCCACATTATCGTTAGTGGTTTTGAGCTGAGAGCCGTTAACCGCGTCGGTGCTGCCAGCCGTCAGGTCACCGTCTTTGACGTTGGTGATTTTGCTGGTGGCATCGGTGCCGTGCGCGGCGCTGAACGCGGTGCCATTCCACAGCAGGGCATCGTCTTTAAGGTCGCCAACGGAATCCGTCAGGGTATTGATACTGTTAGTGTTGGTGGTGATATTGGCAGTATTGGTCGCTACGTTATCGTTGGTGGTTTTCAGCTGAGAACCGTTAACCGCATCCTTACTGGTATCAGAAATAGCGCCGTCTTTAACGTTGGTGATGGTACTGGTAGTATCTGTACCATGTGCCGCACTATATGCCTTTTTAAGGGAGTCCCATTGTAACGTATTATTGTCCAGGCCCGTTAAGGCGTCGCCAACAGTGCCGAAAATACCACTTTTCAGCCTGTAATTTGGGGAAGTAACGACGCCTTGCGCATTGACGGTAGCCCCCCCCACCAAGATTGTCCGCTACTGACTTACTGATAGCATAAAGCTGTGATCCATTGATGGCATCAGTACTGGTAGTGCTGATATCACCTGCTGCCATATTGACAATTTGTCGCTGAGCTGTTGTGTTACCCACAGAAACAGTATCCGCGTCAGTCGCTACAGAACCAGCACCCAGAGCAACTGAATTTTTCCCCTGAGCACTGGCTTGAGCACCAATTGCAGTGCCATTTTCTAAACCGGCATAACTGCCTTGTCCAAGAGCAATAGCATTTACACCACCTGTAATACTACCATTACCCAGCGCGATAGCATTTGCGCCGTCAGCTTTATTCCCTTGACCGATGGCAATTGCGCCAGCCGCTACTGCCTGACTTTGATTGCCCAGAGCAATCGTGTTGTCGACATCTGCAATACTGCCGGAGCCCAACGCGATACTATTAAGTCCATTTGCCTCCGCGTTAGTACCAACTGCCGTCGCATTTTCAGCAGCTTTGCTCTCTGCACCCATAGCAATCGCGTTTGCGGCGTTGGCGGCGGATAGTCTACCGAATGCGAGGCTGTCTACGCCAGCTGCAGCACTGTTGCGGCCTACTGCAATCGCGTTAGCTGCAGATGCGGCGCTACTTGCACCCAGCGCCATTGCATATTCTTTCGACGCATTAGCCGTGGCTCCGAGGGCGATACTCATAATTCCTAAGGCCTTGCTTTCACGTCCAAATGCGATGGCGTCATCAGCACCAGTCTCTGCGTGATCCCCTTGTGCAATAGAAAATTCACCTACTGAGTTCGCATAACGACCAAGTGCGATTGAAAATCCACCCGTTGACGTTGCCGATGCACCTATAGCGAGGCTTCGCTCACCTGCTGAGGTAGTGTTAATCCCTAACGCCACTGATGCTTCGCCAAGCGAATGGGTCTTAGCACCGAGGGCTGTTGACCACCTTCCGTCAGCAGTTGAGTGATAACCTACTGCGGTGCTGGAGCCACCCCCGGTGTCTGTAAAACTATTTGCTTTTGCATCTTCACCGATAGCAACCCAGCCTGTTCCTGTTCCCTGGCCATAATTGACGCCCTGACCGTTGTCCCTTCCTGCCTGAGCCTGTACCCCAAACGACGACAACATTCCCCCAGCAACCAGGGCAGAAATTAACAGCTTACTGCGCCCGGATTTCTTGCCACGGCTTTTTGCCGTTTCACTGGCAACGGTGTAACTGCCTGTTGCCGGATTCCAGATAACTTTAAAAATTTTGTTCATTATTGATGCTCTCTATTCCTTGATATAAGCGCAGAAGCTGCATTTATTTTTTGTTTTTTCGCTGCCGAGTTTCAGCAGATTGAACAGTGTCGAACTGGAGATTGGCCATATTGATGGACAACTTCAGATACTTCAGGTTATTAGGCGAAACGCCTTTTAATGTCAGATTAATGTCTTGCCATTGACCAGGCATTAATTGCAGAGTGGAATTCATGGTGGTGTTGAAAAGTAATTGTTGCCACTTTGCCAGAGCTTTGGCATCGGTGGGTCTTTCATTGCCCCATGTCGCATGAAAGCCAATATTTGATACGGGAACGCTTAAAAGGTTAACCAGCGAAATACGAATAACACTGCCATTTTCAACCGCATCAATAGCCAGCACCCGGCCTGCCAAACCGACCGATCCGTTATTTAAAATGAAATATTGTGTTTGTGCTGGGTTAAATTCTGTAAAGACAAATTCGTCCTGCTTGTCTTTAACCGCTTTCACCACGCTAGCGAGCGTCTTGGTACTATTTATGACAGTAGTTTGTTGTTTTTCAAAATGTTCTATCTTTCGCTTATCGAGTTCCTGCTGTTTCTCAAGCGCCTCAATTTTGCTTTTTTGCAACTCTTGCTGTGTAACGAGGTCGTCGACCTTACTCGCTTTTTCAATATAGTCACACCCTGCCAATAAGCAGAGAGGCACTATTATTAACACGCTTAACAGTGTTTTCTTTAGGTTCATAGGATGAATTCCTTTTCATAATCCCGATACGTTGATAATTACAGTACAATCATTTTTTTTATGAATGATTAGAGTGGGGCATATCCGCCAAATAAATTTGTTAGAGAATTTTTGTATTAATGGGTTGTGCGAATATGTTTTTAAGTGTCAAACAATTTTAGTTTGTAGCCAATAAATAAATTGATCGCGCGGATTTTAATGATCGGTGTCAATCAATGTCAAATGTTTCACCGGATAAAGGCCCGGGGCAGGGAAAGATAAATATTCAGTTGAGTGATGTTTTATTGCGAATTTTGCGATGCTGATAGAAAAATTTAAATAATTAATTATGTTTCAAGCATTGATATGCGGCAATTCATTGTTAATATTGATACATCATTCTTTAATTTGTACCTGATTTTCAGAATTTAGCCTGCTCCGGGCGCTCAGAAGTGTAGGTGGCGTTGAATATATAATGTTAAGAACGTTATAAATATTCGATCTCTGAAACAGGCTCCTGCATGTGCCAGCAGGAGCGAGTAAATCGTGAGTGGCTGTAATTACAGCGACGAGAAAGGAACTTAAAACGCAGTCTTAGAGAACCCTGTCATCTCTTGTAGGCCCATTTCGCGGCCCAGCGCGGTCATTGGGTGCACAACGACCAGTCCGCGAACGCTCTTCTTCAGTTTGCCCATATCAGCTTGCTCTTTTTTAGTAATCGCGCGCTGGAACGGCATCTTCATCAGCTTCTGTGCTTCCTTACTGAGTTTCTGGCTGTGAACTTCGCGCAGGCGAGCAATTTCTGCTTCCAGAGTGGCTTTTTCTTTTTCCAGCTCGGCATATTTGTCTGCGGCTTCAACCAGTGACAGATCGGCTTGCTGATGGCGGATAGCGTCCAGGCGATCGCTAAGACGTTTGATTTCGTTTTTTTCGACTTCTTTCATGTGATGACTTCTGATAAAGATAAATTTATAGCCCCTAGTATGCGCGACCAGGTGCTTTGTTCACAACTGATGACATTGCAATAGTTCTATAACGTAAACATTAACATGCTTAAAAACTAAGCAATTTATTGATTAATTAAGAAATTTAAAGAAAAAAGATAGTTAATAGAAACGGATGATTATTGAGGATTGAGCACGTTTTCCTTAATGTCATTTATACCGGGATCTAAACTAAAATTGGCGGCCGCGCATTCCCGGCGCGGGGTAATACGGAGATATCATCATGGGCAAATTAGGTGAAAACGTTCCGCTTCTTATCGATAAAGCCGTAGATTTCATGGCATCGAGCCAGGCGTTCCGGGAGTATCTGAAAAAACTACCTCCCCGTAACGCGATTCCGTCCGGAATACCTGATGAAAGCGTGCCGTTATATCTACAACGTCTGGAGTATTATCGTCGGCTTTATCGGCCGAAGCAGGTAGAGGGGCAGTAAGCAGACGTTGCTTACTTTTGGAAGGCTTTTTTTAAGCTGATTTTGGAAATCAGCTCTGTCAGTGAAAGGACCATTGTTGATCGCACAGCCTGTTGGTAACGCTGAATTTGCATTGCATACAAACTGGAGTCTGCAGGTTCAAACTGTGGCGGCGGTGGTAACGCCGCCACGCAATGCAGTTCACCAAAGGGTCCAAGGATTTCGTCGTCGGTAAACGCGTACTCGTTGCCGTCGTGATTTAGCTCTTCACGCAATGCCATCAGTAGCTCCGCATCTTCGTATTCCTGGCGGTTAATGACGCCCAACCCGTAAATGAGTTTTAAACGCACAGAAAGATCGCCCAGCGGACCGTCGCCGTCGAGTAACGGTTCTACAGCATACTTCACCGCGTAATCGTCTTTGCGGAATACCTGAAGCACCAGAAGATTTACCGCCTCGGTCAAAAGCTCGACGGCGGTGATCAGAAAGCTTCGCACGGTTTTGCCAGCATTCAGACGCTCAAGCACACGGTTTTCAAAGGCCTGGGTTTGTTCCATTGTTGCCTGCATATCTGACAATCTGTTATTCGGGCGCAGGGTATCCTGCGCCTGGTCCACCATTATTGCATTGCTTTATAAGCGGTTACCGCCTCGGATACAACCTCGCTGTTGGCATCAAGACCGGAAATCTGTGCCAGCGCCGCCTGCGGACCTTTGTCAGCGATCAGTGCTGCCAGTTCCTGAGCCTGCGGATCATCTTCACTGCGGAAGTGCATTGCAGCGGCAATACCTTCAATCAGGTTTTTATGTGGCAGACCATATTCCAGCGTTCCGAGCAGTGGCTTGATCAGACGGTCGCCAGCACTCAGTTTACGCAGCGGCTGACGGCCTACGCGCTCTACATCATCTTTCAGATACGGGTTCTCGAAACGACCGAGGATTTTCCGGATGTACGCCGCATGTTTGTCTGCGTCAAAGCCGTAGCGCTTGATCAATACTGCACCACTTTCTTCCATCGCACCTTTTACCACCGCGCGGATTTTCTCGTCGAGAATAGCGTCACGAATGGTCTGATGACCGGCCAGTTTTCCGAGGTACGCGGTTATAGCATGACCCGTGTTCAGGGTGAAGAGTTTACGTTCGACAAATGCCATCAGGTTGTCAGTTAACTCCATGCCTGGGATGTTCGGCAGCGCGCCTTTGAACTGGGTTTTATCAACAATCCATTCGCTGAATGTTTCTACCGTCACTTCCAGCGGATCGTTGGTTGCAGAAGCCGAAGGCGGCACGATGCGGTCAACGGCGGAATCGACAAAGCCAACGTGTTCTTCTACCCACGCTTTGGCATCTTCCGGCAGGGCGTTCATTACATGGCCTTTCAGCTGCGTGGTGCCGCGTACCATGTTTTCACAGGCGATGATGTTCAGCGGGGATTCATTACCTTGTTCTTTACGTTTCACCAGCCCTTTGGCGATTGCCGGGGCAATACGTTCCAGCACAACCGGACCAACGGCGGTAGTGACTAAATCAACCTGAGCAATCAGATCAACGACATCATCACCAATGCTGCTGACGGCATTGACGCCGGAAACGGTATCTACCTGCTCGGTTTCACCGACCACATGAACCTGATAGCTATGACGGGCATTCAGGGCATCAAGTACCACCTGATTGACATCGGCAAACGTCAGTTGGATACCCGCGTCTGCCAGCAGTTTACCGATAAAGCCACGACCGATATTACCTGCGCCAAAATGTAATGCTTTCATAGTATTAACCTTCATCAATGTTTTTACCCGAGAGGGCTGGGGTGAGGCTTTTCCCTCACCCAAACCCTCTCCATGTGGAGAGGGGCCGTGCCGGATGCGGCGTAAACGCCTTATCCGGCCTACAAGAACGTGCAAATTCAACAAACTGCGCTTTGTTTTGTAGGCCTGATAAGCGTAGCGCATCAGGCAATAAGCCCCACCTTCTCCATGTGGAGAGGTGGGATTGGATTACTTACGACCTGCCAGCAGTTCCAGCACTTCATCCACGCTGGTGGTGTGTGCCAGACGCTCGATGACAGACTCATCATCCAGTGCATTGGTCAGGCTGGTGATAACCTGAATGTGCTCGTTGTTACGGGCAGCAATACCAATCACCAGACGGGCAATGTCATCTTCTTCTTCACCGAAGCGCACGCCTTCCGGGTACTGGCAGAACACCACGCCCGTTTTCAGTACGCGATCTTTTGCTTCAACCGTACCGTGTGGCACCGCGATAGACTCACCCAGATAAGTCGGGGTCAGTTTTTCACGATCCAGCATCGCCTGAACGTATTCCGGCTCAACGTAACCGCCTTTCACCAGCTGCTCGCCAGCAAAACGAATCGCTTCTTCTTTGGTTGCCGCTTTGCGACCGAGGAAGATGTTCTCCGCGCCCAGTTTGAACAGGTTAGCACTGGAATCGTCAAAGCTGTCTTTCAGACTGTCTTTCACTTTCACTTCGTTTTCAGTATGGCGCTGGGCAGCAACCAGACGTTCGGTCAGGCTGGTGTACAGGCCGCTGTCGAGGAAGTTGGTCAGCGAAATATGCTGTGCCTGCGGAACCTGGCGCATAGCGCGTTCGGTCAGGTCACGGTGAGTGATGACCAGGTCCACATCTGGCGGCAGGTTGTTGATCGCGCTGTTAGTGACCGAAATCTGCGACAGACCTGCATCCTGAATTTTCTTACGCAGCACACCTGCGCCCATCGCACTGGAACCCATACCGGCATCACAGGCAACGATGATTTTACGTACGTGGCTCAGGTCGTTAGTCACATCGCCCGCAGACAGCGGAGACGCGCCTTTAGACTCAGCTTTCATGTCCTGCATACGACGAGTTGCTGCTTCAATATCATCTTCTTCTTTCACTTTGCTGGTTTTCAGCAGAATGGCAGAGACAACGAAGGAGACAGCCATCGCCGCACACACACCCGCGATGTTAGCGAAGTATGCACCTTTTGGTGTCATCGCCAGTACAGCAAGGATAGAACCCGGAGATGCCGGAGAAACCAGACCACCGCCCAGGATAGTCAGCGTGAACACGCCAGTCATACCACCGAGGATAACGGCCAGAATCAGACGCGGATTCATCAGCACATACGGGAAGTAGATTTCGTGGATACCGCCCAGGAAGTGGATGATTGCCGCACCGCCCGCAGACTGTTTAGCGCTACCACGCCCAAAGAACATGTACGCCAGCAGCACGCCCATACCCGGACCTGGGTTAGCTTCAATCAGGAAGAAGATGGATTTACCCAGTTCATGGGACTGCTGAATACCCAGCGGCGAGAAGATACCGTGGTTAATGGCGTTGTTGAGGAACAGGATTTTCGCCGGTTCAACAAAGATAGACGCCAGCGGCAGCATGTCATGGACAACCATGAAGTTAACGCCCGCAGCCAGCATTTTAGACAGAGCTTCAACAATCGGGCCAATGCCGAGGAATGCCAGAATAGCGAGGATCATCCCGATGATGCCTGCGGAGAAGTTATTCACCAGCATCTCAAAACCGGATTTGATCTTACCGTCTACCCAGCGGTCGAAGTGCTTAATGCACCAGCCGCCCAGCGGACCTGCAATCATAGAACCGAGGAACATCGGCATATCTGCGCCGACGATAACGCCCATGGTGGTGATGGCACCGACTACACCGCCACGTTCGCCGCCTACCAGCTTACCACCGGTATAACCGATCAGCAGCGGCAGGAGATAAGTGATCATCGGCCCGACCAGCTTCGCCAGCGTTTCGTTCGGTAACCACCCTGTTGGAATAAATAACGCGGTGATGATACCCCACGCGATAAACGCGCCGATATTTGGCATCACCATGTTGCTGAGGAAACGACCAAAGCTTTGCACTTTGATCTTAATATCGGATGACATAAAAACACCCCTTCTTATGTTTGCTGTCGCGCAGGCTGGAAGCCCGAGGTTTTTTGTTAATGTGGCGGCAGAGGTAGCCGGACCTTGTAGATACTGCGAAATCTGGCACTGAATCGGTTAACTGTCCAGTCGACGGCCTTTTGTGTGATATCAGTCACATAAATATAGGGGGTAGAGAGGTAATTGACGTGATGCTCATCACAAAACGACTGTGTAAAAAAGCAACAAGGCGGCGATTTTCGCTAAAAATGGCATTTAAATGTGAGTAATGTCACATTTTTGTTTTGTTAGTTTGTTGAATCTTTGTGATCTGAATCACAAGATATTTTCTTACGGCGTTCACCTGATGTGATCTGCAGCATGTTATGCCTTCGTCATAAAATCGTTATGTAACTAAGCAACTCATCACCTCTAAAAATTATTCTTTGGTGTTATGGCGAGAATCGCGAACCCGAATTATTGTCAAAATATCAGCCTGACTCCCTTCTGGCTGCCAGCCAAAAAACAACACCGATAAACGTGAATCCGAGGCAGATATGTTTCTAAACTATTTCGCGTTGGGAGTGCTGATCTTCGTCTTTCTGGTGATTTTTTATGGAATCATCGCGATACATGACATCCCTTATCTGATTGCCAAAAAGCGCAACCATCCCCATGCCGACGCTATTCATACGGCGGGCTGGGTGAGCCTGTTTACTCTACATGTTATCTGGCCGTTCCTGTGGATCTGGGCGACGCTCTATCAACCGGAGCGCGGCTGGGGCATGCAGTCACATGTTGCGTCGCAAGAGAAAGCGACTGACCCGGAAATCGCCGCACTTTCTGACCGAATTTCCCGGCTGGAGCACCAACTCGCCGCCGAGAAAAAGACTGACTATTCCACGTTCCCGGAGATCTAAATATGGATCTATTGATTGTTTTAACTTACGTGGCGCTGGCGTGGGCGGTCTTTAAAATCTTCCGCATTCCGGTGAATCAGTGGACGCTGGCGACGGCGGCGCTGGGAGGCGTGTTTCTGGTGAGTGGTTTGATTTTGTTGATGAACTACAACCACCCTTACACTTTTACCGCGCAAAAGGCAGTGATAGCGATCCCCATCACGCCACAGGTGACGGGAATTGTTACTGAAGTCACCGACAAAAATAATCAGCTTATTCAAAAGGGCGAGGTGCTTTTTAAACTCGACCCGGTTCGTTACCAGGCGCGAGTTGACAGACTTCAGGCTGACCTGATGACGGCGACGCATAATATAAAGACGCTGCGCGCGCAGCTCACTGAAGCGCAGGCCAACACCACCCAGGTTTCAGCGGAGCGCGACCGTCTGTTTAAAAATTATCAACGTTATCTGAAAGGCAGCCAGGCGGCGGTGAATCCGTTCTCGGAACGTGACATCGACGATGCGCGGCAAAATTTCCTCGCGCAGGATGCGCTGGTGAAAGGCTCGGTGGCGGAGCAGGCGCAGATCCAGAGCCAGCTCGATAGTATGGTTAACGGCGAGCAATCGCAGATTGTGAGCTTAAGAGCGCAACTTACTGAAGCAAAATATAACCTTGAGCAGACTGTCATTCGCGCGCCGAGCAATGGCTACGTTACTCAGGTACTGATCCGCCCAGGTACATACGCAGCTGCCTTGCCGTTGCGTCCGGTGATGGTTTTCATCCCCGAGCAAAAACGGCAAATTGTCGCCCAATTTCGGCAAAACTCGCTGTTACGTCTGAAACCCGGCGATGATGCGGAAGTGGTGTTTAACGCGCTACCTGGGCAGGTGTTCCACGGCAAACTGACCAGTATTTTACCTGTCGTGCCAGGCGGTTCTTATCAGGCGCAGGGGGTATTGCAATCATTAACGGTCGTGCCCGGCACGGACGGTGTGCTGGGAACCATTGAACTGGACCCTAACGATGATATCGATGCCTTACCCGACGGCATCTACGCCCAGGTGGCGGTTTACTCCGACCATTTCAGCCATGTTTCGGTGATGCGGAAAGTGCTGCTAAGAATGACCAGCTGGATGCATTATCTTTATTTGGATCATTGAGACTTATATCACCTGTGTTTTGCGTGAGCCTGAGCCATACTGATATTTTTCCTCGCACAAAGGACTCGGCATGAAACTCGTCGGTAGCTACACCAGCCCGTTTGTACGCAAACTTTCTATTCTGTTGTTAGAAAAGGGCATAACTTTCGAATTTATTAATGAACTGCCCTATAACGCGGACAACGGCGTGGCGCAATTTAACCCGTTAGGGAAAGTGCCGGTGCTGGTGACCGAAGAGGGCGAATGTTGGTTTGATTCGCCGATCATCGCTGAATATATTGAATTAATGAATGTCGCTCCGGCGATGTTGCCGCGCGATCCGCTGGAGTCGTTGCGGGTGCGCAAAATTGAGGCGCTGGCGGATGGCATTATGGATGCCGGGCTGGTATCGGTGCGTGAACAGGCGCGTCCGGCGGCGCAGCAGTCTGAAGATGAATTGTTACGCCAGCGGGAGAAAATCAACCGCAGTCTGGATGTGCTGGAAGGATATCTGGTCGATGGCACGCTCAAAACCGATACGGTCAATCTGGCGACTATCGCCATTGCCTGTGCCGTCGGATATCTCAATTTCCGCCGCGTTGCGCCAGGCTGGTGTGTCGACCGCCCACACTTAGTCAAACTGGTCGAAAACCTGTTTAGCCGCGAAAGTTTTGCTCGCACCGAACCGCCAAAGGCTTGATGCGCGATATGTCCTCCTGACCCATCTCACGTTACAATCCGTGGTTATGTTAAACGCCCTTCTCCGTGTGAGAGGGCCTTGATCAGCCAGGTTTCCTATGACAACCGAAACGCGTTCCCTCTATAGTCAACTTCCGGCTATTGATCGCTTATTGCGCGATAGCTCCTTCCTTTCTTTGCGTGATACTTATGGTCACACCCGCGTGGTGGAATTGCTGCGTCAGATGCTTGACGAAGCGCGAGAAGTGATTCGTGACAGCCAGACGCTGCCCGCATGGTGTGAAAACTGGGCGCAAGAAGTCGATGCCCGACTGACAAAGGAGGCGCAGAGCGCGCTGCGTCCGGTGATCAACCTGACGGGAACCGTGCTGCATACCAATCTTGGGCGAGCTTTACAGGCGGAAGCCGCAGTGGAAGCCGTTGCGCAGGCTATGCGTTCGCCAGTGACCCTCGAGTACGATCTGGACGACGCCGGACGCGGACATCGCGATCGGGCGCTGGCGCAGCTGCTGTGCCGCATTACGGGAGCGGAAGATGCCTGTATCGTTAATAACAATGCGGCGGCGGTGTTATTGATGTTGGCGGCCACTGCTAGCGGGAAAGAGGTGGTGGTTTCTCGCGGCGAACTGGTGGAGATTGGCGGCGCGTTTCGTATTCCTGATGTCATGCGTCAGGCAGGCTGCACCCTACACGAAGTAGGGACCACCAACCGCACGCACGCGAATGATTATCGTCAGGCGGTGAATGAAAATACCGCACTGTTGATGAAAGTACATACCAGTAACTACAGCATTCAGGGATTCACCAAAGCGATAGATGAAGCGGAACTGGTGGCGCTCGGCAAAGAACTGGATATTCCCGTGGTGACTGATTTAGGCAGTGGCTCGCTGGTCGATCTTAGCCAGTACGGTTTGCCGAAAGAGCCAATGCCGCAGGAGTTGATTGCGGCGGGCGTCAGTCTGGTGAGTTTCTCCGGCGACAAGTTGTTAGGCGGGCCGCAGGCAGGGATTATCGTTGGTAAAAAAGAGATGATCGCCCGCCTGCAAAGCCACCCGCTGAAGCGTGCATTACGCGCGGATAAAATGACCCTCGCGGCGCTGGAAGCCACGGTGCGTCTTTATTTACACCCTGAAGCTCTGAGTGAAAAATTACCGACCCTGCGCCTGCTTACCCGCAGCGCAGAGGTCATTCAAATCCAGGCACAACGTTTACAGGCTCCCCTTGCCGCACATTACGGCGCGGAGTTTGCGGTACAGGTTATGCCATGTCTTTCGCAGATTGGCAGTGGTTCGCTGCCGGTTGATCGCCTGCCGAGCGCCGCATTAACGTTTACACCCCATGATGGACGCGGTAGCCACCTTGAGTCATTAGCCGCCCGCTGGCGTGAATTGCCAGTGCCGGTGATTGGTCGTATTTATGACGGACGATTGTGGCTGGATTTACGCTGCCTTGAAGATGAGCAACGGTTTTTGGAGATGTTGTTGAAATGATTATTGCGACTGCCGGACACGTTGACCACGGCAAAACAACCTTATTGCAGGCGATTACTGGCGTAAATGCCGACCGTCTGCCGGAAGAAAAAAAGCGCGGCATGACCATCGATCTCGGCTATGCCTACTGGCCGCAGCCGGATGGCCGTGTGCCTGGTTTTATCGACGTACCCGGTCATGAAAAGTTTCTTTCCAACATGCTGGCTGGCGTTGGTGGTATCGATCACGCGCTATTGGTGGTGGCGTGCGATGACGGCGTGATGGCACAGACCCGTGAGCATCTGGCGATTTTGCAGCTGACCGGTAACCCGATGCTGACAGTGGCGCTGACCAAAGCCGATCGCGTGGACGAAGCGCGTGTTGATGAGGTTGAACGCCAGGTAAAGGAGGTGCTGCGGGAATACGGTTTTGCTGAGGCAAAACTGTTTATCACCGCAGCAACCGAAGGTCGGGGAATTGATGCCCTGCGCGAGCATTTGCTTCAGTTACCAGAACGTGAACACGCCAGCCAACATAGTTTCCGCCTCGCGATCGACCGTGCATTTACCGTAAAAGGTGCCGGGCTGGTCGTCACCGGTACGGCGTTAAGCGGGGAAGTGAAGGTAGGCGATTCACTATGGCTGACTGGTGTAAATAAACCGATGCGCGTGCGTGCGCTGCATGCGCAAAATCAGCCAACAGAAACTGCCCATGCCGGTCAGCGTATCGCGCTTAACATCGCGGGTGATGCGGAAAAAGAGCAGATTCACCGTGGTGACTGGCTGCTTGCCGATGCGCCGCCGGAGCCTTTCACACGGGTGATTGTCGAGCTTCAAACCCATACACCGCTGACCCAGTGGCAGCCGCTGCATATTCACCACGCCGCCAGCCACGTCACGGGACGCGTTTCGCTGCTGGAAGATAACCTTGCCGAGCTGGTGTTCGACACGCCGCTATGGCTGGCGGATAACGATCGCCTGGTGCTGCGCGATATCTCGGCCCGCAACACGCTGGCGGGGGCGCGTGTGGTGATGCTTAACCCGCCGCGTCGCGGTAAGCGTAAGCCGGAATATCTGCAATGGCTGGCGTCTCTTGCACGGGCGCAGAGCGATGCCGATGCGTTATCTGTTCATCTGGAACGCGGAGCGGTTAACCTTGCGGATTTCGCCTGGGCACGGCAGCTCAACGGCGAAGGGATGCGCGAACTGCTGCAACAGCCTGGCTATATTCAGGCTGGTTATAGCTTGTTGAATGCGCCGGTTGCCGCCCGCTGGCAGCGGAAAATTCTCGACACATTAGCGACTTATCATGAGCAACATCGCGATGAACCTGGTCCTGGGCGCGAACGTCTGCGACGTATGGCGTTGCCAATGGAAGATGAAGCGCTGGTACTGTTGCTGATTGAAAAGATGCGCGAAAGCGGCGACATCCTCAGTCATCACGGTTGGCTGCATCTGCCGGATCATAAAGCGGGCTTCAGCGAAGAGCAGCAGGTCATCTGGCAAAAAGCAGAGCCGCTGTTTGGTGACGAACCGTGGTGGGTGCGTGACCTGGCAAAAGAGACGGGAACCGACGAGCAGGCAATGCGCCTGACGCTACGCCAGGCGGCGCAGCAGGGGATAATTACCGCGATCGTTAAAGATCGTTATTACCGTAACGATCGGATTGTCGAGTTTGCCAATATGATCCGCGATCTCGATCAGGAATGTGGTTCAACCTGCGCGGCGGATTTCCGCGATCGTTTAGGTGTTGGTCGAAAACTGGCAATTCAAATTCTGGAATATTTTGACCGCATTGGTTTTACGCGTCGTCGGGGAAATGATCATTTATTGCGCGACGCATTATTATTTCCGGAAAAATAAGGAAATGATTAATTAAGTTTTAAAATAAATTAATACAAAATTCTTATGAATTTAAAAAAAGCACATTGTTTAATGAATACAATGTGCTTTTTATTAGATTAATTTTGATAAACAATAATACTGATCATATTTTCGAATGAAAATCCTCAGTAAGCTGCCCGCCCTTTTTTACACTTTCAGGAGTGTGTTATGGCAGCTTCAACCTTTTTTATTCCTTCCGTGAATGTTATTGGTGCTGATTCATTGAATGATGCAATGAATATGATGGCAGATTATGGATTTACCCGTACCTTAATTGTCACTGACAATATGTTAACGAAATTAGGTATGGCGGGTGATGTGCAAAAAGCACTGGAAGAACGCAATATTTTTAGCGTTATTTATGATGGCACCCAACCTAACCCAACCACGGAAAACGTCGCCGCAGGTTTGAAATTACTTAAAGAAAATAATTGCGATAGCGTGATCTCCTTAGGCGGTGGTTCTCCGCACGACTGCGCAAAAGGTATTGCGCTAGTGGCAGCCAATGGCGGCGATATTCGCGATTACGAAGGCGTTGACCGCTCTGCAAAACCGCAGCTGCCGATGATCGCCATCAATACCACGGCGGGTACGGCCTCTGAAATGACCCGTTTCTGCATCATCACTGACGAAGCGCGTCATATCAAAATGGCGATTGTTGATAAACATGTCACTCCGTTGCTTTCTGTCAATGACTCCTCTCTGATGATCGGTATGCCGAAGTCACTGACCGCCGCAACCGGTATGGATGCCTTAACACACGCTATTGAAGCGTATGTTTCAATTGCTGCAACGCCGATCACTGACGCTTGCGCACTGAAAGCGGTGACCATGATTGCCGAAAATCTGCCGTTAGCCGTTGAAGATGGCAGCAATGCTAAAGCGCGTGAAGCAATGGCTTATGCCCAGTTCCTCGCTGGCATGGCATTCAACAACGCATCTCTTGGTTATGTTCATGCGATGGCGCACCAGCTGGGCGGTTTCTACAACCTGCCACATGGTGTATGTAATGCCGTTCTGCTGCCACACGTTCAGGTGTTCAACAGCAAAGTCGCTGCTGCGCGTCTGCGTGACTGTGCTGCTGCCATGGGCGTTAACGTGACAGGCAAAAATGACGCGGAAGGCGCAGAAGCGTGCATCAATGCCATCCGTGAACTGGCGAAGAAAGTGAATATCCCGGCAGGCCTGCGTGACCTGAACGTGAAAGAAGAGGATTTCGCGGTACTGGCCACCAATGCCCTGAAAGATGCGTGTGGGTTTACTAACCCGATTCAGGCAACTCACGAAGAGATTGTGGCAATTTATCGCGCTGCGATGTAATCATCATTCCCCCAATGGCTGGCTAATTGTCAGCCATTTTTTAAACTATCTCAAAATTTGCGATTTTTGAGAGAGTTTTAGTTATCTCTGTAACCCTTGCCCGTAAATTCGTGATAGCCGTCGTAAAGCTGTTACCGACTGGTGAAGATTTCGCCAGTCACGTCTACCCTTGTTATACCTCACACCGCAAGGAGACGATCATGACCAATAATCCCCCTTCAGCACAGATTAAGCCCGGCGAGTATGGTTTCCCCCTCAAGTTAAAAGCCCGCTACGACAACTTTATTGGCGGCGAATGGGTAGCCCCTGCCGACGGCGAGTATTACCAGAACCTGACGCCGGTGACCGGGCAGCGGCTGTGCGAAGTGGCGTCTTCGGGCAAACGAGACATCGATCTGGCGCTGGATGCTGCGCACAAAGTGAAAGATAAATGGGCGCATACCTCGGTGCAGGATCGCGCGGCGATTCTGTTTAAGATTGCCGATCGAATGGAACAAAACCTTGAACTGTTAGCGACGGCTGAAACCTGGGATAACGGCAAACCCATTCGCGAAACCAGTGCTGCTGATGTACCGCTGGCGATTGACCATTTCCGCTATTTTGCCTCGTGTATTCGGGCGCAGGAAGGCGGTATTAGTGAAGTGGATAGCGAAACTGTGGCTTATCACTTCCACGAACCGTTAGGCGTGGTGGGGCAGATTATTCCGTGGAACTTCCCGCTGCTGATGGCGAGCTGGAAAATGGCTCCCGCGCTGGCGGCGGGCAACTGTGTGGTGCTGAAACCCGCACGTCTTACCCCGCTTTCTGTACTGCTGCTAATGGAAATCGTCGGTGATTTACTGCCGCCGGGCGTGGTGAACGTGGTCAACGGTGCAGGTGGGGAAATTGGCGAATATCTGGCGACCTCGAAACGCATCGCCAAAGTGGCGTTTACCGGCTCAACGGAAGTGGGTCAACAAATTATGCAATACGCCACGCAAAACATTATTCCGGTGACGCTGGAGCTGGGCGGCAAATCGCCAAATATCTTCTTTGCTGACGTGATGGATGAAGAAGATGCCTTTTTTGATAAAGCGCTGGAAGGCTTTGCACTGTTTGCCTTTAACCAGGGCGAAGTTTGCACCTGTCCAAGCCGTGCTTTAGTGCAGGAGTCTATCTACGAACGCTTCATGGAACGCGCCATCCGCCGTGTTGAAAGTATTCGTAGCGGTAACCCGCTCGACAGCGTGACGCAAATGGGCGCGCAGGTTTCTCACGGGCAACTGGAAACCATCCTCAACTACATTGATATTGGTAAAAAAGAGGGCGCAGACGTGCTCACCGGCGGGCGGCGCAAGCTGCTGGAAGGAGAACTGAAAGACGGCTACTACCTCGAACCGACGATTCTGTTTGGTCAGAATAATATGCGCGTGTTCCAGGAAGAAATTTTTGGTCCGGTGCTGGCGGTGACCACCTTCAAAACGATGGAAGAAGCGCTGGAGCTGGCGAACGACACACAATATGGCCTGGGCGCGGGTGTCTGGAGCCGCAACGGTAATCTGGCCTATAAGATGGGGCGCGGCATTCAGGCTGGACGCGTGTGGACCAACTGTTATCACGCTTACCCGGCACATGCGGCGTTTGGCGGCTACAAACAGTCGGGCATCGGACGCGAAACCCATAAGATGATGCTTGAGCATTACCAGCAAACCAAGTGCCTGCTGGTGAGCTACTCGGATAAACCGTTGGGGCTGTTCTGATATAAGAAGCTGGTCGCATTGGGTATTCATTGCCTGATGCGACGTTTGCGCGTTTTATCAATTCAAATGTCTACGTCTTGAATGACTGAATATTGATTGAACTTAATTACGAGTCTCCTCGCATATTTTCTACCAATTACTGCACACCGTTATTCTTCTTCCGAGTGGCATTCCTGAGTCAACTTTATCCCCCTGACGGCCCATATAAATCGCGCTATCGTGATTGTTATCGCTAATTGTGTGTGTATCGTGTGTATAATCATGGAAGGGCAGGGATGTGAAAAGTGCAGACGTGATCGCCATCCTGAAGCAGCATGGCTGGGAACATATTCGAACCCGTGGCAGTCATCATCAGTTCCGCCACCCTGTTCATCCGGGTCTGGTGACGGTTCCGCACCCTAAAAAAGATATTAAGCCCGGTACGCTGGCGCAAATTGGGCGTCAGGCTGGTTTAACATTTTAAAATTTCAGGAGGCAATATGTTTTATCCCGCCTATATCCACAGTGATCCTGACGGCAGCGCCAGTGGTTTTTTCCCTGATGTTCCAGGCTGTTATTTTGCTGGTGATACGCTGGACAACGCTTTCCAGGATGCGCGAAGTGCACTGGTCGCGCACTTCGAAACCTTATGCGAGATGAATGAAGAGTTGCCGCTTCCAGGCTCTGTGGAAACACATCTGGTCCAGCGTGCGCAGGACTTTATTGGCGGGCAATGGTTGCTGGTGGATATCAATATGAATCAGTTCGAAGGTCGGGCTGAACGTATCAATATTACGATGCCGAAAAGGTTACTGAACAAGATTGATACCTACGTGCGCAATAACCCAGACTACGCCAACAGAAGTGCGTTTCTGGCAGAAGCTGCCCGGCGTGTATTGCCGGGCGTTTAATCTCGCGTTTCGATGGTTAGCGGGCAACCGCACCGATATGTTGATACTGATAAGACGCGTTAAGCGTCGCATCATGCGCTGGTTTCCTCATTCACCCAGATCCGCATTTCGCCTTCACCCCGGTTAGCCCAGCTAAACCACGGGATAAACGTCAGAGTTTGCGGCTGGCGTTTGGCTGGCGCACTGTCGTAATGCCACAGCGGTTGCTGCTCTGGATTGCTCTGTTCATACCGGTAACCCGGTGCCTGGATTAAGATCTTATGGCTGAACAATCCCTTGCCTTCAAAGGTCGTAAATGGCGCATCGGCGGGCAGCCACAGGTTATGCAGTGACTCGCCGTTGTCGGCCTGTTCCAGGCAATACACCAGCGGGCCGCGCTGAATCGCCACTTTTCCGGCGACGTGACGCACCAGAGGGTTACCGTAAACGCGGCGTACCGGCATCGGCAAAGTCAGATTCAGCGTATCGCCCTCCTGCCATTCGCGGGTAATGTGCAAATACCCTTTACGAATATCCTGCTCGACCTCTTCCCCATTCAATATGATCTGCGGCTGTGTGCACCAGTCCGGCAGACGTAAAGCCAGCGTATGACGCACCGGCTGGGGCGATTCAACCGCAATTGTCACCTGTTCCTGCCACGGATAGTTCCCGCTAACCCGCAGGCACAACGTGCCATTTTCTACCGGCACTTCCATGCTGTTTCCTGCGTAGATGTTGATATACAACGCATCTTCACGCGGCGTGTAGAGATAATGACCAATCGAGGTCAGTACGCGGGCGATATTTGGCGGACAACAAGCGCAGCCAAACCAACGCTGGCGGAGCGGTTTAACGTGATCGTAGATATGGTTGAATTTCAGCGATTTTGGATGTACTTCCAGCGGATTCACATAGAAGAAATGTTTGCCATCCAGTGCCATGCCGCCGAGCACAGTGTTGTACAGCGCGCGCTCCATCACATCGGCATATTGACTGTCGCCTTCCATTTCCAGCATTCGCCGGGCAAACATCATCAGGCCGATGGAGGCGCAACTTTCAGCGTATACCGTGTCATTCGGCAGATCGTAATCGCTGCTGAACGCTTCACCGCTGCTTTGTGAGCCAATGCCGCCGGTAATATATAACTGACGCTGGGCCATATTGTTCCACAGCCGCAGGCAATCCTGACGCTTGCTTTCATCGTGACTTAAACGCGCCAGATGTGCGACGCCAGTCATCAGGTAGACAAAGCGTACTGCATGTCCGATGGCGGTTTGTTGCTGTGCGATGGGCAAATGCGCCTGGCTGTAGGCTTTATCTTTCACCATCCACGCCGGGCCGTAGGTGTGCCAGTGCGAGGTCTGCCCGCGCTTTTCATATTCCTGGTCGTAATAGTGCGGTTGCGCACCACGCTGTTCGACAAAATAGTTCGTCAGCGCCAGGTAGCGCGGCTCTTCGGTCACTTCATACAGGCGCATTAGTGCCAGTTCAATTTCCGGGTGACCAGGATAACCGTGTAACTTACTTTCACCTGGACCAAATACGCTGTCGATATGATCGGCCAGACGGCAAACCACTTCCAGCAAGCGCCGCTTGCCCGTGGCCTGGAAGAAGGCGACTCCGGCTTCAATCAGATGACCGGCGCAGTAAAGTTCATGACACTCCGCCAGATTGCTCCAGCGTTCTTCGGGCGCTTTTACCGTAAAGTAAGTATTGAGATAGCCATCTTCGCACTGGGCGGAGGCGATCAGTTCAATCACCTCGTCAGCAGTTTTTTCCAGTTCGGCATCCGGCTTCTGGCACAGCGACCAGGCTACCGCTTCCAGCCATTTGGCGACGTCGCTGTCCTGAAACACCATCCCGTAAAATTCACCGTCTTGCAGTCCTGCGGCAATGCGAAAGTTTTCAATCGCATGGCTGGGTTCCGCTTCTGGGATACGATCGTTCAAGGCGTCCCACTGATAAGGAATCACCACATCGCGGACCAGTTGTTGGTACTGACCGAGGAACGGATCGCTGACCGTCAGTTTATGCAGATCGACTTCCGAAATGTTCATCTTGTGCTCCTTAAGGCTGTACATGACGCTGACGCAGGTCGCTAGCAATGCGTGACATCATAGGGTTATTGAGTTTGCAAAAGCGGATCGCCATCGCCAGCAGCAGGTGGAATAGCGCAGGCAGCAATGTTTCCATTGCTGTGATCCCGCCAAGCGAACTGGCGGTCTGGTTTTCCACGCCTGGCTGGTAGGCGACAAAAATAAACAGCAGGCTGATGATCCCGGCGCTGGAGGCCCAGGCCAGCTTGATGAAAAACAGATTGAAGGCGAAGTTCATGCCGGAAGAACGTACGCGGGTTTTCCACTCGCCGTAGTCATCGGCAAAGGCCATCAATGAGAAGTGCAGTGGCAATGTGAAGCCAAGAATCACGCCATTACCGAGGATCACCGCCAGCCACAGCGTTTGATAAGCCGGGCCAGAGGGCAGGAACCACATCAACACCGCCAGCGCAGCGAGGAGCAGGTTGGTGTAGTAGTAAATTTTGACGGTATCGAAACGTCGCGTTAACGGGCTGACAATCACCGAGCCGATAATGGAGGCGAAGGTGACCATAGTGAAGAACAGCGACGTGTAGCCCGTACTGCCTTGTAAGACGTAGGTAATGAAGTACATATACCCACCGCCGCGAATATTAAAGACGTTAATCAGCAGGAAAGACATGACCAGCATCAGCAGCAGTTGGTCGTTGTTTCGCAGCCCGGCAAGATGTTCGCGCAGGGTAAATTTCCCCATTGTGGAGAGTGGTACCCGTTCACGAACCCAGAAGAAACAGCACAGGAACATCACCACAGCGATGGCGCACAGCACGCCGACGCCCAGTTGATAGCCGCGCGCGGCATTACCCTGACCGAAGAGATCCACCATCCACGGTAAGCCTACCGAAACCAGAAATCCCGCTACACCGCAGAGAACGAATCGCCAGGACTGGCAGGAGATCACTTCATTGTGGCGGGTGGTCATGGTGTTGATCAGCGCGCAGTACGGCACGTTGATGGCGGTATAACCGACTGAAAGGAGCAGGTAAGTGCCGAACGCCCAGGCGATTTTTACTCCCATGCTGGCATCTGGCACGGTGAACGTCAGGATGCCGATAATGCCGATGGGAATGGCAATCCATAACTGCCACGGACGAAAGCGCCCCCAGTGACTTTGCGTCCGGTCGGCAATGACGCCCATCACCGGGTCGGAGATGGCATCAAACACGCGCAGTGCAATAAACAGCGTGCCGACCAGCGCCGGAGTTAAGCCAAAAACGTCGGTGTAGAAAAAGGTGAGAAAGTTCATGATCAGGCAAGTTATTACGGTGCCGCCTGCGTCACCCAGGCCGTAGCCTATTTTTTCCCGTACAGATAACGCATCGTCAATTTTACCTTTAGCGATATCAGCGGTAGTAATCGGTGTAGAGGTCATAGATATTCCTCGTGAATAGGGAGCAATTTTTAGTTTTATTGCAATGACCTGATTAATTCTGCCGTGAACGGGAATATCAACAAGGCGAGAAAAGAGTAAAAAAAGGTGACGATTCCGACCTGAATTTAAAAGTGTGAATTGGATCAGGTGAAATTAATGTTTTTGATTAATAATCAAAAGGTAATGTGTTTAATCATTAATGAATAAGCGGGAAATTACATATCAATGCTCGAATTATCCATGACGTTACCGATTAAAGTGCAAAATGGTGGATTATTTATTTCCCGTGGCGTAGGGAGGCATCCGGCAAGGCGGCTGGAGTCATGGGAAATTATCTTTGTCGAAAAAGGTCGATTAGCGATTCAGGAAGAAGAGCGGATATTTCTGGTCGATGCGGGAGAGAGTTTATTACTCTGGCCGAACCGACAGCATGTTGGGGTAGAGGATTTTCCCGCCGATCTCAAATTTTACTGGCTGCATTTTGAGGTTAAAGCGCCGGATAGCGACCCGCGCTGGCTCACTCATCTTAGCGTGCCGCAACAAACAAAGGTTGCCGATCGGCAGGCGCTGGTGGCCCTGTTTCGCCAGTTCTTAAGCGAACAGGAAAAGCATCAACGCACTCCGGCGCTGGAGTTTATTGTGCTGCTGATTTTGCAGCAACTCACCCGTGACGCGCGTCTTGATGAACAGGCCGATGCCGCAGGTACCACGCTTGCCTGGAAAGCGCAGAAACTGATCCGCACGCAATATCATCGCCCGCTTTCCACGGCGCTTTTAGCCCGCGAGCTGTACTGCAATGCCGATTATCTTGGGCGCGTCTACCGGCGGGTGTTTCATCTGACGTTAACAGAAGCAATTCATCGCCAGCGAGTGCGCGAAGCCGAAAAGCTGTTAATTAGCGAAGCGCGATCGCTCACTGAAGTGGCTGCGTTGTGCGGGTTTAATGACGTTGGCTATTTCCGACAGATTTTTCGCAAACACACCGGTTTAACGCCAGCTGCGTGGAAGCGACGTTACAGCAAGGAACATATCAATTCGTAGTGCCGGGGCAATGAAGCCCCGGCGTGAGGGATTACTGCCCGTAATAGGCATTGGCCCCATGCTTACGCAGGTAGTGCTTATCTAACAGTTCGTTTTGCATCGCAGGGAGCTGCGGCGCAAGCTGACGCGAGAACAGGCCCATATAGGCACACTCTTCCAGCACCACGGCGTTATGCACTGCATCGGCGGCATTTTTTCCCCAGGCGAACGGGCCGTGAGAATGTACCAGAACCGCCGGGATTTGCGCTGGACTCCTGCCGCGTTCTTCGAGGGTTTCAATGATCACTTCGCCAGTCTGGTATTCATACTCGCCGTTGATCTCTTCTGCGGTCATCAGGCGCGTGCAGGGGATGGCTCCATAGAAGTAATCGGCGTGCGTGGTGCCCCAGGCGGGGAGATCCAGCCCGGCCTGTGACCAGATGGTCGCGTGGCGCGAGTGGGTATGCACAATGCCACCGATTTCGGCATAGCGACGGTAGAGCGCCAGATGCGTTGGCGTGTCGGACGAGGGCTTTTTGCTGCCTTCCACCCCCTTACCGCTGGCTATCTCAACCACCACCATATCGTCGGCGGTCATCACGTCGTACTCGACGCCGGAAGGTTTGATTACCATCCATTGCCGCGTTTCGTCTACCGCGCTGACATTGCCCCAGGTGAACGTCACCAGATGGTGAGCGGGAAGCGCCAGATTCGCCGCCAGCACGTCGGCTTTCAGTTGCTCTAACATATAAATCCAGCCTCCTGCATACGCGCTTCAATCCAGCGCCGCGCCTGAATAATCTCCAGCACCGGCTCTTTGGCTTTTTCGGTCCACATCTCAATCAGGAAAGAACCGCGATAGTTCAGTTCATGCAGCGTTTTGAAGATGCCAACGAAATCGACGCAGCCTTCGCCAAACGGCACATCACGGAACTGTCCGGGATTTTGCCCGGTGACTGGCAGGGTGTCTTTCAGATGGATTGCGGCAATACGGTCAATGCCCAGTTTCAGTTCGGCGGGAACATCATTGCCCCAGGCGCTGAGGTTGCCGACGTCCGGGTAGACGGTGAACCACGGCGAGGCGAGCATCTCGTCCCACTTTTTCCATTTGCTGATGGAGTTCATAAACGCGGTATCCATAATCTCCACCGCCAGCATTACTTGTGATGCCGCCGCCTGTTCGACCGCCCACGCCAGCCCTTCAGCAAAACGTTGCTGGGTGCCTTCGTCGTGGTCTTCGTAATAGACGTCATAACCCGCCAGTTGAATGGTGCGAATGCCGAGATCGCGCGCCAGGCGAATCGCTTTACTCATGATTTCCCGCGCCCGTTCGCGCACCGCCTTGTCCCGGCTGCCAAAGGGAAAGCGACGATGTGCGGACAGGCACATCGACGGAATGGCAACACCCGTTTCGATCATCGCAGTGACCAGCGAAGCACGTTGTGCGGCGTTCCAGTCAAGGCGTGACAAACGTTCGTCGGTTTCATCCACCGACATTTCGACAAAATCAAAACTGCAGCTTTTCGCCAGCACCAGCCGCTCAGGCCAGGAGAGATCTTTCGCCAGCGCTTTTTCATAAATACCTAACGGATGATTACGCACGCGCGCCTCCCCAGATAGCGTCGATTTGCGCATGGAAATCGCCAGCCACCTGCGCCGGATTTGCTGCGCCTGCCAGCGCCCGCCCGGCAATAAACGCTTTCACGCGGATATCTTTAAACAGCGGCAGGTCAGCAGGGGTAATCCCGCCGGTAATGGAAAGCTCAAGGCCGATATCGGAAAGCGCCTTCATACGTGCCAGATCGGCTTCGCACCACTGTTGCCCGCTGGCTTGCGCGTCACGACCGCGATGATAAATGGCCTGCCGCACGCCAATACGATGCCAGTCGCGGGCGTCGTCCAGCGTCCAGTTGCCGAACAGTTCTATCTGAATTTCACCACCGCAGCGTTGCGCCATGGCGTGGCCTTTTTCCACCGTCGCGAGCGGCGCGGCGCAGATGATGGTCATCCAGTTAGCGCCTGCGCCAAATGCCTGTTGCGCGAGCGTTTCACCGGCATCGGCGACCTTCCAGTCAGCGACGATGATTTTGTCCGGGCACTGTTCGCGCAAGGCTTTCACCGCGCCAAGCCCTTCGTTTAAACAGAGAATGGTGCCCGCTTCGACGATATCGACGCTGTCTTTTAACAGCGTCACGTCGCGCTGTGCGTCTTCAAGTGATGAGTGGTCGAGGGCCAGTTGCAGAAGTGGTCGGCTCATAATGTGTGCTCCTTGATGCGGGCGTGAAAGCCCTGAAGTGCGGCAATGAGATGCTGATAGCGTTGGTATTTTTGTTGGTAAAGCTGATGGGCGGTCATATCCGGCAGCAGTGTGCGCACCGGGTGCTGTTGATCGCGCTGGGCTTCGCTGAAGTTGTGATAAACCCCGGTGCCGACGCGGGCGGCAAGCGCCGCGCCAAAACAGCCGGTTTCTTCCACCTGCGGCAGTTCGATACGCAGCCCGCTGACGTCCGCCAGCATTTGCATCCAGACATCGGAGTGCGCCGGGCCGCCAGTGACGCGCAGGGTGTGCACATCAGTAAAACGTTCGCGCATCCGGTTGAGATGGGTCATATGGCTGAACACTACGCCTTCATAAATGGCCTGCAACAGGTGTGCGCGGGTGTGAATGGCCTGCATCCCGTAGAAACCGCTAGTCATCTCGAGTCCGGCGTTGCTGCCGTACAGGAACGGCAGGAAAAAGAGATCGCCCCCGGCCTTCGGCAAGCTGGCAACGGCCTGGTTAATCTCATCAAACGAGATTTCTCCCCACTGTGCGGTAAACCATTCGAGGTTGCCGGAAGAGGTAGGGCTGGCTTCGTGAACGATAAATTGACCATCGTTAACGTAGCGACCATAGACATACGGATGCGCTTCACCGTCACGTAAACCACGGGTTATGCCGCTGGTCACCGCCCAGGTGCCCATCACCGCATTAAGGGTAAATTCGTCTTCGATCCCGGCACAGAGTGCGGTGGAAACCACATCAAACAGGCCGCCGACAACGGGCGTACCCGCTTTCAGACCGGTCAGTGCGGCTGTCTGAGCGGTGATCTCCCCGCAGATTTCGGCAGATCCGACAACAGGCGGCAGGGCGTGGTTGATTTCAGCGATCCCAAGCCAGTCGGTGAGGCACGGGTCATATTCCCCAAGACTCATGTTGTAGAGATTGGACTCGGAAATATTGCTCTCTTCACAGCCTTTGACGCCGGTTAAACACCAGCGCAGGTAGTCGTGCGTCATCATCACGCAGCCAATTTGCGCGTAGCGTTCCGGTTCGTGCTCTTTCAGCCAGCGTAACAGCGACACCGGATGCCCGGTCCACAAGGTTTGTCGCGTCAGCGGGTAGAGTTTTTCCGGGATGCCATCTTCCTGCCAGCGACGAACGATTTCCATCGCCCGGCGATCCGAGGACAAAATAGCATTCCCGAGCGGCTTGTCGTTTTTATCCAGTAAAAACAACCCCTTTCCCTGTGCGGAGATACCGATACCCACTATTTGTTCCCCGCTAACGCCAGTATGAGTAAGCAGGGCGCGAATGACAGCCATGCAGCATTGCCACAGTTCTGCCATATCGCGCTCTGCCCAACCTGGCTGCGGGCTTAATGCGCACAGCGGCAGGCGCTGCACGCCTGCCTCCCGGCCTTCGCGGTCATACAGCCCGGCTTTCAGCCAGCTACCGCCACAATCTAACCCCAGCCAGTATTGCGTCATGGTTTATTGCACCTCATCCACGGCTTTCAGCAGGTCAGCGCCCTGCGGAACATCTTTTACAAACATGTCGCGGACCTGAGTACCCAGCGCGTCGCTAAAGGCTTTGCGGTCGAGATCGGTGATGACTTCCACGCCCGCATCTTTCATACCGTCGATGATTTTTTGCTGATCTTCGGCAACCAGTTTGCGCTGATAGTTACCCGCTTCTTGTGCAGATGAAACTAGCGCCTGCTGGAACTCCGGGCTTAAGCCATCAAACTTCGCTTTGTTGATCACCACCAGAAGTGGCGAATAGGCGTGGTGCGTCAGAGAAAGGTACTTCTGTACTTCGAAAAATTTTGCTGACCAGACGACGTTGATAGGGTGTTCCTGAGCGTCGATAGTGCGGGTTTCCAGCCCGGTATAGACTTCGGCAAACGGCATCGGAATCGGGTTAGCGCCAAAGACTTTGAATGCGGCGATATTCATCGGGCTATTGTTGGTGCGAATTTTCAGCCCTTTCAGGTCGGCGGGGGTTTTAACCGGTGCGCGCGAGTTGGTGACATCGCGCCAGCCGTTTTCCCAGTAAGCGAGCACTTTCAGACCTTTACCTTCAAGGGAGACTTTCAGGTCATCACCGACTTTGCCGTCGAGCGTTTTATGCGCGTGGGCGGTATCGCGGAACAGGAAAGGGACATCAAGCAAGTTCATCACTGGTGATAACCCGGCAAAGTTATTCGAGCCGGACATTTCCATATCGATGGTGCCGCCACGCACGCCGCTGATCATCGCCTGCGCATTACCGAGGGTGCTATCCGGAAACAATTTTAATTTCAGTTCGCCTTTGGTTTTTTCCTGTAATAATTCATTGAATTTTTTCGCCGCAATATGTTGCGAGTCGGTTTGTGATGTTTCATAACCGAAACGTAAAGATTGTGCCGCCAGAGAAGATGTGCTGAACGCCGCCACTCCGGCAATTAATAATGCGTAGGTTACAGAGCGTAATTTCATAATATTTTCCTTTTAATTAATCCATTTCAAAGGGAGGATGATGAGATCGGGAATAAAAACAAATACGACTAATAATGAATATAAAACCAGGACGTAAGGGAAAACGCCTCTGACTGCATCATCGAATTTGAGTTTTGCCACCCCTGAAATAACGTTAAGCACATTACCGATAGGCGGTGTAATTAAGCCGATTGAGCAGTTAATGATAAACATGACACCGAAATAAATCGGATCGATTCCTGCCTCTTTAACTAAAGGCATTAATACCGGGGTAAGAATTAATACCGTCGGCGTTAAATCCATGACCATGCCGACAATCAGGATAGCCACCATAATGACGATAAACAGCAGACGCGGTGAATCGACCAGCGGTTGCAGTAAATCAGAAACCATCATCGGCAGTTCAGCAATGGTGATCAGCCAGGCGGAAACTTGTGCCGAGGCCACCAGAAACATCACCACTGAGGTCGTTTTCGCTGCGCCAATGAGCACATGCCAAAGTGTGGCGAAGGTCATTTCACGGTAAATAACTGTGGCGACAAACAGCGCATAGAAAGCAGCAACGGCCCCGGCTTCGGTAGGGGTAAACAGACCGGAGCGAAACCCGCCAATAATGATGACTGGAAGAAACAGCGCCCAGATACCGGAGACAAAAGAGTGCCAGATTTCCTGCATCGTCGCTTTTTGCTGGCGGGGTAAGTTAAGACGACTGGCCTGCCACCACCAGGTAAGCATCAGCGTTGCGCCCATCATCATGCCAGGGGCAATGCCCGCCATAAACAGCTTACTGATGGATAATCCGCTGGAAACGCCGAAAATAATAAACGGAATGGAAGGGGGAATAATTGGCGCGATAATGCCGCCAGAGGCAATCAGCCCCGCCGCCCGGTTGACCGGGTAGTTGGCGCTGCGCATCATCGGCACCAGTAGAGCGGCAACGGCGGCGGTATCCGCAACGGCAGAACCAGAAAGGCTTGCCATAATCATAGCCGCCAGCACGCCGACGTAGCCCAGCCCGCCTGGTTTATGCCCCACCAGTTTCATCGGCAGGTCAACAATGCGTTTTGACAAGCCGCCCGCATTCATGATTTCACCCGCCAGCACAAAGAACGGAATCGCCAGCAGGGAGAAGCTGTCGGCTCCGTTCACCAGCGTTTGTGCCATGATCTGGACATCAAACATCTCCAGCCAGAACATTAACGCCGCCCCGCACAACAACAGTGCCCAGGCAATAGGCAAACCGATAGCAATACCACCCAACAGACAGCCCAGAAAAATCAGCACAGCCATGATTAAGCTCCTTGCGGTGGCGACGTTAGAGAATTGCTACGCGTGATGAGTTGATATAAATGACGCAGTTCAAAGAATGCGATAACGAGGCTGGTGGGCAGACAAGCGGCATACATCAGGCCGATAGGCAAACCGAGGATCGGTGAATAATCGCTCCAGTCCTGAATTGTTTTTAGCGTTGCGCCCCAGGCCAGTGCGCCACAAATAAATAAGATTAAGGAATGGGTAACCAGAGCGACTCGTCGCTGCCATGCGGGGGAGAGTTTCTCCACCAGAAAGGTGACCTGAACGTGGGCGTTATCCATAAAAGCCACAATCGCGCCAATAAATGTTAACCAGACAAATAAATAACGCGACAATTCATCTACAGATAAAATACTTGTTTGAAAACCATATCTTAAAATAATGTTTATAAACACAATACAGGAAAGTACGGCGAGATTAATCGCCAGTATTGCTTCAAGTATTTTTTTCATAGCTATTCCTTGAGGCTATGTTTGTCATAATTCAAGTTGCATGTGCAGCAACCTGAATTATTAATATGGTTAGAGTAATGACATTACCCAGGCGTTCTGTCATGGACGCTTATCCGTTTAATTCAGCGCCGTTAATGCGACTTTAACCACAATTTTTCGTATCTCGGAGGCTGTTTGCAGAATACAACCTGGGCGATGAACATCCTGAGGGAAGAAAATGGCGTAACTACCGGGTGTCATTTTAATAAATGATTCGTTTTCGCAATGGTGATAAAAAATAATATCTCGTTGCTCTAATAACGACTCACTGACTTTATTATTTCCCGTATCAATAGCAATGCCGATTTTCTCCTCGCCCCACGCCAGATATTGAATATCAATATAGCGACGATGGACTTCCGGGCGATTTTCTTCTGCCGGGCGCGTCGTTAAATCGATAATTTGCGCATAAATATTTTTGCCGTCGATTTCGACAACGCCCGGCTCCAGGGCGTTGAAATCGGTAGCGCGCAGAAAATCGAGCGCCTTTTCAATGGCGGCAGGCAAACGACACGGGTCAGGCTGCGCGATATGTCCAAAAATCATGCTTATCTCCTTATAACGCCTGGATTTTTGCCCACACGCTGTCATCAACGGTAATACCGTTACGGCGGTTTTCGGCTAGCAGGGTGGTAAATTCATGGCCGGGTAAGCGGATGGCCTGGTTTTCATCGGCGCGTTCAGCGGTGGTGATGTAATCCATGATGCGTTGCAGCTTGGCATCGCGGGTGGCACCGTCGATCAATTTATCCACTTCAATGGCGATAAAGATTTGCGAAACACCATATTCGTCGCTGTTATCCTGGGTGACTTCGGCAACCGATGCGCCGTCGGAAAGCAGGGTGGCTATCATATCCAGCACGATCGACATACCGGAACCTTTCCAGTAACCCATCGGCAAAATGCGGCGATTTTTCTCGATAACGCCAGGTTCTTTGGTCAAATTGCCCTCATCATCAAAGCCACCATCTACCGGGAGCTGACGACCTGCCAGGCGGTTAACTTCTAACATGCCGTAGGAAAACATCGACATCGACATATCGACCATGGTGATCGGCGTAGAAGGAATGGCGACGATCAGCGGGTTAGTGCCGATGCGACACTCTTTTGCGCCCCACGGCGGCATTACGGCGATGGAGTTGGTCCAGCAAATGCCAATATAGCCTTTTTCCGCCGCCTGCCAGCCGTAGCTACCGCCGCGCATCCAGTGGTTGGCATTACGTAGTGCTACCAGACCAATACCGTGATCGGCAGCCAGTTCAATGGCGCGATCCATCATCTTTTTCGCCGTCAGATTGCCGATTGAACGCTGAGCGTCCCATTGCTCGATAGCGCCAAGAGTGGTTATACGTTTGGCTTCGGCATCAGGAATGATATCGCCATTATCCAGTTGTTGGATGAAGCGTGGGAAGCGGTTAACACCGTGAGAATAAACGCCGGATTCGGTGGTGCGGGCGAACATCTCGGCACAGGCATCAGCCGTTTCGCTGTCAACGCCGCGTGAAATTAAGACTCGATTAAAGGCTGCTTTTAACTGCTCAAATGTCACTTTCATCCTTGGCTTCCTTGTTTTTTTTGATCGCTTTTTTGGCATAAAATTTCAATATGCGAAATCTGATTTCAAATATATCGATCGCTTTTTAACAAAGCAATCTGATTGATGAATTTCAAAAAACTTAAAAATCAAGTGGTTATAAATTATCTGTCGAGATCGTGAACTACGACACACTTTGCGCTACCATCAGGACGCGACAAAATGGGGAAAGAAGTGATGGGAAAAAAAGAGAACGAGATGGCGCAGGAAAAAGAGCGTCCAGCCGGAAGCCAGAGTCTGTTTCGCGGGTTGATGCTGATTGAGATTTTGAGCAACTATCCAAACGGTTGTCCGTTGGCGCATCTTTCGGAGCTGGCTGGTTTAAATAAGAGTACCGTCCATCGCTTATTGCAGGGATTACAATCCTGCGGCTATGTGACCACCGCGCCCGCCGCAGGGAGTTACCGCCTGACTACCAAATTTATTGCCGTCGGGCAGAAGGCGCTGTCTTCGCTGAATATCATTCATATCGCCGCTCCGCATCTTGAGGCACTGAACATCGCCACTGGTGAAACCATTAACTTCTCGAGCCGCGAAGACGATCACGCTATTTTGATTTATAAGCTGGAACCCACAACCGGGATGCTGCGAACCCGTGCCTATATAGGCCAGCATATGCCGCTCTACTGTTCCGCAATGGGCAAGATCTACATGGCGTTTGGTCACCCGGACTACGTGAAGTCATACTGGGAAAGCCATCAGCATGAGATCCAGCCGTTAACCCGCAATACCATTACCGAGCTGCCCGCGATGTTCGACGAACTGGCGCACATTCGTGAAAGCGGAGCGGCGATGGACAGAGAAGAAAACGAACTCGGCGTCTCTTGTATTGCTGTTCCGGTGTTTGATATTCATGGGCGGGTGCCGTACGCCGTGTCGATTTCTCTTTCGACATCGCGTCTGAAACAGGTGGGGGAGAAAAATCTCCTGAAACCACTGCGTGAAACCGCGCAGGCTATTTCTAATGAACTGGGATTTACTGTCAGGGACGACCAGGGCGCGATCACATAACGCTTTGGACAAGTGCCAAAACTTTAACATTTCCTTCGTTGGATCAAAGCAGTAGAGACGCGCTCTCTGGCACTCTGCTGTTTTAGTGCAAAGGAGTGATCATGAACCGGTTTATTATTGCAGATGCGACGAAATGTATCGGTTGCCGTACCTGTGAAGTGGCTTGCGCAGTGTCGCATCAGGAAAATCAGGATTGCGCTGCGTTGTCACCAGACGAGTTTATTTCCCGTATTCGTGTCATTAAAGACCACACATGGACCACGGCTGTAGCCTGCCATCAGTGTGAAGATGCACCGTGCGCGAATGTCTGCCCTGTTGACGCGATAAGCCGCGAACATGGGCATATTTTCGTTGAACAATCACGTTGCATTGGGTGTAAAAGCTGTATGCTGGCTTGCCCGTTTGGTACGATGGAGGTCGTTTCTTCGCGCAAAAAGGCGAGGGCGATTAAGTGCGATCTGTGCTGGCATCGGGCGACGGGACCGGCCTGTGTTGAAGCCTGCCCGACAAAGGCGTTGCAGTGCATGGATGTTGAGAAAGTGCAGCGGCATCGGCTACGGCAGCAGCCTGTTTGAAACGTTTTTCCGGCGTTTCTCAACGCCGGAATAGCGTATTAATGGCTTTCAGCCCAGGCGCGTTCAATCTCTTCTGCCAAAATCTTCACACCCGCCTCAATTTTCTCCGGCTCTGGTACGTAGTTCATGCGCATACATTGATGCGTATGCGGCCACGGTTTATCCAGCCCTGGGAAGAAGTTGTGCCCCGGCACCATCAGCACGCCGCGTGCTTTCAGGCGCTGATAGAGCTGCTCGGTCGTAATGGGCAAATCCTTAAACCATAGCCAGAGGAAAATGGCTCCTTCCGGTTTATGAATCAGGCAGCGATCTTCCGGTAAATAGCGGCGAATGATGGCGATAGTTTCCTGAACACGCTGGTAGTAAAACGGTTTGATGACTGTTTCAGACAGGCGCAGCAGATCGTTACGCTTAATCATTTCACACATCATCGCCGGACCAATACCGCCAGGTGCCAGGCTGATAATGCCGTTCATATTGGTGATGGCGGTGATGATTTTTTCATTGGCGATGATAATGCCGCAGCGGGAGCCAGGTAGACCCAGCTTGGAAAGACTCATGCACAGTACGATATTCGGATTCCACAGCGGGCGCGCTTCGCTGAAGATGATACCCGGGAACGGGACGCCATAAGCGTTATCAATCACCAGCGGAATGCCATGTTGATTCGCCAGCGCGTCAAGCTTCAGCAACTCTTCGTCAGTAATCACATTGCCTGTTGGATTCGTCGGCCGGGAGACGCAAATCATCCCGGTTTCTTCGCCAATATGCAGATGCTCAAAATCGACGTGGTATTTAAACTGGCCTTCCGGCAGCAGTTCAATATTCGGACGCGCAGAGACAAACAGATCTTCTTCCAGTCCGGCGTCAGCGTAGCCAATGTATTCCGGTGCCAGCGGAAACAGCACTTTTTTGACCCGACCATCGGCACGGCGTCCGGCGAACAGATTAAATAAGTAGAAAAACGCGCTCTGGCTGCCGTTTGTTAGTGCAATATTCTGTGGTTCGATATCCCAACCCAACTTCTCGCGCAGCATTCCGGCAAGCAGTGTGAGTAGCTCCGTTTTCCCCTGTGGACCGTCGTAATTGCACAGTGCATCAGTCGCTTTGCCACTTTCCAGCATGTCGGTCAGTAGCGTCTGGAAGTAGTCCTGCATTTCCGGGATCTGCGCCGGATTACCGCCGCCGAGCATAATCGCGCCGGGCGTGCGTAAACCGTCGTTCAGATCTTCCATCAGCAGCGTAATGCCGGAGTGGCGGGTAAATTTGTCACCAAAAAGGGAGAATGTCATAGCGGGATATCTGTCGAACTCTGTAGCAAGGAAGGTAACAATAACGCTACATTTGCTGGGGTGCAAATCGCTCTGTTGAAGAGGGAGCGGTGCTTTATCCTGCAACGCTGATTAGAGCTGACATTTTATCCTGGTTGGCGGCTTCCCGAGGTACTGACGAACGGGAAGCCGGAAAAGTCACTGTTGCCCAGCCCAGATGACCAGCACTTTATCGTCGCCATGCTCACGAACAAAGCCGTAGCCCTGCTTCAGCGAAAGTGTCGTTTGTTTGCCCGCGCCAATTGCGGGATGGCGGGCGCGGAACTGGCTGATTTTCTGCCAGTGCGCGACGCTGGCGGCAGATTTACCGCTAACATCCTGCCAGTTCATATCCGAACGCGTACCTTGCAGCGGATCCGAACCGGTGGGGCCGAACGGACGCGAGGATTCATCACCATAAAAGATTTGTACCGCGCCTGGCGCTAATAATAATAACTCTGCTGCTTTGTCGCCCCCTTCACGGAACAGGCGGGTATCATGCGACGAGAGGTAGCTCAACACGTTGAAATCCTGCAATTTCTCCGCCATTTGCTGCCAGGTCGTATCCATCTGCGCCAGACAATCGACTGCTTTAGCCGCCTGCTCCTGATAATCGAAATTGATCATCGCATCGAAGCCGTGGCGATAGTAGTCACTTTGCATCACGCCGTGGCCCCAGGCTTCACCGGTCATCCAGAAAGGTTTGTCATCTAATGCTTTGTCGGGGTTAGCTTTTTTCCATTCGCGAAGCGCGGCGCTGGCTTCGGTTTTCAGTTGCTGCCAGGCGGGCAACTCAACATGTTTGGCGGTGTCGACCCGAAAACCATCAATCCCATAGTCGCGGACCCACTGACTTAACCAGTGGGTTAAGTAATCGCGAGGGGTAAAGCCGTCGATGACTTTAGCGTGGGTATCCGTTTTGTTTTTATAGAACACTGGCAGACCAGAAGCGGTCGTTGATTCGGTTTTGATATCCGGCAAAAAGGCCAGCGACATAGTGAGATCGTCGAATCCAGGATTGTCGTAATCGCCGATATCGGTTCTGATCCAGTTTTTTCCCCACCATTTATCCCAGCCTGTTTTGTCGCTGAAATTAATGTAATCGTTAAAGCTATGCCAGGTTTGCCCGGCGGCAGGTTTCCAGTCGCTCCAGCGTTCACCCAACGTTTTTTTCACTTCGTCACCAGAAAGATATAACGCGCCAAACTGATACTCCTGCATATCCGCCAGTGTGGCATAGCCGGTGTGGTTCATCACGACATCAAAGAGAATACGAATACCGCGCTGATGCGCGCTATCAACCAGTGTCCGTAGATCGGCTTCACTGCCCATATTGGCATCAAGATTCGTCCAGTCCTGTGTGTAATAACCGTGGTAGGCATAATGCGGGAAATCGCCTTTTGTACCGCCGCCGACCCAGCCGTGAATTTGCTCAAATGGGGCACTTATCCATAAAGCATTGACGCCCAGCTGCTGGAGGTAATCCAGTTTGTTGGTCAGGCCGCGTAAATCGCCGCCGTGAAAAGTGCCAATTTCTGCCATACCGTCTTTATGACGTCCGTAACTCTGGTCATTACTGGGATCGCCGTTTTCGAAACGATCTGTCAGCACAAAGTAAACCGTGGCGTTATGCCAGTCGAAAGGGGCAGGGGCGTCAGTTTCCGCCCGTTCCAGCAGGAGTAAACCGTTGCTGGTGGCAGCGGGTTGTAACGTTATTTGACCGTTCTTCACGATCGCAATTTGCTGGCTGTAATAATCCCGGACTGCGGCTCCCTCCGGAAAAGTGGCGCTGACATCCAGTGTGAGCGGTAATCCATCCCATATCGGGCATTCACGGACCAGGCTTGCTACCGGTTCGACGGCGTTCTGGATGGAAATCATCAATGTTGGTGTACCGGAGCGGGTGTCTAGTTGCAGCGTATATTCGCCGTCCCTGAACAATCGCCATTGAGGCGGCGTGTTGCTACAAGGTTGCAGGGAAAGCATCTGATTGAGTTTTATCGCATCCGCAGGCTGCCAGCACTGTTGGTCAAAATTTAGCGTTAGTGGACGCGTACCTTTGGGCAACTGCGCGTGGCTGACAAATGTTCCCGTCCCCTGTTCGCTAAAGGCGGGAAACCCCGGAGAAGTCCAGCTGGCGGCAACGGCGAAGCCAGGAAGGAGTGTCAGAAAACAGGCGGCGAGTTTCATGGCGGATGAGTCCTTATTGCTGCGATTTCAGACAGTTTGCCAGCGATAAGCCAGACAAAACTCATCCCTGAGCGGTAAGTCCACAGGATGAGAAGCAAGGGTGAGCGATCGCGCGCAAAAAACGGCTGAATTTTGCGATAAACCCCACATTTTCTGCGATTTAGCGCCAATCTGAATCGTTAACTCGTGACATAGTTTCAGATTTGGACTATTCCTTGGGGTGCTCTTGACAGCTATTTTTGATATGATTTGAGATTCAACTCTCAAATTTGTAAAAAATATAAGGTGTTGGAATGATTAAATCCGACCAGGAGACCTGATGATTTTGACTCCCATACGACGATATGGGGCGATGATTCTTATGTTACTCACTCTGGTGTTTTCGAGTGAGGTGTTAGCGAAGACGCACACAACAACAGCGAGTCAAAAGTCCCACTTAACTAAAGCTAGTAATAAACAGGTAAGCAGTAAACAAGAGTATTCTCGCAATAGTGCAAAGAGTAGTTCACTTCCTGATTTGCGAAAATACCCTTCCGGAACACCAAGGAAAAAGGCGTTTCTCCGGACTGTAATGCCTTACATTACCAGCCAAAATGCGGCCATTACTGCGGAACGTAACTGGCTCATTTCAAAACAGTATCAGGGCCAATGGTCACCTGCTGAGCGTGCGCGTCTGAAAGACATCGCCAAACGCTACAAGGTGAAGTGGTCTGGTAATACGCGAAAAATCCCGTGGAATACCTTGCTTGAACGCGTAGACATTATCCCCACCAGTATGGTAGCGACGATGGCTGCAGCAGAAAGCGGTTGGGGAACGTCGAAGCTGGCGCGCAACAACAACAATCTGTTCGGCATGAAATGCATGAAAGGACGTTGTACTAATGCGCCGGGTAAAGTGAAGGGGTACTCACAGTTTAGTTCTGTCAAAGAATCGGTGAGCGCCTATGTTACTAACCTGAATACGCATCCGGCTTACTCTTCGTTCCGTAAATCGCGTGCACAGCTGCGTAAAGCAGATCAGGAAGTGACTGCCACAGCGATGATTCACAAGCTGAAGGGCTACTCGACCAAAGGGAAGAGTTATAACAACTACCTGTTCGCAATGTACCAGGATAACCAACGGTTAATCGCGGCACATATGTAATTGCATTTCCTCGAGCCTTATCCGATTTGTCTGTCGGATAAGGCTTTTGCTCGCATCAGGTGGCTGTGCTGAGTTCCCTGATGCTACGTCGACAATTCTCATCATCGCTACAACATGACCTCGCTATTTACATCGCGATACTCTTTTGGCGTCGTGTCATATGCTTTTTTAAAAACAGAGTAGAAATATTGCAGCGATGGATAACCGCACATTTGCGATATCTCATTGATCGACAAGGTGGTTGAAATCAGCAGACTGCGCGCTTTCTCCAGCTTCTCGGCATGAATCATGGCATGGATGGTTTCACCCACCTCTTCTTTAAAACGCTTCTCAAGATTGGAGCGCGAGATCCCGACCGCATCCAGTACCTGATCCACTTTAATCCCTTTACAGGCGTGATTACGAATGTAATGCATGGCCTGAATAACGGCGGGATCGGTCAGCGAGCGGTAATCTGTTGAGCGCCGTTCAATGACGCGAACTGGCGGGACCAAAATCCGCTGTAGCGGCATTTCTTCTTTATCTAATAATCGATGCAATAGTTTTGCCGCCTGATAGCCCATTTGCCGTGCGCCCTGAGCGACCGAAGAAAGGGCGACACGCGACAGATAGCGGGTCAGTTCTTCGTTATCGATGCCAATCACGCATAATTTTTCCGGTACGGGAATATGTAGATGTTCACATACTTGCAGAATATGCCGCGCCCGGGCGTCAGTAACGGCAATAATTCCGGTTTGCGGTGGGAGCGTTTGTAGCCAGTCTGCCAGCCGATTTTGCGCGTGTTGCCAGTTCTCTGGCGCGGTTTCTAATCCCTGATAAACCACTCCGCGATACTTTTCTTCGGCGACAAGCTGACGAAATGCATATTCGCGTTCAGTGGCCCAACGTTTACCGCTTGATTCCGGAAGACCATAAAAAGCAAAGCGGTTAACGCCTTTCTCTTTTAAATGCAAAAATGCGCTTTCAACCAGCGCATAGTTATCGGTGGCAATGTAATGAACGGGTGGGTAACTTTCGGCAAGGTGATACGAGCCGCCAACCCCAACAATGGGGACGTCGACATCAGCCAGCGCTTGCTCGATCTGTTTGTCGTCGAAGTCGGCAATGACGCCATCTCCTAACCAGTCCTTGATTTTATCAATGCGGGCGCGGAAATCTTCTTCAATGAAAATATCCCATTCCGATTGTGACGCCTGTAAATATTCCCCTACGCCTTCTACTACCTGCCGGTCATAGGCTTTATTGGCATTGAACAGTAATGTGATGCGGTGACGTTTAGTAAACATGGTTCTTTTCCTGCTGAATCATGCAAAAACTCAAAACCGGTAATACGTTACCGGCTTTGAGAAAATTTTTATCAAAATCAAGAACGGCGTTTGGTTGCGGAGTCCATCCATACTGCCAGCAACAGAATCGCACCTTTAACGATATACTGCCAGAAGGTCGGTACATCCATCATGCTCATGCCGTTATCCAGTGAAGCCATGATGAATGCCCCCATTACCGCTCCGGCCACGCTCCCGACGCCGCCTGCCAGACTGGTGCCGCCAATCACACATGCGGCAATTGCGTCCAGTTCGGCGATATTTCCCGCAGAAGGTGAACCAGCGCCAAGTCGAGAACTGAGGATTAATCCGGCGATAGCGACCATTAATCCGTTAATAGCGAATACGGCAAGTTTGGTGCGTTCAACGTTAATCCCGGAGAGACGTGCTGCTTCCAGATTGCCGCCGATGGCATAAATGCGTCGTCCAAATGCCGTCCGCGTTGCCATAAACATTCCGCCGAGTAACAGCAACGTCAGCAGCAGAACAGGAGTGGGAACGCCACGGTAATCGTTCAACAGCCAGATTGCGCCTAAGACGATAATCGCCGTTAATGCCTGGCGACCGACAACTGCGGTAGAGGTCGGAGACTGCAAACCCAAAGCCTGACGGCGCATTCTTCCGCGCCATTGCCAGCCAACAAAAGCCATTAAGCCAAGCGCGCCAATGATGAAGCCGGTGCTGGCGGGTAGATAGCTTTGCCCGATTTGTGACATCGCGGCGCTGGTGGGGGAAACAGTCGTGCCGTTGGTGATGCCAATGAGTATGCCGCGAAATGCCAACATGCCCGCGAGGGTGACAATAAATGAAGGGACTTTGCGGTACGCGACCCACCATCCGTTCCAGGCACCGAGAAGCAGTCCCAGAACCAACGTCACAATGATGGTAAGTGGCAAAGGCCAGCCTAGCCAGACGTCACAAATCGCCGCGACGCCACCTAATAGCCCCATCATTGAGCCGACGGAAAGGTCGATTTCAGCAGAAATTATGACGAACACCATTCCTACCGCGAGGATGCCGGTAATCGCGGTCTGGCGTAACAGGTTGGAGACGTTACGAGCGCTTAAGTAGGCACCATCGGTGGTCCAGGTAAAGAACAGCATGATTGCGATGATAGCTGCAATCATCACGAAGACCTGCAAATTCAGTGACTTCAACCCGGAAAAGCCACCGGATGTCGGTACGGCCAATTTCACTTCAGACGGATTGCTTTTCGACATGATGTTCGCTCCTCAATGCGGCTTCCATCACCTGCTCCTGAGTCAGGTTATGATTTATCAGGTTGGCTTTTAGTTTCCCTTCATGCATCACCAGTACACGATCGCTAAGGCCGAGCACTTCAGGTAATTCGGAAGAGATGACAATAACGGCAATACCCTGCTGGACGAGTTGGTTAATTAATTTGTAGATCTCGTATTTCGCGCCAATATCGATACCCCTGGTAGGCTCATCAAGAATGAGAATGCGCGGGTTGAGTAACAGGCAGCGAGCGAGGATCGCTTTTTGCTGATTACCGCCGCTCAAACGTCCAATAGCAAGGTCGGGGGACGACGTTTTAACTTTGAGTTGCTGGATTGATTCCAGAATACATTTTTGCTCTGCCGCGTCATCAAGCTGGCTAATACCGCCGGTAAATTTATTGAGTGCGGCGAGGGTAATATTTTTACCAACCGCCATTACCGGAACGATACCGTCGCGCTTTCTGTCTTCGGGGACCATCGCAATCCCCTGGGCGATGGCTTGCTGACAATTACGAATATCTACCTGTTTGCCATCAATATAAATTTTTCCTTCCCATTGTCCGGGCCACACGCCAAACAGGCACTGAATGGTCTCTGTACGTCCGGCACCAACGAGTCCGGCAATACCTAATATTTCGCCACGTTTCAGGGAAAACGAGACATCATTAACTCGTTTAATATGACGATTAACCGGATGCCATGCCGTCAGATGTTCAATACGTAATATTTCATCTCCGGTGGTATGTGGTTCATTAGGGTAAAGCGCGGTTAACTCTCGCCCGACCATCATGGTGATAATATCGTCTTCACTCATTCCGGCAGCATCACGCGTACCAATGTGCTGACCGTCGCGAATAACGCAAATCGTATCGGAAATCGCTTTGACTTCGTTGAGTTTGTGCGAAATATAAATACAGGCGATACCGTGCTGTTGCAGATCGCGAATAATATCCAGTAAAATCGACGTTTCCTGCTCAGTTAATGAGGCTGTCGGTTCATCGAGAATTAACAAACGCACCTGTTTATTAAGTGCCTTGGCAATTTCAACCAGTTGTTGTTGCCCAAGCCCTAAATCGCCAACGCGGGTATCAGGTGAAATGGATAAACTGACCTGTGCGAGCAGCTTCTGACAGCGTAGCGTCATCAGGTCATAATCCATAATGCCATTGTGGGTTATTTCGTTACCCAGGAAGATATTTTCCAGCACGGTCAATTCTTTCACCAGGGCCAATTCCTGGTGAATGATGGCGATACCTTTGCGTTCGGTATCGCGGATGTGACTCGCCTGAATCTCTTCTCCCGCAAAAATAATTTCGCCTTCGTAGGAGCCATGGGGGTAAATACCACACAGCACTTTCATCAGCGTTGATTTACCAGACCCATTTTCCCCACAGAGTGAGACGATTTCGCCAGCATTCAACCGCAAGCTGACGTTATCAATCGCCTTCACACTGCCGAAGGTTTTGGTAATGTTCTTCATTTCAAGTAGATAAGGCATAACGACTCCACCTAAGCCAATTCATTCACGCGGCATGGAGAGAAATCACGCCCCCGCTCCTCGCCGGGGCGTAACGCTTACAGCTCGCTCTCTTTGTGGAATCCGTCTTTAACTACCGTTTCTTTGATGTTGTTTTTATTCACATCGATCGGTGTCAGCAGGCGGGAGGGAACATCTTTCAGACCATTATTCAGAGTGGTATCTGCTTTTGGTTCCTGACCATTGCCCAACTCAACGGCAATTTCTGCGGCAGTATTTGCCAACAATGTAATAGGTTTATACACCGTCATAGTTTGCGTACCGGCAGCAATACGTTTAATACCTGCGAGATCCGCATCCTGGCCGGAAATTGCTACTTTCCCTGATAAACCTTGCGCGCTTAATGCCTGAATTGCCCCACCTGCGGTGGCATCGTTTGAGGCAACTACAGCATCAATTTTGTTATTATTGGCGGTTAGCGCGTTTTCCATAATTTTCAATGCGTTTTCCGGTAACCAGCCATCAACCCATTGGTCACCAACGACTTTAATTTTTCCGGAATCAACGTAAGGTTTTAACACTTTCATTTGCCCGGCGCGGAACAGCTTGGCGTTGTTATCTACCGGCGAGCCGCCCATCAGGAAGTAATTACCTTGCGGAACAATATCGACCAGGGCTTTTGCCTGTAGTTCACCGACTTTTTCGTTATCGAAAGAAATATAAAAATCGATATCCGCATCGTTAATCATACGGTCGTAAGCTAATACTTTAATACCTTCTTGTTTGGCTTCTTTTACAACGTTACTTAATACCTGACCGTTATACGGAATAATGACAAGAACATCGACGCCCCGGTTAATCATGTTTTCAATCTGCGACATTTGTGTTTCTTCATTGCCATTTGCAGACTGTACAAATACTTTCGCGCCGAGAGATTCTGCCTTTTTCACAAAAATATCTCGATCTTTTTGCCAGCGTTCAAGACGGAGATCATCAATCGCCATACCTATTTTGACTTCTTTGGCGTGTGCCGCAACGTTGGTAAGCAGAAGTGAGGTGCAAAGGGTGAGTAGAATGTTCTTTATTTTCATGGTGTAGGGCCTTCTGTAGGTAGAGGACAGCTTTAATAAGTAACAATCACCGCGATAAACGTAACCAATTTTTAGCAACTAAACAGGGGAAAACAATTACAGATTTTTATCTTTCGATTACGATTTTTGGTTTATTTCTTGATTTATGACAGAGATCTTACTTTTGTTGCGCAATTGTACTTATTGCATTTTTCTCTTCGAGGAATTACCCAGTTTCCTCATTCCATTTTATTTTGCGAGCGAGCGCACACTTGTGAATTATCTCAATAGCAGTGTGAAATAACATAATTGAGCAACTGAAAGGGAGTGCCCAATATTACGACATCATCCATCACCCGCGGCATTACCTGATTATGGAGTTCAATATGCAAGCCTATTTTGACCAGCTCGATCGCGTTCGTTATGAAGGCTCAAAATCCTCTAACCCGTTAGCATTCCATCACTATAATCCCGACGAACTGGTGTTGGGCAAGCGTATGGAAGAGCACTTGCGATTTGCCGCCTGCTACTGGCACACCTTCTGCTGGAACGGGGCGGACATGTTTGGTGTGGGGGCGTTTAATCGTCCGTGGCAGCAGCCTGGTGAGGCACTGGCGTTGGCGAAGCGTAAAGCAGATGTCGCATTTGAGTTTTTCCACAAGTTACATGTGCCATTTTATTGCTTCCACGATGTGGATGTTTCCCCTGAGGGCGCGTCGTTAAAAGAGTACATCAATAATTTTGCGCAAATGGTTGATGTCCTGGCAGGCAAGCAAGAAGAGAGCGGCGTGAAGCTGCTGTGGGGAACCGCTAACTGCTTTACAAACCCTCGCTACGGTGCGGGTGCTGCGACGAACCCAGATCCAGAAGTCTTTAGTTGGGCGGCAACTCAAGTTGTTACAGCGATGGAAGCAACCCATAAATTGGGTGGTGAAAACTATGTCCTGTGGGGCGGTCGTGAAGGTTACGAAACGCTGTTAAATACCGACCTGCGTCAGGAGCGTGAACAACTGGGCCGCTTTATGCAGATGGTGGTTGAGCATAAACATAAAATCGGCTTCCAGGGCACGTTGCTTATCGAACCGAAACCGCAAGAACCGACTAAACATCAATATGATTACGATGCTGCGACGGTGTATGGCTTCCTGAAACAGTTTGGTCTGGAAAAAGAGATTAAACTGAACATTGAAGCTAACCACGCGACGCTGGCAGGTCACTCTTTCCATCATGAAATAGCCACCGCCATTGCGCTTGGCCTGTTCGGTTCTGTCGACGCTAACCGTGGCGATGCACAACTGGGCTGGGACACCGACCAGTTCCCGAACAGTGTGGAAGAGAATGCGTTGGTGATGTATGAAATTCTCAAAGCAGGCGGTTTCACCACCGGCGGTCTGAACTTCGATGCCAAAGTACGTCGTCAAAGTACTGATAAATATGATCTGTTTTACGGTCATATCGGCGCGATGGATACGATGGCGTTGGCGCTGAAAATTGCAGCACGCATGATTGAAGATGGTGAGCTGGATAAACGCATCGCGCAGCGTTATTCCGGCTGGAATAGCGAATTAGGCCAGCAAATCCTGAAAGGCCAAATGTCACTGGCAGATTTAGCCAAATATGCTCAGGAACACAATTTGTCTCCGGTGCATCAGAGTGGTCGCCAGGAGCAACTGGAAAATCTGGTAAACCATTATCTGTTCGACAAATAACGGCTAACTGTGCAGTCCGTTGGCCCGGTTATCGGTAGCGATACCGGGCATTTTTTTAAGGAACGATCGATATGTATATCGGGATAGATCTTGGCACCTCGGGCGTAAAAGTTATTTTGCTCAACGAGCAGGGCGAGGTGGTTGCTTCGCAAACGGAAAAGCTGACCGTTTCGCGCCCGCATCCACTCTGGTCGGAACAAGACCCGGAACAGTGGTGGCAGGCAACTGATCGCGCAATGAAAGCCCTGGGCGATCAGCATTCTCTGCAGGACGTTAAAGCATTGGGTATTGCCGGCCAGATGCACGGTGCAACCTTACTGGATGCCCAGCAACGGTTATTACGCCCTGCCATTTTGTGGAACGACGGGCGCTGTGCGCAAGAGTGCGCTTTGCTGGAAGCGCGAGTTCCGCAATCGCGGGTGATTTCCGGTAACCTGATGATGCCCGGATTTACTGCGCCTAAATTGCTATGGGTTCAGCGGCATGAGCCGGAGATATTCCGTCAAATCGACAAAGTATTGTTACCGAAAGATTACTTGCGTCTGCGTATGACGGGGGAGTTTGCCAGCGATATGTCTGACGCAGCTGGCACCATGTGGCTGGATGTCGCAAAGCGTGACTGGAGTGACGTCATGCTGCAGGCTTGCCACTTATCTCGTGACCAGATGCCCGCATTATACGAAGGCAGCGAAATTACTGGTGCTTTGTTACCTGAAGTTGCGAAAGCGTGGGGTATGGCGGCGGTGCCAGTTGTCGCAGGCGGTGGTGATAATGCAGCTGGTGCGGTTGGTGTAGGAATGGTTGATGCTAATCAGGCAATGTTATCGCTGGGGACGTCGGGGGTCTATTTTGCTGTCAGCGAAGGGTTCTTAAGCAAGCCAGAAAGCGCCGTACACAGCTTTTGCCATGCGCTACCGCAGCGTTGGCATTTAATGTCTGTGATGCTGAGTGCAGCGTCGTGTCTGGATTGGGCTGCGAAATTAACGGGCCTGAACAATGTCCCAGCTTTAATCGCGGCTGCTCAACAGGCTGATGAAAGTGCCGAGCCAGTTTGGTTTCTGCCTTATCTTTCCGGCGAGCGTACACCACACAATAATCCCCAGGCGAAGGGGGTTTTCTTTGGTTTGACTCATCAACATGGCCCCAATGAACTGGCGCGAGCAGTGCTGGAAGGCGTGGGTTATGCGCTGGCAGATGGCATGGATGTCGTGCATGCCTGCGGCATTAAACCGCAAAGTGTTACGTTGATTGGTGGCGGGGCGCGTAGTGAGTACTGGCGTCAGATGCTGGCGGATATCAGCGGTCAGCAACTCGATTACCGCACGGGGGGGGATGTGGGGCCAGCTCTGGGCGCAGCAAGGCTGGCGCAGATTGCGGCGAATCCAGAGAAATCGCTCATTGAGTTGTTGCCGCAACTGCCGTTAGAACAGTCGCATCTACCAGATGCGCAGCGTTATGCCGCTTATCAGCCACGACGAGAAACGTTCCGTCGCCTCTATCAGCAACTTCTGCCATTAATGGCGTAAACGTTATCCCCTGCCTGACCGGGTGGGGGATAATTCACATCTATATATCTCAGTAATTAATTAATATTTAGTATGAATTTATTCTGAAAATCATTTGTTAATGGCATTTTTCAGTTTTGTCTTTCGTTGGTTACTCGTAATGTATCGATGGTAGATATGGAGATCGTTATGAAAACCTCAAAAACTGTGGCAAAACTATTATTTGTTGTCGGGGCGCTGGTTTATCTGCTTGGGCTATGGATCTCATGCCCATTGTTAAGTGGAAAAGGCTATTTTCTTGGCGTGTTAATGACAGCAACTTTTGGTAACTATGCATATCTTCGCGCAGAAAAACTCGGGCAACTGGATAATTTTTTTACCCACATCTGCCAGTTAGTCGCGTTAATCACTATCGGTCTCTTGTTTATCGGTGTTTTAAATGCACCTATCAATGCTTATGAAATGGTGATCTACCCCATCGCCTTTTTTGTCTGCTTGTTTGGTCAAATGCGTTTGTTTCGCTCGGCATGAGCAACATAAAGCTCTTACACATTCAGGAATGAAGGAATACTGTGATGGACAACAAAATATCAACCTATTCACCGGCCTTTAGTATTGTGTCATGGATAGCTCTCGTTGGTGGTATCGTTACCTATCTGTTAGGGCTATGGAATGCAGAGATGCAGTTAAATGAAAAAGGATATTATTTTGCCGTACTGGTATTAGGACTGTTTTCTGCTGCGTCTTATCAAAAGACCGTTCGGGACAAGTATGAAGGCATACCGACCACTTCCATTTATTATATGACCTGCCTGACTGTCTTTATTATCTCTGTTGCATTACTGATGGTAGGTCTGTGGAATGCGACATTATTACTCAGCGAGAAAGGTTTTTATGGACTGGCTTTCTTCTTAAGCTTGTTTGGTGCAGTAGCGGTGCAGAAGAATATTCGTGATGCCGGAATAAACCCACCAAAAGAAACACAGATTACCCAGGAAGAATACAGCGAATAATTCACATAAGCCCGGTCAGTCCAATGTGACCGGGCTTTTATTTAACTCACTAGTCTGTTTCTGTCGATTCGTTGTACCAGCATAGAAAGTAACAAACTCGCTGCCAACGTCGCGCAAAAGATCCAAATAATATCGAGTATTGGCCAGTTTTTAAGCTCAATCCCCCGGGTGCGCAGTGCATGGATAATCAAGGCGTGGAATCCGTATATACCCAACGAATGGCGGGAGATTAAGCCAAGTCCGCGAACAGTACGCGTATCAAGCGTGTTTTTAACCAGAGTCAATAGCGTGGTTGCGCAGATAAAAACCATCGGCCCACAGTAAAGATACCAGGTATCGGCAAAATTTCCGCGCCACTGCAATTCATATAATGTCCCGCGAGAGATAATAAAAACCCCCGTCGCAAACAGTGCGGCGCACACCCACGACAGTGCTTTATGCTGTGTGTCCATCATCCCTATAGCGCGGCCCAACATGCCATACAGGATGTAGTAAAAAGTATCGCCATTGATATATAAGTTAATTGGCAGCCATTCAAAACCGTCAATTTTCTGCGGCACTGTGTTTGGGTTAGCGATAATGCCAATCACCACCATTAGCACCAGCAACATTTTTCCGCCGACGTTCTTCACCTGAATCAGCGGTGAAACCAGATAAATCACCGCAATCGCGAAGAAAAACCACAAGTGGTAAAACACTGGCTTTTGCAGCAGGTTTTTCAGCGCTAACTCCATATTGATGGAGGTAAACAGCGCAATGTAGAGCAGTGCGATTGCGCTATAAAAAAGCAGACATAAGCCGATACGCAAGAAATGGCGCGGCTGGGCGCTGCGTTCGCCAAAAAAGAGATAGCCGGAAATCATGAAAAATAGCGGCACGCTGACACGAGAGGCAGAATTCAGAACATTGGCGATATCCCATGTGACGGGGCTAACACTATGAGCATTGGTCACATACCAGGTAGTGGTGTGAATCATCACCACCATTAAACACGCTATCCCTCGCAGGTTATCAATCCAGTAAATTTTGGGCTGCATCTGTGTCTCTGTATCTGGTTAAAAAAAGTCTGACCGATAAATCATTCGGTTGGCGCACTGGAATAATCTGAGTTTTATCACTACAGCTTATAGAGGCTTAAGGAAATTCGTAAGATATCAGCCACTATACCGATATAAATAATAAGACTCACCTGCAAACCAGACGGTAATTTAATGATGATGAACTCTTTCTTTCCGGCAATGGCGCTTATGGTGCTTATGGCGCTAGTGGGTTGTTCTACACCGCCACCCGTGCAGAAAGCACAACGGGTAAAGGTTGATCCTCTGCGTTCGTTGAATATGGAAGGGCTATGCAAAGATCAGGCGGCAAAACGCTATAATACAGGTGCGCAAAAAATCGACGTCACCGCATTTGAACAGTTCCAGGGGAGCTACGAAATGCGCGGTTATACCTTCCGTAAAGAGCAGTTTGTCTGTTCTTTTGACGCAGATGGCCATTTTTTGCATCTTTCCATGCGTTAAGCCCTGCTTTTTCCCGTTTCGTACTGTATATCTTCCATCCAGCGGGTATACTGATCCCTTCCTTTAAATCCACACGTATCCAGCACGAAATAATATGCAAAAGTTTGATACCAGGACCTTCCAGGGCTTGATCCTGACCTTACAGGATTACTGGGCTCGCCAGGGCTGCACCATTGTTCAACCATTGGACATGGAAGTCGGCGCGGGAACCTCTCACCCAATGACCTGTCTGCGCGCGCTGGGGCCAGAACCGATGGCGGCTGCTTATGTCCAGCCTTCTCGTCGCCCGACCGATGGTCGCTACGGCGAAAACCCCAACCGTTTACAGCACTACTATCAGTTCCAGGTGGTCATTAAGCCATCGCCGGACAATATTCAGGAGCTGTACCTTGGTTCTCTGAAAGAGCTGGGCATGGACCCGACCATCCACGACATCCGTTTCGTGGAAGATAACTGGGAAAACCCGACGCTGGGTGCCTGGGGGCTGGGCTGGGAAGTGTGGCTGAACGGCATGGAAGTGACGCAGTTCACTTACTTCCAGCAGGTTGGTGGTCTGGAGTGTAAACCGGTTACCGGCGAGATCACCTACGGTCTGGAACGTCTGGCAATGTACATTCAGGGCGTAGACAGCGTTTACGACCTGGTCTGGAGCGACGGCCCGCTGGGTAAAACCACCTACGGCGACGTGTTCCATCAGAACGAAGTGGAGCAGTCCACTTACAACTTCGAATACGCGGATGTGGACTTCCTGTTCACCTGCTTTGAGCAGTACGAGAAAGAAGCGCAGCAGCTGCTGGCGCTGGAAAATCCGCTGCCGTTGCCAGCCTACGAACGTATTCTGAAAGCCGCCCACAGCTTCAACCTGCTGGATGCGCGTAAAGCCATCTCCGTCACCGAGCGTCAGCGCTATATTCTGCGCATTCGCACCCTGACCAAAGCAGTGGCAGAAGCATACTACGCTTCCCGTGAAGCCCTCGGCTTCCCGATGTGCAACAAAGATAAGTAAGAGGCGGCTATGTCTGAGAAAACTTTTCTGGTGGAAATCGGCACTGAAGAGCTGCCACCAAAAGCACTGCGCAGCCTGGCTGAGTCCTTTGCTGCGAACTTTACTGCGGAGCTGGATAACGCTGGCCTCGCACACGGCACCGTTCAATGGTTTGCTGCTCCGCGTCGTCTGGCGCTGAAAGTAGCTAACCTGGCGGAAGCGCAACCGGATCGTGAAATCGAAAAACGCGGCCCGGCGATTGCCCAGGCGTTCGACGCTGAAGGCAAACCGAGCAAAGCGGCAGAAGGCTGGGCGCGTGGTTGCGGTATTACCGTTGACCAGGCTGAGCGTCTGACTACCGATAAAGGTGAATGGCTGCTGTATCGCGCCCACGTGAAGGGCGAAAGCACCGAAGCACTGCTGCCGAATATGGTTGCGACTTCGCTGGCGAAACTGCCGATCCCGAAACTGATGCGCTGGGGTGCAAGCGACGTGCACTTCGTGCGTCCGGTGCACACCGTGACCCTGCTGCTGGGCGACAAAGTTATTCCGGCTACCATTCTGGGCATTCAGTCCGATCGCGTGATTCGCGGCCACCGCTTTATGGGCGAGCCGGAATTCACTATCGACAATGCCGATCAATACCCGGAAATTCTGCGTGAGCGCGGGAAAGTCATCGCCGATTACGAAGAACGTAAGGCGAAGATTAAAGCCGATGCCGAAGAAGCGGCGCGTAAGATTGGCGGTAACGCTGACTTAAGCGAAAGCCTGTTGGAAGAAGTCGCTTCGCTGGTGGAATGGCCGGTTGTGCTGACCGCAAAATTCGAAGAGAAATTCCTCGCGGTGCCGTCTGAAGCGCTGGTTTACACCATGAAAGGTGACCAGAAGTACTTCCCGGTGTATGCGAACGACGGCAAACTGCTGCCGAACTTTATCTTCGTTGCCAACATCGAATCGAAAGATCCGCAGCAAATTATCTCTGGTAACGAGAAAGTCGTTCGTCCACGTCTGGCGGATGCCGAGTTCTTCTTCAACACCGACCGTAAAAAACGTCTGGAAGATAATCTGCCGCGTCTGCAAACCGTGCTGTTCCAGCAACAGCTTGGCACACTGCGTGACAAAACTGACCGCATCCAGGCGCTGGCTGGCTGGATTGCTGAACAGATTGGCGCTGACGTTAACCACGCAACCCGTGCGGGCCTGCTGTCCAAGTGCGACCTGATGACCAACATGGTCTTCGAGTTCACCGACACCCAGGGCGTTATGGGGATGCACTACGCGCGTCACGATGGCGAAGCGGAAGATGTTGCAGTGGCGCTGAACGAGCAGTATCAGCCGCGCTTTGCCGGTGATGACCTGCCGTCTAACCCGGTAGCCTGTGCGCTGGCGATTGCTGACAAGATGGATACTCTGGCGGGTATCTTCGGTATCGGTCAGCATCCGAAAGGCGACAAAGACCCGTTTGCGCTGCGTCGTGCCGCACTTGGCGTGCTGCGTATTATCGTTGAGAAGAACCTCAATCTTGACCTGCAAACCCTGACCGAAGAAGCGGTGCGTTTGTATGGCGATAAGCTGACAAATGCCAACGTGGTTGATGATGTTATCGACTTTATGCTCGGTCGCTTCCGCGCCTGGTATCAGGACGAAGGTTACACTGTTGACACCATCCAGGCGGTACTGGCGCGTCGTCCGACTCGTCCGGCTGATTTCGATGCCCGAATGAAAGCGGTATCGCACTTCCGTACCCTGGATGCAGCTGCAGCACTGGCGGCGGCGAACAAGCGTGTATCTAACATTCTGGCGAAATCTGACGAAGTGCTGAGCGACCGCGTGAATGCCTCTACTCTGAAAGAGCCGGAAGAAATTAAACTGGCGATGCAGGTTGTGGTGCTACGTGACAAGCTGGAGCCGTACTTTGCGGAAGGTCGTTACCAGGATGCGCTGGTCGAACTGGCAGAGCTGCGTGAACCGGTTGATGCCTTCTTCGATAAAGTGATGGTCATGGTTGATGACAAAGAATTGCGTATCAACCGTTTGACCATGCTGGAGAAACTGCGCGAACTGTTCCTGCGCGTTGCGGATATTTCGCTGTTACAGTAATAACGCCATTATTAAAAAGCCTGCCATCTGGCAGGCTTTTTTATCGCTAAATAATAGAGCAACCTTTAATAATCTTCTGCTGAATAAAGATTGTCTCATATATTAATTTTATGAGATTTTTTTAGGATTATATCAAGGAGAAGAAACGAACTTATTAAGCTAGAATAGCTGCGGGTGCTTGAGACTGTTTGTCTCAGGTATTCACCGAAAGGCAGACAGAGAAAAGCCCCACCTGACTATAAATCAAAGTGAGGCCCCTCTATGCATAGACACCATAAGGTTAGCCTCTTACTCGTTGGAAATCAACACAGGGGGCTGGGAATGCCGCAGAAATATAGATTACTTTCTTTAATAGTGATTTGTTTCACGCTTTTATTTTTCACCTGGATGATAAGAGATTCACTGTGTGAATTGCATATTAAACAGGAGAGTTATGAGCTGGCGGCGTTTTTAGCCTGCAAATTGAAAGAGTAAGCGTCTTCGGCGGGAAATTATTCCCGCCTTTCTTACGGTGTTGCGCATTCTCATTGCACCCAAATTTATTCTTCACAAAAATAACACTAGATTCTATTACGCGATCGATTATTTATTTCCTGAAAAACAAATAAAAAAATCCCCGCCAAATGGCAGGGATCTTAGATTCTGTGCTTTTAAGCAGAGATTACAGGCTGGTTACGTTGCCAGCTGCCGGGCCTTTAGCGCCGCTTTCGATGGTGAAGGACACTTTCTGACCTTCGTCCAGAGATTTGTAACCATCGTTCTGGATAGCAGAGAAGTGTACGAACACGTCTTTAGAGCCATCGTCAGGAGTGATGAAGCCGAAGCCTTTGTCAGCGTTGAACCATTTTACGATACCAGTCATTTTACCGGACATAGTGTATTACCTTTAATAATTAAGTGTGCCTTTCGGCGATATGGCGTGCTTTACAGATTTTGAAGCGTTAAAGGAATGTGCACTACGAGGGGTATCAACGATAACTCTTGAAGGGACTTGCCTTACTACACTGCTTTAATGGTCTGTACGTCAAACCGTTGATGTGCATTAAGCCACGCATTGGCGGGTGATGCAACAATTATTTTTCATATTTATGATTAATCGGTTGGAAAACGGTCCTGTCATCAGGACCGTAAACAGCAATAAAGTGGATAAAAGTCTATTCCATCAACTGCTTACTTAATGCCGGGTTGGCTTGAATCAAACGCATCAATTTTAGTTCGGCACTTGAAGGCTTCACGCGTCTGGATTCCCATTCCTTTACCATGGCGACTGATACGCCCAAAACCCGGGCGAAATCATCGATTTTTAACCCTGTCCCTTTTCGTAACTGCTCAATTTCGGTACAGGACGTTGTTCTGTGCGTCAGGGTAATTTTCTGCGTTTCATCTTTAAAAACAATCTGTTCCAGGCTGCTCAACAGCTCATGCATTGGATCTTTATATTCCATTGAAAACTCCTCAAATCACACTGCGGGATCGTGAATTGCATCGAAGCTCATTAAGAATAGTCGGGAAAAACAGACACAGCGGGGTGTAGTCAGGGCATGCTCTGGCTATGATTCGATTCAGCCAGTCATTTAGCGTGACTTATAGCCACCTAACGATCTGATAAATGCCGATATATCTCTTACCACTCCCGGTTTGTAAAGATTTCGAAAATCTAACGTTCTGAGAAGGCGTTAATCTCTGGCAACAAAAAAAGCAACGGCACTATCATTTTTTAACAATGAAACAACAAATTAACCTTGTTTCATTTTCTCCATGATTTTACCAGGAAGATTACGTAGAAAGGGTATCCTGCAAGCTTGTCCTGGACTATCCTTGTCACGTCAGACACGCGTGTGTCGTTGTGCGCTTTTTTTGGGTGAAAGGAGTAAGAAAATGGCGACAGGAAAGTCCTGCTCTCGCTGGTTTGCGCCTCTTGCGGCGTTATTAATGGTAGTTAGCCTGAGTGGGTGTTTTGATAAAGAAGGCGATCAGCGTAAAGCGTTTATCGACTTCCTGCAGAATACAGTGATGCGTAGCGGTGAACGTCTACCTACCCTGACTGCCGATCAGAAAAAACAATTTGGTCCTTTTGTCTCTGATTACGCGATTCTGTATGGTTATTCACAGCAGGTGAATCAGGCGATGGATTCCGGTCTGCGCCCGGTTGTAGACAGCGTTAACGCAATTCGCGTACCGCAGGATTACGTTACGCAAAGCGGCCCACTGCGTGAAATGAACGGTTCTCTGGGTGTACTGGCGCAACAGCTGCAAAATGCGAAGTTGCAGGCCGATGCTGCGCACTCTGCGCTAAAACAGAGCGATGACCTGAAACCGGTCTTCGATCAGGCATTCACCAAAGTGGTAACGACGCCAGCTGATGCGTTGCAACCGTTGATTCCGGCGGCACAAACTTTCACGCAACAACTGGTGATGGTTGGAGACTACATTGCTCAGCAAGGTACTCAGGTGAGCTTTGTCGCAAATGGCATCCAGTTCCCGACTTCGCAGCAGGCAAGTGAATATAACAAACTGATTGCGCCATTACCGGCACAGCATCAGGCGTTTAATCAGGCCTGGACTACAGCAGTTACTGCAACCCAATAAAGAGTAAAAGCCCGAGCGATTATCGGGCTTTACTCCACGCAGTCGCGGCTTAGTCCGCGACGTGCGGATTTACACAGTTCTTCTCAACCTTTCCTTGTAACGCATCAATCAAGTTATCCACGGCACAGGCAGCCATGCCATAACGCGTCTCATGAGTGGCTGAACCAATATGCGGTACCGCGACGACGTTGGCCATTGAGAGCAACGGCGAATCTACAGACAGTGGCTCTTGTTCGAAGACATCCAGCCCGGCGGCGTGAATTTCGCCTTTCTGCAATGCAGCAATCAGTGCATTTTCATCAACCACCGGGCCACGTCCGGCATTAATGAAAATGGCGGAGGATTTCATTTTGCCGAATTGTTCTGCGCCAAATAGATGATACGTCTCATCAGTTAACGGCAGGATCAGGCAAACGAAATCTGACTCTTGTAACAGTGAATCCAAATCGCAGTAGCGGGCGTTGAAGCGTTCTTCTGCTTCTTTATGGTGGCGGCGCGCGTTATAGAGGATGGGCATATTGAAGCCAAAGTGCGCACGTTGTGCCAGCGCCATGCCGATCCGTCCCATCCCGACAATGCCCAGTGTTTTATGGTGAACGTCAGTGCCGTACCAGTCCGGGCCTATGCTCGCGGTCCATTCGCCTGCTTTTACCCGTTCTGCTACCTCCACAACCCGACGAGCGGTAGACAACACCAGCGCCATCAGCGTATCGGCGACGGTTTCTGTTAATACGGTTGGCGTGTGCATCAGCAGAATTTTTCGGGCGGTAAGCGCATCGACATCAAAATTGTCATAGCCGACGGAGATCGTTGATGTGGCACGCAGTTTCGGCATTTTTCCCAGCAATGCGGCATCAACATTCTCGTTTGAACCCAGTAAACCTTCAGCTTCGGCAAAAATTGCTGCATTTTGTTCGATGGTTTGTGGGCTGAGGTTTGCCACCTGGTGAACGGTGAAATGCTCTTGCAGGCGTTGCAGTAAATCATCAGGTAAGGCTTTGTAGAGGATAACGGACGGCTTCATGCTTCTCTCCATTCACTGATAAGGCGATCACCTTAGCCTGAAATATGATGAAGGAAAACTGAAGAATGCCAGGTGATTTCTGCATCACCTGGCATGAAAGGGATTACAGCGGGCTTAAGGTAATTTCTACACGGCGGTTTTGCGCCTTACCTTCTGCGGTGCTGTTGCTGGCGATTGGGTTAGCCGGGCCAAGGCCCTGAGTACGGATGCGGCTGGCGTCCACGCCCTGGGTGATCAACGCGCTGGCAACGGAATCCGCACGCTGCTGGGAGAGACGCATGTTCAGGTCGTGACCACCCGTGCTGTCGGTATAACCAATCACGTTAACCGCCGTTTTCGGATACTCTTTCAGCACCATTGCCACGCCGGTCAGGGTGTTAGCGCCTGCCGGTTTCAGGGTCGCGCTGCTGCTGTCGAAGGTCACATTGTTCGGCATATTGAGGATAATGTTATCCCCGCTGCGGGTTACGCTAACACCAGTGCCGCGCATTTTGTCACGCAGCTTCGCTTCCTGCACATCCATGTAATAACCCACGCCGCCGCCCAAAGCTGCGCCTGCTGCTGCGCCAATCAGCGCGCCTTTACCGCGATCTTTCTTCGAAGAAGAGAGCGCACCAATACCCGCGCCAACGAGAGAGCCCAGACCTGCGCCGATAGCAGATTTACCTGCTTCGCGTTCGCCAGTGTAAGGGTTAGTTGTGCAGCCAGATACCGCCAGAGCGCCACTCACTACGGCGGCAATAAGATAAACACGTTTCTTCATTGTTAATCCTTAATAACCTTTTTATTCTTTGCCACGGGTTCCGTGGCGGGAGATTATGCCGCGTGAACATGAAGATTATTCCTGGGAATACTCGGAAATTTGTAAGTAATATTTAACTGCTCAATACATCTAACCTTTCAGGAGCCTTCGGTTTGGCCAACTCATCCTCACGATATTCCGTTCTGACTGCCGCCCACTGGGGGCCCATGCTGGTTGAAACCGACGGCGAAACCGTGCTTAGCTCGCGTGGCGCGTTAACCACAGGAATGGAAAACTCCTTGCAGAGCGCGGTTCGCGACCAGGTTCACAGCAATACGCGGGTACGATTTCCAATGGTGCGCAAAGGCTTTCTTGCGTCACCGGAAAAACCGCAAGGCATTCGCGGGCAGGATGAATTTGTTCGTGTGAGTTGGGATGAGGCGCTGGATCTTATTCACCAACAACATAAACGCATTCGTGAGGCTTATGGTCCGGCATCGATTTTTGCTGGTTCCTACGGCTGGCGTTCAAACGGCGTGCTGCATAAGGCCTCGACATTATTACAACGCTATATGGCGCTGGCAGGCGGTTATACCGGGCATCTGGGGGATTATTCGACCGGTGCAGCACAGGCGATCATGCCGTATGTCGTGGGGGGCAGCGAAGTTTATCAACAGCAAACCAGTTGGCCGTTGGTGCTGGAACATAGCGATGTCGTGGTGCTGTGGAGTGCTAACCCACTCAATACGCTGAAAATTGCGTGGAATGCATCCGATGAGCAGGGGCTTTCTTACTTTTCTGCACTGCGTGACAGCGGGAAAAAGCTGATCTGCATTGATCCAATGCGATCGGAAACCGTTGAGTTCTTTGGCGATAAAATGGAGTGGGTGGCACCGCACATGGGCACCGATGTTGCGCTGATGCTGGGGATCGCCTATACGCTGGTGGAAAATGGTTGGCACGACGAAGCGTTTCTGGCGCGTTGCACCACCGGTTATGCCGTCTTCGCCTCTTATTTGCTGGGCGAGAGTGACGGAATAGCCAAAACCGCCGAATGGGCGGCAGGGATTTGTGGGGTTAACGCAGAGAAAATCCGCGAGCTGGCGGCTCTTTTCCACCAAAACACGACCATGCTGATGGCTGGCTGGGGAATGCAGCGTCAACAGTTTGGTGAGCAAAAACATTGGATGATCGTCACGCTGGCGGCAATGTTGGGGCAAATCGGCACACCCGGCGGCGGTTTTGGTCTTTCTTATCATTTTGCCAATGGTGGTAACCCCACGCGGCGTTCTGCGGTGCTCTCTTCCATGCAGGGCAGCTTGCCTGGCGGCACCGATGCGGTAGATAAAATCCCTGTTGCCCGCATTGTTGAAGCACTGGAAAACCCTGGTGGCGCATATCAACACAACGGTATGAACCGACATTTCCCGGATATTCGTTTTATCTGGTGGGCGGGCGGTGCCAACTTTACTCATCATCAGGATACCAATCGCCTGATCCGTGCCTGGCAAAAACCGGAGCTGGTGGTGATCTCTGAATGCTTCTGGACGGCTGCGGCGAAACACGCGGATATCGTTCTGCCTGCGACTACCTCTTTTGAGCGTAATGATCTCACCATGACCGGTGATTACAGTAATCAGCATCTGGTGCCGATGAAACAAGTGGTGCCGCCACGTTATGAAGCGCGTAATGATTTTGATGTCTTTGCCGAGTTGAGTGAACGTTGGGAGAAGGGCGGCTATGCGCGGTTTACGGAAGGACAAAGTGAGCTGCAATGGCTGGAAACGTTTTATAACGTTGCCCGGCAGCGCGGGGCAAGCCAGCAGGTTGAATTGCCGCCATTTGCTGAGTTCTGGAAAGCCAACCAGTTAATTGAGATGCCGGAAAACCCGGACAGTGAGCGGTTTATTCGCTTCGCCGATTTTCGCCGCGATCCGCAGGCGCATCCATTAAAAACCGCCAGCGGCAAGATTGAAATCTTCTCGCAGCGTATTGCCGATTACGCTTATCCGGATTGCCCTGGGCATCCAATGTGGCTGGAGCCGGACGAATGGCAGGGCAATGCCGAACCGGAACAGTTGCAGGTACTTTCTGCTCATCCGGCACATCGTCTGCACAGCCAGCTGAATTACAGTTCTCTGCGCGAATTGTACGCGGTGGCAAATCGTGAGCCTGTCACCATTCATCCTGACGATGCCCAGGCGCGCGGCATACAAGATGGCGATATTGTTCGGTTGTGGAACGCACGCGGGCAAATTCTTGCCGGAGCGGTCATTAGCGAGGGAATTAAACCTGGCGTGATTTGTATTCATGAAGGGGCTTGGCCGGATCTGGATTTAACCGCTGACGGTATTTGTAAAAACGGCGCGGTGAACGTTCTGACCAAAGATCTCCCCAGCTCGCGGCTGGGGAATGGCTGTGCGGGTAATACGGCGCTGGCATGGCTGGAAAAATACAACGGTCCGGAACTGACACTTACAGCGTTTGAACCACCGGCCAGCTCATAATCCAGGTGGGTAGTTGGGTTTCATCCTGCCATGCGCAGTCGACAATGTGAAAACCCTGCGCATGGTAGAAATCTATCGCCGGTTGATTTTTTTGATAAACCTCCAGCATCAGATGGGGATGGCGCTGCTGCACATACTGCATCAGCGCCTTACCAATACCGCGTCTGACGGCCTTCGGTGCGACAAACATTGCAGCCAGAAATCGGCCTTCCATAATGCTGACAAAACCGAGAAACTTACCGTCTTCTTCCCAGACCCAGTTTTGCGCGTTGGCAAGATAGGCATCCCGCACCAGCGGAATGCAATCACGCCAGTAATTCGCTTTTATAAAGGGATGCCCCCAGGTTGTACTTTCCAGCCACAGTTCGAGGATCGCGGGGAGTTCTGAACGTTGCGCTTCCCGAATCATGGTTTATTTCCCGGATAGCAACAGCAGCCAACCACATGATCATTCACCAGCCCACATGCCTGCATAAAGGAGTAACAGATTGTGGTACCAACAAACTTAAAACCACGCTTTTTCAGGGCTTTAGATAGAGCGTCGGAGGCGGGCGTAGATGTAGGGATTTCGCTCAACGTTGTGGCTTGTGTCACCTGTGGTTGATGATTGACAAACGACCAGACAAAGTCGGCAAACGGTTCGCCGTTCTGTTCCATTTGCAGGTACGCCCGCGCATTACCAATAATTGCCTGAATTTTCCCGCGATGGCGGATAATCCCGGCGTCCTGTACCAGTCTTTCGACATCCTCTTCCTGCATTGCAGCCACCTTCACCGGATCGAACTGATGAAAGCTGGCGCGATAGTTTTCGCGTTTTTTGAGGACGGTGATCCACGATAACCCAGCCTGCTGCCCTTCAAGGCAGATCATTTCGAACAGTTTTTTACTGTCAGTTTCAGGCACGCCCCATTCATTATCATGGTAGGCAATATAAAGCGGGTCCTGACTCACCCAGCCGCAACGTTCCATACTTTCCCTCGCTATGTACCCGATCGTAAAAATTTCAGCCGCTTTTCTTGACGCATCGGTGAAAAAGTCAATATTTAATACAGGGCTACTATGCCCGATATCCTTCATACAATGACAATAATATTGCCGAATTCGGCTCTTCCCTGGAGTCGTGTTAATGATCATAAAAAAAAGCGGTGGTCGCTGGCAGCTAAGCCTGCTGGCGAGTGTGGTAATCAGTGCCTTTTTTCTCAACACAGCTTACGCCTGGCAACAAGAATATATCGTTGATACGCAACCCGGACATTCCACAGAGCGTTACACCTGGGATAGTGATCATCAACCTGATTACAACGATATTTTGTCGCAACGTATTCAAAGTAGCCAAAGGGCGCTGGGACTGGAAGTCAATCTGGCGGAAGAAACTCCTGTGGATGTGACCAGCAGTATGAGTATGGGCTGGAATTTTCCTTTATATGAGCAGGTTACAACCGGCCCGGTCGCGGCATTACATTACGATGGCACAACCACCTCGATGTATAACGAGTTTGGCGACAGTACTACCACGCTGGCCGATCCGTTATGGCATGCCAGCGTGAGTACCTTAGGCTGGCGTGTTGACTCCCGGCTTGGCGATCTCCGACCCTGGGCGCAAATCAGCTATAACCAGCAATTTGGCGAGAATATCTGGAAGGCGCAATCAGGCCTGAGCCGGATGACGGCGACAAACCAGAACGGCAACTGGCTGGATGTCACCGTAGGCGCTGATATGTTGCTCAATCAAAATATTGCTGCCTATGCGGCGCTATCTCAGACAGAAAATACCACTAACAATAGCGACTATCTGTATACGATGGGGGTTAGTGCCAGATTTTAACGTTATAGATACAATTGAAACCATTGGATAACAACAGTTGTGGCGATAGTGGGTGCTAACTTACTAAATAATAAATTTGGTGAATAATTGTCGAGTCATTCATTCCTGAACTAATGCATTTCATTCCGTTCTGATGGCATTTCATGCCGTTTTTCCCCAGGCATAAAGTGCACTTCGTTATGGTTGTCAGCAGAGATTTTTCCTTTTTATTACTGCAGGAATACTGCCATGACACCTTCAAATTATCAGCGTACCCGCTGGTTGACACTCATCGGTACTATCATTACCCAGTTTGCGCTGGGGTCGGTTTATACCTGGAGCCTGTTTAACGGCGCGCTTTCTGCCAAGCTGGATGCGCCGGTAAGCCAGGTCGCTTTCTCTTTCGGCTTGTTAAGTCTGGGGCTGGCAATTTCATCTTCTGTTGCGGGGAAATTACAGGAACGTTTTGGCGTTAAACGCGTCACTATGGCTTCCGGCATTTTGCTGGGATTAGGCTTCTTCCTGACAGCGCATTCTGACAACCTGATGATGCTGTGGTTAAGCGCCGGTGTGCTGGTCGGTCTGGCGGATGGCGCGGGTTACCTGCTGACGCTCTCTAACTGCGTGAAGTGGTTCCCGGAGCGTAAAGGTCTGATCTCCGCGTTCGCTATCGGTTCTTATGGTCTGGGTAGCCTGGGGTTCAAATTTATCGACACGCAGCTGCTCGAAACGGTGGGTCTGGAAAAAACATTTGTGATTTGGGGAGCGATTGCGCTGGTGATGATTGTTTTCGGCGCAACGTTAATGAAAGACGCACCAAAACAGGAAGTGAAAACCAGCAATGGTATCGTGGAGAAAGATTACACGCTGGCAGAGTCGATGCGTAAACCGCAGTACTGGATGTTAGCGGTAATGTTCCTGACTGCCTGCATGAGCGGCCTGTACGTGATTGGGGTAGCGAAAGATATCGCCCAAAGTCTGGCACACCTTGATGTGGTTTCCGCAGCCAATGCAGTCACTGTTATTTCCATCGCCAACCTTTCAGGTCGTCTGGTTCTGGGGATACTGTCTGACAAAATCGCCCGAATCCGTGTTATCACCATTGGTCAGGTGATTTCGCTGGTGGGTATGGCGGCCCTGCTGTTTGCACCATTGAATGCAGTGACGTTCTTTGCAGCGATTGCCTGCGTGGCGTTTAACTTTGGCGGCACTATCACGGTGTTCCCGTCACTGGTCAGTGAGTTCTTCGGCCTCAATAACCTGGCGAAAAACTACGGTGTGATTTATCTCGGTTTCGGTATCGGCAGCATTTGTGGGTCGATTATCGCCTCACTGTTTGGCGGCTTCTATGTGACCTTCTACGTGATTTTCGCCCTGCTGATTCTGTCACTGGCGCTCTCTACGACGATTCGTCAGCCAGAGCAGAAAATGTTGCGTGAGGCGCATGGCTCCCTTTAATCATCTGCCGCGAGCTACTGGGCTTTAGCCTTAGTGTGAATCAAACGCTTCAACGCAATGTATAAACAATGACGCGTAAAATTTGGGCCAGTTAACTGGCCCTTTTTACTGCTTTTTGTAACGCTAAAGTCTCTTTTCAAACTTGCATTTTTGTAAATTTGTGCTTCGTGCACACTCTTTCCCCACACTTTTTCCCTTTGCTGTGGTCTACTTATTCGCGCGTGTAGATTTTACTTATCTGACTACCTCCGCACTTTTCCCCTGCCGGGCCTGAAAAGCCGTTAAGCAGGGTGTTATCACCTGTTTGTCCAGGGTTTGTTTGCATGAGATACATCAAATCGATTACACAGCAGAAGCTGAGCTTTTTGCTTGCAATCTATATTGGCCTTTTTATGAATGGCGCGGTTTTTTACCGCCGCTTCGGCAGCTATGCGCACGATTTTACCGTCTGGAAAGGCATTTCTGCTGTTGTTGAACTGGCTGCCACCGTACTGGTAACCTTCTTTTTACTGCGTCTTCTTTCGCTGTTTGGCCGCCGTAGCTGGCGTATTCTGGCGTCGCTGGTGGTGCTCTTTTCCGCAGGTGCCAGCTATTACATGACCTTCCTTAATGTGGTCATTGGTTATGGCATCATCGCTTCCGTCATGACCACCGATATCGACCTGTCAAAAGAAGTTGTTGGTCTGAACTTTATTCTCTGGTTAATCGCCGTTAGCGCATTGCCTCTTATCCTTATCTGGAATAACCGCTGTCGCTACTCCTTGCTCCGACAACTGCGAACCCCAGGGCAGCGTATTCGCAGCCTGGCGGTCGTCGTACTGGCGGGTATTATGGTTTGGGCACCGATTCGTTTGCTGGATATCCAGCAGAAGAAAGTGGAGAGGGCGACCGGTGTTGATTTGCCCAGCTATGGCGGCGTCGTAGCGAACTCTTATCTGCCATCAAACTGGCTTTCGGCATTGGGGCTGTATGCCTGGGCGCGGGTCGATGAATCTTCCGATAATAATTCATTGCTTAACCCGGCGAAGAAATTCACTTACCAGGCACCGCAAAACGTTGATGACACTTATGTCGTGTTTATCATTGGTGAAACCACGCGTTGGGACCATATGGGCATTTTCGGCTATGAGCGTAATACCACGCCGAAGCTGGCCCAGGAGAAAAATCTGGCGGCGTTCCGTGGTTACTCCTGTGATACCGCAACTAAACTCTCACTGCGTTGCATGTTTGTACGTCAGGGGGGCGCGGAAGATAATCCGCAGCGCACATTAAAAGAACAGAACATTTTCGCGGTGCTGAAGCAGTTAGGATTCAGTTCTGATCTCTACGCTATGCAAAGCGAAATGTGGTTCTACAGCAACACGATGGCAGACAACATTGCTTATCGTGAGCAGATTGGTGCGGAGCCACGTAACCGTGGCAAGCCGGTAGATGATATGTTGCTGGTAGACGAAATGCAGCAATCGCTGGGGCGCAACCCGGATGGCAAGCATCTGATCATTTTGCATACCAAAGGTTCGCACTTTAACTACACCCAGCGTTACCCGCGCAGCTTTGCGCAGTGGAAGCCGGAATGTATTGGTGTTGATAGCGGCTGTACCAAAGCGCAGATGATCAACTCCTATGACAACTCGGTGACCTATGTGGATCACTTTATCTCCAGCGTGATTGATCAGGTTCGCGATAAGAAAGCGATTGTGTTCTACGCAGCTGACCACGGTGAGTCAATTAATGAACGCGAGCACCTGCACGGCACGCCGCGTGAACTGGCACCGCCGGAGCAGTTCCGCGTGCCGATGATGGTCTGGATGTCAGATAAATATCTGGAAAATCCGGTCAATGCGCAGGCATTTGCGCAGCTGAAAAAAGAAGCCGACATGAAAGTGCCACGCCGTCATGTAGAGCTGTACGACACCATCATGGGGTGTCTTGGCTATACTTCACCTGATGGTGGAATTAACGAAAACAACAACTGGTGCCACATCCCGCAGGCAAGAGAGGCGGCGGCTAACTAAGAGGCCTGCTGACTTTCTCGCCGATCAAAAGGCATTTTGCTATTAAGGGATTGACGAGGGCGTATCTGCGCAGTAAGATGCGCCCCGCATTCGGTGATTGGCGCAGCCTGGTAGCGCACTTCGTTCGGGACGAAGGGGTCGGAGGTTCGAATCCTCTATCACCGACCAAATTCGAAATGCCTGCTCAGCGAGCAGGCTTTTTTGCATTTGTAGCTCATGAGGATGAGAACCTCCGGGGGCAGGGAGGTTCGACTCGACGTAGGCCTGATAAGACGCGCCATGAACTGCACCCCAAATGTTGGACATAATCTGACATCTGAAGGTGCAGTTTATGAAACATTCATTTGAAGTAAAACTTGCCGCTGTAAATCATTACCTGGCTGGTCATGCAGGCATCATTTCTACGGCAAAACTCTTTCAACTTTCTCACACCAGCCTCTCACACTGGATTAATCTTTTTCTTCTTCACGGTCCTCGGGCACTGGATTGCAGACACAAGCGTAGCTATTCTCCTGAAGATAAACTTTGCGTGGTTCTTTATGCTCTCGGGCATTCTGAGTCTCTACCCCGGGTAGCTGCCCGGTTTAACATTCCCAGCCACAACACGGTTAAAAACTGGATAAAAGGCTACCGCAAATCTGGTAATGAGGCCTTTATCAGGCGCAGGAAGGAGAAAAGCATGACCCGTTCTGATGATACCCATGAAAACGAGGCAAACATGACGCCGGAAGAGATGAAGAATGAGCTGCGTTATCTTCGCGCAGAAAATGCATATCTGAAAGCCATGCAGGAGCATCTCCTGGAAAAAAAGCGCCAGGAGCTGGAGAAAAAACGAAAGTCATCCGGAGCCTGAGGTGCGGACACTGCCAGTCTGACCTGTTAAAGGCTGCAGGGCTGGCCAGAAGCACGCTGTACTACCAGCTGTCACTGCAGAAGGCTAAGGACAAGTATGCTGATGTGAAACAGCTCATAGCCTCCATCTTCCATGAACACCGGGGATGTTATGGGTACCGGCGGATCCATTGTGAGCTTCAGAAAAGAGGTCTTAAGTTCAGTGGCAAAACAGTGCGAAAACTGATGCAACAGCTCGGCCTGAAGTCTCCTGTGCGCCTGAAGAAATACCGGTCTTACCGGGGAAATATGGGACTCGCTGCAGAAAATATCCTTCAGCGGCAGTTCAAAGCGGAAGCTCCCTGTGAGAAATGGGTGACAGATATCACCGAATTCAGGGCTGGCGGACAAAAACTGTACCTGTCCCCGATACTTGATTTGTTTAACGGGGAAATCGTGGCGTGGGAAACTGCCTGCAGGCCTACAGAGGAGCTGGTGAAGCGCATGTTAAATAAGGGGCTGGAAAGCCTTGCAGAAGGAGAAAAACCGCTGCTCCACAGTGATCAAGGGTGGCATTACCGGATAAAAAGTTATCAGTCTGCCCTGGCAGACAAAGGGTTAGTGCAGAGCATGTCGCGCAAGGGCAACTGCCTTGATAATGCGGTAATGGAGAATTTCTTTGGTCACCTGAAAGAAGAAATGTACTATCGCCGGGACTACAGAAGTGTAGAAGAGCTGGAAAATGCCGTTAACGAATACATAACTTACTGGAATCAAAAAAGAATAAAACTCAGTCTTGGGGGACTCAGCCCGGTAGAATACCGGACTGAGTATCAAAAAGCCGGTTAACTGAAACTGTCCAGGTTTTGGGGTTCAGTTCAGCCAGCGTCGCATCAGGCAACGGCACCGCACTTATTGTCGGATGCGGCGTGAACACCTTATTCGACCTACACACCACACATTTCCCTGCCAAAATTGCGCCCCATATCTCACTATCCATTAACGGATTTGTGACAGAAACCATTGTCTTTTTTTATATTTGCTTAAATCTTTTTTTGCGTTACTTATGACTGGCGCTGGCATTTTCCGCTGTGCGTTTTAGCGTTCATGGTATTAATCGCTCAGATATCCACCTTTTCCTCAGATTTTTTTCACTAAATGCATAAAACTTAATCACCAATTGTTGCTAAATATTAAGCTGATTGTTCTGGTCATGTTGGAGTAGCACAAATTTCTCTGCTGCAAATAGCTGTTTGAAGTTTTTTTAATCTTTGTTTGTGGATTCTCACCGTTGGTGTAAATCCCGGTTGGCTGTATTGACGTTTTCACATTCTGTTGACAGATTGTAGGTCACGAGGGGCATTTTATGGAGGATCCGCACTGTTACACTGATGTTAATTAGTACGGCATCCCCACCTCATAACGTTGACCCGACCGGGCAAAAAACAAAAAAGGTCAGGCAGCGACAACCCACTGCAAAGGGTTAAAACAACAAACATCACAATTGGAGCAGAATAATGCGTATTTCCTTGAAAAAGTCAGGGATGCTGAAGCTTGGTCTCAGCCTGGTGGCTATGACCGTCGCAGCAAGTGTTCAGGCTAAAACTCTGGTTTATTGCTCAGAAGGATCTCCGGAAGGGTTTAACCCGCAGCTGTTTACCTCCGGTACCACCTATGACGCCTCTTCCGTGCCGCTTTATAACCGCCTGGTTGAATTTAAAATCGGCACCACCGAAGTAATCCCGGGCCTCGCTGAAAAGTGGGAAGTCAGCGAAGACGGTAAAACCTATACCTTCCATCTGCGTAAAGGTGTGAAGTGGCACGACAACAAAGAATTCAAACCGACGCGCGAACTGAACGCCGATGACGTGGTGTTCTCGTTCGATCGTCAGAAAAACGCGCAAAACCCGTACCATAAAGTTTCTGGCGGCAGCTACGAATACTTTGAAGGCATGGGCTTGCCGGAGCTGATCAGCGAAGTGAAAAAGGTGGACGACAACACCGTTCAGTTTGTGCTGACTCGCCCGGAAGCGCCGTTCCTCGCTGACCTGGCAATGGACTTCGCCTCTATTCTGTCAAAAGAATATGCTGACGCGATGATGAAAGCCGGTACACCGGAAAAACTGGACCTCAACCCAATCGGCACCGGTCCGTTCCAGTTACAGCAGTACCAAAAAGATTCCCGTATCCGCTACAAAGCGTTTGATGGCTACTGGGGCACCAAACCGCAGATCGATACGCTGGTTTTCTCTATTACCCCTGATGCTTCCGTGCGTTACGCGAAATTGCAGAAGAATGAATGCCAGGTGATGCCGTACCCGAACCCGGCAGATATCGCTCGCATGAAGCAGGATAAATCCATCAATCTGATGGAAATGCCGGGGCTTAACGTCGGCTATCTTTCATATAACGTGCAGAAAAAACCACTTGATGACGTGAAAGTTCGCCAGGCTCTGACCTACGCGGTGAACAAAGACGCTATCATCAAAGCGGTTTATCAGGGCGCGGGCGTGGCAGCGAAAAACCTGATCCCGCCAACCATGTGGGGCTATAACGACGACGTTCAGGACTACACCTACGATCCTGAAAAAGCGAAAGCCTTGCTGAAAGAAGCGGGTCTGGAAAAAGGTTTCTCCATCGACCTGTGGGCGATGCCGGTACAACGTCCGTATAACCCGAACGCTCGCCGCATGGCGGAGATGATTCAGGCAGACTGGGCGAAAGTCGGCGTGCAGGCCAAAATTGTCACCTACGAATGGGGTGAGTACCTCAAGCGTGCGAAAGATGGCGAGCACCAGACGGTAATGATGGGCTGGACTGGCGATAATGGGGATCCGGATAACTTCTTCGCCACCCTGTTCAGCTGCGCCGCCTCTGAACAAGGCTCCAACTACTCAAAATGGTGCTACAAACCGTTTGAAGATCTGATTCAACCGGCGCGTGCTACCGACGACCATAACAAACGCGTTGAACTGTACAAGCAAGCGCAGGTGGTGATGCACGATCAGGCTCCGGCACTGATCATCGCTCACTCCACCGTGTTTGAACCGGTACGCAAAGAAGTTAAAGGCTATGTGGTTGATCCATTAGGCAAACATCACTTCGAAAACGTCTCTATCGAATAATTAAAAGCCATACCCGGTGGCGCTGTGCCTCTGCGTGCAGCGCCATCCGGCAGCAATACTTCATTCCCTGCCCGACCTGGGCGGGAATTGATTTGTGAGCAATACAGACACGCAGTTCCAGGCTGCGGGTCACTACAGAGAATCCGGGTTATGTTGCAGTTTATTCTCCGACGTTTGGGACTCGTCATCCCCACGTTTATCGGTATTACCCTTCTCACATTTGCCTTTGTCCACATGATCCCGGGCGATCCGGTGATGATCATGGCGGGCGAACGTGGGATCTCCCCAGAGCGTCACGCGCAGCTGCTGGCTGAACTCGGCTTAGATAAACCGATGTGGCAGCAGTATCTCAATTACATTTGGAGCGTAATGCACGGCGATTTAGGCATTTCGATGAAAAGCCGCATCCCGGTTTGGGAAGAGTTCGTGCCGCGCTTTCAGGCCACGCTGGAGCTTGGTGTCTGCGCGATGATTTTTGCGACTGCGGTCGGTATTCCAGTCGGTGTGCTGGCTGCGGTTAAACGCGGTTCCATTTTCGATCACACGGCGGTTGGTCTGGCGCTGACCGGCTACTCGATGCCGATCTTCTGGTGGGGCATGATGCTGATCATGCTGGTTTCGGTGCACTGGAACCTGACGCCCGTCTCCGGTCGCGTGAGCGACATGGTGTTCCTCGATGATTCCAATCCGTTAACCGGTTTTATGCTGATCGACACCGCCATCTGGGGTGAAGACGGTAACTTTATCGATGCCGTCGCCCATATGATCTTGCCCGCCATTGTGCTGGGTACTATCCCGCTGGCGGTCATTGTGCGTATGACACGCTCCTCGATGCTGGAAGTGCTAGGTGAAGATTATATCCGCACCGCGCGCGCCAAAGGGCTGACCCGCATGCGGGTGATTATCGTCCATGCGCTGCGTAACGCGATGCTGCCGGTAGTGACCGTTATCGGCCTCCAGGTGGGAACATTGCTGGCGGGGGCGATTCTGACCGAAACCATCTTCTCGTGGCCCGGTCTGGGGCGCTGGTTGATTGACGCACTGCAACGCCGCGACTATCCGGTAGTGCAGGGCGGCGTATTGCTGGTGGCGACGATGATTATCCTCGTCAACTTGCTGGTCGATCTGCTGTACGGCGTGGTGAACCCGCGTATTCGTCATAAGAAGTAAGGGGACATCATGTCACAGGTTACTGAAAATAAAGTGATTAGCGCACCGGTGCCGATGACCCCGTTACAGGAGTTCTGGCACTATTTTAAACGCAACAAAGGCGCGGTCGTCGGGCTGGTTTACGTCGTCATCGTGCTGTTTATCGCGATCTTTGCCAACTGGATTGCACCCTATAACCCGGCGGAACAGTTCCGCGATGCACTGCTCGCCCCGCCAGCCTGGCAGGAAGGCGGCAGCATGGCGCACTTGCTGGGCACCGATGACGTAGGCCGTGATGTGCTGTCGCGTCTGATGTACGGTGCGCGATTGTCACTGCTGGTTGGCTGTCTGGTAGTTGTGTTATCGCTGATTATGGGCGTTATTCTCGGCCTGATCGCCGGTTACTTCGGAGGCCTGGTCGATAACATCATCATGCGCGTGGTCGATATCATGCTGGCGCTGCCAAGTTTGCTGTTGGCACTGGTGCTGGTGGCAATTTTCGGCCCGTCGATTGGTAACGCCGCGCTGGCATTGACCTTCGTTGCCTTGCCGCACTATGTGCGCTTAACCCGCGCCGCCGTGCTGGTGGAGGTGAATCGCGATTACGTTACCGCGTCTCGCGTGGCAGGTGCCGGGGCGATGCGTCAGATGTTTATTAACATCTTCCCGAACTGCCTTGCGCCTCTGATTGTTCAGGCGTCGCTCGGTTTCTCTAACGCCATTCTCGATATGGCTGCTCTTGGTTTCCTCGGCATGGGGGCGCAGCCGCCAACGCCGGAGTGGGGCACCATGCTCTCCGACGTGTTGCAGTTCGCGCAAAGCGCCTGGTGGGTCGTGACCTTCCCGGGTCTGGCGATCCTGCTGACGGTGCTGGCATTTAACCTGATGGGTGACGGTCTGCGTGACGCGCTCGATCCCAAACTGAAGCAGTAAGAGGTTCGAGATGGCGTTATTAAATGTAGATAAATTATCGGTGCATTTCGGCGACGAAAGCGCACCGTTCCGCGCCGTAGACCGCATCAGCTACAGCGTAAAACAGGGCGAAGTGGTCGGGATTGTGGGTGAGTCCGGCTCTGGTAAATCGGTCAGTTCGCTGGCGATTATGGGGCTGATTGATTATCCGGGCCGCGTAATGGCGGAAAAGCTGGAGTTTAACGGTCAGGATTTACAGCGTATCTCAGAAAAAGAGCGCCGCAACCTGGTGGGTGCCGAAGTGGCGATGATCTTCCAGGACCCGATGACCAGCCTTAACCCGTGCTACACCGTGGGTTTCCAGATTATGGAAGCGATTAAGGTGCATCAGGGCGGCAACAAAAGTACCCGCCGTCAGCGGGCGATTGACCTGCTGAATCAGGTCGGTATTCCCGATCCGGCTTCGCGTCTGGATGTTTACCCGCATCAGCTTTCCGGCGGCATGAGCCAGCGCGTGATGATCGCCATGGCGATTGCCTGTCGGCCAAAGCTGCTGATTGCCGATGAGCCGACCACCGCGCTGGACGTGACCATTCAGGCGCAAATCATTGAACTACTGCTGGAGCTACAGCAGAAAGAGAACATGGCGCTGGTGTTAATTACCCATGACCTGGCGCTGGTGGCGGAAGCGGCACATAAAATCATCGTGATGTATGCAGGCCAGGTGGTGGAAACGGGCGATGCCCACGCCATCTTCCATGCGCCGCGTCATCCATATACTCAGGCATTGCTGCGTGCGCTGCCGGAATTTGCTCAGGACAAAGAACGTCTGGCGTCGTTGCCAGGTGTTGTTCCCGGCAAGTATGACCGCCCGAACGGCTGCCTGCTTAACCCGCGCTGCCCCTATGCCACTGACAGATGTCGCGCTGAAGAACCGGCGCTGAATATGCTCGCTGACGGGCGTCAGTCCAAATGCCATTACCCACTTGATGATGCCGGGAGGCCGACACTATGAGTACGCATGAGGCCACCTCGCAACAACCGCTGTTGCAGGCTATCGACCTGAAAAAACATTATCCGGTGAAGAAAGGTATGTTCGCGCCGGAACGTCTGGTGAAGGCGCTGGACGGCGTTTCGTTTAACCTTGAACGTGGCAAAACGCTGGCAGTAGTAGGTGAATCTGGCTGCGGTAAATCGACCCTCGGTCGGTTGCTGACGATGATCGAAATGCCCACCGGTGGTGAGCTGTATTACCAGGGGCAGGATCTGCTCAAGCACGATCCGCAGGCGCAGAAGTTGCGTCGGCAGAAAATCCAGATCGTCTTTCAGAATCCCTATGGTTCGCTAAATCCGCGTAAAAAAGTTGGGCAAATTCTTGAAGAGCCGCTGCTTATTAATACCAGCTTAAGCAAAGAACAGCGTCGGGAAAAAGCCCTGTCGATGATGGCGAAAGTCGGCCTGAAAACCGAGCATTACGACCGCTATCCGCATATGTTCTCCGGCGGTCAGCGTCAGCGTATCGCCATTGCCCGTGGTCTGATGCTCGACCCGGATGTGGTGATTGCCGATGAACCGGTTTCTGCGCTGGACGTTTCAGTGCGTGCGCAGGTGCTGAATCTGATGATGGATTTGCAGCAGGAGTTGGGGCTGTCTTATGTCTTTATCTCGCACGACCTGTCAGTGGTTGAGCACATTGCCGATGAAGTGATGGTGATGTACCTGGGCCGCTGCGTGGAGAAGGGAACGAAGGACCAAATCTTCAATAATCCGCGTCATCCGTACACTCAGGCGCTACTCTCCGCGACGCCGCGCCTGAACCCGGACGATCGCCGCGAGCGCATCAAGCTCACCGGTGAACTGCCAAGCCCGCTCAATCCACCGCCGGGCTGCGCGTTTAACGCCCGCTGTCGTCGGCGCTTCGGCCCCTGCACCCAGTTGCAGCCGCAGCTAAAAGACTACGGCGGTCAACTGGTAGCTTGTTTTGCTGTTGATCAGGATGAAAATCCGCAGCGGTAACTCACAAAACCGGGGCCATGCGCTCCGGTTTACTCAATCAGCTTCAACAGTGGCGACAAGCATAACAAAATGCCGTACAGCAGAATCAGCCAGGCTTTAAACCCGCGAAGTTTTTCCAGTTGTGCGACTTTATAGATCAGGAAAAACGGAATGAGGCACGACACAATGCCATATAACGGGCTTCCCAACTGAAAGAACACCAGCACCGATACACGAAACGAAACCCAAATCGTCAACGTAATGACGATAAAAGCGCAGATCGCCAGAGTCAGCATGCGTGAGTTAATTTTCTTGGTATCAATAATTCGGCTTAACAGATTGAGAATAATGCCTTTAATGGCCTCGTGGAAACCGAGATAAATGCCAAAGAATGCGGTCAGTACGGCAAAGATATTCAGCACCGTAGAGGTGATATGAATGATATGCCCAGGGATCACCTGCGCGGCCAGTGCCAGTGCCGAGATATTTTGTTCAAAGGCAGAAACGGCTTCTTCGTGGCTAATTGAGAAGGTAAACGAAAAGGCAAAAAACAGGATCACCGCAATGAGCGTGATATAACTAATTCGGTGGGTACGCAGCGCGAGCCGGGTTGCCAGTACTTTATCCGCTTCCCGTTTACGATAGGCAATATTCATTGGGTTAAGTACCTGAATAAATACCGCAGAAAAGAAGCAAAAGGGAATGGTAAGCAGGACATCGCGGAAAAAGACGGAGGCTTGCGGGAAGGCGGTTATATTGGCGAAATTCCAGTGCGGGATCATCGCAAAACCGAACACGACGATAATCCCTACTTTGACCACCACCATTGGCCCGGAAATCTTAAACAGTAATCGTTCACCACCAGACGCAATTGCCACCAGTACGGCGAAAATGGCGACTTTATAAAGTAGAGATTGTGAAAGATCGGCATCGGTTAAACCGAAGGTTTTCAGGTACGAGGCGCTGTCGAAAACCACGGAGAGAGAGTAGATAAAAATCCCGTGGATAATCATCAAAAAGTAGATAACCCCGAGGAAAATTCCCCAGTTCTTCCCCAGGTAATGACTGATAATATCGGTGTAGTCATTACAGGAATCGCTTTCAGAAAGGGTTTTTAAATAAATGTCCTGCACTACCCAGGTGGCAGGATAAGCAATGATCGCTGCGGTAATAAATACCCAAATTCCCTTCAAGCCAATTTGTACTGGCATCAGCACGGTTCCGGCACCAATCGCCATGCCTATGCATAATAAAACCCAGCCGAAGTCGTAGCGTGTAAACGGCAATTTCTGATTGTGTTTCGGTAGTGTGTTGTGCTGCATAAAGTCCTGTCCAGAAAGAAGTCGGCCTCGCAAAAATGAATAAACCCAGTTTCTCTTGCGCAACAGGTGGAGAAGTCGAATACGCAGTATGTAAAAAATGAGGCAACAGATTCACTGGGGAGGTCGCGAGGAGGCGCAATTCTACAAAATTGCGCATTTCACTACCAGTCTGGAGTCAGCTCGGATATGAACTGCAACTATTGCAAATAAAGAAATTAAGCTGGAAGGCATCGCGCAATGAGGAAGATTGCCGGGTGCTGACGGTAAAAAGCAATCGTAGAATCAGCGGCAAGCCGGAAAGGTTCCGGTGAGGCGCAATGTTGCGGGGGCTTTATCCCTGGTGGCATTGGTTGCTGGAGAGAGAAAACCCCCGCACGTTGCAGGTATGCACCTGACAACATCACGGGGGCCATTCTTGAACCTACACAACTCAAGAATAGCCGCGAAACGTTGTCATTACAACAGAGGCGGCTATATGACGCTCGCAGAGCTGGGCATGGCCTTCTGGCACGATTTAGCGGCTCCGGTCATTGCTGGCATTCTTGCCAGCATGATCGTGAACTGGCTGAACAAGCAGAAGTAACGTGTCAGACGGGCGTCAGGCTGCCGTAATGGCAATTTGCGCCCGGATCAGGCCGCAGGGATAAAACTCTGCGGCCTTTTTCGTAAGAAAAATGCAACGGCTGCAAGCGGATAATATTCTGCGGAATGCGCAGCACAGAGTGAAGAAGTGATGGATTTCGACGAACAAAAATGGCCGTAGAATCAGCGGCAAGCCGGAAGGGTTCCGGTGAGGCGCAATGTTGCGGGGGCTTAATCCCTGGTGGCATTGGTTGCTGGAGAGAGAAAACCCCCGCACGTTGCAGGTATGCACCTGACAACATCACGGGGGCTAATCTTGAACCCAAACAACTCAAGAATAGCCGCGAAACGTTGTCATTACAACAGAGGCGGCTATATGACGCTCGCAGAACTGGGCATGGCCTTCTGGCATGATTTAGCGGCTCCGGTCATTGCTGGCATTCTTGCCAGTCTGATCGTGAACTCGCTGAATAAGCGGAAGTAACGTGTCATGCGGGCGTCAGGCTGCCGTAATGGCAATTTGCGCCCGGATCAGGCCGCAGGGGTGAAACTCTGCGGCCTTTTTCGTTCTTATTGCGGGTAAGGCACCCAGTCGCCGCCGTTCAGGCGAACGTACGGTTTATCCTGGTATTGAATAACTACTGCATTTGAGTTCTCGGAGACCGGTGCTGTTTGTGGCAACCCACTGGTGAGTTTTTTCCAGTCAACATTGTCTTCGGAGAAAATCTTGCCATCAAGAACGCGAACCACCAGATCGGAGATAGCCAGGAAGCTGCTCGGTTGGTCGATGACAATCGGTGCCCCCTGATGTGGTGCCTTCATGCCGAAGAATTTCACCCCAACGGGGACGTCTGTGATAGACGGGCTAGGGATATCACGTAGGCCAGATACCTGCATTCTGTCGCCCTTCAGCGCGCCGCCGTGTTCCGGCACCACGACCACCATCACTTTACGACCCGATTTCTCCAGTTCAGTAAAGAAGGCGTCCAGTTCATCAAAGAATTTCTGCGCCCGCGCTTTGTAATCCGCTGTTTTGCTGACGCCCGGATAATGGTTGCCGTCATGCAGTGGAAGCGTGTTGTAGAACGTGGCACTACGGCTGTTTTTATCTTTTTCGGTAACGTCCAGCCAGCGGTTAAGCACGGCGGTATCGTCATAAACCGGCGAACCATCAAAGCCCAGCAAAATAACCGGCAGATTTGTTTGATCCATCAATTCGGTCTGCATGCCGCCATTTTCGCGAACTTCTTTCAAAAAACCGCCGAACTGGCCGTTATGTCCCATCATCAGGTGCTGGGTAAAGCCCAGTTTCGACAGGTTATCAAACAGATAGCAGTCGTTATTTGCCGGTTGATACAGATTAGTGTGCGAAGTCTGCCCGCAGCTGGCGCGCAGTAAACGGATCGCCGCCGGGCCACTGTAGGAGGTGGCGGAGTTAAAGTTCTTGAACTCAATATCGAAATGCGACCACAGCGGATGCGACATCAACCCGGCGGCTTCTATATCCGACCAGGAAAGCGAACAGATATTAATCACCAGTAGTTCAAATGGCTGAGCATCAGCAGGCAGCGAAGATGGGAAGATCGATTTACGTTTCGCCTCTGCGTTATAGAAATTATTCAGCCAGGCGTTAAGGTTCGCCGTTGTTGGCGGTGCTGTTTGTGCGGGCATATCACCCACTACCGGTGCGCCACCCGTCGCGGCAACGGTTGCCGCTGCGTTACCACCCGTCGTTGTTACAGTGGTCGTCGGTTGACCGGCAGGCCACAAGGAGAAACTTGGTCCCGCCAGGGTAAGTACGTTCAGCCATAGCAGAATGGCAACCACAAAAACGGTAATGCGAATCCATTGTGACAGGAATAACCAGGCCACTAATAAAACAAAAATGGCCCCAATCATCTGCCAGTTAATAAAGCGTGTGACAAGGTCGATTAAATAATCGGAACTGAACCCCGCCACCTGCGAACCCTGGCTCATTATGCTTTCCGGGCCAGGCAACCAGGTGTCATGCCAGAACAAAGCAAAGCCGATCGGCAGGGCAATCCAGTGGCGTAAGCGATGCAGGCTGTAGCGCGGAATGGGCATCAGCAGAAACGCGGCAAACACCAGATTGAGGAGCGGATGGAAGTTAAGATATCCCGCCCACAACAGGCCGAACTTAACCAGAAAATAGAAGTTCCAGCCGGAAAGGCCGCGCCAGTATTGCCAGAGGGAAGAAGGCATGGCGGTATTTTGCGTAAATTGAGTCATTTTTTGGTTGCCCTGGCTTTTTCCGTGCGGCGTAACGTCCCGGCCGGTTTAACATAACGAGGTTTAGCAAAGAACAAACGTAAGGTGTCGCGAATGCGTCGCAAAGAGTGCCGCGCCAGATAGCCCAGCGGGAAAAATATCAGTGCGCAAACGACAATAATTTCAATGATATCGCTGATGGTCATCATGATGAGCGCTCCACAGCATCATCTAACAGTCGCATTGGTTCTGGTATTCGTCGCCAGTGGCGACCATCGTGCTCGGCATTAATGACCGGTTTAGAATTTTGCGTTAAAGGCAGCGGCATGCCCCATTGTTCTGGGGCAAGCAGGCGCATCTGCACCAGCTCGGCACTGATTTGATCATCTTCAAACCAGACCATACGGTTTGAGAAAATGTCGCCAGTCGGCAATGGGAAAATATGATTCAACGCGGTATCCAGATCGTTAATCCGACAGAATGAGAGAAACAGCACCAGCCGATTACCGCCAATAGTCATGATATCGCCGGTGCGGTTAGGGCGACACAGCGTCAGGGCTTGTTCAACGCGGATACCCGGTACCGGACGTAGGGCAACCAGAACGCCTTTACCGTGGGCAGGTAATAGAGGGTTATTCATCATGTTGTTGACGGCATTACAGAACACATCCCACTTCTGGAAACCACGCAGTTTGAGCGGCTGGGTCATTGACAGCAAGGTAGTGATATCTTCCGGCACATAGCGACTAAACTTCTGCCCTTGCACGCTTTCGATCATCGTCAGACAGCGGGAGAGTGGGGCATTCCATGGGATAACCATATTTGCACCGCAGGCCAATAACAAACGTTCATCGGTGGCGCGCAGGCTTGCGGTATTTTCCCGTACGAGGATTTTCATCGCACTACCGCGCTGGCGACGCAGGGTATGAATGCTGCGGGCCAGTGGCTCGATTTGCGCATTTTGCTGTAAAGAAAAGACCACCGTCGCCGCCTGAGCGGTACGGGCTTCATTGAACAGGACTTCGTTATTGTTGAACAGTTGCCAGTGTTCCGATAGCGGTGGCGCACCTTCCAGTACAGCAACATTACTCAGAATGCGTTTTTCGTCGCTGCGTGGTTGGATCTCCGCCTCTTCGCTTTGAACTAATGTCCAGATCCCCTTTTGTTGCTGAACGCTAAGCTGCTGACGGGCGCTGACCCCTTTTTCGTTGCACCAGAAGGCAATATCCAGCAAATGTTGGTCGCCCTGAAAACGCAAACTGGCAAGACCAAAAAGTGAACGGTATTCCTCAAGCAACAATGAAAATTGTTTATCGTTATTATTTCCGGGATTAATTACCAAAAGCGAACAATGGTTTAATCTGCTCCATTTATTCATTTTATCCAACCATAAGCGAAGCCGCTCGGCAGGAATGTTTTGCCATGCGTTATTTGCGCAAACAAGAATAAAAAGGTAATTATGGGGATCAATAGAACACTGCAAATCACGGGCCAAATAGTATAGACCTTTTTCATGATTTAGCATTGAAAATAATTTTATTTTTTCCGGTCCTTGAGAATCATCTAATTGAAAGATTTTCGCCGGATCGCTGTCCATGCTAATGACCGCGACGTGTGCGGTTTCAGCCTGGGATGCAATTGTTTGATTCGCCAGACTGATAGCATCTTCATGGCGATCGACGTTAAACCACCAGACGCCGCCTGCTGGCATATGTCGCAGCTCATCCCATAATGATGAGATACCGATAGAGAATACAGGGTCCACAATGTCCCTCATGTCATCATTTTGTCTGATTATCAGTTTACTAGCGAAAGCTAAGAAATAAACCTACCATTGAAATTAAAACTTATCAGATTTAGCATGTGAATCAATTTAGCAGGTCACAAGACGTGTGATTTTAGTCTTTTCGTTTTTAACTTTTTTTGTTGCGTAACGGAAAGTCAAAAAGTGAGCAAATTCCCGTCTCGCCGTAAACAATAAACCGGCGAAATGCTCACGGTTAGAATTGTCTCATGAACGGTACGGTTATTTCATAGGGATCAAGCAAATGAATAACAATGAACCAGATACTCTGCCTGATCCCGCGATAGGCTATATCTTCCAGAATGATATTTTGGCGTTAAAGCAGGCATTTTCACTGCCTGATATTGATTATGCCGATATTTCCCAACGCGAACAGTTGGCCGCGGCATTAAAACGCTGGCCGTTGCTGGCAGAGTTTGCGCAACAAAAGTAGGGGATTGGTGAATGGCCGTACTGGGATTGCAGGGGGTGCGGGGAGGCGTGGGGACAACAACCATCACCGCCGCATTAGCCTGGTCATTACAAATGTTGGGAGAAAATGTCCTGGTGGTCGATGCCTGCCCGGACAACTTGTTGCGCCTGTCATTTAACGTTGATTTTACCCACCGTCAGGGCTGGGCCAGAGCTATGCTGGATGGCCAGGACTGGCGTGACGCTGGGTTGCGCTATACCTCGCAACTCGATTTGCTGCCTTTTGGTCAGTTATCCATTGAAGAACAAGAAAATCCACAGCACTGGCAAACCCGGCTGAGCGATATTTGCTCCGGCTTACAGCAACTAAAAGCCAGCGGGCGTTACCATTGGATTTTAATCGACTTACCGCGTGATTCCTCGCAGATAACCCACCAGCTGCTGAGTTTGTGCGATCACTCGCTGGCAATCGTCAATGTGGATGCCAACTGCCATATCCGGCTGCATCAGCAGGCTCTGCCGGATGGCGCGCATATTTTGATTAATGACTTCCGTATCGGCAGTCAAGTTCAGGACGATATTTACCAGCTTTGGTTGCAAAGCCAGCGCCGATTACTGCCGATGCTCATTCATCGTGATGAAGCGATGGCTGAATGCCTGGCGGCTAAGCAACCAGTCGGTGAATATCGCAGTGATGCGCTGGCGGCTGAAGAGATACTGACGCTGGCTAACTGGTGCCTGTTGAACTATTCCGGGCTGAAAACGCCAGTCGGGAGTAAATCATGAGTATCCTGACCCGGTGGTTGCTTATCCCGCCGGTCAACGCGCGGCTTATCGGGCGTTATCGCGATTATCGTCGTCACGGCGCGTCGGCTTTCAGCGCGACGCTCGGCTGTTTTTGGTTGATCCTGGCCTGGATTTTTATTCCGCTGGAGCACCCGCGCTGGCAGCGTATTCGCGCAGAACATAAAACCTGTATCCGCATATCAACGCCTCGCGTCCGCGTCCGCTGGACCCGGTCCGTTATCTCATTCAAACATGCTGGTTACTGATCGGTACATCGCGCAAAGAAACGCCGAAACCGCGCAGGCGGACATTTTCAGGTCTACAAAATATTCGTGGACGTTACCATCAATGGATGAACGAGCTGCCTGAGCGCGTTAGCCATAAAACACAGCATCTCGATGAGAAAAAAGAACTCGGCCATTTGAGCGCAGGGGCGCGGCGGTTGATCCTCGGTATCATCGTCACCTTCTCGCTGATTCTGGCGTTAATCTGCGTTACCCAGCCGTTTAACCCGCTGGCGCAGTTTATCTTCCTGATGCTGCTGTGGGGTGTAGCGCTGATCGTACGGCGGATGCCGGGGCGCTTCTCGGCGCTAATGTTGATTGTGCTGTCGCTGACCGTTTCTTGCCGTTATATCTGGTGGCGCTACACCTCTACGCTGAACTGGGACGATCCGGTCAGCCTGGTGTGCGGCTTAATCCTGTTGTTTGCCGAAACTTATGCGTGGATTGTGCTGGTGCTCGGCTACTTCCAGGTAGTATGGCCGCTGAATCGTCAGCCGGTGCCCTTGCCGAAAGATATGTCGCTGTGGCCGTCGGTGGATATCTTTGTCCCGACTTACAACGAAGATCTCAACGTGGTGAAAAATACGATTTACGCCTCGCTGGGTATCGACTGGCCGAAAGACAAGCTGAACATCTGGATCCTTGATGACGGCGGCAGGGAAGAGTTTCGCCAGTTTGCGCAAAACGTGGGGGTGAAATATATCGCCCGTACCACTCATGAACATGCGAAAGCGGGCAACATCAACAATGCGCTGAAATATGCCAAAGGCGAGTTCGTGTCGATTTTCGACTGCGACCACGTACCAACGCGATCGTTCCTGCAAATGACCATGGGCTGGTTCCTGAAAGAAAAACAGCTGGCGATGATGCAGACGCCGCACCACTTCTTCTCACCGGACCCGTTTGAACGCAACCTGGGGCGTTTTCGTAAAACACCGAACGAAGGCACGCTGTTCTATGGTCTGGTGCAGGATGGCAACGATATGTGGGACGCCACCTTCTTCTGCGGTTCATGTGCGGTGATTCGCCGTAAGCCGCTGGATGAGATTGGCGGCATTGCTGTCGAAACGGTAACCGAAGATGCGCATACTTCTCTGCGTTTGCACCGTCGTGGCTACACCTCTGCATATATGCGTATTCCGCAGGCGGCGGGGCTGGCGACCGAAAGTCTGTCGGCGCATATCGGTCAGCGTATTCGCTGGGCGCGCGGGATGGTGCAAATCTTTCGTCTCGATAACCCGCTCACCGGTAAAGGGCTGAAGTTTGCTCAGCGGCTATGTTACGTCAACGCCATGTTCCACTTCTTGTCGGGCATTCCACGGCTGATCTTCCTGACTGCGCCGCTGGCGTTCCTGCTGCTTCATGCCTACATCATCTATGCGCCAGCGTTGATGATTGCCCTGTTCGTGCTGCCGCATATGATCCATGCCAGCCTGACCAACTCCAAGATCCAGGGCAAATATCGCCACTCTTTCTGGAGTGAAATCTACGAAACGGTGCTGGCGTGGTATATCGCACCACCGACGCTGGTGGCGCTGATTAACCCGCACAAAGGCAAATTTAACGTCACCGCCAAAGGTGGACTGGTGGAAGAAGAGTACGTCGACTGGGTGATCTCGCGGCCCTACATCTTCCTTGTTCTGCTCAACCTGGTGGGCGTTGCGGTAGGCATCTGGCGCTACTTCTATGGCCCGCCAACCGAGATGCTCACCGTGGTCGTCAGTATGGTGTGGGTATTCTACAACCTGATTGTTCTTGGCGGCGCAGTTGCGGTATCGGTAGAAAGCAAACAGGTACGCCGATCGCACCGCGTGGAGATGACGATGCCCGCGGCAATTGCCCGCGAAGATGGTCACCTCTTCTCATGTACCGTTCAGGATTTCTCCGACGGTGGTTTGGGGATCAAGATCAACGGTCAGGCGCAGATTCTGGAAGGGCAGAAAGTGAATCTGTTGCTTAAACGCGGTCAGCAGGAATACGTCTTCCCCACCCAGGTGGCGCGCGTGATGGGTAATGAAGTTGGGCTGAAATTAATGCCGCTCACCACCCAGCAACATATCGATTTTGTGCAGTGTACGTTTGCCCGTGCGGATACATGGGCGCTCTGGCAGGACAGCTATCCGGAAGATAAGCCGCTGGAAAGTCTGCTGGATATTCTGAAGCTCGGCTTCCGTGGCTACCGCCATCTGGCGGAGTTTGCGCCTTCTTCGGTGAAGGGCATATTCCGTGTGCTGACTTCTCTGGTTTCCTGGGTTGTATCGTTTATTCCGCGCCGCCCGGAGCGGAGCGAAACGGCACAACCATCGGATCAGGCTTTGGCTCAACAATGATGATAACGCGATGAAAAGAAAACTATTCTGGATTTGTGCAGTGGCTATGGGGATGAGTGCGTTCCCCTCTTTCATGACGCAGGCGACGCCAGCAACGCAACCACTGATCAATGCTGAGCCAGCTGTAGCCGCCCAGACGGAACAAAATCCGCAGGTTGGGCAAGTGATGCCGGGCGTGCAGGGCGCTGATGCGCCAGTCGTGGCGCAGAACGGTCCTTCGCGTGATGTGAAGCTGACCTTTGCGCAAATTGCGCCGCCGCCGGGCAGCATGGTGCTACGTGGCATTAACCCGAACGGCAGCATTGAGTTTGGTATGCGCAGCGATGAAGTGGTAACGAAGGCGATGCTCAATCTCGAATACACGCCATCGCCATCGTTACTGCCTGTCCAGTCGCAGTTAAAGGTTTATCTCAATGATGAACTGATGGGCGTGCTGCCAGTGACCAAAGAACAGTTGGGTAAAAAAACGCTGGCACAAATGCCAATTAACCCACTGTTTATTACCGACTTCAACCGTGTGCGGCTGGAGTTTGTCGGTCATTATCAGGACGTGTGCGAAAACCCGGCCAGCACCACGCTTTGGCTGGATGTTGGGCGGAGCAGTGGACTGGATCTGACCTATCAGACCCTGAATGTGAAGAATGATCTGTCACACTTCCCGGTACCATTCTTTGACCCGCGTGATAACCGCACCAACACCTTGCCGATGGTCTTTGCGGGTGCGCCGGATGTCGGGCTGCAACAAGCATCTGCCATTGTTGCCTCGTGGTTTGGTTCGCGTTCTGGCTGGCGTGGGCAGAACTTCCCGGTGCTCTATAACCAACTGCCGGATCGGAATGCCATTGTCTTTGCAACCAACGACAAACGGCCGGACTTCCTGCGCGATCATCCGGCGGTAAAAGCCCCGGTGATTGAGATGATCAACCATCCGCAGAATCCTTACGTCAAACTGCTGGTGGTGTTTGGTCGTGACGACAAAGACCTGTTGCAGGCAGCGAAAGGTATCGCTCAGGGTAACATCCTGTTCCGTGGTGAAAGCGTGGTAGTGAATGAAGTGAAACCGCTGCTACCGCGTAAGCCGTACGATGCGCCGAACTGGGTGCGTACCGATCGTCCGGTCACCTTTGGTGAACTGAAAACCTATGAAGAACAGTTGCAATCCAGCGGTCTTGAGCCAGCAGCGATTAATGTTTCGCTAAACCTGCCGCCAGATCTCTACCTGATGCGCAGTACCGGCATTGATATGGATATTAATTACCGCTACACCATGCCGCCGGTGAAAGACAGTTCGCGGATGGATATCAGCCTGAATAACCAGTTCCTGCAATCCTTCAACCTGAGCAGCAAACAGGAGGCGAATCGCCTGCTGCTGCGGATTCCGGTATTACAAGGTTTGCTGGATGGCAAAACGGATGTCTCTATTCCGGCGCTGAAACTGGGCGCGACCAACCAGCTGCGCTTTGACTTTGAGTATATGAACCCGATGCCGGGCGGTTCGGTGGATAACTGCATTACCTTCCAGCCGGTGCAGAATCATGTGGTGATTGGTGATGATTCCACCATCGACTTCTCGAAGTATTACCACTTCATCCCGATGCCGGATCTACGCGCCTTTGCTAACGCGGGCTTCCCGTTCAGCCGGATGGCGGATCTGTCACAAACCATCACCGTGATGCCGAAAACGCCTAACGAAGCACAGATGGAAACCTTGCTGAATACTGTTGGTTTTATCGGTGCACAGACGGGCTTCCCGGCGATTAATCTGACGGTGACCGATGATGGCAGCACCATTCAGGGCAAAGATGCCGACATCATGATCATCGGTGGTATCCCGGACAAATTAAAAGACGACAAGCAGATCGACCTGTTGGTGCAGGCGACCGAAAGCTGGGTGAAAACGCCGATGCGCCAGACCCCGTTCCCCGGCATTGTTCCGGACGAGAGCGATCGCGCGGCAGAAACCCAGTCAACGCTGACCTCTTCCGGTGCGATGGCGGCGGTGATTGGCTTCCAGTCGCCGTATAACGACCAGCGCAGCGTGATTGCGCTGCTGGCAGATAGCCCACGCGGTTATGAAATGCTTAACGATGCGGTGAACGATAGCGGCAAACGCGCCACCATGTTCGGTTCGGTCGCGGTGATCCGCGAGTCCGGTATCAATAGCCTACGCGTTGGCGACGTCTATTACGTTGGCCATCTGCCGTGGTTCGAACGCTTATGGTATGCGCTGGCAAACCATCCGATTCTGCTGGCGGTGCTGGCGGCAATCAGCGTCGTGCTGCTGGCATGGGTACTGTGGCGTCTGCTGCGTATTATCAGCCGTCGTCGTCTTAACCCGGATAACGAGTAATTGAAGATGAATGTGTTGCGTAGTGGACTCGTGACGATGCTGCTGCTGGCTGCCTTTAGTGTTCAGGCAGCCTGTACCTGGCCTGCCTGGGAGCAGTTTAAAAAGGATTACATCAGTCAGGAAGGGCGCGTCATCGACCCCAGCGACGCGCGCAAAATCACCACCTCCGAAGGACAAAGTTACGGCATGTTCTTTGCCCTGGCGGCTAACGACCGTGCAGCTTTCGATAATATTCTCGACTGGACGCAGAACAATCTCGCTCAGGGTTCTTTAAAAGAACGTTTGCCCGCATGGCTGTGGGGCAAGAAAGAGAACAGTAAGTGGGAAGTGCTGGACAGCAATTCGGCTTCCGATGGTGATGTCTGGATGGCCTGGTCGTTGCTGGAGGCGGGGCGTTTGTGGAAAGAGCAGCGTTATACCGACATCGGCAGCGCGTTGTTAAAACGTATTGCGCGGGAGGAAGTGGTGACGGTGCCTGGGCTGGGTTCCATGTTGTTGCCGGGCAAAGTGGGTTTTGCAGAGGATAACAGCTGGCGTTTTAACCCCAGCTACCTGCCGCCGACGCTGGCGCAGTATTTCACCCGCTTTGGCGCACCGTGGACCACGCTGCGCGAAACCAATCAACGTTTATTGCTGGAAACCGCCCCGAAAGGCTTTTCGCCAGACTGGGTGCGCTATGAGAAAGACAAAGGCTGGCAGCTAAAAGCCGAAAAAACATTGATCAGCAGCTACGACGCGATCCGCGTTTACATGTGGGTAGGCATGATGCCTGACAGCGATCCGCAAAAAGCGCGGATGCTCAACCGGTTTAAACCGATGGCGACATTCACCGAGAAAAACGGCTATCCGCCAGAAAAAGTGGATGTGGCTACGGGGAAAGCGCAGGGTAAAGGACCGGTCGGTTTTTCTGCCGCCATGCTGCCCTTTTTACAAAACCGCGATGCGCAGGCCGTTCAGCGCCAGCGCGTGGCCGATAACTTTCCCGGCAGCGATGCCTATTACAACTATGTGCTGACCCTGTTTGGACAAGGCTGGGATCAACACCGTTTCCGCTTCTCGACAAAAGGTGAGTTATTACCTGACTGGGGCCAGGAATGCGCAAATTCACACTAAACATATTCACGCTTTCCCTCGGTCTGGCCGTCATGCCGATGGTCGAGGCAGCACCAACCGCTCAGCAACAGTTGCTGGAGCAAGTTCGGTTAGGCGAAGCGACCCATCGTGAAGACCTGGTGCAACAGTCGTTGTATCGTCTGGAACTTATTGATCCGAATAACCCGGACGTCGTTGCCGCCCGTTTCCGTTCTCTGTTACGTCAGGGCGATATTGATGGCGCGCAAAAACAGCTCGATCGGCTGTCGCAGTTAGCGCCGAGTTCAAATGCGTATAAATCGTCGCGGACCACAATGTTGCTTTCCACGCCGGATGGTCGTCAGGCACTGCAACAGGCAAGATTGCAGGCGACTACTGGTCATGCAGAAGAAGCTGTGGCGAGTTACAACAAACTGTTCAACGGTGCGCCGCCGGAAGGTGACATTGGCGTCGAGTACTGGAGTACGGTGGCGAAAATTCCGGCTCGCCGTGGCGAAGCGATTAATCAGCTAAAACGCATTAATGCGGATACGCCGGGCAATACGGGCCTGCAAAACAATCTGGCACTATTGCTGTTTAGTAGCGATCGCCGTGACGAAGGTTTTGCCGTCCTGGAACAGATGGCGAAATCAAACGCCGGGCGCGAAGGGGCCTCTAAAATCTGGTACGGGCAGATTAAAGACATGCCCGTCAGCGATGCCAGTGTGTCGGCGCTGAAAAAATATCTCTCGATCTTTAGTGATGGCGATAGCGTGGCGGCTGCACAATCGCAACTGGCAGAACAGCAAAAACAGCTGGCCGACCCTGCTTTCCGCGCTCGTGCGCAAGGTTTAGCGGCGGTGGACTCTGGTATGGCGGGTAAAGCCATTCCCGAACTACAACAGGCAGTGCGGGCGAACCCGAAAGACAGTGAGGCTCTGGGGGCGCTGGGCCAGGCGTATTCTCAGAAAGGCGATCGCGCCAATGCGGTGGCGAATCTGGAAAAAGCCCTCGCCCTGGATCCGCACAGCAGCAACAACGACAAATGGAACAGTCTCCTGAAAGTAAACCGCTACTGGCTGGCGATCCAGCAGGGCGATGCTGCGCTGAAAGCCAATAATCCTGACCGGGCAGAACGCCTGTTCCAGCAGGCGCGTAATGTCGATAACACCGACAGCTATGCAGTGCTGGGGCTGGGCGATGTGGCGATGGCGCGATAAGATTACCCCGCCGCTGAGCGCTATTATCAGCAGACCCTGCGTATGGACAGCGGCAACACTAACGCCGTGCGCGGGCTGGCGAATATATACCGCCAGCAATCGCCAGAAAAAGCTGAAGCGTTTATCGCCTCGCTCTCTGCCAGTCAGCGGCGAAGCATTGATGATATCGAACGCAGCCTGCAAAACGACCGTCTGGCACAGCAGGCAGAGGCACTGGAAAACCAGGGCAAATGGACGCAGGCGGCAGCACTTCAGCGGCAACGACTGGCGCTGGACCCCGGCAGCGTATGGATTACTTACCGACTTTCGCAGGATCTCTGGCAGGCCGGACAACGCAGCCAGGCTGATACGTTAATGCGTAATCTGGCGCAGCAGAAGCCGAACGACCCGGAGCAGGTTTACGCTTACGGGCTGTATCTCTCTGGTCATGGCCAGGACAGAGCGGCGCTGGCGCATATCAACAGCCTGCCGCGCGCGCAGTGGAGCAGCAATATTCAGGAGCTGGTTAATCGACTGCAAAGCGATCAGGTACTGGAAACCGCTAATCGCCTGCGAGAAAGCGGCAAAGAAGCTGAAGCGGAAGCGATGCTGCGCCAGCAACCACCTTCCACGCGCATAGACCTCACGCTGGCTGACTGGGCGCAACAACGACGTGATTACACCGCCGCTCGCGCTGCATATCAGAATGTCCTGACGCGGGAGCCAACTAACGCCGATGCCATTCTTGGTCTGACGGAAGTGGATATTGCTGCCGGTGACAAAGCGGCGGCACGTAGCCAGCTGGCGAAGCTGCCTGCCACCAATAACGCCTCGCTGAACACTCAGCGGCGCGTGGCGCTGGCACAGGCGCAGCTTGGCGATACCGCAGCGGCGCAGCAGACATTTAATCAGTTGATCCCGCTGGCAAAATCTCAGCCGCCGTCGATGGAAAGTGCGATGGTGCTGCGCGACGGTGCGAAGTTTGAAGCGCAGGCGGGCGATCCAAAGCAGGCGCTGGAAACCTACAAAGACGCGATGGTCGCATCCGGTGTGACCACGACGCGTCCGCAGGATAACGACACCTTTACCCGGCTGACCCGTAACGACGAGAAAGATGACTGGCTGAAACGCGGCGTGCGCAGCGATGCAGCGGACCTCTATCGCCAGCAGGATCTTAACGTCACCCTCGAGCACGATTACTGGGGGTCGAGCGGCACCGGTGGTTACTCCGATCTGAAAGCGCACACTACCATGTTGCAGGTGGATGCGCCGTATTCTGACGGGCGGATGTTCTTTCGTAGTGATTTCGTCAATATGAACGTCGGCAGTTTCTCCACTAATGCCGATGGCAAATGGGATGACAACTGGGGCACCTGTACATTACAGGACTGTAGCGGCAACCGCAGCCAGTCGGATTCCGGTGCCAGCGTGGCGGTCGGTTGGCGAAATGACGTCTGGAGCTGGGATATCGGCACCACGCCGATGGGCTTCAACGTGGTGGATGTGGTCGGCGGCATCAGTTACAGCGATGATATCGGGCCGCTGGGTTACACCGTTAACGCCCATCGTCGGCCCATCTCCAGTTCTTTGCTGGCCTTTGGTGGGCAAAAAGACTCTCCGAGCAATACCGGGAAAAAATGGGGCGGCGTGCGTGCCGACGGCGTGGGGCTAAGCCTGAGCTACGATAAAGGTGAAGCAAACGGCGTCTGGGCATCGCTTAGCGGTGACCAGTTAACCGGTAAAAATGTCGAAGATAACTGGCGCGTGCGCTGGATGACGGGCTATTACTATAAGATCATCAACCAGAATAATCGCCGTGTGACCATTGGTCTTAACAATATGATCTGGCATTACGACAAAGACCTGAGTGGCTACTCACTCGGTCAGGGCGGTTACTACAGCCCGCAGGAATACCTGTCGTTTGCCATACCGGTGATGTGGCGGGAGCGCACGGAAAACTGGTCGTGGGAGCTGGGGGCGTCTGGCTCGTGGTCGCATTCACGCACCAAAACCATGCCGCGTTATCCGCTGATGAATCTGATCCCGACCGACTGGCAGGAAGAAGCTGCGCGGCAATCCAACGATGGCGGCAGCAGTCAGGGCTTCGGCTATACGGCGCGGGCATTACTTGAACGACGTGTTACTTCCAACTGGTTTGTCGGCACGGCAATTGATATCCAGCAGGCGAAAGATTACGCACCCAGCCATTTCCTGCTCTACGTACGTTATTCCGCCGCCGGATGGCAGGGTGACATGGATTTACCGCCGCAGCCGCTGATACCTTACGCCGACTGGTAAGTTTTCAGATAGCGCCTCTCTTAATGCCGCTGCGATCGGGTATACTCGGGCGGCAATCTGGGATTTCCGGGGGGAGACAATTTGCGCGTAAGTCGCTCGTTAACAATCAAGCAGATGGCAATGGTGGCAGCCGTTGTCCTGGTGTTCGTTTTTATTTTTTGCACCGTTTTGCTGTTCCATCTGGTCCAGCAGAATCGCTATAACACGGCTACGCAACTGGAAAGCATTGCTCGCTCTGTCCGCGAACCCTTATCTTCAGCTATTTTGAAAGGCGATATTCCCGAAGCGGAAGCTATTCTTGCCAGCATTAAACCGGCAGGCGTGGTCAGCCGTGCCGATGTAGTGCTGCCTAACCAGTTCCAGGCGCTGCGTAAAAGTTTTATTCCAGAGCGTCCGGTGCCGGTAATGGTTACTCGCCTGTTTGAGCTACCGGTTCAAATCTCGCTGGGTGTCTACTCGCTCGAACGTCCGGCAAATCCGCAGCCAATTGCCTATCTGGTGCTACAGGCGGATTCCTTCCGCATGTATAAGTTCGTGATGAGCACCCTCTCAACGTTAGTGACCATTTACTTACTTTTGTCGTTAATATTGACGGTGGCGATTAGCTGGTGCATTAACCGCCTGATTTTGCATCCGTTACGCAATATTGCTCGCGAACTTAACGCCATCCCTGCCCAGGAGCTTGTTGGTCACCAACTGGCATTACCACGTCTGCATCAGGACGATGAAATCGGTATGCTGGTGCGCAGTTACAACCTCAACCAGCAATTGCTGCAGCGCCATTATGAAGAACAGAACGAAAACGCGATGCGCTTCCCGGTGTCGGATTTGCCGAACAAAGCCTTGCTGATGGAGATGCTGGAGCAGGTTGTCGCGCGTAAACAAACCACCGCGCTGATGATCATCACCTGTGAAACCCTGCGTGATACTGCGGGCGTGCTGAAAGAGGCGCAACGAGAAATTCTGCTGCTGACGCTGGTGGAAAAACTCAAATCGGTACTGTCGCCACGTATGATCCTCGCGCAGATTAGTGGTTATGACTTTGCTGTCATTGCCAATGGTGTACAGGAACCGTGGCACGCAATCACTTTAGGTCAGCAAGTGCTCACTATCATGAGCGAGCGCCTGCCGATTGAACGTATTCAACTCCGTCCGCACTGTAGCATTGGCGTGGCGATGTTCTACGGCGATCTCACCGCCGAACAGCTTTACAGTCGTGCTATTTCTGCGGCATTTACCGCTCGCCATAAAGGCAAGAATCAGATTCAGTTCTTTGATCCGCAGCAGATGGAAGCCGCCCAGCAGCGGTTGACGGAAGAGAGCGATATCCTTAATGCACTGGAAAATCATCAGTTTGCGATTTGGTTACAGCCACAGGTCGAGATGACCAGCGGTAAACTGGTCAGTGCGGAAGTGTTACTGCGTATCCAGCAACCGGATGGCAGTTGGGATCTGCCGGATGGCTTAATCGATCGCATTGAATGCTGTGGGCTGATGGTTACCGTTGGTCACTGGGTGCTGGAAGAGTCCTGTCGACTGCTTGCTGCCTGGCAAGAGCGCGGCATTATGCTGCCCTTGTCGGTAAACCTCTCAGCGCTGCAACTGATGCACCCGAATATGGTGGCGGATATGCTGGAACTGTTAACCCGCTATCGCATTCAGCCGGGAACACTGATTCTGGAAGTGACAGAAAGCCGACGTATTGACGACCCTCATGCTGCGGTGGCAATCCTCCGTCCGCTGCGCAATGCCGGAGTTCGGGTGGCGCTGGATGATTTCGGCATGGGCTATGCGGGGCTGCGTCAGCTGCAGCATATGAAATCGTTGCCAATCGACGTACTGAAAATCGACAAAATGTTTGTTGAAGGCTTGCCGGAAGATAGCAGCATGATTGCTGCAATTATCATGTTGGCGCAAAGCCTGAACTTACAAATGATTGCCGAAGGCGTGGAGACTGAAGCACAACGCGACTGGCTGGCAAAAGCGGGCGTTGGTATTGCCCAGGGCTTCCTTTTTGCTCGCCCACTCCCTATTGAAATCTTCGAAGAGAGTTACCTGGAAGAAAAGTAGCTACCCCAAACTGATTACAAAACTTTAAAAAGTGCTGGTTTGTGCGAGCCAGCTCAAACTTTTTAACCTTTTTGTTTCAATTATGATCCAGGTACATTTCTGTGATGTTGTCTGGGTGTTATTTTAAGGCCGCAGGTACCCCATAACCTTACAAGACCTGTGGTTTTACTAAAGGACACCCTATGAAAACCTCTCTGTTTAAAAGCCTTTACTTTCAGGTCCTGACAGCGATAGCCATTGGTATTCTCCTTGGCCATTTCTACCCTGAAATAGGCGAGCAAATGAAACCGCTTGGCGACGGGTTCGTTAAGCTCATTAAGATGATCATCGCTCCTGTCATCTTTTGTACCGTCGTAACGGGCATTGCGGGCATGGAAAGCATGAAGGCGGTCGGTCGTACCGGCGCAGTCGCACTGCTTTACTTTGAAATTGTCAGTACCATCGCGCTGATTATTGGTCTTATCATCGTTAACGTCGTGCAGCCTGGTGCCGGAATGAACGTCGATCCGGCAACGCTTGATGCGAAAGCGGTAGCGGTTTACGCCGATCAGGCGAAAGACCAGGGCATCGTCGCCTTCATTATGGATGTCATCCCGGCGAGCGTCATTGGCGCATTTGCCAGCGGTAACATTCTGCAGGTGCTGCTGTTTGCCGTACTGTTTGGTTTTGCGCTCCACCGTCTGGGCAGCAAAGGCCAACTGATTTTTAACGTGATCGAAAGTTTCTCGCAGGTCATCTTCGGCATCATCAATATGATCATGCGTCTGGCACCTATTGGTGCGTTCGGGGCAATGGCGTTTACTATCGGTAAATACGGCGTCGGCACACTGGTGCAGCTGGGGCAGCTGATTATCTGTTTCTACATTACCTGTATCCTGTTTGTGGTGCTGGTATTGGGTTCAATCGCTAAAGCGACGGGTTTCAGTATCTTCAAATTTATCCGCTACATCCGTGAAGAATTGCTGATTGTACTGGGGACTTCATCTTCCGAGTCGGCGCTGCCGCGTATGCTCGACAAGATGGAGAAACTCGGCTGCCGCAAATCGGTGGTGGGGCTGGTCATCCCGACAGGCTACTCGTTTAACCTTGATGGCACATCGATATACCTGACAATGGCGGCAGTGTTTATCGCCCAGGCCACTAACAGTCAGATGGATATCGTCCACCAAATCACGCTGTTAATCGTGTTGCTGCTTTCTTCTAAAGGGGCGGCAGGGGTAACGGGTAGTGGTTTTATCGTGCTGGCGGCAACGCTCTCTGCGGTGGGCCATTTGCCGGTAGCGGGTCTGGCGCTGATCCTCGGTATTGACCGCTTTATGTCAGAAGCTCGTGCGCTGACTAACCTGGTCGGTAACGGCGTAGCGACCATTGTCGTTGCTAAGTGGGTGAAAGAACTGGACCACAAAAAACTGGACGATGTGCTGAATAATCGTGCGCCGGATGGCAAAACGCACGAATTATCCTCTTAATCTCACCACTTATGCCCGCACTCCCTTCCCCGAGTGCGGGTGTTTGCGCATAATTGACCCCTGTGCCTGAACTTACCACCTGGGTGAGTTCAGGTTTATTTCACTTCTTCCGTGACATTTTCATGTTCTTGCGGTCTAACACGAAGTGTTTTTAACGTCATTTAGACTGACCGACAACGGGCAGTTTTTTATTACCAGGATAGTTGATCAGGGGTTCACATGCAGGGCACAAAAATTCGACTTTTAGCGGGCGGTTTGCTGATGATGGCCACTGCTGGCTATGTGCAGGCAGATGCGCTCCAGCCTGATCCAGCATGGCAACAGGGGACGCTTTCCAACGGTTTACAGTGGCAAGTGCTGACCACGCCCCAGCGTCCCAGCGATCGTGTTGAAATTCGCCTGCTGGTTAATACCGGTTCGCTCGCCGAAAGTACACAACAGAGCGGTTACAGCCACGCCATCCCTCGTATTGCGTTAACGCAAAGCGGTGGCCTTGAAGCAGCACAGGCGCGTTCATTGTGGCAGCAGGGGATCGACCCTAAACGCCCGATGCCGCCGGTAATTGTCTCTTATGACACCACGCTGTTTAATCTGAGTTTGCCCAATAACCGTAACGACTTGCTAAAAGAAGCGCTCTCTTATCTGGCAAATGCCACTGGCAAACTGACTATCACGCCAGAAACCATCAACCACGCGCTGCAAAGTCAGGACATGGTGGCAACCTGGCCTGCCGATACTAAAGAGGGCTGGTGGCGCTATCGTCTGAAAGGATCAACCTTGTTAGGTCACGATCCTGCCGATCCGCTGAAACAACCCGTTGAAGCGGAAAAGATTAAAGATTTCTATCAGAAATGGTACACCCCGGATGCAATGACGCTGCTGGTGGTGGGAAACGTGGATGCGCGCTCGGTCGTCGACCAAATCAATAAAACGTTTGGCGAACTGAAAGGCAAACGTGAAACACCGGCTCCGGTGCCGACGCTTTCTCCGCTGCGTGCGGAAGCGGTGAGTATTATGACTGACGCGGTGCGTCAGGATCGGTTATCCATCATGTGGGATACGCCGTGGCAGCCGATTCGTGAATCAGCCGCACTGCTGCGCTACTGGCGTGCGGACCTGGCCCGTGAGGCGCTGTTCTGGCATGTTCAGCAAGCGTTAAGCGCCAGTAACAGCAAAGATATCGGTCTTGGATTTGACTGTCGTGTGCTGTATCTGCGTGCGCAGTGTGCCATTAACATCGAATCACCAAACGACAAGCTGAGCAGCAACCTTAATCTGGTGGCGCGTGAACTGGCGAAGGTTCGCGATAAAGGTCTGCCGGAAGAAGAGTTCAATGCGTTAGTGGCGCAAAAGAAACTGGAGCTGCAGAAACTGTTTGCCGCCTATGCGCGAGCTGATACCGATATTCTGATGGGTCAGCGGATGCGTTCGTTGCAAAATCAGGTCGTTGATATCGCGCCGGAGCAATATCAGAAACTGCGCCAGGACTTCCTTAACAGCCTGACGGTGGAGATGTTAAATCAGGATCTGCGTCAGCAGTTGTCGAACGATATGGCGTTAATACTGCTGCAGCCGAAAGGCGAGCCGGAATTTAACATGAAAGCGTTGCAGGCGGCCTGGGATCAAATCATGACCCCATCTACTGCCGCTGCGACCACCTCTGTCGCCACGGATGACGTTCATCCTGAAGTGACGGATATTCCACCCGCACAGTAATAAATAACCCGGCAGCGTTTCTTCTGCGCTGCCGGGATTAACGGTAATAAATTAGTTACCGTGATATAACCGCAGATATTTTTCCGGGCACGGCGGTAGCGCGCAGATAACCATTCATTATTAAAATAAACTTACCGTAGAGTGGGTTTAATTATTTATTAGCTGAATAAATTATACCTGTGCCTACTGGAAGGAGTGAGTTTATGCTTGTGTTAAAATCACAATCGATTGGATTCAGGATTTCCACAACTTATTTATCTTTAACATATACAGAGTCTGATGGCGTCAACATTAAAGTAGATGCTCTGGAGTTAATATCAACAGAGAAAGATTATGTTCAAATTGAACTGGTCTTCACTACAGTTGCTGAAGTTAAGTGTGCTACCGTCAATTTTCATGAAGCCAACTATAACAATATTGTTATTAAGAAGGTTGATGGTGAAAATCTGGACTCCGGTATATATCAAGTAATGAATTCTGTACCGCTTGAAGAAAAAGAGAGATTATATGACCCTAAAAAACGGTTAAAGTTAAAACATTATATTATAGCAGGTTATGATAGTTATGTTGAGATTTTAGCTACTGGTTTTAGCTGTATACGATGCCAGGCAATAGATGGTGTTAAATAATGGCCTATCATATAGAAATATTGAAAATTGAAGAAACTGATAAAGTAGTAAAATATGAATTTGGACCTACATCTTCTGACTATTGTAGATCTGATTACGGCGAGTTCGTGATAGATAAAAGAACGGGTGAGATGACATTAGTCAGAATGGTTAAAAACGATTCGGCTAATAAATTTTATTTGCGAGCGAGTTTTAAGATTCTGACCTGTTGGCGAAAGGGCTATTTGCCAAAAAATGAGGAATGGGCTTCTTAATAAGTAACTTTGCATAATAAGTAAATTTTCCCATTTTTGGGGGGGCAGTCGTTGATTCTTACACAGTTTATGTTATGGGTGCCAAATTTAGGATAGGCTATGGATTTTCACTTGGATATTTTACTCCCTACACGATTCGCTCCAGAGGAACTAGATCTACAAGAGGTTATGGTTCACTGGGGTGGGGAAACCTTTCATCGCGACCCTCCGGTATACGCCTGGTGTAATCATCATCTTTTGCAGAGATGCAATCTACCGATTACTTATGGCCCACCTTTAGATGAGCACATAGACTTTAATGAATATCATGTTTACAACTTCAATGGTTCTTTAGTCGATGACCTGGAAATGGCTGTGAATAAAGGAAAGGATATTTCAACCAATCCTATAATTAAATTTATTAACAACCTGGTTAGCAAAAATTACGGGGGGTGGGTAATCTTGTCATTAGATGATGAAAAAATAGAAGTGATTAAAAATATAAGCTTCCAGTATTCTTTTCTATCATTATTAGTTGATGGACTAAAATGGGAAAGATCGCATGGGGTGGCAATATTATATAATTCACACTTAATTTAATTAATGAATGAATGGAAACATATGTATCGTGTAAAGGTTGTTTGGCTTACAGAAAATGAAGGTGGCAGAAGGAGCGCACCTCCTATCGGTAGATATTATCCCGTCTCCAGGTTTCCAGAGGAGAAAACTGACTGGCAAAATAATGCATGGAGCGTTGTTTTTGAATTGGAAAAACCTAATGTAACCGATGGACGTATCGTTTCAATGGGGTGCGTTCAGTTCCTTTTCGATACCGCCCCTGAACAATGGATGACTAAGTACGAGGCATTTGAGATCTACGAAGGACCAAGAAAAGTCGCAGATGTATTATTGATAGGGAATTAATTTTATTTATGTCAGACTATTTAATTATATTTGCGACCTCAACGCATTTTCAGGAGTATAAATGCGTAACAAAAAACGCATACTATTCTTGCTAACAGTCATTCTTTGCTTAACAGGTCTTTATTCCTGCAACAAAAACTTTCTCTTACTCTGGGATGCCAATAATATGTATGTCAGCACAAGAAATAATATCGATAAAGACAAGGTAAAAATAGAATTCGGTATCAGCGTCAACACGATCAACCGAGAAACTGATGCCGAATTATTTGCTGACAAAGATAAGTATGCAGTGCTCTTCGATGGTAGCCTGAAAAATAAGATGATAAACGAATACGGAGAAAATGATTTTTTAATTACCTACGATAACCGCTGCTATTTATCATTTCGTCAATTTAAAACCAATCGTCGTCATCAACATGACTATTATTTTGGCTTCTTTAACAACAATGGGAATGTCTTCGTCACGGTCGAAATTAAAGGTGAGAACCCGCTTAAATTTACGCGTAGTTTGAATGATATGCGTCAGCAGTTTACTTCAAATTATCAGCATAGTTCGGTTCACCCCTGCAAGGCGATTAACGGAGAACGAATATCTACCCGTTCTCCGTCAAAAACCATTATTCCGGCATTGCCTCACGCGGGATAATCGCGCCGCGATACTGAATAACGGTACTTGCGGTCAGGTGCCCGCGTTTCGCCGCGTTTTCCGCACTGCCGCCCGTCAAACGTACCGCCAGATAACCGGCACTGAAAGAGTCGCCAGCTGCGGTGGTATCGATCACTTTTTCTTTCGGCAGTTTCACCGCCGGAACATCCACTAACCCTTCGCCAGCAATGGACACCAGGCAAGAATCCGCCCCGCGTTTCACCACCACTTCTTTCACGCCCGCGTTATGGGTGCGCGCAATGACGTCTTCCACCGGCTGTTGACCCCATAGCGCGTCTTCGTCGTCCAGCGTCAGGAAGGCGATATCCGTGCATTCCAGCATTTGCTGGTACACCTGCTGTGTCTCTTCTTTGCTGGCCCACAGGCGCGGACGATAGTTATTGTCGAAAATTACTTTTCCGCCGTTGGCGCGGCATTCGCGCAACAAAGAAAGCAGTTTCTCGCGGCTGGTCGGGCTTAAGATCGCCAGGCTAATCCCGCTCAGGTAGAGATAATCGAAATTCGCCAGCTCTTCGCAAATCGCCGCAGACTGCTCGCTCTCCAGCCAGAATTTGGCGGCGGCTTCGTTACGCCAGTAGTAGAACGTACGTTCGCCGGTGCTGTCGGTTTCAATGTAGTAAAGGCCCGGAAGACGGTTTTCCATCCGTTGGGTCAGGGAAGTATCAACGTTCTCGCCGTGCCAGGCGTCCAGCATTTGCTGGCTAAAACTGTCCGTTCCCAGCGCCGTTACGTAATGAACGGTTAATGCCGCAGGATCGACCTGACGGGCGATATAGACGGAGGTGTTCAGGGTATCGCCGCCGAAACCGCGCTTAACGTCCGCGCCTTTCTCGGAAAGCTCAATCATGCATTCGCCAATCACGGCAATCTTTTTGGACATAGTCGTGAACCTGATCTGTAAAAAATTAGCGTTAGTTTGCGCTGTGGTGGTTTGCTGGTCAACCATATTAAAACAGTGTTCCATTATTTTTTTGAGCCAGAACGTATTCCTGAAAGATTCCGTTGTGGAGTGGGGAAATTTAACCCGGCCAGGCGGTAAAGTTCTGCCCTTGCGCGCCGATAATCTTTGTCGAGTCCGGGCAGCATCACTTTTAAACACAGGACATCTTTGATGATAAGGCAGGTTATCCAGCGAATAAGCAACCCTGAAGCAAGTATCGAGAGCTTGCAGGAACGGCGTTTTTGGTTGCAGTGTGAGCGTGCTTACACCTGGCAGCCGATCTATCAAACATGCGGGCGGTTAATGGCCGTGGAGCTATTAACGGTGGTCACGCATCCCTTGAACCCTTCGCAACGCCTGCCGCCGGATCGCTATTTTACTGAAATCACCGTCAGCTATCGGATGGAGGTTGTGAAAGAGCAGATTGATTTGCTGGCGCAAAAAGCCGACTTCTTTGTAGAGCACGACCTGCTGGCATCGGTCAATATTGATGGCCCTACGCTCATCGCCCTGCGTCAGCAACCAAAAATCCTGCGCCAGATTGAGCGTCTTCCCTGGCTGCGTTTCGAACTGGTGGAACACATCCGTCTGCCGAAAGATTCAACCTTTGCCTCGATGTGTGAATTTGGCCCGCTGTGGCTGGATGATTTTGGCACCGGGATGGCAAATTTCTCTGCGCTAAGTGAAGTGCGTTATGACTACATCAAAATCGCGCGAGAGCTGTTTGTGATGCTGCGTCAGTCGCCGGAAGGACGCACACTCTTTTCTCAGCTTTTACATCTCATGAATCGCTATTGTCGCGGGGTGATCGTCGAGGGCGTAGAAACGCCGGAAGAGTGGCGTGATGTTCAGAACTCGCCCGCATTCGCCGCACAAGGCTGGTTTCTTTCACGCCCGGCACCGATAGAAACGCTGAATACGGCGGTTCTGGCGCTATAAGCTGCCTCATTTTCCGCCTGGCTGGACTATCTTTAGGACTGGCACAGGAAGAATATGAGGAAGCGAACGATGAGCAAGGCAGGCAAAATAACCGCTGCGATTTCAGGGGCTTTCTTGTTGTTGATTGTCGTGGCGATCATTTTGATTGCAACTTTTGACTGGAATCGCCTTAAACCGACCATCAACCAGAAAGTCTCTACTGAACTGAATCGTCCGTTCGCTATCCGTGGCGATCTGGGCGTGGAGTGGGAGCGACAAAAACAAGAAACTGGCTGGCGCAGCTGGGTGCCGTGGCCCCATGTACACGCGGAAGACATCATTCTTGGCAATCCACCGGATATTCCCGAAGTCACGATGGTGCATTTGCCACGCGTAGAGGCAACGCTGGCACCGTTGGCGCTGCTGACCAAAACGGTCTGGCTACCGTGGATCAAACTGGAAAAGCCCGACGCACGCCTGATTCGCCTCTCTGAAAAGAACAATAACTGGACCTTTAATCTCGCCAACGATGACAACAAAGACACGAATGCAAAGCCGTCGGCATGGTCGTTTCGGCTGGATAATATTCTGTTCGATCAAGGGCGGATCGCCATTGATGACAAAGTAAGCAAAGCGGATCTGGAAATTTTTGTCGATCCGTTAGGCAAGCCGCTGCCGTTCAGCGAAGTTACTGGATCGAAAGGTAAAGCGGATAAAGAAAAGGTGGGCGATTACGTTTTTGGCCTGAAGGCGCAGGGACGTTATAACGGAGAGCCGCTCGCGGGTAAGGGGAAAATTGGCGGTATGCTGGCGCTGCGTGGCGAAGGGACGCCGTTTCCGGTACAGGCTGATTTCCGCTCTGGTAACACCCGTGTTGCTTTTGATGGCGTTGTGAATGACCCAATGAAGATGGGTGGTGTCGATTTACGGCTTAAATTTTCTGGCGATTCGCTGGGTGATCTCTATGAACTGACGGGCGTTCTGCTGCCCGATACCCCGCCGTTTGAAACGGATGGTCGGCTGGTAGCGAAAATCGACACTGAAAAATCGTCGGTCTTTGATTATCGCGGTTTTAATGGGCGCATTGGCGATAGCGATATCCACGGTTCTCTGGTCTACACCACCGGCAAGCCACGACCAAAACTAGAAGGTGATGTCGAGTCGCGGCAATTGCGGCTGGCGGACCTGGGACCGTTGATTGGCGTTGATTCCGGGAAAGGAGCTGAAAAGTCGAAACGGTCTGAACAGAAGAAGGGTGAAAAAAGCATTCAGCCTGCGGGCAAAGTGCTGCCTTATGACCGCTTCGAAACCGATAAATGGGACGTTATGGATGCCGATGTTCGCTTCAAAGGGCGGCGCATTGAGCATGGCAGTAGCCTGCCGATTAGCGATCTTTCTACTCATATCATCCTCAAAAATGCTGACCTGCGCCTGCAACCGCTGAAATTTGGCATGGCGGGCGGCAGCATTGCGGCGAATATTCATCTGGAGGGCGATAAAAAACCGATGCAGGGGCGGGCGGATATTCAGGCTCGTCGGCTGAAACTGAAAGAACTGATGCCCGATGTAGAACTGATGCAGAAGACGCTGGGGGAAATGAACGGTGACGCGGAACTACGCGGTAGCGGTAACTCGGTGGCGGCGCTTTTAGGCAACAGTAACGGCAACCTGAAACTGCTGATGAATGACGGGCTGGTGAGCCGCAACCTGATGGAGATTGTCGGGCTGAATGTCGGTAACTACATTGTCGGTGCGATATTTGGTGACGATGAGGTGCGGGTGAACTGTGCGGCGGCGAATCTGGATATTGCCAACGGCGTGGCGCGTCCGCAGATTTTTGCTTTCGATACTGAGAACGCGTTGATTAACATTACCGGCACGGCAAGTTTTGCTTCGGAACAGCTGGATTTGACTATTGATCCGGAGAGTAAAGGAATTCGGATTATCACACTGCGTTCGCCGCTGTATGTGCGTGGGACGTTTAAAAATCCGCAGGCTGGGGTGAAAGCCGGGCCGTTGATTGCTCGCGGAGCCGTTGCGGCGGCACTGGCAACGCTGGTTACGCCAGCGGCGGCGTTACTGGCGCTGATCTCACCTTCCGAAGGGGAGGCTAATCAGTGTCGGACGATATTGTCGCAGATGAAGAAGTGATGATAATTGCCGGATGTCTGACATCCGGCAATTAAACAGATTTAGAGTGTTGGCAAAGTGTGCTTTGTTCATGCCGGATGCGGCGTGAACGCCTTATCCGTCCTACAAATCTTTGCGAATTCAATATATTGTATGGAAATTCAGGCCTGATAAGCGTAGCGCATCAGGCTTTTCACTCTTATTACAACGATTGATGTCGCGTCTCATGGGTCAGCAGTAGGGCGATTAAGGTCAAGCCAGCCATCGCCGCCAGATATAACCCCACCGCACCTAACCCGTAGTTAGTCTGCAACCAGGCTGCGATATACGGCGCAACGGAAGCCCCGAGAATCGACGCTACGTTGTAAGAGAACGATGCTCCGGTGTAACGCACTTCTGTCGGGAACAGCTCTGGTAACAGCGCGCCCATCGGCCCGAAGGTCAGTCCCATCAGACTTAACCCCAGCAGCAGGAAGGCAAAAACCAGAATCGGGTTGCCAGAACCGAGCAGCGGGTTAAAGGCGAACAGCGCGAACAGGATGATCAGCGTGGTGATGATTACCATGCTTTTACGGCGACCAAAGGCATCAGCCAGTAATCCGGCGACTGGCACCATCACGCCAAAACCAATAACTGCCATCATCAGCATCCACAACACTTCGTTACGCGGCAGGCCAAGCCCAACTGGCGCGGCGGCGGTACTAAAGGTCATAGAGTAGACCGTCATGATGTAAAACAGCGTATAGGTTGCCAGCATGATGAAGGTACCGAGCACCGTGACGCGTACGTGTTTGGTCAGCAGCGTACCCAGCGGGATCTTCACCTGCTTTTTCGCTTTAGCGACTTTCTCAAACACCGGCGACTCATGCAGCGACACGCGAACATACAGGCCGATAATGACCAGCACCGCTGAGAAGATAAATGGCACACGCCAGCCCCAGCTCATAAACTGCTCGTCGGTCAGTAGCCAGGAAAGCAGCAAGAAAGTGCCGTTGGCAAAGAAGAAGCCAATCGGTGCGCCCAGCTGCGGGAAGGAGCCATACAGTGCACGTTTGCGCGGTGGGGCGTTTTCAGTCGCCAGCAGCGCCGCGCCGCCCCATTCACCGCCTAAGCCCAGACCCTGACCAAATCGAGCCAGCGCCAGCAGCAGCGGGGCGAAAATACCAATCGTGGCATAGCCCGGCAGCAGACCAATCACCACGGTCGAAATCCCCATCGTTAGCAACGAGGCGACCAGCGTCGCTTTACGCCCAACGCGATCGCCAAAATGACCAAAAACGGCAGAGCCAATGGGGCGCGCGACGAAGGCGATGGCGAAGGTGGCGAGCGACTGGAGCGTTGCTGCCGTAGGATCGCCCTGTGGGAAGAAGATATGCGGAAACACAATAACGGCCGCAGTGGCGTAAATGTAAAAGTCGAAAAACTCAATGGCCGTGCCAATGAGAGAGGCGACAAGGACTTTATTACGCGAGTTGATCGGCGTGTATTCTTGCTCGTGGTCGAGTGTTGTGGCTGTTGCTTGCATAATCTTTTCTTATTTTTTGGCTAACGAATAGCCATATTACGCACAGCAAAAGTGATATTTCAATGTGTAACAAATCGCGGAAATGGTCAAAAACCAGGCAAAAAGGGGATAATGTTTAGGCCAGTGATTTTTCTTCTATGAAATGCTTCACATAATTTTATAAATAGTGGATAAAACTGGTTTCAGGTTAAATAAAAGTTACCAACTGGATTTATATGCTGGGGTTATGAGTTGGTATGAAATTGTTTGCTCCTGAAGAAATGTAGTTTCAGGTGGTTATGTGCATGTCATTGCCTGGTCTCTGGCTGGCTTGTACCCCCTCACCCTAATCCTCTCCCCGAAGGGGCGAGGGGATCGACCGTGCGTTTATCAGGCATTATAAACCATTGAATTACCGCTGCGTTTTCCCCGGCATTCGCGGGTCATCTTTATATTCGGCGGTGGCAATCCACGCCGCGCAAAACAGCGTCAAACGGGCGAAGAAGTAGAAAAACGCCATCAGTCCCAGCACGGAACCAAATGCTGCGCCAGAGGGGGATTTCATCAGCGATGGCAGGGTGTAGGTCATCACGATTTTAATCACTTCAAAACCAATCGCAGCCAGAAATGTTCCGCGAATCAGGGCTTTTTTGCGCGGACGGTGGCGCGGCAAGCGCCAGAAGATCCAGAAGAAAAGCAGATAGTTGGCGAAGATGGAAATCGCCAGGCCAATCAACCGCCACGTCGGTTTCAGCCACTCAATGCTGTTCAGGTGCAGGGCGCTAATAATCATTTGCTGCGCCGAACCGGCAACCGAGGTGATCGAAAGCGTCACAATCAGTGCAATCAACAAACCAATCAGCGAAATAAAATCACGCAGATATTTTACCCAGAACTTCTCCTGATCTTGCGGCGAGCGTTCCCAGACATCGCGCGACTGGGCGCGAATCGCTTCACGCAGGTTACCCATCCAGTTGATGCCGGAATAAAGCGCCACCGCCAGGCCGACAAGCCCTACGGTAGTACGCTGCTGAACGGCGGTGTTGATGGTGTTTTTCAACGTGGCGGCTAGCGTCGGATCGCTGATGTTTTGCAGAATTTTGTCGAAGATATCCTGTAGCAACATCGGATGGGAGGCCAGCACAAAGCCCCCTGCGGCAAACGACACCATCAAAATCGGGATCATCGATAAAAATGAGAAATAGGTGATAGCCGCACCAAACTGGTTACCCAGCCGATCGTTAAAGCGTTCTGTTGCGCGAATCAGGTGCGCAATAACCGGTTGGCGTTGGACTTTTTCGGCAGTGGTGGTGACGGTTTCCAGCGCCTGGCTAACTTTGCCGCCTTTCTCGCTATTATCCAACTGCTTAATCGGCTCGTGCTCCAGATCCTGGGTGGGACGTTTGATCTCGTTTTCCTGCGTCATCCGCTCTTTTGTCCTTCTGTCGTGGTCATTCTTAAAAAGTATAGTCGGTCAGTCCAGGTACTCTTTCATTACGCCAGCCAGCCACTGCATAAACAGGTTTACACGCCGGGAAAGCTCCCGACGCTGCGGATAAATCAGCGAAAGGGAGAGCGGCTCGGCACGGTAGCCAGGCAACACTTCAATAAGCCGCCCGGCACGCAGGGCTTCGCGCACGGCAATGCGCGGGATCTGAATAATCCCCAGACCGGCAAGACCGGCGGCGAGATAGTTTTCGCGACTGTTTACCGTCAACATGCCGCCAGACTTAAACCACTGGACGCCATTAACGCTGGCAACCTCAAAACCTAACGGATGTACACCCAGGTGCGGTGTGTAACGCACTATTGCGTGCGAAGTCAGATCGTCGGGGCTTTGAGGATAACCAAAGCGCGTCAGATAGTGTGGACTGGCACAATTGACCACGGTCAGTTTGCCGAGGGGACGGGCGATAACGCCATCTTCCGGTGACGCGCCAGTGCGTATCACGCAATCAAAACCATCGTGAAGAATATCTACCGGACGGTCATGGCTACTCAGCTCCAGCTCAATTCCCGGATGCAGATAGAGAAATTCCGACAGACGCGGCAGTAACAGGCTTTTCGCGATTCCTGGCGGGATGTCGATGCGTAATTTACCGCTGATACTGGTGGCATCCTGTTGAAACAGACCGTCCAGTTCGTTGAGATTACTCAACACATCTTTTGCCCGTTGATAATAGGTCATGCCTTCTGGCGTGAGTTTGACCCGCCGCGTGGTGCGCTGGAGAAGCTGGGTGCCAAGTTGATGTTCCAGTGCCTGTATCTGGCGCGAAACACTTCCCTTTGGCAAAGCAAAGAAATCCGCTGCGCGGGAAAAACTTTCCAGCTCAGCGACTTTGATGAACAACTGCATTGCGTGAATTTTATCCATTTCTTTGACCGATTGTTGTTCACAGCGAAACAGTAGCGCGCATATCGCATTGTTTATTGTTTTTTCTAACATCTTATGCCGGGTTTCACAATGTTGTCATGACGAATGTGGCGATTTCTCAGCAGGAAAAGGGCGGAATAGCTTTATGAGAAAGGTGAATTTCCCTAAACAGAGCGTTTTTTTCAGCGATTCCCTTTAAAGTGAACAGAGGACGTGTTGGCTATTTGTGCTTATTTTTGTCTCATTGCCGTTTGTTATTTTTGCTTGTGGTCGCGGAGTTTCATTTTTAATTGCATGCGTACTAACCATCAATATAAGGAAATCCTCAAAATTGTTTTAAATAGTGCCCTCGACATGTAATTTCAGGCGTTTAGCTGTAACTATTTATATCGGTAACTATTTTCTACGCGTCATCTCTGTAGAATGGCCACCGCCAAATGGCGAATTCTTATTTTTTCTCGCGGGTAATACCCTTCCACTACTTAAGTCTTTTTAACGTATTCAGGTGGAGATTCAGTTATGCAAATAGTCATGTTTGACAGGCAGTCAATATTTATTCATGGAATGAAAATCAGTTTACAGCAGCGTATTCCAGGAGTGAGTATTCAGGGGGCCGGTCAGGCAGACGAGTTATGGCAAAAGCTGGAAAGTTACCCTGAAGCCTTAGTGATGCTCGATGGCGATCAGGATGGTGAGTTTTGCTACTGGTTGCTGCAAAAAACCGTGGTGCAATTTCCTGAGGTTAAGGTGTTAATTACGGCGACGGATTGTAATAAACGGTGGTTACAGGAAGTTATCCATTTTAATGTGCTGGCCATTGTGCCTCGTGATTCAACCGTCGAGACATTTGCGTTGGCGGTAAATAGTGCGGCGATGGGGATGATGTTTCTGCCTGGAGACTGGCGGACGACTCCGGAAAAGGACATTAAAGATCTCAAATCGTTAAGCGCCCGCCAGCGGGAGATTTTAACCATGTTAGCGGCGGGCGAATCAAATAAAGAGATCGGCAGGGCGCTGAATATCAGTACCGGAACGGTAAAAGCGCATCTGGAATCCCTGTATCGCCGTCTGGAAGTGAAAAATCGCACCCAGGCGGCAATGATGTTAAATATCTCCTCCTGAAGAGGATAATTTTACAGCCAGCAGGAAGTTAGCGGCTGGCTGTAAAAATATTATGGTTCGCCGTACAAACCAATTAAACGGCGTACCACACCGTTAGTCCAGCCAAACCCATCCTGCAACGGATACTCGCCACCGCCGCCTTCGCGGGGAACACCATCGGCAATATGGTATTTCTCGATCAGTTTGTGCTGTTCCAGATAGAACTGATTCACCGTCTTCAGCCAGCTGCGCGCGATTTCATCACCCAGAAGGTCATCGCCATACATTTTAAATCCCTGAATCGCCATCCATTGTAACGGTGCCCAGCCGTTGGGTTTATCCCACTGTTCACCGGTTTCGTACTCGCTTGCCAGAATCCCGCCAGGTGTCAGTAACCGACTGCGCACGGCGTTTGCCAGACGATCGGCCTGTTCATGGTTCGCCATACCGACATAGAGCGGCACAATGGCGGCAGCGGAAAACAGCGCCAGTTGTTCGCGTCGCCAGTCGTAATCGCGGTAGATACCGTTTTCATCATCCCAGAGGTAACGGTTTACCGCATCGCGACGGGCACTGGCTTTCTGGCGGAACAGCGCTTCTGTCTCTTTCTCGCCTTTCAGCGCCGAGATGTTGGCGATGGCGCTCTCCAGTTTAAACAGGAAGGCATTCAGATCGATGGGGATGAACTGGGTGGTACGAATGCTCGCCAGACGACCAGTATCACGCAGCCAGCGGGAAGAGTAATCCCAACCGGAGGCCGCCCCCGCGCGTAAATCGCGGTACACCTCGTTGGGCGGGCGACCAGAATGTTTCGCGGTTTCAACGTCCTCAAGCCAGGATTCGTCACGCGGTGTGTCGCGATCGTCCCAGTAACGGTTGAGCAGCGATCCGTCCGGCATCCGCACAACATGGCGATAGGCCTGATTAGGGATCAACGATTCTGCACCGTCCATCCAGAAGGCATATTCCATTTTCAGGTGGTCGAGATAGCGGCGCGCACCGCGTACACCATCTTCTTCAAACAACTCCACCATCAGCGCAAAAACCGGTGGTTGCGAGCGGCTCAAATAATAGGTGCGGTTGCCGTTGGGGATGTGACCGTAGTTTTCGATCATCCAGGCGAAGTTATCGGCCATGCATTTCAGCAAATCTTCCCGACCACTTTCCGCCAGCCCCAGCATGGTGAAATAGGAATCCCAATAGTAGGTTTCGCTAAAACGGCCGCCCGGGACAATATATGACTGCGGCAGCGCCAGCAGAGAAGACCACGGAATGTGATCCTGTGGTTCGCGGGTTAGCACCGGCCACAGCTGGTCGATATGCTCTTTCAGGGAATTTTGCGGGTCCGATACATACTCGCTGGAGTAGACCTCCGGTAGCCAGAAGTGGTTTTCAACAAACTTGCGCAAGTCAAAATCACGATGACGGCGCACTTTACGGTAGCGGATTAAAATATCCAGCGGGTCCATTTTAGGTGCGCAGTCGGGAAAGGTTTTACTGTCGGGGAAAATTTTCGCCGACTGAACATGCTCGAACAGTTCGAGATAGCGATCGGCAGGCGTCAGCGCATCAGAGGCGGGCAGCCCTTCAATCATCTCGGGTTCCGGTTCTGCCTCGATCATCTCATCCAGTTTTAATTCATACGGGTCCAGCTCATAGCAGAGATCGACCTCGATCATCAGTTCGTCTGGATTAGGGTTTTGAATTTTCTGATTGAGCATAAGGATCCAACCTCCGAAATTCGTCGCTAATTATCGGGCTTTTCTTTAAGGGTAGTCATTCGCTCCGCCTGGTGGGCGACAAAGCGTGCGGTAGATCACGTTTATTAACTTGTCAAAAAATATAACGCACTAATATCAATGGAATTTATAAAAATACGGATTTGGTTTTGTTTTTCATTTTCAGAACATTCAATCCTGCTCTCGCCGCAATCATGATATGCCATTTCTGATCTGGGTAATAGGCACAGGCTATCTTATTGATAGTTTATATTCATGTAATTGATTGATTCCTATCAAAAAGCGTATCTCCCTGTTTTTTATGATGGCTTTGTCTCGCAGAGACGTTTGCAGCATTCTGGAAAATTTTCTGGGTCACAATAACTCACCACCGTGAGGGAAGAATAATGAAAATGGTCTCACGTATTACCGCGATCGGCCTGGCTGGCGTCGCGATTTGCTATTTAGGGTTATCTGGTTATGTGTGGTACCACGATAATAAACGCAGTAAACAGGCCGATGTTCAGGCATCTGCTGTCAGTGAAAATAATCAGGTTTTAGGCTTTCTCCGCGAAAAAGGATGCGATTATTGCCATACGCCTTCGGCAGAATTACCTGCCTATTATTATATTCCCGGCGCGAAACAGTTGATGGATTACGACATAAAGCTTGGATATAAATCTTTTAACCTCGAGGCCGTGCGTGCGGCTCTGTTGGCTGATAAACCCGTTTCGCAAAGCGATCTGAATAAGATTGAATGGGTGATGCAGTATGAAACTATGCCGCCAACGCGTTATACCGCGCTACACTGGGCGGGTAAGGTGAGTGATGAAGAGCGGGCGGAAATACTGGCCTGGATTGCAAAACAGCGCGCGGAATATTACGCCAGCAATGATACTGCTCCGGAGCATCGCAATGAACCGGTGCAGCCCATCCCGCAAAAACTGCCTACCGATGCGCAAAAAGTGGAGTTGGGTTTTGCGCTGTATCACGATCCCCGTTTATCGGCTGATAGCACCATTTCATGCGCTCATTGCCATGCGTTGAATGCGGGGGGCGTCGATGGCAGAAAAACATCGATTGGTGTTGGTGGCGCAGTGGGCCCGATTAACGCGCCGACGGTATTTAACTCAGTATTTAACGTTGAGCAGTTCTGGGATGGTCGTGCGGCAACATTGCAGGATCAGGCTGGTGGACCGCCGTTGAATCCGATTGAAATGGCGTCGAAATCCTGGGACGAAATTATTGCTAAGCTGGAAAAAGATCCGCAGCTTAAAGCGCAGTTCCTCGAAGTCTATCCGCAAGGTTTCAGTGGCGAAAATATTACTGATGCCATTGCTGAATTTGAGAAAACATTAATTACGCCGGATTCCCCATTTGATAAATGGTTGCGTGGAGATGAGAATGCGCTGACGGCACAACAGAAAAAAGGCTATCAATTATTTAAAGATAATAAATGTGCAACTTGTCATGGTGGTATTATTCTCGGCGGACGTTCCTTCGAACCGTTGGGGCTGAAAAAAGACTTTAACTTTGGTGAAATTACGGCGGCGGATATTGGTCGTATGAATGTTACTAAAGAAGAGCGCGATAAATTGCGTCAGAAAGTACCCGGTTTACGTAACGTTGCACTAACGGCACCGTACTTCCATCGCGGTGATGTGCCGACGCTGGACGGGGCGGTGAAACTGATGTTGCGCTATCAGGTAGGCAAAGAGCTGCCGCAGGAGGATGTGGATGATATCGTAGCTTTCCTGCACAGTCTGAACGGGGTTTACACGCCGTATATGCAGGATAAACAATAATTAATTTAATCGCCCGAACAGGAATGTTTGGGCGATTTTCATTACGATAATAAAGTCTGTTTTTAATATTATCATGTTAAATGTTTATATTATAAAAAGTCGTTTTTCTGCTTAGGATTTTGTTATTTAAATTAAGCCTGGAATGCCTTGCTTCCATTGCGGATAAATCCTACTTTTTTATTGCCTTCAAATAAATTTAAGGAGTTCGAAATGGACCAGAAGCTGTTAACGGATTTCCGCTCAGAACTACTCGATTCACGTTTTGGCGCAAAGGCCATTTCTACTATCGCGGAGTCAAAACGATTTCCGCTGCACGAAATGCGCGATGATGTCGCATTCCAGATTATCAATGATGAATTATATCTTGATGGCAACGCTCGTCAGAACCTGGCCACTTTCTGCCAGACCTGGGACGACGAAAACGTCCATAAATTGATGGATTTGTCGATCAATAAAAACTGGATCGACAAAGAAGAATATCCGCAATCTGCAGCCATCGACCTGCGTTGCGTAAACATGGTTGCCGATCTGTGGCATGCGCCTGCGCCGAAAAATGGTCAGGCCGTTGGCACCAACACCATTGGTTCTTCCGAGGCCTGTATGCTCGGCGGGATGGCGATGAAATGGCGTTGGCGCAAGCGTATGGAAGCCGCAGGTAAGCCGACCAACAAACCAAACCTGGTGTGCGGTCCGGTACAAATCTGCTGGCATAAATTTGCCCGCTACTGGGATGTGGAGCTGCGTGAGATCCCTATGCGCCCCGGTCAGTTGTTTATGGACCCGAAACGCATGATTGAAGCCTGCGACGAAAACACCATCGGCGTGGTGCCGACTTTCGGCGTGACCTACACCGGTAACTATGAGTTCCCGCAGCCGCTGCACGATGCGCTGGATAAATTCCAGGCCGACACCGGCATCGACATCGACATGCACATCGACGCCGCCAGCGGTGGCTTCCTGGCACCGTTCGTCGCCCCGGATATCGTCTGGGACTTCCGCCTGCCGCGTGTGAAATCGATCAGTGCTTCAGGCCATAAATTCGGTCTGGCTCCGCTGGGCTGCGGCTGGGTTATCTGGCGTGATGAAGAAGCGCTGCCGCAGGAACTGGTGTTCAACGTTGACTATCTCGGTGGTCAGATTGGGACTTTCGCCATCAACTTCTCCCGCCCGGCGGGTCAGGTAATTGCACAGTACTATGAATTCCTGCGCCTCGGTCGTGAAGGCTATACCAAAGTACAGAATGCTTCCTACCAGGTCGCTGCCTATCTGGCGGATGAAATCGCCAAACTGGGGCCGTATGAGTTCATCTGTACCGGTCGCCCGGACGAAGGCATCCCGGCGGTTTGCTTCAAACTGAAAGATGGTGAAGATCCGGGATACACCCTGTACGACCTCTCTGAACGTCTGCGTCTGCGCGGCTGGCAGGTTCCGGCCTTCACTCTCGGCGGTGAAGCCACCGACATCGTGGTGATGCGCATTATGTGTCGTCGCGGCTTCGAAATGGACTTTGCTGAACTGTTGCTGGAAGACTACAAAGCCTCCCTGAAATATCTCAGCGATCACCCGAAACTGCAGGGTATTGCCCAGCAGAACAGCTTTAAACACACCTGATAACATAACGTTGTAAAAACCGAATGCCCAACCTTTAAAAAACAGTTGGGCATTCGGTTGCTTATTAATCGCAATAATATATTGGCTGTCTATTCATCGTGTTGATAAGATATATGTTATATGAATGTTTATTCAATGTAACGGATATTTTTCATGTCACTACAAGGTATTATTTGCTTACTATTAATTTCACTGCGTTCTTAAGCGCGCCTTTTGTATTATAAATCCAGTCATCCTGCCCGTAGATTATCATCCTGTTTTCCCGCTTCGTTAAAATTTATTTATCAATCAATTTGACTTAAGAGGGCGGCGTGCTACATTAATAAACAGTAATATGTTTATGTAATATTAAGCCAACTATGCAATCACTACATGGGAATTGTCTAATTGCGTACGCAAGACATAAATATATTCTCACCATGGTTAATGGTGAATATCGCTATTTTAATGGCGGTGACCTGGTTTTTGCGGATGCAAGCCAAATTCGAGTAGATAAGTGTGGTGAACATTTCATATTAGTTTCAAGGGATACGCTTTCATTATTTCTCCCGATGCTCAAGGAGGAGGCATTAAAACTTCATGCACATAAAAAAGTTCCTTCATTACTCGTTCATCACTGTACCAGAGATATTCCTGTTTTTCAGGAAGTTGCGCAACTATCGCAGAATAAGAATCTTCGCTATGCAGAAACGCTACGTAAAAGAGCATTAATCTTTGCGCTGTTATCTGTTTTTCTGGAGGATGAGCAGTTTATACCGCTACTTCTGAACGTTTTGCAACCGAACATGCGAACACGAGTTTGTACGGTTATCAATAATAATATCGCCCATGAGTGGACACTAGCCCGAATCGCCAGCGAGCTGTTGATGAGTCCAAGCCTGTTAAAGAAAAAATTGCGCGAAGAAGAGACTTCATATTCACAGTTGCTTACTGAGTGTAGAATGCAACATGCTTTGCAACTTATTGTTATACATGGCTTTTCAATTAAGCGAGTCGCAGTGTCCTGTGGATATCACAGCGTGTCGTATTTCATTTACGTCTTTCGAAATTATTATGGGATGACGCCCACAGAGTATCAGGAGCGATCGGCGCAGGGATTGTCGAACCGTGACTCGGCGGCAAGTATTGTTGCGCAAGGGAATTTTTACGGCACTGACTGTTCTGCGGAAGGAATAAGATTATAGAGTTTTACTCAGACATAAAAAAAACCCGGCATAGGGGACCGGGAAGAGGATAGTCTGCCGTCTCCAGACTAATAAACCGTTATAACACTCCCTGTTGGCACGGGAAACTTTGTGCTCTCAGTAAGTTAAATATAACTTTTACTGGAAATAAGATCAGCCATTTTTTTATAAACATAAGCTATACGCTGTGCGAAAATATATTCGTGTTGCATTTACTTATTATCAATTAACTGTTATGCAAAACTACTTTGTGGATAAATTTTGGTCCTACCAAATCTGGCAGTTTTTGCGCTAAGAAACAGTCTGGCATCATTTCATTAGTATACTGAAATTGAAATAATCGCAGTAATGAAATATAAGGGATAGTCATGACTCATGTCTGCTCGGTGATCCTCGTTCGTCGTTCATTCGATATTTATCATGAACAGCAAAAAATATCGTTGCACAACGAGAGTATCCTGTTACTGGATAAAAATTTGGCAGACGATTTTGCGTTTTGTTCACCGGATACGCGACGACTGGATATCGATGAGCTGACAGTTTGCCATTACTTACAAAATATTCGTCAGATACCACGCAATTTAGGGTTACATAGCAAAGACCGTCTGTTAATTAACCAGTCACCCCCCATGCCGCTGGTGACGGCGATCTTTGATAGTTTCAATGACTCCGGGGTAAATTCGCCGATACTGAGCAAAATGCTCTATCTTTCCTGTTTATCGATGTTTTCTCATAAGAAAGAACTGATCCCCTTACTTTTCAATAGTATCAGTACTGTTTCAGGAAAAGTTGAACGCCTTATTAGCTTTGATATCGCTAAACGTTGGTATCTGCGCGATATCGCGGAAAGAATGTATACCAGCGAGAGTCTAATCAAAAAAAAGTTGCAGGATGAAAATACCTGTTTCAGTAAAATATTACTCGCCTCCAGGATGTCGATGGCCAGACGATTACTCGAGTTACGTCAAATTCCTCTGCATACTATTGCGGAAAAATGTGGCTATAGCAGTACATCGTACTTTATAAACACATTTCGACAATATTATGGTGTAACGCCACATCAGTTTGCGCAACATTCGCCAGGTACCTTTTCCTGACATATTTTGCATTTGAATATTGGTCAGGATCTCACACCTGCTTCATGTGAAACTCTTCCCTGATGATTTCTGCCGGGCTACCGGCTAGTTCTCTTTCGCAGTTTGCCAGGCGGTATAGGTATTTTCAGGAGGAAAAGACTCGGCATGTTTGGGATTATTAAGCTGACAATTCATACGATTACGGGAATGTGGGTCACTATTGTGTTATTCAAATTGATGACGAATGGCTGGAGTGGTTTCTACTTTCAGTGCTGTGTACTAAGCCTGGTATTCCTGACGGTTAGCTGGTTGTTGAGTGGTGAATGGTTGGCAGGAAAGAGTAAGGCTGAACCCTCACGTTCAACCTTACTCTCATTTACACGTTACGCTTTTTTAAAGCGGGCAAAGAGATGTTCCACTACAACGAAAAAGACCGGAACGAAGTAAATTGCCAGCACTGTTGCGGCAAACATCCCGCCCATCACGCCGGTACCTACCGCGTTTTGCGCGCCAGAACCGGCACCATGACTGATAACCAGCGGCAGCACGCCGAGAATAAAGGCCAGAGAGGTCATCAGGATTGGGCGTAAACGCATTCGCGCCGCTTCGATGATCGCCTCTATCGGCGTTTTCCCTTCTTTCTGCATCATCTCAACGGCAAATTCGACAATCAGGATGGCGTTTTTGGCGGAAAGCCCGATGGTGGTCAGCAAACCAACCTGGAAGTAGACGTCATTACTTAAGCCGCGTAGATCGGTGGCTAGTAATGCGCCAACGACGCCTAACGGTACAACCAACATCACCGAGAACGGAATTGACCAGCTCTCATAAAGTGCGGCGAGGGCGAGGAACACCACGACCAGTGAAATGGCATACAGCGCGGGAGCCTGATTTGAGGATAACGCTTCCTGATACGACAGTCCGGTCCATGAGTAGCCGACGCCTGCCGGAAGTTTAGCGACCAGGTCTGCCATAAATTTCATGGCGTCACCGGTACTTTTCCCGGCCGCCGCTTCACCTAAAATCTCCATTGACGGGATGCCGTTGTAGCGTTCCAGTCGCGGTGAACCATAGGTCCATTCGGTAGACGAATAGGCCGAAAGCGGTGCCATCGTGCCAGAGGCGTTGCGTACATACCATTGGTTGATGTTATCCGGCAACATACGGAACGGCGTGCCTGCCTGGACATACACTTTTTTCACCCGCCCCTGGTTGAGGAAGTCGTTCACGTAGCTGCTGCCGAAGGCGGTGGAAATTGTCTGGTTGATATCAGACAGCGCCACACCCATTGCCTCAGCTTTCGCGGCGTTGACGTTCACTTTGAACATCGGCGTATCTTCCAGTCCGTTCGGACGTACCCCGGTGACTTGATTCGGTGATTGCGCTGCCAGTGATAATAGCTCGTTTCGCGCCTGGGTCAGTTTTTCGTGCCCCAGGTTGCCGTTGTCCAGCAGTTCCATATCAAAACCTGACGCGGTACCCAGTTCAGCCACCGCGGGTAAGTTGAACGGGAAGACGACGGCTTTATTGATACTGCTTAACGCAATCATTGCCCGCTGAATGATCGCGGTAACCGAGTTTTCCTCACCGACACGTTCAGACCACGGTTTGAGGCTGATAAACGCCAGACCGTTGTTTTGCCCCTGGCCGCTGAAGCCAAAGCCGCCAACGGTAAACACCGACTGAACATTATCTTTCTCTTTAGTCAGATAATAATCCGTCACCTGTTGCAGCACTTTCGTGGTGTTAACCATGGTGGCACCGGAAGGTAACTGCGCGGTGGTCATAAATACCCCCTGATCCTCTTCTGGTAAGAAAGAGGTCGGCGTACGCAGGAACAGCACCGCCATCCCGGCGCAAATCAGCAGGTAGACCACCATGTAGCGACCGGTACAACGCAACAGCGAGCGGGTGCTATTGGTATAGTGCTGAGTTGATTTTTCAAACAGCGTGTTGAAGCGTGCGAACAGGGCGTTAGGTTTATGACCGCCTTCCGGCGCGGCTTTCAGAATGGTGGCGCACAGGGCAGGGGTCAGGCTCATTGCCACAAATACTGAAAGCAGCATGGAGGAGATCAGCGTGATGGAGAACTGGCGGTAGATCTCCCCGGTTGCACCGCTCATAAAGGCCATCGGCATAAACACTGCGGAAAGAACAACGGCAATCCCGACCAGCGCACGTTGGATCTGCCCCATCGATTTATGCGTTGCTTCCTTCGGCGGTAGCTTATCTTCCGCAATGACACGCTCGACGTTCTCCACCACCACGATGGCGTCATCCACCAGTAACCCTATCGCCAGCACCATCCCGAACATAGTTAACGTGTTGATGGTGAAACCGACCGCCGACAAGATCGCAAACGTCCCGAGAATAACCACCGGTACGGCAATCGTCGGGATGATTGTGGCACGGAAATTCTGCAAAAACAGATACATGACCAGGAAGACGAGGATGATAGCCTCAACCAGTGTTTTAAAAACTTCCTGAATAGAAATTTCGATAAACGGCGTGGTGTCGTAAGGATAAACCGTCTTCAGACTTGCGGGGAAATAGGCTGATAAGCGGTTCAGCTCCTCTTTGACTGCCCGCGAGGTATCCAGGGCGTTTGCTCCGGTAGCCAGTTTGATGGCGATCCCGGCAGCAGGTTTGCCGTTATAGCGCGCCACGGTGGAATAATCTTCCGCTCCAAGTTCGACGCGGGCGACATCACGCAGCAGCACTTGCGAACCATCTTGCTGAACTTTCAACAGGATTTTGCCAAATTCTTCCGGCGTTTGCAGACGCGTCTGCACAATGATCGAGGCGTTTAGCTGCTGGTCTGCCGCCTGTGGCATGCCACCCAATTGCCCACCAGAAATCTGGTTGTTCTGCACCTTAATCTGGGAAATAACATCGGAAGGTACCAGATTGTATTTATTGAGTTTTTGCGGGTCCAGCCAGATACGCATGGCGTACTCGGAACCAAAGAGCTGTACGCTACCAACGCCCGCGGTACGGCTTAGCGGGTCTTTGATATTAGACGCTACATAGTCCGCGATATCGTACTGGTTGAGGCTGCCGTTATCAGAAATAAACGCCGCTACCATCAGGATATTACTGCTCGACTTATCGACGCTAATCCCCTGCTGCTGCACCGCTTCAGGTAATGAAGGCATAGCGAGCTGCAGTTTATTTTGCACCTGAACCTGTGCGATATCAGGAGATGTCCCAGTCTCGAAGGTCAGAGTAATAGAGGCATTACCCGCCGCATCACTGGTTGAAGACATGTACATCAGGCCATCAAGCCCATTCATATTTTGCTCAATCACCTGAGTGACCGAGTCTTCTACCGTTTGCGCATCGGCACCTGGATAGGTAGCGCTGATGGTAATGGTCGGTGGCGCAATCTGCGGATACTGCGCAACCGGTAAGTTCATGATCGCCAGACCGCCTGCAAGCATCATAATAATGGCAAGTACCCAGGCAAAAACCGGGCGATCAATAAAATAGTTAGCCATGAAAGTCCCCTTAAGCCTGCAACGTTATTGTTTCGATTCGGTGCTGGCGTTTTCCTGGCTGGAGGAAATTGCTCGTGCTTTGATACCCGGACGAATGCGTTGCAAACCGGAAACAATCACCCGATCGCCAGCCTGTAAGCCAGAGGTGACGACCCACTGGTCGCCGATGGCTTTGCTGGCTTCAATTTCGCGTAGCTGCACAACATCGTCTTTATCCAGAATGAGCGCCGTTGCTTTACCCTGGGCGTTGTGGGTGACACCTTCCTGCGGCACCAGTAATACATTCTGGCGGCTACCTTCATCCACTAATGCCGTGACATACATGCCAGGCAGCAAGTCACCATTTGGGTTGGGGAAAATCGCCCGTAACGTCACGGAGCCCGTGGTTTCATCCACCGTCGGGTCGGAGAATTTCAGCGTGCCGGTCTGGCTGTAACGTTTACCATTTTCCAGATTGAGCTGTACTGGCGTACTGCCCTGAACCTGTTTGATTTGCCCACTGGCGACCTCTTCTTTCATACGCAAGAAATCCTGCACCGACTGCGTGAGATCGACATAAATCGGGTCCAGACGTTGTACGGTAACCAGCGAATCTGCCTGATTAGCGGTAACGAGTGCGCCGACGGTCACCGACGATTTCCCGCTGACGCCCGTAATCGGCGAGGTGACATTTGCGTATTGCAGGTTGATAGTCGCCTGTTCAACAGCCGCTTTGGCGACGGTGACATTGGCTTCTGCTTCATTCAACTGGGTGCGCGCGGTGTCGTAATCCTGACGGCTAACGTAGTTGGTCTTCAGCAACGATGCCTGGCGGTTAAAGGTGATGCGGGCATTGCTGGCGGTAGAGAGCGCTTTCGCCAGCGTGCCTTTGGCGGAGTTCAGCTCGGCCTGTAAAGGTGCAGGATCAATCTGATACAGCGAATCGCCCTGGTTCACTTTATCGCCTTCGATAAAGTTGCGTTTAATGATAATACCGCCCACCTGGGGACGTATCTCGGCAACTTCATAAGGAACGGTTCTACCGGGTAATTCGCTCAACACATTGACCGAACCGGGGGAGAGCGTGACGACACCGACCTCAGGCGTCATGGCGGCGGCGTTTTCCGCCGATTTGTCATCGCAGGCGGTGAGCATCGCGCCGCAGAATAACAACGGTATTAACAGCTTTCTTCTTCTGTTCATTTTAGTCCCTGAAAATTCTTGAGAAATAACGGTTCTTTAAATTGCGCGCGAGGAGAGATATGAGGGATTTACAGACCAGCGGCATAGTGGGGTTGTCAGCCAGTAAGGTGGGATACAGGCATAGTGATCGACATGGTGAGGTCAACGACAAAAAAAATGTTGCCGTTCTGCCAACAGTTCCTGCCAGCATTCGGGCAACGAAGGGTTCTACTGGTGGATACACATACCAGGGGAATAAAGTCGTTTTCGCCTCTCCTTTAGTAATCACCGGGGGTAATGAAATCAGCATCTGCATCCCTCGTCATGCCAGCCATCAATTTCAGTTGCTTATGTCCTGACTAAAAATAAGATGTGATACCCAGGGTGACGATGTCGCTCATACGTCTTAGTTTCAGCTTGTACATAATGTTGAATTTCTGAATCTTTAATGTTTGTTGCGAAATATTGAGCGTCGACGTGATATTGCTTTCATTTTTATTTTTCAGAATCAGTTGCATAATTTTGAACTGATTATGTGAAAAACATAATTGTGAATTCTTATGGGGCAAGTGTTTACCATAAGTAATCTCAAGAAGATTTTTGATACTTTCTTTGCGGCTGACAAAATAAATAGGCGCTTTAGCTTTTAGTTTACTGATGTGATAAGGTGCCAAAACAATAATTCTCTCGGCATCTAATTTCTCCAGAAATTTAATCGCTTCTTCATCAAGGATATGATTGTGATAGGTATCAATGATAACCTTGAAGGGTTTATTGCCTACTTTTTTGATCTCTGACAGGGAATTGATTTTTATCATTTCGTGATTATCTTTCAACTGCCAAAAGCCCTGTAAAAGAAAAGAATCTTTCGTCATGAGAAAAATCATAACTTGCTCCTTAGCCGTTATCGTTTCGAACATGTCATCCTTTTCATTATTTACATCCTTGTCCGAATCGTTGTTCAATATAGTAAACGCCTATAAGAACTTTGCCCTTCGTGAACTAATACGTTTATTAACACTAATCAATACTTCAGATTTATCCATCACGCACTCCATATATTGATCCTAAGTAAGATTCCTGGTTGTTAACAGTTTGTAAATAGTAAACAAAAAGTTAACGTTTGCGGATTACTGCCCAAGAATAAGTTATCAATAACCAGTTTGTGATCTCTGAAGAATATTACTAAAGTTAAAATGTAATCCGATTTAAATATCGAGTCTCCTTGTTTCGACTTAAGCTGGCAATTGGATTGCCAGCTTTCTTTTAACGCATTGAAATTACCTGAGTAAATAACTCATTCATGTCTTCAGGTTTTTATATAGCGTCTGGAGACACGGATATTTATGCAATGTAATCAACGCCTGTTGCAAAAAATGAACCCGGATTACTTATTTAACCGCCCATAGCATCAACGCTTACGGAACTCTTTGTTCACTTTCCCACAGCACTTTTAAAACATTAAACCTGACTACGGAAAATATCAGCCATGATAATGTTTGAAATGGCTAATTTGCCATGGAATGAAAAAATCAGATGAAATTCAGTAGGTTGAAATAATCATCAGCAGGTAATTATTTCAATGATAGTGCGCAATTGATCTACAACGCTGTGTAGCGGAGAGAGTATTAATCGGATCATAGTCACATCAAGTGACTATGATCCGGGTGACAACTGGGATAATTATTGCTGCTTAACGAACAAACTGGCGAAGCTGAACAGGCTGGCGGCGCTAAATATCAGTTCAATACCCACCAGTGTGGAAACCAAAGTTACAGACACCATCGGCGTTGCACCAAGGAATATCCAGGCAATGACGATATCCAGCACACCAATAACGAGCTGTAGCCAGCTGCCTTTCATTGAACGCTGACGATACCAACTCATCAGGCGAATAACCCCTGCAACACAGAACAAACCGGCAATAAATGCCGCAATGGCAAAAATGCCCAGCTCCGGTGCGCGGATGAAGAAATAGCCGATCAATAAATAGGCGACTGCGACGAGGAAACCGGATAATACCGGCCAGAAATTATGACTGCGGTTGCTGAATAATCCAACAATAAGCGCAACGCCCGAGCATATTAATAATGCACCCACTACCGTGCTTAAAATATCGCCAGAGACGAACGGGAAACTGATACACAGCAACCCGACGATAAACAGCAACACGGCAATAAACTGGATTGCTCTGCGATGCTTTTTCAGCATCTCCAGATCAAACTTCAAAATTGTTGCCTTATCTATATATAACATAGAACCACCCTATAAAATTAAGAAGAAAATCCCCTGCTATCAATCTATGCCAAAAACGCGTCTAAGAATGCAGTCGATTTAATAAAAATTTCCTAATTACAGTATCTGATGCATCTGTAACTCATTGTATTGAAATAAAAATATCTGATTTTGATATTTTCCATCAACATGACATATACAGAAAACCAGGTTATAACCTCAGTGTCGAAATTGATTCGTGACGGCTCTTTCACTTTATAGTTGAGGATATTACGATGAAAAAAGTATTAGGCGTTATTCTTGGTGGTCTGCTTCTTCTGCCAGTTGTGAGCAATGCAGCGGATGCGCAAAAAGCAGCTGATAACAAAAAACCGGTCAACTCCTGGACCTGTGAAGATTTCCTGGCTGTGGACGAATCCTTCCAGCCAACTGCAGTTGGTTTTGCTGAAGCGCTGAACAACAAAGATAAACCAGAAGATGCGGTTTTAGATGTTCAGGGTATTGCAACCGTAACCCCAGCTATCGTTCAGGCTTGTACTCAGGATAAACAAGCCAACTTTAAAGATAAAGTTAAAGGCGAATGGGACAAAATTAAGAAAGATATGTAATTCCGGGAATGCGTTACATCGTACTTCCTTGCATATTGAACAGGCCGGAATATCTTCTTTAAAAGCAGCTATTCCTCCTGTTCATATATAATCTCTATATTGAATGGGTTACAAAATGAATATTTCATCTCTCCGTAAAGCGTTTATTTTTATGGGCGCTGTAGCGGCTTTGTCACTGGTGAACGCACAATCTGCGCTGGCAGCCAATGAATCCGCTAAAGATATGACCTGCCAGGAATTTATTGATCTGAATCCAAAAGCCATGACACCGGTTGCATGGTGGATGCTGCATGAAGAAACAGTATATAAAGGTGGCGATACCGTTACTTTAAATGAAACCGATCTCACTCAAATTCCTAAAGTGATCGAATACTGCAAGAAAAACCCGCAGAAAAATTTGTATACCTTCAAAAATCAAGCATCTAATGACTTGCCGAATTAATGAGGTACAAGTAAAAAGGAGTAGCAAGTTGAGCCATCTTGCTGCTCCTTTTTGCATTTTTATATGACAGCAGAATTTATTATACGTCTTATACTCGCAGCAATTGCCTGTGGCGCTATTGGCATGGAAAGGCAAATGCGCGGCAAAGGAGCAGGGTTACGCACACATGTATTAATTGGCATGGGAAGCGCCCTGTTTATGATTGTTTCGAAATATGGTTTTGCTGACGTACTGTCTTTAGATCACGTCGGACTCGACCCCAGCCGTATTGCTGCTCAGGTGGTGACGGGCGTCGGGTTTATCGGTGCAGGTAACATTCTCGTTCGTAACCAAAATATTGTAGGTCTGACGACGGCAGCAGATATCTGGGTGACCGCCGCCATTGGTATGGTTATTGGTAGCGGTATGTACGAACTGGGCATTTATGGTTCAGTGATGACCTTACTGGTGCTGGAAGTCTTCCATCAATTAACCTTCCGCCTGATGAACAAAAATTACCATTTACAGCTGACATTAGTGAACGGTAATACGGTATCAATGCTCGACTGGTTTAAGCAGAAAAAAATAAAAACGGATTTAGTTTCGTTGCAGGAAAATGAAGATCATGAAGTGGTCGCCATTGATATCCAGCTTCATGCCACGACGTCGATAGAAGATCTGTTGCGATTATTAAAAGGTATGGCAGGGGTGAAAGGCGTTTCAATTAGCTAATCTGTATAGTTATTTATTCACAGGAGTACCAGAGCGGTACTCCTGTTGGTTTTAATGATCGAGGACGATAAGGGGTGAATGGTTGGCAGGATCTTTAAGTACGGTAATATCCGCGCCGTAGAGCATTGTCAGCGCCTGCTGTGTCAATACGTCCTGCGGTTTACCATTTGCGATAACCTTTCCTTTTTGCATTAATACAATACGGTCTGCATAACGCGCGGCAAGATTTAGATCGTGCAATACGCAGCAAACATTGAACTGCCGTTCGTGAACTAGCTGGCGTAATAAACGAAACAAGTGCTGCTGATGGTGAATATCCAGCGCCGAAGTTGGTTCATCAAGAAATAACCATTTCGGTGAGGGAGTAGGTTCCCAGAGTTGCACCAGCAGGCGCGCTAATTGCACGCGCTGTTGTTCACCACCGGATAATTGCCGATAGTCGCGGTTTGCTAACGCCTGACAGTCACATAACGCCATTATTTGTGCTGTTTCATTATCCTGATTACCAGTACGATGCGGATGCCGCCCCATCTGGATAACTTCTTGTACGCTGAATGGAAACGCCATGTGGCTATTTTGACGCATCACGGCCCGGTGTTTCGCCAGTTCAGTAATCGACCATTCATTTAATGGCTTATTAAACAACCGACATTCGCCGCTATCAGGTTGAAGATAGCCGGTTAACTGGCGAAGCAGCGTAGATTTTCCCGCACCATTAGGGCCGAGAATGGCAACAATTTCCCCACCGGGAAAAGTCAGCGAGACATTATCAGTCAGACGCCGCCCCTGAAGGCTATAAACCAGATTCTGGGCGCTGATCATGTGATCCTCCGGTTGCGCAGAATCAACCACATAAAATAAGGACCACCAAGCAGGCTGGTTAATAATCCCACGGGCATTTCTGCTGGCTGTACCAGCGTGCGGGCAAGCGTGTCTGCCATCAGCAATAAACAGGCTCCGGCGAGGGCGGAGCAAGGGATTAGCCAGCGGTGATTTGCCCCGGTAGTCATACGAATCAGATGCGGGATCACCAGGCCAATAAAGCCGATAATGCCGCTTACCGATACGGCGGCACCAACGAGCAGTGAGCTCACTAACAGTAATTGCTGGCGTTTACGCTTAACGTTCACGCCGAGGTAGTGGGCTTCTTCATCACCGAGCTGCAGTAAATTCAGCGTTCCGGCGAGACAAGTTGTTGCGATAATGGCCGGTAGGATGAATGAACTGGCAACCAATAACGTCGGCCATTGCGCCTGTCCAAGATTGCCCATCATCCACAATGTGAGTTGTCGTAGCTGCTGCTCATCGCCGATATAGCTCAGTATGCCGATCGCTGCGCCGCACAGGGCATTGATGGCGATACCGGAGAGTAATAATTGCATCATGCTGCCATCGCGATGGCGCTGCGTGATGAGAAAAATGATGGTGCAGACCACTAAACTTCCGGCAATGGCAAACACCATTTGCTCATAGAGCACCAGCGCCACGGGGAAGGAGAAGGGCAGCACAATAGCAACGCCGACCATTAATGCAGAACCGCTACTGACGCCGAGTAATCCAGGGTCAGCCATTGGGTTGCGAAAAAGCCCCTGCATAATTACCCCGGCGGCTGCCAACGCTGCACCTACCAGCACCGCCAGCAAAACCCGTGGTAGACGAATATTGAGCCAGATATCGCGGTATTCCTCATCAAAAAGGGCATCAAAACTGATCTTTAACGCTCCCTGACTGGCACCGAACAGCACCAGAGCGAGCAATAATAGTGATAGCCCCATAAAGATCCTGGCGGAAGAGAGTGAATCCTTGAGCACGCAAAACTCCGTTACGACATTACGGCGCGGAGATTCCGCGCCGGGGTATCACGCCGGTTTCAGGTCCGGTTCAATCAGACTGTGGACCTGCTGGTTAAGTGCTGGCGCATTTGCCAGTTCATGGATATGTGCGGCGACATCGGCACGGTGAACAAAACCATGACACTCCTGATTTTGTATCCGTTGTGCTTTGCCCGTTGCCGCCCCATCAAGCAGACCGCCAGGGCGGAGAATGGCGTAATCAAGCTGGCTGGTTTGCAACCAGCTTTCCGCCAGCGTTTTTTCCCGTACCGCCTGACCAAACGCAGCCTTTGCCCGCTCCGATAAAAACGGCCAGCTATCGCCGCATCCCAAAGAGGTCACCAGAATCATGCGACTGATGCCGGCCTTTTCGGCCTCATCAATCACTGTTCTGTGCGCCAGATAATCCTGAGCTCCTCCCATTGTTGAGATGATAAGCGCATCCGGGCCAGCTGCGCGGCAAGCAGCCGCAACTACGCTGGCATCACAGGCGTCGCCTGTAAAAACCTGTACGCCTTGTTGCGCCAGTTTCGTGGCGGCATCGGCATGACGAATGACAGCAACGACCGGACGTTGTTCCGCCAGCGCCAGTTCAAGCGTTCTGGCACCCACACCTTTTCCGCCTGCGCCAAAGAGTAGCCACGGCGTCATCAGGCGTGTTCCTTTAACGATGCCGCCAGAGCATGGAAAGCGTTGACCTGTTCGCTCAGGAGCTGACGATGGTCATCCCTGCCGAGGAAGATTTTCAGCATGGCGCTGCCTTCCTTATTGAAAAAGAGAATAGAGGCGGTGTCCATGCCCATAAATTTACGTTCGATCAAGGCAATATGCGTGCAGTTTTCTGCTTTGATATGCCCGGACATGCCGTGCTTTCCGCGTAGGTTGAAATAGCCGTGGCGGTGGAAACCCGAAGGCAGTTCGCCGCTAAATTCGAGGATTACATCGGCAGTATGTACTAACGTGGTGACGTTGCCCCATTCGCAGACGGTATCCCAGACAGTATCGAATTTATCGCCTGACACTATGGTAGAGGAGGGTAGATTTCTCACTACCTCCAGCAGTGTGGTGTTGTATTGTTCGGCTACCACCTCCAGCGTACCGTCCGGCTCCGTTTTCAAAAATTCTTGTAACGAGACATGGCTCATAAATCACTCCTGTTATGGTTTTTCACGCACAATCGCTGGCGCATTAAGTACCTGAATTAGTTCATTAAGAGACTGCAAAATATTGCTTGCCCAGAAACGACCTTCATTAGTCAGCCGCAGGCAAGTTGACGCATCGCGGCTTAAGCCTTTTTGGTGCCATTGAGCCAGTAACGGCGCGAGTTTTTCGGCATGTGGCGTAAGTTCATCCAGCGGTACACGCGCTGTTTCAACACCTGACTGCAAGGTATGACGCCATTGCGCATTACGTTCGGCGTTACGCATGATCATCATCAGCGGTTTTTTGCCTGCCGCGACGGATTCATGCCAGGTCTGCAGATTGCGTTCGTTCATCCAGGAGTAACCATTAATCGAACCGCCGGCTCCGGAACCAAAGGCCAGACAATCGGCACCTTGTTTTATCAGCAGGTTATAGAGATTGCGTTCGCGTGTGGTACGGCCCCAGTGGCTGTTACTGATGCAGCGCCAACCGGCATCGTCCATAAAATCACACCCTTGCAGATAAAGATCGCGACGTTCTGCCGGTGAGGGTACGGTAGTGCGCCCATTTTCCACGGCTTTGCCCAGCGGTGTATTGGGCAGGACATTGAGCGCATAGAGATCGACGCCGTCGAGACCGATATCGCGAGCAATAGCCAGATCTTCTCCCCAGGTTTGCGCATCCTGACCCGGCAGGCCAAACAGCAGGTCACAGACCACCGCAGCACGGTCACGTTTGACCAGGCTTTCCATAAACGCAATGGCGGTTGGGCCATCCGAGGTGCGGGCCATTTTCTTGCGGATTTTGCTGTTAAACGACTGGATACCAATTGAGAAGCGGTTTGCTCCTGCATCAAGACAACCATCGATTCGCTCAGCGTCAAAATTCAGTACCCGGCCTTCGATAGTGATTTCACAATCAGGGGCCAGTGGCAGCTTTTCTCGTAATGTGGTGATGATTCTGGCCAAATCGTGTGCCGAAAGCGCGGAAGGCGTACCGCCACCGAAATAGACCGCGTGGATGGGGGCAGACTGATGCAATACGCTGTCCGCTTCCATTTCTATTTCACGAATCAGGGCGTCGGTATAATGAGCACACGCATCTTCATTAAAACGGTTCTGATAAAAGCCACAAAACGTGCAGTGTGTCGCACAAAAAGGAATGTGTAGGTAAATCAGTCGCTTACGAGGTGATGCCGTTTGATTGATCATCTCTTGCCAGGTCTGTGCCAGTTGCTCTTTGGCAACCGGAATGGCTCCACGAAACGGCATCATGGCGCGCCTGTCTTTAAATGGCTGATCACCGTCTAAAGCAAAATGTGGCGTGAGATCCAGGGTGTTATTTGTGTTCATTCGTCTGATTTAAATCCATTTATTGCGGCCAAAGCTGCTGGTGTAAAGACTCAACGACATCAGCAATACGCGGACCCATTCCCAGAATCAGGTTTTGATCAACGGTGATAATGCGCTGGTTTTTCCATGCGGCAGTGTGGGTAATTCCGGCAATAGAACGTAGCCGATTAATATCGCCATCGACCATTTGTGAGGTTACGACAATCACTTCTGGATTGGCCGCAATCAGTGATTCTGCACTGTAGCTTTTGTACTGCTGGTGGGTTGCGACGTTTTCTGCTCCGGCAAGCGAAAGAATGGCGTCCGCGACGCTGCCTTTACCGGCAACCTGTGGCGCACTTCCGCCTGCGGAGAGAATAAACATGGCTTTAACCGGGGCTTTTTTGGCCGCCACGTTTTGCTGTACTCGCTCCAGGCGTTGGTTGATCTGTGTCACCAGCGCCTCGCCTTGTTCAGGAACCTGTAGCGTTTTTGCCAGTTGGCGAATGTTGGCGTACATCTGCTGAAGGGTGGCAGGCACACGCGGCAGGGTGACGACGTTGACTTTCTGCGCTCGTAGTTGGTCGAGCACAATTTGTGGCCCGGCATCCTGCCAGGTAATTACGCTATCCGGGCGAAGTGACAAAATGCCTTCGCTGCTGAGTTGTTTCCAGTAGCCAATATGCGGCAGTTTGGCGGTTTCTGGTGGATAAGATGTCGTTTCATCGACACCAACCACGCGTTCGCCAGCGCCCATCGCGTAGATTAGCTCCGTCAGCGATCCTCCTGCGACCACGATACGTTCGGCAGCCGTTACGCTAAAAGCCCAGCTAAGAGCCAGTACTGCCGTAAACAATTTTTTTCGTTTTACCGCGGTCTTCGCGGCAGAGGCCACGGCTGAAATACATAACGTCAGTGGGGAAAAAAGAAACGGCCTGGTGATGATCCTTGGCATAATATGAGAACTCTTATCAAATTGAGAATGATCATGATTATCATTTGAGTTATATATGAAATACAACCGTCGATTCAATACGCAAGGCGTTACAAGCGTATTTATTTTTGATTTTTATCAAGATGCTTCGTCAGCTAACGTTCTTGTTACCGACTAAATTTCAGCGCGGGAAAAAGCTGAGAACCCAGAGATATCGAGGCTTGCAGAGCAAAGCGAAGAGAAAATTATCACTGTTAACGACAAAGTTTAGTGATGAGGTCATGGGGGAATAACCATAAAAATAAAGTGGTTTCCAGGGCGCAGGATAAGTTTCATAACCCCCTGTTTATTGTGTTAATGGCGGTTAAAAAAAAGCTTGATCATAAAAAATTGATCGATAATAATTCTCATTATCACGTTTGCATTTAACAAAATACGGCCATATGGATAACAAAGCCATATCATTTACAAGGGGTAACGCACAGCGCTCTTCACTCCTGATGGGGCATATCGTTTTGCCTGACAAAGAGGGCGTGCTTTTGCGTATTTGCCGAGATACCAGGCAATTTCATGGGATATAAACGCCTGTAAACTCACCCGGCGAATATTATCGCTCTGAATTTTAAATAAATTTATTTTTCGCCAGCCACCCCGGTATTAACCCAGGCAGCCAGCATTTTTTATTTTCCTCATGGAGAATCGCTATGTCACGTCCGCAATTTACCTCGTTGCGTTTGAGTTTGTTGGCTTTGGCTGTTTCTGCCACCTTGCCAACGTTTGCTTTTGCTACTGAAACCATGACCGTTACGGCAACGGGGAATGCCCGTAGTTCCTTCGAAGCGCCTATGATGGTCAGCGTCATCGACACTTCCGCTCCTGAAAATCAAACGGCTACTTCAGCCACCGATCTGCTGCGTCATGTTCCTGGAATTACTCTTGATGGTACCGGACGAACCAACGGTCAGGATGTAAATATGCGTGGCTATGATCATCGCGGCGTGCTGGTTCTTGTCGATGGTGTTCGCCAGGGAACGGATACCGGACACCTGAATGGTACTTTTCTTGATCCGGCGCTGATCAAGCGTGTTGAGATTGTTCGCGGACCTTCAGCATTACTGTATGGCAGTGGCGCGCTGGGTGGGGTGATCTCCTACGATACGGTCGATGCAAAAGATTTATTGCAGGAAGGACAAAGTAGTGGTTTTCGTGTCTTTGGTACTGGCGGCACGGGGGACCATAGCCTGGGATTAGGCGCGAGCGCGTTTGGGCGAACTGAAAATCTGGATGGTATTGTGGCCTGGTCCAGTCGCGATCGGGGTGATTTACGCCAGAGCAATGGTGAAACCGCGCCGAATGACGAGTCCATTAATAACATGCTGGCGAAAGGGACCTGGCAAATTGATTCAGCCCAGTCTCTGAGCGGTTTAGTGCGTTACTACAACAACGACGCGCGTGAACCAAAAAATCCGCAGACTGTTGAGGCTTCTGATAGCAGCAACCCGATGGTTGATCGTTCAACAATTCAACGCGATGCGCAGCTTTCTTATAAACTCGCCCCGCAGGGCAACGACTGGTTAAATGCAGATGCAAAAATTTACTGGTCGGAAGTCCGTATTAATGCGCAAAACACGGGGAGTTCCGGCGAGTATCGTGAACAGATAACAAAAGGAACCAGGCTGGAGAACCGTTCCACTCTATTTGCCGACAGTTTCGCTTCTCACTTACTGACATATGGCGGTGAGTATTATCGTCAGGAACAACATCCGGGCGGCGCGACGACGGGCTTCCCGCAAGCAAAAATCGATTTTAGCTCCGGCTGGCTACAGGATGAGATCACCTTACGCGATCTGCCGATTACCCTGCTTGGCGGAACCCGCTATGACAGTTATCGCGGTAGCAGCGACGGCTACAAAGATGTTGATGCCGACAAATGGTCATCTCGCGCGGGGATGACTATCAACCCGACTAACTGGCTGATGTTATTTGGCTCATATGCCCAGGCATTCCGCGCCCCGACGATGGGCGAAATGTATAACGATTCTAAGCACTTCTCGATTGGTCGCTTCTATACCAACTATTGGGTGCCAAACCCGAACTTACGTCCGGAAACTAACGAAACTCAGGAGTACGGTTTTGGGCTGCGTTTTGATGACCTGATGTTGTCCAATGATGCTCTGGAATTTAAAGCCAGCTACTTTGATACCAAAGCGAAGGATTACATCTCCACGACCGTCGATTTCGCGGCGGCGACAACTATGTCGTATAACGTCCCGAACGCCAAAATCTGGGGCTGGGATGTGATGACGAAATATACCACTGATCTGTTTAGCCTTGATGTGGCCTATAACCGTACCCGCGGCAAAGACACCGATACCGGCGAATATATCTCCAGTATTAACCCGGATACCGTTACCAGCACCCTGAATATTCCGATCGCTCACAGTGGCTTCTCTGTTGGGTGGGTTGGTACGTTTGCCGATCGCTCAACACATATCAGCAGCAGTTACAGCAAACAACCTGGCTATGGTGTGAATGATTTCTACGTCAGTTATCAAGGGCAGCAGGCGCTCAAAGGCATGACCACTACTCTGGTATTGGGCAACGCCTTCGATAAAGAGTACTGGTCGCCACAAGGCATCCCACAGGATGGTCGTAATGGAAAAATTTTCGTGAGTTATCAATGGTAATCATCTGCCCCGATATTTCGGGGCATTTATCTGGAAGGAAGAGAGACAATGAACCACTACACACGCTGGCTTGAGTTAAAAGAACAAAATCCCGGAAAGTACGCGCGTGACATCGCAGGTTTAATGAATATTAGCGAAGCAGAACTGGCATTTGCACGCGTCACGCACGATGCGTGGCGGATGTGCGGCGATATCCGTGACATTCTGGCGGCGCTCGAAAGTGTTGGCGAGACCAAATGTATTTGTCGTAATGAATATGCAGTCCATGAGCAAGTTGGTGCGTTCACAAACCAGCATTTGAACGGACATGCCGGATTGATCCTCAATCCGCGCGCGCTGGATTTGCGTCTGTTTCTCAATCAATGGGCCAGTGTTTTTCACATTAAAGAAAATACGACTCGTAGCGAACGCCAGAGTATTCAGTTCTTTGATCATCAGGGCGATGCATTACTAAAAGTTTATGCCACCGACAATACCGATATGGCGGCATGGAGTGAGCTTCTGGCACGGTTTATCGCCGATGAGAATACGCCGCTTGAGTTAAAAGCCGGTGATGCGCCAGTCGTTCAAATGCGAGCCGATGCCAGTGTGGTTGAGCAAGAGTGGCGGGCGATGACCGACGTTCATCAGTTTTTTACGTTGCTCAAGCGCCACAACCTGACGCGCCAACAGGCGTTCAATCTGGTGGCAGACGATTTGGCCTGCAAAGTATCCAACAGTGCGTTGGCGCAAATTCTTGAATCTGCACAGCAGGATGGCAATGAAATCATGGTGTTTGTTGGCAACCGTGGCTGCGTACAGATTTTCACTGGCGTGGTAGAAAAAGTGGTGCCAATGAAAGGTTGGCTGAATATTTTTAACCCGACGTTTACTCTTCATCTATTAGAAGAGAGCATTGCTGAAACCTGGGTAACCCGTAAGCCTGCTAGTGACGGTTATGTGACCAGTCTGGAATTGTTTGCCCATGATGGTACGCAGATAGCGCAACTTTATGGTCAACGTACAGAAGGCGAACAGGAGCAAGCGCAATGGCGTAAGCAAATTGCTTCGCTGATACCGGAAGTCGTTACTGCATAACGTATAATTAACGGGAGGTCTGGCTATTTATTGCTGGGCCTCTTTATATTAATCAATCGATCACACCAGATAATCAATATGCTGATGGCGTACCAACTCATTGATCCGCTTAAGATTGAGGATCATCATGATATTGTGTTTATGGCAGTAGAACGTTTTTAGCGATATTTTCAGTTTCTCCAGAATATCTTCCGTTGTCATTTGATTCGCAATGCAGCTCAGAACCTGATGCTGCTTGCGCGAAAGGGACACATCCGCTTCAGGCACAGAGCAGTAACTGCCATTGATGAGTGCGACAAAGTCGATAATGGTGATAGTTCGCGGAACAAAGGTCACCGGTACTTTCCCCAGGCAGCGTTTAATATTAAAGGGAGAGAAAATAATCACATGGACAGGTTTTAATCGTTCAATTTGAGTGAGCAAATTAGAATGAAATACATTATTCATTAATGTATCAATAATGACGAAGGCATGCTGATGCAACATTACGTCGATCTCTTCTTCGTTCTGTATATGAACGACATTACCTTTACTCAGAATGTTTTTCATCGCAGTGAAGAACATCGTATCCCTGGTAATTATAAGAAACATAACCGACTCCTGGTGCGGACATTAACTTTATAATCAGTTTGCCAAAGGTAATTAACAGGACAGGGCTTATAATAATAGTTAGCTGGCTGTGTATTAATTTGATGTAATGCATGATGCAGATGCTGAGAAAGCATCTGCATCTCTCGGTGGTGTTATTTGACCAGCTCAGGTGTTACCTGACTCACCGCATTGGTGTAGTAAGGCGCGCCCCAGCCCGGTTCCGGCCAGAATGCACCATAGCCGTAATCCCACAGGTTATAGGTGGTATTAACCACTTCTCTCAAATGCCACACCTGGATGCCCTGCATATTCACTTCCAGGAAGTTATACGGGACTTTATTGATAAAGCCAGGTTGTTCACCCTGAATGGTACCGAGGATGGTAACAAAGTGATTACGATAGTTCACTGGATCAAGGAAGCCGCTTTGTCTGGCGAGCAGTCGGCCCTGATAGTTGGCTTCAATATCAGGCTTCGCATAGCTATCCAACGGTAATACAGCGATTTCTAACAACGTATCCGTTTTGCCATTGATAACGTTGATAACCTTCCCGCCAAAGCGCGCTTGTTGACCAACATATAACCCCGGCTGGTTATGAACAGCAACAAAACTTTTTTGAATATCAGGTTGGTTATTGCCTTTGATATTTTGCGGAATTGAACTACATGCGGCAAGCAAAAATGAAAGGCTGAGGATGAGTGCACCTTTTGTCATGTTCATGTTACTATCCTTATCAACAAATATTAAAACCATAATAGATATTTCTTTATAGTTTTCATCTGATTCTGAGGCGATATGCCTGATAGTAACGTAAACCTGTCTGATGTTTATATCCCTTCTGTTTAGTTTAATTCTGTTAATTTTGGGGCGTGACATGAGTATCCATCGCCCCATAAAATAGCCTTTTTTTAAAGGTACATAAAATCTATTTTTATTCAATGATTATAAAGTGCTAATGTTCATATTATGGGATTATATTCTGGTAATGATTTGATAAGCGAATTCTTTTGCCAGTTGGTGTTTCTATTTCCACCCCATAATTTATAGTTTTTTCATCAGGTAGAGATCTCTTTAAATAAGGTGCGTATGACATTTTTTTTGGGTTAAGCGTCTCGTATTGAAATACTACGAATTGATATTCAGACATTTCTGCCCATGTTTGAATTTTATTGTATCGGGAGAGTGTCGTAAAGGCTTTAACTTGCTTATAACATTGTTTTTGGAATTCTTGCTGATATTTTAATATGTCATTATATGAAAGATTGGTTATCCTGGCCTCTAAGAATTTAATTATTGTCGAAGCAATTTCCGCTTTTGCTCGTAAAAAGTTGTCATTAATGGTTAATAATGTTGAAAATAAACCTTCGATTTGTTTGTCAAGATATTGTTCGTCTTTATATAATTTTGGGGTAGGGTGTTCTTTATGTGAAAAAATAGTGTCACCTAAATTTGCGTCAGTGAAATTTATATTAAGTAGATCTTCGAAATAAAACCTTGACAAGGTTAGAACGAACCCGGACAGATCCTGTCCTGTCATATTGAAATCAATAAAGTTGGTTCCGGCAAAGACTTTCATCCTGTTTTTATTTTCACTGTGCTCAATATATAACTTCGTCATTTTTTGATACAGGTTTTGAATATCTTTTATATTAGTCGGTAAGTCAGCTCGTTGTTCAGCAATAAAATTAGTATCTGAAAATATGGTTTGGACACTGAATGTTATGGGTATTCCCTCTTCTACGCTAATTTTAGTTATGATTGCCTTGTCGGGTTTAGGATTAGCGACAACAATGATTCGACATTCAGCACTTTTGTTTTTTTCGTATCTAATGTTATTAATCTGATTAAGTATTGATTGTGTCTGTTGCGTAAGTTGTGTCGAACTTATCGTTTCAATGTTAGTAATAAGACTTACAAGTTGAGCCACAACTTTTGAGTAGTCTGCATTTGTATCTGTAGTGTTCGTGTGGCACGCATTAATTTGTTGGAGTTGGTGTTGTGCTAAATCAAATTGTTCAGGGTTGTATCCTTCTCCAGAGAATGTGGAATTAATGTGTTGTTGTTCTTCCCAATTATCACAAGGCCACTTCGGTGTGTCCGGCGTTTTAACATTATCGGTATTTGTTGTGCAGTTATAAATATCGCCGTGATATGTATTTATTATACCTGGGGTAAAGTCAATTGACATAACATTCCTTATTGTTCATCTATTTCGCTAAATTTTTGTAAATCGGAGAATTAGAGCAGGAATGGATTTTCTTCTACGCGGAAATAAACACAGTGCGTCATATCTTCCTGATATAATTACCTTTAACTTCCCTTTCATTTCCACCCAGTAATATTTGTGTATAAAAAAAAGGCAGTGATAGTATCGTAAAGGAAACCGTTAACAACTATCAAAAAGCGCTCATTTTAAAAAGTTATGATGTTCTCCGATAGTGTGTGAAGTGATATTTTTGTGATGTTTTAGATGTGTAATAATGAACCAGGTTAAAGTGTATTTAAAAATGTGTTGTATTGGCGACTGAAATCTGCCCTTTAAAAGGGGGGATAGCACTGAAACAAAGAGACATTGCTTCTCCGATAAAATGTCAGAGAAGCATGATTGCGTGGTGATTGTCGATTGATGACTTACTGACGGATCCGTCATCATTCTCAAAGCATTAGTTAAGTTATTTGTGATTTTTAAGGATTATCCTATCTATGATTTTCTACTCAGAAGGATAAGGCACTCACAATGCTCCTTATAGTTTACTGCTGGCATCTATTTAAAATAGCATTTGAGTCAAATAGCCCATCAAGATAGCCATACCTAATATAACCGTCAGGAATGCAACTATCATCGGTATTCTGAACATTGATTTAAGTAATATCACTTCCGTCAGGCTTGCTCCGGCACTGCCGATGATTAATGCCATTAATGCTCCCAGACCCATTCCTTTTGTCATCAGAACAGATGCCAGAGGGATAACCGCCTCTGCCCGGATATACAGCGGAATTCCGACAACGGCGCTCAATGGGATGGCGAAGGGATTATCTGCCCCTGCATGAGCGGCAATCCACTGTGAGGGGATAAAGCCATAAATAAAAGAGCCTAGTAATACCCCTAACACAAGATATGGCAGTACGTCTTTAAACTGCTGCAATGCATCTTTGATGGCTAATTTTATGGGATTAATACTTGCCACTGCTTTGGTACTGCAACAGTTAACTGCGGGTTTCTCAATGACTTTAGCCGCTGGACTACAGCAACTCACTTTTATGGGCGTATATGTCGTCCCTGGCGAAGTTTTGGCTGGAGCACAACAATTTGCTGATGAGCTTTTACTGGCAATGATATGACGTTCAAACCCCAGAGAATCGAGGATAATACTGGCAAGTACGGAGATGCCGGCGGCGATAATCGCGTACAACAAGGTAACTTTCCAGCCAAAGGTTACCCACATTAGTCCGACGATAATGGGATTAAGTAACGGTGAAACAAATAAAAAAGTGAGGGTCGGACCGAACCCGGCTTTCGCTGACAACAATCCACGTAACATGGGGATTGTCGAGCAACTACAGAACGGGGTAACGGCTCCCAACAGAGCCGCCAGGAGATAGCCTCTCCCTTTTCTGGCCCCCATCATCTGCTGGATTTTATGGTCTGGCACCTTTTGTCTTATCAGGCTGACACCGGCACTAATCACTATAAACAGCAAAGAAAGCTCGACGGCGAGAAACACAAACATCTCTGCGGCATCTTGCAGCATCGCAAGCCAACTACTCATACGTAACCTCATTGAATGAATCCATATTTCCAGAATAATCGAAATGAAATTCAGATCAAGATATTTCTGGTATTATCGAAATATCAACCAGACAAAGGGGGTGTCATATGCAGTTGGAAGAAGTTGCTAAAGCGCTGAAAGAGCTAGGTCACCCGACCCGTTTGTTCATATTCAAACACCTGGTCAAAGCGGGGGAACAAGGTTTGCCGGTCGGTGAGTTGCAAAAGCAGCTTGGGATACCCGGCTCTACACTCAGTCACCATATTTCAGCACTGGTATCGGTAGGGCTGGTCAAACAAAACCGTGAGAGTCGGACGCTGATGTGTGTTTCGCAATACGCAATGCTGGAAGCGATAATTGAATTCTTACGCGAGGAGTGCTGCGTAAATAGCAAAATTGCCTGATGCGCTACGCGCTACAGATTTCATGCCATATATTGAATTTGCACGGTTTTGTAGGTCGGATAAGACGCGTTAGCGTCGCATCCGACATAAACGAAGCGCACTTTACCAACTATCGGCAGTGGATATCGCCGCTTTATTTCAGGCGTTTACCCGCTTCATCAACCACTTTCTCGCCATCTTCCTTGGTGAACGCGCGTTGTTGCGCATCTGGCAGAATTTCCAGCACCACTTCTGAAGGGCGGCACAGGCGAGTTCCCAGCGGCGTCACCACAATCGGGCGATTAATCAGAATCGGGTGCTGAAGCATAAAGTCGATTAGCCGATCGTCAGTAAATTTATCTTCTGCAAGGCCCAGTTCCTCATACGGCTCGACGTTTTTACGCAACAGCGCGCGTACGGAAATCCCCATATCGGCAATGAGTTTGACCAGCTCATCGCGCGTTGGCGGTGTTTCCAGATAATAGATAATGGTCGGTTCTGTACCGCTGTTGCGGATCATCTCCAGCGTATTACGCGACGTACCGCAGGCCGGGTTGTGATAAATGGTAATGTTGCTCATATCAATATCTCATTACAAAGTGAAAGAGAGGCGTAGCGCCAGCGCAGCCAGCGTCACAAAAAGCACCGGCAGGGTCATGATAATTCCTGTACGGAAGTAATATCCCCAGCTGATAGTCATATTCTTCTGCGAAAGTACGTGCAGCCAGAGTAGCGTAGCCAGGCTACCAATTGGGGTAATTTTCGGTCCCAAATCGCAGCCAATCACGTTGGCATAAACCATCGCTTCTTTGATAACGCCAGATGCCGTGCTGCCATCAATGGACAACGCGCCAACCAGTACCGTCGGCATATTGTTCATAATAGAAGAGAGGAAGGCGGTGAGGAATCCGGTGCCGAGCGTCGCGGCCCACAGGCCGTTTTCCGCCAGCACGTTGAGTACGCCAGAAAGATATTCCGTTAGTCCGGCATTGCGCAGGCCATAAACCACCAGATACATGCCGAGCGAGAAGATGACAATCTGCCAGGGCGCACCGCGCAGGACTTTACCCGTATTAATTGCATGACCGCGTTTAGCGACGGCAAATAATATCAGCGCGCCCACTGCCGCAATGGCGCTTACCGGAATGCCGAGCGGTTCCAGGACGAAAAATCCCACCAGCAGAAACAGTAAAACAAACCAGCCAGTTTTGAACGTAGCAGGATCTTTAATCGCTTCTGCGGGCGATTTCAGCAGCGCCATGTCGTAGTTCTGCGGAATATCTTTGCGGAAATAAAGATGCAACATCACCAGCGTGGCAACAATTGCGGCGATATCCACCGGCACCATCACCGATGCGTATTCGCGAAAGCCGAGGCCAAAGAAATCTGCGGAAACGATATTCACCAGGTTGGAGACAATAAGCGGCAGGCTGGCGGTATCGGCAATGAACCCGGCCGCCATCACAAACGCAAGCGTAGTGCCTTTACTGAATCCTAAAGCCAGCAGCATGGCGATGACAATTGGCGTTAAAATCAGCGCCGCGCCATCATTGGCAAACAGAGCTGCAACGGCGGCACCGAGCAGGACAATCCAGGTGAACAGCAAGCGACCGCGTCCATTGCCCCAGCGTGAGACGTGCAGCGCCGCCCATTCAAAAAAGCCGGACTCATCCAGCAGCAGGCTGATGATAATGACGGCAATAAACGCCGCCGTCGCGTTCCAGACGATATTCCACACCACCGGAATATCACCCGGATGAACCACGCCCGTAAGCAACGCCAGTACCGCGCCGAGCGTTGCACTCCAGCCGATGCCTAAACCTTTCGGCTGCCAGATAACCAATACGATGGTCAGGACAAAAATAGCGCCTGCCAGTAACATACACCCTCCTGACAGGGCGACATGGTCGCCCTGTATAAAAAATTAACTTGCCAGCTTTCTGAGTTTTTCGATACCCGTAGGTTCTTGTGCGAATAGAGGGACCAGCGCTACACGCTTAGCATGTCGGGCCATCACCGCCTCAATTTGTGGTCGTTCCTGCGTTGCTCGCTGACACAGTAGCGACGAACGAGTTTCCGCAATAGAAAGGCAGTTATTGATTATCCAGCCCCAGGGATGAATCCCTGCGCGTTTAAGATCGGCCTGCAAATTAGCCGCTTCCAGTACGGGTGTGGTTTCAGGCAGCGTAACCAGCAGCACTTTGGTGCGTTGCGGATCCTGAAGTTGCATCATTGGCGTAGTAAAGTGACCTTTTTCGCCCATTTTTTTCGCAATTTCACGGTGATAAGCCCCGGTGGCATCCAGCAGTAACAGCGTGTGACCGGTTGGTGCGGTATCCATCACCACAAAACGTTTACCCGCCTCACGGATCACGCGCGAGAACGCCTGAAATACAGCAATCTCTTCGGTGCAGGGAGAGCGTAAATCCTCTTCCAGCAGTCGTTTCCCCGCTTCATCGAGATCTTTTCCCTTTGTCTCAAGGACATGCTGGCGATAGCGCTCGGTCTCTTCCTGCGGATTGATCCTGCTGACCTGTAGGTTGTTAAGTGTGCCGTTTAGGGTAGTGTTAATGTGGGCAGCAGGATCGGAGGTTGTAAGATGCACATCGAATCCCATATCTGCCAGCCTGACGGCGATAGCTGCGGCCATTGTGGTTTTCCCCACGCCGCCTTTTCCCATCAGCATGATCAGACCGTGTTCACTGCGGGCAATATCATTCACTAACTCAGAGAATGACATGTTTTCAGAGAATTGCTGGCGCACCTGGCCAGAGAGTGGGGCAGGCTCGAAACGGGTATTAAAAAGACCTTTTAATGCAGGCACGCCAACCATGTTCACCGGTTGAAGAAAGAGGGTATCTGCTGGAATGGTCGATAAACCGGCGGGTAAATTTACCAGGGCTTCCTGCTCACGCTGAACTATTGCCATTGCTAGTGGGTCATTTTGCTGCCCGGACTCAGGCAATACGCCGTTGATCACCAGATACTGATTTTTAAGACCAATCGCTGCCAGTTCTTCATGAGTGCGAGCGACTTCCTGCAATGTTGATTTTTGCAGGCGTGCAACCAGCACCAGGCGGGTACGCTCAGGATCGGATAATGCTTCTACCGCATCAGCGTACTGCTCACGCTGTTTTTCCAGCCCAGCCATCGGGCCAAGACAGGAGGCACCATCGGGATTACTTTCAATAAAACTGCTCCAGGCACCGGGGAGCTGCAGAAGTCGTATGGTATGGCCCGTTGGCGCGGTATCAAAAATGATGTGATCAAAGCGGGCCAGCAGAGAGGCATCGGTCAGTAAACCGGTGAACTCATCGAACGCCGCGATCTCTGTCGTACATGCTCCCGAAAGTTGTTCGCGTATACTATTTACAACCTCCTCAGGGAGAAGTCCTTTGATAGGGTCAACGATTCTGGCCCGATACTGTTCAGCGGCTTGCTGAGGGTCAATTTCCAGCGCTGACAAATCGGGAACCGCTGTCACAGGAGTAATAGCGTTACCAATAGTTTGATTAAATACCTGACCGACATTCGACGCGGGGTCGGTGCTGACAAGCAGAACCCGTTTTCCCTGTTCCGCCAGATGGATAGCAGTTGCGCAGGAAATTGACGTTTTACCTACACCTCCCTTACCGGTAAAAAACAGATAAGGCGGGATATTCTGTAAGAATTTCATATGTCCCCCTGACCGGCTCAACAACAGTCGGTTTTTCCGCCACAGCAGTGTGTTGGTGCCAGCCCCACCTTCTCCAGCGGGATCCCAAACCAGCGGGCTAGCTCGGCGCGTTTCGGATAACGGCCCGCCATCACGGTTTCGCCTCCCAGTAAGATCAAGGGCAATCCTTCCGCCCCGGAAGCCTCAAGAAACGCTTTCGCTTTTTCGTTTTGCACGAAACTCATCGGTTGCTGCGCGAGATTGTAACGTTCGACCTGAACACCGCGGCTTTTCAGCCATTGCACATCTGCGGAAAAATCGACCAGCACCTGATCAACATCAGAACCACAGACGCCGGTACTGCAACACATCGCCGGATCAAACACCGTTAACGTCTTCATCTTCGACACCTCACATTCGGAAAATCATATATATCCAGGCAAATTTTTTAACTGCAGCTTGCTTTACCGTCTGCAGAGCAGTTGGCTGCGGCCAGCTTACGGGCGATAGCCTGCACGTCGTCCAGTTGGCTTAATCTTGTTTGCTCAATAATTTTCGCTGCCCATGCTGGAATATGCGGCGATAAGCGGTAATGAACCCACTTACCTTGCTTGCGATCCAGCAATAGCCCGCATTCACGCAGCAATGCCAGGTGGCGGGAGATCTTGGGCTGCGACTGGTCGAGAGCAGTGCAGAGATCGCAGACGCATAACTCTCCCAGTTCGCTGAGCAGTAAAACGATGCCCAGACGGGTTTCATCGGCAAGAATTTTGAACAGTTGGATGGGTAACAGAAATGACATATTGCGCTCCTGATTGTTGCAGGTAGTGTCTCTCTTCGAATCGGATAAGTCAAAAACATATATGGTTTAACGAATGTGTAAGTGCAGAGGAAGGTAATAGGTGTGAATTTTGAGTTGGGTATTCATTTGAAAGGAGGTCTGAATCAGGACGTAAAAAAACCGACTTTGCGTCGGTTTTTTACTCTTCAGCCTGAGTTGGTGGCTCTGGCTGGAGTGAGAGAGCTCTTATCTAACAGCTCAATACTATTAGCCAGTGGCTAACATTGCAAGAATTAGCGATTTCTTCAGCTGGCGGAGGGGGCACTTCGGTATATATCGCAGTGACGATTTATATACTTTCACTGGGTCATCGTCATATTAAGCCTTGTCCGAATCCGGATGTAAAAAAACCGACTTCGCGTCGGTTTTTTTACTCTTCAGCCCTGAGTTGGTGGCTCTGACTGGAGTGAGATAGTCATCATCTAACGCATCAATGCTAATACCATACTGAAACTATTGCAAGGACATGCTGGTTTTATAACCCGCAAGTACTGTATGATTATCCAGTTAGCTCTGAGACATTTTCACTCTGGCAATGCGCATAAACGCTTTCAAAGTCCTGGTCAGAAGTACGGGTGGTGCCGTTAACTGATGCTCTGGCCGGAGTGAGATAGTCGTCATCTAACAATGAGACATGCGCCGTGACAGGCAGTGGATGAGTAAGCGGATGCATTCTCACTCCATCGCATGGAGAAAACGGGTGATTGATAAAGCAATCATCGTTCTTGGAGCGTTAATTGCGCTGCTGGAACTGATCCGCTTTCTGCTTCAGCTTCTGAACTGATAGCGGAAACGTAATTAAGGGCTAAGAGCACACTACTCTTAGCCCTTTAACATTTAACGCATTGTCACGAACTCTTCTGCCGCTGTCGGGTGAATGGCAACCGTGTTGTCGAAGTCTTTTTTGGTTGCGCCCATCTTCAGCGCCACCGCGAAGCCCTGCAACATTTCATCCATACCAAAACCAATGCCGTGAATTCCGACAATCTTCTCTTCCGGTCCAACGCACACCAGCTTCATGCGGCACGGCTGGCGATGAGTGGTGACGGCGGTATACATTGCGGTGAAAGAGGATTTATACACTTTCACCTGATCGTCGCCGTACTGCTCGCGCGCCTGCGGTTCCGTTAAACCAACAGTACCAATCGGCGGATGGCTGAAGACCACGGTCGGAATGTTGCTGTAATCCAGATGCTCATCCGGCTTGTTATTAAACAGGCGTTCAGAGAGACGGCGACCCGCTGCAACTGCCACCGGTGTCAGTTCTACTGCACCCGTGTTATCGCCCACCGCGTAAATACCTTCAACGTTGGTGTTTTGATATTTATCGACGACGATATAGCCTTTTTCGTTGGTTTTAACGCCAGCGGCTTCCAGGTTGATGTTGTCATTGGCAGGCTCGCGACCAATCGCCCAAATCAGGCAATCCACCGTTTCACTGCGCCCATCTTCCAGCTCCAGCGTCAGGCTACCATCAGCATTTTTCACTACTGCTTTCGGGATGGCGTTGGTGTGCAACTGCGGGCCTTCGGCGTTCATCACTTCGACCAGCGTTTCAGAGATCATCGGGTCGAAGCTGCGCAGCGGCGCATGTTTACGCACAAACAGATGCGTTTTCGCGCCGAGGCCGTTAATCACGCCAGCCAGCTCAACGGCGATGTAACCCGCGCCAACAACCGCCACGCGCTCTGGCAAAGCAGGAAGGGCGAAGAAGCCATCAGAATCAATACCGTATTCCACGCCCGGAATATCCGGGTGGCTCGGACGACCGCCGGTGGCGATGAGGATATGATCGGCCGTGATGGTTTCACCGTTAACTTCCAGCGTTTTGGCATCAACGAAGCGGGCAAAGCCTTTGATTACATCAACGTTATTTTTACCGAGCACGTTTTCATAGGAAGTATGAATTCGGTCGATATAGGCGGTACGGCTGGCGATCAACGTTTCCCAGTTGAACTTATTGATGGTGGTATCGAAACCATAATCCGGGCCGTACATGTGGATCGCTTCACGGATTTGCGCCGCGTGCCACATCACTTTTTTCGGCACGCAGCCGACGTTCACGCAGGTGCCGCCCAGCTCTTTGGCTTCAATCAGCGCGCATTTCTGGCCGTACATAGCCGCGCGGTTGATGGAGGCGATACCGCCGCTGCCGCCGCCGATGGCGATGTAATCATAGTGTTTAGTCATGACATATTGTCCTTATCGTTGATTACCGCGATTGTAGCGCGAGACGTAATAGGTGCCAGCAATGGCTGCAATTACTCCGGTACGATCCAGCTTACGGTGGCGTGCCCGGTGCCTGCCGGAACCAGTTTGCTGTGCAGCCACGGCAGCACGTTATTCATCTGCTGTTCCAGCTTCCACGGCGGATTAATCACAATCATGCCGGAAGCGGTCATGCCACGGCGATCGCTGTCTGGCAGTACCGCCAGTTCAATTTGCAGAATTTTGCGAATGCCGGTCGCTTCCAGGTCGTGGATCATGCGCTTAATTTGCTGGCGCAGCACCACCGGATACCACAGTGCGTAAGTGCCAGTGGCGAAACGTTTGTAACCTTCTGCTATCCCGCTGACCACCGCCTGATAGTCGGTTTTCATTTCATACGGCGGATCGATAAGGATTAAACCACGGCGGGAAACCGGCGGCAGTTTGGCCTTAAGCTGCTGGAAGCCATCGGCTTTTTCGACGCGCGCACGGCTGTCTTTCTGAAATTCAGAACGCAGCAACGGGTAATCGCTCGGGTGCAGTTCGGTCAGTTGCAGGCTGTCCTGTTCACGCAGTAACTGACGGGCAATCAACGGTGAACCGGGGTAGTAACGCAACTGACCGCTACGGTTAAAGTGTTTTACCACATTGATGTACGCCTCCAGCTCTGCAGGCAAATCGTCCTGCTGCCAGATACGGGCGATACCTTCGAGATATTCGCCGGTACGCTCGGCATGTTCGCTGCCTAACTGATAACGCCCGGCCCCTGCGTGGGTATCGAGATAGAGAAACGGTTTATCTTTCTCTTTCAGCGACTCGATGATCAGGCTCTGAACGGTATGTTTAAGGACGTCGGCGTGGTTGCCAGCGTGAAAGCTGTGGCGATAACTGAGCATGGGTAAAGGTGTTCCGGTAAGTAAAAATCGGCCCGTATTCGGGGCGCACAAAAGCCTATCAGGACAGTATACCGAAAAGAGGCCGCCGCCGCGAAAGCGTAACGTTTCTCATTGAAATTCACTACACTTAACCCCATGCTACACACATTATGTAAAGCGCCTGTTGAGCGCTTCCTTAACCTCTTTAACCAGGACTGCGCTAATGACGAATCCGTTACTGACTCCCTTTGAATTGCCTCCGTTTTCTAAAATTCTCCCGGAACATGTCGTTCCAGCCGTGACTAAGGCGCTGAACGACTGCCGCGAAAATGTGGAGCGCGTAGTAGCGCAAGGGGCACCGTACACCTGGGAAAATCTCTGCCAGCCGTTGGCGGAAGTGGACGATGTGCTGGGGCGTATCTTCTCCCCGGTCAGCCATCTGAACTCGGTGAAAAATAGCCCGGAACTGCGTGAAGCGTACGAACAAACCCTGCCGCTGCTGTCAGAATACAGCACCTGGGTAGGGCAACATGAAGGGCTGTATAAAGCATATCGCGACCTGCGCGATGGCGATCATTACGCCACGCTGAACACGGCTCAGAAAAAAGCGGTTGATAACGCACTGCGCGACTTCGAACTCTCTGGCATCGGTCTGCCGAAAGAGAAACAGCAGCGTTACGGCGAAATTGCTACCCGTCTTTCTGAACTGGGCAATCAGTACAGCAACAACGTCCTCGATGCGACGATGGGCTGGACCAAACTCGTTACCGACGAAGCGGAGCTGGCGGGGATGCCAGAAAGCGCGCTGGCTGCGGCAAAAGCCCAGGCTGAAGCGAAAGAGCTGGAAGGTTATTTGCTGACACTGGATATCCCAAGCTACTTGCCGGTAATGACCTACTGCGACAACCAGGCTCTGCGCGAAGAGATGTATCGTGCTTACAGCACCCGCGCTTCCGATCAAGGCCCGAACGCCGGTAAGTGGGACAACAGCAAGGTGATGGAAGAGATCCTCGCGCTGCGTCACGAACTGGCGCAACTGCTGGGTTTTGAAAACTACGCCTTTAAATCCCTTGCCACTAAAATGGCAGAAAACCCTCAGCAGGTGCTGGATTTCTTAACCGATCTGGCAAAACGCGCGCGTCCGCAGGGCGAAAAAGAGCTGACACAACTGCGTGCCTTCGCCAAAGCGGAATTTGGCGTCGATGAGTTGCAGCCGTGGGATATCGCATACTACAGCGAAAAACAGAAACAGCACCTCTACAGCATCAGTGACGAACAACTGCGTCCGTACTTCCCTGAAAACAAAGTGGTTAACGGCCTGTTTGAAGTGGTGAAACGTATTTACGGTATCACCGCTAAAGAGCGTAAAGATGTTGATGTCTGGCATCCGGATGTACGTTTCTTCGAACTGTATGACGAGAACAACGAACTGCGCGGCAGCTTCTATCTCGACCTGTACGCCCGTGAGAACAAGCGCGGCGGGGCGTGGATGGATGACTGCGTAGGCCAGATGCGTAAAGCCGACGGTTCGCTGCAAAAACCGGTCGCGTATCTGACCTGTAACTTCAACCGCCCAGTAAATGGTAAACCGGCACTGTTTACTCACGACGAAGTGATCACCCTGTTCCACGAGTTCGGTCATGGTCTGCACCATATGCTGACCCGCATTGAAACCGCTGGTGTTTCCGGGATCAGCGGGGTGCCGTGGGATGCGGTCGAACTGCCGAGCCAGTTTATGGAAAACTGGTGCTGGGAGCCTGAGGCGCTGGCGTTTATCTCCGGTCACTATGAAACCGGCGAACCGCTGCCGAAGGAGCTGCTGGATAAAATGCTGGCGGCTAAGAACTACCAGGCGGCGCTGTTTATTCTGCGCCAGCTGGAGTTCGGCCTGTTTGATTTCCGCCTCCATGCCGAGTTCCGCCCGGATCAGGGAGCGAAAATCCTCGAAACTCTGGCAGAAATCAAGAAACTGGTTGCCGTAGTACCGTCTCCATCCTGGGGCCGTTTCCCGCACGCTTTCAGCCATATTTTCGCCGGTGGTTATGCCGCAGGTTACTACAGCTACCTGTGGGCCGACGTGCTGGCGGCAGATGCCTTCTCGCGCTTTGAGGAAGAGGGCATTTTCAACCGTGAAACCGGACAGTCGTTCCTCGACAACATTCTGAGCCGTGGCGGTTCAGAAGAGCCGATGGATCTGTTCAAACGCTTCCGTGGTCGTGAACCGCAGCTGGATGCGATGCTGGAGCATTACGGCATTAAGGGCTGATCATTCAGTGAAAATCTGCTTAATTGATGAAACAGGCACCGGAGACGGTGCCTTATCTGTTCTGGCGGCCCGCTGGGGGCTGGAGCACGATGAAGACAACCTGATGGCGCTGGTGTTAACGCCGGAACATCTGGAATTGCGCAAGCGTGATGAGCCAAAACTTGGCGGCATCTTTGTTGATTTTGTTGGCGGAGCGATGGCGCACCGACGCAAATTCGGCGGCGGACGTGGGGAGGCAGTGGCGAAAGCGGTGGGCATTAAAGGCGATTATTTGCCGGATGTGGTGGATGCCACTGCAGGACTTGGGCGCGATGCCTTTGTGTTGGCTTCAGTCGGCTGCCGCGTGCGGATGCTGGAGCGTAATCCGGTGGTTGCTGCATTGCTCGACGACGGCCTGGCGCGTGGTTATGCGGATGCGGAAATCGGCGGCTGGTTGCAGGAGCGGTTGCAGTTAATTCACGCTTCCAGCCTGACGGCGCTGACCGATATTACTCCGCGCCCGCAGGTGGTCTATCTCGATCCGATGTTCCCGCATAAGCAGAAAAGCGCGTTGGTGAAAAAAGAGATGCGAGTCTTTCAGTCGCTGGTGGGGCCGGATCTTGATGCCGATGGATTGCTGGAGCCTGCACGCTTGCTGGCGACCAAACGCGTGGTGGTAAAGCGCCCGGACTACGCGCCGCCGCTGGCGAATGTCGCCACGCCAAACGCGGTAGTGACCAAAGGGCATCGCTTTGATATTTATGCCGGAACGCCGGTGTAAAAGTAAAGCAGGGTAGCGTTATCGCTACCCTGCTTTCTGCAAGAATAATTAATGGCTTTCGGGCGTCGCAATCATTCGTTTCAGCCACGGCACCATCAGCAGCATCACCACCGCAACGCCCAGCGTAACCAGGCCAATCTTACCAAACACGTTGGTATAGACGGGCAACGTCTCAAGCGGATCGGTAATGTTGTCTGGTACTGCGGTAAATGTTGCCACATAGCCGCCCAGCAAGAACGCGGCAGCCTGCGTCAGGAACCACATCCCGAGAATAAAGCCCATCAAATGCTGCGGCACCAGGGCAGCAATCATCGCCAGACCCAGGGCGCTAATAAACAGTTCACCCAGGCTCTGGAATAAGTAAACCAGCACAATAAACCACGGCGATGTCAGCCCCTGGGCATCCGCAAACCACATTCCCGCAGCTGCAGCCGTCAAAAAGCCCAGTGAGCACATAAACATGCCGAGAGTAAATTTCATCGGCATAGAGAGATCTTTGCCTTTGTTACCCAGATGCGTGTAAATGCCTGCCAGTATTGGGCTGGCGAGTACCACCCAGAACGGGTTAAGCGCCTGGAAGCTGACCGGGTTGATGGAAAAGCCGAGAATTTCATGATGCACGTTGTTGATGGCAAAGAAGTTCAGCGACGTTGGCATCTGGGCGTAGAGAATGTAAAACACCACCGCTTCGAGCATCAGGACAAAGGCGACAAACATTTTATTGCGCCCGGTTTTATCCAGCTTGAATGCCTGACGAAAGAAAATGATGGTGACGACGATGGAGAGAACAATCAGCACCAGATTGGCGACTTCTACGTTGTGCATCAGCCATGCACAGACGAAGATCATCACCACGCTGCCAAGTAACACGTACAACAGTTTGCTGAAGCTCATCGGCCGGAAGTCGGGTTCAGAACCAATGTCTTTCACCATTCCGCGACAGGCGATGTAAACCAATAGCGCGATAATTAATCCTGCACCGCACAGGTTGTAGGTGACTGAATAGCCGAATCTATCAGCGATCACAGGGGCCAGCGATAACGCTATCAACGAGCCGATGTTGATCGACATATAGAACAGGGTAAATGCGCCATCAAGCCGCGGATCTTTCGGCGGATAGCACTTCGAAAGCAAGCTGGCTGGGTTAGCTTTAAACAGGCCGTTACCGACAGCGATAGTCCCCAGGGCGATGAAAATCAGGTCAGGCTTAAGTAGCGACAGGCCGGTCATGAAGTAGCCAATCGCCAGCACAAGTGCTCCGAGAACAATGGTGCGTTTGGTCCCCAGCAGGTGGTCGCCGACATAGCCGCCAATGGAAATGAGGCCATAGACCAGCGCAGCAAAAGCACCAAAAGTGACAAAAGCCTGTTCTTGCGAGAATCCAAGCTGCTTAACGAAGAAAACCGCCAGTACGCCCTGCACGCCGTAGTAGCCGAATCGCTCCCATAACTCGACAAAAAAAATCATGAAAAATGGGCGAGGTTGCTGCAGCATCCCCATGGGTGTTGTTGTATTCATATTTATTAACCTTCCAATACCATCCTGAAAAGTATGAACGCGTAAGGGATAACGCGCGAAAAAGTTTACATCTGTCAGAGATTCTTAATATTGATGCGGTGAATAGATTAATACACTATTACAACAGAAAATAACCAGCTGATCACACTAATGATGGAAAATATGATGGTGTTAAATGTTGTATTGGCAGGGGATTTTGATTGCGTACGCAGACCGTAGGCCAGATAAGGTGTTTACGCTGCAAGGTAACAAGGCGCGCCAAAAAGCAAAACGCCCGCATATGCGGGCGTTCAGGAACACGTCGTAGAGGGAAGATTATTCTTCTTCGTCGCGCAGCGGAACAATCAGCATATCAACGTGAACGGTGTTGATCAGCTGACGTGCGGAAGACATCAGTTTGCTCCAGAAGTCCTGGTGGTGACCACAAACCACCAGATCCATATCGTATTTCTTGATTGCATCGACCAGAACCTGGCCCAGATCGCCGCTGCCGCTCAGGGTTTCAGTGATTGGGTAGCCTGCATTAGTGGAAAGCTCGGTCAGCGCATGATGTGTCTCTTCAGAGATGCGTTTCTGCATATCACCCAGATTCACATCAATAAGCCCGGTGTATAGGTCAGAGTAGTTTACATCTACGTGGATCAGAGAAACTTTCGCATTGTAGGGGCGAGCCATAGAGACTGCTTTCTCTACCAGAACTTTGCTTTCCGGGGAGAGATCGACCGCGATGAGAATGTGTTTATAAGCCATAGTGTTACTCCTTCCATAAAGTTGTCGATGACTGGCCAGCTAGCGTTTCTTGTGCCGTTACGTCACCCGCGTCCTGCGAACTACGTGCGCGGGGCTAACCCAGCCGTAAAGATTCAGTGTTAAGACCATCCTTACCTTATAGCGACCCGGATGATCCGTCAATCCGCCTTGCTTACCCGTTAGATAAACAAATTTTCGACATGAATATATTGATAGTGGTTAACCTTCTGGAAAAAAAACAACCTGATCTCCTACACTATCTATAGAGCCGCTCGGATGTTGGTCACCACAAAAGCGGTTTCTCCAGGACCTGGTGTTAACTGATTGGCAGCGTATCGGGAGCGGTAGCCCCGGGGTGGAACTCCGCGGGCAGGTCGCCGGGGAGGAGGTATGATAAGCACCGTCGCATTATTTTGGGCTTTATGTGTCGTTTGCATTGTTAACATGGCGCGCTATTTCTCATCACTACGCGCGTTGTTAGTGGTACTGCGTAACTGCGATCCATTGCTCTATCAATATGTTGATGGAGGGGGCTTTTTTACCTCACATGGCCAACCCAACAAACAGGTGCGTCTCGTTTGGTATATCTATGCCCAACGTTATCGCGATCATCACGATGATGAGTTTATTCGCCGCTGTGAGCGGGTGCGTCGGCAGTTTATTCTGACCAGCGCATTGTGTGGTCTGGTGGTGGTCAGCCTGATTGCATTGATGATTTGGCATTAAGCACTTCAGCAAAAATAACGCATAAAAAAAGCGGGCCAGTAAACTGACCCGCTCGTTTTGGTGCGTGCGATTACAGGAACTGCAAGGAGAGCCAGTACAGCCCGCCGGAAAGCAGTACCGCAGCCGGAAGGGTAAACACCCAGGCCATCAGAATACTGGTTACGGTTTTACGCTGTAAGCCGCCGCCATCTACCACCATCGTCCCCGCGACAGAAGAGGAGAGTACGTGAGTAGTGGAAACCGGCATCCCGGTATAACTTGCCAGGCCGATGGACACTGCCGCCGTCATCTGGGCAGACATCCCCTGAGCGTAGGTCATGCCTTTCTTACCGATTTTCTCACCGATAGTCGTTGCCACACGACGCCAGCCAATCATCGTACCGATACCTAACGCCAGCGCGACCGCCATGATGATCCACACCGGCGCATACTCGATGGTGCTAAGCATGTCGGACTTCAGTTTCTTCAACAGGCGCTGATCGTCTGCACTCACGCCAGGCATCTTCACCACTTTGTCGATAGTGTCAGAAACGCACAGCATAATGCGGCGCATCTGGCTACGTTGATCAAGCGACAGCTTATCGTAGCTTTCCACATCGGTAGTCAACATGCCTTTCAGGCGGTTGAGCGCGTTAATGGTATTCGACGGATGGCAATGGAACTCCGCAGGTTGCGTTGCGCCAGCTTCCGGAGCCGGTACTAACTGATCAGCACCGGTAGCCTGTTTCAGCAGCGCAGGATGCTGCTCAAAGTAAGCTTCGACGTTGTTGATGGCATCACGGGTACGGGTGATTTCGTAGCCAGTGGCATTCATATTCACCACGAAGCCTGCTGGTGCGACGCCAATCAATACCAACATAACCAGACCAATGCCTTTCTGACCATCGTTCGCGCCGTGCGAAAACGCCACGCCGATAGCGGAAAGGATCAGCGCTATACGCGTCCAGAACGGCGGCTTTTTCTTGCCGTCTTTCTTTTCACGCTCCGCTGGGGTCAGGTGGATACGGGCGCGTTTCTTGGTGCCGCTCCAGTAGCGACGCAGCAAGAAAATCAGACCGCCAGCAAACACCAGGCCGACAATAGGGGAAACGATCAGAGAACCGAAAATACTTAATACTTTCGGGATATTGAGTGCATCCACCACTGACGTCCCGGTCATCAACGCATTGGTTAAACCAATCCCGATGATCGCGCCAATCAGCGTATGAGAGCTGGATGCAGGTAAACCAAAGTACCAGGTACCCAGGTTCCAGATAATCGCCGCCAGCAACATAGAGAACACCATGGCAAGGCCATGAGACGATCCCATATTAAGCAGCAGATCCGTCGGCAGCATATGCACAATGGCATAGGCAACACTCAGACCACCCAGCAAAACACCCAAGAAGTTGAACACCGCCGCCATAACCACGGCGAGCTGAGAACGCATCGCGCGGGTATAGATAACGGTTGCCACGGCGTTGGCTGTGTCATGGAAACCATTGATGGCTTCGTAGAACAGCACAAAAGCCAGTGCAAGCAATAATAACAGCCCGGTATGCAAATCCAGGCCAGCAAACAAATGTAGCATAGGACGTTACGCCATTTTGAGGACATGAACGCGGCGCATTATCAGTGACTTTCGCGGCGCGGGCAAAGTGAAATATAGACTTTTTTTGATTTGCCTCCTGTATGGATTTCACTCAAAAAATAATTATCTTATATAATTCAGGTAAATACTTCCTTTTAGTAATATTGATGCTGGTGCGACCACTGAGGAATCTTTACAATTCACGCCCGTTTTTTCTTAGAGGAGCGCAACGTGGAAAGGTTTGATGCCATTATTATAGGCGCTGGTGCGGCGGGTATGTTCTGTTCTGCGCTGGCAGGTCAGGCAGGACGCCGGGTTCTGCTGATCGATAATGGTAAAAAACCAGGGCGCAAAATCCTCATGTCTGGCGGTGGGCGCTGCAACTTTACCAATCTTTATGTCGAACCGGGCGCTTATCTGAGCCAGAATCCGCATTTTTGTAAGTCTGCACTCGCGCGTTTTACCCAGTGGGATTTCATTGATCTGGTCAATAAACACGGCATCGCCTGGCACGAGAAAACGTTAGGGCAACTCTTCTGCGATGACTCCGCGCAGCAGATTGTCGACATGCTGGTGGATGAGTGCGAGAAGGGCAATGTGACCTTCAGATTGCGTAGCGAAGTGCTGAGCGTGGAGAAGGATGATACAGGCTTCACGCTTGAACTGAACGGCATGACTGTCGGTTGCGAAAAGCTAGTCATCGCGACCGGTGGACTGTCAATGCCGGGGCTGGGCGCGTCGCCGTTTGGTTATAAGATTGCCGAACAATTTGGCCTCAACGTGCTGCCGACCCGCGCGGGTCTGGTGCCATTCACTCTGCATAAACCGTTGCTCGAAGAGTTACAGGTGCTGGCAGGCGTGGCGGTGCCTTCCGTGATTACCGCTGAAAACGGCACCGTTTTCCGTGAGAACTTACTCTTCACCCACCGCGGCTTATCTGGACCGGCGGTGTTGCAAATTTCCAGCTACTGGCAACCGGGTGAATTTGTCAGTATCAATCTGCTACCGGATGTGGACCTCGAAACCTTCCTGAATGAACAGCGTAATGCACATCCGAATCAGAGCCTGAAAAACACACTGGCGGTTCATCTACCGAAGCGGTTGGTTGAACGTTTACAACAACTCGGGCAAATCCCGGATGTTTCGCTAAAACAGCTCAACGTGCGTGACCAACAGGCACTGATTAGCACATTGACCGACTGGCGCGTACAACCCAACGGCACTGAAGGCTATCGCACTGCCGAAGTGACGCTCGGCGGCGTGGACACCAACGAACTCTCTTCACGGACGATGGAAGCGCGCAAAGTGCCTGGGCTGTACTTCATCGGCGAAGTGATGGACGTCACCGGCTGGCTGGGGGGCTATAACTTCCAGTGGGCGTGGTCGAGTGCATGGGCTTGTGCGCAGGATTTGATTGCAGCGAAGTCGTCCTGAGCTATTTCCTAAAGATGAAAATTATTAGAGTCGCATTAAAAATGAGCTAATTTTGATAGTGGTTATCTTGTGATTATTTTCTAATGAGCCTGTGAACTGAAACCCTCCATGCTTAATATAAGGTGGAAGGAAAGGTGATTAAAACTCCCCCAGTGGCCAGATCTTTATAAAATATGAACAGGTTGAAAAAATCAGCAACTTTGCTGTTTTTTTATACTTAACCACTATGCATTAATTCTGCGTTATTTCATGATACCTGAGAAAAACCAGCGTTACGCAAATGGTCAACGCTGGTTTTATCCGGTACGTTGCAATTATTTTTTAGCAGAACCTGCTTCTAATATTGAAACGATTGAGAACAACGTAAAGCATACCGCTCCCAAACCGACCAGAACCCGCGAAGGAATAAAATACCCTATGTCGGTCTGCGCCATTTCTGCAAGAAACGATGCCAGGAAAAGGCAAAACAGGCAGGTGAAGACGGGAATCATCGGTATTCTGTTGGCTAACGAACAGGTACGTCTCCAGACCAGTGCCAGTAGCCAGACTTTTGAGAATATGCTGTAACAGATCATTCCGAGGCAAATGAGGATAATGCCGGGAGCCAGTCGGGCGCTTGCATCGGAGCTGACTAACACGTATATGCCCTGCAGCACCGTGATTGAGCCGAGAATAATAACCCAATAACACCACAGCCAGTGTTCTTTGGATGAGAACGTATTACGTGTTTGATGGACAATTGTGGCAACAAGGCCAATTAGACAGGCACAGATTGCGGTTAACCCAAGCAATACGTGACCGGCGACATAATGCGGAGTTATGTCGGCACTACGTAACAGCGTAATAGACCAAATGAAACCGAGCAGGGTGAGTAAAACGGGAACGGCAATGAGGCAATTACCGATTAATGAAGAATAAGCCTGTACCGGTGTTCCATCGCTCTTGCTCCCTGCTGCGTTTTTGGGAATGAGCAGAAAGTGACCGGATGACGCTGCCACTGTCGATACACAGGCGGCAATCATACCAACGCCAAAAATAACATGGCCGGCAACAAACTCGTCTGCCATCACATCATTGCCTGCTAACAGTGCCCAACCCCATATCATGGTGATAATTGACCCCGCATAGCCAATAATGGGGAACAATGTATTGTAAAACGTATTAACGCCGCGCGTGAGCTGCGAAATGATAATAAATGCGGTAGTGAATAATGCCAGGCATATGGCTGCCAGGGAAATCAGCACATGACCCGCGACGAAATACTCACTTTGCCCAGAACTTTCCAGCACAAAGCCACCTAACGCGATACAAATTAAGCCCATAATTAAAGGGATTAATTTGAAAAGCCACCCGATATATATGTTCACTTTAAACTCCTCAGGTATCCCTGCTAATATTGAAATGTGCATTAATGATAATTTCAGCCTGTTAATACAATGACGAGATATCATTAAAGACAAATGCATAGCATAACTATAGCGGGATTTACTTTGCAGAGCGCTACTTTTCAGCGTTCAAAAGGCCATGGTAAATAAATATTTATCCTAAGATTAATTCTTATTCTGTTGTTTTTTACAATTATCTTCCAGGGAGGGATTCTTTTTCATTATTTGGTAAAAGACCGGATGGTATCGGTGCTTAAAATCATCGAACATATAAGTATTATTGCTTTGTATCATCGTAAAAATGTCTTTCAGACATGTGTCATTTATTTTGTTACTAACAAGTCAAAAATATCACGGGTTATTTATGAAAGTATTTCACAATATATTTAAGCACTTCTCTTCAAACCATCAAGATAAGCATTCAGATAAAGTTAACAGTCATCAACACCATGGCAATGTTGATAAAAAACATCGTTCAAAGATAGTTGAAATTGATAAGCTGGATAAACATTCGCAAATAGATAACGATTTTGGCCTGCATATCATCTATTTCCTGCAACATGGCTGCTGGAACGTAACTGAACATAGTCCTCAGATAGAAAAACTGTGGTTTTACAATAGTGAGCCATCTATAGATATTAAAGAATATAATAGTTTCGCCGATAATACTACTGACACGTTTATCTTTACAATTATACCAGACAATAACCATGTGATAAAATTATCGTCTCCCATTACCGTTACGATTGAGCGTAAGGACGGTTATTATTTTATTAATTTCTCCGGGGATAAATCAGACATAATTTATAAAGTTGATGGGTTTTCTATCATACCTGAAAATTTTTTTACTCTTCTTAGCGGTAATTTTAAAGCTGACTGGCGTTGGGCTGTCTCTAAAGAGACGTTTACTAAGGAAAAGTTTGATAGCTATGTTGAATCTGTTTTTTCAAAAATAGACTTTTATAAACAGTGTGGTGTGATTAACCCAAAAAATCCCAACACGGCTTATTTTGGCGATACAGATGGAAGAGTGGGCGCTGTACTTTATGCATTGCTCGTTTCAGGGCATATAGGCATCAGGGGAGAGGGGTGGAGTTTATTATGTCAATTATTAAAACACGAAGACATGGCGTCATTCGCATATGAAAATAAAAAATTGAAAAAACTCTTCACTTTATTAGATACGAGAGACATGATCTTGAATGAGTTGCATCAACATGTTTTTTTAAAAGGCGATGCGATTACCCCTTGTATCTTCCTTGGGGATCATACAGGCGATAGATTTAGTACTATTTTTGGTGATAAATATATCCTTACTTTGCTAAATTCTATGCGAAATATGGAGGGTAATAAAGATAGTCGTATAAATAAAAATGTTGTCGTTCTGGCTGGAAATCATGAAATCAATTTTAATGGTAACTATAGTGCACGACTAGCAAATCATAAACTCTCTTCCGGTGATACATATGACTTAATTAAAACGCTCGATGTTTGTAATTATGACTCAGAAACGAAAGTTTTAACCAGTCATCACGGAATAATAAGAAATGAAGAAAATGAATGTTATTGTCTAGGTGCTTTGCAGGTTCCATTTAATCAGATGAAAGACCCAATTGATCCTGAGGAATTAGCAAATATATTTAATAAAAAACATAAACAACACATGGATGATCGTCTTATCCATCTAATTAGAAGCAATGCTATAGCATCCACACCTGTATATGACAATTATTTTAATAACACTACTGCTTTCAGACCAAAACCTGAAGATATCTTCAAATGTGGACAGACGCTCAAAAAAAGTAAACAGAAATATGGCCATTATGGATTAGGGGTAGATCAGCATCAAAAAATTGATAATTATACCATGGGGCTAAATTCCTGGAAGATAGCACCTAACGAACGTGGTGATAAAAAAGGTGTCCCAGGGCTTAGTTGTTTTCAATCTCATTAAAACTCTATGAATACGGTGGTATATCTTTTTAATCCTGCCAGTATTTCATAGTTTTTCTTAATCGATTGTAGAGGCATATACTGATGACGCCTCTACAATCTTTAGGGACTTTCTCTACTATGAGATAAGAAATTTCATATTATGCTTTAAGGCTGAATGATTTGTGCAAAATATAATTATTTTCCCGTCGAACATGAGGTGTATGTCATAAGATTAAATGATAACTATGTATTCCTTGCGGTGAATTATATGAGGTAAAAGATGAAACTTAGAACTGTGGCAGGTACTAACGACAGTATAACGACTATCGCAACAAATGATATGGTGCAAGAGCATGTTACTAACTTCACTAAAGAACTGTTTGGGTATATTGCAAATGGTATAGGTGATGATATATCAAGTATTGCCAGGACAATGCTCGGTGAAGTTGTGGAAAAAATTGATGATTGGCAAATAGAACGTTTCCAACAATCTTTTCAAGATGACAAAATTTCATTTACCATAGAAACGAATCATTCAGAAAAATATAGTATGCTATCGGGCATGCGTGCCCATATTCTACGTAGGAATAATAGTTATCAGTTTATTGTGACAATTAATAGTAAAAATTACGGTTGCCCTCTTGATGATACCGATATTAATTGGTACAGCATTGTTTATTTACTTAATAATATGACAGTAAATGATAATGCTAATGATGTTGCAGTTACTGAGTCGTACAAACCCATCTGGAACTGGAAAATATCGCAATATAATGTATCTGATATTAAATTCGAAACAATTATAAAACCCCAGTTCGCTGACAGAATCTATTTCTCCAATTGTTCACCCGTTGATCCCACAAGTACCAGACCAACCTATTTTGGTGATACCGATGGCTCAGTCGGTGCAGTTTTGTACGCGCTTTTCGCAACGGGACATTTGGGAATTATGGCTGAAGGAGTAAATTTTCTTAGCCAGTTGCTTAATATAGAAGATGAAGTTCTCAACGTTTTATTAAGGGAAAAAATTAATGAGGAACTAGACATTAATGTTAATACAATAATCAGTATTCTGAACAGAAGAGATGTGGTTTTAGAAAGTTTTCAGCCATATTTAGTTATTAATCAGGGCGCAGTGACGCCATGTACGTTTCTGGGTGACCAAACCGGCGATCGATTTAGTAATATCTGTGGCGATCAATTTATCATCGATTTGTTAAAACGCATAATGAGTATTAATAAAAATGTTCATGTATTAGCTGGTAATCATGAAACGAATTGCAATGGTAACTATATGCAGAACTTCACGCGTATGAAACCACTTGATGAGGATACCTACGCTGGGATAAAAGATTATCCTGTATGTTTCTATGACCCCAAATACAAAATAATGGCAAATCATCATGGGATAACTTTTGATGATCAGCGAAAACGTTACATTATAGGACCGATAACAGTCTCTATTGATGAAATGACCAATGCTCTCGATCCGGTCGAATTAGCGGCAATTATTAATAAGAAGCATCATGCCATCATTAATGGTAAAAAGTTTAAAACTAGCCGGGCTATCTCTTGTCGATCCTTTAATCGTTATTTTTCTGTTTCGACAGATTACAGGCCTAAACTTGAAGCACTATTAGCATGCTCACAAATGTTAGGTATAAATCAAGTTGTTGCACATAACGGAAATGGTGGGAGAGAACGCATAGGTGAAACGGGGACAGTTTTAGGTCTTAACGCCCGTGACAGTAAACATGCTGGAAGAATGTTCAGCATGCATAATTGCCAAATTAACCCTGGTGCAGGGCCTGAGATAACCACTCCCTGGAAGTCTTACCAGCATGAAAAAAACAAAAATGGACTTATGCCTTTGATTAGAAGGCGCACAATGTTACAGCTCTGAACCATAGACAACATGAATATTAATGTTACTATCTGGTTGAGACTGTTGATAAAACGTAATAAGGAATGCTCTGTTCCTGCAACTGAACAGGCGTGAAACGCTATCCAACAGGATGGATACCGTTTTGTCAGCCAGTTTTATAGATCACACTTATGAGTATGCGTGTTTCATTTACGGCCAGGAATGCTGATGATGACAACATTACTACCCGTTTTCACTAAGCCTTCCACGTTGGCGCTCAATGCTCTGCGCGCTGGTCGTATTTGCCGTTTCCTTCTTATCCCGGATGGAAGAATCCGCTGAACGTCGTTCGGCGGCAGTTGTAACACGCGTCGTTTGATTACAGGGATTATGGCGGGTCGATTATGGATAAGAGTAAGCGCCATCTGGCGTGGTGGGTTGTCGGGTTACTGGCGGTGGCCGCTATCGTGGCGTGGTGGCTGTTGCGCCCGGCAGGTGTGCCGGAAGGTTTTGCCGTCAGTAATGGGCGCATTGAAGCGACGGAAGTGGATATCGCCAGTAAAATTGCCGGGCGTATCGACACCATTCTGGTGAAAGAAGGCCAGTTTGTTCGCGAAGGCGAAGTGCTGGCGAAGATGGATACTCGCGTGTTGCAGGAACAGCGACTGGAAGCCATCGCGCAAATCAAAGAGGCACAAAGCGCCATTGCCGCCGCGCAGGCTTTGCTGGAGCAACGGCAAAGCGAAACTCGTGCCGCACAGTCGCTGGTCAATCAACGCCAGGCCGAACTGGACTCCGTTGCCAAACGTCATACGCGTTCCCGCTCGCTCGCCCAACGAGGGGCTATTTCTGCGCAACAGCTGGATGACGACCGCGCCGCCGCTGAGAGCGCCCGAGCTGCGCTGGAATCAGCAAAAGCCCAGGTTTCGGCTTCTAAAGCCGCTATAGAAGCGGCACGCACCAATATCATTCAGGCGCAAACTCGCGTCGAAGCCGCGCAAGCCACTGAACGGCGTATTGCCGCAGATATCGATGACAGCGAACTGAAAGCCCCGCGTGACGGACGCGTGCAGTATCGGGTTGCCGAGCCAGGCGAAGTGCTGGCGGCAGGCGGTCGGGTGCTGAATATGGTCGATCTCAGCGACGTCTATATGACCTTCTTCCTGCCAACCGAACAGGCGGGCACGCTGAAACTGGGCGGTGAAGCCCGGCTGATCCTCGATGCCGCGCCAGATCTGCGTATTCCGGCGACCATCAGTTTTGTCGCCAGCGTCGCCCAGTTCACGCCAAAAACTGTCGAAACCAGCGATGAACGGCTGAAACTAATGTTCCGCGTCAAAGCGCGTATCCCACCGGAATTACTCCAGCAGCATCTGGAATATGTCAAAACCGGTTTGCCGGGCATAGCGTGGGTGCGGGTGAATGAAGAACTTCCGTGGCCTGACGACCTGGTGGTGAGGTTGCCGCAATGACGCATCTGGAACTGGTTCCCGTCCCGCCTGTCGCGCAACTGGCAGGCGTGAGCCAGCATTATGGAAAAACCGTTGCGCTGAACAATATCACTCTCGATATTCCGGCCCGCTGCATGGTCGGGCTGATTGGCCCGGACGGCGTCGGGAAGTCGAGCTTGTTGTCGTTGATTTCCGGTGCCCGCGTCATTGAGCAGGGCAATGTGATGGTGCTGGGCGGCGATATGCGCGACCCGAAGCATCGACGCGACGTTTGCCCGCGCATCGCCTGGATGCCGCAGGGGCTGGGCAAAAACCTCTACCACACCTTGTCGGTGTATGAAAACGTCGATTTTTTCGCCCGCCTGTTCGGTCACGACAAAGCGGAGCGGGAAGTGCGAATTAATGAGCTGCTGACCAGCACCGGGTTAGCACCGTTTCGCGATCGTCCTGCAGGTAAACTCTCCGGCGGGATGAAGCAAAAACTGGGGCTGTGCTGTGCGTTAATCCACGACCCGGAATTGTTGATTCTTGATGAGCCAACAACGGGGGTTGACCCGCTCTCCCGCGCCCAGTTCTGGGATCTGATCGACAGTATTCGCCAGCGGCAGAGCAATATGAGCGTGCTGGTCGCCACCGCCTACATGGAAGAGGCCGAACGCTTCGACTGGCTGGTAGCGATGAATGCCGGAGAAGTGCTGGCAACCGGCAGCGCCGAAGAGCTGCGGCAGCAAACGCAAAGCGCCACGCTGGAAGAAGCATTTATAAATCTGTTACCGCAAGCGCAACGCCAGGCGCATCAGGCGGTAGTGATCCCACCATATCAACCTGAAAACGCAGAGATTGCCATCGAAGCGCGCGATCTGACCATGCGTTTTGGTTCCTTCGTTGCCGTTGATCACGTCAATTTCCGCATTCCACGCGGGGAGATTTTTGGTTTTCTTGGTTCGAACGGCTGCGGTAAATCCACCACCATGAAAATGCTTACCGGATTGCTGCCCGCCAGCGAAGGTGAGGCGTGGCTGTTCGGGCAACCGGTTGATCCAAAAGATATCGATACTCGCCGTCGGGTGGGCTATATGTCGCAGGCGTTTTCGCTCTATAACGAACTCACCGTGCGGCAAAACCTGGAGTTACATGCCCGTTTGTTTCACATCCCGGAAGCGGAAATTCCCGCGCGAGTGGCTGAAATGAGCGAGCGGTTTAAGCTCAACGACGTTGAAGATGTTCTGCCGGAGTCATTACCGCTCGGCATTCGCCAGCGGCTTTCGCTGGCGGTGGCGGTGATTCATCGCCCGGAGATGTTAATCCTCGATGAGCCTACTTCTGGTGTCGATCCGGTGGCGAGGGATATGTTCTGGCAGTTGATGGTCGATCTCTCGCGCCAGGACAAAGTGACTATCTTCATCTCCACCCACTTTATGAACGAAGCGGAACGTTGCGACCGTATCTCACTGATGCACGCCGGAAAAGTGCTCGCCAGCGGTACACCGCAGGAACTGGTTGAGAAACGCGGAGCCGCCAGTCTGGAAGAGGCATTTATCGCCTATTTGCAGGAAGCGGCAGGGCAGAGCAGCGAAGCCGAAGCGCCGCCCGTGGTACACGACGCCACCCACGCGCCGCGTCAGGGATTTAGCCTGCGCCGTCTGTTTAGCTACAGCCGCCGCGAAGCGCTGGAACTGCGGCGCGATCCGGTACGTTCGACGCTGGCGCTGATGGGAACGGTGATCCTGATGCTGATAATGGGTTACGGCATCAGTATGGATGTGGAAAACCTGCGCTTTGCGGTGCTCGACCGCGACCAGACCGTCAGTAGCCAGGCGTGGACGCTCAATCTCTCCGGTTCCCGTTACTTTATCGAACAGCCGCCGCTCACCAGTTATGACGAGCTTGATCGTCGGATGCGTGCGGGCGATATCACGGTGGCGATTGAGATCCCTCCCAATTTCGGGCGCGATATCGCGCGTGGTACGCCTGTGGAACTCGGTGTCTGGATTGACGGTGCGATGCCGAGCCGTGCCGAAACGGTAAAAGGTTACGTGCAGGCCATGCACCAGAGCTGGCTACAGGATGTGGCGAGCCGACAATCCACACCCTCCAGCCAAAGCGGGCTGATGAACATTGAGACGCGCTATCGCTATAACCCGGACGTAAAAAGCCTGCCAGCGATTGTTCCGGCGGTGATCCCGCTTCTGCTGATGATGATTCCGTCAATGCTAAGCGCCCTTAGCGTGGTGCGGGAAAAAGAGTTGGGGTCGATTATCAACCTTTACGTGACTCCCACCACCCGTAGCGAATTTTTGCTTGGCAAACAGCTGCCGTACATTGCGCTGGGGATGCTGAACTTTTTCCTGCTCTGCGGCCTGTCGGTGTTTGTGTTTGGCGTACCGCATAAAGGCAGTTTCCTGACGCTCACCCTGGCGGCGCTGCTGTATATCATCATTGCCACCGGAATGGGGCTGCTGATCTCCACCTTTATGAAAAGCCAGATTGCCGCCATTTTCGGTACGGCGATTATCACGTTGATCCCGGCGACACAGTTTTCCGGGATGATCGATCCGGTAGCTTCGCTGGAAGGTCCAGGACGTTGGATCGGCGAGGTTTACCCGACCAGTCATTTTCTGACTATCGCCCGCGGGACGTTCTCGAAAGCGCTGGATCTGACTGATTTGTGGCAACTTTTTATCCCGCTGCTGATAGCCATACCGCTGGTGATGGGCTTAAGCATCCTGCTGCTGAAAAAACAGGAGGGATGATGCGCCATTTACGTAATATTTTTAATCTGGGTATCAAAGAGTTGCGCAGTCTGCTCGGTGATAAAGCGATGCTGACGCTGATTGTCTTCTCGTTTACGGTATCGGTGTATTCGTCAGCGACCGTTACGCCAGGATCGTTGAACCTCGCGCCGATCTCTATTGCCGATATGGATCAATCGCAGCTGTCGAACCGGATCGTTAACAGCTTCTATCGCCCGTGGTTTTTGCCACCGGAGATGATCACCGCCGATGAGATGGATGCCGGACTGGACGCCGGGCGTTATACCTTTGCGATAAATATTCCGCCTAATTTTCAGCGTGATGTCCTCGCCGGACGCCAGCCAGATATTCAGGTGAACGTCGATGCCACGCGCATGAGCCAGGCATTCACTGGCAACGGTTATATCCAGAATATTATCAACGGTGAAGTGAACAGCTTTGTCGCGCGCTACCGTGATAATAGCGAACCGTTGGTATCGCTGGAAACCCGGATGCGCTTTAACCCGAACCTCGATCCCGCGTGGTTTGGCGGGGTGATGGCGATCATCAACAACATTACCATGCTGGCGATTGTGCTGACCGGATCGGCGCTGATCCGCGAGCGCGAACACGGCACGGTGGAACACTTACTGGTGATGCCGATAACGCCGTTTGAGATCATGATGGCGAAGGTCTGGTCGATGGGGTTGGTGGTGCTGGTGGTGTCGGGATTATCGCTGGTACTGATGGTGAAAGGCGTGCTGGGCGTACCGATTGAAGGCTCGATCCCGCTGTTTATGCTGGGCGTGGCGCTCAGTCTGTTTGCCACTACGTCGATCGGCATTTTTATGGGGACGATAGCGCGTTCAATGCCGCAACTGGGGCTGCTGGTGATTCTGGTGCTGCTACCGCTGCAAATGCTTTCCGGTGGATCCACGCCGCGCGAAAGTATGCCGCAGACGGTGCAGGACATTATGCTGACCATGCCGACGACACACTTTGTCAGCCTCGCGCAGGCCATTCTCTACCGTGGTGCCGGATTCGAAATCGTCTGGCCGCAGTTCCTGACGCTGATGGCAATTGGCGGCGCATTTTTCACTATCGCGCTGCTGCGATTCAGGAAGACGATTGGGACAATGGCGTAAATACAGTTGCCCGATGCGTAAGCTTATAGGGTCTACGCATCGGTACAATTTATTGAATTGTAGTTGTTTTACGCCGCATCCGGCGAGGATTTACTTAACCAACCGATGCCCCTCATTCATCATCAGGATTTTGCTATACACATCTTCCTCGACGGCGTTTTTTGCTGATGCCATCACTCGTGCCAGATTCGCCTCGTTGTGATTATTCACATACGCTTTGCCGACGGCGGTGATAAACGCTTTGCGCAGATCGCTGGCGATATTTACTTTAGCGACGCGATAATTAACAAAGCTGCGCAATATCTCCGGGGCGATACCGGAGCCGCCGTGAATAACCAGCGGCACCGGGCAGACTTCGGCAATGCGCTTCAGCAGGGGGATATCGATCCGCGGTATATCGTCCAGACCATGTACGTTGCCAATAGAAACTGCCAGCATGTCGCAACCGGTGCGCTCGACAAAGGTCTTCACCTTTTCCGGTTCCGTTTTGCAATCGGCTTCGCTGACGTGATCATCTTCTTTGCCGAGAATCGCCCCCAGCTCCGCTTCAACCGGTACGCCATAGGATTTACAGAAATCGACAGCTTCCTGGGTGAAAGCGATATTCTCTTCAAAAGAGAATGCGGCACCGTCAATCATGACCGAGGTAAAGCCCGCGCGCACCGCCTGTTTAACATCCTCCTGAGTTTTCCCGTGATCCAGATGAAGACTGACCGGAACATCCATTTTATCGGCGTGACGTTTCACGATTTCATAAATGTAATCGTATCCCGAGAGTTGTGCATTGGTGGGCGCAATCTGAATGAAGTTAGGCAATCCCGAACGCTCAATAGCGTTTAAAATTGAAATTGTCGTCTCCAGATTGGTGGTATTAAACGCGCCCGCTAATACCCGTTTTTCCTGAATGCGGTCGAGCAGTATCCGTCCATTAACTAATGGCATTTGAAAACCTCATCTTTTAATATCAGTTAATTATTCAGCTTCACCGAAGCGGTCACGAAATAAGGTGGTGAGAGTTTGTATTGCCTCATTTTCATCATCGCCTTCGCAGCGTATTTCCACCGTTTTGCCGCCTTTTATTCCGGCGCGCATAATATTCATCATGCTGGTGGCATTAATATCATTACCCTCATAATGCAGCGTCACTTTACAGCTAAACTTTTTGGCGGCTTTCACCAGACACGCCGCCGGACGTGCATGCAGGCCAGTACTGTTTCTGACCTCCACGGTTTTACTCAACATAGTGCTCCTCCCGATGGTGTAATGGCATCACGCCTTCTTGCTGTAATTTCAACTGATACCAGCTTTTCCATTTGTGCTGATAACGCTGTAATTGATGGTATCTCGCCCGATTCGGTAACAAACGTTGGGCTATGGTAACTTGCGGCGGTGGAATATCCGGTGCGGCAGTTAATAATGCTCCGACAGAAACCGCCTCGTTAAATGCAATTGCTTCAACCGGACGCTGTAAAATATCCGCTTTTAATTGCAGCCAAAGGGGATTTTGGGTTGCCGGACCTATCACTTTTAACGCGCTGGTGCCAGGCACATTAAAACAGGCGAAGCAGTTGGCAAATTCCATGGTTAATCCCAGTGAGACGCTGGCAATTAACATGTCGATATTTAACGTATCGCCAAGCCCATAAAATAATCCACGAGTATGGCGATTTTTATAGGGCGAACCCGAACCGCGAAGATGTGGAATAAAGAGGGGAATGTCATCGAGCGACCAGTTCCCCGCCAGGTAATCCGCATGTCCGCGAGTAAGTGATGCGGCGATCTCCTCATCGGTTAGCCGGAACGTGTTACGCAGCCACTCCAGAGCGAAACCGCCCACGGGCAGCGACGCAAACAGGGTGAACTGGTTTGCAAGCGAATAACAGCCGTTTGCCAGCTTGTCACGTTTGGCCTGTTCATCCAGCGTCGGTTGTGTATCCAGTTGCAGAATGCCTTCTGTGGTCCCCGTCGAGTTAAGGATATCGCCCGGCATCATCTGCAACGCTCGCGCACCCACCATATGGTCATGTCCGGCCAGCGTCACGCTGACCGGTTGCGAGAACCCAACCGTTTTGCAGAGCGACTCGCTGACCCATCCGGCGTGTTCGCCTGGCTGCACCAATGGCGCAAATGCTGAACAGGGAACGTGTAACAACGCCGCCGCTTTCGCTGACCATTCGCCTTTGCGCACGTCAAGACACAGCGTGCGGCTGGCTAAGGTGATATCCGTGCGCTGTTCGCCGGTCAGCCGCCAGAGCAGTACTTCCGGCGCATGTAGCCAACGCAGGCCGCGGCGATTACGCAGTGGGTAATGTTCCAGCAACCAACGCATTTTGAAGGCAGAGTAATTGCTGTGCAGCGGTAACCCGCAAATGTCATAAAGTGCCGCACTGTCTGCCTCGCTAAGTGTAGCCAGATACTCTTCACCGCGACGGTCATACCATGCCAGCATTGGCGTCAGGATCTCGCCATGCTCGTCAAGGAACACGCCTGACTCGCCAAAACTGGCAATGCTTATCCGCCTGACTGGCAGCGGCGAAGCGGCGTTCAGTTGCGCTATCGCCTGGCGGACCTCCTGCCAGAGGGCGTCGATATCGAAATCGACATTGCCCTGTGGGGAGATCTGTTTTGCCGTCACGAATTTATGCGCGCCCAACGTCGTTGCGTCCAGGCAGGAAAAGCAGGTGACTTTGCAATTGGTGGTGCCAATATCGATAACGATAGCTGCGCTGTTATCAGGCATAAACCGTGCTCCGCGTCATTCGGAAAATACCATACAGTACCAGGGCGATAACCGGCACCAGACCAATGGCGATGAGATTGCCGTTGAAGATTTCCAGCAGCCAGAAGCGGAACGGGTTACCGCCATCAAGGAAACTGGAGACCTGGCCGCTGGAGCCTTCGGCAAATTTGAAATTAACGTCTTTCGCCATTCCGGTAATAAACGGCGCGATTTTAGTCGCAATCCACAGATCGGCAATAATCACCGGAATCGCCGCCAGAACGGTGCGGAAAATGTTGCCACGGCTGGCTAAAGCAATCATCGACGCCATTACCGCCAGGTTGGCAAGGTCGCCAAGCGGCAGGACTTCATTACCCGGAAGGACAAACGCGATAAAGACCGAGATTGGCGTCAGCAGCAGGGCGGTGGAGATAATCGCTGGGTTACCTACGGCAACGGCGATATCCAGGCCGATATAGAGATCGTCACGGTCAGGGTATTTGGCATTGAGATACTTTTTAATGGCTTCAGACAGCGGTAATAAACCTTCCATCAGAATGCGAACCATGCGTGGCAGGATGAACATCACACCGCCAATGCTGATGCCAAGCAGCAAGACTTTTTTGAAATCGTATCCGGCAATTACGCCGAGCAGAATGCCCAGAATAGTACCAACCATCATCGGTTCGCCGAATATGCCAAACTTTTTCTGTACGGTTTCCGGATCGATATGAATACGATTGAGGCCGGGGATATGGTCGATGATTTTGTCGACCAACAGACCGACCGGAAAGAACACCACCGAAGAGAGCGTCGGCAAAGAGATCCCTTCCAGGCCAAAGTATTTTTGTACCAGTGGCGCAGACCAGTCGGCGAGTTTAAGTACTACCACCGCAGCAATCGCCGCTGCCAGCAAACCAAAGAACAGGCTGCCGGTGCTGTAATAAACCAGCGTACCGGCAAGGGCAAAATGCCAGTAGTTCCACATATCTACGTCAACGGTGCGGGTTTTATTTAACGCCAGCATCGCCACGTTAATCAGAATAGTCAGGGGAATAACAAACGGGGCAATTGGCGAACCCCATGTAATAGCGGAAAGCGGCGGCCAGCCTAAATCCACCACCGGTAAATTAATTCCGGTGCGTTCAACCATCGCCTGGGCCGCTGGCCCGACATTGCTGGTAAGAATATCGAAAATGGCATAAATACCGACAAAACCAATGCCGACCGTTAATGACGAACGTAAGGCTTTAGCGGGTTTTACTTTAAAAAAGAGAGCAAGAATAAATAACACCAACGGCAACATTACCGTGGGACCAAATCCCAATATATATTGCACAATATTATAGAGGGTATGCGCGATATCGTTCATAATAAACCTCTTTTTCAGGCGAGAGCGCACCTCGCGTTAGCGCCTGATGGAGTGGGTTGAAATTAATTATTATTAATTACTTTTTAAGGATCGAAACAATTTGCGCCAGTACTTTCTCTTCGCCAATACCGGTAATAATCGGCAAGCCGTTAACCACCGGGACGTCGAGTTCATAAGGCACTTTAGTCGTTGAGACTACCAGTGCTACGCCGTCAGTATTTCCAGGTAAAGAGGCAACGTTGGTTTGGGAATAATTGACGTTAAGACCGTGCTCTTTACAATATTCCATGACTTTTTCTGTTACCGCCGTGGATGTGGCAATACCCGTGGCGCAGACAAATAAAATGGTTTGACTCATATTTCACCTCGTTCTTTCATTTTGTTTAAGATTACTGTGTGTATTTCTGTTGTTTCCATCGTAAGCAGGGCGCGCATAAAGGGCGTATCCTGAATCATCTCCATAATCCAGCCCAGGGCATTTAATTGTTTATTACTTTCACTTAAGGCGAGCAAAAAAATCACCCTGACATGTACGGGGTCAGGATCGCCGCCCATATCGGCAAACTCTACCGGTTCCGGAAGGATGCCGACGGCAATTGCATTGTGCCTGACATATTTATGGTCCGTGTGCGGAATGGCGACGCACGGTGGTTCGGTAGGCAGCCCCGTTGGGTACGTCGCCTCACGTTTCAGTACGTGATCGGCAAAATCAGGGACCACCAGCTCAGCAGCAACCAACGGTTGCGCTAACTGACGGATGATCTGTTCAACGCTTAACCCTGCCGGAAGTCGTTGAATATAATTTTCCTGAAACTGTATGCCTTGCATTTTATTCCTCATAAAAAAGTGTATTTAACTCAATTCCCGCCGTTGCAGCACGGTGCCCAGATAATATTTATTTCCTTTTAACCAGACGTTGCCAAACTCAACGGGTAACTCTCGGGAGAAAAAGACTAATTGCTCCAGATGCAAAACGGGTACATCTTCACAGATATCTAAAAAATGACCGCGTTCATTACCAATTAATCGCGCGGCATAGCGACTTTCCGAGTAACGAATTTTTCTTTTCGACAAACTTTCTATTGTTGGAAATAAATTGTGTTGATTAAAATCGATTTCCACGATGCCGGGGCATAGCTCAATATTGATACGGTTCTCTATCAGCATCGCTTTTTCATCACCAATTGAACGTAAACGCTCAAGGTAAAGAATATCCTGACCGGGCGTTATTCTTAATTTCTCTGCCACATAACGATTAGCCGGTTCAATCCGTGACGTAATAACTTCAGTGGTAAAGTGTATTTTCTGGCTTTCCAGCGATTCCGCGAATGACAATAATCCTTCACCTAACGGATATGCCACGTTCTCTTTTTTGACAAATGTTCCCTTCCCCTGGACCTGAATCAACACGCCTTGTTTTACCAGTTGGGCGACAGCTTTTTTAACGGTTCCCCGACTCACTTCCAGCATATCCATAATCTGGTATTCCGAAGGAATGCGATCGTCTTCCACCAGATCCCCGGTATAAATATTTTCTCTTATCCACTCCACCACTTGTTGATAGAGCGGTATTTGTGACGACTTACTCAATGATTTCATGGCGCGCACCTGAACATTTACAGTTGTCTATGGACAATCATGGACAACTTCAAGCGTATAGTAGGTGAACAGGCGAAAAAGAGGATCGAAGCGTCTCACATTTTAGGGGACTAAATCGTGATCAAAAAAATGTGACGTGAGTCGATATTTGGCAGAAGTCTACTGCGCCGTCAGGAAATAACGGCGCGTTGGGAGGTGTTAATCTTCCTTCGGCAGGCACTGCAAATGCCCGTGCCGCACGCCGCGCTGGGCGATGACGTCATCGGCAAAATGCTGCACGTCGCCCATGTCACCTTTCAACACGGCGATTTCCAGACAGTCGTCGTGATTAATGTGCACATGCAGCGTGGCGACTGAGAGATCGTGGTGATGGTGCTGGGTGGAGACAATACGGCTGGCTAAGTCGCGTTTTTCGTGTTCATACACATACGACAGCACCGCGAAACCTTGCGTGCCGTGCTGCTGGGTAGCTTCCTGCGCCAGGGCGCTACGCAGAATATCGCGGATAGCTTCGGAACGGTTGTTATAGCCACGACGCTGGCTCAGGCTGTCCAGCGTCTCCAGTAAATCGTCATCAAGCGTGATGGTAACTCGTTGCATAGACTTAAACCTTTTCTGTGGCGCGACGGCGCACGGGGTATGCGGGTAATACCGCGTTTTGTAGCACACGTCCGGCGTCAGAGGAAAAGGTTAATTTATCTCCCACCACCTGGGTTTCGACGATTTGCCCGTTGTCCATCACCATCACTCGCTGGCAAAAGCGTTCCACCAGGCGTAAGTCATGAGTGATGAACAGGCAGGCAGTGCCAAACTGTTGTTGTAGCTTTTTCAGCAGGCGAATGACGCCCGCCTGTAACACGAGATCAAGGTTAGAAACGGCTTCATCCAGAATCAGTAGTTTCGGTTCGACCGCCAGCGCGCGAGCCAGGCAGACGCGCTGGAGCTGACCGCCGCTTAACTGCGGTGGGCGTTTGTCTAGAACGCTGTCATCGAGATCGACCGCCTTCAGCATTTCGCTGGCGCGTGCCAGTTGTTCCGATTTTTTTAGCGATAGCAGGTGGCGCATCGGCTCGCGCAGGATCTCGCGCACGGTTTTGCGCGGATTCACGGCGCTGATGGAGTCCTGAAATACCATCTGAATATCGCGGCGGAACGCTTTACGCTGGGCGCGATTGAGCTTTGCCAACGGTTCGCCGCGCCAGCTAATATTCCCTTGTGAGGGAGACTCTAAGCCTACCAGCAGCCGCGCGAGAGTGCTTTTTCCGCAGCCGCTGCGCCCCAGCAGAGCGACGGTTTCGCCGCTTTTCAGAGTCAAAGAAACGTTATTCAGCACCGCCTGGTGTTGATGTTTGCCGCTAAATCCACCGTGCGCATAGTGATGGGAAAGGTCGGAGACGTTAAGTAAAGTCATGATGCCAGCTCCATACCGTAGAGGGCGAGATGAGCGGAAACCAGGCTGCGCGTTACCGCATGTTTGGGGGCATTAAACAGCGTTTCTACATCGCCCTGTTCGACAATTTTACCGTGTGACATCACCGCCACGTCATCCGCCAGACGCGCCACAACGCCCATATCATGGGTCACCAGCAGCATTCCCGGCGCTTGTTTTTGCATAATGCTTTCCAGCAGATCGAGGATGCGCGCCTGTGCTACCACGTCGAGATCGGTGGTCGGTTCATCGGCGATGATAAACGGCGATTCACACAACACCGCCATCGCAATCATCATGCGCTGCAACATGCCGCCGCTCATCTCGAACGGGTACAGCTTCAACACGCGCGCGGCGTTTTCCAACCCCACCGCTTCTAAAGCAGCGGTAAGCGTGGCGTCATCGGCGGGTTTCCCTAACGCCAGGCAGGTTTCCCGCGCGTGGGTGTGCATGGTGTGAAGCGGATTAAAGGCGCTGCGCGGGTTCTGCATGATGGTGGCAATTTTGATGCCGCGCAGGGCGCAGGGAGAAACCGGTTTGCCATCGGCTAAAATTTCCCCCGCCGTCTGGCGAACGCCTGCGGGCAGAATGCCCAGTGCGGCGGCGCAGGTTAATGATTTCCCGCTGCCGCTACTGCCGACTAACGCCAGCACGCGCCCGCGTTGCAGAGTTAACGATACGCCGTGCACCAGCGGTTGCGCGGCCTGTAGCGCGATATTACGTAGTTCAATCTGTTGCGGCATTAGTGTGCGTGCTCCGTCACCAGATGAGGGTCCAGATGATCGCGCAGTGCGTCACCCACCAGGTTAAAGGCCATCACGCTGATAAACAGCGCCAGCCCCGGCCAGAACATTTGCAGCGGCTGGGTCCAGATATACTGGCGCGCGTCGTTAATCATCACGCCCCATTCGGCGGTAGGCGCGGTCACGCCGAGGCCGAGGAAGGACATCCCCGCGACGTGGAGCATCATATGACCAATATCCAGCGTCGCCAGCACCAGCAGCGAGGGGATCACCGCGCCTGCCAGATGATCGACAAACACCCGCACATGGCCCGCGCCGGAAAGCCGTGACGCCAGCACAAACTCGCGCTGGCGTAGCGAAATCACCAGGCTGCGCACCATGCGCGCATACCACGCCCAGTGCGACAGGGCGATGGCGATAATCACGTTGGTCAACCCGGTGCCGAGTACGCCGACCATAAAGAACGACAGAATCGAAGTCGGGAAGGTCATAAACATATCCGCGACGCGCATGGTGGCCTGATCAACGCGCCCGCCAATCAGCCCGGCGCTGCCGCCAATAACTAGCCCTAATGTCAGCACCAGCAGCAGGCAGGCCATTACCGAGCCGAGCGACACGCGGGTCGCCGCCATCAGCCGCGAGAAAATATCGCGCCCTAAATGATCGGTACCCAACCAGTGCTGCGCATCCGGCGAAAGCAGGCGCGACGGCAAATCAATCGCCTGGGGGTCATACGGCAGCCACCACTGGCTGGTGAGCGCAATCAGCGCCAGCAGGGCGATAATGATCAGCGCCAGGCGTACCGACCAGCGGGAAGAGAGGAAAAAGTTCACGCGTGGGCTCCTTCATGACGACGAATGCGCGGGTCCAGCGCGGCGTTGAGCAAATCGACAATCAAATTACAGACCACAAAAACCACCACCATCATCAGCGTAAAGCACTGGATCACCGGATAGTCACGGTTAAAAATCGCCGACACCGCATAGCGCCCGACGCCCGGCCAGGCAAAGATGTTTTCGATAATCATCGTCCCGCCAATCAGTTCGCCAATGTGCATCCCCACGGCGGTGATCATCGGCAGCGAGGCATTGCGCAGAATATGACGACGCTCGGTCTGTTTGTCATTCAGGCCGCGTAGCCGCGCCCAGGTGACGTGACGCTGACCGGCGACGTCCAGCATACTGGCGCGCAGCAGCCGCGCGTTAATCGCCAGCGACATAAAGGCAATGGAAACCGCAGGCAAAATGATGTGCTGCCAGCCGCCGTAGCCCATCGCGGGTAGCCATTGCAGATATACCGAAAACGCCATCACCAGCAAAAACGCCAGCCAGAAGTTGGGCATCGACACGCCGAGAAACGCGATGAAACGGACGGCGAAATCGGGCAAGCGATCGCGGTGGCGTGCAGCCCAGATACCGAGCGGCACGGAGGTGAGCAGAATTAATACCAGCGCCGCACCCGCCAGTTCCAGCGTGGCGGGCAGGAAGTTCAGCATATCGTCCAGCACCGGGCGTTGGCTGGCGAATGAGATACCGAAATCAAGATGCAGCGCCTTCCATAGCCAGGTGCCGTATTGCACGTACAGCGGCTGATCCAGCCCCAGCATGGTGCGGGTAGAGGTCAGCATCTCCGGCGTCGGCGGCAGGTTAGATAAACGCAAATAATCAAGCGCCGGGTCGCCGGTGCCGAGGCGCAGCATCAAAAAAATGATCACCGAGGCGGCGAGCACCATCGGGATCAGCAGCAGAAAGCGGCGTAATACGTAACGCAACATTAAGGTTTCACCGGTTTAATCTGTTCGAACGGAATTTCGGTGGCGATCGGCGCGTAGGGGATGTTACCCAGCTCCGGTTTTGATACCACCATCATTGAGATGTAACTGATAGGCAGATAAACCGCCTCGTCATGCAGACGGGTCAGAATGTCGCGATACAGCGCCTGACGTTGCGTTTCGTCATGGGTTGCCAGCACTTCGCCGATCTCTTTATCAATCAGCGGCTTGTCGGCTAATCCTTGCTGTGCCTGGAAATCAGCGTGCGACGGTACGCGCATTGAACTCAGGAAGGCGTGTGGATCGTATGGCGCGCCCCAGGTGCGGTGGAAAATCATGCCAAAACGACCGTCGCGCTGACGAGCATAGATACTGCTCTCTTCTTCGCCAATCAGCGAGACATCTGCGCCAACCTGGCGCATATCAGCCTGAATGATTTCCGCCATCGATTTACTTAACGCATCGGTGCCGATGAACGACAGTTCAATGCGCAGCGGCTGACCATTTTTCTCGCGGATGTCTTTGCCCGCAGGCAACGTCCAACCGGCTTTTTCCAGCAACGCTTTCGCTTTCTGCGGATCGTACTGGCGCGGTTTCAGGCCGAGGTTGGCGTAGGGTACAGAAGGAGCAAACAGGGTGTCGGCGACCTGCTGGGTGCCATACAACGCGTTATCAATCAGCGATTTTTTGTTTACCGCGTAATTAAGAGCTTCACGTACGGCCAGCTCGTTGGTGGGGGCTTTGGCGGTATTGAGCGCCAGCATCACGGTTTCGATCGGCTGTGACAGTTGGGTGTGGTAAGCCGGGTTCTGGCTAAAGCGGGCGAAGGTATCGAGCGGTAATAACCCTTCGTTTCCGTACAGCAGGTCGATATCGCCAGTTTCAAACGCCACCGCGCGGGTAGTCGGGTCCGGGATCACGTTAAAGGTGATCTTTTTAATCGCTGGCTTTTCGCCCCAGTAGTTTTCGTTACGGACGAAGACATCGTACTGATTCAGTTTCGATTCCTGTAAAACCCACGGCCCGGTGCCAATCGGCGCTTTAATTCCGTTCATGGTTTCGTGGTTTTTAAACTGCGAGGGTGCGATAAAACGGAAAGGACGGGGCAGGGCCAGTTCTTGCAGGAAAGGATAGTAGGCGCTTTTCAGGGTGATTTGCAGCTCGTTTTTACTGAGTGCTTTGACATCAACAATCTGGTTTGCCAGCTCCAGCCAGGCGTGACGTTGACGGTTATCGAGCACTGCGCGGAAGTTTTCTGCCGCCGCCTCTGCATCAAACGGTTCGCCGTTGGAGAATTTCACGTCATCACGCAGGGTGAAGGTCCAGGTTTTGCCATCTTCAGAATGAGTCCAGCTTTTTGCCAGCCACGGGATCACCGAACCGTCTGCCTGATATTTCACCAATGGTTCATAAACCATGCTCTGGGCGAACATCTGGTTAGGCGTGTAAAGGTGCGGGTTTAGTGGCCCGACATTCACCGGCCAGGCGGTGGTGATTTCATCTGGTGCAGCGGCATGGACGATAAAAGACGCACAAGCCAGCAGCGCAAATAGAGTGCGGCGGAGTGTAGAGAACATGGTAACCCCAATGGATTAAAATAGATGGCGGAAATAAGTATGACGATTTTAAGTATTCGTCATACTGATTACCTGTTCTGGATCAATAGATGGGCAGTCGGGTGGGCGGATCAGTTAACTGAATCGATCCATTGCACACTGTCGGCGGAGAGCGTAAAGGGGGTAGGGGTGCAGATCGCCAGGCTTAAATTTTCTAGCTGACAATGGCTGACTGACAGTGATGAGTGATAGGTGCTGTCTACGCTGACGATTTGCCAGGCGCTGCCGCCACGCTGTTTAACGATGGCTTCTTTGCGCGTCCAGATGCGCCAGAACATTTCCAGTTGCTGATCGGGATGCACGGCGTCCATCTCAGCGTGTTCCCCGAGGCTGAACACGGCGTTCGCCAGCCAGCGCCAGTTGGCGCGCGGGCGAATCACTTCGATATCGCAGCCGACTTCGCCTTCATCGCTCAACAGCAGGGCGATATCGTCACCGCTATGGCTTAAGTTGAACCATAGCGGCGTTTCCGGCGCGAATGCCGGTTTGCCTTGTTCGCCATAGATGATCTCCGGTAGCGGGGAAAGCGTGTGCGAAAGTAATGCACGCCCCGCCAGCCAGCGTTCGCGTCGTGGACCTTGCGGTGCTTGATCGCGTAAAGCCGGTGGCAGTGGAGCTGCGCTTAAGGTCGAAACTTTCCCCAGAACTATCCGATACATATCAGGGCCAACGTTTAATGATGATGGATGTATTAATGCCGCCAAAGGCAAAGTTGTTACTCTGCAAAAACTCACAATCAACCTTGCGGGCTTCATGCATGATGTAATCCAGCGCGCCACAGTTCGGGTCTGGTTTATTCAGGTTTAGCGTAGGCGCAAACCAACCTTCGCGCATCATTTGCAGACTCATCCAGGCTTCGAGCGCGCCACAGGCACCAAGCGTATGACCAAAATAACTTTTCAGCGAGGAGAGCGGCACATTATCACCGTAAATGGTTGCTGTCGCCAGACTTTCTGCCATATCACCACGATCGGTCGCCGTACCATGCGCCGAAATATAGCCGATATCACTTGCACTTAACCCGGCGATTTTTAACGATTTTTCCATACAATATTGCATGGTCTCACGCTGAGGCTGGGTAATATGTGCCGCGTCGCAGTTAGTCGCAAAGCCGACGATTTCACCGTAAATGGTCGCGCCGCGCGCTTTGGCGTGCTCCAGTTCTTCAAGAATCAGCGTACCTGCGCCTTCACCAATCACCAGCCCGTCGCGGTTTTCATCGAACGGTGAAGGTGTGGTTTTCGGCGCATCATTGTGCTGGCTGGTGGCGAAAAGTGTATCAAATACCGCTGCTTCTGAAGGGCATAACTCTTCGGCACCACCAGCAACCATCACCGTTTGATAACCGTGGCGAATGGCTTCCCACGCATAACCGATCGCCTGGCTGCCGGAGGTACAGGCGCTGGAGGTCGGGATCACCCGCCCGCGCAGGCCGAAAAACAGACCGGTATTAACGGCGGTGGTGTGCGGCATCATCTGTACATAGGTGGTGCCGGTGATGTTATTGGTGTGCTTTTCCGTCAGCATGGTGGCAAATTCGCTCACCGGACCGGTACTGCCGGTCGATGAACCGTACGCAATGCCCGTTTCGCCGCTGGTTAATATCGGATCGCCAATCAATCCTGCCTGCTCTAACGCCAGCTCGCTGGCACGGGTCGACATTTGCGACACGCGGCCCATCGCACGGATACGCTTGCGGGTGTAGTGCTCCGGTAGCGTGAAATCATCAACAGGCGCGCCAAGCAGGGTGTGCAGACCATCGTAGACCTGCCACTCCGGCATTTTGCGCACTGCATTCTCATACGCCAGCAGACGCGCGGAAACGTCCTGCCAGTTTTCACCAAAGGCAGTCACGCCGCCCATTCCTGTAATCACTACGCGACGTGTCATAACATCCCTCCGTTGATGGAAATAACCTGGCGGGTGACGTAACCCGCAATATCAGACATTAAATAGCTGGCAAGCCCGGCAACTTCTTCCGCCTGGCCCATGCGTTTCATGGGGATCATCGACATTGCCTCTTTCAGGGCGCTCTCTTCCATTTCGATCATCCCGGTATCAATAAGCCCCGGCGCGATGCAGTTGACGGTGATTTTGCGCTTCGCGAGTTCGATAGCCAGTGCTTTTGTTGCGCCGATAATTCCGGCTTTGGCAGCGCTGTAGTTCACCTGTCCGCGATTGCCCATCACGCCGGAAACCGAGGACAGCGTGATGATGCGTCCACCCTGGCGTGTGCCGATCATCGGCATAATGCACGGCTGAATAACGTTGTAGAAACTGTCGAGATTGGTGTGGATCACCGCATCCCAGTCGTCATCGCTTAAAGCCGGAAAAGCGGCATCGCGGGCGATCCCGGCGTTACTAACCACGCCGTACCAGGCACCGTTTTGCGCGATTTCGTGCTCCAGCACTTCCCGACACTGTTCGCGGTTTGCGACGTCGAAACTGAGCAAACGCCCGTTACCCCCGTTGGCGACAATGGCATTTAGCGTTTCCTGAGCGCCTGTGGCGTCACGGTGATAGTGAACGCCAATATTAAAGCCGTCTGCCGCCAGTTGGCAGGCGATGGCGCGACCAATGCCTTTGCTGGCACCAGTAACCAGAACTGAACGACTCATCAGGACGCTCCTTGTTGAAACAGGGTGGTAAGTTCTTCCGCGGTCGGCTGGAAGGTGTTAATGCGGCCCGTTGCCGTGCCGTTGTTGATGCTGCACTCAAAACTGCCGAAGCGATCGTCTTGCATCAGGAGTTTGACGGTAATGGTCAGCGTCTGGCCTGCGGGCAGAATGCCAGCGGCGCAAAGCAATTCACGTGCGCCCAGTACCATCCCTAACTCAATACTGTTTTTGCCCTGCTGGTGGCGATGCCAGCCAGACCAGACGCCGACGGTTTGCGCCATCAATTCAAGGGCAAACCAGCCAGGGAGATTGCCGTCCGGGTCGAGAAACGGTGCCAGTACGCCACTGGGCGAGACCGTTACACGGCACACCGCGCTGTCATCGCTGACGCTCACCACTTCTTCCAGCAGTAACATGGGCGCGTCGTGGGGCAGATAAGCGCCGGGGGATAAATAGTGGCTCACGAAACCCTCCCGAGCAGAATGCTGGCGTTATTGCCGCCAAAGGCGAAGGAATTGGACAGGATCACCGGACGTGCCAGCGGCTGTGGTTGTTCGATAATGCCGCACGGTGGCAGCGTGGGATCGCGCGGCGACAGGCTGAAGTCCTGAGCGGGCAGCGGTAAATCACGCTCTAAGATCAACATACTGATTGCCGCTTCGGTAATGCCCGCTGCGCCCAGCGTGTGTCCGGTCAAATGTTTGGTGGAGCTGCACGGTACGCGTTCGCCAAACAGGGCGTTTACCACCATCGATTCAATCTGGTCGTTGAGTTGTGTGGCGGTGCCGTGCAGGTTGATATAGCCCACCTCATCCGGCGTAAGCTGCGCATCAGCCAGCGCCTGGTTAATGGCGCGAATTGCGCCTTCGCCCTGTGGATGCGGGGCCGAAATATGATAAGCGTCGCTCGATTCACCGACGCCCAGCAAGGCGATGGGCTGCGGTTCGCGGGTCAACAGCATCAGCCCCGCACCTTCGCCAATGGTGATGCCCGCGCGGTCACGACCAAACGGCTGACATAAGGTTGGCGAGAGCGATTCGAGGCTGTGAAAACCGTTAATCGGCATTCGGCTCAGGGTGTCTGCACCACCCACAATGGCGGCATCGACCAGCCCCGCCTCGATAAGCCTGCGCCCGCTGATCATCGCTCTGGCACTGGAGGAGCAGGCGGTTGAAAGGGTATAAGCTGGGCCGTCGAGCGCCAGCCAGTGGCTGAGAAAACGCGACGGATCGCCGAGCTCTTGTTGTGCATAGTGCCACGTGGTGCTCGGCTGCCCGTGGGTGCGCAGGTTAACGTGCGTGTCGCCTTCATGCAGGCCGGAGGTGCTGGTGCCAAGCACAATCGCGATGCGCTCGCGGCCATATTTCGCAATAGCGTCATCAACCTGCGGCTGGATCTGCGCCAGCGCCGCCAGCAGGATCTGATTGTTGCGCGAGCGGTGCGCAGCGAATTTTTCCGGGATAACCGGAAGCTCGCCATCCACGCCAGCCAGGACCGCCTGCGGATGCCCCTGCAACCAGCCTGCGCGCGGGCGCATGCCGGGAGCGACACCGCGAGTCAGGTTGGCTGCGATATCGTCAAGGTTATTTCCCAGGGCGTTGATCATGCCGACGGCGGAAATGTAAATCATATCAGTCACCTAAATATTGAATGGTGATGTGGTATTTAAAGACATGCTGTTCAATGCTGATTGGCACGCGTTTTCCCTGGCGATTCAGATAGGTGATTTCCGTGACCAGTTTGCCGCTGGCGTTACGCAGTTCGCGTTTGTCACCGTTGTCGCGAAGCGTCCATCCAGCGGGGAGTTGCGGTTGCCAGGCGCTAATCGGCCAGTGGCTAAGCATCACGTCAGCCAGCACCTGACTTGCGGGCGGCAACTGTGGGACGACGATGGATTGCTCGGCGCGTAGCCCTTGCGCATCGTAGGTCACCAGAAACAGACGAATGCCGACCGACGACAGCCCGGCAAGGGTGATTTTCTGGTCGTCGGCGTTAAGCATCACTAGCAGAGACTGGGTTTTGCCGTTGAAGCTGCCGCTCAATAGTTGCTGGGAATTAACGGCGGGCGAAATCCCTGGTGCCGGCAGCGTGATGCGCGTGCCAGGTTGCAGCCACGCCTGTGGGCGACCTTCCTGTTCCGGTTGCGAGTGGCTACAGCCGGTGAGGATAAGCGTAGCGGTCAGGGCGAACGCTCGCCAGAATGTGGGTTTGATCATTTTTTTGTTCTCTTTTTATCGGGCATAGCCAGCGGCGAAAGCAGGAAGGCGGTGAAAATACCGCTCACCAGCACAATGCCAAAACTGCTGATGGCCTGGGTGGCGCTGAATACCAGCATTCCCAGCGCCAGCAAGGTGGTGAGCATTGCCAGCGTGATCGCCAGTAGGGAAGTTAACGGTGTACCGCGCGGATTACTGAAAAACAGCGTGTAATTGATGCCGATGCCAAGCACCAGCACCAGCGCCAGTAGCGAAAAGAGATTCACCGCCTGCCCGCTCATCGCCAGCACTGCCAGACCGCAGCCCAGCGAAAGTACCGAAGGCACCAGGCTGATAAGCCCTTTGCGCCAGCCGAGGCGGGCCACTGCGCCGCAGGCAATCACCGCCAGCGCCACCAGCAACAAACCGGTTAAGACGTAGCGGTAAAGTGCGAACAACTCATCAAAGGTGCTTTTGCGATCAACCCAGGCAATGCCGCCAGGGTAATCGCTGGCGATTTCCTGCAACAACGCGCTACTTTTAACCCCTTCAACCGGCACCAGTACGCCGCTTTCGCCGTTTTTCAGCGTCAGCCACAGCAGACGCCAGCCTTCACTGGCGGGGCTTGCCAGCCATTCATCGACCTTCACTGGCATGGCGTTGAGATCCGGATTCACTGCCGCCAGCCCGGCATTTTGCAGTGCTTTTGTTACTGTCGGGGCAGCCGTTTTCAGCAGATGTAAATCTTCCTCCTGCCGCGCCAGGGAGTTCAGCGGAATGGTGCGGTAGTTGCTGATAAGCCCCTCTTTTTTCGCATTCTCCAGCGAGGCGGTAAATTTCTCCAGCCGCCGCAATGTTTGCTGTGGAGAGTCGCCGTAAACTACAAACCATTTTTGATCGACGCTTTGTCCGGTCAGGGCGGTAATGGCTTTCTCCTGGGCCAGAATATGCTGCGGTAGCGCCTGTAACTGCGAGATATCGTCGTCGACGCGCAGCATTGACATCCCCGCCAGCGAAAACAGCGCCAGCGCGACGGGCAGACCCAGCGACAGTTTTTTATTACGCCGCCACGCAGCCAGCCAGCGCAGCATCAGCGCCATCGCCGGAACCGGACGCACCGGCAGGCCACGGCACAGCCACGGATGCCAGAACAGGACGGTCAGACAGGAGGCGCTCAACCCGACGGCGGCAAAAATCGCCATCTGGCGAATGCCGGGGAAGGGGGCGAGCATCATAATCAGATACGCCGCCACGGTGGTGAGCAGCGCCAGCAGCAGGGCATTGCGCACTTTCGCCAGGCTTTGCCACGGCGAAACGTCATTGCCGTGCACCATCCGCTCGGTGAGGTAATAGAGCGTGTAGTCAGCGGAAATGCCGATAACGCTCATGCTCATCACCAGCGTCATCAGGTGTAATTCGCCGAAAATCAACAAGGTGGCGACCGTTCCCGCCAGCGCGCCGATGCCGATGGAAATCACGCAAAGCAGCAATGGGCGTAAAGAGCGGAACACCGCCACAATCAGTAATATCACCCCCAGCAGCGTTGCCACGCCCAGGTTGGAGATATCCTGCTTCGCCTGTTGGCTGGCGTAATCGCTGTAAAACACCGTGCCGCGCGAGAGCAACTGCGCCTGCGGGTAACGCGTTTTCAGATCCTTTTCCAGCGTATTCAGGGTCGTGATGAGCTGGTGGGTTTGCTGCATATCAAACGACGATCCCGCCAGTTCGCCGTGCAGCAGATACCAGTAGTTGCCCTGGGGATCCTGCGTCACCAGCCAGCCGTCCATCAGCCGCAAACGCTGGCCGTTTTTCGCCATCGCCAGCTGCGAGCCACGCATTAACATCAGCGGATCGTTTTGCAGCTCCTTACCGCTTACCCCGGAGAACGCAGAATAAAGCTGGGAGAGGATCCACTGCGCCTGCGCTTCGCCGCCGTTTTGCAGGCGCGCGCGGGTGTCGGGGTCAACCAGGCCGTTGCGGTGCTGCCAGAAAAACGCTCCCCACGCCTGCTGGCTGGCGGCATCCATTGGCCCTTTAACGTCGCCGAGCGCAGCGGATTTTTGCAGCAGCGTCAGCCACTCCTGAGCCACCCTGGGATTAGCCTCTTTACCGGGGCTGACCAGCCACACCAGTTGGCGGTCCAGACGCTGCATAAAGCCGTCATTCAGCGCTGGAGGAATATCGCCCATCGCCTGTTTGGGTAACATAGCCAGCACGCTACTGTTCAGTCGTGATTGCGGCAACAGGATCAGCAACGCCGCCGCCATGACCAGGCAGACGATCCCCCATAACAGCGCCGGGCGTTTACTGGGCGGCAAAACGTTGGCGTTCGTCATCGGTCAGTTGCGCTGGCGTCAGTTGATGTTGGGTAAGAGCGATATCGGTGCGATCGCCCTGTTTATCATTAAGCTGAATGCTCTCCAGATAGGTTTGCCCGGCGAGATCGATGGTGTTGAAAATTTTATCCAGCGGCGTGGTGGTCGGCGTCAGGCGCAGTGTCCAGCGGCCTTCGCCTTTGTCAGCAAATTCGACGCGGAAATTTTGTTCCAGCACTTTGCGATCGGCCTGGAACAGCGCGCGCAGCAGGTGGTTAAACTGGAACATCTGCGGGTTATTTTCTGCCGTGATGATTTGCGGCGGCTGACCGTTGATCACCTGCACCATGCGTTTATCGTCCAGCAATAGTTGCATGGGAAATGGTGAGGTTTGATCCCACAACAGCCCCTGGTCGCGGGCGATCAACATCTGGCCCTGAGATCGTAGCGGCTGCGGCAGATCTTTAATCGTCCGGGTTTGATCGAAATGAGCGCGGATCACCGGCTGTTCGGTAAAGCGTTGCTGAAGATCGTCCAGGTTCAGGGCGCTCACAAACGGGCTAATCAGCAGCGCCAGCAGTGGTAAAAATTTCATGGTTTGACTCCCATGCGTTCAAACAAAATATCGGGGCTGACAAAGCACAGTTCGCGGCTTTGCTCGTCGACCGCGACCTGAATGGTGTATCCGGTGGTGGCGCGTTTGCCCGTTTCGGCATCGAAAATCTGATAGCCAATCCGCAGACGGTTTTCGAACTCTTCGATATGTGCACGCACGCGGATGCGTTGCTCAAAGGTGAGGGCGTGGCGATATTTCACCCGCGCATCGACCACTGGCCACAAATAACCGGACTCTTTCATCTGCCGATAGCCGTAATTGAACTGGTTGAGCAGCGCCTCGCGGGCCACTTCAAAGTAGCGAAAATAGTTACCGTGCCAGGCCACGCCCATCATATCGACGTCGTGAAAGGGAATGGTCAGCTCGACTTCAGCGGTAAATCGGGGATCGTTAAGCACCCTTTACTCCTTGTCCTGGACTTCCGGCAGTTGCCAGAAATCGAAAAAATTAAACCAGTCGAGGGGCGACTGGAGCGCGTAATGTTCCAGACGCGCGGCGTAATGATCGATAGCGTTTTGCAGCGCCTGCTGGCGTTCGCCACGCGGCAACAGCAGCGGGTCGGCAAAGGTTTCGCAGTGAATATGCAGCTTGCCGTGCTGGCGCAGGGCGAAAATCAGATTCACCGGGCAGCGCAAAATAGACGCAAGAATAAACGGCCCCTGTGGGAAAGGCGCAGGCTGGCCCATAAACGGACTCCAGCAGACGCGCCAGTCGCCGCCGCGTTGCGGGTTGACGGCGATGCGGTCACCGACAATCGCCACCCATTCGCCGTTATCCAGCTTCTCTTTCAGCAGGATGGCGGTTTCCGGGCCGATATCTGTTACCGGGAGCAGGTTGATGCCTGCCTGCGGGGCCATCTCCTGCATTATCTGTTTAAAGCGTTGGGCGTTTTCGCTAAACACCAGCGCGTTAATGGTTTTGTAGCCCTGAATTTTTGCCAGCGCCCGGCACACTTCCACATCGCCAAGATGCGAGGCCAGCAGCAATTTGCCGCGCGGATCGCTGACGTTAAGTGCCGCTTCTGCGCCTGGTGCAAACAGCACATCACGCCCGAGTTGCAGCTCGCCGCGCCAGCTGGCGATTTTGTCGAGCATGGCGTTGCCGAAACGTAGAAAATGCTGATAGCTGTTGAGTTTTGCTGCCTGTGGTTGTTGTTGGCGCACACGGGCGAGCCAGTCTTGCGACGCTTTACGTGCACGAGCAGCGGTGAGCCAGTAGACGCCCACCACCGGGTAAAGCAGCGCGGTAAACGCAGTTCTTCCCAGCAGACGCCAGACCAGCAGCATCAGGCGCATTCCCCATAACCCTTTCACTTCGCTCTGCCGCGCCCAGTGGCTGGAAGAGTGGCGCATCAGCAGTGAAGGAATACGCGGCAACATGCCGAAAAACAGACGTGTGTGCATCAGCGAGATGCGGACGTTATCTTTCAGGGCATCAAAATGCGAAAGCCCGTCCAGCGGATAGGTGACGCGGGTCGGCACGAAATAACTGGTATTTCCCTGCCAGTAGAGGCGCACCATCACTTCGGTGTCAAAATCCATCCGCTTGCCGATGGTAGCGTATTTTGCCAGTTGCAGCGTTGGCGCAACCGGATAAACGCGAAAGCCGCACATACTGTCTTTCAGTTGCAGGGAGAGCGTTTCGATCCATACCCACACGTGGGTGACCCAGCGCCCGTACAGCCGTGAGCGGGGGATGGAGTCATCGTAAATCGGCTGGCCGGAGATCAGCGCCGCAGGCTGCTGTTCAGCGAGTGCCAGCAGTTTAGGGATGTCTTCAATCGCGTGCTGACCGTCAGCATCCACCTGCACCGCATGGCTGAAGCCCGCGTCTGCCGCTGCCTGTAAGCCACGCATCACTGCCGCGCCTTTGCCTGCGTTTTCTGCCAGGCGAATTAAGGTCACGCCAGGCTGTTCGGCAACCAGATTATCCAGTTGCTGTTGCGTGGCGGCATCGCTGCCGTCATCCACTACAATACAGGGCAGATTAAATGGCTTAAGACGCGCCAGCACGCCCGGCATCATCGCGCCGTGGTTGTAGCAGGGGATCAACACGCAGGGAGAAAAGTTTACCGACATAGGCGGATCTTCCCGCTACTGGCGGTGTGGCGGGCGTCACCGTCGTGACGCTGATAGCTAAAGCTCAGAATCTGGCGTTCTTCCTGCCAGTTAAGCGTGAGCGTGACGCGGTTGTCCGGCAGCAACGGGGACTGGAATTTGATGTTCTGAATAGAGTGAAAACGCCAGCCAGGCGCGAGCAGAGTGAGCGCGTAGCTCATCGCCCAGTCGATTTGTGCAACTCCTGGGAGTAACGGCTGCACGGCAAAATGGCCGCGAAACCAGAACAGATCTGCCCTGAGATGCAAAACAATCTCAAGGTGATTCGCTTGTGCCTGATGGCGCTCGATTTCATGGGGCTTCATGAAATAACTCCTGTAATTGCGCATAGACACGCTTGTTCATACTGTTTACTGGCATTTCATCAATAACGCGCCAGTAACGCGGAATAGCAACTGGCTCCAGCGTCGGGCGCAGTAATCGCCGCCAGGTCATTTCCTGGCTATGCCCGCCGCCGTTCTGCCATTGCAGGCGAGCTTCGTCATCCAGCACCAGCAAAACGCCGATGCTCTGACGCCCGCCGCGCGTAACGGGAACTGCCGCCGCCTCGCGAATGCCGTCCAGCGCCAGCAGACGTTGTTCTACTTCCTGCAGAGAAATACGTTTTTCTTCAATCTTAACGATGCGCCCACGACGCCCCATCAGATGGAACTGACCGTCCTGGCTAAACTGCAAGAGATCATCGAGTAACAGGCCGTTATCTTCCGCTATCAGCGGTGAAAAGAGACGAAATGCTTCACCTTCGGCCTGGAAGTGCATACCTGGAAAGGGCAGCCAGCGGCGTTGCTCTTGTTCGCGGTAACGCCAGGCAATGACGCCGGTTTCCGTGCTGCCGTAGATTTCATCAGGCCAGACGCGCAGCCAGCTCGCGGTGTGTTTTACGTCCTGCCACGGCAGCTCACCGCCAGCAGAGAGAAGCACCTGAACGGGCGGCGGAGAAAGCTGGGTATCCAGCCGTTTCAAAAATGCCGGGCTGCTGATGAAGATATAGCGATGCTGGTGACTCAATGCGGCAAACTGTTCGACATACCAGAGCATGGCGGCGTGCAGCGGTAATCCCAGCGCCATTGGCAGGAAAACGCGAAAAGTCAGGCCGTACAGATGCTGCGGCAATACGGAACCGACGACACGACATCCGGCAAGACGTGCGCCTAATCGTTCAGCCAGCAGTTCTGCTTCACGGTCCAGCAAATGAACAGGTTTAATTACCCGCTTTGGCTGCCCCGTAGAACCGGAGGTAAATAGCTCGATATAAGCGTCTGGCGCTATAGCGGCAAAGGTGAATGATTGTGTCGCGACTTGTGGGGAACTTGCTACCAACAGCAATGAACCTTGCCAGTTAAGATCGCTGTCGCTAAGTACACCATCGAACAGTTCACGTTGTTCATTAAGCTGGATGACACGGTTATGCCCCGGAAGCACCGGCGTTTTTCCGGCGTGTAGCGTGGCAAGCAGGGCAACGATAAACAAATAACTGTTCTCAAAGCACAGCGCCCAGCGTTCACCCGGCTGTTGCTGCAAGCGGCAGATAAGTTGCGCGACATCGTGACGCAAATCGCCCAGTGTCCACGAGCTTTCGTCCAGCCACGCAATGGGCGTGTCATCAGGGCGTGGCGCAGTCAGCCAGCGTGCAAGCGGTAAGGTCTGCTTCATGAGCGATCTCTTTTTATCACCTGACGGCGCACCAGCCATTCACCTGCCATTAACGTTCCCATCAAAAAATAAGCAATCATGCCGTTCCAGGCGGTCCATAACGACATATCGCCATAAAGCGCGGTAAAGAGGGCAATTCCGCCGTTAATGATGAAAAAGCCGCACCAGATTTGCGTGACACGGCGGGTATAGCGCACGCCCTTTTCCGGGAGGTCTGGCTCCTGCAAACGTGCCAGCCGCTCAACTATCGGCATTGTCGACCACAGCGAACCGCCAAAAACCGCCAGCATGATCGCGTTAACCACTACCGGGTAAAACAGCAGTAGCTGGTGCGTTTTCAACAGAAAGCTGGCGACACACAATGCGATGCCCACGACAGCGACGATTTGTGTGACGGCTTGTAGCGGCCCCGCCCGGCGACGGGTCTGGCGCAGGCGCAACAATAGCAGCAACGCTATTAGCGGCAACAACCAGTGCAGGCCGTTATGCGCCAGGCCAAACCAAATCACAAACGGCCAGGCGAGCAGCAATAATCCAGTCAGCAGCTTAATCATCGGTAGCGAGCGAATGCCCGACATCAGATCAGGCTTCTTGTAGCAGGCGTTCTACAGCCTCTACGACATCCTGAACTGTGCGCACTGCTTTAAACTCTTCCGGCTTGATTTTCTTACCGGTTTTCTTTTGCAGGTGCACAATCATGTCAACGGCGTCGATGCTGTCCAGTTCCAGATCTTCGTACAGGCGCGCTTCAGGTTTGATGTCCTGCGGATCGATTTCAAACAGCTTAACCAGCAGGGCTGAGACTTCCTGATAGACGGTTTGTTGTTCTGTCATGATGGCTTTCCTCAGGCGCGTTGCGCAGCAATGAAAGAGGCCAGAGTGGCGACGGAGAAAAAGTGCTGACGCATCTCTTCGCTTTCGGCTGAGAGCACCACGCCGTACTCATTTTTTACTGCCAGTCCCAGTTCCAGGGCATCGATGGAATCCAGTCCTAAACCGTCGCCGAACAGCGGCGCATCGGTCTCGATATCATCAGGAGTCAACTCGTCCAGATTGAGGGTGCTGATGATGAGGTTTTTAATTTCCAGATAAAGCGCTTGCATTATTTATTCCTGAGAGAGGTAAACAACCTTGTTGTAATAGAAGCAAAAGATGCCGGTTTAACTGCCTTGCTGCCAGCGCCGGTTCTTGTGAAGTTGCATCGTAAAATTTATTGATTTCAACCCGACCATGGACTTCAACCGTAAAAAACGGCCGGTCAGGTGGAACGTCATACCATTTACTTTGTTTATCCAGCAGATGCTCGCTACAGCCGATCGTCACGATGCGTAAATCGCTGGCACAGCGCACGGCAATATTCGCCGCCCCGCGCTGCAGCGTCATTTTTTCACCGGGCTTCGTTCGCGTGCCTTCGGGGAAAATCAGGATAGTGTCACCCTGTGCCAGTCGCTGTTGGCAGCGGGGTAACAGGGTTTCAGCTTCGCTGTTGATTAAATAATCTGCCGCCCGCACGACGCCGCCAAGAAAAGGATTTTTTAACAGCGCGCTTTTCACCAGGCAGTCAGTTTCTGGCATGACTGACGCCAGCAGCACGTAATCGATCAGCGTGGGATGATTGGCTACGACGAGGCAACCGCGTTCCTGACGTAAAATTTCAGCGCCATCAATACGATAATCCAGCACGCCAAGCCCTTTCGCGACAGTTAAAAACAGGCGAAAACTGGCGGCAATGCTGCGACGCGCCAAACGACGGCGGCGGGAAGTATCCCACACCAAAACTAACAATATGTTAAACCACACGACAGAAAGCAGCAGGCCGCCGAGACCAAACAGGGCAAAACATAACCCGGTCATGACCAGTCGCCAGGTCCACTCCAGACGTGACATCAGCTTACTCATCTGCGGCTCCAGCGCCATTGCACGCGCTCGCCAGGCAGTGAAAATGCGTCTGCATTTTGTAAATAATGCTGTAAAAACAACATGCTTTGCGGCAGTGATGTTTCATTGCCCGCAATGGCTGACTGCGTTTCACATTGCCAGTCATCGCCAGATTCAATCACCAGCGCGACGGCGTACGGCCAGGTCGGCATTTCTGATGGCAGTTGTGGGTGATAAAACTCGGGCAGAAAACCGTCAAAATCGACCATCAACACGCGCTGGTATCCCGCTTGTAACAGGCTAAGCACTTCACACAAACCTTGCTGGAAAGTGTCGCGACCAGCAGAAAGCGATGACGAAACTATCGGCTGTTTGGCCGCAATGGTCAGGTTACCCACGGAAGAGTTGTGTACGGAGAGCGCGAAGTCGGTCGGAGAAAGCGCCTGTTCGGTTGCCAGTGCATGAACAATGCGGTAATTGCGCTCCAGTTCGCCATGACGACTGGTATACAAAACGGCGTCTGGCTGATGGCGGCGTAGCATTGCCAGACCGCATTCAACAGCCAGTTTGCTGCCTGAACTAAGGCGGCGGGCGGTCATCATTGGCAGTTCACTTAATTTTGCCAACGGCGCGGCAGGGTCAATCGCCCACGGCTGGCGCGACCATGCTTGCCATTGCTGCGCTTCGCTAAGTCCAGGCGCCAGTGCCTGCCAGTCGGTAATATTTAATGTAAATTTCATCAACGCGCGCCCGCGGTAAACCAAAATTATTAAGTGACGATTATTTCTTTTGGCATATCAAAAGTGTATGCCCAACGCCTAAATTATCGTGGCGCTCTGCTACCTGGAATCCTGCTTTATTCAGATAGTCGTAAAATTTCTCTGCACTATAGAAACGGCTGTTACCGTTTGCCATGCAGGTAAAATAAAGTGAGGACGCGTTCAGGCTAAATGATGCTGCTTCAAACCGCTGCGCATCCCAGAACAACTCCATGATGCAAACTTTTGCGCCAGGCTTCATTACGCTGGCGATTTTGCTGAGTATGCTAATTATTTGTTCGGGTGAAAAACAGTCTAAAAATTGGCTCATCCACCAGATATCAGCCTCGCCCGGTAATGGGGCATCGCTTAGCATATCCACCGCATGGAAATCTATGCGATCAGAAAAACCTGCATTCGCGATATTTTCTTTCGCTAGTACGATTTGTTGTGGCAGATCTAATAACGTCACGGCGATGTTTTCATTGTATTTGCAGCAACGCAAAGCCCACTTACCCGTATTGCCGCCTACATCGTACAATGTTGTGGGGTTGTTGGCGAATACATAAGGCAGTGCGGCGTTAAATGCGCCATCTGAATAGTAATGATCAAACGCAAACCAGCTTTCACGAGCGGCGTCTGGTAATTGTGAAAGTGCCGGATATATCGTCGACCAGTCGCCAAATACTTTTAACCCGGACGGTTTTCCTTCATTGAGTGAATCGGCGAGGAAGAAGAGCCCCTGGTAACAGACATCCTGGGTGAAATCCATATTCACGCGAGTCATAGTGTCATGCAGGAGGTAATGACCGATTTTCGCCAGGTAATACATTCCCTCTTTACAGGTAATAATTCGCCCGCTTAAGCCCATATCTAACAGAACGCTGGCCGCATATTCGTTGATATGGCTATGTTCGGTGATATCAGCCAGCGTTGCGCCATGTTTGCCTTGCCGATCCAGATATGAAAGTACACCCGCATTACGTAGGCAGAGTGCTGTTTGAAAAAGCATAGGGGCAAAGGCAATGCGTTGAGCTTCGGTAATCGCATCCAGTGCGCTAAGAGAATCCTGTTCGTACATGTTGGGCACAACCTGTTAAGAGGGAATTAAATTATTATCGGACCGCAGCGGCCCGACTTTAGGAAGAATTATAAATCTGCGCCCGCTGACAAATTCAGTTGAATATCTTTGTCGAGATTGCGGACCCAGCGATTGTAGTTTTTATGAATTTGTCCGCCTGACGCTTGTAGGTTCTGGCTATTTTCATAATTGATATCGTAGCTGGATGCCGTGTAGTTAATGCGAATTTCGGCTGAATGATCGCGTGACTGTTGACGTGCTTTAATTACGCCTTGTCCGGCTTCGGACATAATCCATTTGCGTTCAACGCCAGCTTTCAGAATCGCTTTTTTCACTTGTTCCTGGGTATGACCAGCGCTGACGGTTGAGTGAACCTGATCAATTGGCGCAGTACGCGCGCAACCCGCTAAAGCACCCACAACAGCAATAGCCGCAAACCATTTCATGTAATGTCTCATTAGAACCCCATTAAAGTATTGTTTTTACGAGTAAAGCAAGATTTAACTGTAATTGCTGGCATCACTATTCTTTATTTAGCGAAAAAATTACTTGTGAGATAAGTCAGTAAGTGCACATCAGAGTAAAAATTTCTGAAATGACTAAATTACTGCCAGCGGGGACCAACTATAAGTGAGTGAGAAAAATGAGGCAATAAAAATAACACAATGTTATCAGTGCATTCTTTGAGAAGGATTTAATCGCTATTCGGCGTTTATATATATTTGACTTAAGGAATGGTTTTTATAAATTAATTGTCTGAATAATGTTTCTTCATTTCCTCAAATCAAATGGCCACTGTTAGATAAACGGTGGCCATTGCCTGCTCAGGAGGTGCTATTAACCCGGTAATCGACTTTTCGGTCTGCCCGGTCCCAGTAAAATCGCCAGTTTGCTACCGCCTTTGGTGGTTTCCATCCAGATTTTACACACGCTGGTTAATGGTACCGAAAGTAGCATCCCTACCGGGCCGAGCAGCCATCCCCAAATTAACAATGAAAGAAATACCACCATGGTGGACATCCCCAGGCGATGGCCCATCATCCGTGGTTCTAAAATATTGCCGATGACCATATGGACCACTAAAAACAATGCGCCGACCAGAATACATTCGTAAACGCCATTAAACAGCAGCACCTGAATCATTGGCGGTACGGCGGAAATTACCGCGCCGATATTGGGCACGTAGTTGAGCAAAAACGCCAGTACTGCCCACATCAGCGCAAACTGTACGCCCATTAGCGCCAGCCCCAGCCAGACGATTACGCCTGTCCATAAACTTAGCAGCGTCTTTAACGCCAGATAATGCGAAACACCTTTTAAGGCGCGGTGTAGTCCGGCGATGTGAATCTGTGGATTATTCAACGCAAAACGCATTTTGTAAGGGACGTGGCGCACTTCAAACAGCATGAAAACTACGGTCATCACCAGCAAAAGCACGCTCGCCATTGCCCCGGAAAGCCCGGTCATTAGCGCCGTGGTGAAGGTAACCACTTTTTCCGAGTCCATCCGCTGCAGCATTCGCTCCGGTGACATATGCAAATTAAGAAAAGGCAACATCTCCTGCAATTTAAAAAGTTTGCGCGTTAGCTCCTTATTAAACTTCGGCAGCATAGAGATAAATTCGTTAAACGATGCCGCCAGTACGCCGACCAGCGCAGTTAGTGCGATCAGCATCACCACCACCACAATCGTAATGGCAACGGGGCGTTGTACTCCCCGACGAATAAACCAGGTGACGAGCGGGTTGAGGACGATGGCAAAAAACAGCGCCAGTAACAGCTGCACAATGATATCTGCCGCTGCGTGAATGCCCGCGAGGATCACTACCAGCGAGGCCAGCTTGAGCAGAATGTGCATGCCCGTTTTATCGGGTTGAGGGGTTTCCATTGGGGCTTCCTTGTGACTTTTTGTATTAAGTGTAGCGGGAGTCACGCCAGCAATATTCTGATTCTTACTGCTGATTTTCACGTCAGCACGTGGTAAAAATGAAACACTGTTGTAAAAATGTGGTGATCCTCATGCCCGAACCCGTAGCCGAACCCGCGCTAAACGGATTGCGCCTGAATTTGCGCATTGTCTCTATAGTCATGTTTAACTTCGCCAGCTACCTCACCATCGGGTTACCGCTCGCTGTATTACCGGGCTATGTCCATGATGTGATGGGCTTTAGCGCTTTCTGGGCAGGATTGGTTATCAGCCTGCAATATTTCGCCACCTTGCTGAGCCGTCCTCATGCCGGACGTTACGCCGATTTGCTGGGGCCCAAAAAGATTGTCGTCTTCGGTTTGTGCGGCTGCTTTTTGAGCGGTCTGGGGTATCTGACGGCAGGATTAACCGCCAGTCTGCCCGTCATCAGCCTGTTATTACTTTGCCTGGGGCGCGTCATCCTTGGGATTGGGCAAAGTTTTGCCGGAACGGGATCGACCCTGTGGGGCGTTGGCGTGGTTGGCTCGCTGCATATCGGACGGGTGATTTCGTGGAACGGCATTGTCACTTACGGGGCGATGGCGATGGGTGCGCCGTTAGGTGTCGTGTTTTATCACTGGGGCGGCTTGCAGGCGTTAGCGTTAATCATTATGGGCGTGGCGCTGGTGGCCATTTTGTTGGCGATCCCGCGTCCGACGGTAAAAGCCAGTAAAGGCAAACCGCTGCCGTTTCGCGCGGTGCTTGGGCGCGTCTGGCTGTACGGTATGGCGCTGGCACTGGCTTCCGCCGGATTTGGCGTTATTGCCACCTTTATCACGCTGTTTTATGACGCTAAAGGTTGGGACGGTGCGGCTTTCGCGCTGACGCTGTTTAGCTGTGCGTTTGTCGGTACGCGTTTGTTATTCCCTAACGGCATTAACCGTATCGGCGGCTTAAACGTAGCGATGATTTGCTTTAGCGTTGAGATAATCGGCCTGCTACTGGTTGGCGTGGCGACTATGCCGTGGATGGCGAAAATCGGCGTCTTGCTGGCGGGGGCCGGGTTTTCACTGGTGTTCCCGGCATTGGGCGTAGTGGCGGTAAAAGCGGTTCCGCAGCAAAATCAGGGGGCGGCGCTGGCAACTTACACCGTATTTATGGATTTATCGCTTGGCGTGACCGGACCACTGGCTGGGCTGGTGATGAGCTGGGCGGGCGTCCCGGTGATTTATCTGGCGGCGGCGGGACTGGTCGCAATCGCGTTATTACTGACGTGGCGATTAAAAAAACGGCCTCCGGTGGAAGTTCCTGAGGCCATCTCATCATCTTAAAACTTACTGAATAACCAGCGTATTAATGATGTTTTCTGCGGTGGTCTGTGCTTTTTGCTGATCGTCAGCTGGCAGCGTAATTTGCATGGTCAGCAGTTGATTACCCACGTTACCCAGAATAACGGAAGAGTACGCCGTCTGGCCTTTCGCGGAGATAATGCTGTCTAACTGCTGCATTTTGTGACCTTTCAGCTCAATGGCTTTATTGGTTACCACTTGCAGCTGCGGATCGCGGCTACGTTGCTGATCTTCCAGGCGCTTCGCCAGCACCGCCAGATCTTCTTTCGGATCATCGCCCATGATGACGATGACTGCTTTTTGCCCGGTGGCGTCGGACCAGACATGCATGTTATTAGCCTGCGTTCCCAGCTTACCGCTCTGGTCGGTCATATCCGCTGGCAGCGAGAAACTTAACTTGCCATCAAGCAGGTTGACGGGATTCCCGGTAGCGTTACTTTCCGCGACCGAACCCTGCGCCGTAGCGTTAGTGTCTTTATCATCACAGGCCGCAAGCCCCATAACCAGCAGGCCAATTCCGACATATTTAACCAGATTGCGCATTGACTTCTTCCTTTCGATAAACGGCCATAACGGCTCATTCATCCATCTTATCACAACTCTGATAACGAACCTTTAACTCGCCTGCAAAGCGTTGATTTCGGATTTATCTGCCAGTCTTTTCAACAGCATATTGAGTAATACGCCATACATTGGTAGGAAGAAAACGATACTGATTAACACTTTGAAACAGTAATCGACCAGCGCGATTTCCATCCAGTGTTCAGCCATAAAGGCATCCGGGCTACGCCAGAAGGCAATGAAGAAAAAGGCCAGCGTGTCGCTGACGTTACCGAACAGTGTGGAAGCCGTCGGTGCCAGCCACCAGCGGCGACTCTGACGCAGGCGGTTAAAAACGTGCACGTCGAGGATTTGCCCCAGCGCGTAGGCCATGAAACTGGCGGTGGCGATACGGGCGACAAACAGGTTGAAGTGGGCGAGCGCGCCGAATCCCTGCCAGGAACCCATATAGAACAGCGACGAGATGACGTAGGAGATCAGTAACGCCGGGATCATCACCGCAAAGATGATACGACGGGCCAGCGGTGCGCCAAAAATACGCACGGTCAGGTCGGTAGCAAGGAAAATAAACGGAAAGCTAAACGCGCCCCAGGTGGTATGGAAACCAAAAATGGAGACGGGAAGCTGAACCAGATAGTTACTGGAGGTGATCACCAAAAGATGAAATAACGATAACCAGAACAACGCCTTATAGCGTTGAGTTTGCGAGAAAACGTTCATATTGTACCTTTTTGATTAACCATTGGGGTGAGGGAACCCAATACGTACGACACGTCTGTTACCTTAACATAATAACGTGCTGACCCTTTTTTCGAGCCGCCGCATGATACTGCTTTACGTTGACAATGCAATGGTTAATTTTCACGCAATCGTTAACCTGGTTTGCTTACGGACTCACAGGGCGTAAACTAGCGCCGTTTTTTTATGTGATGAGAAGAAAATGACCGATCTCTTTTCCAGCCCTGACCACACACTCGACGCGCTTGGCCTGCGCTGCCCGGAACCAGTAATGATGGTGCGCAAAACTGTGCGCAATATGCAGCCAGGTGAAACGTTGCTGATTATTGCTGACGATCCGGCGACGACCCGCGATATTCCTGGGTTTTGTACCTTTATGGAACATGAGCTGGTTGCTAAAGAGACGGATGAACTGCCTTATCGTTATTTGATTCGCAAATCGGGGTAAGGTGGATCAGGCTAGCGGACCGATCGCGCTCAATTTTGCGGCTTGCAACCGGTTTGTAGGACGGATAAAACGTTCAAGCTGCATCTGGCGATACGGTGCGCAATGCCTGATGCGACGCTGTCGCGTTTTATCATGGCTACGAGTTCGATGCCCTGTGTAGGCTGGATAAGGCGTTTACGCCGCATCCGGCAAGCAAGTGTAATGGAATGCACAAATGGATTATTTAATTCCAGTTTGTCTGGCATTGCTGGGATTACTCGCGATCTTCACCCCCAATTGGCTGATCCCTGTTTTTATCGTCGTGGGGGGATGGCTGGGGGTACTTGCCTGGGGTTGGCTCTGGCTAATGATTTTTTTACCTTTACTTAACGGTGTCGGGCTTGCTTATGCCCTGTGGTTGATGTTCAAAAGGCCATCTATAGCATCCCGCCTGGTTGCTGCATGCTGTGTTGTCTCTGTCATTCTGATGTTAGCGCTTTATTATGCTTTCCTGACTATGCCGCCGTTCCCGCCTCAGCACTAAGCCTGATAGCCAGAGGCTATCAGGCAACACTTTTACTTCCTGCGCAACAGCCTTAACGCATTCGCTGTCACCAGCACCGTCGCACCCGTATCTGCCAGCACCGCCAGCCATAGTCCGGTCATCCCTAACAGCGTGGTGACGAGGAAGATCCCTTTCAGCCCCAGCGCAATGGTGATGTTCTGGCGGATATTGGCGTGAGTGGCGCGTGCCAGTTCAATCATTTGCACCAGGCCGCGCAGGTGGTTATGGGTTAATGCTGCATCGGCGGTTTCCAGCGCCACGTCTGTGCCACTGCCCATTGCAATCCCAATGGTGGCGGCTTTCATCGCTGGCGCGTCGTTAATACCGTCACCGACCATCGCCAGCGGCGCATGTTGATTCAGCTCGGTCACCGCTTTGACTTTATCTTCCGGCAACAGGCCCGCTTTAAACTCCAGCCCCAGTTCCCCGGCAATTGCCGCCGCTGCGCGTGGATTATCGCCGGTGAGGATCACCCCTTTGACGCCCAGCGCGTTCAGTTCACTGATGGCAGTTGCAGCATCGGCGCGCAGGGTATCCTGCAATGCAATTACGCCAAGCACGTCATCGTTACGCACTACCAGCACTACCGTTTGCCCGGCGCTTTCCAGTTCATTAATCAAACCAGCAAATGCAACAGCCGGATGTTTTCCGGCAGCGCATATCAACACGCGCTCACCGTTAACCTGCGCTTCAATGCCAGACCCGACCAGCGCCCGCTGTGATTCGGCGGCGGGAATGGCGAGTTCAGCAACCTGTGCTTCGCGTACGATGGCTTGCGCCAGTGGATGCGTCGCGCCTTGCTCGACCGCCGCTGCCAGTGTCAGCAGTTCAGATTCACTAATACCCGTTGCCGGATGAATCGCGGTAACGCGCGGTTTACCGACGGTCAGCGTACCGGTTTTATCAAACGCCACCTGGGTAACACGACCTAGTTGTTCCAGCGCCGCACCGCCTTTAATCAACGCCCCACGACGCGCTGCTGCTGCCAGCCCGGAGGTTATCGCCGCAGGCGTTGAGATAACTAACGCACACGGGCAACCAATCAGCAGCAGCGTCAGCCCTTTATAAATCCACTCTTGCCAGCTGGCCGCAAACAGCAGCGGCGGCACCAGCGTTACCAGCAGGGCGACGGCCATAATCGCGGGCGTGTAGATACGGCTGAAACGGTCGATAAACCGCTCAATGGGTGCGCGACGCTCTTCGGCTTCTTCGATCAGTTTCAGAATCCGGTCAATGGCGCTGGCACCCGGTTCTGACAGCACTTCCAGCGTTACCAGACGGTCTACGCTGGTGGCTCCTGCAGGAACTTTATCACCCGTCGCGCGCTCCACCGGAATGGATTCGCCGGTCAGGGCGCTTTCATCAAAACTGGCAAACGGTGAGAGCAGTTTACCGTCGGCAGGCAAACGCCCGCCTGCGGCAACTTCAATCACATCGCCAGGGCGCAGGCTGTTAATCGCCACCTCTTCACGCTCACCGTTACGCAGGCGCGTGGCGGTTTCTGGTTTCAGTGCCATTAACGCGCTAACGCCCTGACGCGCGCGGCTGGCGGCCCAGCCTTCCAGTCGTTCACCAATCAAAAACAGCAGCAACACCATCGCAGCTTCAGCCGTTGCGCCAATAAACAGCGCACCAATAGCGGCTACGCTCATTAAGGTTTCAATAGCGAAGTAGCTGCCGGATTTGATCAGCCGTAATGCCTGACGAGCAATCGGGTACAGTCCAACCAGCGTGGTCGCGATAAACGCCAGTTGCCCGAACGGATGATTAAACTGCTCCAGTCCCCAACTTACCGCCATCATCACGATAAGCGTAATCAGCGGCAAATTCTCTTTCAGGCGTGATGCTTGCGGTTCGTCGGCGGCCTGTTCATCGCGCAGGGAATAGCCCGCTTTTTGCACCGCAGATTCAACCTGGGCACGGATGTCATTGTCGGCATCGACCACCAGTTTTTCGGTGGCGAACAACACCTGCACCTGATTCACGCCTGCAAGCTGGCGCACGGCATTTTCTACCTTGCGCGCACAGGCGGCGCAGTCCATGCCGCTGACTTTCCAGCTATAGCGGGTGCCGGAGACGTTTTCAGAGAGCGTTGGCGTGCTGGAACATGCGCCGTCGCAGCAACAGTCGTTGGCGTTCTGTGCCGTGGTTAGCGGTTTGAACGCAGCAAAGTGAGGGGCTTTCTTGCCGTGATTGTCAGGAGTCGACATGGCATCCTCCGGTTAAGTTTTTTCTCATTAACCGAAGGATACACTCTGGAGTCGACTCCAGAGTCAAGTTTTATCAGAGATACAGCGAGCGAACGATGAGGAAATGACCGGCAAAGTAGCAGGCCGCAGCAATAGCGTTGTCCGCACGGAAGCGTCGGCGATAGTGACTACCCAGCCAGACAAAGTTACTGATAAACAGCAACGAAGCGCCGACAAACGCAGAGAGCGCCGGAGCGGTCGGACGGAAGAACCACAGTTCACCTGCCAGCCACACCATCACCAGCGTCATGCCGATAAACGTGCAGATAGGCCAACGATACTCTTCCAGACGCGTCCAGATAATCGCCAGTAACAGCGCGCCCAGAACCAGCAACACCAGTGGCAGAGGCCAGAAGAAAGAGAGCGTCATCTGACTGGCGAAATAGATGGTGTACAGCAGGTGCGAGAGGAAAAACGCGCCGATGGCGTACATCAGACGTTGACGTGGCAACAGGGTTAGCGCATCGCCCAGCAGTGAGGCGCACAGCCCCGCCAGCACCAGATAGCTAATGGCGTCGAACATTGGCGCTTGCCAGGCCAGTAACAGCAGGAGAAGAAGGGTTAACGGTTTAAACACCCAGCGTTGCCAGGTTGGCCCACGATACGATGCATCCACAGATAGCCATGCGGAAAGACAGACAGCGATAAACGACCAAAGCATCTTAGTTCCTTGAATTCGTTATTTTTTCGTAAGCGGAATGCCTACGGTCTTGCTTCCAGTTTAGTGGCGAGGGTGGACGGATGACAACACCATAACTGGCAGGGTATGCTTAATTCCGCATTTTCCGATGAGGGATAAAGATGAGCAAACCACCTCTTTTCTTTATTGTTATCATTGGCTTAATCATCGTCGCCGCATCGTTTCGTTTTATGCAACAACGACGGGAAAAAGCTGATAATGATATGGCACCGCTCCAGCAAAAGCTGGTGGTGGTGAGCAACAAGCGGGAAAAACCGATTAACGATCGCCGTTCGCGCCAGCAGGAAGTGACTCCGGCAGGCACCAGTATGCGCTATGAGGCAAGCTTCAAACCGCAAAGCGGAGGAATGGAGCAGACGTTTCGCCTCGACGCCCAGCAGTACCACGCCCTGACAATGGGCGATAAAGGTACGCTGAGCTATAAAGGAACGCGCTTTGTCAGCTTTGTTGGCGAACAATAAGGTTATTTTTTAACTTTAAATTTCTTCTGCCAGACCAGCAGTTCAAACACGCCGAAAAGGAAAATCCGCACCTTTTCGGCGGTGGTCATCTGCGGGCCATCTTTCGGTAAAGTGGATTTCAATAGCGCCAGTTGCATACCATGCATCAGCACGGTAAAAATCAGCGCCACGTTAACGAAAATATTCAGCGGACGCGGGAAGGGATGCACCAGGTTGAGGATTAAAAATCCCCAAACGCAGAGCATTAACAAACGTCCAATATTAATCAACATCACTTTCTCCTTGTGCTTCGCGTTGATACAGCCGATAAGCCACCTGACCCGCCACTTTTTCCCGATGTAATGACCAGTTTGCCGGAACAGTGGGCAGACCGTTTTCGACTTCGCTTTCGACATAAATCAGGGCTTCGTCAGCCAGCCAGCCGTTATCTTCCAGTAAATTTATCGTCTCTTCTAACAAGCCACGGCGGAACGGTGGATCGACAAACACGATATTATGCGGTGTGCCTTTTTGCGCCAGGAATGACATCGCGTTGCTGTTCACCACGCGTGCATTGCCTGCTTTTAGTGTCGCCAGATTCTTAATTAACTGCTGAGAAACCGCGCGATCCATTTCAATCAATGTGGCCCCCGCAGCGTAGCGCGATAACGCTTCCAGCCCCAGCGCGCCGCTCCCGGCGAAGCAATCCAGACATTGGGCGTCAACAATGACCGGAGCCAGCCAGTTAAACAACGTTTCGCGTACGCGGTCTGTGGTGGGGCGCAGACCTGGGCTATCAGGAACCGGGAGTTTACGGCCTCGCCACTGCCCGCCAATAATGCGGATCTGGCCGCTGCCGGAATGATTCGGTTTTTTCATGATAAATTGCTCAATCCGCCAGATAACACATACTTGCAGGCGGTGATGTGAATTAAGTTAAGTGATAGACTATTTCATCATTTTTTTAGCTGCTATGTACATAGCGTTAACGCTGTGCCATGAAGCAACAGCGAGGAGTGTAGTCGCAAATGGCGAAAGAAAAAAAACGTGGCTTTTTTTCCTGGCTGGGCTTTGGTCAAAAAGAGCAGACCCCGGAAAAAGAGACAGAAGTTCAGAATGAACAACCGGTTGTAGAAGAAATCGTTCCGGCGCAAGAGCCTGCGAAGGCTTCTGAACAAGCCGTTGAAGAGCAGCCGCAGGCGCATACTGAAGCCGAGGCGGAAACTTTTGCTGCCGACGTTGTGGAAGTCACTGAACAGGTTGCTGAAAGTGAAAAAGCGCAGCCTGAAGCGGAAGTCGTTGCACAGCCGGAACCGGTCGTAGAAGAAACGCCGGAGCCAGTGGTTATCGAGCGTGAAGAGCTGCCGTTGCCGGAAGACGTCAACGCCGAAGAGGTTTCGCCAGAAGAGTGGCAGGCCGAAGCGGAAACCGTAGAGATTGTCGAAGCGGCGGAAGAAGAAGCGGCTAAAGAAGAAATCACCGACGAAGAGCTGGAAGCACAGGCGCTGGCTGCCGAAGCGGCAGAAGAGGCGGTGATGGTGGTTCCTCCGGCAGAAGAAGAGCAGCCGGTGGAAGAAATCGCTCAGGAGCAGGAAAAACCGACCAAAGAAGGTTTCTTCGCGCGCCTGAAACGCAGCCTGTTAAAAACCAAAGAAAACCTCGGTTCCGGATTTATCAGCCTGTTCCGCGGTAAAAAAATCGACGATGATCTGTTTGAAGAGCTGGAAGAGCAGCTGTTGATCGCCGATGTGGGCGTGGAAACCACACGTAAAATTATCACCAATCTGACGGAAGGCGCATCCCGCAAGCAGCTTCGTGATGCCGAGGCGCTCTATGGCCTGCTGAAAGAAGAGATGGGCGAGATTCTGGCGAAAGTCGATGAGCCGCTGAATGTTGAAGGTAAAACGCCGTTCGTGATCCTGATGGTAGGCGTCAACGGTGTGGGTAAAACCACGACGATTGGTAAGCTGGCGCGTCAGTTTGAGCAGCAGGGTAAATCGGTGATGCTGGCGGCGGGCGATACTTTCCGTGCGGCAGCGGTTGAACAGCTTCAGGTCTGGGGTCAGCGCAACAATATTCCGGTGATTGCCCAGCATACCGGTGCGGATTCCGCCTCTGTTATCTTCGACGCCATTCAGGCCGCTAAAGCGCGTAATATCGACGTCCTGATTGCCGATACCGCCGGACGCCTGCAGAACAAATCGCACCTGATGGAAGAGTTGAAGAAAATCGTCCGCGTGATGAAGAAACTCGACGTTGAAGCGCCGCATGAGGTTATGCTGACTATTGATGCCAGCACCGGGCAGAACGCGGTAAGCCAGGCCAAACTGTTTCACGAAGCCGTTGGCTTAACCGGCATCACGCTAACGAAACTGGACGGCACGGCGAAAGGCGGGGTAATTTTCTCGGTGGCTGACCAGTTTGGTATCCCTATCCGCTACATTGGTGTCGGCGAACGTATTGAGGATTTGCGTCCGTTTAAGGCGGACGACTTTATAGAGGCACTTTTTGCCCGAGAGGATTAACAATGATTCGCTTTGAACATGTCAGCAAGGCTTATCTCGGTGGGAGACAGGCGCTGCAGGGCGTTACGTTCCATATGCAGCCGGGTGAGATGGCGTTTCTGACCGGTCATTCCGGCGCAGGGAAAAGTACCCTCCTGAAGCTGATCTGTGGGATTGAGCGGCCCAGCGCCGGGAAAATCTGGTTTAGCGGCCATGACATCACGCGTCTGAAAAACCGTGAAGTTCCGTTTCTGCGCCGCCAGATTGGCATGATTTTCCAGGATCACCATCTACTGATGGACCGTACTGTCTACGATAACGTGGCGATCCCGCTGATTATCGCCGGTGCCAGCGGTGACGATATTCGTCGCCGGGTGTCGGCGGCACTGGATAAAGTCGGGCTACTGGACAAAGCGAAGAACTTTCCTATTCAGCTTTCCGGCGGTGAACAACAACGTGTTGGCATTGCCCGCGCGGTGGTGAACAAGCCCGCGGTACTGCTGGCGGACGAACCAACTGGTAACCTGGACGACGCGTTGTCGGAAGGGATTCTACGTCTGTTTGAAGAGTTTAACCGCGTTGGGGTAACCGTATTGATGGCAACGCACGACATCAACCTGATCTCGCGGCGTTCCTATCGCATGCTCACCCTGAGCGATGGTCACTTGCATGGAGGCGTGGGCCATGAATAAGCGCGATGCAATCAATCATATTCGGCAGTTTGGCGGGCGTCTGGATCGCTTCCGTAAATCGGTCGGTGGCTCTGGCGACGGCGGTCGTAACGCGCCGAAACGCGCGAAATCCTCGCCAAAACCGGTAAATCGCAAAACCAACGTTTTCAACGAACAGGTGCGCTATGCCTTCCACGGCGCATTGCAGGATCTGAAAAGCAAACCGTTCGCCACGTTTTTAACGGTGATGGTTATCGCCATCTCCCTGACGCTGCCCAGCGTCTGCTATATGGTTTACAAAAACGTTAACCAGGCGGCGACGCAGTATTATCCGTCACCGCAAATCACCGTTTATCTCCAAAAAACGCTGGACGATGATGCCGCAGCAGGCGTGGTGGCGCAGCTACAGGCCGAGCAGGGCGTGGAGAAAGTGAACTATCTTTCTCGTGAAGACGCGCTGGGCGAGTTCCGTAACTGGTCTGGTTTTGGTGGTGCGCTGGATATGCTGGAAGAAAACCCGCTTCCGGCAGTGGCGGTGGTGATCCCGAAACTCGATTTTCAGGGGACGGAATCACTGAATACGCTGCGTGATCGTATCACCCAGATCAACGGCATTGACGAAGTGCGGATGGATGACAGCTGGTTTGCCCGTCTGGCGGCGTTAACCGGGCTGGTCGGGCGCGTTTCCGCGATGATCGGCGTGTTGATGGTGGCAGCAGTGTTCCTCGTCATCGGCAACAGTGTGCGTCTGAGCATCTTTGCTCGCCGTGACTCCATTAACGTACAAAAACTGATTGGTGCGACGGATGGTTTCATCCTGCGCCCGTTCCTGTACGGAGGCGCATTGCTGGGATTTTCTGGCGCATTGCTGTCATTAATTTTGTCAGAAATTCTGGTACTGCGTTTGTCATCGGCGGTTGCAGAAGTGGCACAGGTTTTCGGAACGAAGTTTGATATCAATGGCTTATCGTTCGATGAATGCCTGCTGTTGCTGCTGGTATGCTCGATGATTGGCTGGGTGGCAGCGTGGCTTGCCACGGTACAACATTTACGCCACTTTACGCCTGAATAATAAAAGCGTGTTATACTCTTTCCCTGCAATGGGTTCCGTAGCAGGGAAAGAGACCCCGTTGTCTCTTCCCGGTATTTCATCTCTATGTCACATTTTGTGCGTAATTTATTCACAAGCTTGCATTGAACTTGTGGATAAAATCACGGTCTGATAAAACAGTGAATGATAACCTCGTTGCTCTTAAGCTCTGGCACAGTTGTTGCTACCACTGAAGCGCCAGAAGATATCGATTGAGAGGATTTGAATGACTGACAAAATGCAAAGTTTAGCTTTAGCCCCAGTTGGCAACCTGGATTCCTACATCCGGGCAGCTAACGCGTGGCCGATGTTGTCGGCTGACGAGGAGCGGGCGCTGGCTGAAAAGCTGCATTACCATGGCGATCTGGAAGCAGCTAAAACGCTGATCCTGTCTCACCTGCGGTTTGTTGTTCATATTGCTCGTAATTATGCGGGCTATGGCCTGCCACAGGCGGATTTGATTCAGGAAGGTAACATCGGCCTGATGAAAGCAGTGCGCCGTTTTAACCCGGAAGTGGGTGTGCGCCTGGTCTCCTTCGCCGTCCACTGGATCAAAGCAGAGATCCACGAATACGTTCTGCGTAACTGGCGTATCGTCAAAGTTGCGACCACCAAAGCGCAGCGCAAACTGTTCTTCAACCTGCGTAAAACCAAGCAGCGTCTGGGCTGGTTTAACCAGGATGAAGTTGAAATGGTGGCCCGTGAACTGGGCGTAACCAGCAAAGACGTACGTGAGATGGAGTCGCGTATGGCGGCACAGGACATGACCTTTGACCTGTCTTCCGACGACGATTCCGACAGCCAGCCGATGGCTCCGGTGCTCTATCTGCAGGATAAATCATCTAACTTTGCTGACGGCATTGAAGATGATAACTGGGAAGAGCAGGCGGCAAACCGTCTGACCGACGCGATGCAAGGTCTGGACGAGCGTAGCCAGGATATCATCCGCGCGCGCTGGCTGGACGAAGACAACAAGTCCACGTTGCAGGAACTGGCTGACCGTTACGGTGTTTCCGCTGAGCGTGTGCGCCAGCTGGAAAAGAACGCGATGAAAAAATTGCGTGCTGCCATTGAAGCGTAATTTCCGCTATTAAGCAGAGAACCCTGGATGAGAATCCGGGGTTTTTGTTTTTTGGGCCTCTGCAATAATCAGTTTCCCCCTCCGGCAAAACGCCAATCCCCACGCAGATTGTTAATAAACTGTCAAAATAGCTATTCCAATATCATAAAAATCGGGTATGTTTTAGCAGAGTATGCTGCTAAAGCACGGGTAGTCATGCATAAAACGAAATAAAGTGCTGAACAACAACATCACAACACACGTAATAACCAGAAGAATGGGGATTCTCAGGATGAATATAAAGGGTAAAGCGTTACTGGCAGGATGTATCGCGCTGGCATTCAGCAATATGGCTCTGGCAGAAGATATTAAAGTCGCGGTCGTGGGCGCAATGTCCGGTCCGGTGGCCCAGTACGGTGACCAGGAGTTTACTGGTGCTGAGCAGGCGGTTGCGGATATCAATGCTAAAGGTGGTATCAAAGGCAACAAACTGCAAATCGTGAAATATGACGATGCCTGTGACCCGAAACAGGCGGTTGCGGTGGCGAACAAAGTCGTTAACGACGGCATTAAATATGTGATTGGTCACCTCTGTTCTTCATCAACGCAGCCAGCGTCAGACATCTATGAAGATGAAGGCATTTTAATGATCACCCCAGCGGCAACCGCGCCAGAGCTGACCGCTCGTGGCTATCAGCTGATCCTGCGCACTACCGGCCTGGACTCCGACCAGGGGCCGACGGCGGCGAAATATATTCTTGATAAAGTGAAACCGCAGCGTATTGCTATCGTCCACGACAAACAGCAATACGGCGAAGGTCTGGCGCGTGCGGTGCAGGACGGCCTGAAGAAAGGCAATGCTAACGTGGTGTTCTTTGATGGCATCACCGCCGGGGAAAAAGATTTCTCTACGCTGGTGGCGCGTCTGAAAAAAGAGAATATCGACTTCGTTTACTACGGCGGTTATCACCCGGAAATGGGGCAAATCCTGCGTCAGGCACGCGCGGCGGGGCTGAAAACTCAGTTTATGGGGCCGGAAGGCGTGGCTAACGTCTCGCTGTCTAACATTGCGGGCGAATCAGCGGAAGGGCTGCTGGTGACCAAGCCGAAGAACTACGATCAGGTTCCGGCGAACAAACCAATTGTTGACGCGATCAAAGCGAAGAAACAGGACCCAAGCGGCGCGTTCGTCTGGACCACCTACGCCGCGCTGCAATCTTTGCAGGCGGGTCTGAATCAGTCTGACGATCCGGCTGAAATCGCCAAATACCTGAAAGCGAACTCCGTGGATACGGTGATGGGGCCGCTGACCTGGGATGAGAAAGGCGATCTGAAAGGCTTTGAGTTCGGCGTATTTGACTGGCACGCCAACGGCACGGCGACCGATGCGAAGTAATCATTAATCGGCAACTTGGAGTTGCCGCCAAATTGCTAATATCGAGTACGTTGCTTCATGCCGGATGCGGCGTATACGCCTTATCCGGCCTACAAGATCCAAAGAAATCAGTAAATTGCAGCACACATTGTAGGCCTGATAAGCGTAGCGCATCAGGCAATTTCTCGTTGGTCGTCACTTTTGAAATCAAACTTGACGATTAACGCTTCTCCCAGCCGCCCTGTTGTGCCGTAAATCCCAGAGCCTGCATAAACGCTGTCATCACACCGCGATCTTCCACGCCAGCATCCGCCATCCACCAGCCTAAAACGCCAGGATTGGTACGCAAAACCTCTTCCAGCAGATATTGCCCCACACCGCGACGGCGGGTGACTTCCCGCACACGTAGAGAATCCAGTGCCCCCTCGGTGCCGCTTAAGGTTACCCGCACGGCCGCTAGGAGGCGCTCGTTAAAACGCGCGGCGTAGATACGGTGGTTATCGTCAACCTGTAAAGAGGAAGGGGAATACTCCGGCCAGATCTTTTGCAGGTCAATCCGGTCCTGGTCGCTAAAGTTTTCTAATCGAATGATGGTCAGCTTCATGGGTAACCCGTGTAAATCACAAAAGAGGAACCAGTGTAGCGAAATAATTTAATCGGAGGCTTTCTCTTTTTTATTTCTTTTGGCAGGTGATTAATTTTTTTTCAGCAATAATTACAAAGTTAAAACATTAGAGAATGAAAAATGTCCAGCATAATCCCCTGAATGGTAGTGAATTATTCTGCCCTTTGTTCCGTTATTTTATGCTGACAACGGTGCTTTTTTCTGTTTATCTATCAATTAATTCAGAATATTATCTGTTCTTAATCGACTGAAAAATAGGGATTTTAATCGCTATTATCACAAAATACTGCGCTAAACCCTTAATCAGACAGGTAAAAACAGCGCAGTATAAAAAAAGAACAGCCTGATTTGTTAACACATAAAAACAAAGCAACACAACATTACGAGTGGGGATTTTTGACTATGAAACGGAATGCGAAAACTATCATCGCAGGGATGATTGCACTGGCAATTTCACACACCGCTTTAGCCGACGATATTAAAGTTGCCGTTGTCGGCGCGATGTCCGGTCCGATTGCTCAGTGGGGCGATATGGAATTTAACGGCGCGCGTCAGGCCATTAAAGACATTAATGCCAAAGGGGGAATTAAGGGCGATAAGCTGGTGGGCGTGGAATATGACGACGCCTGCGATCCGAAACAAGCCGTTGCGGTCGCCAACAAAATCGTTAACGACGGCATTAAATACGTCATCGGCCATCTGTGTTCCTCCTCTACCCAGCCTGCTTCAGATATCTACGAAGACGAAGGTATTCTGATGATCTCGCCGGGAGCGACCAACCCGGAGCTGACCCAACGCGGTTATCAACACATCATGCGCACTGCCGGGCTGGACTCTTCCCAGGGGCCAACGGCGGCAAAATACATTCTTGAGACGGTGAAGCCCCAGCGCATCGCGATCATTCACGACAAACAACAGTATGGTGAAGGGCTGGCGCGTTCGGTGCAGGACGGATTGAAAGCAGCCAATGCCAACGTCGTTTTCTTCGACGGTATTACCGCCGGGGAGAAAGATTTCTCCGCGCTGATCGCCCGCCTGAAAAAAGAAAACATCGACTTCGTTTACTACGGCGGTTACTACCCGGAAATGGGGCAGATGCTGCGCCAGGCCCGTTCCGTTGGCCTGAAAACTCAGTTTATGGGGCCGGAAGGTGTGGGTAATGCGTCGTTGTCGAATATTGCTGGCGATGCTGCCGAAGGCATGTTGGTCACTATGCCAAAACGCTATGACCAGGATCCGGCAAACCAGGGCATTGTTGATGCGTTGAAAGCAGACAAGAAAGATCCGTCCGGGCCTTATGTCTGGATCACTTACGCGGCGGTGCAATCTCTGGCGACTGCCCTTGAGCGTACCGGCAGCGATGAGCCGCTGGCACTGGTGAAAGATTTAAAAGCTAACGGTGCGAACACCGTGATTGGGCCGCTGAACTGGGATGAAAAAGGCGATCTTAAGGGATTTGATTTTGGTGTCTTCCAGTGGCACGCCGACGGTTCATCCACGGCAGCCAAGTGATCATCCCACCGCCCGTGAAAAACGGGCGGGTTTAGAAAGGTTACCTTATGTCTGAGCAGTTTTTGTATTTCTTGCAGCAGATGTTTAACGGCGTCACGCTGGGCAGTACCTACGCGCTGATAGCCATCGGCTACACCATGGTTTACGGCATTATCGGCATGATCAACTTCGCCCACGGCGAGGTTTATATGATTGGTAGCTATGTCTCCTTTATGATCATCGCCGCACTGATGATGCTGGGCATTGATACCGGCTGGCTACTGGTGGCGGCGGGATTCGTCGGCGCAATCGTCATTGCCAGCGCCTACGGCTGGAGTATCGAACGGGTGGCCTATCGCCCGGTGCGTAACTCTAAGCGCCTGATTGCGCTCATTTCCGCAATCGGCATGTCCATCTTCCTGCAAAACTATGTCAGTCTGACCGAAGGTTCGCGCGACGTGGCGCTGCCCAGTCTGTTTAACGGTCAGTGGGTGGTGGGCCATAGCGAAAACTTCTCTGCCTCTATTACCACCATGCAGGCGGTGATATGGATTGTTACTTTCCTCGCCATGCTGGCGCTGACGATTTTCATTCGCTATTCCCGTATGGGGCGCGCCTGCCGTGCCTGCGCGGAAGATCTGAAAATGGCGAGCCTGCTTGGCATCAACACCGATCGGGTGATTGCGCTGACCTTTGTGATTGGCGCGGCGATGGCGGCGGTGGCGGGTGTGCTACTCGGTCAGTTCTACGGCGTCATTAACCCCTACATCGGCTTTATGGCCGGGATGAAAGCCTTTACCGCTGCGGTGCTCGGTGGGATTGGCAGCATTCCGGGAGCGATGATTGGCGGGCTGATCCTGGGGATTGCGGAGGCGCTCTCTTCTGCCTATCTGAGTACGGAATATAAAGATGTGGTCTCATTCGCCCTGCTGATTCTTGTGTTGCTGGTGATGCCGACCGGTATTCTGGGTCGCCCGGAGGTAGAGAAAGTATGAAACCGATGCATATTGCAATGGCGTTGCTCTCTGCCGCGATGTTCTTTGTCCTCGCTGGCGTCTTTATGGGCGTGCAACTGGAGCTGGATGGCACCAAACTGGTGGTCGACACGGCTTCAGACATCCGTTGGCAGTGGGTGTTTATCGGCACGGCGGTGGTCTTTTTCTTCCAGCTTTTGCGACCGGCTTTCCAGAAAGGGCTGAAAAGCGTTTCCGGACCGAAGTTTATTCTGCCCGCGATTGATGGCTCCACGGTGAAACAGAAACTGTTCCTCGTGGCGCTGTTGGTGCTTGCGGTGGCGTGGCCGTTTATGGTTTCACGCGGGACGGTGGATATTGCCACCCTGACCATGATCTACATTATCCTTGGCCTCGGGCTGAACGTGGTGGTAGGTCTTTCTGGTCTGCTGGTGCTGGGGTACGGCGGCTTTTACGCCATCGGCGCTTACACTTTTGCGCTGCTCAATCACTATTACGGTCTGGGCTTCTGGACCTGTCTGCCGATTGCCGGGTTAATGGCGGCGGCGGCGGGCTTCCTGCTCGGCTTTCCGGTGCTGCGTCTGCGCGGTGACTATCTGGCGATCGTTACCCTCGGTTTCGGCGAAATTGTGCGCATATTGCTGCTCAATAACACTGAAATCACTGGTGGCCCGAACGGAATTAGTCAGATCCCGAAACCGACTTTCTTCGGCCTCGAGTTCAGCCGTACCGCCCGCGAAGGCGGCTGGGACACGTTCAGTAATTTCTTTGGCCTGAAATACGATCCCTCCGATCGCGTTATCTTCCTGTACCTGGTGGCGTTGCTGCTGGTGGTATTAAGCCTGTTTGTCATTAACCGCCTGCTGCGGATGCCGCTGGGCCGTGCGTGGGAAGCGTTGCGTGAAGACGAGATCGCCTGCCGTTCGCTGGGCTTAAGCCCGCGTCGTATCAAGCTGACTGCCTTTACCATTAGCGCTGCGTTTGCCGGTTTTGCCGGAACGCTGTTTGCTGCGCGTCAGGGCTTTGTCAGCCCGGAATCCTTCACCTTTGCCGAATCGGCGTTTGTGCTGGCGATAGTGGTGCTTGGCGGTATGGGCTCGCAATTTGCGGTAATTCTGGCGGCAATTTTGCTGGTGGTGTCGCGCGAATTGATGCGTGATTTCAACGAATACAGCATGTTAATGCTCGGTGGTTTGATGGTGCTGATGATGATCTGGCGTCCGCAGGGCTTGCTGCCCATGACGCGCCCGCAACTGAAGCTGAAAAACGGCGCAGCGAAAGGAGAGCAGGCATGAGTCAGCCATTATTATCCGTTAACGGCCTGATGATGCGCTTCGGCGGCCTGCTGGCGGTGAACAACGTCAATCTTGAACTGTACCCGCAGGAGATCGTCTCGTTAATCGGACCTAACGGTGCCGGAAAAACCACGGTCTTCAACTGCCTGACTGGATTCTATAAACCCACCGGCGGCACTATTTTACTGCGCGATCAGCATCTGGAAGGTTTACCGGGGCAGCAAATTGCCCGCATGGGCGTGGTGCGTACCTTCCAGCATGTGCGTCTGTTCCGTGAAATGACGGTAATTGAAAACCTGCTGGTGGCACAGCATCAGCAACTGAAAACCGGGCTGTTCTCCGGCCTTTTGAAAACGCCTTCTTTCCGTCGCGCCCAGAGCGAAGCGCTCGACCGCGCCGCTACCTGGCTTGAGCGCATTGGTTTGCTGGAACATGCCAACCGTCAGGCGAGTAACCTGGCCTATGGTGACCAGCGTCGTCTGGAGATTGCCCGCTGCATGGTGACGCAGCCGGAGATTTTAATGCTCGACGAACCTGCGGCAGGTCTTAACCCGAAAGAGACGAAAGAGCTGGATGAGCTGATTGCCGAACTGCGCAATCATCACAACACCACTATCTTGTTAATTGAACACGATATGAAGCTGGTGATGGGAATTTCGGACCGAATTTACGTGGTCAATCAGGGGACGTCACTGGCAAACGGTACGCCGGAGCAAATCCGTAATAACCCGGACGTGATCCGTGCCTATTTAGGTGAGGCATAAGATGGAAAAAGTCATGTTGTCCTTTGACAAAGTCAGCGCCCACTACGGCAAAATCCAGGCGCTGCATGAGGTGAGCCTGCATATCAATCAGGGCGAGATTGTCACCCTTATTGGCGCGAACGGGGCGGGGAAAACCACCTTGCTCGGCACATTATGCGGCGACCCGCGCGCCACCAGCGGGCGAATTGTGTTTGATGATAAAGACATTACCGACTGGCAGACGGCGAAAATCATGCGCGAAGCGGTGGCGATTGTCCCGGAAGGGCGTCGTGTTTTCTCGCGGATGACGGTGGAAGAGAACCTGGCGATGGGCGGTTTTTTTGCTGAACGTGACCAGTTCCAGGAACGCATAAAGTGGGTGTATGAACTGTTTCCGCGTCTCCATGAACGCCGTGTTCAGCGGGCGGGCACCATGTCCGGCGGTGAGCAGCAGATGCTGGCGATTGGTCGCGCGCTGATGAGCAACCCGCGTTTATTGTTGCTTGATGAGCCATCGCTCGGTCTTGCGCCGATTATCATCCAGCAAATTTTCGACACCATCGAGCAGCTGCGTGAGCAGGGGATGACCATCTTCCTCGTCGAGCAGAACGCCAACCAGGCGCTAAAGCTGGCGGATCGCGGCTACGTGCTGGAAAACGGTCATGTAGTGCTCTCCGATACCGGCGACGCGCTGCTGGCGAATGAAGCGGTGAGAAGTGCGTATTTAGGCGGGTAATAACACGTTGATTGATAAGGAGTCAAAAGACTCCTTTGAGACAGGTTACAAATGTAAAATTGCCTGATGCGCTGCGCTTATCAGGCCTACTGGGTGAGTTGCAATATATTGAATTTGCACGATCTTGTAGGCCGGATAAGGCGTTTACGCCGCATCCGGCATGAAACGATGAGCAATCTGTAGAGTTTGATTCAGACCTTCTATTTTTCCCGCTTATCCGTGCCCCATCTCCCATTTTCCCTCACCCGTACCGTCACCGCCTTGTCATCTTTCTGACACCTTACTATCTTACAAATGTAACAAAAAAGTTATTTTTCTGTAATTCGAGCATGTCATGTTACCCCGCGAGCATAAAACGCGTGAATTCGCGCATTCGGTACAACAAGAGAGATAAACGATGAAACCGTTACATTATACAGCTTCAGCACTGGCGCTCGGACTGGCGTTAATGGGGAATGCACAGGCAGTGACGACCATTCCGTTCTGGCATTCTATGGAAGGGGAACTGGGTAAAGAGGTGGATTCTCTGGCCCAACGTTTTAACGCCGAAAACCCGGATTACAAAATTGTACCGACCTATAAAGGCAACTACGAACAGAATTTAAGCGCGGGGATTGCCGCATTTCGTACCGGCAACGCGCCTGCTATTTTGCAGGTTTATGAAGTTGGCACCGCCACCATGATGGCGTCGAAAGCCATTAAACCAGTATATGACGTGTTTAAAGAGGCGGGGATTCAGTTCGATGAGTCGCAGTTTGTGCCGACGGTTTCAGGTTACTACTCCGACAGCAAAACCGGCCACTTACTCTCCCAGCCGTTCAACAGCTCGACTCCCGTTCTCTATTACAACAAAGACGCCTTCAAGAAAGCCGGTTTAGACCCGGAACAGCCGCCGAAAACCTGGCAGGATCTGGCGGACTATGCCGCGAAACTGAAAGCCTCCGGTATGAAGTGCGGCTACGCCAGCGGCTGGCAGGGCTGGATCCAACTGGAAAACTTTAGCGCCTGGAACGGTCTGCCGTTTGCCAGCAAAAACAACGGCTTTGACGGCACAGACGCGGTGCTGGAGTTCAACAAGCCGGAGCAGGTGAAACACATCACTATGCTCGAAGAGATGAACAAGAAGGGCGATTTCAGCTACGTCGGGCGTAAGGATGAATCCACTGAGAAGTTCTATAACGGTGATTGCGCGATGACCACTGCCTCTTCCGGTTCTCTTGCCAACATTCGCGAGTACGCCAAATTTAACTACGGCGTAGGCATGATGCCTTACGACGCCGATGCGAAAGATGCACCGCAAAATGCCATTATCGGTGGAGCCAGCCTGTGGGTAATGCAGGGTAAAGATAAAGAAACTTATACGGGTGTGGCGAAGTTCCTCGACTTCCTCGCGAAGCCAGAAAACGCTGCCGAGTGGCATCAGAAAACTGGTTATCTGCCAATCACCAAAGCGGCGTATGACCTGACCCGTGAGCAGGGCTTTTATGAGAAAAACCCAGGGGCGGATACCGCGACGCGTCAGATGCTGAACAAGCCGCCGTTGCCGTTCACCAAAGGGTTGCGTCTGGGCAATATGCCGCAGATCCGCGTGATTGTGGATGAAGAGCTGGAGAGCGTGTGGACCGGTAAGAAGACGCCACAGCAGGCGCTGGATACTGCCGTTGAGCGTGGAAATCAGTTGCTGCGCCGTTTTGAGAAATCGACGAAGTCTTAATCAGTGTAATGTCGGATGCGTTTCGCTTATCTGACCTGGCATCGCGTGTAGGCCGGATAAGCGAAGCGCATCCGGCACAGTTCAGGAATTAACCGTAATGTCATCATCCCGTCCGGTGTTCCGCTCGCGCTGGCTGCCTTATTTGCTGGTCGCGCCGCAGCTCATCATCACCGTTATCTTTTTTATCTGGCCTGCGGGCGAAGCGTTGTGGTACTCGCTACAAAGCGTCGATCCGTTTGGTTTCTCCAGCCAGTTTGTCGGCCTGGATAACTTCGTCACGTTGTTTCATGACAGCTACTATCTCGACTCCTTCTGGACGACGATAAAATTCAGCACCTTTGTCACCGTCAGCGGTTTGCTGGTATCGCTGTTCTTCGCAGCGCTGGTGGAGTACATCGTGCGCGGCAGCCGTTTATATCAAACCTTAATGCTGCTGCCGTATGCCGTGGCTCCCGCCGTTGCCGCCGTATTATGGATCTTCCTGTTTAACCCCGGTCGCGGGCTGATCACCCATTTTCTCGCTGAGTTCGGCTACGACTGGAACCACGCGCAAAACAGCGGTCAGGCGATGTTTCTGGTGGTGTTTGCCTCGGTGTGGAAGCAAATTAGCTACAACTTCCTGTTCTTCTATGCCGCGCTGCAATCCATACCCCGTTCGTTGATCGAAGCCGCAGCCATCGACGGTGCAGGCCCGATTCGCCGCTTCTTTAAGATTGCGCTGCCGCTTATCGCTCCGGTGAGTTTCTTCCTGCTGGTGGTGAACCTGGTATACGCCTTCTTCGACACCTTCCCGGTGATCGACGCCGCCACGTCCGGCGGGCCGGTTCAGGCCACCACGACGCTGATTTATAAGATTTACCGCGAAGGCTTTACCGGACTGGATCTGGCTTCGTCTGCCGCGCAGTCGGTGGTGTTGATGTTCCTCGTCATCGTGCTGACGGTGGTGCAGTTCCGCTATGTTGAAAGCAAGGTGCGTTACCAATGATTGAGAACCGTCCGTGGCTGACAATATTCAGCCATACCATGCTGATCCTCGGGATCGCGGTGATCCTCTTCCCGCTGTACGTGGCGTTTGTCGCGGCGACGCTGGATAAACAGGCCGTCTACGCCGCGCCGATGACGCTCATCCCCGGCACGCATCTGCTGGAAAATATCCACAACATCTGGGTAAACGGGGTAGGTACGAATAGCGCGCCGTTCTGGCGGATGTTGCTTAACAGCTTTGTGATGGCGTTTAGCATTACGCTCGGCAAAATTACCGTCTCGATGCTCTCGGCATTTGCCATTGTCTGGTTTCGTTTTCCGCTGCGTAACCTCTTCTTCTGGATGATTTTTATTACTCTGATGTTGCCGGTTGAAGTGCGTATTTTCCCGACGGTGGAAGTCATCGCCAATCTGAAGATGCTCGACAGCTACGCCGGCTTAACGCTGCCGCTGATGGCCTCGGCGACCGCCACCTTCCTGTTCCGCCAGTTCTTTATGACGCTGCCGGATGAGCTGGTGGAAGCCGCGCGGATCGACGGCGCATCACCAATGCGTTTCTTTTGCGACATCGTTTTTCCGCTGTCCAAAACCAATCTGGCGGCGCTGTTTGTGATCACCTTTATCTACGGCTGGAACCAGTATTTGTGGCCGTTGTTGATTATTACCGACGTGGATCTAGGCACCACCGTGGCAGGGATTAAAGGGATGATCGCCACAGGCGAAGGCACCACGGAATGGAACTCGGTGATGGCGGCGATGTTGTTAACCCTGATCCCACCAGTAGTGATTGTTTTAGTGATGCAGCGTGCCTTCGTGCGCGGCCTGGTCGATAGTGAGAAATAAGATGGCAGGACTGAAATTACAGGCAGTAACCAAAAGCTGGGATGGCAAAACCCAGGTGATTAAACCGCTGACCCTTGATGTGGCGGATGGCGAATTTATCGTGATGGTCGGGCCGTCTGGCTGCGGGAAATCGACGCTGCTGCGCATGGTTGCCGGGTTGGAGCGGGTGACGGAAGGCGATATCTGGATCAACGACCAGCGGGTGACCGAAATGGAGCCGAAAGATCGCGGGATTGCGATGGTGTTCCAGAACTACGCGCTTTATCCGCATATGAGCGTCGAAGAAAACATGGCGTGGGGGCTGAAAATTCGCGGCATGGGCAAGCAGCAAATTGCCGAGCGCGTTAAAGAAGCGGCGCGCATTCTGGAGCTGGACGGTCTGCTCAAACGTCGCCCGCGCGAGCTTTCCGGCGGTCAGCGCCAGCGTGTGGCGATGGGCCGCGCGATTGTGCGCGATCCGTCGGTGTTCTTGTTTGATGAGCCGCTCTCTAACCTCGATGCCAAGCTGCGCGTGCAGATGCGTCTTGAACTGCAACAGTTGCACCGTCGCCTGAAAACGACTTCACTCTACGTTACCCACGATCAGGTTGAGGCGATGACGCTCGCCCAGCGAGTAATGGTGATGAACGGCGGCGTTGCCGAACAGATTGGCACGCCAGTTGAAGTGTACGAAAAGCCCGCCAGCCTGTTTGTAGCGAGTTTTATCGGCAGCCCGGCGATGAATCTGCTGGCAGGGCGTGTGAATAACGAAGGCACGCATTTCGAACTGGACGGCGGTATCGCGCTGCCGCTAAACGGTGGCTACCGTCAGTATGCTGGACGTAAAATGACTCTCGGCATTCGCCCGGAACATATTACGCTACGTTCGCAGGCTGAAGGTGGCGTGCCGCTGGTGATGGACACGCTGGAGATCCTCGGCGCAGATAACCTGGCGCACGGACGCTGGGGCGAACAGAAGCTGGTGGTGCGACTGGCGCATCAGGAGCGCCCGACGGCAGGCAGCACGCTGTGGCTGCATCTGCCGGAAAATCAGCTGCATCTTTTTGATGGTGAAACAGGACAACGAGTATGAGTAACTGGCCTTATCCCCGCATCGTCGCCCATCGTGGCGGCGGTAAACTGGCCCCGGAGAACACCCTGGCGGCAATCGACGTGGGGGCAAAATACGGTCATAAGATGATCGAATTTGACGCGAAGTTATCGAAGGATGGCGAGATCTTCTTGCTCCATGACGACAATCTCGAACGCACCAGCAACGGCTGGGGCGTCGCGGGTGAACTGAACTGGCAGGATTTACTGCGCGTGGATGCGGGCAGTTGGTACAGCAAAGCGTTTAAAGGTGAGCCGCTGCCGTTGCTTTCGCAGGTGGCGGAACGCTGTCGTGAACACGGGATGATGGCGAATATCGAAATCAAGCCCACCACTGGCACCGGGCCATTAACGGGCAAAATGGTGGCGCTGGCTGCACGCGAACTGTGGGCTGGTATGACGTCGCCGCTGCTGTCATCGTTTGAGATTGATGCTTTAGAAGCCGCGCAACAAGCAGTACCAGAACTGCCGCGCGGTTTATTGCTTGATGAGTGGCGCGACGACTGGCGAGAACTGACCGCGCGGCTGGGCTGCGTCTCTATTCATCTCAATCATAAGTTGCTCGATAAAGCGCGAGTGATGCAGTTGAAAGACGCCGGATTACGGATTCTGGTTTATACCGTCAATAAACCCCAGCGCGCGGCAGAGTTGCTGCGCTGGGGCGTGGATTGCATCTGTACCGATGCGATTGATGTGATTGGTCCGAACTTTACGGCCCAATAGTTTTCAACGGTATATCAGGCTGCGGCGTGCCGGGCTGATTCAGCATGTCGCCGTTTCTCCTCTCCGGCAACATATGCTGCTGATTCAACGAACTATCCGGATTACGGTTGCTGTTTAACATCCCGCCATTGGTGTTGGGCAGCATTTGCTGCCGGGCGGGATTTCGCTCCCCCGGCTGTGACTGCAACACCCGCTGAGAATTATTGTTTATCTGGTTTTCTAAATGCTGTTGTTGCAGCTGCGTTTGCGTTTTCAGTTGCTGATTCAGCATCCCTTTTTGCTGGATTTGCTGCGTTTGCATTTGGGTTTGCATCCGCTGCTGGCTGGGGATCTGATATCCCGGCTGGTTGGGGTTGTTCAGAGTATTAATGGGCTGTGCAAAGCCGACAAACGGCAGGAGTGCCGTAAGAATCAGAAGTCGTTTCATCGCGTATCCTCCTCTGAAGATATCCTTTAAGTTTACTCGCTTCCCGGCAAAACGATGATTAATTCAGAGTTATATACCAGGCTTAGCTGGGGTTGCCCCTTAATCTCTGGAGAATAACGATGATAAAACCGACGTTTTTACGCCGGGTGGCCATTGCTGCTCTGCTCTCAGGAAGTTGTTTTAGCGCCTCCGCCGCGCCTCCTCCGCCACCTGTTTCTTATGGCGTGGAGGAAGATGTCTTCCATCCGGTACGCGCGAAACAGGGGATGGTGGCGTCTGTAGATGCTACTGCCACTCAGGTGGGGGTGGATATCCTCAAGGAGGGCGGGAATGCCGTTGATGCCGCCGTGGCTGTGGGCTACGCGCTGGCGGTAACGCATCCGCAGGCAGGGAATCTGGGCGGTGGTGGTTTTATGCTGATCCGCTCGAAAAATGGCAATACCACCGCTATCGATTTCCGCGAAATGGCACCCGCCAAAGCGACCCGCGATATGTTCCTCGATGACCAGGGCAACCCGGACAGCAAAAAATCACTCACTTCGCATCTGGCCTCCGGTACGCCAGGTACGGTCGCAGGTTTCTCGCTGGCGCTGGAGAAGTACGGCACCATGCCGTTAAATAAAGTGGTGCAGCCGGCGTTTAAACTGGCACGCGATGGTTTTATCGTTAATGACGCGCTGGCTGACGATCTCAAAACCTACGGTAGCGAAGTGTTGCCGAATCACGAAAACAGCAAGGCTATCTTCTGGAAAGAGGGCGCGCCGCTGAAAAAGGGCGACAAGCTGGTGCAGGCGAACCTGGCAAAGAGCCTGGAGATGATTGCCGAAAACGGCCCGGACGAATTCTACAAAGGCACAATAGCGGAGCAGATCGCTCAGGAGATGCAGAAAAACGGTGGCTTGATCACTAAAGAAGATTTAGCGGCGTATAAAGCGGTCGAACGTACACCGATTAGCGGCGAATATCGCGGGTATCAGGTTTACTCGATGCCACCGCCATCTTCCGGTGGGATTCATATCGTGCAGATCCTCAATATCCTGGAAAACTTCGATATGCAGAAATACGGCTTTGGCAGCGCCGATGCGATGCAAATCATGGCAGAAGCGGAGAAATACGCCTACGCCGACCGCTCGGAATATCTTGGCGATCCGGATTTTGTGAAAGTCCCGTGGCAGGCGCTGACCAATAAAGCCTATGCCAAATCTATTGCCGATCAAATTGATATCAATAAAGCGAAGCCATCCAGCGAAATTCGCCCCGGCAAGCTTGCGCCTTATGAGAGTAATCAAACTACCCATTACTCAGTGGTGGATAAAGACGGCAACGCGGTGGCGGTGACCTATACGCTGAACACCACCTTCGGTACGGGCATTGTCGCGGGCGAGAGCGGTATTCTGCTTAATAACCAGATGGATGATTTCTCCGCCAAACCGGGCGTACCGAACGTTTACGGGCTGGTGGGCGGTGATGCCAACGCGGTCGGGCCGAACAAACGCCCGCTGTCGTCGATGTCACCAACCATTGTGGTGAAAGACGGTAAAACCTGGCTGGTTACCGGTAGCCCTGGCGGGAGTCGGATTATTACCACCGTGCTGCAAATGGTGGTGAATAGCATCGATTATGGCATGAATGTCGCTGAAGCGACCAATGCACCGCGTTTCCACCATCAATGGTTGCCGGACGAGCTGCGTGTCGAAAAAGGGTTTAGCCCGGATACGCTCAAGCTGCTGGAAGCAAAAGGTCAGAAAGTGGCGCTGAAAGAGGCGATGGGCAGTACACAAAGCATTATGGTTGGGCCGGACGGTGAGCTGTACGGTGCATCCGATCCGCGCTCGGTGGATGATTTAACGGCGGGGTATTAAGGTTAGCGGCCCTCTTCGTGGGAAGAGGGCCGTATTGTCAGGGCAAGCCGAAGGTAGCCTTTTTTATTTCATAATCCTGTAGATATTCTTCCAGCGGCTTTGCCGTTCCAAGGGAATGAATTTCACCACTGTCTTTATCAATAATAAAAGGTGCGTTACCGGATAAACGCGCGGCCTCATCACCAGTTTCGAGAAATTCTCGTGCTTCGAAACAGAAATACCAGCCCTGGCTAAAGCGTCCATGTAGAGTAATGACGACGGCGAGATCTGCATCATCAAGGTAATGGTTCGCTTTCGCGAATGCGTCGTGATAAGTAATCATAATTATAATAAATATTATTGTTGATCGTTATATTATTATTCTTGCGTTATACTTTGAGAAAAGACGCGTTCATCTTCGTCAAATATATTATTAAATGCTGGTTTTGAAAAAAGTTCATCGGATAATATACAGTCACGAAATAAGTATCTGCTAATATTTTGTGATTTCTTTTTCAGAACGTCGAACGGGATTTTCTTATTTAAGATATCAGAATCTTATGATTCGGGTGAAGTTCTAACTAAATCAACATGTCACTAAAATCATCATAGCCATTAGCTATTTCGGCTAAAATAGAGATTACATGTCTTCGGTCCATCTCACTTAAGGAGTGTAGTTCCGTTGTAAGTTTTTCCATAGCTTGCATTGCTAAGTTTCGAACAAGGAATTTTCTGCTGGTAATCTCTAAAAAGATGGCATGGTTTACAATGATTTTTGTTACCTTTTGATTATTATGAACAACTGTCCATGATTTCGTTTAAGAATGAAGAGAAATCACTAAACGAACTGAATATATTTTCGGTGCCAATATTATCTCTAATTTCAAAAAAGTTACTTTTAATGTCATAAGTAAATATTGAAATGCTATCATCCCCGATCACTAACCGTTCTTGTAGATCAGGGTTTATGAAATCATCATTATTTCTATAAAATTCATTTACGGTAAAAAGGTTTTTAACTGAAGGTTCTGGAATCGAGAGGCTAAATAATCGTAATCCATTAACTTCGAATCCATCCATTGCTCTTAAAAAATTAAGATAATCAGGTTGATTATTAAAAAGAATACTAACTTCATTACATAATTTCTCCAGGCAATTAGTTGAATTAGAATTAAATTCTATTTGGATTATACTTTCAATAAATGATTCCTTGAGCGGTGCTTCAAATGGATAGTCTAAATCATTCATCATTTTTTTTAATTTATTTATTTGGGTTTTAGTCATCATTTTGTGGGTTCCATAATATTTTTCATGGGAGGATAAATTGAGCCAGATGGAATGGCCCAGGGAGTGATTTTGCTTTCACCTACTAATACTCCCTTAGCTATTCGTGATTGCATGTTAGTAAAAACTTTATGATATGGTTCGTTTTCGATTAATACTAAATTTTCGAAATCATTAGTACCACCATCATCTAGAGATAGTTTATGGTGAACATTATAATTTAGAGGAACATTGCCCTTTCTCATTCTTAAAAGGTCTTCGGCGTTGAATCTTTCAGATGCTTCGGAGGTTTTTGCAAGTTTGATAAGAAAATTTTTTCTTACAGTTTTATTAAACTCCTTTCGTAAGTTAGCTAAGTCTTTTGAAGGTCTCTTAATGTATATTATTTCTATTATGTCTATACCATCAAGAAGTTTTTGTTGACCTCTAAGTTTGCCTAAGTAACTATTTATTTCTGTATATGTATCAACATTAGAACGCTTTGTTAAAAGAATAGATGCTGTTGCTATCGCTATGCCCGCTGTTTTTTCATTTAGTATTTGATCATAGCCTTTTATTGCATCTCCACCCAGTTTTTCCGCAGTATCTCTGAATCCTTCAATGTTCCCATTGTATACGCCACCAGCAGCAAGTAGCCTGCCAATAGCTTTGCTGTTTAACGTTTTGAAACGATTATTTGTTTGGTTTTTTGAATTTGGTAAAAACAAACAGTTATAATTTTCAGGGAGTGCCAAATAGCTGAACTCGGTATTTGCGATAAGATGTTGACAGAGGATAAATTCATAACTAACAGTTAATGTTTCTGTATCCAGTTGATTTTCAATGATCTGATGATGAATAGCCGATAAAAAAGCGCCTCTTAGTTGTATATAATAATACTTTTCCCATCTACCAAATCTATTTATTCGATAGAAGTCAAATTCCATAAATAATTGTTCATTATTGTTAATGGAATTAATAAATAATGGAGTGCTTTTATCAATTAATTTACAAAATGTTATACCATGGAACTGTGAACCAAGCCCCGTATTAGTAATACTATTTAAGAGTGAGAATGTAAATATTTCATCCTCATGCCCGCTCTGCCAGCGATTACCTGTAGACTCAGAAGTCCCACAACCTGCGGAGATGCTTCCTTGTTGTTCTCCCGTTACTGTCAGGTAAACAATATTACTCATCCATGAAAAGTCCTTTTATGGCATGCTATTTTATCAATGGCACTATTATGCTTGTTAATTGTTATTTATTTACTCCAGGAAATTGTAGGCGTATATATTAAAAAATAAAATATTACACTTTAGGACGTAATTATGAGGTAAATCTTATATATTTATTGGGAAAATAAATACCTTAAAGGAAGGTATGCCGATTTTGAATGACACCCTTTTTCCATCTCAGAAAAAGGGCACTATCTTACTTCACCCGCGCCATATAATACGCATCGACATATTCACCATTACGTAATGCGTACTTCTTGCCAGTCCCTTCAATCTCAAATCCAAATTTTTTATAGACCTTAATTGCTGGCGCGTTATCGACGAACACCGTTAGCTCAATACGATCTACCCGCAACCAGTTGTCGCACATTTCAATCATCTCTCGCATCAGGGCGCTGGCGACACCGCGATTCTTCCAACGGGAGTCGACACAGATACCAAAATCGGCAACATGACTGCGGCGTGGGCGTTGTTGCACGTCAATGGTGAGATGGCCTACGACGATTCCATCAATACAGGCGACTAACTGCTTGATGCCGGGGCGATCGGCGAGTCGCTCCTGCCACATATGATCGGAGGGATGAGGCACCTGTAGCGTGTTGCAATACACCTCCGGCTGGGCGTGAATCTGCCTGATGGCCTCGTAGTCCCGCGTTTCAGCATGGCGTATCACTATCTCACTCATTCCTTTGTCCTCTTTGGGGTAAATGTCCCTTTCAACATCATTGACTTTCAAATGCGAGTCAAATGCATTTTTTTTGCAAAAAGTGTTGGACAAGTGCGAATGAGAATGATTATTATTGTCTCGCGATCAGGAAGACCCTCGCGGAGAACCTGAAAGCACGACATTGCTCACATTGCTTCCAGTATTACTTAGCCAGCCGGGTGCTGGCTTTTTTTTTGATCTTTCGTTTTCAATTTATCCACGGGAAGTGCTTGTGTTCGTTATGCGCACTCCAGTAGGAACCACGTCCGCTTTGCGCTAAGGTGTAAATAACCCCCTTAAAAAGGACGAAATCATGGTCATTAACTGCGCCTTTATTGGCTTCGGCAAAAGCACCACCCGTTACCATCTGCCGTATGTACTTAACCGCAAGGATAGCTGGCATGTCGCGCATATTTTTCGCCGCCATGCGAAGCCGGAAGAACAGGCCCCCATTTACTCTCATATCCATTTCACCAGCGATCTCGACGAAGTACTAAACGATCCCGATGTTAAGCTGGTTGTGGTCTGCACCCATGCAGACAGCCACTTCGAGTACGCGAAGCGCGCGCTGGAAGCCGGGAAAAATGTGCTGGTCGAAAAACCGTTCACCCCGACGCTTGCCCAGGCGAAGGAGCTGTTTGCGTTGGCGAAAAGCAAAGGGCTGACCGTCACGCCGTATCAGAATCGTCGCTTTGATTCCTGCTTCCTGACAGCGAAAAAAGCGATTGAAAGCGGCAAGCTTGGAGAGATTGTCGAAGTGGAAAGCCATTTTGACTATTACCGCCCGGTGGCAGAAACCAAACCTGGGCTGCCGCAGGATGGCGCGTTCTATGGTCTTGGTGTGCATACGATGGACCAGATTATTTCTCTGTTCGGTCGCCCGGATCACGTCGCTTATGACATCCGCAGCCTGCGTAATAAAGCCAATCCTGACGACACCTTTGAAGCGCAGCTGTTTTATGGCGACCTGAAAGCCATCGTCAAAACCAGCCATCTGGTGAAAATCGATTATCCGAAATTTATCGTTCACGGTAAGAAAGGTTCGTTTATTAAATACGGTATCGACCAGCAGGAAACCAGCCTCAAGGCCAATATTATGCCGGGCGAACCGGGATTCGCAGCGGATGATTCGGTCGGTGTGCTGGAGTATGTCAATGACGAGGGTGTGACGGTCAGAGAAGAGATGAAGCCGGAGATGGGCGATTACGGGCGCGTTTATGATGCGTTGTATCAAACCATCACCAACGGTGCGCCAAATTACGTCAAGGAATCTGAAGTTCTTACCAATCTGGAAATCCTTGAACGAGGATTTGAGCAAGCCTCTCCCTCCACAGTGACTCTCGCGAAGTAAGTTTGATGGCCCCTCGAATAGTTCAATTTTTTTGAACAGAGGGGTCAATTTTCACCCTCTATCATCCCAGGCGGATCGGGTCCACACTAAGCCCATCGAAATCATTCAGGGGGCGAATAAAAATGATCTACTTACGCAAAGCAAATGAACGTGGTCATGCAAATCATGGCTGGCTGGACTCCTGGCATACTTTCTCTTTTGCCAACTATTACGATCCGAACTTTATGGGCTTCTCCGCGCTGCGCGTGATTAACGACGACGTGATTGAAGCAGGGCAGGGCTTCGGCACTCACCCGCATAAAGATATGGAAATTTTGACCTACGTGCTGGAAGGTACTGTTGAGCATCAGGACAGCATGGGCAATAAAGAGCAGGTTCCGGCGGGTGAGTTCCAGATTATGAGTGCGGGTACGGGTATTCGTCACTCAGAGTACAACCCAAGCAGCACCGAGCGTCTGCATCTGTATCAAATCTGGATCATGCCTGAAGAAAACGGTATTACGCCGCGTTATGAACAGCGTCGCTTCGATGCCGTACAGGGCAAACAGCTGGTGCTCTCGCCGGATGCGCGTGATGGTTCGCTGAAAGTGTATCAGGATATGGAACTGTACCGCTGGGCGCTGGTAAAAGATGAGCAGTCGGTGCATCAGATTGCCGCTGAACGCCGCGTCTGGATTCAGGTGGTGAAAGGCAATGTCACCATTAACGGCGTGAAAGCCTCGACCAGCGATGGTCTGGCAATCTGGGATGAGCAGGCAATCTCCATTCATGCGGATAGCGACAGCGAAGTGTTACTGTTCGATCTGCCGCCGGTTTAAAACTCAACGGCATCTTTGAAGCCTGCCTTTTTGCAGGCTTCCTCACTCGCTCCGGTCGCGTGCTGATGTACGCTTCCGGGGTTTTGCCGCGTCGTTAGCACAATGCGATGCAATTGATTTAGTGTATATCTAATAATTGTAAACAAGCACTGTTTTCCCCGGGAAGGTTCTGATGCGTCCGTGTTAAACTAAGAGAATCTATCTCTTTTGTACCTTCAGGACGATGAAAAAGAAAAGACCCGTACTTCAGGATGTGGCTGACCGTGTAGGCGTGACCAAAATGACGGTCAGCCGTTTTTTACGCAACCCGGAGCAGGTTTCCGTCGCTCTACGCGGCAAGATTGCCGCCGCTCTTGATGAACTGGGTTATATTCCCAATCGCGCGCCCGATATCCTCTCTAATGCCACCAGCCGGGCGATTGGCGTCCTGTTACCTTCTCTCACCAACCAGGTTTTCGCGGAAGTATTACGCGGAATCGAAAGCGTCACCGACGCGCACGGTTATCAAACTATGCTGGCGCACTACGGTTATAAACCGGAAATGGAGCAAGAACGCCTCGAATCAATGCTCTCATGGAATATCGATGGACTGATCCTCACCGAACGTACCCACACGCCACGCACCTTAAAGATGATTGAAGTGGCGGGGATTCCGGTGGTGGAGTTGATGGACAGCAAGTCGCCGTGCCTCGATATTGCCGTCGGTTTTGATAACTTTGAAGCGGCACGCCAGATGACCACCGCCATTATTGCTCGCGGGCATCGCCACATTGCCTATCTCGGCGCACGTCTCGACGAACGTACTATCATCAAACAGAAGGGATACGAACAGGCGATGCTGGATGCAGGCCTGGTGCCGTATAGCGTGATGGTTGAGCAATCTTCTTCTTACTCTTCCGGTATTGAACTGATTCGCCAGGCGAGGCGGGAATATCCGCAGCTGGATGGCGTGTTCTGTACTAATGATGACCTGGCGGTCGGCGCGGCGTTTGAATGCCAGCGTCTGGGGTTGAAAGTTCCTGACGATATGGCGATTGCCGGTTTCCATGGTCATGACATTGGTCAGGTGATGGAACCACGGTTGGCGAGCGTACTGACGCCGCGTGAGCGGATGGGCAGTATTGGCGCTGAACGCCTGCTGGCGCGTATTCGTGGCGAATCTGTGACACCGAAAATGTTAGATTTAGGTTTCACCTTGTCACCGGGCGGATCTATTTAAGCCCACAAATTTGAAGTAGCTCACACTTATACACTTAAGGCACGGATGGATATTGCTTCTGATATTGTCCGGCCGGACAATGTTACCGATAACAGTTACCCGTAACATTTTTATTTCTTGTATTGTGGGGGCACCACTTTGAGCACGACTAACCATGATCACCACATTTACGTCTTGATGGGCGTATCGGGCAGCGGCAAATCTGCGGTCGCCAGTGAAGTGGCGCATCAACTTCATGCCGCGTTTCTTGATGGCGATTTCCTCCATCCAAGGCGCAATATCGAAAAAATGGCGTCTGGTGAACCGCTGAATGACGACGATCGCAAACCGTGGTTGCAGGCGCTGAACGACGCCGCGTTTGCTATGCAGCGCACCAATAAAGTGTCGCTGATCGTCTGTTCTGCACTGAAAAAACACTATCGCGACTTGCTGCGTGAAGGTAATCCGAATCTCTCGTTCATCTACCTGAAAGGCGATTTTGATGTGATTGAAAGCCGCCTGAAAGCGCGCAAAGGCCATTTCTTTAAAACCCAAATGTTGGTGACGCAGTTTGAAACGCTGCAGGAGCCGGGTGCGGACGAAACCGATGTACTGGTGGTGGATATCGATCAACCGCTGGAAGGTGTTGTGGCAAGCACCATTGAGGTTATTAAAAAAGGCAAATAAGTAGTGACTACATTAACGCTTGTTTTAACAGCAGTAGGGTCTGTTTTACTGCTGCTGTTTTTAGTCATGAAGGCGCGTATGCACGCTTTCCTGGCTTTGATGGTGGTGTCCATGGGGGCTGGCCTTTTTTCCGGTATGCCGCTCGATAAAATCGCAGCGACGATGGAAAAAGGGATGGGAGGCACCCTCGGCTTCCTGGCGGTGGTTGTCGCCCTGGGAGCTATGTTTGGCAAGATCTTACATGAAACTGGCGCAGTCGATCAGATTGCCGTCAAAATGCTCAAATCCTTCGGTCACAGCCGAGCACATTATGCCATCGGCCTTGCGGGGCTGGTTTGTGCGCTACCGCTGTTCTTTGAAGTGGCGATTGTTCTGCTGATTAGCGTTGCTTTCTCAATGGCGCGCCACACCGGTACGAACCTGGTGAAACTGGTAATCCCATTATTCGCAGGCGTGGCGGCCGCGGCTGCGTTCCTGGTACCGGGGCCAGCGCCAATGCTGCTGGCATCGCAGATGAACGCCGACTTTGGCTGGATGATCCTGATTGGCCTGTGTGCGGCAATTCCGGGAATGATTATTGCCGGGCCGCTGTGGGGTAATTTCATCAGCCGCTACGTGGAGTTGCATATTCCTGACGACATCAGCGAACCGCATCTCGGCGAAGGCAAAATGCCATCTTTCGGATTCAGCCTGTCGCTGATCCTGTTGCCGCTGGTGCTGGTAGGGCTGAAAACCATTGCCGCGCGTTTTGTGCCAGAAGGCTCTACCGCTTACGAATGGTTCGAGTTTATTGGTCATCCGTTTACCGCGATTCTGGTTGCTTGTCTGGTAGCGATTTATGGCCTGGCAATGCGTCAGGGCATGCCAAAAGACAAAGTGATGGAGATTTGCGGTCACGCGCTGCAACCGGCGGGGATCATTCTGCTGGTGATTGGTGCAGGCGGCGTGTTCAAACAGGTGCTGGTTGACTCTGGCGTAGGTCCGGCACTGGGCGAAGCGTTAACCGGCATGGGCCTGCCGATTGCCATCACCTGCTTTGTGCTGGCTGCGGCGGTGCGTATCATTCAGGGTTCTGCCACCGTTGCCTGTTTAACGGCGGTGGGACTGGTGATGCCGGTTATTGAACAACTGAACTACTCCGGTGCGCAAATGGCGGCGCTGTCGATTTGTATCGCCGGTGGTTCGATTGTTGTCAGCCACGTTAACGACGCCGGTTTCTGGTTGTTCGGTAAATTTACCGGCGCGACCGAAGCCGAAACGCTGAAAACCTGGACCATGATGGAAACCATCCTCGGCACTGTTGGTGCCATCGTTGGGATGATTGCTTTCCAGCTGTTGAGTTAAGTTTGTTCGCCCGGTAGTTGTGACGCTACCGGGCTCTTTTCGAAAAACTCTCCTCGTTACCCCTTCATCCACATTCGAATGCCGTCGAGGAACATCTGGGTTGCCATCATCACCAGAATCAATCCCATCAGGCGTTCAAGTGCATTCACCCCTTTCTCGCCCAGCAGACGTAAAAATAGCGAAGACTGTAGCAGGATGACAAAGGTGCCGCCCCAGGCCAGTAGCAGAGCAATTACCAGATGTCCCATCTGATTCGGGTACTGATGAGACAACAACATCAGCGTGGCGAGAATAGTCGGCCCGGCGACTAACGGAATTGCCAACGGCACGATAAACGGCTCTTCACCTGCCGGAAGCCCGCTGCTATTTCCTGAAGCACTGGGGAAAATCATCTTAATGGCGATCAGAAACAGAATGATGCCGCCAGAAATGGAGACGGTTTCTGCCCGCAGGCTAAGAAATGCCAGAATTTTCTCACCCGCAAACAGGAACACCAGCATCACCAGGAGAGCAATAAGCAACTCTCGCACCATGATTGCCCGCCGTCTTTTCGGTTCAGTATGTTTCAGTACGGACATGAAAATAGGTAGGTTTCCGAGCGGATCCATAATCAGGATCAATAAAACTGCTGCAGAAATGATTTCATTCATAACTCAAATTCCCTGATAATTGCCGCGGACTTTCTGCGTGCTAACAAAGCAGGATAAGTCGCATTACTGATGGCTTCGCTATCATTGATTAATTTCACTTGCGACTTTGGCTGCTTTTTGTATGGTGAAAGATGTGCCAAGAGGAGACCGGCACATTTATACAGCACACATCTTTGCAGGAAAAAACGCTTATGAAAAATGTTGGTTTTATCGGCTGGCGCGGTATGGTCGGCTCCGTTCTCATGCAACGCATGGTTGAAGAGCGCGACTTCGACGCCATTCGCCCTGTCTTCTTTTCTACTTCTCAGCTTGGTCAGGCTGCGCCGTCTTTTGGCGGAACTACTGACACACTTCAGGATGCCTTTGATCTGGAGGCGCTAAAGGCCCTCGATATCATTGTGACCTGTCAGGGCGGCGATTATACCAACGAAATCTATCCGAAGCTTCGTGAAAGCGGATGGCAAGGTTACTGGATTGACGCAGCATCGTCTCTGCGCATGAAAGATGACGCCATCATCATTCTTGACCCCGTCAATCAGGACGTCATTACCGACGGATTAAATAATGGCATCAGGACTTTTGTTGGCGGTAACTGTACCGTAAGCCTGATGTTGATGTCGTTGGGTGGTTTATTCGCCAATGATCTTGTTGATTGGGTGTCCGTTGCAACCTACCAGGCCGCTTCCGGCGGTGGTGCGCGACATATGCGTGAGTTATTGACCCAGATGGGCCATCTGTATGGCCATGTGGCAGATGAACTCGCGACCCCGTCCTCTGCTATTCTCGATATCGAACGCAAAGTCACAACCTTAACCCGTAGCGGTGAGCTGCCGGTGGATAACTTTGGCGTGCCGCTGGCGGGTAGCCTGATTCCGTGGATCGACAAACAGCTCGATAACGGTCAGAGCCGCGAAGAGTGGAAAGGGCAGGCGGAAACCAACAAGATCCTCAACACATCTTCCGTAATTCCGGTAGATGGTTTATGTGTGCGTGTCGGGGCATTGCGCTGCCACAGCCAGGCATTCACTATTAAATTGAAAAAAGATGTGTCTATTCCGACCGTGGAAGAACTGCTGGCTGCACACAATCCGTGGGCGAAAGTCGTTCCGAACGATCGGGAAATCACTATGCGTGAGCTAACCCCAGCTGCCGTTACCGGCACGCTGACCACGCCGGTAGGCCGTCTGCGTAAGCTGAATATGGGACCAGAGTTCCTGTCAGCCTTTACCGTGGGTGACCAGCTGCTGTGGGGGGCCGCGGAGCCGCTGCGTCGGATGCTTCGTCAACTGGCGTAATCTTTATTCATTAAATCTGGGGCGCGATGCCGCCCCTGTTAGTGCGTAATACAGGAGTAAGCGCAGATGTTTCATGATTTACCGGGAGTTAAATAGAGCATTGGCTATTCTTTAAGGGTGGCTGAATACATGAGTATTCACAGCCTTACCTGAAGTGAGGACGACGCAGAGAGGATGCACAGAGTGCTGCGCCGTTCAGGTCAAAAAAATGTCACAACCAGAAGTCAAAAATCCAGTTGGATGGGGTGACACAATAAAACAGGAAGACAAGCATGTCCGATCGTATCGATAGAGACGTGATTAACGCGCTAATTGCAGGCCATTTTGCGGATCCTTTTTCCGTACTGGGGATGCATAAAACCACCGCGGGACTGGAAGTCCGTGCCCTTTTACCCGACGCTACCGATGTGTGGGTGATTGAACCGAAAACCGGGCGCAAACTCGCAAAACTGGAGTGTCTCGACTCCCGTGGATTCTTTAGCGGTGTCATTCCGCGACGTAAGAATTTTTTCCGCTATCAGTTGGCTGTTGTCTGGCATGGTCAGCAAAACCTGATAGATGATCCTTACCGTTTTGGTCCGCTAATCCAGGAAATGGATGCCTGGCTATTATCTGAAGGTACTCACCTGCGCCCGTATGAAACCTTAGGCGCGCATGCAGATACTATGGATGGCGTCACAGGTACGCGTTTTTCTGTCTGGGCTCCAAACGCCCGTCGGGTCTCGGTGGTTGGGCAATTCAACTACTGGGACGGTCGCCGTCATCCGATGCGCCTGCGTAAAGAGAGCGGCATCTGGGAACTGTTTATCCCTGGGGCGCATAACGGTCAGCTCTATAAATATGAGATGATTGATGCCAATGGCAACTTGCGTCTGAAGTCCGACCCTTATGCCTTCGAAGCGCAAATGCGCCCGGAAACCGCGTCTCTTATTTGCGGACTACCGGAAAAGGTTGTGCAGACTGAAGAGCGCAAAAAAGCGAATCAGTTTGATGCGCCAATCTCTATTTATGAAGTTCACCTGGGCTCCTGGCGTCGCCACACCGACAACAATTTCTGGTTGAGCTACCGCGAGCTGGCCGATCAACTGGTGCCTTATGCTAAATGGATGGGCTTTACCCACCTCGAACTGCTGCCCATTAACGAGCATCCGTTCGATGGCAGTTGGGGTTATCAGCCAACCGGCCTGTATGCACCGACCCGCCGTTTTGGTACCCGCGACGACTTCCGTTATTTCATTGATGCCGCACACGCAGCTGGTCTGAACGTGATTCTCGACTGGGTGCCAGGCCACTTCCCGACCGATGACTTTGCGCTTGCCGAATTTGATGGCACGAACTTGTATGAACACAGCGATCCGCGCGAAGGCTATCATCAGGACTGGAATACGCTGATCTACAACTATGGTCGCCGTGAAGTCAGTAACTTCCTTGTCGGTAACGCGCTTTACTGGATCGAACGTTTTGGTATTGATGCGCTGCGCGTCGATGCGGTGGCGTCAATGATTTATCGTGACTACAGCCGTAAAGTGGGGGAGTGGATCCCGAACGAATTTGGCGGGCGCGAGAATCTTGAAGCGATTGAATTCTTGCGTAATACCAACCGTATTCTTGGTGAGCAGGTTTCCGGTGCGGTGACAATGGCGGAGGAGTCTACCGATTTCCCTGGCGTTTCTCGTCCGCAGGACATGGGCGGTCTGGGCTTCTGGTACAAGTGGAACCTCGGCTGGATGCATGACACCCTGGACTACATGAAGCTCGACCCGGTTTATCGTCAGTATCATCACGATAAACTGACCTTCGGGATGCTCTACAACTACACTGAAAACTTCGTCCTGCCGTTGTCGCATGATGAAGTGGTCCACGGTAAAAAATCGATTCTCGACCGGATGCCGGGCGACGCATGGCAGAAATTCGCTAACCTGCGCGCCTACTACGGCTGGATGTGGGCATTCCCGGGCAAGAAACTGCTGTTCATGGGGAACGAATTTGCCCAGGGCCGCGAGTGGAACCATGACACCAGCCTCGACTGGCATCTGTTGGAAGGCGGCGATAACTGGCACCACGGTGTCCAGCGTCTGGTGCGCGATCTGAACCTCACCTACCGCCACCATAAAGCGATGCATGAACTGGATTTTGACCCGTACGGTTTTGAATGGCTGGTGGTGGATGACAAAGAACGCTCGGTGCTGATCTTTGTGCGTCGCGATAAAGAGGGTAACGAAATCATCGTTGCCAGTAACTTTACTCCGGTGCCGCGTCATGATTATCGCTTCGGCATTAACCAGCCGGGCAAATGGCGTGAAATCCTCAATACCGATTCCATGCACTATCACGGCAGTAATGCCGGCAATGGCGGCACGGTACACAGCGATGAGATTGCCAGCCACGGTCGTCAGCATTCACTAAGCCTGACGCTACCACCGCTGGCCACTATCTGGCTGGTTCGGGAGGCAGAATGACACAACTCGCCATTGGCAAACCCGCACCCCTCGGCGCGCATTACGACGGTCAGGGCGTCAACTTCACACTTTTCTCCGCTCATGCCGAGCGGGTAGAACTGTGTATCTTTGACGCCAATGGCCAGGAACATCGCTATGACTTGCCAGGGCACAGTGGCGACATTTGGCACGGTTATCTGCCGGATGCGCGTCCGGGTTTGCGTTATGGTTATCGCGTTCATGGCCCCTGGCAACCCGCCGAGGGGCATCGCTTTAACCCGGCGAAGTTGTTGATTGATCCTTGCGCGCGGCAAATTGACGGGGAATTTAAAGATAACCCGCTGCTGCACGCCGGTCATAATGAACCTGACTATCGCGACAACGCCGCCATTGCGCCGAAATGCGTAGTGGTGGTTGATCACTATGACTGGGAGGATGATGCCCCGCCGCGCACGCCGTGGGGCAGTACCATCATTTATGAAGCCCATGTCAAAGGATTAACGTACCTGCACCCGGAGATCCCGGTCGAGATCCGTGGCACTTATAAAGCCCTGGGGCATCCGGTGATGATCAACTATTTGAAACAGTTGGGCATTACCGCGCTGGAACTGCTGCCGGTGGCGCAGTTTGCCAGCGAACCACGCCTGCAACGTATGGGTCTAAGTAACTACTGGGGTTACAACCCGGTGGCGATGTTTGCACTGCATCCGGCGTATGCCTGCTCCCCAGAAACGGCGCTGGATGAGTTTCGCGATGCAATCAAAGCACTGCATAAAGCGGGTATCGAAGTCATTCTTGATATCGTGCTCAACCATAGTGCGGAACTGGACCTCGACGGTCCGTTATTCTCTCTGCGTGGGATCGACAACCGTAGCTATTATTGGATAAGAGAAGACGGCGATTATCACAACTGGACCGGTTGTGGCAACACGCTCAATTTGAGTCATCCGGCGGTGGTGGATTATGCCAGCGCCTGCCTGCGTTATTGGGTAGAAACCTGCCACGTCGATGGTTTCCGCTTTGATCTGGCGGCAGTCATGGGCCGTACGCCAGAGTTCCGTCAGGATGCGCCGTTGTTTACCGCTATCCAGAACTGCCCGGTGCTCTCGCAGGTGAAGTTAATTGCTGAACCGTGGGATATTGCTCCTGGTGGTTATCAGGTGGGAAATTTCCCGCCGCTGTTTGCCGAGTGGAACGATCATTTCCGCGATGCTGCCCGTCGTTTCTGGCTTCATTATGATTTGCCTCTGGGGGCGTTTGCCGGGCGTTTTGCTGCCTCCAGCGATGTTTTTAAACGTAATGGTCGTCTGCCGAGTGCCGCGATTAATCTCGTCACCGCGCATGACGGTTTTACGCTTCGCGACTGCGTTTGCTTCAACCATAAACATAATGAAGCAAACGGAGAAGAAAATCGCGACGGGACCAACAACAATTACAGTAACAATCATGGTAAAGAAGGGTTAGGCGGTACTCTTGACCTGGTTGAACGGCGTCGCGACAGCATTCACGCCCTGTTAACAACGTTGTTGCTCTCCCAGGGTACGCCGATGTTACTGGCCGGTGACGAACATGGTCACAGCCAGCATGGCAATAACAATGCCTACTGTCAGGATAACCAATTAACCTGGTTGGACTGGTCGCAGGCAAGCAGTGGTTTAACCGCATTTACCGCCGCGTTAATCCATCTGCGCAAGCGCATTCCCGCTTTGGTGGAGAATCGCTGGTGGGAAGAAGGCGACGGCAATGTCCGTTGGCTAAATCGATATGCTCAACCTTTAAGCACGGATGAGTGGCAAAACGGGCCGAAACAGCTGCAAATTCTGCTCTCGGATCGCTTTTTGATCGCAATTAACGCCACGCTTGAGGTAACAGAGATTGTTTTACCTGCTGGGGAGTGGCACGCCATTCCCCCATTCGCTGGAGAGGATAACCCAGTGATTACGGCTGTCTGGCAGGGACCTGCACACGGATTGTGTGTGTTCCAGAGATGATAAAAAAGGAGTTAGTCATGGTTAGTTTAGAGAAGAACGATCACTTAATGTTGGCGCGCCAGCTGCCATTGAAATCTGTTGCCCTGATACTGGCGGGAGGACGTGGTACCCGCCTGAAGGATTTAACCAATAAGCGAGCAAAACCGGCCGTACACTTCGGCGGTAAGTTCCGCATTATCGACTTTGCGCTGTCTAACTGCATCAACTCCGGTATCCGTCGTATGGGCGTGATCACCCAGTACCAGTCCCACACTCTGGTGCAGCACATTCAGCGCGGCTGGTCATTCTTCAATGAAGAAATGAATGAGTTTGTCGATCTGCTGCCAGCACAGCAGAGAATGAAAGGGGAAAACTGGTATCGCGGCACCGCAGATGCAGTTACCCAAAACCTCGACATTATCCGCCGTTATAAAGCGGAATACGTGGTGATCCTGGCGGGCGACCATATCTACAAGCAAGACTACTCGCGTATGCTTATCGACCACGTCGAAAAAGGCGCACGTTGCACCGTTGCTTGTATGCCAGTACCGATTGAAGAAGCCTCCGCATTTGGCGTTATGGCGGTTGATGAGAACGATAAAATTATCGAATTCGTTGAAAAACCTGCTAACCCACCGTCAATGCCGAACGATCCGAGCAAATCTCTGGCGAGTATGGGTATCTACGTCTTTGACGCCGACTATCTGTATGAACTGCTGGAAGAAGACGATCGCGATGAGAACTCCAGCCACGACTTTGGCAAAGATTTGATTCCCAAGATCACCGAAGCCGGTCTGGCCTATGCGCACCCGTTCCCGCTCTCTTGCGTACAATCCGACCCGGATGCCGAGCCGTACTGGCGCGATGTGGGTACGCTGGAAGCTTACTGGAAAGCGAACCTCGATCTGGCCTCTGTGGTGCCGGAACTGGATATGTACGATCGCAATTGGCCAATTCGCACCTACAATGAATCATTACCGCCAGCGAAATTCGTGCAGGATCGCTCCGGTAGCCACGGGATGACCCTTAACTCACTGGTATCCGGCGGTTGTGTGATCTCCGGTTCGGTGGTGGTGCAGTCCGTTCTGTTCTCGCGCGTTCGCGTGAATTCATTCTGCAACATTGATTCCGCCGTATTGTTACCGGAAGTATGGGTAGGTCGCTCGTGCCGTCTGCGCCGCTGCGTCATCGATCGTGCTTGTGTTATTCCGGAAGGCATGGTGATTGGTGAAAACGCAGAGGAAGATGCACGTCGTTTCTATCGTTCAGAAGAAGGCATCGTGCTGGTAACGCGCGAAATGCTACGGAAGTTAGGGCATAAACAGGAGCGATAATGCAGGTTTTACATGTATGTTCAGAGATGTTCCCGCTGCTTAAAACCGGCGGTCTGGCTGATGTTATTGGGGCATTACCCGCAGCACAAATCGCAGACGGCGTTGACGCTCGCGTACTGTTGCCTGCATTTCCCGATATTCGCCGTGGCGTGACCGATGCGCAGGTAGTATCCCGTCGTGATACCTTCGCCGGACATATCACGCTGTTGTTCGGTCATTACAACGGGGTTGGCATTTACCTGATTGACGCGCCGCATCTCTATGATCGTCCGGGAAGCCCGTATCACGATACCAACTTATTTGCCTATACCGACAACGTATTGCGTTTTGCGCTGCTGGGGTGGGTTGGGGCAGAAATGGCCAGCGGGCTTGACCCATTCTGGCGTCCTGATGTGGTGCATGCGCACGACTGGCATGCAGGTCTTGCGCCTGCGTATCTGGCGGCGCGCGGGCGTCCTGCGAAGTCGGTGTTTACTGTGCACAACCTGGCCTATCAAGGCATGTTTTATGCACATCACATGAATGACATCCAATTGCCATGGTCATTCTTTAATATTCATGGGCTGGAATTCAACGGACAAATCTCTTTTCTGAAGGCCGGTCTGTACTATGCCGATCACATTACGGCAGTCAGTCCAACCTACGCTCGCGAGATCACCGAACCGCAGTTTGCCTACGGTATGGAAGGTCTGTTGCAACAGCGTCACCGTGAAGGGCGTCTTTCCGGCGTACTGAACGGCGTGGACGAGAAAATCTGGAGTCCAGAGACGGACTTACTGTTGGCCTCGCGTTACACCCGCGATACGTTGGAAGATAAAGCGGAAAATAAGCGCCAGTTACAAATCGCAATGGGGCTTAAGGTTGACGATAAAGTGCCGCTTTTTGCAGTGGTGAGCCGTCTGACCAGCCAGAAAGGTCTCGACCTGGTGCTGGAAGCCTTACCGGGCCTTCTGGAGCAGGGCGGGCAGCTGGCGCTACTCGGCGCGGGCGATCCGGTGCTGCAGGAAGGTTTCCTTGCGGCGGCAGCGGAATACCCCGGCCAGGTGGGCGTTCAGATTGGCTATCACGAAGCATTTTCGCATCGCATTATGGGCGGCGCGGACGTCATTCTGGTGCCCAGCCGTTTTGAACCGTGCGGCTTAACGCAACTTTATGGATTGAAGTACGGTACGCTGCCGTTAGTGCGGCGCACCGGTGGGCTTGCTGATACGGTTTCTGACTGTTCTCTTGAGAACCTTGCAGATGGCGTCGCCAGTGGGTTTGTCTTTGAAGATAGTAATGCCTGGTCGCTGTTACGGGCTATTCGACGTGCTTTTGTACTGTGGTCCCGTCCTTCACTGTGGCGGTTTGTGCAACGTCAGGCTATGGCAATGGATTTTAGCTGGCAGGTCGCGGCGAAGTCGTACCGTGAGCTTTACTATCGCTTGAAATAGTTTTCAGGAAACGCCTATATGAATGCTCCGTTTACATATTCATCGCCCACGCTTAGCGTAGAAGCTCTTAAGCACTCTATCGCTTACAAGCTGATGTTTACGATTGGAAAGGACCCGGTCGTCGCCAATAAACATGAATGGCTGAACGCAACGTTATTTGCTGTGCGCGATCGTCTCGTGGAGCGCTGGTTACGTTCAAACCGTGCCCAGTTGTCGCAAGAAACTCGTCAGGTTTACTACCTGTCGATGGAGTTTTTGATTGGCCGTACGCTTTCCAACGCCATGTTGTCGCTAGGAATTTACGAAGATGTACAGGGCGCACTGGAAGCGATGGGGTTAAATCTCGAAGAGCTGATTGATGAAGAAAATGACCCGGGCCTCGGTAACGGTGGCCTGGGACGTCTGGCGGCTTGCTTCCTCGATTCTCTGGCGACGTTAGGGTTGCCGGGGCGCGGTTACGGCATCCGCTATGACTACGGTATGTTCAAGCAGAACATCGTTAACGGTAGCCAGAAAGAGTCACCTGACTACTGGCTGGAATACGGTAACCCGTGGGAATTCAAACGCCACAACACGCGCTATAAAGTCCGTTTTGGCGGTCGCATTCAGCAGGAAGGTAAAAAAACGCGCTGGATTGAAACCGAAGAGATTCTGGGAGTGGCTTACGATCAGATTATCCCGGGTTACGACACTGACGCGACCAACACGCTGCGTTTGTGGAGTGCGCAAGCCAGTAGCGAAATTAACCTCGGTAAATTCAACCAGGGTGACTACTTCGCGGCAGTGGAAGATAAAAACCACTCCGAGAACGTATCTCGCGTACTGTATCCGGACGACTCCACCTACTCCGGGCGTGAGCTGCGCCTGCGTCAGGAATATTTCCTGGTTTCCTCGACCATTCAGGACATTTTAAGCCGCCATTATCAGTTGCATAAAACCTACGATAACCTGGCGGATAAAATCGCGATTCATCTCAACGATACCCATCCGGTGTTGTCGATTCCTGAGTTGATGCGCCTGCTGATTGATGAGCACCAATTTAGTTGGGACGACGCGTTTGGGGTCTGTTGCGAGGTTTTCTCTTACACCAACCACACGCTGATGAGCGAGGCGCTGGAAACCTGGCCGGTTGATATGCTGGGTAAAATTCTGCCGCGTCATCTACAGATCATCTTTGAAATTAACGACTATTTCCTGAAAACCTTGCAGGAACAGTATCCGAACGATACCGATCTGCTGGGACGGGCGTCGATCATTGATGAATCCAACGGTCGTCGTGTGCGTATGGCCTGGCTGGCGGTTGTGGTGAGCCACAAAGTTAACGGTGTATCGGAACTGCACTCTAACCTGATGGTGCAATCGTTGTTTGCCGACTTTGCGAAAATCTTCCCGGGTCGTTTCACCAACGTTACCAACGGTGTGACCCCGCGTCGCTGGCTGGCGGTAGCGAACCCATCGCTTTCAGCTGTGCTGGACGAACACCTGGGCCGTAACTGGCGCACCGACCTTAGCCTGCTTAATGAGCTGCAACAACACTGTGATTTCCCAATGGTTAATCACGCGGTGCATCAGGCGAAGCTGGAGAACAAAAAGCGTCTGGCGGAGTATATCGCCCAGCAGCTGAATGTGGTGGTAAATCCGAAAGCGCTGTTCGATGTGCAAATTAAACGTATTCACGAATACAAACGTCAATTGATGAATGTGTTGCATGTGATTACCCGCTATAACCGCATCAAGGCCGACCCGGATGCGAAATGGGTACCGCGCGTGAATATTTTTGGCGGTAAGGCGGCTTCGGCCTATTACATGGCGAAGCACATTATTCATTTGATCAATGACGTAGCGAAAGTGATCAACAACGATCCGCAGATTGGCGACAAGCTGAAAGTCGTGTTCATCCCGAACTACAGCGTTAGCCTGGCGCAGTTGATCATTCCGGCGGCCGATCTGTCTGAACAGATTTCGCTGGCGGGGACGGAAGCTTCCGGCACCAGTAACATGAAGTTTGCGCTTAACGGCGCGCTGACCATCGGTACGCTGGACGGTGCGAATGTCGAGATGCTGGATCATGTCGGTGCTGACAATATCTTTATTTTTGGTAACACAGCGGAAGAAGTGGAAGAACTGCGTCGTCAGGGCTACAAACCGCGTGAATACTACGAGAAAGATGAGGAGCTGCATCAGGTGCTGACGCAAATCGGCAGCGGTGTATTCAGTCCGGAAGATCCGGGTCGCTATCGCGATCTGGTTGATTCGCTGATCAACTTCGGCGATCACTACCAGGTACTGGCGGATTATCGCAGTTATGTCGATTGTCAGGATAAAGTCGACGAACTCTACGAGCGTCAGGAAGAGTGGACCGCAAAAGCGATGCTAAACATTGCCAATATGGGCTACTTCTCTTCTGACCGTACGATCAAAGAGTACGCTGATCATATCTGGCATATCGATCCGGTGAGATTGTAAGTTTGCAAAGTGATAACTGCCGTGTGTTCCCTCAAAGCTATCGTTAAGGGGCACACGGCATTTTTATATCAGATAAACGATATGTCATGACAATTTACAGACAGTATCGATATATAATTCATATTTATTAATTTTTAATAATGATTCTCATCTGAGTATGTATCATACAATAAGCATTATAAATAACTAATAAATTATTTATTATATTTATATATTGCCCCACTCTTCAGTTATCCTGTCTAAAATAAATCTCTTTGTTTTCAAATGACTGTATTTTTATATAAAGTCAATCATTGCGAGCATGGATTCTTTTAGTTATATTACCAAGCAGCTCATATAATATTTTCCAGCCATTCTATCTCTTATTTTTTTCTGTGGTTAACTACACCAGCTTTATTCATTTAAATAATGTGACTTGTTAAAGCTGAATGTAAAAATAATCGCCAATATTGCTTGGATTTTTTAACAAAAGGAAAGGTATAAATGAAATTCAATCTATCTAATTTATCCGCAGTTTTACTCGCATCAGGTATGCTGATGTCAACTGCGGTAACCGCTGCGCCAGGCGATGCATCACAATTTGGTGGTGCGGATACAGACTGGAGCACCGTTGATTATCCAAAACTCACCGATATGGATAGCAACACCGATGCGATGGGCGGAAACATCCGCTTTACTGGTCGTGTGGTTAAAGCGACGTGTAAGGTTGCTACAGAATCGAAACAGATTGAAGTGGTACTGCCAGTCGTACCTTCTAACGCTTTCACGGGCATTGATACCGAAGCAACGGGTGCCAGTAACCAGACTGACTTCAACATTAAACTGACTGATTGTAGCAATACGGACAGTCAAAATATTGAATTTCGTTTTACTGGCGTAGCAGACGGTGCCAACCAGACGCTTGCCAATGAAGTGGAAGGAGCTGCTGATGCTGATGGTACTGGCGAAGCGGGAGCTACGGGTGTAGGGATTCGTATTTATTCTAAAAACACGACAACTGATGGCCTGATTAAGCTGAACACACAAACTCCCCAGGGGAGTAGTTCTTCAGCAGCCTACGTGATTCCTGGCGATGCAGCCACTCATGATTTTACTGCGGCATTTACCGCGGGCTATGCTCAGAACGGTAGTACCGTTGCACCAGGTCTGGTGAAATCAACGGCAAGTTTCGTCGTGCTGTACGAATAATTACAGCAAGATAATTTCAGGTTACAGTTACTTGTAACCTGAAATTAATATTACATGTTTATTTGTAATAAATAGACATGCATCAGTAATTACAATTAATTTCATCTACAAGGATGCAGTATGAGATGGATTTCAAAAAATAAATGTTTTTCGAATAGAAACATTAATTCTTTGCTGAAGACCCAATATATCATAAGGGCCGGTGCTCTATTTTTACTATCCGCCATATCTATCAATGCTATTGCTGCGGGTGGCTTCGGTCTTGGTTCTACGCGTCTGGTTTATCCATCTGACAGTCAGCAAATTACGCTAAGTGTACAGAATGGTGGGGCTAACACCAGCTATTTAATCCAGTCATGGATTGATGACAATCAAAGCAGTAAAAAAAGTCAGGATTTTGTGGTTACGCCTCCTTTATTTATGTTACCAACGCGAAAAGAAGCCTCATTGAGGATAATGTTTATTGGTAAATCACAGTTACCGACTGATCGCGAAACATTATTCTGGATGAATGTGAAAGCGATTCCGCCAACGGATGAGAAGAATACCCAGAAAAACACGTTACAACTGGCGTTACAAAACAGAATTAAATTATTTTACCGTCCGACTAATTTACCCGTTCAAGCTGGTAAAGCACGGGATATGCTGCGATTTAAATACGAAGGTAAACAGCTGAGAGTCATTAACCCTTCTCCCTATTATCTGACGGTGACTGGAATCAGGGTGCAAGGGGCAAAATTACCTAATGCGTTTGTTCCACCGAAAAGTGACGTAACAGTGTCTTCACCAGTGACGTTAGCCGGTGAAATTACTTATCAAACTATCAATGATTACGGTGCCACAACGGCCAGGCAAAAGGGAACGATGCAATAAACCTGGAAGATTAAAACGTTAAAGCAACTCAGGTCAGGGATATGAACCTAAAGCTCAGAAAACTCGAACACAGGATGGCAAGGCAGAAGCAGATGAGGTGGTGTATGCTGCTTCTACTGACACTTTTGCCTGCGTGTTCAGTGGCGGGTATGCGCTTTAACCCTGCATTCCTGTCGGGTGATACAGAAGCTGTTGCTGATTTATCTCGTTTTGAGAAAGGGATGACATATCTACCTGGTAGTTATGAGGTTGAAATATGGGTCAATGATTCGCCTTTGACATCACGTAAGGTTACTTTCAAAGCTGATGAGCAGAATCAGTTGATCCCCTGTTTTTCGCTCGATGAGTTAGTTACTTTAGGAATTAACAAAAGTGCATTGCCGGAACAGGCGCAAGCAGAGGGAAATAATTGTCTCGATTTACGTATATGGTTCGCAGAAGTTCAATACACTCCTGAACTGGATGCGCAACGACTCAAACTGACCTTTCCGCAGGCAATATTAAAGCATGAAGCCCGTGGTTATATTCCACCTGAGGAATGGGATAATGGTATCCCGGCCATTCTTATTAATTATGATTTTTCTGGCAACAGTGATCGTGGAGACTATGCGTCTGATAGTTATTATTTAAATCTCCGTTCAGGTTTAAATTTAGGGGCGTGGCGTTTTCGCGATTATTCTACATGGAGTCGTTCAGGTAATTCACCGGGTAAAATTGCACATGTGAGTAGTACGTTACAACGAGTAATTATTCCTTTTAAAAGTGAATTAACACTAGGTGATACCTGGTCTTCATCGGATGTTTTCGACAGTGTGAGTATTCGTGGTGCTAAACTTGAATCCGATGAAAACATGCTACCCGATAGCCAAAGTGGTTTTGCCCCCACTGTGCGCGGTATTGCTAAAAGCAATGCTCAGGTAACGATCAAACAAAATGGCTATGTTATTTATCAGACATATACTCCACCGGGACCCTTTGAAATCAACGATCTGAACCCTACGTCTTCCGCTGGGGATTTGGAAGTTACGATCAAAGAGTCTGATAATTCCGAAACTATCTATACCATTCCTTACGCCGCTGTTCCCATTCTTCAACGCGAAGGGCATATTAAATATTCGGCAACTGCCGGTAAATATCGTAGCAATAGCTATAATCAAAACAGTCCGAATGTCTTTCAAGGAGATTTGATTTGGGGGTTACCCTGGGATATTACCGCCTACGGAGGGATGCAATACTCAAATAATTATCGGGCAATAGCACTCGGGCTTGGGTTCAACCTTGGTATGTTTGGTGCGACGTCATTTGATTTAACGCAAGCCAATAGCACGCTTGCCGATGGCAGTAAACATCAAGGGCAATCGTACCGTTTCCTATATTCAAAATCGTTAGTGCAGACAGGTACGGCTTTTCAGATTATTGGTTATCGCTATTCGACGGAGGGATTTTATTCGTTGAGTGATACCACATACAAACAAATGTCGGGTACGGTTATCGATCCAGATACCCTTAATGAAAAAGACTATGTTTATAACTGGAATGATTTTTATAATTTACGTTATAACAAAAGAGGAAAGTTTCAGGCAAATATATCGCAACCATTGGGCGAATATGGCTCTATGTATTTGGCGGCAAGTCAACAAACTTACTGGAATACGAATAATAAAGATACCTTGTATCAGGTCGGCTATAATACGAGTGTACATGGGATTTATTTAAATATTGCTTATAATTATAGTAAGTCACCAGGTTCAGATGCGGACAGAATCTTATCCGTAAATGTCTCATTGCCGATCAGCAATTGGTTATCACTAGCTGTCGATGGGCGTACTGCGACAAATTCTATGACAGCAACTTATGGTTATAGTCAGGATAATAGCGGTCATGTAAATCAGTATGCCGGAGTATCTGGATCGCTGATGGAACAACATAATCTCAACTATAATATTCAACAAAATTTTGCCAACCAGAATAATGGCGAAAATGGCTCGGTAGGGATAAATTACCGTGGTACATATGGTTCACTAAATTCTGGATACAGCTACGATAATAATGGTAACCAGCAATTTAACTATGGTTTAAGTGGTGCCCTGGTTATTCACGAAAATGGTCTCACGTTAAGCCAGCCGTTAGGAGAAACAAATATACTGATAAAAGCACCTGGGGCAAACAATGTAAATGTGGAACGCGGAACGGGGGTTAAAACAGACTGGCGTGGCTATGCTGTCGTACCTTATGCCACGGAATATCGGCGTAATAATATCTCTTTAGACCCTATGTCTATGAGTATGCATACAGAATTAGATGCTACTACTATGGAAGTGATACCCAGCAAAGGTGCTTTAGTTCGTGCTGAGTTTAATGCACATGTCGGTATTCGAGGTTTATTTAATGTTCACTATCGTAATAAACCAGTTCCATTTGGTGCGACGGTCAGTGTACCCACTGAGGGGACAACTCAGATTACAGGAATAGTGGGTGACAGTGGACAGGTTTATCTCTCCGGTTTGCCTTTACAAGGCATAATAAATATACAGTGGGGAGAAAGTTCTTATCAGCAATGTCGGGCAAACTATCAATTACCGGAAAGTGAGTTGGATAATGCCATTAGCTATGCAAATCTGGAGTGCCGCTAATGAATATATTACAAAAATTTATTCTATTAATGTTTAGATCATTGTTCATGATGGTGATTTCATATAACGCACTGGCTAACGATACTGTAGTGGTCACATTTACAGGACAATTATTAGCGAAAACGTGTGATATTACAACTGGAAGTAAAGACCAGCCAGTAAACATGGGAACTTATGACGTCAATGATTTTTTGAATGTAGGGGATGTTTCTGGCAGCCATACATTTACGATCAATCTGGAAGGATGTCCTACAACAACCAGTACTGTTTATAGTTCAGGAGTAAGTGCTAATGTGCAGTTTACCGGGGATGCTGATGCTATAAATACCACTTTATTACGCCTTACTTCCAGCGCGGATAGTGCAACTGGAGTGGGCATCGAAATTTTAGACAGTAATGATAAAATTATAGCAATTAATAGTGAATCAGGATTCAAAGAGTTAATTTTAAATAATAATGGCGATGCCAGTTTAACCTTTAAACTCCGCTATAAGTCAACTCAGCAAAACGTACATGCGGGACAGGCGAACGCACTATTGTACTTTGATATAGACTATCAGTGAGGTTAATATGACACGATATTGGAATTTAATTGCCCTATTATTCTCTGTGATATCTATGTCATCCATTGCTGATGATACAACACATACAGGTGTTGTACGTATAGAAGGAATCATAACGGCAAAGACTTGTATTGTTGCCGATGAATCTAAAAATTTCACAGTTAACATGCCTGATGTTCCCAGCTATATGGTGAGAAATTCAGGGAGTGTTACTGAAAAAATTGGTTTCTCTGTAAAGTTAACCCGTTGTGGCAGTGATGTCAGTCATGCCAATGTCACGTTTGATGGAATACCAGTTAGTGAAGACGCAGCCCTATATAAACTGGAAGAGGGCTCAGTCGATGGGTTAGCACTGGCTATTTTTGATAACAACAGACAAAGTATTAGTAATGGTATAAAGAGTACAAGTTATGCCCTTACACCATTGGTAGATAATACATTGCATTTCTTTGCTGCTTATAAAGCTATAAAAAATGATGTACAACCAGGAGATGCGAATGCATCAGTTTCCTTTATCGTCACTTATGATTAACGTGCTGATATGCATTTTAATATGTTGCACAAATGCGCAGGCAGGAGTTGTTGTTGGCGGTACTCGTTTTGTTTACCCAGAAAAGCAGTCATCAATTTCGGTCGAGCTTAAAAATACTGCCAGTAAAGATATGCTGGTTAAAATTTCCGTGACACCTGATGATGGACGTCAGTTAAAAGGGACACTGGAATCCCAGCCTTTACTTCCAGATAAGGCGTTTATTGCCACACCACCATTATTGGTACTTAAACAAGATAAAAATACCAAAATAAGAATCAATCGCGTGGGGGGGCAGTTACCTATAGATCGTGAGAGTTTATTTATACTGAATATTGCAGTGTTACCTGCTCAGGAACAAAACTCACAGCTTAAGAATGAAAATCAACTCCAGGTGGCTGTACGTAATAGGATGAAAATATTTTACCGCCCAGAGACGTTATCAGGTAATCCACTTGACGCTTATCAACAGTTACGCTGGTCGCGAAACAATGAAGCTGTCACCGTTTTTAACCCTACGCCCTGGTATGTGACACTCTATAATTTATCTATTGATGGTAAAAGCATAAATGGTGGCATGGTTGCACCATTTAGTCATCGCCAACAGGATTGGTGTCAGCGGCAAGGATATTGTGAGATTAACTGGCAAACACTAGATCTTTACAATAATGCCTTACCCGTATGGAGCGTAAAATTAAATGTTTTACAAAATAATGCTATTATGGGTGCAGTAGCGATACATGGATAACTGGAGAAGCATGATGCTTACTTATTTTTGGGGAAATATAAAAGCGATTTGTATATTGTTTGTTCTTTTAGTCAGTAGCTGCTATAACATAGTATATGCTGAAGATATGGGACGGGATCGCGCCTTTTGTTATCCTGGTGCACCAGGTAATAATACTACTCCTGCGACATTTTCTTATAATTTTGGTACGGTAATTGTCTCAGATGTTAATAATAATTCGCCTGGGACAGTATTACCCTCGCAGGACTGGAAAATAGGGCATTATAAGGCTTATTGTAATTCTCTGGATGATTATGAGGTTTATTTTTCTGGTGTTTCTGGGATTGATCCGTCAGGAGCGTCTGGTGATCATCAGGGGAGCGATATATTTATTCCTTTGACTCATGAAATATCTGTCTCGACACATGTAAAGCTCTATAATAAAAATGGCACAATGACAGATAAGGCAGTACCTTTTGACAACTATAGCACCAATTATCCAGCAGACAGAAGTAAACCATCAAGTTGGGCCTCAGGAACAGAAGGTTATATAAAAATCAGACTTGATAAAAAAATAATATCCGATATATCAATAAATAACGTATTGCTGGTTTCTTTGTATGTCAGCCAGTTTCCAACAGAGCACGGACCAATTCCAGTATTTAATGCTTATATTGGCAACTTAAATATTGAAGTTCCACAAGGTTGCACAATTAATGAGGGAACTAGTTTTACCGTTAATATGCCGGATGTCTGGGCCAGCGAATTAAGTCGGGCTGGTGCTGGAGTGAAGCCCACGGGCGTTTCTCCAGTGGCAACCACTATTCCGATAAACTGTACGAACAAAGATATTGATGCCGTAATGACGCTGGTTTTTGATGGCAATATTTCATCAACGAGAGATGTTAATGGTCGGCAAAGCATTATTCAGGCGGAGGATAACCCCGACGTTGGCATTATGATTATGGATAGCCAACAGGAATCCGTAGACTTGAACGCTCTTGCTGCGCATGTTGGTGTGCCATTTAAGTTAGTTGAAAACCGGGCTGAGTCAGCTCAGACGGCAGATGTGACTTTTCTGTCTCTCCCTGTAAGTACCACAGGGCGACGCCCTGCTGCGGGTCGTTATAATGCCCTGGCTGTTTTGCGGGTGGAATACCAGTGATGTGTGAGTCAGTGCAGAATCGGATTAGCCCGTTTTTAGCCATCGGTAGGGTAAAGTTTGATGGAAAATATGGGTTATGTGCCGATGTATCCCACAATGAAATAACCCTCGAGGGAAAGGAATTAGCGCGATGAACAAATTCACGGTGTTTTGCTGCTAGGTGTGGTATTTCTCGGCTTTATTATTGTACCGTTCTTGATATGGCCGACGGTGGTTGCGCTGGCTGCTTGTATTATTACGCTGAGTTTTCTGGGGAGATACTGTTCTCTATCCCGCTCATGATCAGGCGTATTTCACTTCTGGAATTACAACTTTGGTTATCGGTTGTATATGCGCTTTGTCCATGCCGGATGCGACGTGAACGTCTTATTGGTCTACAAAATCATGCAAATTCAATATATTGCATAAACCACGTAGGCCTGATAAGCGTAGCGCATCAGGCAGTTTTTTTGTTTATCATCAGTCTCAGGTCAGATTGAAATCTGACCTGGCCACCTTACGTTAATTTACGACGCCAGCGACAACTTCTGCTGCGTATACTCCACCAGCCACTGACTCACACGAGATTGTTGATCCGCATTCAGCCACATGCCTTGTTTTGTGCGACGCCACAGGGCATCGTCGGCGCGGCGGACCCATTCGTGGTCGACCAGATATTTCAGTTCCGCTTCGTAGAACTCATGACCGAAATCTTCCCCGAGGTCGCTTATCGCTCCCGCATTGCCGAGCAGCAGTTCGCTGTTGCTGCCGTAAGTGCGCGCGTAGTGACGTGCCAGCGATTCAGTCAGGAACGGGTAACGGCGGCGCAGGCGAGCGGCGTAATCGTCGCGGTCGCCTTCAATGGCACCTCCCGGCAGCACGCTCTCTTTCGTCCACGCCGGGCCAATACCCTGATAATACGGCGTCAGTTTTTCCAGAGCGTGCTCAGCCAGTTTGCGGTAGGTGGTCAGCTTACCGCCGAATACCGACAGCAGCGGTGCTTTGCCGTTTTCATCATGGATATCAAGAGTGTAATCACGGGTAATAGCCTGCGGCGAGTCGGACTCATCATCACACAGCGGACGCACACCGGAATAGGTCCAGACGATATCGTCACGGCTAAGCTGTTTTTTAAAGTGCACGTTATACACTTTCAGCAGGTAATTGATTTCACTCTCTTCAATCTTCACCGCTTTCGGATCGCCTTTGTATTCCACATCGGTGGTGCCGATGATGGAAAACTCGTCCATCCACGGGATCACGAACACAATACGTTTATCTTCGTTTTGCAGAATGTAGGCTTGCTTCTGGGTATGCACGCGTGGCACCACAATATGGCTGCCTTTGATCAGGCGAATGCCATAAGGCGAAGGCAGATGCATCCCGTCGTCGAAGAACTGCTTTACCCACGGGCCGGTGGCGTTAACCAGGCCGCGCGCTTGCCAGCTATATTTTTTGCCGGTATCGATATCTTCCGCTTCCACAATCCACAGGCCGTTTTCGCGGCGAGCAGAAGTAGCACGAGTACGAGTAAGCACTTCTCCGCCTTTACGCACCACCATCTGGGCGTTGGCGAGTACCAGACGGGCGTCGTCTACCCAACAGTCGGAATATTCGAATCCGCGCTTAATTTCCGGTTTTAACACTGAATTTGCGCCAAAACGCAAACCGGTTGATCCCGGCAGGCTGGTGCGTTTACCCAGATGATCGTACATAAACAGACCAATGCGAATCATCCACGCCGGGCGCAGATGCGGACGATGCGGCAGGCGAAAACGCATCGGGAAGGCGATATGCGGGGCCATTTTCAGCAGCACTTCACGTTCAGCCAGCGCCTCGCTGACCAGGCGGAATTCATAGTGCTCAAGGTAGCGTAGGCCACCGTGAATGAGTTTTGAACTGGCGGAGGAGGTCGCGCAAGCGAGATCCTGCGCCTCCAGCATCAGCACGGATAAACCGCGTCCAGCGGCGTCTGCCGCGATACCAGCACCATTGATGCCGCCACCTATCACAATCAGATCTTTGGTTTCCATGCTGCCCTCATTCACTTTCGTTAAAGCTCATAAATGTTCGTTATCGAACATATTAGCAAAGAATCGCGCTTTAGGTAACATTGAAAAAACATTTTAGAGTGATATGTATAACATTATGGCGTTTATCTGCCGCTTCGACGTAAACTGTGCGGTAAATTTGCCCACTTGTTTGTAAAGAAAGAGAGACGCATGGATCAGTTCGAATGTATTAACGTTGCCGACGCGCACCAGAAGTTGCAGGAAAAAGAGGCGGTGCTGGTCGATATTCGCGATCCACAGAGTTTCGCAATGGGGCATGCGGTGCAGGCTTTCCATTTAACCAACGACACACTGGGCGCGTTTATGCGTGATAACGACTTTGACACACCGGTGATGGTGATGTGTTACCACGGCAATAGCAGCAAAGGTGCGGCGCAGTATCTGCTGCAACAGGGCTACGATGTGGTCTATAGCATTGACGGCGGCTTTGAAGCCTGGCAGCGTCAGTTTCCCGCAGAGGTGGCGTACGGCGCGTAACGCTTTATACTGTCCCCTTTTGTGTGGAATAAGCGACAGCAACGATGTTGATGATTACCTCTTTTGCTAACCCCCGCGTGGCGCAGGCGTTTGTTGATTACATGGCGACGCAGGGTGTTATCCTCACGATTCAACAACATAACCAAAGCGATGTCTGGCTGGCGGATGAGTCCCAGGCCGAGCGCGTGCGGGCGGAGCTGGCGCGTTTTCTCGAAAACCCGGCAGATCCGCGTTATCTGGCGGCCAGCTGGCAGGCGGGCCATACCGGCAGTGGCCTGCATTATCGCCGTTATCCTTTCTTTGCTGCCTTGCGTGAACGCGCAGGCCCGGTAACCTGGGTGATGATGATCGCCTGCGTGGTGGTGTTTATTGCCATGCAAATTCTCGGCGATCAGGAAGTGATGTTATGGCTGGCCTGGCCATTCGATCCGACACTGAAATTTGAGTTCTGGCGTTACTTCACCCACGCGTTAATGCACTTCTCGCTGATGCATATCCTCTTTAACCTGCTCTGGTGGTGGTATCTCGGCGGTGCGGTGGAAAAACGCCTCGGTAGCGGTAAGCTAATTGTCATTACTCTCATTAGCGCCCTGTTAAGCGGCTATGTGCAGCAAAAATTCAGCGGGCCGTGGTTTGGCGGGCTTTCTGGCGTGGTGTATGCGCTGATGGGCTACGTCTGGCTACGTGGCGAACGCGATCCGCAAAGTGGCATTTACCTGCAACGTGGGTTAATTATCTTTGCGCTGATCTGGATTGTCGCCGGATGGTTTGATTTGTTTGGGATGTCGATGGCGAACGGAGCACACATCGCCGGGTTAGCCGTGGGTTTAGCGATGGCTTTTGTTGATTCGCTCAATGCGCGAAAACGAAAATAATTCCAGGGATTTATAAATGAAACAAACACAACGTCACAACGGTATTATCGAACTGGTTAAACAGCAGGGTTATGTCAGTACCGAGGAACTGGTGGAGCACTTCTCCGTCAGCCCGCAGACTATTCGTCGCGACCTCAATGAGCTGGCGGAGCAAAACCTGATCCTGCGCCATCATGGCGGCGCGGCGCTACCTTCCAGTTCGGTTAACACGCCGTGGCACGATCGCAAAGCCACCCAGACCGAAGAAAAAGAGCGTATTGCCCGCAAAGTGGCGGAGCAAATCCCCAACGGCTCGACGCTGTTTATCGATATCGGCACCACCCCGGAAGCGGTGGCGCACGCGCTGCTTAATCACAGCAATTTGCGCATTGTCACCAACAATCTCAACGTCGCTAACACGTTGATGGTAAAAGAAGATTTTCGCATTATTCTCGCCGGTGGCGAATTACGTAGCCGCGATGGTGGGATCATAGGCGAAGCGACGCTCGATTTTATCTCCCAGTTCCGCCTTGATTTCGGCATTCTGGGGATTAGTGGCATCGATAGCGACGGCTCGCTGCTGGAGTTCGATTACCACGAAGTTCGCACCAAACGCGCCATTATTGAGAACTCGCGCCACGTTATGCTGGTTGTCGATCACTCGAAATTTGGCCGTAACGCGATGGTCAATATGGGCAGTATCAGCATGGTAGATGCCGTCTACACCGACGCCCCGCCGCCAGTAAGCGTGATGCAGGTGCTGACGGACCATCATATTCAACTGGAGCTGTGCTGATCCTGCACGGCTTCCCACGTCAGACCAAAACGCGCCAGGTATTTGCGTAGCCGATCCGCGTCATTGACGCTGGCTTTGCCCTGGCGCGAAACGTCAAAAAGCTGGCGTCCGGCAGCAGAAAGTGACTTTGCCTGGCGGCAGATGGCTATTACGTGTTCCAGTTGCAGTCGATCAAAGAGGTCGATGTTTTCTGCCTCAGCGCCCAGCAACGCCGGAAGCGCGGAGGGGCGACTCTCCTGCCAGTTATAGCGCAGACGGTTTATCTCATCTTCTACGGTTTCCAGAGTAATGCGCCCGCTATCGGCAAAGGTTGCCATCCGCGTGACGCTGGCAGAAAGTTCTCGAAAGTTACCGCGCCATGTTGCCTGGGGAGATGTCGCAAAAGCCAGCCAGGCGCGCCGTGCTTCGGTGTTAAAACGCACGCTGTCGCCAGTAAGCGCGGCGTGGCGCTCCACTTCATAATCCAGGTTCGGTTCGATATCTTCCTGGCGCTGGCGCAGCCCCGGCAGGGTGAAGGTCCAGAGATTAATGCGTGCGTACAGGTCTTCGCGAAATTTGCCTTCGGCAACCAGCTGGCGCAAATCGCGCACCGTTCCGGCGATCAGCTGAAAATCACTGCTCACCTGGCGATCGCTGCCAAATGGGTAAAAGGTTTTCTCTTCAATGGCTTTCAGCAACATCGCCTGTTCGTCTGCGCCCAGTTCGCCAATCTCATCAAGAAATAACATCCCGCCGTTGGCGCTGCGTAATAATCCTTCCCGCGACTCCCGCGCCCCGGTAAACGCGCCTTTCACATGACCAAACAGCGTCGACATGGCGGTATCGCCACGCAGGGTGGCGCAGTTCACTTCCACAAACGCGCCGCTAAACTGATGCCGCGCCTGTTTCAATTCAAAGATGCGTCGCGCCAGAAATGACTTACCCGCCCCGGTCGGGCCGTTGAGCAGGATCGGTGCGCGGGATTTAATCGCCACTTTTTCGATCTGCTCAATCATGCGGTTGAAGTGGGGGTTACGCGTGGCAATGCCGGATTTGAGGAAATCGAGGGTTTGCTGGCGTTCCTCGGCAAAGCGGCTGGCGATGGCGTTATAACGGCTTAAATCGAGATCGATAATCGTCACTTCACCTGCGCCGCGCGGTTGTTCTTTTTTGCGCGGTGGTGAAGATTGTATCAACCGGGCGGGTAGATAACGCGCTTCTGCCAGCAGAAACCAGCAAATCTGCGCGACGTGGGTACCGGTGGTGATGTGAATTAAATAGTCTTCTTTTTCTGGCTGGAACGCGTAACCACGGGCGAAATCATGCAGGCAGGCGTAGACCTCTTCGAAATCCCACGGGTTATGCAGTTCTATCTCAACGCCCACCACTTCTGTTTCTGGCGAAACGCTGGCGATATCGCGTTTAAGCGTTTCAAATAGCGAGCGCGAGCGGGCGTCATGCAATAATTCCAGTCGATCGATGACCAACGATTCTTGCTGGCATAAACAAAGCGTCGGACGCCATTTCGACCAGCGCTGACTGCCGCGCCCGGCATAATCCAGCACCGTTCCGACAAAACCAAAAGCCACTGTTTTACGCATCTCTAGATATCCTTATAAAAGACGATATTTCATTATCGGTAAATTGGCTTTGCGGGAAATCTCCGTTTACGGACGTAAAGATTTAATCTATTAAAAACAATAAATTAAAAAATTAAGCTGCTTATTTAATTTTCTGGCACGACGGTTGCAATTATCAGGACAGCAAACAACGAAAAGAGAAAAACAAAATGAATTACGAATTACTGACCACTGAAAATGCCCCGGTAAAAATGTGGACCAAAGGCGTGCCGGTAGAGGCCGATGCGCGTCAGCAACTTATTAATACGGCGAAGATGCCGTTTATTTTCAAACATATTGCGGTAATGCCTGATGTACACCTGGGTAAAGGTTCCACCATTGGTAGCGTGATCCCAACCAAAGGGGCGATTATTCCGGCGGCGGTGGGCGTGGATATCGGTTGTGGAATGAACGCGCTGCGTACCGCGTTAACGGCGGCAGACCTGCCGGAAAACCTGGCGGAGCTGCGTCAGGCAATTGAAACTGCCGTGCCGCACGGGCGTACTACCGGGCGTTGTAAACGTGATAAAGGCGCATGGGAAAACCCGCCTGTTAACGTCGATGCGAAATGGGCTGAGCTTGAAGCCGGTTATCAGTGGTTAACGCAAAAATATCCCCGTTTCCTTAACACTAACAACTATAAACACCTGGGAACGCTGGGAACGGGTAACCACTTTATTGAAATCTGCCTTGATGAGTCGGATCAGGTGTGGATTATGCTGCACTCCGGTTCACGCGGAATCGGTAATGCCATCGGAACTTACTTTATCGATCTGGCGCAAAAAGAGATGCAGGAAACGCTTGAAACATTGCCGTCGCGTGATCTGGCGTACTTTATGGAAGGTACGGAATACTTTGATGATTACCTGAAAGCCGTGGCCTGGGCGCAGCTTTTTGCCAGCCTTAACCGCGATGCGATGATGGAAAACGTGGTAACGGCGTTGCAGAGCATTACGCAGAAAACGGTCAGACAGCCACAAACGCTGGCGATGGAAGAGATCAACTGTCACCACAACTATGTGCAAAAAGAACAGCACTTTGGTGAAGAGATCTACGTGACGCGTAAAGGCGCGGTGTCTGCGCGTGCTGGTCAATATGGAATTATTCCCGGTTCGATGGGGGCGAAGAGCTTTATCGTCCGTGGGCTGGGAAATGAAGAGTCGTTCTGTTCGTGCAGCCACGGTGCCGGGCGGGTTATGAGCCGTACTAAAGCGAAAAAAATGTTCAGCGTGGAAGATCAAATTCGTGCCACCGCGCATGTGGAATGCCGTAAAGATGCCGAAGTGATCGACGAAATCCCGATGGCGTATAAAGATATTGATGCGGTGATGGCGGCACAAAGCGATCTGGTGGAAGTTATCTATACCCTGCGTCAGGTGGTGTGCGTAAAAGGATAAATGATGAAAAGGATGATTGCGCTGGATGGCGCACAGGGCGAAGGCGGCGGGCAGATCCTGCGCTCGGCGCTGAGCCTGTCGATGATAACTGGCCAGCCATTTACCATCACTGACATTCGTGCCGGGCGGGCGAAACCGGGGCTGTTGCGCCAGCATCTGACCGCGGTTAAGGCGGCGACGGAAATTTGCCGAGCAACGGTGGAAGGCGCGGAGCTGAGGGCGCAGCGTCTGATCTTCCGGCCCGGCACCGTGCGCGGCGGCGATTACCGCTTTGCTATCGGAAGCGCCGGAAGCAGCACGCTGGTGCTGCAAACGGTGCTACCCGCGCTGTGGTTTGCTGATGGGCCTTCGCGTGTTGAAGTGAGCGGCGGCACCGATAACCCGTCGGCACCGCCTGCGGATTTTATCCGCCGGGTGCTGGAGCCGCTGCTGGCGAAAATGGGCATTCATCAGCAAACCACATTATTACGCCACGGTTTTTATCCTGCTGGAGGCGGGGTGGTGGCAACGGAAGTCTCGCCCGTGGCATTGTTTAACACCTTGCAACTTGGCGAGCGCGGGAACATTGTGCAGATGCGTGGAGAGGTGCTATTAGCTGGCGTGCCGAGGCATGTTGCTGAGCGTGAAATCGCTACGCTGGCGGGTAGTTTTTCCCTGCATGAGCAGAATATTCATAACCTGCCGCGTGACCAGGGGCCGGGTAATACCGTCTCGCTTGAAGTCGAAAGTGAAAATATCACCGAACGCTTTTTTGTCGTCGGTGAAAAGCGCATCAGTGCCGAAGTGGTCGCGGCACAGTTGGTGAAAGAGGTGAAACGCTACCTGGCAAGCCCGGCGGCGGTGGGGGAATATCTCGCCGACCAGCTGGTACTGCCGATGGCGCTGGCGGGCGCGGGAGAATTTACGGTCGCCCATCCCTCATGCCATCTGCTGACCAATATTGCGGTGGTGGAGCGTTTCTTGCCAGTGCGGTTTAGTCTGGTGGAGGCGGATGGCGTAACGCGGGTGAGCATTGAATGATATAAAGATGTAAGCCGGATCCGACGTATTATCCGGCTAAACTCACACTCCATATCCCATCATCTTCAGCAGTTTTTGCGCGTGCTGCACGGCAGCCTGACGGTGGGCGACGCCGAGTTTTTGGTACAGATTGCGGATATGCGTCTTGATGGTGGTTGCCGCCACTTCCAGTTCGCCTGCAATTTGTTCGTTGCTGTAACCGGAGTAAATCAGCCCCAGGACCTGCCATTCACGTTGGGTCAGCGGGCTGGTGCGGATCAGTTCTGGCACTTCCGGATGATTTAGCAGACGTTCAACGAAATTCTCATCGAAATGGGCGAATTTATGCCGATGATGTTGATTGATTTCTCGCAGAATACGCTGCGCACGATGCTGTTCCAGTTCCGGCAGCGTATTGAGTTGAATCAGCTGGCGCAGTTGTTGCGCCATCGCTTCGCCTTCGATGACAAAATGACTGATAAATCCGGTGCGATTCGCCAGTTTTAATGCGTCCAGCAACACACGCTGGGCGTCACTTTTACGTCCGGCCTGCCAGTACAGTTGATTAAGCAGCAACAGGTTACGGTTGAGATCGCTCATCAACCGCAGACTGCGGGCGTTTTCATTGAGTTCTTCGAGAACAATTTCTGCCGGTTCAAACTCGCCCAGCAAGATTTGTGCACGGGCAATGTTGCGCCATTGACCTTGCAGGAAGTGGTTGTTCGCAAACTCTGGTTTAGCCGTATGACGCAACCAGTTGGCAGCGGCGGCTTTATCGCCGGTCATTTGCCAGTAAATCACCCGGACTTTGTTGGCGTTAGAGATCCAGTCGCTGTGATATTTGCCATTTCCCAGCAGGTTTTCCAGACGGTTCAGCTGGCTACGGGCGTTATCTAAATCACCACGGGCCAGCGAGCATTGAATCAACATTGCCAGGCACTGAAGCTGTTGCTGTGGCTGATAAGACGACAAGACTTCAATCCCGCTACGCGCCGACGCTTCGGCTTCATCCAGCCGCGCCCAGGCCCATAACAGCTGCGCACGAATGCGCACCAGAAACTCATGCATTGGCAGCTGTTCCAGATGCTGCTCGTTGATCAGCTGGAACGCTTTTTCCTGCGTTTCCCACGCGGTTTGCAGGAACCCTTGGGCAAACAGAATTTCACTTTGCTGGATTAAACTCCATAAGGCGTAGTGCCAGACATCGTGCTGGCGCGCCATCTGTTCGGTTTGCTGCATTAACGCCAGTGAGCGGGTCAATTCGCCTTTGCAGTGCAATACTTCACCCAGCACTGAGGTTGCTACAATGCGGCTATAGAACCAGCCCGGAGGCAGTTCTTCCAGTGCCAGTTTTGCCAGCCGTTCCGCTTCATCCGGATTACCATCGTTAATCGCTACCTGGGCGCGCAGAGCGTTAAATTCTGCGTGCATGGTGCCTTCTCTGATGTCCTTGATTTCATGTTCAGCACGGGCTAGCAGGGTGTTAACTTCGCCGTAGCGATGTTGGCTTTGCATCAGCCACGCCTGCAATAACACTAACTGCGGATTTTCCAGCAAACTGTCCCACGGCAGGGCCTTAAGCGACTCTTCCAGCAGCGACAGTTCGCTATGGTTGAACAGACTCCAGGCGTGATTAAGCAGAATATCGCGCAGCATCAGCGCATCGCCTGCCGCCAACGCATGATGAATCGCTTCGCTGGGAAATCCCTGGGCCATCCAGCTTTCTGCGGCGGCACGGTGGATTTCCGGCAGCTCCGCCGCCAGTTCCCACTGGCAGCGCTGGCGCAGGAAGTTACCAAACAGCGGGTGATAGCAGAACCACTCGCCGGTATCATCCATCCGCTGTAAAAACAGCCCCTGACGCTCAATCTCTTCGAGGCGCATTTGCCCGTTTTCTTCGCCGGTCACACGGGTGATGAGTGCATCGTTCATTGAGCGCAAAATGGCGCTTTTCAACAGAAAATGGCGCGTTGCGAGATCGACGTTATCCAAAACCTCATCGACCAGATAATCCGAAAGATGGCTGGCATTGATTCCCGCCAGGCGGCGTGCCGACTTATGGGCTGAGTGGGTATTCTGCCGGGCGGAGAGGGCGATTAGCTGCAGTGCCGTCGCCCAACCGGAAACGTCATCACAAATCCGACTGCTTTCTGCGGCTTCAATCGGCGATGACAGACGGCAATCAAAAAACTGCTTCGCTTCCTGATGGGTAAATGCCAGTTGCTGACTGCCAATTTCCAGCAGTTGATCACGAACACGCAGATTGGCAATGCCCAGTTGCGGAAGGTTGCGTGACAACACCACCAGGGTGAGATTTTCTGGTTGATGGCGAATAAAGAAGCGCATTGACTCGTGGATCACTGGATTAGTGATCAGATGATAGTCATCGATGACCAGATAAAGTGGGCTATGCCATTCCGCCAGCTCAATGAAAAGCTGGGCGAAGAGTGACGTCAGACTGGCATATTGCCGTTTTTGCGCCATCGTCTCACATATCGCACAGTGACCGTTGGTTGCCTGCTGCACGGCGGCAATGAGATAGCTGGCGAAACGCTCTTGCTGGTTATCACCTTCATCCAGCGAGTACCAGCCGATATCGTTTTTGCCTGCCGCCCACTGGGAAATGAGCGTGGTCTTTCCGTAGCCCGCAGGACTTGTGATTAGCGCCAGCCGGAAGTTGTTCGCGCCGGAAAGTTTAGCCAGCAGGCGCTCACGAACCACGGTATGGTCGAGTCGAACCGGACGACTTAATTTTGACGGAATCAGCATAGTTAATCACTTCACTGTGGAAAATGAGGAAATATTATTTTTTTTGCGCTTCGTAATTAATGGTTATAAGGTCGGCCAGAAACCTTTCTAATGCAAGCGATGACGTTTTTTTATGTGTCTGAATTTGCACTCTGTCACAATTCCAAATCTTTATTAATGACTCACCTAAAACGACGCTGATACAGCGTGAATGCTGGGTTGTACGGTATTTCCCTTATGTTCATCAGTTTCATTTAAGCAAGGGTTTTTTCTTTATCCCTGATGAAAGTGCCATCTAAAAAGATGATCTTAATAAATCTATTAAGAATGAGATGGAGCACACTTGATATTTTACTTATGAAACTGTTTCACTCCTTTACTTAATTTATAGAGTTACCTTCCGCTTTTTGAAAATACGCAACGGCCATTTTTTGCACTTAGATACAGATTTTCTGCGCTGTATGGCATTGATTTGCTGCTAATCCTGTGGTTTGCACTAGCTTTAAGTGGTCGAGATCACATTTCCTTGCTCATCCCCGCAACTCCTCCCTGCCTAATCCCCCGCAGGATGAGGAAGGTCAACATCGAGCCTGGCAAACTAGCGATAACGTTGTGTTGAAAATCTAAGAAAAGTGGAACTCCTATGTCACAACCTATTTTTAACGATAAGCAATTTCAGGAAGCGCTTTCACGTCAGTGGCAGCGTTATGGCTTAAATTCTGCGGCTGAAATGACCCCTCGTCAGTGGTGGCTGGCAGTGAGCGAAGCACTGGCCGAAATGCTGCGTGCTCAGCCATTTGCCAAACCGGTGGCGAATCAGCGACATGTTAACTACATCTCAATGGAGTTTTTGATTGGTCGCCTGACGGGCAACAACCTGTTGAATCTCGGCTGGTATCAGGATGTACAGGATTCGTTGAAGGCTTATGACATCAACCTGACTGACTTGCTGGAAGAAGAGATCGACCCGGCGCTGGGTAACGGTGGTCTGGGACGTCTGGCGGCATGCTTCCTCGACTCAATGGCGACCGTCGGGCAGTCAGCTACTGGTTACGGCCTTAATTATCAATATGGCTTGTTCCGCCAGTCATTTGTCGATGGCAAACAGGTTGAAGCGCCGGATGACTGGCATCGTGGTAACTATCCGTGGTTCCGCCACAATGAAGCACTGGATGTGCAGGTTGGAATTGGCGGTAAAGTGACGAAAGACGGACGCTGGGAGCCGGAATTTACCATTACTGGTCAAGCGTGGGATCTCCCCGTTGTCGGCTATCGTAATGGCGTGGCGCAGCCACTGCGTCTGTGGCAGGCGACGCATGCGCATCCGTTTGATCTGACTAAATTTAACGATGGTGATTTCCTGCGTGCCGAACAGCAGGGCATCAACGCGGAAAAACTGACCAAAGTTCTCTATCCAAACGACAACCATACTGCCGGTAAAAAGCTGCGCCTGATGCAGCAATACTTCCAGTGTGCCTGCTCGGTAGCGGATATTTTGCGTCGCCATCATCTGGCGGGGCGTAAACTACACGAGCTGGCGGAGTACGAAGTTATTCAGCTGAACGATACCCACCCAACTATCGCGATTCCAGAACTGCTGCGCGTGCTGATCGATGAGCACCAGATGAGCTGGGATGATGCCTGGGCCATCACCAGTAAAACTTTCGCTTACACCAACCATACCTTGATGCCAGAAGCGCTGGAACGCTGGGATGTGAAACTGGTGAAAGGCTTACTGCCGCGCCACATGCAGATTATTAACGAAATTAATACACGCTTTAAAACGCTGGTGGAAAAAACCTGGCCGGGCGATGAAAAAGTATGGGCCAAACTGGCGGTGGTACACGACAAACAAGTGCATATGGCGAACCTGTGTGTGGTTGGCGGTTTCGCGGTAAACGGTGTTGCGGCCCTGCACTCGGATCTGGTGGTGAAAGATCTGTTCCCGGAATATCACCAGCTATGGCCGAACAAATTCCATAACGTCACCAACGGTATTACCCCACGTCGCTGGATCAAACAGTGCAACCCGGCACTGGCGGCTCTGTTGGATAAATCACTGAAAAAAGAGTGGGCTAACGATCTCGATCAACTGATCAATCTGGAAAAATTCGCTGATGATGCGAAATTCCGTCAGCAATATCGCGAGATCAAGCAGGCGAATAAAGTCCGTCTGGCAGAGTTTGTGAAAGTTCGTACCGGTATTGAGATCAATCCACAGGCGATTTTCGATATTCAGATCAAACGTCTGCATGAGTACAAACGCCAGCACCTGAATCTGCTGCATATTCTGGCGTTGTACAAAGAAATTCGTGAAAACCCGCAGGCTGATCGCGTACCGCGCGTCTTCCTCTTCGGCGCGAAAGCGGCACCGGGCTACTACCTGGCGAAGAATATTATCTTTGCGATCAACAAAGTGGCTGACGTGATCAACAACGATCCGCTGGTTGGCGACAAGTTGAAGGTGGTGTTCCTGCCGGATTATTGCGTTTCGGCGGCGGAAAAACTGATCCCGGCGGCGGATATCTCCGAACAAATTTCGACGGCAGGTAAAGAAGCTTCCGGTACCGGCAATATGAAACTGGCGCTCAATGGTGCGCTTACTGTCGGTACGCTGGATGGTGCGAACGTTGAAATCGCCGAGAAAGTTGGTGAAGAAAATATCTTTATTTTTGGTCATACCGTGGAACAAGTGAAGGCAATTCTGGCCAAAGGCTACGACCCGGTGAAATGGCGGAAGAAAGATAAGGTGCTGGACGCAGTATTGAAAGAGCTGGAAAGCGGCAAATACAGCGACGGCGATAAGCATGCCTTCGACCAGATGCTGCACAGTATCGGCAAACAGGGCGGCGATCCGTATCTGGTGATGGCGGATTTCGCAGCCTATGTAGAGGCACAAAAGCAGGTGGATGTGCTGTACCGCGACCAGGAGGCCTGGACTCGCGCGGCGATCCTCAATACCGCCCGCTGCGGTATGTTTAGCTCGGATCGCTCTATTCGCGATTATCAGGCTCGTATCTGGCAGGCAAAACGCTAAGGAAGCTCGATGGAAAGCAAACGTCTGGATAATGCCGCGCTGGCGGCGGGGATTAGCCCCAATTACATCAATGCCCACGGTAAACCGCAGTCGATTAGCGCCGAAACCAAACGGCGTTTGCTTGACGCGATGCATCAACGTACCGCCACGAAAGTGGCGGTAACGCCAGTCCCGAATGTCATGGTTTATACCAGCGGCAAAAAAATGCCGATGGTGGTGGAGGGCAGCGGCGAATATAGCTGGCTGCTGACCACCGAAGAAGGAACGCAGTACAAAGGCCATGTAACGGGGGGCAAAGCGTTCAATCTACCGACGAAGCTGCCGGAAGGTTATCACACGCTGACACTCACCCAGGACGACCAGCGCGCGCATTGCCGGGTGATTGTCGCCCCGAAACGCTGTTACGAACCGCAGGCGTTGCTGAACAAACAAAAGCTGTGGGGTGCCTGCGTTCAGCTTTATACGCTGCGATCGGAAAAAAACTGGGGTATTGGGGATTTTGGCGATCTCAAAGCGATGCTGGTGGATGTGGTAAAACGTGGCGGGTCGTTCATCGGTCTGAACCCGATTCATGCGCTCTATCCGGCAAATCCGGAAAGTGCCAGCCCGTATAGCCCGTCTTCTCGCCGTTGGCTGAATGTGATTTATATCGACGTTAACGCCGTTGAAGATTTCCATCTTAGCGAAGAGGCTCAGGCCTGGTGGAAGTTGCCGACCACGCAACAGACGCTGCAACAGGCGCGGGATGCCGACTGGGTCGATTACTCCACGGTTACCGCCCTAAAAATGACAGCATTACGAATGGCGTGGAAAGGTTTCGCGCAACGTGATGATGAACAGATGGCCGCGTTTCGCCAGTTTGTTGCAGAGCAAGGCGACAGCCTGTTCTGGCAGGCGGCGTTTGACGCACTACATGCCCAGCAAGTGAAAGAGGACGAAATGCGCTGGGGCTGGCCTGCATGGCCAGAGATGTATCAGAACGTGGATTCACCAGAAGTGCGCCAGTTCTGCGAAGAACATCGCGATGACGTTGATTTTTATCTCTGGTTGCAGTGGCTGGCTTACAGCCAGTTTGCCGCCTGCTGGGAGATAAGCCAGGGCTATGAAATGCCGATTGGCTTGTATCGTGACCTGGCCGTTGGTGTAGCAGAGGGTGGAGCAGAAACCTGGTGCGACCGGGAGTTGTATTGCCTGAAAGCGTCGGTTGGCGCGCCGCCGGATATCCTCGGCCCGTTGGGGCAGAACTGGGGATTGCCGCCAATGGACCCGCATATTATCACCGCGCGTGCCTATGAACCGTTTATCGAGCTGTTGCGTGCCAATATGCAAAACTGCGGCGCATTACGAATTGACCATGTGATGTCGATGCTGCGTTTGTGGTGGATACCGTATGGCGAGACGGCAGATCAGGGGGCATATGTTCACTATCCGGTGGATGATCTGCTCTCGATTCTGGCACTCGAAAGTAAGCGTCATCGCTGTATGGTGATTGGTGAAGATCTCGGTACCGTACCGGTAGAGATTGTCGGTAAGCTGCGCAGCAGCGGTGTGTACTCCTACAAAGTGCTCTATTTCGAAAACGACCACGAGAAGACATTCCGCTCACCGAAAGCGTACCCAGAGCAGTCGATGGCGGTTGCGGCGACACACGACCTGCCTACGCTACGCGGCTACTGGGAGAGCGGGGATCTAACGCTGGGCAAAACGCTGGGGTTGTATCCGGATGAAGTGATACTGCGCGGTCTGTATCAGGATCGCGAACTGGCGAAGCAAGGACTACTGGATGCTCTGCATAAATATGGTTGTCTGCCAAAACGTGCCGGGCATAAGGCATCGTTGATGTCGATGACGCCGACGCTGAATCGTGGCTTACAGCGCTACATCGCCGATAGCAACAGCGCCCTGTTAGGACTACAGCCGGAAGACTGGCTGGATATGGCTGAACCGGTGAATATTCCCGGCACCAGTTACCAGTATAAAAACTGGCGGCGCAAGCTCTCCGCAACGCTTGAGGCGATGTTTGCCGATGATGGCGTGAACAAGTTGCTGAAGGATTTGGACAGACGGCGCAGAGCGGCAGCGAAGAAGTAGTAGGGTGCGGTTGATGCCGGATGCGATGCATCCGGCAGTCAGTGTTATCAAATCACCATATTCAGCAGCAGACAGCCTACTAGACCGCACACCGAGATAATGGTTTCCAGCATCGACCAGGATTTGATGGTCTCGCCGATAGTCAGGTTAAAGTACTCTTTGAACAGCCAGAAGCCCGGATCGTTCACGTGAGAGAAAATCACACTACCGGAACCCACCGCAATAACCATCAGCTCCGGGCTAACACCCGTCGTTGCAATCAGCGGTGCCGCGATACCACCCGCAGTGATTGCCGCAACGGTTGCGGAACCCAGCGCGATACGCAGTACGGCAGCAATCGACCAGGCCATCAGCAGCGGAGAAATGTTGGTTTCGTGCATCATGGAAGCAATGTATTTGTCCACGCCGCTGTCTACCAGCACCTGCTTGAACGCACCGCCACCACCGATAATCAACAGCATCATCGCAATGATTTTGATGGAAGAAACCAGCGTGTCGTTAATCTGATCCATTGAACGACCACGGTTCAGACCAAAGGTGAACATCGCAATCAGTACGGCAATCAGCGTAGCCATTACTGGGTCACCGAGGAACTCCGCTACCGGCAGGAAAGCGTGACCTTTCGGCAGGATCATTTCGGCAATCGCACGCATCGCCATCAGCACTACCGGCACCAGAGAGGTCCAGACGCTGACGCCAAAGCTCGGCATCTCTTCTTCGCTGAAGGTTTTCGCGCTGTACAGACCTTCCGGGATCGGCTTATCGATACCTTTCAGCACGCGAGCGTAAACCGGACCGGCGAGAATCACGGTCGGGATTGCCAGAATAGTACCGTACAGCAGGGTTTTACCCATATCGGCATTGAAAATGGTGGCAATCGCAGTCGGACCCGGATGCGGTGGCAGGAAGCCGTGGGTCACAGACAGTGCAGCCGCCATTGGTACACCAACATACAGCAGTGGAATATTCGCGGAAGCCGCGATGGTAAACACCAGCGGCAGCATCAGCACAAAGCCCACTTCATAGAACAGGGCAAAACCAACGGTAAAACCAGTCAGTACCACCGCCCACTGGATGTGTTTTTTACCAAATTTAGCAATCAGCGTGGTGGCGATACGTTGTGCGCCACCGCAGTCTGCCAGCATTTTGCCCAGCATTGCGCCAAAACCCATGATCAGGGCAAGGCTACCGAGCGTTCCGCCGACACCGGCTTTGATGGAGCCAATAACTTTATCCAGCGGCATTCCTTGCATTAATCCAACAGCAAGCGCCACGAGGACGAGAGCGATGAAGCCGTTCATTTTGAAACGGATCATCAGGAGCAACAACAAGATTACACCGATAGCAACAATGACTAATGGCATGATTTACCTGGCCTTTCATTTGTTATGGGTAACGTCAATTTTCTGACGACAAACTCTAATTATCCCAATCGGGAACAGAGATATTGCGGCACCACGACTGATACCCACTAAAACTAATTATTGTAGTCAGATGTCAGGAGTATGTTTGGTACCCACGTGAATGATACGGGTAACATCCGGCGTTTGAGAATCACCAGAGCGGGGTAAATTTAAATTATGAGAGGTTGGTCATATTATCGCGGGGAAACGAAGGGAGGGATTTGCCAAAGCAATGCTGCGCCAACGTCTGGCTCATGTTCAACGTAGGCCCGAAATGACGCTTTAGCGTCGCATCGGGCAATCTACAAAAGAGGGGATAACTTAGTAGTAGGAGTGCTCGCCGCGCTGGTGTTCGGTGAGATCGCGCACACCTTTCAGCTCCGGGAATTCGTTCAGCAACTGCTTCTCGATCCCTTCTTTCAGCGTCACATCGACCATGGAACAACCGTTACAGCCGCCGCCAAATTGCAGAATAGCGTAACCGTCTTCGGTGATTTCCATCAGCGAAACGCGACCACCGTGACCAGCCAGTTGCGGGTTGATCTGCGACTGCAGCATATACTCAACGCGCTCCATCAGCGGTGCATCGTCTGCGACTTTACGCATTTTGGCGTTAGGCGCTTTCAGTGTTAGCTGAGAACCCAACTGGTCGGTAACAAAATCGATCTCTGCATCTTCCAGGTAAGGAGCGCTTAACTCATCAACATACGCGGTCAGCAGGTCAAATTTCAGGGCAGTGTCGGTGGCTTCTACAGCGTCCGGCGGACAATAAGAAACGCCACATTCAGCGTTAGGCGTGCCAGGGTTAATCACAAATACGCGGATTTGTGTCCCTTCTTCCTGATTTGCCAGCAGTTTGGCAAAGTGCGCTTGTGCAGCATCGGAAATACGGATCATAGTAATGGCCTAATAGTTGACTATTTTAGTTGGTTATAATACGCCCATCATCGAGGCTCTACAAGGTTCGACAAAGGCACCAGACCTGGACAGTCGCCGCACCATTGCGTAAAAGCAACTGCGCAATCTCTGCGACGGTACTTCCGGTGGTGACGACATCATCCACAATCACCATATGGCGACCTTGCACAGGCAATTCAAGGCGAAAGGCATTTTTCAGGTTGCGCTTGCGCAGCCGGGCACTGAGAAAATGCTGGATAGCGGTGGCCCGTGTTCGTGTGACGGCTTCGCTATCCCATTGGCAGTGCAACCAGCGTGATAACGGCTGACACAGCAAATCGCTCTGATTAAATCCCCGACGCCAGTGACGCCGCTGCCATAACGGAACGCTGATGATGCGATCAGGCAGTTGCAAGCCGGTGGTGCGACGGGCGTGTAAGACTTCCAATAGTAACAGACGTGCCAGGGCGCTGGCGATTTCGCTGCGCCGGGAAAACTTAAGCTGGTGGATAAGCGGACTTAATGGCGGCGCATAGTCGGCAACAGTGACCAGTCTTTGCCAGGGCGGCGGTTTTTGCAGGCAGCGACCGCAGGGAAGATGTGAGTGTGTGGCGGGTAATCCACATTGTGGGCATAACGTTTTATCTGTACGGGCGGCGCGTGAACAGACCGAACAAATCCCCCAATGACCTAACGCCAGCGGCATTCGGCATAGCCAGCATAATCCCGGTACTGTTAGCATATGTTCATCCTTGTAAGTCAAAAGAGAACAATAGCGGATGAATAACATCTGGTGGCAGACCAAAGGTCAGGGGAATGTTCATCTTGTGCTGTTGCACGGATGGGGACTGAATGCCGAAGTGTGGCGTTGCATTGACGAGGAACTTAGCTCGCATTTTACGCTGCACCTTGTTGATCTGCCCGGTTTCGGGCGCAGCCGGGGATTTGGTGCGCTGTCGCTTGCTGATATGGCCGAAGCCGTGCTGCGACAGGCACCTGATAAAGCCATTTGGTTAGGCTGGAGTCTGGGTGGGCTGGTGGCAAGCCAGATTGCGTTAACCCATCCCGAGCGTGTTCAGGCACTGGTCACCGTGGCGTCGTCGCCTTGTTTTAGTGCTCGTGACGAGTGGCCGGGGATAAAACCGGACGTGCTGGCGGGATTTCAGCAGCAACTCAGTGATGATTTTCAGCGTACAGTGGAACGGTTCCTTGCGTTACAAACCATGGGTACTGAAACGGCGCGCCAGGATGCGCGGGCGTTGAAGAAAACCGTTCTGGCGTTACCGATGCCGGAGGTTGACGTGCTTAATGGCGGGCTGGAAATCCTGAAAACGGTCGATCTCCGTCAGCCGCTGCAAAACGTGTCCATGCCGTTTTTGCGATTGTATGGCTATCTCGATGGTCTGGTGCCGCGCAAAGTGGTGCCGATGCTGGATAAACTTTGGCCTCACAGCGAATCATACATCTTCGCCAAAGCGGCCCATGCGCCGTTTATTTCGCATCCGGCCGAGTTTTGTCGCATGCTGGTGGCGTTGAAGCAGAGGGTGTAGGTGGCTTTTGAAATGGCGAGACAGAACTTTACTGACTCGCCGCAGCCAACTCTTCTTCTGACACCCCGGTAAAACGCATGATGTCTGCAAGAGGGACTCCGGATTACAGCATTCTTTTGGCGATATCCAGGGCTTCCAGGCGTCGATCCAATAAATAACCAATCAGGTAACTAATAAGATATTCTCTTTCTGCATCTGTCATTAAAACCATCCTTTACGTTATTGATGATTTATTTCAGCAAGGTCTTCAACCGTCAGGCTGGTAAATCGCAGAACGTCCTCAAGAGAGACTCCGGCATCCAGCATGGTTTTGGCAATATTTAGGGCGTTGGTACGTATACCTTTCTGAAACCCTTCCTGCCGCAATCTTTCCGCAATAGTCATTAAACTCTCCTTGTGTTTCGGTGAACGTTCGGTCACACCGTCGATAAAATCGTTAAAACGTACCGCATCGCCAGTTTGCAGTATGTAATTAAACAGCCCTTTGATTTGTCTGTCATTAGCGTATCCACTACTTAATAAGCAGGCCATTTGCTCTACCAGCCCCATCAGGTCGCGTTGACGAATATGTTTTTGAATTAACTCCAGCAGCGCCATACGTCGGTGCTGCATGATTTCATCATCAGGCATGACGGTGACATCAATCAGCGGAAATGCAGAGGCATAAAGCTGCCTTGCCAGGTTGGGATCGGCGAAACAATCAAGCCAACACAGCGAATAGGGATAGGGGCTTTCAATACCGTGGTAAAACAACAACGGCACCACCATCGGCAATGTTTTGTATCCGGCATCCAGGTGATTTTGCATTGCGGCAATGGCGTAGCGCATCATGCGAAATGCGATCAGTTTGTTTGAGGTGCTTTGATGTTCAATCAGACAATAGATGTATCCTGGTCCTTGTTCCGTTTTCACCGACCACAGCACGTCGGAATAGCTTTCACGCAGATCGTCATCAATAAAGCTACTCGACTCCAGCTTGAGGGTTTTCATATCACAGAGCGCGTGAATAGGTGCCGGTAAATGGAACGCAAGAAAATCGCGCGCCGTCTCCGGTTGGCGTAAAAAGAGTTTGAACAGCGCATCGTGTGGGGTGGAACTCTGCTTTTTGCTCATGGCGTTCCTTCACCTGTTGTTTGAATGCCGCGACTCTACGCGCCACTCCACACCTGTGCATTAGCGAGTTTTCATCCCTGCGAGACGCTTTCAGAGGAATTTACGTCGCGTTGCAAGGGTTGCATTTTTATGGAAAGCCGCACGCAAAAAGCCCGGATGCAAACGCATACCGGGCTTTTCAAAACAGGCGATGGAGTAAGGTTAACGCAGCGCCCACCACTCGCGCAGGCAGGCTTTGCCTTCCGGGCAGCTTTTACAACTGCCAGAGAGGCAGCCGTCAGGTTCTTCCTGAATCCGCACGGCTTTGCCCATGCTTTCCAGCTGTTGCAGCATGGCGTTAATCATTGGCTGCGGCGTATTCAATGCCTGGCTTATCTGGGCCGCTTCCATACGGCCCCGTAACGCCAGCAAATCACGTACCTGAATAAGTGAAGCCATTAATGGCAATCACCGGTGGTGCTGGCTGCGCAGCAACTGCTTACCGATTTGCGCGTTGCCAGCAGTTCGATATTCACCCGGCTACGCGCGCGGCGCAGCAGACCGATAACCACGATGTTAAACAGGATAACCGCCAGAATGCACACCAGGCTGTAAGTTGGATGCTGGCTGTAGCTGGCGACTTGATAGAACAATGTTGCCAGCGAGTAAGCGATATTTAGCCCCCACAAGATGGAGAAGCCCATCCAGCCACGGCTTGATTCACGGGCGATAGCACCCATCACCGAGATGCACGGTACGTACAGCAGGACGAAAATCAGGTAGCTGTATGCGGCAGCTGCGCTACCGAATTTCTGATCCATCACACCCATCGCCCCGGTACCCATTTCGCCGTCGCCTTTGCTCGCTTCAATCGGGTTCATCAGTACGCTAAGGCTGAAGGTGTCTTTCAGGCTCTGCCAGGTTTCATCTACCGCGCTGAAAAGCTCTTCACCGAGGTTAAATTCCGCCGGATTGAACTCTTCGTCCTGAATATTTTCTGCGGTGTAGAGGGTGTTGAGCGTACCCACCACCACTTCTTTCGCCATTGCGCCTGTAAACAGACCAACCGTTGCCTGCCAGTTATCTTCATGCACGCCAATCGGCTTGAAGACTGGGGTGATCACCCGGCTGACGGAAGCCAGCGCCGAGTCGTTGATGTTATCGACGATTTTCCCGCTCAGAGAGAAGCTGTTGAAAGCACTCAGGAAAATGCTGACGATGATAATCACTTTACCAGCACGCAGAACGAAGCCTTTCAGACGCTGCCAGGTCTGGATAATCAGGCTTTTAACGTGTGGTACATGGTAGACCGGCAGCTCCATGACAAACGGCGTCGCTTCACCGCGCATGATGGTGTACTTGAGCATCAGGCCAGTCAGCACCGCCATCACAATACCGAGCATATACAGCGAGAAGACCGCCAGCGCACCGTTCTGCCCGAAGAAAGCAGCCGCGAATACTGCGAAGATAGCCAGACGCGCGCCGCAGGACATAAACGGTGCCATCATGATGGTCATCAGACGTTCACGCGGTGCATCAAGCGTACGTGCGCCCATTACCGACGGTACGTTACAACCGAAACCCACGATTAGCGGTACAAAGGATTTCCCCGGCAAGCCCAGCGCCTGCATCAGACGGTCCATCACAAACGCCGCACGCGCCATATAGCCGGAGTCCTCGAGGAAGGAGAGGAACAGGTACATCATGCCGATCTGCGGCACCAGTGGCAGCACGGTGTTAATACCGCCACCCAGGCCCTGGGCGAGGAAGATAGTCAGCCAGTCCGGGAAGTGGAGCGTGTAGCCAATCCACTGAATACCATGCACAAATAGCGCCACGGAGCCGACGTCAAACAGCGGCTGTAACGCCCCGCCGATGTTGATAGCCAGCAGGAACATCAGGTACATCACAAAGAGGAAAATCGGCAGACCGAGGAAACGGTTGAGCACGATTTTATCTACCGCAGTGGTGAAACGGCTGGGTTCTGCCGTCAGGGTGTTGCTTACCACATCACAGATGGCAGCAATGCACTGGTAACGCGCATCGGCAATGTGCAGCGCCGGATCGTCCATCTCATTACGCAGACGGGCGAGGGCGGCATCAAGATGCTGCGACGCTTCACCGGCGTAGGCGCGGCTGTAGATATCGCCTTCCAGCATTTGCAGGCCCAGCCAGCGACGTTGTTTCAGCGGGATGTCGGAAGGCATCACTTTTGCCAGTGAATCTGCTTCGTTGAGCAGCGGCTGTGCGTAATGCACCAGTTCCACATTCTCGTTAGCTTTATAGCGATCAATTGCCAGCTTGAGCGCTTCAATACCGCGACCACGGGTTGAAACCAGCGGGATTACCGGGCAGCCAAGACGCGCCGACAGAGCATCAATTTCAATGCGAATATTTTGCTTCTCGGCAATGTCGAGCATGTTCAGCGCCACGATGCAGGGAATGCCGAGTTCCAGCAGTTGTAGCGTCAGGTACAGGTTACGCTCAAGGTTAGACGCATCCACCACGTTAATCAGCAGGTCGGCGTCGCCACTCAAGATGTAGTGACAGGCGATTTGCTCATCGAGCGAGGTCTGCGATGAGATGGTGGTCAGAGAATAGGTGCCGGGCAGGTCCACCAGCGTGACCTGATGATCGGTGGTGGAGAATTGCCCTTCTTTACGTTCGACGGTAACGCCAGCCCAGTTACCTACACGCTGACGTGCGCCAGTGAGCTGGTTAAATAAGGTTGTCTTGCCAGAATTTGGATTACCAATTAAGCCAATGGTTAATTTTTTCATTGTTGTTATCACCGTATTAACAGGAAACCGCTTCCACTTCTAATAAGGCCAGATCTTTTTTGCGTAATACCAGGCTCACACGACGGGTTTCGATATGAATGGGGTCGCCGAGTGGAGCGACGCGCACCACATTAAAAGAGGAGCCAGGTAACATGCCAAGAGAAAGCAGTTTTTGGCGATATGCCGGGCTGATTTCACGGGAAAAGCCAGTGATTTTCCACGCAGTATCTGGAGTGTATTGCATAGGTGCCTACTTGTTTCTCATTAACTGGATAACTACCTCATGGGGCGTTTGACAGCGACATGAGACCAGATGATTTGCCAACAAAGGAGAGATTAAATAATCAACAACACAATGATAATGAGAATGGTTTCTATCAGCAATACTTAAAATGTGTGCGAATGTTGGTTTGAATAATAATCTGACTCAATGTTGATGTGGCTCAAGGTTATATCGCAGCGAAAATATAATTCGAATAGCGAATTACCAGGACTGGTTAATGTTTAATTAAGGTTTCAGTTGTTAATGAAGTGATAAATATTAACGAAATATATTGTGAGTTTGGCTGTGGAATAAAAAGGCCGGAGATATTCTCCGGCACTTTTATGTCAGGCAAGGCGTTCGTTGCCAGATGCGGCGTGAACGCTTTATCTGCCCTACGATTTCGTGCAAATTTGAACCGTAGGCCAGCCAGGGCGTTTAACGTTTTTTGCCCATTGCCGCCGCCAGCGCATCCATCATCGCGCTGTTACCGGCAGGCTGCGCTTCACGCCCACGCGGTTTGGCTGCCGGGCGGTTGTTTTGCGGGCGTTCATTACCGCCGCCGCGACGGGCGTTGGTTTCGCCAGGCTGCTCGTCCAGACGCATGGTCAGGGCGATACGTTTACGCTGAAGATCCACTTCCAGCACTTTCACCTTCACAATGTCGCCCGCTTTCACCACGGTATGCGGATCTTCCACAAACTTATTCGACAATGAAGAGATGTGAACCAGGCCGTCCTGATGCACGCCGATATCGACAAACGCGCCAAAGTTGGTGACGTTGGTCACCGCGCCTTCGAGGATCATACCCGGTTGCAGGTCGTTCATTGTCTCGACGCCATCAGCAAACTGAGCGGTTTTAAATTCCGGACGCGGATCGCGACCCGGTTTTTCCAGCTCTTTGATGATGTCAGTTACTGTCGGCACACCGAATTTCTCATCAGTAAAGTCAGACGCTTTCAGGTTACGCAGCTCGCTGCTGTTACCCATCAGATCTTTCAGTGCCTGCTGTGTTGCTGCCAGAATGCGTTCCACCACCGGATAGGCTTCCGGGTGAACGGTAGAGGCGTCCAGCGGGTTATCGCCGTGGTTAATACGCAGGAAGCCCGCACACTGCTCGAAGGCTTTCGGCCCCAGACGGCTCACTTTCAGCAGTTGCTGACGGTTCTGGAACTGACCGTTCTCATCGCGCCAGGCCACGATGTTTTGCGCCATCATGCGCGTCAGGCCCGCCACGCGGGTTAACAGCGGAACAGAAGCGGTGTTGAGATCGACGCCAACAGCGTTTACGCAGTCTTCTACTACTGCATCCAGTTTGCGGGCCAGCTGCGTCTGGCTGACGTCATGCTGATACTGACCTACGCCGATAGATTTCGGATCGATTTTCACCAGCTCCGCCAGCGGATCTTGCAAACGACGGGCGATAGATACCGCGCCACGCAGCGAAACGTCGAGATCCGGGAACTCCTGCGCTGCCAGCTCGGAAGCCGAGTAAACCGACGCGCCTGCTTCGCTGACGATCACTTTCTGCGCGGTCACTTTCGGGAACTGCTTCTGCACGTCGAGATAGAAACGCTCAGTTTCGCGGGAAGCTGTACCGTTGCCGATCGCCACCAGTTCAACATTATGCTTTTCACACAGGGCAGCAACGGTCATCGCTGCTTTTGCGGCTTGTCCGGTGTGCGGGTAAATGGTATCGGTCGCCACCAGTTTGCCAGTTGCATCGACCACCGCTACTTTTACCCCGGTACGCAGACCCGGATCGAGGCCCATCGTTGCACGCAGTCCGGCTGGGGCCGCCATCAGCAGATCGTGCAGGTTACGGGCAAAGACGTTGATTGCTTCATCTTCCGCGCGTTCGCGCACGGTGCCCATCAGTTCGGTTTCCAGATGCATCAGCACCTTGATGCGCCACGTCCAGCTCACCACGCCTTTGCGCCAGCTATCCGCCGGGGCATTGTTCAGGCGCAGGCCGAGATGATCCATAATGATTTGCTCGCAATAGCTCTCTTTTGGCGGCTCATCGAACTGCGGATCGGCATTCAGCGAAAGCTGAAGTACGCCTTCGTTACGACCACGGAACATCGCCAGCGCGCGGTGAGAAGGCACCGTTGACAGCGGTTCGTGATGATCGAAATAGTCGCGGAATTTCGCCCCTTCCTCTTCTTTACCACTCACCACCGTAGAAACCAAATGCGCGTTCTTCCACAGATAATCACGCACTTTCGCCAGCAGCGCGGCATCTTCGGCAAACCGTTCCATCAGGATATAGCGCGCGCCGTCCAGCGCGGCTTTGGTATCTGCCACGCCTTTATCGGCATCAACATATTGTGCAGCGGCGACTTCTGGCGTGTGTGATGGAGAGCTCCACAGCAGGTCAGCCAACGGCTCAAGCCCTGCTTCAATGGCGATTTGCCCGCGGGTGCGGCGTTTAGGTTTGTAGGGCAGGTAGAGGTCTTCGAGTTCGGTTTTGCTTAGTGTGGCGTTGATGGCATTCGCCAGCTCGTCAGTGAGTTTGCCTTGCTCGGAAATGGATTTGAGGATCGCCTGACGTCTCTCTTCCAGCTCGCGCAGATAGCTCAGACGCGTTTCCAGATTACGCAGCTGCGTGTCATCCAGACCGCCGGTGATTTCCTTACGATAACGTGCGATAAACGGCACGGTATTCCCTTCGTCAAGCAGGCGAACGGCAGCGTCAACCTGTTCCGGGCGCGCCTGAATTTCACCCGCAATAATGCGGCAGAACGAATCATTCATCATGGTTTGAGTTCATCTTTTCGGATCAAAAATCAGGGGATAGTTATACGGACTGGCTGGCAAAAATGCCAGCCATCGGCAGGAGGTTAAGACTCTTCCTTACGGTTTCACGTACTCGATAGCATTAACATACCAGCTCGCTTCCCCGGCAGGGGTATTCACCACCGCCAAATCGCCCACCTCTTTTTTCAACAATGCGCGAGCCATCGGGGAATCGATAGAGATGTAATCTTTACGACCAAAAATTTCATCGTAGCCGACAATACGGAAACGGTGAGTCACGCCATCGTCGTTTTCAATCTCCACCCACGCACCAAAAAAGACTTTGCCTTCCTGCTGCGGGGAGTAATCGACGATTTTGAGATTTTCCATGCATTTAGTGAGATAGCGCACGCGACGGTCGATTTCACGCAGGCGCTTTTTATTATACTGATAGTCAGCATTTTCGCTGCGGTCGCCCAGACTTGCGGCCCAGGTCACCTTTTTTGTGACCTCCGGGCGTTCTTCACGCCAGAGATAATTAAGCTCTTGTTTGAGTTTTTCATACCCTTCCCGGGTAACCAGGGGCGTTTTCATCTCGTTGATTCCCTTTGTCTGTTTGATAATGCGCACATTGGGTATAACGTGATCATATCAACAGAATCAATAATGTTTCGCCGAATAAATTGTATACTTAAGCTGCTGTTTAATATGCTTTGTAACAATTTAGGCTGAAATTCATACCAGATTTAGCTGGTGACGAACGTGAGCTTTTTTAAGAATACACGCTTACAAATTGTTGCGAACCTTTGGGAGTACAAACAATGCAAGAGAACTACAAGATTCTGGTGGTCGATGACGATATGCGCCTGCGCGCGCTGCTGGAACGTTATCTCACCGAACAAGGCTTCCAGGTTCGAAGCGTCGCTAATGCAGAACAGATGGATCGCCTGCTGACTCGTGAATCTTTCCATCTTATGGTACTGGATTTGATGTTACCTGGTGAAGATGGCTTGTCGATTTGCCGACGTCTTCGTAGCCAGAGCAACCCGATGCCGATCATTATGGTGACGGCGAAAGGGGAAGAAGTGGACCGTATCGTTGGCCTGGAGATTGGCGCTGACGACTACATTCCAAAACCGTTTAACCCGCGTGAATTGCTGGCCCGCATTCGTGCGGTGCTGCGTCGTCAGGCCAACGAACTGCCGGGCGCGCCGTCACAGGAAGAGGCGGTAATTGCTTTCGGTAAGTTCAAACTTAACCTCGGTACGCGTGAAATGTTCCGCGAAGATGAGCCGATGCCGCTCACCAGCGGTGAGTTTGCGGTACTGAAGGCATTGGTCAGCCATCCGCGTGAGCCGCTCTCCCGCGATAAGCTTATGAACCTTGCCCGTGGCCGTGAATACTCCGCAATGGAACGCTCCATCGACGTGCAGATTTCGCGTCTACGCCGCATGGTGGAAGAAGATCCGGCGCATCCGCGTTACATTCAGACCGTCTGGGGTCTGGGCTACGTCTTTGTACCGGACGGTTCTAAAGCATGAGGCGATTGCGCTTCTCGCCACGAAGTTCATTTGCCCGTACGTTATTGCTCATCGTCACCTTGCTGTTCGTCAGCCTGGTGACGACTTATCTGGTGGTGCTGAACTTCGCGATTTTGCCGAGCCTCCAGCAGTTTAATAAAGTCCTCGCGTACGAAGTGCGTATGTTGATGACCGACAAACTGCAACTGGAGGACGGTACGCAGTTGGTTGTGCCTCCCGCTTTCCGTCGGGAGATCTACCGTGAGCTGGGGATCTCTCTCTACTCCAACGAAGCTGCTGAAGAGGCAGGTCTGCGTTGGGCACAACACTATGAATTCTTAAGCCATCAGATGGCGCAGCAACTGGGCGGCCCGACGGAAGTACGCGTTGAGGTCAACAAAAGTTCGCCTGTCGTCTGGCTGAAAACCTGGCTGTCGCCCAATATCTGGGTGCGCGTGCCGCTGACCGAAATTCATCAGGGCGATTTTTCTCCGCTGTTCCGCTATACGTTGGCGATTATGCTATTGGCGATAGGCGGGGCGTGGTTGTTTATTCGTATCCAGAACCGACCGTTGGTCGATCTCGAACACGCAGCCTTGCAGGTTGGTAAAGGAATTATTCCGCCGCCGCTGCGTGAATATGGCGCGTCCGAGGTGCGTTCGGTTACCCGCGCCTTTAACCATATGGCGGCTGGTGTTAAGCAACTGGCGGATGACCGCACGCTGCTGATGGCGGGGGTAAGTCATGATCTGCGCACGCCGCTGACGCGCATTCGCCTGGCAACCGAGATGATGAGCGAGCAGGATGGCTACCTGGCAGAATCGATCAATAAAGATATCGAAGAGTGCAACGCCATCATTGAGCAGTTTATCGACTACCTGCGCACCGGGCAGGAGATGCCGATGGAAATGGCGGATCTCAACGCAGTGCTCGGTGAGGTGATTGCCGCCGAAAGTGGCTATGAGCGGGAAATTGAAACCGCGCTTTACCCCGGCAGCATTGAGGTGAAAATGCACCCGCTGTCGATCAAACGTGCGGTGGCGAATATGGTGGTCAACGCCGCCCGTTACGGCAATGGCTGGATCAAAGTCAGCAGCGGAACGGAGCCGAATCGCGCCTGGTTCCAGGTGGAAGATGACGGTCCGGGAATTGCGCCGGAACAACGTAAGCACCTGTTCCAGCCGTTTGTTCGCGGCGACAGTGCGCGCACCATTAGCGGCACGGGATTAGGGCTGGCGATTGTGCAGCGTATCGTGGATAACCATAACGGGATGCTGGAGCTTGGCACCAGCGAACGGGGCGGGCTTTCCATTCGCGCCTGGCTGCCTGTGCCGGTAACGCGGGCGCAGGGCACGACAAAAGAAGGGTAAATAAACGGGAGGCGAAGGTGCCTCCCGTTTTGCTTTCTATAAGATACTGGATAGATATTCTCCAGCTTCAAATCATTACAGCTTCGGACCAGCCGCTACCAGCGCGGCACCCGCAGGGGTGTCGGTGTATTTATCGAAGTTGTCGATAAACAGTTTCGCCAGGGTTTCAGCTTTTTCCTGCCACTGTTCCGGAGAAGCGTAGGTATTACGCGGATCGAGGATCTTCGTGTCAACACCCGGCAGCTCGGTCGGAATCGCCAGGTTAAACATCGGCAGAGTGAAGGTTTCTGCGTTATCCAGCGAACCGTTGAGGATGGCGTCGATAATGGCGCGGGTATCTTTAATCGAGATACGTTTGCCAGTGCCGTTCCAGCCGGTGTTAACCAGATACGCCTGCGCACCTGCCGCCTGCATACGTTTCACCAGCACTTCTGCGTACTGAGTCGGGTGCAGCGACAGGAATGCCGCGCCGAAGCAAGCGGAGAAGGTGGGCGTCGGTTCGGTGATGCCACGCTCAGTACCGGCCAGTTTGGCGGTGAAGCCAGAGAGGAAGTGATACTGGGTTTGATCGGCAGTCAGACGAGAAACCGGCGGCAGCACACCAAAAGCGTCTGCGGTCAGGAAGATAACTTTAGTTGCGTGGCCCGCTTTGGACACCGGCTTAACGATGTTTTCGATGTGATAGATCGGATAAGAAACGCGAGTGTTCTCGGTTTTTGAACCATCATCAAAGTCGATAGTGCCATCTTCACGCACGGTGACGTTTTCCAGCAGCGCATCACGACGGATAGCGTTGTAGATTTCAGGTTCCGCTTCTTTCGACAGCTTGATAGTTTTTGCGTAGCAGCCGCCTTCGAAGTTAAATACGCCGTCATCGTCCCAGCCGTGCTCGTCATCGCCAATCAGGCGACGTTTCGGGTCGGTGGAAAGGGTGGTTTTACCGGTGCCGGAAAGGCCGAAGAACACCGCAACATCGCCTTTCTCGCCAACGTTGGCGGAGCAGTGCATAGAAGCGATACCTTTCAGCGGTAGCAGGTAGTTCATCATTGAGAACATCCCTTTCTTCATTTCGCCGCCGTACCAGGTGCCGCCAATCAGCTGCATGCGCTCGGTCAGGTTAAACGCCACGAAGTTTTCGGAATTCAGACCCTGTTCTTTCCACTGCGGGTTAGTGCACTTCGCGCCGTTCATAACGATAAAGTCTGGTTTGAAACCTGCCAGCTCTTCATCGCTCGGGCGAATAAACATGTTTTTGACGAAATGCGCCTGCCAGGCCACTTCGGTGATGAAACGGACGGAAAGACGAGTATCCGGGTTCGCACCACAGAAGGCGTCGACAACGAACAGACGTTTGCCGGAAAGCTGTTTGGTCACCAGGCCCTTCAGATGCTGCCAGGTTTCCGGAGAGAGAGGTTTGTTATCGTTCTTACCTTTGCCTTTGTCTGCCCACCAGAAAGTATCGCGAGTGGTATCGTCACGGACGATATACTTATCTTTTGGTGAACGACCGGTGAAGATCCCGGTATCGACGGCAACGGCACCCAGATTAGTTAACACCCCGCGCTCATAACCTGTCAGGCTCGGATCGAGCTCTTCCTGATACAGCAGGTCGTAGCTTGGGTTGTAAACGATATCATGTACGTCACTGATACCATAAGCCTCGAGTTCTTGCGGGGTCAAACCATTGTTAACGCGCATTTCACTGCTCCTTAGCCAATATGTATTGCCTGAATAGTAAAGTCTTTTTGGGGGTGTTAACCGCGACAAGGCTCATAGATTTACGTATCTGGAGAAATTCATATTTGACAAAAAACTCCGTGATTCCTGTCACGAAACGGTTGCTATTATCGCAGAAATAGCATTTTAGGTGTGGAAAATGTTCTCAAAAGGTTAAATCTTGGTTTATGTGGCGGGAATATTGTGAGTGGAATCGCATTCCTGAATGAAATTGATGCAAATTCAATCGGTAAAGTATCGATTCACCACGCTAACTTTTTTTGATTATTTTCTGAAAAAAGCAAAATACTACGGCCCGGATGCGATAATTAACCCACTTTTTGATTCTGGATAACTAACGTGGATAACGTTGAACTTTCACCCGCAACACGCTGGGGGATGATTGCTACCGGATTACTTCAGGGTCTGGTTTGCTACCTACTGATCGCCTGGCTTGCCGGAAAAAATCTCAGTTGGATTGTTTATGGCGTGCCTGCGACCGTCGCATTTTCATCCGTTTTACTCTTCTCCGTGATCTCCTTTAAACAGAAGCGCCTTTGGGGATGGCTGGCGCTGGTGTTTATTGCCACGCTAGGGATGAGCGGTTGGCTAAAGTGGCAAATTGATGGCATGAACCCCTGGAGAGCAGAAAAGGCGCTTTGGGATTTTGGCTGCTATCTGCTGCTGATGGCAATGTTGTTGCTACCGTGGATACAACAAAGCCTTCGCATCCGCAATGACAGTAGCCGCTATGGCTATTTTTACCAGTCAGTATGGCATAACGTACTTATATTACTGGTGATTTTTCTCGCCAATGGCCTGACGTGGCTGGTGCTTTTACTGTGGGGCGAGTTGTTTAAACTTGTTGGCATCACGTTTTTCAAAACGCTCTTTTTTGCAACCGACTGGTTTATTTATCTCACGTTAGGTCTGGTTACCGCGCTGGCGGTGATCCTCGCGCGAACACAGTCACGTTTAATCGACTCTATTCAAAAGTTGTTAACGTTAATCGCCACGGGGTTGCTGCCGTTAGTATCATTGCTAACCCTGATGTTTATCATCACCCTGCCGTTTACGGGCCTGAGCGCGATTTCTCGCCACATCTCCGCCGCCGGGCTGCTGTTGACGCTGGCCTTTTTGCAATTGATCTTAATGGCTATTGTCCGCGATCCGCAAAAATCGTCACTTCCCTGGACGGGGCCGTTGCGTTGCCTGATTAAAACCGCTCTGCTGGTTGCTCCGCTGTATGTGTTCGTCGCCGCCTGGGCGTTATGGCTGCGGGTCGCTCAGTACGGCTGGACTGTCGACCGCTTGCAGGGTGCGCTGGCGGTGCTGGTGTTACTGGTATGGTCGCTGGGGTATTTTGTCAGTATCGTCTGGCGTAAAGGGCAAAACCCCCTTGTTCTTCAGGGCAAAGTGAACCTTGCGGTTTCGTTATTGGTGTTGGTAATACTGGTGCTTCTTAATTCTCCGGTGCTGGACAGTATGCGCATTAGCGTGAACAGTCATATGGCGCGTTATCAGAGCGGCAAAAACACGCCAGACCAGGTAAGTCTCTATATGCTCGAACAGAGCGGTCGCTATGGACGTGCGGCGCTTGAGTCGCTGAAAAGCGATGCCGGGTTTATGAAAGACCCGAAACGCGCGCGGGATCTGTTAATGGCGTTAGATGGAGAGCAACATCTTCAGCAACAGATATCGGAAAAAGTATTAGCCGAAAATGTGTTAATTGCCCCTGGTTCTGGTAAACCGGATGCGACATTCTGGTCGGCCTTAATCCAGGATCGCTATAACGTGATGACCTGTATTGAAAAAGACGCCTGCGTACTGGTCGAGCAAGATCTGAATAGTGATGGCAGGGCAGAGCGGATCCTCTTTGCCTTTGATGATGAAAGATACATTGTCTATGGCTTTGATCCTGACAAGAAAGAATGGCAAGAGCTTACGATGAGTTTACTTCCGCGTGATATAACGAAAGAAAAATTACTCACAGCTGCGAAGGATGGAAAACTGGGAACGAAGCCTAAAGCGTGGCGCGATCTTGTAGTGGATGGTGAAAGGCTGGATGTGAATCTGAATGAGTGACAAAGCGCATCAGGTGTATTAGTCGTAAAATCCGGCAGAGCCCTCTCTGCCGGACATACTCATTAATGAACTTGCGGATCTGCCGGAGACGCGTTGTTGCGGATTTCAGCAATATCCATCGCATTGAACAGATAGTGGTTACCGCAGTAATCGCAATGCATGTCAATTTCGCCATCTTCCGTCAGGATGCTATCGACTTCTTCATCCGGCAGCGTTTTTAGCGCGTCGGCGCAACGTTCACGCGAGCAGGTGCATTTGAACTCCACATCCTGCGGATCGTAAACCGTCACCTCTTCTTCGTGATACAAACGCCACAACACTTCGTTTGCCGGTAAGGTCAACAGTTCTTCGGTTTTGATGGTTTCGGTTAGCGTCGCCAGGTGGTCAAAGTCGTCCTGCTGGGCATTTTGCGCAGGCATTACCTGCAACAACATACCGCCTGCAGCCGGTTTGCCGTCTACGTCGCCGGTGCGAATAAAAAGGCGCGTCGGCAGCTGTTCAGAACGCATAAAGTAATCTTCCAGGCAGGCCGCCAGAGTATCACCTTCCAGACCCACCACGCCCTGATAGCGTTCACCTTCGCTCGGGGTGATGGTGATCACCACGTAACCATTGCCGACCAGCGTTTTCAGGTCGGCATTTTCTGGAATTTCTCCCTGCACGCGCGCTACACCGCGCATCTGCTGGTTGTTGTTACCGTTAATAACCGCCAGATTCATCGGACCGTCGCCTTGCAGCTGTACGGTGATATCACCATCAAACTTCAGCGTAGCGGTTAACAGGCTGGTCGCAACCAGCAGTTCTGCCAGCACGTTTTTAACGGGCTGCGGATAATCGTGATTCTCAAGGATCTGTTGCAGGGTTTCCGAAACGGTTACCAGTTCGCCGCGCACGGCAAAGTTTTCAAACAGATAGCGATGTAATTGGTCATGTTGCGGCATAATCATCTCTCTTGCAGGTGACAGTTATTCACTGTCGCCGTGTTTAAATCGTAACAGGTCGCGGCGCTCTTTTTTGTCCGGGCGTCGGTCCGGGTGCGGCATGGTTAAGGCATTAAGTTTACGTGCCAGCGCCATTTTTTCGCGTTTCTCTACACTTTCCGCAGTCTCTTCATACAGCAAGGCTGCCTCGCTGGCGGGGCGACGCTGTTCAGTAATCGCCTTTACAATCACCGTGCGTTCGTCATTTCCCTGGCGCAGAGTGAGCGTGGCATTCAGCTCGACGATTTTGCTCGGCTTGCTGCGCTGCCCGTTGTAATGCACCTTACCGCCTTCAATCATTTCACGGGCCAGCGCGCGGGTTTTATAAAAACGGGCAGCCCATAGCCATTTATCCAGTCGAACCTCAACAGCAGGTTTTTCTTTCATGGCGTCTCCTTCACATTAGCGAGGGGATCAGGCGGCGGTAGTCATTCAGTGACGGATGGCGTTGATACTGTTTCTCGGCAATCCCGGAGTCAGGATTAGTCACGCCGAGGCAGTAACGAATACCAAATTGCGCGGCAGCATCGAGAATCGCTTCGCTGTCATCAATAAACAGCGTTCTTTCAGCTTTCAGTCCCGTAGCTTCGGCCACCGCATGCCATAACCGCTGATCCTCTTTCGGATAACCAAATGTGTGGGTGGAAAGTAATAAATCAAGGTGTGCGTCCAGACCGGTATGCTCAAGTTTTACCGCCAGGTTGTGCGGATGAGCATTGGTGAGCAAAATTCGCTGCTTACCGCTGGCTTTCAGTGCCTCAAGAAACGGAATGGTATCTTCACGCAGTACGGCGCGCGGTCCCATCTCGGTGGTCATCGCACAGATATCCAGACCCAGTTGCTCACTCCAGTAATCAAGACAGTACCAGTTTAGCGTATGCTGTACGTCGTGATATTGCTGGCGCATATATTCCCTCGCTTCCTGTGGCGTAACCCCGTTTTTCGCGCCCCATGTTTCAGGCACCAGCTTTTGCCAGAAATAGTTATCGAAGGCGAGGTCGAGCAACGTGCCGTCCATATCCAGCAGAACGGTATCTACGTCCTGCCAGGCAATGTTGATATGCATGAGGGAAATCTCCAGAGTGAAGCAATTTGCGCGACAGGGTAGCATAACCTGCCGCGCAAACGTGTTATTCGATAAGGCTTTCTGAAGGGGTGATCAGTTGTGGGTTCAGGCAGCTTTCATAATAGGCCTGAATCTTCATCATGCGAGTACGATGACGCTGGTAACGACGCCAGGCCTGTACGCCATTATAAATGGCGCTACCCAGCATCGTCAGTAGCAGCAGCGTGGTGCTGAGATAGCGCCACAGGCCGGAACGATCCGGGATCGGATGAAGGCCAATATGCTGCGTACCATTGGCGTCAGTGAAGATTTTTGTGACGATACCTTCGGCGTTAAACGGCGTATGCATCAGCATTTGTGCCAGTTTCTGGAAAGCGTTCCACTGTTCTTGCGGCGGATAGTCGTAAAGTGATGCCGAAGGCCAGGGCTGATCAACAAAATCGCTGCCTTCGTCGCTGACAATCAGGAACCCGCCGGGGGCCGGACTGTTTAGTGATTGTGCCGCTCGCGCCGTTTCATGCGTGATAAACGGCGCGGTAGAGGTGGCCACCAGGTTATCCAGCGATTCCGCACTCACCGGGCGTAATAACACATTCACGCCATCGAGTTTCCCGGCGTTGGCGCGTTTTACCAGCGCGTCCCAGTCTTTACTGTTACCGAGATTGACCAGCGCATTTTTCAGTCGCACACAGTCATCTTTGGCAGAACACAGATCCGCTGTCTTCAGTACTATGTCGCCAAAATCATCAAGCAATACCATGCCGGATTTTTGAATTGCTGAACGTAATGAGGCGCTGACGCGAGATTCATCTTCCGGTTTAGGGTGCAGCTGGCGATTAACTGCTTCGGTCAATGCCGTCGCTTTGTTGACCAATTCAGATTCTGGTAATGGCAATGAGCGGGCGTCATTCCAGATGATCTGCGAGCAGTCAAACGGTAAAAAAGGTGAGTTGGTTTTCGCGCTCCAGGTACCGGAAGTGCGAATATTACACATTCCCGTACCGCTAATACGCAATGTATCGCCAACCCGCACGCCAGCGTCAGCCAGTTGTTTCACGCTGGTGGCTTCAATGGTCTGCGCGCCTTTCATCCACGAGAGGGTGAATTTCAGCGGCATATCCAGCGGGATCCAGAATAACAGCATAAACAGCACCAGTAGCGAGCCCGCAGCGATAATCGTACTGCGCAGCCAGTGCTGTAACGGAAAGTTTTTTACTTCATCATGGAGCGAAAGATATCGCCCCTGACGCACTACGTGGCGGTCGAGATAGATATCGATATCGGTTTGTTGACCGAGATCCTGAGCAATGTAGGGCTGCCAGTGTGCGGGGTAGACCAGGTCGATAATACCGAGTGAAATATTGTTGATCTGTTCCTGATCGTTTTCGCCAAACAATCCCCAACGACGGGGTGTACCGCGCAGACAATGAATTTCCCGCAGGGAGGATTTTGCCGGGGGCGCGAATAGCCCCCACAGTCCTGCGCCCAGCAGCAGTAACGCGCCGCCTGCCAGCCACGGAACAAATACATCCGGGGTAATCAGGCAGAAAAAGAACATCAGGAAGGAGGCGACAATCAGCAACGCTTCGCGCAGCCCGCGCGGACGACTTAGCGCATACTCTTCGTGCGTTTCTTTGCGAATATTGAGTAGCTCGATTTGCTCACTCTCTTCCCCGCGAATCGACGCCTGTGTTGACGGAACAGGTTGCAAGGCATAGCCGCGAGTTTCCTGCATGTACTCCTGCAGCGTATGACCGTTGAGTGAAATAACCAGCGGCAGCGAATCGGTATGAATCAGTTCAACGGTATTCTCATCGTTGATGTACTGCTCCCAGAAAGGGGGCAGGTGGACTTCTACCGAATCGAGGTAGTAACGCCATTTATTCGGATCGTCGGTAGAGATGCCGTAACGCGTGATAGCGTGTGTCAGCATCATGACGTTGTTGCTTTCGGCATTCAGCGCCAGAGAGATCGGTGCCGCGCTGGCTCCCGTTGGGCCAGGCACCTGTAATACCTGCGTCAGGCTCTCAAGATAATTTTCAACGGCGCTATGTTCTTCAGGTGTGAGTTTACGCGTTTGCGCATCCGCGAAGGCGTTGGTCCAGGGCAGCTGACGCCGTCTGGATCGCACTTTTATCAGCCATCCCGCAAGTAGTGAGCAGGCCAGCAAAGCAGCTAAAAAAATCACAATGGTGCTCATGCTTTCCCCATCTTACTTAGTCTGTCAGGCGTGGTCAGTCGCACCGGACACAATACATGATTCTGCGGTTGGCTATCGGCAAGCGTGGAGTTTAACTTGAGCATCATTAAGCACATCACAGTAACCGCTGATCATAGCAAACCCTCTGAAGGCGGAATATCAGCAAATTCCTGGAGTTATTTCAACCTATTGACTTTTAATTTGATTTGAGGACGATTATTTATTAAGTTACATAAATGTAAATAACATGCAATTCACATTGCCGAAAGCGTGTCCTATATCGCACAATAACCGCTGATTTCACAGCATAGATCCCACGATGAGCAAATCATTACAAAAACCCACCATTCTGAATGTTGAAACTGTAGCCCGTTCCCGACTGTTTACCGTCGAAAGCGTGGATCTGGAGTTCAGCAATGGCGTGCGGCGTGTTTATGAACGAATGCGTCCAACCAACCGGGAAGCAGTGATGATTGTGCCGATTGTGGACGATCACCTGATCCTGATCCGCGAATACGCAGTGGGAACTGAATCCTACGAATTAGGTTTTTCGAAAGGATTAATTGATCCGGGTGAAAGCGTCTTCGAAGCCGCGAACCGCGAGCTAAAAGAAGAGGTGGGATTTGGTGCGAACGATCTGACTTTTTTGAAGAAGCTCAGTATGGCACCGTCTTACTTTTCCAGCAAAATGAATATCGTGGTAGCGCAAGATCTCTACCCGGAATCGCTGGAAGGCGATGAGCCAGAGCCGCTACCACAGGTGCGCTGGCCGCTGGCGCATATGATGGATTTGCTGGAAGACCCTGACTTCAACGAAGCGCGTAATGTCAGCGCGCTGTTCCTCGTGCGCGAATGGTTGAAGGGGCAGGGGCGAGTGTAAATGCGTGAGGTTTGCCTGATGCACAATGCTTATCAGGCCTGTGCGGCTCCTGCAATATATTGATTTTTCTAGATGTTGCTAGACGGGTAAAGTGTTCACGCCGTATCCGGTATAAACAAAGTGCACTTTGTCAGCAAACTGAAAAAGGCGCTGAAGCGCCTTTTTAATCAGAACAATTCCTGTGCCTCGCCATTATCGATAATGGTCGTTCCCACCTCGTGCACCGCCTGTTGTGTCGGCTGCGTACCTTCGATGAAATACTCTTCGCGGCTGTTGCCACCATTAGCTAACTGCCCGGTGCTGCGATCGATATTCACCGTCACAATACCCGGCGGCGGCGTCAGCGGCTGCTCCGGCACACCTTCAAGAACGGCTTTCATATAAGCGTCCCATGCAGGCTGGGCACTCTTGGCACCGCCTTCGTAACCTGAGATCTGATCTTTAATCGCTCCGGAAGCCGTTGTATGACCGAGATTACGACGGTGATCATCAAAGCCAATCCAGACCGAGGTCACAACGCCCGGACCGTAACCCGAAAACCACGCATCTTTCGAACTGTTAGTGGTACCGGTTTTCCCGCCGATATCGCGACGCTGCAAATCACGACCTGCACGCCAGCCAGTACCCTGCCAGCCTGGCTCACCAAAGATATTGGTGTTCAAAGCACTCTTAATCAGGAATGCCAGCGGAGTGTTGATGACGTGCGGCGCGTACTCCTGTGCGCCAGTCTTCGCCACTAACGCCTGATTTGCCTGCTCCAGCTGCGGCATTGGCACAGAAACATTCTGCTGCTCGCGGGAGATAGCGACATCTTCAACATCGTTATTTTCCAGCACGTTCGATTTCTGCGTATCACCGTAAATCACCGGAATATCGCATTCCGGGCAGGCTACTTTCGGTTTCGCTTCGAAAATCACGCCGCCCTGATCGTTTTCAATTTTGCTGATAAACCACGGGTCCACCAGGAAGCCGCCGTTCGCCATGACCGCGTAGCCGCGCGCCACCTGCATTGGGGTGAAGGACGCTGAACCCAGCGCCAGCGATTCGGTGTGGACAATGTTTTGTGCCGGGAAGCCGAAGCGTTGCAGATATTCTGCAGCGTAGTCGACGCCCATCGCCCGCATTGCGCGTACCATCACCACGTTTTTCGACTGGCCCAGTCCCTGACGTAAGCGAATTGGGCCGGCATACTGCGGTGGTGAGTTCTTCGGCTGCCAGTCAGAACCGGCACCTGCATCCCAGCGGGAAATTGGCACATCGTTCAACATACTTGCCAGCGTCAGACCTTTATCCATCGCCGCGGTGTAGAGGAACGGTTTGATGTTGGAACCTACCTGACGCAGTGCCTGGGTGGCGCGGTTAAACTTGCTCTGATTGAAATCAAAGCCACCGACCAGCGCCATAACGGCACCGTTTTGCGGATTGATCGACACCAATGCCGAGTTCACTTCCGGCACTTGTGCCAGCCACCATGCATCGCCAACCTGACGAACCCAGATTTGCTGACCCGTTTGCAGAACATCGGTCACTTTACGCGGCGTCGGTCCCTGCTGAGTATCCGAACGGTAAGGACGCGCCCAGCGAACGCCTTCCATACTCAATGCGACGGTCGACCCGTCCGCCAGCATCGCCGTCGCTTCCTGAGGATTGGCGCTGGTGACTGCGGCAGGCAGCAGCGGACCATAGGTCGGCAGCGCCTTCAGCGTATCGGTAATTTTGTTGTTGTCCCACGCCGATTCGCCCACTTTCCACAGCACATTTGCCGGGCCGCGATAGCCGTGGCGCATGTCGTAGTCCAGCACGTTATTACGTACTGCCTGCTGTGCGGCCTGCTGTACTTTGCGGGTGATGGTGGTGTAAATGCGATAACCGTCTTCATAGGCACTTTCGCCATAACGGTTATACATCTCCTGGCGCACCATTTCGCTCAGGTACGGCGCAGAGAAAGCAATCTCCGGCGCGTGATAGTTAGCGTTAATCGCCTCAGTGCGTGTCTGATCGAACTGTTGTTGGGTGATATACCCTTCATCCAGCATCCGCGACAGCACGACGTTACGCCGCGCGACGGCACGATCCATTGAGTAGAGCGGGTTGAAGGTGGAAGGCGCTTTCGGCAGCCCGGCTATCACCGCCATTTCGTTCAGCGTCAGTTGGTCGACCGTTTTACCGAAATAGACTTGTGCCGCAGCACCGACACCATAGGCGCGGTAACCGAGGTAAATCTTGTTCAGATAAAGCTCGAGGATCTCGTCTTTCGTCAGCAACTGTTCAATGCGAATCGCGAGGAAGACTTCCTTAATCTTACGCATCAGCGTGCGTTCTGGACTGAGGAAGAAGTTTCTCGCCAGCTGCTGGGTAATGGTACTCGCCCCTTGTGACGCGTGACCGGAGAACAGCGCCACGCTTGCCGCACGGAAGATCCCCACCGGGTCAACGCCGTGATGCTCGTAGAAGCGGCTGTCTTCCGTCGCGATAAAGGCTTTCACCATCTCCGGCGGGATTTGATCCAACGTAACCGGAATACGACGTTTCTCACCGTATTGAGCAATCAGCTCGCCATCGGCGCTGTAAATCTGCATCGGAATTTGCAGGCGAACATCTTTTAATGTCGCCACATCCGGCAGTTGTGGCTCGATGTAGCGGTATAGGCCATAAATCGAGCCTGCTCCCAGCAGAATGCAACAGACTGCAAGGATCAAAAAATACTTTACGAACTTCACTGGAAATTTCCCATTTAGTTTCATTTGGGCAGTTTATAAACAAACGCGCGGTAGTATAAAGGCAAGCCAGACGCATTGATATACCCGTCAGAGTGACGGGTGATAAGGAGATCATCACAATGGCATTTAAGATCTGGCAAATTGGTTTGCATTTACAACAGCAAGAAGCGGTAGCGGTTGCTATCGTGCGGGGCACAAAAGAATGCTTTTTGCAACGCTGGTGGCGGTTGCCGCTGGAGAACGACATAATCAAAGATGGGCGGATTGTCGATGCACAGCGGCTGGCTAAAACGTTGTTACCGTGGAGTCGCGAACTGCCGCAGCGTCATCACATTATGTTGGCATTTCCCGCCAGTCGCACATTACAGCGGTCATTTCCACGCCCGTCGATGTCCCTTGGTGAGCGGGAGCAAACGGCCTGGCTGTCCGGGACGATGGCCCGCGAGCTGGATATGGATCCGGACTCCCTGCGCTTCGATTACAGCGAAGACTCACTCAGTCCCGCCTATAACGTGACTGCCGCGCAAAGCAAAGAGCTGGCAACGCTGCTTACTCTGGCAGAAAGGTTGCGTGTTCATGTTAGCGCGATCACCCCGGATGCCAGTGCATTACAGCGATTCCTGCCTTTTTTACCTTCTCATCAGCAATGTCTGGCCTGGCGTGATAACGAACAGTGGCTGTGGGCGACGCGCTATAGCTGGGGGCGCAAACTGGCGGTGGGGATAACTAGCGCGAAGGAGCTGGCGGCAGCGTTATCCGTTGATCCCGAAAGCGTCGCGATATGTGGCGAAGGCGGATTTGACCCCTGGGAGGCGGTTTCTGTTCGTCAGCCGCCGCTACCGCCGCCAGGTGGAGACTTTGCCATCGCGCTGGGGCTGGCGCTTGGGAAGGTGTACTGATGAACCCGCCAATTAATTTTTTGCCCTGGCGACAGCAACGCCGGACCGCTTTTCTTCGTTTCTGGTTGCTGATGTTCGTTGCGCCTCTGCTGCTGGCTGTCGGGATAACGCTAATACTGCGTCTGACAAGCAACGCCGAAGCACGCGTAGACACCGTTTTGCTTCAGGCGGAACAACAACTCGCCCGCAGCTTACAGATAACGAAACCACGTTTGCTGGAACGCCAGCAGTTACGCGAACAGCGTTTGCAAAGGCAGCTCCAGCGACAATTTACCCGTGACTGGCAATCTGCGCTGGAAGCACTGGCGGCGCTTTTACCCGAACATGCCTGGCTGACAACGATAAGCTGGCAGCAGGGAACGCTGGAGATCAAGGGGCTGACAACAAGCATTACCGCGTTAAACGCGCTGGAAACGTCACTCCGCCAGGATGCATCTTTTCATCTCAATCAGCGGGGGGCCACGCAGCAGGATGCGCAGGGACGCTGGCAATTTGAGTATCAGTTAACAAGGAAGGTTAGCGATGGACATGCTCTTTGACTGGTGGTTCGCCACATCACCCCGCCTCCGCCAGCTTTGCTGGGCATTCTGGTTGCTGATGTTAGTTACGCTCATTTTTCTGTCATCGACACACCAGGAAGAGAGCGACGCATTAATTCGACTACGGGCGAGTCATCACCAGCAGTGGGCCGCACTGTATCGCCTGGTAGACACCACTCCCTTCAGCGAAGAAAAAACGCTGCCCTTTTCGCCACTGGATTTTCAGTTATCCGGCGCGCAACTGGTTTCCTGGCATCCATCCGCGCAGGGAGGTGAGTTGGCGTTGAAAACGCTGTGGGAAGCAGTGCCGTCGGCATTTACACGGCTGGCAGAGCGCAACGTCAGCGTGAGCCGTTTTTCGTTAAGCGTGGAAGGTGATGACCTTTTGTTCACGCTACAACTGGAGACACCGGATGAGGGTTAAACGCTGGTTGTTGGCAGGTATTGCATTGTGCCTTTTAACCGGTATGCGTGACCCTTTTAAACCGCCGGAAGATCTATGCCGGATTAGCGAGCTTAGCCAGTGGCGCTATCAGGGGATAGTAGGGCGAGGCGAGCGCATCATCGGTGTAATAAAAGACGGGCAAAAGAAATGGCGACGGGTGCAGCAAAACGATGTGCTGGAAAACGGCTGGACAATTTTACAGCTGACGCCAGACGCACTAACGCTGGGAACCGGAACAAACTGCGAACCGCCACACTGGTTGTGGCAACGGCAAGGAGATACAAATGAAGCAATGGATAGCCGCACTACTGTTGATGCTGATACCCGGCGTACAGGCGGCAAAGCCGCAAAAAGTGACACTGATGGTGGATGACGTTCCGGTAGCTCAGGTGTTGCAGGCGCTGGCTGAACAGGAGAAGTTGAACCTGGTGGTGTCGCCAGACGTCAGAGGTACGGTGTCGTTACATCTAACAGATGTTCCCTGGAAGCAAGCACTACAAACTGTAGTGAAAAGCGCCGGACTGATAACGCGGCAGGAAGGCAATATTCTCTCGGTGCATTCCGTTGCCTGGCAGAATGACAATATCGCCCGCCAGGAGGCGGAGCAGGCGCGGGCGCAGGCAAATCTGCCGCTGGAAAATCGCAATATTACTCTGCAATACGCCGACGCCGGAGAGCTGGCGAAAGCGGGGGAGAAGCTACTGAGTGCCAAAGGGAGTATGACCGTCGATAAACGCACCAATCGCCTTTTGCTGCGAGATAACAAAGCGGCGTTAAGCGCGCTTGAACAGTGGGTAGCGCAAATGGATCTGCCGGTCGGGCAGGTTGAGCTGTCGGCGCATATTGTCACCATTAATGAAAAAAGTTTGCGTGAGTTAGGCGTGAAATGGACGTTGGCTGATGCGCAACAAGCTGGTGGCGTTGGGCAAGTCACCACGCTTGGCAGCGACCTCTCCGTAGCGACGGCGACAACGCATGTCGGTTTTAACATTGGACGCATCAACGGACGTTTACTGGATCTTGAGCTTTCCGCGCTCGAACAAAAACAGCAGCTGGATATTATCGCCAGTCCGCGTCTGCTGGCCTCACATCTTCAGCCTGCCAGCATTAAACAGGGGAGCGAAATTCCATATCAGGTTTCCAGCGGGGAAAGTGGCGCGACGTCGGTGGAATTTAAAGAGGCCGTCCTGGGGATGGAAGTTACGCCCACGGTGTTACAAAAAGGTCGCATCCGGCTGAAATTACACATCAGCCAGAACGTTCCGGGGCAGGTGCTACAGCAGGCCGATGGCGAAGTGCTGGCGATTGATAAGCAGGAGATCGAAACGCAGGTCGAGGTCAAAAGCGGAGAAACGTTGGCGCTGGGTGGCATTTTTACCCGTAAAAATAAATCGGGTCAGGATAGCGTACCGTTGCTTGGCGACATTCCCTGGTTCGGGCAATTATTTCGTCATGACGGAAAAGAAGATGAACGACGCGAGTTAGTGGTGTTTATCACGCCACGACTGGTTTCCAGTGAGTAAACAGCCGTAAAAGCGGTAATGTTTTTGCGCTGAACGTGTTTCATCTATTTGACGCGCGCAGGTATTTAGCATACAAGGAGTACCGATTTGAGAGTTGGTGCTCTTCGCTGCCTGCGTTCCATGATGATGATTTATCATTCAGGCGGCATTTTGCTGTCTTTTTTACGCTAATCTTACCCGGTGATTTATCGCCAGAGCGGTGGTAGCAAGGCAGCGCGCTTGCAGCGACCAGATATGCAGAGGGATGGGTGATTTATTCAGTTGCCAAACCCGCTGGAGTATTGAGATAATTTTCAGTCTGACTCTCGCAATATCTTATGAGGTTTCAGTTCATGTCCTGCGGCGCTCTCTGAGCGAAGCGGGTTTATCATTAACGAATAGTCTTAGTAGTACCGAAAAAATGGCAGAGAAACGCAATATCTTTCTGGTTGGGCCTATGGGTGCCGGAAAAAGCACTATTGGGCGCCAGTTAGCTCAACAACTCAATATGGAATTCTACGATTCCGATCAAGAGATTGAGAAACGAACCGGAGCTGATGTGGGCTGGGTTTTCGATTTAGAAGGCGAAGAAGGCTTCCGCGATCGCGAAGAAAAGGTCATCAATGAGTTGACCGAGAAACAGGGTATTGTGCTGGCTACTGGCGGCGGCTCTGTGAAATCCCGCGAAACGCGTAACCGTCTTTCCGCACGTGGCGTTGTCGTTTATCTTGAAACGACCATCGAAAAGCAACTTGCACGCACGCAGCGTGATAAAAAACGCCCGTTGCTGCACGTTGAAACACCGCCGCGTGAAGTTCTGGAAGCGTTGGCCAATGAACGCAATCCGCTGTATGAAGAGATTGCCGACGTGACCATTCGTACTGATGATCAAAGCGCTAAAGTGGTCGCAAACCAGATTATTCACATGCTGGAAAGCAACTAATTCTGGCTTTATATACACTCGTCTGCGGGTACAGTAATTAAGGTGGATGTCGCGTTATGGAGAGGATTGTCGTTACTCTCGGGGAACGTAGTTACCCAATTACCATCGCATCTGGTTTGTTTAATGAACCAGCTTCATTCTTACCGCTGAAATCGGGCGAGCAGGTCATGTTGGTCACCAACGAAACCCTGGCTCCTCTGTATCTCGATAAGGTCCGCGGCGTACTTGAACAGGCGGGTGTTAACGTCGATAGCGTTATCCTCCCTGACGGCGAGCAGTATAAAAGCCTGGCTGTACTCGATACCGTCTTTACGGCGTTGTTACAAAAGCCGCATGGTCGCGATACTACGCTGGTGGCGCTTGGCGGCGGCGTAGTGGGCGATCTGACCGGCTTTGCGGCGGCGAGTTATCAGCGCGGTGTACGTTTCATTCAAGTCCCGACGACGTTGCTGTCGCAGGTCGATTCCTCCGTTGGCGGCAAAACTGCGGTCAACCATCCCCTCGGTAAAAACATGATTGGCGCGTTCTACCAGCCTGCTTCAGTGGTGGTGGATCTCGACTGTCTGAAAACGCTTCCCCCGCGTGAGTTAGCGTCGGGGCTGGCAGAAGTCATCAAATACGGCATTATTCTTGACGGTGCGTTTTTCAACTGGCTGGAAGAGAATCTGGATGCGTTGTTGCGTCTGGACGGTCCGGCAATGGCGTACTGTATTCGCCGTTGTTGTGAACTGAAGGCAGAAGTTGTCGCCGCCGACGAGCGCGAAACCGGGTTACGTGCTTTACTGAATCTGGGACATACCTTTGGTCATGCCATTGAAGCTGAAATGGGGTATGGCAATTGGTTACACGGTGAAGCGGTCGCTGCGGGTATGGTGATGGCGGCGCGGACGTCGGAACGTCTCGGGCAGTTTAGTTCTGCCGAAACGCAGCGTATTATAACCCTGCTCACGCGGGCTGGGTTACCGGTCAATGGGCCGCGCGAAATGTCTGCGCAGGCGTATTTACCGCACATGCTGCGTGACAAGAAAGTCCTTGCGGGAGAGATGCGCTTAATTCTTCCGTTGGCAATTGGTAAGAGTGAAGTTCGCAGCGGCGTTTCGCACGAGCTTGTTCTTAACGCCATTGCCGATTGTCAATCAGCGTAACAACAAGAAAGGTCAGGCCGCTTATCAAGCGGTCTATTAGCTTCAGGTTAATTGCAACGTGGTAAGCATTAACCTTTTAGTGGGGTGTTAAATGGATGAATTCAAACCAGAAGACGAGCTGAAACCCGATCCCAGCGATCGTCGTACTGGTCGTTCTCGTCAATCTTCTGAACGTTCTGAGCGTACTGAACGTGGCGAACCGCAGATCAATTTTGATGATATTGAACTTGATGACACTGACGATCGCCGTCCGACTCGTGCGCAAAAAGAGCGCAATGAGGAACCGGAACTCGAAGAAGAAATTGACGAATCCGAAGATGAAACCGTGGATGAAGAGCGCGTAGAGCGTCGTCCGCGTAAGCGCAAAAAAGCAGCCAGTAAACCCGCTTCTCGTCAGTATATGATGATGGGCGTCGGCATTCTGGTTCTCCTGCTGTTGATTATCGGTATCGGTTCTGCGCTAAAAGCCCCCTCGACCTCTTCCAGCGATCAAACTGCGTCTGGCGAGAAGAGTATTGATCTTGCTGGCAATGCGACCGATCAGGCGAATGGCGTGCAGCCAGCGCCGGGAACCACGTCTGCGGAAAATACTCAGCAGGATGTATCTCTGCCGCCGATCTCTTCTACGCCGACTCAAGGGCAAACCCCGGCGGCAACGGATGGTCAACAACGTGTTGAAGTGCAGGGTGACCTGAACAATGCGCTGACCCAGCCACAAAATCAGCAACAGTTGAACAATGTGGCGGTCAATTCCACGTTGCCGACTGAACCCGCGACGGTCGCGCCTGTTCGCAATGGCAATGCATCGCGTGACACGGCGAAAACGCAAACCGCTGAACGTCCGGCCACTACGCGTCCAGCTCGCCAGCAGGCGGTGATTGAACCGAAAAAACCGCAAGCAACCGTAAAAACGGAGCCGAAGCCGGTAGCACAGACGCCGAAGCGTACTGAACCAGCTGCTCCTGTGGCAAGCACGAAGGCACCGGCTGCGACCTCTACGCCAGCACCAAAAGAGACCGCAACTACGGCTCCAGTACAGACGGCATCCCCGGCGCAAACCACGGCAACACCAGCCGCTGGAGGGAAGACCGCAGGTAATGTTGGTTCGTTGAAATCGGCACCGTCCAGCCATTACACTCTGCAGCTGAGCAGTTCCTCTAACTACGACAACCTGAACGGTTGGGCGAAGAAAGAGAATCTGAAAAACTACGTTGTCTATGAAACGACGCGTAATGGTCAGCCGTGGTATGTCCTGGTTTCTGGCGTGTACGCTTCGAAAGAAGAGGCGAAAAAAGCGGTATCTACATTGCCAGCAGATGTTCAGGCCAAAAACCCGTGGGCGAAACCGCTGCGTCAGGTACAGGCCGATCTGAAGTAATCAAGGTTATCTCCCGCAATGGTTTATCGTTGCGGGAGTTGCCTGAAGCGCTGGATGCTGTCGGAGCTTTCTCCACAGCCGGAGAAGGTGTAATTAGTTAGTCAGCATGAAGAAAAATCGCGCTTTTTTGAAGTGGGCAGGGGGCAAGTATCCCCTGCTTGATGATATTAAACGGCATTTGCCCAAGGGCGAATGTCTGGTTGAGCCTTTTGTAGGTGCCGGGTCGGTGTTTCTCAACACCGACTTTTCTCGTTATATCCTTGCCGATATCAATAGCGACCTGATCAGTCTCTATAACATTGTGAAGATGCGTACTGATGAGTACGTACAGGCCGCACGCGAGCTGTTTATTCCCGAAACAAATTGCGCCGAGGTTTACTATCAGTTCCGCGAAGAGTTCAACAAAAGCCAGGATCCGTTCCGTCGGGCGGTACTGTTTTTATATTTGAACCGCTACGGTTACAACGGCCTGTGTCGTTACAATCTGCGCGGTGAGTTTAACGTGCCGTTTGGCCGCTACAAAAAACCCTATTTCCCGGAAGCAGAGTTGTATCACTTCGCTGAAAAAGCGCAGAATGCCTTTTTCTACTGTGAGTCTTACGCCGATAGCATGGCGCGCGCAGATGATGCATCCGTCGTCTATTGCGATCCGCCTTATGCGCCGCTGTCTGCGACCGCCAACTTTACGGCGTATCACACAAACAGTTTTACGCTTGAACAACAAGCGCATCTGGCGGAGATCGCCGAAGGTCTGGTTGATCGCCATATTCCAGTGCTGATCTCCAATCACGATACGATGTTAACGCGTGAGTGGTATCAGCGCGCAAAATTGCATGTCGTCAAAGTTCGACGCAGTATAAGCAGCAACGGCGGCACACGTAAAAAGGTGGACGAACTGCTGGCTTTGTACAAACCAGGAGTCGTTTCACCCGCGAAAAAATAATTCTCAAGGAGAAGCGGATGAAACAGTATTTGATTGCCCCCTCAATTCTGTCGGCTGATTTTGCCCGCCTGGGTGAAGATACCGCAAAAGCCCTGGCAGCTGGCGCTGATGTCGTGCATTTTGACGTCATGGATAACCACTATGTTCCCAATCTGACTATTGGGCCAATGGTGCTGAAATCCTTGCGTAACTACGGCATTACCGCCCCTATCGACGTACACCTGATGGTGAAACCCGTCGATCGCATTGTGCCTGATTTCGCTGCCGCTGGTGCCAGCATCATTACCTTTCATCCAGAAGCCTCCGAGCATGTTGATCGCACGCTGCAACTGATTAAAGAAAATGGCTGTAAAGCGGGTCTGGTATTTAATCCGGCGACACCGCTGAGCTATCTGGATTACGTGATGGATAAGTTGGATGTGATCCTGCTGATGTCCGTCAACCCAGGTTTCGGCGGTCAGTCTTTCATTCCGCAAACACTGGATAAACTGCGCGAAGTACGTCGTCGTATCGACGAGTCTGGCTTTGACATTCGACTGGAAGTTGACGGTGGCGTGAAGGTGAACAACATTGGCGAAATCGCTGCGGCGGGTGCGGATATGTTCGTTGCCGGTTCGGCAATCTTCGACCAGCCAGACTACAAAAAAGTCATTGATGAAATGCGCAGTGAACTGGCAAAGGTAAGTCATGAATAAGTTTGAAGATATTCGCGGCGTCGCTTTTGATCTCGATGGTACGCTGGTGGACAGTGCTCCTGGTCTTGCTGCTGCGGTAGATATGGCGCTGTATGCGCTGGAGTTGCCTGTTGCAGGTGAAGAACGCGTTATTACCTGGATTGGTAACGGCGCAGATGTTCTGATGGAGCGCGCATTGACCTGGGCGCGTCAGGAACGTGCGACTCTGCGTAAAACAATGGGTAAACCGCCCGTTGATGACGACATTCCGGCAGAAGAACAAGTACGTATTCTGCGTAAACTGTTCGATCGCTACTATGGCGAGGTTGCCGAAGAGGGGACGTTTTTGTTCCCGCACGTTGCCGATACGCTGGGCGCATTGCAGGCTAAAGGCCTGCCGTTGGGCCTGGTCACCAACAAACCGACGCCGTTCGTCGCGCCGCTGCTGGAAGCCTTAGATATCGCTAAATACTTCAGCGTGGTGATTGGTGGTGATGATGTGCAAAACAAAAAACCGCATCCGGACCCGCTGTTACTGGTGGCTGAGCGGATGGGAATTGCCCCACAACAGATGCTGTTTGTTGGCGACTCACGCAATGATATTCAGGCAGCAAAAGCGGCAGGTTGCCCATCAGTTGGCTTAACCTACGGATATAACTACGGCGAGGCTATCGATCTCAGCCAGCCTGATGTAATTTATCAGTCTATAAATGACCTTCTGCCCGCATTAGGGCTTCCGCATAGCGAAAATCAGGAATCGAAAAATGACTAAGCCCATCGTTTTTAGTGGCGCACAGCCCTCAGGTGAATTGACCATTGGTAACTACATGGGTGCGCTGCGTCAGTGGGTAAACATGCAGGATGACTACCATTGCATTTACTGTATCGTTGACCAACACGCGATCACCGTGCGCCAGGATGCACAGAAGCTGCGTAAAGCGACGCTGGATACGCTGGCCTTGTATCTGGCTTGTGGTATCGATCCTGAGAAAAGCACCATTTTTGTTCAGTCCCACGTACCAGAACATGCGCAGTTAGGCTGGGCACTGAACTGCTATACCTACTTCGGCGAACTGAGCCGCATGACGCAGTTTAAAGATAAATCTGCGCGTTATGCCGAGAACATCAACGCTGGTCTGTTTGACTATCCGGTGCTGATGGCTGCGGACATCCTGCTGTATCAAACTAATCTGGTACCGGTGGGTGAAGACCAGAAACAGCACCTCGAACTGAGCCGCGATATTGCCCAGCGTTTCAACGCGCTGTATGGCGAGATCTTTAAGGTGCCGGAGCCGTTTATTCCGAAATCTGGCGCGCGCGTAATGTCGCTGCTGGAGCCGACCAAGAAGATGTCCAAGTCTGACGATAATCGCAATAACGTTATCGGCCTGCTGGAAGATCCGAAATCGGTAGTGAAGAAAATCAAACGCGCGGTCACTGACTCCGACGAGCCGCCGGTAGTTCGCTACGATGTGCAGAATAAAGCGGGCGTTTCCAACCTGCTGGATATCCTTTCTGCGGTAACGGGCCAGAGCATCCCGGAACTGGAAAAACAGTTCGAAGGCAAGATGTATGGTCATCTGAAAGGCGAAGTGGCTGATGCCGTTTCCGGTATGCTGACTGAATTGCAGGAACGCTATCACCGTTTCCGCAATGACGAAGCCTTCCTGCAACAGGTGATGAAAGATGGCGCGGAAAAAGCCAGCGCACACGCTTCCCGTACGCTAAAAGCGGTGTACGAAGCGATTGGTTTTGTGGCGAAGCCGTAATTTAACATTAATGCCAAAAACCGGGGAAACCCGGTTTTTTTATCCTCATTTGCAATAATCCGAAAAAATGTGAAGCGTCTCGCCGTTTCCACATCTCGCAGTTGCCACTTATCTTCATTTTTATGAAGATATAAATATTCACTTTATTGAAAATTTACTATGCGTCGAACGTTTATCAAAAAAGAAGGCGTCGTCATCACGACACTGGCCCGTTATTTGTTGGGTGAAAAGTGCGGTAATCGACTGAAAACCATAGATGAACTGGCAACTGAATGCCGTTCATCCGTTGGCCTGACGCAGGCCGCGTTGAAAACGCTGGAATCAAGCGGAGCGATACGGATAGAACGCCGTGGGCGTAATGGCAGTTATCTGGTGGAAATGGATAACAAAGCATTGCTGAGTCATGTGGATATCAACAATGTGGTGTGCGCGATGCCCTTGCCCTATACCCGTTTGTACGAAGGCCTGGCGAGCGGATTGAAAGCTCAGTTTGATGGTATTCCTTTTTACTATGCGCATATGCGCGGCGCGGATATTCGCGTGGAGTGTTTACTTAACGGCGTGTATGACATGGCGGTTGTTTCCCGACTGGCGGCGGAAAGTTATCTCACGCAAAAAGGCTTATGCCTCGCGCTGGAGTTGGGGCCGCACACCTACGTTGGCGAGCACCAGTTGATTTGCCGTAAAGGCGAGTCCGCAAACGTGAAGCGCGTAGGGCTGGATAACCGTTCGGCGGATCAGAAAATCATGACCGATGTCTTTTTTGGCGATAGTGATGTGGAACGTGTCGATCTCTCTTATCACGAGAGTTTACAACGCATTGTTAAAGGCGATGTCGATGCGGTGATCTGGAACGTGGTGGCGGAAAACGAACTGACCATGCTGGGATTAGAGGCGACGCCGCTCACAGACGATCCGCGATTTTTACAGGCCACCGAAGCCGTGGTTTTGACGCGAGTCGATGATTACCCGATGCAACAATTGCTGCGTGCAGTTGTTGATAAACAGGCCCTGCTTGCCCATCAACAACGAGTGGTCAGTGGGGAACAGGAACCCAGTTATTAAACGAAAGGCATCTGAAATGGAAACCAGACTCAACCTGCTTTGCGATGCAGGCGTTATTGATAAGGACATCTGCAAAGGCATGATGCAGGTCGTCAACTTACTGGAAACAGAGTGTCATCTACCGGTGCGCAGCGAGCAAGGAATGATGGCGATGACACATATGGCGAGCGCACTGATGCGCAGTCGTCGTGGTGAAGAAATAGAGCCGCTGGACGCCGAATTGCTGGCAGAACTGGCGCAATCCAGCCACTGGCAAGCCGTTGTGCAATTGCATCAGGTGTTGTTGAAGGAATTTACACTGGAAGTTAATCCGTGTGAAGAAGGCTATTTGCTGGCCAACCTTTATGGATTATGGATGGCTGCTAACGAAGAGGTTTGAAGCTCCCGACAAATCCACGTCGCACAACCTAAATATTCAAAAAAATGAATATTTAATTCAAGGAACAGAAACGAGGCAACAAGATGTTTGTAGAAGCATTGAAACGCCAGAACCCGGCGCTAATTTCCGCCGCACTAAGCTTGTGGCAAAAGGGCAAGATCGCCCCGGACAGCTGGGTGATCGACGTGGATCAGATACTGGAAAACGGTAAGCGGCTGATTGAGACGGCGCGGCTTTACGGCATTGAACTGTATCTGATGACCAAACAATTCGGTCGTAATCCGTGGCTGGCGGAAAAACTGCTGGCATTGGGCTACAGCGGCATTGTGGTGGTGGATTACAAAGAGGCGCGAGTCATGCGCCGCGCCGGTTTGCCGGTGGCGCATCAGGGGCATCTGGTACAAATCCCTTGTCATCAGGTTGCTGACGCCGTTGAACAGGGCACCGACGTTATCACCGTGTTTACTCTCGACAAAGCGTGGGAAGTTTCTGCGGCAGCGGTGAAGGCCGGACGTGTGCAGTCTGTGCTGCTCAAAGTTTATAGCGACGATGATTTTCTTTATCCGGGGCAGGAGAGCGGTTTTGTACAGCATTCGCTGCACGAGGTGGTTGCTGAAATTAAGAAACTGCCGGGGCTGCATTTAGCCGGATTAACCCATTTCCCTTGCCTGCTTTGGGATGAGGCTGCCGGGAAAGCTTTGCCGACACCGAATCTTCACACGCTGGTACAAGCACGGGATCAACTGGCGAAATCTGGTATTGCGATTGAGCAACTGAACGCGCCTTCAGCGACCAGCTGCACTTCGCTGCCATTGCTGGCGGAATACGGTGTGACTCATGCCGAACCCGGTCATGCGCTGACGGGCACTATTCCTGCAAACCAGCAGGGCGATCAGCCTGAACGTATCGCGATGCTCTGGTTAAGTGAAATCTCCCATCATTTCCGTGGCGACAGCTACTGCTACGGCGGCGGTTACTACCGTCGTGGTCATGCGCAACATGCGCTGGTGTTTACGCCAGAAAATCAAAAGATTACTGAAACCAATCTCAAAACTGTGGATGACAGCAGTATCGACTACACCCTGCCGCTGGCAGGCGAGTTTCCGGTAAGCAGTGCAGTAGTGCTCTGTTTTCGCACGCAGATTTTTGTCACCCGTAGCGATGTGGTGTTGCTGTCCGGTATTCACCGTGGCGAACCAGAAATCGTCGGTCGTTATGACAGTCTTGGAAACTCTCTGGGGGCGTAATGGCGCGATTTGTGGTGTTAGTGATTGATAGCTTTGGCGTAGGGGCAATGAAAGATGTCACGTTGGTGCGTCCGCAGGATGCCGGGGCGAATACCTGTGGTCACATCCTGAGCCAGTTGCCGCATTTGCAGCTACCAGCGCTGGAGAAGCTGGGGCTAATCAACGCATTGGGTTATGCGCCTGGCGATATGCAGCCGTCAGACTCCGCAACCTGGGGTGTGGCAGAGCTGCAACATGAAGGTGGCGATACCTTTATGGGGCATCAGGAGATTTTAGGTACGCGCCCGTTACCGCCGCTGCGGATGCCCTTTCGCGATGTGATTGACCGTGTTGAGCAGGCATTAGTTTCCGCAGGCTGGCAGGTGGAGCGCGGTGGCGATGATCTGCAATTTCTGTGGGTCAATCAGGCGGTTGCGATTGGCGATAATCTCGAGGCGGATTTAGGCCAGGTCTATAACATCACCGCCAATCTCTCTGTGATCTCTTTTGACGACGCAATCAAAATTGGTCGTATTGTGCGTGAGCAGGTACAGGTCGGTCGGGTCATTACATTTGGCGGCCTGTTACTCGACAGTCAACGCATTCTCGATGCCGCAGAAAGTAAAGAAGAGCGCTTTATTGGCATCAATGCGCCGCGTTCAGGCGCTTATGACAACGGCTTCCAGGTCGTGCATATGGGCTACGGTGTTGATGAAAAAGTGCAGGTGCCGCAAAAACTGTATGAAGTGGGCGTACCAACCGTGCTGGTGGGGAAAGTGGCAGATATTGCCAGTAATCCTTATGGCGTGAGCTGGCAAAACCTGGTGGATAGCCAGCGGATTATGGATATCACCCTCAACGAATTTAACACCCATCCGACGGCGTTTATTTGTACCAATATCCAGGAAACCGACCTCGCTGGTCATGCAGAAGACGTCGCACGTTATGCGGAACGTTTGCAGGTCGTTGACCGTAACCTTGCCCGGCTTATTGAGGCGATGCAGCCAGATGATTGCCTGGTCGTGATGGCGGATCACGGTAACGATCCGACCATTGGTCACAGCCACCATACCCGCGAAGTGGTGCCAGTGCTGGTTTATCAGCAAGGGATGGTCGCTACGCAGCTTGGTGTGCGCACCACGCTTTCTGATGTGGGGGCTACCGTATGTGAATTTTTCCGTGCGCCACCGCCACAAAATGGTCGCTCTTTTCTTTCCTCCCTCCGGTTTGCAGGAGACACCCTATGAGTTTTGATCCGACGGGCTACACCCTCGCCCATGAGCATCTGCATATTGATCTCTCCGGCTTTAAAAACAACGTGGACTGCCGCCTTGATCAGTATGCGTTCATTTGCCAGGAGATGAACGACCTGATGGCCCGGGGCGTGCGTAATGTGATTGAGATGACCAACCGTTACATGGGGCGCAATGCGCAATTTATGCTCGATGTAATGCACGCGACGGGGATCAACGTGGTGGCCTGCACCGGTTATTACCAGGACGCGTTTTTCCCGGAACATGTGGCGACCCGCAGCGTGCAGGAACTGGCGCAGGAGATGGTCGATGAAATTGAACAGGGTATCGATGGCACGGAGCTGAAAGCCGGGATCATCGCGGAGATCGGCTCCAGCGAAGGGAAGATTACGCCGCTGGAAGAGAAGGTGTTTATTGCCGCCGCGCTGGCACATAACCAGACCGGACGTCCGATCTCCACGCATACCTCTTTTAGCACCATGGGGCTGGAACAACTGGCGCTACTGCAAGCCCACGGAGTTGATCTTTCGCGCGTCACCGTTGGTCACTGCGATCTGAAAGACAACCTCGACAACATTTTGAAGATGATCGATCTCGGCGCGTTTGTGCAGTTCGACACCATCGGCAAGAACAGTTACTACCCGGACGAAAAGCGCATTGCGATGCTCCACGCACTACGTGACCGTGGTTTGCTGAACCGCGTCATGCTGTCGATGGATATTACGCGCCGCTCCCATTTAAAAGCCAACGGTGGTTATGGCTATGACTATTTATTGACCACCTTTATTCCGCAATTGCGCCAGTCAGGATTCAGTCAGGCCGATGTGGATGTGATGTTACGTGAAACTCCCTCTCAATTTTTCCAATAAGGACAGACTCATGAAAAAGATTGGTGTTGCAGGCTTACAGCGTGAGCAGATTAAAAAAACCATTGAAGCGACGGCTCCTGGCTGTTTTGAAGTTTTCATTCACAACGACATGGAAGCGGCAATGAAAGTGAAATCCGGGCAACTGGATTACTACATCGGCGCGTGTAATACCGGTGCGGGCGCGGCATTGTCGATTGCCATCGCGGTGATTGGCTATAACAAAAGTTGCACCATTGCCAAACCAGGCATTAAAGCGAAAGACGAACATATCGCCAAAATGATCGCCGAAGGGAAAGTGGCGTTTGGGCTTTCCGTTGAGCATGTCGAACACGCGATTCCGATGCTGATTAACCATCTGAAATAAAAGGCACGACTATGGATCTGTATATTCAGATTATCGTGGTGGCGTGCCTGACGGGTATGACATCGCTTCTGGCGCATCGCTCGGCGGCCGTTTTTCATGACGGTATCCGCCCGATCCTGCCGCAACTGATTGAAGGCTATATGAACCGTCGCGAGGCGGGGAGTATCGCTTTTGGTCTGAGCATTGGTTTTGTGGCCTCGGTGGGGATCTCGTTTACCCTGAAAACCGGGCTGCTCAACGCATGGTTACTCTTTCTTCCTACCGATATCCTCGGCGTACTGGCGATAAACAGCCTGATGGCGTTTGGTCTTGGCGCTATCTGGGGCGTGTTGATCCTTACTTGCCTGTTGCCGGTAAACCAGCTGCTGACCGCGCTACCGGTGGATGTATTAGGTAGCCTGGGGGAATTAAGCTCACCGGTGGTTTCAGCTTTTGCACTGTTCCCGTTGGTGGCGATTTTCTACCAGTTTGGCTGGAAGCAAAGTCTGATCGCCGCCGTGGTGGTACTGATGACCCGTGTGGTGGTAGTGCGCTATTTCCCGCATCTCAATCCGGAATCCATCGAAATCTTTATTGGCATGGTGATGCTGCTGGGGATCGCGATAACTCACGACCTGCGTCATCGTGATGAAAATGATATTGATGCCAGCGGGCTTTCGGTGTTTGAAGAACGCACGTCGCGGATTATCAAAAACTTACCGTATATCGCTATTGTCGGGGCGCTGATTGCCGCCGTTGCCAGCATGAAGATTTTTGCTGGCAGTGAAGTGTCGATCTTCACACTGGAGAAAGCATATTCCGCAGGCGTAACGCCGGAACAATCACAAACGCTGATTAACCAGGCAGCTCTGGCGGAATTTATGCGCGGGCTGGGTTTTGTACCGTTGATTGCCACCACCGCGTTAGCCACTGGTGTGTATGCAGTTGCGGGCTTTACCTTTGTTTATGCGGTGGGCTATCTCTCGCCGAATCTGATGGTTGCAGCGGTATTAGGCGCAGTGGTTATTTCGGCGGAAGTCCTGCTGCTTCGTTCGATCGGCAAATGGCTGGGGCGCTATCCGTCGGTGCGTAATGCGTCAGATAACATCCGTAACGCCATGAATATGCTGATGGAAGTGGCGTTGCTGGTCGGTTCGATTTTCGCAGCAATTAAAATGGCGGGTTATACCGGATTTTCTATCGCAGTTGCCATTTACTTCCTCAACGAATCCCTGGGCCGTCCGGTACAGAAAATGGCGGCACCGGTCGTGGCAGTAATGATCACCGGTATTCTGCTGAATGTTCTTTACTGGTTTGGCCTGTTCGTTCCGGCTTAAGGAAGGCACCTATGAAGACGTATCCTTTGCAAAGCCTGACGCTTATTGAGGCGCAGCAAAAGCAGTTTGCGCTGGTGGACACGATTTGCCGCCATTTTCCCGGCAGCGAGTTTCTTACCCGCGGGGATTTGGGCTTAACGCCGGGGCTGAATCAACCGCGCATTACCCAGCGAGTGGAACAGGTGCTGGCTGATGCATTTCACGCACAGGCTGCGGCGCTGGTACAGGGCGCGGGTACTGGCGCGATCCGTGCGGCGTTGGCGGCTTTGCTCAAACCGGGGCAGCGTCTTCTGGTGCATGACGCGCCGGTTTACCCGACGACTCAGGTCATTATTGAGCAGATGGGGCTGACGCTTATCACTGCTGATTTCAATGACCTGTTGGCACTGAAGCAGGTTGTCGACGAGCAACAACCAGATGCCGCGCTGGTGCAGCATACGCGCCAGCAGCCGCAGGACGGGTACATTCTGGCAGATGTGCTGGCAACGTTGCGCTCGGCTGGCGTTCCTGCATTAACCGATGACAACTATGCGGTGATGAAGGTAGCGCGAATTGGCTGCGAATGCGGGGCAAATGTCTCGACTTTTTCCTGCTTCAAGCTGTTTGGGCCGGAGGGTGTTGGCGCGGTGGTAGGCGATGCTGATGTTATTAACCGTATTCGCGCCACGCTCTACTCCGGCGGCAGCCAGATTCAGGGCGCTCAGGCGTTGGAAGTCTTGCGTGGGCTGGTGTTTGCGCCAGTGATGCACGCGGTGCAGGCGGGGGTATCTGAACGGTTGCTGGCCTTGCTCAACGGTGGTGCAGTTCCGGAAGTGAAAAGCGCCGTCATTGCCAATGCACAGTCGAAGGTGTTGATTGTCGAGTTTCATCAGCCGATTGCCGCCAGAGTGCTGGAAGAGGCGCAAAAGCGCGGTGCCTTGCCTTACCCGGTTGGTGCAGAGTCGAAATATGAAATTCCACCGCTCTTTTATCGACTTTCCGGAACGTTTCGCCAGGTGAATCCGCAACTCGAACATTATGCGATTCGTATTAACCCAAATCGCAGCGGTGAAGAGACGGTGCTGCGGATTTTGCGTGAGAGTATTGCCAGTATTTAATCTTGTGCATGATGTTTTCGAAAAGAATGCAGAAATAAATACGCCCTCGGGTAACCCCGAGGGCGTCAGGCAATTAAACCGGTGTTAGCCGATTTCTGTCAGAGACTTACTGTGCAGTAGGACCGCAACCGCCAATGATTTTAGAAATAGAAATTGCCGGGTGCAGCAGGTAGTCGTAAGAGCAGTTCTTATCACGGTTTTCAATATGACCAGTACATGCAGTTAACGTAGCCAGTACTGCGCCTACCAGTGCAACTTTAATAAATTTGTTCATTTACATTCCCTATGTATTATATATTAATTAATATTCATTGATTATATGAATATAAGCAGACTGCTCATTAAGAACGATACAGGAATATTCAATTAGCGTCAGTGAGCGATTGATTTAATTTTGTAAGTCGCTGTAACGGTGAATATAACCCATTAGCAGACAATATTTATTAAGGGGGTATCTTTTTATCTGCTGAATATATAAAGAGAGTTGTAAACGAAAAAGGCCAGACTTCTCTGGCCCTGGTTAAATTAATGGTTAGAGAACCAGTTCAATTTATCGCGCAGGCCAACAACCCGACCAATAATAATTAGCGATGGACTGTTCATTTGCTGCGCCAGTTCGCCCAGCTGCGTGAGCGTACCGTCAATCACGCGCTGCGTGACTGCCGTTCCGTTTTCGACAATTGCCACCGGCATTTCGCCAGGCATACCGTGTTCAATCAGCTTTTGCTGAATAGTCGCAGCCTGATTCAGCCCCATATAAAACACCAGCGTCTGTTTTTCTGCCGCCAGGTTTTCCCAGTCCAGTTCGCCACCGGTTTTTAAGTGTCCGGTAATTAAGCGTACGCTCTGGGCATAATCGCGATGCGTGAGCGGAATACCCGAATAGGCAGAGCAACCAGAAGCTGCGGTAATACCCGGAACCACCGAGAACGGAATACCCGCGTTGCACAGTGTTTCCAGCTCTTCGCCACCACGGCCAAAAATAAACGGATCGCCACCTTTCAGCCGCACCACGCGTTTGCCTTTTTGCGCTTCCCGCAGCAGGATCTGGTTTATCTCTTCCTGCGGTACGCAGTGGTATCCCGCGCGTTTGCCGACGAAAACGCGATCCGCATCGCGGCGTACCAGATTCATAATATCGTCAGAAACCAGACGGTCGTAGACCACCACATCTGCCTGCTGAATTTGTTGCAGTCCTTTTAGTGTCAGCAGCCCGGCATCGCCCGGACCTGCGCCAACCAGCACCACTTCACCGCGATGGTCGAGCGGTTCGTTGATTAACTGTTCGGTCGTTTCAGTAATGGCTTTCTGATCGTTGTTTGCCAGCGACTGCGCCAGGCGGTCATTAACGAACAGTTTTTCCCAGAAACGGCGACGCTCACCCATCGTGGCGAACTGTTGTTTCACTCGCCCGCGTAATTGCCCGGCGTATTTCGCCACCTGGCCCAGATGCAACGGCAGCAGTGATTCAAGTTTTTCGCGTAACAGGCGCGCCAGAACCGGAGAGGTGCCGCCAGAGGAGACCGCGACCATTAGCGGTGAGCGGTCAATAATCGACGGCATAATAAAGCTGGCGGCTTTCGGCGCATCGACCACGTTACAGAAGATGCGATGAGCTTCAGCGGCTTCACTGACGCGCTGGTTAAGCGCGTCATCATCCGTCGCAGCAATTGCCAGCCAGCAGGTGTCGAGAAGGCTTTCATCAAATGGCCCTTCGACGAGGGTTAACATGCCTGCATCTGCCCATGCGGTGAACTGTGGAATAAACGCTAATGCATTCACCGTTAAGCGAGCGCCTGCGTCTAACAGCAACCTTGCTTTGCGTTCCGCGACATCACCACCGCCGACAATCAGACAGTCGCGATCGCGTAATTGGCAAAATATAGGCAAATGATCCACGTAAAAACCCCTTAGTAATTAACCGGCAGCTGTTTCAGTTTGATTAAATTTGTCCGCAACCGGACGATTCGCTTTCGGCGTAGCATACCAATAACCCAATCCCATGAATACGGCACCTGATAAAGTATTACCCAGCGTCACCCACAGCAGGTTATGACCAATACCCGCCAGCGTGTAGGCTTCGCTGTGGTTGCCAAACCAGGAGAGGGCGAACAGCGTCATGTTAGCGATGGAGTGCTCGTAGCCGGACGCGATAAATGCCAGCAGACACCACCAGATAGCGATAAATTTCGCCGCCCCTTCAGTGCGCAGCGCCATCCAGATTGCCAGGCAAACCAGCCAGTTACACAATGCACCTTTGAAGAACAGTACCATTGCCGGTGCAGTGGTTTTTGCCAGCGCGACGGAGTGAACGATGCTGGTATCTACCGGCAGCAGGCTACCGCCACCCCAGCTATAGAGCATGGCGACAAAGACGGAACCGACCAGGTTACCCAGCCAGGTTTGCGGCAGGATTGCCCACATTTGCCCGTGGCTGATAGTGCCCGCTTTCACCCCAAAGGTGAGGAACATGGTGTGTCCGGTGAACAGTTCAGAACCAGCAATAATGACCAACGTTAAGGCGATACCAAAGGTCGCGCCCATCACCAGAGGACGTACGGACGGGTCGAGCAAATTACCGAGCGTGAAGATCAGGATGATCCCAAGACCCACATACGCGCCCGCCATGGCGGAGCTGACCCAGAAGCCGAGCGGGTTATTTGCCGACAGGCGTGCAATGCGCGCAGCGTTAGCCGCACACTTATTAATAGTGTCTGTAAACATTTGATTATCCTTTAAAAAATAAAAACAAAAAATAAAACAAAAAGTTTAAAAAATGTCCTGCAATATATCGAAGGTTATTACAGGACCATGCAAAAAGGGGAGGTATTGCGCCTCCCGTTAAAACATTAACCGCGTAGCTGCACCACGCCGTCTTTCACTCGCGCGTCGTAATGCTTGACGGAAAACTGTTCGTCTTCCATGCACAAGCCGTCGCTTAAGCGAAAACGCTGTTTTTTCAGCGGGCTGGCGACCCACAGCTCGCCCTGGTGTTCCGCAATCAGCCCGCGTGACAGCACGCTGGACTCGAAGAACGGGTCGATGTTGCTGATCGCAAACACCTGGTCGCTGTGATACGGGCGGAAAATTGCTACCTGCTCGTCACCTAACAGCGCGCAGACGCCGGTTTCAGGCAGGATGTCATCGATTTTGCAGATGTCTTTCCACTGGCTCATGCGTTGTCCTCCACCAGAGTTACCGGGATACGTTCATACGGCGTTGCCGGACGGTGCTGTTCGCGCTCTGGCACCATCTGCACGTTCGGATCACGCTTGTCGCTGTTGATGAAGTGTTTGAAGCGAGTCTGCGCGGACGGTGTATTGACCGTTTCAGTCCACTCACATACTACCGCTTCACGCAGGCGCGCCATCTCTTCTTCCAGATGTGCGTTCAGCCCCAGTTTGTCGTCAATGATCACCGCTTTCAGGTAATCGATGCCGCCTTCAAGGTTTTCTAACCACGGCGCGGTACGCGTCAGTTTGTCGGCGGTACGGATGTAGAACATCATGAAGCGGTCGAGATATTTGATCAGCGTTTCGCGATCGATATCCGCTGCCAGCAGATCCGCATGACGCGGTTTCATGCCGCCGTTACCGCAAACATACAGGTTCCAGCCTTTTTCAGTGGCGATAATACCCACGTCTTTACCCTGAGCTTCTGAACATTCACGGGTACAGCCGGAGACACCGAACTTCATTTTGTGCGGCGTACGGATGCCTTTGTAGCGGTTTTCCAGTTCCACGCCGAGGCCGACGCTGTCGCCAACGCCGTAGCGGCACCAGGTGCTACCCACGCAGGTTTTCGCCATACGCAGTGCTTTCGCATAGGCATGACCGGTTTCGAAGCCGGCTTCAATCAGCTGACGCCAGATCTCCGGCAGATCGTCTTTCTGTGCGCCAAACATCGCCAGGCGCTGGGAGCCGGTGATTTTGGTGTAGAGATTAAATTCACGCGCGATACGACCTACTGCCATCAGCCCTTCCGGGGTGATTTCACCGCCCGGAGAACGCGGGATCACCGAGTAGGTGCCGTCTTTCTGGATGTTAGCGAGGAAGTTATCGTTTGAATCCTGCAGCGGAGTATGTTCCGGTTTCAGAATGTATTCGTTCCAGCAGGAGGCCAGCAGCGAACCGACGGTCGGTTTACAAACTTCACAACCGTAGCCTTTGCCGTGTTTCGCCAGCAGTTCTTCGAAGGTTTTAATGCCTTCAACGCGGATTAAATGGAACAGTTCCTGACGCGAATAAGCAAAGTGTTCGCACAGGTTGTTGTTAACTTCGATGCCCTGTTTCGCCAGTTCCGCGTTCAGTACCTGAGTGACCAGCGGGATACAGCCACCGCAGCCAGTACCCGCTTTGGTTTCAGCTTTCAGCGCCGCAACGGTGTGGCAGCCTTTGTTGATGGCAGCAATCAGATCACCTTTGGTGACGTCGAAGCAGGAGCAGATTTGCGCGCTGTCCGGCAGTTTATCAACACCGATAGACGGCTTACCGCTACCCGAGTGCGCCGGCAGAATCAGAGAATCCGGGTTTTCCGGCAGCTCGATAGCGTTCAGCACCAGTTGCAGCAGGTTGCCGTAGTCGCTGGTATCGCCCACCAGTACCGCACCGAGCAGGGTTTTGTTGTCTTCGCTGACAATAAGGCGTTTGTAGATCTCTTTGCTTTCGTCGAGGTAAACGTAGCTACGTGCGCCAGGCGTGCGACCGTGCGCATCACCAATACCGCCTACGTCTACGCCCAGCAGTTTCAGCTTGGCGCTAAGGTCAGCACCTTCAAAGGCATTTTCGCTACCGAGAATATGGTCAACGGCGACCTGCGCCATTTTGTAGCCTGGTGCTACCAGACCAAATACACGGTTGTTCCAGCTTGCGCATTCACCGATGGCGTAGATATCCGGATCGGAAGTCTGGCAGGAATCATTAATGACAATACCCCCACGCGGAGCAACGTCCAGACCACACTGGGTTGCCAGCTTATCGCGCGGACGGATACCGGTTGAGAAGACGATAAAGTCGACTTCCAGCTCGCTGCCGTCGGCAAAACGCATGGTTTTACGCGCTTCGACACCTTCCTGCACAATCTCAAGGGTGTTTTTGCTGGTGTGAACGTGCACGCCCATACTTTCGATTTTGCGACGCAGCTGCTCGCCACCCATCTGATCAAGCTGTTCCGCCATCAGCATAGGGGCAAATTCGATAACGTGGGTTTCAATACCTAAGTTTTTCAGCGCGCCAGCGGCTTCCAGACCTAACAGGCCGCCACCAACAACGGCACCGCGTTTGCTGCGACGGGCACAGGATTCAATGGCGTTGAGGTCTTCAATGGTGCGATAGACAAAGCAGTCCTGAGTATCAGAACCTTTGATTGGTGGGATCCACGGGTAGGAACCGGTCGCCATGATCAGCTTGTCATAAAAAACGGTGCGCCCGGCGCTGGAGTGAATCACCTTCTCCTGACGGTTGATGGTGATAGCGCGTTCGCCGACCAGAACTTTGATGCCGTGTTTCTCGTAGAAGCCTTCGCGCACCAGCGACAGCTCTTCGGCGGTGTGGTGAGAGAAGTAAGACGAGAGGTGTACGCGGTCATAAGCGATGCGCGGTTCTTCACAGAAAACGGTAATATCAAAGTTGGCCGCATCAGATTTATCAAGAAGATCTTCGATAAAGCGATGGCCGACCATACCGTTACCGATAATTGCGAGTCTGACTTTGCTCATTTTTGCCTCGATTTCTTTTCTATTACCGCCTACCTTAACGATTCAGCAACCCCGCTTATTGATGTAAATCAAATTCACCTTTATATACTCCTTAAGGGGTATATTGCTGATTTGTATAAATTTTCTTAAGTCACGGAATTGTCTGACATTTCATGTTTGTGCAAAAAACAGACAAATTGAACGGGTTTATAGAAATAGATGCACGTAGCGGGGTTAGAGAGGAAAAGGCCGGACGACGATAGTGCCGTCCGGCATGAGCAATTAATGAGAGGTCAGGGTGTTATGCTGACGGTGACGGCTGACGAAACCTAACAGGAAGCACATCACAAAGACGACAGCGTACAGACCGTTTGCTGTAAGCAGTGCCGCCTGCGGACCGCTATGTTCAACAATCGGCCCGGTAACCACAAAGGTCAACATAGTACCGATGGTCCCGCAGGTCAGGACAAAGTTAACCAGTTTTGGCGACGGTACTTTGGTCTGCTGTGAACCCAGGGTGATGATGGTGGTATAGATCGCGCTGGAGAAGAAGCCCAGGGCGAGAATTGACCACGCCATATGTGCCGGTGTTCCGGTGTTAAAGACGTACATCAGAATCGCGGCCAGACCCGCCAGTACGGTCAGGATACGTTGCAAATCAAAGAAGCGAAGAATAAAGCTGAACGCCCACATGCCGACCATGTATGACATCCAGAAGTTACTCACCAGCGTACCAGCATCATTCAGGCTCATGCCCAGGCCTTTGGCATACTCAGGCACCCAGGAGATAAAACCTAACTGACCGAGGATGTAGCACAGTGCCGCAATGGAGAGAAACAGCACGCCGATCCCCCACTTTTCTTTCTCTACCGGAGCATCCGTTTTTGGTGCATGTTTGCCCAGTGCCGGGAACTCACAGCCGAAGGTCAGAATAAAAATAGCGACATACACCAGCCCGATGCAGGCATAAACCCAGTACCACTCAATGCTGCGCGCCAGTAGAAACGCGGCGATCATTGGGAAAATCATCCCAGCCATACTGAAGAAGGAGTCGGTAAATAACAGGCGGGAACCGCGCTGACGCCCTTCATACATTTGTGTTATCAGGAATGTACCAATCGACATGGTGATGCCGCTGACCACCCCGAGAATGAACATCGCCGCCGAGAACAGCGCCAGGCTGTGGCTGAACATCAAACCGGCAACCGCCAGCACCATCAGGAGAAAGCCAAAACGTAACTGCGTTTTCAACGGGACGATTTCCATCAGCCAGGCGTTGAGGAAGATAGAGATTAAAATGCCGGCGTTGAGGAAGGTGAAGGTATTACTCATACTGGAAACAGGCAGATTGAAATAATCGGCGATATTTCCCATCACCATCCCGGTGACAATAACCAACGCACCGGTCAGTGCGTAGGAGAGAAAGCTAATCCATGTGAGCTTGATGCGATTGCTGTTAGTCATGATTGGCCTGCGTTCAAAAATAAAATGGCATAGCGGGCTATGCCGCGAGCGGGCGATTTTAGGTGATTTTGTGATCTGATTAAATGTTTTATTGCAATCGGTTGCTAAATTGCATTTTAAGAGGTGATTTTTATCACAGAATAAAAAGTGATCGTCAGGTTACATATATTTCAGATACGTAAAATTAGGTAAAGGGATGGCCTTGTTCTTGAAGGCTATTTAGAATCTCTTCACTTGCTTTTTTTCTGCTCTGTTTGTTAAGGAAATCTCATGTTCAAATCGACCCTGGCGGCGATGGCTGCTGTTTTCGCTCTTTCTGCTCTTTCTCCCGCAGCAATGGCAGCGAAAGGGGACCCGCACGTATTGTTGACAACCTCAGCTGGTAACATCGAACTGGAACTGGATAAACAAAAAGCGCCAGTGTCTGTGCAAAACTTTGTCGATTATGTGAACAGCGGTTTTTATAACAACACTACCTTTCACCGCGTCATTCCTGGCTTTATGATTCAGGGCGGCGGTTTCACCGAGCAGATGCAGCAGAAAAAACCAAACCCGCCAATCAAAAATGAAGCCGATAACGGCCTGCGCAACACGCGTGGCACCATCGCGATGGCGCGTACCGCTGACAAAGACAGCGCCACCAGCCAGTTCTTTATCAACGTTGCCGATAACGCCTTCCTTGACCACGGTCAGCGTGATTTCGGTTACGCGGTATTTGGTAAAGTGGTGAAAGGCATGGACATTGCCGATAAGATTTCCCAGGTGCCGACTCATGATGTTGGTCCGTACCAGAATGTGCCGTCAAAACCGGTAGTTATCCTTTCCGCTAAAGTCCTGCCGTAATGATTTCTCGCGCGGGCAATCTTGCCCGCGCTTCTGCTCTCCCGGCGTAACCCGGATTTGCCGCTTATACTTGTGGCAAATGGACACGTTCAGGGAGGCATCAAGTGAAGAAACTCACCGATAAGCAAAAGTCCCGTCTCTGGGAGTTTCAGCGTAATCGTAATTTCCAGGCCAGTCGCCGTCTTGAAGGCGTCGAGATGCCTTTAGTCACTCTTACTGCCGCAGAGGCTTTAGCGCGACTTGAAGAGCTGAGGAGGCACTATGAGCGATAAATTCGGCGAAGGGCGCGATCCGTATCTTTATCCTGGCCTTGATATCATGCGTAACCGGCTGAACATCCGCCAGCAACAACGTCTGGAACAGGCCGCTTACGAAATGACGGCGCTACGTGCTGCGACCATTGAGCTTGGTCCGCTGGTGCGCGGTTTACCGCATTTGCGCACTATCCATCGCCAGCTGTATCAGGATATTTTCGACTGGGCGGGGCAACTGCGTGAAGTTGATATTTATCAGGGTGATACGCCGTTCTGCCACTTTGCTTATATCGAAAAAGAGGGCAATGCCCTGATGCAGGATCTGGAGGAAGACGGTTATCTGGTTGGCCTGGATAAAGCGAAGTTCGTCGAGCGGCTGGCGCATTACTATTGTGAAATCAACGTGCTGCATCCCTTCCGTGTGGGAAGCGGACTGGCACAGCGGATCTTCTTCGAGCAGCTGGCGATTCATGCGGGCTACCAACTGAGCTGGCAGGGTATCGAAAAAGAGGCCTGGAATCAGGCAAATCAGAGTGGGGCAATGGGGGATCTCACCGCGCTGCAGATGATATTTAGCAAAGTGGTAAGCGAAGCCGGGGAATCTGAGTAAAATAGCGCGGTTCTTTCGTACCGGAGCCGCCATGATCCTGCTTATTGATAACTACGATTCTTTTACCTGGAACCTCTACCAGTACTTTTGTGAACTGGGGGCGGATGTGCTGGTTAAGCGCAACGATGCGTTGACGCTGGCGGATATCGATGCCCTTAAACCACAAAAAATTGTCATCTCACCCGGACCCTGTACGCCAGATGAAGCCGGGATCTCCCTTGACGTTATTCGCAACTATGCCGGGTGCTTGCCGATTCTTGGCGTCTGCCTCGGTCATCAGGCAATGGCGCAGGCATTTGGCGGCAAAGTTGTGCGCGCCGCAAAGGTCATGCACGGCAAAACCTCGCCGATTACACATAACGGTGAGGGCGTATTTCGGGGGCTGGCAAATCCACTTACCGTGACACGCTACCATTCGCTGGTGGTGGAACCTGACTCATTACCAGCGTGCTTTGAAGTGACGGCCTGGAGCGAAACCCGCGAGATTATGGGGATTCGCCATCGCCAGTGGGATCTGGAAGGCGTGCAGTTCCATCCAGAAAGTATTCTCAGCGAACAAGGACATCAACTGCTGGCTAATTTCCTGCATCGCTGATTTCTGATTGCTATTAAGTGATTTTTTATGCATATTTTGTGATTATAATTTCACATTTATTTATGTGTAACAGGGTGATCATGAGATGGCAACTGAACAAACAGCAATTACACGCGCGACTTTCGATGAAGTGATCCTGCCGATTTATGCTCCGGCAGAGTTTATTCCGGTAAAAGGTCAGGGGAGCCGAATCTGGGATCAGCAAGGCAAGGAGTATGTCGATTTCGCGGGTGGCATTGCAGTTACGGCGTTGGGCCATTGCCATCCTGCGCTGGTGAACGCGTTAAAAACCCAGGGCGAAACTCTGTGGCATATCAGTAACGTTTTCACCAATGAACCGGCGCTGCGTCTTGGTCGTAAACTGATTGAGGCAACGTTTGCCGAACGCGTGGTGTTTATGAACTCCGGCACGGAAGCTAACGAAACCGCCTTTAAACTGGCACGCCATTACGCCTGTGTGCGTCATAGCCCGTTCAAAACCAAAATTATTGCCTTCCATAACGCTTTTCATGGTCGCTCGCTGTTTACCGTTTCGGTGGGTGGGCAGCCAAAATATTCCGACGGCTTTGGGCCAAAACCGGCAGACATCATCCACGTGCCTTTTAACGATATCCACGCAGTGAAAGCGGTGATGGATGATCACACCTGTGCGGTGGTGGTTGAGCCGATCCAGGGCGAGGGCGGCGTGACGGCAGCGACGCCAGAGTTTTTGCAGGGCTTGCGCGAGCTGTGCGATCAACATCAGGCATTATTGGTGTTTGATGAAGTGCAGTGCGGGATGGGGCGGACCGGCGATCTGTTTGCTTACATGCACTACGGCGTGACGCCGGATATTCTGACCTCTGCGAAAGCGTTAGGCGGCGGCTTCCCGATTAGCGCCATGCTGACCACGGCGGAAATTGCTTCTGCATTTCATCCTGGTTCTCACGGTTCCACCTACGGCGGTAATCCTCTGGCCTGTGCAGTAGCGGGCGCGGCGTTTGATATCATCAATACCCCTGAAGTGCTGGAAGGCATTCAGGCGAAACGCCAGCGTTTTGTTGACCATTTGCAGAAGATCGATCAGCAGTACGATGTGTTTAGCGATATTCGCGGTATGGGGCTGTTAATTGGCGCGGAGCTGAAACCACAGTACAAAGGTCGGACGCGTGATTTCCTGTATGCGGGCGCAGAGGCTGGCGTAATGGTGCTGAATGCCGGACCGGATGTGATGCGTTTTGCACCGTCGCTGGTGGTGGAAGATGCGGATATCGATGAAGGGATGCAACGTTTCGCCCACGCGGTGGCGAAGGTGGTTGGGGCGTAAATAAGACGCATCAGGCAAAAGATGTCGGATGCGGCGTGAATGCCTTATCCGATGGTTTAGCCTGTATTACGCCTTCGAATCCCGCAACTTGCGACTCAGCCAAATCCCATGATGTGGTCGCTGACGCCATGCCATCGACGAAATGGTGTGCATGGTGTTCAGATGACCTATAACCCGCTGTAAATGCTGCTCCAGCGTACCTGCCGCGCCTTCGTGCGGCTGCATCTCCGGCGCATCCATGATATTGGCATCGCCGGAACTACCCGGTTCGTCATACTCCAGCCGCTGCTGACAACGCTGAATGGCGATTTCACAAGACTGTAAATACTCTTGTGCCAGTTCCGGTGGCAATGCCCGGTGTTCCCGCGCCAGCGTGGTCATGGCATTAATATGCTCAACAATAAACTGGCTGTGCGTTACCCACAGTTTCATATCTGCCAGATAATGGCTGTTAAACGCCGGTTCCTGCATCGCCTGATTCAATGAGTTATACAGAGTGTTATGCGCCTGATTTACCCGCATTCGCTGCCAGGCCAGTGGCGTAGGTTGCGGGTCCTCGCTCAGAATCAAGCGAATCGCGTCCTGATAGGCTTCTAAAGCGTCATGGGCGTTCTTACGCAATAACCCGCTCTGCCACTGCGGCCACAGCCAGACAGTACCGCCGAAAGCAATTAAACAACCAATAATGGTATCGATAAGACGCGGAAGGATGTACTGCTCACCGTTCAGCCACAACAGTTGCAGGGTATACACTGCGGTAATGGTAAAGCCGACCGTCGCCCAGCCGTAGTTTTTGCGCAATATCAGGTAGCTGGCGAGGGTGGTAATCAGCATCAAGGTCAGAGTGTAACCTTCGGGAATTTTAAAGTGCAGGGCAACGCCCGCAATGATTAACCCAACCACGGTTCCCACGGAGCGATTCACAATCCTCAGACGGGTTGCGCCATAGCCATTTTGCGTCACCAGCAATACCGTCATCAGGATCCAGTACGACTTCGGCAGATGTAGCGCGGTGCCCATCAGGCTGGCAACGCTTAACATCACACTGAGTCGTCCGGCATTGCGTAGCGCCGGAGACTTTAGTGACAGATAACTTTTCAGCGCCGGAAGTAACGGCATTCGCCGCTGTTTATCGGCCAGTAAGTCACGCGCATAGAGCGGTTTTTGGGTGCGCAGCACGCGGGCAATGCGGCTGAAGTGCCAATAGCAGAATTGCCCAACCGGATTATCCGGATGCTGGCGGGCGATTTTTTCCAGTGCGCCAATTTGCTTTTCCATCGTAAAACGCGTCGGCAGGCGATGGTAAAGAATGTCATCAGCCAGCACGCGCAGGCGAGCGGCGACGGTTTGCGCATTCCAGCGGATAACTTCCTCCGCATGGCTACGCTCGACCAGTTTTTGCACCTCTTCCGGCTGATGCAAACTGACCGAAATATGTTCCTGCAAATCCAGCGCCTCCTGGAAAATACGCAGCATCCGCTTGTAATCGTTATTATTTTGCGCGGAAAGCATATGCATTTGCTGATAGCACTGGGTAATTAAATCGACCGCTTTTTGCTGGCGCACCAGCAGCGGCGGCAGCGCTTTTTCAGGGTCGGTGTGCTGGGTAAGCAGGCTGTATTTGGCTTCACAATAATCTGCCAGTTCACGGTACAGCAGACTTAGTGACTCGCGCAGCGGTTGTTCGCGCCAGATCCAGAACCAAAACCAGTTAAACAATCCGTACCAGAGAGTGCCCAACGCATAGATGAGCAACGGTTCCCAGACCGGCATGTATCCCGCCAGACTGAGGGTAAAAATGGCGGCGAGCAGCGATGCGGGAAGCAATTTTGCGTGCAATGGCCCCAGCTCAGCAGTGACGCCAAGTACCAGCGTTAATCCGGTCAGCAAAAAGGGCAGGGGAACATCTTTTGCCAGTAGTAGCTGTGTCAGCAAGCTACAGGTGGCAAACAGCGACGCACCAATGATTAAGCGTTTGAAAAAACGTTTATGAGGCGTATCAAGGCCCGCAATATTGCAACAGGCAGGAACGAGGGAGAAGAGCAGACCGAATCGTAATTCGCCAAGCATTAACCCAACGGCCACGGGCAAACATAGCACCAGCGTTTGTCGCAGTGCATAGTTGATATCGGGGTGATAAATCAGTCTGCGCCACATCGGGGGAAACAAAATGGCGCGCTACCAGGTAACGCGCCACTCCGACGGGATTAACGAGTGCCGTAAACGACGATGGTTTTACCGTGTGCGGAGATCAGGTTCTGATCTTCCAGCATCTTCAGAATGCGTCCCACAGTTTCACGAGAACAGCCGACAATCTGACCGATTTCCTGACGGGTAATTTTGATTTGCATACCGTCCGGGTGAGTCATAGCATCTGGTTGTTTTGCCAGATTCAGCAGAGTCTGTGCAATGCGGCCCGTCACGTCGAGGAACGCCAGGTTGCCCACTTTCTCTGAAGTGACTTGCAGACGACGCGCCATCTGTGCAGACAGACGCATCAGAATGTCCGGGTTTACCTGAATCAATTGGCGAAATTTTTTGTACGAAATTTCAGCCACTTCACAGGCGGTTTTCGCACGTACCCATGCGCTACGTTCCTGGCCCTCTTCAAACAGGCCCAGTTCGCCAATAAAATCACCCTGATTCAGATAGGAGAGGATCATTTCTTTACCCTCCTCGTCTTTGATCAGCACTGCCACAGAGCCTTTAACGATGTAGTACAGCGTTTCCGCTTTTTCACCCTGGTGAATAAGCGTGCTCTTGGATGGGTACTTATGAATGTGGCAATGAGACAAGAACCATTCGAGAGTCGGGTCTGTTTGCGGTTTGCCAAGCACCATGCGCGGTTATCCTCTGTTATAAGCTTTCTCCAGAGCCAGATAACGCCGCTGTCTCTGGATTGCCGAAATATGCTTCCCGCTACCTGGGAAGGGGCTATCAACTGTACTGCACGGTAATGTGACGTCCTTTGCATACATGCAGTACATCAATGTATTACTGTAGCATCCTGACTGTTTTAGCATAGCTTTCGCTTTGTGTCTCCTGGTGTCTCGCTTCAGCATGACCCAGGTCGCCTTCCGTTGCGCGATTTGGTTAGTACGCGTACTCTGTCAGGAAAATTGACGCAGTGGAGTAGCAAAAATGCAAGCGCGAGTGAAGTGGGTCGAAGGGTTAACTTTTCTGGGCGAATCCGCCTCTGGTCACCAGATTTTAATGGACGGCAACTCAGGCGATAAAGCACCAAGTCCGATGGAAATGGTGTTGATGGCGGCGGGGGGTTGCAGTGCCATCGATGTGGTTTCTATTCTGCAAAAAGGGCGTCAGGATGTGGTCGATTGTGAAGTAAAATTGACCTCTGAACGCCGCGAAGAGGCACCACGCCTGTTTACGCACATTAATCTGCATTTTATCGTCACCGGTCGCGACCTGAAAGACGCAGCGGTTGCGCGTGCGGTAGATCTCTCTGCCGAGAAATATTGTTCAGTAGCGTTGATGCTGGAAAAAGCGGTGAATATTACTCACTCGTATGAAGTGGTTGCCGCGTGATTTAACTATCCCATTGTGAAGCCGGATAGTATTTTATCCGGCGTAATAGCAAAGTTACTCGATTTTCTTTCCTTCCATCAATCGTTGCACCAGCGGCAGCATAATTAATTCCATTGCCAGACCCATTTTGCCGCCAGGCACCACTAAAGTATTGATGTGGGAAATGAATGAGCCCTGCAACATCGCCAGCAGCCAGGGGAAATCGATCCCTTCCAGATTACGAAAATGGATCACCACAAAGCTTTCATCCAGCGACGGGATACCTTTTGCCGCGAACGGGTTTGAAGTGTCGACGGTGGGAACGCGCTGGAAGTTAAGATGGGTGCGGGAAAACTGCGGTGTGATGTAGTTGATATAGTCTTCCATTGAGCGCACTACCGAGTCCATCACGGCTTCTCGTGAGTGCCCGCGCTCGCTGGTGTCGCGGATCAGTTTTTGAATCCACTCAAGGTTAACGATAGGCACCACGCCGACCAGTAAGTCCACATGCTGCGCAACGTTATGCTGTGGCGTGACGACGCCGCCGTGTAAACCTTCATAAAACAGTACATCAGTGGGTTCCGGTAAAGGTTGCCATGGGGTGAATGTCCCCGGTACCTGATTCCACGGTACGGCTTCGTCGTAGGTATGCAGATATTTGCGAGATTTCCCTTTGCCGCTCTGACCATATTCAATGAAGGTTTGTTCCAGCAGGCCAAAGTCGTTCGCTTCGGGGCCGAAGTAGCTGATATGCCGCCCGGCGTCGCGCGCTTTGCGGATCGCCATGTCCATTTCCGGGCGGGTGTAACGGTGAAAACTGTCGCCTTCCACCTCAGCTGCATGCAGATTTAACTGCGCGAATATTTTACGAAACGCGAGGCTGGTGGTGGTGGTCCCCGCGCCGCTGGATCCTGTTACCGCAATGACCGGATGTTTGGCAGACATAGTAACTCCATGACTTAGCTATCATTATTATCTCGTCCGCCGACGGTTGCAGGTTATTCGCGAAACTGACTGCGCGGCATGATATTGACCGTTTCGTGCAGCTCCGACCATACCAGCACCGCTTCTCCGCACTGTAGCTGGCGTTTGACGTCGGCGACTTTCTGTTCAAGTGTACGCTCATGTTCACCATAATCGGTGCCTTCACGTAACACAAAGCTTTCAATTAAATTTTCCAGCGTTTCGGGGGAGAGGTCTTGCCACGGAATCAACATGATTTCGCCTCCAGATACGTTGTTAACCAGTCAGGAATACGTGACTCCAGCCACATTTGCGGATGAAGTAATGTACCGCCAATAAAGCCAACATGACCGCCATGTTCAGTCAGCTGATACTCCACCTGCGGGGGGAGACTTTCCGGTTTCGGGATCACCTGATGATCCATAAACGGATCGTCTTTGGCGTGAATAATCAGCGTCGGTTTGGCTATCCGATTGAGCATCGGCATGGCGCTACACTGACGATAATAGTCGATAGCGTCAGCGTAGCCGTGAATTCTGGCGGTGATGAGATCGTCAAATTCACGGATGCGACGTACCGATTTTAACTGCGCGAGATTAATCGGCAGTGTTCCGGGGTAGGCTGCCAGCTTGCGCGCGGCATTGGCTTTTAACAGGTTCAGCAAGTAACGCTGATAAACGCGGGAAAAGCCCTTTTCCATATGGTAACTACAGGCCTCCAGCATAAATGGCGCGGAGACAATTACCGCGGCATCAATCGGGAGGTTATTACCTTCTTTTGCCAGCAAACAGGCCAGCATATTACCGCCGAGCGAATAGCCGACGGCAGCCGTTGGCGCATGACCAAATTCGCGTTGCAGCCAGCGTAAAAACCAGCTGGCGTCTTCGGTTTCGCCCGAATGGTAAATGCGGTGCATACGGTTTGGTTCACCGCTGCATCCGCGAAAATGCATCACCACGCCCAGCCAGCCGCGCTTTTGTGCCGCCTCAACCAGACCGTGGGCGTAAGGGCTATTGAGACTGCCTTCCAGCCCGTGAAACACCACTAAACGCGGTTTATGTTTCGCCTGTGCGGGGTCTTCACTCCACGCGAGATCGACAAAATCGCCGTCGGGCAACTCCAGTCGCTGCCAGTGTGGGGTGAATTTCACCTGACGACGAAACAGACGCGGCAGCATGGTTTGTAGATGACAATTGCTAAAGCCGCGCATGGGGGTGAATTCAGCACTGCTGCTGAATTCATTGGCATCGGTCGTCGTTATCTGCGCCATCAGTTGCTTTGGCCTTCCAGCAGCATCTGCTCAAGCTGCTCCTGGGCTTCCAGCCACGCCATTTCGCACTCTTCCAGGCCGGATTTGGCGCTGGCTTGCTGTTGCAGGCAGGCGGTCAACTCCGCTTTACGGCTTTGATCGTACAGTTCGCTGTCGCCGAGTTTCTCTTCCGCCTGCGCCAGCTGTGCGTTCAGCTTTTCCATCTCTTTTTCCAGACGGGCGATCTCTTTACGCAGCGGTTGGGTTTGCGCACGCAGCTCCGCTTCCCGACGCTTCTGATCTTTACGTGCCTGGGCGCTGTTTGCGTTCTCTTTTGGCGCTTCGTCGGTCTGGTTTTCCTGCTTTTGTACGTCGCTCAACCACTGTTGATAATCTTCCAGATCGCCGTCGAACGGTTCGACTTTACGATCGTGAACCAGGTAGAGATCGTCAGTGGTGGAACGCAGCAAATGACGGTCGTGCGAGACGACAACCAGCGCGCCTTCGAACTCGATTAATGCTTCAGTCAGTGCCTGACGCATGTCGAGGTCAAGGTGGTTAGTCGGTTCGTCGAGCAGCAGCAGATTCGGACGCTGCCAGACAATTAATGCCAGCACCAGGCGGGCTTTTTCCCCACCGGAGAAGCGGCGCGTTTCTTCCGTCACTTTATCGCCCTGGAAACCAAAGCCGCCGAGGTAGTCACGCAGTTTTTGCTCCAGTTCCTGCGGCGCTAAACGTGCCAGATGTTGAATAGGCGATTCGTCGGCGCGCAGGTATTCAAGTTGATGCTGGGCGAAGTAGCCGAGCTTGATCCCTTTCGCCAGACCAATTTCACCGCTGACTGGCGCAAGTTCACCGGCTAACAGTTTGATTAATGTCGATTTACCCGCGCCGTTGCGGCCTAGCAGACCAATGCGCGAGCCGGGGACCAGATTCAGTTTAATCGAGTCGAGAATAATGCGATCACCATAGCCTGCGCTGACCTTTTCCATCTTCAGTAACGGATTTGGCAGGCTTTCCGGCGCGCGGAAGCTAAAGCGGAACGGGTTGTCGACGTGCGCGGGGGCAATCAGCTCCATACGCTCAAGCATCTTAATGCGGCTCTGGGCCTGCTTCGCTTTGGTGGCTTTGGCACGGAAACGGTCGATATAACTTTGCAGATGCGCCACGCGTTCCTGCTGGCTTTCGTACATCGCTTGTTGCTGCGCCAGACGGGTGGCGCGCTGAACTTCAAACGAACTGTAGTTGCCGGTGTACTCGAACATGCTTTGTTGTTCGATATGAATAATTTTATCGACGATCGGATCGAGGAAATCGCGGTCGTGAGAGATCAGGATCAGCGTGCCCTGATAGCTCTTCAGCCATTTTTCCAGCCAGATAACGGCATCGAGATCGAGGTGGTTAGTCGGTTCGTCGAGCAGCAGCAAGTCTGAACGGCAAATCAGCGCCTGGGCAAGGTTAAGACGCATACGCCAGCCACCGGAGAAATCACTTACCGGACGCTCGAGTTGTTCATTGCTGAAACCGAGGCCGTGCAACAGACTTGCGGCGCGGGAGCGAATACTCCATGCGTCAATAGCATCCAGCTTGCCATGAATGGTCGCAATGGCGTGCCCGTCGTTACGTTCGTTGGCGTCGCGTAGCTGCGCTTCCAGTTGGCGATATTCACGGTCGCCGTCAATGACATATTCCAGCGCTGCTTGCGGTAACGCCGGCGTTTCCTGATTCACCCACGCCAGTTGCCAGCTTCCCGGAAAGGTGTAGCTGCCGCCGTCGGCGCTGAGTTCATTTTTCAGCAATGCCAGCAGGGTAGATTTACCACAGCCGTTTTTACCCACCAGGCCGACTTTCTGCCCGGGGTTGATGGTGGCGGTGGCATTATCCAGCAGGACGCGCACGCCGCGACGAATTTGTAACGAGGAGAAAACAATCATAAGGTGCCGTATGTTCAGACTATGTTAACTTATCATTATGATAATGTAATGTATGGGCGAGCTGCCGCACCGGGCGCAATGGTAGCCCAAAACAGCGACTATACACAAAAACCATACCGGGAGGGGGATGATGTCTCAGCCAGCGAAAGTTTTGCTGCTGTATGCCCATCCGGAATCTCAGGACTCGGTGGCAAACCGGGTACTGCTTAAACCGGCCACGCAGCTCAGCAATGTTACCGTGCACGACCTTTACGCGCACTATCCCGATTTTTTTATTGATATCCCCCGTGAGCAGGCATTACTGCGCGAGCACGAGGTGATTGTCTTTCAGCATCCTCTTTATACCTATAGCTGCCCGGCGCTACTGAAAGAGTGGCTGGACCGGGTATTAAGCCGTGGTTTTGCCAGCGGGCCGGGAGGAAACCAACTGGCGGGAAAGTACTGGCGTAGCGTGATTACCACCGGCGAGCCGGAAAGTGCTTACCGTTATGACGCCTTGAATCGCTACCCGATGAGCGATGTTCTGCGCCCCTTTGAACTGGCGGCGGGCATGTGCCGGATGCATTGGTTGAGTCCCATCATTATTTACTGGGCGAGACGGCAAAGCGCACAGGAGCTGGCGAGTCACGCCAGAGCCTACGGTGACTGGCTGGCAAATCCGCTGTCTCCAGGAGGCCGCTGATGGAAGGTTCCGATTTTTTACTCGCAGGAGTGTTGTTTCTCTTCGCGGCGGTGGCTGCGGTGCCGCTGGCATCGCGGCTGGGTATTGGCGCTGTGTTGGGATATTTGCTGGCAGGGATTGCAATTGGCCCGTGGGGGCTGGGTTTTATTAGCGACGTCGATGAGATCCTCCACTTTTCGGAACTCGGCGTGGTGTTCCTGATGTTTATCATCGGCCTGGAGTTGAATCCCTCCAAGCTTTGGCAATTGCGGCGTTCGATTTTTGGCGTAGGTGCGGCACAGGTGCTGTTAAGCGCGGCGTTGCTGGCGGGATTATTGATGCTGACGGATTTCGCCTGGCAGGCGGCGGTGGTCGGTGGCATTGGCCTTGCGATGTCTTCAACTGCAATGGCGTTGCAACTGATGCGTGATAAAGGGATGAATCGCAGCGAATCCGGCCAGTTAGGTTTCTCGGTACTGCTGTTTCAGGATCTGGCGGTGATCCCGGCACTGGCGTTAGTGCCGTTGTTGGCGGGGTCGGCAGACGAACATTTCGACTGGATGAAGATCGGCATGAAGGTGCTGGCGTTTGTCGGCATGCTGATTGGCGGGCGTTATTTACTGCGTCCGGTATTCCGTTTTATTGCAGCTTCTGGCGTGCGGGAAGTGTTCACCGCCGCGACTCTGCTGCTGGTGTTGGGTTCCGCGTTATTTATGGATGCGCTGGGGCTGTCGATGGCGCTCGGTACGTTTATTGCGGGCGTGCTGCTGGCGGAAAGTGAATATCGCCATGAACTGGAAACGGCTATCGATCCCTTCAAAGGCTTGCTGCTCGGTTTGTTCTTTATCTCTGTCGGCATGTCACTCAACCTCGGGGTGCTTTATACCCATCTGTTGTGGGTAGTGATAGCTGTGGTTGTGCTGGTGGCGGTGAAAATTCTCGTGCTGTATCTGCTGGCGCGATTGTATGGCGTGCGTAGCTCAGAGCGGATGCAGTTTGCTGGCGTGTTGAGTCAGGGCGGCGAGTTTGCCTTTGTCCTCTTTTCTACCGCTTCTTCGCAACGCTTATTCCAGGGCGACCAGATGGCGCTGTTGCTGGTGACGGTGACGCTTTCCATGATGACCACACCGTTGCTGATGAAGCTGGTGGATAAATGGCTATCCCGCCAGTTTAACGGACCGGAAGAAGAAGACGAAAAACCGTGGGTCAACGATGATAAACCCCAGGTCATTGTCGTGGGCTTTGGGCGTTTTGGTCAGGTGATTGGTCGCTTGCTGATGGCAAATAAAATGCGCATTACCGTGCTGGAGCGGGATATCAGTGCCGTTAACCTGATGCGTAAATATGGCTACAAAGTTTATTACGGCGACGCCACGCAGGTCGATCTGTTACGTTCTGCGGGTGCAGAGGCCGCTGAGTCTATCGTCATTACCTGTAACGAGCCGGAAGACACCATGAAACTGGTGGAAATATGCCAGCAGCACTTTCCGCATTTACATATTCTTGCGCGAGCGCGCGGACGTGTGGAGGCGCATGAGTTATTACAGGCAGGGGTGACGCAGTTTTCTCGTGAGACATTCTCCAGTGCGTTAGAGCTGGGACGCAAGACGCTGGTCACGCTTGGCATGCATCCGCATCAGGCACAGCGGGCGCAGCTGCATTTTCGTCGCCTGGATATGCGGATGTTGCGAGAGCTCATCCCAATGCATGCCGATACCGTACAAATTTCTCGCGCCAGGGAAGCCCGACGCGAACTGGAAGAGATTTTCCAGCGTGAAATGCAACAAGAACGACGCCAGCTGGACGGCTGGGATGAATTTGAGTAGAGGGTAAAGATGGCAATCCGAAAACGTTTTATTGCGAGCGCAAAATGCCCGGCCTGTCAGGCGCAGGATTCAATGGCGATGTGGCGCGAAAATAATATTGATATTGTTGAATGTGTTAAGTGCGGACATCAGATGCGAGAAGCAGACAAAGAAGCCCGCGATCACGTTCGCAAAGATGAGCAAGTGATCGGGATTTTTCATCCGGACTAGCGATATGCGCCGAGTTTTTTTAAGCTAGTGAGTACACGGCTGCAGAATTCCGCTACAATCTGCGCCACTATTCTTCCCATGCTCAGGAGATATCATGAAAGTAGCAAAAGACCTGGTGGTCAGCCTGGCCTATCAGGTACGTACAGAAGACGGTGTGTTGGTTGATGAGTCTCCGGTGAGTGCGCCGCTGGACTACCTGCATGGTCACGGTTCCCTGATCTCTGGCCTGGAAACGGCGCTGGAAGGTCACGAAGTTGGCGACAAATTTGATGTCGCTGTTGGCGCGAACGACGCTTACGGTCAGTACGACGAAAACCTGGTGCAACGCGTTCCTAAAGACGTATTTATGGGCGTTGATGAACTGCAGGTAGGTATGCGTTTCCTGGCTGAAACTGACCAGGGTCCGGTACCGGTTGAAATCACTGCGGTTGAAGACGATCACGTCGTGGTTGATGGTAACCACATGCTGGCCGGTCAGAACCTGAAATTCAACGTTGAAGTTGTGGCGATTCGCGAAGCGACTGAAGAAGAACTGGCTCATGGCCACGTTCACGGTGCGCACGATCATCACCACGATCACGACCACGACGGTTGCTGCGGTGGTCATGGCCACGATCACGGTCATGAACACGGTGGCGAAGGCTGCTGCGGCGGTAAAGGTAACGGCGGTTGCGGTTGCCACTAATACCGAAAAAGTGACAAAAAAGCGGGGAATCCCCGCTTTTTTTACGCCTCAATAATGTGGCGGTGGCGTTTCTTCAGCCTGCGACGCGATGTTCGACGGCTGGCTGGCTTTTAGCTTCTCGGTCAGCAGACGCAGATGATCGCGCAGTTTCGCCATCTCCATTTCATGAGCGGTCACCGTGACGTTCAGTTCTTCAATGGTGATTTCCTGAAAAGCCAGTCGGCTCTCCAGCTCTGCCAGGCGTGCTTCAAATGATAAATCCTGCATGATTCACCTCTTTTGTCGAATGGTCGCCGCGGATTCTACTTAACTTTGCTGCCCGAGACAGCACTCATTTCGCGGTCATCGAAACTAATTTAAACAAAAAGAGTCTGAAAATAGATGATAATAGGGCGTGTCTGTATGTAGATTTGTTCGACAACGCTTTATAGTACCCTTCTGATAATAGTTAACCCTGGGGTGAGATGCCCCGATCCTGGAGATATGGATGAAATCACTGTTTAAAGTAACGCTGCTGGCGACCACAATGGCCGTTGCCCTGCATGCACCGATCACTTTTGCTGCTGAAGCTGCAAAACCTGCTACAACTGCTGACAGCAAAGCAGCGTTCAAAAATGACGATCAGAAATCAGCTTATGCACTGGGTGCTTCGCTGGGTCGTTACATGGAAAACTCTCTTAAAGAACAAGAAAAACTGGGCATCAAACTGGATAAAGATCAGCTGATCGCTGGTGTTCAGGATGCATTTGCTGATAAGAGCAAACTCTCTGACCAAGAGATCGAACAGACACTGCAAGCATTCGAAGCTCGCGTGAAGTCTTCTGCTCAGGCGAAGATGGAAAAAGACGCGGCTGATAACGAAGCAAAAGGTAAAGAGTACCGCGAGAAATTTGCCAAAGAGAAAGGTGTGAAAACCTCTTCAACTGGTCTGGTTTATCAGGTAGTCGAAGCCGGTAAAGGCGAAGCACCGAAAGACAGCGATACTGTTGTCGTGAACTACAAAGGTACGCTGATCGACGGTAAAGAGTTCGACAACTCTTACACCCGTGGTGAACCGCTCTCTTTCCGTCTGGACGGTGTTATTCCGGGTTGGACAGAAGGTCTGAAGAACATCAAGAAAGGCGGTAAGATCAAACTGGTTATTCCACCAGAACTGGCTTACGGCAAAGCGGGTGTTCCGGGGATCCCACCGAATTCTACCCTGGTGTTTGACGTAGAGCTGCTGGATGTGAAACCAGCGCCGAAGGCTGATGCAAAGCCGGAAGCTGATGCGAAAGCCGCAGATTCTGCTAAAAAATAAGCATTAAGAACCGCCGCCTGACCAGGCGGCGGTTTTTTTATTACAGGCCGGATATAATTAGTGCTGGAAAGCGGAACCTCCGCTGTATTAATTTAGTTACCCGCATCATTAATGAGCCTGCCCTGAAAAGTTAACGACAGGCTCCTGAAAAGGAGTGTTTTTTTTCATGTCCAGGTCGCTTTTAACCAACGAAACCAGTGAGTTGGATTTACTGGATCAACGTCCTTTCGACCAGACCGATTTTGATATTCTGAAATCCTACGAAGCGGTGGTGGACGGGTTAGCGATGCTTATTGGCTCCCACTGTGAAATCGTTTTGCACTCTTTGCAGGATCTAAAATGTTCAGCCATTCGCATTGCTAACGGTGAACATACAGGCCGGAAGATTGGTTCGCCAATTACCGACCTGGCGCTACGTATGCTGCACGATATGACGGGAGCGGATAGCAGCGTTTCTAAATGCTACTTTACTCGCGCCAAAAGCGGCGTATTAATGAAGTCCCTGACTATCGCGATTCGTAACCGCGAACAGCGTGTAATTGGTCTGCTGTGCATCAATATGAATCTTGATGTTCCCTTCTCGCAGATTATGAGCACTTTTGTGCCGCCAGAAACCCCGGATGTCGGTTCAAGCGTCAACTTTGCCTCTTCTGTTGAAGATCTGGTTACCCAAACGCTGGAGTTCACCATCGAAGAAGTGAATGCCGATCGCAATGTTTCTAATAACGCCAAAAATCGTCAGATCGTGCTGAATCTCTACGAGAAAGGGATCTTCGATATTAAAGACGCGATCAACCAGGTTGCTGACCGCCTGAACATCTCCAAACACACTGTCTATCTCTACATCCGCCAGTTCAAGAGCGGTGATTTCCAGGGGCAAGATAAGTAATGCGTTTTGCCATCGTGGTGACCGGGCCAGCATACGGTACGCAACAGGCGAGTAGTGCTTTTCAGTTTGCGCAGGCGCTGATTGCAGAAGGCCATGAGTTAAGCAGCGTCTTTTTTTATCGGGAAGGGGTCTATAACGCTAACCAATTGACCTCACCGGCAAGCGATGAATTTGACCTTGTGCGCGGCTGGCAACAATTGAATGCGCAACATGGTGTGGCGCTGAATATCTGCGTAGCGGCAGCGTTACGCCGCGGTATCGTCGATGAAACTGAAGCAGGAAGGCTGGGGCTGGCTTCGTCAAATCTTCAGTCGGGATTTACCTTAAGCGGACTTGGCGCGCTGGCGGAAGCCTCGCTGACCTGTGACAGGGTGGTACAGTTCTGATGAAACGAATTGCGTTTGTTTTTTCTACTGCACCTCATGGTACAGCTGCTGGTCGGGAAGGTTTAGATGCTTTACTGGCAACTTCCGCATTAACTGACGATCTGGCCGTCTTCTTTATTGCTGATGGCGTTTTTCAGCTGCTGCAAGGACAAAAGCCCGATGCAGTGCTGGCGCGTGATTACATTGCCACTTTTAAATTGTTGGGTCTGTACGACATTGAACAGTGCTGGGTTTGTGCGGCTTCACTGCGCGAACGCGGGTTAGATCCGCAGACACCCTTTGTTGTCGAAGCCACGCCGCTCGAAGCAGATGCCTTACGCCGCGAACTCGCCAACTACGATGTTATTTTGAGGTTTTGAGGCGTTTATGCTGCACACATTACATCGTTCACCCTGGCTGACGGATTTTGCTGCGCTGTTGCGTCTACTCAGTGAAGGCGACGAACTGCTATTATTGCAAGATGGTGTAACTGCCGCAGTTGACGGTAACCGCTACCTTGAAAGTCTGCGTAATGCCCCCATTAAGGTCTATGCCCTGAACGAAGACCTTATTGCCCGCGGTTTGACTGGTCAAATTTCGAACGACATCATTCCCATTGACTATACTGATTTCGTCAGACTTACGGTTAAGCACTCCAGCCAGATGGCCTGGTGATGGCGGGATCGTTGTATATTTCTTGACACCTTTTCGGCATCGCCCTAAAATTCGGCGTCCTCATATTGTGTGAGGACGTTTTATTACGTGTTTACGAAGCAAAAGCTAAAACCAGGAGCTATTTAATGGCAACAGTTAACCAGCTGGTACGCAAACCACGTGCTCGCAAAGTTGCGAAAAGCAACGTGCCTGCGCTGGAAGCATGCCCGCAAAAACGTGGCGTATGTACTCGTGTATATACTACCACTCCTAAAAAACCGAACTCCGCGCTGCGTAAAGTATGCCGTGTTCGTCTGACTAACGGTTTCGAAGTGACTTCCTACATCGGTGGTGAAGGTCACAACCTGCAGGAGCACTCCGTGATCCTGATCCGTGGCGGTCGTGTTAAAGACCTCCCGGGTGTTCGTTACCACACCGTACGTGGTGCGCTTGACTGCTCCGGCGTTAAAGACCGTAAGCAGGCTCGTTCCAAGTATGGCGTGAAGCGTCCTAAGGCTTAATGGTTCTCCGTTAAGTAAGGCCAAACGTTTTAACTTAAATGTCAAACTAAACTCGTAGAGTTTTGGACAATCCTGAATTAACAACGGAGTATTTCCATGCCACGTCGTCGCGTCATTGGTCAGCGTAAAATTCTGCCGGATCCGAAGTTCGGATCAGAACTGCTGGCTAAATTTGTAAATATCCTGATGGTAGATGGTAAAAAATCTACTGCCGAATCTATCGTATACAGCGCGCTGGAGACCCTGGCTCAGCGCTCTGGTAAATCTGAACTGGAAGCATTCGAAGTAGCTCTCGAAAACGTGCGCCCGACTGTAGAAGTTAAGTCTCGCCGCGTTGGTGGTTCTACTTATCAGGTACCAGTTGAAGTCCGTCCGGTTCGTCGTAATGCTCTGGCAATGCGTTGGATCGTTGAAGCTGCTCGTAAACGCGGTGATAAATCCATGGCTCTGCGCCTGGCGAACGAACTTTCTGATGCTGCAGAAAACAAAGGTACTGCAGTTAAGAAACGTGAAGACGTTCACCGTATGGCCGAAGCCAACAAGGCGTTCGCACACTACCGTTGGTAATCCCTTCGGAGTTTTAGTCACCAGGCGGGCGCTTCCAGTAAGCAGCCCGCTTTGGGCTACTTAAATTGAACGCCTAAAAGATAAACGAGGAAACAAATGGCTCGTACAACACCCATCGCACGCTACCGTAACATCGGTATCAGTGCGCACATCGACGCCGGTAAAACCACTACTACCGAACGTATTCTGTTCTACACCGGTGTAAACCATAAAATCGGTGAAGTTCATGACGGCGCTGCAACCATGGACTGGATGGAGCAGGAGCAGGAACGTGGTATTACCATCACTTCCGCTGCGACTACTGCATTCTGGTCTGGTATGGCTAAGCAGTATGAGCCGCATCGCATCAACATCATCGACACCCCGGGGCACGTTGACTTCACAATCGAAGTAGAACGTTCCATGCGTGTTCTCGATGGTGCGGTAATGGTTTACTGCGCAGTTGGTGGTGTTCAGCCGCAGTCTGAAACCGTATGGCGTCAGGCAAACAAATATAAAGTTCCGCGCATTGCGTTCGTTAACAAAATGGACCGCATGGGTGCGAACTTCCTGAAAGTTGTTAACCAGATCAAAACCCGTCTGGGCGCGAACCCGGTTCCGCTGCAGCTGGCGATTGGTGCTGAAGAACATTTCACCGGTGTTGTTGACCTGGTGAAAATGAAAGCTATCAACTGGAACGACGCTGACCAGGGCGTAACCTTCGAATACGAAGATATCCCGGCAGACATGGTTGAACTGGCTAACGAATGGCACCAGAACCTGATCGAATCCGCAGCTGAAGCTTCTGAAGAGCTGATGGAAAAATACCTGGGTGGTGAAGAACTGACTGAAGAAGAGATTAAAGGTGCTCTGCGTCAGCGCGTTCTGAACAACGAAATCATCCTGGTAACCTGTGGTTCTGCGTTCAAGAACAAAGGTGTTCAGGCGATGCTGGATGCGGTAATCGATTACCTGCCATCCCCGGTTGACGTACCTGCGATCAACGGTATCCTGGACGACGGTAAAGACACTCCGGCTGAACGTCACGCAAGTGATGACGAGCCGTTCTCTGCACTGGCGTTCAAAATCGCTACCGACCCGTTTGTTGGTAACCTGACCTTCTTCCGTGTTTACTCCGGTGTGGTTAACTCTGGTGATACCGTACTGAACTCCGTGAAAGCTGCACGTGAGCGTTTCGGTCGTATCGTTCAGATGCACGCTAACAAACGTGAAGAGATCAAAGAAGTTCGCGCGGGCGACATCGCTGCTGCTATCGGTCTGAAAGACGTAACCACTGGTGACACCCTGTGTGACCCGGATGCGCCGATCATTCTGGAACGTATGGAATTCCCTGAGCCGGTAATCTCCATCGCAGTTGAACCGAAAACCAAAGCTGACCAGGAAAAAATGGGTCTGGCTCTGGGCCGTCTGGCTAAAGAAGACCCGTCTTTCCGTGTATGGACTGACGAAGAATCTAACCAGACCATCATCGCGGGTATGGGCGAACTGCACCTCGACATCATCGTTGACCGTATGAAGCGTGAATTCAACGTTGAAGCGAACGTAGGTAAACCGCAGGTTGCTTACCGTGAAACTATCCGCCAGAAAGTTACCGATGTTGAAGGTAAACACGCGAAACAGTCTGGTGGTCGTGGTCAGTATGGTCATGTTGTTATCGACATGTACCCGCTGGAGCCGGGTTCAAACCCGAAAGGCTACGAGTTCATCAACGACATTAAAGGTGGTGTAATCCCTGGCGAATACATCCCGGCCGTTGATAAAGGTATCCAGGAACAGCTGAAAGCAGGTCCGCTGGCAGGCTACCCGGTAGTAGACATGGGTATTCGTCTGCACTTCGGTTCTTACCATGACGTTGACTCCTCTGAACTGGCGTTTAAACTGGCTGCTTCTATCGCCTTTAAAGAAGGCTTTAAGAAAGCGAAACCAGTTCTGCTTGAGCCGATCATGAAGGTTGAAGTAGAAACTCCGGAAGAGAACACCGGTGACGTTATCGGTGACTTGAGCCGTCGTCGTGGTATGCTCAAAGGTCAGGAATCTGAAGTTACTGGCGTTAAGATCCACGCTGAAGTACCGCTGTCTGAAATGTTCGGATATGCAACTCAGCTGCGTTCTCTGACCAAAGGTCGTGCATCATACACCATGGAATTCCTGAAGTATGATGAAGCGCCGAGTAACGTTGCTCAGGCCGTAATTGAAGCCCGTGGTAAATAAGCCTAAGGGTTAATACCAAAGTCCCGTGCTCTCTCCTGAAGGGGAGAGCACTATAGTAAGGAATATAGCCGTGTCTAAAGAAAAATTTGAACGTACAAAACCGCACGTTAACGTTGGTACTATCGGCCACGTTGACCACGGTAAAACTACTCTGACCGCTGCAATCACCACCGTACTGGCTAAAACCTACGGCGGTGCTGCTCGTGCATTCGACCAGATCGATAACGCGCCGGAAGAAAAAGCTCGTGGTATCACCATCAACACTTCTCACGTTGAATATGACACCCCGACCCGTCACTACGCACACGTAGACTGCCCGGGGCACGCCGACTATGTTAAAAACATGATCACCGGTGCTGCTCAGATGGACGGCGCGATCCTGGTAGTTGCTGCGACTGACGGCCCGATGCCGCAGACTCGTGAGCACATCCTGCTGGGTCGTCAGGTAGGCGTTCCGTACATCATCGTGTTCCTGAACAAATGCGACATGGTTGATGACGAAGAGCTGCTGGAACTGGTTGAAATGGAAGTTCGTGAACTTCTGTCTCAGTACGACTTCCCGGGCGACGACACTCCGATCGTTCGTGGTTCTGCTCTGAAAGCGCTGGAAGGCGACGCAGAGTGGGAAGCGAAAATCCTGGAACTGGCTGGCTTCCTGGATTCTTACATTCCGGAACCAGAGCGTGCGATTGACAAGCCGTTCCTGCTGCCGATCGAAGACGTATTCTCCATCTCCGGTCGTGGTACCGTTGTTACTGGTCGTGTAGAACGCGGTATCATCAAAGTTGGTGAAGAAGTTGAAATCGTTGGTATCAAAGAGACTCAGAAGTCTACCTGTACTGGCGTTGAAATGTTCCGCAAACTGCTGGACGAAGGCCGTGCTGGTGAGAACGTAGGTGTTCTGCTGCGTGGTATCAAACGTGAAGAAATCGAACGTGGTCAGGTACTGGCTAAGCCGGGCACCATCAAGCCGCACACCAAGTTCGAATCTGAAGTGTACATTCTGTCCAAAGATGAAGGCGGTCGTCATACTCCGTTCTTCAAAGGCTACCGTCCGCAGTTCTACTTCCGTACTACTGACGTGACTGGTACCATCGAACTGCCGGAAGGCGTAGAGATGGTAATGCCGGGCGACAACATCAAAATGGTTGTTACCCTGATCCACCCGATCGCGATGGACGACGGTCTGCGTTTCGCAATCCGTGAAGGCGGCCGTACCGTTGGCGCGGGCGTTGTTGCTAAAGTTCTGGGCTAATTACACGTTAATTAGTTTCGAATTAAAAAGGGCGCTTCGGCGCCCTTTTTGCTGCCCGTAATTTGAGCTCGAAATATTTAGTCGCAATTTCACTCGCTGAACTATGGCGCAAATAAAACTGTGCTATTGTAATCATAACCATTCTCATTTACACTTTGCGCAGAATTTGAACGGGAGCAATCATGTACGTTTGTTTGTGTAATGGTGTAAGTGACAAAAAAATTCGCCAGGCAGTCCGTCAGTTTCATCCGCAATCTTTCCAACAATTGCGTAAGTTTATTCCTGTGGGAAATCAATGCGGTAAGTGCATTCGCGCCGCGCGCGAAGTGATGCAGGACGAGTTGATGCAGATGCCAGAATTTAAAGAGATTGCCTGAAGCCCACGCTTATTTTTTGACATCCCGCTAGCCCCATCTACGCTCTAATAGTGGAAGCGGAGGGACTATAAAATGAAAGGTGATGTTAAAATCATAAATTATCTCAATAAACTATTGGGAAATGAGCTTGTCGCAATCAATCAGTATTTTCTCCATGCCCGGATGTTTAAAAACTGGGGCCTGATGCGTCTTAATGACGTCGAATACCATGAATCTATCGATGAGATGAAACACGCTGATAAATATATCGAGCGTATTTTGTTTTTAGAAGGAATCCCCAACTTACAGGATTTAGGCAAACTGGGGATTGGTGAAGATGTCGAGGAGATGCTGCAATCCGACCTGCGATTAGAACTGGAAGGCGCGAAGGATCTCCGTGAGGCTATCGCGTATGCCGACAGCGTTCATGACTATGTTAGCCGTGATATGATGATCGAGATCCTTGCCGATGAAGAAGGTCATATTGACTGGCTCGAAACTGAGTTGGATCTCATCGGTAAAATCGGTCTACAAAATTACCTGCAATCACAAATAAAAGTTAAAGATTAACGGCCTGCCAGCAAACTATCCCAGCCTACAACGAAACCCGCAGCCGCCAGAAATGGACCAAACGGCAGCGGGTTTTTTAATGACTCTTTTCCTCTCATAAGCAAACCAATAACTACGGCTCCGCAAGCGAATGAGGCAGCAAGGAAAACCAGTCGTGGCAAGAAGGTCCATGTATGCCAGGCACCAAGGGCGGCGAGAAACTTCACATCACCATAGCCTAATCCTTCTTTATGGCGCAGTATGCGATACCCCCAGTAAATGACAGCGAATGTGCCGTAACCAATAATCGCCCCCCATAACGCATCGGCTAAACCGTCAGGATTACAAACTTGATAGAACAAAAGACCTGACCAGAGTAACGGGCAGGTAAACCTGTCAGGTAACAAGCCATGCTTTGCATCCCAGAAAAAAAGTAGGGTTGATAAACAAGCGTACAAAATCAGAAAGGGAAGGGCAGCGTCCATAAAATATCCTCTGTAATTGGAGTATCACCATCGAATAACTCCGGATGCTCAGCAACAGAGAAATCGCTGATTTGTTAACCTGGTTCCGGTGAAAAACGCTATCTTCACAACCTTACAAATTTCGTGGAATGCAGCTCGCAATCTGCGCGTTGCGATTAATTTCTACCCGATGCTTGCGTCAGGCTCAGATTTGCGTATAATGCGCGGGCTTGTCGTAGTTGACAGCAGGTTCAATCTGAACCTCAGTTAGCCGAATTTGGCTACCTAACAATGCTCCCAATCGGGGAGCTACGTAAGAACGGTTACACTCTCCCATCAATCGTAATGGGTCTGAGGAGTAATCATTTTCGTTTATAAAATAATTGGAGCTCTGGTCTCATGCAGAACCAAAGAATCCGTATCCGCCTGAAAGCGTTTGATCATCGTCTGATCGATCAAGCAACCGCGGAAATCGTCGAGACTGCCAAGCGCACTGGTGCGCAGGTCCGTGGTCCGATCCCGCTGCCGACACGCAAAGAGCGCTTCACTGTTCTGATCTCCCCGCACGTCAACAAAGACGCGCGCGATCAGTACGAAATCCGTACTCACTTGCGTCTGGTTGACATCGTTGAGCCAACCGAGAAAACCGTTGATGCTCTGATGCGTCTGGATCTGGCTGCCGGTGTAGACGTGCAGATCAGCCTGGGTTAATCAGGTCATTGAGCGATTGAGAGGTTGAAACAATGATTGGTTTAGTCGGTAAAAAAGTGGGTATGACCCGTATCTTCACAGAAGACGGCGTTTCTATCCCAGTAACCGTAATCGAAGTTGAAGCAAACCGCGTTACTCAGGTTAAAGACCTGGCTAACGATGGCTACCGTGCTATTCAGGTAACCACCGGTGCTAAAAAAGCTAACCGTGTGACCAAGCCTGAAGCTGGCCACTTCGCTAAAGCTGGCGTAGAAGCTGGCCGTGGTCTGTGGGAATTCCGCCTGGCTGAAGGCGAAGAGTTCACTGTAGGTCAGAGCATTAGCGTTGAACTGTTTGCTGACGTTAAAAAAGTTGACGTAACTGGCACCTCTAAAGGTAAAGGTTTCGCAGGTACCGTTAAGCGCTGGAACTTCCGTACCCAGGACGCTACTCACGGTAACTCCTTGTCTCACCGCGTTCCGGGTTCTATCGGTCAGAACCAGACTCCGGGCAAAGTGTTCAAAGGCAAGAAAATGGCAGGTCAGATGGGTAACGAACGTGTAACCGTTCAGAGCCTTGACGTAGTACGCGTTGACGCTGAGCGCAACCTGCTGCTGGTTAAAGGTGCTGTCCCGGGTGCAACCGGTAGCGACCTGATCGTTAAACCAGCTGTGAAGGCGTAAGGAGATAGCAATGGAATTAGTATTGAAAGACGCGCAGAGCGCGCTGACTGTTTCCGAAACTACCTTCGGTCGTGATTTCAACGAAGCGCTGGTTCACCAGGTTGTTGTTGCTTATGCAGCTGGTGCTCGTCAGGGTACTCGTGCTCAGAAGACTCGTGCTGAAGTAACTGGTTCCGGTAAAAAACCGTGGCGCCAGAAAGGCACCGGCCGTGCGCGTTCTGGTTCTATCAAGAGCCCGATCTGGCGTTCTGGTGGCGTGACCTTTGCTGCTCGTCCGCAGGACCACAGTCAAAAAGTTAACAAGAAGATGTACCGCGGCGCGCTGAAAAGCATCCTGTCCGAACTGGTACGTCAGGATCGTCTGATCGTTGTCGAGAAGTTCTCTGTAGAAGCGCCGAAAACTAAGCTGCTGGCACAGAAACTGAAAGACATGGCTCTGGAAGATGTGCTGATCATCACCGGTGAGCTGGACGAAAACCTGTTCCTGGCTGCGCGCAACCTGCACAAGGTTGACGTACGCGATGCAACTGGTATCGACCCGGTTAGCCTGATCGCCTTCGACAAAGTCGTAATGACTGCTGATGCTGTTAAGCAAGTTGAGGAGATGCTGGCATGATTCGTGAAGAACGTCTGCTGAAGGTGCTGCGTGCACCGCACGTTTCTGAAAAAGCGTCTACTGCGATGGAAAAATCCAACACCATCGTACTCAAAGTTGCTAAAGACGCGACCAAAGCAGAAATCAAAGCTGCTGTGCAGAAACTGTTTGAAGTCGAAGTCGAAGTCGTTAACACCCTGGTAGTTAAAGGGAAAGTTAAACGTCACGGACAGCGTATCGGTCGTCGTAGCGACTGGAAAAAAGCTTACGTCACCCTGAAAGAAGGCCAGAATCTGGACTTCGTTGGCGGCGCTGAGTAAGTCGGAGGAGTAATACAATGGCAGTTGTTAAATGTAAACCGACATCTCCGGGTCGTCGCCACGTTGTTAAAGTGGTTAACCCTGAGCTGCACAAGGGCAAACCTTTTGCTCCGTTGCTGGAAAAAAACAGCAAATCCGGTGGTCGTAACAACAATGGCCGTATCACCACTCGTCATATCGGTGGTGGCCACAAGCAGGCTTACCGTATTGTTGACTTCAAACGCAACAAAGACGGTATCCCGGCAGTTGTTGAACGTCTTGAGTACGATCCGAACCGTTCCGCGAACATCGCGCTGGTTCTGTACAAAGACGGTGAACGCCGTTACATCCTGGCCCCTAAAGGCCTGAAAGCTGGCGACCAGATTCAGTCTGGCGTTGATGCTGCAATCAAACCAGGTAACACCCTGCCGATGCGCAACATCCCGGTTGGTTCTACTGTTCATAACGTAGAAATGAAACCAGGTAAAGGCGGTCAGCTGGCACGTTCCGCTGGTACTTACGTTCAGATCGTTGCTCGTGATGGTGCTTATGTCACCCTGCGTCTGCGTTCTGGTGAAATGCGTAAAGTAGAAGCAGACTGCCGTGCAACTCTGGGCGAAGTTGGCAATGCTGAGCATATGCTGCGCGTTCTGGGTAAAGCAGGTGCTGCACGCTGGCGTGGTGTTCGTCCGACCGTTCGCGGTACCGCGATGAACCCGGTAGACCACCCACATGGTGGTGGTGAAGGTCGTAACTTTGGTAAGCACCCGGTAACTCCGTGGGGCGTTCAGACCAAAGGTAAGAAGACCCGCAGCAACAAGCGTACTGATAAATTCATCGTACGTCGCCGTAGCAAATAATTTTAGAGGATAAGCCATGCCACGTTCTCTCAAGAAAGGTCCTTTTATTGACCTGCACTTGCTGAAGAAGGTAGAGAAAGCGGTGGAAAGCGGAGACAAGAAGCCCCTGCGCACTTGGTCCCGTCGTTCAACGATCTTTCCTAACATGATCGGTTTGACCATCGCTGTCCATAATGGTCGTCAGCACGTTCCGGTATTTGTAACCGATGAAATGGTCGGTCACAAACTGGGTGAATTCGCACCGACTCGTACTTATCGCGGCCACGCTGCTGATAAAAAAGCGAAGAAGAAATAAGGTAGGAGGAAGAGATGGAAACTATCGCTAAACATCGCCATGCTCGTTCTTCTGCTCAGAAGGTTCGCCTTGTTGCTGACCTGATTCGCGGTAAGAAAGTGTCGCAGGCTCTGGATATTTTGACCTACACCAACAAGAAAGCGGCTGTACTGGTCAAGAAAGTTCTGGAATCTGCCATTGCTAACGCTGAACACAACGATGGCGCTGACATTGACGATCTGAAAGTTACGAAAATTTTCGTAGACGAAGGCCCGAGCATGAAGCGCATTATGCCGCGTGCAAAAGGTCGTGCAGATCGCATCCTGAAGCGCACCAGCCACATCACTGTGGTTGTGTCCGATCGCTGAGACTCTGGAGACTAGCAATGGGTCAGAAAGTACATCCTAATGGTATTCGCCTGGGTATTGTAAAACCATGGAACTCTACCTGGTTTGCGAACACCAAAGAATTCGCTGACAACCTGGACAGCGATTTTAAAGTACGTCAGTACCTGACTAAGGAACTGGCTAAAGCGTCCGTATCTCGTATCGTTATCGAGCGTCCGGCTAAGAGCATCCGTGTAACCATTCACACTGCTCGCCCGGGTATCGTTATCGGTAAAAAAGGTGAAGACGTAGAAAAACTGCGTAAGGTCGTAGCGGACATCGCTGGCGTTCCTGCACAGATCAACATCGCCGAAGTTCGTAAGCCTGAACTGGACGCAAAACTGGTTGCTGACAGCATCACTTCTCAGCTGGAACGTCGCGTTATGTTCCGTCGTGCTATGAAGCGTGCTGTACAGAACGCAATGCGTCTGGGCGCTAAAGGTATTAAAGTTGAAGTTAGCGGCCGTCTGGGCGGCGCGGAAATCGCACGTACCGAATGGTACCGCGAAGGTCGCGTACCGCTGCACACTCTGCGTGCTGACATCGACTACAACACCTCTGAAGCGCACACCACTTACGGTGTAATCGGCGTTAAAGTGTGGATCTTCAAAGGCGAGATCCTGGGTGGTATGGCTGCTGTTGAACAACCGGAAAAACCGGCTGCTCAGCCTAAAAAGCAGCAGCGTAAAGGCCGTAAATAAGGAGCGTCGCTGATGTTACAACCAAAGCGTACAAAATTCCGTAAAATGCACAAAGGCCGTAACCGCGGTCTGGCGCAGGGTACGGATGTTAGCTTCGGCAGCTTCGGTCTGAAAGCTGTTGGCCGTGGTCGTCTGACTGCACGTCAGATCGAAGCAGCACGTCGTGCTATGACCCGTGCAGTTAAGCGTCAAGGTAAGATCTGGATCCGTGTGTTCCCGGACAAACCGATCACTGAAAAGCCGCTGGCAGTGCGTATGGGTAAAGGTAAAGGTAACGTGGAGTATTGGGTTGCCTTGATTCAGCCGGGTAAAGTCCTGTATGAAATGGACGGTGTTCCGGAAGAGCTGGCCCGTGAAGCATTCAAGCTGGCAGCAGCGAAACTGCCGATTAAAACCACCTTTGTAACTAAGACGGTGATGTAATGAAAGCAAAAGAGCTGCGTGAGAAGAGCGTTGAAGAGCTGAACACCGAGCTGCTGAACCTGCTGCGTGAGCAGTTCAACCTGCGTATGCAGGCTGCAAGTGGCCAGCTGCAACAGTCTCACCTGTTGAAGCAAGTGCGTCGCGATGTCGCACGCGTTAAGACTTTACTGAACGAGAAGGCGGGTGCGTAATGACCGATAAAATCCGTACTCTGCAAGGTCGCGTTGTTAGCGACAAAATGGAGAAATCCATTGTTGTTGCTATCGAACGTTTTGTGAAACACCCGATCTACGGTAAATTCATCAAGCGTACGACCAAACTGCACGTACATGACGAGAACAACGAATGCGGTATCGGTGACGTGGTTGAAATCCGCGAATGCCGTCCGCTGTCCAAGACTAAATCCTGGACGCTGGTTCGCGTTGTAGAGAAAGCGGTTCTGTAATACAGTACACTCTCTCGATACGAATAAACGGCTCAGAAATGAGCCGTTTATTTTTTCTACCCATATCCTTGAAGCGGTGTTATAATGCCGCGCCCTCGATATGGGGATTTTTAACGACCTGATTTTCGGGTCTCAGTAGTAGTTGACATTAGCGGAGCACTAAAATGATCCAAGAACAGACTATGCTGAACGTCGCCGACAACTCCGGTGCACGTCGCGTAATGTGTATCAAGGTTCTGGGTGGCTCGCACCGTCGCTACGCAGGCGTAGGCGACATCATCAAGATCACCATCAAAGAAGCAATTCCGCGTGGTAAGGTCAAAAAAGGTGATGTGCTGAAGGCGGTAGTGGTGCGCACCAAGAAGGGTGTTCGTCGCCCGGACGGTTCTGTCATTCGCTTCGATGGTAATGCTTGTGTTCTTCTGAACAACAACAGCGAGCAGCCTATCGGTACGCGTATTTTTGGGCCGGTAACTCGTGAGCTTCGTAGTGAGAAGTTCATGAAAATTATCTCTCTGGCACCAGAAGTACTCTAAGGAGCGAATCATGGCAGCGAAAATCCGTCGTGATGACGAAGTTATCGTGTTAACCGGTAAAGATAAAGGTAAACGCGGTAAAGTTAAGAATGTCCTGTCTTCCGGCAAGGTCATTGTTGAAGGTATCAACCTGGTTAAGAAACATCAGAAGCCGGTTCCGGCCCTGAACCAACCGGGTGGCATCGTTGAAAAAGAAGCCGCTATTCAGGTTTCCAACGTAGCAATCTTCAATGCGGCAACCGGCAAGGCTGACCGTGTAGGCTTTAGATTCGAAGACGGTAAAAAAGTCCGTTTCTTCAAGTCTAACAGCGAAACTATCAAGTAATTTGGAGTAGTACGATGGCGAAACTGCATGATTACTACAAAGACGAAGTAGTTAAAAAACTCATGACTGAGTTTAACTACAATTCTGTCATGCAAGTCCCTCGGGTCGAGAAGATCACCCTGAACATGGGTGTTGGTGAAGCGATCGCTGACAAAAAACTGCTGGATAACGCAGCAGCAGACCTGGCAGCAATCTCCGGTCAAAAACCGCTGATCACCAAAGCACGCAAATCTGTTGCAGGCTTCAAAATCCGTCAGGGCTATCCGATCGGCTGTAAAGTAACTCTGCGTGGCGAACGCATGTGGGAGTTCTTTGAGCGCCTGATCACTATTGCTGTACCTCGTATCCGTGACTTCCGTGGCCTGTCCGCTAAGTCTTTCGACGGTCGTGGTAACTACAGCATGGGTGTCCGTGAGCAGATCATCTTCCCAGAAATCGACTACGATAAAGTCGACCGCGTTCGTGGTTTGGATATTACCATTACCACTACTGCGAAATCTGACGAAGAAGGCCGCGCTCTGCTGGCTGCCTTTGACTTCCCGTTCCGCAAGTAAGGTAGGGTTACTAAATGGCTAAGCAATCAATGAAAGCACGCGAAGTAAAACGCGTAGCTTTAGCTGATAAATACTTCGCGAAACGCGCTGAACTGAAAGCGATCATCTCTGATGTGAACGCTTCCGACGAAGATCGTTGGAACGCTGTTCTCAAGCTGCAGACTCTGCCGCGTGATTCCAGCCCGTCTCGTCAGCGTAACCGCTGCCGTCAAACAGGTCGTCCGCATGGTTTCCTGCGGAAGTTCGGGTTGAGCCGTATTAAGGTCCGTGAAGCCGCTATGCGCGGTGAAATCCCGGGTCTGAAAAAGGCTAGCTGGTAATTGTCACCAATTGAATCACGGGAGTAAAGACAGATGAGCATGCAAGATCCGATCGCGGATATGCTGACCCGTATCCGTAACGGTCAGGCCGCGAACAAAGCTGCGGTCACCATGCCTTCCTCCAAGCTGAAAGTGGCAATCGCCAACGTGCTGAAGGAAGAAGGTTTTATTGAAGATTTTAAAGTTGAAGGCGACACCAAGCCTGAACTGGAACTTACTCTGAAGTATTTCCAGGGCAAAGCTGTTGTAGAAAGCATTCAGCGTGTCAGCCGCCCAGGTCTGCGCATCTACAAACGTAAAGATGAGCTGCCGAAAGTTATGGCGGGTCTGGGTATCGCAGTTGTTTCTACCTCTAAAGGTGTTATGACTGATCGTGCAGCGCGCCAGGCTGGTCTTGGTGGCGAAATTATCTGCTACGTAGCCTAATCGGAGGAAAAAATGTCTCGTGTTGCTAAAGCACCGGTCGTTGTTCCTGCCGGCGTTGACGTAAAAATCAACGGTCAGGTTATTACGATCAAAGGTAAAAACGGCGAGCTGACTCGTACTCTCAACGATGCTGTTGAAGTTAAACATGCAGATAATACCCTGACCTTCGGTCCGCGTGATGGTTACGCAGACGGTTGGGCACAGGCTGGTACCGCGCGTGCCCTGCTGAACTCAATGGTTATCGGTGTTACCGAAGGCTTCACTAAGAAGCTGCAGCTGGTTGGTGTAGGTTACCGTGCAGCGGTTAAAGGCAATGTGATTAACCTGTCTCTGGGTTTCTCTCATCCTGTTGACCATCAGCTGCCTGCGGGTATCACTGCTGAATGTCCGACTCAGACTGAAATCGTGCTGAAAGGCGCTGATAAGCAGGTGATCGGCCAGGTTGCAGCGGATCTGCGCGCCTACCGTCGTCCTGAGCCTTACAAAGGCAAGGGTGTTCGTTACGCCGACGAAGTCGTGCGTACCAAAGAGGCTAAGAAGAAGTAAGGTAACACTATGGATAAGAAATCTGCTCGTATCCGTCGTGCGACCCGCGCACGCCGCAAGCTCCAGGAGCTGGGCGCAACTCGCCTGGTGGTACATCGTACCCCGCGTCACATTTACGCACAGGTAATTGCACCGAACGGTTCTGAAGTTCTGGTAGCTGCTTCTACTGTAGAAAAAGCTATCGCTGAACAACTGAAGTACACCGGTAACAAAGACGCGGCTGCAGCTGTGGGTAAAGCTGTCGCTGAACGCGCTCTGGAAAAAGGCATCAAAGATGTATCCTTTGACCGTTCCGGGTTCCAATATCATGGTCGTGTCCAGGCACTGGCAGATGCTGCCCGTGAAGCTGGCCTTCAGTTCTAAGGTAGAGGTGTAAGATGGCTCACATCGAAAAACAAGCTGGCGAACTGCAGGAAAAGCTGATCGCGGTAAACCGCGTATCTAAAACCGTTAAAGGTGGTCGTATTTTCTCCTTCACAGCTCTGACTGTAGTTGGCGATGGTAACGGTCGCGTTGGTTTTGGTTACGGTAAAGCGCGTGAAGTTCCAGCAGCGATCCAGAAAGCGATGGAAAAAGCCCGTCGCAATATGATTAACGTCGCGCTGAATAACGGCACTCTGCAACACCCTGTTAAAGGTGTTCATACGGGTTCTCGCGTATTCATGCAGCCGGCTTCCGAAGGTACCGGTATCATCGCCGGTGGTGCAATGCGCGCCGTTCTGGAAGTCGCTGGGGTTCATAACGTTCTGGCTAAAGCATATGGTTCCACCAACCCGATCAACGTGGTTCGTGCAACTATTGATGGCCTGGAAAATATGAATTCTCCAGAAATGGTCGCTGCCAAGCGTGGTAAATCCGTTGAAGAAATTCTGGGGAAATAAACCATGGCAAAGACTATTAAAATTACTCAAACCCGCAGTGCAATCGGTCGTCTGCCGAAACACAAGGCAACGCTGCTTGGCCTGGGTCTGCGTCGTATTGGTCACACCGTAGAGCGCGAGGATACTCCTGCTATTCGCGGTATGATCAACGCGGTTTCCTTCATGGTTAAAGTTGAGGAGTAAGAGATGCGTTTAAATACTCTGTCTCCGGCCGAAGGCTCCAAAAAGGCGGGTAAACGCCTGGGTCGTGGTATCGGTTCTGGCCTCGGTAAAACCGGTGGTCGTGGTCACAAAGGTCAGAAGTCTCGTTCTGGCGGTGGCGTACGTCGCGGTTTCGAGGGTGGTCAGATGCCTCTGTACCGTCGTCTGCCGAAATTCGGCTTCACTTCTCGTAAAGCAGCGATTACAGCCGAAGTTCGTCTGTCTGACCTGGCTAAAGTAGAAGGCGGTGTTGTAGACCTGAACACGCTGAAAGCGGCTAACATTATCGGTATCCAGATCGAGTTCGCGAAAGTGATCCTGGCTGGCGAAGTAACTACTCCGGTAACTGTTCGTGGCCTGCGTGTTACTAAAGGCGCTCGTGCTGCTATCGAAGCTGCTGGCGGTAAAATCGAGGAATAAGTAGCAGATGGCTAAACAACCGGGATTAGATTTTCAAAGTGCCAAAGGTGGCTTAGGCGAGCTGAAACGCAGACTGCTGTTTGTTATCGGTGCGCTGATTGTGTTCCGTATTGGCTCTTTTATTCCGATCCCTGGTATTGATGCCGCTGTACTTGCCAAACTGCTTGAGCAACAGCGAGGCACCATCATTGAAATGTTTAACATGTTCTCTGGTGGTGCTCTCAGCCGTGCTTCTATCTTTGCTCTGGGGATCATGCCGTATATTTCGGCATCGATCATTATCCAGCTGCTGACGGTGGTTCACCCAACGTTGGCAGAAATTAAGAAAGAAGGGGAGTCTGGTCGTCGTAAGATCAGCCAGTACACCCGCTACGGTACTCTGGTGCTGGCAATATTCCAGTCGATCGGTATTGCTACCGGTCTGCCGAATATGCCTGGTATGCAAGGCCTGGTCATTAACCCGGGCTTTGCATTCTACTTCACCGCTGTTGTAAGTCTGGTCACAGGAACCATGTTCCTGATGTGGTTGGGCGAACAGATTACTGAACGAGGTATCGGCAACGGTATTTCAATCATTATCTTCGCCGGTATTGTCGCGGGACTCCCGCCAGCCATTGCCCATACTATCGAGCAAGCGCGTCAAGGCGACCTGCACTTCCTCGTGTTGCTGTTGGTTGCAGTATTAGTATTTGCAGTGACGTTCTTTGTTGTATTTGTTGAGCGTGGTCAACGCCGCATTGTGGTAAACTACGCGAAACGTCAGCAAGGTCGTCGTGTCTATGCTGCACAGAGCACACATTTACCGCTGAAAGTGAATATGGCGGGGGTAATCCCGGCAATCTTCGCTTCCAGTATTATTCTGTTCCCGGCGACCATCGCGTCATGGTTCGGGGGCGGTACTGGTTGGAACTGGCTGACAACAATTTCGCTGTATTTGCAGCCTGGGCAACCGCTTTATGTGTTACTCTATGCGTCTGCAATCATCTTCTTCTGTTTCTTCTACACGGCGTTGGTTTTCAACCCGCGTGAAACAGCAGATAACCTGAAGAAGTCCGGTGCATTTGTACCAGGAATTCGTCCGGGAGAGCAAACGGCGAAGTATATCGATAAAGTAATGACCCGCCTGACCTTGGTTGGTGCGCTGTACATTACCTTTATCTGCCTGATCCCGGAGTTCATGCGTGATGCAATGAAAGTACCGTTCTACTTCGGTGGGACCTCACTGCTTATCGTTGTTGTCGTGATTATGGACTTTATGGCTCAAGTGCAAACTCTGATGATGTCCAGTCAGTATGAGTCTGCATTGAAGAAGGCGAACCTGAAAGGCTACGGCCGATAATTGGTCGCCCGAGAAGTTACGGAGAGTAAAAATGAAAGTTCGTGCTTCCGTCAAGAAATTATGCCGTAACTGCAAAATCGTTAAGCGTGATGGTGTCATCCGTGTGATTTGCAGTGCCGAGCCGAAGCATAAACAGCGCCAAGGCTGATTTTTTCGCATATTTTTCTTGCAAAGTTGGGTTGAGCTGGCTAGATTAGCCAGCCAATCTTTTGTATGTCTGTGCGTTTCCATTTGAGTATCCTGAAAACGGGCTTTTCAGCATGGAACGTACATATTAAATAGTAGGAGTGCATAGTGGCCCGTATAGCAGGCATTAACATTCCTGATCATAAGCATGCCGTAATCGCATTAACTTCGATTTATGGCGTCGGCAAGACCCGTTCTAAAGCCATCCTGGCTGCAGCGGGTATCGCTGAAGATGTTAAGATCAGTGAGCTGTCTGAAGGACAAATCGACACGCTGCGTGACGAAGTTGCCAAATTTGTCGTTGAAGGTGATCTGCGCCGTGAAATCAGCATGAGCATCAAGCGCCTGATGGATCTTGGTTGCTATCGCGGTTTGCGTCATCGTCGTGGTCTCCCGGTTCGCGGTCAGCGTACCAAGACCAACGCACGTACCCGTAAGGGTCCGCGCAAACCGATCAAGAAATAATCGGGGTGATTGAATAATGGCAAAGGCACCAATTCGTGCACGTAAACGTGTAAGAAAACAAGTCTCTGACGGCGTGGCTCATATCCATGCTTCTTTCAACAACACCATCGTGACTATCACTGATCGTCAGGGTAACGCGTTGGGTTGGGCAACAGCCGGTGGTTCCGGTTTCCGTGGTTCTCGCAAATCCACTCCGTTTGCAGCTCAGGTTGCAGCAGAGCGTTGCGCTGACGCCGTGAAAGAATACGGCATCAAGAATCTGGAAGTTATGGTTAAAGGTCCGGGTCCAGGCCGCGAATCTACTATTCGTGCTCTGAACGCCGCAGGTTTCCGCATCACTAACATTACTGATGTGACTCCGATCCCTCATAACGGTTGTCGTCCGCCGAAAAAACGTCGCGTATAACGCTTCGTTTTCCAGGTTTGTTGGAGAAAGAAAATGGCAAGATATTTGGGTCCTAAGCTCAAGCTGAGCCGTCGTGAGGGCACCGACTTATTCCTTAAGTCTGGCGTTCGCGCGATCGATACCAAGTGTAAAATTGAACAAGCTCCTGGCCAGCACGGTGCGCGTAAACCGCGTCTGTCTGACTATGGTGTGCAGTTGCGTGAAAAGCAAAAAGTTCGCCGTATCTATGGTGTGCTGGAGCGTCAGTTCCGTAACTACTACAAAGAAGCAGCACGTCTGAAAGGCAACACCGGTGAAAACCTGTTGGCTCTGCTGGAAGGTCGTCTGGACAACGTTGTATACCGTATGGGCTTCGGTGCCACTCGTGCAGAAGCACGTCAGCTGGTTAGCCATAAAGCAATTATGGTAAACGGTCGTGTTGTTAACATCGCTTCTTATCAGGTTAGTCCGAATGACGTTGTAAGCATTCGTGAGAAAGCGAAGAAGCAGTCTCGCGTGAAAGCCGCTCTGGAGCTGGCTGAGCAGCGTGAAAAGCCAACCTGGCTGGAAGTTGATGCTGGCAAGATGGAAGGTACGTTTAAGCGTAAGCCGGAGCGTTCTGATCTGTCTGCGGACATTAACGAACACCTGATCGTCGAGCTTTACTCCAAGTAAAGCTTAGTACCAAAGAGAGGACACAATGCAGGGTTCTGTGACAGAGTTTCTAAAACCGCGCCTGGTTGATATCGAGCAAGTGAGTTCGACGCACGCCAAGGTGACCCTTGAGCCTTTAGAGCGTGGCTTTGGCCATACTCTGGGTAACGCACTGCGCCGTATTCTGCTCTCATCGATGCCGGGTTGCGCGGTGACCGAGGTTGAGATTGATGGTGTACTACATGAGTACAGCACCAAAGAAGGCGTTCAGGAAGATATCCTGGAAATCCTGCTCAACCTGAAAGGGCTGGCGGTGAGAGTTCAGGGCAAAGATGAAGTTATTCTTACCTTGAATAAATCTGGCATTGGCCCTGTGACTGCAGCCGATATCACCCACGACGGTGATGTCGAAATCGTCAAGCCGCAGCACGTGATCTGCCACCTGACCGATGAGAACGCGTCTATTAGCATGCGTATCAAAGTTCAGCGCGGTCGTGGTTATGTGCCGGCTTCTACCCGAATTCATTCGGAAGAAGATGAGCGCCCAATCGGCCGTCTGCTGGTCGACGCATGCTACAGCCCTGTGGAGCGTATTGCCTACAATGTTGAAGCAGCGCGTGTAGAACAGCGTACCGACCTGGACAAGCTGGTCATCGAAATGGAAACCAACGGCACAATCGATCCTGAAGAGGCGATTCGTCGTGCGGCAACCATTCTGGCTGAACAACTGGAAGCTTTCGTTGACTTACGTGATGTACGTCAGCCTGAAGTGAAAGAAGAGAAACCAGAGTTCGATCCGATCCTGCTGCGCCCTGTTGACGATCTGGAATTGACTGTCCGCTCTGCTAACTGCCTTAAAGCAGAAGCTATCCACTATATCGGTGATCTGGTACAGCGTACCGAGGTTGAGCTCCTTAAAACGCCTAACCTTGGTAAAAAATCTCTTACTGAGATTAAAGACGTGCTGGCTTCCCGTGGACTGTCTCTGGGCATGCGCCTGGAAAACTGGCCACCGGCAAGCATCGCTGACGAGTAACCGGATCACAGGTTAAGGTTTTACTGAGAAGGATAAGGTCATGCGCCATCGTAAGAGTGGTCGTCAACTGAACCGCAACAGCAGCCATCGCCAGGCTATGTTCCGCAATATGGCAGGTTCACTGGTTCGTCATGAAATCATCAAGACGACTCTGCCTAAAGCGAAAGAGCTGCGCCGCGTAGTTGAGCCGCTGATTACTCTTGCCAAGACTGATAGCGTTGCTAATCGTCGTCTGGCATTCGCCCGTACTCGTGATAACGAGATCGTGGCAAAACTGTTTAACGAACTGGGCCCGCGTTTCGCGAGCCGTGCCGGTGGTTACACTCGTATTCTGAAGTGTGGCTTCCGTGCAGGCGACAACGCGCCGATGGCTTACATCGAGCTGGTTGATCGTTCAGAGAAAGCAGAAGCTGCTGCAGAGTAATCTGAAGCAACGTAAAAAAACCCGCCCCGGCGGGTTTTTTTATACCCTTAGTATCCCCACTTATCTACAATAGCTGTACTCTTTTTGTTCATCCCCTGGAGTATTTATGTGGTTACTTGACCAGTGGGCAGAGCGTCATATTACTGAGGCACAATCCAAAGGTGAGTTTGATAATCTTCCGGGAAGTGGCGAGCCATTGATTCTGGATGATGATTCACACGTGCCACCAGAATTACGTGCGGGGTATCGCTTGCTGAAGAATGCCGGTTGCTTACCGCCAGAACTTGAGCAGCGGAGGGAAGCAATACAGCTTCTGGATATCCTCAAAGGTATCCGTCATGATGATCCGCAATATAAAGAGGTTAGTCGTCGATTGTCATTACTGGAATTGAAGCTGCGACAAGCTGGATTGAGTACCGATTTTTTACGCGGCGATTATGCTGACAAGTTGTTGAACAAAATCAACGATAACTAGTGGAGTATGTATGTATCGCATTGGCGAGCTGGCAAAAATGGCGGAAGTAACACCCGACACGATTCGTTATTACGAAAAGCAGCAGATGATGGAGCATGAAGTACGCACCGAAGGTGGGTTTCGCCTGTACACCGAAAGCGATCTCCAGCGATTGAAATTTATCCGCCATGCCAGACAACTTGGTTTCAGTCTGGAGTCGATCCGCGAGTTGCTGTCGATCCGTATCGATCCTGAACACCATACCTGTCAGGAGTCAAAAGGCATTGTGCAGGAAAGATTGCAGGAAGTCGAAGCACGGATAGCCGAGTTGCAGAGTATGCAGCGTTCCCTCCAACGCCTTAACGATGCCTGTTGTGGGACCGCCCATAGCAGTGTTTATTGCTCGATTCTTGAAGCTCTTGAACAAGGGGCGAGTGGCGTTAAGAGTGGCTGTTGATTTTTTACACTGGCAGGATTACACTCGCGCCGTTAAATAACCAATTGGAGTTTTTATGAGCCGATATCAGCATACTAAAGGGCAGATAAAGGATAATGCGATAGAAGCATTACTACATGATCCCTTATTCCGACAGCGCGTAGAGAAAAATAAGAAAGGGAAAGGCAGTTACATGCGAAAAGGAAAACATGGCAATCGGGGGAACTGGGAGGCCAGTGGCAAGAAAGTAAATCACTTTTTTACCACTGGCCTTCTGCTTTCAGGCGCTTGTTAAGAGCGGTTATTCTGCTCTTTCAGCAAATCACGAATTTCTGTCAGTAATACTTCTTCTTTAGTTGGTGCAGGCGCGGCTGCTGGTTCTTCTTTTTTCCGATTCAGTTTGTTGATTAGCTTAATCGCCATAAAGATGGCAAAGGCTACAATCAGAAAATCAAAGACGTTTTGAATGAAGACACCGTAATGCATCACAACAGCAGGGATATCCCCCTGCGCATCGCGTAGCGTGACAGCAAACTGTTTGAAATCGATCCCGCCAATTAATAAGCCCAGAGGTGGCATAATGATATCGGCAACCAATGAAGATACAATCTTCCCGAATGCCGCACCGATAATGACACCCACCGCCAAATCCACCACGTTCCCGCGCATCGCAAATTCGCGAAATTCTTTAATAATGCTCATGTTATTCTCCCTATGAAGCCGACAATCATAAGTCTAACAAATGTTAAGCTATTTTCCTGCCAGGAATGGATTTAATTAATCCTTGATAATCAAAGGGAAATAATAAGGCGTCATTAGACGCCTTATTAATTACAAGAAGAAAGGACTTGGCTGGAAGAGTCTTTCGACGTCGGTAATAAACTTTTTATCTGTGAGGAACATAATTACGTGATCGCCTTGCTCAATGCGCAGATTGTCATTGGCAATCATCACGTCGTTTCCACGTACCACCGCTCCAATAATCGTTCCTGGCGGTAGCTTGATTTCATCAATGACTCTGCCGACAACGCGTGAGGTGCTTTCATCACCGTGAGCAACGGCTTCAATAGCTTCTGCTACGCCGCGGCGTAATGAGGAAACACCAACAATATCTGCTTTTCGCACATGGCTAAGCAACGCAGAAATAGTTGCTTGTTGCGGTGAAATCGCAATATCGATCACGCTCCCCTGAACCAGATCCACATAAGCGCGACGCTGGATCAATACCATCACCTTTTTCGCACCCATACGTTTGGCAAGCATGGCGGACATGATATTGGCTTCGTCATCGTTGGTGACGGCAATAAACAGATCAACTTGATCGATATGTTCTTCGGCCAGCAGTTCTTGATCCGACGCATCACCAAAAAAGACGATCGTATTCTGCAACTTTTCCGCCAGTTCGGCAGCGCGCTGCTGATTACGTTCGATGAGTTTGACGCTGTAATCTTTTTCCAGACGACGCGCCAGCCCTGCACCGATATTACCACCACCAACCAGCATGATCCGCTTATACGGTTTTTCCAGTCGCTGTAATTCACTCATCACCGCGCGGATATGCTGTGAAGCGGCAATAAAGAACACTTCATCACCAGCTTCAACAATGGTCGAACCTTGCGGACGAATGGGGCGATCATGGCGGAAAATTGCTGCCACACGAGTATCGATATGTGGCATATGTTCGCGCATGGTCGAAAGTGCATTACCAATCAGCGGGCCGCCATAATAGGCTTTAACCACAGCCAGGCTGACTTTACCCTCAGCGAAGTTCACCACCTGCAATGCGCCGGGATACTCAATCAGTCGGTAAATATTATCGATAACCAACTGCTCTGGTGCGATCAGATGATCAATCGGTACAGCATCTGAATGAAATAGCTTATCGGCATCGCGCACGTAGTCTGGTGAGCGGATACGAGCGATGCGATTAGGGGTGTTGAAAAGTGAGTAGGCTACCTGGCAGGCAACCATATTGGTTTCATCTGAACTGGTTACAGCAACCAGCATATCGGCGTCGTCGGCACCTGCCTCCCGCAATACGCGTGGATGAGAGCCATGCCCCTGCACGACTCGCAGGTCAAATTTATCCTGCAAGGTCCGCAGACGCTCACCGTTGGTATCGACAACAGTAATATCGTTGTTCTCGCCAACCAGGTTTTCCGCCAGTGTGCCGCCAACCTGGCCGGCACCCAGAATGATAATTTTCATCAGTCGCGACCCGTTATCTCATCACTTTTTGATTAGCTTAGCGTAAAAGAAGCCGTCGCCCTCTTCGGCACCAGGCAGATTTTGTTTACCCGGTTGCTCTGGTGTTCCTGTTTCGCAAAGTTCGGCATCAGCGGTACGTTGCAAAAAGGCTTTAATCTGCAGGCTATTCTCTTCCGGTAACACCGAACAGGTGGCATAGATCAGGGTTCCACCGGATTTTAAATGCGGCCAAATGGCGTCGAGAATTTCAGACTGCAATTGCGCGAGTTCCGGGATATCGCGATCGCGACGTAACCATTTAATATCCGGATGGCGACGAATCACACCGGTTGCTGAACAAGGCGCATCTAATAAAATGCGATCAAACTGTTGCTCGCCACACCATTGGGAAGGGTAGCGGCCATCACCTTGTTTCACGGTCGCCTTCATACCAAGGCGTTTTAAATTGTCGTAAACGCGAGAGAGGCGCTGTTCGTCAATATCAACCGCAACAACCTGCGCTTCTGGTGCCACCTCAAGGATATGCGTTGTTTTACCGCCGGGGGCAGCGCAAAGATCCAGAATGTGTTCACCGTTTTGTGGCGCAAGCCAGGCCATGCAACCTTGTGCTGATGCATCCTGAACGGTAACCCATCCTTCTTCAAAACCTGGTAGCACATGAACAGGTGCAGGTGTTTCCAGCCGTACAGCATCAGGGTAATCCGCATGCGGGAAACCTTTCATTCCTGCTTCATCCAGCAATGCAAGCCAGCTGTCGCGGGAATGATGCGTACGATTAACGCGCAGCCACATTGGCGGACGCTGGTTATTGGCTTCAACGATGGATTGCCATTGCTCTGGATACGCTTTTTGCAGACGTTTCAGTAACCAGGAAGGATGCAGATAACATGCATCACTGGCATTAAACTCGGCTAATAACTCTTCTTGCTGACGTTGGAACTGGCGTAACACGCCGTTAATCAGCCCCTTAAGTTGCGGGCGCTTAATTGCGACAGCACCTTCAACCGTTTCAGCCAGCGCAGCATGAGGTGGAATGCGGGTATAAAGCAGTTGATACAAACCAACCATAATCAGGTAATGCACGGTCCGCTGTTTGCCGGTCATCGGACGGGCCATTAACTTATTAATCAGCCAGTCTAACTGCGAAAGCGTACGCAGTACGCCAAAGCACAACTCTTGAAGAAGTGCTTTGTCTTTATCGGAAACTTTTTGCTGGAGCGGTGGCAGAATGTTGCTTAATGATTGCCCTTGCTCGACGACTTGTTCAACGGCCTGGGCCGCCATGCTACGTAAATTACGTTGTTTTTTCATAAGTATAAAAATGCCCGGCAAGACCGGGCTTAGAAGAGTGGACTATCAGACCAGACGGTTGCCCGGAACAAACCATTCCCGACGAGAATTCAGGAGGTCTTGCGCGCTCATCGCTTTCTTACCCGCAGGTTGTAACGAGAGCAGGTTCAGGATGCCATCACCAGTCGCAACCTGAATGCCTTGTTTATTGGCTTCAAGGATCGTTCCTGGTGCAGCGTTGGTTGCCGTATCAATGACCGACGCTTTCCAGACTTTAACCGGCTGTCCTTCAATTTCCAGCCAGCTCATTGGCCATGGATTGAAAGCGCGAATGCAGCGTTCAAGCTGCGCTGCCGAAAGCGACCAGTCAATACGCGCTTCTTCTTTACTCAACTTTTCGGCGTAAGTGACAAGAGTTTCGTCCTGAACTTCTGGTTTCGCCGTGCCGTCTGCCAGTTGTTTCAATGTGGTGATAAGCCCTTGTGGGCCAAGCTCTGCCAGCTTGTCGTACAGCGTACCACTGGTATCTTCTGCAGTAATCGGGCAGGAGAGCTTATAGAGCATGTCACCGGTGTCTAAACCAACATCCATTTGCATAATGGTCACACCAGTTTCTGCATCACCTGCCCATAGTGAGCGTTGGATTGGTGCAGCACCGCGCCAGCGTGGCAGCAGTGAACCATGAACGTTGATACAGCCAAGACGCGGCATCTCCAGCACTGCTTTAGGCAGAATTAAGCCATAGGCGACGACAACCATAACATCAGCCTGTAGATCGGCGACCAGTTGCTGGTTTTCTTGTGGACGCAGGGAAACCGGTTGAAAAACGGGCAGAGCTTTTTCCTCAGCCAGAACTTTAACCGGGCTGGGCATCAGTTTTTTACCGCGTCCTGCCGGTCGGTCTGGCTGGGTGAACACGCCAACGACGTTATGACCAGAAGACAACAGCGCGTCGAGATGACGCGCTGCAAAGTCAGGTGTACCCGCAAAAATAATACGTAGTGATTCTGACACGTTAGTTCTTATCCTTAAGCCCGGGCTTTCAGACGATCCAGTTTTTCAACTTTCTGACGAATACGTTGTTGTTTCAGCGGTGACAGATAATCCATAAACAGTTTGCCGACCAGGTGATCCATCTCATGCTGAATACAGATGGCTAACAGACCGTCTGCTTCCAGTTCAAATGGTTTACCGTCGCGGTCCAGGGCGCGAATTTTAACTTTCTCTGCGCGTGGCACTAAAGCACGTTGTTCAGGGATCGACAGGCAACCTTCTTCAATGCCTGTTTCGCCGCTTTTTTCTAAAAGCTCCGGATTGATTAACACCAGCCGTTCGTCACGGTTTTCCGAAACATCAATAACAATGATACGTTGATGGATATCAACCTGGGTTGCCGCCAGGCCAATACCTTCTTCTGCGTACATCGTCTCGAACATATCATCGACGATACGCTGAATTTCTGCATTCACTTCTTCTACCGGTTTAGCAACTTTGCGAAGCCGCTCGTCCGGAATATGTAACACTTGCAAAACTGACATAAATCTCCAGAGATGTGTTCAGGAGTTAGAAAGATTATTTCTTCTATTCTAGACAAATCCCCCTCTGATTGACAGCATCACTGACCAATCGCAAAGATTGCTAAGGCTGCTTATGGCAGGGAGATAAGGATGGTCGATACAGAAATTTGGCTGCGTTTAATGAGCATCAGCAGCTTGTACGGCGATGATATGGTCCGTATAGCTCACTGGCTGGCAAAACAGTCGTATATTGATGCGGTTGTATTGCAGCAAACAGGGCTTACATTGCGGCAGGCACAACGCTTTCTTTCATTTCCGCGAAAGAGTATCGAAAGCTCACTTTGTTGGTTGGAGCAACCCAACCATCATTTAATCCCTGCGGACAGCGAATTTTATCCTCCTCAACTTCTTGCGACGACAGATTACCCCGGCGCACTGTTTGTTGAAGGAGAACTGCACGCGCTGCATTCATTTCAGCTTGCCGTAGTGGGGAGTCGGGCGCATTCATGGTATGGCGAGCGATGGGGACGATTATTTTGCGAAACTCTGGCGACGCGTGGAGTGACAATTACGAGTGGACTGGCGCGTGGAATCGATGGTGTGGCGCATAAAGCGGCCTTACAGGTAAATGGCGTCAGCATTGCTGTATTAGGGAATGGACTTAATACCATTCATCCGCGTCGCCATGCCCGACTGGCTACCAGTTTGCTTGAACATGGTGGGGCTCTTGTCTCGGAATTTCCCCTCGATGTTCCTCCCCTTGCTTACAATTTCCCACGAAGAAATCGCATTATCAGTGGTCTAAGTAAAGGTGTACTGGTGGTGGAAGCGGCTTTGCGCAGTGGTTCGCTGGTGACAGCACGTTGTGCGCTTGAGCAGGGACGTGAAATTTTTGCCTTGCCGGGTCCATTAGGGAATCCGGGAAGCGAAGGGCCTCACTGGTTAATAAAACAAGGTGCGATTCTTGTGACGGAACCGGAAGAAATTCTGGAAAACTTGCAATTTGGATTGCACTGGTTGCCAGACGCCCCTGAAAATTCATTTTATTCACCAGATCAGGAAGACGTGGCATTGCCATTTCCTGAGCTCCTGGCTAACGTAGGAGATGAGGTAACACCTGTTGACGTCGTCGCTGAACGTGCCGGCCAACCTGTGCCAGAGGTAGTAACTCAACTACTCGAACTGGAGTTAGCAGGATGGATCGCAGCTGTACCCGGCGGCTATGTCCGATTGAGGAGGGCATGCCATGTTCGACGTACTAATGTATTTGTTTGAAACCTATATTCACACAGAAGCTGAGTTGCGTGTGGATCAAGACAAACTTGAACAGGATCTTACCGACGCAGGATTTGATCGAGAAGATATCTACAATGCCCTGCTTTGGCTGGAAAAGCTTGCGGATTATCAGGAAGGACTGGCAGAACCGATGCAACTGGCCTCTGATCCACTCTCCATGCGTATTTATACCCCTGAAGAGTGTGAAAGGCTGGATGCCAGCTGTCGTGGTTTTCTGCTTTTCCTTGAGCAAATTCAGGTGCTTAACCTTGAAACCCGTGAAATGGTGATAGAGCGAGTGCTCGCGCTGGATACCGCAGAGTTCGACCTGGAAGACCTGAAATGGGTAATCCTGATGGTGTTGTTCAATATTCCGGGCTGCGAAAATGCGTACCAGCAAATGGAAGAATTACTCTTTGAAGTGAATGAAGGTATGCTGCATTAATCATTTCTTTAATTCAGCATAAGTTGTTATGGCAAAATCAGCACTGTTCACGGTGCGTAATAATGAGTCCTGCCCAAAGTGCGGGGCTGAACTGGTTATTCGATCCGGGAAACACGGTCCGTTTCTTGGATGCTCACAGTATCCGGCGTGTGACTACGTCCGTCCTCTGAAATCTTCAGCGGATGGACATATCGTCAAAGTTCTGGAGGGGCAGGTTTGCCCTGCATGTGGCGCAAATCTGGTATTACGCCAGGGACGCTTTGGTATGTTTATTGGTTGCAGTAACTACCCTGAATGCGAACATACCGAACTTATCGATAAACCGGACGAAACAGCAATTACATGCCCCCAATGCCGGACGGGCCATCTGGTCCAGCGCCGCTCCCGTTATGGCAAAACGTTTCACTCCTGTGATCGCTACCCGGAGTGTCAATTTGCCATTAACTTCAAACCCATAGCTGGAGAATGCCCTGAGTGTCATTATCCGCTACTCATCGAAAAGAAAACCGCGCAGGGTGTAAAACACTTTTGTGCCAGTAAACAATGTGGAAAGCCGGTTTCGGCGGAATAATAACGTGAATAATAACCTGCAAGGAGACGCTATCGCAGCTGCGATAGATGTTCTCAATGAAGAACGTGTCATCGCCTATCCAACGGAAGCCGTTTTCGGTGTTGGGTGTGATCCTGATAGCGAAATAGCAGTGATGAGACTGTTGGAGTTAAAACAGCGTCCGGTTGATAAGGGGCTGATTTTAATCGCAGCAAATTACGAGCAGCTTAAACCCTATATTGATGACACCATGCTGACTGATGCGCAGCGTGAAACCATTTTTTCCCGCTGGCCAGGTCCTGTCACCTTTGTCTTTCCCGCGCCTGCGACAACACCGCGCTGGTTGACGGGCCGCTTTGATTCGCTTGCTGTACGAGTCACCGACCATCCGTTGGTGGTTGCTTTGTGCCAGGCTTATGGTAAACCGCTGGTTTCTACCAGTGCCAACTTGAGTGGATTGCCACCTTGTCGAACAGTAGACGAAGTTCGCGCACAATTTGGCGCGGCGTTCCCGGTTGTGCCTGGTGAAACGGGGGGGCGTTTAAATCCTTCAGAAATCCGCGATGCCCTGACGGGTGAACTGTTTCGACAGGGGTAACATAATGGAAACCTATGCTGTTTTTGGTAATCCGATAGCCCACAGCAAATCGCCATTCATTCATCAGCAATTTGCTCAGCAACTGAATATTGAACATCCCTATGGGCGCGTGTTGGCACCCATCAATGATTTCATCAACACACTGAACGCTTTCTTTAGTGCTGGTGGTAAAGGTGCGAATGTGACGGTACCTTTTAAAGAAGAGGCTTTTGCCAGAGCGGATGAGCTTACTGAACGGGCAGCGTTGGCTGGTGCTGTTAATACCCTCAAGCGGTTAGAAGATGGACGCCTGCTGGGTGACAATACCGATGGTATAGGTTTGTTAAGCGATCTGGAACGTCTGTCTTTTATCCGTCCTGGTTTACGTATTCTGCTCATTGGCGCTGGTGGAGCATCTCGCGGCGTACTACTGCCACTCCTTTCCCTGGACTGTGCGGTGACAATCACTAATCGGACGGTATCTCGCGCAGAAGAGTTGACTAAATTGTTTGCGCACACTGGCAGTATTCAGGCGTTGGGTATGGACGAACTGGAAGGTCATGAGTTTGATCTCATTATTAATGCAACATCCAGTGGCATCAGTGGTGATATTCCGGCGATCCCGTCATCGCTCATTCATCCTGGCATTTATTGCTATGACATGTTCTATCAGAAAGGAAAAACTCCTTTTCTGGCATGGTGTGAGCAGCGAGGCTCAAAGCGTAATGCTGATGGTTTAGGAATGCTGGTGGCACAGGCGGCTCATGCCTTCCTTCTTTGGCATGGCGTTCTGCCTGATGTAGAACCGGTCATCAAACTATTGCAACAGGAGTTGTCAGCGTGAATCAGGCCATCCAGTTTCCGGATAGGGAAGAGTGGGACGAGAATAAAAAATGTGTATGTTTTCCCGCTCTCGTGAATGGTATGCAACTGACATGCGCGATCTCTGGCGAGAGTCTGGCGTATCGCTTTACTGGAGATACGCCAGAACAGTGGTTAGCGAGTTTTCGTCAGCATCGCTGGGACCTGGAAGAAGAAGCGGAAAACTTAATTCAGGAACAAAGTGAAGATGATCAAGGCTGGGTCTGGTTACTCTGATCCAGATATTCGTCCTTCCATTTCACGTAATTATTCGCGGAATAGCGTAACCCAGCCTTCTCTTCATCACTTAACGGGCGGATCTGTTTGACGGGGCTACCGAGATACAGATATCCGCTCTCCAGCCGTTTATTTTGTGGGACCAGACTACCCGCACCAATCATCACATCATCTTCTACTATTGCGCCATCAAGTAAAATTGAGCCCATCCCAACCAAAACTCGATTGCCAATGGTGCAGCCGTGGAGCATCACCTTGTGACCAACAGTGACATCTTCGCCAATGGTTAATGGGTTGCCATCTGGGTTGTACGAGGATTTATGAGTGACATGCAACATACTGCCATCCTGGATATTGGTGCGTGCTCCGATCTGTACATAATGTACATCTCCACGAATCACAACGAGCGGCCAGATCCCCACATCATCAGCCAGACGAACGTCACCAATCACGACGCTGCTATCGTCGATCATTACGCGCTGACCGATTTGTGGAAAAAGATCGCGGTATGGGCGTAAAACATCAGACATACTCACCTCAACAATAAATGATTTCCTAATGACTTTGGGTGCATTATTGGCCTTGTGCAAGTCTTTTAGTATGCAAAAAAGCACCGTTTTGTGTGCGAATGCAGCAAAAAGGGTGAAAAAACAACAAACAGAAAAAAAGATCAAAAAAGTACTTGTGCAAAAAATTGGGATCCCTATAATGCGCCTCCGTTGAGACGACAACGTGAAACACTTCACAAGATGGTCGTAACAACAAAGAGAAAAAATCCTGAAATTCAGGGTTGACTCTGAAAGAGGAAAGCGTAATATACGCCACCTCGCGACAGTGAGCTGAAAGCCGCGTCGCAACTGCTCTTTAACAATTTATCAGACAATCTGTGTGGG